>NZ_JADGIK010000009.1 GCF_015234135.1 Faecalibacter rhinopitheci | reverse complement strand
GCGTTAGCTTCTATGTTTTACAACTTCGAATTTCCTTTAGCTCTATTATTTAAGGATTGACCTAATTTGTATTCGGCTTTTATTTCTTTCGTCTTATATTATAATTTCAAATGAACTTCTCATTAATTCGCAATTCAACTTTCATCGTTTGCGGTTGCAAAGGTAACGCTTATTTTTAAACTACAAAATCTTTTTTAAATAAATTCTGAAGTTTTTATTCTAATTATTCCTCGCTTTTCAATTTACAATACTACTCGTCTTTCGTATTGAGAGTGCAAATATAAGACGCTTTATTTTAACTTTCCAAATGGAATTTACAATTATTTTACATTAACACTTTAAACTACTGAATATGAGATTTATATTTTTTAAAATAAATTTTACCACACTTGAAATTATGTATAAATATACAATTTGATGCATTATCCATACTTTATCTAGGGAATATCTTGCCAGTATGTACCAAGTGAAGAATAATTGGAAATACCTTAAAATAACTATTCTTATTTTAATTAATACTCATCCGAACGAACACCGAACAAGCTCTGGAGAAAGTAGTTTATATACACATGTTTAAATTATAACTTATTAATAGCTTAAGTTTGGTTATTACTATCATAAATAATTTTCTAAGTCCACTATACCTTCTGTAGCATTCTTTTTAATATGGTATATATTTGAATTTATAGGCAAATCGTTTGGATCAATACAAATAACTTTAGTTTCATAATCTATATGATCTAATAATGATGCTGCCGGATAAACTTGTAAAGAAGTACCGATAATTAATAATATATCCGCATCTTTCACCTCATTTATAGCAGAATACATCATAGAAACTTCTTAGCCGAACCATACAATATGTGGACGGAGTTGCATTCCATCCTCTGCTAAATCTCCTAATTTTAAATCACCCATCCAATCATATATCAAATTCTCATTAGCTATACTCCTCACTTTATTTAATTCTCCATGTAAATGAATGATTCTTGAAGAACCTGCTCTCTCATGAAAATCATCTACATTTTGGGTAATTATAGTTATCTTAAATTTTTTTTCCAATTCAGCTAAAAAATAATGTGCTGCATTTGGGTATACTTCTTTTAACTGAGCACGGCGTAAATTATAAAAATCCAATACTAAAACTGGGTTTACATTCCAACCTTGTATTGAAGCCACCTCCATAATATCATGATTTTCCCATAAACCATTCGCATCTCTAAATGTAGAAATACCACTTTCTGCACTAATTCCAGCTCCAGTTAATACCACAATTCTTTTCATTTATTCAAATTTAAATTAAGCGATAAAAAAGCTAATCTATACAATACAGATTAGCTTTTTAAAATTTTGTTGTTCTTCTACAATAAATCATCATAAATCCAATACATAAATACTATAGACAAACACCCTAAAGCTGATAATAAAATTACATTTAAAGGTTCCATACCATATAATATTAAGGTTAAAAAAATACTCTATTAAATATAGTGATTAATCCATTATAAACCAATATTTTAACTAAAAAACCTCAGCTGATAACTCAACTGAGGTTCTTTCTCTACTAAAACTTAAGTACCATGAAAACTCAACTAACTTTTATAAAGACTAGTACTTAAAAAAATTAAATCAAAACACATACCAATCTTAAAATTAACTATTTATAAATAAAAAAGTGGTCAAAATTGACCACTTTTAATAATTATCACAAACAATATAATTCTACTAATTAGAACGTATACTTATTTTCTGCAATTAATAAATCTGCAATTTCTGTTTTTAAGTTCACAACGTTTGGATATTCGTTGTAACGTGTAAATCTTCTTAATCCAGATAACATCATACGTTGCTCATCTCCTTCTGTGAACGAGATAATTCCACATGTTGCCTCTGTTTTGATGATCTCAACTGATTTGAATAATTGTAATTGAACTAATTTTTCTGCATTTTTAGCCGCATCAGCTCCTTTCTTATTCGCTAATTTCTCAGCACGTAACATGGCAGATTCTACCATATAGATTTCTTGCATAATATGAGAAGCTGCCATAATTAACTGTTGGTGTTGTTCTAAGTTCGCCCCAAATTTTTGTAAAGCTGCACCAGCAACCATAAAGAACACTTTCTTTAAGTTCGCGATGATTTCTTTTTCTTGTGCGAATAATTCAGAATAATCTGGAATATCGAATGACGGAATAGACATTAATTCATTAGCAATTCCCATTGCTGGCGTCATTAAATCTAATTTTCCTTTGAAGGCACGCTTTACTAACATCGATACACATAATAATGTATTGATTTCGTTTGTACCTTCATAGATTCTCGAAATACGAGCATCTCTCCAAGCACCTTCCATTGGCATCTCTTTTGAGTATCCCATTCCTCCGTAAATTTGGATTCCTTGATCAGAAGCTACTTGAGCTGCTTCAGATATCCAAACTTTTAAGATAGAAGCTTCAATTGCATATTCTTCGATACCTTTTAATTCTGCATCCGTATGCGACATACCTTTCGCAATATTATCTGCAATTGCATCTTCTACATCTTTCGCAGCACGGTAAGCACCAGCTTCAGAAGTAAAAGTAGCAACAGCCATATCTGCTAATTTTTCTTTAATTGCTCCAAATGTATTGATTGAAACACCAAATTGTTTTCTTTCAGAAGCATATTGTAAAGAGTTGTCCAACACACGACGTTGCGCATCTAAACAAGCAGCACCTAATTTGATACGACCTACGTTTAAGGCATTCATTGCGATTTTGAATCCTCCATCTCTTTCACCTAACATATTCTCTACTGGAACACGAACTTCATTTAAGAAGACTTGACGTGTTGATGAAGAAACAATACCTAATTTATCTTCTTCTTCTCCTAATGCAAAGCCTTCACCCGCTTTAGATTTTTCAACAATAAAACCTGTAATATTTTTATCGTCATCGATACGTGCAAATACAATAAAGATTTCAGCGAAACCTGCATTTGTAATCCACATTTTTTGACCTGTGATGATGTATTCTTTACCATCTTCAGATAATCTTGCTTTTGTTTTACCTGAATTAGCATCAGATCCCGCTTCTGGTTCAGTTAAACAGTAAGAAGCGAAAACTTCTCCTGAAGCTAATTGTGGTAAATATTTTTGTTTTTGCTCTTCTGTACCGTATAATAAAATTGGCATTGTTCCAATTCCTGTATGTGCACCAAAAGCAGTAGCTAAAGACCCTGTAGCTCCAGAAATGTAATCACAAACTAACATTGTTGTTGAGAATCCCATTCCTAAACCACCATATTCTTCAGGAACTGAAATTCCTAATAAACCTAATTCACCAATTTTACGCATTAACTCCTCAATTAACGCATAATCTTTCTTTTCGATTCTGTGTTTGTTTGGAACAACTTCTTTATCAATAAACTCTTTTGCTGATTGCAAAATCATTTGTTGTTCTTCTGATAAATCTTCATATGTAAAAATATCGTTGTAAGCAGCATCTTTAATTAAGTACTCCCCTCCGATTAATCTGTTTGATTTTGTAGACATTATAATAGTTTTTTTATGGTTATTGAAAATATTTTTAAAAGTGAGACCAAATCGGTTTTGAAGCTCATCGGTCTCACTACCGCATTATTTTATTTTAAATATTCAAAAACAGAAGCAGCACCTTGACCAGTTCCGACACACATCGTCACCATGCCGTATTTTGCTTTACGCGCTTCCATTTCGTGTAATAATTGTACCGTTAATTTTGTACCTGAACATCCTAGTGGGTGACCTAATGCGATGGCACCACCGTTCACATTTACTTTTGATGCATCCATCTCTAATTCGCGCATAATTGCAACCGATTGAGAAGCGAATGCCTCATTTAACTCGAACAAATCGATATCTTGTAATTGTAATCCTGCTTGCTCTAAGGCTTTTGGAATCGCATATAAGGGCCCCATTCCCATTATACGTGGCGCTAAACCTACAGTAGCATACGAAACTAAACGAGCAACTGGTTCTAATCCTAATTCTTTGACCATGTCTTCAGACATCACCATTACGAAAGCAGCACCGTCCGACATTTGAGATGAGTTACCTGCTGTAACCGAACCTCCATTTGCGAATACTGGACGTAATTTTGCTAAACCTTCTAATGACGTATCTACACGTGGTCCTTCGTCTTGTTTGAAGATGGTCTTTTTTGTTTGGATTTTTTCGTTGGCATCTAAGAAATTGTATTCTACCTCAACCGGAACGATTTGAGCATCGAATTTTCCTTCTGCTAATGCTTTTAACGCTTTTTGATGCGAATTAAATGCAAACTGATCTTGTTCCTCACGAGAAACCTTGAATTCGTTGGCAACCGCTTCAGCTGTTAATCCCATTCCCCAGTAGTAACTTGGGTTATCTTTAGCCATATCCGTTTCCGGAATTGGCTTGTAACCTCCCATTGGGATGTATGACATCGACTCTGCACCACCCGCGATGATACATTCTGCCATTCCAGTTCTAATTTTAGCCGCTGCTAATGCAATGGCTTCAGAACCTGATGCACAGTAACGGTTCACGGTTACTCCTGGAACTTTATCTGTACTTAATCCCATTAACGAGATTAAACGGGCCATATTTAACCCTTGTTCTGCTTCTGGCATTGCACATCCTACGATTAAATCGTCGATACGTGCTGGATCTAATGTTGGATAATCCTCCATTAAACGTTTTAGAACAGTCGCCGCTAATTCGTCTGGACGCGTAAAACGTAAAGTTCCTTTTGGTGCTTTACCTACTGCTGTTCTATATCCTGTAACAATATATGCTTGTTTCATTTTTTTTAGTTGTATTATGTATTGATGTATTATGTATTAAGTCATTTCTTTAGTTTTGCAATCATATTTTGAATATGAGTAAGCTCTTTCAAACTATCGTCATTTCTTAAATAATTTAATCTTAATGCGATTATCAATTGAGTTTCTAACTCAAAACTTGAAGCTAAAGCAATTGATAAGAATCGATTAAATTCTTTCTTACTTCCTCTTCCTGCACCTTCAGCTATATTTGAAGGAATTGAAATTAAACTTCTTTTAATTTGAGAAGTAAGAGAATAAATTTCTTCTTTAGGAAAAGATTTCAATTCAGCATAAATTTTAATTGTAAAATCAATCGATTTCTGCCAAACAAGTAAATCTTTAAAGTTATTCATCTTACTACTTTTTACATTTTACTTAATACAATCCATCAATACTAGTTACGTAATGGTTTACCTGTTTTTAACATGTGTTGGATACGCTCTAACGTTTTTCGTTCACCACATAATGATAAGAACACTTCTCTTTCTAAGTCTAGTAAGTATTGTTCTGATACTTCTGTTGCTTCAGATAAGTTTCCACCTGTCATTACATATCCTAATTTATTCGCGATTAAACGATCGTGATCAGAAGCGTAACGTCCTGCTACTAATTGATCTGTTCCGACGTAGAACATCCCTTGTGCTTCGCGTCCTAATACTTTCACTTTTTGCTTGATTGGACGTGTATATCCAGCTTCAGCCATGATGATTGCATGTTTCTTCGCTTCTGCGATTTGACGATCTTTATCGACTACGATAATGTCTTGATCACGAATAATTCCCATGTTTTTCGCTTCATAAGCAGAAGTTGCCACTTTTGCCATTGCGATGTTCATGAACGCATCTCTCAAGTGATTTGTTTTCACGTCATCGGCTAAAACATTTTTAGCTGCACGTAAAGCAAACTCTTTCGACCCACCTCCACCAGGGATCAAACCAACACCAACTTCCACTAATCCGATGTATGTTTCAGCAGCTGCAACTACTTTATCTGCATGCATCGTCATTTCACATCCACCACCTAAAGTCATTCCGTGAGGCGCAACGACTACTGGAATATCCGAGTAACGTACACGCATCATCGTATCTTGGAACATTTTGATCGCCATATTTAAATCCCACCAATCTTGCTCGGCAGCCATCATCATGATCATGGCTAAATTTGCTCCAACTGAGAAATTATCTGCTTGATTTCCGATCACTAAACCTCTGTGGTCTTTTTCTGCTAACTCGATGGCTTTGTTGATTCCTTGTAAAACTCCACCACCTAAAGAATTCATTTTTGAACGGAACTCTAAGTTGATGATTCCATCTCCTAAATCTTGAACAGAAGCCTCTTTGTTCGACCAAATTTCATTTGTCTTACGGATGTTATCTAAAATGATAAATACATCTTGACCTGGAATTGCTTCGAATTGTTTTGAGTTTTGGTTGAAGTATAATTTTTTACCACCTTCAACTTTATAGAAAGCATCAGCACCAGTCGCCGCTAATTCTTTAACCCATTCTGCTACTTGGTAACCTTCAGACTCGACTAATTCGATTCCTTTTGCTAAACCAACATAATCCCACGTTTCGAAAGGACCATATTTCCAAGCATACCCTGTACGAATTGCGTCATCGATTGGATAAAATACATCTGTAATTTCTGGAACACGTTGAGAAACATAAGCAAATAATGATGCGAAATGTTTACGAATTAAATCTCCGTGTTTTCCATCAGCTTTTAATAAAGCTGCTAATTTATTTTTGGTAGAACCTGCTTGTTTTGCTGCTTCAACTGCACCAACTTTTGCACGTTCCATTGGACGGTATTCTAATGTGTCTAAGTCTAAAGCGAAACGATTCGTGTTTCCTTCTTTGTCAACTTCTTTATAATAGAAACCTTTTTTTGTTTTATCTCCTAAGAATTTATTCTCGATTAAAAAGTCTAAGAATTTAGAATCTTTTAAATCTTGAATCATTTGGTCTCCCGTTGTATTTTGTTGTAACCCTTTTGTTACGTTATACGCCGTATCTAAACCAACTAAATCTCCTAATTTAAACGTTCCTGTTTTAGGACGACCTAAAATAGAACCTGTTAACGTATCTGCTTCTTCGATCGTAAGCCCTAACTCTTGTGTTAGTTCCATTACTTTTGCCATCGAATAAACCCCTACTCTATTTCCGATAAATCCAGGTGTATCTTTACATAAAACCGCTGTTTTGCCTAAGAATAAACCAGCATAGTTCATACAGAAATCGATCACTGCTTGATCTGTTTTTGGACCTGGAATTACTTCAAATAATTTTAAGTAACGAGGAGGATTGAAGAAGTGCGTTCCGCAGAAATGTTTTTGGAAATCTTCTGATCTTCCTTCCGACATCATGTGAATTGGAATCCCTGATGTATTCGACGTTACTAATGTTCCTGGTTTGCGTAAGGCATCGACCTTTTCGAACATCGCTTGTTTAATGTCTAAACGCTCGATAATTACTTCGATTACCCAATCTGAGTTTTTGATTTTTTCTAAATCATCATCAAAATTACCGACAGTTATACGAGAAGCAAATGCTTTATCGTAAATTGGGGAAGGATTGCTTTTAAGTGCTGCATCTAGATGAGATTGAGCGGTTCTATTGCGAACAACTTTGCTCTCTAAAGTCAACCCTTTCGCTTGCTCTTGTGGTGTAAGCTCGCGAGGCACCATATCTAACATCAAGACTTCTACTCCGATATTTGCAAAATGACATGCAATACCTGAGCCCATAACTCCTGATCCTAATACAGTAACATGTTTAATGTGTCTTCTCATAATTATTTTTTGAATATTTTACGGTCTGATATTAATTGGTTAATCTTAATCATCACCTCAAAGAATATTTTTAGTTTTTCTGGTTCAATATTTTGACTAATTGCGTTGTTAAATTGTAATACGAAACGTTTTGATGTGTCTCTCATTTTTAATCCTTCATTTGTCAAAGTAATCAAAACGCTTCTCCCATCTTCAGGATTTGGTTTTCGAACAATAAACTTCCGTTCTTCTAAATTTTTTAGTGTTCGGGATAAACTAGTGGGTTCAATTCCCATTTTTGGTCCTAAAGATGTACTTGGAGTTCCTGTCTTAGGGTCAATTGATAACAATGTAAATGCATATACCATTGTCGATTCATATTCACTTGCTTGTTCGTTGTACATTTTTTGTACTGCCAACCAAGTTGACCTTAATAAGTAATCTATCGTTAAACTATCTCTTAACATTTTTGTTAGTGTATATATAACAAATATAAAAGTTTTTTTATTATGCTTGCATAGTAAAAAGGTTTTTTTATAAAATTTATACTATTTTTTTTATACAATACTGTAATTATAGTGCTTATAATTTTTAAAATTATTAATAAAGCATCTATATCTAATAAATTTTTTGAAAATTATCTATTTAATATTAGAATTTATCAATAGTGTATAAGTACACCATTAAATCAATTTTATGAAGATTTATCATCATTGATTATAAATAATAAGTATGAAAAATTAATGAAATATACATTTACATTGCACCAAATTTGAACATCATATTTACCTAGAAAAATTATATATGAATTCGTCGTTAGCACATTCTAAAATTACCTACGCATCAGTACTTATCACTTTTGGGATAATATTTGGTGATATCGGCACAAGCCCTTTATATGTTATGAAGGCTATTATACGAAGTCGAGAAATCACAGAGACCATTGTATATGGAGGGGTATCTTGTATATTCTGGACTTTATTTTTCCAAACTACCATAAAATATGTTTGGTTAACTTTACAAGCAGATAATAATGGCGAAGGAGGTATTATTTCTTTGTATTCATTAATTAATAAAAAAGGCAAGCGTTTAGTAATTCCGACGATTATTGGAGCAGCTATGCTACTAGCCGATGGCATTATAACCCCTCCAGTCTCTGTAACTTCTGCAGTAGAAGGGTTAAGATTTATAGAAGGATTCGAGGAAATCCCTATAATTCCCATCGTTATATTTATTTTATCAATTCTTTTCCTAGTACAGCGCTCAGGGACTTCTAAAGTTGGGAAAATATTTGGCCCAATGATGTTTATATGGTTTACCTTTTTAATGTTAACTGGCGCTTACTTAATTTCGAAACATCCAGAAATATTTAAAAGTTTAAATCCTTACTACGCCTATAATTTACTTGTAAATTATCCTGAAGGGTTTTGGATCTTAGGTGCTGTATTTCTTTGTACTACTGGAGCAGAAGCATTATATTCAGACTTAGGACATTGTGGAAAAAAGAATATCCGAATAAGCTGGATATATGTAAAATTAGCATTAATCATCAATTATCTAGGACAAGCAGCATGGTTAATGCATGCTGATATTTCTTTTCTTAATGGACAAAATCCATTTTTTGCAATGCTTCCTTCATTTATGCTATTACCCGGAATTATAATATCTACTTGCGCTGCTATTATTGCCTCACAAGCTCTTATTACAGGGTCTTTTACCTTAGTAAATGAAGCTATAAATATTGGATTTTGGCCACGAACAATGGTTGTACAACCTAATGAAGAAAAAAGCCAGATATACATACCCACAATCAATTTCCTTTTATGGGCAGGATGTGTTTTTATCGTTTTATATTTCCAAAGTTCTGAGCACATGGAAGCGGCATATGGATTGGCCATTACTGTAACAATGTTGATGACGACCTATTTATTAGCTTTCTACTTATTTTTATATAAAAAATTACCAAAAATTTTAATAGGAATAATTATTTTAATTTTCACGGTTATAGAAATTAGCTTCTTTTCTGCTAACCTTTTAAAATTTACTGAGGGTGGATATATTGCCCTAACAATTAGCTTAATATTTATTGTATTAATGTATTGTAACTATTATGGTAAGATTTTAAACGAACGGAATTTAGAATTTGTAAGCATAAAAGAATACAAATCTATCTTATCTGAACTTAGTGAAGATAAAACTATCAACAAGTATTCTACCCTGTTATTTTATTTTACAAAATCTAATCGTAAGAATATGATTGAAAAAAATATCATTAATTCAATCCTTGCTAAGAGACCAAAAAGAGCAGACATGTATTGGTTTATTAATATCATTAGAACTAATCAACCTTATACCTTGAATTATGAATTAATTGAGATTGAAAAACAAAAAATATATAAAGTTATTTTTCATATTGGATTTAGAATACAACCTAAAACTGAACTTTATATTAAACGTATTATTAATGATTTGTATCAAGGAGGTGAAATGCAATTAAAATATTTGCAACCCAATTTAAAAAAATACAATCAAGATCCGGATATAAAATTCATTTTATTAAAGAAATTTCCGTCTATAGAAAATTCATTTTCTATCCGAGAATTATTTATTTTAAAAATATACGCTTTAATTAAAAGGATAGAATATAATATTATAAAAAGCTTTGGACTTGAACGCAATGATGTAATTATAGAACAAGTTCCTTTATACCTTCATTCTAAAAACAAAATTGATTTGAAAAGAATTAAATAAAAAAAAGCCAAATTATTTAGAATAATTTGGCTTTTTTTTTATCTTAGATACTTCTATAAAAAGCTGAAGCCTCGGACAGAATCCAAGGCTCAACCTAATTAACACTAATATGAATTAACACTAAAAACTTATGAAGTAAAATAATGTTCAAAATTATTTAAGATGCGATCTAAGCATCCAAGCAGTTTTTTGATGTTGTTCCAATAATCCGACTAAATAGTCTGAAGTTGAAACATCATTTAAATCTTCAATTTCAAGAATTGACTGATTTAAGAATCCAATTATAATCTCATAATCATTTAATAAATCTTTTATATAAGATAAACTATCATGATTAATTATTGGATTTTCTGATA
Organism: Faecalibacter rhinopitheci; assembly: GCF_015234135.1. Classification (GTDB taxonomy): domain Bacteria; phylum Bacteroidota; class Bacteroidia; order Flavobacteriales; family Weeksellaceae; genus Empedobacter; species Empedobacter rhinopitheci. The sequence continues at coordinate 52,033 of NZ_JADGIK010000009.1, read as the reverse complement.
AGTGGGTTAACTGCAAATACTCACTCATCGTTGCAGGTGCATAAACATCCTTTGTACGGATCTTTTCAGCAACCTCATCAATTACTAGTTGTAATTCATTATACAAAGTTTCGAAATATAAATGGATTGTTTGGAAATCTCTTCCTTCAACATTCCAATGTGCATTTCTAGCTTTTAAATAAAGAATTGTTTCATCCGCTAATAATTGTTTTAATATGTCTGTAATTTTAATTATTTGATTATTATCTAAATGTTTCATGCTTTATTAATTTATTAAAACAAATATAAAGCCACAAAAAAGTATTTAAATAGATTTTACAATGTAAAAACTAATAGAATAATAAATAAAATTTATAGAACGTCAATTGTAATAGTAACTGTATAACAACTTAATACCTGATTACACCACAAATGTATGGCAGTTTCTGAAACTATTTCATCTTTTTAAGTTAAATAATCATTAAAATTATTGTTAATTATATCAATAATTTTAACATAATTTCCTATATTTAAATCCTATTTTTTTGAACTTTAAAAAGTTAGCCTCTTTTATCATTTTAAGAAATTCCTAAATATATTTCATCCATTTTTAAATATATTATTTAAAAAATCTAATAATGCAGTGGACTGAAGAATAATTTTCATTTATATTTAAGAAAAACAGCGTTGCTATAAAACGCTTTTTATAATGCATAATTGTTCTTTCTAAAAGTTAATTGCTACTGAAGCTCTAATTGCTGCTCCCATAATTGGACGCACAATAATAATTCTTTGCTCAGCTAAATTATTAGATCTTGGATCTCGTTCTGTTAACCCAATTTCATTAAATATATTAGTGGCATCTATCGCAAAACGGAATTTATACAACTGGTAAGAAACTCCATATAAGTTTTAGAATAATCTGCATCGTTAGGATTTAATGAATATATAAAAAAGAATATTAAGCTTAATGTATCTAAAAAACCAAACTACACTAGCTTGTGTAGTCATAAAGCAAATAATAGCAACTAATGCTAGACCAATAAGCATTACTTTTTTGATTCCTAAACGGGGAAGAAATGAAGCAACTATAAATAAACATATACCAATGGGTTTATTATTATCATCCTGAAATAGAAATTGCATTTATTCGTTGAGAACGTGGAATTCGTCATATAGGTTTTAATAAAAGTACTTTTCAAGTAGAAGATTTAGTCTTAATAGGAAAGAATTTACCCCATTCAGGATTTGGATTATATTCTGCTGATCCCCACGAAGGTTTGTTATTCAATTTTTACCAGAAAATTTACCTCATCAAAAACAAAATCAAGAAATTAAGGCAAAATCTATAGAATATGAATTTCATCAAGAAATTGACATAAAAAAAGTTGCAGAACAGGTTAGTTTAACATTACCAGCATTCTGCAACTTTTTTAAACAAGCTACTCAAATGTCTTTTACAGAATATTTGAATCGCTATCGTATAGATAAAGCGTGTTTGCTTCTTTTAGAAGATATTTCAGTATCTGAATGTAGTTTCCGATGTGGATTTAATCATGTGCCTTATTTTAACAAGACATTTAAAAAATACATTCATCAAACTCCTTCTGAATTTATAAAACAAAACCGCCGCTTATAAACTATAATTCATTTTTAAGAAATTGTCCTGTGACACTTTTTTTATTTAATACAATTTCTTCAGGTGTGCCTTCTGCAACTACTTTACCACCTTTTCTTCCTCCTTCAGGTCCTATATCAATGACATAATCTGCTAACTTTACCACATCTAGATTATGTTCGATAATAATTACAGTGTTACCAAATTCAACAATTTTCTTAATAACTTTCATTAGTATATTAATATCCTCAAAATGTAAACCTGTTGTAGGTTCATCCAATATATAAATTGTTTTACCAGTTTGTTTTTTAGAAAGTTCGGTAGCTAATTTTACACGTTGGGCTTCTCCACCACTTAATGTTGTAGATTGCTGTCCTAACTTAATATAACCTAAACCCACATCTTGTAACATTTTTACAACACGAAAAATCTTTGGAATAGGTTCAAAAAACTCAACAGATTCATTCACGGTCATATCTAGCACATCTGCAATAGATTTACTTTTAAAACGTACTTCTAATGTTTCTCTATTAAATCTTTTACCATTACATGTTTCACAATTGACATGAATATCAGGTAAAAAATTCATTTCAATCACACGTAATCCTGCACCTTGACACGTTTCACAACGACCTCCTTTTACATTAAATGAAAAGCGTCCAGGTTTGTATCCTCTAATTTTAGATTCTGGTAAATTAGTGAATAATGTTCTGATTTCTGAAAAAATCCCTGTATAAGTAGCTGGGTTAGACCTTGGTGTACGACCAATTGGTGATTGATCAACTTCAATAACTTTATCTAAATGTTCTAAACCTTCGATTTTAGAATATGGCATAGGTTCTTTTTCTGCTCTGAAAAAATGTTGATTAAGAATACGGTATAATGTTTCATTAATCAAAGTAGATTTTCCTGAGCCAGAAACGCCAGACACAACTGTTAATGCACCTAGAGGTATATTTATCGTAACATTTTTTAAATTATTTCCTTTAGCACCAGACAATTTTAAGTAATTCCCGTTCCCTTTATTACGTTCGGTTGGGATTTCTATTTTTTTCTTATTATTTAAGTATTGAGAAGTTAGTGTATCCGATTTTAACATCTCTGTAGGCGTACCTTCCCATACAATTTGTCCTCCATTTTTTCCGGCTTTAGGTCCAACATCTATCACATGATCTGCTTGAAGAATCATATCTTTATCATGCTCAACTACTAAAACTGAATTACCAATATCACGCAATTTTTTAAGCGATTCAATCAGTTTTACATTATCACGCTGGTGTAATCCAATACTAGGCTCATCCATAATGTATAATACATTAACCAATTGGGAACCAATTTGAGTTGCTAAACGAATTCGCTGTGCTTCACCTCCTGACAAACTTTTGGAAGATCTGTTGAGAGATAAGTAATCAAGACCAACATCTAATAAAAATGTTAATCGAGTCGCTATTTCTTTTAAAATTTCTCCACCAATTTGTTGTTGTGTAGAAGTTAAAACTTTAGATACGTTACCTATCCAATCATATAATGTGCTTAAATCTAAATTAGCTACTTCACCTATATGCTTGTCATCAATACGAAAATGTAACGATTCATTACTTAAGCGATAACCGTGACAACTCGGACATTCAATTTGCTTTGCTAATAATTTAGAAACCGCATTAGAATTTGGATTCGTCTTATCATCAATAATATTTTGCAAAAATGGGATTAATCCTTCAAAGTCAATTTTATAAGTTTTCTTTACAGAGGCAAATTTTAAATCAACATTTACTGTTTCTTGTAATCCATGAAATAAGTCGTTGATTAATGCATTGGGCAAATCCTTAAATTTCTTTTTTGGATCTATATTATGTTTTATGAAAATTGCATCAATTTGCTTATCTATACGAGATGTATTTTTAAGTACTTCAAATAAGTCCTCTAAATTATCATGAAAAGATTTTTTATGATCTTGAAATAATTTATCTAAGTTAACTTCTTTTAATTCGCCTAATCCAGCACAAGTAGGACAAGCTCCCTTTGGTGAATTGAATGAAAATGAATTGGGTTCTGGCATTGCATAAGACGAACCTGTTGTAGGACACATTAAGTTACGACTAAAGAATTTTGCGTCATTTGTTTCGTAATCTAAAATCATAATAACCCCGTTCCCTTGGTTCATTGCTTGTGCAATAGAAGCTTGTAAACGTTCATTGGTTACCTTATCGTTTAATTTTAATTTATCAACAATTAACTCTATATCATGCGTTTTATAACGATCTAACATTAGTCCTGGTGTAATTTCTTGCACCTCACCGTCTATACGCATTTCTAGGAAGCCTTTGCGTGAATATTGTACAAACAAATCGCGGTAATGCCCCTTACGCGAACGAACTAATGGAGCCAATATTGCTATCTTTTTATCTGTAAAATTTTGTCGAATTAATGCTATAATCTGTTCTTCTGTATAAGAAACCATTGGCTCATTAGTTTCTAAGGAATAGGCTGTAGAAACACGAGCAAATAAAAGTCGTAAAAAATCGTACACTTCTGTAATAGTCCCTACTGTAGAGCGAGGATTTTTAGAAGTTGTTTTTTGTTCAATTGCAATTACAGGAGACAAACCATCAATCTTATCCACATCAGGTCTTTCTAATCCTCCTAAGAATTGACGAGCATATGCCGAGAATGTTTCGATATAACGACGCTGTCCTTCAGCATAAATTGTATCAAATGCTAAAGAAGATTTTCCACTTCCACTTAACCCAGTTATAACAACTAATTCATTACGTGGAATCTTAATGTCAATATTCTTTAAATTATGTTCTCTTGCTCCGTAAACTTCAATAAAATCTTTATCCATTGCAATTTTTTGATAAGATGCAAAAATACAATAAAAAAGCCACATTTCTGTGGCTTTAAATAGGTTAAAATATATTAATTTGAGATTATCGGAATATAAATTCTAGTTTTTAATTGAAGAGTATCCGTCTCTTTAGGATCATTAAGTAATACTTCTAATTCTCTTTCTCCAAGATTTATTTTTTTACTTTTGGCGTAATTTTTCATTAAATCTATGGTATGATTTCTTTTGGAACGTGGACCTTGATGAAGCGTTAATAAATATTCTCCTTCTGGTACGATTACACGTTGCATTCCTTTTTGTAAAGGTAAATCCTCTATTAATTTAATCCCTGCAAATATGGTTTGATTTTTTTTCTCTTGATTAACATCCGTTTTATAGACATGTGGAAAACCTAAATCAAAATCATAAGAATCTTCTTCATTGACTAAGGAATGATAAATGGTTTCAAAAGCTTCATCAATTTTTTTAGTAACATCTTTTTCATCCAAAGATGGAACTTTCTTCACAGCCATTAATATCTGTTTGTCTAACTTTACTAATCTAAATTCGCCATAACTTAGTTTACCTTCTTTTCTATCTTTATCTAATCTAATTTTTATTAAATTATTAAACGCTTCAAGACTTTCATCCACTTTTTTTATAGGTGAATTAAAGTATAAAAAATAACGGTAGAAATAAGGAACTTCTTGACTTTGATAATGAACAATTAGCTTGGTTGTACCTGTAGGAGTTTGTTCAAAGTCAATTGAAAAATTATCTTCTTTTTCCCAATTTTCAAAATTGATTTTATAATCAACTGATCGATTCATTTCAAAACCATCAATTGTGATTTTTCCATTACCAACATCTGATGATTTACTTTTCCATTCTGCAAATTCTTTATGACCTTCTTCTGCTGGAGAAAAACTTTTAACAGCCAACGAATCTTTTGCTGTAAATTTTTCCCACTTAGAAAATAGTCTAAGATCTGCAAACTCATCGAAAACTAATCCGATAGGAGCTTCAATTTCATAAGTTCTTTTCTCATCAACTTTATTTGATAAAAAAATTGGAGTCAAAGCAAATGCTATGATGATAAACACTAAAAACAAATTGATTTGTTTCATTCTAATAAATTATTGTACAAAAATACCATTATGCGTTTTAAAAAATCAAAAGTGGATAAATTATTTCAATTAATTACATTAATTTTAAAAGATAAAAATATATACTATGGATTTATCTTCATTATTACAAGGTGCAATGGGACAACAAATCGTTGGTTCTGCAGCAAAGCAATTAGGAATTAACGAAACTCAAGCTCAAACAGCAGTGGGTGCTGCAATTCCATTTCTATTAACAGCATTAAATAAAAATGCACAATCGGGTGGTGCAAATGGTATCAACAGTGCATTAGAAAAGCATGATGGTAATATCTTAGACAATTTAGCAGGTTTTTTAAATCAAGGAGGTAACCAACAAGACGGACTTGGAATTTTGAATCATGTATTAGGTAATAATCAGAGTAATGTTGCGAATGCTATCGGAAAACAATCTGGTTTAGATACTGGTCAAGTCATAAAAATATTAGCACTTGTTGCACCTATTGTTATGGGATTTTTAGGTAAACAAAAACAACAAAACAATGTGCAAGCTGGAGGAATTACAGATTTATTAGGATCTTTAGTTGGTGGTACAAATGCTGCTTCAGCAGGAGTTAACTTAGGCGGATTTGAAAAATTTTTAGATCAAGATGGTGATGGTAAATTAGGTGCTTCAGATGTTGCTGGATTATTAGGAAAATTCTTTAAATAAAACTTCTTAAAAATTATACATGCGAGTTAATTAAAATAAGCTCGCATTTTTCTATTGTAATATTCAAATATGGATTTAATTTACTGCTTTCTATTTTGTTGAAATACTTTTTAATTGATTTTGAATAGAAATTCTCTTTTTATTAAACTTTATCATTAAATAGAACATTATAATCATCATTACTCCTCCAATAACAAGTATAGTATAATTTACTTTTTGATGTTTACTTATTAATTTTTGATTCGATTCCTTATTAATAGTAACTTGATGATCTATTGCACTACTTATTGATTGTATCTCGCTTTGTTGTCTTTTATAAAATGTGTCTATGTATTTTTCATTGTATTTTTTATAGGAACTAAAATTATTGAGCACCAGATAATTTTCCGCTTTGGCTAAATAAATTCCTTCATTTAATACCAAGTCTCCAATATGCGTTGCTAAAGACTCTGCTTCATTTAATACTTCTAAGGCTTTCTCATAATTTCTATCTACAAAATAAACTTCCGCAAGACCTTTTAGTGCGAAAGCTTCCAAACTTTTTGCCTTTATTTTCTTAGCATATTTTAGAGATTCTTGATAATATTTTTCTGCATTATGTTTGTCTTGCATATCAAGATAACAATATCCTATATTATAATACACAACACTTAAATTAGATTGCGTAGTAGGATCAGCTTGATTATTTTTAAGATTATTTACTGCATTAAAAAATTTTTCTAAAGCAAGCTCGGGGTTGGATTGACTTTTATAAATCATTCCTCTTACGGCATCTATTTTACCAAGAATAGAAAATTTTATTTTTTGATTATCTTGCATATGTTCAATCTCACTTTCCGCATCCTTTAAAGTTTCAAAACTTTTACTAAATAATTCAATTTGCTGATATTGAATTGCAATATTTAGTAAAACATTAGATCGAACAGAATGGTCAGAAATTTCATTTAATAATGCCTTGGCCTTTAAATTTTCATTTAATGAAGCTTCAAAATCTCTTTTCGCGATGTAAGCTGTAGATGATAAAATATAATATTTCGCTTGATTATTAGGATCTGAATCTAATTTCAATAATTTTTGAGCTAATTGTAAAGAATAGTCAGGATTTTTAAATAAATTATCTAAAGCTTTATTGTATAAAAGTTTATTGGGATTATTTCCAAAAATTGTTATTACACTTATTAATCCGATAATTAAGGTTAATTTTAACTTCATCCGTTTTCTAATTGATTAATTTGTTGAATATAAACATTAGGTGACACTCCTGTAACAGACTTAAAAACTGTAGCAAACGAGCTATGAGAAGAAAACCCAGAAATAGTAGCTAAGTAACTTACTTTATAATTTAGATATTCTGGTTGTGTTTTTAGAAGATACGCAATGTAATTAATACGTAAATGATTAATGTATGAGTTAAAATTTTTGCCCTTGTATTTATTAATAACTTCAGATAAATATTTGGTATTTGTTTCCAATTGGCCTGCCAATACTGCAAGAGATATTTCAGGATTTAGAAAACGATCTGACTTCTCAAAATCTGATAACTTCATTATAATTTCATTTTCTGTATCCTTATGTATAACTAGATTTCGTTTTATTTCTTTTACATTTTCCGTTGATGAATTTGTTTTCCTATTTTCCAAAAATTGTATTTGATCATTAAAAAAATCTAGCTGTTTTTTTGCATTCAATGTATTTTTATATACATATAACAAAATCAAACTTGCAATACCCACTATACATCCAATTGTTAATAAAATTGTATTTGATTTTTTTTGTTGAGATAGTTGTAAATATTCACTATAATTATCCTCATGCGCTTCTGTCAATTTTACTAAATATCGGATTCCCTCTTTCTGATTCATTTCTAATTTAGATTTTAAATCAGTATATTTTTTATCAAAAATTTGATATTTATCTTTATTGTTTAAAGCTAAATAATTTCTTGAAAATCCTAGATAAATATAACTTTTCATCAAATTATAATCTAAATCAATAATTGCTTTATTGGCTATTTCTAAATATTTAATAGCATTTAAATAATCTTTTTCTAAAAAAGAAGCTCTAGCTGCACGCTCATAAGCAAACGCTTTGACAAAAGGAAATTGATCGTTTTTATCTAAAAATAATATCGTTTGGTGTAAAATATTTTTAGCTTCTTTTATTTCTTGTTTCTGAATATATATTGATGCTTTAAAGATAGAATTCTCTAATTGAAGTATAGAATTCTCTGCGGAAATCACCTCTAATAAATTGGTACTCTTTTCAATTAATTCAATCGCTTTTTCATAATTTTTAAATACTGTCTGATTAATAGATTCTAACTGATACACTTTAGCTAATGTAATTTTAGAATTTTTAGAAATATTTACTGAATTAGAATATTGCTGAATGATTTCATTTAATAATCTGCTCGATTGATTGAACAGCCCTACATTTTGATATTGTTCTGCCAATGCATAATCTGAATAGAATACAGAAAAATTAGAAATAGTATGGTTATAATCTAAATTTTCAACATCCATAGAAACCCTAAGAGATTGCACAAATTCACCTTTCATGATAAAAGCTTGAGAAATCACATTTTTTAGCATCATTTGGTGTTCAGGATCTTGCTGATTGAATAAAATACCTTCTGTAAAATTTATTGATTCATTCGGATTCTGATAAAGACGCTCTATACTCTTATCAAGCAGTTTATAAAAATCTTGATTATTCTGTGATTTTAATACACTTCCTGAGAAAAGAAAAAACAGTAAAGCATAGTAAATCAAGTTTTTATACATATATATGTTCTTTTAACGTTTAAAATATTCTTTTATTCTAAAATACAATCAATTGATATATAACGACATAATTTTTTTTATATTTTAGAATGCATGAATTTTAAAACACTTTTTCTTCAGTTTTATAAAAATTAAATCTAAAATTGTTAAAAATTAAACACTAAAAACATGAAAAAAATTTACAGCCTTCCATTTATCCTTTTTGGATTATCTTTCCTTTCAAGCACTTATTCAAATGCTCAGTTATATAATATTGGAAATGGAATTACACCTCAAGATGTAAATAATGCTGGAGTTGTGGCTTCATCAGCTGGTAATGTGGCAACTTTACGATGGACTGTAGAAGATGGTTTACAAGAAATTGGGACATTAGCAATTGCAGAATATATGGGTAAACCTTTGGTAGGTGAAGATGGTAATAAAATAATAGCTTATTTAACAAATCCTGAAACACAACAAAATGAAATAAGCATATTTGATTTCTCAAACAAATCTGCTATTTTCTTAGGCGGAATTGAGAGTTCTTTAGATAACTCGAAGAGTTCTCCGTGGGGAATAACTAACGATGGTAAAGCTATTGTAGGACTTGGATGGTCAGCAACTGGAAAAGGTAGAGCAATAAAATGGACTGAGGAAGAAGGTTTCACAACTTTAGAACATAATGAAAATGTTTCATCTAGAGCAAATAGCATAAGTGATGACAAAAGTACTATTGTAGGTTGGCAAGATCAAGAAAGTGGTTTTAGGCAAGCATCTGTTTGGAAAAATGGTGTTCAAACTTTGATATATGATGCGCAGGGTAACCCAGTTTCTGAATTAGGTGAAATCTCAGGAAATGGCAAATATGCAATTGGAGCTAATGGATATAATGCCTACATATGGAATGAAAATACTGGAGTAACTTATATTACTCATCCAAATGCTGGAATGTTTTTTAGAGGTGGTGCAACATCTATTACGGAAGATGGCTCTAAAGTTATTGGATATTTCAGAGGATGGCCTGGCCCACCTGCTTTAGGTGAAGGTTTTATTTGGGATGAAACAAATGGAAGAGTTAATCTAAATGAATATGTAGAATCATTAGGTATAGACACTAAAAACCTAATTTTATCATTACCATTAGCTATCTCACCAGATGGGACAAAGATTGTCGGTGTAGCAAGAGACAATAATTATAACCTATTTGGATTCTACTTAGATTTAACAAATTACTTAAATACTACGCAAGTAGATCAAAATACACAAAAAATTAATGTTTATCCAAACCCTGTAAAAGATATATTATCTGTTGAAGGAATTACGGGTGAAGCAAGTCTAACTATACATTCTCTTACTGGTCAGAAATTAAAAGAAACAAGTACTAAAACCGGTAAAATTAATGTTGCTGATCTTACTAAAGGAACGTACATTATAACAATCAAAACGAATAAACAATCAACTAGTATTAAATTCATCAAGAATTAATAAATATTTGAATTTGAATGCAGCTTATATTAAAAGCTGCATTTTTTTATTAATAAATTTCTTGAAATACAAAATAGCATTAAATCTATATTACATAGATATATAATAAAACATTCTTATCAATTCAATTAATTGTACTTTTTAACATCACTATTTAGTATAAATGGTCAAATTTTATTTTATCAGTGTATTGAGATCATCTGCACTTATTTCACCATCCAAAATCATGTACATTAAAGTTTCATCTGAAATAATATTAAGAATTAAATTTTTAAATACCTTAGAATTTGAATCTTCCGCATAAAATTTAACTTTATTACCTTCATTATTAATCGCCATTAGCTCTTCCAAATTTAAATTTCTAAATGCGTTTTTTAAACTTGTTCTCACTATTTCGTTTTGTTTGTCTGTTGCAATAATCATTTTAATAGAATTCATCTTTTTGAATAATGATTCCATATTCTTCAAATCTTCATCCAATTGCAAATTCCCTAACATGTTAAACATTGCTTTATTGATACTAATTGTAGTTACGCCTTTTGTATCTTCAAAATCGTAATAAATTTTTTGATATTTATTTTGTTGTCCATTTGCAAAACTGCAAATAATCAATAAAACGATGTATATATATTTTTTCATACTTTTTTAAATTTATAATTCAATCGATAAATGTTTCAATTGGTTTACTGCTTCTCCGCCTTTAGAAATATTAGTAGCCAATAGCTTTAATGCATCTAAAGTTATTTTCTCTGCTTCTTCTGGATTCGTAATAACATCTCCATTAATTATCACTAATTCCTCCGGCTGATTCATCGAAACTATAACTTCATTTTTTATTTTTTGACTTTTTGCATCTATATTTTCAGGAACAATTGTATTAGTTTTTTTCAGCGGTTCAACCTGTATATTTATGTTTGTTTCTACATCACTCCTTACAATTAAATGTTCAGAATTTAATTGATGATTTATTATTTCAATTTGAGGTTGAGATTTATAATCATATGTATTTTCTAAACTATAAAAAATACCCATCCCCACTAACGAACAAGCCGCAATACTAGTGATAATATTAACTATATGATTTTTTTTTCGCTTAGCCTTTTTTACTTTATTTTGTGCTGTAATGGATAAAAAATCATCGAAAGATAAATCCATTTTCACTTCACGTTCTTGTTCCAAAAAATCCAAATAATCTTGATCCAGAATATTTTCAAGATGCTGATTTTCCTTAGCTGATAATTTTGAGTCTTCTGGTTTCATTAGATAAAAATGTATTTAATTGCGTCTTTACTTTTTGTCTGGCACGTGTAAGATTTACGCGTACTGCAGTTTCTTCCATGGATAACATTTCTGCAATCTCTTTCATTTCATACTCTTCTACATCTCTTAGATGGATAACTGCTCGCTGTTTATCTGGTAATTGATTGATATAATCTAAAATAATAGGTTTTAATTCTTCGTAATAATTTTCTGTGGATTGATTTGCTGTATAATTATTTTTGTAAGCCTCTCTAGTTTCAAATTTCCTCAGCCTATTAATGCATTCATTATTTACCATTCGCATTGCATAAGCTTCTATATTTTCTATGGTAGATAACTCATCTTTTTTGTGCCAAAGTTTAACCATAATATCTTGCACCACATCAAAAGCTTCATCTTCGCTTACAAGGAATCGCCTCGCAAAACGAAAGAGTTTATTTTTATGGACAAACACATTATCTTTAAAACTTTGCTGTGTCATGTAGTGTTAATTTCTTAAAAGACGTTTTAAGTTACGAATTGTTACATCGATTATGCCTCATTATAAAAAAAGCTCGAAAAAATATCGAGCTCTAATGTTATTGACTTGCTAATTTTGATAAATCTTCAAGGTTAAATTTTCCCTTCAAATCCACATAAACAATTTCATTTGTGTTTGATTTTACTTCCAACAGTAATCGATTAATTATATCTTTATTATGAATAGCATTAATTTTCACTTCGTCTCCTTCACTATTAATTACTAATAATTCTTCAAGATTGTTATCTGATTTATATTTTTCAAAATCAGCAACAAATTTTAAATCTGGATTAGATAGAGTTAAAATCTTTACTTTTTTAATTCCTTTTATTAATGTAATAACTTCTTTAGATTCTTTATCTTTTTTTAGGGATTTAATAATAAAAGGTTTTGCTAAACCAGTTGGTAAATTAACTGCTACTATTTCTGTATTTCCACCTAATTGTTTAGCATCTACAAAATCCATATTCGATTTTTTAAATGAAACACATGATGTTAAACTAATTGCAGTAACAAGCATGATAAAGTATATCATTTTTTTCATAGTCAATTATTTTGAAACGATTTTAATTTGTTTGTTGATATCACTTGCTTTTATTTCACCATCTAAAACCATAAAAACATTTTCTTCTCCCGATGAAATATCTAATAATAAGTTCTTGAAACTTTTTGCTCCACTGTCTTCTGTATAAAATTTTATTTTATTTCCTTCATTATTTATTGCTAATAGTTCTTCCAACTTCATATCTTTTACCATATTCTTAAGTTTTTTCTGAACCATCTGATTACTTTTTGATTCTACAACAATTAATTTAATCGAATTAATTCCTTTGATAATTTCACTAAAATTTTCAACCTCATTTTCCAATTTCAAATTACTAATCATGTTAAACATTCCTTTGTTAACAGAAATTGTTGTTACTCCTTTTGTATTTTGAAGTTGTTCAAATAATTGATTAAATTTTGAAGTTTGTGCATTTAAAAAAGATGCTGTAACTATAGCAAATAAGAATATTATTTTTTTCATATGTAATGTTTTCTAGTGTTAGTGTTATAATTGATTAGGTACGAATTGCAATTCTTACTTAAAAGACTCTTCAAAACAAAAAACGTTACATTATTTTTTATAAAAAAAATGAAGTAACTAAAAAAAGCCTCTGTATCAGAGGCTTGGAATAAAAATATTTTTAATAAATTATCCTTATTTATTTTCGAAAAATTGAAGTTCCACCTGCTTGAGCACGCGGAAAAATCGTAACATCAGCAATTTGTACATGCTTAGGAGCATTTAATGCATAAGCTATTGTATCTGCGATATCTTCTGCAACCAAAGGCTCAAATCCTTTGTAAACATTCGCCGATTTTTCTTCATCACCTTTAAAACGAACTAAAGAAAACTCAGTCTCCACAGCTCCTGGTGCAACATTAGTAACTTTAATTCCGAAAGGTTGTAAATCATAACGCATCCCTTTACTCAGTGATTCTACAGCAGCTTTAGAAGCACAATATGTTGCTCCATTTAGATAGACTTCTTTACCTGCAATTGAAGATAAATTAACAATATGCGCATTATCCGATTGCTTTAGATAAGGAATTACAGCTTTCGTTACGTAGATTAACCCTTTAACATTGATATCAATCATTGCTTCTAAATCATCTATGTCTGCTTTATCGAATGTGGATAAACCATGTGCATTTCCAGCATCATTTATCAAAACATCTATATTTTGCCATATTTCAGGTAAATTATCAATCGAATTGTATACGGCTGCTTTATCTCGTACATCAAAGTTTAAAGTAATTACTTCAGTTAGCTGTCCCAGTTCAGTTTTTAAGACATCAAGTCGTTCCTGTCTTCTTCCACAAAGAATTAAACGGTAATTTGGTGCTAATTTTTTGGCCGTTGCCATTCCAATTCCAGATGTTGCTCCTGTAATTAGTACGGTTCTTTTTATCTCCATTTTATATGATGAGTAATGTTTGTTTTAATCCATCTAAGATACAAGCTAAAAAGAAATTAAAAAACGATTTTTGCGAATCTCTTTCCACACCTTCTACTTTAGCAACTTTTCCCTCTCCTTTATCATTTTTACTTACTAACACATTTCCAATTGCAGACAATAATTTTCTCTTTTCACCGGAATCTTTTAATATATTCACTTTTAAGTTATTGTAACGGATGTCAAAATCTCCACCTGCTTTAAAATCATTTCCGGTAAAATTGAAATTAATTTCATTAAATTGTCCTTCAGCAGAAACTTTTAGATAAGGTTTAAGGAAAGGATCCATACTTTTGGCTGGCATATTTTTAATCCATCCTTTAATATTAAATTTTTCTGAAGTATTCATTGGGTTAAAAGTCCAATTTGCATACATTTTTCCTTGCATAAAATTAGAATGCCAATTTAAATTAACGTCCGGTAAAGAAGATTTTTTATAGCCTGAATTTACATTTTTGGCAACCGCATTAATATCTGTAAAAGATAATTTTCCAGTCCCATTACTATTTGGACCTTCTTCTTCATATTCTAATTTAGATTTTACGATGTTGAGTTGATTGATTCCTAAACCAATCTTCATTTTTCTTAATTTTTCAGAAAACATGGTCTTTTTAGAAGTGTCATCGGCAGGAATTTTACTTCTAAAAATATTTGCATACATTCCGTCCAACGTCATCTCTGTAGCATTTAGAAAAAAATCTTGTCCACTATCAATACCCCATTTTATGCCTTCTCCTTTTAATTGATTGACTGAAACATTATACATATCAGCTTCTTTTTTTAATTGGTTTACGAAGGTTTGACGATTTAGCTTAGGTTGTAATTTGACTTGATTAACGACCAAACTACCATTCTGAAATTGAAGATTTGAAGTATTTAGTTTATAAAATTCGCTCATATCAAAATCAATTCCAGCTGACTTTAAGTTCACACCATCATAAATAAAAGGAATTGAGTTCTTAACCGTTTTAGGGTCTACTTTTAAATTAGCAAAACCGAGATTGAATTGTTTTAAAGTAAAATTTGGACTTTTACTACCATATGGGATCATTTGCAAAATCCCATTCTGTATACTTGTATTTTTAATTTTAATAATATCGTGAAAAGTCTTTTCAGCATTATTAGCCCGTTGTGCGACACGTTTTGGTTGACCAAAAATTGTAAATTTTGGATTTTTAACGATGACATTTTGTATATCTAATTCTTTTCCATAATTATTTTTTAAACCTAAAAATGTGATATCAACGTTATCAAAATCAAATTTTTGGTTAGCTAAAAATCTTGATTTCTTAATTTGAATAGTATCTACTTGTAAATCAAAATTTATAAGAAATTTATTCGTCGCATTTTCTGCTTTCTTTGCAACTTGTTTTTCATTTTTTTGTTTCAATAATTTCAAGACCACTTCATCCAATTTAATAGAATTTGTTTTGAAATAGAACTGATCATTTCTGAAACCCCATTCGTTATTATTCAGCGTTAAAATTGGTGCTTCTACATCCAACAATGTATTGGAACTAGTTTTATTTTTCAAAAAATGTTGATTACTAACTAAGGGTTTCATTTTAAAATTTTTCAATACTAAATTTTTAGTTGAAAGATCTAGACTAGAAGCCTGTACATATTGCATTTCATTCAATTCATAATACATTGAATCTAGTTTAATTCGAAACGTTTTGTAATCTATTGGAATTTGTTCTGTTCGTGTTAATTCATTCAGTTTAATTCCTTCAATATTACAAGCTACATTCTGTATATAAAATTTAAATCTTTGAGCATCTGAATGCCACATTTTAACCTTTCCATTTTCAATCTCAAATTTTTTTACGTTAATTAATTGAGTTTGATTTGGATTAATTTTTACTTTTTCTTTAGAGATTTTATTGCTTTCATATGCAGTGATTATATTGATATTCGGATTTTTAAATTTTACTAAATCTGATTTAAAATAAAATTTATCAAATTGGTCAAATCCCCAATCAGTATTAGCTAATGTAAGATTGGGTGCTTCTATATCAAAAATATCGGATTCGCTGGTATTAGGTAAATATTTTTCACCATTCATTCGAGTAGGTTTCAACCGATAATCATTTAATATCAACTCTTTATCATTCCATTTCACATTACTCGAAACCATGTATTGATTTTCGTTCATTTTGAAAAACATGGTATCAATTTTAATTTCAAAATGTTGAAATTTGAACGGAATTTTCTTTTCTATAGTGCGTTCATTGAATTTTATACCACCAAATTCAATATTAATATTTTTAACTTTAGAAAGCTGCTCTTTCCCTGAAGAAGAATACATATTGAAATTCCCTCTTTTTATAACTATAGAATTTACATCAATACTTTGTCCGACTTTTGTTTGAGTAGTGTCTTTTTGTTTTTTTTCTGTTGAATAATAAAAATTAACGTTAGGCTCTATAATTTTAATGCTTAAAGCTGCCAATTCTTTTTTGTTGATCAATTTTAAAAAATTGACTCCAACAATGTTTATTTCTTTTACTTTACCAGTTACATCAATTGAATCTCGAATAAGAGTTGAGTCTTTTGGAGAGACTTCTACATCTTTTAATAATAATGAACTGTTTAATAAAGAAAAATTAAGATTTTTATACTTGAAATGATATGGCGTATCGTTCTTCTCCGCAATTATATCTGGGAGTTTATGATTGATAAGTGAAGTGATGATTATACTCAAAATAAAAAGTATCGCGATGACCGATGCCAATGCGATACTTGTTATTTTAAACCATTTTTTTTTGAACATAGTTGAGGTTGGTTAATTCATTGGTAGATAATACACAACAAATTTTAAACCAAATCTTAAACCTATGTTAAAATAGTTATTCTGTAATGTCGTAAATCTCTTTGATATTCATTAATATTTTCTCAAAATCTAATTCAAGATCAATTAATTTTCCGGTAAATAAATCGAAAACCCATCCATGAATTTGCAAACCTTCATTTAACATTGCACGTTGTACAAACGGATTTTTAACCACATTTACACATTGTTCTTGTACATTAAGTTCTACTAGACGGTTGTAACGCATACCTTCGTTATCAATAGCATTTAATTCTTCTGAATGCAAACGATATACATCTCGGATATTTCTTAACCAAGGATTCATTACACCTAGATCTTTTGGTATCATGGCTGATTTAATTCCACCACAATTATAATGTCCACAAACGATTACGTGTTTCACCTTTAAATGCTCTACTGCATAATCCAAAACCGACGTTGTATTCATATCTAATCCGATTACCATATTGGCAATATTGCGGTGCACAAATACCTCACCTGGCTCAGCTCCTAAAAGTTCTTCTGCCGTTACACGACTATCAGAGCAACCTATATAAAGCACTTCTGGTTTTTGTCCTGCTGAAAGTTTATCAAAAAATGTAACGTCTTGCGCTAATCTTTTGTCTATCCATTCTTTGTTATGCTCGAATACTCTTTCTAAATTCATAATTTAAACAATATCTTGAACTTCTGGATGTTTACTAATATACACGCTTACATAGGAACAATATGGCAATATTTTTAAGTGATTTAGTCGCGCAAATTCTATTGCTTTTAACACTAATTTCTCGGCATATCCACGTCCACGTAAATCAGGATTAACGCCTGTATGATTAATGATCATTTGGGAATTATCTTTTATTACAAAGGTTAATTCTCCAACAGCTATATTTTGCTCACTAATTAATTCAAATACGCCATTATTCCCATTCTTCTTTAATTCTATATTCATTTGACCTTATTTTTAAAAAGCAGTTAATAATTGAAGATAGTTGATAAACGTAAATACTGTATAAAAAGTTCTGTTAAAAAATCTTTTGAACAACAAATTTACATCACGAAGTTTTAAAAATTAAGTGAATTTTATAAATATTTTTTAATTTTTCACCACACATTCAACCAATTGATTAACAATATGTTTATAACTCCTTATATAATTATTGTATAAGACCTCTCTAAATTCATGGTTTATTTCTTACATTTGTTAGATATATCTAGGAAAATAATCTTCACATATGAAATTTATTGTATCAAGCAACACGTTGCTAAAAAATGTTAACTTAATCGGTGGAGTGATCAATTCAAATAATACTTTGCCAATTCTTGACAATTTTTTATTTGAATTAGACGGAAGTCAATTAACTATCACTGGTTCTGATCTAGAAACGACAATTTCAACAACTTTAGAAGTTGAGTCAAATGACACTGGTAAAATTGCAATTCCATCTAAAATCTTGACTGATACGTTAAAAACTTTCCCTGCTCAGCCTTTAACTTTTATCCAAAAAGAAGGACATACTTTGGAAATTGTTTCTGAACAAGGAAATTACCAATTAGCTTTTGAAGATGCAAATGAATATCCACAAACACCAGATATTGAAGATGCAAATTCTACAACGGTTGGTGCTAATATTTTATCAGAAGCTATTTTAAAAACAATTTTTGCTACTGGTAATGATGAATTACGCCCAATTATGACTGGTGTATTCTTCCAAGCAGAGAATGATATTTTCCGTTTCGTAGCAACAGATGCACATCGTTTAGTGAAATATACACGTACAGGTTTAGAAAACGCAGGTACGTCTGAATACATTATGCCGAAGAAACCTTTAAACTTATTAAAGAATGTTTTAGGTGGTAATAATGATGATGTTATCATTGAATACAACAAAACAAATACTCGTTTCTCTTTTCAAAATATCGTATTAACATGTCGTTTAATCGATGGAAAGTATCCTAATTATGAAGCGGTAATTCCTAAAGAAAATCCAAACGTTTTAACAATCAACAGAAATTTATTTTTAACATCGTTAAAACGAGTAGCTATTTTCTCTAACAAAACAACTAATCAAGTTCGTTTAAAATTAATCGGAAATTCATTAACTATTTCTGCAGAAGATATCGACTTCGCGAACAAAGCGGAAGAACGTTTACCTTGCGATTACAACGGAACAGATTTACAAATTGGTTTCAACTCACGTTTCTTAATCGAGATGTTAAATAACTTACAATCTGATGAAATTACATTAGAAATGTCTGAACCAAATCGTGCCGGAATTATTAAACCAGTTGATGGTTTAGAAGATGGCGAAGAAATCTTAATGTTAGTAATGCCTGTAATGTTAAACGCATAAGCATTTCATAAAATCTATTTTTCAAATAACAATGAAAATCTCATATAATTGGCTTAAAACCTACATTGATACTGAAGTTTCTTTAGACGAAATTTCAGCGGTATTAACAAATATCGGTCTTGAAGTAGAAGGTGTAGAAAAAGTAGGTGGAGCTAAAGAATACTTAGAAACAGTTGTGGTCGGTAAAGTTTTAGAAACTCAACCTCATCCAAATGCTGATAAATTAAAAGTTACTAAAATTGACTTAGGTGACGGACAAGCAACACAAATCGTATGTGGTGCGCCAAACGTTGCAGCTGGACAAACTGTACCTGTTGCTACAATTGGAACTGTTTTCCCTGGTGATTTTAAAATTAAAAAATCTAAAATTCGTGGTGAAGAATCTTTCGGAATGATCTGCTCAGAAGTTGAGTTAGGAATTGGTGAAGATAACTCAGGAATTTTAGTATTGGACGATGCTTTAGTAGCAGGAACTCCATTAGCAACAATCTTTGTTGAAGAAGAAGATCACTTAATCGAAATTGGATTAACACCAAACCGTGCAGACGCAATGTCTCACTTTGGAGTTGCTCGTGATTTATACGCTGCTTTCAAAGCACGTGAGATTAACGGATCTTTCACTTCTTACAATGTAGAGGCTTATCCAACAACAGATTTTGGAGCGAACCCAATCGCTATCGAAGTTGCAGATACTGAAGCTGCGCCTCGTTACGCTGGTGTTTACTTAAAAAATATTACTGTAAAAGAGTCTCCAGATTGGTTAAAAAATAAATTACGCACAATTGGACTATCACCAATTAACAATGTAGTAGATATTACCAACTTTATTTTACACGATTTAGGGCAACCTTTACATGCATTTGATGCAGATAAAATTGAAGGAAATAAAGTTACAGTTCAAAAATTAGCTGAAGGTACTAAGTTTACAACATTAGACGGCGTAGAGCGTACTTTAAAAGGTCACGAATTAATGATCTGTAACGAAAACGGGCCAATGTGTATGGCTGGTGTTTTTGGTGGACAAGATTCTGGAATTACAGAAACTACTAAAAATGTTTTCTTAGAGTCAGCTTACTTCGAGCCTGTAACAATTCGTAAAGGTGCGAAAGCACACGGATTAAATACAGATGCTTCTTTCCGTTTCGAACGTGGAATTGATCCAACAATTACAGTGGATGCGTTGAAAAAAGCGGTTTTATTATTAGTAGAATTAGCAGATGCTGAAATTGCTTCTAATATTACAGATATTTACTCAACACCAATCGAAAATTTCAAATTCGATTTACGTTTAGCGAAAGTTAAAGAATTATTAGGTGTTGAAATTCCTGAAGCGACTATCAAAACGATTTTAGCTGCTTTAGACATCAACATTTTAAACGAAAATAATGGAACTTTATCAATCGAAGTACCATCTTACCGTGTAGATGTACAACGTGAAGTAGATATTATTGAAGATATTTTAAGAATTTATGGATACGATAATATCGAGATTCCATCAAAATTCTCTTTCTCATATGTTCCTACAACTTCTATTGATCCTGAGAAAACAGAAGATTTTGTTGCAAGACAATTAACTGCTGCAGGTTTCAACGAAGCCATGAACAACTCTTTAACGAAAAAAGAATACGAAAATATATTCTTCTATCCAGAAGGAGAAAGCGTAGAAATGTTAAATCCACTTTCAGCTGATTTAGCAGTAATGCGTCGTACATTATTAAACGGATTATTAGAAAATGTTGCGTTTAATGTAAACCGTCGTAATACAAACGTTAAATTATTTGAGTTTGGTAAAATTTACCGTAAATTAAATTCTGTTTACGAAGAGCAACGTTGTTTAGGAATCGTTTTATCGGGAAACTATACTTCTGAGTCTTGGACAGGAAATTTACGCAAAGCTTCTTTCGCTGATTTAAAAGGTTTAGTTCAACAAATTTTTGTTCGTCTTAAAATCGAGATTACAGCTGAAAAAGCTGCTAATAATGATAATTACACTGACGGTATCGAAATCTTCAATAACGAAGTTTCTTTAGGTACAATTGGAGTTATCAACAAGAAGTTAGCTAAGAAAATTGGAGTTTCTCAAGAAGTTTACTTTGCTCAGTTAAACTGGGATGCTATTTTAACGTTAGCCAACGAACAGAAATTAACGTACAAAGACATTTCTAAATTCCCATCTTCTCGTCGTGACTTAGCATTATTATTAGACACGACAGTTAAATACGAAGAATTATATCTTGCGGCACGTTCTGTGAAAACGAACTTATTAAAAGGTATTAATTTATTCGACGTATACGAAGGAGATAAATTACCTGCAGGTAAAAAATCATATGCCTTAAGCTTTATGATTCAGGATGAAAATAAAACATTAAGCGATCAAGAAATTGATGGAGTAATGAATAAATTAATCAAAGTTTACCAAACTCAATTCAATGCTGAATTGAGATAAGATAAATTAAAAAGCCTATGAAATTAGTAAAAGTATTATCTGTTTTTGCTTTATCAAGTTTGATATTTAACTCATGTTCCACAGCTGGAACGTCTGCTTCAATATTAAACACGAAGAAATCAACACTTTATAACACAACATGGAAATTGTTAGAAGATGATGAAATTGTAAAAGGTTTTAATAACAATGACGTTTTTTTAACAATTGATGCTGATGAATTTAAAGTAAGTGGATATGCTGGTTGTAATAACTTTACAACTACAGCAGAATTAAATAACAATAATATCACTTTTGGAAATATTGCAAGTACACAAATGCTTTGTCCAAATTCTAAAACTGAAGATTCTTTTTTACATGTTTTAGACGATGTTAACCGTTATGAGATAAAAGGAAATGAGTTATACTTCTACAAAGGAAATATGCTTTTATTAAAATTTAAGCACTAAAATATTATAGTATAATAAAAAAGGCGAACCATATGGTTCGCCTTTTTTATTTATTGTTAATCTTGATTAATGATTTTTTCATCATCTTCATTATCGTCATCTTTTAGAAATCTATGAGCAACTTTACCTACAGTTAATCCTTGCACAACAATAGAAAATAACACAACAATATATGTAATTTCTAACAGCAATTCTTTCCATTCTCCTGTTGGCATAGATAAGACTAATGCAATTGAAACTCCTCCACGAATTCCTCCCCAAACCATTACTGGTAATGAACCTGGAGAATATGGATTTTTGCGTAATAATGTTTTAAATGGAATTAATATTGAAATAAAACGAGAAAATAATACAATAAAAATACATAATATACCTAAAAGAATTTGATCAAGAATATCATCTATTAACAATAGTTCAAATCCAATAAATAGGAATAAAACGGCATTCATAATTTCATCAATTAATTCCCAAAATTTACCTAAATAATCTTGTGTTTCTTTAGACATTGCTACAGATTTACCAAAATTACCAATAATAAGTCCGGCAATTACCATTGCCAATGGAGATGAAAAGTGTAGTTCTTGAGCTATTAAAAACCCTCCCATTACTATTGATAAAGTAATTAAAACCGACACTTTATAATCATCAATTTTTTGCATTAATTTTGATGCTGAATAGCCTAATATTGCACCCAATGAAATACCTCCAACTGATTCTATAAAGAATAATTTAGAAACAGAACCAAATGTAGCTTCAAAATTAGGATTGGTAGCAATTTGTAGAACTACAGCAAACATTACAACCGCTACCCCATCATTAAATAAGGATTCTCCTGTAATTTTTGTTTCTATAGATTTAGGAACTTTTGCTTGCTTTAAGATACCTAATACAACGATAGGATCTGTAGGGGAAATTAAAGTCCCAAAAAGTAAACAAAATATGTAAGGGATTTGAATACCAAATAATGGTGCAGCATAATATAGTAAACCAGAGACTATAAATGCGGATAATACTACACTAACAGTAGCATAAGTCATAATAGCCCATTTCTGATTTTTGAGATCTCCTATATTAACATGAAGTGCACCTGCAAATAATAGAAAATTTAACATGGCGCCCATTAAGATTTCATTGAAATCTAAATCATTAAAAAGTTCATAAAGTTCTTTTGTGGCATTTGGGAAGAATTGATCTCCTATTAGTCTGATTGTAACTGAAACCAGCATTGCAATCAACATAATTCCGATAGTTCCGGGTAGTTTTAGAAATCTCAAATTTACATATGCAAAAATGGATGCTAATACAATTAAGACAGAAAATGAGTAATATAATTCCATTGATTTATTTAAATTATAAAAGTGTGGAAAAGTTACGAAAAAAGCCACTTTTCAGTGGCTTTTTTCTATATTTTATATAGATTTTTATTCAAAAACTTATAATTATATTAATCTTTTGGCCCTTGACCAATTAATTCCATAAATTGATCTAACTTAGGTAAGATAATAATTTGTGTACGACGGTTTTGAGAACGTCCTGCATCTGTTGCATTAGTTGTTAAAGGATTGTATTCTCCACGACCACCAGCTGTCATACGTTTTCCATCTACACCAAATTGATTTTGTAAAGCTTGTACTACTGAAGATGCACGTAAAGCAGATAAATCCCAGTTGTTACGAATGTTAGTTTTGTTAATTGGCACATTATCTGTATTACCTTCGATTAACACATCGTAATCTTTGTAATCATTAATAATTTTTGCAATTTTACTTAACGTTTCACCTGCAGCAGGAGAAATTTCATATGATCCTGATTTATATAACATATTATCAGATAATGAAATATAAACTACACCTTTTAATACTTGTACATCAACATCTTTTGTCTCTTCACGAGATAAAGAACGAGTTAAGTTATTAGTTAATACCATATTCAAACTGTCAGATTTGTTTTTAGTATCTACTAAATGTTTGATGTATTTATTTGATTCGTTAATTTCTTTTACTAATTCCGCTACGTTCTTATTACCTCCCTCAATACAGTTATTTAATAATTTTTGTAACTCACGAACTTGTGCACGTTCACTAGAAACAGTGTTTTCTGATTGAGTATAAGAGTTATCATAGTTAGCTAATTTAGATTTAGCAACAGCTAATTCTGTTTGGCAACCTTGATTTTCTGAATAAACAGAATTAAAGCGACTTGATAATTCGTCATACTTTTTTTGACTCACACAGCTGAACATAGTAGTACCAGCAATTAAAACTAACGGGAAAATTGAAAATTTCATAATATTCTAATATTTCATTAATACGAATTTATAACCTTCTTATATACCGCAATATTACTTACACATATAATGTAAAATATTGTGGGTAGATAAGAACCAAAAGTATACTTACTTCATAGATTGTTATTAAATTTATACATAGTAAATATATAACAAAAAGCTCTCCGAAAACGAATTTTCGAAGAGCTTTTTTTATTAATATTTATTTTATTTAGAACTATTATCCCTGAGGAATATACAGTACTTGCCCAGGATAAATTTTATCAGGATCTGTTAACATCGGTTTATTAGCTTCAAAAATTACTGGATATTTCATAGGATCTCCGTAAACTTCTTTTGCAATTTTTGATAAAGAATCTCCACTTTTTACAGTGTACATTGTTTTAGCAATATCTGGTAATTCGATTTTAAGAGGTGTTTTCAAAGTTAATTGATCTTCTACTCCTTCTACTCCTTCCACATTACCTGCTGTTGCTAAAATTTTCTGTTTCTCATCAATGTTTAAAGCTTGTCCAGATACTACAATTGTTTCACCATTTGCTGCAAATTGCACATTAGATAAATCAAAGTTGTATTTTGCAACATGTTCTTTAACTTTAGTTGCTTTTTCTTCTGGTGATTCAGAACCTCCAAAAACTTTTGAACCTGCATTTTTAATAAAAGAGAATAATCCCATAGTTGTTTAGTTTATTGATTAATATTAAGTTTTATACCTATTTTAAATATAAGTCTTTTTTTATTCTTAACGTTCAATTGAATTAAATTTAGTTTTTAAATTTTCAATATTAGAACGTTGAGTTTGTAATTGAGATGTTACTTGATCTATTTGCTCATCTAGCGCCTGGCTCGTTTCCTCTGACATAGTAACTTTAGCTGTTAAAGTCTGAATTTTTCCATCAACACTATGAAAATTAGATTCTACTTTATCTTTCTTTTTCATAAGAACCTCAACTTTTTTATCTTCAGTAGCGCGTTCTAGTTGATTTTCTATTAAATCAAGTTTTTCGCCTAATAGATTTTTTTTATTTTCAAGTTTTAATAATTCATTACTTGATTTTAGATATGATTTAATTGAGTTACCTTTTTTTGTTTGTAAGTCAACATTTTGTTTACTTACTCTTATCATAGATTCATTTGCAACTTTCAAATTATTTCTGACACATGCTCTACGAGTTTGATAAGATAAATCTTTTAGCTTTTCATAGATTTCATTAAAACTTGGATTGTTCTCTGAAAAATACATGCCATTCTGATCAATTAACGTATTTATTAAGGTGAATTTAACAGGAGTATCCTCAACAATGCTTAAAATAACTTTGTATTTATCTTCTGAATTTTTGAATTGTAGATTATTTGCTTCATATTTTTTTAAAATATTAAAGTTTCCACCTTTGTTCAGTACCCAATTTTGCCATGTATTATGAACTAGAGTTTGTGAACAATTTTCCACTGAATACCCAAAAGAATTCATCTGTTGCCCATTCATTTCATATTCTACTGCAAATAACCCTTCGTTTTCCTGACCAAATACAGACCCTGTAAATAATAGCGATAACATTAATGCAAAATATTTCATCTTTCTAACTGTATTATTAATTTATTATATAAAAGTAACAATTTACTAAAAATCAGAGAATGTTAATAGAGTTGTACATCTTTTTTAAAATATTTAATTTTAGGCATATTTTCAAAACTCATGCAAACAAAAATTCTTTTAGTATATACAGGTGGAACTATTGGTATGGCCAAAGATTATGGTGATCAATCTTTGAAACCTTTTAACTTTGACAATTTATTAAAACAGATTCCTGAATTATCTTTATTAGATTGTAAAATTGAATATCATAGTTTTGAAACTCCAATTGACTCCTCTGATATGAAACCAGAATATTGGATAGAAATTGCCAATATTATTGAAGATAATTATGCTAATTATGATGGTTTTGTTATTCTTCATGGTACAGATACTATGGCTTATACAGCATCTGCACTTAGTTTTATGGTAGAAAATTTGGATAAACCTATCATTTTTACTGGTTCACAATTACCGATTGGGGATCTACGTACGGATGCCAAAGAAAATCTAATTACATCTATTCAATTAGCCGCTTTAAGAAAAAAAGATCAACCCATTATTCAAGAAGTATGCATATATTTTGAGTATAAACTTTTCCGTGCCAATCGTGCAACTAAGATTAATGCAGAAAACTTTGATGCCTTCGAATCTCCAAATTACCCAATTATCGGAGTTTCTGGTGTTCATTTAGAAGTTAAAGAAAATTTACTTTTATCTAAAGAGATTAAAGGACCTTTAAATTTTAATAAAAAGCTTTGTGCTGATGTGGGAGTTCTAAAAATTTTCCCAGGAATGAATCGTTGTTTTATAGAAAGTGTTTTAAATGCTCCTTGTACAAAAGCTTTTATTATAGAAGCCTTTGGGACTGGTAATATATTTACAGACCAATGGTTTATAAATTTATTACAAGAGAAAGTAGAACAAGGTATTCATCTTATCATTAATACGCAATGTTCTGGCGGAATGGTAGAAATCGGCCGTTATGCAACAAGCGATGCTTTATTAAAAATGGGTGCAATTTCTAGTTATGATTTAACGATGGAAGCTGCAATTACTAAAGCTGTATATCTTTTAGGACAAGATTTAACACCCGAAGAATTTAGATTACAATATGAAACTAACCAAAAAGGTGAATTAAGACACCACTATTATAATTAATTTATAGGTTTACTTAATAAAAGTAAACCTTTTTTATTTGTGTCCTGACATGCTCATTCCATCAGTTGGTTTTAATTGGATAAATATTAAGGTAGATAATACAGTTAAAATCCCTAAAAATAGAAATGAATATCTGAACGCTTGTACATCAACACCATTAGTTAAACTTTCCATATTTTTAAACATCCCTAAAATCAATGAAGCAACTGATATACTAAAAGTCTGCGAAAGTTGTTGTGTGATTGTTAATACACTATTTCCTTCACTAGAATTAGTATAATCTAAATCAGCCAACGATAAGGTATTCATTGCTGTAAATTGGATTGCACTAATTCCTCCATGAACAAATAATAAAGGCAACAAATATTCTAGAGGAGAATCCGACCTTACAAAGAAAAACAAACAGATTAATACGCCTAAAATAAATGTATTTCCTATTAGCATATTCCTGTAACCTAATTTATTAACAATAGGAACAACCAATGATTTTGCCATAATACTACTTAATGCTGAAGGTATCATCATGAGTCCTGCTACTGTAGGAGTATATCCATACCCTACTTGTAATAATAATGGAATTAGAAAAGGCATTCCTCCTATTCCTAATCTTGTAATAATATTACCTATAATCCCTATTTTAAGAGTTCTTATTTTAAATAATTTTAGATCTATTAAAGGATGATTTTTTCTATTAGAATAAAATACATATACCGCTAAAAATAAAATTGTTGCTAAAGCTATTATTACAAGGAATAGAGTCGAAATTAATTTAGTTGAGATTAATTCTAATAATAAGGTTAATAAAGTTACGCCACCTCCAAAGAGGATTAATCCTTTCATATCGAATTTAAACACAGGTTTCTTAAAATCGGGTATACCAAATCTAGACATCCATATTAAAAATATACCGAATGGAATATTTACTAAAAATATCCAATGCCATGATAACGTTTCCACCAATACACCTCCCAAACTTGGGCCTAGCAAAGGACCAACCATAGCTGGAATTGTGATAAAATTAATAACCTTTAGCAGTTTTTCTTTAGGGTATGCGTATAATATTGCTAATCGGGCAACGGGGACCATCATAGATCCACCTACTGCTTGTAAAACTCTTGAAAGTACAAGTGTTAATAAATTAGGCGATATAGCACAACATATTGAACCTACTGTAAATAAAGCCACAGCAAGCTGAAATATTTTTTTAGTCCCATACTTATCAGACAACCATCCACTTAACGGAATTAATAATGCAACCGTTAAAGTATATGCTACGATTATTGATTGTAATTTTAAGGGGGATTGATCTAATTCTATTGCTATTGTTGGCAAAGCTGTGTTTAGAATTGTACCGTCTAAAGCTTGCATAAATAGTGCAGTAGCTGCTAACCAAGGTAAATACTTTAATATTTTTGGATCTGTATCTTCAAATTTATTTTTCATGCGCATTTATAGCTCCAAAATCCATTCCTAAATAAACCGTTTTTTATTTTTTTATCTTTACATCAAGTAATATTTATATGCTGATAAACATACATACACATCATCTTCCTAAAGATGAAAATTCTACATTGAATATTCTTAATCAATATCCATGGGATTTCCATTTAAATCAGTCATTTTATTCCATTGGTATCCATCCAATTTTTATCACGGACTCATCAATTGAGAAGGATTTAAGTAAAATCGAGCACAAGTTATCAGATCAAAAATGTTTAGCTATAGGAGAAATTGGGTTAGATAAATTATGCGCTGTAGATTTTGATTTACAAATCACCGTTTTTAAAAGACAATTAGAAATCGCAAAAAAATATAATACTCCTTTAATTATTCATTGTGTAAGAGCTCATCAAGAAATTTTAAAAATCCAGAAAGATATGAAATATACCATGCCTTTTATTTTTCATGGATTTAATAAAAATGATAACGTAGCACAACAACTCATAAAAAATAAGTGTAAATTATCATTTGGGAAAGATTTACTTCATAACAAAAAGTTACAAACTATATTTGCAGAAATTTCAGAAAATGATTTTTTCCTTGAAAATGATAATAGTCAAGTTCCAATTGAGGAAATTTATCATAAAGCTGCTGAAATTAGAAATACCTCAGTAAAGGTTATTTCGCAAATTACACAATGTAATTTTAAAACGATTTTCGGAAATAATATTATATAAAATAATTTAGACTATATGGCTATTTGGCAAGAAAGAGCTGAACTACTATTTAAAGAACAAGGGTTAGAAAACCTTAAAAATTCTAATGTATTAATAGTAGGTTTAGGTGGTGTGGGATCGTTTGCTGCAGAGTTTATCGTACGCGCTGGTGTTGGAAACTTAACAATTGTTGATGGAGATACAGTAGATATCACGAACATCAATAGACAATTACCTGCGTTACATTCAACCGTAGATTTTCATAAAGTTGATGTCGTTGGTGACAGATTAATGGATATTAATCCAGAATTAAATTTAACACGCATTAATGAATTTTTATCTCCAGAACGTACCCATGAAATCGTAACAGAAGAATTTGACTATGTCATGGATTGTATTGATTCTGTTACACCTAAGCTAAATTTAATTATTGCTGCTAAGCGTAAGAAAATAAAAGTAGTGAGCTGTATGGGAGCGGGAGGTAAAATGTTAGCAAGTAAAGTTACTGTAAAAGATATCAGTAAAACTGAAGTTTGTCCGTTAGCTAAAAATATACGCAAAAGACTAAAAAAAGAAAAAATTAATAAAGGTGTAAAAGCAGTTTTTACAACAGAAATGCCAGATGAATCATCTGTAAAATTAACGGATGGGAAAAATTATAAAAAATCATTTTATGGTACTAACAGTTGGATGCCTGCATTGTTTGGTTTACATGCTGCAGAAACTGTAATCAAACATTTAATTAAAAAGAATAAAGAAATATAGCTTTTTAAAAAGTGTTTTTATAATTTAGAGTTTTTAAATAAACACATTAACCAATGAATATTAATTACGACTATATCACGTACGCGGATGTTATGCGCGCTCGTCGCGAAATGTATGAGAAAGCACATGAGAAGCACGCTACGAATTCTATCTTAAATACAGCACGTGATCTTTTCAGTCAAGGAGCATTCGACATGTGTATTAAAATTTGTAATGGACTTTTAGACAGCCACGATCCTAAACAACTATATGACGCAAAAAAATTAATTGCATTATCTTATTATAGTCAACAAGATTTTGAAAAAGCTGATGAAGCTTTCTTTAATCTATCAGAAAACTCTACAAATTCTGACGATTATTTCAACGCCGTTATTTGTGCAGCATTAAATAGAAATTTTGAAAGAAGTAAATCTTTATTTGAGGTTGCTTTAGAAAAATATACACATTATGGAACGCAAAAAAATATGCCTTCTGTACAATTGATTTTACATTACATGATTACGCTAATCTCTGTAGATGAAATCGAATTAGCTAAAGAACAATTTCAGCTTCTGAAACAGATTTATATGAGAGTGAATAATTCTGATGAGGTATTTTTACGTTCACGTGCTTTAGAACCTGTGGAAAAATTCTTAGAAATAAGTTCTCCAGTTCTTAAGACTTACTCTCAAGACGAATTAGAAATCATTTATGATGATCTACATGGAAGTCTAGACGAAGCTGGTAAAGAAAAAGTAGAAGATTTCTTCCAAACAATCACTCAATAATATAAATATATATTTCAATTTTTTAAAAGTATGCTTTCTAAGCATACTTTTCTTTTTTTAGATAATTATAACATTCTTTATCATTTATTAAGATTTAATGGAATGGTAAATGTATTTAAGTACTTAACAAATTATTATAAAAATTGAGCATATGAAAACTTTATTAAAAAGTGTTGCTTTAACCTTTGCAGGATTTATGGCATTCTCTTTTACAGACAAAGAACCTAAAGTAATTATTGTAGATATTGTTGATAATATTGAAACAACTAATAATCAAAATTTGACACAATCTTTTAGAGAATCAATTGAGACTCTTAATCAAAAAGAAGATGTAAAAGTATTAGAGTGGAAAACGATAACGAATGGTATGGATGATACAAAAAAACAAGCTGTACTAGATAGTCTGAAACCAGAAGTTATTATGACTGTAAGTTTTAAAAATGCAACTAAAACAGAGAATCTTGTAACGGCAGTTGTTTCAAAAAATAATAAACATTTTGATAACTCCCTTACGACTGCTAGATTATTAACAGAATCATTTGATAACAATGTAATCAAAAATGAAGGGGTTTTTCAAGCAGAATCAGAATATATCCAAGATAATGCTGCTCCAGCAATGTTTATAAGTATTGAAACGAAAAATGATTCAAACTCAAATACAGAAATTGTAAATAAATTATCGGACTTTATTGAAAAAGTTGAGATTGATACAAATATTCAATTAGAACAACCAAGTATAGAAAACGCTGAAATCTCGATACAGTAAGCATTTTCACATCCTTTTTTAGATACATGATTTTAAATAACACATCAACAGATGTGTTATTTTTTTTTGGAGTATATTTCAATAAATTTGTTCAAAGTCAATTTTAATGTCAAAACAAGGATATATAGCTCGTTACTTTAATATTGTGAGAAAATTATCTCAACAAAAATATTGTTCATTTGAAGAATTAAGTTCTTTCCTAGAAGATCAGTTCGAAATGATGAGAGTATATGATGATATGTTAGAATTTAATTTTTCTAAACGTACATTACAACGTGATATTAAAGAAATTAGGACTGTTTTGGGTATTGATATTATATATAGTAGACTTAACAAAGGATATTATATTGAACAGAATGATTATGGATCAGATTTATTCCTTAAAACTATTGAAGAAATAAACAGTTTTGCAGCGCTAAAATTAACCAACTCCTTAGATAATATTGTTTATCTAGAAAAAAGACAGCCTAAAAGAGCAGAATTTTTACCCGAAATTATACAAGCTATTCAGAAAAAGAACAAATTAGAATTTACTTATCTAAAATTTGGGGAGAATAAAGAAACTACCCGAAAAGTAAATCCTATTGCTATTAAAGAATTTAATAATAGATGGTATTTAATTGCGGAAGATGGCAATTTTATAAAAAACTTTGGCTTAGACCGCATGTCCAAAGTTGCGAAACTAAAAGAAAAAATTGATAAAATTATTGAGTTTGATTATGAAGAAAAGTATCAACACTGCTTTGGTATTATTGCTCCTACCACAGAAGATCCTTACACAGTACAACTAGAAGTAGATAAAATACAAGCTGCATATCTAGAGACTTTGCCCTTACACAGCTCGCAACATATCGTAAAAAAATCTAAAGACAAAATTATCATCGGTCTTAAAGTATATATTTCAACCGATTTTGTAAGTGAAATATTATCTATGGGTAAATATGTAAAAGTTATAGAACCTCAAATTTTAAAAGATCGAATTAAAGATCATTTAGCGGTATTAAGCAATTATTACAAATAATTACATTTCATATCCGATTGTATAATCAGGATTTATAACCAGCTTTGCATCAAATTTTTGTCCAGTTGTTTGATTGACGAATCCTTTAATTTTTGTCGTTTTTTGTTTTGTAATTAACTGAAAAACTTGATTAGGTGTTAACTTCTTTCCGCCAATTTCAAAAGGAATAATAAACCCACAAATTTTAAAATTTTCACATCCAAATGCTGTTTTCCCCTTCATTAAGTTATGAGTTTTACATTTTGGGCATGTAGATCCTTCAATTTCTATTTTTTCCTTTTCCTTCTTAGGTTTAACTTCTTTTACATCAACTTTTTGAATAACGTGAGAAGCTATTGGACGATAATAACTTTTCTTTACAGAGGTTGTAAGATTGGTAACCATCTCTATAAGTTCCGCTTTAAAAGTATCTAATTGATACTCTCCACGTTCTATTAATCGTAATTTTCTTTCCCAAATCCCTGTAAGTTCAGGAGATTTAAGTAACTCATCTTGTATGGTATCTATTAAATCCATTCCTGTCTGAGTAGCTATAATATTACGTTTTCTTTTCTCTATGTATTTTCTTCTAAAAAGTGTTTCTATAATATTAGCACGTGTAGATGGTCGACCTATTCCATTATCTTTCATTAGATCTCTCATCTCATCATCATCAATTTGCTTACCTGCAGTTTCCATGGCACGCAACAATGTAGCTTCCGAATAATATTTTGGTGGAGTAGTTTTACCTTTATGGATAAATGGATCATGAGGACCTTTTTCCCCGATTTCGAAAATTGGCATTATTTTCTCCTCTTCTCCTTTTTTGTCGTCTTGTTTATCTTTTGCGTAAACTTCTCTCCAACCCATTTCTAGGATTTGTTTCCCAGTCGCTTTAAAATCGACATTATTCATTTTGCCATTTTTATCCTCATTTTCTACTCTACCTTCTACATTTGTATTAGCAACTTTACATTCTGGGTAGAAAACAGCAATAAAACGACGTGCAACTAAATCGTAAATTCGTTTTTCATCAATATTAAGTCCTTGTGGAAATATCTCAGTTGGAATAATAGCATGGTGATCAGTTACTTTTGCATCATCAAAAACAGCTTTCGACTTTGGAATAGGCTGAGTCAATAAGGGTGCAACTAAAGGTTGATAAGCGATTAACTTTTGTAAAATACCTGGTACTTTAGGATAAATATCTTCTGATAAATAAGTTGTATCTACACGTGGGTATGTAACGAACTTTTTTTCATACAAACTTTGGATATATTTTAAGGTGTTCTCAGCAGAATATGAATATTTTTTATTCGCTTCTACCTGTAAAGAGGTTAAATCAAATAAACGTGGATTTTTCTCTTTACCTTCCTTTACTTCAAAATTTATAATTTCAAACTCACGATTTTTTACAAATGCTAAACCTTTATTCGCTGTTTCTTCATTTTTTAAACGAGGAATAATAGCCGTAAATTCAACAGTTTTATAGATGGTTTTTAATTCCCAATATTCTTCAGAATCAAAAGCATTTATTTCTTTTTGGCGATTGACAATCATAGCCAAAGTTGGCGTTTGAACTCTACCAATAGATAATACAGTTTTTGGAGGAGCAAATTTTTTAGTGAACAAACGTGTAGCATTCATTCCTAATAACCAATCTCCAATTGCACGTGCTTGTCCAGCCGCAAAAAGATTAGAGTAATTTTCGCCTGGTTTTAGATTTAAAAAGCCTTCTTTTATTGCCTCTTCTGTTAACGATGAAATCCACAAACGCTTAATAGGCGCTTTAGATTTTGCTTTAAGCAATACCCATCTCTGAATTAATTCTCCTTCTTGTCCTGCATCGCCACAATTTATAATCTCTTCTACATTAGTATTTGTTACAAGATTTTCAATAATTTTAAATTGTTTCTTTACACCTTTATCATCAATCACCTTTATTCCAAAAGATGAAGGTATCATGGGCAAGAAATTTAAATCCCAACTTTTCCAGTCTTTATTATAATCTTGTGGTTCCTTCAAAGTACATAAATGGCCAAAAGTCCAAGTTACTTGGTAACCGTTTCCTTCATAATACCCATCTTTTCGTTGAGTGGCACCTATTACTTTAGCAATATCTTTAGCAACACTTGGTTTCTCGGCAATACAAACTTTCATGAGTTTAATTTAAATGGGTCACAAAATTCTTGATAATTAATCTATTTTAAAAATATTTTTAAAAAAGTATTAATGTAATTCTAATATTTCAAAAAAAACAATAACTTCGGCAAACAGATAATTTAAAATCAGTAAATTAAAAGAATATATTTTAAAAAATAATTGTTTAAAGTCTTTTGTATATTGATAATAATAGAGTTTAAAATCAACTTTATTATTAATTTAACGCGATATGTCAATAAATAATATTGAAGTTTTAAAAAATTTTCACTTAATTTACACCCACATTAATAAAATCATAATATTTAAAAGAATTAGTAAATGGAAAAGAATGTATCAGTACCAGCTAAAAGTAAAAAAGGAGGTATAAATCCTATCATTACTATTATCGTATTAATTTTAGTTGCTATGGCTATTTTTTACGGATTATTTGGTCAAGAATCTAACTTCGAAGGAGGAGACACTGCAAAAGGACACCCTTTAAATATGTTAGGTATCATTTTCAAAGGAGGGGTTATTATCCCATTCTTAATGTCATTCTTCTTTATGGTAGTTGTTTTCTCAATTGACCGTGCAATCGTTTTAGGAAAAGCGAAAGGAACAGGAAGTGCTGACAAATTTGTAAATGACATCCGTGCATTATTAAACAAAAATGAGATCAACAAAGCGATCGAATTATGTGACAAACAAAAAGGGTCTATCGGTAACGTAGTAAAAGAAGGTTTAACAACTTACAAAGCGTTAGAAAACGATACAACTTTAAACAAAGAGCAAAAATTAGTTCAATTATCTAAAACTTTAGAAGAGGCAACTACTTTAGAAATGCCAACTTTAGAGAAAAATATGACAATTATCTCTACTATTGCTTCTGTAGGTACATTAATTGCCTTAATGGGAACAGTATTAGGTATGATTAAATCTTTCTTCGCATTAGGAGAAGGTGGAGGATCTGTAGATTCGGCTACATTATCTGTAGGTATTGCGGAAGCCTTAATTAATACAGGTATGGGTATTGGTGCATCTGCATTCGCTATTATTGCTTATGCTTACTTTACTTCTAAAATTGATGATTTAACTTTCAAAATTGACGAAGTAGGAATGAGTATTCAACAATCTTTCTCTGCACACAATTAATATTCGGCTAATATAACAAAGTAATCTACTTTGAGATTTATCCAAACAAATTTGAATATTAATAATTAAAACAGAGAAAAATGGCAAGAGTAAAACCAAAAAGAAGAGGTCCTTCGATGGACTTAACAGCTATGTCTGACATGGCTTGGCTTTTGTTATCTTTCTTTATCTTAACATCTAACTTCCGTGAGCCTGAAGTTGTAGCTGTAGTAACACCTACATCTGTTTCTAACGAAAAAATGGCTGAGGATAACATGATGATCGCTAAAATCGATGGAAAAGGTAATTTCTTGATGTCTTTTGACGAGAATGATAGAATTCCTGCTTTAGAGAAAATGGGTGAGAAATATGGTGTTAGATTTACAGACGCTGAAAAGAAAGCTTTCAAAAGTGTTGTAGAATTTGGAGTTCCAATGGCTGAAATGAGACAATTCTTAAATCTATCTTCTGATAAACAAGCTTTATATACACCAGGTATTCCTTTGGATACTATTGGAGGAAGTAAAGTTGAATTAGTAGATTGGATTATTGAAGCCAAAGAAGCTAATCCAGATTTATTCTTAGCAATTAAAGGAGATGAAGGTGCTGAATATAAAAAATTCAAAACTTTAATCAAGCAATTGCAAGAAAAGAACATGAACAAGTTTCAGTTAATCACATCACAAGAATAATTAAAAGAAGTTTAAGAAATGGCGCAAATAGATACAGCCGATAGTGGCGACGGGAAAAAAGTTCGTTCCAAAAAGCAGTCAACGAAAGTTGATATGGCACCGTTAGTAGACTTAGGTTTCTTATTAATTACATTCTTTATGTTCGCAGCGACACAAATCAAACCGAACGTGATGAACTTAAATATGCCTCCAAAATTAGATGAAAAAGTAGAGCAATCTGTTAAACCAGAAATTGATTTACGCAACTCTTTATCTATTGTAATTGGGAAAGAAGGAAAGATCTTTTGGCATCAAAAAGACCAAAGTTTAACTGCAACTGATTTAAATGAGACAGACTATTCTGCTGAAGGTATACGTAAAGTAATCACTGATGCTTTTGCGAAAGCACCTCAAAAAGATATGTTTACTGTGATCATTAAACCAACGGACGGAGCAAGTTATAAAAACTTAGTTGACGTTTTAGATGAGATGGAAATTACGAAATCTACTAAATATGGTATCGTTGAAGTAGCTCCTTACGAGCAAAAAGTACTTGACGAGAAAGTAGGTAAATAACGTAGATTGAATTAATTAAAAAAGTAAATTTAAAATGTCAGATAACAATAAGAATATAAAGTCTTTAGACGAAATTGTATTCGAGAACAGAAATAAGGCATACGGTGCATACGACTTACGTATGACAGAAAACCGTTCTTTATTACGTGCTCTTTTACGAGGTGGTCTTATTATTTTGTTATTGGTTGGGGCTGTTTTACTTTCTATTTCTGATTTAGGTGGTAGCAAGAATGAAGATGTAACTGTTGATGTACAGTTAGCAGACATTGTAATTCCTGATGTTCCTGAAGAAGAAGAACCAGAAGTAGTAGAACCAGAACCAGAACCAGAAGTTCAACAAAATCATTACCAAGAAGAAACTGCTCAAGAAAAATTCGTTATGCCAGAACCTAAACCAGAACCAAAAGTTCAGGAGACAGTTCCTCCAGCTGACGATTTAAAAGGGAAAGACTTATCTTTTGAAAAAAGAGAAGGTAAAGAATCTACAGGACAAACCGGTGGTGGACCTGTAAACTTAAATCCTGAGGCACCTAAGAATACAACTCAAGCGCCAAAGAATGACAGTAAGTCTAATGAGCCTGCAGCACCAGCTACAGTAACAGCTCGTTCAGCAACTGTGATGGCTATTTACCCTGGATGTGAAAAAGACGCAGCCAAAGGTAAACAACAAGCAATTGATTGTATGTCTAAACGCCTTAGTGCTGATATTGGAGATGAATTATCAGATTTCGCTGATATTGCAGAACGTGATGGTATCACTAATGCAGTTGCGAAATTAAATTTCCAAATTGATACACAAGGACGCATTGTTAAAGTTTCTCCTCAAGGTGATGCTAAATTAGGTCCTGAAGCTAAAAAAGCTTTAGAACGTATTACGCAGAAACAACAAAAAAGAGGTAAAACTATTAAACCTGCAGAATCTGATGATGGTAGACCAGCGGTATTACAATTTAATATCCCTGTTCGTTTCCAACAGATGTAATAATATAATAAGCAAAAAAGGATAACTCTAAGAGTTATCCTTTTTTTATGCTTAATTCTAATAAATTAAAATTTAAAATCTTTCAATAACTGAATATATCTATTGATTCCGTGTTCTATTTCTGAAATTAAAATATATTCATCTGGCGTATGTGAACGTGCAGAATCACCAGGTCCAATTTTTATAGTATCAAAGCTCATCATTGTTTGATCTGACATTGTCGGTGAACCATATGTCGAGCAACCTAAAGCAATCCCTCTTTGTACGATTGGATGATCCATTGCAATACGAGAAGAATTTAATCTTAATGATCTTGGAACTACATCTGCATGAGGTAAAGCTGCTTGAATAATTTCTGCTACTTCTTCATTTGTATATAATTCATTCACACGACAATCAACAACAAGTGTACATTCGTCTGGAACTACATTGTGTTGCTTTCCTGCAATGATCTGAGTAACCGTAGTCTTTACAGGACCTAACAAATCAGAAATCTTTTCAAATTCGTGCGTTTTAAACCAATTAATTGTATCTAATGCTTCATAAATCGCATTTACGCCTTCGTTACGAGCTGCATGACCTGTTTTTCCTTTTACTACAACATCAAATACAATTAATCCTCTCTCGGCAATTGCCATATCCATTTTGGTTGGTTCTCCTACAATTCCCAAATCAATTTTAGGTAAACTTGGTAATAAGCTTCCAACGTTTAGATCTCCTGAACTCTCCTCCTCTGCTGTTATAGCTACAATTAAATTAAAGGGTAAATCTTCATTTAAATAATTGATAAAAGTTGCTAATAAACTTACTGCAGAAGCACCTGCATCATTACTTCCTAGTCCTGTCAATTTATCGCCTTCAATAGTTGCCTTAAGCGCATCATATGTCCAAGACTTCCCAAATTTTACAGTATCGTGATGTGAATTTAATAATATTGTTTTTTTAGCTTCATCATAACCCGGATGTATTGCATATACGTTATTATCCTGGCGCTGAGGTGTAGCTCCATTTACTTTTAGAAAATTAACAATAATTTCAGCTGTTTGATCTTCTTCACTTGAGAATGATTGTGTTTCGATTAACTGACACAATAAATCTACTGCCTTTTGCTTTAGCTCATTTAATGCTAACATAAAACTGTTTTAATATCTGTATTTATATTATTTGCATGTACTAAACATACATTTTTAACTCCATTCTCTATAACTCGAAATGAATTGTCCAATTTTGGGATCATACCTTCAAAAATTATCCCTTTTTCTTTTAATTCTTGGTAAAGCTCTTTATTGATAATTGGAATTAATGTACTATCATCATTTACATCTCTTAGGACACCAATTTTATCAAAACAAAAATTTAATTCTACTTCATTTTTCTGTGCTAATGCTTCTGCAATAGTTGATGCAATAGTATCTGCATTTGTATTTAACAACTGTGCATTTCCATCATGAGTTATTGCACACATTACAGGCGTATATCCGTTATCAATTAATAATTGTAAAAAATCAATATTAATTCCTTCCAAATTAATATCGCCTACAAATCCAAAATCTACTGTTTTTATAGGACGTTTAATACCTTTTATCACATTACCATCTGCTCCTGATAATCCTACTGCATTAGTACCGTTTTGTTGCAATATCGAAACAATCATTTTATTAATATTCCCTGCATATAGACCTGTCACAACATCTAGTGTTGCTTGGTCAGTTACACGTCGCCCTTCGATCATATTAGGTTCAATCCCTAACTTTTGCAACATTTTCGAAGCGCCTTTCCCTCCTCCATGGATCAAAATTTTAGGACTTTCTATTGCTGAAAAAGTTTTCAAAAATGAATTTAATTCATCCGGATTATCGATAATCCCTCCGCCTATCTTTATAATCTTCAACATATTAATTTTTTATATAAAATTTATTGTGTTTTTTTATGCTTACAAAAATAAAGTATTTAACTTTGCATCTCAGTATAATAACTGAATATCTTGTTGATTAATGGAAGAAATTGCGAAAGACATTCTTCTCCTAACTGAGAAAAAATATTTTAATAAAGACGTTTCTATAACTTCTAGAAACTTTATTGCCTATGATGACTATTGGTCATCTATTTTTTTAACTTCTAATCACTTAATCAACGCTCCCAAATTATGTATGTAAGAATAGCAAATGCAGACGATGCCCAGTATACAGCACTTTTGTGTGAATGGTACGAAGAGTCCGCTCGTATGAGAAAGACTGGCATCGCGAAAAGAAATCCGGTCTACCTGGAACGCAAAATGCGTAACGGGAACGCGGTAATTGCTTTTGATGACGAAAATCAAATAGCAGGATTTAGTTACATTGAAACGTACGAAGAAGAAAAGTTCGTCGTTAATTCAGGTTTAATAGTACGTACGGATTTAAGGAGCTCGGGAATCGGTAAAGAAATCAAAAAAGCCGTATTTGCACTTTCACGCACAAAATTCCCTAATTCTAAAATTTTCAGTATTACAACTTCTTTAGCAGTAATGCGGATGAATGCTAGACTTGGATATATGCCTGTAACATTTTCAGAGTTAACTCAATCTGACGAATTTTGGAATGGATGTAAAAGTTGTAAAAACTATCACATCTTAATGGAAAATGAGCGTGAACGCTGTATATGTACAGGTTTGGTATATGATAATTTAAATGATGAATATGGAAATAAAGCTAGACAAGAAAATAATAGTAAAAAAGATAATGAATAAATATACGTTCTAAGGTTTTTTTTTGTCTAAAATGAGTATATTTGCACAAATTACCGAATAAATATTCAAAATGAGTAATAAAAAATACAGATTTCAAATCATTAAAGAGTTAATCACTACAGAAGAAATAAGTAGTCAAGATGAATTACTAAAAAAATTAATGGATTTAGAAATTAATGTAACTCAAGCCACTTTATCGAGAGATTTGCGCGAACTTAAAGTTTCAAAGCTTCCAAATACAAATGGAAACTATATTTATAAACTGACTGAAACTGAACCTACTCATCAAACCATTACCCATACTAACCAAGTTACATTGAACTTTTCAAATAATTTGGGCGTAATAAAAACAAAACCGGGCTATGCAACTAGTTTAGCTTTTGAAATTGATAATTCAAATTTTAAAAGCATAATTGGTACTATAGCTGGTGACGATACGTTACTTATCATCATGAAAGAAGAAAGTACACGTGATGAAGTAATTAAAGATTTAAAAACAATAGTTCCCAATATAAACAAATAACAATCAAAATGAGCAATAAAGCAGTTTTAGCTTACAGTGGAGGGTTAGATACTTCTTACTGTTTAGTAAACTTAACAAAGGATCAAGGAATGGAAGTACATACAGTAATAGTAAATACTGGTGGATTTTCTGAAGAAGAGTTAAAAGAAATTGAAGCTCGTGCTTACGAATTAGGTTCGTCTAAACACGTAACAATTGATATCACAGACAAATATTATAATGAGTGTGTGCGTTATTTAATATATGGTAATATTTTAAAAAATAACACTTATCCTTTATCTGTGAGTGCTGAACGTATGTTCCAATCGATTGCTATTGCTCAGTACGCAAAAGATGTAGATGCAGAATACATTGTACATGGATCTACAGGGGCAGGAAATGATCAAATTCGTTTTGACGTTGCTTTCGCAGTGATCTCTCCAAATTCAAAAATTATTACGCCTATTCGTGACGAAAAATTATCTCGTCAACAAGAAGTTGAATATTTACAATCTCAAGGAGTAAACTATAGCTGGGAAAAAGCCAAATACTCGATCAATAGAGGGATTTGGGGAACTTCAGTTGGGGGTGTGGAAACATTAACTTCTAACCAAGCTTTACCTGAAGAAGCTTACCCAACACAATTATCTAGAACAGAACCTTCTGTTATTGAAATTGAATTCGAACAAGGAATTCCTGTTGGATTAGATGGTGAAAAAATGTCTCCAGTAGCTTTAATTCAAAAATTAAACGAAATCGGTGGTGAATATGCAATCGGTCGTGACATTCACGTAGGTGATACAATTTTAGGAATTAAAGGACGTGTAGGTTTCGAAGCACCTGCTGCATATATCTTAATAAAAGCACACCACTTGTTAGAGAAACACACGTTAACAAGATGGCAATTATTACATAAAGATTCGTTATCTAACTGGTACGGAACTTTATTACACGAAGCACAGTACTTAGATCCTGTAATGCGTGACATCGAAGCTTTCTTAGAGTCTTCTCAAGAGAGAGTAACGGGTAAAGTGAAATTACAATTAAATCCTTACCACTTCTCAATGATTGGTATCGAATCTCCTTACGATATGATGCAATCTAAAGTTGCTGTTTATGGTGAAGAGAACGACGCTTGGGATTCGAGAGATGCAAGAGGATTCATCAAAATATTTGGTAATCAATTAAAGATTGTTCATAGTTTCGATTAATTGATTCGTTAAAGTGGGTTCATTGAATTGGATCCACTTTATTTCAATATAGATTACAATAAACACGCGCAACAAAATACAAAATGACACACAAAATTAACGTTAGCATTGTAGGTGGAGCTGGTTACACTGCCGGAGAACTATTACGCATATTGATTCATCATCCAAACTTAAATATTTCTTCTGTATACAGCACTTCTAATGCTGGAAATCCAGTTGCTCAAGTACACGATGACTTATATGGTGAAACTGATATCGTATTTTCGGATAAGATTGATGAAAATGCAGATGTTGTTTTCTTATGTTTAGGTCACGGAAAATCTGCAGAATTCTTAACGAACAACAAATATGCAGAGCATACCGTTGTAATTGATTTAAGTAACGATTTCCGTTTAGATGCTGATAAGAAATTTGAAGAAAGAGAATTCGTTTACGGATTACCAGAATTTAATCGTTCTGCCATCTTAGAAGCGAAAAATATTGCAAATCCTGGATGTTTTGCGACT
This sequence comes from Faecalibacter rhinopitheci, assembly GCF_015234135.1. Classification (GTDB taxonomy): domain Bacteria; phylum Bacteroidota; class Bacteroidia; order Flavobacteriales; family Weeksellaceae; genus Empedobacter; species Empedobacter rhinopitheci. The sequence goes on along the minus strand of NZ_JADGIK010000009.1, from coordinate 8,785 downwards.
GCCATCCAATTAGCCTTATTACCATTAGCTGCAAGTAAAGCCATTCATTCAGATATTCACATCAATGCCGTTACTGGTTCAACTGGTGCTGGTCAATCGTTATCCGCTTCTACTCACTTCAGCTGGAGAAACAACAACGTATCTTTCTACAAAGAATTTAAGCATCAACACGAAGGTGAAATTTACCAAACGTTAAACTTATTAGAACCTGGTTTTAATAACAAAGTGTATTTCTTACCCATGCGTGGAGATTTTGCTCGTGGAATTTTAGCCGGTGTTTATTTAAAATCTGATTTATCAGAAGAAGAGGCAATTCAATTGTATAAAGAATATTACAAAGACGAGCCTTACACATTTATTTCGGATGCGCCAATTGCTTTAAAACAAGTGGTAAATACCAACAAATGTTTATTACACATCCAAAAACAAGACGACGTTTTATTAATCACTTCGATCATCGATAACCTAACTAAAGGTGCATCGGGACAAGCGGTACAAAATATGAACATCATCTTCGGATGGGAAGAGAATTTAGGACTTAATTTAAAGACGGTAGCGTTTTAATAAGTTGTACGTTATAAGTAATAAGTTATACGTTTCAATATGCAAGATTATAAGAAATTAAAAGTTTGGGAATTAGGCCACGAATTAACATTAATGGTTTATCAAAAAACTTCTACTTTTCCAAAAGAGGAAATGTTTGGATTAACATCTCAGATTAGAAGAGCTTCAAGCTCAATTCCTACTAATATTGCAGAAGGTTGTGGAAGATATTCTTCAAAAGAATTAACACAATTCTTAAATATCAGTTTAGGATCTGCTAACGAAACATCATACTTATTATTCCTAGCTAAAGATTTGAATTATTTAACTAATGAAGATTTTGAGAATTTAAACAATCAAATTGAACAAATCAAGGCTATGTTAATTAATCTTATCAGTAAAATTAAAAACGTATAACCTACAACGTATCACATAAAACATAAACAAAAATGAAACTATTCGACGTATATCCATTAATGAACGTAACTCCGGTTAAAGCCAAAGATTGTATCCTTTGGGACGAAAACGGAAAAGAATATTTAGACTTATACGGTGGTCACGCAGTGATCTCTATCGGGCATGCACACCCTCACTATGTGCAAAAAATTACTGAACAACTTAACAATATCGGATTCTACTCTAATTCTGTTCAAATTCCAATTCAAACAGAATTAGCAGAGAAATTAGGAAAATTATCTGGATATGATGATTATACTTTATTCTTATGTAACTCTGGAGCAGAAGCCAACGAGAATGCAGCGAAATTAGCATCTTTCCACACAGGTAAAGATCGAATCATTGCTTTCAACGGCGCTTTCCACGGACGTACTTCAGGAACAGTTGCTTTAACAGACAATCCAAAAATTGTTGCACCATTTAATGCTCACCACAAAGTTTCTTTCGTTGATTACAACATTGACGCAATTAAAGAAATCATCGCTGGTGGAGATGTAGCTGCAGTAATTTACGAACCAATTCAAGGTGTTGGAGGAATCATTTTACCTTCAGACGAATTTGTTCAAGAATTAAGAACTATTTGTACAGCAAACGGAGTGATTTTAATCGCAGACGAAGTACAATCAGGATACGGACGTTCAGGAAAATTCTTTGCACACCAACATTCAGATATCAAAGCAGATTTAATCACTATGGCAAAAGGTATGGGGAATGGATTCCCAATCGGTGGTGTATTAATCTCTCCAGAATTTAAAGCTTCTTACGGTTTATTAGGAACAACTTTCGGAGGAAACCACTTAGCTTGTGCTGCTGCAGTTGCTGTTTTAGATGTGATTGAGCAAGAGAACTTAGTAGTAAACGCAAAGGAAATCGGTGAATACATCGGAATTCAATTAAATAAATTCCCAAAAATTCAAGAAGTTCGTGGTCGTGGATCAATGATCGGAATCGAGTTTGATTTCCCTATCAACGAACTAAAAAATAACTTGTTAACTAAACACAATATTTTTGTTGGTTACGCAGGTACAAACGTAATTAGATTACTACCACCACTTACTATTACAAAACAATACGTAGATAAATTCATATCAGCATTAGAAACTGAAATTAACATTATCATCAATGGATAAGACAGTAAAATTAGTATTCCAAGACGGATTAGAGATCGAAGGTAAATCTTTCGGTGCTTACACTTCTGCCGCAGGAGAAGTAGTATTCAACACAGCATTAGTTGGATACAATGAAAGTTTGACTGACCCTTCTTATAAAGGTCAGATTATGGTAATGACAGCTCCAATGATCGGAAACTATGGTGTTCCAGATGATAAAGCAATGATTGAATCAATTGAAACTTGGATGGAATCAAATAAAATTCAAGTGACTGGATTAGTTGTTTCTTATTATGCTGATGATTACTCACACTGGAATGCAATTCAAAAATTAGGTGCTTGGTTAGAAAGCCAAAATATCCCTGGAATTTACGGTGTAGATACGCGTATGATCACGAAGAAATTACGTGATCAAGGTTCTACTTTAGGTAAAATCGTTGCAGATACAGATGTAGAATTTTACAATCCAGATTTAGATAATTTAGTGGATCAAGTTTCTTGTAAAGAAGTAATTCGTTACAACGAAGGTGCTGCTATTAAAATTGTTTTAATCGACTGTGGTGTTAAAAATAACATTATCCGTTGTTTCACCAACCGCGGTGTAGAAGTAATTCGTGTGCCTTGGGATTACGATTATTCAACATTAGAATACGATGGATTATTCATTTCGAATGGACCTGGAGATCCTGCTTTATGTGTGCCTACTATCAATAATATCAAAGAATCTTTAAAAGGAGATAAACCAATCTTTGGGATTTGTTTAGGGAACCAATTGGTAAGTTTAGCAGCTGGTGCATCTACTTTTAAATTAAAATATGGACACCGTTCACACAACCAACCGGTACAATTAGTTGGGACTAAAAGATGTTTCATCACTTCTCAAAACCACGGTTTCGCAGTGGATGATTCTAAATTACCAGAAAGATTCCAAACCTTCTTCACGAACTTAAATGATGGAACGTGTGAAGGGATTCGTCACGAGTCTAAACCAATCTTTACAGTTCAATTCCACCCAGAAGCAATGGGAGGTCCAGTTGATACAGAATATTTATTTGATGAATTCATCGAAGAAGTAAAAAAATATAAAAGCGCTAACGCATAATCAGAATCACGATGTTAAAAAAAGATATTAAAAAAGTATTAGTATTAGGATCAGGAGCATTAAAAATTGGTCAAGCTGGTGAGTTTGATTACTCTGGTTCTCAAGCGTTAAAAGCCTTAAAAGAAGAAGGAATTAAAACAGTTTTAATCAATCCAAATATTGCAACTGTTCAAACTTCTGAAGGTATTGCAGATGAAGTTTACTTCTTACCTGTAACACCTTACTTTGTAGAAGAAGTAATTAAAAAAGAAAAACCAGACGGAGTTTTAGTTGCCTTTGGAGGACAAACAGCTTTAAACTGTGCGGTTGAATTAAATAAAGATAACATCTTTGAAAAATACGGTGTTGAAGTTTTAGGAACACAAATTCCTGTAATTGAAGCAACAGAAGACCGTGATATTTTCATTGAAAAATTAGACCAAATTGGCGTTTTAACTGCTCGTTCAGAAGCGGTAGAAACGGTAGAAGATGCAATGGCAGCTGGTAAACGTATCGGTTTCCCATTAATTATCCGTGCAGCTTACGCTTTAGGAGGTTTAGGTTCAGGTTTCGCGAACAACGAAGAGGAATTATTAGAATTAGTTGAAAAAGCATTCAACTACTCTACTCAAGTTTTAGTGGAAGAATCTTTAAAAGGATGGAAAGAAATTGAGTACGAAGTGGTACGTGATGCGTACGATAACTGTATTACAGTTTGTAATATGGAAAACTTCGACCCTATCGGTGTTCACACTGGTGAATCTATCGTAATCGCTCCATCTCAAACATTAACAAACTCAGAATACCACAAATTACGTGAAGTTGCTATCCGTACAATTCGTCACCTTGGTGTAGTTGGAGAGTGTAACATTCAATACGCATTTGATACAGTTTCTGAAGAATACCGTGTAATTGAAGTAAACGCTCGTTTATCTCGTTCTTCTGCCTTAGCATCTAAAGCAACGGGTTACCCATTAGCTTTCGTAGCGGCTAAATTAGCATTAGGATACTCTTTATACGAATTAAAAAACAGCGTTACGCAAACAACATCTGCGATGTTCGAACCAGCGTTAGATTACTGTGTTGTTAAATTACCTCGTTGGGACTTAAACAAATTCTACGGAGTTCGTCGTAACATCGGTTCTGCAATGAAATCTGTTGGTGAGGTTATGGCAATCGGACGTTCTTTCGAAGAAGCAATTCAGAAAGGGGTTCGTATGTTAGACATCGGACACAGAGGTTTCGTAGCCAATTCATTTGTTATACCAGAAGGAGAATCGTTAGATACTTGGTTAGCTGAACCAAATGATGAGCGTTTATACGCGATTACAGAAGCTTTCAAAGCGGGATATTCTATCGAAAAAATCCACGATTTAACGAAGATCGACTTATGGTTCTTACAACGTTTAGAAAGAATTTTCAACATTTCTAAAGAATTCGAAGCTTTAGAAAGATTTGAACAAGTTGATGCTGAATTGGTAAAAACAGCAAAATTAGCAGGTTTCTCGGATCAACAAATTGCAGTTTTAGTAAAAGGAAATACAAACGTTCACCGTAACGAATTAACGGTTCGTGAATTACGTAAGAACTTTGGAATTAAACCTGTTGTAAAACAAATTGATACGTTAGCGGCTGAATTCCCAGCACAAACAAATTATTTATACGTTACATACCACGGAACTGAAAATGATATTACTCCAGAAACTGAAAAATCAGTTTGTATCTTAGGTTCTGGTGTTTACCGTATCGGTTCGTCAGTTGAGTTCGACTGGTGTTGTGTTAATGCAGCGCAAACAGCGTCTAAAAACGGATATAAAACAATTATCATCAATTATAATCCAGAAACTGTTTCTACGGATTATGATGAGTCAGATCGTTTATACTTCGAAGAATTATCTTTCGAACGTGTAATGGATATCTTAGAATACGAAAACCCTGACGGTATAATTATTTCTACTGGAGGTCAAATTCCGAACAATTTAGCAATGAAATTGTACGATGAAAAAATCAATATTTTGGGAACTTCTCCTTTACGTATTGATGATGCTGAAAATCGTCACAAATTCTCTGAAATCTTAGATGAATTAGGAATTGACCAACCACGTTGGAAAGAGTTATCTTCTTTAGAAGCGATTCACAAATTCGTAGAAGAAGTAAACTTCCCAGTTTTAATTCGTCCTTCTTACGTGTTATCTGGAGCTGCAATGAACGTAGTTTCGAACAAAGAAGAATTAGATGCCTTCTTAAAATTAGCGAAAGAAGTTTCTCCAGACTATCCAGTTGTAGTTTCTGAATTCGTACAAGGAGCAAAAGAAATTGAATTAGATGCAGTTTGTCAAAACGGAGAAATTGTAGATTACGCAGTTTCTGAGCACGTGGAGTTTGCTGGAGTTCACTCTGGTGATGCGACAATGTACTATCCACCACAGAAAGTGTATATCGAAACAATTCGCCAAATGCGTAAAGTGGCAGCAAAAATTGCAAAACGTTTTGAAATCTCTGGACCAATGAACATTCAGTTCTTATCTAAAAACAATACAGTTCGTGTAATCGAAACAAATATTCGTGCATCTCGTTCGTTCCCATTTGTATCGAAAGTTGCAGGAAACAATATGATCGAAAAAGCGACTAAAGTTTTATTAGGTTTAGAAGTTGAAAAAGGGCACTCAGAAATTGTATACGATTTGGATTACGTTGGAGTTAAAGCCTCTCAGTTCTCGTTTACACGTTTAGCCGGTGCAGATCCAGTTTTATCAGTAGATATGTCTTCTACAGGTGAAGTTGGATGTATTGGAGATACGGCTGAAGAAGCATTATTAAAATCAATGTTATCGGTAGGATACGAAATTCCTGAGAAAACAGTTTTAATCTCTGGTGGACCAATCGAGTCGAAAGTGGCTTTATTAACTCCAGCGAAACAATTAATCAAGAAAGGATACAAAATTTACGCGACTGAAGGAACTCACAAATTCTTTACTGAAAATGGAGTTTATTCAACTTTAGTGTACTGGCCATCGGATAAGAAAGAACCAAATGTAATGTCTTACTTACACGATAAGAAAATTGATATGGTAATTAACATTCCTAAGAACTTAACAAAAGTTGAGTTAGATAATGATTATCAAATCCGTCGTACAGCAGTAGATTTCAATATTCCATTAGTAACTAATGCACGTTTAGCAGCAGCTTACATCAATGCATTTACAACGTTAACTATGGATGATTTAAAAATCAAAACTTGGAACGAATACCGTAACAAGTAAAACGTTTTAAGTCGTAAGTTATAAATTCAAAGCCTCGCAATTGCGAGGCTTTTTTGTTTTATTTTCGTCATGCTGAATTTGTTTCAGGATCATATTAAAAAATGAAATTATTTCTTTCTAAAATTAAATATCAAACTCACAATAAAAAGTATTCCTAAAACACCTAAACCAATCCAATAAAACTTCTCTTTTCTTTCTGCTGTTAATTGATACAAATCAAACTCTTTCGATAACACTTCTAAATCATCATCTACATAAGAAGGCAATATAATCTCATTAGATGCTAAAAATTCTTTTTTCAATTTTTCCAATTCATTAATTTCATTTATGGATACATCTTTTAATACATCTGTTCTTGTACAAATATTAGTATCTACACCTAATGATGTGCGGTATCCATAGACTAAATAACTTTCATTCAAATTAAATGTCATTCCACATCCACCAAACAAACTTCCTAACGGAGTGTAGATTGTAGTATAATATTTCTTTGAAGTTTGTTTAGGTAATTCTCGTTTAAAATCTTTTTCAATTTCAAAAGTATAGGCGAAAACTTTATTCGATGAATAATCATATTTGGTAGAATCAATCGCTATCACTTTACCAATAAAAATCGCATCAGAAATTTTAAAACTATCTTCTATCGTAGATCGTAAACAACTACATCCAAAAGCAGAACTAGAAAATATGAATAGTAAAAAAAATATGTATTTCATAACGTATGGCTTTTCTATTAAATATGTAAATACGAATAAATTATAATTCCGAAGATTATTGTAAAGAATATAATTGAATTGATACCTATAAGTAAAATTCCTTTTATAAGTGTTATAATTATATTTTCTCTATATCTTCTATGCAGCCCTAATATAAAATTTACTATAGTATACAAACCTATTAAAACTGCAATAAATCTCAAGATTGAAACGATAAAACTAATTTCAATATAAGTAGATAATGCCGTGAGTAAATAAATCAATAAAACCGATATTAAAACAACAGAGAAATAGTGTAATGTAAATATACCGTGATCAAAATACCAATTCTTTTTCTTATTGTAAAAAAGCCAAAGTAAGAATGCAAATAAAGGCATATATACAAATAATGCTTTTGGAATCAATTTTAACGTATGCTCAATTATATTTTGTGCAATTTCTTCAGTTGATATATTATTAGATCTTAATTCTTTAAATTTAGATATGAAACGTGTTAATACTGGAGCTTTTGAATTTACATCTTTTTCATACTCTTCAATTGTTTTTATATCAACTTCATTTAAATTAATTTCATCTCCATCATCAACTGCTTTATCTATAAATTCTTTTTGATTCTTAGTGATAGATCCATCAATTACTAAACTATCTAAACTCTGTTTAACTTGTATTTTTTCTTTATTCAGAACTTCTTTAGCAGGTGAAATTTCTACATTTCCTTCAGTAGTTGAAGATTTAGAAGGAACAACAGCAATTAAGAAAAATGTAACAAAACTGATAAATATATATAGCTTAACAGGATTAACAGAACTATTTCGTTTTCCAGATAAATACTCATTGGTAATCTTACCTGGCTTTAGAAATAAGTTTTTAATCGTATGCCAGAAACTACTATCATAATGCACAAAATCTTCTATAAAGTGTGTAATTAAAAAATAAAAAGGTTGACGAGTTTCTGTATTTTCTTGTCCGCAATGTGAGCAATAATGATGATCTACTTTATTACCACAATTTTGACAGGTTTTATCTTCTCTAAATTTTCCGTGACTCATTATTAATTCCATTAGTGGAGTTAAATTTAAATAGAACTTTTAGGAAATAAAAAAGTCTTTAGAAATAAATCTAAAGACTTTTCGACAAAGACTGGCGACGACCTACTCTCCCGCAATAGCAGTACCATTGTCGCTGAAAGGCTTAACTTCTCTGTTCGGAATGGGAAGAGGTGAGCCCTTTTGCTATAATCACCCTAATATTTTATGATGTAATTTTTAGTCAGGTTTACATTCCTGATAATTTGTAAAAAAAGCCCAATCTAATTAAAGATTGAGCTTTGTTATAAAGACTGGCGACGACCTACTCTCCCGCAATAGCAGTACCATCGGCGCTGAAAGGCTTAACTTCTCTGTTCGGAATGGGAAGAGGTGAGCCCTTTCGCTATAATCACCCTAATATTTTAAGTGTAATTTTTGTTCAGGTTTACATCCTGATATGTGATAAAAAAAGCCCAATCTAATTAAAGATTGAGCTTTGTTATAAAGACTGGCGACGACCTACTCTCCCGCAATAGCAGTACCATCGGCGCTGAAAGGCTTAACTTCTCTGTTCGGAATGGGAAGAGGT
>NZ_JADGIK010000008.1 GCF_015234135.1 Faecalibacter rhinopitheci | reverse complement strand
AATATAAACAATCAGCTGGAAGAGGTAATAATTTATCTTTACAATTCTTCCCAACAGCTGAAGGCTATGTAAATGTAAATGAAGGTATTTTTGAATATGTCTATAATTATACCGATCATTTAGGAAACGTACGCGTGAGTTATACGAAAGGCGAAGATGGAAACCGTAAAATTGTAGATGAAAACAGTTATTACCCTTTTGGATTAAAGCACAACAACCAAAGTATTGTTAATACAGCTAACCCAAACTATAAGTACAAATACAATGGTAAAGAGCTTCAAGAGGAATTAAACCTAAATTTGTACGACTACGGCGCACGAAATTACGACCCTGCGATAGGACGTTGGATGAATATAGACCCGTTGGCGGAGAAAATGCGTCGCCACTCTCCGTATAACTATGCATTTAATAATCCTGTATATTTTATTGATCCCGATGGGATGCAAACTGAAGATTGGAAACAAGATAAACTTGGAAATTATGTTTATGATGCTTCATTAACAAAAGAAAATGCTTCAGATAAATTATCTGATGATGAAAAATATTTAGGTGAAAGTTATTCTGTTGAAGTTAGAAGCAATGAATCAGGAAATTCAGGAACTTTAAATCTTAATGAAAATGGAACTGCTTCAATGACGATGGGAAATACAACACTAGATCTAGAAAATAATACATTTGATTTAGGATTTGAAAGTGGACATAAAGTTATGGCAGGTAATTATAATGAATCAGATATGACTTCTACTAGTGCATTTATTGGATATTCAGGAAGTCTATTAAATAAATCCGAAATAATGATTAAGGCAGGTTCTAAGGGAGGAGATCTTTCTAACATGAGACATATTTCAAATACATTAAAAAACACTGGTAAATTAGGACGAGGATTAGGTGTATTGGGGATTGGAGTATCAATATTCGAAGATTATCGGTCTAATAATTTAGGTTGGGGAACAGGTGCTAAGGTTGTTATCAGAGGAGGTTTATTGTTGGTTTCTGCTCCTGTAGGCTTGTCAATTGCAGCTGTAGATATTGGTTGGGGATTAGCTACAGGTACAACCATTACTGATAATGTAGCAAACTATGTAGATAAAAAAATGAGTAAATAAATATGAAGAATATACTAGATTATACTTTTTACAGAACAGCTAAAAGGCATTTCAAAAGAGATGGTATTGATGCATTTACAGCAAAATTAACCATAACATTTATCTTATCACTTTATTGTATTCCATTTATAATTTATATAATAGATTTATTTAAGTTAAAACCAAATTTGAATATAGAAATAATACTATATATCTTTATTTCTTTTATTATATATTTTTTAGTTAAAATTAGGTATAAAAGTAAATATTTAATACTTCGAGATAAGTGGATTAATGAGAAAAAGTCTGAAAAATATTTAGGAGAGATATACATAATATTATTCTTTTTTTCTCCTCTATTACTTATGTTTATAGTAAAATGGATGTTCTAAACTAATAGCTAAAATTAAATTTGGCCCAATCTGTTGAAAGTATCACGTTTGTACAAATAATAATAAAAGAGCATCTTTCTTGTAAAGCACCTCCGCTCCCACACGATTGTATCGTATGGTAAGTAATAAAATAACAAAAGGCAAACTAAGATTTGCCTTTTGTTATTTTATAAAGTTGCTATATTTTTATTGGATAAATTGTATTTCTATTTATTACTTTTATATTTAACAAATAATATAGTGTTCGGATGTTGAATTAAATAGGTATTTGAGAATACAAATACAATGGCAAAGAACTGCAAGAGGAATTTAACATCAATTTATACGACTACGGCGCACGAAACTACGATCCTACTATTGGACGTTGGTTTAATGTTGACCCGCTGGCGGAGAAAATGAGACGTCACTCACCTTACAATTATGCATTTAATAATCCTGTTTTTTTCATTGATCCTGACGGGATGGCTCCTGAACCTCCTGATGGATCAACAGAAGATCATACAGATGAAACAGGTAGATATGTTTATAATGAAAAGACAAAATTACATGATCATTATGTTAACGGAGAAAATGTAGGTACTTATGATGCCAGTATTGTTTTAAATGAAGCCGTAGTTACTGGTAATAAAGATTATGGGTTAGTAGCAACTGCTCTAAGAGCTTATGAAAAAAATTACAATCCTGATTATAGTCCGTATAACCCTGATGCTGTTACTATGGGAACAGGAGTTACTATAACTGGTAATAAAAGAGTTAGTTATACATTTGAAGCAGGAATTATTTTTGCTCCTGGGGATATTGGATTATATTTTACTTCTGGAATGGGAGTTGGAACAACACCTGGCATAGGTGTTCCTGGATTGAATATAGGATTTCATGATAGAAGAGAGAATAATACAGAAACAGATATGCTTAAAAATATTGCAGGTACTTCTGCCTCCGCAACTATTGACGGTTCAATAATGGGCTATACTATTGGTCATAGTTTAAATGATAAAGGTGGTATAGATAATAGAGGAACGATAAGTAATACTGTTACATTAGGAGACGGTAAATTTTTAGGCATTGGGGCAGGAGCTTCTGTCTCTAAATCCTATACATTTTCTATAATAACAGGTGAAGTATATAAGCCTTAATTATGAAAAAAATTATTATATTTGGTGTATTTGTCTTTACATCTTCTTGTAAGATGGACATCACAAATGGTCAAGAAGAATATGAATTAAATTACTCCGTAAATATTATTTCTAATAAAAATTATAAAGATGATAGAGTCAAATCAGCTTTTTTTACAATTATAGGAAAAAATCCTGATACAAATAGAATTGATACATTTAAGGACGGAAGGTGGTTTTCTAACGTAAGTGATTCAATTGAAAAAGGTGATACTCTTTATAAATTAAAAGGAGAAAGTTTTTTCTTAATAAAAAAGAAAAATAATATTTTAAAGATAAATTATGAAATTAATGCAAATGGAGAAATATTAGAAGTTTTAAAAAGATAGTATTCCAATCGTATTATTTTAAATAAAAATTCTCAATAAAGAAAAAGGCAAACATTTGTTTGTCTTTTTCTTTATTGAGAATTTTTAGTAAAGCTTTAATTTCTTTATCGGAGATAGAAAATTGGTTGTTATATTATTCGTTTTTTACTTACTAAAAGTCTTATACTATTTTTATATATGTTCTTTTTTATTCATGTGTTTATTATTTTAGAATTATTGTATTCATGAATCCTTCGGATTTGTTTTGATACAAAAAACAGAACCAAAAAAAATCAAGGCTTCAAATCTATTTAACTAAAATTAAATTTCATTACGGGAAAGATTTGAATGACTCGTTAGCACTCGCTAAATCTTTCTTCTCTCTACTTCAATACATTTTCTTAACGTCTACGATTTCCATACAATATTTTATCACACATTCTAATTGAGTTTATGGTTAAATAATTTATTGACGCTCGTGTGCTAATTGGAAGGCTTTTTTTGTGGAATTTATATAGATTAAAGTAATCGCACGAGATTAAACTTATAACAATTAATAATTTGATACTAATAAACATAATTTTTGTTTCTTATTACAATTATTGTATTATGTTTGCTGCCTAAAATTAACACATGAGAAAAATTATTTTATTTACTGGTGTAATTGCATCAAGCTTTTTATTAACTAGCTGTGGAGTAATGTTTGGAGGAAGCCATTATGATGCAAATATTCAAGTAAATGAACACCCAGAAGCACAAATTTTTGCCAATGGGGAGAAAATTGGAGTTGGACAAGTTTCTAAATCTTTTAAAAGAAATAAAGACTTACAAATTGAAGTAAAACAAGACGGATGCGAAGTTAAATCTCAAAATTTTGAAAAGACTTTCAGAACAGGAAACTTTATTTTAAGTATTGTATCTTGGGGATTACCTGGACTTATTGTGGATTTAGCATCTGGAGCATCTTATAAACCAGACCATCGACATAATGATGCTATAGAGAAAGTATCAGACAAGCAATACAAATTCAATATTGATTATTCTGATTGTAAATTGTAAGTATTAAATTATATGAAGAATGCGAGAATAAAGTTAATTCTCGCATTTTTATTTATAATCTATAACTAATATTTAAATATTTCTTTTTCAGTTTTTTTTTAACTGAAGATAAATTTTTATGAAAAACTTATTGGCTATTTTTATTTTACCAATAACTTGTCTGTTACTATTTTACTAAAAACTTCTCTCTTATTTTTAATTAAAACCTCCATCGTTCCATCATATTCTTCAATAGATAAAATTTTTATTTCGTTTCCTAATGCTATATTTTTTGAACTTAAGTATTTTAAAAAATCTTCAGAAGAAAAAGTTACTGCCGATAAAACCACAATATCGTTCACAGTAAAATCCGATAATTTTCTATAATTTATAGCTTCAAAATTTCCTTCACGGTCTGGGATGGGAGAACCATGAGGATCTACTTTTGGATAATTCAATAGTTCATCCATCTTATCAAAAAATAAATCACTGTTGATGTGTTCAATTTGTTCTGCAACTTGATGAACATCTTCCCAACCAAATTCCATTTTTTGAACTAGGAACATTTCTGTTAATCGATGTTTTCTAACAATTAACGCAGCCTTTAGAATTCCTTTATTCGTTAAACGTAAAGGCTTATATGATTCATAATGCACAAATTCTTTTTCAGCCAACTTTTTCATCATACTATTTACAGTTGGCATCTTAATATCTAAGTGTTTACTCAAATCTTTTACATTCACGTCTCCCTCTCCATTTTTGGAAAGGTGAAACAATGCTTTTAGATAATTTTCTTCTACAGATGAATTCATTAAACAAATATAATAGTTTAATGAATTTAAAATTGTTTTCTTTATTAAAAATATTTGTTAGATTTATCTAACAATATAATTCACAGAAAAATATTCTTTTATGTATAAGTTAATTACAATACTATTATTCGTAGTATGTAACTCGGTATTTGGCCAAGAAATTTTAAAAGATTCTTTACAATCTTTTGATGATGAAAATTTAGAAGAAGTGGTTTTAACTGGAACAATGAAAGCTGTATCTCGAAAAGACTCTCCGGTTCCTGTTGAAGTATATACTTCAAAATATTTCAAAACGAATCCAAATCCATCATTGTTTGAATCTATTGGAATGATAAATGGTATTCAACCTCAAATTAATTGTAACGTATGTGCAACAGGAGATATACATATTAATGGTATGGAAGGTCCTTATACCATGATCTTGATTGATGGTATGCCTATTATTTCGTCTTTATCTACGGTATATGGTTTGAATGGAATTCCGAATAGTTTAGTAGATCGTATAGAAGTAGTAAAAGGTCCTGCTTCTTCTTTATATGGTACTGAAGCGATGGGAGGTTTAATAAATATTATTACAAAAAATTCAGCTAAAGCTGATACTTTTAGTGCTGATATTTTCACGACAAGCTGGCTAGAAAATAATATTGACTTAGCTTATAAATTTAAAATCGGAGCTCTTACTACCAGTTTAATTGGTATTAATTATTTTAAATATGGAAATAAACAAGATCAAAATAAAGATAATTTCACAGATTTAACTCTTCAAGACAGGGTTTCAGTTTTTAATAAATGGAATTTCGATCGCTCTAATAATCGAATCGCTAATATTGCAACGAGATATGTATACGAGGATCGTTGGGGAGGTGAAATGCAATTTGATAAAAAGATTCATCGCGGAAAAGATCAATTTTACGGCGAAAGCATTTATACCAATCGTGTAGAATTAATTGGAAAATACCAACTTCCTACTACAGAAAATATTTATACCCAATTTTCTTATAATTACCATGAACAAGATTCGTATTATGGTTTGAATAAATATCATGCAAAACAACATGTATCTTTTGCCCAAATTTATTGGGATAAAACACTAGCAAAGCATAGCTTACTAACAGGTACTAGCTTTAGATTTACTTATTATGATGATAATACTCCTGGAACACTAAGCAAAAATGGTACTGATAATTTGCCAATGAAAACACCTTTGCCTGGCATATTTATACAAGATGAAATATCATTTGATACAAAACACAAATTATTATTAGGTTATCGTTTTGATTACGATAAAAATCATAAAGGCATTCATTCACCTCGTATAGCATATAAATACTCTCCAAATAAAGCACATACATTACGTACTAGCTTTGGAACAGGTTTTCGGGTGGTGAATCTTTTTACTGAAGATCACGCTGCTCTAACAGGATCTAGAGAAGTAATTATAAAAAATGATTTAAATCCCGAAAAATCCTATAACGGAAATATTAATTATGTATACAATACAACTTTTGATTTTGGAAATTTAAATCTGGATGCTACAGCATTCTACTCATATTTTACCAATAAAATTATTGGAGATTTTGAATCTGACCAAGATTTAATCATTTATGATAACTTAGATGGATACGCTATTTCTAAAGGGATTTCTATTAATCTAGACTTGGTTTTTCAATTTCCACTACGGATTAATGCTGGTGTTTCTTATATGAATGTTTACCGTAAAGAAAATGGTGAGCACAATAATATACAAAAGATTGAACAATTACATGCTCCGAAATGGTCCGGAAATTATACTTTATCCTATACTTTTACTCATCATTGGATTTTCGATTTAACTGGAAATTGGTATGGAAAAATGCGCTTACCAATTTTAGAAAATGATTATCGCCCTGAATTTTCTAAAAATTATATGTTAACAAACATACAAATCACAAAAAAATTAAATCAATTTGAAATATATGGTGGCCTAAAAAATATTTTAAATTTTGTTCCAAAAGACCCTTTGATGCGACCATTCGACCCTTTTGATAAAGATGTGGATAATCCAATTACTAATCCAAATAGTTACACTTTTGACACCTCGTATAATTATGCAAATTTGCAGGGAATTCGTGGGTTTTTAGGTTTGAGATACATTATTAAATAATGAGAATTTTATACGCTTTACTTTTATATATGTTCCCTATTATTGGTTTTGCTCAGATTAGTCTAACCGATTTTAATCAAAATTTTAACTCAAATCCTAAAACAATTATTATTTACTTTTATACAGATTGGTGCGGAATATGTAAAATTCAAGAAAAACAACTTTATAATCGGCCCGAAATAATGAAAGTTTTAAATGACCAAAGCTATTTCCTTAAAATTAATGGCGAGTCGAAAGAACCAATCCAATTTTTAAATAGTCAATTTTTAGTAGAAAATTTTTCTGAAAATCATTCTTTTGTAAGAGCTTTTTTTGAAGAAAAATCGATCAGTTACCCTTTATGGATTATACTTGATAAAGATCTTAATGTATTAGGCAAATATGAAGGATTGATAAAAATAAAAGAATTTAAAAAATTATTATCCCAATTAAATTAAACATATTTCAATAAATGTGATTATTTTATAATAGTCCCCTAGCCCAATTTAGATAAAGATAAGATTTAGCCAATTGGTGTTTAATTTAGAGAATTTTTGAAAATATAGTTTTAAATTTGATGACTTTAATTAAAGTAAGTATGGATAAGATTGAAAAAGAATTTACATATAAAGGACAAACGAAGAAGTTTAGCGTTGCAATTGAACAACTCCCTCCTTTTAATCCTGAAACAATGGATAAAGATAAATATGAAGAAACACAAAAGGTGTTATTCTTAATGGCTGAAGAAGAAATCTATAACCAAAAAACGGAATGGATTTTTAGTATCGAAAAAAAATTACAACAATAAATTAATACAAGACATTCATTTTGAATGTCTTTTTTTTTGACTTTACATCCTTATTTACACTAATTTTGAAAATTTCAATATTAAATTTCTAATGATTAAACATACTTTAAACACCCTTAGCTTCGCATTATTATTTCATTTCATTTCTATACCAAGCAGTTTTGTACAAGCGCAAAATAATCCTATACAAATTAACAAAGGACAAGAAATTACTTCAGAAATTCTTAATCGTATTGTAGAAAAAAATAGACATTACACAACACAAGGAAAAGTAGCCGATTATATTCCAGAACTTGGAAAAGCCAATCCATCAAAAATTGGGATTGCGGTAGTTAATGCTCAAGGAAAAGTAATAAGCTCAGGAGATGTTTCTGAAAAATTCACTATTCAGAGCATTTCAAAAATTATTGCATTGATGATTGCTGTTCAAGAAAATGGGGAAGAAAATTTGTATAAAAAATTGGGCTATTTTGGAACAGATCAACCTTTTAATCATTTTGGGAATTTAGATAATAATGGTAAACCTCTAAATCCTATGATGAATGCAGGTGCAATTGTAACGACTGCATCTATACAAGGAGAAGGAGATTTGGGTTACCAAAAAATCCTCGCGATGATTCGTTATATCACAAAAAATTCAGCTATTAATTTGAATGAAAAAGTTTATTTATCAGAAAAAGAAACTGGGCATCGTAATAGAGGTATGTTTCATATCTTAAAAAATTCAGGATTAATTGAAGGTACTGAAGATAAATTGGATAATTATTTTAAACAATGTTCTATTGAAGTTACTGCTGTTGATTTAGCTAAAATTGGGTATTTTTTTGCCAACAACGGAACTCGCTTTGATGGAGATACCACCTATAAAAATATTGAAATAGCTCGATTAATCCAATCACAAATGTTAACAGCCGGAATGTATGAGTTTAGTGGAGAATATTCTCGTACTGTTGGACTCCCAAGTAAATCTGGTGTAGGCGGTGGAATTACCGTATCTGTACCTCACAAAATGGGAATTGGCGTGTATAGCCCTGCGTTAGATGAGCACGGAAACTCGTTAGCGGGATATCAAATGATTGTAGAACTTTCTAAATTATATGATTTAAGTATATTTTAATGTAATTCAGAAAAATTAACTTATAAAAAAAGCCTTCCGAAAATCCGGAAGGCTTAGCTTAAAAAGAACTATATGTTGAATTATTTCTTTAAACGTACGTTAACAGCGTTTAAACCTTTTTGTCCTTTTTCTACATCAAATGTAACTACATCATTTTCGTTGATGTAATCAACTAATCCTGAATTGTGAACAAAAATATCTTCATTACCGTTAGAGATGAAACCGAAACCTTTAGCTTCATTGAAAAATTTTACTGTACCTTCTTGCATTTTATTATAATTTATTATTTTATTTAAATATTTTTTAATGGCCTGTATTATCATAGTACTACCCATTTTAACTTAAGTGAAAAGCACAACTTGTGTTGTGATTAACTGGAATGTTAAAGCCAATTAATTTCTGAATACTTCTTAACTCACTTTTTTCTTCTCTTGAGCAAAATGAAACTGCTTCTCCAAAATTTCCTCCACGACCTGTACGACCAATTCGGTGTACATATGTTTCAGGAACATTAGGCATTTCATAGTTGATTACAAAAGATAATTCATCAATATCAATTCCTCTTGCGGCAATATCTGTCGCAATCAAAACTGTAATTTTGTTATTTCTAAAATCTTGTAAAGCATGTTGACGCGCACTCTGAGATTTATTCCCATGAATAGCTGCCGACTTTACTCCTAACCTTGTTAATGTCTTTATCAATTTATCTGCACCGTGTTTTGTACGGGTAAAAACCAAAGAACGATTTAGATTTTGTCCTCTTAGAATTTCAATTAACAATTGTTCCTTTTCTCTTGGCTCTACCATATAAATAGATTGAGTAACAGACTCTGTAGTTGACGATACTGGAGAAACATTAATTTCCTTTGGCTCTTTTAACATTGTCTGGGCAAAACTTCTAATATTTTTAGGCATAGTAGCCGAGAAAAATAAAGTTTGGCGTTTCTTAGGAATATGTTTTAAGATTTTCTTGATATCATTTACAAATCCCATGTCTAGCATACGATCTGCTTCATCCATTACTAAGATTTCAACTTCTCGTAAGTTTACAAATCCTTGGTCAATTAAATCTAGTAATCGTCCAGGAGTTGCGATAACGATATCAGCTCCACGCTTTAACGCAGTAACCTGACCTCGTTGAGGAACACCACCGAAAATCGCCATGTGCGAGATGCGTAAAGTGTTTTTATATAATTTAAAATTATCGTTTATCTGTACAGCAAGTTCACGTGTTGGTGTTAATACCAACGTACGAATTGCTTTGCTTGTTGTCGGTTTATTTTGCAATAATTGTATAATTGGAATTGCAAAAGCAGCCGTTTTACCTGTTCCTGTTTGGGCGCATCCAATGATGTCGTGTCCGTTTAGGATGATAGGAATACTTAATTCTTGGATTTCTGTGGGTTGTGTGTATCCAGCTGTTTCAATTGCATTTAAAATTGGCTGAATAATGTTTAAATTTTTAAAATTCATGTAAAATAGTTACCGTTAAAACGGTGTTATATCGATTAACTGTTGGATGGTTTATATCCAATTCAGTAAAAGACGTGTCTTGTGATTATTGTTGCTGAGGTTGGAGAAATTTTAATGAATTATTTGTAAAAATAAATAATCCGGACGAAAAATTTTCGTGATCTTACTTGCAAATTGAATGAAGTGATATTCAAAAAAACTTTGAATTGAATTTTCTTTTTTAACGCTTATACGCATAATCTTATTTTTAAAATAATTAAGATTAAAATTTAATTGGGCTGTAGAAGCGAAAACTGAAAAAGAAAATAAATAACTGTAGCAGAAATTGCAAAAGGCAGAACCTTGAAATAATAATACTGCAAATATATACGTTTTATTTTAATAAATCATTAATAATTGAAAATATTTATTAAATATTCTTTATAAATCATTTTATAAATTAAAATATTGACAAAATTGAAACATATACATATAAAAATATACAATCTATTTTTTGGAGCGTGATCAAAGTGAATCCTTTTTTTAAAATTAACTTTATTTAGATAAGAACACATATTATTCTATGTATAGAAAAAATTGAAATTGTTTTAGATTTTTTTATATTCTGAATTATTTCTAATCGATTATAAATTCAGAATATTAACAATGAATTTATATTATAAAAATTTTAACTTTTTTATAATTATTTCATTTATAGTGATATATTGTACTAAATTTATTTCTTAAACAGAATTTTAAGAAGAATAAACTTTTTATCTGAATAAAATATAATACTTTTAAAAAATATTCGTTAGTACAATGTAAAATCGTAGTATTAGATTTTGGCATTAAATATTAATAAAACAACACTACCTCCCATGGTAATAATAAACAATTTTGAAGAGTACAAATCTTACGAAGGGAAAGAAATAGGATCTTCTAACTGGCATTTAATTGATCAAGATGAAATCAATAAATTTGCTGCTGCAACATTAGATCATCAATGGATTCATACAGATCCAGAAAAGGCAACAACACAAGGACCTTTTAAATCAACAATTGCACACGGTTATTTAACAATATCGCTTATTCCATATTTATGGAAACAAATTGCTGATGTGCGTAACATTAAAATGGAAATTAACTACGGTATTGAAAATTTTAAATTTGGGCAACCTGTTTTAGTTAATAGCGAAGTTAAATTACAAGCAAAATTAAAATCAATTTTAAATTTAAGAGGAGTTATCAAAGTAGTTATTGAAGCTACAATGATTATTAAAGATAATCAGAAACCTGCATATGTAGGAGATGTTATTTTCCTTTATCACTTTAATGACTAAATAATAGAAAAGCATATATAAAGCCTCGGGTTATAACCAGAGGCTTTTTTGTGAATTTAAAGTTTAGATATATAAAACGAAATGCAAAATTTGTTGATAATTTGTTAATTTTTTAATTATTAATTTAATTATAAGGCAATACTCAAAATTATATCATATATTTGCACCATTATTATTTATAGAGGCTTCTATTTTTGCATTACTTGTAGCAGTATTAATTTACTTCAGTTTTCGATTTTCAGCTGCCACATTTTAAATCATTTTATAGGTTATTTTTTAGAATATTTTTATATTAAATAATCAAAAGCAATTAATAGAATTACAATTAAATTTAGTCAGTATCATTTTAGTTTTTATCATCAGTACATTTTACTCCGTTTTTTTAAGAATCTCATTTCTTTTAACTAGCATTATTTCTTTTATTTCTAATCTTTTGACGATCAATAAATTTAATAATCAGACGTATTTTCCTGTATTTAGTTTGAATAAATTTCTATTCATATTCGATTTTAAGAAAAATAGTAACGCTGTAATTTAACAACAGATAAAAAATTAATGAAATTTAACGAGCTAAATATAATAGACCCAATATTAAAAGCCATAGACGAAGCAGGTTATACTAAACCTACAGAAATCCAAAGTCAATCTATTCCGATTGTATTGACAGGAAGCGATATTATTGGTTGTGCCCAAACAGGTACAGGAAAAACAGCATCTTTTGCTATTCCTATCCTGCAAAATTTAACCAACAAGCCTAAGCATTCTAAAGGAATTCGCACATTAATCTTAACACCAACTCGCGAGTTAGCTGTACAGATTAATGACAATTTCGCTTTATATAGTAAATATTTACCCATTAAACATTTAGCCATATTTGGTGGTGTAAATCAAAAACCACAAGTTAGCACGATTAAAAATGGTGTTGATGTACTTATCGCAACTCCTGGCCGATTATTAGACTTGATTTCTCAGGGATTTATTAAATTAAATCAGATTGAGATTCTTGTTCTTGATGAAGCAGACCGTATGTTGGATATGGGTTTTGTGAATGATATAAAGAAAGTTTTAAAATTGGTGCCTGCAAAAAGACAAACTTTGTTTTTTTCTGCAACCATGCCAAAACAAATTAGAAAGTTTGCTCATGGTATTTTAAATAATCCCAAGGAAGTAAATGTAACTCCGGTTTCTTCTACCGCTAATACGATTGAACAATCTGTATACCATGTAGATAAAAAGGAGAAAGAACCACTATTGATTAATTTATTAAAAAATAATTCGAACAATAGAACACTTGTTTTTACACGTACTAAACATGGAGCCAATAAACTTGTAAAAAGTTTAGAAAAATCTGGAATTTCGGCAGCTGCAATACATGGAAATAAAACACAAAACGCTCGACAAAAAGCTTTAAATGAGTTTAAAAGCGAAAAGTTGAAAGTTTTAATTGCAACAGATATAGCTGCTAGAGGTATTGACATTGATATGTTACCAAATGTTATCAATTATGAATTACCAAATATTCCAGAGACATATGTACACCGAATTGGTCGAACAGGACGTGCTGGAAAAGAAGGTAATGCTGTATCATTTTGTTCACATGAAGAAAAAAGTGATTTAGTAAATATTGAAAAACTTATAGGTTTTAAAATTAGAGTTCAAAAAATTTCTATTAAAACCTTAAAAACATCTTAATTTAAAAAAATACACAATGGCAGATTCATATTCAAAAAAAGAAAACATTAAAAAGAAGGTTAAGAAAAAACAAGAAAAAAATCTAAAAAGAGAAGACAGAAAGACCAATAATAATAAAGGTAAGTCTCTTGAAGATATGCTTGTTTATGTTGACATTAATGGTAATTTAACAAAAACGCCTCCTCACTTACAAAATACGGAAGAAGATTTATTAGCACGTTTAGAAAATCCTAATGAAGCTATAGATCCTGCTAAATTATTTGTTGGTGTAATTAATTCTTTAAATGAAAAAGGATTTGGATTTATCACTGAGGAAAAATCAAATGCAAGTATTTTCTTTCACCAAAGTCAATTAAAAGGTGAAATAAAAAAATACAACAAAGTAAGTTATAAGAAAGAATCTACTGAAAAGGGATTCAGAGCTATAGATATCAATAAAATTTAATAATAAAAATTAGTAAAATGCAAGAAGGTACAGTAAAATTTTTCAATGTAACTAAAGGTTTCGGTTTCATTTCTAACGGTAACGAAGATATTTTTGTTCATACAACAGGATTAATCGACGAAATTCGTGAGAATGATAGAGTTACTTTTGACATTGAGCGTGGACAAAAAGGTTTATACGCTGTAAACGTAAAAAGAGTTAAATAATTCTATTACAATATAAAAAAGCGTCGAGATTGTCGACGCTTTTTTTATGCTTTAAAGTGAAGGTTTAACACGTTTATTGTTCAATCTCACTCAAGTTTTCCATTTTTTTGGTAGCTAAAAAACCTTTAATATCTTCAAAATGTTCTTTCACTCTTTTGTTTCCAAACTCAAAAACTTTTTCTACTAGTCCATCCAAAAAGTCACGATCATGTGAAACTAAAATTACAGTACCTTCAAAATCTTTTAGTGCGTCTTTGATAATATCTTTTGTTTTCATATCTAAATGGTTTGTAGGCTCATCTAGAATTAAAACATTAAATGGTTCTAATAATAATTTAACCATTGCTAATCGAGTTTTTTCACCACCCGAAAGTACTTTTACTTTTTTATCGATATCATCACCTTTGAACATAAAAGCTCCTAAAATACTTTTGATTTGTGTTCTGATATCTCCTTCTGCAATGCGGTCTACCGTTTCAAAAATCGTTAAATTTTCATCTAATAAAGAAGCTTGATTTTGTGCAAAATATCCGATTTGGGCATTATGTCCAATTTCTAATTTCCCATCAAAATCAATTTCACCCATGATTGCCTTAATCATAGTTGATTTACCTTCCCCATTTTTACCAACGAATGCAACTTTCTGCCCACGTTCTATCACCATATTTGCTTCCTTAAAGACTATATGTTTATCATAATATTTAGACAAAGCTTCGACTACAACTGGATATTGTCCTGATCGTGATGCAGGTGGAAATTTCAATTTTAAAGCTGAAGTATCAACCTCATCTATTTCAATAATTTCTAACTTCTCTAACATGCGTACACGTGACTGTACTTGTTCTGTTTTAGAGAATGTTCCTCGGAAACGCTCTATAAAAGTTTTATTTTCTGCAATAAATTTTTGTTGTTCATCATACGCTTTTTGTTGATGAATACGACGATCTTGGCGTAGAACTAAGTAGTCTGAATATTTTGCTTTATAATCATAGATTCTACCCATTGTTACTTCTATAGTGCGATTTGTAATGTTATCTACAAATGTACGGTCATGCGAAATAACCATAACAGCTTTAGCACTTTTTAATAAAAAGTCTTCTAACCATTGAATTGAATCAATGTCCAAGTGATTTGTAGGCTCATCTAATAAAATTAAATCTGGATTTTGTAATAAAATTTTTGCCAATTCAATACGCATACGCCAACCTCCTGAAAATTCTGAAGTAGGACGATCTAAATCATCTTGCTCGAATCCCATTCCTTTCAAAACCTTTTCAACTTCAGCTTCATAATTCACTTCCTCAATAGAATAGAATTTCTCACTTACCTCAGAAACACGCTCAATTAACTTCATATACTCATTACTTTCGTAATCTGTTCTTATTGTTAATTGTTCATTAATTTCGTCTATTTCATTTTTCATTGAGAAAATTTCAGCAAACGCTTTAGACGCTTCCTCGCGTACAGTACAATTATCATTGGATAATAAATGTTGTGGTAAATAAGCTATAACTGCATCTTTTGGGGCTGAAATATTTCCTAGAGAAGGTTTATTAATACCGGCAACTATCTTTAATAAAGTTGATTTTCCTGCCCCATTTTTCCCCATGAGTGCAATTTTATCATTTTCATTTATCACAAAACTCACTCCACTAAATAATGTTGTAGAACCAAATTGTACTCCTATATCGTTAACTGTAATCATATAATTTCAATAAATTGGAGCAAAGATAAATGAAGTTCTATTTATATCTACTACAAAAAAGTAAACTCCTATATCTTATAAAGGAGTTTTTATTACATTAATATGAATGTTGAATCTGATTGAAATTTATGAACGAGGCATTATTACTTTTAACGCACTTGGAAGTATTGATACTTCTATATTAGATGTATTTAGTTCAACTGCTTCTCCATCTATCTGAGATTTTAAGCTATGTTGATTAGATTTAAATATTATACTTTTTGCTTGCAGTAATTTTGCTTTTTCAAAATTATCCAACTTTTTCGTTACTACAGCTAGGGCAAATTTTACAAGTTCCAAGATATTTAATTTTTCGACACAAAGCACATCGATTAATCCATCATTTAATTTTGCATTCGGTGTAAATGATATTCCGTAGCCTGCTTCATTAGAATTAGAACACAATACAAAAAAATATTCAGTAGATTTTAATTTTACTTGGTCAACTGTAATATCGTAATAAATTGGACTGAAATTAAAAAATGACCATAAGGAAGCTTTAAAATAACCTATAAAGTTACGTTTCTTTTGTTGTGCATAACGATGTATTACATTTGCGTCAATTCCTAAACCCATATTACTAAAAAAGAATTTATCGTTCACTTTACATACGTCCATTTCCATAGCTTTATTGGTAATTAAATTATGCAAAGAACTATCTAGCTCTTTAGGTATATGTAAATTAGAGGCTAATCCATTTCCGGAACCAATAGGAATTATCCCTAAAGGGATATTTTTATGCACCAATGCTTGTGCTACTTCATTTATAGTTCCATCTCCACCACAAGCCACAATGATATCAGGATTGTATTTAATTTGGTCTTTTGCAATCTCAATCGCGTTCCCAGCATATTCTGCAAAAATGGTTTTTACTTTAAATGGTTTATGTTTAAAAAATTCATGAATTTTAGACTCCAGAATTTTCCCATATCCTTTTCCTGATATTGGATTGATAATAAAGATGATATTTTTTTTCATTTATGTTTTACTATAACAATAGATAATTATTCTTCCCACAATTTAGATCAAAATAATAGACCTTTCAGTTTTGGAATTAATATTTATTTACATAAAAATCCTAAATGATGAGATGAATTTAGGCCGTAATAAATCATTTACTTAGAATTAATAAAAATATTAGTATAAAGTTTATAATTTTAGTAAGGTTTAACAAGTATATAACACTTAAATAGTGTAGATTTGCACTCTATTTTACATTACAATGGAAGAGCATAAAGATGAGGAAACTCTTAAATTTTTAAAATATTGGGAGCAACGATTTGAGATGATCATGGAACAAAACACCAATTGGACGCGATTATTTTTAATAGTAGATTATTCTACTTTCCCAACTACATTAAGTATTGAAAGTTTTTGTTCTAAATTTAGCCAAGATTTACAATTTAATATTTCTTACAAAAAAGATGAATCATCAAATAATTATGATTTAACGATAACACGATAATATAAAATCTCAACTAAAAAGTTGAGATTTTTTTTATTTTATTTTATTCACATTATATAAGTCTCTTCTTCTATCTTTCATGGTTTTTACTGTTCCATACTCGTGTAACTCTTTTAATAAATAAAGGTCTACATCTGATATTAATACCATTTCTGTATTTGTGGTTGCTTCAGATTTTACTCCATTATTAGGAAACGAAAAATCCGAAGGTGTAAACACTGCAGACTGTGAGTACTGAATATCCATATTATTAACTCGCGGTAAGTTACCTACAGAACCTGCAATGGCTACATAGCATTCGTTTTCTATAGCTCTTGCTTGCGCACAACTTCTTACCCTTGTATAGCCATTCTGTGTATCCGTCATAAAAGGCACAAAGAGTATTTGCATTCCTTGATCTGCTAAAATTCGGCTTACTTCCGGAAATTCTACATCATAGCATATTAATAGACCTACTTTCCCACAATCTGTATCAAAAACTTTTATCTCATCACCACCTTGCATGGCATAATATTTAAACTCATTTGGTGTAATATGAATCTTACTAAAAGAGTCTAATTTCCCTGAACGATGACATAAAAAGCTTGTATTGTATAATTTTTCGTCCACAAAATGAGGCATAGAACCTGCTATAATATTCACGTTATATGTAATGGCAAATTCTTGTATTTTCTTTACGATTTCATCTGTCATCAATGCTAATTGTTGCATCGCTTCTATCTCTTTTAGATGATTAAAAGGACTCATTAATGGGGCATTGAAAAATTCTGGAAATACAATAAAATCTGAACCATACTCACTTACTGTCTGAACAAAAAACTCAACTTGATCATAAAAATCTTGCAACCCATTAAATAATCGCATTTGCCATTGTACTAAACCTAGACGAATATTTCTTTTGGTTGGAGAATTAGAATACAAGTCAGGTTCATAATAGATATTATTCCATTCTAATAATGTAGCATATTCCATCGATTCTTTATCATCTTTCAGATAATTTTTTAGAATCTTTTTTACATTAAAATCATTTGACAATTGAAAAGCTAAAGTAGAATCGAAAATTTCTTTTCGCTTTACTTTTTCTATATATTCTCGCGGAGACATTTCTTTAGAATAATGGTAATAATTTGGAATACGACCTCCTGCCACGATTGATTTTAAATTCATTTCTTCACACAACTGCTTTCTAGCATCATACAACCTACGTCCTAAGCGTAGTTTTCTATGGCTTGGATGTACGAATACCTCAATCCCATATAAAATATCTCCATGTGGATCGTGTTTCAAGAATTTACCATCAGAAGTAATCGTATCAAAATTAGAATGTAGATTGGTTTTCTTAGAATTTACAATAATACTTAAAGCAGATGCAACAACCTTGTTATTAACCGCAATACAAAACTGACCTTCCGGAAATATTGATAATAGCTCTGTAATCTCCTCTTTGGACCAAGTACCCAATTTATTTTCGTAGGCTTCTATAGTGGATAACGTAAGATCATTATAATCTTCCAACGTTAGATTTCGAACTTCAATATTCATAAAAAATAATTTCTATATTAGATGTATATCATTTATTGCAAACATTGCACCAAGTACATTTTATTAGATCGTAAAATTTTATGTACTTATCTTCGTATAAGAATTTTGTTTATGAAAGATATTAAAATTGAATTTCGAAAACCAATTTATCCCATTATTCCAGAACTTAAACAATACCTAGAGAAATATAATCGCAATACTAAAACTTCTCTTCAATATGATGATTTATTAAGATTCTCAGGTTATGTGACGTTGGAAGATAAGGAAGGAAATGATACACATTGGCTAGGTGTCTATTATTCTGAGAGTGAACATCGGGAAATAGAAAGCAGTTTGAATAGGATATACACATTACTACATTCTGATGGAGATGAGGATTCTTTACCTTTCTTAGCAGTTGACTCTATAGATTATTGCACTTTTGGAAATTCGAAGCCCTTTCGTATACGCGTACGTAATATCTTGAATGATAATTATACGAATTATTATATTAAAAAAGCAGATGCTTCTCGGGTTTATGGCTTAGAAATGGAGGAAATATTATCTCCACACCGTATTAATTTTTTAGTTGATGGAGATACACTTATAGAGGAACATATACTCGGAATTCCGGGAGATATTTTTATTCAAAAATATTTAGAACAATGTACTGATTTAGAAAAAAATCAGATTGCTAAAGAGTTTGTAAAATTTAATGAGCGTTGTTTTATTGGACTTTTAGGAGATATGAGATCTTATAATTTTGTGGTAATACCTATGCACGATTTTGATCAAGTATTTTACAGAATAAGACCTATTGATTTTGACCAACAATCGTATGAAGGTAATTTAAAAATTTATCGTCCTCAGTATTTTAAAGAGAATCGAATTTTCGTAGATCTAGTGATGAATCGTTTAAAATCTAATTCTATAGAACAATATAGAAAAGAAGTAAGATCTGTTATTGTAAAAAGAGTAACTGACAGCCATAAGCGCTATAAAGATCTTTTAAAGGTGATTAAAATTGATAAAATTGCTCCGTCAGAACATGTAATACAGTTGAGAACTGGTTTTAAAAAATTATATAGAAACGATTCGTTTGATAATTGTTATTCTATGGGAGAAATTTTGGAACAAGCGATTAATTACAATATTATACAATACAAAAATTATATAAAACAATAAAAGCCTCCAAATGGAGGCTTTTTATTTTAGTTTGATTTTATTGTTTGATTAATTTCTTTTCTGTAAAAGAATCCTAATCCAACTGCCGCAATAATTAAAATTGGTAGGTAGTCGTTGATTGGTGCAGGGACAGGAAATCCAGGAGTCTTTTCTGTCTGATTAGAAGTTTCATAATCATATTCGTTTTGCTCTTGTATCTCTTGTCTAGAATCAAAATAGTTGATATCTGAAGCTTTCAAATCAGAAAAATTTATCAGAAAAAGCGATATATATAATAAATTTCTCATTATTTATACAATATTTTTTTAGTTATCATAGAGCCATCTAACAAATAGAAATTATAAATCATCAGAGAATTTCTATAAGATTTTTTTAACTTAATATTGTTACTATTAATTCCTACAACTTCATCTACTAAAATTCCATTAAGTGTATAAACTTTAAATCCTGAAATATTTTTTGATGAGGTAACATATTGTTCATCTCCAACTTTATAAACTTTAAATGTATCGTTATTCGATATATCATTTATTCTTAAAGTATTTTTATAAAGAATAGTAAATCTATTATCTATAATACCTGCTTTAGTTTCAAAATTGTATTCTAATTTTTCTGATAAATTAATTACTTCATTAGTAGCATTATCTATTAAATAAATTTCTTGACCGTTTGAAAAATCACCATCAACTTCATTTAATTTCAACACATATACACCTTCTTTATCCGCATTTATACTTAATTGAACGCTATCACTAATATCTAGTGGATAACTTCTTGCATCAATAGATAAATACTTTTTATTGTTATTAACATGTAATGTATTTGCAAGATTTATATCTGAAACAACGTCATAACTTTGGTCAAAATCATTTGTTGAACCATCCATATAGCCAATTAAGGTAGAATTCATCTGAACTCCGTTATGATTCAAACTTAAAATATAACGAGATTTATTTTCTTGAATTTTATTATTTTGGCTTACTCCTGTTAATTCATACGCTTTCTGGCTATGTTGAAAAGTTATATTGTTAGAAGGATTATTAGATAATAAATTCACTATAAAACCTTTACCTACATCTATCTTATCTTCATTAAGACCAGAATTACACCCTACGAGTGAACATTTTATCCAAAAATCAGAAGTAATATAATCATTTATAGCATAATCATATGGAACATGATTTTTCCATAGTTCAAGAGATTCTATAGTATTTTTGTTATCGGACAAAAATCTTGTAATATTAATTGGTGCTGTATATGGATTTCCTAAACTATAAGCACCTCCTGCAATAACTGTACTTGTAGTACCTGTTTGAACTTGATTATTAAGATCTATAATAAAATTATCGTTATATGGAATTCCTTTAAATTCACCTTTGAATATACTAGGTTCTATTGCAGGCTTATTACTATAATACAAATTACCCTCAGCTCTTTGTATCCCTACACCTATACCTTTTAAAAAATCTTGATTTTGATAGTTTGCCCATTCTTTGTTTGTTATGCCATCTTTCATATATGTCTTAAACACATATATATTAGCTTTTGAATTTGAAAAAGCATCTTCTCCTTTTACTTTCTGATTTTGCACTGGAGAAGAAAACATTCTGGTATCGTATTTATAATACTCATGGTTCGCATTGTAAATAATAGGACCATCAATTGTAGCATTTTCGTCTAAAAATAAATATGCACTTTTATCGAATTCTAATTCTGTAGCATTTAATTTTAAACTTTTTCCTATACGTATAAAATTACCTGCATTAACAAACATTTTATCAACATTCTCAAAAGTTAAATTTCTTGCAATTACATTTTCATCAATTACTTCACGAATAACAGCATCTCTATTTATACTTGGCTCACCATTAGACCATTTTTGATTTTCCCAGATTGTAAGAGGAGATAAATTACAATTGATACGTACATTATCAATCCACATTCTATACCCATTACTATCACTATCAATCATCAATCTAGAATTTGAGGGTACATTTGTGAAAGTGTAAGATATAGTTTCAAATTTGTCATTTACATTCCTTGTAACATTTTGATCAGTTCGTAAATTTGTTCTTATATATGAAGGAGAATTATTTCTACCTAATGTAACGAATCCAAATCTTACTTTTCTATTCGTAGTTCCAGGTTCTCTTCTAATATCTATTTCTACAGTAACAGTACCTGAAATATTTGTTAATTCTTTAGATACAATATAACCTTTAGGGTTTGTACTTGTACCTAACCGTACACCAGATTTATACAACTGTACATTCCCTCCCCATACAGGAAAGTTTTCAATTGGTCTAGTAGCTGGAGTCTCATTATTGGTACCACCACTATCTTGTTCATTACCTGTATCAAATTTTTCATTAAAACAAGCATAATCATCATATACTTTAACTGTAATAATTTTTGTATAATCTGGGATATGAGCTACTGTAGAACCAGCAAATTGATGTTTTACCGTCGCTTTAAGCTTAATTTCTCCAGTACCTGTAAAGGTTACGTTATTACCACGCACACCTGCAAAATTAGCTACAACATTACCACTAACTCTAGTATCAGTTGAGTAAGTCACTTGACCATTCAATTCTGATAATTCATCAAATATTGTACTTTGACCATTATATGTAACAAAATTATCAAATTTATCTAGTGTTAATTGCTTATATAAAATAACGTTTGACGAAGTTCCAAAAGACATTACACTAGAACTAAAATTCATATAAACATCAGCTCTATCTACATTACTTTTTATATTGTTAATAGAAACTAACCATTTATAAGAATCGGAATTGGTAAATGAACTATTAAACGCATAATTTAAAAATGTTCCAAGGAACCACAGATCATATACATCATTATATAAATATTGTTGCTTTGCTGCATTATAAATGCTAAATTGGTTACCAGATTTATTTTCAAAATACCACTTTATACTATTCTTATCTAACTCTGTAGAAATAAAGCCTAAACCTAAATTATTTGTGCTTTTAACAACAGCTTCAGTATTTAATGGATCTACATTAAGAAGCTTAGTTGTAATTACATTACCTACAGCTAAATTTTCGGATGAATTAACAATTATATAATTCGCTGATTTTATTTCTTGATTAGATATGGGTTTATAGTAAACATTATTTTGTGAAATATTAATCAGTTGATTCTGCCCAAAAACAATAGTTGTTATAAGGAGAAAAAATAGACTGAAATAGCCTGAAAAAAATTGTAGATTCTTTGACATAAGCATATAATTTTTAAATAGATTTAGTTTAGTTTTTTACACTATAAAAATGTGTACAAATCTATTAAATTACATAACACCCTGACAATCAATACAAAACATAAATACTTAAAGTACTTATTAAACAGATAAATAATTTATATTCAATAAAAATTAATATCCGGATTTAATAAAAAATGTAACTTTATAAGTATTTATAACCATTTATAAGTATTTATAATAAAATTAAATTGCATATTTACCTGTTTTAAATATTTAAAATATAATAAACCTTTTTAGTTATACACACAATACTAGTGTTAGGATTAATTATCTTTAAAATATAAAATTGTAGAGACTATTTCTTATTTTAACAATATATTTCTGTACTTTATATTAATTATCATTTTAAAGAACTAAGGATACATTACTAAAAAGGCATTGACGAATGAAAATTCAGCTTCAATTACTATCTAGTATAATTTTTTAATCGATATAACTAAAAAAGGCTTCTTATGAAAGAAGCCTTTTTGTTTTAAATTATGATATATATTTTTTCCTGATTATAAAATATAATCCTATGAATAATAAGCCAATTTGATAAGAGTCAATTGGAACATCTTCTACTGGAATATCTCCTGGATCGTCATCATCCTCTAAGCTTTTTACACTTATATTTGCAAAATAATCGAAGATACTTTCATCCTTTTCATTTTGATTAATATAAACCTCTGTTGCGTTATCACCTTTTATCTGTTTATCCTCAATATTACTTAGCTGATCATAAGGATTATCACGTGTAAAAGGCTGTTCTGAAGCGAAAATAGATACACTAATAAAACCTATTATAATTGATAATTTTCTCATTTGATAATCATTTTTTTAGTTATAACTTTTCCACTTTGCACTGAAAATTGAATAAAATATACACCTGAATTTAAAGCTATTAAATCAAATTGGTTTTTAGCGCCCACCTTAACTTTTTGGATAATATCACCATTAAAGTTTAATACTTTATAAGCATTAACCAATTCATTTGATTGTACTTGATAAATTGTTCTGTTTTGATAAATAGTAATTCCATTAGCACTCGCCAAATCAACAGCATTTAGAATTTGGTTTTCCTTATATTGTATCATAAATCGATCAGGAAAATCACCTTTATCCGAATGGAATGAATAAGAGTTATCCTCCGTTAAATTGATTATTTTATTCTCTAAATTATCTCTTAAATAGATATTTTCTTCATTAAAAATACCTTCTTTTAATGCTAAATCAATTGTAAATTGACCTGCTTCTGAAGCTTTAAAAAATAGTGGAATACTATCATTATTATCTAGAGGGTATTGACGACCTTCTATAATCATCTTGTTTCCTAGTGTATTTGATAAAATATAAGAACCTTGCATTGACAGATTTTTTGCGTCATATTTATCGTCAATTTCGTTTGTGGCTCCAGGTATATAACCAATTAGGATTTGGTTTAACTTTTTATCATTCTCTGTTAATCTTAGCCAAAAACGATCTTTTTCTAATTTAACACGATTTTCTATAGTTAAATTAGTATTTGGAACTTCTCTCATAGAATTATTAAAAATAATATCTCCATCAGTAGTTACTCGAGTGATAAATCCTACTCCTGTATTTATAAAAGAACTTTCTGTACTTGTCTGATTATTATTACCCGTCAAATTATATGCATTCCATGTCTGTGCATTATATCCACTAATCGAAAAATCATAATGCGCTTCTTCGTTCCAAAAATATAAGGTTTTAACATGATGATTAACTGACATAAAGTTCTCCATAGCGATAGGCGAACCATACGGATTTCCTACTCCATTATCTCCACGGCCATCTGATGATATTTTCACAGGAACTGTATATACTCCGTTCTGTGGAGTTCCCTTAAATAAACCCTCAAAATTAACTTGAGTTCCTCCTTCAGAATAATTAGGATATCCTTTGTTTAACTGTATTGCATATGCTTTTGCAGTCATAAAATTAGCGTCAGTATCTTCTAACCAATTACGGGTTGGTTCGTTATATGAAAAAATTTTTGATGGATTTAATATAAAACCTGTATGATCCGTTGCTGAACTTTTAACTATTTTCTGACCATTAACTGGAGAAGACCAAACTTTTGAATCATAACGGAAGAATGTAGCATTTCTTTTGAATGTAGCTTCTCCATAATTTACCGAAGCATCATTATCCTGTAAAAGATAAGCACCTTCGTCGAATACAATTGCACCCGATAAAACATCAAAACTATGGACTGCATGGAATGTATTCCCTGAAGTAATCGTATTGGTTGTTTCGTTATCAATTGTGATAGATTTACCTTTTAATGATCCATCAAAATTACCTTCTAACACAACTGAATGATATTTATGTCCAGGTTCACGATCAGATTTCCAAAAACCATTTTCAAAATATGTTCTTTTCACATCCATTTCTTCAGAAGGAGCAGAAATTTGATCACCTAATTGGCTTCGTACAACGTAATAATAGTCGCTATTTTTAGAAATTCCTGTAGAAATTTCATGATTAAATACACCCTTAGATATAATTTCATCTTGTTTTACATAAACTTTTCTCTCATTTGATAACCCAATAACAGAATGATGACCTAATCCATCAAATGTATCTATAGGATATTCGTCCCACTCCGCTATGCTAAACTCGGGATTAGCATTCGCTGTTGATTTTCTTCTAAGCGTTTTATTTTCTCCCCATGTAGATACTTGATCTTCAAACCCAACTTGATCTATTGTTACTCCATTTTTAGTTAAAATAATCGCATCATTACCGTTAAAACTAACTGGTGTGGTAACTACAATAGAGTTATGGTTTGTACTTAAATTATATAAATATTCACCTGCATTACCATGAATTAATAATATGGTTTCACCATGGTTTAATATTCTTTCGGGTAATGAGTAAGTGTTAGTAAAATTACCTACACCATTTGATTGTTTACTAATTTTATACCCTCTTAAATTAATCGAATTACCTGTACCGTTATATATTTCTAGCGCTTTATTAAAACTACTCCCTTCAACATATTCTGAAAAAATTAAATCAGTAGTATAGTTCCCAAGTTCTTTGTAAAAGATATCTAACAAATAACTATTGTTCGAAACTTCTTCCCAATTTGCTTGGAATTGATTATCGGAAACTTTTGAGGCTGGTTTTACAACAGGAGGTTCATTCACTAATTCAATCTGTTCTCCTTTACAAATAATTTTTAGGTTATCAATTGTTCGTTCGTGATTTTCTGAACTACGATCATCTATTAGCCTGATATAATAAAGCTCACCGTCTTCTACAATGCTCTTTAAATCAATAATTTCCTCTTCACAAGAAGTGCTAATTGAAGTAATTATTTTTACATCACTCCATTGCTCAGTATTAGAATTTGCTTTTCTAATTTGAACTATCATTTTCCATGCTGTAGTACTACCACTTCTACGTTTATTAAAACTTATTTCTTGAGGATTTAATAATACGGGTGTCCTCAAATAATCATTTTTTCCATTAAAAACTGCTCCTTTTCCAGTGCATGTTTGTCCACCAAATGTTATAGAATTTAATTCCCATCCTTGTTGTTCTAATTTTGGTGAATCTGTTCCATCAAAATTCTCATTAATACATTCATTTAAATCAGGATCTAAAACTTTTACATTAATTGTTTTTTCATATGGTTCATAATTTCTGTTCCCACTATTTGAAATTTTTAATGTTGTAGTTCCAATTCCAACCAAATATATTTTCCCCTCATTATAGAATGCAACTTCTTCGTTATCGGAAACTACTGTTAAAGGTAAATTTTGATTCGTATAATCTAAATTTGTATCTAGTTCCAATCCTAATGATCCAGAAATATTTGAAATATCAGTTAATAAAGTTTGATTCGCTTTGTTTATTTTTACATCTATAGTTTTTTCTATCGGACTATAAATATCATTACCATTATTAAAAGCTCTAATTTTAGTAGATCCTACATTTAAAATAGTTACTTGATTACCTGTAATACTAATTACATCTATTGGTTGACCAGATACTATTTCATACGATAGTGGCAAACTTGAATTTGTTGTTGCAGCTAAGTTACCTATTGTACCTCCATAAGTCTGAGTGATATTACTAAAATTTGAAATCGTCTGTGTTCTTTTCTTTACCGATACTGTAAATTTTGCTGATGTTATATCATCATAATTAGAATTTGTGTTAGCAGAAGTTGCAGTTATTTCAGCTGAACCTACACTTAAAAAATCCAATTGATTTCCATTTACGATTGCGACTACAGATGGATTATTTGATGTATAAGTAATATCATTAGCATCTAAAGCACTGTTTGTAGAGTGTTTTGTTTTTGAAGGTAAAGTTACGTTCGCATCATCTACGAATTTATTTGTTATCGTTGGTAATCCAAAAGTCTGTTTTGCTTTAGCTATATTAAAATTAATTGAAGCCGTAGAACTACCTAAACTATTACTAGCTGTTACTGATGTAGAAAATGGTGTTGTAAACATTGGTGTCCCGCTAAATACTCCATTAGTGAAAGCAACCCCATTTGGTAGATGATCTACACTCCAACCAGTTGCACTACCTCCTGTATTTTGTACTGTATAATTTGTTAACAATACACCATAAGTTCCGCTAACTAATTGGGGAGTTGTTAGGATTGGAGCTTCTTGAAAAGTAATTAAATTCCCTCTAATACTTATATCATCTATACCTACTCCTATATCATCATTATTTCCTCCTACAGAAAATTTAATCTTACTATTAGAATTTGAATATTGATTTAATAATATTTGAGGAGCTGAATTTAAATTATTTTTACTTGGTGATAGGGTTCTTATAATTTTCCATGTATTACCATTATCTTCTGAAATAGAAATTGTTAATAAAATTTCTGAAGCAGTTGCCACCCCATATGTTCGAAATTTAAAATCTAAAGTTTTATTAGTAAATTGACTCAGGTCTAAGGTTGGTGTAATAGTATAGGAATTATTTTTTAATAATTGTAAATATGTACTTCCACTAATTTGATTATCCGTCCAAATAGGAAATCCTGTAACTTGATCTCTAATTGGAGTAATATTTTCCTGCCCATATCCTCTAGCTGAGAGCAATAGCAAAAATAAGATTGTAAATAAGTATTTATAGCATAAATTTAGTTTCATAAACGTTTTTAATTATTTAATATTAATATCTGTAATTCAATTAGATAACAAATGTATATTTAAATATTTAAATAAAAATAAATTTAGTTGATGTTTACATAAAGTTATTAAACAATAATTGTTAATAAGAAATAAAGAGTAAAAAAAATAATCCATCAGATAACTGATGGATTATTTTAATAAAAAGGGAAAAATATATACTATTAATAGTATGTATATCGTCTCACCTGCGCAATGTATTTAGCTAAACGCATTACTTGGTGGCTATAACCGTACTCATTATCGTACCAAACGTACATCACAACATTCTTACCATCTGCAGAAACAATAGTAGCATTACTATCAAAAATAGATGGTGCAGAAGTTCCTACGATATCTGAAGAAACTAATTCATTGTTCAAAGAATATTTAATTTGTTCAACTAAATCACCTTGCAATGCTGCATTCTTCATAATCTCATTTAAACCTTCAACAGATGTATTTTTCTCCACCTCTAAGTTTAAAACTACTAAAGATCCGTTAGGAACCGGAACGCGAATTGCATTAGACGTTAACTTACCTGCAAGTATTGGTAACGCTTTTGCAACTGCACTACCCGCACCTGTTTCTGTAATAACCATATTAAGAGCAGCAGCACGACCACGACGGTATTTTTTGTGCATGTTATCTACTAAGTTTTGGTCATTTGTATAAGCATGGATTGTTTCTAAGTGACCTTTAACTACACCTAGATTATCTTCTACTACTTTTAGGATTGGAGTAATTGCATTTGTAGTACATGAAGCGGCAGAAAAAATCTTAACATCTTCTGGATTGTGCTCTTCATGGTTTACACCATATACAATATTCGGAACACCTTTTCCTGGAGCAGTTAATAAAACACGAGAAGCACCTTTTGCTGCTAAATGACGTGATAATGCTACATCATCTTTAAAAACTCCTGTATTATCTATAATCAACGCATCGTTTATTCCATAAGCTGTATAGTCAATATCTTCAGGTTGTGCCGCAGAAATCATTTTAACAGGTACTCCGTTAACAATTAAAGCATTATTCTCAATATCTGTTTCCACAGTTCCATTAAAATCTCCGTGAACAGAATCTAAACGTAATAAAGAAGCACGTTTTTCTAATAAAACTGCATCGATTTTATCACGTGTAACAACAGCTCTTAATCTTAATTGCCCACCGTTCCCAGCTTGGTTTGCTAATTCTCTAGCTAACAAACGACCAATGCGACCAAATCCGTATAAAACAACATCTTTAGGAGCAATTGTTTTATGATCTTTACTTACTTTTAATTTTTCTGCAATGAAATTATCAACAGTTTCAAATTGATCCTTTTCAGTAATATATTCAGATGCCAATTTTCCAATGTCTAATCGAGACGCTGGTAAATTAGCTTTATTAATAGCATTAGCAATAGCTAACGTATCATCTATTGAGATTGCCTTACCTACAAATTCTTCAGCATATTGATGTAAGTTGATAATATCACTCACATTACAATCTATTAGCTTATTTCTGAAGATGACTAATTCAATTGATTGATCATACCATAAATCAGAAACGATTTTGATAAATTCAACTACTTTTTTACTCTTCTCTGTTTGTAAAGCAAGTTGTTGCTCATAAGAAGTATTACTCATTACAGATTTGTTTTATTGTGTTATTATTTATTTGCACACAAAAGTAACAAATTATAACGATTTCGTAAATATTTTTTACTACACCTAATAATTATCATATTTACTTAGTGAGGCTAGTCTATTTATGTGATTTTTAAGCTTATCACGTAATGCACAAAAAACTACAAACATCTATTTATCAGTAATTAAGATATAATAAACAATTAATAAAGGAAGTGTTTTTATAATACTAACTTATACCTAGCTATTTAACTATAAGCTAGATTTCAATTTATATTACAGATTTTATAGAACTATTAATGCAATATTTAAAAATCTTAATTTACTATTTAACTCATTTTCAAAGGCATTACAACATGCTACACATTTCAACTTAAAGCATTGATAATAAACAATTTTATTGATATATAAAATCATAATAATCAATAAAAATAATTTACGAAAACGTTTTCGTTTAGTTTTTTTTTTAGAATTATTTCAATATAACAAATCTTATCAATTTCGTTTTAATTAGGAAGTAAAGGAGAATTGTTATATTTTAAAGTTATTTTAGATCTTTAATAATCAAACTATTAAATAATGAATTATTTTTTTATTTACATTTTTTTAAAAAAAATTTGTTAAAACAGAAATACGTTCTATATTTGCACTCGCAATAACGCAATACACCGCGTGATTGGAGAGTTGGCAGAGTGGTCGAATGCGGCAGTCTTGAAAACTGTTGAGGGTCACACCTCCGGGGGTTCGAATCCCTCACTCTCCGCAACTTATTCTATAAGTATTTACAAAATCCCTTATTTCATCCGAAATAAGGGATTTTTTTATGCAATACATTTCCATTTCATCCACCTAAATGTATTTCATCAGACACCCTATCGACACCCAAAATTACAAATCGATTAAGGTGTCGACAAAATCTCTAATTTCAGCTCGTAGTATAGGTTACATAAAAATGCACCAGCCGTATTCATACCCGTATCCATAACCTTATCTATAACCTAGCCACGAACCCGTTCGTTAAATGGACATCTTGATTCAAACCAAACAACATTGTAAATTTTTACAAACCAATAAAATTGAATCAGATGAAAACAATTTAAAATTCCACGTTTACCCAAAAACGTGCAAAGCCAATAAACAAGGACAAAACTCTTTAATTCACATTATGTTTAGCAAAAGCACTACAATTTTACTTTTGTCAAACTATAATGTGCCTTATAATGCTTAGGAAATTATTTTACTAATAATCTGAATAAATAATTTATATTTAAAATAAAAACCATGGTTAAAAAATGCAAGCGTTGCCACAAAGAATTTACTTGTACATGCGACAATATAACAAATTGCGACTGTAGTAAAATCGAACTATATAATGTTACAAAAGAATATTTGGCAAAAACATCTTATGACTGTATATGCAATAATTGTTTAGAAGAAGTCAATAATTATGCATTACTTTCAGAGAAATATCCATTCCCCCAACATCCTACACAATACATAGAAGGTATACATTATTATTTAGATGGACAATATTGGGTATTTACAAATTACTTTCATTATCTTAAGGGAAGTTGTTGTAAAAACAACTGTAGACACTGCGCATATGGATATTCTTTATAAAATATTAATTTAGAATGTATTTAAATAATTAAGTTTTTAAATTTTCAGCACAGTATTTGTTAATAGTCTCAAAAATAACTAGAATGAAAAAATTATTATTTGCTACTATTTTAGCTTTAGGCGTAGGACAAGTTAACGCACAAAATTACAATAATGCATTAGGTGTTGTTGTAGATTTAGGTGATGGAGCAACATTAGTTGGTCCACAATATAAACATTCTTTTGATGGAAGAAATGCTGGTAACGTACAAGTAATGTTCGGAAATGACATTACAGTATTAGGAGCTGACTATACATATAATCAAAACTTTTCTGGTACTAACGGATTAGGATGGTATGTAGGTGTTGGACCGCAATTATCTTTTGTAGATTATGGAAATCATAATGACACGTATTTTGCAATTCGTCCACAATTAGGTTTAGAATACAAAATCCCTTCAGCTCCTTTAGCAATGCATTTTGATTGGAAACCTTGGTGGAATTTATCTAATGAATCTAATTTTGAAGCAGGACGTTTCTCTTTAGGATTTAAATATGTATTTAATTAATCAGATTATATAACATTAAAAGCACCTCCTTTAGAGGTGCTTTTTTATATTTAATATTTTTTTTAATTAAAACTATTATTGCAACTAGTTAAGCTGAAAACAAACTATATTATAAATTATTATTCGATTCTGCTTCTTTAATTTTACTATGAATTGATAAAGTTGCAAATGGAATAAATGCGAACATAATATAGAAAATAAATTCTTCATCATCCCACTTATAGGATTTTTTGGTCACGAATAATAATATCAAATATGCTGTAAACCAAAAACCATGAAAACATCCGGCAAAAGGCATTGGTAAAACATAGCCAAACTGATACTTTATAGGCATTGCAACTAAAAACAAAATAGCACAACTAATTGCTTCCCAAGTA
Source organism: Faecalibacter rhinopitheci (assembly GCF_015234135.1). Lineage (GTDB taxonomy): Bacteria > Bacteroidota > Bacteroidia > Flavobacteriales > Weeksellaceae > Empedobacter > Empedobacter rhinopitheci. The sequence continues at coordinate 42,509 of NZ_JADGIK010000008.1, read as the reverse complement.
CAAGAAATCCTAAACCATTTTTTTAATTGTTCTTCTGATATATTTTTCATAGAGCAAATTTACATTGTTAAATTCATTCTAACTCTAACATTTGTCAGTATAAAATTACCAATAATTATATATATAAATGATAATTAATAGAAACTTTATCAATTAAATTGATTATATTTGTTTGAATAAAAATTTAATAATTAATGCACGCTAATAACATTCTTTCAAAAAAATTAAATTTAGATTTACCAATTTGGACTATTCTTTGTCCTATTTTAGCTTTTATAGCCGTATTCACAGTAACCTCAGGACCTATTTTAGTTTCTATTGCTTTAGGTTTTATATTAATCTTATCTGTTTTATCTGCTGTTCATCATGCAGAAGTTGTGGCGCATAAGGTAGGAGAACCTTTCGGAACGATTATTCTAGCTCTTGCTATTACGGTTATTGAAGTTTCACTAATTGTATCTCTGATGATGTCCGAAACAGGAAATACACCTTCCGTACTAGCTAGAGACACAGTTTTTGCTGCTATTATGATTATTTTAACTGGAATAATAGGTATATGCTTCTGGGTAGGTAGTGTACGATTCCGAGAACAGAATTATATAAAACAAGGTGTTTCCACTGCTTTAATAACTTTGATTGCGATTTCTATATTAACCTTAGTTTTACCAAACTTTACTACATCAGAGACTGTAGGGGTTTACTCTGAAAGTCAGTTAATATTTGTTGCAATTATTTCACTAATTTTATATGGAGGATTTATTTCTGTCCAAACGATAAGACATCGTGATTTTTTCTTACCTCAACAATGTAAAGATGGTATAGCATCTGAATTACACGTAGCTCCACCAAATACATTAACAACTGTTTCTTCTTTAATATTACTAATCATAGCATTAGTTGTTGTAGTATTATTATCTAAAAAATTATCACCTGTAATTGAAGAAGTTGTTTTTAATATTGGGGCTCCAAAATCATTAGTTGGTATTATTATCGCAACAGTTATCCTATTACCAGAAGGTTTAGCCGCTTATAAAGCTGCTAAAAAGGATAGATTACAGACAAGCTTAAATCTTGCTTTAGGATCAGCTCTAGCTTCTATCGGATTAACCATTCCTGCTGTTGCTATTGTTTGTTATTTTACAGGAATGCAAGTAACGCTAGGAATAGATGCAAAATCTATTTTACTTTTAGTATTATCTTTATTCACGGTATTCCTTTCATTACAATCAGGCCGTACAAATATTCAGCAAGGTATAGTTCTTTTAGTTCTATTTGCAACATATTTATTTACTACAATTGTTCCTTAAGAAAACATATTATTTTAAACTAAAAAAGCCGCTTTAAAGCGGCTTTTTTTAATATGAATATTTTATTTTTTTGTTAAAGAGATAATATTGGCATCTAATTTTTCGTCTTTTTCTAAAAATATTTTACCTCTTAATATACTTTGGATTGTGTTTACTAATTCCTTTTCAAAAGAATCTCTTAACTGAGATTGGTGAAAAATAAGTGAAACTTCTCTAGAAGGTACAGGTGATTTAAAGTTTTTAATATTATTTCTTAATTCTTCTGGTAAATCATCTGCAACAAGAGATGGTAACAAAGTCATACCAAAACCATCATTTGCAAGTTTAATTAATACATCAAAACTTCCACTTTCCAACTTAATTGGGCGTTGTTTAAGGTTTGATGTATCACATAATGCCAAAACATTATTACGGAAACAGTGACCTTCTTGTAATATCAATAAGTCTGCAGTATCTAAATCTTCTTGTGTAATCGTTTTATTTTGTCCTAAACGGTGTACAGGTGGTATATATGCTACTAATGGCTCATAATATAAAGGTCTTTCTATGATTTGATCTTCGTATAAAGGAGATACGACTAAACCAAAATCTAGTGAACCATCCTTAATCCCTTTAATAATTTTATCAGTCTGAAGTTCTTTAATGATTAAATTAGACTTTGGATTATTTTTTTGAAAAGTTTTATAAAATAACGGTACTAATGAAGGTAAAATAGTTGGAATAACACCTATAATAAAATCTCCTTCTAATAAACCTTTTTCTTCATTTACTAGATGCTTCATACGGTTAGCTTCCATTAAGATAGTTTTAGCTTGAGCTACAATCTTAGCACCGATTTGAGTAATTTTAATAGGGTGAGAAGTACGGTCAAAAATCTCTATGTTTAACTCTTTTTCCAATTTTTGTATTTGCATACTTAGTGTGGGTTGAGTAACAAAAGATTTGTCAGCTGCAATGGTAAAGTTCTTGTATTCAGCGACTGCCAATACATATTGTAATTGTACTAATGTCATATTAATGATTAAATTAACCTTATAAAGATTCGTGATAAAGATAGTACATATAATAATATAATCTTATTCATTCACCTAAAATAAAATTGACTGAAAAAAGGCCCGAAAATTAATTCCGAGCCTTTAAACTATTTAATTAATTTTATTGAACAGATTTTTGTAACTCAGTTACAAAATCATTTAATTTCTTAGCATCATCTGCAGATAATTTCTGAGTAATGCCTTGTAATTCTTTTTGAAATTCTACTGCTTTACCAGTTAATTCAGTTAATTTAGCTTGGTCACCTTTAACAGCAACAGCTTTTAATTCTGCAACATAATCTGAAAATTTCTGAGCATACGTTGCAGCTTCTGGACTAGCAAATGTTGGCAATGCTTTTGCCATATCTTGAGCCGTTTGCTGTGTTGATTCTACAGCATTTTCAGTAGTTTTTTGGATTTCATTTTGAGTAGAATTAACATTATCTACAACTTTTTCTTTTTCAGATTTACAAGATGATAAAGATACTACTCCTAATACAGTAGCCGCTAATAATAATTTTTTCATTGATAGTGTGTTTTTTGTCTATTAAATATAACTAATAATTTTAATAAATTAGTCATTAAGAATTCATCTTTGAAAATTGTACTTCATACAAGTTAGCATAATACCCATTTTTTGCTAATAAACTCTCATGTGTTCCTTTCTCAACTATCATACCATTATCCATAACTATAATCTGATCAGCATTTTGTATAGTTGCTAATCGGTGAGCTATTACGATTGATGTTCTTCCTTCTGTTAATTTAGTCGTCGCCAATTGTATTAATTCTTCAGAATTAGAATCTATTGATGATGTTGCCTCATCTAACACAAGTATTTCTGGATTGTAAATATAAGCTCTTAGAAACGAGATCAATTGTCGTTGTCCTACTGAAAGGGTGCTACCTCTTTCTGATACTTCTGAATAATAACCATTGGGCAATGATGAAATAAAATCGTGGATACCAATAACCTTAGCAGCTTCTTGTACTTGCTCTAATGTGATGGATTTATCTCCTAATATTATATTATCAAAAATAGTTGTATTAAATAAGAATACATCTTGTAATACTACAGCAACATGATGGCGTAGATTCACCAAATCCATATCATAAATATCTATTCCATCAATCTTGATTGAACCAGAATCTATATCATAAAATCTACTTAATAAATTAATAATGGTAGACTTTCCTGCTCCTGTTGCACCTACTATCGCTATAGTTTCTCCTGGTTGAGAAGAAAATGATATTCCTTTTAAAACTTTATTATTAGGTACATAAGAAAATTCAACATTCTCAAAATCAATCTTACCTTTTACTTTTTCTAATTTCTTTTTACCATTATTTGGCAGCGTTTCATTTGCATCTAATATATCAAATACTCTATCAGCACCAACTAAACCACGTTGAATTGAATTAAAACGTTCTGCTATTGCACGCATAGGCGCAGTAAGCATTGTGATAAATTGCGTAAAAGCGATTAAGTTACCAACTGTTACATCTCCTGCTGCAGCTGTTCTTAATCCTCCAAACCAAATTAAACTTCCTGTAGCTAAAGCTGACACTATATCAACCACCGGAAATAATAAAGAAAAATATAAAACAGTTTTTAGATAGTTCTTTTTTAAATCATTATTTATAGATGAAAATTTTGAATATTCAGCCTGCTGACGATTAAAAACCTGAATGATATTCATCCCTGTTAATCGTTCTTGTATAAAGGTATTTAGTTTAGAAACTAATGTTCTTTCTTCTTGATATACATCTTTCAACGCCTTTTGAAAATATCGTGTTATAATCATCATTAAAGGTAAAATAACGATTACTATAGTTGCCAAAACCCAGTTCATGTAATACATCATGGCAACTATAAATATAATTTTTAGTGCATCTCCAAGTAATACCAGAATCCCATCATTAAAAACCTCTGCAATTGTCTCTACATCAGAGACTGATCGAGTTACCAAAACTCCGTTAGGCGTTCTATCAAAATAACCAAGTTTAAATTTTATAAGATGATTGTATAGCCGTACACGCAATTCTTTAATTACACGTTGGGCAACAACATTTGCTAAATAAACTGTGAAAAAAGCTAATATTCCTTCAAAAATTAAAAGAATAATTAATTTAAATATTTCTAATTTCAGACCGACTAAATCTTTATTTAGAATATAATTATCAATTACATCTCCTGTAAGATATGGTCGATATACAGAAAAACAAGCACTAAATACGGCAATAAAAATTACCCCAATAAATAGTCCTTTACTTTGAGAAAGTCCCAAAGAAATTACACGTTTTAAACCTGTATAATCAAATGATTTTGCAGTATTATTTGATTTCATTTATAAATAATTCTTTTGGATATTGCACATCTACAAGATATAGACCATGCGCTGGGGCAGATGCTCCTGCAGAACTTCTCTGTTGATCTTTGATAATGTTCTCTAAATCTTCTTTAGATATTTTACCAATTCCCACTTCGACTAAAGTTCCAACGATAGCACGTACCATATTTCTTAAAAAACGATCTGCTGTGATTTGGAAAACAAATTGCCCTTCATCATTTACACGCCAAAAAGCTTCTCTTACATCACAAATATTAGTTTTAACATCTGTATGTAATTTCGCAAAACTTCCAAAGTCTCCTTTTTTAATTAGCAATGACGCAGCATCATTCATTTTATCTAAATCTAAGGTACGATTAAAAACCCAAGCACTATCGTATGTAAATGGATTTTTGAAAGGCGATATAAAATAATTATAAGATCGTGAAGTTGCATCAAACCTCGCATGAGCTTCAGGTGTCATTTCATGTAACTTGTATATAGCTATATCTTTTGGTAAAAATGAATTTAAATGTTTAACTAAATCTTTTTTTATTTCACCTTCATAGTCAAAATGTGCATACATTTTCTTGGCATGTACTCCAGAGTCTGTTCTTCCCGCTCCCACAATAGAAATTTGTTGTCCTAAAATTTTTGACAATCTAGTTTCTATGTCTTCTTGTACAGAAATTTGATTAGGCTGTACTTGCCATCCAAAGTAATTTTTGCCGTTATATGCTAATTCTAAAAAGTAACGCAATTGTTGTAAATTTGAACAGCAAAAATACAACCTTTTGAAGAAAATCCTTTTACTTTCAGACACACATTCGTATATAGATGATCGAATCCTAGAATACGCAAAACAAGCTGATGAAATATGGCATGCTGGTGATATTGGTGATATTAGTGTAATGGATCAATTAGAAAAAATAAAACCTGTACGTGCCGTGTATGGAAATATTGATGATCATACTGTACGAGCTGTATATCCATTAAATAATCGATTTACATTAGAAGGTGTAGATGTATGGATAACGCATATTGGTGGTTATCCAGGAAAATATAATCCGAAAATAAAAAATGATATTTTATCTAATCCTCCCAAAGTCTTTATTTGTGGACACTCACATATCCTAAAAGTAATGCCTGATAAAAACCTAGGATTAATTCATTTAAATCCTGGAGCAGTAGGAAAACATGGATTTCACCACGTGAGAACTATGTTACGTTTTGAATTAGATAATGGTAAAATACAAAATTTAGAAGTTATTGAATTTAAAAAATAATATTAATTCAAAGAGTTATATTACTATTATTTAGAAAGTTTGAATTTTTTTAATATTTCTTTGAATTTAGGATTTACAATATAATCTTTAAAATCATGAGATTTCTGTCCTGTGAAATCTGTGGTTTCACAAAGATTGTATTGTGTCGCTATTTCTTGATGAGTTTTAGGATCAAACCCAAAATCTGTAGATGTAAAACTACTTGCTAAAATTCCGGTTTTTCCTTTGCCTAAAATAAAATCAGTTTCGTTTATTGTACTATGAATCATTTTTAATTGCTTAGAAAACTCTTTGAAATTTCCTTCTTCCGTTTTAAAGTCTTTTACACCGATTGCAGGCGCTATCATGATACTATAAATTTTATTGCTATTTTCGGCTAAAGGAGCCGCATTTTCCACATCAATATGATGAAAATTTTCAGCAATTCTTTTTTCCACATATTTTAGTTCAGGATTACGCAAAGCACTTAATACTACTGCTGCACCTCTACTATGAGAAATTAAATAAATCTCTTTATTACTTATAGAATTTAATATTCTTCGTAACCCATATTCACCTGCTAATTGGCTATTTGTTGTGGCACTCACCCAAACTTTAGCCGCGCCAAAAATATTATTTGTAACTAATCCGTCCCAATAAAAATTAACGACCTCATCAGTAGTTTTATTCAAATCCATAAAGTTGCGCGCTTTATTATAATTTTTTAAACTAGACATGTAGTCATTATTAATTCCATGTATGAAAATAATAACCCTCTTTTTGTTTTTAACGCGATTTGCAAATGCTTTTAACTGAGTATTTTCAAACGATATTAAATCTTGTTGAAAACCATTTTCAGTAGCTATTTTCATCAATGAATATTCCTTTCGGGTAGCTTTTTTGGGCGCTTGTCCAAACTTATTTTCCCATTGATTAGGATAAAAATTCCCGTTTTGATCCACATATGCACTTGTGATATTAGGATTTATAAAATTATTAGGTACTTGCGAACTAGGTACATTATGCATTGCAGAACATGCCGATAATACTACAATTATAATTGTATAATAAAACCAATTTTTAATATTCATAAAAAAATAAATCTTTTAGATAATATATTTTATAATCAATCATTTTTTTAGGATTAATTACAGTGATTAATATAGTTAGATTTTAAATATAAATGGTCTCGTATTATAATATATATTTACGATGAAATAAATTCTATTCAAGCGAGAAAATTTATTTAGAATTTATAAAATAATCTAAAGTATTCTCAAAAAAAAACGTTCAACAATTAAGTTGAACGTTCTTTATATAATATGATATAATATATTTTAATAGTTTATTACTCCTGACCCGACTAATTCCTCATTAATATAATATGCACAAAACTGACCTTGAGTAATTGCAGATTGCGGATTTAAGAATTCCACATACAATCCCTCTTTTGCTTTATGTAGAATTGCAGTTTGTAAAGGCTGGCGATAACGTATACGTGCTTGCACCTCTAGCGTTTCACCTTCCTGTAAAGCTAAGTCTTCTCTTACCCAATGAATTTCATCTTCTTTAATAAATAAAGCTTTCTTTAACAATCCAGGATGATTAGTTCCTTGCCCTGTGTAGATAATATTTTCTTCTACATCTGTATCTATAACAAATAATGCCTCTACTTTTCCTCCTACTCCTAGTCCTTTACGTTGCCCTCTAGTAAAGAAATGCGCACCTTGATGTTCACCAACAACTTGCCCATCTACAGAAGCATAAGAAAATCCTTTTGCTTCGAATTCTAATGCTTCATATTTATTATTAAAAAGAGGAATATCTCTTTGGTAACCTTTCCAATCTTTTGCTACTTCAAGAATTTGTCCTTTTTTAGCTTTTAATTGTTGTTGCAAGAATTCTGGTAAACTTACTTTACCAATAAAACATAATCCTTGTGAATCTTTTTTATCCGCAGTAATTAATCCTTGTTCTTTAGCAATTCTTCTAACCTCAGGCTTTTCAATATCTCCAATTGGAAATAAGGCTTTTGATAATTGGTCTTGCGATAATTGACATAAGAAATAAGATTGATCCTTGTTATTATCACTTCCTTTTAATAATTGGAAGATTTCTTTTCCTTCTTCATTTATAAAAGATGTCTTTCGAGCATAATGTCCTGTAGCTACATAATCCGCACCTAACTCTAGAGCAGTTTTTAAAAACAAGTCAAATTTAATTTCTCTGTTACATAGTACATCTGGGTTTGGAGTTCTACCCTGTTCATATTCTTTGAACATATAATCAACTATACGTTCTTTGTATGAATCTGACATATCTATCACCTGAAAAGGTATCCCTAATTTTTCAGCGATTAACAAAGCATCTGCACTATCTTCGATCCATGGACATTCATCTTCCAATGTTACCGAAGCATCGTTCCAGTTACGCATAAATAGTCCAATCACATCATACCCTTGTTCTTTTAACAAATATGCTGTTACACTTGAATCTACTCCTCCAGAAAGTCCTACGACAACTCTTTTCATTCTCTTAAATTTCAGTATGCAAAATTACAAAATATTATTTGATGCGTTCTTATCATAAATCAATTATGATTTTAAACCTCTTTTTTTTGAGTATATATAAATATATAAACTAGCGTACAAATCCCTGTAAAAAAAGGATAATATAGATTAGAAATCACATCGACTGGAGTAACTAATGTTATATTAGATTCCACCACTTTTGTGACTGCAACTGCCGCTAAAATTTGGGCACCATATGGGATTATTCCTTGTATAAAACATGATACAGTATCTAAAATGCTTGCAACTCTCCTAGGCTCTAAATTATGTTTATTAGAAATCTCTTTAGCGACATTTCCAACAATAAGTATAGCAATTGTATTATTAGCTAATGCTGCATCTGCTAATGCTGTTAAACCTGCAATACTTAATTCTGCTTGTTTTTTATTTTTTATATTCTTGGTAAATATATTAATGATATAATCTAATCCTCCATTTAACCGAATTATACTTACAACTCCTCCTATAATTAGACATAGAATACTTAATTCAAACATGCCTTTAAATCCATTATTTATACTAGAAATAAGGTCTAAAAATGGTACAGAGGTATTGAATATACCGATTATTAAAAATGATAAAATACCTATGATTAACGACCAAATAACATTGACTCCAAAAATAGCTAAACCAAATACTAAGAAGTAAGGAATAATAGAAATAATATCAAAAGGAAGATTTTGTTGTTCTAATTGTGTACTATCAAAGTTTTGAGAAAAAGCAAAATATAAAATTGTAGAAATAATCGCAGCAGGTAAAACAACTATAAAATTTGCTTTAAATTTATCTTTCATATCTACATTTTGAGTTCTAGTTGCAGCAATAGTTGTATCGGATATAAAAGATAAATTATCTCCAAACATTGCTCCTCCTACTATTGCTCCCAAAAGTAATGCTAAGGATCCCGGAATCATTTTTTCCAGCTCTACAGCTATAGGAGCTAAAGTAACAATAGTTCCTACTGAAGTTCCTATTGACGTCGCAATAAAACAAGAAATGATAAAAAATCCTGCAACTATAAAACTTGGCGGCAGATAGGTAACAAAAAGATTAACTGTAGACGTTACTGCTCCTGTTACTGCTCCTAAACTACCAAAAGCACCTGCCAATAAAAATATTAAAATCATTAATATAATTGTTTCATCTCCTGCACCTTTACAGAATGCTTCAATCTTTTTATTAAAACTGATTTTAGGAAATTGTAACAATGCTATAATTAACGATAACACAAAAACCAAAATAGCCGGCACTGCATAAAAATCATTTAATGCAACAGAAGCTGTAAAATAAACTACTATAAATACAATCAATGGGAGCAAAGCCCAAAAATTACCTTTTTTATTATCCATAAATTTTAAAATCCGAAAATTTTTCTGCAAAGATGATAAGATTAGAAATAAATAAAAAACAGCCATTTATATGACTAGATTTTAATTAATGTTTAAAGCATAAAAAAAGGAATATACATTTAAGTAATTCCTTTATAAAAGAAAATTTTTCGGTAATCGTTAAGTTATTTAGTGATTAATTTATTTGTATTAATTATTGCTTTCTCATTTTTTTCCACAACCCAATCCTGACCTTTTAGCTTTCTCATTACATTATCAATATTTCTCATAATGAATATATTGTATATAGCTTCCGAAAGGTTTTTGGGTTTATGAGGTAGCGAACGAAGACTCATCGAAAATCCTGGTGTTATATATTTCATATAATGCCACCATCCTTCTGGCATATAAAGCATTTCTCCGTGCTTTAAATCTGCCACCATAGGATTTATATTTTTCAACGCTGGCCATTTATTAAAATCAGGATTATCAAAGTCAATATCTTCTCTACAAATCACAGAATAAGGAATTTTATACATATATTTTGAGTCCTGTGGCGGAACAATGATACATTTTTTTTCTCCTGCAAAATGAAAGTGTAAAATATTTGCTAAATCTATATCATAATGCATGAAAACATTAGACCCAGCACCTCCAAAAAATAGCATAGGCAATGATTTAAAAAGATTAAGTCCTAGGTTAGGCATTTTATAATCATTTTGTAGCTCAGGCACTTGACTCATTAAGTTATAAAGAAAAATTCTAAGATCTGTAGGCTCTTTTTGTAAAAGATCTACATACTCTTTCATTTTCATTTTAGCAACTGGTTCATTAACTTTCTTTGTATAATCGACAGGGTCATTGTTATACAAAGGTACAATTTTATCTCCAGCAACATTTTTTATATACTCAAAATTCCATTTTTCATATGCAGGCCAATCCTCCGTAATCCGTTCAATAACTACAGGTTTCTGAGGTTTTACATAAAATTTCTGAAAATCTTTTGCAGAAATTGATTCCAATCTTTCAACTTCAGTAAAATTAAGTCCCATCTTTTAAATAAAAATTTAAACAAATTTACTAAAGATTTCTTCTCTTTTTTTAGTTATTAATTCTTCTTACTGATAGTTGATCGTACAAATATCTATAAAGTTACAACTATATATAAAAAGCCTGATAAATAGATTGTTATATGTTATAAAGATATATTATAAAGTATGTAAAAACTGTAAACTTATTGTAAATTAAATATTTAAAATTAAATTATAAAAAAAAAGATTGAGTTGCCTCAATCCTTTTTTTATAATTAAGCTTATAATTAAGCAATACGTTCTATTAATGACATGTAAAAACCATCATATCCTGTTTCAGAAGGATAATATGTTTTATCACTTATTAATTTATAATTTGGATTATTCTCTATAAATTTCTGAACCTGTTTTTCATTTTCAGAAGGTAAAATAGAGCATGTTGCATATACAATTAGACCTCCAACTTTAACCACTTTAGCATAATCGTTTAAGATCATTGCTTGTGTTTTACGAATTTCATCTAAAAATGCAGGTTGTAATTTCCATTTAGCATCGGGATTACGACGTAAAACTCCCATTCCTGAACATGGTGCATCAATTAATAAACGATCGGCAGTATTAGCCATCTTTTTAATTGTTTTAGCCTCAATTAATCTTGTTTGAACATTTTGTACATCATTACGAGAAGCACGACGTTTTAGTTCCTTCAATTTCCACTCATGAATATCCATGGCAATAATTTGCCCTTTGTTTTTCATTAATGAAGCTAAATGTAATGTTTTCCCTCCAGCTCCAGCACAAGCATCAACTACGCGCATTCCTGGCTCAACACGTAAATATGGAGCAATCATCTGAGAACCGGCATCTTGAACTTCAAAAAACCCATTTTGAAACTCATCCGTTCTAAAGATATTTGTTTTTTCTTCTAATTCTACTGCATCTTGATATAATGATAAAAGCTTAGTTTTAATACTACGCTCTTTCAATAATTTTTGCAAAGTTTTACGATCAGTTTTTAGTGTATTTACACGTAAAACTGTTGGTGCAGCACTATTCATAGCCTGCGCCTCTTCAATCCAACGGTTTTTACCTAATTCATCTAAACAAACTTCAAACATCCAATCAGGGTATGATTCTGCTACTGCAATATTTTTTGCAGATTCATGGTGTCTTTTTAAAATTTCTTTATGATTAATACGAGCAAATTCTTCCCAAGATGGTAATTTTTGATCTGGATCTAATGCAAACCAAGTTCCTACAAATTCCCAAATAGTTTCTGGAGATAAAGGTCTTGCCATCCCTCCTTCTACTAATCTTTTCCAACGTACTAAATCGTAAACCGTCTCTGCAATAAAAGCACGATCTCTTGCTCCCCATAGCTTGTTCGACTTAAGGGTACGTTCAACTTCTTTATCTGCATATTTTCCCTCAAAGAAAATATTATTTAATGTATCGGTAATTCCGATAAACAAATTTTTATACGGTAAAATCTTCATAATTCGGTGCAAAAATACAAAGACTAAATTGTTTTGTTTGTATCATTTTCGTTTTTAAACATTAATTTCACTTTTTCTGGGACCTCAACTACTTTATTTTCTTGGTAATTAAATGTAACAATACCTGTTTTTACTTTTGCAATTAGTTTGTCTTGGCATTTTATCTCATAAAAAATATCAAAACTTGCACGTGAAAATTCGCCTACCGAAATAGATATTTTTAACTCATCTCCGTAATAAGCCTGATTTTTATATTCAATACCTACATCAGCCATTATAATTCCTACGCCACCAACATTCATTTCATTCCATCCAAAATGATTTAGAAATTGTACACGCGCCTCATGTATAATAGATAATAGACGATCATTAGCTAAATGATTTCCATAATTAAGATCTGTAATACGAACAGGAATTATAGTATCGAAAATTGAAGAAGTAGGTAAATTTATTTTAATACGAGACATTTTTTATTTTAATCCAAAAATAAAAAAAGGGTTTTAGTTAAAAAACTAAAACCCAATTGATTTTTAAACTTACAAAATGTAAGCAAATTTAACATTAAAAAAATCAATCTTACTCTCTACTACCTATTGCTAATTTATAAACTAATTTTTTATATTCCAAACATTTACATAAAATAAACTCAATTTTATTAACACATTATTTAAATTTTAATTCAATAAATATAAACTTCATAAAACAATACATCTTAATAAGCCTTTATTTATGCCTGTTGGAAGAATAATCTCCTAAAAAATTTGTATTTTGCGCACCTAATTATTTCTTATGGAATTGATTCAATTCATTCAAAATTCTTTACCAACAGTTTCAGAAAAATCTATTTTAAACACTATTAAGTGTTTAAACGAAGATTTCACTATCCCGTTTATTGCTCGTTACCGCAAAGAAATGACTGGAAATCTCGATGAGGTTGAGATTTCGACAATTAAAAAGTTGAAATCTAATTACGAAGAAATCGTAGATCGTAAGAATTTTATACTCGAAACTTTAAAAGAATTGAATGTATTAACGGTTGATTTAGAATCTAAAATCAACAAATCATTTGATTTAAATCAATTAGAGGATATTTACCTTCCTTATAAGAAGAAAAAGAAAACGAAGGCTACTATTGCGAAAGAAAAAGGCTTGGAACCTTTGGCTCGCATTATTATGAAACAAAATAATATTATCGATCTAGACAAATTGGTATCGCGCTATTTATCGGAAGAAGTTCCTACAAATATAGATGCTCTTGAAGGTGTTAATCATATTATTGCAGAGTGGATAAATGAGAATGAATATGTTCGCCAACGTCTACGTGAGATGTATCGTCGACAAGCTGTAATTCAGACTAAAGTAGTTAAAGCAAAAATGGAAGAAGAAGGCGCTAAAGTCTACTCTAACTATTTTGAATATGAAGAACCTTTAAAAAAATGTGCTTCTCACCGATTATTAGCAATGTTACGAGGAGAACGAGAAGGTTATCTAAAATTATCTATTTCTATTGATAAAAAAGATGCATTTAAGTTTCTTGATTATACATTAGTAAAATCTTTACAACCCGAAGTCTCTTGGATAATTGAAGAAGCCATTAAGGACAGTTATAAACGTTTACTATCTCCATCAATTATTAATGAAGTATTGAAAGAGGCTAAACAAAATGCTGATAAAACTTCTATCAATGTTTTTTCTAAAAATCTTAATCAGTTATTACTTGCACCTCCTTTAGGCGAAAAGCGCATCTTAGCCATAGATCCTGGGTATAAATCGGGCTGTAAAGTGGTATGTTTAGATGAGCAAGGAAATTTGTTACACAACGAAAATATATATCCACATGCACCTCAAAATGATAAAGCAGGAGCAATCAAAAAATTACGCTCATTAGTTAATGCATATTCTATTGAAGCAATTTCTATTGGTAATGGAACAGCATCTCGAGAAACTGAAAATTTAGTTCAAAATATTGCTTTCGATCGTATATTAAAAGTTTTTGTGGTAAGCGAAGCTGGTGCTTCTGTGTATTCTGCTTCTAAAATTGCGCGTGAAGAATTTCCTGACAAAGATGTAACCGTACGTGGTTCTGTGTCGATTGGAAGACGTCTACAAGACCCATTAGCAGAACTTGTAAAAATTGATCCTAAATCGATTGGAGTGGGACAATACCAACATGATGTTGACCAAATATTATTAAAAAATGAATTGGATGAAGTAGTTTCATTCTGTGTAAATAAAGTTGGTGTAAACTTAAATACAGCGAGTAAACACTTATTAAATTATGTTTCTGGAATTGGTGAAAAATTAGCTGATAATATTATACAATATAGAACCGAAAATGGTGCTTTTGAAAGTAGAGAAGAATTAAAAAAAGTTCCTCGCTTAGGAGATAAAGCATTTCAACAAGCTTCTGCCTTCTTACGCATCCCAAACGCTAAAAATCCATTAGATAATTCTGCTGTACATCCTGAATCATATTCAATTGTAAAAAAAATGGCAAAAGACTTGGGTGTTGAAATCAAAGATTTGATTCAGAATAAAGAATTAATTGCTCAAATAGATATTCAAAAATACGTTACACCACAAGTTGGAATTCCAACACTAGAAGATATTTTAAAAGAATTAGAACAACCTGGATTAGACCCAAGATCTACAGCAAAAGTTTTTCGATTTGATGCTAGATTAAAGAAATTTGAGGATTTAAGTCTTGGGATGAAAGTTCCTGGAATCATTAATAATATTACTAATTTTGGATGCTTTGTAGATATCGGATTAAAAGAAAATGGATTGGTTCATATTTCTAAAATATGTAACGAATATATTTCAGACGTTTCTACAAAAGTTCATTTACAACAACAAGTAGAAGTTACAGTAATTGGTATTGATATAGAAAAAAGAAAAATTCAATTATCACTGATTGATTAATGATAGAGATTCTTGATCATATTTTAACATGCCAAAATTATTTAATTGGAATCTTTGGAATCATTCTTATCGGATATTCATTTTTTAATATAAGATTTATTAATCTATGGGATAAAACGGTAGATAGGAATGAATATTTTATAGAATTCGTTTCTAATAAATGGTTTTATATTCCATTTTCTATATTAATAATGATTTTTATAACAAGGATGGTGGTTTATGATATTTATGAAAAAAAAGTTTATGCTGAACTTATTTCTAAAATAAATTCAACCCAAAATAAAACAATTAATTTTAAGGAATATGAAATGATTCCATTCTCAAAAAACAATAGATTTTATACAGATAGGAGTTTCGTATTTTATTAGATACTGAATATGAAATCGAATTAAAAAGGAATTCCGATGACACAACATCATATTACATATTTGTTCCAAAATATTTTGAAGCTTCCTATAATACTATAGCATATATCACAAAAAAACCACTTCAAAATTGAAGTGGTTTTTTGATTGTATTTAAAATTTAATTAGTCGAAACTCGCTTGATACTGTTTATCAAATTCAATTTTCTCAGCTTCTGATAATTTATTTCTCATAAATTTCACTGAGTAACCTCCAATTATACGCGCTACGGTATCTTTAGGTTCTCTTTTATAAAACATCCAATCTGAAACTTTAGCATCATCAATAACTATTGTATCATTTACTTTAACATCTGAAGTAGCAACAGGCTGATTATCTATTATTCCTTTTAATACATTTCCGTCTTGGTAAATATCACGGATCCACAAATGTTCTTGTCTTGTACGCTCACCTTCTGTTACAAGAAATTCTTCTTTCACAAAGAAATTTGACATTGTAGAATCTCTCATTTCTAAAGCTAATTTAAAATCATCAAATGTACTGCGTGCTTGTTTTGTTATACTATCCAATTCCGCAAGTTCCTTTTCTTGTTTATCAAGACCTTTATAAGCATCTTTTGCAATATTCTTGTTATCGCATGCTGTAAGTGCTAAAGCTGCAAAAACAATTAAAATAGATTTTTTCATGGCCAATAATTTTATTTAAATTTAATAATTTTAATCAAGAAAAGATAATTTTAATTCCTTAGGTTGAGGCATTATCCAAAGTTGATGTCCAAAATAGCTCCATTTTAAATTAGCAATATTTACATCTGGATTCGTATATTGATAATATTCGCTACGATTTATTGAAACCTTGGAATCTACAAAAACTTTTACATCCTTAATTCCTTTTCTTTCGTAATCAGCTTTTATATATTGGGAAAATTGCCAAATCATATCCGCTGAACTCCCAACTCTACTTGCCTGTTTATGCGATAAATAATTGGATAATTCAACTTTCTCTCTCTTTTGATATTTCCCCTTTTTATCTGGTACGGATACATACACAGTTGTGTCATTAGAACGACTTCGTAACATCATTCGCCATGATAAGCGATGACCTTCTTCTGTCCAAAAAACATTACCTGGAATATGATAATGTCGTAATGGTAAATAGATTTGCCAAATCACATAAAACATTAATAAATACGAAAAAACGATTCTTCGGGTAGTAATCAATCCATCTTCATCGTTACGATCCATCATAAAAGATTTAGTTTTAAAAACCAATTCTTGAATTTTAACTGGATCATAAAAGAAAATCATCATTGCTAAAGCAAAATATGGAAAAATACCAATTCCGAAAACTAATGAATTAAATATGTGGAAGAAAAAAGCACATTTAATCGCAATACTTCTAGTTTTTGACCATAACATTGCCGGAATTATTAATAGATCAAATAAAAATCCTAAAATAGAAATCACTTGAGCGAATGTTATACTTCCTACAATTTTAGCTAATCCTTCTAATTGATATTTATGTTCAAGTATGTTAGAATATTTTAGAAAATGTCCATTAAGAAAAACCCCATTAAACCAATCCGGGTATAATTTTGCGATAGCGGCGAATGTATATACTATAAACAATTGGATAATTAATATTACTCTAACCCAATTTTTACAAGTTAGTCGCTTTAGTTTAGGAAACATAAAACTGTCCAAAGAGAAAAAATGATGAGCCGGAATTATGGTCATTAACCATGTAACTAACATAAATAAATAATAGTGGTTATTATAGCTCGTCTTTTGCATTAGGTACGACAATGTCCACATAATAGCAAAAACAATTATAGAAAAACGATATAATCCACCAATCGCTATGAATACACCTAGCAAGCCCATCGCACCATAATAATATATCATGTTTGGACCTAAAAGATTATTCATCCATTCAAAACCAATAAAAGTAAAAGTTAATTTAGGTTCTACGAAATTAACATCAACCCAACCAGTATAAATTGCTCCCCAACATTCGGCTACAATTAATAATCCAAATATAATTCGGAAAATAGCCAAAGAGGAATTATCAATCTTTCTGAATAAAAATTCGCTAAACATGAATATACAGTATTTTTGGCTAATTTATAAATTAACTGACGTGTATTGTTAACTTTTGAGTTATATTTATTAAATGAAAAAAGATAAAATCATATTTTTTGACGGGGTATGTAATTTATGTAATTCAACTGTGCAGTTTATTATAGAAAACGATTCTCAGAATAAATTCCATTTTTCATCCTTGCAATCCAACTTTGGGCAGAAATTCTTGGAAGAGAATAATCTTAAGACAGAAAATTTTGACTCAATCATTTTATTAGAAAATAATGAAATTTATCAAAAATCTGATGCTGCAATAAAAATTGCCTCGCATCTAGATTCTCCTTATAATTATTTGAAGTTATTTTCTATTCTTCCAAAATTTATACGAGATTTCTTTTATTCGATTGTAGCAAAGAATAGATATCGTATATTCGGAAAGAAAGAAAGCTGTTGGATACCAACTGCTGAGCTAAGAAGTAAATTTTTAGAATAATATTAATTCTAATTTTTATATTTTTCAATAGCTGCTTCAATTTTTGCACGGCGATTGGCAGGTGAAGGGTGCGTACTTTGGAATTCTGGCACGCTACTGCCTCCAGATGCAGCTTCTAATATATCCATTACGCCAATTAAAGCTTCAGGTTTATAACCAGATTGAATCATGAATCGGACACCTAGATCATCTGATTCAAGCTCATCTTCACGCCCATATTTCATATTAACCATATTCGCTACAACTTGCGCATAATATGCCGTATTTACATCTCCTGCTGCTACTCCTGCTGCACCAGCAATTCCTTGCGTCAAATCTTGTTTTGACATTTGTTCTGCACTATGTCGCGCAATCACATGACCTATTTCGTGTCCTAAAACTCCTGCTAATTGATCTTCATTTTGTAATCTTGTCAATAAAGCTTCTGTAATAAAAATAGGACCTCCAGGAAGTGCAAAAGCGTTAACGGTACGATTATCAGCTAAAACATAAAATTGAAATGGATAATTTGTTTTTGACGCATCGCTCGTTTTTACAATTTTTTCCCCTACACTTTTAACCAATTGTTGATAATTGGCATTTTGTGAAAGTCCTCCAAATTCTTGGGCCATTTGAGGAGCAGAATTTAATCCAAGCGAAATTTCATCATCTTTTGTTAAAGAAATGTATTGCTTTTCACCTGTAATTTCATTTATTTCTGAGCTAGAAAAATATTTTACTAACGAAAAAATAACAATTCCTGCAGCAAGCAAAAATTTTAAAGATGATGAACCTCCTCTTTGCATATTTTATAATTTAAAATTCTATTTATGCCTTTGTTTTAAAATTTCTAATACATCTTTTAACTTAAATCCCCTATCATGTATAGACATTAAGTAATAAAATAACACATCCGCTGATTCCTGTAAAAAAGCATCATCATCATCCTGAGAAGATGCTATAACCATTTCTACAGCCTCCTCTCCCATTTTTTTAGCAATTTGAGTTGTTCCTTTTTTATGAACACGTTTCATTTTTGATTTTTTAGCATCGTCATGTTTTGCCTCATCAATCATTGCTTCAATTTTTTTTAAAAAAGGATAATCTTTCTCTTTTTTAACATCAGTGGCTTCCATATTATTAAAATCCATAGGCTTGTTTTTACATTTAGTAAAAATAAAATTCTAAACTTAAAAACTACCAATTTATTTGCCAAAAAATATAAATCTTGATTTTTAAGTTTAAATATTTATTAAATTAGTGATTATTCAAACAACATAAACGTTTTATAAACAATATTTTAATCGATTTAAACACACTAAAACACTTATTTATTATATTTAATTATTTTTAACCTCATGAATTTGTGTCCCAAATTTTAAATTGATTAGAAATAATCTTATTTTTACAGCAATTAAACAAACGCAAACAATGAACACAAACGACTTTTCCATTCGTCATATTGGAAATAATGTAGAGCAGGCAGCGGAAATGCTTGCAGTGATCGGAAAAGATTCTATTGATTCTTTAATTGAACAGACATTACCTCAAAACATTCGTTTAACTCAAGGATTAGATTTACCTGAACCTTTATCTGAATTTGAAACGACTAATCATTTATTAGAAATAGCCAATTTAAATAAGAAAGTTAAAAACTATTTAGGTTACGGATACTATGGTACTATTTTACCAGCTCCTATCCAGCGTAATGTATTAGAAAATGCAGGTTGGTATACAGCTTACACACCTTACCAAGCAGAAATTGCTCAAGGTCGTTTAGAAGCTTTATTAAACTTCCAAACTGTTATTTCTGACTTAACTGGTTTACCTATTGCAAATGCTTCTTTATTAGATGAAGGAACTGCATGTGGTGAAGCGATGCATATGTTATTAGAATCTCGCTCAAGAGACCAAAAGAAAAACAATGTAGTTAAATTCTTTGTTGCTGATAACTTATTCCCTCAATCAATCGGGGTTTTAGAAACAAAAGCACATGGTTTAGGAATCGAATTAGTTGTTGGAAATTTTGAAACAACTGAATTAACAGAAGAATACTTCGGTGCTATTGTACAATACATTGGTAAAGGAGGACAAATTAATAATTACGCTTCTTTCGTAGAAAAAGCAAACGCTGTTGGTGTTAAAGTAGCTGTTGCGACAGATTTATTAGCTTTAACTTTATTAACACCTCCAGGTGAATGGGGAGCTGAAATTGTTGTAGGTACATCTCAACGTTTTGGTGTTCCAATGGGATACGGTGGACCTCACGCAGCATTTATGTCTTGTACTGAAGAGTACAAACGTGTAATTCCAGGTCGTATTATTGGAGTTTCTCAAGATCGTTTAGGAAACTATGCGTTACGTATGGCTTTACAAACACGTGAGCAACACATTAAACGTGAAAAAGCAACTTCTAACATCTGTACTGCACAAGTATTATTAGCAGTTATGGCTTCTTTCTACGCGGTTTACCACGGAAAAGATGGCTTAAAATTCATCGCGAATGAAATTCACGCAAAAGCAGGAATCTTACAAGGTGGATTAGTTCATTTAGGATACAAAGTAAGCAATACAAACTTCTTTGACACAGTTCAAATCGAAGTGCAGAATTCTGATGAAATCGTTAAGATTTTTGCAGAAGAAGATATTAACGTGAATGGATTCGAAAAAGGAAAAATTTCTATCACAATCGATGAAATGACTTCTGAAGAAGATGTTTTCGAAATCTTAAGCGTTTTTGCAACAATTAAAAATACAGAAGACGGTTTTGAATTTGAGGTGGAGGAATCTTACTTACCAGATGATTTAATCAGAAATTCTGACTTCTTAACTCACCCTAACTTTAATTCATACCATACAGAAACAGAATTAATGCGTTACATCAAACGTTTAGAGCGTAAAGATTTAGCGTTAAACCAATCGATGATTGCATTAGGTTCTTGTACAATGAAATTAAATGCAGCGACTGAGTTATTACATATGTCTTGGGAAAGAATGGGTAACGTTCACCCGTTCACTCCAAAAGAACAAGTCGTAGGTTACCAAACATTAATCAAAAACTTAGAAGATTACTTATCTGTCATTACAGGTTTTGATGCAACTTCTTTACAGCCAAACTCTGGTGCACAAGGAGAATATGCAGGATTAATGGTGATTCGTTCGTACTTCGAATCGAAAGGTGAAGGACACCGTAACGTGGCTTTAATTCCACAATCTGCACACGGAACAAATCCTGCTTCTGCTGCAATGGCTGGAATGAAAGTAGTTGTGGTTAAAAACTTAGAATCAGGTGAAACAGATTTAGAGGATCTAAAAGCAAAATGTGAGTTATATAAAGATAACTTAGCTGCATTGATGATTACTTATCCTTCTACATATGGAGCTTTTGATAGTAACATCGAAGAAGTAACTACAATGATCCACGAATACGGTGGACAAGTATATATGGACGGTGCTAATATGAACGCACAGGTTGGATTAACTTCTCCTGGAAATATTGGTGCAGACGTATGTCACTTAAACTTACACAAAACTTTTGCGATTCCTCACGGTGGTGGAGGACCTGGAGTTGGACCAATTTGTGTTAAAGCACACTTAGCGCCATTCTTAGGATCTTCTCCAATCATCGAAACTGGTGGAAAAGAATCTAAAAATGTGTTTGCTGCTGCTCCTTACGGATCTGCATTTATTTTACCTATCTCTTACGCTTACATCATTATGTTAGGAGCTGAAGGTTTATTAAAAGCAACACAAGGCGCTATCTTAAACGCTAACTACATGAAGGCTCGTTTAGAGAATCACTACGATATTCTATACACAAATGCACAAAATGTTGTTGCTCACGAATTTATTTTAGATTGTCGTCCATTCAAAAAAGTTGGTGTTGAAGTGGTAGATATTGCAAAACGTTTAATTGATTACGGATTCCATGCTCCTACGGTTTCTTTCCCAGTTGCGGGAACGTTAATGGTTGAGCCAACTGAATCTGAAACTAAAGCAGAATTAGATCGTTTTTGTGATGCATTAATCTCAATTCGTCAAGAAATTGATGAAGTAGCAAATGGAGATTATCCTGTAGATAATAACGTCTTACATAACGCACCTCATCCACAGCATTTATTAACAGCTGATGAATGGGAATATCCTTATACACGTTCTAAGGCCGCTTTCCCATTAGATTGGGTTCGCGAGCGTAAATTCTTTGCGACAGTTGCTCGTATCGATGATGCTTACGGAGATCGTAACTTAATGTGTACTTGTGCTCCTGTAGAGTCTTACATTGAAGATTAATAGTTAAATAAAATACTATATATAAGTCGGTTCTAATAGGACCGACTTTTTTATTGCATTAATTTTCAAATAATTAAAAATTATATGTAAAAATATAGTAATTTAAATCATACTAAACTATTATAAAAATTATGAGAAATTATGCTGCCGAGTTTTTCGGTACTTTTTGGTTAGTCTTTGGGGGTTGTGGTAGTGCAATTTTCGCTGCAGGAATTCCTGAATTGGGAATTGGTTACGCTGGTGTTTCACTCGCATTTGGTTTAACCGTCCTTACAATGGCTTATGCTGTTGGGCATATTTCGGGTGGACATTTTAATCCTGCCGTTTCATTTGGATTATTTGCTGGTGGAAGATTTGAAGCAAAAGAACTTTTGCCTTACATCATTGCACAAGTTCTAGGTGGATTAGCAGCTGCTGGAGTTTTATACATAATTGCTTCAGGTAATGCAGATTTTGCCATCGATAATACGAAAGCAGGCGCATTTGCTGCCAACGGATTTGGTTTCTTATCGCCGCACGGCTACTCGATGACAGCAGCATTTCTGGCTGAATTTGTTCTAACCGCTTTCTTTTTAATTATTATTTTGGGAGCAACTGATAAATTTGCTAATGGAAAATTTGGCGGAATTGCTATTGGATTAGCTTTAACATTGATCCATTTAATTTCAATTCCGATTACCAATACTTCGGTAAATCCTGCACGTTCTACCTCACAAGCCATTTTTGCTGGTGGAGAATTTATTCCACAACTATGGTTATTCTGGATTGCTCCAATTGCAGGAGCAGTAGTTGGAGGATTAATTTATAAATTATTATTGCAGAAACAACATTAAATAGAATGTAAAAAGACCATTAGAAATAATGGTCTTTTTAATTATTGTTGGTTTTGCTCTCTTTTTATAAGATAATTTCTAGATAAACGAATTGCCAAGTAGACAAAAGCTAGATAAAATTTCTTTTCATAAAATAATTCTAATCCTTCAATTGGAAAAAAATTTTGTGATAAAAATCCAATGATTATAATTGCAATAATCACTGTACTTGTGATATC
Organism: Faecalibacter rhinopitheci; assembly: GCF_015234135.1. Lineage (GTDB taxonomy): Bacteria > Bacteroidota > Bacteroidia > Flavobacteriales > Weeksellaceae > Empedobacter > Empedobacter rhinopitheci. Next base: position 18,967 of record NZ_JADGIK010000008.1, on the reverse strand, counting down.
TAAGATTTTAATCATTATTTTTATAGCTAGGTTTAATATTCTTTTTCATCATTTTACTAGTTACATTTCCAATTCCTTTTGTTATTTTAGATAAATTATCGATGTTAATTGATTCAAACTCATCGTTGGGCTGGTGATAATGTTTTTGATTTTCCATATTTACAGTAGATAATGAATGAGATACAATTCCTTTCTTTACGAAATGAACATTGTCTGAACGCATAAATAAATTCTGCGCTAAGTAGGGATCTGCAGATACCGAAAAAGATTTATCAGATTGCTGATTCATCAAATCCATTAAATCAGATTTATCACTTCCTGTCATATAAACTTTTCCTGGTCCAAATGCGGATTCGTAACCCAACATTTCTAAATTATGCATTACTTCAATCTTAGCTAAATAGGATTGAAAATCTTTGTTTTCAACTAATTTACCTGAACCTATTAATCCTATTTCTTCAGCATCGAAAGCCATAAACATTAATGTTTTATTCGTTTTCTTATTTTTAAAGAAATCTGATAATGCCATTACAGCAGAGGTCCCACTTGCATTGTCATCTGCTCCATTAAAAATTTTATCTTCACCTTTCCCATTGTTCCCAACGTGATCAAAATGAGCTCCAAATGCAATAATTTCATCCGATTTTCCATCTTGCATACCACACACGTTATATCCTACTTTATCTTTATGATCGAAAGGAATTAAAAAGGAATCGCCAATACATGGTTTTAAATTATTCTTTTTAAAATGAGATGCAATGTAATCTGCGGCTTTTTTACCTCCTTCAGTTCCAAACATACGTCCTTGCATATCATCCGATGCTAACGTTTTTACATATTCGGCTTGTTTTTCTTTAGAATATTGTGCTTGTGCTAAGGAAGTAATGCCTCCCAATGCTAAAAGGAAAATATATTTTTTCATGTATTAATTTATAAGTTTTGAAGATAATAAAAAAAGCTATCATTTCTGACAGCTCATTGTTGTTATTTCTTTTTCTCGAACATTAAATCTTTTACTTTAGCTTTATCTTCTTTAATATTTCCTAAGTCGAACATTGTTCCAAATATTCTATCCCAAAAGGTATTTGAAACGCCAAATCCTAAATCTTCATCCTTATAATGATGCAAATGATGATTTCGCCATAGAGGTTTCATAAACTTAAAAGGAGGTGCTATAGCATGGATTAAATAATGCATTGAAGCATATAATAGATATCCGAGCATAAATCCTGGGAAAAAACCGAAGACATATTTTCCTAAAATTAAGTATTGTATTGTAAAGATGATAGAGGCTAGAATTATACTAGGTACTGGAGGCATAAATAAACGTTGTCTGTCTCTAGGATAATGATGGTGATTGCCATGAAATATATAGACTACTCGTTGAAATTTTGGATGGTTTGTAGTCCAATGAAATAAATAGCGATGTGCAAAATACTCAAACAATGTCCAAAATGCCATTGCACTAAAAAACAACATTAGAACTAATTGGAGAGAATAGTTAAAATTTATAAAACCATAATATATACTGTAAGATAAAATAGGAATATACATTCCCCAAATAATTGCTGGGTGCCCTTTTGTAAGAAATTCTAAAAATTTATTATCAAAAAGTTGAGCTTGTCCTTTGTTATTTATCTTATCAAATTTCATGGCTTATAATTTAAGTTTCTTAAAATTAATTAATTAACATTTAAATTCAAAATTACACGTCATAAAAAAACTCCAAAGGCAAAAGCCTTTGGAGTTTTAAAATCGTATGTAAATGTATATTATCTTGCAGACATCTCAACATAATCACGAGTCGCAGCACCAGTGTATAACTGACGTGGACGTCCGATTGGTTGATTAGTTTGACGCATTTCCATCCATTGAGCAATCCAACCTGGTAAACGTCCTACAGCAAACATTACTGTAAACATTTCAGTTGGAATTTGTAAAGCTTTATAAATAATTCCTGAGTAGAAATCTACGTTTGGATATAACTTACGCGCTTTGAAGTAATCATCTTCTAAACAAGCTTGCTCTAAACCTCTCGCGATATCTAAGATAGGATCTTCAATTCCTAAAGTAGATAATACATTGTCAGCCGCAACTTTGATAATACGAGCACGTGGATCGAAATTTTTGTACACACGGTGTCCGAATCCCATTAAACGGAATGGATCTTCTTTATCTTTTGCTTTACCAATGTATTTAGCAACATCTCCACCATCATTTTGGATAGCTTCTAACATTTCTAATACAGCTTGGTTAGCTCCACCATGTAATGGTCCCCATAAAGCTGATATACCTGCAGCAATAGAAGCAAAAATACCTGCATGTGATGAACCTACTAAACGTACAGTAGATGCAGAACAGTTTTGTTCGTGATCAGCATGTAAAATTAATAATTTGTCGAATGCATCAACGATTGTAGGATCTGCTTTGTATCCCTCAGAACCATCATTAAATAACATTTGGTAGAAATTTTCTACATATGATAATGAATTATCTGATTTAGTTAAAGGTAAACCTTTAATCTTACGTTGTGACCATGCTGCGATTACTGGGAATTGTCCTAATAATGTAACAGCTGCTTCATACATTTCTTCTTCTGTAGCTACATTAATTTTATCTGCATTAAAAACAGATAAAGCAGACGTTAAAGATGAAATGATTGCCATTGGGTGTGATCCCTGTGGAAATGCATTTAACATTGTAACAATCTCTTCAGCTACTTCAGTATTTTTTCTAATATCAGCTACAAAACCATCTAATTGTTCTTGAGTTGGTAATTCACCTTTAATTAATAGGTACATTACTTCTTCAAAGTTAGATTGATCTGCAATTTGTTCGATTGGATATCCTCTATACAATAACTTTCCTTCTTCACCATCTAAGAAAGTGATTTTAGACTCACAAGATCCAGTGTTCTTATAACCTGGGTCCATAGTGATTAATCCTGTTGCACCTCTTAACTTAGAAACATCAATTGACTTTTCGTCCATTGACCCTGTTGAAACCGGAAGCTCCAACTCCTTTCCATCGTAACTTAATACTACCTTGTCTGACATTTTTTAGTTTATATTATTTAACGCGTAATTTACAATGTATTTTATTAATTTCAGACTGATTGATATCAGTAAAAAATTATTTTAGCGCTTTACTTTGAAAGCTTTTAAGCCAGGAAAAATAGCAGTTTCGCCTAAGATTTCTTCAATACGCAATAATTGATTGTACTTCGCCATACGATCTGATCTTGAAGCTGATCCTGTTTTTATTTGTCCTGTGTTCAATGCAACTGCTAAATCAGCTATGGTAGCATCTTCAGTTTCACCAGAGCGGTGAGACATTACTGCTGTATAACCAGAATTTTGAGCTAAATGAACTGCTTTAATAGTCTCTGTTAATGTTCCAATTTGATTGAACTTAACTAAAATAGAGTTTGCCGTTTCAGTTTCCACTGCTTGCTCTAATTTCTTCACATTTGTTACTAGTAAATCGTCTCCAACTAATTGCACACGTTTACCTATTTTATTTGTAAGGATTTTCCATCCATCCCAATCATTTTCGTCCATTCCATCTTCGATAGAAATGATAGGGTATTTTTCTGATAATTCAGCTAAATATGCTGCTTGTTCTTCTGATGTACGAATTGCACCTTTATCTCCTTCAAATTTTGTGTAATCATATTTTCCGTCTACAAAAAATTCTGAAGCAGCACAATCTAAAGCAATCATAATTTCCTCTCCTGGTTTGTAACCTGCCTTTTCTATAGCTTGCATTACGGTATCTAACGCATCTTCAGTTCCGTCAAAAGTGGGAGCAAAACCTCCTTCATCTCCTACCGCCGTAGATAATCCACGATCGTGTAATATTTTCTTTAAAGAATGAAAAATTTCGGTTCCTTTTCTTAAAGCATCTGAAAATGATTCAGCTACTACAGGCATTATCATAAATTCCTGGAATGCAATGGGAGCATCTGAATGAGACCCACCATTTACAATATTCATCATTGGAACCGGTAATGTATTTGCATTTACCCCTCCAACGTATCGAAATAAAGGTAAACCTAATTCTTCTGCTGCTGCCTTAGCCACTGCAAGGGAAACTCCCAGAATAGCATTAGCACCTAATTTTGCTTTATTTTCAGTTCCATCTAAATCAATCATTACTTGATCTATTAGATTTTGTTCAAATACAGAATATCCGACTAACTCTGGAGCAAGAATTTCATTAACATTAGCAATTGCCTTTAAGACTCCTTTTCCTAAGTATAAATCACCACCATCACGTAATTCTACTGCTTCGTATTCTCCAGTAGAAGCTCCAGATGGAACAGCTGCTCTACCTAAGATTCCGTTTTCTGTGATTACATCAACTTCAATTGTTGGGTTCCCTCGTGAATCTAAAATTTGTCTCGCGAATATGTGAGAAATAGTGCTCATAGTTTGTTATGTTTTGTTTGAAAAATTTATTATCATTCAAAAATAACGATTCTGTAATTTTTATACAACGAATTTAAAATGTTTTAAATTTTAATATCTGAAAACATTATCATTATTTTTTATTCATGCATAGTATTTTTGATATTTTAAATCTTAAAAACCAATATTGCTTGAATTTATAAATTTTAGATTTGTAATTATACGTATTTTTTAACAATTATCAATTATTGACGAATTAATTTGTAATAAGTAATTGATTACCATTAGCGATCACCTGATATGTTCTTGGAGATCTATTTGCTACTTTAGTAGGTTGTCCGGTAGTAAGAATCCATTCTGATCCATCTTCATCACAAACCATTTTTAGATTGTCCTTTACATATATCGTTGATTTTCCTGTAGGACAGATATGCGGCGCATTACGATCATAAGCTTTATACCCTACCCCTGTATTGACAACTATTAATCCTCGAGATCCGGTGTTTATACCTTCTAAATATATCCATCCTCCAGGATTATTTAAATTGACATATAGTGGCATCGATAAATTAATTGATTTACTAATTGTATAAGATGGTACACAACTAACGGTACCGTCATCTGATTGGCAATTTAATAGTGTAAGAATGATAAATACAAAAGAAACACTATTTAGAATCGTTTTAATAAACTTCATGGTTTTTAATTTCGATTAAAAAAATTACTATATTTGCTAGTAAATAGTCCTGCACGTACAATGTAATGTGTAGGATTATTTATTTTTTAAAAATAACGCAAAACTAATACATTGTTATGGCAAATATACAATATGTAACCAAAGAAGGTTTAGATAAGCTTCGTGCAGAATTACATCAATTAGAAACTATTGAGCGACCTAAAATTTCTCAACAAATTGCAGAAGCACGTGACAAAGGAGACTTATCCGAAAATGCAGAGTACGATGCCGCAAAAGAAGCGCAAGGATTATTAGAAATGAAAATTGCTAAGTTGAAAGAAAGTGTAGGAAATGCTCGAATTATTGATGAATCAAAATTAGACTCATCTAAAATTTCTATTTTATCTAAAGTTAAAATTAAAAATTTAGCTAATGGACAAGAAATGGTATATACTTTAGTTCCTGAAACTGAAGCAGATCTTGCTAAATTTCGTATTTCTGTAAATACTCCAATTGCTAAAGGTTTACTTGGAAAATCTATAAATGATGTAGCAGATATTACATTACCTAATGGAATGACTTTAAAATTTGAAATTTTAGAAATATCTTTGAGCTAAAATTTTAAATAAAAATTTATGGCTAGCATTTTCACGAAAATCATAAATAACGAAATTCCTTCGTATAAGATTGCAGAAAATAATCAATATATTGCTATTTTAGATGCCTTTCCATTGGTAAAGGGTCATGTATTAGTTATTCCAAAGCAAGAAGTTGATAAAATCTTTGATTTAGATAGAGAATCTTATAACGGACTAATGGATTTCTCTTATGATATTGCTAAAGCTATAGAACAAGCAATCCCATGCTTACGTGTTGGGGTAGCAGTTGTTGGATTAGAGGTACCACATGTACATGTTCATTTGGTACCTCTAAATTCAATGGAAGACATTAACTTTGCAAAGCCTAAACTAAAATTGGATGCAAATGAAATGGCTGAAATTACTTCGCAAATCAAATCATATTTATAATATATAAAATGAATAAATATATCAAATTAGTAATCGCCGCTGTATTAGTTATATTAGCAATTGTTGCATTTGTTAATAGAGAATATGGTTGGGGATTTATTTCATTAATAGTAGCAATATTTCCAGTATTGTTTTATTTTAAAAATGAAAATATTCTATTAGCCTTTTGGTTTTTACGTAAAGAAGAAATGGGTAAAACAAAAATGTGGTTAAATAAAATTACAAATCCTCAGACACAATTAATTCCTAACCAATTAGGGTATTTTAATTATATGAAAGGAATTGTTGCAGCACAAGATAATGATCTTAATGGTTCAGAAAAATTTATGAAAGAAGCATTAAACTTCGGTTTAACTTTTGATCATGACCGTGCAATGGCAAATTTATCACTAGCTGGAGCTGCAATGGCAAAAGGAAATAAACGTGATGCTGAAACATACATCAAAGAAGCTAAGAAAAATGATACAAAGGGAATGTTTGGTGATCAGATAAAAACAATGAATGATCAAATGAAACGTTTCGGAAATGTGAATGTAAACAAATTACAAAATCCACATATGCGTCATAAAGGACGCAAATTTTAATCCCTATGGATATTAAAACAATAGATATCAATCAATCTACTACCCGTGATAAATGGAAAAAGATTGAACAATTCTTTGAAACTAATTTTACAGATGGTGAAACGCCAGATTTAGACACTATTTTATTTTTAATTGGTGTACAAGAATTAGGTCAAGGAAAAAGAAAATTCAAAAAAGACGAAAAATTAAATCTTCTACATATCGCAGTTTGTCGCGTTTTAGAACCATTTGGATTTTACCGTTTTGATGGATTAGACCCTGAAGGGTGGCCACATTTTGAATTATTAGATGAATTGCCTCCTTTAAAAACGAATGAACAGACATTGTTAATGAAACATGCCGTAATTCAGTATTTTGAAGATCAAAATATCATAAACTTCGAATCTTAAGATTCGAAGTTTTTATTTTTATATAAATTGATAACTATTTTATCTGCTGCTAAAGTCATTTTCTCGGGATTTAAATTTTGAATGGGCTCCCAAATCAATTCTTTTATATCTGAGTCTAAAATTTCTAATTTTGATAAAGCCTCTTCAGTTGTTGTCGCTTTATAATAAATTAACAATATTTGCTCTGAAGGATCAAAGATATTTTCTTGAAAAAAATCTTGCGTATATAAATGCTCCCCAATCTCTACTTCTAGATTTAGTTCTTCTTTAAATTCACGTATAAGACAATCTCTAGTACCTTCACCAAATTCTAGCCCACCACCAGGGAATTTCAAAATTAATTGATTCTGAAAAGGTTCATTAATAATTAATACTTTACCTTGATGCTCTAGCAAAGCATATACTCTTACATTAAAAGGTTTACTCATTATTAAAATTTTTTAAACAAACCATCATTTCTCTTTTACCTGGAGGTCCTTCTCGTTTCTCAACTTTAAAACCATTATTTTTCATCGCTCGTTTTAAACTGCCCTTAGCCGCATAAGTCGTTAGAATGCTTACTTCCTTCATTAATTCTGCAACAATGGTTAGTAATTCTTCTTCCCATAATTCTGGCTGTACTTGTGATCCAAATGCATCAAAATAAACTAAATCAAATTTCTCCTTTGTAGCTCCCTTCAAATCGAAGAAATCTTTTTGTAATTTTTTAAAATGAAAATTTAATGAAATTTCGTGGGTCGTTTCCCATTCACAATTAAACATTTTTTGATAAATACCGTATAATTCATCTTTTCTGGATTTTAATTCTGGATAGAATTTAAAAACATCATCAAAGAAATTTATAGCTTCAAACTCTTCTGGTGATACAGGAAATTTTTCAACACCAATATAATTAACAGTTATATTATGAGTAAAGGCTTCTAAGAAAGTTATAAAAGAATTTAATCCTGTTCCTAAGCCAATTTCTAGAATATTTATCGGTTCATTTATTTTTTTAAAGTGATCTAATCCGTTTTTTACAAACACATGCCGAGCCTCTTGTACTGCACCGTGTATAGAATGATACGTCTCGTTCCAGTCTTCAATATGAATGGTTTTTGAACCATCTTCCGTTTCTACAATTTTGCGTTTCATCCGAATAAGTTATGAATTATTTTATGTAAAAGCACAAAAATAAATGTATATTTGATACCGCAACAAACAAAATTTACTTCTAATGATTATAGAAAAAATAGCTGAATCTAAATTTAATGATTCGGTATTCGACTCTAAAGTTTTTGGTAAAAACTTTACAGACCACATGCTTGTGGCTAAATATAAAGATGGAAAGTGGGATGAACCTAAAATTATGCCTTATGGAGCTTTAGAATTCACTCCTGCAGCAATGGCATTTCATTATGGTCAAGCGATTTTTGAAGGTATGAAAGCTTACAAAAATGAGAATGATGAAGTTTTTATTTTCCGCCCAGATCGTAATTTTGAACGTTTTAACCTATCTGCTGAGCGATTAAATATGCCTACTGTTCCTGAAGAAATCTTTATGGAAGGTATTCAAACAATCGTAGATTTAGACCGTCAATGGGTTCCTAAAAACTATGGAACATCACTATATATTCGTCCTACAATGTTTGCTACAGAAGAAGCTATTTCTGCAAGATCATCTAACGAATTTATGTTTGTAGTTTTATTAGCTTATGCACCTGCATATTACGACAAGCCTTTATCAGTTAAAATTGCTGATTTCTACAGCCGTTCTGCACAAGGTGGTGTTGGTTTTGCAAAATGTGCTGGTAACTATGCAGCATCGTTTTATCCTACACAAGAAGCTCAAAAAGATGGTTACGACCAAGTAATTTGGACAGATTCTATCGAGCATAAATATATTGAGGAAGCTGGAACAATGAACGTAATGGTCCGTATAGGAGATAAATTATTAACGGCTCCAACTTCTGAAAGAATTTTAAATGGTGTTACACGTGATTCTTTGTTAACATTAGCTAAAGATAGTGGTATGGATGTGGAAATTCGTCCAGTTGCTGTACAAGAAATGTATGATGCATATAAAGATGGTCAGTTAAAAGAAGTATTCGGATGTGGAACTGCAGTAGTTGTTAACTCTTACAATGCCGTAGGTTTCGCAGAAGAAAGAGCTCCAATAGAAATTTTATCTGATGAAGAATCTTTTGCTTCAATATTAAAAGGAAAATTAAGAGACATTCAATACGGATTAGTGGAAGATCCTTATGGATGGAGAGTGAAAGTTGGAAAATAATTCCAATTTAACATTTTAGATATAAACTGATAATCATTGATTATCAGTTTTTTTTGGCATAATTTTTAATATCATGTTATACAAAGTACTATTTTTACAAAATGAATGATATTCAACGATTTTTGATTATGTGCTCAGGTAGCAGCACAGAAATTTTAAAGAAAACACCAACTGACGTAAACAAACATATTGGTATTGGTGGTGTTATTTTATTCACTGGTTTACTCGCATCTTTATCCGCAGGATATGCTTTATTTACAGTTTTCGATAACGTTTATATTGCAACTGCATTTGGCCTATTTTGGGGTTTAATGATATTTAACTTAGACCGTTATATTGTAGCTTCAATGAAAAAATCTGGAAACTTTTTCAGACAATTATTTATAGCTATACCACGTATCGCAATTGCTGTATTGTTAGGAATTGTAATTTCTAAACCTTTAGAATTAAAAATATTTGAAAAGGAAATTCATAAACAATTAAATATAATTGTAAATAGAAATAAAACTGAGTTGCAAAAAAGCATAGATTTTAGATACTCCGATTTAGCTAAACCAATTGATAGTGAGCGAAAAGAAATTTATACTAAAATTGATGCCATTAGAAATGAATATAATTTAGCTTCGTCTGAATTAGAAAAAGAAATTGTTGGAACACAGAGTGAGACAACTACAGGACGAGAAGGTTATGGGACGAATGCAAAGCGAAAAGCTGAACTAAAACAACAAAAGTTTGAAGAAATGCAATTATATATTCAGCAAATGCAACCTAGACTAGCAGAATTAAATTCCGAAATTGATGCATTGATTAAACAAAAAGAAAAAGAAATCCTAGATGCCAAACCTACTGAGGAAAATTATAATGGATTTGCTGCTCGTATGCAGGCATTAGATGAATTAGGAACTACGAATGCTATTCTTGGTACCGCAGCTATATTTATTGCACTTGTATTTATATCTTTAGAAACTGCTCCCGTTTTAGTAAAATTAATTGCTCCAAAAGGTCCTTATGATTATTTATTAGAGAAACATGAACATAGCTTTAAAGTGTTTTCCAAAGAAAGCATTCAAATAATGGATATAAAATCTGAACAAAGAATTAAAAAAGAAATCAACAAATCTTTATAAATTAAGAATATTCAAAGTGTTATCTTTATAAATCAACTTGAACTTTTTGATATGGATAGAAGAAATTTACTTAAAACCCTTGCGTTTTCTACAGCCGCTATACCTTTATTTGGCTCGTCTGCTGGATTTATTACAAAGTCTTTGGAACCTAACGCTCTTCAATTAAAATTTGGAAATTTAGATTTATATCTCTTTTCGGATGGTGGAAATGTCCTTTCAGATCCTTTTCCATTAATTGCTCCAAAAGAAACTGAAGAAAATTTTAATAAAGCTAGAAAAGAATGCTACTTAGACCAACAATCTATTGCCTTTTCATTAAATATTTTATTAGTAAAAAAAGACAATCAATACATTCTTTTTGATACAGGGAATGGTCTAGGAAAAAACAAAAATGTAGGAAGATTAATAGAACAAATGCAAGCCTCTAATATTCCTGCAAATCTAGTTACAGATATAATTATAACACATGCACACGGAGATCATATTGGTGGAATTATACTTCCTGACGGAACTTTAGCTTTTAAAAATGCTAAATATTATATCAGTAAAACTGAATTTGATTTTTGGATGAAAGAAAATAATTCTACTATAAAATCTATCTTAAATAAGATTCAAATTAATTTAACTTTTATTAAGGAAAACGATACGCTATTTGATTGTATAAAAGTTGAACACACTCCAGGTCATACGCCTGGACAACTTGCTTTTTTAATTCAACAAAATGGCAAAAACCTACACCTTAAACATATTGCTGATGTTGTTCACTCTCCTATTCTTGTACGATATCCGGAATGGGGAATTAAATATGATCAGGATTTTGATTTAGCTGTAAAAACACGTTTAAATATTCTAGAAGAAGCGTATAATAAAAGGCAATTAGTAATTGCCATGCATTTACCTTGGCCTGGCATTGGTTATATCGGGAAACGTGATAATCGCTATGATTGGATTCCACTATCTTTTGGATCAAATTTAAAACAAATCGAACTTTAAAGAAATCCTTTTTGTAATTTTGTATCCTAACAAATAAGGATATGTATAAAATAGAAATATACGGAGAAAACAAAGACGAACTTACAATAGATTTGGAGCAAGCAGTGCAACCAATTCAGAATATTGAAGGTTATTTTTGGAAAATTCTTTGGATAGATGGAGAAAGCGAAACTGAAGAATATTCTGTATTTGAATTACAAGAAGTAATAGATCAACAAGATGGAATCGTAGTAGATTTTGAAGCATTAGTTAACTTAAGTCATAAAATGGCTACAGTTTCTGAAGCCTTAATCATTGGAGATCGCAATGAAAAAAATCTTTTTGTAAATATTGAAGATGAAAATTTATATGATAATGAAATTGTGTTAGAATTAGTCAAAGATTCACATTGGCAAGTTGTAGCAAAAGAGGAAATTATTATAGATACTTTTAAAGTAGAATTTCCGAACAGCGAAATTATTGAATAATATAAAATGGCTCAAAATTGAGCCATTTTTTTTAATATTTTCCTTGTAAAGCGTTATAAATCTTTAATGTTTCCTTTGCTTCTTTTACATCGTGTACGCGCAGTATCTTCGCTCCTTTTTGTAAAGCGACCATATTCAAAGCAGTTGTTCCATTTAATGCTTCTTGGGGCGTTGTGTCAAAAAATTTATGAATCATAGATTTTCTTGAAATGCCTACCAATATCGGAAATTCATTATATCCTAATACTTCCATCTTAGAAAAAAGTTCATAATTATGCTCCAGAGTTTTAGCAAAACCGAAGCCTGGATCTAAAATTATATCATTAATTCCTAAACTTCTAAGTGTAGCTATTTTTTTTGCAAAATATTCATTTACTTCAAGAGAGATATCTTTATAAGTAGGATTGTTTTGCATATTTTGCGGTGTTCCTTTCATATGCATTAAAATATATGGCACTTTTAATTCAGCAATTGTAGGTAACATTTCTTCATCTAATTCAAATCCTGAAACATCGTTAATAATAGAAGCTCCCGCATTTATAGCTGCACGCGCTACACTTCCTCGAAATGTATCAATTGAAATAATAAGTTCAGGATATTTTTTAATCAATGCTTCAATTACAGGAATTGTACGAATTAGCTCATCTTCTTCAGAAACTTCCTCAGCTCCCGGCTTAGTAGAATACCCTCCAATATCTAAAATATCTGCTCCATCAGCAATATGTTTTTCAACCTTTTTTAAGATTATATCCATGGATTCACTACTCCCTCCATCGTAAAATGAATTTGGTGTGGTGTTCAGAATTCCCATAATTTTAGGTTCTGATAAATCGATTAATCGACCATTACAATTAATTGTCATATCTTAGAAGTTGTATTCTTTAATGAATTCTATTTATTTTTGAATTCTATTACGAAATTATGAAAAATACGTCAAATCAATTCAAAGAAATTATTGCCCTTTGCAGGGATTTATATACAAATAAAACACAAGATTACGGTGCTGCTTGGCGTGTTCTTCGTTTACCTTCTTTAACAGATCAAATATTTATCAAAATAAGTCGTATCCGAACTCTACAAGAAACTACAGAACGATTGGTTGATGAAGGCGAAGAAAGCGAATTTATTGGAATTATAAATTATGCGATCATGGCCTTAGTACAATTGGAATTAGGCTTTGTGGATCAACCAGATTTATCCCCAAAAGAAGCAACAGAATATTATGATAAATATGCGACAGTTGCACATGATTTGATGATGAAAAAAAATCATGATTATGGAGAAGCATGGCGAGATATGCGAGTAAGTTCGATTACTGATTTAATTTATCAGAAAGTCTTACGCACTAAAAGTATTGAAGATAATAAAGGAAAAACGATTGTATCTGAAGGATTAGATGCTAATTATCTTGATATGATTAATTATTCTATCTTCGCTTTAATCTTAATTAATGAACAAAAATAATATATGAGGTTTATAGTTCAATTGTCTCGAATAATCGTTGGAATACTATTTATTATATCTGGTTTTGTAAAAGTCGTTGATCCAATTGGATTAAGCTTTAAACTTGAAGAATATTTTTCTCCAAGTGTTTTAAATATTCCATTTTTGATGGATATCAGTTTACCAATTGCAACTTTCTTTTCGGTATTTGAAATATTTTTAGGGATATTATTACTTCTAGGAGTATGGAGAAAATTTACAATATTGTCTTTATTGATTACAATTGTGTTTTTTACTTTTCTTACATTCTATTCTGCTTATTTTAATAAAGTGACAGATTGTGGATGTTTTGGTGATGCATTAAAACTTGAACCTTGGACATCTTTTTATAAAGACGTTGTATTATTGATATTAATACTTGTTTTATTAGTTGGAAAAAAACATATTGAACCTCTTTTTGTCAAGCCCTTTAATATAGCTCTTGTATCTATCGCTACCTTAGGCTCATTAATTATCTCATATATTGGTATTAATCATTTACCAATGATTGATTTCCGACCATATGCTGTAGGAAAAAATTTAGTGGATGGCATGAAGCAAGCAGAAGAATTGGGACTAGAACCTACTACATACAAAACGTTATTTACGTTAAAAAATAAATTAAATGGTTCATCAATTGTAGTTGATGACAAAAAATATATAAGTCAAAAACTTTATCAAGATACTTCTATTTGGGAATTAGAATCAGATAAAACTGTAAATATTATTGATAAAAAAGGGTATGAAGCTCCAATTCATGATTTTTATTTTGATTGTAATGGAGAAGATAAAACATCCTATTATTTACAAAATGAAAAAGTAATTTTATTTGTAATTCCATTTGTGGAAAAAATTAGTTCCGAAGAAATAACTAAGCTAAATACTTTAGCTAAACAAGCCAAACAGCAAGGTTACGAAGTTGTTGCTGTCTCTAATAATCCTATTGATAACATTGAGTTTGATATGTGTTTTATGGATCAAACTACGATGAAGACAATTATTCGTTCAAACCCTGGAATTTTATTACTTTCAAAAGGAATTGTAAAAGCAAAATATCATTACAACGATTTTCCATCAATTCAACAATTAGATCAAAAATTATAATCCTTGATTAATTATATTATCCATAAAATTTTCTATGGTTTTCTCACACTTTTTGGAGTTATAACTGTAGTTTTCTTACTATTTACTGTTCTTCCTGGTGATCCTGCACGAATGATGTTAGATCAAAAAGAAGATCCAGAACAATTAGCTCAAATCCGTAAAAATTTAGGATTAGATCAACCGATATGGAAACAATATATGTATTATATTAACGATTTATCTCCTATTTCTTTACATGACAATCAAGCGAATGTTACTACATATACGTCATTAAATTCTGGTAAATATTCGTTCCAAAAAATTATAGATATAAATGATCAGAGCCTGGTTGTGAAGAAACCTTTTCTAAGAAATTCATTTCAGAAGCAAGGGAAATCTGTGGCGACCATTATTGCAGAAACATTACCCAATACTATTATCTTGGCTATCTCAGCCATTATTATAGCAACTGTTTTAGGAGTAAGTTTGGGAATAATTTCTGCCTTAGTTAAAGACTCTTGGATTGATAGAAGTTTATTAGTGATTACAAGTTTTGGTATGAGTATTCCATCGTTTTTCTCTGCCATTATTATAGCTTATATATTTGCATTTTTATTGCACGATATTACTCATCTTAATATGATTGGTAGCTTATATGAAGTGGACGATCTAGGTGAAGGTAAACATTTAACCTTAAAAAATTTAATTCTTCCTGCCATTACACTAGGATCAAGACCTTTGGCTGTGTTCACACAATTAACGCGTAATTCTTTATTAGAAGTTTTGTCTCAAGATTATATTCGAACTGCATACGCAAAAGGTTTATCTAAAAAAACTGTTATACTAAAACATGCATTAAGAAATGCCCTAAATCCCGTTATTACTGCAATATCTGGTTGGTTCGCATCTATGCTAGCTGGTGCAGTATTTGTAGAGTTTATTTTTGGATGGAATGGATTGGGTAAAGAAATCGTAAATGCTCTTAACACGCTAGATCTACCAATCGTAATGGGCTCAGTATTAATTATTGCTGTTATGTTTATAATAATTAATATCATTATTGACATTCTTTACGGCGTATTAGACCCAAGAGTTCGTATTAAATAATAAAAACTAAATCACAAGACATAAATTAAAATATTATGAGAGATCAAATTGTCGCTGGAAATTGGAAAATGAACTTGTCTTTTGAACAAGCATTACAATTAGCTTCTAATATCAATACTTGGGTATCAGAGAATGAAACAAAAGCAAAGGTTATTATTTCACCTTCGTCTATTTATTTACAAGCAATTCAAGAAATCGTAGATGACCAATTTATTCAGATAGCTGCACAAGATGTTTCTGTAGCAGAAAAAGGCGCTTATACAGGAGATATTTCTGCTGAGCAATTAGATAGTATAGGTATCAATACTGCTATTGTAGGTCATTCAGAAAGAAGACAATATCAACAAGAAACTGATGAATCAATTGCTAAAAAGTTGGAGCAATTATTTGCAAAAAATATTACACCTATTTTATGTATTGGAGAAAATTTAGAACAAAGAGAAACTAATCAACATTTTGAAGTAGTTAAATCTCAAGTATTAAATGCACTAACTCCTCAAAAAACTGAGAATCTATCTAAAATTGTTATTGCCTACGAACCCGTTTGGGCTATTGGAACAGGTAAAACTGCAT
The DNA here is from genome assembly GCF_015234135.1 of Faecalibacter rhinopitheci. Classification (GTDB taxonomy): domain Bacteria; phylum Bacteroidota; class Bacteroidia; order Flavobacteriales; family Weeksellaceae; genus Empedobacter; species Empedobacter rhinopitheci. The sequence continues at coordinate 2,777 of NZ_JADGIK010000008.1, read as the reverse complement.
CTCCAGAACAAGCACAAGAAATACATGCATTTATTCGTCAAACTCTGAACAATTCTTTTGGAGAAGAAATTGCTAATGCTACAAGTATATTATATGGAGGAAGTGTAAATCCATCTAATGCAAAAGAATTATTCTCACAACCAGATATAGACGGTGGTCTTGTAGGTGGAGCTTCTCTTAATATAGAAGATTTTTCACAAATTATTGCCTCGTTCTAAGAATTTAAATTCTTTTTTATAAATATTTTAAGCTTGTTTCTAATTCCAAATCGTAAATTTGCATTTGGCTTTGAAAACAAGCTTATTTAATTATATTATATGACAAATTATATCGAATATAAATTCCAAGTAAAAGAAATTGAACCTTGGAATGAAATCATAATCGCTAATATTTCTGATTTACCTTTTGAAAGTTTTACTGAAAACGAAAATGGATTTGATGCGTATATACCATCTACGCAAGAAAATGAAGCTGAAATAAAAGAAGTATTAGAATCATTAGAAGGTATTGATTTTACATATACTCGTACAGAAATAGAACAACAAAATTGGAATGCAACTTGGGAAGAAAATTTCACACCAATATTAGTCAACGACCAATGTTTGATTCGTGCTGAATTCCACGATACCATAGAAAACATTCCTTTTGAAATCGTAATTCAACCTAAAATGTCTTTCGGGACTGGACACCATTCCACTACTCACTTAATGGTTGAATATATTTTGGAAACTGAGTTTACAGGAAAAGATATTCTTGATATGGGTTGCGGAACTTCAATCTTAGCAATTTTAGCATTAAAAAAGAATGCTAACTACGCAGAATGTATTGATATCGACGAATGGGCTGTAGAAAACTCTATTGAAAATGGTAAACGTAATGGCGTAAGTTTAGATGCTAAAATGGGAGATAACTCTTTATTAGGTTCAAAACATTTTGATGTAATTTTAGCTAATATCAATAAAAATATCCTTATCGCTCAAATCCCTTCATACATAGAAGTATTAAATGAAGGTGGGGATTTATTTTTAAGCGGGTTAATGGAGCAAGACTTTAATGATATACACGCATTTTGTACAGAGCGCAACTTGACTTTTATTTCTAAAAAACAACGTAACGAATGGATTGCCATTCATTTTAAAAAATAAAATATGACTAGATTTTCAACAAAACCGAAATGGGAAACTGAATATGATTCAGATGTTGAAGTTTTAGAACAAGAATCTAAAAAATATCAGATTATTGTATACAACGACGACATCAATACTTTTGATTGGGTTATTGAATCATTAATGGATGTTTGTGAGCACACTCCAGAACAAGCTGAACAATGTACAATATTAATACATTACAAAGGTAAATGTGATGTTTTATCAGGTTCTTATGAAGATTTAAAACCTCGCTGTTCTGAATTATTAAATAGAAATATAAATGCAGAAATTATCTAGTTACACTAGTATACTTTTCGTTATAATATTCTTCTAAATCGTCTAATGATTCATATTCGTTAGACGATTTTTTATTTTCGTCATCAACTAAATAAAATTTATATAAAGATTGATAAATTGAATCCTCTATATTCTCATCAACTTTTTTACTAATTGTATTATCTTCTATATTTAAATTCTGATCATTAGAATTTAAAATAAAATTAAATCCGACTATAAGTAATAAAGAAGCTGCTATTGATGCTACTGAAATCCACCAATTTCTTGACTTATTTCTTGATTTAGATAAGTTTTCAGTTAGTATGTTCTCTTTTAATGAATCAAAGTAATCAGTAGGCACAGTAAATCCTTTACCTTCTTCCAATGATTGTGAATTAACTAAAATTGATTTTTCTAGTTTTTCAAAATAATCAGCAGGAACTTTATAAGATTCATGTTTTGCTTTAAGATGTTTCATAATTATTAGACAATCCTAATATAAAAAAGTTTAATGACTCTCAGAAATATATTGTTCTATTTTTTTAACAGCATGATGATAATTCGCTTTTAAACCTCCGATAGAAGTTTCTAATATTACAGATATATCAGAATATTTCATATCATCAAAATACTTCATATTAAAAATTAACCGTTGTTTCTCTGGAAGTCGAGCAATTGCCTTTTGTAATAAAATTTCTGTCGCTTCTCCATCAAAGTAAGGATCATTCTCTAGTTCGTCTACCTTAGCTAAATTATAATCTTCTATCGACTGATTAAGATATTTAGATCTTTTATGAATAAAATTCACAGACTCGTTATATGTTATCCTAAAAATCCAAGAGGATAATTTAGATTCATTTCTAAAATCTTTCAGATGTTGAAAAATCTTCATAAAAACATTCTGAGTAACATCATCCGCATCTTCATGTATATAGACTATACGTCTAACTTGCCAATATACCTTTTGGTGGTAATCGGAAACTAGTATCTTAAACCCTTCTTCTATTTGGTTATTTTGTATTAAATATATTATATGAAGATCTCTTTCCAATAATTTATAAATTAATTGTCAAACATACTTAAACATCAGTACTAAAACGAATATTTAACATTTTTTAAGAGTGAAAAATAACATTATAAGTTCATTAATTTAAAATTATAATTTCTAAATACTTTACAGCTTTACACTTTCAATTGTTCCGTTGTCCCTATAGAAATTTTAGGGCATAAAAAAAGCCCAATCTAATTAAAGATTGAGCTTTGTTATAAAGACTGGCGACGACCTACTCTCCCGCAATAGCAGTACCATCGGCGCTGAAAGGCTTAACTTCTCTGTTCGGAATGGGAAGAGGT
>NZ_JADGIK010000007.1 GCF_015234135.1 Faecalibacter rhinopitheci | reverse complement strand
GATATCATTTTTTAAAATAACAGCATCAGTAGTAGTATTGACTAAGCCAAGTACTTGTTGGTTTAAAGTGCTACTATGTGTTTTAATAGCAAAATTATTATTCCCTAAAGGTACTAGCTGAGAAAAATAGGCTTTATTATAACTAACTATTTCGGCCCTGTAATTGGGCAAGCATCCTTTAAATATTACGGGGACATTACCATCATATACATAAAATTCATCCTCAAATACTTTAATGGTTATTGCTCTAAAATTAAAATTAGACTGTTCTAATTCTATGCGATGTTTTTCTACATCTTTTAAATCTAGATTAATACTGGTAAGGATTAAAGGCGCAGTATAGTTTCCGAGGTATATTTTATGTGCATCATTTCGGCCCTGTAATTGGGCAAGCATCCTTTAAATATTACGGGGACATTACCATCATATACATAAAATTCATCCTCAAATACTTTAATGGTTATTGCTCTAAAATTAAAATTAGACTGTTCTAATTCTATGCGATGTTTTTCTACATCTTTTAAATCTAGATTAATACTGGTAAGGATTAAAGGCGCAGTATAGTTTCCGAGGTATATTTTATGTGCATCAAGACCAGCAAAGTAATAGGAGTTTGCACCTAAATTAATGGCTTCTTGCTCTATAATAGGATGTGGTAAATATCTTCGGGTGAAATTATTTTCTTGTTTAATAATATATTCTGAATTAAAAAATAAGGTAATCATACTTCCTATTGCAATTATTCCTGCTACTATAATAGATGTAGCATTTTTTTTAGAAAATGGAGAAAGAAATAATATACCAACTAGAGCAAATACAACAAAAATAACATTAAAAACTAAGTGTTCTGTCCATCCCATTTTTTCCAAAATTCCACCGCAAGAACAAGGTATATAATCACTGAAATTAAGGATGAGGTAGATATAAACAGTAAATGCTACCATCAACATATAACCCCCATAATAAGCAACTAACCGTGTTCTTTTAAAAATGAACAAACCAGCTATAATAAGTTCCGTAGCAATTACGCCATAAGAAATTACGCCAGCATATGCACTAAGTATTGGCGACTGTCCTAACTGAACTTGGAAAGTTTCAAAATCCATTACTTTACTTATTGCTGCGTAAACAAATAATAAGATAAATAGGTAGGAGATAATATCAACCCCATATTTCTTAAGTGATTCCATCATAATTAGTCAGGTTTAATATCTTTAATAAATGGGTCTTTGTCCTTGGGTGGATCATTCTTACCTGGAAAGATGGAATCATGACTAATACTGTCTTCACTAGTCCGATTATAGCGCATATTTTCAGAAGAAATGTAATCTACTAATTCATCCTCTTCTGTATTACATTGGATAAATAATGTGAAGACGAAAGTAACTGCTGTAAATAGAAATAATTTTTTCATAAGTAATTGATTTTAAGTTGATAGGAAGTTAGATGCTTAAACTATAAAAATCAACAAGTAGTATGTCAAATAAAACAATAGAAGTGTCGTTTTATCAAAATGACATATATATTTTCGGTTATTCACAAGAAAAATAGTGCTCAAGTCCACTGTTAATAAGATATGTGAAAATAAAATATAAAAAATTAAAGTAGTTTAAGATTTTCCGAATTTTGAAAATGTCAAATTGATCAAATTCATTAGAAATACATGTTTTTTTTAAAAAAACATATTTTATAATTTAGGAAATTTTGGAGTTATCAGTCATTTCTTGCAAACACTGAAATAATAACGTGCTCAATCCAAGTTTTAAAATTATATCTATTAAGTAAATTAAAGGCAGGATATAGGCAGGATAAAGGCAGGATAAAGGCAGGATAAAGGCAGTGCAATGGCTGGAGGATAAAAAAAAAGAGAAAACCACTGGTTTTCTCTAATCTTATAAAGGAAAATAATTAAAATTGATTACATACCTACTATTAAGGGGTTCGGCTTTCCCATATATAAATATAGGCCTCTTCGTATTTATTTAATAAACATAGTGTGTACAATAAAGAAATTGTATGTTAAATAGATAAATGTTACATATTTAAATACTTAAGAAAGGTAAAGATGTGAAATATTCCTTAAATTATTCTTTAATTTTTGAACGATGGGAAAATATAGATGCCTTTTTTTAATTATTTTATGTCCCTTTTTTACCGTAGCAAGTAAAAATGAAAAGTTAGAAAAGAGAAAATATGAATATTTGATTGAGAATATAGATAAACATTACCAAGATCATAAAAATGCCTGGCCCTATGTAGAGGCCTACATCAAAAAAGCTAAAATAAAAAATGATAAAATTAATCTCTTTTATGCTTACAAAGAGGCTGCATATTTCAGCAAAGAAAAAAGTATTAAATTTTTATATGCAGATAGCTTAATTAGCCTTAGTAAAGGAATGAAAAATAAAGAGTATATAAGCCAGGCATATTTATCTAAAGGATTAATTCATTATCAATTCAAAGAATTAAATGAAGCATTAAATAACTATAAGTTAGCAAATAATTATGTGAATCATAAGACAGATCCATATATAGTCGCAAAAATTAATATGAATTCAGCGGTTATTATGATCCATATGATGCAATACGATAATGCCGAAAAATTATTACTAAAAAATTTGGAATATTATGAGAATAATCTTGGAAACGAAAATTTCTCAAATTATTATTTAAATACGTTATATTATTTAGGAAAAGTAAACCAAAAAAATAGAAATTATAAAATTGCCGCAGACTATAATAGAAAAGGTCTTTCGCAAAGTAAACAGTTAGGAAATAACCATTTCATCACTTATTTTAATTTAGGAACTACAATAGACCAATTTTATAAAAAAAAATATAAAAACGTTATACAAAATAGTATTCCACTAATTAATCAAATTAACTCCGATGATTTTAAAACAATCTCTTCTGCTTATTATTATCTAGGAGCAAGTTATATTGCTGTAAAAGAGAATGAAAAAGCCAGTTTTTATTTTAAAAAAATTGATAGCATTGTTAATAAGCATAAACTAATAGATATTCATTATAGAGAAGTATTAGAATTTTTACTCAAACAGGAAATACAAAATAATAATAAAGAAAATCAATTGTATTATATTAATCAATTGATTGGGTACGATGAGCGTAATGAAGAAATAATACCGCTGTTGGCACAAAATATTCACTTCGTATTCACAACTCCCCAATTACGTAGCAAAAGAAATCAATTACAAAATAGTACGAGTAAGTATACATTTTACGTACTTGGTATTTTGGTGGTAAGTGCTGTACTATATTATAAAAATAAGGTAATTGCAAAAATTAAACAAATAGTTACAAACAAATTAAAAAATACAACGGATATAAATAAAGCTAATTCAACTCTAATAATCGAGCAAGATATAATAAATAAAATTTTGCAAAGGTTAGATGATTTTGAGAAATCAGATAAATTTATTAATCCTGATTTTTCCTTAAATGACTTAGCGAAATATGTTCAATCAAATAAAACGTATGTTTCCCATGTTTTAAATAATTATAAAAAAATAAGCTTTTGTAATTATATCCATACACTTCGAATTGAATATGCAATTAAGGTGATGCAAGATGATAAAAAATTATCCACTTATTCTATAAAAGCCTTAGCCAAAGATATGGGATTCAAAAATCAACGTCAATTCTCCAACTTATTTTATAAAAGAACAGGGATGAATCCCAAAAATTATATCAATACAATCAAATAATTAAAGGTCAATGATGTCAATTAGTGTCTTTATATGTCTTTGAGGTACAGCTTTGTATAGTGCTATTGCTTGTTATTAAATTCTTATCAACCTTTGTGAAACCATTGCGCAATGGATCAATAGTTTTATTAATTTTTAAATCCAAAATTATGGCAAAGCAAAAAGGCTTTTTAAAAATTAGAGGTTCAATAGGAGACCTAAATTTTTATAAATCAAAGGACGGGTATATGGTAAGAGAAAAAACTTCTTTAGACCGAAATACAATTATGAGTGATCCACGTTTTCAAAGAACAAGAGAAAATATGGAAGAATTTAAAAACGCAGGAGTAGCAGGTAAAATTCTAAGAAATGCGTTTAATGCAATTTCTAAAAATGCGAAAGACAGCAGGTTAACTTCCAGATTGACTAAAGTAATGCATGCATGCTTAAAGGAAGATACATCCAGTCCAAGAGGACAACGCAATGTACACCTAGGGAATAAATCATTATTAAAAGGATTCGATTTCAATGCAGGAGGAATATGGCTAAAAACAGTACTTATTCAGCTGGAAACTTCAATTGATCGAGTTACTGGTATAACTAAATTTATTTTTCCAGAGTATAATCCACTCGATTTAATTATTGCACCTCAAGGTGCTACTCATTACAGATTTGCAACTTCTGCTACTGAAATTAATTTCATGGACAGTACATATAATACTAAAACAAGTTATTCTCCACAAATGCCATATAACGAAGCATTAGTTGATGCATTTGATATAGAAAATGAATTGAATCCTAATTCTGAACATACTTTAGCATTAGCTATTGGAATCGAATTCTTTCAGGATGTAAATTCAATTTTGTACCCACTTAAAAATGGAAGTTTTAACAGCGCAAACTTAATTGATATTCAAACTATATGATAAACATAGAGTTAATAAGAGAATATCATCCAAAAGCTACGAATGGTAAATTATTTTTTAAAGGTGAAAAAGTGTGTGATACAATTGAACTACCATGGAAAAATAATATTAAAAACATCTCATGTATACCAGAAGGTACATATCAAGTGGTGAAAAGATTTTCTCAAAAATATAAACAACATTACTTGATAACAAATGTAAGTAACAGATCTTTAATTCTTATTCATCCTGCAAATTTTGCATTGAAAGAGCTAAAGGGTTGTATTGCTCCAGTCTCAAATATAACAGGCATAGGGGTAGGTGAGTATTCTAAAAAAGCAATGGTTAAATTACAAAATTTAATTAATCCTTATTTAGAAGCTGGTACAAAAGGTTTTTTAATTATTAAAAATAAAATCTATGACAATATATAATCGTTTAATTGCTCCAACGCCTAAACTATTTCAAAATATTAGAAATATAGGATTAACGATAGCAACAATAGGAGGTATTATTATTTCTGCTCCAATTGCTTTACCAGCTATACTAATAACAATAGGAGGTTATTTAACTGTAGCAGGAGGTGTAATTTCAGCAGTTAGTCAACTTACTATAAATGATAATGCTACCAATGATGAACAATAATAATTCATCATTAATAATTGGTACAGTTGGAGGTACTATAAGTAGTATGTATGCTTCTATACAATGGGCAGAGTTGCTATACACTGTAATAATGGCTATTGTTGGAGCGCTATGTAGTTATTCAACTTCTTACTTTCTGCAAAAAAGAAAGAATGATTTTGAATAAATACAATAATATTTTATAGGTTAATTAAAGGTTATTTAATAACTTAAATGCTTATTCTTATAAAGGAAAGTAATTAGGTTAATCTTAAAACACTAATTATGAATAAAGAGCTGAAGAGAATTGTAATTTACCCTAAAGACGTGTCAATTATTACAGGTAAAGGATACAGACAAAGTTTAAGACTGTTAAAACAGGCAAAACAAAGATTAGGGAAAGATGAACAGGATTTTCTTACATTCGATGAATTTTTAAATGTGTATAAAATTAATTCCTAATGCTTTCAAAATAGGCTTCTATTTTCACTAGATAATAGAAGCCTTACTTTTTTTATATAATAAACGTTTAATATACTTCCAATTATCATTTAGAGTAATCTAAACACGTTTCAATTCCGTTCTGTCATTTCGAGTGATTTGCGTTGCATGGCAAAAGCAAATTGTATCGAGAAATAAGACAACACTTATTCTCTTAAACTTTCCAATTCCGCAAAAATGATAATAAATATTATGTATAATATTTACTTTAATCCCCTAGGAATCTCAATTAATTATTCATTTTATCAATACCCTACCAACTTTTTTATTTAACAAAAAAGTCGCTAATTGGTAGATGCTTTTTCTGAAATAAATGTTTTATTATGAAAATTATGGCATAAAAAAATCCCTTATTTCAAACGAAATAAGGGATTTTACTGATACTTATTAAATAAGTCGCGGAGAGTGAGGGATTCGAACCCCCGGAGGTGTGACCCTCAACAGTTTTCAAGACTGCCGCATTCGACCACTCTGCCAACTCTCCAATCACGCGGTGTATTGCGTTATTGATGGTGCAAATATAGAACGTAATTTTTAATTACCAAATCCTAAGCAATAAAAATTTTAAAGGTTTTTAGTAGTTGCTTCATTTTCAAATAAATATTTTTTTAAAAAAAATAAAATTAAAAGTCAATATTCATTTTTACATTTGCAAAAATGCTAAAAACAAATGCAAAATCCCATTTCTATGCCAATTTATAAACCTAAACAAATCAGGTGGGCAGTTACTCTATTTTATTTTTGTACCGGATTAATCTTCTCTTCATGGGCAAGTAGAATCCCAACTATAAAAAAATCTTTAGGAATATCTGAAGGTGAATTGGGGTCGCTATTATTAGTTATGCCAGTAGGAGAAATTGCACGTTAGCTTTAGTAGGGAAATTGGTAGCAACATATGGGAGTAAAAATATTTTTAAAGTAGGTATTCTATGTTATGCTATGATGTTAGTTGTTATTCCATTTGCAAATAGTTTTTGGTCTTTAGCGGTTGTATTAACTTTATTCGGAATCTGTAGTAATACGTGTAACATCGCTATTAATACTCAAGGTGTAGATGTAGAAAAAATATATAATCGTTCTATTATGTCTTCTTTTCACGGTGCTTGGAGTTTGGCAGGTTTTATAGGAGCTTTAATTGGATTAATAATAATGAGTTTGCAGGTTGACATTATCACGCATTTTGTACTAATATTTATAATTATTCTTTTGTTATTTTTTACTCAAAAGAAATTTTTATTGGATTATAAGCCTGTTGAAGGGGATAAGGAAAAAGGTTTTGTAAAACCAGATAAAGTTCTAATCCAATTAGGAATTATAGGATTTCTGGGGATGGCGACCGAAGGTACAATGTTTGATTGGAGTGGGGTATACTTTCATGAAATTGTAAAAGCGCCAGAAAAATGGACCACACTAGGTTATGCTGCATTTATGGTAACAATGGCAAGCGGTCGATTCGTAGGAGATCGTTTTATTGAAAGATTTGGAAAACAACGTATTCTTCAATTTAGTGGTATTTTAATGGGATCAGGATTATTAATTTCCGTATTCTTTCCGTCTTTAATTGTATGTACAATGGCATTTATGTTAGTGGGACTAGGGGTGGCGTGTACAGTACCTACTGTTTATAGTGTCGCAGGGCAACATAAAACGATTAATTCTGGAGTAGCATTAGCAATGGTATCCAGCATCTCTTTTTTAGGTTTTCTAATGGGACCTCCTTTAATTGGATATATTGCGGAATTGTTCGATTTACGCTATTCGTATGCACTTTTTGCAATATTTGGGTTTATTTTAAGTGCAATGGTGGGGCATATGAAAATTTTTAAAAGTTAAATGATCCAGCTATTACTGAAAAATGAAAACTTGAAGAAATTTTGTAAAGGTTTTAAAATCAACGTAAAATATTTTTCTTCTTAAGATTTATTTTATATATTTATTCAAACACTAATGAATTATGAAATTACTAAAAGTTTTAATGGTATTATTACCAGTAGTAGCATTCTCACAAGAGAAAAAAGGAGACAATCCTAAAATTAAAAGTGAAGCAACTCAAGATTTAAAATCTTTATCTAACCAGAAAAAAGTTTCTAAAACAGATAAGAAAGAATCTGCTAAGGTGGATACACCTTTAATGAGAAAAAATGTAGCTAAACCAGCTGCAAAACCTCAAAAATAAGATTATAGATTTTTCTTCATTGAGAAATAATTAAATTTATAAAGTTCAATCCAAGAGGGTTGAACTTTTTTTATAGACCTAACCTTAGCATAATATTTGATTTATGGATTATAAATTGAATGATTATGAAGTTATTGTTGTTTTTATTAGTTCCTGTATGTGTTTTTTCTCAGGAGAAGAAAAAAGATGTCACACCCTTAAAACTAAGTTTATCACAAGAAATTAAAATGTCAAATTTAAAACTTGATAGTGCAAATAAAGTTCATATCAATGTGGAGAGTTATCAAATGGATAGCAAAAGAGAAAAGAGGAAAAAAGAATTACTAGCGGATTATAATCTAATGGATAAAGAAAATCTGAGAAATGAGTTATTAAATAATAATAAATTGAAAGGGAAATATGAATTAAAATAAAAAATCTCATCTAAATAAGATGAGATTTTTTTAATATAAACTATATAAAACCTCAGACAAGGTTAGAATTTTATTTCTTCTGTAGTCGCGATTAAATCCTGAATTGTTTCACGGCGACGAATCAAGTAATCTTTGTCATCAATTAGTAATACTTCTGCTGGTTTTAGTCGTGAATTATAGTTGGAAGCCATTGAGAAGCAGTAAGCGCCTGCATTGTGAAAACATAAAATATCTCCTTCAGCAATTTCATTTATTTTACGATTTGATCCAAATGTATCGGTTTCACAAATGTACCCAACAACTGTATAATAACGGCTTCTTCCTTCTGGATTTGATATATTTTCGATCTCATGATGTGCATTATAGAACATTGGACGAATCAGGTGATTAAAACCAGTATCAATTCCTGCAAACACAGTAGAAGTTGTTTGTTTAACTACGTTTACAGAAGCTAAAAATATTCCTGCTTCAGAAACCATATATTTTCCTGGTTCAAACATTAAAGTCAAAGGCTTTCCATATGCTTTTTCAAATGCATTGAAACGTGTCGATAATCGCTCTCCTAAATAATCAATATCTGTTTCTGCTCCGCCTGGATAATAAGGAACTTTGAAACCTGATCCAAAATCGATATATGTTAAGTTTTTAAATTCAGCAGCTACTTCAAATAAAATTTCAGCTCCTTGTAAAAATACATCAATATCCAAAATATCAGAACCTGTATGCATATGCACACCGTCTAAATGTAATCCTGTATTTTCTACTACACGTTTGATATGTGGTAATTGGTGAATTGATATACCAAATTTAGAGTCGATATGACCAACAGAAATATTTGCGTTACCACCTGCCATAATATGTGGATTAATACGAACACATACTGGATAATTCGGGTAATCTTGACCAAATGTTTCTAATATTGATAAATTATCAATATTAATGCGAACACCCAATTCAACAACCTTTTTAATTTCTGCATAAGAAACACCATTTGGTGTGTAAATAATTTCTTTAGGTTTAAATCCTGCTAATAATCCCAATTCAACTTCTTGAATGGAAACAGTATCTAATCCTGAACCAAGAGATTTAAAATATTTTAAGATATTAATATTTGTATTTGCCTTACATGCATAATTTAACTTTAAACGTTTAACAGTAGAAAAAGCATTCGTCATCTTTTCATATTGCGATTTTATTTTATTCGCATCATATACATAAAGCGGCGCATCATATTTTTGCACCAAATCTAATAGACGTTCTCTATTCAATTCCATTTTGTCTAAATTTTAATATTTAAAGTTAAATTTATCAGACTGTGAAAGTACACAATATATTCATGTTTCTGACGATAATTCATTTTAAACTTTGTTAAATTCCGTTTATCAGAATTTTAATAAATTAATTACAGTAAAAAATGAATATTATTCAAAAATTAATCATTTAAGCATTGAGACATTCTTTAAAATTTCTCATACTTTTTTATAAATGAAGTATTTCGATATGTAAATAGGTTGTAATTCATATGATTTTTGGATTTTTAAGCACTAATTTTTGCGATAAGTAACACTTGTTACATCAGTTCTATTAAAAATACAGAACTTTGTACCATAAAATATACTGATGAATTTAATCTTTGAATCTTGGCCTTGGTATGTGGGCGGACCAATTATAGCAATTGTGATGTTATTGCTTATCTATTTCGGAAAGAGTTTTGGCTTCTCCTCTAATTTCAGAAATTTATGTGCTTTATTTGGAGCTGGAAAATCGTGCGATTTTTTTTCTTTTGATTGGAGGACTCAGAAGTGGAATTTATTATTTCTTGTAGGTGCAGTTTTAGGAGGATTAATTGCAAGCACATTTTTATCAAATAATCAAACTCCAGAACTATCAGAATTAACAGTCAGAAAATTAAATGAGCTTGGTTTTGAAAGTGCAGGAAAAGCCTATTCACCAACCGAATTATTCGGGAATTTATCTCTCAAAAATATTCTTATTTTATTAATTGGTGGACTTTTCGTGGGATTTGGAACCCGATATGCTGGTGGTTGTACTTCCGGACATGCAATCTCAGGATTGAGTGATTTACAATTACCATCCTTAATTGCTGTAATAGGCTTTTTTATAGGTGGTCTAATAATGGTTCATCTTATATTCCCTTTAATTTTTTAAAAATGAGAAATATTATATACATTATACTAGGAGTGATTTTTGGAATTACAATGTACAAAGCAGAAACTGCATCATGGTTTAAAATCTACGAAATGTTCAATTTTCAATCTTTTCATATGTATGGATTTATTGGTTCTGCATTAGTGATTGGATTAGTTGGTGTACAACTTATGAAAAAAAAGAATGCGAGAGACGTTGATGGGCAGGTAATTAATATACAACCTAAAAATAAATCAATTACTCGATATTTAATTGGTGGAATTTTCTTTGGTTTAGGATGGGCGTTAGTAGGAGCATGTCCAGGTCCAATTTTTGTATTAGTAGGAGCAGGACTTTACCCGATGTTAATCGTAATTGTTGGCGCATTAGCAGGAACTTATTTATACGGTATAATCAAAGACAAATTACCTCATTAATATGTTGAAAGATTTATTACAAACAAATGCTAGCTTCGAAGAAGAATTACTAGAAGAAATTAATTCTTTAGGAAAAATAGTCGACTTTAAATCAAACGATATTTTAATTGATTTGAATGAACAAATTAAAGGCATGCCGCTTTTAATTAATGGAGCTATTAAAATTTTAAGAGAAGATTACAACGAAGGAGAGTTGTTGTTATATTTTCTTGAGAAAGGTGATGTATGCGCAATGACTATGGCTTGTTGTTTAGGAAAAAAACAGAGTAAAATACGAGCGATAGCAGAAACAGATGGACAGCTTATCATGATTCCAATTTCAAAAATGGATGAATGGTTGGCGAAATATCCTTCTTGGCGAAAATTTGTTTTTGAGAGTTATAATAATCGTTTAGATGAGATGCTATTTGCTATAGATAATTTAGCATTTAACGACATGAATCAGCGTGTAAAGAACTATTTGTTAGATGTAGCAACGATTAATAAAGGAAGAAAAATAATAAAAACACATCAAGAGATTGCGAACGAATTAAATACCTCTCGTGTGGTTATTTCTAGAATATTGAAAGCTCTAGAAAATGATAATATTTTGAAACTACACCGTAACGAAATTACTATTTTATAAACTAGCAATAAGCAAAGTCAACCATTGGTTGATTTTTTTTTTGTGTATTATTCAAATCAATTACAAAATGAAGTGTTCTTTACCTTATAACAATTTATATATTTGTTTCGATGAAAGAAAAAATGCTATTTTATGTTATAAGCTTTCTTACCTTGCTTCTTTTTGTAGGAAGTTTAAGTGTAGGTAAAGTGGATATTCCTTTCGTTGGAATACTGCATGTATTTACTGGTTCTTCAGATGAAATGACGAATAATTTAATTTTTAATTTTCGACTACCAAAAGCACTCACAGCACTTTTAGTAGGTATTGCTTTGCCAATTGCAGGATTTTTAATGCAAGAACTTTTTAAAAACCCATTGGCAGATCCGTCAGTTTTAGGAATCACTTCTATGGCAAGTCTAGGTGTAGGGTCTGTTATTTTTCTTTTTTCTATCCTTGGATTAGATGTTTTTCTTAATAATCCTTGGGTAATGATTTTAGCATCATTTATAGGATCATTAATTGCATTAATTCTTATTATATCTTTTGCCACACGTGTCAAGTCATCAAGTTCATTGATCATTTTAGGATTTATGATTTCAGGTTTATCTGGAGCCTTAATCGGAATCATGCAATATTTTTCTCCATCGGATAAAATCAAAAGTTTTTTGGTTTGGGGGTTTGGTTCTTTAAGTGGTTTATCATGGGAACAACTTTTTGTATTTATTTTGTGTATAAGTATCGGAATAATATTTTCACTTTTTACATTACGAGGAATTACGGCTTTACTTTTAGGAGATAGATATGCACAATCTTTAGGAATAAATATTAAAAAGATTAGATTACTTATCCTGATATCGACTGCTTTGTTAACTGCATCTGCTACTGCATTTACAGGGCCTATTGGATTTATTGGTTTAACAATTCCTCATATTTGTCGTACTGTTCTAAAAACTGGAGATATGCGCTTATTATTCCGCTGGATATTTTTGACAGGTATAGCGAGTATGTTATTTTTTTCTATACTTACAGAAATATTTCCCTTCGGAACATTACCAATTAACATCATTACATCTTTGTTTGGAGCTCCAATTGTAATTAGTATTTTGTTAAAAAATTCCAATGAAATAAGATGAGAGAGTCGATTTTAAAACTTCAGAATTTAACTGTTGGTTATCAAAAAGAAGGGTTGGTAAAAGGAATTAATGCCCAAATATTTGCAAGTGAGTTTATAGTGCTTTTAGGGAAAAATGGAGTTGGAAAATCTACTTTAATGCATACGATTTTAGGATTCGAAAAATCATTGGGAGGAGAGATATATTTCAATAATCAAAACTTACAACATATTTCTCCGCATGCTTTAGCACATGAAGTAGCGGTGATTTTCTCAAAACTACAACAAGTTCCTAAAATTAAAGTATATGATTTGGTAGCAATGGGAAGAATTCCATATCATCCTGTTTTAAAAAAATTAAAAAAGGAGGAAAGGGTTCAAATTGATGAGGTTTTTGAATTAATAGGAATAAATGAGCTAAAAACGAAATACGCCAACGAAATAAGTGAAGGTCAATTACAATTAGTAATGATTGCACGAGCATTGGTACAAGATACTTCTTTAATCATTTTAGATGAACCTACTTCAAATCTTGATGTAGAAAATCAATACAAGATATTTGAATTGTTACAGAATTTAAAGTTGAAAACCCATAAGTCTTTTTTAATGATAACGCACGAAGCTGATTTAGCATTACAATATGCGGATAAAGTGTGGTGGATAGAGAATGGGAAATTAACCCAAGGAATTCCAGAAGATATTGCTTTTAATCAACAAATTATACCTAAGTTATCTGGGCAGTATTTAAGTTATAATGCCTCTACAAAAGGATATTCTAAACAAAGCTTTAAGGTAAAACAGATGAAAGTTACAGGCGATACTGAAAAATGTTTTTGGGTAAAAAAAGCTTTAGAACGGCATGGTTATAACATTGTAGGAGATGCAGAAAATCATGTAGAAGTCACAGAAAATTATAGCATCTTTGAAAAACAAAAATTTGAATCGATAGATTCGTTATTGAATTATATACAACAGCATGAAGAACATTATCATCACAGGAGCAAGTAGAGGAATTGGTTATGAGTTGGCAAAGCAACATTTGGCTTTAGGTAATCGTGTATTAACAATTTCTCGAAATGTTGAAAAATTAAAGGAATTAGCAGCTTTTGCAAAGGAAGGTCAATACGATTTTTTAGGAATTGATTTAACAGATTTTAATCAGATTGATGCTGTGTTAAAAGCAATTGATTCTTGGGATCAAATTGATGTGCTATATAATAATGCAGGACTTTGTATCAATAAATCTTTTGAGGATATTACAGAAGAGGATTTATTACGTTCTTGGAAAATTAATTTTATGGCTCCGTATCGTTTAATTCAATTGTTAATGCCTAAATTCAA
The DNA here is from genome assembly GCF_015234135.1 of Faecalibacter rhinopitheci. Classification (GTDB taxonomy): domain Bacteria; phylum Bacteroidota; class Bacteroidia; order Flavobacteriales; family Weeksellaceae; genus Empedobacter; species Empedobacter rhinopitheci. The sequence continues at coordinate 165,996 of NZ_JADGIK010000007.1, read as the reverse complement.
ATCTTGCTCGCATGTAGTAAATGTTTCAACAATGGGAGCAGTTCAAGGTTCTGTAAAATTCCCAGGATTATCTGTTTATTCATCTTCAAAATCAGCTACAGTAAATTTAACTGAATTATTAGCAGAAGAATTAAAAGATCATGGACCACGCATTAATGCTGTTGCATTAGGAGCTGTACAAACAGAAATGTTAGACGAAGCATTCCCAGGATATATTGCGCCAACACAACCAGATGAAATGGCTGAATATTTAGTTGATTTTGGATTAAACGGTTGGAAATATTTTAATGGAAAAATCCAACAAGCATCTATATCTACACCATAATAGAATTTTGTTTAATAATATATTTTTCAAGCTACCTTATTAGGTAGCTTTTTTATTGAATTGAAATTTTTTCTTTCATTCGTTGATTGAAAATATACATCAAAGGAAAGCTGCGTAAAAACATCCAAATGCCAAAAGCCATCCAAATGCCATATAATTGTAGCCCAAAGTAATCTGAGATAATTAATGTAGGAATAAACCCTAAAAAAGTAGATATAATTAAATTATTGCGGAGTAACTTGGCGTCGCCCATTCCTTTAAAGAATCCATCGAAAATATATGCTATCGTATTGATGGGTTGTAGTAGCAGAACAATCCAAAACACACTTTTAAAAACTTCTAAAACTTCATTGTTTTTATTAAATAACATACCGATTGGTTGATAAAAAATAAAGGAAATAAACACTAGAATTCCTGCAATAATTACAGAATATTTAGAGATATCCTTACTTAATAAAATAAGTTGGTTATAGTTTTTTTCTCCAATTAATCTGCCTGCCATTGCGTTACCTGCACCAGCATAACCATCCATGAAAAATGAGAAGAATAACCAAATATTCATTAATATACTTTGTGCAGCAATATATTTTCCTCCGTATCCAGTAGCATAAGAATTTGCCACGAAAAATGCCACATTTAGCGTTGCAGTACGTAAAATAAAATTAAAACTAAGTGTAAGATAAGGTTTAATTAAAGGATGAATTTTTGTTCCAATATTAAAACGAAACGGAGTATGTTTTATATAATAATAAATAGCCATTATTACCATAATAGCTTGAGCAATTAAACTAGAATATGCGGCTCCTTTAAGATATAATGCTGGTATAACCCCATTAATTCCATAAATTAGAATATAGTTTAAAATAACATGTATAACAGCTGCTGTTACTCCGCAACGCATCGCCCATACTGTATTTTGTAAACCCCGAAATGTTCCAAATAATGTAAGAGAAATTAAAGTTAGTGGAAATCCAATAGCGCGTATGGAATAATAATCCACACAATATGATAATATTAGATTGGAGGCGTTATAAAGTTTAAAAATAGGAAATGCAAAATAAACTGTTGTAAATAATAACATGAACCCAATTATACAATTGATAAGTAATGCTTGTGGAACTAATGTTTTAATTTTATCAAGTTCTTTAGCTCCATAATGTTGTGAAACAAGAGAAGAAATTGATGTTTTTGTTTGCCCTAAAATCCATAGTAAACCAGACAAGAAAGATCCTACCAATCCTACTGCTGCCAGAGATTCGATGGCATGCACTTCTAAATGCCCCACCATTGCAATATCTGTTAAAGTAATAACTGATTCAGAAATTCCAGATAATATAGCAGGAATAGCCAGTTGATTAATTTGTTTAAAGGTGATTCGCTCGTGCATTTTTAGTATGGTGCATTTTCATTAACGAAAAAACGCTGAGTAAGCATAATCCGCAGTCTAAAATTACTAACATTGATTCTTGATATAATTTCATGAATAAAAAGAAAATTAATAATCCAATAATCAGGCCTATGATAGTTTCAAATATAATTCTATTATAATGAAAAGATTTGAAAGGCAAGGATAAATTAGCAATCAAAATAAAAGCTTTCCCTATAAAATATGCATTAAACATATGAATCATATCCTCTGATACCTGATCATTATACATTAAGTAGACGTAAAGATTTAGTGAAAATATAAAAAAGGTAATAAGGAAATATGACTTTCTATAGGGCATAAAAAAAGGATGATAAGTTAATGATCATCCAATATACTATATTATTTTTCTTCTTTAAAATTTAATGAAAGAGAGTTCACGCAATATCTAAGTCCGGTTTCCGTAGGGCCATCATTAAAAACGTGTCCTAAATGTCCTCCACATGAGCCACAAAGTATTTCTGTACGAATCATACCATGTGTTTCATCCTTTACTTCAACAATTTTACCTGATTCAATTTCTTGGTCAAAACTAGGCCATCCACAATGTCCGTCAAATTTAGAAGAGGATTCAAATAATTCTTCACCACAACCTGCACATGTATAAATTCCATTTTCAAAATGCATATTATATTCTCCAGTAAATGGACGCTCAGTTGCAGATTCACGTAAAACAGCAAATTGATTTGGTGTCAATTGTTGTTTCCATTCTTCTTCACTTTTTGATATTTTATAATTTTTATCCATTATAATATGTTTTTAAAAAATTAAGCTACCCAATTATTATACGATTCAAAAGCAAGTCGTATTTCGTTTTCTGTGCAAATTACATTGTAGGTACATTCCCCAATTTTGTTTACCAAACTAAAATTGATGGCATTGTTTTTATTCTTTTTATCATGGCTCATCCACTCGATTAAATGTGGAAAAAGTGTTAAATCTATTGTACTTAATGCATAAAGACTTGCAAAACCATCACAAATTTCAAAACGTTCTTCTGCATTCAATAAGCCTTTACTTTCAGCTAAGAAAGCTTCAATAATCATTCCGATAACAATTGCTTCACCATGTAATAGTGGAAATTCAGTTTCTAAAGATTCACTTTCAATTGCATGCCCTATGGTATGACCAAAGTTTAAAATTTTGCGTAAACCTTTTTCATATGGATCTTGTTCTACAACTTGACGTTTAATCTCAATAGAGTCCATAATAAAAGGGGCTAAATCATCTGCATTATGAGATAAAAGCTGAACTAAATTATCCCAATGGTCACGATCATGAATTAAACCATGTTTCAACATCTCTGCTAAACCAGATTTTATTTGGCGTTGTTCTAAGGTTTTTAAAAATTTTGGATCAATTAAAACCATTTCTGGTTCAGTAAATGTTCCAACCATATTTTTCATTCCATGTAAATCTATCCCATTTTTTCCTCCAACAGAAGCATCTACTTGAGATAGTAATGTTGTCGGAATATTAATGAATTTAATTCCTCTTTTAAAAGTTGAAGCCATAAATCCACCCATATCTGTAATAACACCTCCACCAACATTAATAACTAAAGAGTGACGATCAGCTCCCAAATCTGCTAATGCAAGCCAAAGGTTTTCAACAGTTTCTATGTTTTTATTTTGTTCACCGGTATCTACTTCTAGAATCTCGTAAGCATATAAGTTATCTAAATCAGCTAATAAAATAGGTAAACAGTGGACATGCGTGTTTTCATCTACCAAAAAAAAGATAGATGTAAATGAATTTTCTTTTAAATATTGATCTAAAATTAGAGCAATAGTTCCAAAATGTATAGGTGCAGACTTCAAAGGGAAATTATGTTACAAAAAATGGCTATAAAAGTACGTATTCCAAGTGCCATCTACCAAAAAAATATCCACTAATTTAAATGTTTGATGAAATATATCAGATTAGAGGTTATTATGATTGTATTTATATCCTATAATATTGATATAAATTTCTAAATTTGCACGATAATAAAAAAGCAAATGAATATTATTTTATTTGACGGTGAGCAAAGAGATCATTTATTGCCATTAACTTTTACAAAACCTGTAGCAGAGTTAAGAATGGGGATTTTATCTTTTGCAGAACGTTGGGGGAAACTTCTAGGAGGTACAATTTCTTACCAGACTCAAGAATACTTAAGTGGTAAGTTTAAGATGCATTTAGAAACAGAGAATATTTTTATAAACCCTGCTTTTTTTCCATCTAATTCATTAGTAGAAGCAATTCAAAATTTAGCATTAGATCAATCAATTATTTATAACAATCAAATAATTGCAGCTAATACTTCTACTTTTGATAAAATAAACTCGCTAGAAACTATTGTTTTTTCTGAAGATTTAATTCAAATTAAATATCCTTGGGACATATTTACGCATAACTTTCATGCAATCAACTTTGATTATGATTTAGTTACTGCAAATCGTATTTCTCAACCTATATCTGATACAAATCGCGTTTTAAATCCTGAAAGAATCTTTATTGAAGAAGGAGCTAAAGTGGAATTTACTATATTAAATGCTTCAGAAGGCCCTATATATATAGGCAAAGATGCAGAAATTATGGAAGGGTCTATGATAAGAGGTAGTCTAGCTTTATGTGAACATGGTAAAATTAACATGGGAACGAAAGTTTATCCTGGTTGTACAATTGGACCTTATTGTAAAGTAGGTGGTGAAGTGAACAATGCTATTTTAATGGCATATTCAAATAAAGGACACGATGGCTTTTTAGGAAATGCAGTTATAGGAGAATGGTGTAATTTAGGAGCAGATACGAATAACTCTAACTTAAAGAATAACTATTCTGAAGTGAAAGTTTGGAATTATCCAGCCAATAGATTTATCAAAACAGGTTTACAATTTTGTGGTTTAGTGATGGGTGACTATTCCAAAGCTGCAATCAACACCCAATTTAATACTGGAACAGTTATTGGAGTGAGCGCAAATCTATTCCATGCAGGTTTTCCGCCCAATATCGTAAAACATTTTAGTTGGGGTGGTCCTAGCGATGCACCAATATTTTCCTTAGATCGTGCCTACGAGGCAGCTGAGAAGATGATGGAACGTAGAAATGTTCCTTTTACAGAAGAAGATGAAAAAATATTTAAATATATTTTTAACTTAAATAATTAACTATAAATTCATTTGACAGATAGCTAAGAATAATACTTTTAAATTAGAAATAATTAAATATTGTAGTTAATCTTTTAGAGATTGGCTAAAAAATTCTTAAATTTGCCATTTGTAAGAAAAGAATATTAGTGAAATGACTGGTAAGTATAACAACGTTTTAGAACTTGTTGGAAACACTCCACTTGTGCGTTTAAACAGAATTAACCAAGACATTCCAGGCGAGGTGTATGCCAAGTTAGAGTGTTATAATCCCGGACATTCAACCAAAGATAGGATAGCATTACATATCATAGAAGAGGCTGAGAAAAAAGGTTTATTATCTCCTGGAGCTACAATTGTAGAAACTACATCTGGGAATACTGGGTTTGCAGTGGCTATGGTTAGTATTGTTAAAGGATACAAGTGTATCTTAGCAGTGTCAGATAAAACGAAGGCAGAGAAAATCGCTTATTTAAAAGCGCTAGGTGCAAAAGTATTTATTTGTCCTGCAAATGTACCTGCAGATGATCCAAGATCATATTATGAAGTAGCAAAACGAATTGCTGCAGAAACACCAAATTCAATTTATATTAATCAGTATTTTAATCTTGGAAATACTGAGGCTCATTACTTAACAACTGGACCTGAAATTTGGGCGCAGACAGAAGGTAAAATTACACACCTTATTGGTTGTACTGGTACAGGTGGTACTCTAACTGGAAGTGGACGCTTTATTAAAGAACAAAATCCAAACGTTAAAGTAATTGCTGTTGATGCATTCGGCTCAGTTTTAAAAAAATACCATGAAACAGGAGAATTAGATCCAAATGAAATCCATCCTTATCGTATAGAAGGAATGGGTAAAAATTTGATCCCTGGTGCATTGGATTTTTCTGTTGTAGATAAATTTGTAAAAGTTACAGACGAGGAAGCAGCATATACAACAAGAGAAATTGCTCTAAAGGAAGGAATGATGGTAGGTTATACTTCTGGAGCAGCAACACAAGCCCTAAAACAATTAGCGGCAACAGGTGAGTTTGATGAAAATTCGATCGTAGCTGTATTGTTTCCAGACCATGGTTCTCGATACATTACAAAAGTTTTTAGTGATGAGTGGATGGCTGAACAAGGATTTACAAACAGTAAATTAAACGGTTTAGAGTCTAGAGCAACTGTAGAATATATTAATAAATAAAATAATAAGTAGAATCTAAATACTCATTTAGGTTCTACTTTTTTAACTTAAAATACAAGATATTTACAATGGATATTTTTGAAAGATTAAAACAAAATCCTGGTCCATTAGGACAATTTGCTGATTACGGTGAAGGTTATTATGTTTTTCCACAATTAAAGGGAGAAATTGGTCCAGTAATGGAATTTCAAGGAAAAAAAGTTATTACTTGGTCTATCAATAACTATTTAGGTCTAGCAAATCACCCAGAAGTACGTAAGGCTGATGCTGATGCAGCAGCAGAGTACGGAATGGCTTACCCAATGGGAGCTCGTGCAATGTCAGGACAAACTGATTTCCACGCACAATTAGAGCAAGAATTAGCAGATTTTGTACAAAAAGAATCTTCATATTTAATGAATTTTGGATACCAAGGTATGGTATCTACAATTGATGCATTAGTGTCTAAAAATGATGTAATCGTTTATGATGCAGAATGTCACGCTTGTATTGTTGATGGAGTTCGTTTACACTTCGGTAAGCGTTTTATTTATCAACACAATAATATCGAAAGTTTTGAAAAAACAATCAAACGTGCACGTACTTTAGCTGATAAAACAGGTGGAGGAATCTTAGTTATTACTGAAGGAGTTTTCGGTATGACAGGTAAACAAGGGATTTTGAAAGAAATCGCTGCTTACAAAGATGAGTACAAATTCAGATTATTAGTAGATGATGCACATGGTTTTGGTACTCTAGGTAAAACTGGAGCTGGAGCTGGAGAAGAGCAAGGATGTCAAGATAAAATTGATATTTACTTTTCTACTTTTGCAAAATCTATGGCTGGTTTTGGTGCATTTATCGCTGGAAATAAAGATATTATCCGTATCTTAAAATACAACTTACGTTCTCAGATTTTCGCAAAATCGTTAACAATGCCAATGGTTATTGGTGGGTTAAAGCGTTTAGAATTATTGAGAAATTCACCAGAATTAAAAGACAAATTATGGTATAATGTTGAAAAAATCCAAACTGGATTAAAAGAACGCGGATTTGATATCGGTGGTTCAGATACATGTGTTACACCGATTGTCTTACAAGGTTCTCCAATCGAAGCTACAGTATTGGCTAAAGAAATGCGTGAGGAATACGGAATTTTCGTATCAGTAGTTGTATATCCAGTAATTCCAAAAGGAATGATTATCTTCCGTATTATTCCAACAGCTGCACACGAAGATGAGCACATCGAGTATACTTTAAATTCATTTGCTGAAATTAAAGATAAATTAGCTGATGGTTATTACAAAAGAAAAGCAGAAGAATTAAATGTTGATTTCGTTCAATATTAATATCTAACAATAAAATAGATAAAGCCTTAAACATATTATTGTTTAAGGCTTTTTTTGTTAGCAATATTGTTGAAAAATTAATAAATAATTGAAAGATTTTCGTCACTTCATTTCTTATATTTGTTAATATCATATAAACACATACACAACAAACAATCAATTTTATGAAAGTGCATAATTTTAGTGCCGGACCATGTATTTTACCACAAGTCGTTTTTGAGAAAATGGCTGAAGCATGCTTAAATTTTAACAACTCAGGAACTTCAATCTTAGAAATTTCGCACCGTCGTAAAGATGCTGTAGAAGTGATAGATACAGCAAGAGCTTTAGTAAAGGAATTAATGAATGTTCCTGATTCTCATGATGTTCTTTTTATGCAAGGTGGAGCTTCATTACAATTTCCAACTGTAGCATATAATTTATTAAAAGAAGGAGGTAAAGCAGCATATTTAGATTCAGGTAAATGGGCAGCTAATGCAATCAAAGAAGCAAAACGTTTTGGAGATATAGAAGTTGTGGCTTCATCTAAAGCAGATAATTATAATCATGTGCCAAAAGGATACGAAATCCCTACTGATGTAGATTATTTTCACTGTACTTCTAATAACACGATTTTTGGTACACAAATGAAGGAATTCCCTACAGCAAATGTACCGTTAGTGTGTGACATGTCTTCGGATATTTTATCTAAACATGTAGATGTGTCTCAATTTGGAGTAATCTATGCAGGTGCACAAAAAAATATGGGACCAGCAGGTTCAGCAGTTGCAATTGTTCAAAAAGATTTATTAGGAAAAACAGGTCGTAATATTCCAGATTACTTAAATTATGCAACACATATTGCCAAGGAATCATCATTTAATACATGGCCTGTAATAGCAGTTTATGGTGTAATGGAAAACTTAAAATGGCTAAAAGAGCAAGGTGGAGTAGAGGCTATTGCTAAAATAAATACAGCAAAAGCTGAAACTATGTATGCTGAGATAGATCGTAATGGATTATTCACAGGTACAGCTAACGTAGAAGATCGCTCACAAATGAATGCGACTTTCGTATTGAATAAGGAAGAGTTAAAAGCAGAGTTTGATGCTTTATTAAAAGAAGCTGGTGTTGTTTCTTTAGCTGGTCACCGAGATGTTGGTGGTTACCGTGCATCAATGTATAATGCACTACCTTTAGAATCTGTTCAGGTTTTAGTTGAAGTAATGAAACAATTTGAACAAAAATTCGGATAAATTTATATGTATTAAGTACAATTTTTATCTGTAATACTTAATACTTTTTACAACTTACATTTTACAAAAAAAATAATGAAAATATTAGCAAACGACGGAATCTCTAAAGCAGGACAAGAAGCATTAGAAGCAAAAGGTTTCGAAGTAATTACAACACATGTTGCACAAGAACAATTAGCTAACTACATCAATGAGAAAGGTGTGGAAGTTTTATTAGTACGTTCAGCAACAAAAGTTCGTCAAGATTTAATTGATGCAACTCATTTAAAAATGATTGGGCGTGGTGGAGTAGGAATGGATAACATTGATGTTACTTATGCACGCGAAAAAGGTATTCAGGTTATCAATACACCAGCATCATCGTCACAATCAGTAGCAGAATTTGTTTATGCGCATATTTTCTCAATTGTTAGAAACTTACACAACTCTAACCGTAATATGCCATTAGAAGGTGATACAAACTTTAATGGATTAAAGAAAGCATATGCAAAAGCGTATGAACTACGTGGTAAAACAATGGGTGTTGTAGGTTTTGGACGTATTGGAGTAGAAGTGATTAAAATCGCAATTGGATTAGGAATGAATGTGATCGTATACGATAAATTCCCAGCAACACGCGAAATTGAACTGGATTTCTTTGATGGTCAAAAATTAACTTTCACAGTAGTTTCAACAGATTTTGAAGAAGTAATTACAAAAGCAGATTTCATTACATTACACGTTCCTGCACAAGATGGGTACATCATCGGAGAGAAGGAATTAGCAAAAATGAAAGACGGTGTTGTAATTGTTAATACTGCTCGTGGAGGAGTAATTGACGAAAAAGCATTAGCAGATGCAATTGAAACTGGTAAGGTTTTAGGAGCTGGTTTAGATGTGTTTGAAAAAGAACCACAACCAGAAATGGGATTATTAATGAACGAAAGTTTATCTTTGTCTCCACATATTGCTGGTTCAACTGAGGAAGCACAAAGCAGAATTGGTACTGAATTGGCTGCGCAAATAGCAGATTTTTACGGAGTATAGTTCATAAATTTTAAATCAACCAATGCCACAATTTAGACCTTTTAAAGGGATACGCCCAACGGAAGAAACTGTTCAAGATTTTGTTACTAAATCAATAGATCGTTATTCTGTGGAAGAATTACAAGAAAATATTAAGACTAGAAATCATTCATTTTTACATGTTATTGAGCCTACTTGGGATCAATCCATTGAAGATATTTCGGTTCGTTTTTCTAAAGTAAGAAATAATTTAGAGGACTATATTGATCAAAAGGTTTTGGTACAAGATAAATCATCATTTTATATTTATCAAGTCGTACAGCCCAATGGTCGAAAAACTAAAGGGTTACTAGGTTTAGTGAATATCAATGATTATAATGCAAATACAATTAAAAAACACGAAGAAACAATTGATCGTCGTGTTGAATTATTTGCAAATTATTTGAAAGGTGCACAATTTCATGCAGAGCCAGTTCTTTTAACGCATAAGCCTGCGCAAAGAGTAGATTTGTTATTAGAAGCTGAAATGAAACGTAAACCTACATTAACATTAGTTGATACGGATAATGTAGAGCATTCCCTTTGGCGAATTGATAACCGTCTAAATTTAAAACAGTTTAAGGATTCTATTGAAAAATTAGAGGAAATATATATTGCAGACGGCCATCATCGTATGGAATCTTCCTCTCAATATACTGCACAAGCTGCAGCAGATAGTGGAGAAAAAGTGTATGGAGACGAAACGTTTAACTATACCTTAGCAATGTTGGTATCGCACGATGAGTTAATAATAAATGACTATAATCGTGTCGTAAAAGATTTAAATGGTTTATCTAAAGAAGATTTTATTCAGAAAATTGAAGAATATTTTGAAGTGATTCCAAAAGGTAACGAACAATTTTTACCTACAAAAAAGCATCATATTTTAATGTATATTGATAACGAATTTTATAGTCTTTATACAAAATCATTGGATAATGAAGTAAAAGGGTTAAAAGAATTAGATACCTATATATTTGAACAACATTTACTAAAACCAATTCTTAATATTCATGATACACGAAATGATAAAAGAATAGGATTTGTACATGGTACAAAAGATTTAAAAGGAATAGAAACTTTGAAAGCAAAAGTAGATACTGGAGAATATGTTGCAGGATTTGCATTTTATCCTGTAAGTGTAGCAGATTTGCAATTGATTTCAGATTTAGGTTTAAAGATGCCTCCAAAATCCACATACATTGAGCCCAAACCATTAAGTGGATTTGCAGTATTTGACTTGAAAGATTAGAATGATGAGTATTAGAGAAAATTTAAATTATATACAAAAAACAATTCCCTCTACTGTAACATTGGTTGCAGTATCTAAAACTAAACCTGTAGCTGATTTGCAAGAAGCTTACGACGCTGGCATTCGTGATTTTGGTGAAAATAAAATCCAAGAAATGTGTGATAAATACGAAGCTTTACCTAAAGACATTCGTTGGCACATGATTGGGCATGTCCAAACCAATAAAGTGAAATATATGGCACCATTTGTACATTTAATTCACGGGGTGGATAGTTTAAAATTACTAAAAGAAATCAATAAACAAGCAGAGAAAAATAGCCGAGTAATCAATGTTTTACTACAGATTTTTATTGCTGATGAGGAAACTAAATTTGGATTAGATGCAAAAGAATTAGACGCTATTTTGTCAACTGAAATTCAACAATTACACAATGTAAAAGTGGTTGGATTAATGGGGATGGCAACTTTTACAGATGATGAAAATCAGGTACGAGAAGAATTTAAATCTTTAAAACAATTATTTAATCTACATCAACCTCATCATCAAGATTTACAGATTATTTCGATGGGAATGAGCGGAGATTACCAGATGGCAATAGAGGAAGGTAGTACTATGGTACGTATCGGAAGTTCTATTTTTGGACACCGTAATTATAACATATAAATTGTTTAATATATAATAAAAAAAAATCCTGAAGCATTGCTTCAGGATTTTTTTTTATCCTTTTCCACCCGAACCACCACTTTGTTCTTGGTTGGATTTTGAACGCTCAATATTAAATTGTTTTCCGAAATTATACGTTAATCCAATACGATAAGTTCTGAATGCTTCGCTCGTAAAGGAAGAATATATATTATTTGTATAAGAAGAATAGGTTACATTTCTATTCTCGAATAGGTTATTAATATTGAGAGATAATTGTAATTTTTTATTGAATAATAAGGCTCTAAATCCTAAATTATGTCGCATAAAATCGTCATAAGAATCCATATCTTGATCACTTCCTGATGTTTGATATGAAAAGGAGTAATTGGCAAATAACGTTTTTTTCTTGTTTAATTCTAGATTGTTTGTCAATTGGAATTCACCATTTATCCCATCTAATACATAGTTTCTTTCCGGAATTGTACCAGTAGTTTTTATGTAATAAACATCAGCACTCGCATTAATTTTCCACCATTTTAAAGGTTTTATATTAATATTTTCACTTACTCCGATACTGTAGGTTTTACCAAAATTATAAAGTTTATCAATAGTAATTTGAGTATCAGCATCACTGAACGAGATATTTGTAGTTAAATCACTTGTATGTCTGTAATAAATACTTGTAACGCTTAGGTCTTTATACGCATACTCAAATTCTAAGTTTTGTGAGTAGGACGGGACTAAATCTAAATTTCCCTGTGAATAGGTGTAATCGTTAATTTTAATCAGCATTGGATTTAGACTCCATAACATCGGGCGATCTACACGTCTGCTGTAATTTAAACTTAATGAATGATTTTCTGCCGGTTCATACATAAGATATGCCGTTGGGAAAAGACCGTCATATGTTTTTTTAAAATCAATATTTTGTTCGTTAGATTTACCATTTACATCCGCATGCTCATATCGCAAACCTAATTTAGCAGTCCATTTATCGTTAAATTGTTTTTCGATCGAATAATATAATGCATATATGTTTTCCTGGTAAGTAATCGCATATTTGTAGCTAGGGTCTTCTATGAAAGGAGTATTACCTAATCTAAATAAACGATTATTATTTGCCGTATCATTACCAAAACGTAAACGCGTCCCATAATTCATCTTCCAAGAATTAATAGGATGTTCCATATCAATACTTACATTATACCGATTAGCTTCTAAGTCTGTAATGGTTTCATTGCCTTGGTCCTTGTTGTTTATAGGAATATTATCGGCGTTAAATTCATTAGAATTTACCATATTATGGGAAAGATTTGAATTATTAGAATAATCAAAATCAAAAGTTAGCTTTTTGCCTTCTTCATTAAATTTTTGAATTATATGATAATTAAATCCTACGTAACTCCAATCCCAGCTTGTACCTTTATTATCATTAAAAATGTATCTGTCTAAATTTTTATCTGGTTGATTAAAAATATTGGTTCTATACGACGATTCGTTTGTGCCTTTACCGTTCGATAGATCAAGATTAAATCCTGTGATTAATTTTTTATTCAGTTGATAATCGATACCAATTCCACCGCCTAAATATTTATTTTTGTTTTGATTATTTACTTTTGATTCCCAGTAAGTTGTGGGATAGATAATTTCTGATCGGTTGTGGTTTTTCCATTCGCCATTCCCATTATATAAACGAGAAGTAAATGTCCATTTGTCTTTTCTAAAATTTAAATTCGCATTATGATTAAAGCTATCTGCCAATGCTCTCGAATATGAAGTGGATAAACTTCCATTAATACTCTCATCTTTTGCAGTTTTAGTTACAATATTTATCACACCACTGTTTCCTGATGCATCGTATTTTGCAGGCGGATTTGTTATAATCTCTATTTTCTCGATATCTTCAGTGCGAATGGTTTTTAGATAGTTAGCTAATTGCGTCTGATCCATTTGCATTAACCGATCATTAATCATTACAGTAACACTTCCTTTCCCAATAATTGAAACTGCATCCGTGCTTTCATCTACTTTAATACGAGGAGCAAGACGTAGTGCATCTAACGCATTTCCACCCTTAGCGCCTTCAGCCAAATCAGGATTAAATATTAATCGATCTACCTTTTTTTCAATGAGTTTTTTCTGACCAGTAACAACAGTTTCTTTCAGAGTAATGTTTTCTTGGTTAGGAAGTACAATCACACCAATTTCCTTATCACCTGCTATTAAAATTGATTGAGTGTGTAATGCAATACCACTTTCCTCAATTCGTAAGATATAATTTCCATTTTCAAGAAAAGTTTTAAAAATCCCATTTTCATCTGTAGAAACTTCATCTATAATTTTATTATCAGTTAAGAGAATAACATCTACATAAGGCGCGGGAGATTGATCTTGTTGGAGAATAATACCTTTTACTTCTTGTTGACTATAGGAATGGATAGCGAATAAAGTAAATATAGGAAATATGTATTTTTTCATCTTTTAGTGTTATTTACTAATAAGACGTATATTAATTTAAAAAGTTACATCGATTTAAGTAGATATTTTAAAAATAATTTAAATCAAATCATAAAACAGTAGAAATACTTCATATGTTTTAGATAGATTTTTAATTTTTGTTCACAGATATATTCTATAAATTTATTACCTCGAACCCACATAATAGTGTATTATAATAATTATGGAGACACTTTCTACTCAACGTATTCGTTTAGAGATTATTCAAGAACATCATTACGAACCATTAAAGAAATATGTTTTAGACGAAAACCTTTGGACTTACTCTACAATACGAATTAAAACTGAAGCAGATTTTAAAAAATATTTCAACCAAGCACTTCGTTTAACGAAACAAACTACGCAACGTGCATTTGTTGTTTTTGATACGAGTATACAAGAATATGTAGGGATGACCAGATTATATGCATTTGATTCCACGAACAAATCTACAAAAATAGGGTTTACGTGGTATGCGCCACTTGTGCAAGGAACCGGAATTAATTTGCATTGTAAATATTTGATTTTAAATTTAGCTTTTGAGGAATTAGATATTGAAAGAGTTGAACTAAATGCTGATAATAGAAATATAAGAAGCATTGCAGCAATGAAAAAAATAGGTTTTCAACAAGAAGGAATCTTACGAAAAAATATTTATTTACCAGATGGGCATAAAAGAGATACTATAGTATTTAGTATGTTGAGTAATGAATGGAAATCCCTTTATAAGAAGGAATTGGAAGCTAAAATTAAGCCTTAATATTTTAGACAGAAATTATATCTTATATTCTTTAAAATTTTAATTAAAGCATTGTAAATTTGAAGTATGAAAGCAAAATTTGAACCTTACGTTTTAAAATTTAAACGACCTGGAGGAACATCAAGAGGTGTTTTGACAGAAAAATTAACGTATTTATTGAAAATTGAAGATGATGGAACAGAATACATTGGTGAGTGCGGTTTATTTCAAGGTTTAAGCGCAGATGATCGTGCGGGATACGAAGAAAAGTTACAATGGGTTTGTGATCATATCGAACTTGGTGTACAAGAACTTTGGAATCAATTACGCGAGTGGCCATCAATTCAATTCGGAATAGAACAAGCTTTCCAAGCATTAAGTTACAATAGATACAAGGACGAATATAATGATCCTTATAATCCTGATTTATTCGAATCTGCCTTTAAAGGTGGTGAAAAAGGAATGAAAATTAATGGACTAATTTGGATGGGTGATGTTGAATTTATGCGTGAACAAATTCAAGAAAAATTAGCGCAAGGTTTTCATTGTATAAAAATTAAGATCGGATCTAATTGGGAATCTGAATATGAAATCTTAAAACAATTAAGAGAAGAATTTTCTGCTGAGCAATTAGAATTACGTGTTGATGCAAATGGTGGATTTTCATTTGAAGAAGCTAAACAAGTATTACAACAATTAGCAGAATTAAAAATTCATTCTATAGAACAGCCTATAAAAGCTGGAAATATTAATCAAATGGCTGAATTATGTGCTTCTACACCAACGCCTATTGCTTTAGACGAAGAATTAATTGGAGTTTTTGATAAACAAGATAAATTAGATTTAATTGCAAAAATAAAACCTCAATATGTAATCCTAAAACCGAGTTTGATAGGAGGGATTAGAGGTTCTTTAGAGTGGATAGAGGCTTGTGATATGAATGGAATTGATTTTTGGGTAACTTCAGCTTTAGAAAGTAATATAGGATTGAATGCAATTGCACAATGGACTGCAATATTATACCCGGAGATGCCTCAAGGTTTAGGAACGGGTGGACTTTTTACAAATAATTTCCCTACTCGTTTAGAAGTTAGAGGAGAGCATTTATTCAGAAATAAAATTTAATGAAAAATTTAATATTTATAACAGCTTTACTTTTGTTGTTTACAAGTTGTGCTACAAAAACAGTAAATCAATTATCACCGATTGAGAAATATCAAAGTGAATTGGTCGAATTTTATTCGAATCCAAAAACATCTCCTTTAAATGAAGAAGAAAAATCAATTTTTAAAGGAATTACTTTTTTCCCAATTGATGAGAAATATAAAGTAGAAGCCGAATTTACTCCTATAGACGATGGTAATGTTATTCCATTTCCTACTTCAGCTGGGAAAACTAAATATTATAAAAAATATGGTCTGGCTAGATTCTTTATAGATGGAAAAGAACAGGTGCTTACGTTGTACCAATCTAGTCCAGTAGTGGAAGAATATCTAGATCATCTATTTTTACCATTTACAGATGATACAAACGGAAATACAACTTATGGTGGTGGACGTTATATAGATTTATCTATTAAAGATATTATAAACAACAACGGAAAGGTAATTATTGACTTTAACCAAGCTTATAACCCTTACTGTGCCTATAGCAAACGTTATAATTGTCCTATCCCTCCAGGAAATAACTCGTTGGATATTGAGATTAACGCTGGCGTAACCTATCAAAAATAATATGATTGTATTAGATTTTTCACAGCCTTCTTTTTCATTAGATTCTATTTTGCCTAAAAATGATTTTGAGCAATCAATAAAAGATTTTTTAAGCAATTGGTATAATGACTCTGAGTACATGACGGCCCAAACTTCAGGATCTACAGGAACACCAAAACCTATACAATTAACCAAAGAAAACATGCGTAAAAGTGCACGTATGACGTGTAAATATTTACGTTTATCAAAAGGTGATACAGCCTTACTAGCCATGCCAGTAACATACATTGCGGGTAAATTGATGTTGATAAGAGCGATTGAGATTGGTTTGAAATTAATTTGTATTAATCCTGTAGCTCATTTAGATTGGAAGGATTTTGAACCTAAATTTAAATCCATTGCATTTGCTGCACTTACACCTATGCAAGTAGAAAAATCAATAGAATTTGTTTCGCATTGCGAGAAATTAATAATTGGTGGTGCGCCTTTATCGGAAAAGGTAAAAAAAGAATTATACGGATTAAACAATGAAGTTTATGAGACGTATGCAATGACAGAAACCATTACGCATATAGCTTTTAAACAAGTCAAAAATCAAAAATATAAACAAGTCAATCCGTATTTTGAGGCTTTTGACGAAGTTAGAATCTCTCAAGATGATAGAGATTGTTTAGTTATCCAAACGCCATATGATGGACTTGTAGTTACTACAAACGATATTGTAAAGTTAATCGATGATAGAAATTTTATTTGGTTAGGTCGAGCAGATAATGTGATTAATTCTGGTGGAATAAAATTATTTCCTGAACAGATAGAGAATATTTTAAAACCATTTATCAATGCAGATTTTTTTATTTCTTCAAAACCAGATGAGGTTTTAGGAAATAAATTGGTATTAGTTATCGAAGGACCTCATCATACAATTGACCTTACAACTGTCGGATTATCAAAATATCAAATACCCAAAGAAATTATATTTTATGATAAATTTCCTCGTACAGAGAGTGGAAAAATACAACGTAATAAAATAAGTTTTTAAAATATAGAGATTCATTATGAATCTCTATATTTTTATAAAGTAATTAAAATCTATTGCATAAAATTTACAATAATGTGTTGTTAATTTTCTACATTAACAACGTTTATGAAAAATAAGACGATTATGGTCTGGACGGATATTAATCAAAAATTTAATGATGCTTTTTTTATGATGCTGGACGACCAGAAGAAAAAACAAGCATTTCCAATTTGGAAGAATTTCACTTTCAGAAATCATCCTATTGATCAATTACATGCAGCCCACAAAAAAATTGACGAAGTTATTGCAGAAGCACCTACATTTAGTAAAGCTCTGTTCCTAAAAGCAATTGTGCAACGAAATCTAAATTACAACGAAGAATCTATTTTATATCTACACCAAGCTAAGGAAAATGATATGTTTCTGTATGCTTGTAATATATATCTGGCGGAATATTATATTTATAAATTAAAATTTGAAGAAGCTTTAAATTATTTAGAAGAAATCATTGCCATTTATCCACAGAATAAAAGAGTAAATTTACTCTTAACATTAGTGAATATGGAACTTTTTCATTTCGAAGAAGCCAAAAAATACATCAATATACTTTATCAGCTCTCAGATAATAAATTTATCATTAATCTCTTAAATCAGAATCTTAACATTACAGAAGGAATAGTAGAGAAAACGCCTAATAAATTATTGCTTAAAAATTTTAAATTAAAAAGTTTTAATTATAATCTACAATTGAAAACCAACTTAATTAATTACTTCAAAAAATATATTGAGTTAGGAATTAATTACGATACAATAGGTTGTTTTATCAATGGGCTTATACTAAAAAACATTACGGTGTATCCTACTTTTAATTCTTTTAATGATTATAATGTTAATACGATTTTAAACTATTTAAAAATAGAAGAAAATCAGGTAATTATGTTGATTGATTCTATAGATTTTGAAAATGATTTTGTTAAATCTTATGATGAATACCGAGAAGTTGAGCAATTAATGAAAGAGGATTTATAGGTTTTTATACATTTGCAAAAATTAGAGCGATGAACAAAGTATCAGATAAGGAAGAAATTTTAGATAATGTTGAGGTATTTTTAGAGGGTTTAGAATTAGGAACGGATAATGAAAAAGAAATTGGATTACAATTAATTAAAACGTCTCAAGTATTTTTAGTCATACAATCAGAAGATATCAACATATTCGTACCAAGTTCATTCATTGGCTATGTAGATCAAAATTTTGAAGTATTTGATAGTAAAATTCATACAGAAGAGACTGTAATAGATTCAATTTCACAAGCATTAGGATCTACACCAAAAATCGATAAAACAATGGACGAATTATTTTTAGACTTTTGTGATGAGTTAGCAATCAATAGAAATGATGTAGGTATATCACGTGAATATTGGATTATCAAGAGTTTTTAGTAGAATATAAAATTATAGGTGCCATTAGGCACTTTTTTTATACCTCAAAATTCACCTTTTATAACCGCATGAGCTTATTTGAATTTTAGATAAATAATGATAAATAAATAATCTTAAACTTTGTTAAAAAAAGCTCCTGATTAAGTTATACCATTACATTTGCGCAAATTTAAATATGAAAAAAATATTATTAGGATTAGGAGTTGTTGTTGCATTTGCAAGTTGTACAACAAATCAACCAACTGGTACTGTAGGAACAATTACTAAAGTTGCTCAAATTACATCAGCTATTTCTGAAATTTCTAGTTTATTGGGTGGTTTAAACTTAACTAATTCTCAAACTTCAATTGTTAAATCAGCATTAACTAATTATATTTCTAACTACAACAAAGTAGATACTACAAAAAGTGGTTACCAATCTGTTTTGGAAGGATACAAAACAAAAGCCTTAACAGATATTAAAACAGGAATTGGTGAATCTAAATACGGAGAATTCTTATCAACGTTAAAAACAGCTACTAATAAAGCACAAAATACAACTGTATCAGACGTAACATTAGGCGTTATTGCTAGTTTAGTAAAATAATTATACAATTACTGCTTATATAAATTAAAAAGCTACTTCATAAACTGGAGTAGCTTTTTTTATATTCAGAATTTTTAAGAAAATAACTTTAACATTATTTAATGAATGTTAATGAGAACAACAGCAATATTTTATGTAATTTAAAGGAACCAACTTAAAAATAAACTATGGCTGTAAAAGTAATTCGAAAAGACATCTATTTTAAACCTGATTTTACACGTGTATTGGCACGTTTTTTTAATTTAGGCGAAGAACGAAGTAGCAAGATAATAACACGAATTTTCCGTCTATCTCCTAAGGAAAGAGAAAGTACCTTAAACAGAATTTTACGTAATTATGCTGGTAGGCACCGTAGTATAGTAACCGTTTTTGAAAAGAATGCCAATCATGTCCGATCAATTATTGAAAATTTAGGATACGAGTGGAATAAAATTCAATTACATGATAAACTTCTAATTGGAGCATATTTTACCATGGAATATTCCATAGAATCAGCCGCATTCTTCAACCCATCGATTGTAGAAGATTGTGACCAAAGCTACTTAGATAGAGGACAAAAAAGAGTAATTCTTAGTTTTCGTGCTACTGGAGAAGGGCATGTGTCATCATTAGTTTTTAGAGATGGTATTATAGATGAAAATTTTGATATACATTTAGAAAAAGTGGGGGATAAGCTAGAGAAACCTCGCCACATGAAAAGCCACCGTTATAAAAAGGAAAACTTCATGAAAAAATTAAACGATTTACATGAAGTTACAGATAAATTCAAGAAAATTATTGATCAAAAATTACCTGATACTTTTCTTTTTGAAGAAATTAAACGATTTATAGAGGAAATTAAAAGTGATAATGGACTTACTCCAGAAGAAATTGTAATGCTCAATCAAATGTATTGGATTGCTTCATCTCATTACGACATTAGTTTCTCTTTAGATACTTTAATTTCAGAACGTGTAATTTTTCCTTTAGCTGATACAGAAAAAAATGGAATAGAAGATGCCAGATTTGTAAGATTCGTAGAAGATAATGGAGAGATAATTTACTACGCAACTTATACTGCATATGATGGTCGCAGTATATTACCTAAACTATTAATTACCAAAGATTTTATATCGTTTAAAACCATGCCATTGCACGGAAGTATAGCCAATAAAGGTGCTGCTTTGTTTCCCCGAAAAATAAATGGTAAATATGCTATGCTTTGTCGTGTTGATGGAGAAAATAATTTCATCGCTTTTTCAGATTCAATCAATGTTTGGAGAGATGAAGTTATTCTATTAAGAGAACCACAATTACCATGGGAATTTGTACAATTAGGGAACTGTGGCTCACCGATAGAAACGGATAAAGGATGGTTAGTTATTACGCATTCTGTAGGGCCAATGCGAGAATATGTGATTAACGCAAGTTTATTAGATTTAAATGATCCAACCAAACCAATAGGAAAATTAACCGAACCTCTTATACGCCCTAATGCGTTAGAAAGGGAAGGTTATGTACCAAATGTGGTCTATTCATGTGGCTCTATTGTACACAATGGCCATTTAATCATTCCTTACGCCATGTCAGATTATGCATCTACCTATGCGGTAGTTAACTTAGATGAATTGTTACAAGAAATCCTTACCAATCAATAGTTATCACTTAGTAGTAGAAGCATTATAAACCGTAAGATAAGCTATCCAAAAAGAAATTGTACTTTCTGCACCTTGGTTACGGTTTATTCCAAATTCTTCTAGTCCATCACAACAACCTTTAGAGTTAGGGTCGTAGATAGATATTTTCAAATCATTACGACCCAAAAACCATTCAAAGGAATGTATCATTTTTGTATAATATATATCTTCACGGGTTTGTATGTACATTTCATGGTACAATAATGTCATAGAAGATGCATCTATAGGTTGTTGACCTACATGGTTTGGTTTCTCCATTCCTTTTTTGTACCAACCTTTGTTCCCTATCAGAGATAAAAACTCATTTTTATATACTAGTTGATCTAAAAATTCAAAGGTTTTTACCCCGATTTTATACAAATATGGATCATTTAAATAATTCGAAGAATGAATTAAAGCCAGAGGCAAAAATGCATTATCATAGGTAATAATATTCTCAAACCATTGCCAATCTTCTGTTTGATGAGCCTCAAATTCATGCGCTAATTGTAAAGCTAAACCACGCAATATTTCAGTCATTTGCTCATCATTCTGGTTATTTTTTAAATAATAAGAAATTCCCATTATGGTATAAGCAATGGCACGGTTAGAAATTAAAGACTCAAAATGAGGTTTAGCTTTAAAAAACATTTCACGTGCTAATTCGTAGTGACTGATTACAGGCGACATCTGGAAAAAATAACCCAGTGACCAAATAGTGCGCCCAAATGCATCTTCAGAACCCAATTTATCAATAAATTGATTTTGAAAATTCATAAAATTCTTAAATTTCCCATCTTCATTTTGCGCATAAAAAATATAAGCCAAATACGTTGAGAAATGTAAATCTTTTATATCAAGATCAAATGTTTGATAAGCCATTAATTCTAATAAAACTGCGCGCGAATTATCATCTAAACAATATCCCTCAAAATAATTAGGTGTAGCATACTTAGCATGTTGTATAATACCTACATTATTTGTTAAACGGTTAATGTGTTGTAAACTAAACTCAGGTAAATTTTTAATTAATTTGATACCAGAGTCAGCCATAGAATCAGGATTTTCGTTTTTGAGCTGTTTAAAAAGATTAAAATACGCTATTCCTATTTTTGGCCATGTAATTTTATCTCCATATGCTTTGGCATTTTTACGGTAAAAATTTAATAAAGCACTATTTTCAAAAAGTTTGTTTAAGTTATTGCTCAACGCTTTTTTATCTCTAAAGGGAATCAGTATTCCTCTATCTTCAGCCAATAAATCTTTTGCATGCCAATACGGTGTCGAGATAACTGCTGCACCTGCACCAATAGCATAGCTCAGTGTGCCACTTGTTATCTGCGCTTCGTTAGCGTAAGGAGTAATGTAGACATCGCAAGCGGATAATAAATTTGTTAATTCATTTATCGGCATATAGTTATTGATAAATTTCACATTATTTCGCAATTCTTTTGCATCTACAAGCTCTTCAAGGTACTCGCGGTATTCTTCACCAGAATGTGCAATAACGTTGGGATGTGTTTTACCTGCAATAATATACAACACATCAGGATGTTGCTCCACAACAGCTGGTAACGATTTTATAACAAGTTCAATTCCTTTGTTACGGCCTAAAAAACCAAAAGTTAATATCACTTTTCTATCCGTCAAATTAATGGAAGCCTTTGCTTCTTCATGCGCTATACCATATTCTGGGACACCATGCGGAATACATAAAACCTTGTCTAAATTGATTTGATAAACTTTCTGAAGTAAATGTTCTGCATGAGAACTCATCACAATAATTCGCTGAGCTATGGAAGATAATTCAATGAGGATAGTATTTTCATCATTAGACGGACGCTCTAATATGGTATGAAAACTAACAACCAACGCACAGTGTATCGATTTTGCGAATGATAAAATATACATTCCACTATTCCCACCAAAAATGCCATATTCATGTTCAATTACTACAAAATCATATCCATTTTGATTGATCCATTCTGCTGCCTTATTGTAATCTTCAAGCTCATTTCGTCTGATTTTGTAGACAACTTCGGCAGGATATAAAGATTGATCATGTTCCTCAATAATGGCAATTACCTCTTGCTGTATTTCAGGATTAGCGGCAATAGCAAGTATAAGATCATGCGTATAAGTCGCAATTCCACATTGTTTCGGTGGATAAGTAGTAATGTAGGCGATTTTCATAAGGAATTGATTAATTTTTTCTAACAATAAAATTCGTAACGATATTTATAAATAATTAGATTGTATTAAGTTAATGAAAATCTACTACAAAAAATAATCCGTTTTTTGCAAAACGGATTATTAGATTAGTTGACTCTTAATTAATCTTGTTGTTGATTATGCTTTTGCTGAAGCTCATAATAATATTGTAATTTTTGTTGCGCTAAATCAAATTCTGGGTTAATTCTAAGCGCAATTTGGAAACAATCAATAGCATTTTGTAATTCCCCTCGACTTTCTAAAATTATTCCTTTACTATAATGCGTTAAGAAGTAGTTAGGATTGATTTTAAGCGATTCTTCATAATCCGCCAGCGCTTTATCCATTTCATTCATTAAAACGTATGTATTCGCTCTATTATAGTACGATAGGAAATGAGGCTTCATCTCAATTACTGTAGTATAATCTGCAATAGCTTTATCAAACTCTTTTAGTTGATCGTAGCAAAATGCACGGTTATGGTAACACGAATCATAATCTGCTTTGATAGCTAAGGCTTGATTAAATAATTCGATAGCTCCTCTATAATTTTTCAAATTCATTTGGATGTATGCCTTTTGATGCACAGCCACATAATGATCTGGTTTTAGTGCAAGAATCTGATCAAATATTTCATTGGCTTGTGTAGGATTATAACGGTTGTATAATGCCATTGCCTTATAAAATAAAAAATCTATATTTTCTGGCTCTTCCTTTAATGCCACATCAAAATCCTTGATAGCATCAGTAAATTGTTTCATATGGTATTGACATAATCCACGGTGAAAATATGAATTAGTAACCTCTAATTTTCTAGTAATTGATAAAGAAAAGTAATCTAAAGCTTTTCTAAATTGTCCCTTTTGAAGATAGTTTCTTCCCTGATCATAAAAACTCATAGTTCAATATTACAATAACAATTAATATCTATTTTAAACTTTTTGTTAAATTTATCAACAATATTAAGAAATCAAAATGAAAATAGAACATATTGGGATTGCAGTAAAAGATTTAAATTTATCAAATGATATTTTTGAACGATTGTTAGGTAAATCGATGTACAAACAAGAAGCTGTAGAGTCGGAAGGAGTAAAGACTTCCTTCTTCTCAGTGGGCGAATCAAAGATAGAATTGGTCGGTTCAGAAAAAAAAGAGAGTGCAATTGAAAAATTTTTAGAAAAAAATAGAGAGGGAATTCATCACATTGCATTTGGAGTAGATAATCTAGAGAAAGAAATAGAACGTCTTAAAAATGAGGGATTTATTTTTATAAACGAAACGCCAAAATTAGGCGCAGATAATAAACGAATTGTTTTTTTACATCCAAAAACAACCAATGGCGTATTGGTAGAGCTTTGCGAAGAAGTAAAATAATTTTGTAGTTAAAAAAATATGCATTAATATTGCAAACGAATTGTACGAATTCTTACAACAAGAACCGTTAAAATTCTGGTCCTATAACTCAGTTGGTTAGAGTAGCTGACTCATAATCAGCAAGTCCTTGGTTCGAGCCCAAGTGGGACCACAAATTGAAATATCAATTAAAAGTTTTTATAATTTTTTAATGAAAAAACTTTTAAGGTCCTATAACTCAGCTGGTTAGAGTATCTGACTCATAATCAGAAAGTCCTTGGTTCGAGCCCAAGTGGGACCACTTTTAAGCGTTTATTTTTAAAATAAACGCTTTTTTTGATTCTATTTTAACCTACAAGTACAACATTAGTACAACACATTAAACTGATTCAAAGATAGTTATAATTTTCATTTTAGTATATTCTAATTCATTTTTTAGTATATTTAAGTGTGTCAAAATTTACTGAAGCAATGGAAAGTTTACTAAATAATTATTTTACTATAATTGAAAATCTTTATAGAATAAAGTTATTCTCTAAAAATATCATTCAACGATTCTTGATGTTAATGTATTTTCCAATTATTATTTCAATATTAATATATACGAATACAGGTATGTTAACATATATAGTTATATTTTGTGTAGCTATATTTTCTCCAATTTTATTTCTTC
The DNA here is from genome assembly GCF_015234135.1 of Faecalibacter rhinopitheci. Classification (GTDB taxonomy): domain Bacteria; phylum Bacteroidota; class Bacteroidia; order Flavobacteriales; family Weeksellaceae; genus Empedobacter; species Empedobacter rhinopitheci. The sequence goes on along the minus strand of NZ_JADGIK010000007.1, from coordinate 140,529 downwards.
CAGCTATTTATAATAAAATATTCTTTTTCTATAGAAATTTTAATATTTACATATCAAAGTATCAATATGAATATTGTGAAATCTTTAATCCAATTGTCATAAAATATGAACCAACTTCAGGTAAATATTATGGTAAAATATTTGAACTAAAAACATTTGATAACAATTTAATATATTATAACGCTAAAAAATATAAAACAATTAAAAAAACGGAAGAATTAAAAAGATTCTATTTAAATGAGGCTAATAAATATTTTGATATTCTTGATTATAAGTATCAATATTTTGAAGAATTAATATTTAGAAATAAAACTTTAAATTTTTGTCAACGAATTTGTCTTAATTCAGATCTTACTTTAATTGAAATAAAGAATTTATTAATAGAATTAAAGAAGATTACAAAAATTTCACAATCTGAATTATCTAAGTTGTTTTATATTATAACAAATTCAAATAAATATAAGAATTTAATAATGAATAACTTGAATTCTGCTCATTCTCAATCAAATAGAGTTTAATAATATTAATAATTATTTTAATATTTTACTTAATTTTTTATGAGTTGTTATTAAGTTAATTTACTTCACCAAGAAGCATAATTTTAATTTCGATGTAATAATTCAAACTAAATTATTATGTCAGAAATTAAACTTTTACAAGAGCTTCATGAGATGAAGACTCTTATCAAACAAAACTACATTAACGACAAACCTATTCTTACTTCAAAAGAGTTAGAATTGTATTTGAATTTTTCAGAAAGTACAATTTCTAAATTGGCAGCTTCTAAATTAATACCATTTAGTAAACCAACTAATGGTGCTAGATTCTTTATTAAAGAGAAAATTCACGAATGGATAGATAAACATTCTATCTTATGTGAAGATGATGCAGAGAAGCTGTATCAATCATATAACAAAAAAAGAAAAAGCAGGTAACCCACTTACCTGCTTAAAATAAAAGATTTTTAACCAATAGATTAAAGTGCAAATTTAATGCTTTTTTCTATTAAAAATGAATGTTATATGAATTTAGATATAGAAAATAAATTAATACCTATAAGAGAATCGGTATTGAAAATAAGATCATTTAATGATTGTGTTAAAGATGGTTCAAATCAACCAATACTTGAATATATAGTAGAAAAATTGATAGAACCTGGTATTGGGCTTTTACTGGGTAAAAGTAATGTTGGTAAGTCTATTTGTGCAGTTCAAATTGGAAATAATATATCAAGTGGAACTAAAGTTTTTGAATTGCTATCTACTACGAAGAATAGAGTAATGATTATTGATTGTGAAATGACAGATCGGCAAATTGCAAATAGATATCAATATTCAGATGGTGAATTTTATCAATTTAGTAATGATTTCTATCGTTCAAAATTGAATGTAAATATTTTAGAGAAAAACTTTCTCCAAAAATTAATTGATAGTATCAAAGAATCAATTTTTAGTTATGAAATTAAGTTTCTAATTATAGATAATTTAATGAGTATTATATATGATTTAAATAAACCTTCATTAGTTCTTGATTTTTTTGTTAATATTAAAAGATTACAAGAAGATACATTTATATCGATATTATTAATTGGACATCCAAGAAAAGGAATTGAATTATCGGAAAAAATGGATTTAGAAGATGTATATGGTAGCAGTTATATCGGAAACTTCTTAGACTATGCTATAGGACTTCGAAAATCGAAATTGAACTCATCTGAAATACTTTTAAAGCTTCTCAAAACACGTATGGATGTAAATAATTTTAATGAAGATAACATCATAGTTTTAAGCTTAGGGAACAAAATGGGAGTTCCAGTATTTGAGTTTAATAGATATGATACTGAAGTTAATCATCTAAAATCAAATACATCTATTAATATGAATACTGACGAGAAAATGGTCTCAGAATTTGATATTATTAAGAATTGTAAGCTCTTAAAACTGCCAAATACGACTATAGCTCAAATTATTGGTGTTAATGAGAAAACTATTCGTAATAGGATTAAGCTTATGGAATTCAACGATATTGAGAATCCGACCAATTCCGATTAAAGCTATTTTTCAAATATAGTTAAAACACACTAATACAGTTAAATATCCATTTGTTTTTTATTTTCGGATTCGGGCACTTCTTATTTTATTATGAAACGAGTTAATTTATTGTAGTCCGAATCCGAATTTATTAAAATAGAATTTAAAGTGCAGGAAATAAGATATGTATCTAATTTAAATTAATTAATCTAATCGAATAAATTCGGAATTTATGTATAAAAATTATAAGTATGTTCTAGAAAAATACTCAGGCTCAAAATCTCGATTTAATTGTCCTAACTGTAAGCGTAAAGAGTTTACACGTTATAAAAATATTGAGACGAATGAATATTTGCCTTATGAGTATGGAATTTGTAATCGTATGATAAAATGTGGTTATAAAAAATATCCTTCACAAAAAATCAATTCAAATTTAGAAGAAGTTAATCATAATCATTTAGAAATAATCGAGTATTTAGATAAAAAAATATTGTACAAGTTTGAGAATTCAAATTTGAAAAATCCACTTTTTATTTTTTTAAAATTATATTTTGATGAGATAAAGGTTCAGCAAATTTTTGAATTATATCAAGTTAAAACAGAAAAATATTATGAAAATTATCTAACAGTTTTCCCTCAATTGGATCAAGATTTTAATCTTAGAGCATTAAAGAAAATGAGATACAATTCACAAACAGGTAAACGAAATAAGAGTTTTTTTCAATGGTACAATCCTAATAAAAATAATTTAAAACAATGTCTTTTTGGTTTACACATTTTAAATGAACCAATTTTTTTGGAATCTAAAATTGTTATAGTAGAGTCCGAAAAGACAGCAATTTTAGGTATGCTGTATTTCGAAAATTATCTGTTTTTAGCAACTGGGGGAATGATGAATTTAACTTTAGAAAGGCTTGAACCATTACAAGGAAAAGAAATAATTTTAATGCCAGATTTATCTCCAATTAATGCAAAAAAATCTGCATTTGATTATTGGAAAAATAAAGCTGTAAGAATAGCAAAAGAGATAAGCTGTTCTATTTCAATTTCTACATTACTTGAAGAATATAGCTCTGATTTTCAGAAAGAAAATCAGTATGATTTAGGGGATTTTATTATTGAAAATCTAATAAATAGTAAGACTTAGTAATCGAGATGTGTATTTGTACCTACAAATCTTCGATTCTTGCTACCAAATACTATCTCGCTTTTTCTCCTATACAGTCGCAAAAGGTTTTAAAAATTATCTAAAAAAATCAAAAAATGAAATCAAAAAGAATATTAATAAGAGTTTCTAATACAGAATTTTATATTATAAAAAATAAGGCTAAACAAGCAGGTATAACAACCTCAGAATTTTTAAGATCTTTAGCTTTAGAGTATAATTTGTCCTACAAATTAACAGCTGAAGAAATCGAAATTTATAAAGAATTAAATAAATTTTCTGATAATTTCAGAAGAATAGGAAATTTATTTAAGCAAGGAGATACAACCAAAGTTAAAGAAGTTTCAATAGAAACTGCTCAACTTATTCGTGAACATTTAAATCGATTAAAGACATGATAGGAATGGTAAAGTCAGTTCAAGGTGGTGGAGCACTTTTTAATTATGTATGTAATCCTGAAAAAGGATATGAAGTTGATAGAAATTTAATTTCAGGAAATAATTCAAAAGAGATATTCGATGATTTTAAACTTTATATTGAACAAAACCAAAGAGCTTCAAAAAAGATCTTTTCAATGGTTTTAAGTCCTTCAATTAATGATGGTCAAAAATTAAATATTAATGATTTTAAATCTTTGACAAAGGATTTTCTAAATGAATTAGATTTAGATTATAAAAATCAGCCTTACTTATCTTTTTTACACACCGAAAAAGATCATTTTCATATCCATATATTATTTTCAAGAGTTAAAGAAGACGGAAGTTTATTAAAGGATAATCACATTGGTAAAAAAGCCCAATGGGGTGCTCATCGGGTTGCTGAAAAAAGAGGATTAACTTCTGCAAAGCAAGTAATGATTGATAAAATTAAAATGATTGAAAATGAACAGAATCAAATTAATTCAGTTCAGAAACAGATATTAAATGCTCATAAATCGATTACATCTCGAAATATTAATTATGAAGAGTATAAACTAAAAATGTTTGAGCATGGTTTTAAAATTAAGCCATTTATAAATAAACAAGAACAGTTACAAGGGCATAGAATCATTGATTTACATACAGGGATTGACTATAAAGCGAGTGATATCCATCGTTCATTAAGTTTAAGTAATATGATGAAATCAGGAATTCTTCCAGATAAGAATGTATTATTACATAAAACTTTAGAAAAACCTTATGAGGAAGGATTTAAGCAAATATTGCAATCAGAAACTCAATCTAAATTATATAATTTAAAACGTTAAGCTATGAGTTATAAAAAACAACAACCAAAATTAGCTGATACATTAGATGTTTTTATTGACCGAGTTGAATCGATAGAAAAAGCAATTATAAAAATTGATCAGTTAAACAAAGAGATTGATTTAAAAAACAAATCTTTTTATACTGAAATAGATGATAAGATTAATCATTTAAGGAAAGTTAAAATTCAGCTTGATTTAGCTAATTTAAATGAAGAAAGTACTAGGATTAACAATGAATTGAAGAATGTTTGTAATGATTCATCTAATCAAATTAAAAGCTCTATTAAAGCTTTCGATTTATCTTTGAGTAAACTTACGAAGTATAGAGTGGATTATGTCATCTATTTTCTAACATGTTTAATTGGTATTACAATTTGTTCCATATTTTTTGCAGGAAATCAATATGCTGAAAAAATAAAAGAAAGAGAACAAAAGGAACATTATATGAACTTTATTAAATCGAATGAAGATGTTTTAAAGATTTATAATAAAAGATAACAGTAAAGGCAAGGTAAAACTTGCCTTTATTTTTCCAATAAGGAAGAGGCTTATTCATTCCATTTTTTAGCGAATTTAAATCAACATCGTGAAATTCAAGAACACGTAAATGAAAAGTATTTCATTCTTGAATTTTACTGCTTTTTGATTTGAGCAATTAGCAAAAAATGTTATGAAAAATTTAGCTAAATATTCAGCGAAGAATCGCTTAGAGAAAATGAAATTAAAATATAATAATAAAATTTCATGGCAATTATTTGCGACTAAAATTCAATTTAATATTGATTTTAGAAATCAAAAATTAGCAGAACAAAAGTATATCTGCCCAATTTGTGAAGAAGAAATATTTCAACATTCAACATTACATCATATCGATTACGATCACGGATGTCAGTTATATAAATTAAAAGGTTTACAAGATTGTAAATTATGTAAATCGATCTGTCCAAATTTTCACATTGGATGCAGTAAAAGAACAGTAATGGTTCATCATAAATGTCATCAGTATTTACATAATAGTAAGTATTTAAATAGAAACAGAGAGTTTTAGGATTCTCTGTTTTTTTTGTTTTTAAATGGTTTATTTATTGATTTCTTTTTTTCCTTCAATAAACGATCAATAATAGTATTATCATTTATTTTTATTGTATCAGTTTAGACTTATTTATAGAATTATTATCTTACACTTTATTGAAATTACAAATAAATGAGTGAAGATGTTATATCAGCTAGTGGAGAAAGAGCAGCTATCGGTGGTTACTTACCGCAATTTGATGAATTTGCTTGGTTTGTGTATGTAAATTTAATTAATAAAGATTTAGAGTGGATAAGGGTTGCGGATCCTAAAGCTGAAAAACTTGATGATATTCAGTATTCTACATATTCAGAACTACATGCTTATCAAGTAAAATGGACGATTTCAGATGCAAAAATATCATTCTTAAATTTTAAAGATTTAATTCCATTTATTACAACAAGTTGGAAAAATTTAAAAACAAACAATCCGAATAAGAAAGTAATACCACATTTAATCACGAATAAGAAAGTATCCTCAAACGATAGCTTGAAAGATGGAGATACTAAAATAGGATCATTTGAAGATTTTATCACAGATGTTTGGAAAAAAATTAAATCTACTCAATCAATTGACAAAAAATGGGATCCAATTATTACAGAGCTTAAAAAAGCAACAAAACTCGATGATAATGAATTTGATGAGTTTGTTCGGGTTTTTGATTTTCAACCGAGCTATGTAAGAAAAAGATTTAGTGTTAAAAATGCTTATTATTCAAGAGAAGACAAAGATCTAATAGAACTTTCAAGATTTTTATGGGAACAAGTAGGAAGTGCAAAAAGGGTTGTTGAATTCTCAAGAGAGAAAATTATACAAAAAATTGGTTGGTCAGACAGATTTAAAACAGTATTCAATCACGAATTAATCGTTGATAGACAAAGATATCAACCAATTCAATCTACTATTGATTTACTAAATTCAAAGTTATCTGAACACAAAAGTGGGTATTTATTTTTACAAGGTGGTCCCGGTGCTGGGAAATCTACATTATTGAACCAATGGTCAAAAAGTTTAAAAGCTAGAGTTATAAGATATTTTGCTTTTGATTTTATAAACCCTTCTTCCCATTTAAATTTTAGCGAAAGAGGTAATGCAACTCATCTTTTTTTTGATTTAGTTTTTCAATTAAAAGAAGCAGGGATTTACAACAAAAATATTCTTCCTTTTAAGGATATAATCTTTTTAAAAGATGCATTCAATGAACAATTAAAATCTATCGGAGAAGATTTTGCGATAAATGGTCAGCAAACAATAATAATCATAGATGGTTTAGACCATATACCGAGAGAATATAAATTAACAACAGATAGTTTTTTACGAGCTTTACCTTTACCTGCTACCTTACCTGAAGGTGTTTTTATTGTTCTAGGAAGTCAATCTTATAATCTTGATGACATACAGCAAGAAATTAAAAGTGAATTCCAAAAAAGTGATAGAACCATTCAAATAGACCCTCTTAAAAAAGAAGAAGTTTATAAATACATATGTAATCTTAATATTTCATTTCAACTTAATGATAGTCAAAAGTTATTAATATTTGAAAAATCACAAGGGCATCCGTTATATTTATCTTATTTAATTGAAAAATTAATTGATTCTAGTTCCATTGATGAAACAATTAATTCTTTTGAAAAAATTGAAGGGAACATTGATACATATTACAAAAAAATATGGAAGCCAATTGAAAAAGAAGAAATTTTAAAACAATTTTTAGGTTTAATTGCAAGAGTTAATGGATCAATCAATATAAAATTTATTAAAGAATGGGGAATTGAAAAAACTGTTTTAAAATTATTTAGTGAAAATGCTAAATTATTGTTTAATCAAACCGAAAATTATTTATCATTTTTTCATAATTCATTCAAGCAGTTTCTTCATTATCATACTTCATTAGATTATTTAACAAATGAATTTGATCAAGCTGAAAATATTAAATATCACAAACAACTTGCAGATTATTATCAAAAAACAAAAGTTGAAAAAAATTGGAAACGAAATTTTCATCTTTTTCAAGCACAACAATATGATAAATTTGTTTCAGAAGTCACGCCAGATAAATTTACTACTCAACTATTGGAGTATAGACCTATAGAGGAACTAAAGCAAGATATTAAGTTAGGCATCGAAATTGCCCGATATACCAAAAATATCAGTACACTTGTAAGGTATCTATTTTCATTAGCAGAAATAGAAAGGCGACAATATAATATTGACCCAGCATCATTTACAGAACAATTTTTATTAATAGGAAAAATAGATGTAGCTCGAAATTATTTAAGAACAGGTAATATTCTTCATTGTAACAATGTATATGCGCTTAAGGCTTCACTTATATTCTATAAATTCGGATATAATTCAGAAGGTTCAACGTTGTATAATTTAGCTTACCCAGATTTAATCTCAGACATAGGTATTACCATTGATGATCAATATAGATATGAGGAAATTATAGAAATCTTAGAAGAGTGGATTTATACTGCACCTTATTTTGAAACAATTGAAAACCTTTTGTTTAAAATTGTGAATATAGAATTTTCTGATGATGCACGTTCAAATAGCTTTAATGAAAATGAAGCGGATTTATATTTAAGATTAATTGTAAACCTTGGTTATAACTTAATTGATCGTAATAAATGGGATGATCTAAAAATAGTATTTGAAAAAATAGACACAAATACATCTAAAGGAAAAAGTACATTATTTCAACTTTTACAATATGCAATTGAAAAATGTATTGATTTAGATGACAATATCCGTGCAAATGAATATCTATCAAAACTGACAAATAAGTTTACAAAAGAAAAAGCTAAACCAATTGGTAAAATTTATATTGCTGATTTAGTTTTTAAAGTGACACAAAATGTTGATGAAACACTTAGTTGGCTTGACGGTATTGAGCAACCTTTAGTTTTAGGTAAAGAATCGCTTGGATATGATACAACTTTGGATCACTTTATTCCATTAATTAAATTTAATAAACTTCTTAACTTATGTGGAAAAGGAGTTTCTATTATTTCTGCCATACCTTCAGTGACTAAAGGTTCTGAGGAAGAAGTATTAGTAGAATTTCAAAGAATGTTGTGTCTAATAACCCAAATATTAGCAGATGGTATATTGAAAAATCAAATAAATGGAGATTTTACAATAAGAGTTTATCCTATCATAAAATTTTACAATAAAGATCTTTCTTTCCGAAATAGTTATTGGTATATACTTACACAAGCGAAAAGTCAATATTTTGATTTTTTTATTTCTGCTGTATCATTACATAATATAGAATACATAGAGACTTTAGGTGATCTTTTATTCAAGGAATTTAATGAAAACCCCAAATATTGGAGTACTAGCGAACAACGAAAAATCATAGCGTTATTACTTAAAAATGGCTTCAATTCCGAAAAAGCAAAAAAAAAGTTGATTACCTTAGAATCCTTTATGTTAGAAGACCGTGATATAGATGGTCGTGTAACTGAATGTGTGGCTCATTCAAAGGTGTGGCTTAATTTAGGTGAATTTGAAATTGGAGAAAAATGGCTTAAAGAAGCAATTCAAGAATCTATTGGAGTGGGATATAGAAAGGATTATCAGTTTAGTTCGTGGATTAAATGGTTAAGAAAAATTAATCTAAGAAATCCTTCAAATGCTACAGAAAGAATTAAATGGTTTTTATCGCATTTACAACATATAAAGGAAACAACAGAAGGTAAAGCTTATTGGTATGCATCTGAAGAATTGCTAGATGTTTCTTTTGAGCATAATTTTAATAACGGCCTTGAGCAAATCATTTGGCAATTAGAAAATGATTTGGTTGATTTTCGAGATTCAATTACATTATTCATTAAACATTTTGTTAATCGTGTAGAAAAGGAAGATGAACTTAAAAGTATTATTCAATTTTACAATAATTTGTATTTACTTATTTCTGAAGTGGCAAATATTGAATTGTTGCGTAACATTTTAGACAAAGGGTTTGAATTGATTAGGGAAAGTTTTTTAATAAACTATTTACCATCAATTATTTCATCAATTAACATTAAAGCACTTGAGGAAAACAGAAATGATTTACTCTCTGTAATTGATAATTTCTGTATAGAAAAAGGAATTGAAATCAAGGACTATTATTTTCAATTTAAAGTTATTTCTCAAAAAAGAAAAGATAATTATTCAACATCATCTAATTCATTAACACTAAAAGAAAATTATGAAAAAATAGATGAAAGCGAGGTATTAAAACGAGTAGAAAGTTATGAGGATTTAAAACGTATTATTCAACTTGAAGATCAAGGTAATTCATATTTTGATTGGTCAAAAGTCCTTGATAAAATTGCTACTTTATTGACTTCATCACAGATTAATGAAATTACCGAGCTGATTAAAGTTAGAAGAAGAGAATCTGACTTTTTTTCTAAACTAAGCGAAATTGCTTTTGAAATTGGAGATAATGAACTAGCCGAAAATTTAGCCAATAAAAGTCTTGAATTGTCGAGTTCTTCTGGATGGAGCAAGTATTATGATGGTGGAACAAGAATAAAAGCTTTTAATGCTTTACGAAAAATAAACTCTACCCAAGCGTCTACTAAGGCATTTGATGTATTTGTACATGATATATTAAGTGATGATTATCCTAGTTCATATATTGAACATCTTGATGATATTGCTCCCCTATTAACGGATAATTATATTGAAGAAGATATATGGTCTGAATTATTTGGTTATTTACAAAGATTAATGTCAAATAGTAAGCCTGTCGTAAATCTACCTTTGCTTAAATCGATAGAAAAGCCAATTATTGAAACGTTAGTGGATTATTTATTGTATCTGTCTAAGTATCCAGTTTCATTAATTCGTGATGAATCTATATTGCTATTAACAAAATACATTAATCAAAATAATGATTATGCTTTAGCTCAATTAATCAATGGAAGTATGGATGAATACACTACTATGGATGTTATTATGACATTAAGAGAGTTAAATTCTTCAAAAATTAAAGATCTAAAGTCAATTATTCAAAATATAGCTTTATCAAAAGACTATTTATTAAGAGAATATGCAAAACAAATTTTATATGAGTTAGGAGAAAATATTCCTGTTTTCGAAATCATTAATTTTCCAAGTATATATTCGTTATACCTACAAGAACCTGAAAGATTTGAGATTAAAAGGGAAATTGATCCATATTATCCAAATGGTCATATTTCTAACCCATGGGATATGATACGACCTTTTGAGTTTCTAATTTATTTATTGTCAGAAGTATCAGGGATTAATGAATATAATCTTATTTATAGAGTTTATTCAATAATGAAAGAGATAGGAAATATCGAGGAATGGTCTGTTGATTATGAAAAGAAATTTAGAAATCATTTAGAAGAAATTTACTTAAAATATCCTTACATAAGACCTAGGGTAGTTGCTGCAAGAAGAGCAATAATGTATGTTGTTAAAGAATTAATTGATTCAAATAAGATAGATGATTTAAAAATAAAAAATATTTTAATTTCACAAGATTATTCTGTTTCTTTATTTGCAGAGATTGAGAAACCAAGCTTTATTCAAACTCTAAATGAAAGAAATATTCAAGGTATTGGGATTAATTGGATTCAAAGAATTAATGAATCCGAAAGATTAAATCAAGATTTATTAACTTATCATAATAATTTTAAAATTATTGCAGAGTATACAAAAGTTAAAAATTTAGACTGGGGTTCACCTACTGAAGAATATATGTATCAAATTTCGGGATTTGATCAATTGAATAAAACTGATGATTATATTTTTGGTTCTGTATTCCACCAATTAAGTTGTCATTATCATATTTTAAAAAGTTGTGAACATTCTATAATAGTTATAAGCAATCATAGATTCGAAAGATTTGATATAAAATCCAATTGGATTGCAATTAACCCGGACTTAGCAAGATATTTAGGTTGGAAACCTGAACCATCAAAATTATTTGCTTGGAAAAATTCAAGTGGAGAATTGATGGCCGAATCTATTTATTGGTCAAATGGAAATATTCATAAGTTTTCAAGAAATAATTCAGAAGTTGGAGAAGGTTGGTTTGTTATCGTTTCAGAGACTGCGTTTATGGAAATAAATTCAGTTGAAGAAAATTTGTATTTACATAAGAAGTTAGTCAGAACAAAACATGAAGATTCAAATTTAGAATCAAATAGAATCTTTAAAATTAAAAAAATAATTTAACGATTAAAGTGTAATGAAATTTATTGAACATTAATTTTATAAATTAATATATTTAAAATCCCCAACCAATTTTCTAATAGGTTGGGGAATATTTTTTAAAACAGCTTATTCATTGAATCGTTACTTTCCTTTATTATTCGATCAAAAATAGCTTTATCATTAATTTTTATTGTATCGTTAGGTGTTACATTTTTTCTTTTACCTAGCTTAATTTCAGCTTCTTCTTTTCGTCTAATCATTTCAGCTAAAATACGTTCATTGCGTTGTTTTTTCTTTTCAGCAGCAATAGAATCTTGAGTGTTTTGCCCAAAACAAAACATTCCAATAAATAATAAGGCGAATGTAGTTTTAATTTTCATAGATAGATGTATTACGGTTAATATGCCATTTTGAAGTAAAAAAGTTGGCGTGAAACTACATCTATCCTAAACTGAGGCTTGCGACGGCCTGACAACCAGAAAGACTTCGCCCACGCCAATATATGGCACAGGCGTAAGTCTATCGTGTGATGGTTGTCAAATGAAGGTCGCAATTTCAGTTTAACCATAACGATAGCTTACGCGTACGTAATTACTATTTTATAATGGTGTAAAGTTAAAGATTGAGTTTAATATTTCCAATTAATGTTTACGTTGAATAATGTTATTATTTCATAATTAGATTTTTAGCGACTTATTTTGACGCGATTTAAACTAATTTTGAGAATAACAAATCTAAATTTTATGGATAGAGAAACATTTGGACGAAATTTTTTTTCAGGATTATTCGCTAATTGGATAGGTAAATTATCTAATGAATTTATTATTAGGATTGATATGGATCCTGATGATGAAGAATTAATAGAACTTCATGAAGAGTTTGTTTATGAACTTAAAGATTTACTTGATAGATATTCTTTTGATGAAGGAGATAAAGATGATTTGAACAATTTAATGAACAAAATATCTCCAAACTAAATCCAATGAGCCAATTATGCGGTGATAAATAAATTAATCACCGCATAAATTGCGGAGAATATTCAAATATTTTCCGCAAAACAGTTAGAATAAGTTTTCAATTAACTTTTGATAGGAGAAAATAAATGAATATTTATAATAAATGTCCGTTATTTCAGTCATTTTAATTATATTTGTATGAAATAACGGACATTTATGAAAAAACAGATTGTTTTACCTCGTTATAAAGATGCTTTGTCACAAATGGGTGAGCAAATTAAACTTGCCCGTAAACGTCGTAAATTAACAGCGATACAAGTTGCTGAAAGAGCAGATATTTCCAGATCTACTTTAAATCTCATCGAAAAAGGAGAGCCAAGTGTAGCGATGGGGGCTTATTTCAATGTGCTTCGGGTATTAGGCTTACAAGATGATTTTTTAAAGTTAGCAGCAGACGACACACTTGGTCGTAAACTACAAGATTTAGAGATATTATAGGATGGCAGTACAGAAAACAGATATATATGTTTATGCTGATTGGCAAGATTTAGAAAGTCCAATACTAATGGGCGTATTATCGGCCCATCAAGCCAAGGGACGAAAAGCATTCAGCTTTTCGTATGATAAGCTATGGTTAAAATCTGGACATCATCATCAGTTAGATCCCAATTTACAGTTATTTGCAGGCCCACAATTTGCTAATGATAAAGAAAACTTTGGACTCTTTCTGGACAGTATGCCTGATACTTGGGGACGTACCTTAATGAAAAGACGTGAAGCTCAGCTCGCTAAAATAAAAGGTGAAAAAGCGAAAACATTATATGATATTGATTTCTTATTAGGTGTCTATGACGAAACACGTATGGGGGCGTTGCGTTTTAAACTAGATTCAAATGGTGATTTTTTGGATAATGATACCGAAAAGGCTACGCCACCATGGTCTACTGTAAGAGAACTTCAACAAGCTGTCGTTTATTACGAAAATGATACCGATAATGAAGCGATAAACAAATGGTTGCAACTATTAATAGCTCCTGGTTCTTCTTTGGGTGGTGCACGTCCAAAAGCTAATATTTTAGATGAGCATAAACATCCATGGATTGCTAAATTTCCATCTAAGAATGACACTATTGATAAAGCTAGTTGGGAATATTTAGCGTATCAATTAGCGATAAAAGCAGGGATAAATATGTCGGAATGTAAAATAGAAAAGATTAATGGTCCGTATCATACTTTTTTTACCAAACGATTTGATCGTGAAGGAAGCAATAGAATTCATTTCGCATCGGCAATGACCATGACAGGAAATAATGAAGAAACCATAAAAAATCAGCATGCCAGTTATTTAGATATTGTGGAATTTATCCAATCGAATGGAGCGAACATCAACGAGAATTTAGCCCAATTATGGCGTAGAATAATCTTTAACATTGCCATATCCAATACAGATGATCATTTACGAAATCATGGATTTATTTTAACGAAAGAAGGTTGGGTTTTATCACCTGCTTATGATTTGAATCCATCCATTGATAAAGACGGTTTAGCGCTGAATATTGATATGGATAATAATGATTTAGATTTTGAGTTAGCAAAAAGTGTTGGTGAATATTTTCGATTAACGACTAACCAAATGGATCAAATAATCGACGAAGTAACTACTGTCGTTAATAAGTGGAAGGATATCGCTAAACAAATTGGAATTTCAAGAGCTGAACAAGAACTAATGGCAAGCGCTTTTAAATATTAGTTGCAATTAGTAAAACAAACCATTAAAAAATAAGTATTAACGTCGTTTACTGGCGTCTAAACTGAGTAATATTGTAATGTTTACAATAATGAATATACAAAAGATAAATTTTATCTTTAAAAAGAAATAAAGACAATGACAAATACAGCCCAAAGAGCAGAATTACAAAATAAAATCTGGAAAATCGCCAACGAAGTACGTGGCTCAGTAGACGGATGGGACTTTAAACACTTTGTATTAGGAACTTTATTCTACCGTTTCATAAGTGAAAACTTCACCAATTATATAGAAGGCGGTGACGAAAGCGTAAACTATGCTAAACTAGCAGACGACATCATCACACCAGAAATCAAAGACGACGCCATCAAAACAAAAGGATACTTCATTTATCCAAGTCAATTGTTTGCCAATGTCGTGGCAAAAGCCAATACAAACACAAACCTTAATACAGACCTAAAAGCAATATTCACAGACATTGAGAATTCAGCGAATGGGTACGAATCTGAACAAGATATCAAAGGATTATTCGCAGATTTCGATACAACAAGTTCTCGTTTAGGAAATACCGTAGAAGATAAAAACAAACGATTAGTAGCAATCTTAAAAGGAGTTGCCGAATTAAATTTCGGTAATTTCGAAGATAGCCAAATCGACTTATTTGGGGATGCGTACGAATTTTTAATTTCCAACTATGCAGCTAATGCAGGGAAATCGGGTGGTGAATTCTTTACACCTCAAAGTGTTTCGAAATTGATTGCGCAATTAGCGATGCACAAACAAACTTCGGTGAACAAAATCTACGATCCTGCCGCTGGTTCTGGTTCATTGTTATTACAAGCCAAAAAACACTTCGATAATCACATTATCGAAGATGGATTCTTTGGACAAGAAATCAACCATACAACGTACAACTTAGCGCGTATGAATATGTTTTTGCATAATGTCAATTACGATAAATTCAACATTCAATTAGGAGATACTTTAACGGAGCCACATTTTATCGACGATAAACCTTTCGATGCCATTGTATCTAATCCTCCGTATTCAGTTAATTGGGTAGGTTCGGATGATCCAACATTAATTAACGACGATCGTTTTGCACCTGCAGGAGTTTTAGCACCAAAATCAAAAGCAGATTTTGCCTTTGTATTACATGCCTTAAATTATTTGTCAAGCAAAGGACGTGCAGCCATTGTATGTTTCCCTGGTATTTTCTACCGTGGTGGAGCAGAACAAAAAATCAGAAAATACTTAGTTGATAACAACTTTGTAGAAACGGTGATTAGCTTACCTAGTAATTTATTCTACGGAACTTCTATTGGCGTAAACATCTTAGTTTTATCGAAACACAAGTCCGAGAATACCACACAATTTATCGATGCAACAGGGGAAGACTTCTACAAAAAAGTAACCAATAACAACATGTTAGAGGATGTGCATATCGAAAAGATTATGCAGTTATTCGATTCGAAAGAAAATGTAGAGCACGTTGCTTTAACTGTTGATAATGATAAAATTGCAGAAAACGATTACAACCTTTCGGTAAGTTCGTATGTTGAAGCAGTAGATACACGCGAAGTGATAGACATTAAAGTCTTAAATACCGAGCTAGCAGAAACTGTAAACAACATTACAACGTTACGTACAGCAATTGATAACCTAATTAAAGAAATCGAAGGATGAGCAAATTAGAAGAGTTATTACAAGGGGTTGATGTGGAATGGTTACCATTGGGGGCTTGTGCTGTATATGAACAACCAAATAAATATTTAGTAAAATCAAAAGATTATAATAATGAATATAATACACCAGTATTAACTGCTGGTAAAACCTTTATATTGGGTTATACTAATGAGAAAGAGGGTATTTATAAAGCATCTTTAGCACCAGTTATAATATTTGATGATTTTACAACAGCAAATAAATGGGTAGATTTTGATTTTAAAGCGAAATCATCTGCTATGAAAATTATTAAATCGAAAGATGAATCGAAAACATTGTTAAGATATATTTACTATTGGATAAATTCATTGCCAAGTGATCTAGTTGAAGGTGATCATAAAAGACAGTGGATTAGTAATTTTTCTAAAAAATTAATCCCTATCCCATCAATAGAAATCCAACAAGAAATTGTTCGTGTTTTAGATGAATTAACTTCATTAACCAACCAATTAACAACCGAATTACAAACGGAACGCCAAAACCGTAAAAAACAATTCGAGTTCTTCCGTGAGCAGTTGTTTAGGTTTGAGGAAGGTGACGTAGAATGGAAAAAGCTAGGTGAAATTTTTAATATGAAAGCAGGAAAGCATATTTCTTCAAATAATATTTCAAAAATTTCAAATTCCGAATATAGGTTTCCATGTTTTGGAGGAAATGGAATACGAGGTTATGTTAAAAGCAAGAATGAGAGTGGAAATTATGTGTTAATTGGGCGTCAAGGAGCCTTGTGTGGTAATGTTAAACGGTACAATGGTGATTTTTATGCTACTGAGCATGCTGTAGTAGTTAAACCTATTTATAAAATTAATATTGAATTCTCGTATTATTTATTATTACTTATGAATCTTAATCAATATGCATCTAAATCAGCACAACCAGGATTAGCTGTTGGTAAATTAGAAAGTTTAAAAGTAGCTATCCCACCATTAGAAGAACAAGAACGCATTGTAAAACTCTTAGATCAGTTCGATGCAACCCATACAGCCATCGAAGAAGAAATTACAAAAGAAATTAAACTAAGAACCCAACAATACGAATATTACAGAGAAAAGTTATTAAGCTTTCCTATAAAATAATTATAATACTACTAAACTATTATGAGTCAAACACTAATTGAAATAGCAGATAAACTTATAAAAGCTACTAAAGAAGAAGGAAAGAAACTTCGTAAAACTCAATTAATTTATGCTTTTAATGGGACTGGTAAAACTCGTCTTTCTAGAGAATTCAAAGAAAAGGTAGATCCTAAACATGAAAGATCTGAGGAATCTAAAATAAAAATAATTTATTATAATGCATTTACGGAAGACCTATTTAGATGGGATAATGATTTAGAAGAGGACGAGACCAGAAAATTATTGGTTCATCCTAATAGTTTTACTGATTTAGTTTTCAATTTCTTAAAGGATGAAAATCAAGACGGAAACATTATCACTAATTTTCAGAATTATACGAACAGGTCAATTACACCAAATATAAATCAAGATTTTACTGAAATTTCATTTGATTACTTAAGTGGTGGTGATGATAGTGTAACGAATATAAAAATATCTAAAGGTGAAGAAAGTAATTTTATCTGGTGCGTATTTTATAGTTTAATTGAGCAGATTATTAAAGTTTTAAATGACTCTGAAGAAGATCGTTCAAGTGATAAATTCAATGAATTAGAATATATATTTATTGATGATCCTGTGAGTTCTTTAGATGATAATCATTTGATTGATTTAGCTGTAGATTTATCATGCTTAATAAAGGATGCAAAAAATACAAATATTAAATTTATAGTTTCTACTCATAATCCATTATTTTATAATGTTTTGTATAACGAATTGAACCGAGAGAAAAATACAGGTAGATATCGCTTACAGAAATTAAATGATGGTAGCTATTTAATGATAGATTCCAAAGATTCACCTTTTTCATATCATGTTTTCTTGTTAGAGGAGTTACAAGTAGTTGTAAATACAAGAAACATTAATAAGTATCATTTTAATATATTGCGAAATATTTTAGAAAAAACATCCACTTATTTAGGGTTTAGTCATTGGGAGGATTTAATACCAAAGTATATAAATTCTAACGAAGTAAATAAAGCTATACGATTAATTAATTTATATAGTCATAACAAACATTCAGGAAATGAAATAGCTGATGTGCAAGAGACTGAAAAAGATATTTTTATAAAAATTTATAGAGGTTTATTAGAAAAACATAGTTTTAAATTGCAAAATATTGAAGATACACTAGTAGAAGAACAAACCGTAGCTCCACAATTACAAGATGCCTAATTACAAAACAATTGCAGAATCCAATAATTATATTGTATTGGACAAATACACCAAATTCTACGAATTAAATGAGGCTCCAGTGGCTTATCAATCAGAAGCCGCCTTAGAAAAAGAATTTATCCAAGATTTAATTAATCTGGGATACGAGAATCCGACTCATCTCAAATCAACGGAAGCTATGTTAGTCAATGTGCGTACACAATTACAAGCATTGAATAATATGGTATTTACCGATAACGAATGGGCGCGTTTCCTTGTAGAATATTTAGATAAACCAAGTGATAGTTTAGTCGATAAATCGCGTAAACTTCACGATAACCACATCTACGATTTTGTATTTGATGATGGACACATTCAAAACATCTATTTAGTCGATAAAGATAATATTACACGTAATAAAGTACAGGTTATCTCACAGGTCGAACAAACAGGTTCGCATGCCAATCGTTACGATGTAACAATTCTGGTCAACGGATTACCGATGATTCAAGTAGAGCTGAAGAAACGTGGCGTAGCCATTCGCGAAGCGTTTAATCAAGTCCATCGTTATTCCAAAGAGAGCTTTAATTCAGATAATTCGCTATTCAAATACTTGCAGTTGTTTGTAATTTCGAATGGAACAGATACACGTTATTTTGCCAATACCGTTACGCGTAACAAAAACAGTTACGATTTCACGATGAATTGGGCAAAAGCAGATAATACCTTAATCAAAGATTTAAAGGATTTTACAGCCACATTTTTTCAAAAAAACACGTTATTAAATGTCTTACTAACGTATACGGTTTTAGACATCAAAGATACATTATTGGTGATGCGACCTTATCAGATAGCAGCAACCGAACGTATTTTATGGAAAATTAAAAGTGCTTATCAAACCAAAAAATGGTCATCTTTAGAAAGTGGTGGGTACATTTGGCATACTACCGGTTCAGGGAAAACCTTAACCAGTTTCAAAGCTGCTCGTTTAGCGACTAAATTAGATTTTATCGATAAAGTATTTTTCGTGGTAGACCGTAAGGATTTAGACTTTCAGACCATGAAAGAATACCAAAAATTTTCGCCTGATAGTGTCAACGGTTCAAACAGTACAGCAGGTTTAAAACGAAATATCGAAAAAGACGACAACAAAATTATTGTCACAACCATTCAGAAGTTAAACAACTTAATGAAAGGGGATCAAGAGTTGGATATTTACAATAAACAAGTTGTTTTCATATTTGATGAAGCCCACCGTTCTCAATTTGGTGAAGCCCAAAAAAACCTAAAAAAGAAATTCAAAAAATATTACCAATTCGGATTTACAGGAACACCAATTTTCCCTGAAAATGCCTTAGGTGCAGAAACCACAGCAAGTGTTTTTGGTTCAGAATTACACGCGTATGTCATTACAGATGCCATCAGAGATGAAAAGGTTTTAAAATTCAAAGTGGATTACCACAATGTTAAACCTCAATTCAAAGGGGTTGAGACAGAAATAGATGAAAAGAAATTGAATGCAGAAGATGCGAAGAAAGCCTTTCTGCATCCTGCACGTATCAGCGAAATTTCGAAATACATTTTACAAAATTACCGCATTAAAACACACCGTACAAAAGGCGGAAATAACGGTTTCAATGCGATGTTTGCCGTGAGTAGCGTAGAAGCAGCTAAACATTATTACGAAGAATTAAACCGTCAGCAAATTGACAGTGAAAAACCGTTGAAGATTGCGACGATATTTTCGTTTGCAGCCAACGAAGAACAATCATCAATTGGTGAAATCATAGACGAATCATTCGAGCCTTCTGCATTAAACAGTACGGCGAAAGAATTCTTAACGAAAGCCATCAACGATTACAATAAGATGTTCAAAACAAGTTATGGTGTAGATAGCGATGAATTCCAAAATTACTACCGCGATCTATCAGAACGAGTGAAGAACAAAGAAATCGACTTATTAATTGTTGTCGGAATGTTTTTAACTGGATTTGACGCACCAAAACTAAATACCTTATTTGTTGATAAAAACTTACGTTATCATGGGTTAATTCAGGCATTTTCGCGTACCAATCGAATTTTAGATGCAACCAAATCTTTTGGAAATATAGTCACATTCCGCGACTTGGAACAAGCAACGATTGATGCGATTACCTTATTCGGAAACAAAAACACCAAAAATGTTGTTTTAGAGAAAAGCTACAAAGAATATTTAGAAGGTTTTACCGACGCTTCAACAGGTGATGCACGTAGAGGATTTATTGAAGTGGTCAACGAATTAAATGAAAAATTTCCAAATCCAGATGCAATTGAAAAGGAGAAGGATAAAAAGGATTTTACAAAATTATTCGGTGAATACTTACGTGTTGAAAATATCTTACAAAACTATGATGAATTCACAAGTCTAAAAGCCTTACAAAACATCGATCAAAATGATGCTACTGCTGTAGAAGAATTCAAAGAAATGTACCATGTTTCGGATGATGATTTAGCAGTGATGCAAAAGATTCAGTTGTTACCACAACGAACAGAGCAGGATTATCGTTCGACATATAATGATATTCGTGATTGGTTAAGAAAAGAAAAAGAAGGGAAACAACCAGAAGATGGTGGAATCGATTGGGATGATGTGGTTTTTGAAGTTGATTTATTAAAATCACAAGAAATCAATTTGGATTACATCTTAGAATTAATCTTTGATCATAGTAAGAAAACAAAAGACAAAGCCGAATTAGTAGAAGAAGTAAGTCGTGTAATACGTGCAAGTATCGGAAATAGAGGGAAAGAATCTTTAGTTGTAGATTTTATTAACGAAACAGATTTAGATACTATTCCAGATAAAGCAACGGTTATTGATTCGTTCTTTAAATATGCACAAGTCAAACAAAAAGAAGAAGCTACTGAATTAATCGTAGAGGAAAACTTAAACGAAGAAGCGACAAAACGCTACATCGAATCTTCTTTAAAACGAGAATACGCAAGTTCTAACGGTACAGAATTAAATGCCATTTTACCAAAAATGAGTCCATTAAATCCCCAATACCTAACAAAGAAACAAACCGTATTTCAACGTATTAGTGCGTTTATAGATAAGTTTAAAGGAGTGGGTGGAAGATTGTAATGAAAAACTTAATTTAAAATAATAGTAATCCTCAACAGTGAAGTTGGGGATTTTTTTTACGAAAGATCAGATATAATCAATAAGTTATTTTAGGTATTTTTTTCAAAAATAATATCTTGTTTATTTTTTGTAAATTTGGGTTAATAAAAAATTTTATTAAATCTGTCATTATATGAGTGCTGTATAGTATTAACATATTGTTGATAAGGTTTTTAATTTTTAATTTTCTATATTTTTTTTTGCAAAATCTTGTGCTAATTTTGAGAAATACAGATGAGAAAATCATCAATTAATGAAGACATAATATAAATACAGAAGAGTATTTATTGCATAAAAAACTCGGAATAGTTTGGCGACGTCCGAGTTTGAAATTGTAATAAAGTACTTAATGTTCGAATGAACATAGAAGTTTAATATTCTTTATCAAAAATAGACATACAATTAATATTTGTATCATAAATCCCATAGAATTTTTCTATAATTTTTGATTTAACTTCTTTTCGAATACTACAAATCCAATCCTGATTTGCTTCACGTGGGATAATTATTAAATAATTATTAATAAAAATTTTAGCTAATGGCTACAAACAGAACACCGGGTGATAATCGCCGCCACGGAGCAGTTAAACAACGCTCACAAGTTTTTAACCCTAAAACAAGTCAATGGGTTAAAAGAGATATAAATACAGGGAAATTTATGGATGTTAAACAAGATGGTACACCATTCAAAGGAGTAAGAAAAGAGAAGTAATATGGAGTATAATTTTAATACAAAATCGATTTCATTTATTGATAAGAAATCGAATAATTTAATCAACTTTCAACAATTAACAAAGTTATTTAATGATTATAATGATGATTATTTAAATGATATTTTAAACAGGTTCAATCCTGATGGACTAGATTTTAATATTAATATTGGAAATGTAGATATAGCATTTGATGCAGTGAATAAGGTGTTATCAAAATATGAATTTATTAATCATTTATGTAATGGAGAAAATTTAAAAACATTTATTCTTGAAGAAGAGAATGAAGATTTAAAAGGTAAAGCTAAAGATTTTTATTTTCAATTCAATGATCATGAAGAAGCTCCAATTAATGCAAAAGCTATATATAATTCGAAGGATCAATTTTATGATGTGATAAAATTAGCTAACCATATCAATTATCTCAGAAAAAATGGAATGAATAAAGAATTGCAAGAAATCAATGCAATTTGGCTTACAAAATCAAAATTATTTAAAGAAAGAAAATTTAAATTATTAAAATCTAAAAATAGTTTATGGTTTTTAAGAGCAGTGAATTCTTCTAAATTTAAAGAGTATGGCACAGCATTTACTTTTGTTTATACTATTTTACTATTGAATGAATATGAAAATAACAACAAAGGTAATAATTTTAAAATAGAATCATTGGATCTTAATGAATCTAAAATTTCAATGGTGATTTCACAAGGAGCAATGAAAAAATTGGGTGAAATCGGGTTTTTAAAATCTTCTATAGAGATGACAAATAACGATTTAGGAAAGGAATCTTTTGTATTTACTCAAAAAATAACTTTGTACTCTAAAGACGATAGTAATATTAATTTTCCATTGAATTTTAAAAAGCAAAATGCTAAAACTGTTGCAATAAGAGTATCACACCAAACAGGTATTAAAACACTAGATGAAAAATTCAGTACTTTATTTAATGAATTTACTTCTATTGATGAGTTTGAAAAAGAGTATTTAGAATTCTTGAAGACAAAAGATCCAAAAGGTCTTTTTAGTGCTATTATTCAAAAAATTTCTAATAGTCCAACCTTAAGAAGTTGTAATGAGATTAAAGATTTATTTTTACCCAAAACTAATCTAATTGTTGATAATTTAAGTAAATTAATTAATATCTGTGGTAAGGCAGATCAATTGGATATTGATTATGACTTGAAATATAAAGTTAGAGAAATTATTTCAGAAGTATTAATAATAAAATAGAATATGAACCCACCTATTTGGTGGGTTTTAGTTTATATTATATCAAATTCTCAAAGGCTTCATCGATTTCATGGTCTTTAAAATCTTCTAAGTAGGATTCTGTTGTTTTAATTGATTGGTGACCGAGAGCTTGTTTAATTTTAGAAACATGAACACCATTTTTTAATGAAATTGTAGCAAAAGTATGGCGAGCTGTATAGAAATTGATATTAGTATCAATATTCAAAATTTCAAAAATTTGTTTTAGTTGTTTGTTATAATAACTTCTAACATTATGTTTTCTACCAGCTAATTCCTCTTCATCATATTCAAGAATATTTTTCTTTAAAATTGGAAAAATATAATTTGTAGGATAGGGGCGATACTCTTTGTAGAAATTTAATATTTCATTTGTGATTTCGTTTTCAGGTATTTTTACTCGAATGTTAATTCCTGTTTTATTTCTTTTGTAAGAAAATTTACTATGTTCAATATCATCCCATCTTAATTCAGCTAAATCAGTAAAATTCATACCTCTTGCAAAAAAACTAAATAAGTATAAATACCTCGCATTAGTAGCTGATGGAATTTGCTTTATATCAAAATCAATAAGTTTATGTAATTGTTCCTTAGTTAGTGCTTTTTTAATTTTTTGAGATTTTAAAGATGATATTTTATAATCTCGGAATGGATATAATTCTTGTTTTGCGACCTTAGATTTTATAGCAATGTTGTATGTTGAACGTATGTTTCTCATATATACACCAATACCGCCATCTTCACAACCAGTTTTTCTTAAAAAAGTTTCATAATTCAATAAGAAGCTATAATCAATATCATCGAATGAATATTTATCAATATTACTTTTAAATTTCTTTAAAGATTTCAGCGTATCATTATGCGAATCACTATAACTAATTTGTTTTGCTTCATAAAGTTGTTTAATTCTCAATTCTAAGAATTCTACAAAGTTGTTAGTCAAGTTAGAGTTTTGACAATACAGATTATCAAATTCTATTAAAGTAAATGATTTCTTATTTTCTAATAATTCATTTAAGATTAAAGAAGCATCATCTTTAATTTGATTTAAAATTCTATTCGATTGAAGATAGTTTTTATTCTTTGAGTTGAATTCTCCTTTGGCATCATTCCATTCTCTCAAATCACAACTATAGGGTGTTTTATAAAATTTTGATTTGCGATCAATAGTTACTCTTAAATAAATAGGAAACTTACCATCAGCTAAAGCGTTCTTTTTGCAAACAATTTTAATACTTGATTTCATACGTTAAATTTTATCGGTACAACATTAGTACAACAAATTGCACTACATAGGTTATTATTATGAAATCTAATATAATAATCAAATTAATTAACTGACTGATTATCAATATTTATGAATTTAAATGAAATGAATTGAAACATTTACAATGCCCACTCATAATCAGAAAGTCCTTGGTTCGAGCCCAAGTGGGACCACTGAAAACCCCGATAAACGTACTGTTTATCGGGGTTGTTTTTTTATAGGGGGTTGATAAGGGGGTAAATTTATTTTAATTAGCTATATTTCTAATAGATTGTAAACTTTTATTTGTTTCTGTAATTAACCAATCATCCCAACCATTCATATTTCCACCAGTTGCAAAATTTATCGAACCTGATGCTGACATAAACTCGACATCTTCATTTAAAATGTAATAATCTTCCTTAAATGTGGCTTTTTTCTTTAATTCTGTTTTTCTTTTCTTTGCTTGTTCTTTACCATAACTTGCTACTGTATCTAAAGCAAGTTTACTTCCTTTCTTTAGAGTGAATTTACCCTCTTGCTGATTATATGTCCCTATTATATCTGTATTACGTTTCTTGGTATATATTTTAAATAAGTGATTTTTTATAGGTTCATCTTTTACAACTTCATCATTTTGTGTAATAGGTTGAACATCCTTAACACTATTTTTTGTAATTAAACTTTTCCTATAAACATCAATTTCTTTAACTATGTTGAATAATTTTCTAAAATGATTAAAATCTTCTTTTTTAAAAGTTGATGATTGATTTGCCAAAATATTCTTAGCATCGTTTAAAACATCTTCGGAATATTCTTTTATAGATTTATTACTAGTCTTACCAAATGTATTAGAAACAGCCTCTTGAAAAGCATTTTCCCATAAAGAATATTCATACATCATTTCTATAGAACAATCACATCTTTTATCTTCAATCTCTGGTAATGTAGAAACGAAATAGTTCGAATTAGGCTTATCGCTTTCTAATATTTTATAATACGATTTTCCATCAATTTTAGAATAATTTTTTGGATTTTTGAAATCATTTAAAATTTTATTTTCTCTATCAAATAAACCAATATACAGTTTAGAATTATCAAATTCACTTTCATATAATCCTCTTAAAAAAGGTTGAATATTAGTTTCAGTATTTAACTTGAATATTTCAAAATCCAAATTTTGATATTCATCTTTTAAAGCCGAATAAGCGTTGTTAATATGTTCTTTATCGTGTTTACCTTCGACTAAAAGAATAATTGGTTTACGCGAAGCAATGAATGCATTTTGTTGAAACTTATTCCAAAAATCACCTGAAACATTTTCTAAGATTTCTTGTTTTTTCTGCGGAACCAATTTACCTTGGTTTAGCATATACAAAGCATCCTCTTCTAGCGTATCTGTCAAGGTTGGTGAATGAGTTGTTAAAACTACTTGGCGATTATCTATATACCGTTCGAAAACTTTTTTGATTTGAATCTTGTTGTTCAAATGAATATGAGCATCTGGTTCATCCAATATAAATAAACTATCTTCTGCTCCCGCAAATTCTAAAGCAGCTTTTATTAAAAGCATTTTCTTTTCACCTTCACTGAAATGTTCAATATCTAAATGGTCGTCATTGTATTTTATAACAATATCTTCTACCATTTTCTTTTTATCAGGTGTAAAAGCTATATATAAGTACTTATAAGCATCTGCAATGGTATAGCCTTTTTCATCAAAAATATCATTTAGTTCCTCTAATGTATATTCATCTTTACCATCTAGTGTTTGAATAAATTGTTTTACGTTACTATCTGCATAATTTTTATAATTATCCTTGTTGAAAGTAAATTTTACAGTATGTACTGTTTGTATATTAAGGATATCCAAACAGAAAGTATCCTTTTCATCATATTTTATTTGTAACAATAAACACAATAAAGAAATATGCCAATAAAATTTATTGATGTACAGCATTTTAGGAAAATCATTGTAAATTCCAATTCCTGTAGATTTACCACTTGTAATATTACTCACATAATCTAAATAAATTGGCTTATACCAATTATTCCAAAGTCGATTTTCTTCCCCGCTGTAGATAGCAACTATTTGTTTTGGAAGTTTGTCATATACATCTGAAACTACAATATCATTTACATAGTATTTAATTGTAGTTTTTTGTTTTGTGATCGTGATAGTGTTTGTAGATCCACTATTAACATAAGAGATTGAAAAACTAAACGGTATATCTTTATCCTTTTTTGTGTATAAATTTTTGAAAATAAAAGAAAGCGATTCAAGTAGATTACTTTTACCACTCCCATTATTTCCAATGAATGCCATAATTCCAGATTTATTATCTTTTAAATCGATATTTAGGTTTTTGTATTCTTTATCTTTTATCTCAAGATGAGTAATTTTCATTTTGTATTCAGTATATCTTAATTTATATTAGTATGTTTTATTTGTAGTGTAGAAAAAGTATTATCCTAAATGATTATTATTTGTTGTTGCTTTTCAATTGGTGTCATTAAGGTATTTTTATAGAATAAAGTTTGTCAATTATTTTTTTAAATCCCTTGAAATCTTCAAGTTTAAATTTCTCAAAATTATTTTCTATATAGCTTTTTGGGTCTTGAAATCCTTTTAAATCTTTAAATTGTTTAGCTTTACTCACTTTATTAGAGTAATATTTTTTGTAGGTATCTAAAGAAAAATAGTCTTCTAATAAAAAGTCTTTATGAAACTTTGAATTACTAGTTTTGGGATAGACAAAAGCAAATAAATTTGTTTTACCTGTTTTATCTATTTTTTTAACAATTTCATTTACAGTTTTTCGACCAGGATCATCATCGTCACAAATTATAAATAATTTCTGATTTGAATTTATTGATCTATATATTTTATTATAAATCTGAATAGTATTATCAGCTCCACCTCCATTGATAAAATCAAAACTTAAAACCTTATATTTATTATCTATTGACTTAAAATAACGCAATGCTCTAGTAAGATATTTTTCGTCATATTTACCCTCAACTAATATAATATCGTTTTTAGAAGAAACAGCAATTACGCCATCCATTAAAGAAAACTCATTGCCTGAAATATTTTTAATATCACTAAATTTTGTTGCATTTGTCACAGTTAAACCTGATCCTTTATCATTTAATATAAAAGTACTTTCATCAGGAAAACTATTTAATAAGCTTGGTGAATGAGAAGTTAATATTGAACAAAACTCTGCTTCCTGCAAATAAGTTTTTAACTCTTTCTTCTTAACGATATGTAAATGAGAATCTGGTTCATCTAATAAAATTATAGAATTATTATTCGCTAATACATTCAGGATGCATTTGATTAAAATTAATCTTTTTTCACCTTCGCTCAGTTGTTTTAGACCTAAATGATTGTTCTTTATTTCTATCTTATGAAAAAGCTTTTTCCCCTCTTTCATTCCTATGGCAAACAGTAAAAAGAATAATTTTCGACAGTTCTTTTTATTATCTCCAACCTGTAAAACTACAATATCTCTAATCTCATTAAGGTGTAAAGAACTTCTTTTTTCTTCTTGACGAGATTTTATTGTTCGAATTAGTGTAAGAGCCTCGTTATATGCTTCTTCACCGACATCAATATTTTTTACGTACCAATCAACTCTACGATCATAATTATTTGGAAAATCAAAATGTATAGAAATATCAGTTAATTCATTAACTTTTAAAATCTCCTTAATATAATCACTAGAGTCATCGTGACAAATAAGTGTTAATAGCGCAATTTGCCAGCTATATTTATTAACATATACTAACTTCTGCTTTTCACGATATGAACCTCTCGCTAGTTTATTAAAATAACCAAAATAGAATTTCGAATAGATTTCTTCCCACATTCGCTGCTCATCTCCACTATAACAAGCAAATATTTCGGATGGTAAATAATCTCTTTTTGATCTTTTTATTTCCTTATTTTTTATAATACCATCTTGTTTGAGTAGAGTATAAATCCCATTTTCTATTTGAATTTCTTTATTATCTATTGTGTAAATAATTTTGTATAAAAAATTATAATTTGGGTGAAACTCCTCAATAGTTTTGTTTTGATAAAGACTTCCAAATATCAAACTTATTGCTTCTAAAACATTACTTTTTCCTGATCCATTTAAACCAATCAAGGCAATATAATTTTCAGCATTAGTAAAATCAAAAATAGTTTTTTTCTTAATATTCTTATATCCTTTTATCTCTAGATGAGTAATTTTCATAATAATATTTTTGGCTAGTTTATTTTATTGAAAAATTGCGTTTTCAAATTCTTCGTTTGCTTGTAGTTTTAATAATTCAGCTTTGTTAAATATATTTCTTTTATCATACTTCAATTTTTGAATATTCTCAATAATCGATTTTTGGATTTCTAATGGAGGTAAAGGAATTATTATTTCTTTTAATTTACCTTGCGATAAGCTTGGCATAATTGTTCCAGTATATTTTTCTTTATATTGATTTTGAATAAAATTTGATAGATTTATTTCTGCGATATAATTACCTAAAACTTTCGATTTATCTATTTTTATAATAAATACTTCCGAAGATGCAATAAAAATTCCTATGTCTTTATAATAAGAATTACCAACTGTACCTTTTCTTGTAATAAGAAGATAATCGTCTTTCAATAAATCCTTCTCATTATATTTATTAACATACCTAATGTCTGCATCGGATATACAATTTTCTTTAATATCAGAGACCTTCAAAAATCTTATTCCTTCATTAGAATAAAACCTTGAAGAAACACCATTGTTAACACTAACAAATAAATCATTATACTTTACAAGTGGATATTTTGAAACTAACTTTTGTTGATAACCTAAAATAAATTCTGTATCCCATCTTTCTAATTGAGTAAAATTAACAAGATTAAGCCCTTTCTTTTTTTTATTTATTTTATCACCACTACTTATTCCCAACTCCGTAAACAAAAACTTCTCTATTTCTTGGTCTATATTCTTAGCTTGCTCTTCTAATTGATTCGATTCATTTATTTTAGCAAAATATGCATCTACAATTTCTTGTTGTTCTTGGAGGCTCGGTAAGGGAATTTTAAATTTTAAAAAAACTTCTATTTCAATCCTTTGTCTATTAGTTGTTCCACTACTACAAGATTTTGCTAAATCGATAAATACATTAGTTGAAGTAAGTAAGAAGAAGAAACTTGGATTAATAATATTTGTATCAATATTAAACAAAGGAAAATCATTAGTTACTATTGCTCCATCTAGAAAATCAGGAACAATTCCAAAAGCACCATTTCTTGCATCAATTTTAGACAAAATAAATTGCCCTTTAGATGCAATATATTGACGTTTTACACCTATTTCACTTCCCTTTATATCATCTCTTAAAAAAACTCCTTTGGAGTATAATTTTATCGTGACGCGTTTATAACTTGAAGTATTCTCTATATTAATTATATTCTTACTACGTTTTAATATTTTAGAAATTGGTATTAACTCAAATTTATTTTTAAAACTATTTTTTTGCTCTTTTAAAAAAGCTACACTCCAATAATTCAGATTCACTAAATTTGTAAATTCTAATAAACTATTTCCCATTTTCATTAGTTATAAAAGATTTCAGATTCAGCTGTTACATTACTTTCTGCTAAAGGAATACGATATATTTGGTTTTCAATTACTTCATATTTAATATCTTTAAATAAAGTATTCCACAATTTATTTTCTGAGCGGTATTGCTTAAATTCTTCTGCTAAAGGTTCTAAATCGTTTTCAATTTTAGCACCAGTTGTACTGATACCCGCTTTTTCTACTTCGGCAATCGGAATTTGATAATTGAATTTTTCTTTTACTAAAGCTTTTATTTCTGTTTCTATTTTTGTTTCAATAGACTTTTGTTCAGCTTTTAGAGTTTTCTTCTCTTCTACAGACAATGTTTCCTTACCTTTTTTAGCTAAATCCTCTTTAATTTTTTTTAAACGTATTTCATAGGTTGTATTTATCGTTTTTGTTACTTCTTTTACAATTTTATCATATTCTTTTCGCTCCTCTTCGGTAAACTTTTTAAAGAATAATAAGCTTGGTTTTACCGTCGCACCACTCGCAATAAATACATCTTGTGGAATAGAGGTAATTAAAATAATCTTGGCTTTGCTTACTACAAAATCTCTTACCTTATTTATATTTGAATTATTTAAAATTCCTTCAGGTAATACAATTCCCATACGTCCGCCTGGTTTCAATAAATTTAAATTACGCTCGATGAATAACACCTCAGTCAGCGTACTCATTTTACCAGTTTCGTACAAGTTTAAAAGTGGTTTACCGATATTATCGTTTACTTGTTTTAAAGCTTCATCGTACGCTGTCCCGTAGTCTTTCCTATATTTTTTAATTCGCTCTTCGTCTGTATATTTATCAGCTTCACTTATTTTTAATGTTTTTTCTACACGTGCTCCAAACGGTGGATTGGTTAAGATGACATCAAAACGATTTTCGAAGATTCCATTTACATTCAATAGACCATCGTTATGGTGTACACCACCGTGCCCATCACCATGCATAATCATATTCATTTTCGCTGTACGGCTCATACGAGGATTGGCATCTGTTCCATAAATACTGTATCGACTAAGTTTATACATTCTTCCTTTGGAATTATATATATCGAGTTCTGCGTTTAGCTTTGTAAAGAAATTATTTACCTGATCGTCTACTTTGGCTTTTTCTTTTTCAGAAAGTTTGTCGTATGCTTCTGTATAATATTGTGCCTTGATTTTGTCTTTTGCTACTTGAATTTCATCTTCAATTTTTGCACGTACGTATTCGAAGGCTTTAATTAAAAAACCTCCCGAACCACAACACGGATCGCAAATGGTTTCACCTTCTTGCGGATCTAATACATCTACCATAAAATCTACTACAGTACGCGGTGTAAAGAATTGACCTAATTCTCCTCTAAACGTACGCCCTAAGAATTGTTCGAACGCTATCCCTTTTACGTCATCTGATGTGGTAGAAAGGTTGTAAATCTGTAATTCTTTTACAATAGCTTCGAAACTGTTTTCACGGATTCTTAGAATTTCAGTAGGCTCGAATAAATCATCGTCTTTGAAATCTTCTTTGGTTTGATCGAATAAGAATTGATAAAAATCTTTCCCATCTTTTGGCTTGTATTTTTCGTAACTCGCTTTATCTGCTTTAAAGGCTTCTTCTGAAAATATCTGATGCTCAGAGTTAGCTCTTTCGTATCTAATCTTAATAAATAAAATTTTAGAAATTTCATCAAAAGCAGCTTCTGGAGAAAGTTTGTCGTTGTTACGAATGATGTTATGACATTTGAATAAAGTTTTACTAAAATCTTCTCTTAAAAAGTCATTAGTTTTTTGCAATAATTTTTTAATTTTTGGTTCACTTTGAGCTTCTTCATTATTTGGAATATCTAATATCTCTTCTGTGTTTAAGGAGTTTGTTTTGAATGTTTTAGAGAATATTTTAGTTTGTTTTGAGTTAGTTGCAACAAAAAAATCAGCTCCTATGTTTTTAGATAAATTAATACCTTTAAAATAATCTTCTTTTCTAATTATTATGCTATCGGATTTACACTCAATAACTATTAAAGGTTTTTTATTATTTAATTTTTCAATTTTGTTACTCCAAACAATAATGTCATATTTGATAGAATCTAAATTTCCTAAATTAATTTTTTTTGAATAGTCTTGTTCCATTTGATCAAGGCTATATCCATACGAATTAACTAACCTTACAATATAATTTTGCCTTACTTCCTCTTCTGGTTTTAACACTAGCCACTTATCTTTTAAAGGAGCATAAATTTTATTATTCTTAATTTGAACTTCCATTTTTATATTGTCGAGTTTAATAATTCTTTAATATCTATTTTTAATAGTATGGCAATCTGCGCCATAGTCTCTATTGATGGCTGTACTTCATTCGTACACCATCTAGAAACAGTAACTTCGCTTTTGCCTAGTTTTTCAGCTAACCATTTATTGGTTTTACTGTTCTCAACAAGTATTATTTTTAATCGATTGATTTTCATTATATGTTATTAGATTAACATTTGATGTTAAATATATTAATATAGGTAGTATAAAAAAAGAGAATTTGCAAGAAATATTTCAAATTAAAATATGGAATTGATTTTCTATCTTTACATCATTAAAATAGTAATTACGTACGCGTAAGCTATCGTCAATTGGTGACAGAAAACCGCGAATTTTCAAAACAACCAAATTTTCGATGGGCTTACGCCCATGTCTATATATGGCGTGGGCTAAGTCTTTCTGGTTGTTGGGTTCTTCGCGGTACCTCTGTCACGAAATGTATTTAGTTCCACGCTACTTTATTTCTAAAAACAATCTAGACATGGAGAATCAATTAACACTGCAAGAGAAAAAAAGTATTATTTCTCAATTTTTAAATATTTCTTTTTTTGGAAATATTAATCCACCAGAATTTATACGATTAAATGAAGTTGAAGTAAAAGAATTTTCAGATTCTTTTAAATCAGGAATTCTTAATAGAACAGAAGATTTTAAACCATTTATTATAAGTTCAATTTCAGCATATATTTCAAATTTGGATGAAACTGAAAGAAGCAAATTGTATTTGATGATGATATCTACTGGAAATTTTACAGCAGATGCTTTTTTATTCAATGAAAATGATGCTAGTATCGAAGAAATACATATTGGTATTCTTGAAGCAATTGAGAAAAATCAAAATAACTTATTTGTTAATCTATTTTTTTCTCGAATTCTAACTATAAAAGGAGGGATAATAGCTCATAAAAAGCATTATGCAACGAAAGAATGGTATGATTCAGCGATAGAAAATCAGTTGAATGACTATAATGAATTATGTTTTACTAATTAAATATTTGACCAAATGAAAGCAAGATTTATACTATTCATCTTATTCTATACGCTTTTAAACTCGTTCATCTTTGCTCAACAAAAATGTCCTGATCTAGAGAATGAAATTAAAATTCAAAAAGCTAAAAATGAAGAACTCTTGAAAGAGAATCATTATTACAAAGAAACGTTGAATTTAATGAAACCAATACAATCAGTGAAAGTAGATGGTTTTCAATTAGATATAACAAGTATTATAGGTTCTAAAGCTGATAAAACAGTTACGGTAACTTTTATGTACAAAAATATAGAAACTCAAACACGAAGTTTTTTTCAATGTGAACAAGCTTATTTTATAGATCCACAAGGAAACCAAGTGCAAACTTATGAAGTCTTTGTTTCGTTTAATAATGGAATTCGAGCCGAAAATATCAAAACTAACATCCCAACTAAAGCAACCATCACATTCAAAACAACCGAAACAACTTACCCAATCATACGACAGTTAAAAATAATCGTTTATCCAAAAGAAGTAATGTCGAAGCAAATTGAGGCAATTTTTGAGAACCTTGATGTTGTTTGGAAATAAAAAATGGATCAGATTTGATCCATTTTTTTTCTACAATTCCATTACATATTTATAAGCAAGATCGTTAGCTTTATTCTTTAAAATAATTAATTCACGAAGTAAATTATTAAATTCTTTTAGAGTATTTTCATCAATTTTTTGATTTGTATTTACATATTTTGCTACTTGATTTATGTTTGTAGAAACTTTAGAATAATCAAAATTTTCTTGATTTAATAAATTCATAATTTTACGATGTTTTGTTTTATCCCTTAACTTTAAAACATCAGTTAATATTAAATCAGTTAATGAAAGTTCTCTTTCACTTGCTATTTTAAGAAATTCATTTTTTTCTTTTTCTGACACCCTAATTTGTATAAATTTATCTCTCATTTTTTATAAAATTTTATTAAAATTCATGATTGAGTTCCGAAATTATGTACTCTTTTTTTTGTTAAAAAAGCAAGTTTGTGATTTGACGTAGTGACAAATCCACATCTTGCATCTAATTTGAAATTTAACATTATTTTAAGAATTGTTTACTTGAAAATTTTTTACAAAAAAAAGCAAGTTCGTGATTTGTCGTAGTGACAAATCCATATCTTGCATGTAAATTCATTTTTAACATTAATTTAAGAAATTGCTTTAATTAAAAAATCATTCAAATCTTTGAAGTTTTTATAAAAAAAAGAATCATCTTTTACTTTATTTTTTAATTCAGTTTCTAAAAAAAATGTAGCAGATTTTCCTGAGTCATCATGATCTAAATAGGATTCAATTTTTTCATATTGATTAATCAATTCTAAATTTTTTCTGAGCAAAGCAATTGAGTTTAAAATCAAAAAATCATTTTTAAATTCTTCAGTAGGAAATAAAAAAAGGTAACTAATAAAATCACTCCAACTTTCAAAAAGTTTTAATTGATTTTGATTATTTTTTATCAAAGTAATATTTTTTATAACCAAACACATTTTGACATATTTATTTCGAATTTCAAAACCATTTTGATTATTTGGAAATGCAATAGCATAATATTTTTTATCATTTAACTTATAATGAATTTCTTTACAATATCGATTTACAATTTCTAAAGGGAGTTTTCTCTCATCTAAATATTGAATTAAAGGTAATGAAGTGATTTTTTTCAATTCTAAGACACTATAATTATTTTTTGGAGTATATATATCATTTGAAACTTTTTGCTGTTGAAAAGAAAAAGAATTTTCGTTGAAGTATTTTAAAACTCCTTTTACATCTGTTTTCAAATAATGAATAAAAAAATCAACGTTTTTTCCACCTAATCCGTTTCCGTGATCGAACCAAATATCATATTTGTAAATCTTCGAAATATGAAAAGAAGGGGTTGATTCGTTTGGTCTAAAAGGAGATTTAAACCAAATCGATTTATTATTTATTTTTTTAGGTTTGAAGCCTATTTTTTGATCCAAAATTTTTACAAAATCTAGACTATTTATTTCGTTTAAATTCATATATATTCTTTTTAAGTAAGAGTTTTTACCCGTTCTACCTATTCAGTATAATCTATAAGCGGGATTGAGCTTATTTTTTCTACCTGTCCATACCTATTCAGCCTATTCACTTTTTGTACTTTTGAATAGGTAAGAATAGGTAGATATATCTTACTTATCTAAAATGAACATAGATGAATAAAGGGTTTGAATAGGTAGAACGGGTTGAATAGGTAGATTTTAAAAATTTAAAATTTTAGAGTAATAATTTGACAATTTTATTTTGTATTTTTTTGTTCTTTCATCTCCAATTCTCACATATTTATAACCGATATTGTTAAGTAGTTTACCCAATATGTTTGGGTATTTATTAATATTAACTTTTCTAAGTGCAAAACTTAAATCAGTTACAGTCATAAAATCATTTTCATCTTCACTATGATCTACAAATGCAATAATTTCTTCTTCTTCCCTTGTGAAAGCTCTGAAACTGTTATTTTTTTCATCATTGTAACTTAATTCATCTTTAGTCATAAATGGGTTAAACCCTTTTTCATTATAAGCTAGATGATAAGCTTGTGACCAAACTTTGTTAATATCTATTTTAGAATAAGAAAAGTCAATGTGATTTATTTCAAAAACTAACCATCTAACGTTACTATTATCTTTAAGTATGTGAGTTTTATTTGTAGATCCGATAAATGATGCAATACGCTCAATTCTTTCTGATTTTCTAGCATAAGGCAATCTTTCGTGGATATTTTCTTTTGAAATGAGAGCTTTTATAAATTCTAATAAACTTGTAAGAAAATTCTGCATTTCGTCTAAGTTTATAAGGAAGTTTGTAGCTAGTTTTATTACGCTGTCCTTCTCATTCGTTATGTCTTCTGAAAAATAATCCTCTAAAATAAACGGTACGAGATAACGTATAAATGAAGATTTTCCTATATTTTGGATTGAACTATAAAGTATAATAGCATTTTTGTTGATTATTTTCTTTTCACAAGCGCATAAAATAGTTCGAACTAGAAATTTTTTAAATTGCTCGTTAAAAAACTCTTGATGTTCATTCACTTCAATCTTAGAAACTAATTCTCCAATATAATCTTGTCCATCCCACTTAGGTAAAAGATTATGAAAATAGTTTTTAATTGGATCATAATGAGTAGAAAACGCTTTTAAATAGATTAATAGCTTATCAAATGATAGCTTAACATTGTTTCGTTCTAACTCAATATATAGACGTTCAATATTGAGTTCTGAGAAATTATATTCTCCTAAAGCAGAAACTTCGTAAATAAGTTTGATTTTATTAAAACGAATTTCATAATTTTTGTTCAGATAATACTCTAGCTTATCGAATACAGAATTCGACATAACATTTTCATTCATAAATGTTTCTGATTTTAAATGAAATGCCTTATATTTGTTTCGCAATATTTAAATACAATAAGGCATTTGCTTTGTTTATAATATTTGAAGTGATTATTGGGGAATAATCACTTTTTTTATGCTTTTACTAAATCTTGATTTTGGGAAGCAAGTTTGATTAATTGACTTCTAGAATAGATAATATTTCTTCCGATTTTATAAAAAGGAATTTTTCCTTTCTTTCGCCAATTAATAATTGTTTGAACAGTGGTATCAAACATTTCTGCAACTTCTGCTTGTTTTAAACGATCTTCTTTTACAGGATAATTTATTTTTTCAATAATTTTTATCGATTCTTTTTTTATTTCAGGAGCAATTACATTATCAACTCCACGATCTACAAATCTGTTACTCATTTTGTATAATTTTAATTGTTTTTAACTGATACAAATGTTGATATAATTTTTCATTTTCTATTTACACCAGTATACACTAGCCCTGTTCATCAATGTTTTGATATATTTTGTATATTTTGGAAATTTCTTTTGTTAGGGTTTTAGGTCTATTTAGAGGTCTTTTGAAATAAGATTCTATAGTACTTTTGCTTATTAATTGTGCTCCAAAATAATTAGATAATATTATTGGAAGAATATTTGTTATTCCCGTTAAATAACCAAGATCAAATTGATGAATAAAAAATGCTATAAATCTAATTTTTGATTCATCATCTTTTATGATTTTTTTTAAAATTATATTAGTATGATTTAAAGTAGAAATATCATATTCTGGTAACTCTATACAAATGTTAGTCAAAAATATTTCTCCAATATTAATATTATTATAAATTGAATCTTCACCTATTTCATTATACAAAAACTGTTTGAATTCATTTTGAAATGAAATGAAATTTGAAAAATGTGTGTTTGTATTTAGTAAATCTTTTTCAGTGTATTCTGATAAAGGATAATCAGCATTAAAATATTCTTTTTCACGTAATATTTTACATAATTCATGTTTTTCAATGAATAATTGATCGTCATTTTTTAAGAGTGAAACATCTTTATAATTTGAATGATCAAAATTTGGAATATGATTAATACCAATTTTATAAAAAATTACATCTTTACTCATTATTAGCTCTATTGCTAGAGTGTCAAAATCATATTTTTTTAATTTACTAATTACGAATTTTGTAAAAATGTTTAAAGCAACTTCCTTGTCATGAATAAAAAACAATCCAAAAGAATCTTTAATTGAAAAATTATCATTCAGCTCAGTATTTAGTTTTGCTTTGTGTTTAATTATCTTGTTGTCAATAATTTCTATAAAATCATCAAATAATGGTGGATGATATTCAAAAGAAATTGCTTTATATTTTAGACCAATTAAATAAGCTATAAAGTGAACTGTTGACAAACTTTTTTCAGTTTCTTTGATTTTTTCTAATGAATTATCAATAATATTATAGTAACCTTCAGAATCAATTAAATGGATGATTTTTTTGAAATTCTCATTTATATAAAAAGCAGGGAAAAGTTCTAATAGCTCAAAATAATCTAATTTTTCAATCATCTCTAATGATATATCATGAATATTTTGAAGATTTAGATTAAGTTTTAAAACACCCAAAATTTGATCAACGTTGTTTATTAAATTAAAAGTTCTCATTTTATATTATTCCAAATGTTCATTTCTCTTTGCTTATGTACTTCTTCTATTTTTACATAACGTCTGAATGATTTTTCATCTTTACTATTTGTGATGTTTCTTAGTACTCGTTCATTCATGCCAAGGATTAAACTGTTTGTTATGAAAGTTTTACGAGCGACATGAGAAGTGATTAATAAATATTTTTTAAACTTTTTATCAATTCGTTTTGTTCCTATGTAACGAACAATATTAACATCATCAAACCATTCTAGATCTTCACAACATTCTTGAATTTTTTTATTTAGTTTTTGTGAATAAATTTTAGGAATTGGATAATAGATAGTATCCTTATATTTATTTAAAATTTCATTTGCAAAATCATTTAATGGGACAATATGATCGTTTGTTTTAGTTTTGATTAATGATAAATTAATGTGATCTTCATATATATTTGCATTACCTAAATTGTAAACATCTGAGTGGCGTAGCCCAGTGAAGCTAGCGAAGCAAAAGAAATCTCTTGCTCTTTCCTTCGATTTATTGTCAAATTTATGATTATACAATTCCATTAATTCATCTATAGTTAAGTAAATTACTTCTACTTCATCTTCAACTCTTTTTAATCGCTTAAATTCATAACAATTATGATACTGACGATCAAAACTCCATTGCATAAAAGTTTTTATGATAGAAATTAATTTGCCATAATAGTTATTTAATGTTTCACGTTCATCAAAACAATAAAGCATAAATACCTCCTCAAATTTGGTGTTAATTGTATCAAAACGTAAAGGATATTTTGTAAAAGATTTAAAGTCATTTAAGAAATTTCGGACTGTTTTATATTTTTTTATTGTTCCTTCTGATTTAGTTGATTTTGATACATCCATAAATTCTTGAAAGGCTTCAAAAAAATCAATTGAAATTTTAGTATTATCTTCATCAAATCTCTCATTAAAAATTTGTTCAGAAAAAACAATTTCATTGTATTCAAAAAATTTAAAAATATAATCTACTTTCTCTGTGACATTGGTAATCTCCTTATTGCAAGAAATATAGTAATCGTAAAATGGACACTTTTTGCAATTATTAATCAATTGACTCTCTCTATTCCAATCAACAATAGTAGTTTTAGCATTGATATTTTTTCGAATTCTTATTTTTCCGTGTGTAACAACTAATCTAATAGGAATAAGTCCATCTTTTGTGATTTTATCCTTTCTTAATTCAAAATGATATTTCATTATAACAATTTTTAATTAGGGGGTCAGAAAGGGGGTGATTTTGAAATTAAAATGAGTTAAAAATTATTAAAACAAATTAATGTAAATACCTAACTAACTGATGTTTAGGTGGTGAAAGTACATTAAAAATTGATATAAACAAACTTAACTCCAAGTGGGACCACCTGTAAAAGCACTTTGTAAACAAGGTGCTT
Source organism: Faecalibacter rhinopitheci (assembly GCF_015234135.1). Lineage (GTDB taxonomy): Bacteria > Bacteroidota > Bacteroidia > Flavobacteriales > Weeksellaceae > Empedobacter > Empedobacter rhinopitheci. The sequence continues at coordinate 100,403 of NZ_JADGIK010000007.1, read as the reverse complement.
TTTTTATTTACTCCCCTAATACATTTAAATTCATAGTTTTATTTATATTAAAACTAACTAAATTGTAAATCGTCAGCAAAAAGTGGACATCTAAGACCTAAAATTTAAGATAGTGTTTTAAAAATCATTAACTTTAATTATGGCAAAATCCAAAACACCAACTCCAGAAAAATTTGTAAAAGAGATCCGTCAAAATACGAGACGACTATTTACATCCGAACAAAAGATTTTAATTGTAATGGAGGCCTTACGAGCAGAAACTTCAATTGCTGAACTTTGTAGAAAATATAGCATTAGTCAATCTCAATTTTATAAGTGGAATAAAGAATTTTTAGAAGCAGGTAAAAAGTGATTATCTGGTGATATTACTCGTGAAGCAACAAGCGATGATGTAAGTGAATTACGCAAAGAAAACCAGTGTTTAAAAGAGATTGTAGCCGATTTGGTTGTTCGCTATGATATCGTAAAAAAAACCTTGAACTCGTTGGATTAAAAACAAAATTCAAAAAATATATGCGATTATCAGCAAGTGAAAAACACAAAATTATCCAAATTGTAACTCGTTCAGAAATTGGAGTTAAACGTACTTTAGAGGAATTTGGAATTGCAAGGAGTACATTTTATAAATGGTATTCAAAATACTTAGCAAATGGATTTGAAGCATTAGAATCTAAACGTTACTCAACTCATCGTAAATGGAATAGTATTCCAGATTCTCAGAAGGATTTAATTGTAGAATTAGCCTTGGATTATCCTGAATTATCTGCTAGAGAACTGGCTTTTAAAATGACGGACGAATTAGGGATTTTCATCTCAGAATCGAGTGTTTATCGGATATTGAAGCAACGAAATCTAATTTCAGCACCCAATCATATTTTAATTTCAGCCGCAAATGAATTTAAAGATAAAACCAATTTTGTTCATCCAATGTAGCAGACTGATTTTACATACTTTAAAATTATTGGATGGGGATCGTATTATTTAAGCACGATTTTAGACGATTACAGCCGATATATTATTCATTGGGAATTATGTAGCTCAATGAAAGCTGAAGATGTAAAAAGAACCGTAAAAACAGCCATTGAAAAGGCTAAATTAAAAACCAAGGAAAAACCTAAATTATTATCGGATAATGGACCTTGTTATGTATCAAGTGAATTAAAAGATTATTTAGAAAATACCCAAAATATGAAGCATGTTAGAGGAAAACCGCTTCATCCACAGACACAAGGAAAGATTGAAAGATACCACAGGACAATGAAAAATGTAGTAAAATTGGATCATTACTATCATCCTGATGAGCTCGTAGAGGCCTTAAATAAGTTTGTAGAAAATTATAACAATCATAGGTATCATAAGGCTTTTAACAATCTTACGCCTTCGGATGTGTATTTTGGTCGAGCAGATAAAATTTTAGAACAAAGAGCAATTATTAAACAACAAACAATTGCAAAAAGAAGGCAATTGTATTATCAAGAAAAAATAATAAATTTATAAACCAAACACTCTCTTAATTTTTAGAAAGAGGTGTCTCATTTATTTTGACAACATACATTCATTATCTCTATCAGTTAGCTTAATATAATGATTGAGAATATCATCATACTTAATTCTTTTATTTTCTGAAATATTAATTGAGCTACAAGAATTAAATAAAAAGAATATTATTAAATACATATTTTTCCTTTTGTGGTTTTGTGAATTATACATTGTATAAAAACAACACATTTGGAAAAATACCTCGCTTATTTAATACTATCTCTTACCATAATCTTTAACACTTGGTTTTGGTCATATTTTGTCTTATCACAAAAATTTTCATAGCTTATAGAAACGATAGTGTCTTTTTTATAAATATACATAATCGCTTCACCTTTCTTTTTTATTACTGTATCTCCTATTGAAATATATTGTGCGAATGGTTGCCATCCTCTTGTGTCAGGATGAAAATATTCGGATTTATTTGTCTCTAGATTTCTCCCTTTTAATTTTAATGTACCTAAAGCAAAAGAAGACTTTTCTGTATTGTAATTTCTATCTATAATAATGTTAGATTGCTGTTTTAAAACTATTTTATGAAAGTCGTTACACTGTGATTCTCCACATCCACAAAACATAGATAGTATAAGTAATAATAATATTTTTTTCATTTTTTAAAAGGTCTCAATATTATAGAATTAGAAAATTGTTGACTAATTCCTAACCCTGGTTTTCGTAATCCTAAACAAACACTTTACTTCTTCAATTATCCTACACTCCATCTGTTTGAATGAACATCTCATTGTTTCTCAAATATAACAATATATAGAGAGATAATTTCTTTAATAAAAATGTAGCAACTTTATAAAATAACAAAAGGCAAACGTTGGTTTGCCTTTTGTTTTATTGTTTTTTTAGAACTTCTTTTATAGTTCCATCTGGATTATAAATTTCACCTTTACACTCCCATTCGTGAGAAATAATCGTATTTTTTTTGTGAATATTGAATGTTAGTTCGCCTTTTCGTTTGATAATAGTGTCTCCTATTTCTATTTCATTTCTATATTGAGACCACCATCTTCCTCCATCAGAACACTCACACTCCTTTTTAGTAGTAGGATTAATTCCTATAGCATCTAAAGTTGGAGATGGAGATGAAGGTAATTTATTTACGATTATGATGCATTCATTTTCAACTGCGAATTTTACTAACAAACCACAATCTATACCATTGGAACATGAGTATAGAAAAAGAATATTAAATAGTAAATAATATTTAAATAATTTAATTCGAGAATCTGTATATTTCATATGATTTTGTAATTGATCTTCCTGCTCCTACACTCGTACCTAAATTCACTCCATAGCTTCTAACACCGCTTGCGGCTTCAATAGGCTGTCCATTTTGGATAATAGGTATTTTTGTATCATTATCTATTAATGCAGATGTACTATAACTACCACCAAGAATTAAACTTGCTGAAGTAGTAATGTCAGATCCTTTTAGACCTCCTAAAACATCTTTATTCCCACCGTAGTTATCATGAAAATTCAAAGAAGCAGAAGGACCAAAGCCAATTTTATCAAAACTAACTCCTATGCCAGAATCTGCTCCACCTAAAATAGAAAAATCTCCTCCAGTTATAGCTACTTGTACATTTACATTTGCTTGAAAAAAGATAGCATTTACACCATAATTAAGTGAAAAGCTAATAGCGTCAGGATTATATGGAGAAAATCTAGGATCATAACTTTTATCATAAGCTCTATTTACAATGCCTTGGAAACTATTATCTTTCTTAGCAATTATACTAGCTTCACCTAAATTAACTGTTTCGTTAGCATATGTATTCTCTCCGTTTAAACCATCCCAGGTATTTTGTTTAGCATTATATACCCAACTACCTGTATCATCTGTATGAACATAACCATCTTTATATTCGTAGCCATTTTGTGGAGGATCAGGCATCATCCCATCGGGATCAATAAAGTAAACAGGATTATTAAAAGCATAATTGTAAGGTGAGTGGCGACGCATTTTCTCTGCCAAAGGATCTACATTGAACCATCTCCCAATATTAGCGTCATAATTTCTCCATCCATAGTCATGCCAATTTAAACCAAGTTCGTCTTGTAGTTCAACACTTCGTTTGGTATGTTCACCAAAAACTTTATTAAAGCTTTTGGCTCCATAATCGTTGTATTTGTACTTATAATTTCCAGAACCTGAAGAACTTTCTAAGCCAATTGCAATTTCTATCTTTCCAAGTGTACTTTGTATATCTTTCTGAGGTTTATTATAGCCATTGTGTTGTAAACCAAAAGGATAATAATGATCTTCGTTTACAGTTTTTAGTTTACTATTTACCTCATCCCATGCATAACTTACACGCACATTTCCTAGATGATCGGTTAAGTTATATACATAGTTATAAGCTACCGTACCATTAGTTATTGCATTTACATACCCTTCCGCTGTCGGGAAAAATTGTAATACCCCATCTTTATACTGAAAACCATCTAAATATTCTGTTATAGTTGTGGTTAATCCAGCATTTGTTCCACTTAGTTTTTTTACTATTTTTCTTAACTTCACACCATTTGCATTGTACGCATATGCTACACTTCCAACACCTTTCTGTACTAAGATAGGTAAATTTAAATGATTATAAATAATACTATCCGTAATTTCTTTATTTAAATCAATTTTTAAATTTCCATTTTTATCATATACATAATCGTCTCCATTTGTTCACTAAATAACTAAGTTTAACTGGCCTTAAATTCGGGCGTTAAGAAAAAGAACGAAGAAGGCGTTAAAAATAATTTCCCGAGCGATAGCGAGTGATTTAAATTATTTAGCCAACTGAAATTCTTTTTTAGCAAAGAATTTACAGCCTTGATTTTTTTGGTTCTTTTTTCATCAAAGAAAAAAGAACATCTAAATAAAAAACAAATTACTAAAAACTAGTTCACTTCCTTACAACTCTACTAATCGGCCTCTAAATCTATAACGTTAAGAAATTAAATAGAATGGAGGATAAGAAAGATTTAGCGAGTGCTAACGAGTCATTTAAATCTTTCCCGTAATGATATTTAATTTTAGTGAAATAGATTTGAAGCCTTGATTTTTTTGGTTCTTTTTTCATCAAAGAAAAAAGAACATATATAAAAAAATACAATATGAACTTAATACGCATCACAAATGAGTATAGACAAAATGAAAATTAGAGAAGAATACCTAAGCCACACCGTGGCTTCTCCTTTTAATTTCAAATGTTTTGTATCAAGACAAATTCGCAGGATTCATGAATACATTATTATTTAAATAAAATACTTATGAATAAAAATGAAAGCATTGTTTTTTCTCTCAAATAAAATAAATATATATAAGTTTAATACACTTCAGAAGTTACTTTAATCAAAAACATCCCAATTCTTTCCATCAAATGAAGCATATACCATTGTTGGATAACTTTCTTGATGAAAAATAGTACCATTGTGATCAATTCCAATTGCCCCTGCAAAACCATCAATTTGTTTTAATTCATTAAAAGTTTTGTCGAATGCAACTTCTATAGGCATACCATCCGTTACTCTTGTGACAATTTTAGCAGCCATAGCACCATTAATGATATCTTCTCCTACACCTGTTAAACTTACTCCACAAAATGAATTGGCATAATTACCCGCTACCGTTGAAGAATCTGAAACTCGACCTGGTATTTCAAACCCTTTTCCACCTGTTGAGGTAGCTGCTGCAATACGATTGTTTTGATCTATACAAACACATCCAACTGTTGAGGTTGGTATATTATTTTTCTTTTCTATATATTCTGCACGACGTTGAGGTATCTCTGGATTATAATAAGGGAAGTGATGTTTAATAGCAAAAGCATTTGCACCTTCACCACTTAAAAATCGATCATCTTGACCTGATAATTCTTTGGCCAATAAGATTGGATTTTGAATATTTTCTACATTAATTACACCACTCATATTTAGCTTATGGCCATCCATTAATGCGGCACTCATTCGGATTTTGCCGTCCGACTGAATTTGAGATCCCGTTCCTGCATTATACAAAGGATCATTTTCTAGTAAACTAACCACATGTACAACTGTTTCTAACGCAGAATGATTCTGAAGATATTGATAACCTTGGTTACAAATTTCTTTTAATGAATTTTGTTTATCTATTTTTACTTGTGCAGAGGTATCTGATTCAGAAAAAAAGCCTCCGTGAATAATAATCTTCATATAGGTTAATGGTATTGAGAATCTTTGATGATTAATTTATTTTCTTTGATATAATAGATATCATTTTTGGTCATACAATGAACAATAATATTAGCAATAGAAATAGGTTTACCAGTATGGATTTGAGTTAAATTAGTATCGGATATTTGATGCCCATCTACAATAATAAGGCTTCCTGAACCTAATGTTTGCATTTGATTATTATCTATAATTAATAAACCAGTATTTTCCCCTAAACCAATTCCAATTTTCATCGGATTACCAACTACTGTCTGAAATAAACGTCCAATTCTACCACGTTCTAAGAAATGTGTATCTACGATAATAGAATCTATTAGTCCTAATCCACCATTAATCTCAATTTCACCTTTTCTTAATGCAGCAGAAGATTCGCCCTCATAGATCATTCCAGAGGATACTGCAGCTGCACCAGCAGAAGTACCTGCATAAACAAATTCTTCATGGTAATATTTTTCAATTAACATTTGATGGAAAGGGGTTCCACCAATAGTAGAAGTTAAACGCAATTGATCTCCGCCTGTGAAGAAAATAACGTTACATTCTTGTAATCTTTTTAAAAAATCTTCATTCTTACAATCCATACGATTGTCTAGATGCATATGGCTTACATTATGTGCGCCCAATAAATTAAAAGCTCGGATATAAGCTGTTGCCGAATCAATCGCTACCCGTGATGCTGTTGTTACAATTTCGATACGAGAATTAATCCCTTTTTTTGATTCATCCAGTATCTTTTTTAAAATACCTTCTACAAAAAAAGATTTGTATTCAATATTAGTAGGTATAGTTTGTTCTGGGATTAAGTCCCCTGTGTCGATTCCACCTCCAACGATGATTAATTTTCCTTTGATCATTTGTAATTAATTAAGCGGTAATTAATTATCAATTATTATTCCTAAAAAAAAGACGGATTAGAATTGTAATTCGGTAAGGAAATTGTTAATAAACATTAAACCATAATAAAACTACATATGATTATTGAGAAAATTTTAATTCTAAAAGGGCCAAATGTATGGAGTATTAGACGTTCCAATTTGATTCAAATGCGACTTAATTTAGAAGAATTAGAAGAGTTCCCGACAAATAAAATAAATGGATTTTACGAACGAATTATACAATTAATTCCATCTTTATACACACATCGATGTTCAGAAGGAGTAGAAGGAGGCTTCTTTACACGGGTAAAAGAAGGGACATGGATGGGACATGTGATTGAACATATTGCTTTAGAAATACAAACGCTGGCAGGTATGTTTACTGGTTTTGGAAGAACAAGAAGTACATCTATAAAAGGTGTTTATAATGTTGTTTTTAATTATGTAGATGAAGAAGCAGGAAAGAATGCAGCAGAATTTGCAGTTGAAATTGCACAGGCTTTAATAAATGGGGATACAATAGAAATTCAACCCTATATTGATAAGCTGCATACTATTTATGAGAAAAATAAATTAGGTCCTTCTACCCAAAGTATTGTTGATGCGGCTGAAGCGCGTCACATCCCGTGGAGACGATTAAATAAAGAGTCATCTTTTATATATTTTGGACAAGGTATTCATCAAAAATTTATACAAGCTACTATTACATGTCAAACTTCTTACCATGGAGTTCAACTCGCTGGAGATAAAGATAGAACTAAACAACTTTTAAATCAATACCATATTCCAATTCCTAAAGGTGGTGTTGCAATAACAGGGGAAGAAGTATATGATTTGGTTAAACAATTGGGATTCCCTTTAGTCATAAAACCTCTTAATGGAAATCAAGGAAAGGGTGCAACTGTAAATATTTGTGATTTAGAAGATGTGGATAATGCTTTTTTGCAAGCGAAGGAATATGGAAATGAGGTGATTGTTGAGCGTTATATTGAGGGAAAAGATTACAGAATAATGGTGGTAAACCATAAAGTAGTTGCTTTAGCTGAAAGGGAACCTGCGCATATTGTAGGGGATGGTGTGCATACTATAAATCAACTAATTCAATTTGAAAATACAAATCCGCTACGAGGAGAAGGGCATATAAATTTTTTAACCAAATTATTAATTGACGATGATTTACTACAAATGCTTTCTAAACAGAAATATGATTTAGAAAGTATTCCATTAGAAAATGAAAAGGTCATTTTAAAATCTACTTGTAACCTAAGTACAGGAGGGACCTCAACGAATGTTACATCTATCGTTCATCCGTCAACCATCCTAATGGCGGAGAAAATATCTCGTATTATTGGGTTAGATGTATGTGGAATTGATGTTATCGCTCACGATATTTCATTACCTTTTACGCACGGAAATGGAGCAGTACTAGAAGTAAATGCCGCACCAGGTTTTCGTATGCATACCCATCCTGCACATGGAGAGCCCATAGATATCGGGAAATCAGTAATAGATTATTTATATCCTCAGAACATTCCGACCAATATACCTATCATTGCAGTGACGGGTACTAATGGTAAAACAACAACCACTCGTTTAATTGCTCATATTTTACAGCAATCAGGTAAACAAATCGGATACACTACCACAGATGGAATTTATCTTAATAAGTTACTGCTTGAACGTGGGGATACAACTGGTCCTCGTAGTGCTAGAAAAGTATTACAAGATCCTATGACTGAAATTGCAGTGTTAGAAACTGCACGTGGTGGAATATTAAGAGAAGGGATTGGTTTTAAGGAATGTCAAATTGGTGTATTAACTAATATTGAAGAAGATCATTTGGGTTTAAATGATATCAACACATTAGAAGATTTAGCCCGCGTTAAATCAGTAGTGTTAGATACGATTCAACCAAATGGGTGGGCAATAATTAATGCTGAAAATGCCATAAGTATGAAGATAAGTAAAAAATTATCTTGTCACAGTGCTTATTTTATTAGTAATCCTCAATCTGAATTAATCCCAGAATTTATCAAGAGAGGTGAAAAGTTTAGTTTTATTCAAGATGATATCGTTTGTATATATACGGGTCAAAAAATAATTAAAATTATTCCTGTTCAAGATGTTCCTATTACTTATGGAGGTAAAGCTCAGTTTATGATTCAGAATATGCTAGCTGCAGCATTGGCTTGTTATTTATTGCCTAGCGAAATAGGACAAATTAAACAAGGTTTAGAAACTTTTCAGCCAGGTGTGGAACAAACGCCAGGAAGATTAAATATTTTTGAGATCAATGATTTTAAATTGTTGGTGGACTATGCTCATAACCCTTCTGGTTACTTAGCTATACAATCTTTTATAGAAAGTTTTCAGTGCAATCGTAAAATAGGAATAATATCAGGAATTGGAGATCGTAGAGACCAAGATATTGTACAATGTGCTTCTATTGCAGCACAAATGTTTGACTATATAATTATACGCCAAGAACATCATTTACGAGGGCGCTCAGAAAAAGAAATTACGAGCCTGCTACTAAAAGGAATTCAGCAGGTTAATCCAAATATGCCAGTAAAATTAATTAGCGATGAGGTTGAAGCTTTAAAATACGCATTACAAATAGCAGAAAAAGGAGATTTTGTAATTGCGCTAAGCGATGAAATAACAAATGTGATACAGTGTATCAAAAGACAATTTAATGGTGAAATTAATATTGTATAGTAAGTATGAATTTAATTTTACAATAAAAACATCAAGTTATTAAAATAAATATCTATTTATAAGTTAAAAAAAGTGCTGAAAATCTCAGCACTTTTTTAATTGAATCTTATTTCTTTATTTCAAGTTTCATCATAATATCCGTTTGTTCATCATTTCCTAATCGGAAGATATGTTTATCGAATGCTGTGAAACCATTTTTTTTGTAAAATTTAATGGCTCTCGTGTTTTCTTCCCAAACACCTAACCATACATAATCTACGTTTTTTTGTTTCGCAATTTCAATTGCTTTATCATATAATTGCTGTCCTACTTTTTTTCCATGAAATGCATTTAAAACATAAATGCGTTCAATTTCTAAAGCGTTATTATCTTTTAATTCTGTCTGTGATTTTCCAAAATTGAGTTTTAAATATCCTACTATATCTTTATCCACTTTTGCAAAATAAAATTCAGAATTATCATCCTTTAATTCAGCTAATATTTTTTCTGAAGAAAAGCTTTCAGCCAAATATTTCTTCATATCCTCTTCGCTATTTGTGGTAGCAAAGGTTTCGGAAAATGTGGTTTTACCTATCTCTTGCAGAGCTTTTAAATCTGTAATTTCTACATTTAATATTTTGATTTCTTCCACTTTCATTTTTTTAATACAATTTATACTATGTACGTGTGCAAAGTTTATAATATATTTTGGTTTATCAGTAAATTACAATACATCTCTTTTCTAATTTAAATAATAATCAATGAAATAATAAAATGAGTAATCAAAGTGTGAAAAGAGTACTAAAATTTCCTTTTGTATAATGTAAGCGTACTTATTGTACATGTTTTCTGTAGGCAAGCTGTAGGTGCGCTATATCCATTCTGTATCGCTTCTGTAGGGTTCGTTCGGTGTTCGTTCGGATATAAGAATTCTATACCTATTTTATAAAAATATATAGTAGGAATAAGGTTCTATCATTTGTTATATAAAACAATTCAATTAAAATGCTATAATTTTATCCCTATTTCTTCATGAATCGTAACTAAATAGGCAACGAGCAAAATCTTTCCATAAAAGATTATCAATTCCTAATAATCCAAAATTTGAAATGAATATATTTCGAGCTAGTTTTAATTTACTGCTTACTTTGCTATTCAGAATCTCATTACGGCCATGTATAGATACACTTAGTATGTTTTTAACTCTATAAAGTATAAAAGTATTACTTGCATCTTTTCGATAGAAATGTTTTGTTTCATTAGAATTTATGAAAGGATTAATCGTAGGTGATAGTTCTATAATCGCACATGAAATTAATTCGTCATCAATCTCAATAAATTTTGTTATAATTACCCAATCAGCAAATAAATCTTCACATATATTTACTTTGTGCATAGGTTTCTTTTCTATTTTTATCAAATCACCAACGCTGTTTACCTGATTTAAATTTTCACCTTTATCATTCATTAAAGTAAAATGTACATCGCTGATTTTACAGAATTCATCCCATTGATTAATATGTGTTAACCTGTTTTTAAGTGTTTTAAAATGTGCTATAGGATCTTCATTTTCTAGTTTTTTATAAATAAACATATCGCGTTGAAATCCTTGAATATGTGCCGGGATATACGCAGTAATTTGCTTTGGAAGTAATTGGTCGTATGTTTTCATTTATAAAATAATTATCTTTTTAGTACGATATAAAATTGGTGGATAAATAAAGTTTTAATGAAGATGGATATGATGTATGTATTTAGTATCCACTTTATTAAAGTTTATATTTCTATATCAAAGACATGACCAAATAGATGACAAACTCTATATTTGAGTGTTAATGGGGAAATTATGTTGAGGTATAATTCTTTAGGTAATAAAAAAGCCCTGATAAACAGAGCTTTTATGTAATATTTTATGAGTAAAGATTAAGGGTTAGTTGACCATAAACCAAAGTCTTTTACAAAAGCACGTTGAGGTAATTTTAAGTGACTTACAATTAAATAAGCTAAATCTTGTGGTTGTAAGACTCTTTCTTCATTTCCATCTGTAAATTTAGCATTTAACGTCATTTCAGTTGCTATGGTACTTGGGTTAATTGTTGTTACACGTACACCTTTTTTACGGAACTCTTGCATTACTGCCTCAGACATGTTGATAACTGCTGCTTTAGAAGCTCCATAAGCACTAAGATTTGCGTTACCTTTTTGTCCAGCTGTAGAAGCGATATTGATAATATCACTTGAAGATTGTTGAGTTAAGAAAGGTAAAACTTCATGTAAAACGTAGTAAGTACCTAATACATTAATTTTAATAGATTGTTCAAATTCCTCAATTGGTAAATCTAAAATTCCTCCAGTTCTTAAAATTCCAGCATTGTTAATTAAAATATCGATTCTTGCATCGATTGCTGTTAATTCTTTTACAGTATTTTGTACTTGTGTCAAATCGCTTACATCCGCAACAGAAGTATTTACCGTAATATCGTTATTTAACGTTTTAGCTTCTTGTGCTACAGCGTCTAAATCAGCAGCTGTTCTTCCAACTAAAAATAGATTAGCTCCTTCTTTTGCTAAAGCCAACGCCATTGCTTTACCTAATCCTTTACCAGCTCCTGTGATGAAGGCTGTTTTTCCTTGTAATGATTGCATTTCCATATAAAAAACTTTTTATGCAAAGTTTGCTAAATTAGCGCAGAACATCAAATATTTTGGGATTAAAATAGAGTGTGATTTGCTAATCAAATGATGCAGAATTTATTTATAATTTAATAGGCTGTTTTATCAGAAGTTGTAGACCATTTTTTAAATGCTTCTAATCCTTCTTCTCTTAAAAATTGCTGAATAGGAATTGCTCTTTTTTCCATAGACAAAGCAATTTCATCATAAATAAAAGAGTCATCAAATCCAATCTCTTTTGCATCATCTCTTGTGTTGGCATAATATATAGCATCTATACGAGCCCAATAAATCGCACTTAAACACATCGGGCAAGGTTCACAAGAGGTATATATTTGACAACCTGCTAAACTAAAATTATTTAAATATTTCGTTGCATTCCGAATGGCTACAATTTCTGCATGAGCTGTAGGGTCATTACTTGCAGTAACGCGATTGGTTCCTTCCGCTATTATCTTTCCATCTTTTACAATCACTGCACCAAATGGTCCACCTTCTTGATCTATATTTTCACATGAGCAAGCAATTGCTCTTTTCATATGTTCTGCATTGTAATTCATCGTTTAGGCTTTTTAAAATTTATATTCAATTTAAGCCTATTTTAGGGAAAAACAGTTATTCCTTTGATTTTTATTAAAATAGGAGAGATTATTGTATACTATTGTATTAATTAAATATTTAAAATGAAAAATTATCCAACCTCGGTAAGTCAAACTCTAACTCGATTTGTGCTTGGTTTATTTATGTTATTTGCTGGTATAAGTCATCTAACTTTCATGAGAAGCGAGTTTCAGGCACAAGTTCCTCAATGGTTACAAAAAACTGCTGCAATGTCTGATGCTGTTGTTTTGGTATCAGGTGTAGTTGAAATCATATTTGGTCTTGCTCTTTTGTTTTTAGGAAGATATAAAGCCTATGTTGGTATTGCTTTAGCTTTATTTTATATTATTATTTTTCCTGGAAATATTTCACAATATATAAATGGTGTAGATGCATTCGGTTTGGATACAGATTTGAAACGATTAATACGATTATTTTTCCAACCTATATTAGTCATTCTTGCATTATGGTCTACAAAAGGATATAATTTACTTAAAAAACAAAATAAATATTGGAAATAAATCAATTAAAGTGTTGAGGGTTATTTAATTAAACTGTTTTCGTGTTTAATTAATTATTTTAATATTTTTTTAAGGTTTTTAAAAGGTCTTGAATTCATATTTTATGTAATTTTAAAAACGTTTAAACAATAAATTATTTTTTAATCGTTTTAATAATAAAAGTATACGTTTAGTAAAACGTATAGACAATGGAATACATTTATGACAAGTAAAATCATCGGGGTTGGAAACTACATTCCTTCCGAAATAATCACTAACATTTTTTTTGATCAACATAATTTTTTAGACAATAATGGTGATGCCTTAAAACATGATAATGCTACAATTGCATTAAAATTAAAAGAAATCACAGGTATAGAAGAAAGAAGATACGCTAGTAAAAATCAAGTCACTTCAGATCTTGGTTTAATTGCTGCTGAAGCTGCAATCAAAAATTCAGGTATTGATCCTGAAACATTAGATTACATCATTTTTGCACATAACTTTGGGGATGTAGCATTTGGTACAATACAATCTGATACAGTGCCCAGTTTAGCTTCTCGCGTAAAACACAAGTTGAAGATTAAGAATAATTATTGCGTGGCTTATGATGTTTTATTTGGATGTCCAGGATGGATTGAAGGAGTAATACAAGCTAATGCTTACATTAAATCTGGTCTTGCCAAAAGATGTTTAATTATTGGTGCTGAAACTTTATCGCGCGTTGTAGATCCACATGATAGAGATACCATGATTTATGCAGATGGTGCGGGAGCAGTAATAATAGAACATACAGAAGAGGAAAAAGGAATAAAATCTCATTTATCAGCTTCTTTTACATACGAAGAAAAAGATTATTTGTTCTTTGGGAAATCATATAATAACACAAAATGTCCAGATACTAAGTATATTAAAATGGATGGTCGTAAGATATATGAATTTGCATTGAATAATGTTGCTGCTGCCATGAAAGAGTGTTTGGCTAAAAGTGGATATGATATTACAAGTTTAAACAAGATTATCATTCACCAAGCAAATGAGAAGATGGACGAAGCTATCGTGAAACGTTTTTACCGTCAATATAGTATGCCAGTTCCGGAAGGTATTATGCCAATGGTTATTAGCAAGCTAGGAAATAGTAGTGTTGCAACAGTTCCTACATTATTAGCAATGATAATGAATAACGAATTGGAGGATCATCAGATAAATGACGGAGATTTAGTAATGTTTGCTTCAGTAGGAGCTGGTATGAATATTAACGCCATTGTTTACCAGTTCTAGTTATAAAGAGATATTTTATATACTTCATATATAAAGCACTGAAATTTAATTTCAGTGCTTTTTTTATAAATAAATTGAATCAATTTGCCAATAAGAGGATACTATTAATTGGTCAATCTACATCTCAGAAATAATAGTTACATTTGTAACCGTTATATTTATAACTAATTTATTTACATGAATAATAAAATTGCAATTGAACTGAATGGTTTAGAGCTAATCAAATACGCGTTATTCAAAGATTATTTTTTACCAGAAGAACTAAAAATGATTAACCTAACGCAAGAACGTATTTTAATGACGGTTAAACACTCAGTAAATTTATCAATGGTTAATATTTCTAGAGCTGTCGGACTTGAAAAAGGTCCATTTTCTCAATCTGTCGATAAATTAGAAGAGTTAGGTTTTATTCAACGAATTCGATCTGTCTCAGACAAAAGAAAAATACATTTAGCGCTAACGGATGAAGGAAATCTTTTCATTGATAAAGTAGAAACTAGTATGGATGAGCATTTTCAGAATAGAATGAAAATATTAACCCAAGAGCAGGTTCAAGAATTTTATCAAGCCTTAGCAACAATTAATAAATTATCTAATATTATCATTTCTCAATAATTATCATGAATCAAATGCCCATTAATAAGAAAGAAAATTTTGTATATACCTTTCTTATGGTTTTTGTTATGGCTTTCGGTATGTCAGCTTATAACACTATTTTATACGATGGAATTAACTTGGAAAGTTTAAAAAAAGCTTGGACAATTTTACCACTAACTTACATCATCGCTTTTACGGTGGAATGGTTTTTTGTAGGTAAAATGGCCATGAAGCTGATTCATAAATTCGTGAAACCAAACGATCCACTTCCAAAAGTTATTTTAGTTTCGGCATTATGCTTCGTAACACAAATGGTAATTATTATGTCATTTATTTGTTCTTTATTATTTTCTGATTTTGATGAAAACTGGATTCAAAATTGGTTAATCAGTATGCCTAGAAACTTTATAATGGCTTTTCCGTTACAAGTGATAGTAGCAGGTCCATTAGTCGGATTTGTATTTCGTAAACTATTTCCCGTAGGTACAATTATAGATCCAATTAAATAATTGAATGAACGTTTTTTAAAAAAATCTTTGCATCGACAAAGAATTTTTTTAAGAATTGTAAAAGCAGATTATTGTAAAATTCTTTTCTTTCTCGCAAATTTAATCTTAAATTTAAATAAGCTAAGAACGCTATTATGAAAAGAGTTTTTTTTGAGAAGGATAAATATTTTGATTATTTATTTGTGATTACGAATCCAGGGGAAGATGCTGAAATTTATAAAGTGAAGAATTTTACGGATGAAACGGGACACGAATATGTATATACATTGATTGGTGAACGAAAGTCGATAACTGACGAGATTTTTGCAAAAAGTGTTACGCCTTTACCTAATGGTAAATTTATGAATTATATGGATGGAGGAGAATCTATTACTGCTAAAGAATGTATAGAAAGTATGATTGATCTAAGAAGTATTAATAAAGAAAATGATATTTATATTTATATCAGAAGAAAATAAATTTTAGATTATCTCGATGTAGATTTACAACATGAAAATTGGCCGTATAATACCTCTCATTGTTTTATGTGGAATTTTATTTTTTGCAACCATTAGTTTTTCCTCTTTAGAATTTTTCTTAAGGGCAATACCTAATGATTTCTCTTTTAAAAAATATCACCTAGAATCTAGCCAAGACAAAATCGAAATTTTAATTTTAGGAAGTTCACATACTTATGTTAGCCTTGATCCTAAATTATTTTCTGCACCTACTTACAACTTAGCTTACTCATCTCAAACGCTCGACTTAGATGAGAAATTATTTGACCAATTCAAAAATCAGTTACCGCAGTTAAAAACTGTTATTATTCCTATTTCATATTTTAGTTATGTGTTGTGTTTGGAAGATGGATCTTCTGCCCACAAAATCAAGAATTACAATATTTATTACAGTATTTATTCACACACGTTGGATTGGAAGAATCAAACAGATATTTTTCATCAGCCATTATCTACATCTTTACATCGATTAGAGAAATATATAGAAGACCCTACAAACGAAATAAAAGTTGATCGTAACGGTTTTATCTCAAAACGTTATGTTAAACAGGATATTGATTCTATTGAAAGTGCCGAGCATGCAGTTGCAAATCATTCAAAAAATTTAAAAGATACTTTAACACAAAATCGTATTGCTTCAAATCTTAAAGCATTACAATGTATAATAAATTGGTGTAACGCAAATGATGTAAAGGTTATTTTGTTAACGTCTCCTGTAATGCGATTTTATATAGATCGTTTAAATAAAGATCAATATAATCATATGAAACAAACAACTCAGCAATTAATTGAGCAATATCCTGCGGTAGAATGGTGGAATTATATGGATTCTACTCGCTTATTTCTTCCTGAGGATTTTCAGAATGCAGATCATTTAAGTCAAAAAGGCGCACAAAAATGGAGTAAGCTGGTCAATACTAAACTGACGGTCGAAAAATAAAGCTTGCAGATGTTGCAATATTTTTCTTTATCCCTACATTTACGAGGATAAATTTCAACGACTTTTAAATGAAAGAATATTTAAAGATAGAAACTCAATATACGGAGAATTTCAATCTATTAAAATCTAAAAAAAATAAGCTTAGTAACATTCGATTAATTTGCTTTCTACTCTCGGCAGTTCTATTTTATTATTATACTTCAACAGATAACTATGTTTTTTTAGCAAGTTGTGGTATATTCTTCATTGGATTTCTAATATTAGTTGTAAAATCTTCGAAGGTTTCTGATGAACTGCAATACATTACTCAAGCGTTAGAAGTTATAGAATCTATTAAAAAAGAAGATAGAGTAGATGATTTTGAAAATTTGGAAGGCGATACACTAGACAATGTGTACAATAAAGATTTAGATATTATTACTGGAAATTCAATTTTTAATCGTGTCAATAAAACACAATCTTTTGTAGGGAATTTTCAATTGAAATCTTTATTATCATCGATTACACCAGAGAAAGAATACATTTTAAAAAGACAAGAATCTTTTAAAGAATTAAGCTCTAAACCAGAATGGATGGTTAAGTTTTTAACGCTTTCTAAACGTGCTAATATTGGTCAATTTGTAATATTTGGTGAAATAAAAAGAGTGTTTAACTCTACTAGATTGCAGATTTTACCTCTTGTTGTAGGGGGTATTAATTTAGTTACTTTTATTACTTTAGCTAGTGTTGGTTTTCCTAAAAAAGCAGTATTCTTCTGGGTTATAATTGCTATTCCGGTAGGATTTATTATTAATTTTATTTTCAAAAATAAAATTAATACATCGCTTTCATATCTTTTTGTAAATGCAGATCAGATAGAGAATTTATTAAAGTTATTTAAACATGTTGAAGATGAAAATTTTTCATCAGAGTTAAATTTAAAAATTAAGGAACAACTTATAAGTGATGGTAAAAAGGCTTCGGAGCTGATAAAAGATGTAAAATCTACGATAGAAGGCTTAGAAGCTATTGGTTTTCCGATTATTGGATTTTTATTGAATCAATTTACTTTATGGAAACTTTTCCACGCCATTCAGTTTGAACATAGAATTGAAAAAGTTATTGCTTATAATGAGAAATGGGTTACAAATTTAGCAACTTTAGAAGCTTATCAATCCTTTGCTATTTACAATTCTAAATATGAAAATTTTACTACGCCTCAAATTTCAGATTCGCCCTATCATTTAGAGATAATAGATGCATATCATCCCTTGTTAGCAGAGAATATAGCTGTAAGAAATAGTTTTACAACCAGCAGACCTAATAATATTGCTATAATTACTGGTGCTAATATGGCTGGAAAAAGTACCTTTCTTCGTACTGTAGGAACCAACTTAATATTGGCAATGAATGGAGCAAATGTAAGTGCAAAACAAATGGAATTTTATCCAATGGAGTTGTTTACCAGCATCAAAACAGTGGATAATTTATCTTCTGGGGATTCGTATTTTAAAAATGAAATTAATAAATTAAAGATCCTTATTGACCGTTTAGAAAAGGGTATTCCTCAGTACATAATTTTAGATGAAATATTAAAAGGAACAAATTCACAAGATAAACTAGTGGGTTCTAAGAAATTCTTAGAAAAACTAATGCATCACCATACACCATTGGTTTGCTTTATTGCAACGCATGATTTAGACCTAACAAAAATGGAGGAGGAGTATCCTGATCATGTGATTAATTATTGTTTTGAATTAAAGAATGTGGATAGTAATTATTTTTCCGATTATCGATTGATTCAAGGTACAACACAAGTGATGAATGCAATATTCTTGATGAAGCAATTCAGAATTATAGATTAACAAAATTCGTTCTATATTAAAAAGGCTCATTTCATAAGAAATGAGCCTTTTTAACGCATTTTATTTTTATAATTATTATATTTTAATCAACTCAACTCGTCTATTTTTAGCTTTTCCTTCTTCAGATGTATTTTCTGCTATAGGTTTTTGTGATCCGAAACCAAAATGTTGTAAGCGATCTTTACTTATTCCTTGGCTTACTACTTCATTATATACAGTTAAGGCGCGATTCTTGGATAATTGCATATTATTACTTTCAATTCCAGCGTTATCTGTATGTCCGTTAATAGAGATCTTTAAAGCTGGATTATTCTTTAATGCAAGTGTTATTTCATGAACTGCAGACTTCCCATCCGCTTTTAGAGTAGCTTTATTTGTATCAAAATTTATATTTAGTATTGATTTTCCGTTGTTGGTTAAATCTTTTTCAATTTGAGAAGCAGAAGTAGGTTTAATAGTCTGTTCAAATTCTTTTATTTCAAGAATATTTAAATAGGCTGAATTATTATCTCCCGTTATCACGATGTAAATAGGGCTTGCATCCATACGTCGGATTAAATATGTTTTTACTTTCTGACCAGCATAACCTATAGATGCATCTTCTCCTAAATAAATCATATCAGATTTATTTGCCTCATATGCTTCTTTAGTAATTTCTGTATCACTAACGAGGTGACCACCTGATGAAATAATAAAATCGTTCATACTTTTAGTAAAGTATGTGTATGAAAAATCATTATTTCCGTTTTCTGATTTTACGTAAGCTCTAAATACCTTACCTTCCATTGGAACCAGATTACCATTGATAGGTATATATAAAACATCAAAATTTTTAATCTTAGGTGGATTTAAATATTTTGTGCCTTCTGGTAATTCAAAAAATGGAAATTCACCCCAGTCACTTGTTGAAATTTCATAATTATCTATATCAAATGTAAAATTTGCAGAAGGATTGTTTTGTATAGTATCTTCTTTTGTAATTGTATCTGTGAGTATAGAATTGTCAATTTCTGTTTTTTGAGCTTCGTTTTTACAAGATAAAATACTTATAAATGTGACTATTATACTAAGAGTAGCTAATTTAATTTTCATCATATGTATAATTATAGTTAAGATTTTAAATATATTAAATAAATCTTAAACAATTGATATGCATGTGTTTGTATTTTATGTTTTTAACAATGCATATCAGGTACTTGTAGTGGAATTGATGAAATATTATATTGATTATCTTTACCAAGTAATAAAAAAAATAATGGATAAACATAATTTTTCTACCTCTAATGATATTGTTTTAGATACTGAAAAAAATAGCAATGAATTATTCTTGGTTAACCTATTTCATGGAATTATAAGTGATAAATTAGCTAGTGAACATATCTCTAAGCAAACTTGTATAAAGCTGGTTTTTTTTACAAAGGGTAGTGGTGAATGTATGATTGATTTTGAGCATTTTTCTATACATAAAGGGACAGTGTGTTTTATTTGTCCAGAGCAAGTTTATCAATGGAAATTTGGACAAAAATGTGAAGGATTTATCGTGAATTTTAGCGCAAATTTATTTGAAATTGCAGGTATAAAATCGTCTTTACTCAATCACTTTTCGTTTTTTAAAACAATGAATCTATCCGATCAAATTCTAGAAATAGAAAAGTCAAAACTTCCTTTTGTGATAGAAGATTTAGATTGTATGTTTAAAAACTTTCAAGAAAAAGATAAATGGACAAATCTGAAAATATCGACAGATTTACTTCAGTTATTGATGTATATTGATAGAATATCTTCTCCAACAATAAACCTATTAAATGAGTATCAATCTCTATTAATTTATAATTTTCAAGAGTTAATTGATAAGTTTTATAAAGAGATCAAGCTACCTAAAGAATACGCGGAATTGCTCTATATTACTCCTAATCATCTGAACGCATTGTGCAAAGATATTTTGGGTCTTTCAGCAGGAGAATTAATAAGAAATCGAATAGTTCTTGAAGCTAAACGTTTGCTTGTAAATAAGGATTTATCTGTTACTGAAATCGCTCATCAACTCAACTTTCAAGACCCGTCATATTTTGTGAAATTCTTTAAAAAATATACCACATTCACGCCAGATCAATTCAGGAAAAATTACTATTTATAATAGGAAAGACTTAAATTATTTAAGTCTTTTTTTGTTTATACAATATTATTAAGAGAAAATAATTTGATGTTTTTTGTTCTAAAAAGTAAAAAGTGCTATTGGTATTATAAAGGCTCTATTTTTTTAATTGTATAAGAAGTTATAGATGAATTTGAAGTTAAAATAAAATTTATTAAAATAGTATATACTAATGTTTTGTGTAATTTAATAAGCGTAAAAATACTATAATAAGTAAAAAGTGCCATTGTAAATAGAGGTGTAGTATACAGAATTAATGAGATGGTATATTTCTATTTTTTGACAATATATGAATACTTTTTATAAATATTAAACTTAATTAAAACCATATTTATAGAGCTTAATTTAAGTGAAAAAATGTTTTTATCAATATAGTATATAGGTCTATTCTGTGTTGATTTATCAAGGTTAGACTTAAAATTATTTCTAAAGATTATAGCGGTCGATTATTTGAAGGTGTTTTAAAATAATATTAGGTTTAAATTCAAAAAAAAATGAAATAATCTAAATGTTAAATGCTGTATTTATACTCAGTTTTTTTTGAATTATCTGATGAGATTCTTAAATCCAAAATGAAGCATTTTAAGAGGTTAAAATCTGTTGATTTATTAATGTTTTTAAGCGTGATAATACAATCCTATAATTTCAATTATTAAAATAAAAATATGCATATATTTCGGTGCATTTCTAAGTTGATTTTTTTTAGATTTTTAATAGTGATCCAAAACTTTTGTCTTTCAAATATTATGTGTTTGCACAGAAATTGAAAAGTGTATATATCGGTTTTCTTAAGGCTTGTAACTAAAATTTCTTTATGTTTGTTGCAAAGAGAAGGGAAATGGTACAAGAAATCTTAGAACAATTGGCTGAAGGTACAGTAACTTTTAATGATGTAATTGCATATATAGAATCCAGATATTCGTATGTGCCTACAGCATTTAAAAATGGTCAACAAGAGAATGCAGCAGAAGAGAATCAGGGAAGTGCTAAAGTTTTAGCTTTTGGAATGGTGGAAGGTTTAACACAAGCGGATACGTTAAAGTTATTTGCGGAGCATTATCAAGCAGTTTTAGACACGCCTGAAGGGAAGGACCATCAAAATATCCGTCAATTTATGGAAAATGGATGGCAAGGTGTTACTTTTGAAGGAAATGTTCTGATTTTAAAATAATTTCTATGAAAAATATTTCATTAATTCTTGTTTTTATTTCAATTTTTTCATGCGCTCAAGAAATTAAAAAGGAGGGAGTTGAAAATAATTCAGAGGTATATACATATAATGAGATTGATGAAATGGCTGTGTTGGAAAGTTGTAAAAATGAAGTACAAAAGGAGGCAGTTAAAAATTGTTTTTCTAATTATGTAAATATGCGATTCACACAGATTTATAATCATAAATTTTCTAACACAAGTAAGCTTACTGGTGTGATGAAAATCTCTTACATTATAGGTAAAGAGGGTAAATTGAAAGAAATATCTGGTCAAGGAAGTCAAGAGCTTTTACCTTTAGCTTTAGAGGTTATGAATGAAATTAATCAAGAAATTATCTATGAACCAGCACGTAGAAATAGTGAAAAAGTAGATCTTAAATTTGCTATTCCTATTCGTGTAAATTAATTGAATAAAGATTCGTTTGTCTGATAAAGAGAAAATCCGAAGAATTAGTTTCTTCGGATTTTTTTTTAACCTATAAAATTATACAGGTTTTATAATGTAAGTTACAATACCCCAGACTATAAAGTCATTTTCTTCAGTGATACGAATGGGATTGAATTTTTTGTTGTATGGCATAAGCCATACACAATCTTTGTCAACTTTTATTCGTTTTACAGTAAAATCTCCATCTACCATACATACAGCTATTTTACCATCTGTAGGTTCTAGGCTTTTGTCAACTATCAAAATATCACCTTCTTCCATGTCTGCTTCAATCATCGAATCGCCTTTTATACGAGCGTAGAAAGTAGTCTCCTTATTCTTTACGAGTGCAATGTCTAAGCTGATTTTACCAGTTTTAAAATCTTCTGCGGGAGATGGAAACCCTGCTTGAATCGTGTTTTCCATAAACACAACTTCTTGATGTGGGATGTATTGCGGTGCTTTGATAATTAATTTCATTATGCTATGTTTAAATCTATTTCGATAAGTTGATGAATATTTGTGGTATAATTATTAGAAAGATGTTTTTGTCTCATTTTCCAAGTTTTTTCTAAATCCTGAGCAGCTAATTTTACTTTAGTTTCACCAATTTTTATATTTAGATCATCAATAGTTTTCATTAATGCGGGATGTCGATTATCTTCATTGTGGAAAATGTTGAATTGTTTATGATTTTCGTTTGATATTCCAGAAACTATAATTCCGGCCTTTTTATAATAAAGACCTTCTTTAAAAATTTGTTTTAGACCTATAACAGCGTATTTAGCTAGCGTTATGTTGGAATTTGTAGCATATGGAATGTTTAGTGTAATCGTTCTTCGGTATTGCTGCGTTTCTTTTTGTGGATTTGTTTGTATGTAAACCGAAATTAATTCAGCAAAAGAGCGTTGTTTTCGTAGTTTTTCAGCGCAACTTACAGCAAATGTTATAATTCTCTCTTTTACAAATTTATAATCTTCTTCATCGTTTTCAAAGGAACGTGTAGTGGCTATATTTTTTTTAGTTTTAATATCTTCTAGTTTTAGAACAGATTCTCCCTGTAATTCCTTTTTTAGTCTTAGTTCTACGATAGAAAACTCTTTTAAAATAAATTTATCATTCAGTTGTGTAAAATCGAAAGCAGTATAAATGTTTATGAATTTCAGTCTTTCAGCTAATCTTTTTCCAATGCCCCAAACGTCTTCTATCTTTAACCATTTTAAAGCTTTGATTCTTTTTTCTTCTGAATCAATTTTATAAATTCCATTTAGTTCTAACGGAAATTTTTTAGCGATATAATTAGCAACTTTTGCTAATGCTTTTGTAGGCGCTAAGCCAATGCATACAGGCAGACCAACACCTTTTAAGATTTGCTTTCTTATTTGGAAAGCTGTTTTTTCTAAATCTAAATAATTTTCATAACCTTTGAATTGTAAAAAGGCTTCGTCTATCGAGTATATCTCCATGTCTGGAGTATATGTCTGGAGAATATTCATTACTCTTTCGCTCATATCAGCGTAAAGTGCATAATTACTTGAAAAAATATTTACGTTATGTTTTCTAAATAGAGAATGGTACTGAAAGTATGGAGCTCCCATTGGAATGCCAATTTTTTTAGCTTCCTCAGATCTGGAAATTACACATCCATCATTATTAGATAACACAATAACAGGTTGAGTTTTTATACTTGGTTTAAAAACTCGCTCACAGCTTACGTAGAAATTATTACAATCAACTAATGCATACATATTTCACAAAACTAAATTATTAATGCGACAGAAAGTGGCGCTAATGATTTAGTATGGTAAATTTATGTTAAAACACTATTAATGAGCTTTTTATATCAAATTATTGTGTGTAATTTAATTATCAATTTAAATCGAAAATAATATGTTTGAACACAAACAATTCTTATATGCTTCTTCTAGTGAGGCGCTTATAAAATTAAAAAATAAAGGGTATGAGATGGATTTTAATTTAAATCAAGATCGGATTTTAGAACATCCAACTGATTTTAAAATTATATATATTTTTAGATATGAAGGCGAATCAAGTCCAGAAGATTCTTCTACTGTATATGGAATAGAGTGTTTATCTAGTGGGGAGAAAGGAGTTTTTGTGATGGGAAACCCAGCACATGATAATAGTAATGGATCTGTAATATTGAATTTATTGGAAATAGAAGGTAGATATTCATAAAAATAGAGGGATTGTATAATACAAGCCCTCTATTTTTTTATTTATATACTAATTTCTTCTACTTTGCTCTACGGCATAAAACTTTGTATGGTATAGTAAAAGAACTATTGTATTTAGATTTTAATTTTCTAATGTCTGGAGAAGCAGAACCTTTAGTTAGATAATCACCAACTAAAACTCGGTAGTCTGGTGCAAAATATGCGACTTGAGCACTTAGATGAGGATAAGATTTTTCAAATTCATTACGAACCTTATCGGCATCACTTCTGTTTTTTGAGTAATAAATCTGAATTTTAAATCCGTTTATTTGAGTTTGTGTTGCACAAGGATCTGCCGAGTTTACTTTAGGAGTTTCTTTTCGTTCAATAACTTTTTTCGCAGCAACAGGACAATTAGTATCTTCTTTTGCAGTGATTATTTGGTTTATCCTATGGTCTAATTCTATCTTAAGAGTTCCGTTGTTATGAATAACAACTGTATCTACTTTTTCTTGTGCAGAAAGAAGTATAGAGGTAAATATGAAGAATAAAGTTATAAAATTTTTCATGAATGAATTAATTTGAGCAAATATAGTTTGAAGTTAGAAACTTAAAAAATAAAAATAGGTTATCAAATTATATAAAAGCTAATTTCATTCCAAATTTTGTATAAAAATACGATTCTAATTTTTTTTCAATTGTAGAAAGATGTAAATGATTAAAAATCTGTTATTTGTGATTAAATGTATTAAGCGTTTATGAATTGGTTAGCATAAAAAACATGTTTGAATGTTGCAAATAATTAGAATTATGATCTATTTTTTGTTGTATTAATTTAGAATAGATTTAAATTAAGATGAATGACAAAGTTCAGTATATAAACTTTATGATTTTGTTAAGTATTGAAAGTATTTTTGCTGTTAGTTAAGTGTTCAAAATAAAAACTAATTAAAAGTAAACAACGAACTGAGAAATTAAGTAAATGAAGGCAAGATTTCTAACGAGAATACGTTTATGGAGTGCCGCGGTTGTAATGGCCACGTTCTCCCTTGTACAAGCCCAAGATGCTGGAAAAGGTTACGAGTTATTCGAACAAAATTGTACAGCTTGTCACCAGATTGATGGCAAATTAATTGGACCAGAATTACGTAATGTTGAAAAGCGTCTGCAAGACGAACAAGGCTTAGGTAAGGAATGGTTACATGCTTGGATTAAAGACAACAAAGCATTACGTGAGTCAGGAGACGCGTATGCAAACAAAGTCTATGCAGAATACAATAACACAGAGATGTTAATCTTTTCAGGATTATCAGAAGGTGATATTGATAATATCTTAGCATATACTGCAGACCCAGACGGTGGAAAAGCGGCAGCTGATGAAGCTAAAGCGAAAGCCGAAGAAGAAGCGAAAGCTGCAAAAGCAGCAACAAGTCAAGGCGGTGGTGGTGCTGATACAGGTATCGTTGCAGTTGGATTTGTTGTATTAGGAGTATTATTACTTTGGATTTTAATGCGTGTAAATGCTTTAGCAAAAGCGACATCATTAAATGAATTAGATCCTGCGGTTGCAAAATCAGCTAAATCTTTCTCTGAAACATTTGATAAATACAAGAAAGTAGCTGGATTAGCAGTTGGAGTATTAGCTTTCTTTGCATTATTTAATGTATACTGGGGATTAATGGGAATTGGTGTTGATAAAGGTTATGAACCAGAACAACCAATTTATTTTTCTCACAAAGTACACGCTGGTATTCAAGGTGTAGATTGTCAGTACTGTCACAGTTCAGCTAAATACGGAAAAGTATCAGGGATTCCTTCTACTAACGTATGTATGAATTGTCACAAGTCAATCAAAGAATATAAAGGTGAATACTTTGAAGAAGAGTTAGTGGCTTCAGGTAAATTTGCTGATGGTGCAGAAGTTAAAAAGTTCTATACAGGAGAAATCCAAAAAATGTATAAAGCGATTGGATGGAACCCAGAAACAAATACTTACGATGGTCCACAAAAACCAATCGAATGGATTCGTATCCATAATATGCCAGATTTCGTTTTCTTTAGCCACGCACAACACGTTGTTGCAGGTGAGCAAGCAATTTTAAAAGCAATCAAAGAAGGAACTATTCCAAATTCGAAAGAATTAAACATTGGAAGTGGTGACCAAGTTTGTTTCGCTTGTCATGGTCGTGTTGATGAAATGAATGAAGTTAAAATGGCTAATGATTTCACAATGGGATGGTGTATTGAATGTCACAGAACTACAGAAGTAGATATGGACAACGAATATAACAAAGAATATTACGCAGAACTACACGAAAAGCTTAAGAAACAATACGGTGATGCTACTAAGATTACAGTAGATGCTATTGGAGGTTTAGAATGTGGTAAATGTCATTATTAATATAAAAAAGAGAGGAGTATAAATGGCTTCGAAGAAAAATTACTGGAAGAGTTTTGAGGAGTTAACTGACAATACTTTAAATGAAAAGTTAACTACCAACGAATTTACAGAAGAGATTCCCGTAGATGATTTCTTAGGGAATGATAGCGCCATGGAGAATAACCAAACTTCACGTCGTGACTTTTTGAAGATTTTAGGGTTCAGTACAGCTGCTGTTACATTAGCAGCCTGTGAAGCTCCAATCGTAAAATCAGTTCCTTATGTAGTAAAACCAGAGGATATCAATCCAGGTGTACCTACATATTACGCATCAACGATTTTTGATGGATATGATTACGCGAACGTATTAGTACGTACAAGAGAAGGTCGTCCAATTCGTATCGATGCTAATAAAGGAGCAAAATATTTTGGTTCTACAAATGCGAGAGTACAAGCATCTGTATTATCATTATACGATTCAGATAAAATAAAAACACCATTAGTAAATGATGGTGATAAATTCAAGCAAACTTCTTGGAAAGAGGCTGATAATAAAGTTGTAAAAGCTTTAGCATCATTAGGAGGTAAAAAAGCAGTTATTTTAACTTCTTCAATTCCTTCACCTTCAACTAAGAAATTGATCGCTGAATTCCAAGCAAAATATCCAACTGCTCAACATGTAATCTATGATGCAGTTTCTTATTCAAATGGATTAGATGCAGCGCAAGAATTTTACGGTAAAAGAGAATTACCATTCTATGATTTATCTGCAACAGAATTAGTAGTTGGTTTCAACGCTGATTTCTTAGCTGATTATAATGGAGGTGGTATGGAAGGTGCATACGCTGCAGCTCGTAAACCAGGAGTTACAATGTTACGCCACATCCAAGTAGAATCAGTATTATCTTTAACTGGAGCTAATGCGGATACACGTATTCCATTAAAACCAACTGATACTGAGAAATTATTAGCTGAAGTATACAATGGTTTACAAGGTGGTTCAGTTTCTGCAAATGCAAAAGCAATAGTTGCTGAATTACAAGCAAAAGGTTCTAAAGCTGTGGTAATGGCAGATGGTTCTAAAGAAGCATATTCTTTAGCATTCGCAATTAACCAAATTTTAGGTTCTGTAGCAGTTTCTAACAAAGCTGTTTTATTAAAAGAGTCTAATGATACAGCATTTAATCAATTTATTGCTGAAGCTAAAGCTGGACAAGTTGGAGTTTTATTTACTTACCAAGTAAATCCAATTTATAACAGTAATAAGTCTAAAGAAATTCAAGCTGCTTTCAAAAACATCAGTTTAAAAGTTTCCTTAAATGAAAAATTAGATGAAACAGCTTCATTAGCTAATCTTGTTTTACCAGTTACACACGCATTAGAGTCTTGGAATGATTTTAATCCATTAACAGGGGTTTACTCATTACAACAACCAACAATTCGTCGTGTATTTGATTCTCGTCAATTCCAAGATTCATTAATCGCATGGATGACAGGTCAAACTGAAGTTGTAGAAGTTGAGGATGCAAATGATCCTATCTTAATGATGGCTAAATCAGCAACAAGACAAAAAGTTTCTCCATATTTCTTATATGTTAAGAATAATTGGGAAGCTGCAATCTTACCTCAATTAGGAGTTGATTTCAACAAAGCATTATACAACGGATACAATGAATCACAAGAAGCGACTTCTTTTGCAGGTAATGCAGGAGTAGCTGCTACTGCCGCTGCTAAATTAGCTGCTGGTAAAGCTTCTGAGTGGGAAATTCAATTTTATGCAAAAACTGGTTTAGGAGACGGTACACAAGCAAATAACCCTTGGTTACAAGAGTTACCAGATCCAATTACTAGAAACTCTTGGGATAACTATTTAACAGTTAATCCAATGGATGCTGAGAAATTAGGTATAAAAATTCAAGATAATTACAATGTAACTAACGGAAGAATGCAGTTCGACGGTGAGTTCGTTAACGTAACAGTTAATGGAGCTACTGTAGAAGTTCCTGTATTTATCCAACCAGGTCAAGCATTAGGAACTGTAGGTTTAGCTTTCGGTTACGGACGTACTAAAGCTGGTAAAGTTGCAAATAATGTAGGTGTTAATGCATTCGAATTATATTCAGGAAATGTAGGTGCTTCTAACGTTAAGATTGAAAAATCTTCAAACACAGAGAAACATCCATTTGCTAACATGCAACAGCAACCAACATTAATGGGACGTTACGAAATTGCTCGTGAAGTTTCTTTAGGTGATTTTATTAATGGTGATCGTAACGAATGGAATCCAACATCTAAATTACCAACATGGAGAGGAGATACTCCTTCTAATGAGGTAGATTTATGGGCTTCTTTTGATCGTTCAACTGGACCTCACTTCAATTTATCAATCGACATGAACGCATGTACTGGTTGTGGAGCATGTGTTATTGCTTGTCAAGCAGAAAACAACGTTGCTGTTGTAGGTAAAGATGAAATGCGTCGTTCTCGTGATATGTATTGGTTAAGAATTGACCGTTACTATTCTGATGTTACTTACCAAGATGAAGCAGGTAAATTAACACAAAAAGTTGCATTGGAATCTGATCCAGATAACGAACCACAACAATACACTCGTTTAATCAAACCTGAGGCTGAAAATCCAGATGTGATTTTCCAACCAATGATGTGTCAACACTGTAACCACGCTCCTTGTGAAACTGTGTGTCCAGTAGCAGCTACATCTCACGGTCGTCAAGGTCAAAATATGATGGCTTATAACCGTTGTGTTGGTACTCGTTACTGTGCAAACAACTGTCCTTACAAAGTGCGTCGTTTCAACTGGTTTAATTATAACTTAAATGATAAGTTTGATTTCCACATGAACAACGATTTAGGACGTATGGTATTAAATCCAGACGTAGTAGTTCGTACAAGAGGGGTAATGGAGAAATGTTCTTTCTGTATTCAACAAACTCAAGCGACTATCTTAAAAGCTAAGAAAGAAGGTCGTAAAGTATCTGATTCTGAATTTATGGAAGCAGCAGCTTGTGCTGGAGCTTGTAGTTCAGGTGCAATGAAGTTTGGTGATATCAATGATGATAATTCTGAAGTAAGAAAGTTATCTAAAGATAATCGTTCTTATGTATTATTAGAAGAGATTGGAACTAAACCAAATGTTATCTATCAAGTTAAAGTTAGAAACAGAAAAGAGAACGCATAATTTAATTTATTAAAGAATCATAAGGTAAACAAATATGTCACATTACGAATCACAGGTAAGAGAACCCCTTATTAAAGGACATAAAACCTACCACGATATTTCTAATGACATCGCACGCCCAATTGAGAGCAAATCAGGTAAACTTTGGTGGACTGCTTTCGGAATTGCTTTCGTAGCTTTCTTAGTTGGTGTTGGGTGTATTGCTTATACAGTTGGTACGGGTATCGGTGTATGGGGACTAAATAGAACGATTAACTGGGCATGGGATATCACCAACTTCGTATGGTGGGTTGGTATCGGACACGCAGGTACGTTAATCTCGGCGGTATTATTATTATTCCGTCAAAAATGGAGAATGTCGGTTAACCGTTCTGCGGAAGCCATGACGATCTTCGCCGTTGTACAGGCAGCGTTATTCCCTGTAATTCACATGGGTCGTCCATGGTTAATGTACTGGGTTTTCCCAATTCCTAACCAATTCGGTTCATTATGGCCTAACTTTAACTCACCGTTATTATGGGACGTATTCGCGATTTCAACTTATTTCTCAGTATCGGTAGTATTCTGGTACATTGGATTAATTCCTGATTTCGCTTTAATTCGTGACCGTGCTACGAAACCATTCGCTAAAAAAGTATATGGTATCTTATCTTTCGGTTGGGGTGGTAAAGCTAAACACTGGCAACGTTTTGAGGAAATCTCTTTAGTATTAGCTGGTTTATGTACACCATTAGTATTCTCTGTACATACAATTGTATCATTTGACTTTGCAACGTCAGTAATTAAAGGATGGCACTCAACGGTATATCCTCCTTACTTCGTAGCAGGTGCGATCTTCTCAGGATTCGCGATGGTACAAACATTATTAGGAGTTTTACGTAAAGTATTCCATTACGAAGCTTACATTACTCGTAAACACATCGAGTATATGAATATCGTAATTGTTGTAACTGGAGGTATGGTAGCAGTAGCTTACTTAACTGAGTTATGGATTGCTTGGTATTCTGGATCTCGTTACGAAGATTTTACATACTTCTCTCCAGGTGCTGCAACAGGACCTTACTGGTGGGCTTTCTGGGCTTTAATTATCTGTAATGTTTTAATCCCAGGATTATTATGGTTCCGTCCTATTAGAAGAAACTTCTTCTGGACATTCATAATCTCAATTGTAGTTAACGTAGGGATGTGGTTTGAGCGTTTTGATATTATCGTTATTAACTTATCTCGTGACTACTTACCATCGAGCTGGACTATGTTTATGCCAACGTTCGTTGACGTAGGTATCTTTGTAGGAACAAACGGATTCTTCTTTGTATTATACTTATTGTACGCACGTACTTTCCCAGTATTACCACAAGCGGAATTAAAAACTATTTTGAAATCATCTGGCGAAAGCTACAAAAAACATCATACTGAAGATGAGCATCACGAACACTAAAATCGTATACGGTCTTTACGGAGACGACGATGATTTATTAAAGGCAGTAAAGTCAATTCGTAAACAAGGTATTACGATTGATGAAGTATATACACCATTCCCTGTACACGGGTTAGATAAAGCATTAGGTTTAAAGAAAACACGTATTTCTGATATTGCTTTCTTCTATGGTTTATTTGGAACAACTTTAGCATCTACTATGACATGGTTTATTATGAACCATGACTGGGCACAAGATATTGGTGGTAAACCATCTTTCTCTTGGGGACAAAACATGCCAGCTTTCGTTCCAATCATGTTCGAATTAACGGTATTCTGTGCAGCTCACTTTATGTCTTGGACTTATTTATTCCGTAATAAATTATATCCAGGAGCAGCTCCACAAAATCCAGATCCTCGTACAACGGATGATAAATTCATGATTGAAATTCATACTACTGATGTAGAGAAAATCAAAAATGTATTTGTTGAGACAGGTGCAGAAGAGGTTACTTTAAAGGGTGACTATATTCAACCTAATGTTAACAATTTAGTACAAGAAGAAGCGTAATGAAAAAGATAGCACTATTTTTAGGATTAGCAGGACTTGTTGCAGTTAGTTCATGTTCTGATAAAAAACGTAGTTCATCTATCGTTTATATGCCAGATATGTACTACGCAACAGCGTACGATCCTTATCAAAAAGCAAATGCAGAGTATCCAACTACGGATGCTCCATCAGATGTGCCAGTTTTCAATGCACACTATAACATGTCTGCTTTAGAATCTGTTGAAGGTTCTGTTGCAAGAACAGAAGGTGAGATTCTTCCTTGGCCATATAAAAACAATAACGCAGGTTATGCTCAAGCTAAAGCAATTACTGTTTCTCAATTACAAGGAGATAAAGTAAAAGATTTAGAAAGAGGTAAAAAATTATTTGGACAAAACTGTGCTGTTTGTCATGGTACAGCTGGAGATGGACAAGGTTCTATTGTACAATCTAAAGCATATTCAGGAGTACCAACATATGGTGAGCGTGATATTACTGTAGGTTCTATCTACCACGTTATCATGTACGGAAAGAATGCGATGGGTTCTTACTCATCTCAATTAACTCCAGCAGATAGATGGAGAGTTGCTGAGTACGTTATGAGTTTGAAAAACGGTGGAGCAGAAGCTGCACCAGCTGTAGAAGTTGCTGCAGTTGAAGCAGAAACATCAACTGAACAAACAACTAACGAAAAATAATCAAATAAGTTAATTATCATGCAATATACATTTTCCCCAAAATTAAAAATGACTTCTCTTATCATGGTTGTGATAGGGGTAGTACTTTACGGGATAGGATTTTTCTTACATCAATCAGATGTGGCAAATTCAACTGAATATATTAATGGATTAATACAAGCTGATCCAACGCAGTTTTATGGTGATTATGTATCAGAGTCTTTCAAGTCTTTAAATACTGATCATGAGGAGCACATGCACCACTTAGTAAACTTATTAAAAAACAGACCTTGGGCTGCTTTTTATGTACCAGCTTACTTTGCTTTCGGAATCGCTGCTGCTGCGTTATTTTACTTAAGTATTCAATTTGTTGCTAACGCTGGTTGGTCAATGGTTGTAACTCGTGTTATGGAAGGAATTGCTACTTTCTTACCAGTTGCATCTGTTTTATTAATGGTGATCGTTTTAGGATCTTACTTCCACATGAACCACTTATTCCACTGGATGGATGCTGATTTAATCGATCCTACTAGTGAGAAATATGATATTTTCATGGCGAATAAAGCTCAACTTTGGTTAAGCCCTAACTTTTGGTTAGTTCGTTGTGTTATTTACTTAGTAGTATTATCTGCTATGGTTCCTGTTATCAAAAATGCAACTCGTAAATTAGATGAAAATCCTGGTGATAAAGGATTATTCTCTTCTTTATATACGAAGTCGGTATTATACATTGTTTTCTTTGCTATCTGTTCTGCAGCATTTGCATGGGATTTCATCATGTCATTAGATCCACACTGGTTCTCTTCATTATTTATGTGGTACGGAATGGTTTCATACTTAGTTTCTGCGGTTTCTATTATGGCAATCATCTCAATCTACTTAAAAAGAAAAGGATCTTTACCATTATTCAATGACAACCACTTACATGATTTAACGAAATACATGTTCGGTTTCTCATTATTATGGTCTTACTTATGGTTCTGTCAGTTCATGTTACAATGGTATGCGAACATTCCTGAGGAGGTACAATACTTCCAACAACGTATGGCGCAATACCCTTACTACTTCTGGATGTTAGTAGTTAATTTAGCTGCACCATTCTTAATTTTAATCTCTTCGTCAATGAAACGTCGTTTCAACATTGTTTTCGTAATGGGATTTGTTATTATCTTAGGTCACTACTGGGATTTTTACAATCAAATTATGCCAGCAGCAGTTGGACCGTTCCATAACTTTGGATTAATGGAGATTGGAGCTTTTGTTGGAATTTCAGGATTATTTACTTTCGTAGTTATGAATGCAATTTCTAAATTAAACTTAGAAGCTAAAGGTCACCCTTACTTCCACGAATCAAAAATTTACGAATACCCATTCTAATCTGAAAGGTTATTATAAATACTTAAAAAGCCCGATGCATTTGCATCGGGCTTTTTTAATTATATTTAAATAATTGTTTACTATGCTTTTATAAATGATTGATTTTGGTGTATTCATTTATTATTATTATTGAAGTAATTAACATTAATGAGATGGTTATAGGTTGCAAACTATAACTAAGAATTAAAAACTAAATTACTTTAAAAATGAAAAAAATGTTATTAGCAAGTGTATTTGCACTTTTCGGAACGTTCGCTATGGTGAATGAAAATATTTAACACTTAATCGTAAAAATTATGAAATATTATTTTTTATTATTTTGCCTTGTCATAGTTAATTATAACTGTTTTGCTCAGCATAAACTCACTTATGATTATACCTATTATTATGACAGTCTTCGTCCTACTAATGTTATAGCAAATGAAGTTGCTGTAATTCATACGATGGATGAACGATTATATTTTGAAGTGAATAAAATAAAAAAAACAGAAGTAGATTATTTAGCATGGAAAAATAAAGAAGATCCTCAAGTAACTTGGGAAAAACAAGGAAATATTCCATATTCTAAATTAAATAATTATTTAATTCAAGATAATAACGGAATTTCGATATTTCATTCAAGTACTGATCTATTTATATCTAAACTAAACTTGGATGATACTCAGCAATGGATCTTATCAGATGCTAAGGATGAGAATAGTAATCTAAAGAAGGCAACGACAACTTATTTAGGAAGAAATTGGGTCGCGTGGTATGACGAAACAATTCCGATTAATGATGGCCCTTTTTTGTTTAAAGGATTACCAGGTTTAATCGTAGAATTACAAGATGATCGTGGATATTTTCATTGGAAGTTGGCATCGTATAAATTGAATTATGATGATAATAATTATACGAGAGAAATATTAAATTTTAGATTGCCTAAAGCAAATGCAATAAATGAAAAAGATTTTCAGAAAAGATTGATCGACGATTTTTACAATCCTGGTTATGCAATCCAATCTTCAGGAATTGTTGTAGAAGAAGAAAAAATGAAAAAAATGCTAGAATTTCGTAAATCGCAAATTCATCGATATTTAATCCCTGATTTATGGACGTATTTATAAAATAAGTTAACATTTTGAAACCACAATTTTCCCTACTATTCCTATTTATAGCTCATATTCTTTTTGCCCAACTTACAATTACTGGAAAAATTACCAATGAGAATGGTCAACCAATCGCTGGTGCAAATGTTATCTTATCGCCAAGCGATGAGGATAAAACATTGACTTATTTTATTACCAAAGCCGATGGGAACTTTACATTAACACTTAAAGATTCCTTATTCGAAATTTACGAAGTAAAAGTGCGAGCCATGAATTATGCCTATGCTTCCGATTTAGTCAACGAATCAACTTCTGATTTTGATTTTACATTACAAGAAAAAGCAATTGAGCTAAAAGAAGTGCAATTGAAGCAACCTGCAATTCGTAAAAAAGGCGATACTATTGCTTACGATGTGACGAACTTTAAAGATATACAAGATCGTACGATAGCTGATGTCATCAAAAAAATGCCAGGAATAGAGATCGAATCTTCAGGGCGTATTTTGTACCAAGGAGAACCTATTAATAAATATTATATTGAGGGAATGGATCTTTTAGGTGGGAAGTATTCCTTAGCTAACGAAAATTTGTCTGCAGATGCAGTAGATAAAGTTCAGATTTTAGAAAATCATCAGCCTATTAAAATGTTAGATAGTTTGGTGGTTAGTTCCAAAGCTGCATTAAATATTAAACTAAAAAATAAAATTACTTATTCGGGTAAAGCAGAAATCGGTTTAGGTGTTTCGCCATTGTTGTATCAAACGAATATAACGCCGATGTTGTTTAAAAAGAAACAACAAATGATTGGTTCTTACCAAGCCAATAATAGAGGAGAAGATGTAACCAAACAATTGCAAGTTTTATCTTTCGAGGATTTAATGAATAATACCGAACGTTTTTCTAATGAAAGTTGGTTAGGTATTTCCTCTGTGCAAACACCTCATTTTAATGAAAAAAGATGGTTGGATAATGCAGTTCAATTAGGAACATGGAATCATCTATTTAAGTTGAATAATGAATTTGATTTACGCTTTAATTTGTCGTATACCAACGATTACCAAAAGCGAATAGGGCAAAGTACAACCCAGTATTTTTTACCATCTGGAAATTTATTGTTAAATGAACAGAAGCGTAATCATCTTCAATCGGAAGACTTATCAGCAAAAGCTACTTTATTACGCAACAGTTCGGATAATTATTTGCAAAACGAAATCGAATTTAAAGGCGCATGGAATCATTCGCATGGTTATCTAAGGCGAGATAACGAATTAGTGGATCAAATTTTACAAAAGCCGAATCAAGAATTTGCCAATCAATTCAAGATCATAAAGAAAATAGGGAAGCAATTGGTAACAATTCGTTCGGTTGTTTCTTATAAGGATTATCAAGAAGAATTATCTGTTTCGCCTGGAGTTTTTAACGAGATGATTAATCAAAATCAAAATCAAAACTATCATAATACTTTCCAACGTGTAGATTTTTCTAAATTTTCAACGAATAATTTTATCGAATTTTCGAAAGGAATTAAATCGATTTCAGTTCATTCAAAATTAGGATTTGGATATTTAAATCAAGAAATGGAAAGTAATTTATTTGCTGATAATTCTTCTTCAGGAAGCAATTTTATCAATGATATTACTTGGTCAAAATTCAATTATTTTTGGGATAATCGATTCGAATATAAAAAAGAAAAATTCAGGGCAACGCTTTCTTTACCAATAGAAATGAATCACTTGCAGTTAAAAAGTTTTGTAAAAAAAGACGAAATGAATCGTTTGTTTGTAAATCCTAATTTATTTGTATCTTATAAATTATCCAATTATTGGGAGCTTAGATCTTCACATTCATTTAAACAAAGTTTCGGTAGTTTTTCTGCAATTCATGATAATTATATGTTGTATAATTACAATTCTATACAACAGCGTGACGGTAAATTAAACGAACGAGATATGTGGAATTCTTCGCTTCGTGCAGAATATAAAAATCCGATCAAAGCAAGGTTTATCAACTTTGGATATAATTATTCATGGACAGAAAATTCAATATTGAATAATTATGTTTACAATCCAGATGCAAGTACAATTTTACGAGTTGTAGAACAAACGAATCATCAATTATCTCATAGTTTAAACGGTAAGTTTAGTCAATATTTTTCAAAATTAAAATCAAATTTCGAAGTAGAAATTTACCAACAATGGTCTAAAAATGATGAATATCTCAACAATGAATTTGTAGAAGTGGATAATCAATTAACAAGTATAAAAACAGGTGTTAAATTTCGTCAATTAAGTTGGATGACGTTCGAGTATAACTATTCTTGGTTAAATTATGGAAACAAAATGGCAAATAATCCATTGCGTAAAGTAATTAACCAAGAGCATCAATTTGGGTTGCATTTTTTTCCAGCTGCTCGTCATTATATAAAACTGAATATGGATGCCTATATCAATGATGATTCTACTCTAAATCCAAATTCTGTTTTTGGCGATTTAATGTATCGTTACACCTTAAAGAAAAAGAAAATTGATTTCGAATTAACAGCTTATAATCTTTTTAACGAAAAGTATTTTTCTCAAAATAGTTTAAGTTCCTATTACGAAATGCATTATCAATACAAATTACGTCCCACACAAATAATGCTTAATACTCGTTTTACGTTCTAGTATTTTTGGGCGTTCCCTTCGGTCGGGCTTTCCGTTTCAATCTTTGGATGTTAACACTTTGCAAAGGATTTCCACTGCAATCCCTAACGCAATTTAAAAATTTAGAAAGATGTTCAAGATAACAACGTTTAAAATTAATAGAATAAAGAAGCCCGATGCAAAAGCATCGGGCTTCTTTATTTTATTAATTTTCGTCTGTTGTTCTTCGTTTAATTTCTAAATCAATAATAAATTGATCAATTTCATCATCTGTTCCTAATGATCCTAAGACATAAACACCTTTTTCATTAGATTCATTATTAACTATTCCATAGACAGAGGATTCATCATCAGGATTAGATGCTCCTTCGTATCGATAGATATATGTAATATCAAATACGTCAGGATTAACAAGAATTCTTTCTTTTTCTAAATTAAAATCAATAGTGTAGCCTAACTCTTTTAATTCATTTAATGCGAGACTCGCAGATTTGTAACGATATTGGATTTTTTCTTTCATAATGGTTGATTTTGATAGTATTGGTTCAAAATTTATTCCATTAAAAAAAGTACAATCTTTTGAATTGTACTTTTTGAAAAATCATAAAAATCTGTAATTAAGCTGCACCGTACTTTTTATCGTCGATAACCATTTTTGAAATAATCTCGAACATGATTTCTTGTGAGCCACCACCAATTGTACCAATTCTAGAATCACGATACATACGTGCTAAGAAATGATCTTCTCTCACACCTAAATCGTCCATAATTTCGATACATTTGATGATTATTTTATCGGCTAATGCTGTTGCATTAACTTTGGCAATTGAACATTCTAAAACCATATATTCACCTTCTTCATGGTTTTGACAACATTGATAAACAAATTGTTTCGATAATTCAACATCGGCCACCATTTGCGCTAAATCGTGACGTTTTTGTTGATTATCCGCTCCTTTCAATAGTTTTGCTTTTTGTTGGATGGTATATTCTAAAGCATTTACGGCATCGTTAATCGATCCAAGAGCCATCGAAAGTCGTTCGTACTGTAATCCTCCCATTAAGTAGAAGAAACCACTTCCTTCCGTTCCGATTAAATTTTCAATTGGAACTTTTACATTATTAAATCCTAATTCAGCCGTGTCTGAAGCATGCCAACCCATTTTGTGAATTGGATTTTTTGTAACACCTTCTGCATTAGCATCAATAATTAATAAAGAAAAACCAGTAAATCCTGCATTGGGATCTGTTTTAACAACTGTTACAAAATAATCACCCAAAATTCCATTTGTGATAAAAGTTTTAGAACCATTGACAATGTAATGATCACCTTCTTTGATTGCAACTGTTTTTGCATTGGCCACATCCGATCCACCTCCAGGTTCCGTAATTGCCATACAACAATTCATATCACCTAAAATAACAGGTTTTAGGTATTTTTGTTTTAAGTGTTCAGAACCGTATTTATGGATGTAGGGCAAAGCCATTTGTGTAATACCAAAAGCAGCGTTGAAACCACCACTTCTGATTTTAGAAACTTCTTCCACTAAAAGAACATTGTACCAGAAATCTCGATTCGTTCCTCCATATTCTTCAGGAAATCCATAACCGAGGTATCCGCGTTCCCCCATTTTTTTCCAAATGCTTTTAGGAATATGTTGTTCAATTTCCCATTGATCAATATAAGGTTGTACTTCTTGGTCGAAAAAAGCTTTGATTTCTTTTCTTTTTTCTTCGTGTTCGGCTTTATAATATCTACTCATACCTAATCAAATCATAAAATAAAAGGCTGAATCAACTTCAGCCTTTTATATGTTATTATCCTAATAAAGACTGAAGTTTCATTGCAACTCCCATATCTCCTTTGATTTGAACTTTTCCTCCCATCACGGCGTTCATTGGATTTAATTTTCCTGATAATAAATCAGCTAAATCTTCTTTAGAAACTTTTAAAGTACAATCAGCATCTTGATCATTTTCAGATACAACATTTGAATCTCCTGTACCATCGATTACGATTACTTGTCCTCCTAAATCGAATTTTAATGAATTTCCGATTGCTGATGCTTTTTCTGCGTTCGTTTTGATAACTTCTAATAAATTTAAATCTGACATAGTTGTGTTTTTTTCTTGATTAGTATTTGTAGTATTTATTGTTGCTTGACTGTTTGTTTTTGTTGCAGCATGTGCTGCTGGTTTTGAGTCATTTGCCGTTTCGTAAGATACATCATCAATAACCATTTTTGCAATAATTTCACGCATAATTTCTGATGTTCCTCCACCAATTGTTCCTACTCGTGTATCGCGATACATACGCGCGATTTTAAATTCCTCTGTAAATCCGTATCCACCAAAGAATTGTAGTGATTCGTTGATTACTCTGCTTGATAATTCAGTTGATTGTAATTTGGCTATTGAACATTCTTTAACGGCGTATTCACCATCATTTTGTAATTGAGCACAGTAATATACATAGTTCTTCGTCACTTCGATATCTGCAGTCATTTGCGCTACACGGTGACGTAACACTTGGAAACGGTTAATTTTACGACCAAATGCTTCCCGTTGGTTCATGTATTCTAAGGCATAGTTTAAAGCACATTCAGAAGCAGCTGTACCCATAATTGCACCAGCTAAACGTTCTAATTGTAAACCTCCCATTAAATAAATAAATCCTAAACCTTCTTGTCCTAACAAGTTTCGTTTTGGAACTCTTACATTATCGAAACTTATCTCAGATGTATCAGAAGAATGCCAACCTAATTTTTCAATTTTAGTTGTTGTAACTCCAGCAGATTCGCGATCAATTAATAATAAAGAAACTCCTTTTACCCCAGCTTCTGGATCTGTTTTTACAACTGTTACGTAGTAATCTCCATAAATTCCGTTTGTAATGAAAGTTTTAGATCCATTTACGATATAGTGATCACCATCCAATTTAGCCGTTGTACGAATATTTGCTGCATCAGATCCTGCACCTGGTTCGGTAATTGCGATGGCAGAAACTTTATCTCCAAAAATTGTAGGCGTTAAATAATTTTCTTTGATGAAATCAGACCCGTGTTTCATTAAATAAGGAGAAGACATGTATTGAATTACCGCAAAAGTAATGGCGAAACCTCCAGAAAAAACAGAAGAAATTTCTTCTAAGAAAATCACAGAATAGTAGAAATCTAAATCCATTCCTCCATATTCTTCTGGCATATTTATACCTAAATAGCCCATATCACCCATCTTCTTTATTATTTCGCGCGGAATTTTATTGTCCTTTTCCCACTGATCGATATATGGTGTAACTTCTTTATTTAAGAATTGTTTTAACGAATCTCTAAATGCTTTATGTTCGTCTGTAAACTTAATATTTTTCATTTCTTGTGTTTTTTTTAAGTCCAAATAATTTTTTCGGCTTTAGAAGCCCATTGGTTAAATTTGTCTTGGTATTTTTCTTGTACTAAATTTCGTTTCACTTTTAATGTAGGGGTTAAGATTTTATTTTCTATAGTCCACTCATCATTTATGATAACGATATGAGAAAGTCGTTGGAAATTGATCAATTCCTCGTTTACACGTTTCAATTCGGGTAAAAGATTTTCTTCAATTTCTTGTTTTGATTTTGCTTTACCTATTTCAGATAATCTTATTAATGCTAAAGGTTGTGCTAGTCCTAAACCGGCAACAACAATTTGTTCTATATTTTCATTTGTTCCAAATTTCCATTCGATCGGAGATGGGACAACATATTTTCCTTTTGAAGTTTTAAAAGTGTCTTGAAGTCGTCCATCAATAAATAAATAACCATCTTCATCTAAGCGACCACGATCTCCTGTATGTAACCATCCGTCTTGAATTACTTCAGCACTTTTTTCTGGATTCTTATAATAACCTTTTAAGATGGAAGGACCTTTTAATAAAATTTCCTTTGTTTCTTCATCAATTTTTAATTCCAATCCATCAATTGGTAATCCAACTGATCCGGTTTTTTTATTGCCTGAAGGTGTTAAAATGGTTAGACCTGTTGTTTCAGTCATTCCGTAGACTTCTCTTAAATCTAAACCTAAATTCATGTACCATTGCTTAAGATCGGGTGGAATAGGAGCAGATGCGGTAATCGGATGAACCATACGAGATAGACCTAATTTTTGTTTGATTTTATTTTTTACAATTCCTGAAATAATCGGAATTTTAAAGAGCATATCTAATCTTTTTTGAGGCATTTTTTCTAAGACACCTAATTGGAATTTAGACCAAAGATGAGGAACAGTAAACATCAATGTAGGTTGAGTATCTTGAATGTTTTGAACAAAAGAGTTAATACTTTCTACGAAAGAAATTGTACCTCCAGTAATTAAACACGCCATTTCTACTGCCATACGTTCACCAATATGATTCAGTGGTAATACAGAAATAAAGTGCGCGTTACCTAGAATATGTTTTAATCCGATAACATGTTGAGTCGTTTCAACTTTAATGACATGGCGCATATTTCCATACGTTAATACAACACCCTTAGGACTACCTGTTGTTCCGGAAGTAAATAGGATTGTCCAAATATCATCGTCATCAAAAGTTGGTTTATATTCTTTAATTTTTGATGAATTTTGGATATGATCCCATTTAATCCCTCTATCAATTTTTGAATGACCAGCGTGTTCTTTAAAAGTGAAAACTTCAACATTTTCTGGAATCGCATTCTTAATTTGATCCCAAGTTTCTAATTTTCCTACAAAAAGGAATTTTGAATCAGATTCTCTAAGAACAACTTCAAATTCTGTACAATTTAAGTTGGCATAAAATGGAGTTGAAATTGCACCTAACATTAGTAATGCTAAATCTGTAATAATCCATTCTGCACAATTTTTTGAAACGATTCCTACGTGTGTATTTTTTTTAACTCCTTTATCTTCTAAGAAACTTGCAAGTTTGCGGGCTTGTTCACCAACTTCTTTGTATGTATAAGTTGTCCATTCGCTACCTTTTGGCTGGCGAAGAAATACTTCATTGGGTTTAATTTTCTCCCAATGGAAGAAAAAATCCGTAAAAGCTGCATTAGTAAATTGTGGAAATGACATAATAGTGGAAATTTTGTGGTTTTGTGTTATTTCTTGTGGTTATATACTATAATGTAAAAACATCTCCCCAAAGTCTTTGACCGCCGTCAACATACAAGGTTTCTCCTGTAATAAATTTTGCATAAGGACTCGCTAAAAATAATACAGCGTGTGCTACATCATCAGTCGAACCTAACTCGTTTACTGGAACTGTTTTAGCAATTCCTTCTACCAATTCTTTTGGATATCTTTCTAATCCAGTAGATTGGATAATTCCTGGAGCAACCGCATTAATTTTAATGCCTTGTCTAGCCCATTCAATGGCTAATGATTTCGTTAAATTATCTACACCTGCGCGTGCTGCACCTGTGTGAGACATTCCAGGAAATCCTTTAAAAATATTCGCAATAATGTTGACAATATTTCCTTTCTTTTGTTCTAAGAAGAAAGTATTGGCCATGGTTTGCGTCATATAAAATGTTCCATTTAGATTATTATTGATAACCGAAGTCCATCCGTTGAAAGACAAATCTTTGGCTAATGAAGGAAACTGACCTCCGGCATTATTCACTAAAATATCTAAACGACCATATTTTTCTTTAATGTAATCTGCTAATTGTTGAATTTGTTCTTGTTCGCGAATATCACAGATTTGGTACGTCACTTCTCCTGCGTCTTGCAACTTTTCAATTGCTTTTTGCAGTTTTTCTTCGTTACGACCTGTAATTACTACTTTGGCTCCGTTTGTTAAAAATTGTTTCGCAATGCTAAATCCAATTCCACTTCCGCCACCCGTAACTAAAACAATTTGGTCTTGAAATGAATCCTGTAAAATCATACTTATGAGATTCTAGGGATATTTAAAATTTGACGTGTTTCTTCAATAGAAGCAGGCTCTTTTCCTACCATACGAGCTAAACGAACAGCAGCATCAACTAATTCACCGTTTG
The DNA here is from genome assembly GCF_015234135.1 of Faecalibacter rhinopitheci. GTDB lineage: Bacteria > Bacteroidota > Bacteroidia > Flavobacteriales > Weeksellaceae > Empedobacter > Empedobacter rhinopitheci. Next base: position 56,332 of record NZ_JADGIK010000007.1, on the reverse strand, counting down.
ATTTTGCCATTTCTCCTTCTGGTAAATAGAAGTTATCTTCTAATCCAACACGGAAGTTTCCTCCTAAAGTTAAAGCAGCAGCAGCTAATGCCCATTGCTTACGTCCAATTCCGATAACCTGCCAAACTGAATCTGGTGGTAAAGTATTCACTTGATGCACTAAGTTTTGTGTCGTAGGCGCAATTCCTCCTAAAACACCCATTACTAATGAATAGATATAGGGTTTTTCCATAATTCCCATATCGATAATTGGCAAAGAGTTATTGATATGACCGTTATCGAAACATTCCATTTCTGGACGAGTTCCAGCTGCTTTCATTCTTTCCATAAAGAATTGAATGTCTTTGAATGGATTCGCGAAAACGAAATCGTGGTAAAATTGTTTTTTCTCTTTTGAGTAAATCGCGTAGTTCATTGAACCCATATTTAATGCTGCCGTTTCTGGTTTTAAAGCATCAATTTGGTGAATACGCTCTTCGTTTGGTATTCCGATGGCTCCAGTAGAATAGTTGATGATCACATCTGGACAATGTTTACGAACTTCTTCGTGAATTCTTGTATACGTTTCTACATCATACGCAGGTAATCCATTGTCTTGACGCGCGTGAATGTGAACGATTGAAGCTCCAGCTTCTACAGCTAATTTTGCTTCTAATCCAATTTCTTCTGGCGTATATGGAATATAAGGACATTGATTTCTGTTGGCTAAAGCTCCAGTTAATGCCGCTGTGATGACTACTTTATTTTTCATTTTTTGTGGTTTTGTGTTTTGATATGTTGTTTTAGTTTATTCTCCTTTCCATTCTGGTTGACGCTTTTCTCTAAAAGCTGCAATTCCTTCTTGTGCATCTTTCGATCCGATGGCTTGCATAAGCATTCCGAATAAATATTCGTTTTCTGCTTTTACGTCTTTTTCTTTTAATTTTTTATAGGCTGTTAATCCAAGTCGAATGGCGTTCGGTGAGTTTTCGAATAAAGTCGATAAGATTTCGTTTACTTTCTCATCCGTATTCTCTGTTACGTGTGTGATTAATCCATCCGTTAACGCTTCTTCTGCTGAAATACTTTTTCCTGTAATGCACCAATCGATGACTTTACGAGCAGGCATTACTTCCAACAAACTGCTCATGACTTGAAAAGGGTATAAGCCACGCTTCACTTCGGGTAAACCAAATTCTACCGATGGTTTTGCAACGACGTAGTTACAACCTGTCATGATTAACATTCCACCTGCTAATACATTTTTATCGACTTGAGCGATACAAGGTTTTGTTAGATTATTAAAGAACTCATTGATTAAGACTTTATCATTCGGGAATGGAATCGTGGATACAATTTCTTCCGCTCCACCTTGAAATGCCTTTAAATCGGCTCCGGCACAAAAAATATCTCCGTTTGCTTTTAAAACGACCGCCCAAACGTCTTTCGCTTGATTTGCATATTCTAAAGCAAAAGCTAATTCATTCACCATATGTGGATGCAAAGCGTTCTTTTTTTCTGGACGATTTAACGTAATCGATAAGCTATGATTTGCTTCTTCAACGATTAAAAATTGAAACGTTTGCTCGTGTAATTTTGCAACTAATTCTGATTCAAAATAGGCCATCTTATGCAATTTTTAAGAGTAAATAATCCGCTTCGATGCTTTGTGCTTTTTCCACAAAGATTTCTTCTACCACACCATCTTTATCGGCAACCACTGGAATTTCCATTTTCATTGAGGATAAAATAATTAGAGTTTGACCTTCTTTCACTTCGTCACCTACATTCACTCGAATGTCGATGATTTCAGCTGGCATAGGTGAGATATAACCACCTTCTACCTTTTCTTGTTTTTTTGGAGGGAAACGATCCACATATTTCACATCTAAACTTCCAAAATTTGGATGTTGAATAAAATACGTTTGATCTTTATGTAATACAGTGTATGTTTCTTTTTTACCGTTAATGATTAAATGGATTTGAGCATCTTTAAAATCGATAATAGTAACTTCGTATGTTGAATCCCCAATTGAATATGCTAAAGATTTTCCAACTGTACGATAGTTTACTTTTGTTTGATTTTCATTGATTTCAAACGTGTCCCATTGTCCTTGAGAGAAACTATTTCTCCATCCGATTAATGAATGATTATGCTTGTTTCTTTCAGCATAACGAGCAGCTGAAACCGCAATTAACGCTTCATTGATGTATGGATCAGTTGACGCTTTTTCAAATGAATAAGATGTTTCTAAGAATTTAGTATGATAATCTCCTGATTGAACGTGCTCATTTTTGATTAAATCCAATAAGAAATCTTGATTCGTCGTTACACCTAAACATTTTGTATGCTCTAATGTATACTGCATTTTACGGAACGCTTCATCACGTGTATTTCCGTGCACGATGATTTTCGCAATCATTGGATCGTAGAATAAAGAAATTTCTGATCCAGATTCAATTCCAGACTCAATTCTTAATCCATCCACTTTTGGTAGTTCGAATAATTCGATTTTACCAGTTGCTGGCATATAATTGTTCGAAGCATCTTCCGCATACAAACGTAATTCCATCGCATAACCAGAAGATTTTACGTCTTCTTGTTTGATGGCTAAAGCTTTTCCTTCTGCCGAATCAATTTGCATTTTGACTAAGTCTAATCCTGTAATTTCTTCCGTTACGGGATGCTCAACTTGTAAACGTGTATTTACTTCTAAGAAATAGAACGATTCGTCTTTGTCTGAATAAACAAACTCCACCGTTCCTGCATTGTCATAGTTTAACGCTTTTGCTACACGACAAGCTATTTCTCCCATTTCCTCTCTTTTCGCTTGTGATAAAACTGGCGAAGGAGATTCTTCCAATACTTTTTGGTAACGACGTTGGATGGAACATTCTCTTTCTAATAAATGAATCACATTTCCGTGTTTGTCTCCAAAAATTTGGAACTCGATATGACGTGCATTTTCGATGTATTTTTCGATGATTAAATGATCATCCCCAAAAGCAGATTTAGATTCGCGTTTCGCCGCTTCGATTGCGTTTTCAATTTCGCTTTCGTTGTTGACGATACGCATTCCTTTTCCACCTCCACCAGCAGAAGCTTTTAATAATAAAGGAAATCCAATTTTTAAGGCTTCTTGTGTTAAGGTTTCGATGCTTTGATCGTCTTTATTGTATCCCGGAATTGTTGGAATTTGGTGTTCCTCCATAATTTTCTTCGCAATGGATTTAGAACCCATTTGGCGAATTGCATTGGCGTTAGGACCAATAAAAGTTACACCTTCAGCTTCGCAACGTTCTGCGAAATCGGCATTTTCTGATAAGAAACCATAACCTGGATGAATGGCATCAGCTCCAGATTTTTTAATGATTTCAACTATTTTTTCGACATTGATATACGTATCAGCCGGTTGATTTCCTGGTAAGTGATACGCTTCATCTGCTTGTTTTACAAATAAAGAATCTTGATCAGCATCCGAGAATACAGCGATAGATTTTATCCCCAATTGTTTACACGTACGAATAATACGGCAAGCAATTTCTCCTCGGTTGATAATTATAATGGATTTAATCGATTTCATTTTGTTGTGCATTTTGAGTTTTAAATTACATACGGAAGATTCCAAATTTACCTGAAGCATTAAATGCTTTGTTGTGGATGACTTTCATACAAATTTTTAAGTAGTTGCGTGTTTCCACTGGATTAATGATTCCATCATCAAATTGTTCGCTCGTCGCAAACCAAGCATTTGATTTTTTCTCCGCTTCCATAATCATAAACTGTTGCATCATTTTCGCTTGCTCTTCGTCGTATGGTTTTCCTGTTTTCTCAGCCGCTTCACGTTGGATAATATCCATCACACCTGCTAACTGTTCAGGTCCCATTACGGCGATTTTCGAGTTTGGATACGTAAATAAGAAACGAGGTTGGTACGATTGACCATTCATCGCGTAGTTTCCTGCGCCGTAAGAAGATCCAACCATAATTGTAATTGTTGGTGTTTCACAATTAGAAACTGCATTGATTAATTTTGAACCGTTTTTAATGATTCCTTCTTCTTCATATTTACGACCAACCATAAATCCTGTAATATTCTGTAAGAACAATAAAGGAACATTGGATTGATTACATAACTGAATGAATTGCGCACCTTTGTTCGCCGATTCAGAGAAAAGAACTCCATTATTTCCGATGATACCGATTTTGTATCCGTTGATGTGTGCCCAACCTGTCACTAATGTATTTCCGTATTCTGGTTTAAATTCAGAGAATTCAGACCCATCTACGATACGCGCAATTAATTCGCGGCAATCGTAAGGAACTTTAATATCTGGACTGATGATACCTAAAATCTCATTCGGATCGTATAATGGTTCAACAACTGCACATTTATCCGGTTGCATTTCATCCGCTGGACGAATAAATTGAACGATTTCACGTGCAATACGGATTCCATCTACTTCGTCTTCTGCTAAATAATCAGAAACACCAGAAATTTTAGAATGCATTGCAGCACCTCCTAAACTTTCGTCATCAACTACTTCTTTTGTCGCCATTTTTACTAATGGAGGACCAGCTAAGAATACTTTGGCTTGATCTTTCACGAAAATGGCATAATCCGACATTCCAGGAACATAAGCTCCACCAGCCGTTGCATTTCCGAAAACAACCGAAATCGTTGGGAAACCTGCTTTTGATCGTCTTGTAATATCACGGAATGTCGTTCCACCGAAGTTGAAGATTTTTTCTTGTTCTGGTAAATTGGCCCCAGCACTCTCTACTAAATTAATAGTTGGTAATCCGTTTTCCATTGCGATTTCTCCAATACGAATAGATTTTCTTAACGTGGCATAATCAATAGCTCCACCTTTGTTCGTTGCTACGTTAGACGTAATCATACATAATCTTCCAGAGACTAAACCAATTCCGGCAACTGAAGTTCCTCCAGGTCCGAATCCTTTTCCTTCTAATCCGATTAAGGGTAAAAGTTCTAAAAAGAAACTGTCTTTGTCTAATAATAACTCGACACGTTCTCTGGCTAATAATTTTCCTTTGTCTTTGGCGCGTTGAATATGCTTTTCAGCACCTTGAAAACGGCTTTCTTCCAGGTGAAGATCAAGTTTTTTCAAAAGCTCAAGCATACCTTCTTTGTTCTTTAGGTACTGTTCAGCTTTCGTATTGATTTTAGTTTGAAAGATCATATTTTTTGTGGTTTTGTTTAAAATTTAATTTTAGTAATGTTGTACTAAGTTAGAACAAACATACTAAAAAATATTTTTGATTCACAAATAAAATTTTAAAAATTTTAAATGTAAATAGTTGAAATACAAAGAATAAATAAAGTAAATCTTTTGTTATTTAATTAGGACAAAGTTTCAAAAAAATCAAATAATTCTTTTTAAATTAGAACAGAATTACTAATATTGTTGTGCTTGAAATAATAAAGATGTCAAGGAATACGAAGGATAATATTTTATACAACGCATTAGAGTTGTTTAATACGAGAGGTGAAAGCGAAGTAACATTAAGAGATATTGCTTCAGCTTGTGAAATGAGTTTAGGAAATTTGGCTTATCACTATAAGAATAAGTCATACATTATTTCAGCATTGTTCAGAAATATGTTGGAAGAACGTAAGCAAGTTTTACGTAAAGTGAAAGAGTTGCCACGTTTTCAAACACTGAATGATCAATTAGAGCCATTAATTGATTTGAATTACAAATACCGGTTTTTCTATTTGGATTCAACCAATATCGAAAGAAATCATCCAACGATTGGTCGTTTACAAGGGCGTTACGCCAAATTCTTAATCAATTACGTGCATTCGGCAATGGAATATACAGTGGCTACTGAAAATATGAAGCCTGAAAGAATTAAAGGGCATTACATTAAAGTGGCTGAAATCTGTTGGACATTGTTCAATTTTTCCATCGAACGCACACGCGTTTTAGAAGGAACAAATCATGTGAATTCGAAAGAATTACGATTAATGTTATGGAATGTGATTTATCCTTTATTAACAGAAAAAGGATTTAAAACGCTTCGAAAAGTATTGGTACAGGATTTAGAATCCATCCAATAAATCATCACAATCAAAACAAAACCACAAAAAAATAAAAATGAGTAAAAATGCTTATATCTATGATGCAGTAAGAACTGTGAGAGGTAAAGGAAACAAAAATGGAGCCTTACTTCCAATTACTCCGACACAATTAGGAGCACAGCTTTTAACGCATTTAAAAGACTATAAAAATTTAGATCCAAAATTAGTTGAAGACCTAATGTTAGGTTGTGTTTCTCAGGTAATGGATCAAGGCGCAAATATTGCCAAAACAATTGCTCAAGTTTCGAATTACGGCGATCACTTATGCGGATATACGTTAAACCGATTCTGTGGATCAGGATTAGAGGCGATCAATCAGGCAGCGGCTTATACAAAATCAGGGTATAAAAATTTAGTATTAGCAGGTGGAGTAGAAAGTATGTCGCTAGTACCAATGGGTGCTGATGGTGGAGCAATGGCAGTAGATCCTGCGGCTGCATTGTACGGTATGTTTATTCCACAAGGGGTTTCAGCTGATTTAATTGCAACAAGAGAAGGTTATTCTCGTCAAGATTTAGATGCTTTTGCTTTAGAGTCGCACAGAAGAGCGATGAATGCAGAAAAGAACTGCTATTTCAAATCGAGAATTCCCGTAAAAGATATTAATGGATTTGATATTTTAACGTACGATGAAAATGTACGTGAATCTTCATTAGAGTCATTAGCAAAATTAAATCCATCATTCGAAATGATGGGAAAAATGGGAGGATTTGATGCTGTAGCCATCAATCGTTACCCAGAAGTTTCAGAAATTAATCACGTTCATCATCCAGGAAATTCTTCGGCTATTGTCGACGGTGCTGCAGTGGCAATCATCGGAAACGAAGAAGGAGGAAAAGCAGCTGGTTTAACGCCAAGAGCAAAAATTGTTTCGATGGCAATGGTAGGAACTGATCCAACCATTATGTTAACAGGTCCGGTTCCAGCAACTAAATTAGCGCTGAAAAATGCAGGAATGAACATTAATGATATTGATTTATTTGAAGTGAACGAAGCTTTCGCTGCGATTCCAATGTATTTAATGGATAAGTTAAATGTACACCACGACAAAGTCAATGTCAATGGTGGAGCGATCGCCATGGGACATCCACTTGGAGCTACAGGTTGTATGTTGATGGGAACATTAATCGATGAGTTAGAACGCCGCGATTTACAAACAGGTCTAGTTACGCTTTGTATAGGTGGTGGAATGGGTATCACAACGATTATCGAACGTGTTTAACTTTAAATGAAACTGAAATGACAACTAATCAATATTTTACATTAGAAACAGATGAAAATGGAATCGTAATCATCACAATGGATATGAAAGATTATCCTTTCAATATGTTTGTAAGCGATTTCTTAAAATTATACTTCGAAACTTTACAAGCTGAATTAGCAAAACCAGAAGTTAAAGGTTCAATTTTACGTTCGGCTCGTCCAGAATTTATGGCAGGAGCAGACATCAATTTACTATTGAATAAACCTGGTGATGCAGAAGCGTTTTTAAAAGATTTATTAAGTTTCCACGAACAATCATTAAAATTAGAAGAATTCAAAAAACCGATGGTGGTTTTAATTAACGGAAACTGTTTAGGTGGTGGATACGAATTATCGTTAATGAATAATCGTCGTATTGCATTAGCAGGTTCTTACCAAATCGGATTACCAGAAGCCAAATTAGGATTATTCCCAGGTGGTGGAGGTACCATTAAATTATCTCGTTTATTCGGATTAGAGAAAACAGCTAAAATAGTTTTACAAGGACAAACGTTCCGTCCAGCTGATGCTTTAAAAGAAGGTTTAATTGACGAAATTGTTGAAACACCAGAAGAATTATTAGAAAAAGGAAAAGAGTTTATTTTGGCTAATCCACAAGTGGAACAACCTTGGTCGAATCCAAAACATAAAATTCCAGGAGGTGGTTTAAAAACGCCAACAGGATATATGACCATGGTGGGATCAATCGGTAACTTACGTAAAAATTCACACGGAAATTATCCAGGTTTAAATTACGCGTTACAAGCTTTACACGATAGTATCGATTTACCAATGAATCGTGCGTTAGAAATCGAGGCGCGTTATTTTACAAAAGCTTTGTATTCGGATGTAACGACAAATATTATTCGTACAGGATTTTTCGGAATTAACGATGCGAAAAAAGGAAAATCAAAACCAAAAGGTTTTGAAAAGAAAGCCACTCAAAAATTAGGGATTTTAGGTGCCGGGATGATGGGTGCCGGAATTGCTTATGTTTCTGCAAAAGCAGGAATGGATGTTGTTTTAAAAGATGTTTCGGTTGAAAATGCAGAAAAAGGAAAAGCGTATTCTGAAAATTTATTGAAAGGTGCGATTGCAAAAGGTCGTTCAACGCAAGAAAAAGCAGATGCGTTATTACATAAAATTTTACCTACAGCGAATGTAGATGATTTAAAAGATTGTGATCTAATCATCGAGGCTGTATTTGAAGACCCTCAATTAAAAGCTATTGTGACGAAAGAAAGTGAGCCAATGATTAAATCGGACGGTTTTTTCGCTTCTAATACATCAACATTGCCAATTTCTCGTTTAGCGGAAGCTTCGGTTAATCCAGAAAAATTCATTGGTATTCACTTCTTTTCGCCTGTAGATAAAATGCCATTGGTAGAAATTATTGTAGGTAAACAAACGTCTGATGAAACTTTAGCTCACGCGATAGATTATGTTACACAAATCGGAAAAGTGCCAATTGTAGTGAACGATTCGCACGGATTTTTTACGTCTCGCGTGTTTGGATTCTACAATTTTGAAGCAGCAGCAATGGTGTTGGAAGGAATTAATCCTCAAACCATCGAAAATGTAGCCAAACAAGCCGGAATGGCAATTGGACCTTTAGCTGTAATGGATGAGGTTTCAATTGAATTAATTCTACGTGTAATTGCTCAAAAAGAATCGTTAAACGACAACGAAAAACAATTAAAAGATTTCTTCCAAAAAATGGCCGATTCAGGTCGTTTAGGGAAAAAAGTAGGAAAAGGTTTCTACGATTACCCAGAAGGAGGAAAGAAAGTCCTTTGGAAAAACGAATTTGTTGAGGTTAAAGAAGAACAAATGGTTTCGAACGAAGATATCGCGAAACGATTAATGCACGCCATGGCTTTAGACAGCTACCGTTGTTTAGAAGAAGGCGTTTTAAATACGACGTTAGACGGAGATATCGGATCGATGTTAGGATTAGGATTTGCATCTCAAACGGGAGGAGTTTTCTCTTACATCGATATGGTCGGAATTCAACAATTCATTGCCGATTGTGATCGTTTCTTACCGAACGGAAAGCAATGGGAAGTGCCTCAATCACTACGCGATTTAGCCGTACAAGATTTTAAATTCTATACAGGAAATACACAAAATTGGATTAAAAAATAAGTTTATATAAACACACAAAACCACAAAAAAATGAAATCACTTTATTTTAACGAAGACCACGAATTATTTCGTCAATCGGTAATTGAATATATTAATAAAAAGAAACCATTTTTCGACCAATGGGAAGAAGAGCGTCAAGTTCCTAAATCAGTTTGGAAAGAGATGGGAGATATGGGATTCTTAGGTTTAATGTACGATGAAAAGTACGGAGGTTCAAAAGTTGATTTCTTCTATTCTGTGATCTTAATGGAAGAAATGGCAAGAGCCGGAAACGCTGGTTTGTTAGGAGGTTTTTCAGTACACTCATACATGGCAACAAATCATATTAACAACATTGGTTCAGAAGAATTAAAACAAAAATACTTAGTGCCATCTATTGCGGGTGATATTTTAGGTGCAATTGCTTTTACAGAGCCAAATGCAGGTTCAGATGTACAAGGAATTACAACTTTTGCAAAGAAAGAAGGTGATCATTACATTATCAATGGTTCTAAAACCTACATTACTAGTGGATGTTCGGCAGATTATTTCTTAACATTATGTAAGACGGAAGCTGGTTTTGATATTATCGTAATTGATGGAGATGCACCTGGAATTACGCGTAATAAATTAAATAAAATCGGTTTACATTCGTCTGATACGGCAGAAATCTTCTTCCAAGATGTGAAAATTCCAACATCTAATTTAGTTGGAAATGAAGGAATGGGATTCTATTATGTAATGGAGTCTTTCCAATTAGAACGTTTATGTTGCGCAATTATGGCGATTGGTGCAATGGATACGATTATTGCTGAAACGTTAGAGTTTATGAAAAACCGTAAAGCATTTGGTCGTCCAATTGCTTACTTCCAAGTTTTACGTCATCGTTTAGCCGATTACTGTACGGATTTAGAGTGTATACGTTCTTTAACTTATGAAACGTGTTGGCGTTTTATGAACGGAGAATATGCCATTAAACAAGCCTCAATGTGTAAATTAAAAGCAACAGAGTTACAAAATGAAGTGGTGGCTGGATGTTTACAAATGCACGGTGGAGCAGGATATATGGAAGATTATCCAATTGCTCGTTATTTCCGTGATGCTCGTGTTGGAACAATCTATGGCGGATCTTCAGAAATTATGCGTGAAATCATAGCGAAAGTAGTGGTTGACGACGTTCAGTTCGGAAAAGTATACTAAAAGATATTTATGTAGATATTTCTTGATTTTTTATGGTGAAATCAGAAAGTGTGAAAGTAGCAAACGGAAGCTTGATTTCTGAATGCTACTTTTTTTTATTATTTAAAACTCTTAATGATGAATATACTAAACGGTATTAAAATTCTCGATTTTTCGAGGTTACTTCCAGGTCCAATGGCAACTAAACAATTGATGCAAATGGGCGCGGAAGTAATAAAAATAGAACATCCAAATAAACCTGAATTAACACGATTAATTCCACCCTTTGAAGATGGAATATCAGTTTCTTATCTGATGGTAAACAAAGGAAAAGAAGTTCGTCAAATTCAATACGAAACAGAAGAAGGAAGAAATGATATTTATGAATTGGTAAAAGAAGTTGATGTATTAATCGAAACTTTTCGTCCAGGAACAATGCAAACATTAGGTTTTGATTATGAGACTTTAAAAGCAATGAATCCAAAATTAATTTATGTTTCGTGTACTTCTTATGGTCAATCTGGACCTTATGCGCATTTGGCTGGTCACGATCTCAATTTTATGGCGTATTCCGGTTTATTGGCTAATAATAAAAATGCGGATGGAAATATTACGATGCCTTCGTTTCAAATCGCGGATTTATATGGAGGAACAGAACAAATTATTAATTCGGTTTTGTTAGGAATTATTCAACGATCAAAAACTAATAAAGGAGATTGGTTTGATATTTCGATTACTGAAGCTACTTTGCCGATGAATGCTTTATTAGCGCCGCCAATTTGGTACAATGAAAAAGCGCAAGCATTTGATATTTTAAGTGGTAAATTACCCCATTATTCGTATTATAAAACTAAAGATGACAAGTTTGTCGTTTTAGCAGGATTAGAAGATAAGTTTTGGCAAAATCTCTGTACTAAATTAGGTCGTGAAGAGTGGAAATCAGAGAATATAATGACGTTAATTCATCGTCAAGATATCCGATATGAATTAATCGATTTATTTTTAACAAAAACAAGAGATGAATGGATAGAATATTTTAAAAATACAGAAATATGTTTTTCACCTGTCTTAGAATTTGAAGAAACATTATCTCATCCACATTTTGTTGAAAAAAATAGTTATAAATATACTGAAGATGGAAAGCATATTATTGGATTTAACCTTGGAATCAGATCTATTGGATAAAAAAAAAATGGATGAGATAAATGTTAAGAATTTAATATTAAATAACTTATTTAGTTTTTGGTAAGGTTATTGAAAATACATTTAATAAGTTATATTTGCCGTTATGAAAAAAATGCTAAACAAGTTTACATCTTTATTTCTAGTTATTATAATAAGTTGCTTTTCTATTGCATGTAGTAGTAGTACAAGCATTCCAGGAATGGATAGGAATGGAAAGTCGGGGCATGTACATAAACAAAGAAGCCACCCTAAAGCAAAAATCCATAAGAAGAAACCATTACCTCCTGGGCATAAAAAGAAAATTTATGGAGATAAGTCAGCCAAGAGATATGCACCTGGTCATAATAAGCCTCATAAAAAGGTTAAAATGAAGGCTGTAAAGAAAAAGAATCATCACGATAAAGGTAAAAAACATCCTTTATATAAGGGGAAGCCTTAAATAATACAAAAAAAGGATAAAATTATTAAATAATTTTATCCTTTAAATAGTAATATCTAAAATCGTATTATTTTACGACTTCCATTTCAACATTTAATACACCAGAATTTATAGATCCTATTTCGTTAAATGCAGCTTTGCTTAAATCTAATACTCTTGATTTTGAATGAGGACCTCTATCATTTATTTTAACAACGACTGATTTTCCATTCTTCACATTAGTAACTTTTACTTTAGTGCCAAAGGGCAAAGTTTTATGTGCTGCTGTTAATTCTTGTTTATTATATAGTTCTCCACTTGAAGTTTTTAAACCATGGAATTTATCTGAATACCAAGATACCATTCCAGAAATTTTGTTTTTAGCGCTTTCTACAGCATTAAAAATTTCTTCGTTTGTGTTTTCATCAACAACTTTAATGTTTTTTAAAGAACTTTCTGATGTCGATTTATTGATCATTAAACCTATAATAGGTTCGTTTGATTCACTGTTTTTGTTAATTTCAGCTTTTGCTATTGGTGTTATCATTAGCATTATAAATAATGCAAAAATGCTTTGTTTCATCCTTTAGATTTTCTGATTATTATTCTAATTTAATAAAGGATTCTCAAAAAAATAGCTGAATTATGAAAACTAATTATTTATACATGCATTATAAGTCTTAATCTCGCTGATAACAGCTTGTAAGAGTGTTTGTTAAATATAAGTTAAAAAAAAATGCCTTTGCTAAAAAAATTGTGAATTTAATTTACAAATTAATATAACTTTAAGATTATTAGTTGATTAGCTATATAATTCGATCCAAGTGGGAATTTAAGAATATTTTCATTTTGGTCAAATCCATTACTTTTTTCATAATATCATTTCTTGCATCTCCAAAAAAATCAGGTGAACGAGAGATATCCATTAATTTTTTGATTTCATCTTCAATATAAATAGTTTTAAAGCGTAGCATCACATCAAATAAGTCCTTTTCTATACAATCTTCAATACTTTTGGTACTAATTCCTTGTTTATTCAACCAGTTTTCACTGATGGCATAATTATCAATCATCATAGAGGTGGCAGTTTGAGATATATCACTATCCATTAATCTGGCATAAAAGTCACCAGTTCTTAATTCTTCATTTTGTAAACCAATTTTTACATCATCAATAATTTTTTGATAAAAAGGATTTGATAATTCAAGTTCATTATGTTCTAACTGGTTGATGATTTCTTCTATTACAGTCGTTTTGTAAGGATTTTTTTCGTCATCTAATAAAGAAACCTCTAGATTACCGAATTGCATAATCAATCGAATAATTTCTTCTTCAACGACTTGAATTTGATTAACAACTTCTTTTGCAGATTTAGAAGGAACTATAGTAAAACGCTCCTTTTTATTTCCTTCTGTTGTTTCAAAAGTTTTTTCCCCTTTATTTAAAATTTGTGCTAAATATTTAAATAAAACTTCCTCGCGAATATCCATAATAGTGGCCGTTTCCATAACATATAATTCGCGTTGAATTAGACTAGGAATAAGCGCAATAGATTGGATGATTTCTCGAATTAACTCAGTTTTCTTTACAGGATCATTTTTAGCTTCATCTAATAATAATTTAGCTTTAAACTTGATAAAGTCAGTTGAGTTTTCTTTAATATAATCACTGATTTCTGAAGCAGAATGTTTACGCGCAAATGAATCAGGATCTTCTCCATCAGGAAATAAAAGAACTTTTACATTTAATTCTTGTTCTAAAATTAAATCAATTCCACGAAAAGAGGCTCTAATCCCGGCTGCATCACCATCATACATTACAGTAATATTTGATGTAAGGCGTTTGATAATTCGAATTTGATCTTTTGTTAAAGCAGTACCAGAACTAGCCACAACGTTTTCAATTCCGGATTGATGCATAGAAAGTACATCAGTATAGCCTTCTACTAAGAAACATTCGTTTTGCTTAAGTATAGCTTGCTTCGATTGGAATAGTCCATAAAGCGTTTTACTTTTAAAATAGATTTCATTCTCTGAAGAATTTAAATATTTCGCAGCTTTCGCATCGTTGCGTAATATGCGACCACCAAAACCTATCGCACGACCAGAAAAACTGTAAATAGGAAAGATAACACGTTCTCTGAATTTATCGAAACGTTTTCCATCTTCTTTATAAGTAACTAATCCTGAAGTTTGCAATAATTCTTTAGAATAACCTTTTTGTTCAGCAAATTCGGCAAATGCATCCCATTTATTTAAAGAATAACCTAATTCAAATTTTTTAATTATTTCGTTAGAGAAGCCACGTTCTTTAAAATATGACAAACCTATCATTTGTCCTTCTTCGGTGTCGTGTAATTGGTTTGTGTAGAATTTTTTAGCGAACTCTGTTAATATAAACAGGCTTTCTTTAGTCTTTTCGGCCTGCATTTGCTCAGGCGAAAATTCTTTCTCTTCATCAATTTCAATATTATATCTTTTGGCCAACCAACGCAACGCTTCAGGATACGTAAATTGTTCCAATTCCATAATAAAAGACACCACATTTCCTCCTTTACCTGTGGAGAAATCCTTCCAAATTTGTTTTGCAGGAGATACGACAAAGGAAGGTGTTCTTTCCTCTGTAAAAGGCGAAAGTCCTTTAAAATTACTACCGGCACGTTTTAATTGCACAAAATCTCCTACAACTTCTTCTACTCGAGCTGTATTAAATATGGTATCTATTGTACTTTTTGAAATCAATGTGATTGTTTTTAATTTTCAGATTTTTTTTAAAAAAAATGTTTTTCTAAATCTGTGATTTAAGATTATTTCCTGCAAAATTAATTTATTAAAATGAATTAAAGTCAGATTTGATTTATAATCGTTTTATTAATTTTATTGAATTCAAATAAGTTGATTTTGAACAGGATTCATAGATGAATATTTTTTTGGTACAATATTGGTATTACTACACTATCTTAAATAGAAAAACAATGAGAAAAACACTTTTCAGAATGATGTTTGTTGGAATTTTAGCAACAGCATTTACTACATCTTGCTCTACTACATTACCTTCGATTGATAATAGTGCTACTTCAAATTCTTTAACAGGAAAATGGGAATTAGACTATATAGCGACTAATGATGGAAAATCATTAGCAGAAAACTTCCCAATGGGAGCACCTTACATAAATTTTGTTTCAGAAAAATTAGTAAATGCATCGGACGGATGTAATAGTATAAATGGACCAATTAATGTGGAAGGAAAAACAATCTCATTTGGAAATTTAATTTCTACAATGAAAGCATGTGATGGTGTAAATGATTATGCGTTTAACTCAAAGTTGAAAGGAAAATTAAATTATTCAATTAGTGATAATACATTAACATTAATCAAAGGTGATGTCGCTGTAATGCGTTTTGTAAGACCAACTACATTAAATGGAAGTTGGGTATTAGAAGAATTTATAGCAAAAGATAGAAGTGCAAAAACATTAGATCAACGTTTTCCAAATAAAAAACCAACTGTAACTTTCCAAAATGGCCAAATTTCAGGATCCAATGGTTGTAATAATTTGACAGGTGCTTATGTAGCGATTGGGAAAACAATTAAAATGGGAAATATTGCAACAACACGTATGGCTTGTGATGGAGTAGACGAATTTGCATTTAATGATCGTTTTAATGCGGTTGATAGTTATCAAATAGAAAACGGAAAGTTAGTTTTATATGCTTCTGGCGTAAAAACGATGGTTTTTGGGAACTTAAAACAACCAAGATAATTATAATAGAATAAATAATTCTATAGTCGTTCTTATTAGAACGGCTTTTTTTTATTTCATATATTTGTTTTATAATTCAAATAAGAAATGAAATTTCCAAGAATATATCATTTAGAAGAAGTTGCTTCTATTATAGGAGCAAAGTATGTAGGAGATGCTGGTTTTCCTGTACATGGAATTAATGAAATACACCGAGTTGAAGCAGGTGATATTGTTTTTGTTGATCATCCTAAGTATTACGATAAAGCTTTAGAATCTGCAGCAACTATTGTTTTAATTAATAAAGAAGTTGAATGTCCTGTTGGTAAGGCATTAATTATATCTGATGATCCTTTTCGCGATTTCGTGAAAATAGGTCAATATTTTTTACCATTCCAAGAAGCAAATAAATCGATAAGCGAAACAGCTGAAATAGGAGAAGGTACAATTATACAACCAGGAGCATTTATTGGTAACCATGTGAAAATTGGAAAGAATTGTGTTATTCATTCTAATGTTTCAATTAATGATTATTCAATTATAGGAGATAATGTAATTATTCGTTCAGGAACAGTTTTAGGAGCAGATGCTTTTTATTATAAACATAGAGATACAGGTTTTGATCGTTTAAAATCTGTAGGGAATGTAATTATAGAAGATCGTGTAGAAATTGGTGCGAATTGTACAATCGATAGAGGAGTTTCTGCTTCAACAATTATTGGAGAAGGTACAATTATGGATAATCTTATTCAGATTGGGCATGATACAATTATAGGTAAAGATTGTTTAATTGCTTCTCAAGTTGGTATTGCAGGATGTGTTATTGTAGAAGATAGTGTTTCTATTTGGGGACAAGTAGGTATTACAAGTGGTGTAACAATAGGTGCAAAATCTGTATTACTTGCGCAAGCAGGTGTAAGCAAATCTTTAGAAGGGAGCAAAACTTATTTTGGTTATCCAGCACAAGAGGCTCGCTCTTTATATAAAAAGATGGCAGTCACTGATCTATTGGTTAAAGATTATAATAAAAAATAATATATTTAATTTAAACCAGCCATCAGGCTGGTTTTTTTGTGATAAATGTCTTCCCTGATTTAGTATGTTTTAGATAAAAGATAGTGTATTTTTTACATTGAATTATTTTTTAATATGATTCAAAATTCTATATTTGTCTAAATTAAAATCACAATGTCTGTATTAGTAAACAAAGATTCAAAAATAATCGTACAAGGATTCACAGGAAAAGAAGGAACTTTCCATGCTGAGCAAATGATTGAATATGGAACAAATGTAGTAGGAGGTGTAACACCAGGAAAAGGTGGACAAACACATTTAGGTTTACCAATTTTTAATACTGTTAAAGACGCAGTAGTAGAAGCTGGAGCTGATGTTTCTATTATTTTCGTTCCACCAGCATTCGCAGGTGACGCTGTTATGGAAGCAGCAGAGGCTGGAATCAAAGTAATTATTTGTATTACAGAGGGAATTCCTGTTGAAGATATGGTAAAAGTTCAAGCTTATGTAGATCAAAGAGATGTTATATTAATTGGGCCAAACTGTCCAGGTGTTATTACATCTGAGGAAGCTAAAGTTGGTATTATGCCAGGATTTATTTTCAAAAAAGGGAAAGTAGGAATTGTTTCTAAATCAGGAACTTTAACATATGAAGCTGCTGACCAAGTTGTAAAAGCTGGTTACGGTATTTCTACAGCAATCGGTATTGGGGGAGATCCAATTATTGGGACGACAACAAAAGAAGCAGTAGAATTATTTATGAATGATCCAGAAACTGAATTAATCGTAATGATCGGTGAAATTGGAGGGCAATTAGAAGCTGAAGCTGCTCGTTGGATTAAAGAACACGGAACAAAACCTGTTGTTGGATTTATCGCTGGTCAAACTGCACCAAAAGGTCGTACAATGGGACATGCAGGGGCAATCGTTGGTGGAGCTGATGATACTGCACAAGCAAAAATGGCAATTATGGAAGAGTGCGGAATCCATGTTGTTGTTTCACCAGCTGAAATTGGAGCAACAGTTGCTAAAGTTTTAGGATAATTAGAAATCAGATTTAGTTTATATTAAAAAGGAGAACCATTTGGTTCTCCTTTTTTTATGATTAGAATATATTGTGTAGTTGCACTCTCAGCCTTGCGGACTAAGAATTATTATGAATAAATTTTGTTGAATTGATATAGTGTATAACCTAATGCTAATAATGGTGCGATAATAATTATTAGATGAAAAAGATCAAATTTATTATCAGAAAGATCTGAATCCAAAAGAAATTCGTCCTGATATTTTATCTTTTTGATTGAAACAATTTTTTTGTTTGTTAGATGTGAAGAAAAGTAAGGTTTATCAATTAAACCATGTGCATAATCAAAATCATTACGATCAACATATAAAGTAATAGAATCTTTAGCTTGTAATAATTGCTCTCTATTGGTTTTATTGTAATCTTCTGTATGTACAATAAACATTTTATTAAAATTAATAAGATGTATTCGGTATTGAAACGTACTATTTCTTGTAGATTCGCTAATGTATTCTTCTGGTGAATATCGCATTTTTCCGTTAACTACTTTTAAAGTATTAGGTTGAGGGGAAAGCGATTCATAAAAATATCCAAAACTAAAAATAGTAATAATTGATGTAAGAATTAATTGGATTAATATTCATTGTTTAGGGTAATATTTTTCTTTTGTTGTTGATGTATGATTAATTTTTGTTGAATGTAAATTTAAATAATCAAAGACTTCATCGAATAAATAAGGATCTTGGTATTGATTAAATGCATAAACTTTTTGTTGCTTATTAAACAATTGTATTTGTAGAAATTCTCTTTTCTGGTTGTGAGAATCTCGATCGATTATTGTTTTTTCTGAAATACTGAATGCATCAAAATGTAGAGTTTTGTTGATCCAAAAAATTGTAATGTTGAGTTGATTAGGTGTAAATGTGTAGATTTCTTTTTGTCGTCCAATTAAAAAGTAAAATTGTAAACCTATTAGCATACTAATTAGAAAGAAATTATCCCATTCAGCAAATTTTGTAGAGATTATGATCAAATAAATGATAATAGAAATTATCGTTGAAATTTTCCAGTATTCGTTATCAGAAGTTTGATGGATAAAATTGGTTATTAATTTCCTGAATTGTTGAGTTATAAAAAAAAACGGACAAATAGCCCGTTTAGTATTTTATTCGATGTCAAATTCATCGCTTTGATCTTCCTCATCATCGTCATCTTCCTCATCATATTCTGATGCGTTTTCAATAAAAGTTGTAAAAAGTCTGGGACATATAGCTTGCAACGTCGTTATATTATCTTCATCCCAATTTAATTCAATTTCATTATAGTCTTCTTCAAAATAATTAAAATTTTCATAATCAATAAAATCATGAATATCATTTTTAAAAATTTTTAGAAATGCATCATTAGATATCGTAGAAAAATTTTCAAATTCGTATAGATCATCGTCGTTAAACCCATCTTCAAAATATTTTGCAAGATTATCAGCATCAATCATGGCATCAGAAAAAATTTCTTTGCCTTGAGAAATTAGCCATAATCTAAAGTTTTGGAAGCCATCTTCATCACATCCATCATTCATGATAGATCCTGCACACCATAATTCATTAGAATAGGACTGAAACATAAAGAACTCTGTTCTTAATCTAAAACCTATAATATCTTCGGCAGTTAAATTGGATAATTCTTGGAAAAGATTTTCTTGTTGCTCTTCTAAGGTATCTGCATCTTGTAGTGAGTTTTCTATGATTTGCCAATACAAATCTGTGTCTAACATCTGAGAAATTTTTTCAGTTGGTAGCGCGGGTAATGAATTAAATAAATTGTCTAAAAAACTCATGTATATATTATTCTATAATATGTGGAACAAATCTGCTTTTATCTGTCGTGATCATCTGATCACTTTCTCTAAAGGTAATACCACAAGATTCTTGCCCAATTATCCAACTTCCGATAATAGAATATCCCGTATCTTCTTTATGAAGTTGAGCTAATTCTTGACAAATAAATCCTTCTTCGCCGTATTCTCCTACTGTTTTTTCGGCTAAATTACCATCAATTATCATCTCAATGTTTGCTCCTTCTCTTGATAATAATGGTTTTTTAACGTAATTTTTCATTTGATGAGGTTCATCAAAATAGGATTCTAATAAAAGTGGATGATTTGGATACAATTCCCAAAGAACGGCTAAAATAGCTTTGTTTGATAGAATCATCTTCCAAGCCGGTTCAATCCAATTTGCTTTAATTTCGTCATTTTTGATATTATATGCAAACATTTCATTCACCATCCATTCCCATGGATATAATTTAAAAATATCCGTTATAGTTTCCTCTTCTAAATCTACAAAATTTACATTATTCCAACCAATTTCATCGATATAAATTAATTTAGTATTTATACCTGCTTGTATGGCACAATCTCTTAGGTATTCAACATTAGTTAAATCTTCTAAAGATTCTCTTACACAAGTAAAATGTAATGTATCACCTTTTAGATGAGGTTTTAGCATTTTCCAAGTATCAATTAATTTATCATGTACAGAATTAAATTGATCCTTTGTATCTTGGAAATAATTTTCCATCCAAAGCCATTGTACAACACCACATTCAAATAAAGAAGTTGGTGTATCAGCATTAAATTCTAATAATTTTAGTTGTTTATTTTTATCAAAAGCGAAATCGAATCGTCCATAGATGCTTGGAGAATCATTTTCCCAAGATTCAACTAAATAGGGCTGGATAAATTCAGGAATTTTAAATAGATCTAATTTTTTTTGACTTATTACATGATCTACAGCATGTAAACACATTTCCCAAAGTTGATTTGTTGCATCAAATATATTATCTGCTTCTTGTGCAGTGATAGAAAAATAGTAATCTTCTACCCAATAAGTTTGATTATTTTCATCTGTATGAAATCCAAAGCCAATATTTTCTACTCTTTGTTTCCAATTTTCATCTTTATTTATCTTTTTTAATTCCATTATTAGTTTTTAAGATGAAACAGTTTTATTTTCTGATGATTTACCAAAACCGCCTCTTATAGTTTGCCCTTTTAAAGCATTTGCTTTTGCAGTATTAGTCCCTACGTTAGATTGTTGGTGTAGTCCTGGACTTGCATATCCCATTCCACCAGTTAAGCTTCTAAAAGCCATAAACCAAAGTAAAGAAGATCCCATTCCCATACCTCCGTGTTGAGAATTATTTTGTGTATAGTTTTCTGTTACATCTGTATAAGGTGCAGAAGAATCGGCACGCATATATACTTTTTGTTGTGGAGAAGAAGCTGCTTCTGAAGGATCTTCAACTTTTTTCATACATGAACTTAATACAGACGAAACTAATACTAAAGTAACAATCTTGCTCGCTCTTTTATTTCTTTTGTTCATATGAAGCGTATTATTGTATGGTTACGTAAATAGGCGTTTTTATCGAATCGCTTGGTTGTTTCGCAACTTTTAGTGTATCGATTTTTTCGCTGATTAATTGGCTGTTAGACCATATTTTTTGAGTGGTAATGTGGTATAATGTATCGCCAATAGTTTGACTAGATAATACAACTTCTCTTGCAGAGGATTTATCTAATTGTTCTAAATTCTGCTCTTTATCTTGTTGCGTTTGGCAAGATACTAGTGCCATAAAAGCTATTGCTAAGTAAAATATTTTTTTCATCTTTTTAGTCTTCTTAACAAAGTTACATTATTTCAACAAAAAAGCACTTCCGTAAACGAAAGTGCTTGATAATATTTTAAAGAATTTTGTTAATTAAGAAACTAATGATTCTGTTGAAGATTTTTTCATAGAACCTGTAGTTTTTAATCTTGTGTGCCAAGAGAAAGCTTCCTCTAAGATATGTGGAGTTTGACCACCACGCTCAGCACAAGCTCTTTCAAAGTAAGATAATAACTCTTGTTTGTAATCTGGATGTACACAGTTTTTAATGATTTCAAGTGCTCTTTCGCGTGGAGCTAATCCTCTTAAATCTGCTAATCCTTCATCTGTTACAATAATATCTACATCGTGCTCTGTGTGGTCTACGTGAGAAACCATAGGAACGATAGAAGAGATATTTCCACCTTTAGCAGTAGAAGCTGTTACAAAAATAGAAATATACGCATTACGTGCAAAATCTCCAGATCCACCAATACCATTCATCATATGAGTTCCTGATACGTGTGTAGAGTTTACGTTTCCGTAAATATCACATTCTAATGAAGTGTTGATCCCAATAACTCCTAAACGACGAATAACTTCTACAGCATTAGAAATTGCTTGTGGACGTAAAACTATTTTATTTTTATAATGCTCAATATTACCGATTACACGGTCATAACATTCTTGAGAAACTGTCATTGAAGATGCTGATGCAAAATTCATTTTTCCAGAATCAATTAAATCGAATGTAGAATCTTGTAATACTTCAGAGTACATTACTAAATTTTCAAAATCAGAATGCTCTAATCCAGCTAAAACTGCATTAGCAACTTTACCAATACCACATTGTAACGGCATTAATTCTTTTGTTAAACGTCCTGATTCAACTTCTTTTTCAAAGAAATTAACGATATTTTTAGCAATAGCAGATGTAGCTGCATCTGCAGGAACAATATCTCCTGCCATATCATGGATATCATGGAAAACGATACCTACGATTTTAGAAGGATCAATTTTAATAGCATCAGATCCAATTTTAGAATCACAAGAAGTGATATTAATTGGAGTACGAGATCCATACTTTTCTACTTTATAAATATCATGTAAACCACGAATACTTGTAGGAATAGAAGTATTAATTTCTAATATGATTTGATCAGCACTTTCTGCGATATCAACATTGTTTCCTACTGAAGTTGTAGGAACGATTGAACCATCTTCTAAGATTTCTGTAACCTCTAAAACAGCAATATCGATTTTGAAAGTATCATTTAAGATATGTTCAGCAGATTCTCCTAAATGTTGGTCAATGAATAAAACATTACCAGCGTTTATATTTTTTCTTAAAACTGTATCTACTTGGAATGGTAAACGTTTTTTTAAAGCACCGCTTTCAGCTAAAGCCTCATCAGTACCGTGACCTAAAGATGCACCTGTGAATAAAGTAATTTCTAAATCTTCAGATTTAGCACGCTCTGCAACAGCTTTTAAAACTACTTTTGTATCACCACCTCTAGTAAATCCACTTGCACCTACAATCATTCCATTTTTAAAAAATTTGGCAGACTCCTCAGCAGTCATAACCTTTGACTGTAGGTCAGCCAATTTAATTCTTTCTAACATAATGCAACTTTTTTCTTTACTTTTCAATAATTATACCTTTCAGCGAAAGGGAACTACAAATGTTGTAAAATAATACTTCTGGCTAATATTAATAAAAGACAAATAATTATTCAAAATGGACATAATTATTTGTGTACATTATACAATATATTAAATAAAGTATTATATTAGTTATACTTTTACAAAGCTATGAATATAAACTTAGACACAAAATTAGATACTCGTTATTATTTAACAGAAATTGATAAAAATCCATCCTCAATTTTCTGCTACCACAAAGAGATTTCAGAAGCGTATGTTGTTGAGCATAAGCATGAAAAAGGCCAGTTTCTTTATTGCGAAGGAGGTATTGTGTATGTGAAAATTGGAAAGGATACTTATTACCTTCCTGCAAGACATTTTATGTGGATACCACCGCATGCAGAGCATAGTATACACCCAAATACACCAGATGTGATTATGCGAAATTTATATTTTCCTATTTCTGATCATGATGATGTGTTTTATAAAAAACTAGGAATATACCCTGCAGATGGTCTTTTATTGGAGCTCTTACTTTTTTCGAATAAATGGCTAGGAGATATAGGAAGTGAGCAAAGAAGCGAATTTATTATAGCACAGGCTTTTAAAGAAATTTTGCCACAAATCAGTAAAAATAGTCTTAAATTGACTTTGCCTTTACCTTCTGATGATCGTCTTAAAAAGATTGTTCAATTCTTAGAAGATAATATGGATAGTTCTATAACTATGAAAAAGATAACAGCTGAGTTTGGATTTAGTGAGCGATCTCTGTCACGATTATTTCAAAAAGATTTACAAATGACATTTGTGCAATATTTTACAATACTGCGTATGCTAAGAGCTTTAAAGTTATTGATTGATGGAACATACTCTATCAGTGAAATATCAAATATGGTAGGATACAATAGCTTACCAACTTTTAGTAATACTTTTCAAAAAGTAATTGGCGTTCGACCAACAGATTATTCAAAGAAAAAAGATATCTTATAAAAATGAAAATTTATCAGATTAGTGGATTAGGAGCAAACCAAAATGCTTTTCGGAATTTGAAGCTCGAAAATGGATTTGAAACTGAATACATATCTTGGTTAGAACCTGAACGAGATGAAACTCTGGCACATTACTCTGAAAGAATGATAGATAAAATTAATCCCACAGAAGATTTTCTTTTGATGGGATTATCTTTTGGTGGTATAATTGTCCAAGAGATGAATAGGTTTATTCGTCCAAAACATACAATATTATTATCTACAGTGAAGGATAGGAGTGAGATGCCTTCTATTTACCGATTTTCTTCGTCTACTAATATTCATAAAATAATCCCCATGAGTTTTTTAACATCTCAAAGAATATTTTCTTATATGATGCTTAGAAAATTATATTATACCAAAAAACAAGATGCTATTGATGATATATTTGAATTTAAAGATGCTAATTACTTAAAATGGTCTATTCATAAAATTGTAAATTGGCGTCATTCCACTGCATATAAAGAAGAAAATGTAACGCATATACATGGTGATAAGGATATTGTATTTCCTATATCTAATATAAAAAATTGTATTCCAATAGAAGGAGGTACGCATATTATGGTGATGCAAAAACCTAAAGCAGTTAGTATAGAAATAAATAAAATATTAAAAGGCTTGTAAAATTTACAAGCCTTTTAATATTTTATTTATTGTCTTCGAAATAAGAAATTTCTAACGAAGAATTATCTGCATTTATTACATCAAAATCTCCAATTTTTGTTCTTCTCAAAGCAGTTAAATATCCACCGGAATTTAAAGCTTTACCAAAGTCATAAGCTAATGATCGGATATAAGTTCCTTTGCTACAATGACATTCAAAATCTACAAAAGGTAAGTCAATCTTTGTAATTTTAAAATCATGAATGGTAATTTTTCTAGCTTTACGTTCAATTTCTACGCCTTCTCTAGCTAATTCATACAAACGTTTTCCATCTACTTTGATAGCTGAATGCATAGGAGGGAACTGCTCTATTTCTCCAATGAATTGCTTTGTAGCTTCATGAATAATTTCTTCTGTAAAATGATCTGTAGGAAAAGTTTGATCTTCTTCAGATTCTAAATCATAAGTTGGAGTAGTAACACCAAGTTTTATAGTTCCTGTATATGTTTTTTCTTGCGCTTGAAATTCATCAATTCTTTTAGTTAGTTTACCTGTACAAATTAATAAAAGTCCAGTTGCTTTAGGGTCTAAAGTACCGGCATGACCAACTTTTATTTTCTTTAAGTCATACGTTTTACGAATATTCCAACGGATTTTATTTACTACATCAAAAGAAGTCCAGTCTAAAGGTTTATCAATCAAAAAAACATGACCTTCTTGTATCTTCTCTACATTCATTATTGTTGTGTTGTTGTTTCGATAGAAACTTTATTATTTTCGTTTTGCGTTTCAGTTGGGTTATATGAAAAGTATACCAACAATACGATACCTATAATAATACGATACCATCCCCAGAATTTAAATCCATATTTAGTGAGTACTGAAATAAAAGATTTTACTGCAATTAGAGCAACAATAAATGCTACTACATTTCCGATAAGAAACAAAATAATATGTTCCTGATCTTGAAAAATCATTTCATACCCTTTCATAGGATTTGCAGTAGTTTCTCCCCAGGTTTTGACAAATACAGAATACACAGTAACTGCCAACATAGTTGGGACAGCTAAGAAAAATGAAAATTCGGCTGCGGCTTTTCGAGATAAACCTTGTGTCATTCCTCCAATAATAGATGCAGCAGAACGAGAAGTCCCAGGCATCATGGCAAGACATTGCCAAAATCCAATTGTTACAGCAGTTTTGATAGAAATATCTTTTTCATCATTAATTTTCGGATTTTTAAACCATTTGTCTACAAATAATAAAATAATCCCACCGAAAACTAGCATAGAAGATATTGCAATTTGATTTCCTAAAACCGCTTCAATTTTGTCATCTAACAGTTTTCCTAATACTAAAGCTGGTAAAACGGCACAAGCTAGTTTGATATAGAAGCCAATATTAAAGTTTTTTAAGTCAAAAAACTTTTTCCAGTATAATACAACGATTGACAAAATTGCTCCAAATTGTATTGAAACTTGAAACATTTTTAAAAATTCACTCTCAGGTAGACCCATCAACGCTGCTGTAAATCCCATGTGGGCAGTAGATGAAATTGGTAAATACTCTGTTAATCCTTCAATAATAGCTATAATAATAGCTTCAAAAAAATTCATTATTTATCTTTATTCGGGTTGATTAAAATAGCATAAATTTCTACTGCAAAACCAGTAAGAATAAGGAAAGGAGCTAATCGTATTCTGGTCCAAGAATAGATATCCTCATTCCAATAATTCACATCATATGTTCCGTCTGGTCTTGTGTTTGCATCATGTCCTGTCATTAGAATAAATCCTAATGCAATTAATGCTAACCCAATTCCCATCCAGATATAATTTCTTTTACCGAATAAAAAGGTAAAATCAGAACCTTTAGAAGATTCTGATTTTATAGTATTTTGTTTATTAATAATACTCATTAGTATAGTTGATCAGTTTTTAATTTTAAGTATCTCCAAGCAGCAAACAATGTACTGAATAAAGCTATTAATACGCCTAAACCAATTAGTGCAGCAATTAAATATCCAAAAGTTGGGTTCCAAAGTAATAAGCCAATTTTAGTGGCTAATAAATACCATATAATACCAATACCTAATATTGCAATAATAGAAGCTAATAGACCTAATAATGCACCTTCTAATAAGAAAGGTTTCATAATGAATCTTCTTCGTGCACCAACAAGTTGCATCGTTTTTATGCTAAACCTTTTGGCATATATTTTTAATCTTATAGAGTTGTTAATTAAGATAATAACAATAACTAAGAAAATTCCTGCAAAAATCATTAACCAAAAAGTGATTTTATTAATGCTTTGATAAATAGTTACCATTGCCTGTTTATCACTCTTAACTTCTTCTATAATAGGATTCTGAGATAAGATATTATTAATTGAATCAATTTGCTCAATCGAATCAATTTTTTTTGGATTTAAAGTGATTTGAACTGATGGAGGATAAATATTAGCCTCAAATAATTCAACATCATCTATTCCTAAATCTTGTTTAGCAATTTTAGATGCATCATCTTTACTTATATATTTAGTACTTTCTATAAAATCATATTTTATTTTTAAGGAATCAATATATTCCTTTTGCATTGATAATTCCTTGTCTTTAATCTTTGGATCATCAACATCATTAAAATATGCTTCTATTTTTAATTCTCTTTTTAGATGTTCTGCGTAACTTTGTGCATTAATTACAATTAATCCGAATACACCTAATAGAAATAAAACTAAGGAAATACTTATAACGACTGTTATGTTAGATGAGCGAAGTCTACCTTTCTCATATTTATCATTCGTTTTTGACATTTGGGCTTATTTTTGGGCTAAGATAAAAAAAACTTATTTCGAAACATATATAAACGGTTCGAAATTGGTTAAAGAAAACATAAAATTTAAAAAAATTTGAAAGTAAAAGCAAAAAAACATTTAGGACAACATTTTTTAAATGACGAAAACATCGCACGCGATATTGCTCATGGATTAACGTGGGAAGGCTACGATCGCGTATTAGAAATTGGTCCTGGGATGGGAGTATTGACTAAATATATTTTAGAAGCTAAAAAAAATATTGAAGTTGTAGAGATTGATACTGAGTCTGTAGAGTATCTAAAAGAAGTATATCAACCATTTTATCCTGGGTTTAAGATTCATTCGGAAGATTTTTTGAAAATGGATTTTTCAGAAAAGTTTAATGAACAAATTGCTATTTTAGGTAATTTCCCTTACAATATATCCTCTCAAATTGTTTTTAAAGCAATAGATGAACGCGAAATGGTGCCAGAACTTTGCGGAATGTTTCAAAAAGAAGTGGCAGAACGTATAGCTTCTAAAAAAGGAACAAAAGATTATGGTATACTTTCTGTATTAACACAAGCTTATTATCACTGCGAATATTTATTTACTGTTCCAGAACATGTTTTTACACCTCCACCAAGAGTAAAATCGGGCGTAATTATTATGAAACGATACCGTACAGAAATTGAAGGCGTTGAAAAATCAAGATTTTTTCAAGTTGTAAAAGCTGGTTTCGGTCAACGTAGAAAAACTTTACGAAATGCTTTAAAATCATTAGGTATTCCTGAGCAATTAAACGAACATGAATTCTTAAATTTGCGCGCTGAACAATTATCAGTAGAAGATTTTATTGAATTAACTAAACTGATGCAATAACGATATGAATATAGAAATTACAAAAGAATTTATTGACCTTCTGTCAGAGAAAATCAACGAACAAAACGCAAAAGCAATTAAAGAAATGCTTGAAGGGTTACACCCTGCTGATATTGCGGAATTGTTTGATGAATTATCCACCAAGGAACAATCTTTTGTAATTAATTTATTAGAAAACGAAACATCTGCTGATATTCTTTTAGAGTTAGAGGAAGAAGATCGTAAAAAATTACTATTAAAGTTCTCTGCAAAAGAAATTGCAAATGAAGTCATTAATGAAATGGATACAGATGATGCTGTTGATATTATTAATGAACTTTCTGAAAGGAAAAAGGTTGAAGTTATTGCGCAGATTGAAGATAAAGAACAAGCTAAAGAGATTGTTGAGTTACTTCGATACGATGAGGATACTGCCGGAGGTTTAATGGGGAAAGAATTGATCAAAGTAAATAAAAACTGGTCAGTTGTAACTGCTATTAAACAAATGCGAAAGCAAGCAGAAGATTTTGAAGAAGTATTTTCAATTTACGTAGTAGATGATGAAGATGTATTAATAGGTACATTATCGTTAAAAAAATTTTTAACAACTTCTGCAAATACAAAAGTGGGAGACGTGTATAATGATAAAATTCAATATGTTTATATAAATACTTCAAATGTTGAGGTTGCTAATGCTATTGTTAAATATGATTTATATGAAATTCCTGTTGTTGATGAATTAATGCGTTTGGTTGGTGTTATTACGGTTGATGATGTAATTGATGTAATCCGCGAAAATGCAGAAGAAGATTACCAATTAGCAGCCGGGATTACACAAAATGTAGATTCAGATGATAGCATTTGGAAGTTAACTAAAGCAAGATTGCCATGGTTAATGATTGGGATGTTAGGTGGTTTAGGAGCTGCATCTATAATGTCAGGTTTCGAAACTGCTTTAGAAAAATATACAATTTTGCTAATGTTTGTACCTTTAATCCAATCTTCTGCGGGTAATGTAGGAATCCAATCCTCTGCTATCGTGGTACAAGGATTGGCAAATGGATCAATTAAAGGAGGGATTTTTAAACGTTTAGGAAAAGAATTTTTATTAGGCCTTCTAAATGGTTTAGGAATCGCTTTGGTTGTTTTGTTGATAACACATTTTATCTTCGGAACCACTTATTATGTCTCTCTAACTATATGTGTAGCATTAGTAGCTGTAATTGTAAACGCAGCTATAATAGGAACATTTATACCGATATTTCTTAATGGGAGAGGTGTAGATCCTGCCGTTTCAACAGGGCCATTTATTACAACTAGTAACGATATTCTAGGGGTTTTTATATACTTTACAATCGCTAAAGTAATTTTAGGATTTTAAAAATAAACATATATTTATAAAAAAAGGCATCTAATTTAGATGCCTTTTTTATTGCCTTTTTAATTCAATTTTGAACGTGGTACCTTTCTCTTTAGAAGATTCAGCAACATATATTTTTCCGTTATGATAATCTTTAATAATTCTTTTTGCAAGAGATAATCCTAATCCCCATCCTCTTTTCTTAGTCGTGAAACCTGGATCAAATATCTTTTTTTGTAATTTAGAAGGTATTCCAGGTCCTGTATCAGCTATAGATATTATAATTTTATTACCCAATGTTTGAATATAAATATCAAGAACACCTTTATTTTGCATTGCGTCTGCTGCATTTTTTATTAAATTTTCAATTACCCAACTATATAAAAGAGGATTAAATTTGATATAAATTTCATCTATTTCAGATTGAAAATTCAATTCAATACCATTACTTATACGCTCTCTTAGATATAAAACAGTTGTTTTAGTCGTATTAACCAAATCATTATTTTGTAATTCTGCTTGAGATCCTATTCTAGAAAATCGTTCAGCAATATGCTTTAAACGTTCTACATCTTTTTCAATTTCTTCAACATGTGATTGATCAATTTCTTCTAATTTTAAGAGTTCAACCCAACCCATTAATGATGATAAAGGAGTTCCAATTTGATGTGCAGTTTCTTTTGCCATACCAGCCCATAAATAACTTTTTTCGGTTTCTCTAATCGTTTTAAAATACCAATATGTGAAGAGGAAAAAGATCAAACTAAGAATAATTATGATAATTGGGTATAGTTTTAGGTTGTTTAAAAGGTTAGAATTCGTATAATAAACGTGATTTTTGCCATCAGGAAGGTCAACTTCTATGTGTAAATCCTCGCTTTTAAGCGCAGTTAAATATTTTTCAAGTTTTTTTGGGTCATTTAGTATGTTTTCTTCAATATTTTTTGTGAAATTTATAGTGTTATTTTCATCAACGAGAATTACAGGAATTGAATTGTTATCTTCGATGAGTTTAAATAAGAAATCTTGAGTATATGGATCGATATATTCATTCTGACTTATGAGCTCTAATGATTTTGCATAATTTTCAATTTTTGATTTTTCAACATCTTTTAATCGTAAAACAATTTGATTCGAAAACCATAGTGTTAACGAAAAAATTATACAGATTAATATAAAACCAATACTTTGATTGGAAATTTTATGGCTTAAATATTTATACATAAAAGATATTATTCTTTTAGAAGTTTGTATCAAATGTAAAGAATATTTAACTATAATATATTTTTATGGCGTGATAAGATAAATATGATGGAAGTAATTTTTTTTAAAAATTTAAATAGTTTATTTTTGTAGCTAAATCTCATAGAGAGTAAAATTTATGGATCGTTTTTCGTTTTTAAACGCCGCTCATATTGAATTTATAGGCGACTTATATGACCAGTATATCCAATATCCGGATAGTGTAGAACCTAGTTGGAAATCTTTTTTCCAAGGGTATGATTTCGCAAACGCAACTTATGATGGAGAGCCATTATTTGTAGCATCAGCACCTGCTAGAGAGCAGAAGGTTGTGCAGCAAATAGTGAATCCGGCAGTAGTCGCTCAAGTTCCTGATTCAGTTCAAAAGGAATTTAAGGTTATTAATTTGATTAATGCTTACCGTACACGCGGGCATTTATTCACAAAAACTAACCCAGTTAGAGAGCGTAGAAAGTGGGAACCAACATTAGCATTAGAAAACTTCGGTTTATCTCAAGCTGATTTAAATCAAACTTTTACTGCAGGGGAAATCTTAGGTATTGGTGGTGCAATCACTTTAAAAGAGATTATTAACCATTTAGAAGAAATGTATTGTGACTCTATTGGAGTTGAATACATGTATGTAAGAGAACCTCAGAAAATTGAGTGGATTCAAAATTGGTTAAACCAAAACTTGAATCACCCAAAATTATCTAAAGAGGATAAAGAAAGAATTTTATTTAAGTTAAACCAAGCAACTGCTTTCGAAAGTTTCTTAAATACTAAATATGTAGGACAAAAACGTTTTTCTGTTGAAGGGAATGAGTCTTTAATCCCAGGATTAGATACTTTAATTAACCGTTCTTCAGATCATGGAGTACAAGAGGTTATCGTTGGTATGGCTCACCGTGGACGTTTAAATGTTTTAGCTAATATTTTTGGTAAATCTTATTCTCAGATTTTCTCTGAATTTGAAGGGAAAGCTTTTGATACGGACTTAGTAGCAGGTGATGTTAAATATCACATGGGATCTACTAACAAGATTCAAGCTGCTAATGGGAAAGAAGTTTTAATCAATTTAGCACCAAATCCATCTCACCTAGAGACTGTAGATGCAGTTGTAGAAGGAATTACTCGTGCAAAAGCTGAGAAAGATTATAGCGAAGATTATTCAAAAATCTTACCTGTTTTAATTCATGGTGATGCTGCTGTAGCTGGACAAGGAATTGTATACGAAGTATTACAAATGATGTCTTTAGAAGGGTACAAAACAGGTGGTACTGTGCATGTAGTAGTAAATAACCAAATCGGATTTACGACTAATTATTTAGACTCTCGTTCATCAACTTATTGTACAGATATTGCGAAAGTTACTTTATCGCCAGTATTACACGTTAATGCAGATGATGCTGAAGCAGTAGTACATGCATTCCGTTTTGCTGCTGATTATCGTGCGCAGTTCGGACAAGATGTATTCATCGATTTATTAGGTTACCGTAAGTACGGACACAACGAAGGTGATGAGCCTAAGTTTACTCAACCTAAATTATATGATATTATTGCAAAACACCCTAATCCTCGTAAAATTTATTTAGATAAATTATTAAAAGAAGGAGCAATAGGAGAAGATATCGTTAAACAAAAAGAAGAAGAGTTTAAAGCTTTATTAGAAGAAAACTTTAATGCTTCTAAAGAAATTCAACGTAATAAATTATTCCCTTTCATGCCAGAAGAGTGGGAAGAATTTAACATCGCTGAAGGAGATAAAGTTTTTGAAAAAGCAAATACAGCATACGATGCGGAAGCATTAAAAGAAATTGCAAAAGCAGTCTCTACAATCCCTGCTGATAAAAAATTCATTCGTAAAATTACACGTATCGTTGAAGGTCGTGCTAAAATGATTGAAGAGAATAAAATTGACTGGGGATTAGCAGAAGCATTAGCGTTTGGATCTATCTTAAAAGATGGACGTGATATTCGTTTATCTGGAGAAGATGTTCAACGTGGTACATTCTCACACCGTCATGCTGTGATTAAAACAGAAGATACAGAAGAAAAAGTTACTTTATTAAATACAATTTCTGAAGATCAAGGAAAATTTAGAGCATATAACTCTTTATTATCTGAATATGGAGTATTAGGTTTTGACTATGGATATGCAATGGCATACCCTGAAGCATTAACTATTTGGGAAGCACAATTTGGTGACTTTATGAATGGTGCTCAAATTATGATTGACCAATATATTACTGCTGCTGAAGACAAATGGAGATTACAAAACGGGTTAGTAATGTTATTGCCTCACGGATACGAAGGACAAGGTGCTGAACACTCTTCTGCACGTTTAGAGCGTTTCTTACAAGCAACTGCAGATAACAATATGTTTGTTGCAAACATCACAACTCCAGCTAACTTCTTCCACGCTTTAAGAAGACAAGTAGTAACAGATTACCGTAAGCCATTAGTAGTAATGTCACCAAAATCATTATTACGTCATGCACAAGCTGTTTCTTCATTAGAAGATTTCACAACAGGATCTTTCCAAGAAATCATTGAAGATACTTTTGTAGATCCTAAAAAAGCGAAGAAATTAGTTTTCTGTTCTGGTAAAATTTACTACGAATTAGCAAAAAAACGTGAAGAGTTAGGAGATACAACTACTGCAATTGTACGTATTGAGCAATTATACCCAATCCAAGAAGGACGTTTAGAGGGAATTGTTGCTAAATACGGAAAAGCAGAGTTAATTTGGGCTCAAGAAGAACCTGAAAACATGGGAGCATGGAGTTACATTTTACGTAAATTCCGTAAGTTACCATTCGATGTAGTTTCACCTAAAGAATCTGCTGCAACTGCTCCAGGATCTAGCAAAAGATGGGCTGCAATCTACGAAGAAGTTATAAATAAAGTTTTCAAATAAAATAAAGCTAATAGATATGTTAGAAATGAAAGTCCCTTCACCAGGGGAGTCTATCACGGAAGTAGAAATCGCTACTTGGTTAGTTAAAGATGGTGATTACGTAGAAAAAGACCAAGCTATTGCTGAGGTTGATTCAGATAAAGCTACATTAGAATTACCAGCTGAAGAAGCAGGTATTATCTACTTAAAAGCTGAAGAAGGAGATGTAGTAGAAGTAGGGCAAGTTGTTTGTCATATTGATACTGCTGCTGCAAAACCTGCAGGAAACGCTGCTCCAGCTGCTGAAGCACCTAAAGCTGAGGTTAAGGAAGAAGTTAAAGCTGCTCCAGCTCCAGTTGCTACACCAGCACCTGCTGCTCCAGCTGCAACTTACGCTACAGGAACTCCATCACCAGCTGCTAAAAAAGTTTTAGACGAGAAAGGTGTTGATGCTGCTCAAGTAGTAGGTTCAGGACGCGACGGACGTATTACACAACAAGATGCTGTACGTTTTACTCCAGCAATGGGTACTGCGCCAGTTTCAGGATCACGTTCTTCTTCAGAGAAAAAATTATCTTCTTTACGTCGTAAAATTGCACAACGTTTAGTTTCTGTTAAAAATGAAACTGCAATGTTAACTACATTCAACGAAGTTGATATGTCTGCAATTTTTGCTTTACGTAACGAATATAAAGATGCATTCAAAGCTAAACATGGTGTTGGATTAGGATTTATGTCTTTCTTCACAAAAGCTGTTACACGTGCATTAGAGTTATATCCAGACGTAAACTCTATGATCGATGGTGACTACCAAGTTAAATTTGACTATGCTGACGTTTCAGTTGCAGTATCAGGACCTAAAGGTTTAATGGTACCAGTTGTACGTAATGCAGAAAACTTAACTTTCCGTGGTGTTGAGCAATCTATCAAAGATTTAGCAATCAAAGTACGTGATGGTAAAATTTCTGTTGATGAAATGACAGGAGGTACATTTACAATCACTAATGGTGGTGTATTTGGATCAATGATGTCTACACCAATCATCAACCCACCTCAATCAGGTATCTTAGGAATGCACAATATCGTTGAGCGTCCAATCGCTAAAAACGGTCAAGTGGTTATCGCTCCTATGATGTACATCGCGTTATCTTACGATCACCGTGTAATTGATGGACGTGAGTCTGTTGGTTTCTTAGTGGCTGTAAAAGAAGCGATCGAAGATCCATTAAATGTATTAATGGGTGGAGATGCTAAAAAAGCATTAGAATTATAATATATCATTATAATCATATATTTAAAAGCCGTTCGAAAGAACGGCTTTTTTATTTTTTTAAAATTTTGATTTGCTAATTAATATCTTTAATCATAATCAAACAAAAATGAAAAACATTTCAATCTGTCATTTGCCATATTTTCTGTAAATAATCTAGAGGCTCAATTACATCCAAATACCGAAAATTCTGAGGTATTAAATCTAAATTCTACTATTAAAGAGGTTTTCTTAAAAAATTATTCAATTACTTTTCAGAGTTAATATTATAATTTCAATACAAAAGAAATTTATACGTTTTGAAAATAATTAAAGATCGAAGATTTATAATTTTTCTTTAAATCAATTACAAGATTTAGAGAAAGGACAACAAGTAAATGATAAAGCTCCTCTATATATAGGCATATTTTTCTTCTTAAACAATGAGTAAACAAATGATTTACTGTAATGAAATGATTGAAGGATTACCTATATGGATCTTCAGCATGAAATGGGTGAATGATAATTAGTTTGATAAATTAAATTCTTTTTAATACTTGTTTTTTTAAACAAATAGAAATTGACACTATCAATAATATTATAATCACATATGGTAAATATATAGTTACAGTGTCAAATTTATATTGTAAAAATTGGATAAATGTTGAATAATTATTGGCTATTAGATGGAGTAAAATTGGTAAAATTATATTGTTAGTTTTATAATAAATAAATCCAAAAAATATACTTAAGCAAATTGCTAATGCATACTGATTTGGATGATGAACTAACATAAATAAGATAGAACTAATAATTACAGCATAATGCGGTTTTAATGTCTGTAAAAGACCTCGTTGTATTATTGCTCTAAAAATTAATTCTTCAAACACAGGGCCTACAAGTCCAATAGCAATTAGCATCCACAAATTATTTGTAGTATATGGATTGAAAAATTTTGAATCACCATCTGAAAATTTAATTATGGATACAAAAAGAGTAACAACTGATATTACAACAATAGAACAGGTTAATAATATATATAAAGTAGGCTGTTGGAAAGAAATATTTGTATCTCTCTTTTTAAATTTATTAATTAGATAATAAAACATTAACGGGCCTATAAAGAATAAAAATGTTTCTATAAGTGTTCTAAAACCTAATGAAAATTTGATCATATAATTTAGATCAAATTGTACAATGAAGAAAATCCAAACAAATGAAATTATTAGAAGTAATATTACCTGAAAAGGATTTGAAGGAAAAAAGTTTTTTCGGTTCATCTAAAAATGGCGGTAATTAATTAAAGAGTAAATATAAATAAAAAAGCGACTTGAATATTCAAGTCGCTTTTTTATTTATATTATTGAGTTATTATCTTGCACCCATTCCTCTTTGTCTAATGCTCTCTAAGATTTCCACCTTATCTTTTCCAATATAAGATCCTTCCTCTACAATTGGATATAATTGATCATAAGAAACTATTCTTGTATTATCTACACGTAAGTTGACGTGTGTACGGTTAAAATCTCTATGTGATTTAACTCCAGTTGCTGAAATTAACTCAGATAAAATATGCATTGTTTTTTTATGGAAGTTGAACATACGAGTTGCTTTATCTTCAACATCTAGACCTTTCATTAAATCTTGATCTTGTGTAGCGACCCCTACAGGACAAGTATTTGTATTACATTGTAATGCTTGGATACATCCAACAGCCATCATCATAGCACGAGCAGAATATACTAAATCAGCACCAATTGCCATAACACGAGCAATATGGAATGATGATATAATTTTACCAGAAGCAATAACGCGTATATCTTTCTTTAGATCATATCCTCTTAAAGTATCAACTGCAAAAGCTAAACCGTCTAATAAAGGCATTCCTAATGAGTTTGAAAACTCTACAGGAGCAGCTCCTGTACCACCTTCACCACCATCAATAGCAATAAAATCTGGTTTTATCCCTGTTTTGATAATTGCTTCACAAATTTCGATAAATTCTTGTTTTATACCAATACAAAGTTTAAAACCAACAGGCTTTCCACCAGATAATTCTCTTAATTGTTTGATGAAATGTAGCATTCCTTCAGCATCAGAAAACGCAGAGTGTGAAGGAGGCGAATCTACAGTTGTGTAAGGCTCTACAGCACGAATTGCTGCAATTTCTGGTGTATTTTTATTTGCTGGTAAAATTCCTCCATGACCTGGTTTAGCACCTTGAGAAATTTTAAGCTCAATCATTTTAACATTTGGTAAAGTAGCACGTTCAATATATTTAGAAGCGTCAAAACCACCGTCTGCAGCGCGACATCCAAAATAACCTGTACCAATTTGCCAAATTAAATCTCCACCTGGTTTTAAGTGATATGGAGAAATTCCTCCTTCACCTGTATTATGAGCGAAATTACCTAATTTAGCTCCTTTATTCATAGCTAATACTGCATTTTCACTTAGTGATCCAAATGACATTGCAGAGATGTTTAATAAACTTGCCAAGTAGGGTTGCTTACAATCAGCACCTCCAATCTTAACACGTGGATCATCTGCATGTTGGATTTTTCCTGCATACATTGAATGATTTAACCATTCATATCCTGCTTCATAAACATCTAATTGAGTTCCGAAAGGTACTGTGTCAATTACATTTTTTGCACGGCGATAAACCATAGAGCGCATTAAACGGTCGATTGGTTTTCCTTCCGTATCTGTTTCCACAAAATACTGCATAATTTCTGGACGAATACTTTCAAAAAAGTATCGAAAGTTTCCAATTACGGGGAAATTACGACGAATTGCAT
The DNA here is from genome assembly GCF_015234135.1 of Faecalibacter rhinopitheci. Classification (GTDB taxonomy): domain Bacteria; phylum Bacteroidota; class Bacteroidia; order Flavobacteriales; family Weeksellaceae; genus Empedobacter; species Empedobacter rhinopitheci. The sequence continues at coordinate 18,183 of NZ_JADGIK010000007.1, read as the reverse complement.
GTCTTTTCTGAGACATATCCACTATACCTAATAAGATAAGAGGAGCTACGAATATAAATGCCCATAATATTCCTTTCCAAAAAAATGAAATACCCAATATCGCAAGAACAAGTACAATTGATATTATTACGAAACCTTGTCTAACTTTCATAAGTGTTTACTTAAAATAAATAATAGTTCGATTTAAAGTTCAAAGATATTCAAAAAATGGTATTCAAAATTATCTATTTTACATTTTTTTACGAATTTTCTTCATTATTTCAATCGTTTGAAAGAGATGTTTTTAAGATATTTTTAAATAATTGCATTTTTTTAAAAATATCTTAAATGATTAAGTAAGGTTGTTAAATTATCTACAATTAAATCAAAGAATAATTACTTTACTTATTCTTTGGAAACTCTGGTTAAATCCAATAATTTGATAGGACTCATTTGAAAGTTTTTAACTCTTTTATTCAAAAATACAGCTGTTTGATCATAGAATAAGGGCAATATAGGTGTTGATTTCATTAATATTGAATCCATTTTAGAGTAAATTATTGCGCGTTCTTCTAAATTATTTATTAAAAATGATTTTTCGTATAGTTGATCAAACGAAGTATTTTTAAAATGTGAGTAATTAGGACCCTCTGGTGAAAAGTTTTTTGAATAATATAAGGATAAGAAATTTTCGGCATCTGGATAATCTGCACCCCAATTGGCGCGAAATAGAGAAAATTTACCTGTTGATTTTCCATCTCTCATCGTAGGTCCAGGAACTACATTGATTTGTATTGGTAAACCTAATTTAGCCATTTCTGCAGAAATAAATTCGCATATGTCTACATATTCTTGTACAGTAGTTAATTCTATTGGTTTTATATTTCCTTTTTGTTTTTTATAGGTAAGGATTAATTCTCTAGCTTTTGCAGGATTATACTCGTAACCTGATTTTTTTGAATATCCTGGTAAACCTTTTGGGATAAATCCTCCATCTGCAGGAAATGCTAAGCCTTTCATCATATACTTGATGATTTTATCTTTATCCACTCCATAATTTAGTGCTTCTCGTAGTCTTGTATCAATAGATTCTTGATGATCAAGATAGAAGCATAAATAAACTGTACTTAGATAGGGTGACTTTACTAATGAGATATGTTCAGAATATTTAGGATTCAATTCACCTAAAGGATTTAAAATTTCATCTTTATAAGAAGGGTCTAAATCAGCCATCATATCTATATTACCTTTGATCAATTCTAAAAATTCAGAATTTTTTTCTGGTAAGAATGTAATATTTACAGCTTCTAAGTAAGGTAATCTTTCGCCTTTATCATCATACTCAAAATATAGAGGATTTTTTCGTAAGACTAATTTTACATTATCTTCCCAAATTTTGAAATAGAAAGGTCCTGTTCCAATAGGTTGTTTTAGAAAATCATCATTTCCATTTTTAAACATTTCATGTGGAACTACTGATGCGTATTTCATGGAAATTAATCCTAAAAAAGGAGGAAATGCTTCTTTCAATTTAATTTCAAATATTGTATCATTTACAGCTGTATAATTTTCAATATTATTCATAATCCATCCACCAGATCCGCCAAATGTTGGATCTTTTAAACGATTAAAAGAATATACAAAATCATTAGCCACAACAATTCGAGTAGAATCTTTGCCAAAATTTTTATGTTTATGAAAATATACATTATTGTTTAATGTAAAAGTATAAGTTCTGCCATCATCAGAAATATTCCAAGATTTAGCTATATCTGGTTCTATTTCAAGTTTATTGTTTATCTTTACCAGGCTATTGTAAATTAGATTACAAGCCCAAGTATTAGCTTGCGTACGTGCATTTATGGGGTCTAGAGATGATATATTATCATAGCGGTTAAGTTTAAAAACTTTACTTGAATCTACATCGCTTTTCTTGGAGCAACTAAATAAGCTGAAAATTAAGAAAATGTAAGTTAATTGTTTAATCATCATTGATGTTAAATTTTTATAGTTCAAAACTAGGTATTATTTATTGCAAATGTATAAATTTGCAGCTATGATTAATCTAACAAAAACAGTTGCATTTCATACATTAGGATGTAAATTAAATTTTTCTGAAACATCTACCATTGCTCGAAATTTAAAAGATCATGGTTATCACAAGGTTGAATTTACGGAAAAGGCTGATGTATATGTAATTAACACATGTTCGGTAACCGCAAATGCAGATAGAGAATGTAGAACGATTGTGAAAAACGCTTTAAAGGCTAATTCAAATGGATTTGTTGTTGTAGTTGGTTGTTATGCCCAGTTAAAACCTGAAGAAATTGCTTCTATTGAAGGAGTTGATTTAGTGCTTGGAGCTGCTGAAAAATTCAATGTTGCTCAATATCTTGAAAATCTAAATAAAACAGAAGATACAATTATACATTCTTGTGAAATAGAGGATGCAGATTTTTATGTGGGATCGTACTCTATTGGGGATCGTACACGAGCATTTCTAAAAGTCCAAGATGGATGTGATTATAAATGTACATATTGTACTATTCCATTAGCACGTGGTATTTCTAGATCTGATACGATGCAAAATGTATTAGATAATGCAAAGGAAATTGCCAATAAAGGAATTAAAGAAATTGTCTTAACTGGAGTTAATATTGGAGATTATGGAAAAGGTGAGTTTGGAAATAAAAAACACGAACATACTTTTCTTGAATTAGTCCAAGAATTAGATAAAGTTGAAGATATAGATCGTATTCGTATCTCTTCAATAGAACCTAATTTATTGAAAAATGAAACGATAGATTTTGTTTCTAAATCTCAGCGTTTTGTACCACACTTTCATATTCCTTTACAATCAGGAAGTGATGAGATTTTAAAGAAAATGAAGCGCAGATATTTATCTGGTCTTTATTTAGATCGTGTGAATAAAATTAGAGAAGTCTTGCCAAATGCTTGTATTGGTGTTGATGTAATTGTTGGATTTCCTGGAGAAACTGAAGAGTTATTTCTTGAAACTTACAATTTTTTAAATGAATTACCAATTAGTTATTTACATGTATTTACATATTCTGAGCGTGACAATACAGAGGCTATAGAATTTGATGGAGTTGTAGATATAGCTGAGCGTAAGCGAAGAAATAAAATGTTGCGTATTCTTTCAGAGAAAAAACGACAAGCTTTTTATCAAACTCAATTAGGTACTACTCAAAAAGTATTATGGGAACACGATAATAAAGATGGAAAAATGTTTGGATTTACGGAGAATTATGTAAAAGTACAAACAGATTTTGATGAAGAATTAGTAAACCAAACACAGATTATTGAATTAATTAAAATAAACCATAATGGAAATGTAGAAATAAAAGTTCCAACTGCTTTAACTATATAATTTCTTAACTAACAACTATTAAAACGCTAAAATAAACACATGAAAACACTAAGAATGAAGTTTTTACTCATTGCTGCTGGATTATTTTTTACTCTACCATTATCAGCACAAGTAGATTTTGGAGGTAAACTAGGTGCAGGAATGTCTAATATGAAAAATATATTCCCAGATTCTAAAGCTAGAATTGGAATACAAGCTGGGCTTGTCGCTAGATTTCAATTGGAATATTCTTCATATAGAACATTTAAGAATTACATTCAAGCAGAATTAGTGTATAGTGCGCAAGGTGAAAAAAATGGGAAATATGAGCAATATGTAGACTACTTAACTTTGCCAGTAATGTATAAATATTATTTGACAGATAGTGATGCAGATTTCTTTGTAGAAGCAGGTCCTCAATTTTCCTATGCAATAAATACGAATCTAGAACCTTATAAATCTCATGATCCTAGCAAGCCACACTTTGGATCGGATAATAACATTCTGAATAAATTCGATGTAGCATTTAATGGAGGTATAGGATATTCATTCCAAAGAAAATTTGAGTTGAATCTTAGATATAGTTTAGGTTTAATGGATACTTTTGATTATAAGTATAAGGATAACAAGCATAACAGGTCTTCATTCTTATCATTTTCGATGATCTATTTCTTTAACACATATTATTAAAATATTAAAACCTGATTTTTTAAATCAGGTTTTTTTTATTCAAAAATCCACCTTAAATTTAATATAATTACAAAAATCATATTATGAAAAACTTATCACTACTTTGTGCTTTATTATGCGTTTTTATTCTATCGAGCTGTAATACAGTTAGTGTAACTACAGATTACGATAAATCAGCTAATTTTTCATCATACAAAACATATGCATTTCATGAAAAAGGGATTACAAAGTTGAAAATTAATGATTTAGATAAAAGAAGAATTGTAGCGGCTATAGATGCAGAAATGGCTGCCAAAGGCTTTACGAAAGTTACATCAAATGCAGATTTAGTTGTAAATATTTTGGCTAGTTCTTCACAAGAACTTTATGTAAATAATAACTATGGCTACTACGGGTATTGGGGTAATTCTTATGCAAATGTTTCTGAATATACATCGGGTAAAATTATTATTGATATAATAGATGATAAAAAAAATATCCTAGTTTGGCAGGGTATAGGCTCAGGATTAAATGTAGATAACATAGCAGCTAAGTCTGAAAAAATTCCACAGGCAATAAATGAAGTTCTTACTAAATTTCCGCCATTAAACAAGTAATAAATAATTAAATAATTATAAAAAAAAGACCTTATTCAATAAGGTCTTTTTTTATCGATTTTATTTGTTAAATTTACATAAGTCACACATAATCAACCTTATGAATATTTTTAAAACTAAAATCGTTCCCTTGTTTATATTAGGGATATCATCCTTTTCTTTTGGTCAATTCCAATACGGTGTAAAAGCCGGTGTAGGGATAAGTAATACCACCATAGTACATGGTATTTCTAAGGAAAGAGTTGGTTTGCTAGCAGGATTTATAGCAAAATATCAATTATCTTCTCGTTCAGAAGAACATTATTTACAGGCAGAGGTGCTTTATACTAATCAAGGTGAATTTACTGTAGATAGATCAGGGAATAAATTCAAAGCTTTTGTGGATTATATAAATATTCCTATTATGTATAAATATTATTTTGATGACAGTGGAAGTGATTTCTTTCTTGAAGGAGGTCCACAACTTGGTTTTAAAATTGCAGATAATATTGATCCTCTCGGACCAGATGCTACTAATAATGTATTAAAATCCTTTGATTTAGCTTTTAATTTAGGAGTAGGATACTCATTACAGCGTAAATACGAAGTTAATCTTAGATACGGTATAGGTTTAGTGGATACATATGATTACTTAAAATGGGATAATGATATAAATAGAACTTCTCTAATCTCGTTAGGTATAACATACTATTTTAATTAATACTTTGTTTTATATTAAAAAGAGCATCTAATATATTAGATGCTCTTTTTATTTATATGTTATAAAATTTTAAGCTGTTTTTTTATTGGAAATTAAAGACCAAATAATAGTCGTTAATAAAACACCTCCAATAACTGCTAAAGAAACAGTAGAATCAAAATGATAAAAAGGCATTATAATCATTTTTATACCAATAAAGGTTAAGATAATAGCCAAACCATAATGTAGTTTCCCGAATTTATCCATAGAATTTGCTAAAAGAAAATACAATGATCGAAGTCCTAAAATAGCGAATATATTAGATGAATATAATATAAAAGGATCATTAGGAGCAATAGCAAATATGGCTGGAATACTATCTACAGCAAATACTAAATCTGTAACCTCTATAACGGCTAATGCAACAAACAATGGTGTAACCATTTTTACGCCATTTTTTACAGTGAAAAATTTATCTCCATCAAAGGAAGGTGAAACTTTAAAAAATTTATGAACGATTCTTACTCCAATGTTTTTAGATAAATCATCATCTTCGTCGTTGCTAGAAGACCAAGATTTGATACCAGCAATAATTAGAAAAAATCCGAATAAGGTAAGTATTATATTAGGTCTATAAAATTCTTTTAAAGCTAAATTAGCGTGCGCTGCTTCACTGTCTAAAACAAATTTAAAGTCTCCAATTGAAAATTCTGGTAGATATGTAAGTTTAATTAATTCTACACCTGCAAAAATGAAAATTGCTCTAAATAGTAAAGCTCCTAAAATACCCCAAAATAATATCTTATGTTGGTATTCTTTTGGAATTTTAAAAAATCCAAAAACTAGGATAAAAACAAATAAATTATCTACCGATAGAGCTTTTTCTATCCAATATGCAGCTTGATATTGTGAGAATTTCTCCATCGCAAAAGCATGACCGTCATCCGTTTTAAATACGAAGTATATAACTCCACTAAAAAGCATGGATAAGGAAATCCAAACGATACTCCATGTTAATGCTTCTTTATTTGAAACAATATGAGCATTTTTATTAAATACTCCTAAATCTAATAGAAGCATGATAACAACTGCAATACCAAAAATGGCAATTAGTCCAGGATGATTCAGCATGTTATCTTGTACGACAGCTAATAAAGACATATTTATAACTTTTTAATTGATTTTTTATCTAAATTTGACTTAATAAGTTAGTAAAGATAAATTATTTCTTCACTCATTTAATTATAAAATTAAATAAACATTAATGAAACTTTTTTTAACAGCTATTTTTTGCTCAATTACCTTATCATATACTGTAAATGCACAAGATAATTCACCACTATATGTAGATTCTGCTCAATTAAAATGGGTCGATGAACAATATAATTTGATGTCTTTAGATGAAAAAGTAGGGCAATTATTTATTGTTGCAGCATATTCAAATAGAGATATAGCACATGAAAATGAAATCTTAAAATTAATTCAAGAAGAAAAAATCGGAGGTTTAATTTTTATGCAAGATATAGCTGAGAAACAAATTGATTTAACAAATCGTTATCAATCGGCATCTAAAATTCCTTTAATGATAGGGATTGATGGCGAATGGGGATTAGCAATGCGATTAAAAGGAGTAGAGCGTTTTCCGTGGAATATGACTATAGGAGCGTTAGAAGGTGAAGATTTAGTTTTCAAAAAAGGTCAACAAGTTGGTCAACAAGCAAATCGTATGGGAATTCATTTCAATTTTGCGCCTTCAATAGACGTAAATGTAAATCCTAATAACCCAATAATAGGGAATCGTTCTTATGGATCTGATCCTATGAATGTAGCAAAAAAAGGAACTGCTTTTATGAAAGGTCAACAATCCATGAAAGTTCTTGCATCGGCTAAACACTTTCCGGGTCATGGAGATACAGATCAGGATTCTCATAAAACTTTACCATTAATATCTGCAAATAAAGCTGATTTAGAAAAATTCCATGTTGCTCCATTTCGCCAATTAATAAATGAAGGTGTTCAAGCTATTATGGTGGCTCATCTTAATGTTCCAGCATTAGAACCAGATCCAAAAATTCCATCTACATTATCTAAAAAAATTGTAACGGATTATCTAAAGAATGATTTAGGCTTTAAAGGTATTATCATCACTGATGCTTTAAATATGGATGGAGTTGCTAAATTGTATGCTCCAGGAGAAGTGGATTACCGTGCATTTTTAGCAGGGAATGATATTCTTCTCTTTTCTCAAGGTGTAAAAATAGGTAAACAAAAAATAATTACTGCTTTAGAGAAAGGTGAAATTACAGAAGACCGATTAAGCGAAAGTGTTAAAAAAATATTGATGGCTAAATATTTAGTGGGATTAAATGAGTTTAAATCACTTGATACAACCAATTTAATGAATGACTTAAATTCAGAAGAAAATGAAGCCTTAACTTATAAAATATTTGAGGAAGCCACTACAATTGTTAAAAATGAAAATGCTATTTTACCAATAAAGGATCTTACTGCAAAAATTGCTTTTGTACCATTAGAACAGACAGATTATTCTTTATTCTATGAACATCTAAAAAAGTATGCAGATGTTAAATTAGTTAAGATTGACAATGCCAATCAAATTAATAAATTAAATGAATATGAATACATTATTTATGGTGCTTTCTTGTCGAATGAAACTGTTTATAAATCGTATAAATTATCATCAACTTCTAAAGCAATTTTAAAAGCAACACCAGCAGACAAAAAATCTATTTTGTCTTTATTTACAAGTCCTTATGGTTTAAAAGATTTAGATTTAACTACAATTGATGGAGTAATCATTAATTATCAAAATACAACTCAAACCAAACAAATTAGTCCTCAAATTATTTTTGGAGCTTTACCAGCTAAGGGAAAATTACCAGTTACTGTAAATGATAGTTTTCATTTTGGAGATAAAATTCAAACCAAAGAAATTCAACGATTAGGATTTGATGAACCAGCTAACGTTGGCGTTGAAAAAAAAAACTAAATAAGATAGATGTTTTAGCCCAAGAAGCCATTTCAAAAAATTACACACCGGGAATGCAAATTATTGTTGCAAAAAAGGGTAAAGTGATTTATGATAAAGTTTTTGGTACACAAGATATACATAAAAGACAGAAGTTAAATTGGGATCATCTTTATGATGTTGCATCTGTAACAAAGGTAGTAGCTTCTGTTCCTTTGATTATGAAGGAATTTGAAGCGGGTAAAATAACATTTGAACAAACGCTTGGTGAACTTGATTCAGACTTAAAAACAACCAATAAAAATGGTTTAAAAGTAAAAGAAGTTTTAGCACATCAAGCAGGATTAGCTCCATGGATAGGATTTTATAAAGAAACAGTCAACGTAAAAAATGCACGTTTATATTTAGATTTTTATTCACGTAGACAAGATGAGGAACATACAATTAAAGTTACTGATAATATATTTATAATTAATTCGATAAAAGATTCTATTTATGAGGATATTGCTAAATCTCCAATAGGAAAAAAAGTATATGAATATTCTGACTTAGGATTTTATATTTTTCAAAAGAGAATAGAGAACGATTATAAAAAATCCTATCAAGAACTTTTGCAAGAAAAATTCTATCAGCCATTAGGGATGTATCATACGATGTATAATCCAAAAGATAAGTTTGATTTAGAAGTAATTGTTCCTACAGCTTATGATAAGACTTACCGTAATCAGTTGATACACGGATATGTGCATGATCAAGGTGCAGCTATGATGGGCGGGATAGCCGGTCATGCAGGTGTGTTTTCTAATGCAATAGATCTAGCTAAACTAATGCAGATGTATCTGAATAAAGGTTTTTATGGTGGTCAACAATTTATTAAATCTGAAATTATTGACCAATTTACTGCAAAGCAATATCCTAATTCAAATCGAGGTGCAGGGTTCGATAAATCTTTAATAAAGAGTATTAAAGGTGCATCAAACGATGCGTTTGGTCATTATGGTTTTACTGGAACAATGGTTTGGGCTGATCCAAAATATGACTTGGTCTATATATTTTTAAGTAATCGGGTTAATATAAGTGAAGACAATAATTTACTTTCCTCAAAAAAAGTAAGAGAAAATATACTTCAATTAATTTACGATTCATTTTTACCTTAAATTTGACGTCATGAAATCGACTATGAAAATCGGAATTGTATGCTATCCAACCTATGGAGGTTCTGGAATTGTAGCGACAGAATTAGGAATGGATTTAGCAGAGAAAGGGCATGAAGTGCACTTTTTTAGCACTAATATTCCAGCAAGATTAAATATTAAATTATCAAATATATATTTTCATCGTATACATGTAGAAACGTATCCTTTGTTTCAATATCAACCATATGATTTAGCTTTAAGTACAATTTTATATGAAAAAGTACTACATTATAAGTTAGACTTAGTACACGTACACTATGCTATTCCGCATGCTTATGCGGCATATTTCACCAAACAAATGCTAGCCAGAAAGGGATATCATTTACCTATAGTAACAACATTACATGGTACAGATATCACATTAGTTGGACAACATCCTGTATATAAAACGGCGGTGGAATTCTCTATAAATGAATCGGATGTTGTAACTTCTGTTTCAGAAAGTTTAAAACAAGATACTTTAAAAGCTTTTGATATTACAAATGAAATTAAAGTAATTCCAAACTTTATTGATAACGAACAATACATGCCTGAAAAATGTGTATGTTGTCGTAATAATTTTGCAGAACCAAAAGAAAAAGTAATCCTTCATACTTCAAATCTTAGAAAAGTAAAACGTATACAAGATGTTATCAGTGCATTTAATATAATCCAAAAGCAAATCCCCTCAAAATTAATTATTGCTGGCGAAGGTCCTGAATGGGATTTAGCAGACCAATTAATTCAAGAATACGGAATACAAGATAAAGTTAAAAGCTTAGGAATGGTAAGTGACCTAAATGATGTGTTGAAAGCTGCAGATTTATTTATTTTACCATCAGAACAAGAAAGTTTTGGATTAGCAGCCTTAGAAGCAATGGCAGCTAATGTTCCTGTTATATCTTCTAACGCTGGAGGTTTACCTGAGGTTAATATAGATGGATTCTCTGGGTTTGTATGTCCTGTAGGTGATGTTGAAATGATGGCTCAAAAAGCAATCTATATATTAGAAGATGAAGACCGTTTAAAGCAGTTAAGTAAAAATGCCAAAGAGCAAGCATTAAGTTTTGATAAAAATAAAATATTGCCACAATACGAAGTCCTTTATCGAAATGCAATTGATATGAAATAAAATTGTATAATTTTAGCTTCGTTATGTTTACTATATTTATTGAATATATATAAATTCTTCAGCAAAAATGTAAGGATTTCTAACTCAGAATATTTTTATCTTTGAGATATAATTCTTTCCCTTACTGACATTATAAGTCATTGGCATAGGAATTGACCTACCTAGTATAGCATAAATATTAATAAATTAATAATGCATATCAACCCGTTATTAACTAGCTATTTATGTTATTTGTAAGCGGTGAAATTTATATTTTCAACTGCTGACAAATTCGTTTAGTATATAAATATAAAAAGACAGATTGTCATTAAAAAATAGAATGGAAGAAGAAATCGAATTAATTCCTTTAATGAGTAAAGATGAAGAAGTTAAGTTGCAAAAACAAAATATTCCTTCAGTTTTACCTGTTTTATCCTTAAGAAATACAGTTCTTTTCCCAGGCGTTGTTGCTCCAATTACTGCAGGAAGAGATAAATCTATAAAATTATTAACAGACGCTTATAAAGGTGATGGTATCATCGGTGTGTTATCTCAGAAAGATATCGCTGTAGAAGATCCAACGCCAGAAGATTTATACCAAGTAGGTACTGTTGCTCGTATTATACGTCTTATCAAATTACCTGATGGAAATATAACGGTCATTTTACAAGGTATAAAACGTTTTAAAGCTGAAGAATTTATTGAAGAAGCTCCATATTTTAAAGCTAACGTTGAAATTTTAACAGAGAAAGTACCAACTGCTCGTAATAAAGAATTTCCTATTATTATAGAATCAATTCGCGATTTGGCTTATCAAATCGTGGAGGAAAATCCAATGTTACCTTCAGAAGCTGCTAATGCTATAAAAAGCATCGAAAGTAGAATTTTCTTAATCAACTTTGTAGCTTCAAATTTAACATTAACATTACAAGAAAAACAGCTTTTATTAGAAGTTTCTGATTTAAAGTTGAGAGCATTGGAAGTGATGCGTTATATGAATGTTGAGCTTCAAAAATTAGAATTAAAAAATTCAATCCAAAATAAGGTTCGTAAAGAATTAGATCAGCAACAAAAAGAATATTTCTTAAATCAGCAAATAAAATCTATCCAAGAAGAATTAGGTGGAAATACGACTGAAGAAGAAATTAACGAAATGCGTAAAAAAGCGCAAGATAAACGTTGGTCTGAAGAAACAGCAAATCATTTTGATAAAGAAATAGGACGATTATCTCGTCTTAATCCACAAATGCCAGAGCATAATATTCAGCGTAATTATCTTGAGTTTATGTTGGATTTACCGTGGAATGACTTTACAAAAGATCAATTTGATTTAAAAAATGCACAGAAAATCTTAGATTCTGATCATTATGGTTTAGAGGATGTAAAAGAAAGAATTATTGAACATTTAGCTGTATTAAAGCTAAAAGGAGATATGCGTTCTCCAATTTTATGTTTATATGGACCTCCAGGTGTGGGTAAAACATCTTTAGGAAAATCTATTGCGAAGGCAATAGGACGTAAATATGTGCGTATGTCTTTAGGTGGATTACATGATGAATCTGAAATTAGAGGACACCGTAAAACCTATATTGGAGCAATGCCAGGTAGGATTTTACAATCCATTAAAAAATCAGAATCATCTAACCCAGTTTTTGTGTTAGATGAGATTGATAAAATGACTGCAAGTGCACATGGTGATCCTTCATCTGCAATGTTAGAAGTTTTAGATCCGGAACAAAACAGCTCTTTTCATGATAATTTCTTAGAATTAGGATACGATTTATCAAAAGTGTTTTTTATTGCTACAGCTAATAATATTGGTAATATTCCAGGTCCTCTACGTGACCGTATGGAAATGATAAATATTTCGGGTTATACTATTGAAGAAAAAGCTGAAATCGTAAAACGACACTTATTACCTAAGCAACTAAAAGAACATGGAATTGATGAAAAAGGAATTGTTTTAGGAAAAAAAGAAATAGAATTTTTAATCACAGGTTATACAAGAGAATCTGGTGTAAGAAATTTAAATCAAAAAGTTGCAAAATTAGTTCGTAATGCTGCGAAAAATATTGCAATGGAGGTAGAATATAACATCAAATATTCTATTAAAGATATTGAAAAAGTATTAGGACCATCTATTATCGCTGAACGTTATGAGAATAATGATTCTCCAGGAGTAGTTGTAGGATTGGCTTGGACGTCTGTAGGTGGAGATATTTTATTTATAGAATCTTTGTTATCTAAAGGAAAAGGAGGACTTTCTATTACTGGAAATTTAGGTACTGTAATGAAAGAATCTGCGACAATTGCATTAGAATATATTAAAGCACATGCTGATGAATATGGAATAGATTCAGATGTTTTCGAAAATTATAAAGTGCATATTCACGTTCCGGAAGGTGCAACGCCAAAAGATGGACCATCTGCTGGTATAACAATGCTAACATCTTTAATGTCTTCTTTTACTCAACGAAAAGTGAAAGCAAATTTAGCCATGACAGGTGAGATTACATTACGTGGTAAAGTTTTACCTGTTGGAGGAATAAAAGAAAAAATATTAGCTGCTAAACGTGCAGATATCAAAGACATTATTTTATGTGATGATAACCGAAAAGATATTGAGGATATAAAACCTGAATATTTAAAAGGTTTAACTTTTCACTATGTAAAAGAAATGAAAGAGGTTTTAGATATTGCATTATTGAACCAAAAGGTGAAAGGTGCAAAAACATTTGAAATAACTAAAAAATAAATTTATAATACAAAAAAAGCGACCCGATGAGGTCGCTTTTTTATGTATTAAATATTTTATTTTAAAACTTCATCGTTGGCTTTAATTTCACCTAATTGAAGGATTTCCTTAGCTAATCGGATATCATTTTCTGATCCGGTATGTTTATTTTTTTCGTCAGAAAGTTTCACAACTCCAGTCCATGGAATATCATACGAAGAAATCTCTGTTAATTTCATCACGATATTCATGGCACGTAGCCCCACATCATTAGTAAGATTTGTCCCTATCCCGAATGATAAACCGATACGTCCTTTAAAAGCATTTGTTATGATTTCTACTTTTTCTGAATTTAACCCATCAGAGAAAATAATTGTTTTGTGCTGAGGATTAATTCCCATTCTATTATAATGTGCAATTACCTTTTCTCCAAACTCAATAGGATCTCCAGAATCATGGCGTACTCCATCAAATAATTTTGATAATTTCTTATCAAACTGGCGGAAAAATATATCTGAGGTATAAGTATCTGTTAATGCAATTCCTAAATCACCATAATAAACTTTTACCCAACGATCTAAGCTCATGGAATTGGCAACTTTATATCCAAAACGCGCGGCATGAAACATAAACCATTCGTGTGCGTGTGTTCCAATAGGTTTTACATTATACTTATGCGCAAAATGTACGTTAGATGTACCTACGAAACTTTTTCCGGAATGGTTAGTCATTTCTTTCATTACAACATCATGTACTTCATAAGAATGACGACGACGTGTTCCAAACTCTGCAACTGTAACTCCTAGTTTGTTGTATAAATCTACTTTATCACTAGTGTTTTGTGTAACTTCATCATTAGTCTGTCTTTCAGCATTTGTAAGTTTATAAAAAACTTCACTTATTAATGCTAATAATGGTACCTCCCAAAGAATAGTTCTGTACCAATTTCCTTCTACTTCAACGCTTAGATTTTTTCCGTCTTGTAAAATTTTAACTTCTTCTGGATTATACCTATATCCTTGTAAAAAATCTAAATATGCGGGACTTAGGTAAGGACAGTTAGTATGTAAAAAGTCTTTTTCATCTTTTGTTAACGCTAAATTTGCCATAGAATTTACTTGTTTCTGTAATTCTTCAGCAAATCCATCAGGGAATTCATGTTTTCCTCTATTTATAAATTTATAACGAGCAATAACATCAGGATAAAGTTTGGTAACTGCGTATTGCATCGTGAATTTATAGAAATCATTATCTAAAAAGGAATTGAATATTATCATTTTTTAATGTGTTTTATTCTAAAATATAAATGTAAATAAAAAACCATCACTATTGTAGTGATGGCTTTTTATTTTATGATTTATAAAGTAAATTATTTTCTTGGTGTTACTTTATGTAACTCAAAATTGAAAATAAAAGAAACATCGCGGTAAGCATGATTTTCAGTTACTGAAGTTCCTGTATACATTCTTTTTCTTCCGAATGCCAAACGTGATGGTAAGATAATAACTCCTTGGAAGTTGTATAACCCACTTCCGTTTGTATTTGTAGATTTAAATTTCTTTAAAGCTTCATTAAAGTATTCAAATTCTACATGCTCTCTTCCTACACCATTACTTATTTGTGTTTCGTTTAGTTTATAGTAATAAAAAGCTGGATCATATACTCCAGAACCATCTCCAGAATTTATAGAGCTTGAGTATCCTATAATACTCGCATATTTATTGTTATAAGTATCTAAATCGTTTGTAGATTGAAACTGCTTAACATCATAAGAAATTAAAATCTTTGATTCGTCATTTGAAGTAATAGCTTCTCCATTTGCTTCCACATTTGGTCTCATTGCATAGTAGTATCCAGCAGGATCTTTGATTGCAATTGATTTTAAAGGTTGATAGTTATCATCCTCATTCCCTTTAATGGTATCAAATTTTGTTAATACTCCTTTTTCAGGGTGAAAGTAATGGTCTTCTAAATACTCTTCAATAGCCTGATCGTCTAATGAATTTCTTTGTTCAACACTTAGCTCTTTAACATCATCGTCACTCTTACAGCTAGCAAGTAATACTGTCGTTGCTAATAAAGTTACAAAGAATTTCTTTATCATGATTATTCGGTTTAAATTGCGAATTTAGAAAAAATATTCAACGAACAATCATAAATAGTCAGAATAAGTATGCGAATTGATAAATTTCTTTGGAGCGTAAGATATTACAAGACCAGAGCTCTTGCAACAGATGCTATAAAAAAAAATAGAGTAAAAATTAACGGAATGGTCGTTAAAGCGTCTAGAGATGTAATTCCGGGAGATCAAATAGATGTAAGAAAAGATCAAATTAATTTATCATTTAAAGTTCTTCAGATTCCAAAAAGTAGAATAGGGGCTAAGTTACTAACACTACATATTGTAGATACTACCCCAAAGGAGGAATACGAATTATTAGAATTAAGAAGATTGTCTCAGGATTATTATAGAGAAAGAGGCGAAGGAAGACCAACCAAAAAAGACCGAAGAGATTTGGACGACTATGTCGCAGGAGATCAATTTTTATTAGAAGATTTAGAGTAATCTAAATCTTCTAACTTTTTATTTTTTCCATAATCTCATTCAATACTTCATAGGTGCTTTGTGTAGTAATAGAAATAGTATATTTCGCTTTTTGATAAAATTGATTTCTTTCAAATAAATGTTTCGCAATAAATTCCATCAAATCTTCATTTTCTAAATGTGCAATTAATGGTCTTGTATGTTTTTTAGATTCCAACCTTTTTACCAAGTATGGCAATTGTACTCGTAGGAATATAGACTCAGAATTTTTATTGATAAAATCCATATTATCATAATATACAGGCGTTCCTCCGCCTAAAGAAAGCACAAGATTTGTTTGCTGTAAAACCTCATGGAGTGCTTCACGCTCACGTTTCCTAAAACCAATTTCTCCATACTTAGAAAAAATATCAGTAATCTCTAGATTATATTTTTGTTCTATAAATTGGTCTAAATCTATAAACTCATAGCCTAAAGTTTTTGCTAAATCTTTTCCTGTCGTAGATTTTCCACTACCCATGTAACCTATTAATGAAATAATCATCTTCTGCTTCGTTTAATCAACTGGTAAATCCTCAGAGTAAAAAATTGTTAATTTTGCAAATCCATCATGCGTATCAATTTGGTAAGAATAAGAATTTTTTAATTTTCTATTATCCCAACGATCAATTTCATATGTAATCTTAAAATCTTCATTGGTAACTACAGAATTAGAACGGTAAAAGTTACCTTTTTTTGCTTCTTTTTCAATCGCAATTTTATATTGATTCAAATATTTTATTGGAAAACTATATTGTAATTTATAGACAATCTCCTGAGAAATTTCCATTGCAGAGATTTTATTTAAGAAAAACACGCCTTGTTTTACTTGCTTTATCTTTAAGGAATCAAACTTTTGTACATCACTTACATATAAGTTTTTTCCGAAGTCAGCTTTAGTAAAACACTTTTGTTCTAAGAATGCTTTTATCTCTTGTGGATTAGTTTTAATTAAATTTTTAAGATCTTTTAAAGAAATTTCTCCATGTAATTGATCTTTTAAATCAGAAGCACATCTTTCTTCTACGATTTCATCTTTTAGCTGTTCGTCAACTTTTCCTTTACATGATTGTAAGAAAATAGTACTTAATATAAAAAGGATGACTAATTTATAAGGCATTTTAAAATTTTAAAATTGGAGTCTAATACATTTGTAATGGTAAAGCCCATCTTTATTGTCTACAAATATAATTGTTTTTTAAAGCTGTTTAGTTTAAAAATTATCTAAAATATAATAAAAACCAAAAGAAAAGAATAAGAACAATATGTTTTTTTTTTGATAAGTTTCTTAAATCGAAATGTTTAAAAATTATTTCGATAAAAAGATAGATATATGTTTGTTTTATTAGGTTTAATCACCCTATATTTGCAGTCGAATTAAGGAAATGACCTGGTAGCTCAGTTGGTAGAGCACAACACTTTTAATGTTGGGGTCCTGGGTTCGAGCCCCAGCCAGGTCACTATTTTTTTAGTGATAAATTTTCTTAAATAAGATGTTCTTTTTTTATTAAAAATTTTTCCAGAAAAAATACTTTTTAATTTTGTAGTGTTAAAATTTTAAATATCTTTGCACTCCGAAAAAAGAAGACTTGGTAGCTCAGCTGGTAGAGCACAACACTTTTAATGTTGGGGTCCTGGGTTCGAACCCCAGCCAAGTCACAAACTTCATGTTACTAAGAAGTATAAAAATAGTAACACTCCAAACGGAGACCTGGTAGCTCAGCTGGTAGAGCACAACACTTTTAATGTTGGGGTCCTGGGTTCGAACCCCAGCCAGGTCACAAACTTCTCGTTACAAAGAAGTATAAAAATAGTAACACTCCAAACGGAGACTTGGTAGCTCAGCTGGTAGAGCACAACACTTTTAATGTTGGGGTCCTGGGTTCGAACCCCAGCCAAGTCACAAACTTCACGTCACTAAGAAGTATAAAAATAGTAACACTCCAAAAAACGGAGACCTGGTAGCTCAGCTGGTAGAGCACAACACTTTTAATGTTGGGGTCCTGGGTTCGAACCCCAGCCAGGTCACAAACTTCTCGTTGCTAAGAAGTATAAAAATAGTAACACTCC
The DNA here is from genome assembly GCF_015234135.1 of Faecalibacter rhinopitheci. Taxonomy (GTDB): domain Bacteria; phylum Bacteroidota; class Bacteroidia; order Flavobacteriales; family Weeksellaceae; genus Empedobacter; species Empedobacter rhinopitheci. The sequence goes on along the minus strand of NZ_JADGIK010000007.1, from coordinate 206 downwards.
AAACGGAGACTTGGTAGCTCAGCTGGTAGAGCACAACACTTTTAATGTTGGGGTCCTGGGTTCGAACCCCAGCCAAGTCACAAACTTCATGTTACTAAGAAGTATAAAAATAGTAACACTCCAAACGGAGACCTGGTAGCTCAGCTGGTAGAGCACAACACTTTTAATGTTGGGGTCCTGGGTTCGAACCCCAGCCAGGTCACAAA
>NZ_JADGIK010000006.1 GCF_015234135.1 Faecalibacter rhinopitheci | reverse complement strand
GCGTTAGCTTCTATGTTTTACAACTTCGAATTTCCTTTAGCTCTATTATTTAAGGATTGACCTAATTTGTATTCGGCTTTTATTTCTTTCGTCTTATATTATAATTTCAAATGAACTTCTCATTAATTCGCAATTCAACTTTCATCGTTTGCGGTTGCAAAGGTAACGCTTATTTTTAAACTACAAAATCTTTTTTAAATAAATTCTGAAGTTTTTATTCTAATCTTTTCCTCGCTTTTCAATTTACAATACTACTCGTCTTTCGTATTGAGAGTGCAAATATAGAACATCTTTATTCACTTTACCAAACACATTTTAGAATTATTTCCTACGCTTTAACTAACTCACTGAACCTCCGTAGAATATTTTTTGAAATAAAATTAAAATACGTTATTATTCATTGAATTTATGTAATAATACATTTATGTGTTCTATATAGAAGGTGATTTTATGCCTAATCAACATAAAAAATCTATTATATAAAGGATGTATTTTTTTTAGGATTTATATTTATCTTAAAATTTAGACATTGGCTGACAGTTGAGCTTTTTCGCGTTAGGGATTGCAGTGGATATCCTTTGCTGGCAAGCAAAGATAGAAATGAAAAGCCCGACCGAAGGGAACGCCCAAAAAATAAAAAAAACACTTTAATATTAAAGTGTTTCCATTATTATATTGATTAATTGAAACGTTTTTGTAGAATTTGCATAACATGTTCTACTGTTTCTTCTAAATTTAAGTTTGAATTGTCGACTTCTATTGCGTCGTGCGCTTTTCGTAAAGGTGAATGTTCTCGAGAAGAATCGATGTGATCACGTTCAATTACATTTGCCAGAACCTCATCCAATGGAATAACTTTACCTTCTTGTTGATATTCCAGAAATCGTCGTTTAGCACGTATTTCTGCAGATGCTGTAATAAAAAATTTAATATCAGCGTTGGGATATACTGTAGTTCCTATATCTCGTCCGTCCATTACAATACGCTTTGCTTTTCCCATTTTTTGCTGAAGTGCCACACAATATTCACGTACTTCTGCAATAACAGCGATGGGACTTACCATTGATGAAACTTTAAGATCTCTGATTTGGGCTTCTACATTCTGCCCATTCAAAAAAGTTTCATTCTTATTGGTTAACGAATTCAGCTTAAAACTAATTTGTATTTCTGGTAAGCGAGCTACTAGTTGATCTACTTTAACTTTTTGATTTTCGATTAATCCATTATTTAATGCAAATAGCGTAACTGCACGATACATTGCGCCACTATCTATATGGGTATATCCTAATTTTTTTGCAATAATTTTTGACAGGGAACTTTTTCCTGTTGAAGAATGACCGTCAATCGCTATAATTAAATCTTGTTTCATTTGTTACATGAATAGTTAGCAAAGATACATAATTGTATTTAAAATTAATTCCTATTAAAGCCATGGGTTACTTCTCCAGTAATCACGTCCTTGTACGATACGATCTAAGTTAATTAATAAGCTAAAATGATTAGCACCTCCGGAAGTATGATAATTTGAATGTCCAAATTCAATTCTAAAGGCATTCATGCGTACTCCAAATCCATACGTCAATCCGGAAAGAGATCGTACACCTTCAATAGCAAGCTCGTTTCCACGTTTAAAATTATATCCTAATCTTAAATTAAAATCTTTTCCTGGAAATAATTCCGCTCCAACAGCAATATGATCTGCAATTTTGCGTCCGATGTTTACTTCTTGACCAGACTTATTATACGTTTGAGAAATATCAAATTTTTGTAAATCGTGTAATGTTAAGGACAACTCTAACGGTACATGTTCTAATTCGTGAGCTACCCCTAAATTAACTTGTAAAGGTAATCTTTCTCTTTTTCCACTAAACGTTTGGATTTGTTTTCCTATGTTTCTGAAAACTAGTCCTACTCTAGTTCGGTCATCAAAATCGTGAAAAGAAATACCTAAATCTACACCTATGGCAGAAGATTTGTACATTTCGATTGAAGAGTTGATATATTTAATATTTGCACCAACCGTCCAATAATCAGCAATTTCTCTTGCATAACCTAAAATTATTGCTGCATCCTTTGCTTTAAAATCTCCTGTGATTGTACCTATCTCATCTGTTCCAACGATGTCACCATAATCTAAGTATTGCCCATGAAGCGATACATAATCAACATCTGATAATCTATATACACCTGAAAAAGATGCATTTTTAACATCTGCTATATGCGTTACATAATTGATTCCGAATTGGCCATGCATCTCACGATTCATCAATGCTGGATTAGCCATCGCATTATTGGGATCCGCGTCCCAAGATGTTACGTTATATCCTCCTAAAGCAGCATGTTTGGCTGAAGTAGTTAAATTTAAAAATTCATATACGCGTGTTCCATCTTGAGCTTGTGTAAGCAAAGATGAACTAAATAAGATTAAAGCATATAATTTTTTAAACATGCAACAAATTTATACTTTTTGTAGATATAACGTAAAGTATTTTGTTTTGGTATAAGCTGTTAAAAATAGATAGAAGGAATTTTAAATAGTTATATTTAAACAAGTAACTGAAATAAAATATAATATGGCGATATTCTGTATACTTCTTGTATTTGCATTGGGTTTATATTGGAATAATAAATTTTCTCGTTTAAAACATGAATTAGAAAATTTAAATTTCAAAATAAAATACTTGGAAGATGTAATTGAGAAGGAAAAACCTATCATTAAACCTGAAGTCATTGAGGAAAACATTTTAATTAATGATCATAATACAGCTCCTATAATTAAAAAAGCCATCACAAATTCTGCACACTTAGAAGAACATAAAATACCTCAACCAAATATTAAGCGTTCCAATGAATTATTTAGTAGATTACTAAATAAAACACTGCTATTTATCCAAGATAATTTTTTAACTATTATTGGTATTGTAACTTTAGTTTTAGGAATTGGATACTTTGTAAAATATGCTATCGATCAGAACTGGATTAACGAGGTGCTACGTGTTAGCATAGGTGTAGCAATTGGTGCAGGAATTATAGTGGCCGGGCATTATCTTAGAAATAAATATGAAGTTTTTTCTTCTATACTTATTGGCGGTGGAATTTCAATTCTGTATTTCACTCTCACTATTGCATTTAGAGAATATCACTTATTCAATCAGAATTTTGCATTTATACTTTTAGCTTTTGTTACTTTATTATCTATTATTCTATCCTTTATTTATAATCAACAAGTACTATTTATTTTTTCGTTACTAGGTGGATTCGCTGCTCCGTTGATGATTAGTACAGGAGAGAGTAATTATATATTTTTATTTTCATATTTGTTTATCCTGAACCTTGGTACATTATTTATAATATTCAAAAAAAATTGGGAATATCCAGGTGTTTTATCCTTTATCTTATCTATCCTATTTTTTAATACTTGGGCTTTTGACCCGACTGATAAAGTTATATTTATATTCCTGTTTTTATATTACATCGTATTTATTGCTTTTTCTATTTTACCGCTTGTTAAAGCAAGAAATTTTACCCTTACGAATCAAATTTTATATATCATCAATACCCTTTCGTTTACAATTTTAGGATTGTATACTTATCAACATTATTATACAGATTTTATTTCATTGATACCTTTTATCTTAGCAGGATGTTCTTTAATCATATTTTTTATATATAAAAATACTAATCAGCAGTTATCAAATACTTCAATTGCTTTAGGAATTGGCTTAATAACTTTGGGTATTGGAATAGAGTTTAAAGCTAATATTGTAACCTCTCTTTGGGCTATACAATCTACTATGCTATTATTTTTATGGAAAAGAAGTCATAATCCAATTTTTAAAGGCGCTTTTATCGCTCTAACTCCATTTTTTATTATTTCTTTAATTATTAATTGGGCAAAGTATATCACAGATCAGCAAGTATATCCAATTATAATAAATCCAATTTTTATTACAAGTGGATTAGTAGTTATTTGTTCAATAGCCAATATATTCTTAATTAAAAGCTTTAACAAGGAAGAAAAATTTGCAGGTTTTAAAATTAATAATGCTAAAAACTTATTTTCTCTCGTCTCAATATTATTCATCTATTTCGGAATTTTATTCGAATTGATGTACCAAACAGATAAATATTATACATATAACATTATTATAGGAATTTTAATACTTTACTCTATCTATTTTTCATGTATCATCTTATACTTTAGTCGACTATTTAATATCAATCATTCTACAAAATTTGCTTTAGGTATGATCAGCTTAGTATTAATTTCAATATATCCGTTAGCAGTAATGATCGTAGATGAAATAATTTTCAATTCAATTTCATATTATTCATACATTTTTTACTTATTGTATCTTATTCCTTTTATTTATCTTATTCTACTTTACATTAAATCGGATGAGTTTAAACTGGATAAAAAAAATAATTTTTCACAATGGTTAATATGCGCAAGTTGTATTTATATTGTTTGTTTTGAAGTTCATAATTTATTTATGATTATAACTAATGAGAAACAAAATGTGCCACTCTATCTTAAAAATGAAGAAATATTTTTCTTAATACTTTTACCAATTCTTTGGGCAATATTAGGTTTTACGACGATCTATTTCGGAATTAATAAACGTATAAAAAACTTAATCTATGTCGGATTTATTTTATTTGTATTGATTATCTTAAAACTTTACCTTATAGATGTTTGGCAAATGAGTAATGTATTCAGAATAATTTCATTTATAATTTTAGGAATTTTAATTCTAATTACATCTTTCATGTATCAAAAGTGGAAAAAGGTGGTGAATAATATATTTGATGCCAAAATAGATATAAAAAAAGCTGATTCTTAAGAATCAGCTTTTTTTATATCTATCGAATGAATCAGTTTTCTGACATCATCTGAAGCAGGTAACTCAAAAATCTCTAGTTTAAAAAATGAGATTACAGCAAATAAATGATCAAAAATATCAGCAGTTATATTTTCGAAATCTGCCCAAACAGTCGTATTCGTAAACATAAATAGTTCTAATGGTACTCCATGTTCTGTAGGCTGCATTTGTCTTACAATAAAATGATACTCTTTATGAATATTCGGATTTTGTTGTGTATAGACTTTTATATATTCTCTGAACAATCCAATATTTGTTAAGTTTCTTCCATTCACTTTTACACTTGGATTTTCTATATAAGCTGCATTAAATTCTGCAATTTCCTTACTTCTTTGCTCTATATAAGGTTTAAGTATTTGGATTGATTTTAATTTTTCTATTTCTTCTTCTTCTAAAAATCGGATAGATGACATTTTAATGTTAATGGAACGCTTTATTCTACGACCACCGGCATTTTGCATTCCTCTATAATTTTTAAACGAATCTGATATCAACGCATACGTAGGAATAGTTGTAATTGTCTTATCAAAATTCTGAACTTTCACTGTACTTAGATTAATTTGTACCACATTTCCATCCGCTCCATATTTAGACATTTCTATCCAGTCTCCTACTCTTACCATATCATTAGAGGAAACTTGAATACTAGCTACAAATCCTAATATAGAATCTTTGAAAACTAACATTAAAATAGCTGAGGCCGCTCCTAATGAAACTAAGAATGATTGTGCAGAATTACCAGTGATTATTGAATAAATAAAAATCCCACTAATCCCATACAAAGCAATACTTGCTACTTGTACATAACTATCTAATGGTTTGTCCGCAAAAGCAGATTTAGCACGAAGTAAATCTCTAAAAGCTTTTAATATATTTTGTATTAGAATACAAATTGTTAATATTAGCGTAACATCTGTGATCTTTAATGCTACATTAATCCAATTAGGGAAACCAGTAAATATTAATGGAATAGCACCTTTTGCTATAAATATAGGGACAATATGAGTTAGATACTGAAGGACTTTGTTATGTATTAACAAATCATCAAGTTGAGTTTTACTTTTATGAATAATATTGATAAGAAGTAATAATAAAACTTTTCTTACCATAAAATCCACCGCATATAATATAGTAATAAGCGCAAAAGTTAATAATGCAGAATTTATTAAATAACTGTAATATTCCGAAAGCCCTAGCTGTATTATTAGATCCAATGACCAATTATAAATATCACTCTTTAAATTTTCATCCAAAATCTCCATCTTTTTGTTCTTAATAAGAAAACAAAATTAATTATATCTTGATCATTTTGACCAATTATGATAAAACACACCTTTTGTATTAAATAAAAAGTCATAAAAAAGTAATTTTAGAATTTATTATAAATTATTTCTAATAAATTTGTTTTATTAATCTAACAAAATCATGAATAATCCTTTTTTCTTTGCCTTTGGACTAACGCTTTTAGCTGGGTTATGCACTGGAATCGGAAGCTTATTATCTCTAATTTATAAAAAATTTAATCCCAAATTTTTGGGTATTATGTTGGGAATATCTGCGGGAGTTATGCTGTATGTTTCTTTTGTAGAAATATTAAGCAAAGCTAGAATATCTTTGGGTTTGGTGTATGGAGATAAACTTGGCTACACATATGCAGTAATTGGATTTTTTGTAGGAATGATCAGTATTATTGGTATTGATAAACTTATCCCTTCTCATGATCATGAATGTGACGACGACGACTCTATAAAAGGAAATCAGAATCAAAAACTATTACGATTAGGAATATTCTCAGCTTTAGCTTTAGCTATACATAATTTTCCTGAAGGTTTGGCAACTTTTATGAGTGCAATGAACGAGCCTTCGTATGGAATAAGTATTGCTGTAGCAGTTGCAATACATAATATCCCTGAAGGTATAGCAGTTGCCATTCCTATATATTATGCAACAAAATCTCGTAAAAAAGCATTTTGGTATTCATTTTTATCTGGTTTAGCAGAACCTGTAGGAGCCGTTATTGGATATTTTGTCTTAAGACAATTTTTCGATGACTCTATTTTCGGGATTATCTTTGCGGGAGTTGCTGGAATTATGGTTTATATTTCTCTAAACGAACTTATCCCAACAGCAAAAGAATATGCCGGACAAAAAATAACAATGACAGGAGTTATTATTGGGATGATGATAATGGCAGGTAGTTTACTACTTTTTCTATAAAATTTTAATAGCCTTGAAGAAATTCTCAAGGCTATTTTTTTTTAGTAATTTATGCAGACTTTCTTTTTAAAAATCTTCCAAATTTCTTAGACGTTCCATAACCTTCAACAAACTGATCGTTTTGGTAAATTACCTGGCCGTTAACAAGAACAGCTTCTATAAATTCAGGATTACGATTCACTAATCGAGGATAATTTTCAAATTCCTCAATCTTTTCTTGATGAACCTCATCCGTAATTTGATCTATTTTACTAGGATTTATAATCACTAAATCGGCTTTTTTACCTTCTGCCAAATAACAACAATCTAAATTAAACCAATCGGCTTGCTCCTTTGTTAAGCGCCAGATACATTTTTCCATAGACATGATTGGTTTTCCCGCGTTAATGGATTTTTGTACACGTTTAATCATTTGCAAATTAAAATTATAAAACGCCATATTATTTAGATGTGCACCTGCATCAGAGAAGCAAAGTAAATTATATGGATAATTGTACAATCTTGGTAATTTCTCTTCACGATCATTTGCCAAAGTTGTAGTCCAAGAAATTTCTTTATCATAGTTAATTACTAAATCTAAAAACACATCTACTGGATGAACATTTGTTTCCTCAGCAATTTGGTAAAAGTTTTTCCCTACAAGAGATTGATCTGGACATTTCAAAATATATGCGATACTTAAATCTTTGTGCCAAACTTTTGGTGCAAACTTTTTTTTGATTTCTTTCTTGAAATTTTCTCTAAATTCATTATCTCGGATAAGTTCATTTCGTTCATCAATATTTTTTGCTAAATGTCGCATCGCTTCCCCAGCAGGAAATTCTTCGAACATTACAGAATCTACTCCATCATAATAAACCGTAAATGGGACAGGTGGTGATTGCATACGAAAATCTCCATTAAAACCTTTGTTTACTAAACTCACTACACGGCTTACAACTGGAAAAATATAACGATCTCCTATCATATCCATTAAAGCAATCATCGTCGTTTTCAATGGTTTTCTAAAAATTCCCATACTTGCCAACATATAATTAATGGCACTAATGCGGGTAACTAAATTAGGTGCACCTTGTAATACTGCATCTTTTTCTCTTAATAATTCAATTAAGTTTTTCCTTTCTTTCCAAGACGAATAAAATGAAGGTGTTTTGTGTGACCAATATTTATCTCCATCCATTTTGTCCCATGGATTATCCATTGTTGAAAGTCCCACAAATCCTTCATCCAATGCTTCCTCCAAAAGTTTTTTCATTAAAGTTTTTTCTTCCTTTGTAGCTTCAATATTATCTTGTAAAGATCGCTCAATTCCCATTGCTTTAATTCTTAAATCTGAATGACCTACAAATGCAGCAATATTAATTCCTAGGGCTTTATTTTCTATATACTGTTTCCACTCTTTTACCGAATTCCAAGATTTTTCACGCTCCATTAATGGTAACATGACTTCTCTCGGAATAGCTTCTACTCTAGTAAAGCAATCACTCGTTTCTTCAGGATTATTATATAAAGCCGAAACAGAACAACTTCCTAAAATAACCGTAGTGATACCATGCCTTGCAGATTCTTTTAAGCCTGGAGAAGCAATAATTTCCACATCATAATGCGTGTGACAATCTAGGAAACCAGGAGTTATCCATTTTCCTGTAGCATCGATTACTTCGTAATCATTTTCGAGTAATGGATCTGAAGAAATTTTCTCAATGATTCCGTCATCATTTATCAAAAGATGTTTTACTAATGCTTTCTCATCTTTATCTCCTGAATAAAAGAGTCCATTTTTTATTAATATTCCCATTCTTTGTAGTTTGTGGTTCTAATAAAAATAAGAAATTAATTATCAACCAGATAAGTTTAGAAAAAAAATATAATGTAGGTTTCCATACTTCAAATTTATTTTAATGCCAGCAATTTGGAAAAAAAAGATAATAGAATAAACAATCACACTCATTTTTAGTAGGATTAATTTATATTCCTTCCCTCCTAAAAATTATATCTCTTATCATTTTGGACATAAAAAAAAGCTCGAAACATTGTTTCGAGCTTTCAAGTACCTGGAGCGGGAATCGAACCCGCACTCCGAAGAACACGAGTTTGAGTCGTGCGCGTCTACCAATTCCGCCATCCAGGCATCGGAGTTATTGGGTACAAATATAACGTTGCTTTACCAACTTTACCAAATGTTTTTTACAAAATAATTTCTAAAGTATCATAAGCTAGTTCCATCCCAAATGGAAGTTGTTGATTTACTTCTTCATGGAATCCCATATAATGAGAAATATGTGTAAAATAAGTTTTTTTAGCACCTATCTTCTTGGCATAATCTACTGCTTCAGCCAATAATATATGAGAAAAATGTTGAACTTCCTGACGTAGAGCACTAATAACTAATACTTCTACACCTTTTAATTTTTCTAATGATTCACTCGGAATAGTTTTAACATCTGTTAAATAAGCAAATTTCCGATCAATAATATAGCCTAAAATAGGTAAAGTTCCATGGTAAATTTCAATAGGTTCTATCTCAAAACCTTCGATAAAGAAAGTTTGATGAGCAATAGTATTTTCAATAATAGTAGGTACACCTGGATATTTAACCTCTTGAAACATGTAATTGAATCGATTATGTAATTCGCCCAAAACCCTTTCTAGTCCATATACTGGCATATCTTTACCTGATTTGAATACTAAGGGTCGAATATCATCTAATCCTAAAACATGATCTGTATGTTCATGTGTAAATAAAATTCCGTCCAAACGTTGTGCATTAGCACGTAACATTTGTTGTCTAAAGTCAGGACCACAATCTATCGTTAATACTTTATCTTCTTTTTCTAGCAATATAGAAGATCGTAGTCTCTTATCCTTCTGGTTATCAGATAAACAAACTGGGTGATTACTCCCTATAATTGGAATTCCTTGGGAAGTTCCAGTTCCTAAAAAATGTATTTTTAATTTTGATTTAGCCATAATTCTTTGGTAAATTTACTGCAAACAATTGATTTTCTTATGGCTTTACAACAAGTTCTTACGCCTAAACAAAAGGCTTTAGATATTAATCTTAATCCAAAAATTTACGGATCATTTGCAGAAATTGGTGCAGGACAAGAAACAGTACGTTTTTTTTACCGCGCAGGTGCTGCTTCTGGTACGGTTGCGAAGGCAATGAGTGCTTATGATAAAGAAATGTCTGATTCTATTTATGGAATAGAGGTCAATAAACGTTACGTAACCCAAGCCCGCTTAAAAAAAATGTTAGATCATGAAATCGATTTGATGAGAGAGCGATTAACGCATGATCTATATAGTGAGAAAGCTTTCTTTACTTATGCTAATACAGTAACAACCATAGATTATGCAAAAAAGAATGAAGGACATGGTTGGGTGGGAATTCGTTTTAAACTAAATGTTGAAGATGAAAAAGCAAATGAAATTATACTTCATGTAAAATTTAAAGAAAATTCTGCTCATCTACAGCAAGAAACTTTAGGAGTATTAGGAGTAAATTTGATTTATGGTGCATATAATTATTATGATAATCCCAGAACTTTAATCAACTCTCTTTATGATACTTTAGATAAAGACCAGTTAGAAATTGATATGATAAATTTCCGTGGACCGCAATTTAAATATGTTGATAACCGTTTGATGTCATTACAATTAGTAAAAAACGGAATGACGGATGTTGTAGTCTTTAATCCAGAAGGGAAAAATATATTACCCGCTGATTTATTGTACAAGAAAAATATTTTTGCCATTCGTGGATCTTTCCGACCTTTTATGAATGTTAATATGGACATGTTTAAAGGAGGATTGGAAATTTTTAAACAAGACGAAGGCATTACAAAAGATAATACGGAAATTTTATTTGAAATTACATTATCTAATTTAATGGCTTCTGGAAAAGAAGGGCAATTAAATGAACGTGATTTCTTGGATCGTGCTGATATTATTGGAAAATTGGGTTATAATGTTATCATTTCTAATTTTTCCGAATATTATAAATTGACTGAGTACTTTACCAAGTTCACCCGCAATCAAACTAAGATTGGCTTAGCAATGGGAGTCAATAATTTGTTAGAAATATTTAATGAGCAATATTACGATAATCTTCCAGGTGGAATTATGGAAGCCTTCGGTAAATTATTTAAGAAAGATGTTAAAATCTATTTATACCCTTATTTGGATAAAGAAAAAGATTTGTTATTAACATCTAAAAACCTAAAAGTTTCTGACAACTTACACGAGCTATATAAATTCTTCTTGTATAATGGGCGAATTGAAGATATCCTTAATTATAATAAAGATTATTTACATTCTTATTCTCGCAAAATTTTAGAGAAAATTGCTAAAGGAGAATCTGGATGGGAAAACGAATGCCCAGAAGGTGTATCTGAAATGATTAAAGAACGTGGAATGTTTAGTTACCGATTAAAATATATTTTAGATTAAAATCAATAAAAAAGCCTTTCCTATTGGAAAGGCTTTTTAGTCATTATATAAAATCCATTCAAAAGAATAAATTAGTCTTCTAATAAATCAGCTGGATCATCCACAGAAACTTCACCAGTTACAGGTTGACCTTTAATTAAAGCAACAATTTTTGCTTCAATTTCTTCACATAATTCAGGATTATCTTTTAATAATTCCTTTACACCATCACGACCTTGTCCTAATTTACTATCGTTATAAGAATACCAAGAACCTGATTTCTGAACAATTCCTTTTTCAACTCCCATATCAAGTACTTCTCCGACTTTAGAGATACCTTCTCCATACATGATATCAAATTCCGCTTGACGGAAAGGTGGTGCTACTTTATTTTTAACGACCTTTACTTTAGAGTGGTTACCGATAACTTCATCTCCATTTTTGATTTGAGTTGAACGGCGTATATCTAAACGAACAGAAGCATAGAATTTTAAGGCATTACCACCAGTTGTAGTTTCTGGATTTCCGAACATTACACCAATCTTTTCACGTAATTGGTTAATGAAAATTGCTGTACATTTTGTTTTATTAATTGTACCCGTTAACTTACGTAATGCTTGAGACATTAAACGAGCTTGTAATCCCATACGAGAATCACCCATTTCACCTTCAATCTCTGCTTTTGGTGTTAGGGCAGCAACCGAATCAATTACAATGATATCGATCGCACCAGAGCGGATTAAGTTATCTGCAATCTCTAATGCTTGTTCTCCATTATCTGGTTGAGAGATAATTAAATTTTCTACGTCTACTCCTAATTTAGATGCATATGTACGATCAAAAGCATGCTCCGCATCAATAAATGCTGCAATTCCACCAGCTTTTTGAGCTTCTGCAATGGCATGTAAAGTTAATGTAGTTTTACCTGAAGATTCAGGTCCATAAATTTCAATCACACGTCCTCGAGGATATCCTCCAATACCTAACGCAATATCTAAACCTAATGATCCTGATGGAATTACTTCAATTTTATCATCTACTGCAGAATCTCCCATTCGCATTACAGTACCTTTACCATAAGCCTTATCCATTTTATCAAGGATAAGTTGTAGGGCTTTCTTTTTATTATCTAAATCGCTCATATTATTATTTTTTTATTTTTCTAAAATTTGATTTGCGTGTTCTTTTGTTTTCACTTTTTCAATTACACTTGTAATGATTCCTTCCTCATTAATAATAAAAGTTGTTCGATGAATACCATCAAATTCTTTGCCCATAAATTTCTTTGGACCCCAAACTCCAAATGCTTCTATAATTTCTCTGTTCTCATCAGCTAATAAAGGAAATGGTAATTCATATTTATCAGCAAATTTCTTTTGTCTAGTTATAGAATCTGCACTTACTCCAACCAATTTATACCCTTTTGTACGTAATGCTGCTTCGTTATCTCTTAAATCACATGCTTCATTAATACAACCTGGTGTACTAGCTTTCGGATAAAAAAATACGATTAATTTTTCACCTACATAATCTTGATAAGACACAGTATTATTATCTTGGTCAACTCCTTGAAATTCTGGAACTTTATCGCCTACTTTTAACATTGTAATTTATTATTAGAACTTCACGTAAAAATAATGATTTAATCTTAATTTTAAATTTGAACAAACCATTATTCCTTTATTTCTTACACAAATATAGCTCTATTAACCGTCAAAATATGTCGCTTAATTTTCTGCTGAATTATTTTTAGAAATATTAACATTAAATGGTGAATCTTTGTAACTCATTGGTATCCTATCGTCTGGCAACTGAGGCTCTGTACCTCCTCTATGTGCCATAAAGTGTGGTGACATTAATTCAATTCCTGCTTTACTAAACTCTTCCAATAACTCTTTATGTAAATCTGAATAGATGAAATCCTGTCGGTTTGCATTTTTAACATATGCATTAATTTGATAAGTTACATAAAAATCATCTAAACTTAATTGAAATACGAAAGGTTTAGGATCTTTTTGAATTTCATTCACTTTTAAAGCTGCATTAATGGCTATTGGGTGTATTTTTTCTATCGGTATATCGTATCCTAATGTGAATGTAGTATGAATTATTAACCCTTTTTTTGAAGCATCTGTACTGTAGTTTGTTGTATGACTATTCATTACCGTAGAATTAGGAACAGAAACAATTTCATTTTTTATTGTACGAATGCGTGTTACCAATAAGTTTCTTTCTATAATTTCTCCTGTAATCTCTCCTATTTTTACATAATCTCCATTAGAAAATGAACGTGTATATGTTAATAATAATCCTGACATAATATTACCAAGCGCACCAGCTGATCCAAAAGTCACCAAAATCCCGACAAAAACAGAAACACCCTGAAATATAGGCGATTTAGCTCCTGGTAAATAAGGAAAAATCACTATCATCATAAAAGTTAGTAATAAAACCTTGAATATTTGATAAGTAGGTTTAGCCCATTCTTTATAAAACCCATTAATTGTAATTCGACCATCTTCGAGTTCTAGTGCAATAAATCTTAAGAATTTAAATAGAAATCTAAAAACCGTTACTATTACTATTATAGTTAATAGGTTGGGAAGATAGTCAATCATTGCTCTAGCTATTTTGCGCAATGGATCTAGAATATTTTCCAATAAAATAGTAGTGTAAGCTTGTGTAGATGGAAAGAAGTTGAAGAGAATTGGAAGAGCTAAATAAATCAGTAAAATGATAATAATCCATCGGATAATTCCTAAACCAAACCAAATATATTCTATCTGTTTATTGATGTTTAAAACCTTTAAGTTTTTTTCAATTAAAGGAGCAAATAATACATTTTTTTTCTCGTATAGTTTCATTTTCAGCCAATGATTGGCTTTGTTAATGAGGTGTATAAGATATCCTACAACAAACATTAATAACATTGCATATAGCGCACCTTTTGCTAAGGTAGGCAAACTTGTATCTGAACGATGTTGCTCTATAGCAGAAGCGATAATTTGTTGGTGTTTGTTAGCAAGATTTTCTAAAGTTGTATTTTCCCATAATGCGTCTTGTAAACTAACACTAGAAATCATATTTTTATTACTGTAAATCAAATACGTATTTTCATCTTTGGATAATTTTATTGAATCCTTATTAAAGTCATATTTTTTTGCTATTTCTCGGATTTTCTCTTCTAATGCTAATGCACGTTCTTTTGTTGAAAAGCCTCCCACTCCACGATAAAGTATAAATAATGTATCATGAAACGGAACCACTGCTACACCCTTATTTATATTACGAAGAGAATCTATCTTAATTTTTTGCCGCATTAAGATCAAAGAATCTTTACTTTTCAAAAATTTTAATTCTGTTAGTAATGATTCTTTATCCTTAGAATTAGATTGTAGTGATAATAATTTATTTTCTAATTCCACACGTTTGATTGAATCGTTTTTTCGTTGCTGAGAAAATTCGATTAATCGTTTTTCTAAATTCTTTTGAACGGTATCCTGAGCAAATATTCCTGCTGAAAATAATATCAATAGAATCAGAGTAAAGAAGTTTTTCATGTTATCTATTTGAGCCATCAAAGTAAGAGAAAAACAAAAAGATTCAAAGAATAAAAATTATATTTATAATCCAAATTAACATATCTATGAAAAAATTGATTATTTTCCTTTTATTACTTATAACAACTACCATTTCATCCAACGCTCAAGAAGTTGAATTTCGAACAGTCGACTATCCCGCGATTGAAAAAATGATCAAGGATAAAAAATCCGATTTTTATTATCCCACTCTTATAGATCGATTTCAGAAAATGGATACAACAATGACTGTTGAGCATATGTATCATTTTTATTATGGTAAAACCTTTCAAGACGATTTCAAAGTTTTTGAAGATTTGAATAAAACGAAAAAAGTTATAGCCATTGAATCGAAGAATACAATTCCCACTCCTAAAGAAATTAAAATCTTAAAAGATTTCTATACCGATTTTTATATGAATAAACCTTTTTCTGATCCAAAAAGTATCGAGGTTTTAGCCATTATTTATTCTTTTGAAGAAGATACTCCTATGGTTAAGAAAATTATAAACATCTATCATAAACTTCTTGATGCATTATTTTTAACAGGCGATGGGAAAAGTATGGAAACAGCTATCGATGTCATCAGTGCTCGTCATGAATACAGTATTTTAAATGCTTTAAGATTAAATTCGACTCAACAATCCTTACTTCACGAAAATAATCGTTCTTATGACTTATTAGAAACCGAAAATGAACATGGAGAGAAATTAAATTTATATTTCGATGTGACAAAACCTTTTGAATTCTACAATAAGAAATTTAAATAAAAGCAATCCTTCTCATAGAGAAGGATTGTCTATTTTTACCAAAAGATCGTAAATCTTATGATGTTAAAGAAAGAACGCATCCAATACATCATTGATGAATTGGAAAAATTATACCCTGTCCCTCCCATTCCGTTGGATCACCAAGATGCTTTTACGTTGTTAATCGCTGTTTTGCTTTCGGCTCAAACTACCGATAAAAAAGTGAATGAAGTGACGCCCGAATTATTTGCCAAAGCAGCCAATGCGAAAGCGATGGCTCGATTGGAAGTGGACGAAATTAAATATTATATCCGCCAAATCGGATTATCCAATACGAAAGCAAAAAACATTAAAAAATTAGCTGAAATTTTAGTTGAAAAATATAATGGTGAAGTTCCTGAAGGTTTCGAAGAATTGGAAGCTTTACCTGGAGTAGGTCACAAAACGGCTTCAGTAGTAATGTCGCAATGGTTTGGACATCCTGCTTTTCCAGTCGATACACATATTTTCCGTTTGTTACGTTTATGGAAAATAAGCAATGGAAAAACCGTTGAGTTGGTTGAGAAAGATGCGAAACGACTTTTTCCAAAACAATTATGGAATAAATTACACATCCAAATTATCTATTACGGAAGAGAATATTCTCCTGCACGTGCATGGAGTTTAGAAAAAGATTTTATCACACGTACAATGTTTCAAAAAAATGAAAATAGCTAAAAACAATATTTACCAAGGAAGTCGTGAAAGAAAATCTGTTTACGATACGTTTTATGAAGATAACGGCATTAAAAAACCTGTAATTATATTCTCTCACGGATTTAAGGGATTCAAAGATCATGGATGTTTTGATTTAATGGCGAAATTTTGGGCCGAGCATAATTTTGCATTCATCAAATTTAATTTTTCCTACAATGGTGGCACAATCGAACAACCAATTGATTTCCCTGATTTAAATGCCTTTGGTGAAAATAATTATACGACTGAATTAGATGATTTAGACATTATCATTACCAAAACCATCAGCGGTGAAATGATTCCTTTGGATGAAATCGATACAGATGAAATTTATTTAATGGGACATTCACGTGGTGGAGGAATTACAATCTTAAAAGGATTAGAAGATGACCGTGTAAAGAAATTTGTTTCTTTAGGAGCAATTTGTGATCTGAACAGATTCAAATATCCACAACCAGCTTTAGACCATTGGAAAAATGAAGGGGTACATTATTTTGAAAATACGCGCACCAAACAAATGATGCCTTTATTTTATCAATTTTATCAAAATTATATCGATAATGAGGAACGTTTAAACATCGAAAAAAACATTAAATATTTAGATAAACCATATTTATGCATTCATGGTTCAGCCGATGAAACAGTAAAAATGAATGAAGCGTTATTAATCAAGAGCTGGAATGATAAGGTAGAATTGTATTTGATCGAAAATGCAAATCATGCTTTTGGATCAGCCCATCCTTGGAACGACACTGAAATGCCCGAAGATTTCCAAGTCGCCATGGATAATGCATTAGCTTTCTTCAGAAAATAAATCAATCAGCCTCAATATTTTGGGGCTTTTTTATGGCTTAAATTGTTGAGTTTTGAGTATATTTAATGAAACAACACGCAGCAAATGAAGTCTTTCCAACTCGAAACATCTG
This sequence comes from Faecalibacter rhinopitheci, assembly GCF_015234135.1. Lineage (GTDB taxonomy): Bacteria > Bacteroidota > Bacteroidia > Flavobacteriales > Weeksellaceae > Empedobacter > Empedobacter rhinopitheci. Next base: position 252,005 of record NZ_JADGIK010000006.1, on the reverse strand, counting down.
ATCAGTTCCCCATTGCAGTGACTTCTTTTGGCGAAAATAATTCGACCAATAAAATTATTGTGATTTCATCAGCCATTGGAGTTCCACAGAAATTTTACACCAAGTTTGCGACGTATTTAGCTAACAAAGGGTATTTAGTGTTTACCTATGATTATCGTGGCATTGGTCAATCCAAACCAAAATCATTGAGAGGATTCAAAGCTGAATTCATCGATTGGGCAGATAAAGATTTTATGGCTATTTCTCAATACATCGAAGAAATGTATCCAAATCATCAAAAATATTTGATTGGTCATTCGATGGGTGGAATCATGTTAGGGTTATCACGTGCATTTAAAGTCTATGATAAATTTGTAACAATTGGTTCCCAATTTGGCTACATTGAAAACTTTCATGAAAAGGATAAACTGAAAATAAAAACATTTTTTAAGGTATTGATTCCTCTACTAACGCCATTGTATGGATATTTTCCTTCTCCTAAAGTCAATATAGGAGATCCGTTGCCTAAGGGCATCGCGTACGATTGGAAGAAAATTATTTTGGGAAAAGAATCGATTTTAGGTTATGCGAATCAAACGCAAAATTTTTATGCAGAAATCAAACAACCCATCCTGATCATTAGCTTGGATGATGATGATATGGCACCTCCAAAAACGGTAGATTTATTTGCATCTAAAGTGATGATAAATGCTAAAAAGAAACGTTTAAATCTTGTACCGAAACATTATGGCTTAACATCCATTGGACATATGGATTTTTTCCGTGAAAAGAATAAAAATGAATTGTGGCAAATTCCATTGGATTTTATAGAAAGTTAAAAAGCGTTGTCCAAAGACAACGCTTTTCTTTATTTATAATCGGATTGAAATTCCTCCTAAAACATTGATTCCTGCTTGGGGAAAATAATATGGACCTTCGTAATAATAACCGTTTGATTCGTATTCAACATCAAATAAATTATTCACTAATAAGGAAAGTTCCAATTTCTTTAAGCCAAACCAATTTGGTGCATAACGAATCAATAGATCCGAAACCAAATAATCTGAAAGTTTTCCATCTGCTGGTTCAGTATTCGATAAATATTGTTGACCAACGTATTTATTCGTAAAGTTGATTAATAGATTTTTTGCAGGATACACTTCAAAACCAAAAGCCGAAATAATATCTGGCGATAAAGCGATAGAAGTTTTTCCATATGATTTAATTCCACCATTCACCCAATCTTCTTCTGTAAAATTTTTGTTTTTGTTTTGAGCTAATGTTAGATTCCCGAATACATTTAATTTCGATGGAATCAATTGATATGATGCATCCAATTCGATTCCACGACGATAACTTGCTCCTGAATTTTCACGAATTGGTGTTCCCACATCATTCACACGACCTGTGGGCACCAATTGATTACGGTAATCCATGTAATATAAATTGGCACTCATCGAAAAACGTCCAGTTTTGCGGTAACCTAACTCATAATCTTGTAAAAATTCAGCTTTTGGTTCGTTTCCAATATTTTCATAATCGGCGCGTAATGGTTCTCGTTGCGAAATTCCATACGAAATGTAAAAAATATTGTTCGCATTTATTTTGTAATTCAGACCTGCTTTTGGATTCACGAAATGAAACGTGGCAGCAAATGGTCTAAAATCATCGTCGTCATTTTCACCATTTGGTAAATATTTTCCTTCGTAATCGACATAACGATATTGTAAATCTCCAAAGAATTCGAATTGATTCCATTGGTACAATACTTTAGCATAAGCTGATAATTGACGTTTCAAAGAATTATTATTATAAAATTTATAATTGGTATCAGTCCAATTGTAATCTTTCATCCATTTAATCTGTCCAAAATGATCACCATCATATTCGTTTCCAGATAAACCAAAAAACACTTTAAAATCGCCTAATTGTTGATTTTCTACCTCAAGATTAAATCCGTAGAAATCATTATCTAAAAATTTTTGACGCACTAAATCAGTACTTGTAAAAGATAAATGGTTAATTTTATATTTCGACAAACGTTCATCTTGTTTATAATTTTCAAAATATCCTTTTCCTTTGGTGTAATGCAATGTCACATTCGATTTCCAACCTTTACCATAGAGCTGATTCCATGTTAGAAAATAATGATTTTGTTGGTAATCGTCAATTTCATTATTATAATATCCAATAACTTCCGTCCAATCTTCATTATAAATTGCACCTGCCGAATTAAAACGACGGTTACGTTTCATTGCTTCGCCATCAATTCCGTTCCAGGCTTGATATGTTTTTTCTTTTCCGTACATATTTTGGAAACGAAAACTTGTTTTATCATTGATTTGATAAAGCGCAGTGATATCATAGCCAATTAAATCTGCTGTTGCACGATCAATAAATCCATCCGAATTGATTTTAGAGAATCGTCCATCAATGCTTAATTTATTGTTTAGAATTTTACCTGTACCAGCTTGAATAGTATATTTCTGTGCATTAAAACTACCGAACGATAGATTCGCTTCAGCATAAGGATCTTTGGATGGATTTTGTGATTCAATATTGACACTTGCTCCAAAAGAAGCCATTCCATTGGATGAGGTTCCTACACCACGCTGAATAATCATAGAGTTGGTGGATGAAGCTAAATCGGGCATATTGACCCAGAATACACCTTGGGATTCGGCATTATTCAATGGAATACCATTTAAAGTTACATTAATGGAAGATTCATTTAATCCACGAATTCGAATTGTAGAATATCCAATTCCATTTCCGGCTTCTGTCGATGTAATAACAGATGTCGCACCATTTAATAAGGTAGGAATATCCTGTCCTAAATTCTTTTTTTGCAGAATTTTGTTGGATATTTTCTCAACTGTAATCGGTAATTTCTCGGTAATAGAAACTTCTTGAAGACTAATTTCTTCTTGATTCGGTATCGAATCATTAATTTGTGCATTCAAAATTGAAGCACCAAATAAAGACAATAAAATAATCGACCTTTTCATAAAATTGTTTAAAAATTTATGAAAGGAGCCATCTTACACTTTTAAAATTTAACGCGCGAATGTAATTTGGTGAAGTACCAGTCCCTTAGCAGCATTACCTGCCCAGGTTCTTTGGGTATAATCTCAGCCTTAAAAAAATAAAGCACCCCTTTCGATTTTGATAAACCAAAGATAAACAACTTTTTTAATTTAACTACTCAAAATCAGTTTTATAAGGATTTAACGTGATTGAATTTTTAGAACTTAAAAGTTTGTTGTAATTTAAAAACATCAATTATAAGCTAATTTATATGGAAGTAAAACACTCACAAACAGTGAATGATGGACAATTTTCTCTGTACGAAAACGATGATTTAATCGGCTATATTAAATATGAATGGGCCAAAAATGGAAATATAAAAGCGACAGGTACTTTTGTAGATGAAAAATACAGAGGCCAAAATTTAGGAGAAGTTTTATTTGATGAATTATTAGAATTTACAGAACAAAACGATGTTAAAATTTATCCCATCTGTCCATATATCGTGAAACAATTTAATGAAAAGCCTGAGTTAAGCGAGTTTTTAGATGAAGAGTATTTAGAATCGTTAGAGAACGAAGAAGAATAACTAATAAGTCTTGAAAATTTCAAGACTTATCAGTTATTAACATATTATGTTATTGCAAGATAGCATTTTGCACTCTATATTTGCCGGCTAAACTAACTTAAAGAACAAATAAGGATTTGTATGGTAATACGTCTATTTTTAATTTTCAACTTGTTGCTAAGTTTCACTGTTTATGCACAAAGTAATCAGGATAAAGACCAACAACTTATATATTCTTATTTATATAGTAAACAATATGATGAGGCTAAATTATTAATTAACAGCAAATTTCTAACAGCCATTAATCCTAGTCGGAAAGTCATCGGATATGTTTATCTCGCAGATTTGTATGGTGAAATAAATAATGAAGAAAAAAGAGTTGAAGCTTTAACAACAGCTCAAAAAATTGCTCAGAATACAAATCATCCCTTAGATTTAGCGTATGTAAACTTTGGTTTTACACGTTACTATTTTCATTTGAAGCAAGATGAATTATTTATTAAAACCTTGAATCAAACGATTAAAGATTTTTCTTCTTTCCCTGATGAAGATTTCATATTAACACAACTCTATTTTTTAAGATATAATTATAAGGCCAAGAAAAGTTTAGAAAATAATACACGTAAAGATGCATTTTTAGCTAACAAACACGCTTTAGCTTCTAAAAATCCTCTTTTAATTAATTTTACTTTCAGTAATATTGGATATTATTATAAACAAAAATTTCATGAAACTGGAAATCAAAAATATATAGATTCTGCTTACACAACTTCTAAAGAAACCTTACGCTATGCTAAACTTATAGTAGAAGAAAAAGTAAGAGATCGCTCGTTGATTGTTTATAATTTAAACCAAAGTAGCTTATCCGCTTTTCTTGAAGAAAAGAATAATTCTAATGCAGTGTTAAAATATTCTAATCAAGCATTAGATATTGCTAATAAATACACCAATTTCAATAATTTTAAATCCTTTATTTATAATAATATTGGTTCTGATTATCAATCAAAGGGAAATTTTACACAAGCTAAAAAATATTATCAATTAGCTTATGATTTAGTAGAAAAAGACTCTGAATTAGTTCAGTATCAAATTAAATTCTTAGGAAATTTAGCTATTCTAGCTGAACAACAAGGGAAAATTAAAGAAGCGTTAGATTATACTAAACAAGAAAAAGAATTGATTCTAAAATATAATCAAGATCAGTTTGATAACAGTACAAAAGCACTTGAACTATTTTACGAAACAGAACAAGCCAACCAAAAAATTCAGCAACTCGAAGAAACCAATCGATTGGTTAAAATACAAACATACCTATATGTGGGCATAAGCATTATAGGAACGGCTATTCTTATTATTTTATTTTATAATTTAAATTATAAGCGAAAACTGAATGTGCAACGAGAAATTATTGAAGATCTAAAAAAACAGCATTTATTATAAAAAAAATCCTTGAAATAGTTCAAGGATTTTTTTTGTTCTAATCGATTTTCAATTCAGCAACTATTGGAAAATGGTCTGATTGAATATTACTTCCACGATAAAAATTTGTGACTTTTATATTTTTTGATACCCAACATTGATCAATATTAGTACGAAAAATAGGAATAAAAGCATTCCATGAATTCTGCAAACCAAATCCTGAACGTGCATCTTTTAATTGATCCGATTGCAGTAATTTAAAATTTGGTGAATACACAGTTGTATTTAAATCACCTATTAAAATAATATTTTGAGTATTGAAATTCTCAATTTCCTCTTTGATCAATTTATATTGCTTATTACGTTTTTCAAATCGTGCTTGATTAGGCAAGGGAGGAACAGGATGTGTTGCTAAAATGGATACATTTTTTTTATTAACTTTTAATTCTGCAACCAAAGAAGGGTGTTCATTGTCGATATAGTTCTTAGTAATTACAGTATCGAAAGGTATTTTAGAATAAATTGCAATTCCAAAATTATTGGAACGTACTTCTTCTTTATAATAAGGATACTTTTCACGAATAAAATCCACTTTTTTTTGCCAAGCAGGCGTTAATTCTTGCAAAACAATAACATCTGCCGTTTCTTTATCTAAATAATGATGCAAATGATGATATTCATTATTTTGTGAAAAAATATTTATCGATATAATTTTAAAATTTTCTTGTTCTCCTTTGGCATTATCTCCAAAATAAAAATTTCCCATCTCATTATACACTAAATACGGAATTACAACTAAGGGTAATAAAAACAAAATGGACTTGTTCTTCTCTTTTCGAATTTGCAAATTATATATTAAACAAAATACAAAAGCAATAATAAGGGCATAAACAGAATAATGTACCAACATATCAAAAACGAAATAGTGGTAAAAACTTTTACTGATTAAGTAAAAAGCAATGAAAAATAGAAAAATATATTTCGTTAATTTTGTTAACATCACGTCAATTAATTTTTATTGGCTGTAAAAGTAAAGATTATAATATTCATTAACTTCGCGATATGATAAAAATCGGAATTTTAGGAGGAGGCCAACTGGGATATATGTTTTTGCAGAATGCATTGCAATATCCTTGTGAAATCAGCATCTTGGACCCAGCTGCTGATGCGCCGTGTGCACCACATGCACATCATTTTGTACAAGGAGATTTTAAAGATTATGATACCGTAGTAGCATTTGGAAAAAATGTAGATGCCATCGGTATCGAAATTGAACATGTTAATGTTGATGCACTACGTCATCTGAAAGCTTTAGGTAAAAAGGTAGTTCCAGATCCAGAAGCTTTAGCCATTATTCAAGATAAAGGTGTACAAAAAGAATTCTATATTAAAAATAATATTCCGACAGCTCCGTATTTCGAATTAGAACATTGGGAAGATTTAAAATCAAAAGAAGATATTCATTATCCAATCTTCCAAAAATCAAGAAAAGATGGTTATGATGGAAAAGGTGTGCAGTTCTTAAAATCAAGTGCTGATTTAGACAAAATGCTACAAGCACCATCCATCTTCGAAACTCCGGCAGACTTAGACAGAGAAATTGCTGTCGTTACCGTTGCCGATCATTTAGGAAATATCGTTACATATCCAACAGTTGAATTCGTCATGAATGAGGAGTACAATTTGTTGGATTATTTATTAATACCCTCTACGTTAACCAAAGAAGTAACAGATCGTGCAGAAACAATCGCTCGAGATGTTGTAAAAGCATTAAATTCTCCAGGTGTTTTTGCTGTGGAAATGTTTTTGAACAAAAACCAAAGTATTTGGGTGAATGAAACTGCATCTCGTGTACACAACTCAGGTCACTCTACAATTGAAGGAGCTTACTCTTCGCAATTTGACCAAATGTTAAGAACATTAATGGAATTGCCTTTAGGTTCTACAAAATTATTCACGACATCTGCAATGGTTAATTTAATTGGTGCCGAAGGTGAAACTGGTCCAGCACAAATTGAAAATATAGAAACTCTATTACACATCCCAGGATCCTATTTACATTGGTATGCGAAAGCAGTTACAAAACCAGGTCGTAAGATGGGACACGTTACATTAGTGAACGATGATTTGAAACAATTAAAACAAAACATAAAACAAGTCAACGAAACGATTCGTGTCGTTGCCAAAAAGTAAACAACTATGGTCGGAATTATAATGGGAAGTGATAGCGATTTGCCTATCATGAAGCAAGCTGCTGAGGTATTAACAGAATTGAATATTCCTTTTGAATTAACAATCGTTTCAGCTCACCGTACTCCTGAACGTATGTTCGAGTATGCAAAGACAGCCCATCTACGCGGAATCAATGTTATTATCGCTGGAGCTGGCGGTGCTGCACATTTACCTGGCATGGTGGCATCAATTACACCACTTCCTGTAATTGGAGTTCCAATTAAGTCCTCTAATTCAATTGATGGATGGGATTCAATTTTATCAATCTTACAGATGCCAAACGGAATTCCGGTTGCTACGGTTGCTGTAAATGCTGCTAAGAACGCTGGAATACTTGCTGCTCGTATATTAGGAGCAAATAACCCTGCAATACAAGAACAAATGGTGCAATACCAACAAGGCTTACAAAAAGCCGTGGAAGCAAAGATTAAAGTTGTGAAACAAGAATATCCTAATGGATTTGATCAATAATAAATCTATTTATAGAAAAACTGGTGGTGGACGTATAGGTAAAATAAATTTTACTTATCCATTATTAAAGATTATCGTCGAAAAGGAATTAATCCAATTGAAACCTTTTCTGGGAAGCAGTTGGAAATTTGTACCTGAAGATGTTCTTTCAATAGAACCAACTCAAATTTTATTCACGAGTGGAATTAAAATAAACCATATCAAAAAAGGTTGTGAACATCGCATCGTCTTTTATACATCTAATCCAAATAAATTAATAGAAACGATTCAAGAAATCGGATTTATACCAAAAGTAAAGCCACTCCAATGAGTGGCTTTTATATCTCCTATTTATATTTTACTTATACAAAACAAAAAAAGCGTTTGAGTAAACTAAAACTTCAAACGCTTCCAAATTAAGATTTCTCCTAATAAACTAAAACTATTTCAAAATAAAAAAAGCATTCAAAAATGAATGCTTTTTTTTGTAGTCCCTAGGGGAATCGAACCCCTCTTTCTAGAATGAAAATCTAGTGTCCTAACCGATAGACGAAGGGACCGCCTATTGTTTTGCTTTATTGCGATGCAAATATAATTAAATATTTATAAACGACAAATAAAACTTTAAATATTTTTTATTAGTTAAAATTTTGTAGTCCCTAGGGGAATCGAACCCCTCTTTCTAGAATGAAAATCTAGTGTCCTAACCGATAGACGAAGGGACCATTGTAAAATTTTATTAAACTAATTATTTAATTTTCTATGAACGAATCTCTGTGTTTTAAAGAAAGGATTTAGAGAAAAGTCGATGTATAATTCGAAATATAATGAACCAATTGAATTATACAGCGACATTTTCATTTCCCGATTAAACATCAACAAAATGTCTAACCTTTACAAACAAAACACAAAAAACAATTTCCTTTACACAGTATTTTTACTGGTTGTTTAAATCAACAACTATGAACAAGGAAAAAAAAGATTGCATATTTCAGCAATCTATCTATTAATTTGTAGTCCCTAGGGGAATCGAACCCCTCTTTCTAGAATGAAAATCTAGTGTCCTAACCGATAGACGAAGGGACCACTTGTATGATTATTAAGCTAATCCCGCGATATGTTTAGCTAACTTAGATTTTAAGTTAGAAGCTTTATTCTTATGAATAATGTTTCTCTTAGCTAATTTATCAATCATTGAAGAAACTTTTGGGAAAACTGCTTCAGCTTCCGTTTTTTCTTCAGTTCCTCTTAAAGCTTTAATAGCTGAACGAGCTGATTTATGATAGTATTTGTTACGATCGCGTCTAACCGCCGATTGTCTAATTCTTTTTAATGCTGACTTATGATTTGCCATAACCTTTAAATCTCTTTCTATTTTAGTTCGGCAAAGATAAAAACAATTTTTTCATCTAGCCAAAATAATTTTATTAATATTTTAAAAAAATACTCTTTTGAGTAGCCCATAGGAGAATCGAACTCCTGCTTCCAGAATGAAAATCTGGTGTCCTAACCACTAGACGAATGGGCCATTCCGAGCAATTGACTTTGTTATCAAAAGCGAGTGCAAATTTAGGGGTTATTTTTAAACTACCAAATATTTTTCACTTTTTTTAAGTTAAAAATTATGTTAAATTTTGTTAAAGAAGTTAATGTAATCCCAAAACATTGAAATTATATATTTTGTTAAAGTATAATCTAATATATTTGAGCTACTTGAAAAAGGATATAATAAAATTATAATAATATAATCATGAAAACATCGCTATTAGGTGTGGCTGCATTAATTTGTACGATGTTCATTACTTCATGTAGTTCTTTAACCCCTGTATCGGAAATTAAAGAATACTCTTCACGAAGTTTTGTTCCACAAACAAGAGTTATGGAGACTCAAACTAAATTAATCAACAAACGTGCCAACTTAGAAGTTGAGCCTGTGAATGTTAAGGATGAATCTTCAATGTTAGTTTTAAATAGTGTTTTAGACGAAACTAACAATTTATTCACTGAGTTTTTATTAAAAGAAGCTGAAACTTATATTGGTACTCCATACCGATACGGAGGCACAACAAGAAGAGGAATTGATTGTTCTGCGTTTGTAAGAAGTGTTTTTGAAAGCTTTAATATGAACTTACCTCGTGTTTCAGCAGATCAAGCAAAAGAAGGACAAAGAATTTCTACTGAAGAAGCCCGAGAAGGCGATTTAGTATTTTTTGCTACAAGAGGAGGCGGACGCGTATCTCATGTGGGAATTGTACATGGAAGAGATGAAAATGGGGTTCTTAAATTTATTCATTCTTCTACCTCACAAGGTGTAATGGTTTCCTCTTTGAATGATAGTTATTGGGGAAGAAAATTCCTTTATGCGAAAAGAGTTTTATAATAATATCATATTTGAAGATTTAATAAAAAAAAACGGCTTGAAATATTTCAAGCCGTTTTTTTTTATTTATTATTTTAAGTTTACTTATTTTTAAACATTAGATAACCAAGCCCTGCTAAAGGAATTGTCATTCCTGCTATGTATAAAAGATTATAATCTAACAATTGCGGATAATACAGTATAGTCGCTAGCAATCCAACGACAGCACCTCCTAAGTGCGCAGCATGCCCAATATTGCCTATGTTATTCTTCATCCCATATACTGAATAGCCCAAATATAGAATAGCAAAAATCCAAGCTGGCATAGGAATAATAAAAAATAATCCTAATCTTAGTTCTGGAAATGCAGCTATTGCAGCAAACAAAATTCCAGAGACACCTCCAGATGCACCTACTGCAGTATAATACGGTTGATTTTTATACATAAATAGGGATAAAATATTTCCTCCTATTACTGAAGCTATGTATACTAAAAGAAACATTCCATATCCTACATTCATATTTATTGTAGAATAATCACCAAAAAACATGGCTTTTGGGCTTGCAAAGAAGTTGATTAAAATCTCTGCAAAAATGTATAATGTATACATATTAAAGAATAAATGCATAAAATCTACATGCAAAAAACCTGAACTTAAAATTCGGTAATGTTCTTTTTTATTTAAAATTGAACCAACTTGAAATTTATATTTGTCAAAAAAGCTAATATCATTAAAACCTTTCCAACTGAACAAAATATTAAATCCTATAACTAAAATCGTAACAAACGATGCATCTCCCATATTTAATTTATTCTTCTTCTTTTATTATTTCGTTTTCAACTTCATCAAATAATGTAGGTTGAGATCCATCACTTTCATCCATTACTTCTTCAGGTTCATCATAAGGCAATGATTCTAAAGCATTAATTTGTTTCAATTTATATGGAGTTAATTGATTTCCTTGTGCTTTAATCCCTTTTATGGCAATAAATTGTTCTAAATTGATAATTTCTGCTTCTTTTTCTACACCTTTTATTTTAGAAAACGTTAATTCAATAACTGGTAAATAATCAGTAGAAATTAACTTAATTTCAGATTTATCATCCTCGTTAGAGAAGAAAATTTGTGGATTTAATGTATCTTCTAGTAGGAAACGTTTTACAAAATATTTTTCTTTTGTTCCATCAAAATATACACAAGACAAAGGCTTATTAGGCTTCCATTTCTCTATAATAATCATTTCATCATCAAAACGATTTCCTAAATCAAAAGAAACTAATTTGGCTTCACCTGTACTATTTATTGTAAGAATCTTATCATCACCTTTAAAAGACCCTAATAAATCACCACGTTCATCTGCGTTTAGTCGGCGAACAATTGGATCATACCAAATCTGACGAGGTGCCAAAGTAGAAATCCCTTCTTCTTTTAATTCAATCTTTTTAATTGGATATTTTGTAACTAAATTTCCTTTACTTGAACGACCTTTAACAGCTAATTCTGCAAAATCTAAATCAAATTTTAATTTTTTGATACGTTGATGCGTTTTAAGAATCACAGATACGACCTCTGCTTCCCCATTTGGATTTGCAGAAAAGTATAATAACTCCGAACCTTTGTTTCCATTGGCTAAATCGTACTCTTTATCTCGGGTAATTCCTGTAACAGCAAAACGCTTTTGGTAAGCTGGTCCATTTTTACCATCTCGATAAATTACATTATAAATGGTACGTTTATCATTTTTACGCCATACACCTATGTGTACAATTCCTTTACCTACAAAAGTTTTTGCATCCACTTTTGTTACTAACATCGTTGCATCTTGTCGGAAAATTATGATATCGTCAATATCAGAACATTCAAACACAAATTCATCTTTCTTTAAAGATGTACCTATAAAACCTTCTGCACGATCTACATAGAAGCGAGTGTTTGCAACTGCTACTTTAGAAGCGTCTATGGTATCAAAAGTTCGAATTTCAGTTTTACGTACTTTTTCTTTTCCATATTTTACTTTCAGAGCTTTAAAATAATCCACTGCAAATTCTATTAAATTTGCTAAATGATGTTTAACATTTGAAATTTTATCTTCAAGTGAATCAATAAATTGCTGCGCTTTATCTAAATCAAATTTTGAAATTCGCTTTATTTTAATTTCCGTTAATCGAGTAATATCATCTTCATTTACAGGCCTAATTAAATGAGCGATATAAGGTTTTAACCCATTATCAATTGCCGTAATTACTCCTTCCCAAGTTTCTTCTTCTTCAATATCATGATAAATTCTTTTTTCAATAAAAATTCTTTCTAAAGAAGAAAAATGCCATTGTTCTTGTAACTCATCAAGTTCAATTTCTAATTCTCTTTTTAATAATTTTAAGGTATTATCTGTATTAAATTTTAAAATATCAGAAACAGTTAAGAATTCGGGTTTTTTATCTCGGATAACACAGGCGTTAGGCGAAATAGATATTTCGCAATCTGTAAAAGCATATAGCGCATCTATGGTCTTATCTGGAGAAATGCCAGGAGCTAAATAGATTAAAATTTCTACATCCGCAGCTGTATTATCTTCAATCTTTTTAATTTTTATTTTTCCTTTATCATTAGCTTTTAATATGGAATCTATTAATGATCCTGTAGTAGTTCCATAAGGAAGTTCAGTAATCTTAAGGAGTGTTTTATCTTCCTGTGAAATTTTAGCACGAACTCTTACTTTACCGCCACGTAACCCATCATTATAATCAGATACGTCAATTAAGCCAGCAGTTTGAAAATCTGGGAAAATCTGGAATTTTTTTCCTTTTAGATGTAAAATTGATGCCTCAATTAATTCATTAAAATTGTGTGGTAATATTTTTGTTGATAACCCTACAGCAATACCTTCAACTCCTTGGGCTAATAAAAGCGGAAATTTAATCGGTAAATCTATAGGTTCTCTGTTTCTCCCATCATAAGAGGGTTGCCAATGTGTTGTTTTAGGATTAAAGACAACTTCTAAGGCAAATTTCGTTAATCTTGCTTCTATATAACGTGCCGCCGCAGCGCGGTCACCTGTATGTACGTTTCCCCAATTCCCTTGCATATCGATCAATAGGTCTTTTTGTCCTATTTGTACAATTGCATCTGAAATTGCAGCATCTCCGTGTGGATGATACTTCATTGTATTACCTACAATGTTTGCAACTTTATTGTATCTACCATCCTCTAATTCTCTCATAGAATGTAAAATACGGCGTTGCACAGGTTTTAGTCCATCATAAATAGATGGAATTGCTCGTTCTAAAATCACATAAGAGGCATAATCAAGAAACCATTCTTGGTACATTCCTGAGACTTTCTTGATACTCTCTTCTTCTATATGCATAAGATAATGTTGATTTTTTAATCTAATTGATATTGATTAGTAGTTACTATTTTATCTAATTCTGATATCATGATGTTTCTTTGTTGATCAGATAAAAATGAGATTCTAAATTTTACTTTTACAAGATTAGCTTTTCCTTTTTTACTATTTATAAATAAGATTAAATCGTCATTTAATAGACCTTTACTTATTTTGTAATTATTAATTTTATATTTAGGTAAATCAATTCTTTTTTGTTTAGTTCCTAAAAAAGATAAGAAATCTATACGCTCTACATTTACCGTTAATCCTTCGCCTGAGGTGTCGAATTCATAATATTGCCATCCTCTTATTGCGATATAACAAGTTGTAATCATAAGGAATGTAGCTACATAAATTTCTTCAAATTCTGTATGCAATGAAATAACATCATAATACATTAAAATCATCATAATCAATAGAATAAATATTCCAAAATTTAATATGTTGACCAATGTCCTTACTTTTTTATTATTTAATTTCATCGTATAAAATTATTTTAGTTAACTATGTAAATATAATTAAGTATTTTAAATTTCATTTGTAACTGCCTCAATTGAAAGATTATTAATAATAAATTCTTGTCTTGTGGGTGTATTTTTCCCCATATAAAATTCAAGTAAATCCTCTATAGACGCGTCTTTACCTATCATTACTGGTTCAAGACGAATATCTTTTCCAATAAAGTTTTTAAACTCGTCTGGTGAGATTTCTCCTAACCCTTTAAATCGTGTTATTTCTGGATTTTTTCCTAATTCATTCAAAGCATTTAGACGTTCTTCTTCAGAATAACAATATCTTGTTTCTTTTTTGTTACGCACACGGAAAAGTGGCGTTTGTAGAATATATAAATGACCTTCTCGAATTAATTCTGGGAAGAATTGCAAGAAAAATGTAATCGCCAACAGCCTGATATGCATGCCGTCGACATCAGCATCGGTTGCAATTACGACATTATTATAACGTAATTCTTCTAATCCATTTTCAATATTTAGCGCGGCTTGTAGAAGATTAAATTCTTCGTTTTCATAAACGATTTTCTTTGATAAACCATATGAATTCAAAGGTTTACCACGTAAGCTAAATACTGCTTGCGTTTCTACATTTCTACTCTTTGTGATTGAACCAGAAGCTGAATCACCCTCGGTAATAAATATCGTAGAATCTAAACGAAATTCTGCTTTCGGATCATTGTAATGTTGGCGACAATCTCGTAATTTTTTATTGTGCAAACTCACTTTCTTCGCACGATCACGTGCTAATTTTCGAATACCAGATAATTCTTTACGTTCTGTTTCTGACTGTTTAATTTTGCGTTCTAAAGCTTGCGCAACTTCTGGATTTTTATGTAGAAAATTATCTAAATTAGTTTTTACAAAATCATTGATAAATGTACGAACCGTTGTCATTCCTGGTCCAATTTCATTGGAACCTAATTTGGTCTTAGTTTGAGATTCAAAAACAGGCTCAATAACTTTAATTGCTATGGCAGAAATAATCGATTTACGAATATCTGCCGGATCATAATTTTTATTATAAAATTCGCGTACTGTTTTGGCTATTGCTTCTTTAAAAGCTGTTAAATGTGTTCCACCTTGTGTGGTGTTCTGACCATTCACGAAAGAATAATATGTTTCCGAATAAGATTTAGAGCTATGCGTCAAAGCAATTTCTATATCTTCTCCACGCAAATGGATAATGTCATAGATTGTAGCTTCTTCAATATTATCTTTTAATAAATCTTTTAGTCCTTCTGTCGAATAAAACTCTTCCCCGTTGAAAGTAATTTTTAATCCAGGATTTAAATACACGTAGTTTTTTAACATACGTACGATGTACTCTTTTCTGAATTTAAAATTTAAAAAGATATTTTTATCGGGAACGAATGTAATTTTAGTTCCTTTTCTTAATGAAGTTTCTTTTTCTTGTTCTTCTAATGTTAAATCTCCCTTAGAGAATTCAGCAACTCTAGTCTTTCCATCTCTTATAGATTGTACTCTAAAATAAGACGATAATGCATTTACAGCTTTTGTCCCTACACCATTTAATCCTACAGACTTTTTAAAAGCTTGCGAATCATATTTACCACCTGTATTCATTTTAGATACAGCGTCAATCATTTTTCCTAAAGGAATTCCTCGTCCATAATCTCTTACTGTGACCTCGTCCTCTCGTAGATTTATTTCAACTGCTTTACCCGAGCCCATTACAAACTCATCAATACAGTTATCAATAATCTCTTTAAGTAAAATATATATACCATCGTCTTGAGAAGATCCATCTCCTAACTTCCCGATATACATACCAGGACGCATACGAATATGTTCTCTCCAGTCTAAGGTTTTGATATTATCTTCAGTATAATTTACTTGATTTATTTCAGACATTTGGGTTTATCGTATTAGAATTGTGTAATTTACAAATTTACTAAAAAAATACTAAAATGTTTTTGGTAACTTTAGTGAATATAAATCATTCAAACACCTTACAACCAAACAACTAAAAGATTATGAACTCTAAATTACCTCATCTAGAGACTACTATATTTACGGTAATGAGTAAATTAGCAAATCAGCACCAAGCCATAAACTTGGCACAAGGTTTTCCTGATTTCGATCCACATTCTTCTTTGATTGAAAGCTTGAACTATTATTCGTACCAAAATTACAACCAATACGCGCCAATGATTGGCGTCGAAAAATTAAGAAATTTTATTTCTGAAAAAACTGAACGCTTTCATCACACTATTTATCATCCAGAGCAAGAAATAACAATTACAAATGGTGCAAGCCAAGCTATTTTTACTGCAATTGCTGCAGTAATTGAGAAAGGAGATGAAGTTATCATTTTTGAACCTGCATATGATTTATACAAACCAGCAGTAGAAATGTTTGGTGGAATTGTAAAACCAATACAATTAACTTATCCCGATTATAATATTGATTATGAATCTTTAAAGAGCAAAGTAACTTCGCAAACAAAACTAATTATATTCAATAACCCCAATAATCCTTCTGGAAAAATATTTAAAGCCGAGGATTTAGTTCAGATTGAAGCAATCTTAAAAGATAAGAATTGTTATATTATAAGTGATGAAGTGTATGAGCACATGACATTTGATGCCTACGAGCACCAAAGCTTTGCAAGAATTCCTTCTTTAAAAGATCGTACTTTTATTACTGCGTCTTTCGGGAAATTATGCCATGTAACAGGTTGGAAAGTAGGTTATGTATTGGCAGGTAAAGAATTGATGAACGAATTTAGAAAAGTGCATCAATACAATGTATTTTCTGTACATACTCCTTCCCAATATGCAATTGCTGATTATTTAGATGATGAGAATAACTACTTAGAATTAAATAATTTCTTTCAAGAAAAGAGAGATTATTTCACAAAGGGTCTATCTTCTACTAAATTTGAATTAATCCCTGCTGAAGGTACTTATTTTGTTTCTGCTTCTTTCAAAAATTATTCTGAGTTGAGCGATAGAGAATTTGCTAAAAAATTAACGATTGAAAATAAAGTTGCTACCATTCCATTTTCTGCATTTTACCACGATACATTTGATGAAAAAGTGATCCGATTTTGTTTTGCAAAACAAAAAGAGACCTTAGATTCTGCTTTAGAGAAATTAAATAAATTATAAGAATAAAAGCCACTCTATAGAGTGGCTTTATTTTTATGTTATTTTACAGTAATTTTTCTTGATACAACTTCCTCAGCATTGTAAAAGTTTACGATATATATTCCTTTTGGTAAAGTAGAAATATTCGCATTATCTGTTTTAGATTCAGAAACTAACTTACCTGATAAATCAAAAACTTTTACTTTTTGTATATTTTCAAATCCGTTTATTTTAACCTTCCCGTTATCTTGATATACAGCTACCTTATTTTTATTGATATCAATTGTTGATAAAGCTTTTTGTTCTATGGTTACATCGTCTAACGCGATATAAAAAATATCTTCACAATCGTAATGTCTAAAAACTAATTGCACATCTTGCCCAGCATATTCACTTATATCCACGTTTACTACTTTAGCTACTTCGTAATATGCATTATCTAACGTTTCTTCAAAAACTGGTGTTTCTGTCCCTATAAATTCAGCATATGCAGGAATAACGTATACAGCATAATGCTCATCATATAGTTCTTCGTCTCCAGCTGAAACTTTAAAACTTAAAGATAATTCCGCATCTTGTGGCAAAGTTATTTTAGGACTTGTTAATGTATTATCTGGTGTAAATGCTTCCAAATACCAAGAGAAAGAAAAAGCTGCATCACCGGTAAATGATGGAACTTCATTTAATTCAGCATTTAAATATTCCCAAGTGTCATTATCTCCATCACGATCACCAATTGACCATAAATTACGTGTTTGAGTAGTATCAAAATTTTCTTGAAATATAGTAGTCTGTGCAGTAGCGTTAGCTCCAATTAAAATTGAACCTAAAAAGAATAGATTTTTAATCATATGTATATATTTAATGTAATTCTAATGTTAATTAATTCAAATATATACAAAAAAAGTCCTAATCAAGTTGATCAGGACTTTTATAGAATGATTTTTTAAAATCTTATACGTTAAATAAGAAGTGCATAATATCACCATCTTGTACGATGTATGCTTTTCCTTCTACATTTAATTTTCCATTTTCACGACACTTAGATTCAGAACCATAAGTCATAAAATCTTCAAACTTAATTACCTCAGCACGGATAAATCCTTTTTCGAAATCTGTATGAATAACTCCAGCCGCTTGTGGTCCTGTAGATCCTTTTTTGATTGTCCAAGCTCTTACTTCTTTTACACCTGCAGTGAAATAAGTTTCTAAGTCTAATAAGGTATAAGCTGAACGAATTAAACGGTTAACACCTGGCTCATTTAAACCTAACTCTTCTAAGAAAATTTGACGCTCTTCAAAAGTTTCTAATTCATTAATATCTGCTTCTATCTGAGCTGCTAAAACTAAAACCTCAGCATTTTCATTTTTTACCGCTTCTTTTACTTTATCTACCCATTCGTTACCATCTTTTGCAGCAGACTCGTCTACGTTACATAAATATAACACTGGCTTAGCTGAAATTAATTGTAAAGAATCAACAATTTCTTGTCCCTTCTCATCTAATTCCATCTCGCGTACATTTCTCAATTCTTCTAAGTGAGCTGTTACAGCTGTTAAAACTTCAACCACTTTTTGCTCCTCTTTGTTACCTGCTTTAGCTGCTTTTTTAGATTTATCAATACGTTTTGTAACTGTATCTAAATCTTTTAATTGTAACTCGATATCAATTGTTTCCTTGTCACGAATTGGATTGATAGAACCATCAACGTGTGTGATATTGTCGTTATCAAAACAACGTAAAACGTGGATAATTGCGTTACACTCACGGATATTTCCTAAAAATTGGTTTCCTAAACCTTCTCCTTTACTTGCTCCTTTTACAAGACCTGCAATATCAACAATTTCTACAACAGCTGGTACTACACGCTCTGGATTTACAATTTCTTCTAATTTGTATAAACGAGGATCTGGTACAGAAACTGTTCCTACGTTTGGTTCAATTGTACAGAAAGGATAGTTTGCCGATTGCGCTTTTGCATTCGATAAACAGTTAAATAAAGTAGATTTACCTACGTTTGGCAATCCAACGATTCCACATTTCATATATGATGATTCTTTTATTAATATTTATAAATCAGAAGAATGTTCTGAAAAAATTTTTGCAAAGATAACGAATTCCTTCTAAGTACAATACCAACTTAATTCCTTACCCATTATACTTTTATAATAATCTTTAAGACATCTGTATAACCAACTAAAATGATTTCAAATAATTTACATTTACTGTAGCAATTATATTTTAAATTTTTAATCAGTTTTCATATTTAATAATAAAGATAAAATAATAACATTAATAAAGGTATACTTATATAATAAGGAAATATATAAGTATAAAATATATTGCTTGATGCATAAATTTTTATAATTATATACTTACCTTTACTCTACAACATCAATAGAGATTATGAAATTAAAATCAATCTTATTCAGTTTATTCATTGTTTTTGCTTCTGCATTAAATGCACAAACAGCTAACGAGATTATGAATAAAGCATACTACCAAGCAAAAATTGAAAACAAAAATGTCTTTTTAATGTTTCATGCTTCATGGTGTGGATGGTGTAAGAAGATGGAAAAGAATATGGAGGATCCTTTAGTGAAAGCATATTTTGATCAAAATTATGTCAAATCATTTATTACAGTTGAAGAACGTGGTGAAAAAGCAACATTAAATACTCCTGGCGGAGCTGAATTGGTTGTACAATTGGGCGGTAAGAATCAAGGATTACCATATTGGGTTATATTAGACGAAAAAGGAACTGCTTTAAAAGATTCAAAAATCAATGGAGAAAATGTTGGTGGTCCATCTTCAGAAAAGGAAGTTGATTATCTGATTTCAACCTTAGCAACTACTTCTAAAAATCAAAAGATCGATGTTGAAAAAATTAAAGAAGTTTTCATACTAAAAAAGAAATCATAAAGTAAAAGCCTCCGAAGTTTCGGATGCTTTTTACTTTATATATATAAACGATGTTTATTTCGTTAGCGCCTGAAAAGCTTCTTCCAAACTTTTATATTGTCCTTTAAATTCTTCGATGGGTTGATCGGCTACAATTTCTCCTTTATTTAATAAAATTACTCGAGAACATAATGCTTCCACTTCTTGCATTATATGAGTGGAAAGAATAATCGTTTTATCTTTAGAAATTTCTCGAATAAGGTCTCTAATCTCCAAAATCTGATTAGGATCTAGTCCATTCGTTGGCTCATCAAGGATTAAAATCTCAGGATTTGACAAAATTGATTGTGCTAAACCGACTCTTTGTTTATATCCTTTTGATAATTGATGAATTTTTTTGTGCCTTTCAGGCGTCAATCCAACCATCTTTATAACCTCCTCTACTCGCTCCTTTTTCAAGCCATGGATATTCATTACAAATTGTAAATATTCTTTAACGAACATCTCCATGTACAGCGGATTATTTTCCTGTAAAAACCCGATTTGCTTTTTCGTTTCAATTGGATTTTCTCTTACGGAAGAATTATTTACTAAGATTTCACCACTATCCGGATTTATTGCATTTGTAATACTTTTCATTAAAGTCGATTTTCCAGCTCCATTTGGACCTAATAATCCTACAACTTCTCCTTGATCAATTGAAAATGAAACTTTATTTAAAGCCAATTGATCGCCATATTTTTTTGTTAAATCCTTGATGATAATTCCCATTCAGTGAAATTTATTTGATAAAATTATAAAAAGTTATGCTCGTTTAAAAAATTATTTTTTAGCTTTGTTAGACAAATTTACAGAAACAAACGATGACAATGTTCAATTATTTTAACGCTTATTTCTTTTACTTTTTTGGATGGTATTCAGGAGAGCAGGGACTGCGTTGTCATAATTGATTATATATATTAATAAGATAAAGAAAGTCCCACAATTGTTGGGGCTTTTTTTTTGCCTGAAAACGAAATGAAAACAAAAGTTGCTATACAAGGTGTAAAAGGTTCGTATCATCACGAAGCTGCCGGAAATTATTTTGGAAATGAAATTGAGTTATTGGAGTGCGACACCTTTAAACAATTAGCAAAAGCGTTGGCAAAAGGAAAAGTAGATAAAGCTGTAATGGCAATTGAAAATACGATTGCAGGTGCAATTCTACCAAATTATGCTTTGATAACTAAACATGGATTAAAAGTCGTCGGAGAAATCTATTTATCGATTCAACATCAATTAATGGTACAAAAAGGCCAAACGATTGACGATATAAATGAAGTTAGATCACATCAAATGGCACTTTTACAATGCGATAAGTTTTTGGAAAAACACCAAGATTGGAAAGTGGTACATGATGTAGATACAGCTTTAACGGCAAAAGATATTGTTGATCAAAATTTAAGCTCTGTGGCCGCAATTGCTTCTAGAAAAGCAGCCGAAGTTTATGGGTTGGATATTTTAGCCTCGAGCATCCAAACCTTTCAAGACAACTTTACACGATTTTTTGTTTTAGAACGCGATCATATCGATTACGATAGATTTAACAAAGTGTCAATGCGTTTTTCAGTGAATCATAAAGCTGGAGCACTAGTAGAGGTATTAAATCATATTGCTGAATGTGGAATTAACATGGATAAAATTCAGTCCGTGCCAATTATTGATAAACCTTGGGAATATTCATTTCACATCGATATTACATTTGATGATCAGCAACAATATTATACGCTTTTAGGCAAAATAGCGAAAAAACTAACAGATTTAGAAATCTTAGGAGAATACAAAAAAGGAAAAGAATGATAACAGAAGCTAAACGTTTACAAAGTGTTCAGGAATACTATTTCTCGAAGAAATTGCAAGAAATAGCGAACATGCAAACGGATATTCCGATTATTTCCTTAGGCATTGGTAGCCCTGATTTGCAACCAGCACCCGAGGTGATTGAAACTTTAATTACAGCCTCTCAATCCGGAAATAATGGCTATCAAAGTTATCGTGGCTTACCGATTATGCGAAATGCAATGGCGCAATTTTACCACCAACAATTTGGTGTCACATTGGATTCAGCCACTGAGATTTTACCATTGATGGGATCAAAAGAAGGAATTATGCATATTTCGATGGCATTTTTAAATGAAGGTGATAAAGTTTTAATTCCAAATCCTGGTTATCCTACATATTCATCAGTTACAGAATTGCTGCAAGCAGAACCTTTATACTATGATTTAAAAGGTGAAAATGATTGGCTTCCTGATTTTAATCAATTGGAAAAATTAGCTGAACAAAAACCAAAAATTATGTGGATTAATTACCCACATATGCCAACGGGAGCAACAGCTCCACGAGAAGTTCTTGAACAATTGATTGCGTTTGCAAAACGTCATCAGCTTTTAATTGTGAATGATAATCCATACAGTTTTATTCTAAATGATAAGCCCACCAGTATTTTATCCATTGATGGCGCTAAAGATGTGGCGATTGAATTAAACTCGTTAAGCAAAACTTTTAATATCGCAGGTTGGCGAGTTGGAATGGTTTTAGGAAAAGAAGAATTTCTGAATTCAATTCTTAAAGTAAAATCTAATATGGATTCTGGTATGAGTTATGCCATCCAGCAAGCCGCTACAAAAGCATTAAAAGCATCAGAAGAATGGTATAAAAATCTAAATAATGTTTATTCAGAACGTCGTGAGATTATTTATAATATTTGTGATAAGCTGAATGTAAAATATGATAAAAATGCCGTAGGACTATTTATTTGGGCAAAATTACCTGAAGGAATAGATGATAAATCCTTTATTGATAAAATTCTTTACGATAAAAAAGTATTTATTACTCCGGGAAGTATTTTTGGGAACAACGGAAAAGGATATATCAGATTTTCACTTTGTGCCCCTATTGAAAAATTAAATGAAGTTGTAGAAAGATTATGAAGACAGTAACAATTTTAGGATTAGGGTTAATAGGAGGATCGTTTGCCTTGGCACTTAAAAAAATTGGATTAGCTAATAAAATTATTGGTGTTGACTCTAATTTACAACATTGCAAAGAAGCTTTAGAATTAGGAATTGTTGACACATTAGGCAATTTAAAAGAATCGGTATTGGTAAGCGATTTAGTGGTTCTTGCCATTCCTATTAATGCAATACAAGCATTACTTCCTAAAATATTAGATTACATCCCTAAAGATACTATTGTGATGGATATGGGATCTACTAAATCTGGAATTGGAGCAATTGTACGTACACACCCGAATCGAAAGAATTTTGTAGCGACACACCCAATTGCGGGAACCGAAAATTCAGGTCCAAAAGCCGCATTTCCGGAATTGTTTATGAACAAAGTTTCGATAATTTGCGATCCTGAGGAAAGTGCATTAAGCGCTGTAAAAAAAGTAAGAAAAATTTATCAAAATCTTTGGACAAATGTAATCACAATGACCTCAGAAGCGCATGATGAGCATATTGCTTATGTTTCTCACCTTTCTCATATTACTTCATTTGCCTTAGGACAAACCGTGTTAGAAATTGAGAAAAATGAAAAGGCCATTTTTGATATGGCAGGATCTGGTTTTGAATCTACAGTTCGTTTAGCAAAAAGTTCACCTGATATGTGGACACCTATTTTCATTCAAAATAGAGAAAACTTGCTAAATGCAATAGAAGCATATGAAACACAGATTAAAAAAATAAAAAAAATGATTGAAGATGCTGATGCTGAAACTATACGCCAGTATTTATCAAATACAAATGACATCAGAAGAATTTTAAATAAATAATAATACCTAAGTCTATATATATACCTTAAATTTGTAACAATTATGGAAAATAATAACTGGATTAACCAATTCGAGAAACCACTTATAATCGCGGGACCATGTAGTGCTGAAAGTGAAAAACAAATGATGACCATTGCTGAAGATATTGACAAAGATTATGTTAAGATTTTCCGCGCGGGAATTTGGAAACCTCGTACAAAACCTAATTGCTTTGAAGGTGTCGGAGCAATTGGATTAAATTGGTTAAAGAAAGTAAAAGATGAGCATGGAATGATGATTGCAACTGAGATTGCAAATGCAAATCATGCTAAATTAGCTTTAGAATATGATGTAGATGTTTTATGGATTGGAGCTCGCTCTACTGTAAATCCTTTTACGGTACAAGAAATTGCTGAGGCATTACGCGATACAGATAAAATTGTTTTAGTAAAAAATCCTGTAAATCCAGATTTAGATTTATGGATTGGAGCTTTAGAACGTTTAGAAGGTCAAGGCATTAAAAATTTAGGTGCAATTCACCGTGGATTTTCAACATATAAGAAAACTAAATACCGTAATAATCCACAATGGCAAATTGCTTTAGATTTCAAAAATAAATTACCAAATATTCCTATTATTTGTGATCCATCGCATATCTGTGGAAACAGAGAAGGTTTATTTGATGTATCTCAACAAGCTTTCAATTTTGAATACAATGGATTAATGATTGAAACACATTGTAACCCAGACGAAGCGTGGTCGGATGCTGCACAACAAGTAACGCCGGCACGTTTAAAAGAAATTTTAAGCGCTTTGGAATTACGCCAATCCGATGACCCTGATTCTATCTACAAAGCAGGAATCGATAATTTACGTCATCAAATTGATGAATTAGATTCTTCTGTACTAGAGACTATTTCTCAACGTATGAAAGTTGCTAATTCTATCGGAGAATTAAAAAAAGAACATAATGTAGCCGTTTTTCAACCAGAACGCTGGAAACAGATTAAAAATAATGCTGTAAAAGCAGGAATTTCACTTGGTTTATCAGAAGATTTTATTGATAAATTATTACAAGCTATTCACCAAGAATCTGTTGCTCAACAAAACAACATTATGATTAAAAAAGAAGAAATAAAATAATAACCATTTGAAGGGAATTGTAACAAAATCTACTGGTAGCTGGTATCATCTTCGTACAGATGATGGTACAGTTTACCAAGCCAGAATAAGAGGAAAATTTAGAATCGCTAATATCAAACACACTAACCCAATTGCGGTTGGTGATGAGGTTGAATTTGAGATTGATAAAGATGATATTGCCGTTATTAATACAATCTACGATCGTAAAAATTATATTATTCGTAAATCGGTAAATTTATCTAAGAAAACACATATTATTGCCTCTAATATTGATGTAGCTTTCTTAGTAGTTACAATGTCTAATCCAAAAACATCTTTTGGTTTTATAGATCGATTTCTAATTACTGCCGAAGCTTACCAAATTCCGGTCGTGTTGTTATTTAATAAAATCGATGCTTATCAACAAGATGAGTTGGACGATTTATTGTTATATAAACACATTTATAATTCTATTGGATATGAAAGTATTGATATTTCTGCAGAGACTGGGGTAAACTTAGAATTAGTAAAAGAAAGAATGAAGGATAGTATTAGTTTAGTATCTGGACACTCTGGTGTAGGGAAATCTACTCTACTGAATACTCTACATCCCGAATTAAATATTAAAACACATCAAGTATCTGACTTTAATAGCAAAGGCCAGCACACTACTACTTTTGCACAAATGTATGAGTGGCCTTTTGGAGGATTTATTATCGACACTCCAGGTATTAAAGAGTTTGGACTTGTACATTTAGATAAGTCTGAATTACAAAATTATTTCCCTGAAATTTTTGAGTTACGTAGTGGATGTAAATTTGATAACTGTATCCATGTCAACGAGCCAAAATGTGCTGTACGTGATGCGGCAGATGAAATGAAAATTGCGCCATCTCGTTATGAAAACTATTTAACATTCTTACAAGAAGAAATTTATAATCAATAATTTATACATTTTAAAAAAGCATATTCCATCGGTTTATGCTTTTTTTTATTTCACTCAATCCTTAGTTTAAATACTTAACCAATTAATTAAATAGGAAATCCTATTTGAGTATTAATAAGAAAATCAATTTTAATTTAAAATCATAAACTTTTATTTATTGTTAAAATTTTCTAAATTGATTGAATGAAAAAAATCTACTCATTTCATCTTATTTTCTTAACTATCACTTTCTTTCTATTATATAATTGTAAAAAAAATATAGATACAAGTGTCCCTGCAAACAATAATTCGATTTCTGAATTAAAAATTAATCAACAATTGTCGGATTCGATACATAATTCTAAGGTTGATCCTAAAATAAGATTAGAAAAAGCTGATAAATTAATCTTTTTAGCTAAAAGCGCTAAAAATGATTCAATTCTTTTCGATGCATATCTTAAAAAGATGACATTATTAAAGGATTTAAAAATGGATGATAGCTCTTCTAAAATTAATCATGAAATTATTAAATGGGCTAATACTATTCCAGATAAAAAATATCTTGGAGAAGCATACTTTAATTTTGGAAAAGATTTTTACCAAAAATACCAAAACGACAGTGCTTACTATTATTTTAATAATTCTAAAAACGAATTTTTAAAGATTAATAATAAAGAAGGCATTGCTAAAAACAGTATCAATATTGCAATGATTCTGAATGATGTTTCTTCATACTTTGAGAGTCAAAATTCTTCTTTAGAAGCTTTAAATGTTATTAAAGATGATCCTAAACATCCATATCTAACTCCTATATATAATAACTTGGCAGTATCTAGTGGAAGCTTATTAAATTATAATGAAGAATTATATTGGTATGAAAAAGCGCTAGAACTTACAGACGACCCTTATTATATTGCATCTATTAAGCATAATCAAGGTGTAGCATTAACTCTATTAAAAAAATATGATAAAGCTATTAGTGTTTTATCTAGCATTGTAAATACACCTATATTTTATAAAGATAATGGCTTAAAAGCAAGAGTAATAGATAACTTAGCTTATGCAAAATGGAAGAAAAGCCCGAATACAGATGTATTAGAAAGTTACAATGAAGCGCTAAACATTTATAAAGAAGAAAATGATTTTTTTGGAATGAGTACAACTTATGACCATTTAATTGATTATTATAAAGACATCAATCCTAAAAAATCGTTAGAATATGCCAATTTAAAGTATAGTATAACAAAGAATTCTAATAATACTGAAGGGAGACTAAATGCTTTAAAAAGCATTATTACCTTAAACCCTAACCCTCGGAATATTACGGATTTTATTACGTTGTCAGATAGTTTACAACATATAAACAGCAATTCTAAGTATGAATTTGCAAAGTTAAAATATGATGTAGATGCTAATAGAAACCGAGTGACTTCACTTTCTTTAGAAAATGCTGAAAAAGAGCTAAGACTTGAAAGAGCTAAAATTTATGGGATTATAATACTAGCCATTTTAGTGATTGCAATATTATCATTTACCTTATATTCTTACCGCATTAAGCAAAAACGCAAGGAGGAAAAACTGAAAACCATCTATGAAACTGAAGTAAAACTATCTCAAAAATTACATGATGAGCTCGCGAATGATTTATTTTCTACCATTACTCTAGTAGATTCAATAAAATTTGACAACGCTGATTTGAAACATAAATTAATTCATAATCTGGATCATATCTATTCTCAAACCAGAAAAATTTCGCGTCAAAATAATATTATAGATACAGAAAATTTTAAACAAGAATTAGATTTTATGCTAGGATCATACAAATCTGAAGAAATTAATGTATTGTCTAAAGGTATAGACCTTATTGGTTGGGAAAACATTGAAATTCAGTTAAAAATAGTTATCTATCGCATATTGATGGAACTAATGACTAATATGAAAAAGCATAGCGACTGTAATATTGTAATGTTAAATTTTATCCAAGAAGAAAAAAATTTACAAATAAAATACGCTGATAATGGCTCTATAGCTATGGATCAACCTAAGTTCAATAAAAATGGTTTAAAGAATGTGGAAAACCGTATAAAAAGTATTGATGGTTCAATTATTTTTGATTGTTCTAAAGGTTTTAAAGCTTTTATAAATATTCCTACAACCAAGAAATAACTTTTATGATTCAAAAGATATTAATTGCAGAAGATATTGATAGTATAAACACTGGTATCATTTCTATTTTAAAAGAAAATTTTAGTTTCAAAATTGATTATGCAAATTCATGCGATAATGCACTTTTAAAAATTAAAAAATCAATTTCAGAAAATGATCCGTTCGATCTCTTAATTTCTGATTTATCTTTTAAAGTAGATGGTAATTTGAAACCAGAAATAAAAAATGGAGAAGAGTTAACCATTGCTGCTAAAAGATTACAATCAGACCTTAAAACTATTATTTACACCATAGAGGATAAACCTTCTTTGTTGAAGAGACTAAAAGATGATATTGGTGTAAATTCTATAGTTTTGAAAGGCTTAAATAGTCTTTCTGAACTAAAACAAAGTATTTCTACGATTGAATCGGATGAAAATTACTTTACAACCGAAGTAATACATAAAATTAAAAACGACTCTACTACAGCAATTAACGAGTATGATATTTGCCTGTTGGAAATGTTATCTAAAGGATTGACGCAACAAGAAATTTCGGAAAAATTTAAACAAGATGCTATAAAACCTTCATCTGTAAGTGCAATTGAAAAGCGTATTGGCGAACTAAAAAGTACTTTAAAGGCAAATAATAGTATTCATATGGTTGCTATAGCAAAAGATATGTGCATTATTTAAGAAAAAATTTCTGTTTTTACGGAAATCCGTAAAAAATGTTAAACCATATTATCTAATTTAGCTTAAAATTAACACATGAACCGATACTACGTTGAAGTGACTTTTGACTTTGATGATAATTTTATAAAAGAGAAAGAGATATTTCTTGATTATTTAACAAGTGAACATTGGATTAACCTAAACTCCGAAAGAAACTGGAGAATTGGTTTTAAAAAAGATATTCTTGAAACAGATCGAATTGAAATCATAAAAGAGGATTTAATTACTGCTTCAAAAATTTCAAATATTAAAAAAGTAGATTATGCTGTTATATTAAAAGATAATTTATTTTTCGGCTCAATCAATTAAAATATACGAACACTGACTAACTTAACAACCTAACTAACCTAACCTTAATTAAAGTCTGATTTGCTAAACCTATTTCAGACTTTTTTTATGTCTTTTCATCACGTATTTTTACATCTAAATTATAATTCTATAATGAGAGTCATCATACAAAGAGTAAAACATGCATCTGTAACAGTGGATGATAAAATTACTGGTAGTATAAATCATGGACTATTAGTTTTAGTCGGATTTGAAGCAGAAGATAACCAAGAAGATTTTGAATGGATTGCAAAAAAAATCGTACAATTAAGGATATTTAATGATGAAAATAATGTTATGAACTGTGATGTAAAGCAAGTAAATGGAGAAATTTTAGTTGTTTCTCAGTTTACATTACATGCATCTACCAAGAAAGGTAACAGACCTTCTTACATCAAAGCTTCAAAACCGGATTTAGCTAACTTACAATATATAAACTTCTTATCCGTTATTGAAAGAAATCTTGATTCTAAAATTGAAACCGGAATATTTGGTGCCGATATGAAGGTTGAACTTTTGAATGACGGACCAGTCACAATTTTTATTGACTCTAAAAACAGAGAATAATAAAAAAATTAAATAACATATGAATAAATTTTTACCATCTCTATTACTACTATTTCCCTTATCATTAATAGCTCAATTTTATCCGATTGATCAAATATCAGCTGATATAAAAACCAATGCTTATGCGGTAGTTAGGCTAGATGAAACCTCGATTAACCTAAACTCAATTAATGAATATAAGTACACGAATGAAGTAGTAATATCTGTACTTGATAAATCGGGCGATTCATATGTTAATGCTCATCAATTTTATGATCCGAATACTAAAATTGATTTATTTGAAGTGGAAATTTTTGACGGTTCAGGTAAGCTCCATCGAAAATTTAAATCAAAAGATTTGTCTGATGCTAGTGCAGTATCTGGAGGGCAATTATACACTGACGACCGTGTTAAATATTTACAATTTACACCCACATTTTATCCATACACTGTAAGGTATAAGGTTTCTACAACAAACAAAAATACCATTTTTATACCTCGTTGGGCCCCTATATCAAATAGTAATCTAGCAATAGAATCTTCTAAATATACTTTTACGAACAACACGAATAGTATAATTAGAAAATTAGAAAGTAAATTAACAGATTATAATATTTCTTATAATTTTTCCGGTAATTCTTATACTTATGAGTTAAAAAACCAAAAACCAATAGAATCTGAAGTTATTATGGTGAATTGGCGAAATGTTTTTCCTTCTGTAATATTTGCATCGAATGAAATAAATATTGATGGAACAAAAGGTGTTTATGATAATTGGAATGATTACGGAAAATGGTCTTATGATAAACTAATTGAAAGTAAATTAGACTTTACGCCAGAGCAAAAAAAATATTTCCAGAACTTGGTGAAAGAGGCAAAAACTGAAAAAGAGAAAGTAGAAATACTTTATCAGTATATGCAGAAAAAAGTAAGATATATTGGTGTCCAATTGGGTATCGGAGGATTATCACCTTTTCCTAATTCTTATGTAGAATCTAAAAGCTATGGAGATTGTAAAGCATTATCCAACTATCTTATTGGTATGCTAGATGCTGTGGGTATTAAGGCACAACATACAATTTTATATGCAGGGAATAGCCCAGTTGATATTGACAAAAGAATGATGTATCAACAAGGAAATCATATGATTGTATATGTTCCATTACAAGACGAAGATATTTGGATAGAAGCAACAAGCCAATCAAGTCCTTTTAATTATTTAGGAAACTTTGGAGGAAATAGAGACGTATTTGTCTTTCATAAAAATGGTGGTAAAATTATTCCATCTCAACAATATAACCATACCAATAATCTTCTAACAACAAAAGGTAAAATAGATATCGAAATAGATGGAAAAGCTACTATAAGCTTTTTTGAAACTTCAAAAGGATTATTTTATGACGATAATGCAGGCGTTGAAAAATTAATATTAAAAGATCAAGAAAACTATTTTAAACAAAAATTTCAAAATTTAGGCCAACCAAAATTTGAAACTATTGATCTAAAAAGTGATTGGAAAAATGCTGTTTACGAAACAGGTTTAAGCATAAAATCTAATCATTATGCGAAGAAACAAGGTAACAATCTTATCTTTAATTTAATTCCGGTTAATAATGAAACTACCACTTTAAAGAAAGCAAAAACAAGAAATTTTGACTTTAATATTTCTAGAGGATACACAGATTATATCGAGTTTGAAATCAACCTTCCAAAAACAATAAATAGTAAAATAAATATAGCACCTATAGACATTAAGTCTGAATTTGGGTCTTATAATTTGACAATTGAAACTATTAACCAAAATAAATATATCTTAAAACGAACTTACCAACAAATTGGTGGCGATTATGATAAATCTAAATACAATGACTATGTTGAGTTTAGACGACAAGTTGCTGCAAACGACAATATTAAAACTCTTCTAGAATTATAAAAAACTATGAAACATTATTTACCAATTGTAATTGTGGCGCTTACTTCTATTGTCGCAAATGCACAAAATATTAAATTTGGGAAATTCTCTCCTGAAGAAATTACTAAAAAAGCAAGTACAATTAATCCTACTGCACCTGCAGAAGTATTATATTCTAGCGCTCAACATAAAATTGATTGGGACAAAGGTTCAGGGAATTTACTTAAAACATCTATCGTTACTTACCGTATAAAAGTTTATGATAAAGACAAAACTCCTGACCATATCCTAGCTGTAGAAATTCCATTAGGAAAAGGAGCATCTAAAGCTGATGTAGAAAAACTAATGTCTTTAAAGGCTTCTACTTTTGTACCAGAAGGAAGCAGTATGAGAGAAATTAAAGTAAGCAAAAAAGATATCTTCACAAAAAATGCTCATGATTATTTAGATATCCAAACACTTACATTTCCTGATGTACAAAACGGATCTATATTAGAATATAGTTACGAAATAGTTTCTCCATTTTATTATAATACTGAAACTTGGTATTTTCAAGAAACTATTCCAGTCGTAAAAAGTATATTATCATTAGAAACAAATGAAACATTAAAATATCAAGAGGATTCTAGAGGACAATATAATGTTAAACCTAAACATACAACACGTAAAGAATCTACTACTGTAAAACAAGGTGGTTTTGATGTAAATTCTTATGGTTATACTAAACCTTCACATGCGACATATGAGTATGAATTAAATAAATTAGAATATACCGCAGATAATTTACCGGGCTACGAAAGAGAAGCTTATGTATTAAATCCTCGAAATTTATTATCATCTATACGATTTGAGTTAGCAGCGTATTCTCCTAAAAATGGAGTGCCAAAATATTTTTCAACAACTTGGGATAATATAGGAAGAGAATTGATAGATAGCGAAAGTTTTGGCCGTCAAATCTCTGGTAATGGCTTTTTAGATGATAAAGTAAAAGAATTAATAGCAGGTAAAAATACAAGCGAGGAAAAATTAAATTCTATTTATTCTTTCGTAAGAGATAACTATAAATGGAATGGATATAATGGCATTTATACAGATAAAGGGATCAGAAAAACTTTTAATGAAAAAGTTGGAAATGTAGCAGACATTAATTTAATGTTAGTTTCTATGCTAGAGAAAGCTGGGTTTAAAGCTAATCCAATTGTATTAAGCACAGTACAAAATGGGATGCTAAATTATATTTTCCCATCGAAAGCGAAACTCAACTATGTAATTGCTTCTGTTGATCTTAATGGAAATGATATTTTGATGGATGCTACAGATATTAATTCTCAGATTAACTTACTTCCACTAAGAACCTTGAATTTTAGAGGAATATTAATTGGTAAAAATAATACCAAAGAAATCGATCTTCAGAATTCAATCATGTCTAATGATAAAGAACAAATCGTTGCTACACTTTCGCCAGATGGAAAATTCACAGGAACGTTTAATAACTATCATGATAATTATTTTTATATGAATGATAGAAGCCAAATTCAAGATGATCCTAAAGAATTCGAAAAAACTTTCATCAAAGATTACACTTTTGATATTGAAAATTTTAGATCAAATGATAACAATGAAGGTTTAATTCGCCACTCATTTAAATTTGATAACATACAGGCTAATGTTATCGGTAATAAAATCATGTTTAATCCAATGTTATTTTTAGCTACTGAAAATCATAATTTAAATTATGAAACTAGAAATTATAATCTAGAATTTGGTACACCAATGAATATCTCAAAATCAGTTAAAATTAAAATTCCGGAAGGATATAAACTTGAAAGTGTTCCTAAAATCTATAATGAGAAATTAATTAACGATGCAGCAGGTTATGCTTACAATATCGTTGAAAAGGATGGATTTTTAAACATTTATTCTGCTCGAGTTTTACCTTATAGTATATTGCCTTCAGATTATTATAAACCTTTTAAAGAATTTATGAATAAAATTGTTGAAGCAGAAACACAGCAAGTTATTTTAATCAAACAATAAAATTGTATTCAGTACAAATATTAGCCAATGGAGATTTTCATTGGCTTTTTTATTTTGTACATTTACTTTATTAAATATTAAATACAGACGAAAATGAGTTTAAAACAAGCACAACAAGATGTAGATAATTGGATCAATAATCATGGTGTTCGTTATTTTAACGAGTTAACGAATATGGCTCAATTAACAGAAGAAGTTGGAGAAGTTGCACGTATTATTGCTCGTCGCTACGGAGAACAATCTGAAAAAGAATCAGATAAAAACAAAGATTTAGGAGAAGAACTAGCCGATGTTATCTTTGTTGCACTTTGTTTAGCAAATCAAACTGGAGTTGATTTAGAGTCTGCTTTTTATAAAAAATTAGACCTTAAAACTCAACGTGACCACGACCGTCACCAAAATAACGAGAAATTAAAATAAATTATGATTCAAATCTCTCGTTCAAATACAAACATTAAAGGAGATTTACAGATTACAGGTTCTAAAAGTGAGAGTAATCGACTTTTACTTTTAAATCAGTTATTTAATCACGTTTTAAAGTTAGAAAACATTTCTAATTCTGAGGACTCTCAATTGATGCAGAAAGCCTTGTCTAATCCTACTGATACAATAGATATTCATCATGCAGGAACTGCAATGCGATTTTTAACAGCCTATTATTCCATTCAAGAGGGCCGTATCATAACGTTAACAGGTTCTGATCGTATGAGACAACGCCCAATTGGAGTTTTAGTTGATGCGTTAAGAAATTTAGGCGCTGATATTTCTTATATCGAAAATGAAGGTTATCCACCTTTAAAAATTGTTGGAAAAAAAATCAGTAATTCAGTAATTACAATTCCTGCCAATGTAAGTAGCCAATACATTACAGCTCTAATGCTGATCGGAACGCAATTAGAAAACGGATTAACAATTACCTTAGAAGGTAAAATTATTTCAATTCCTTATATCCAAATGTCTATTCAATTATTGAGTAGAATTGGAGTAAATGCTGAAATGATTAGCCAAGAAATTAAAGTTCCATATACGCCAAAAATTGAAAAGAAAACTTTACAAGTAGAATCGGATTGGAGTTCAGCTTCTTATTACTATTCATTAGTAGCATTAAGTCCAGCAAGCCAAATTTCAATTTCAACTTATTATAAGGATTCTTTACAAGGAGATTCTGCGTTAGAAAATATTTATAAAGATAATTTTGGTGTTACATCATTTTTTGAGAATGGAAAATTAACTTTAAAAAATAATCCTGAATTTATTCATAAAGATACTATCACATTAGATCTTAACTATACGCCAGATATTGCACAGACCATTGCGGCAACATGTGTTGGCTTAGGTTTAAAATGTCATTTAACAGGATTAGAAACATTAAAGATTAAAGAAACTGACCGATTACAAGCGTTACAAAATGAGTTGACTAAATTTGGAGCTATTGTAGTCATTACAAATGATTCTTTAACGATAAAAGGGTATAATATTTTTGAAGAAACTCCTGTATTAGCAACCTACAATGATCACCGAATGGCAATGTGTATGGCACCATTAGCGGTGAAATTTCCGATACAAATTGAAAACGAAATGGTTGTTGAAAAGTCATATCCTACTTTTTGGCAAAATTGGCAACAACTTGGATTTGATATTAAACATCTATAAAATATAAAAGCATCGAAAAATCGATGCTTTTTTTATTCTTTTAATCTATTCTTAATTTCCGAAATTTTGCATGCTAACAAGATTAGCATATGCACCATTTTGTTGTATTAATTCTTGATGATTACCTTGCTCAATAATCTTTCCAGCTTCCATTACAACAATTTTATCTGCATTTTGTATCGTAGACAAACGATGTGCAATTACTAAAGAAGTTCTGTTTTGCATCATATTATTCAATGCTTTTTGTACTAATTTTTCAGATTTTGTATCCAATGCTGATGTTGCCTCATCTAGTACCATAATTGGTGGATTTTTATATACAGCCCTCGCAATAGATAGACGCTGCTTTTGTCCTCCAGATAATTTACTTCCGCCCTCTCCTACACTTTCATTATATTGTTCGGCTTGCTTTACAATAAATTCTTCAGCATTTGCAATTTTTGCCGCTTGTTGTATTCTATCATTGCTCGGATTGCGATCACCTAACGCGATATTATGCGCAATAGTATCATTAAATAATATTGAGTCTTGTGTTACTAACCCAAAAAGACTTCTATAATCATTTAATTTAATTTCTTTTATATTTACTCCATCTATTAATATTTCTCCTTCTTTTACGTCCCAAAAGCGAGTTAATAAGTTTGCTAATGTAGATTTTCCTGAACCGGATTGACCTACTAAAGCAACAGATTGACCTTTAAGTAATGTTAAATTAAATTTTTCAATAATCGTTTCCTTTCCATAACCAAAAGTTACATTTCTGAATTCAATTTTGTCTTGAAAAGTCTCGATAGATTTTGCATTCACATTATCTTTTATAGATACATCTGCATCTAATATTTCAAATAAACGTTGTGCCGAAACTTCTCCTTTTTGAATATCTGATAAAGCTTTTGAAAACTTTTTAATAGGATCTAATAAAGTATAAAAAGTACCTATGTAAAAGATAAATTCTGAACCTGATAATCCATTCCCTTCTAAAGATAATTTACCTCCAAAGAAAACTATCAAACCTATCGTTACAGCACCTAAAAATTCACTAGTTGGTGAAGCTAAAGCACGCTTTTTCATCACTTTTTGTAAATATTTTCTATAACGATTAATAGAATCATCAAATCGACCTTTTACTTGTTCATCAGCATTAAATATTTTGATGATTTTTAAAGCTGATAAAGTCTCATCTACATAAGTAATAATATTTGATAATTCTGATTGGGCATCTCTAGCAGCTCTTTTTAAACTTTTACCGATTAAAGAAATAATTGTTCCCATGATAGGAAAAACCAAAATGGCAAATAAAGTTAATTCGGCACTAGTTACAAATAATACTGTAACAAATACCAATATCATAATCGGTCCTCGAATGATTTCAACAATAGAATTTAAAATATTTCCTTCTACTTCGTTTACATCATTTGATATACGAGTTATCATATCTCCTTTTCTTTTCTCAGTAAAGAAGGAAACTGGCAATTCTAAAATTTTATTATGTAAATCTATTCTTAAATCTCGGGTAACTCCCGAACGTAAGTCAACCAGACAAGTTTCTGATAGAAAACTAAAAATATTACGGAAAAAGAAAGCAATAATAAATAAAATACATGAAAATGCTAAAACATATATAGGACCTTCATTTTGTGTAATATCATTCATAATGTATCCTGAGTATTCAGAAAAATATTCCTTCAACTCAGAAACTTTTCCAGAATATATAGGCTTTGTATAAACCCTATTTTTTTCTTCCCCAAATAAAATGCTTAGGATAGGCATCATAAAGGCTAAAGCAACGACATTAAAAATGGCATAGAGCACATTAAAAAATATTGCTGTACCAAAAGAAGTTTTATAAGGCTTAACGTATGATAACGCTCTTTTGTATAAACTCATCGAAATATATAATTTATAAAACTATACGGAGGTATAGAACATGCAAATTTAGGCAAAAAAATAATGACTATTTTCATGATAGAAAATAGTCATTATTAAGAGTTTTGATTTTAATTTTTTGTGGGTTTTGATTACTTGTGTAACCTTTTTATTTGACTTTTTGCCAAGTTTGAGTTCTGCCGACTAATGAAATACCAACATACCCTCTTACGTCTAATTTATCTTTGCCATTTAGTTTCAGAGTTGCTTTATACTCTTTACCACTATTTGGATCTAAAATTTTTCCTCCTGTCCATTCGTTTCCGCTTTTCTTAAGATCTGTAAGAATAACCATATTTAAAATTGGTTTATCCTTTCTAGCATCTTTACATGCAGTACATTTAGAATCTTCTTTACCTTTTGTCAAGATTTTAACTACTTTACCATATACTTTACCATCTTTTTCAAAGATTTCAACATATGATTTTTCTTTGCCTGTTTCATCGTCTATTGTTTTCCAAGTTCCTAAAGGAGATTGTCCAAAAACAACAGTACCTATGAACATTATGAACGTAAATAAAAATAGTTTTTTCATAAATAGCATTTTAAAATAGTTATTTTGTTCCACTAATATAATATTTTTTAGTGTAAAAAAAACACTATCTATTAAAAAAATTAATATTTTTCTAAATTCTTTAAAAAAATATCAACTCGCTAATACACAATAAACTAAAATTGTCTGCATTTAATAACTTACTACAAGTATTATCTTATATAGAAAATATTAGTGTATGAGTATTCAACCCAAAAAGTTGAAATTTTAGAAAAAAACATCAGATTTGGATTAAAACGAATAAAAATATAAATTTGTCTACTAATATTATAGAGAATATAGAATTAATACAATGAGCCCTTTTAGTAAATATAGTTTACCTTTTAATAAAAAGGAGGTCGAAAAAATTATTGAATCAATTATTTATGATCTAATTTTTAGCCAACCTAAGAAGAGATTTACATATGATGAAGTTAAAAATTGTTTTAATGAAATACTAACTCGTATAGTTCCCATCGAAAAGGCAAATACAATAACTTCTAATTTTTTTGATGCCTTAGAAGACATAAAAATTGAGTTAGAAAAATTAATTTTTATATTCTTTAATAATGATCCAGCCTCTAAATCAGAAATTGAAATTATAGTTTCTTATCCTGGATTTTTTGCCATTGCAGTTCATCGGCTAGCAAATGTGTTATATCGATTGGATACTCCTATTCTACCCCGTTTTTTTTCAGAATATGCCCATAAACAAACTGGTATTGATATTCATCCAGGAGCAACTATTGGTAAAAACTTTTATATCGATCACGGAACTGGAATTGTTATTGGCGAAACGACCACTATTGGTGATAATGTAAAAATATACCAAGGTGTAACTCTTGGCGCGTTTTATGTGTCTAAAGATTTAGCTGATCAAAAACGTCATCCAACAATAGAGGATCATGTGACCATCTATGCCGGAGCAACGATTTTAGGCGGTACAACTGTCATTGGTGAAAATTCAGTCATTGGTGGAAATGTGTGGATTACTGAAAGTATAGCCCCTAACTCTATTGTGTACCAAGAATTTCAACCAACCATTAAACAAAAGAATAATAATCAAATAGATGATTATGTCATCTAATCAAATATAAATTTTATGATTTTAAATAATATTTTAGAAGCAATAGGAAATACGCCTATCATTAAACTTACGCGTCTTTTTCCTCAACATAATGTATATATCAAATTAGAAAAACAAAATCCAGGTGGATCTATCAAAGATCGTATTGCTTTAGCAATGATTGAAGATGCCGAAAAAGCTGGAATTTTAAAACCTGGAGGAACGGTTATTGAACCAACTTCTGGAAATACCGGAATTGGATTATCATTTGTTGCAGCTGTGAAAGGCTATAAAATGATTATTACAATGCCCGAATCAATGTCGATTGAGCGTCGTAAAATTATGGAAGCTTATGGAGCTGAATTTGTTTTGACGCCGAAAGAATTAGGAATGAAAGGTGCAATTGCTAAAGCACAAGAATTAGCTGAAACGATTGAAGGTGCATGGGTTCCTCAACAATTTGAGAATTCTTCTAATCCATCGATTCATTACCGTACAACAGCAAAAGAAATTTTAACTGATTTCCCTGAAGGAGTTGATTATTTGGTTACAGGTGTTGGAACAGGAGGACATTTAACAGGAATTGGTAAAGCCTTGAAAGAAGTGAATCCAACCACTAAAGTTTATGCAGTAGAACCTTCAGATTCTCCAGTAATTTCAGGTGGACAATCAGGTCCACACGCCATTCAAGGAATTGGAGCGGGATTTATTCCAACGAATTTAGATACAAATGTGGTTGATGAAGCGATTCAAATTTCAAAAGAAGAAGCTTACGAATTCGCCCGTAGAGCTGCAAAAGAAGAAGGTTTATTTGTAGGAATTTCTACTGGAGCTTCTCTAGCTGCTGTGGCTAAATCTTTAGAAAAAGTATCAGCCGATGCAACAGTATTAACAGTTAACTACGATACCGGAGAACGTTATTTATCAGTAGAAGGTTTGTTTTAATATAGAATATTAAAAAAGGGAACGGTTTATTAATAAATCGTTCGCTTTTTTTGTTAAAATTTATTTTTTAAGATAACTGCTACTTTTTTTGAACTATCAGTTATTGGAGTATTATCTTGTTGGCGAGATGATTTTACATAATACTCATACTTCATTGCCAATATCTTATTTTCGT
The DNA here is from genome assembly GCF_015234135.1 of Faecalibacter rhinopitheci. Taxonomy (GTDB): domain Bacteria; phylum Bacteroidota; class Bacteroidia; order Flavobacteriales; family Weeksellaceae; genus Empedobacter; species Empedobacter rhinopitheci. The sequence goes on along the minus strand of NZ_JADGIK010000006.1, from coordinate 212,216 downwards.
TTGGATTAAAATCTAACGTACCCATAAAATTTTCTGCAGCAATAGTTGTTTTAATTTTTGCATTATTTCCTGGCATATTGATATTTGATTCAATAATATTATTTGATAATGATTTCTCAGTCTCAAATGTAATAATCCATAAATCATTAGACTTTTTATTAACTTTATTTATTTTGGTTATATAAAAATTTCCATCCATATCAACTGTAAATTGTTTATCGATTTCAATTTCATTAGATGTTAAAAATTTATATCCAATTTCATTCCTATCAGGAGTAAAAAGCGGTAAATATTGATTAAAAACCATATTTGCTCTTTTACATTCTTCAGTAGTTGAATAAGAAGTACATTTTTTATCAATGAAAAAATTAAAAAAATCTTTTAAAACATCGTATTCCGTTTTCGTAAATGGATCGTCTGTGTCTAAAAAATCTTTTCCAGGTGCATTAAAAGGGCGTGGTGTTTCTTGTGTAACTCGTATTATTTTGTAATAATCATTGGTTACAGTTTTATAAACTTCCCTTGTTTTAGTCTCATCTTTCCATTTAAGTTCGCTTTTAAAATTTTGAGCAAAACTTGATGAAAAGATAAATAAAAATAAAATTTTAATAATATTCATAGTGTCAAGATTGTTGTTAAATTGTTATTCCGACTGAAAAATAGATGTATCTTCCCATTCTGTTTTGATTAAAGTTATTAATAAATAGATCTTTTGTTGTGGTTATATTAATATTTTTTGTTTCATCTAATAAATTATAAATGCCTAAAGTTGTACTGAAGTATTTATAATTTCTTTTACTATTAAAATGAAGTATCGGATTTGTTATCTGTGTGTTTTTAGAATGATTTATTCTATTTTCTACCTCTAATTCTGTCGAATAATGTTTGAATAATATTTTCTTAACAATTAATAAATTTGAGTTGGAGAAGCTATTTGTATTTTGCATATCAAACCTGAAATTATTTTTCATTCCTATTATGAAAGAGTTTAATTTATAAGACAAATGAGTAACATTATTTAAGGAATTTAATTTCAGTTTACTCTCAATATTATCAAATATCATATAACTATTCAAATTTCTATACATCAATAAATTAAATAGCGAGAATGTTTTTTCTTTACTTAAATAGTTAAAGTTGAAAGAGGCTGAAAAATTATTAATAGGATTTTTATCGTATAAAAAATACTCTTTGACAGGTACATCAGTGTTAAAAATTTGGTTATAAATCCAAATTTTTGGTATATAAGTATGACTTACATTGAATGTGAAATTAGAATGATTCGTTTTCTTGCTTACAGAAAACACCGTGTTATAATTAAAAACTACAGGATTAATCGAATTATTCCCAACCCAATAATTTTCTAAATCGACTTTATCTTCTAACGGCAAAAGTTGCTCTGTCACCGGAATTGATTTATTAATACTTGATGATATCCTATATTGAAAAGACTTTTTATCTTTATAATTTATTGAAAATTTGGGAAATATATAATTATCACTAGATGGTTTAAAATTCTCATTTCTATAATATAGATTTACATAATCCACACCAACAATCACATCCCATTGCTTATTAATATACCACAAATAACTTTCTACATTGCGCTGTTGGCTTGCGATTGTATAATTATCTAAAATATTATTCCTACCTCCGTTAAGATAATTTTCATTATTGTTCGACGTAAAATTAAAGCTATCAAAATATCTAGAGTTTAATTGCATTCTTTTATTTATACGAGCGCTGTTTGAAATAAAATATAAATACTCCCATTGCTTTGCATTTCTGTTTTGCTTACCAAAAAGTGATTTTTCGTAATTTAGTTGATGGTTATAATCATCATTTTTACTAAAATAATTAAAATTTAATTCACCTCCTGCCTGAAAACTTATAGCTCTATTTATTTTATATTCCGTCAAAAATTTATTGTATAAAATATGGGCTTTTTCTTTTAAGGATAAGTTACTTTGATAAATATTATTTAAATTAACGGACGATAATTCAAACAATTCATTAGACTGTATTTTTTCAATATTTATATTATTTTTATAATTCCATTGATTAAAAAAATTTACATTTAAATTATCTTTATTGTAATTGAATTTTTGAGTCAGATTAATAAATTTTTTATCAAAAGAACTAAGCATCGATTTTTCTTGTCTTACAACATTTGTCGCGTTATCTTTCATTAATAATCGACTTTCCTCTAAATTTCCATTTGGTAAATTTCCTATTAAGAACAAACTATAATCTATGTTTTTTTTCTTTATAGTTACATTACTCCCAAATTGCCATTGCGCATAATCACCCGTATTTAAATCATTTAGAGAAATATTATTTATATCATTTGGCGAATACATGATTTGGCTAACTAAATCTTTCTTTGGAAAATACATCGAATTAAATAATTCTGGATAGATAAAATCATTCGGAAGTATATTTTTTTGAATATTATTTTTATCTATAAAAAAATTAAATAGATTGGTTTTATTGACCTTTGTAACACTACCATAATATCTATATCTACTACCATTTGCAACCAGAGTTTCAAAAGTAGCACTAATCGCATTTTTCTTTTCTTTTTTTAATGACAATTCAATGCTAGGAGATTCATTCGCATTATCTAAACCAGAAATTTTCAATTGTTCAATCCATTCAGACGGTATTTGTTCAGAAGTAATTTTAGTATTTCCAGCATACATTTCTTTCTTATCAATCGTCATCTTTTTAATTTCCTGACCTTGGTAAAAAATTTTATCATTATCTATAAAAAAACCTGGTAAGTTTTTAATTGCCTCCGCTATATTCCCTTTCTGAGCCAAACTATCTAAGCTCACAACAATGGTATCTTTCTTATTAGCTGTAATCAAAACTTCTTTTAAATCAATATCATTTTTGTTTTGTGAAAAAATCATCATCGGAATTAAAAAAAATAAAACCTTGTATTTAAAATTCATTAATTAATTTATTTTGATGATTATTTATAAAAGTTACGGAAATACAATTAATAAAACTCCACTGTCACAATCGTATACGTACGAACCAACTTCACCGGTATCAACATTAATAGCTGTACCACTTTCACATACTTTATCATCTTCGAAGGATAATTCGTATTTGTTTGCATTATAATTTTCATAAGTTGTTTCTATAATCGTTTTATTATTTGCATTATCTACTGTTGGTGTATTTAAAGATGCAAACGAAAATGAGCCTACAAATAAGACTAAAGTAAAAATAAGTTTTCTAGAATAACGTCGGTTTTACAGTAGATTTTAAATCAAGGTTTTAGCTAATATATATATACAAAAATTATTTTTATTAAAATCTAATAATAAGCCAAAATGTCTCCTTTTTTTATACAAAAACGACAAAAAGTCAGTATAACTAATTCATTTTCAGTTTGGAATCTAATTTGATTTAATCCAATCAACAAACAAATACCTAAATACAGTTTAACAATGGATTTTAATCAGTTTACAATAAAAGGGCGCGAGGCGATTCAATCCGCACAACAAATTGCGGCTGAGAATCAAAATCAAGCCATCGAACCAAGCCATATCTTAAATGGAATGTTCGACGTCGATGAAAACGTGATTTCATTAATTTTAGAACAACAAGGTGCAAACCTTACACATATTAAAAATGAATTGGATGCGGAAATTAAAAAGTATCCAAAAGTACAAGGTCAACAAAGAAATCATCTATCCAATTCTGGTAATGCTGTTTTGCAAACGGCACAACAAATGGCTAAGGATATGCAGGATGATTTCGTTACGTTGGAACATATTTTATTAGGAATCATTAAGAATGTCTCACCTACTAGTCAAATTCTGAAAGATCAAGGTGTCACATTCAACAACACCAAAAAATTAATTACAGAATTGAGAAAAGGAGAAAGAGTAACATCAGAAAATGCAGAAGGAACTTACAATTCCTTAAACAAATATGCGAAGAACTTAACTGAGTTAGCAAAAGAAGGAAAATTAGATCCTGTAATCGGACGAGATGTAGAAATCCGTCGAGTATTACAAATCTTATCAAGAAGAACAAAGAATAACCCGATTTTAATTGGTGAACCTGGGGTTGGTAAAACAGCTATCGCCGAAGGCTTAGCCCATCGTATTATTGATGGCGATGTACCTGAAAATCTTTTAAATAAACAAATCTTCTCCTTAGATATGGGAGCGTTGGTGGCAGGTGCAAAATATAAAGGTGAATTCGAAGAGCGCTTAAAAGCAGTTGTGAAAGAAGTTACATCAGCCAATGGAGAAATCATCTTATTCATCGACGAAATTCATACGTTAGTTGGTGCCGGAGGTGGCGGTGAAGGCGCTATGGATGCCGCAAACATCTTAAAACCAGCATTAGCTCGTGGTGAATTACGTTCGATCGGTGCGACAACTTTAAATGAGTATCAAAAATACTTTGAAAAAGACAAAGCTTTAGAACGTCGTTTCCAAAAAGTAATGGTCGAAGAGCCAGATGAAGAATCTGCGATTTCAATTTTGCGTGGTATTAAGGATAAATACGAGCAACATCACAAAATTAGAATAAAAGACGAAGCAATTATTGCGGCTGTAAAATTATCAACGCGCTATATCTCGGATCGTTTCTTACCGGATAAAGCCATCGACTTAATGGACGAAGCAGCATCTAAATTACGTATGGAAATGAACTCGAAACCAGAAGAGTTGGATAAATTAGATCGTCGTATTGTTCAGTTAGAAATCGAAATCCAAGCAATTAAACGTGAAGGTGATGAGAAAAAATTGAACTTATTACGCGAAGAATTATCGAACCTTCAAGACGAGCGCAACCAATTCAGTGCAAAATGGCAAGACGAGAAAAATAAAGCAGACGAAGTACAAGATTTACGAAAAGCAATAGAAAATATTAAATTCGAAATTGAGCGTGCAAAACGTGAATACGATTATGCAAAAGCATCTAAATTAGAATTTGAAGACTTAGTCAATGCAAAAAAAGCTTTAGAATATTCAGAAGCAAAATTAGAAGAAAACAAACACAACAAATTGGTAAAAGAATTTGTTGATGCCGATGATATTGCAGAAGTTGTATCAAAATGGACAGGAGTTCCTGCACAAAAAATGATGCAATCCGAACGTGAAAAATTATTGCATCTAGAAGACGAATTACACCAACGTGTTTTAGGACAAGAAGAAGCAATTACAGCTGTTGCTGATGCGATTCGTCGTTCGAGAGCTGGTTTAAGTGACGAAGGAAAACCAATTGGATCGTTCTTATTCTTAGGATCGACTGGGGTTGGTAAAACTGAATTAGCGAAAGCCTTAGCGGAATTCTTATTTGATGATGAAAATTCAATGACGCGTATTGATATGTCGGAATTCCAAGAACGCCACGCGGTTTCTCGTTTGGTTGGGGCACCTCCGGGTTACGTTGGTTACGATGAAGGTGGTCAATTAACTGAAGCTGTTCGTCGTCGTCCGTATTCGGTAATTCTTTTAGATGAGATCGAAAAAGCGCATCCTGATGTGTTCAACATCTTGTTACAAGTGTTGGATGATGGACGTTTAACGGATAACAAAGGTCGAGTAGTGAATTTCAAGAATACGATTATCATCATGACATCGAACTTTGGTTCACATACCATCTTAGAGAAATTTGCAGATATTGATGAAAGTAATGTGGCTCAGATTTATGATGATACGAAATCAGAAGTTTTTGAAGAATTGAAGTTAAACTTCCGTCCAGAGTTCTTGAATCGTATCGATGAAATTATCTTGTTTCGTCCATTGAGTCAAAACCAAATCAACGGAATTGTTGGAATTTACTTGAATGGTGTAGCGAAAAAATTAGGACAACGTGATATTACATTAGATATTACACCAGAGGCTTCGGCTTACTTAGCCAACAAAGGTTATGATCCTCAATTTGGTGCACGTCCATTGAAACGAGTAATTCAACAAGATGTCTTGAATGAGTTATCAAAAGAAATCTTAAAAGGTAATATCAACGATAACGATGCAGTTTTAATTGATTACTTTGAAGATAAACCTGGTAATAATAAGTTAGTGTTTTTAACTAACGGCAAATAAGCAACCATTTATGAAGTCGATTCATATTAAATATTTTTAGTGAAATGTAATCCCGTCAATTTTGACGGGATTTTTTATATCTTTATTTCAAATCATTACAGATGAAGAAACTTTTTACATCCTTACTAAAATCTATTGGATTTATCCTTGGATTACTTGTCATCTACATCTTATTAGCAATTGTATTACCATTAATTCCCGTCAACAAAACGACCTCATCGAATGAAGATTCTATTGTTATATACATCTTAACGAATGGGATGCATACAGATATCGTAATGCCGGTGGAGTCTGAAGTTATCAATTGGTCGGAAATCATTCCGTTTCGTGACACAAAAGCTAAACAACCGATGAAATACATCGCAATGGGTTGGGGCGATAAAGGATTTTATTTGGATACGCCTGAATGGAAAGATTTAAAATTCTCAACAGCTTTTAATGCCGCCTTTTGGTTGGGTGATTCTGCAATGCATACCACTTTTTATAATCAAATTAATGAAAGTGAAGAATGTAGGAAGATTTCAATTTCTAAGGAAGAGTATGAATCGTTAGTGAATTATTTAAAAAATTCATTTGATTACGATGCAAATGGTAAAGTACAATTGATTCCAACTGATATGGTTTATGGTAACAATGATGCCTTTTATGAGGCTAAAGGTAATTATAGTTTCCTTTTTACGTGTAATACTTGGGCAGCAGATGCACTAAAAGAAGCCAAACAAACCGCTCCACTATGGACTGCGGCACAACAAGGGATCTTTTATCATTATTAATTGTAAAAAAATAAAAATTTTTCTTATTCATTTTCAATAAGTTGCCCTATTTATGGGACTTTCAGCGAAAAAAAAGTTGAAAAAATATTTGGAGATATAAAAATTCGCTCTATATTTGCATCAACAATATCGATAACGATACTCCTCCTTAGCTCAGTTGGTTAGAGCATCTGACTGTTAATCAGAGGGTCCTTGGTTCGAGCCCAAGAGGAGGAGCAAAAAAGACATTCAAATTTTGAATGTCTTTTTTTTGGCTTTTATTTAACATCCTTAAACCAACTTTTGGTGCAACATTTTCATCTTATTATTATATTTAAAACAATTTAAAAGATGGAGAAATTATTATTCATAGGTATATTATCTATTCTTACTACACCAATATTTTCACAGACGAAAGAAGATATTAAGATGTTTCCTAAAGCCGAAAAAGAACAAATTCAAAAAGTGATTCGTTTAGAGCCAAAAGAAAATGAAAATGACTATATGGTCGAAATCATGATTGGAAAAAATACAATGACTGATGGTTGTAATAACTACTTCTTAATAGGGGAACTTGAAGAGAAAAATTTAGAAGGTTGGGGATACAGCTATTATGAATTTGAAACTAAAGGTGATGTTGCGTCAACTTTAATGGGTTGTATAAATGCTACACCAAAAGAAAAAATAGTTTACGCGCAACCCGATAAAGTAAGATATAATAGTAAATTACCCCTTGTCATCTATTCTCCAAAAGGATATGAGATACAATATCGAATTTGGAGTGCTTCACATAATATTTATAACGCTGAATAATTTATATAAAAAGAACCATGATATATGGTTCTTTTTATATTTTAATAAAGTAATAATTGTGTTATACTATATATTAATAATCCTACTAATCCTCCCACCAATGTTCCGTTAATTCGGATATATTGTAAATCTTTTCCTACTTCCAATTCCAGTTTTTCACTTAAATCTTTACCTTCCCAATCTCCTACTGTATTACTGATTAACGTTTCGACTTCATTTACATTTCTCAAAATCATTCTGTATAAGAAATGGCGTATCCATCCATTTATTTTTTGAATCATTTCTTGATTTTCATTTAAATTATGCGATAATTTTTGAATATTTTTTTGGGCATATTTCTGTAGTGTGGAATCTTCTTGTGCAAAACTCTCCGTTAAATTAGTTTTTAATGCTTGCCATAAATCTGAAGCATATTCTTCTAATCTTTCAGGAGTAATAAATTCAGATCGCATTTCATTCAATTTTATTTGCCATGTAGAATCAGTTTTAATCTTATCTGCAGCGTTCAATATTGATTCTTGTATATTCTTTCGTATAGGATGCTCTTTGTCCTGTTCTATTTCTTCTATAAAACTTACTACACCATCTATCACTCCTTTAGAAATTTTTTTCCCAGCAAAAAATGAAATAAAAGGATGTTTTTCATTTAATTTTCCTTCAATAAGAAAATTACTTTCTTGTATATACTCTTTTGCTTTTGGCAATACTAAATCTAATACTTCATTATGCTTTTCTTTTTCTATAACATATTCTATAGTAGTACCTGCTAGCTCCTGCAAATCAAATTGTTTTAAAATTTCATCTCCTTTTAGAGTCATAAAACCAACAACTTCTTTATCGTCTAAATCTTTGAGGATTTTTTGAATAAAAGCAATTAATTCTTCTTGTAAAATTTCTTGGTTAGATTTTTTATTTAACCAATCGGAGACAAATTTCACCACATCTAATTTTTCTATATATGGTCTAATAGTAGAAGGAGTTAAAAAGTTATTTGTAACAAAAAAACCTAAGCTTTCTCCGATTGAATTTTTACTTCTCTCAATTAAATTTGTATGTGGGATTTTTAAACCTAATGGATATTTAAATAGTGCTGTTACAGCGAACCAATCTGCCAACGCACCTACCATTGCAGCTTCAGAAAAAGCTTCTACATATTTTATCCAACTTGCATCACTTTTGGTTGCTAAAAAAACCATCCCACCATATACTACTGCCATTAAGACAAATAATCCTGTGGCTATAGTTTTATGTTTATTTAAACTTTGTTTTTTTTCTAGTTCAGTCATTTAGTTAAATCTTAATTAAATTTCGCAAAAATTTAGCCAATTAAAAAGCGATGATATAATCATCGCTTTTTAAAAATCTATTCCTCAATAATTATTTACCTTTCAATACTAAAATGGCAAAATTAGAATTATTAAGTAATTGTTTACTATTACTTTCTGTAAATAAACGTTGAAAAATATTAAGATCTCTGCGAACCACTCCTAATACGTCTATCATTTTGTTGTTACAATATTCTAATAATCCTTTTTCTACATCTTCTTTTTGTACTATATCCAATTCTAAATATGGATGATTTACTTGCCATTCTCGTTTTTTAATAAGCGTTTCGCTTGTAATAGATTTTGTTTCTACATGTACCACATTTAAAGGAGATGAATGTTTGTTAGCAATTTCTATAATTTCCTGTAATGCTGCATCTTCTCTAGCGTCAAGCATAGTTGCAAAAGCAAATTTTCTTTCAGGATGATATTTTAATTGATGAGGAATTGCCAATACCGGAACTGGAGAATTGTTAATCACACTTAATGTTTGTGAGCCAAATAGTTTTTTTCCAAAACTATTTTCACCATTAGTTCCCATTACCACGTATTTGATATTCTCTTTTTCAATAATATCAAGCACAGACATCAATAGATCGCCAATTTCTAATGAACTTATAATATTTACATCGCCTAGATTATTTTCTACTGCAATACTTTTTAGCTCATTCACTTTCGTATCGAATATATCTTCTGGCATATTCAAATATTCTTTTAGATGAGTTTTTAAAGTAATTAATCGAATATCTGTATGTAAAACTTTAGCAAGGTTTAAGGCGTATAAAAAGGCATTATTTGCGGTCTGAGAAAAATCTGTAGGAAATAGTATAGTTGACATAAGTATATGATTTTAGGTTTTGTTATACATCAAATTTACTCATTATTAACTTATTAAGACGAAAAAAAGCGTTGAAAAATCAACGCTTAATGTTTATTTAATGTTATTATTTAATAACCGAAACGACGTAAATCATTTTCTTTTTTACGCCAATCTTTTCTAACTTTAACAAATAGTTTTAGGAAAACTTTTTTATCAAAGAATTTTTCTAATTCTTCTCGTGCTTCTTTTCCTACTTTTGATAAAGCCTCTCCTCTATGGCCTATAATAATTCCTTTCTGAGAATCTCTTTCAACAAAAATATCAGTTTCTATAGAAATCAAATTAATTTCATCTTTGAAACGTTCAGTCACAACTTCTACTGAATAAGGAATCTCTTTCGTATAATTTAATAAAATCTTTTCACGAATAACCTCGTTTACTACAAATCGTTCAGATCTGTCAGTCAATTGATCATCCGGATAATATTGAGGTCCTTCAGGAAGCATTTCTTTAATTCTTGTTACCAACATCTCAACATTTACATTTTCTTTTGCAGAAATAGGTAATATCTGAGCGTTTGGTAAAAGTTCATGCCAGTATTCTACAGCCTCATATAATTTTTCTTGTGTAGCAGTATCTATTTTATTTAATAATAATATTATAGGAGTTGAAGTTTTTTGCATACGAGCAAAAATTTCTTCATTTTTCAAACGTTTTTCTCCAACTTCAACTACATAAAGAATAACATCCGCATCTACCATAGATTCGTTCACAGCATCCATCATCTTTGTCTGTAGTTCGTATGCAGGATCTAATACACCCGGTGTATCAGAAAATACGATTTGATAATCCTCTCCTGTTAAGATACCTTTTATACGATGACGAGTAGTTTGTGCCTTATGGGTAGCAATAACTAATCTTTCTTTCATCATAAGATTCATTAACGTAGATTTTCCTACATTCGGATTACCAATAATATTAACAAAACCGGATTTAAATTTCTTTTCGTCTGACATAATGCAAAATTAAGAAAATAGAATGAATTTTTTATATTTTTATAGTGTTGGTCAAATTTTTGAATATATTTTTAATACACTTCTAGCCTTAAATTATGAATAAAAAATATATGATATTTATTAGTTTAAATGAATTCATTTTGTAATTTAGGTAATGTGTAACAAGAAGAAATATAAAACTACAAAAGAATGGAAATGATGAGAGCTGAATTAATTGAAAAGGAAGAGTTAACAAACTACAAATTTTTAGATGCACCACTAGACGAAATACAGGTACAAAAAGAAAAATTGTTAAACTCTGTTCGTTTAGGAAATGAATTTAAATCAAAAGCTTTTATCACAATACAGACAGATCAAGGTCCTAAAAAAATTGAAACTACTGTTTGGACTGTGACGGAAAAATATTTACAAATTAAAAATGGAGTTTTAATTCCTTTAAAATCATTGATTGATATACAATATTAATAAATAATTTTTAATAAAAAGGTGCTTAAACTAATGTTAAGCACTTTTTTTTATTGTTTAATTCTCAGCTAATAAACGTTTTACTTCACTTCTAATTACCGCACGATCATCGTTTTCAGGAAAATCTCCAATAGAATAATTTTGCCTTGGAATTTCATAATCCTTTAACCCATCGGTAGGAAATTTAAAATCGTCTATATATAATCTTTTAACTACTAATGTTACAACTTCTTTTCCTGTCTCGCTATGTGGATAATTAATTACTACGAAACGACTATCTATATAAGGTCTCAAAACATCTTCTATATGGTCAAAATCAATAATTGTATTTAACTCGTTATCTAGATATTCATTGGGCAGTAACCATCTAAATGTTTTATTATCTACTATATGAACTACTTTTTGAGTATCAATTTGATCATTGTAGTTTGGAGAATTTACTAACATATGACCTTGTGCAGAACGAGATATTTGCACTTCTCCGAAAGTTGTAAATTCTTCTTCTCCTAATTTTCTTATTCCGATAGGGAACAATTTAACACTAAAAACCTCATATATATGTTGTTCATCATTTTTATATAAATGTGATTTGGTTTCATCTTTTATGCCGTAAGCTTCTACCACAATTTTCTCTATTCTATGTAAAACATCACTAGACTGATGAACTTGCGCCTCTGTTAAATAAACATAATTTAATCCCCAATGAATTGTATTTTGGTCTTGCCCTGTATAAGGAATTTTTATAACATCTGTTTGCTCAGTACAATAAATATCCATTTTAGCTTCAATGGCTTGAGCAATTACAATAGCTCCAGATTTCATCCTAATCGAATTACTTAACAATGTAGTATCCCCTTGCTTTAATTCTAACAATTCATTTAATGCTATTACTGTATTTTTGATGTTTTGCTTACGCATTTCTACATCAAATATTACTTCGCCTTGTAATTCGCTAATTGAAATTACTGCATCTTCTTCTGCGTACTTTTCTAAGAATTTACGAATATCAAGCTGCCATTCAAGGGCTTTATTTTCGTCAATCGTATCAATTACTTCTTGAATATTAAGTTTACTAAATTCTAATTTCATAGTAGTTGGTTTTGTTTTTTTGTTTCAATAACCTTACCAAACCAATCAAATTCATTTTGTTACATTTTTAATAGTTATGATTATATAAGGAAAAATTTTATGTAGGATATTTTTTATATTAGCAATATGAATCACAAAAAAGATTTTTCAAATTTAAAATTTGAACGAAAATTAAATTTAGTTCAACCTGAACTTGAAAATTTTGAGCTTGACAGCTTAAAAGTTAAAAATAATTATAGCTACGCAGACGTTAAAGATTTAAAACAAACTGAATTTTTACCAGGGGTCTCACCATTTCTTCGTGGACCATATACAACTATGTATGTTCGTCAACCATGGACAATACGTCAATATGCCGGTTTTTCTACTGCAGAAGAATCAAATGCTTTCTATAAAAGAAATCTTGCTGCAGGACAAAAAGGATTATCTGTTGCATTTGATTTAGCCACACACCGTGGATACGATTCTGATCATGAACGTGTAGTTGGTGATGTTGGTAAAGCAGGTGTAGCTATTGACTCTGTAGAGGATATGAAAATTTTATTTGATCAAATTCCATTAGATAAAATATCAGTTTCCATGACGATGAATGGTGCTGTACTTCCTATTTTAGCGTTTTATATCGTTGCTGCTGAAGAACAAGGTGTTTCTCAAGAAAAATTATCTGGCACGATTCAGAATGATATACTAAAGGAGTTTATGGTACGTAATACGTATATCTATCCTCCTACACCTTCTATGAAAATCATTGCGGATATTTTTGAATATACATCTCAAAAAATCCCTCGATTCAATTCTATTTCTATTTCAGGTTATCATATGCAAGAAGCTGGAGCTACACCTGTTTTAGAAATGGCTTACACATTAGCCGATGGATACGAATATGTAAAAACAGGGTTAGAAGCAGGATTAAAGGTGGATGACTTTGCGCCACGTTTATCATTCTTTTGGGCAATAGGAATGAACTTTACCCAAGAAATTGCAAAACTTCGTGCTGCACGTATGCTTTGGACAAAACTGATGCAAGAGTTTGAACCAAAGAATCCAAAATCATTAATGTTACGAACGCATTGTCAAACTTCGGGATGGAGTTTAACAGAGCAAGAACCTTACAACAATATCGGTAGAACAGCTATCGAGGCTCTAGCTGCAGCCTTAGGTGGAACTCAATCTCTACACACTAATGCGTTAGATGAAGCCATAGCTTTACCTACAGATTTCTCTGCTCGAATTGCTCGAAATACGCAAATTATTTTACAAGAAGAAACGCAAATTTGTAGAACTGCAGACCCTATGGGTGGAAGTTTTATGATAGAATCTCTTACAAATGAAATGGCTAACCAAGCTTGGGAATACATCAAAGAAGTAAGAGAGTTAGGAGGAATGACAAAAGCCATAGAAGCTGGAATTCCTAAAATGCGTATTGAAGAAGCTGCTGCAAAAAAACAAGCAAAAATAGATTCTGGTGAAGATGCTATTATTGGTGTAAATGCTTACAAATCTAAATTAGTACAAGACGGTTTTGATATTTTAGATATTGATAATTCTGCGGTACGCGAAAAACAATTAGCTCGATTAAATAATATTCGATCAACACGTGATAAAAATAAAGTTGAAGAAATATTAGATCAACTAACATTAGCTGCAAAATCGGGCAATGGAAATTTATTAGAACTTTCTATTGAAGCTGCTCGTCGTAGAGTAACATTAGGCGAAATTTCAGATGCTTTAGAAAAAGTATACGGAAGACATAAAGCGATTACAAGAGGAATACAAGGTGTATATGCTATGGATGCAGGAAAAATGGAAAGTTTTGAAAAAGCTAGAAAACTGGCTGATGAATTTGCAGAATTAGACGGAAGACGTCCACGTATTATGGTGGCAAAAATGGGTCAGGATGGTCATGATCGTGGAGCTAAAGTAGTTGCTACCTCATATGCTGATATGGGATTTGATGTAGATATCGCACCTTTATTCCAAACGCCTGCTGAGGTTGCTAAACAAGCTGTAGAAAATGATGTTCATATTTTAGGTATTTCGTCCTTAGCCGCAGGACATAAGACGTTAGTTCCTGAAGTTATTAAGGAATTAAAAGCATTAGGTAGAGAAGATGTTTATATTATTGTAGGAGGTGTTATCCCACGACAAGATTATGAATATTTATTTCAAAATGGTGCGCATTCTATCTTTGGACCAGGAACACACTTAGCTGAGTCAGCAATTGAAGTTTTAGATAATCTTATTAAAGATTTAAAATAATATATAAGTTTAATTCCTGTGAATAAGTTATATTAACAGGAATTAAACTCTAATTTTACATCTACAAAATATATAACATGAACAAAAACCTACGATTAATTTTAAAAACAACGTTTACATTTATAATTGTCTGGTTTATCAGTTATTTCGTATTTGGTGAACATATTGGATTAGAATTCTCTGATTACAATTTTGCTCAAATTTTTCCTAAAATATTAACCTTTGCCACAGGAACTAGCATTTACTTTTTATGCTTATTGAGTATTAATAAAAATAGAGGTTGGAATTATAAAAATATTCTCAAATTTATCTTTGGAATTCTACTTGCATTTATTCCTTTTATATTGTTTAAATATTATTCTTCTGTAGGAAATTGCCAGAATTGGGAAGTTACTAAACAAGTTAAAAGTACTTTGTTTGTTTCTACTTCTTCCAATTCAGAAACCATTAAGTTAATTGAAGTTTATTGTCCAGAAATGGATTTAAAAGTAGATAAAACATTCCGTATCATGTCTATAACTCCTTTATTTAACACAGTTTCTGAAATAGACACAACAAATATTAGCCCTACAAATTGGAAAAAATTTAAGCAGTAGTTAAACTTTTGGTTAAACTTTTGGTTAAATTTTTGGTCTAATAAGGACATTAAGTTTAACTATGTTTAAAAAATTATCCACTCTTTTTTTCCTTTTATACGCTGTTTTCTCAATAGCTCAGGAACAAATTTCTCTTAAGGGGAAAGTACAAGATCAGATAGAGTTTCCGCTTACCGATGTTTCAATAACCATCGGGAATAAAGCTGACTCTACTAAAATTACTTCAACTTTCACCGACGAAAATGGTGAATTTAATTTATCTTTATCTACACTAGATAAACCTTTTTATATCATAGTAGATGATCCAATTGAAGGTATATACACAAGAAGCTTTAATAATTTAACCCAAAACCTAGATTTAGGTACTATTGTATTAAGTCCACAAACTTATCAATTAAAAGAAGTTTTATTAACGACGAATGAACCAGTTGTTATTAAAAATGATACAATAGAGTATAATGCAAGTTCGTATAAAGTAAAACCAAATGCAAACCTTGAAGCCTTACTAAGAGAGCTACCAGGTGTTGATATTGATGATGATGGCAAAATTACCGTAAATGGAAAAGAAGTTAATGAAATTCTTATTGACGGGGAACCATTTTTTGGGACAGATGGTAAAATTGCATTAGAAAATTTACCTGCTGATATCATTAAAAAAATACAAGTATCAGATTTTAAATCAAGAAATGAGAAATTCTCAGGTGAGAAATCAAGATCCGATAAATCTTCTATTAATATCACATTACAAGAAGACAAAAAACAAGGTTACATGGTAAAAGGTACTGTGGGATATGGTACAGATGATCGTTATGAAGCTAATATCATGGCTAACTATTTTAAAGGAAGTCGACGTTTAAGTTTAATAGGTTCATCAAACGATATTGCAAGTACAGGTTTAGCAACCGGTGCAGGATCATTTGGTCGTGGTGGAATGGGAAAACGTGGTGGTAACGGTATCACAAACAGCTCGTCTATCGGTTTAAATTATAATGATAAAATTAATGATTATTTTACTGTAGGTGGAAATTATAACTTCGACCATAGTTACAATAAAAACGATAATTACACGCGTCAAGAAAATTTATTACCAGATAATATCTATACGACAGAATCTAACACGATTTCTAAATCCGAAAACTTTAATCATAAGTTTGGTTCTACATTAGAATGGAATAAAAATCTAACAAAAATCTACTTTAATCCAAGTTTTTCTCATGGAACATCAAGCTCTACAAGAGATTTTGATAGCCAATCTACAGATGAAAATGGAGAATTAAGAAATGAGAGTTTTGGTAGTAATAAAAATGAATCTAAAAATAATGGATTCAATTCTGAAGTAACATTATACCAAGGATTCAAAGATAAATCTTACTTAAATGCTTCAGTAAAAGCTTCGATTGATGATAGAAATCAAAATAATAGAATCAATACAAGCACTTTATTTTACAACTCAGATCGTGAGGATGATATTCGTAATCAATTAGAGAAGGTAAATACTAAAAACAATTCTATTTCTGCTGATTTATTTTATACATATCCAATTGCAGATTCTTTAAAATTTGCTGTAGGTACGAAATATGAGTATAACTATAATGAAAATGATAATCAAACATGGGAGTATGATCCATTGTTAAATGATTTTATCGTTAGAAATGATATTTTTAGTCGTTATAATGAAATGAAACAAAATAAAGTTTCTCCTTATGCTGAATTACAATTAAATAAATCTAAATTCTCTGGAACATTACGTGCTGGTTCTGATTTCTATAATCAAGAAAATTATGGATTTTATACAGGAAGTGCTTATAATTTAACTGTCCGAGAAATGTTACCTGCGCTTCAAGCCAATTTACGCTACAAAGCGGGGAATAATAACCTATCTTTTAATTATAATTACAACACAAGCTTAGCTTCTACAACACAGTTATTAGCTATTGAGAATTTATCAGATCCGTTAAATATATTTGTTGGTAATCCAGATTTAGATCCAAATAAATCTCACCAATTATCTTTAAATTTCTCCAACTTTGATCGTAAAACGCGTCAAGGAATAAATGCAAATTTTACATATACTTACAATCAATCTAGTATTGTAAATTATTCGTACGTAGATGAAGATTTAATCACACGTTCTACTTATACAAATGTGGAAGGTAATTATAGATTAAATGGAAATTTATTTTGGAGTAAACAATTAAATAAAGCTGCTAATAAATTAAACTTAAACGTAGGTTTATACTCTAGCTATGCACGTCAACAAGCGTTTAGAAACTCACAATTATATACAGCATACAACTCTAGTATAACACCTAGTGTACGATTAACATATAATTGGAATAATTATATTACACTTTCTCCATCTTATAACTTAAGATACTCAAAAACTAATTACTACAATTATACATTAGATGAACAAACTAATACAGTTCATAATTTTAGTTTAAGATCAATTACGACATGGCCAAAGAACTTAACTTGGACTAACGAATTTTCTTACAACAACAATTCAAGAATGGCTGCCGGTTTCAAAAGAGATTTCTTCTTATGGAATATGCAAATGATGTATTCATTCTTTAATAATAAAATGGAAGCTGGAGTAAAAGTATTTGATATTCTTAATCAAAATAACAGTTATACGCGTACAATATCAGACGAATATATCAGAGATGAACGTAACAACATTTTAACTCGTTTTGTAATGTTTTCAGTAACATTTAACCTAAATCAATTCGGAGGTAAATCTTCAGGTTCAAATATGAATCAAGATCGTCCTCGCGGTGAAGGTCGAGGAATGGGAAGATCAGGATTCTAATTCTAAATAAAATAAAAAATCCACTCTAAAGAGTGGATTTTTTTATTAATCCTATTTATACTTTTTTCTTTTTGTACAATGGAACTGTACTACACGCCTCTCCAAACATTAATGAGTTTACAACGGGTTGCAATTTCTCAATTAGTAATATGTAAGCTGAATCTGGCACTGGTTTTTGAGAACAACCTTTTACAATCACTTTTCCATCCACATATTCTTCAAGATTTAAATTATTAATTACTTCTGTATAAATAATTTGATCTAAATCCTTTAACGAACCATGAATCACTTTTTTAGCAACTGGCTGTAGATATGTAGCAACCAATAGATAAGCCCAAGAAGGTACAATTGCATCTGCCGTACAAGTCATAGCTACATATGAACCTTGGTATTGCGACCAATCATGATCTTTTAAATTTTGTCTAAAATCTTTTTCTTTCAAGATTAATTCTTCATATAACCAATCTTTAAGATCAAAAATCACACGATTACCTGTTGGATAATAATCTTCTAAATCCAAAGTTATTAATCCGCTATTTGTTACTTTATTTAAGATTTCGTCAGACATTTTTAGTAAGTTTTTAAAGAAGTAAAGTTATAAAATTAATATGGCTATCATTCATAACAAATGTTAAGAACAATAAATTCATTTTTCTTCATCTAATAATCTTACCAAATCTTACTAGGATAATTTATCTTTGTAAGAGAAAAACAATTTCCATTGAAGTATTATATCATAGCAGGAGAAGCATCGGGCGATTTACACGCTTCGAATTTAATGAAAGAAATTAAAATCAAAGATCCTAAAGCAGAATTTAGATGTTGGGGAGGTGATTTAATGGAAGCACAAGGCGCAACAATTGTGAAACATTACCGCGATCTTGCATTTATGGGTTTTGCTGAAGTAATCATGAATTTACGTACAATCCTTGGGAATATTTCTTATTGTAAAAAAGACATTAAAAACTATCAGCCAGATGCTGTTATATTAGTTGATTATCCTGGGTTTAATTTACAAGTTGCAGAGTTTGTAAAGAAGCTTGGTATACGTGTCTACTACTATATATCTCCACAAATATGGGCTTGGAAAACTGGCCGAGTACATAAAATAAAAAAAGTGGTAGATAAAATGTTCGTCATTTTACCCTTCGAAGAAGAATTTTATCAACGTTATGATTATAAAGTTGATTTTGTAGGAAATCCATTATTAGATTCACTGCACAATTTACCTTCGATCAACCCTGAAGAAATAAAGCAAAAATATGGTTTAGATAATCGTCCTATAATTGCATTATTACCCGGAAGTCGAACACAAGAAATTAAAGTTAAACTACCTCTGATGTTATCAGTAAGTAAAGATTTTCCAGATTATCAATTTGTTGTTGCTGGTGCCCCATCACAACCTATAGAAAACTATAAAGCAATCGCAGGAAATGATTTAAAAATAGTTGAAAATAGAACATACGATTTACTACGTATGTCTCATGCTGCATTAGTTACTTCGGGTACGGCTACTTTAGAAACAGCGTTATTAAAGGTTCCGGAAGTTGTATGTTACAAAGGGAATCCTCTTTCTTATGAGATAGGAAAACGAGTAGTAAAGAATATTGAATACATCTCTTTAGTTAATTTAATAATGAATAAAGAGGTTGTGAAAGAATTAATTCAGTACGACTTAACGTATGAAAACATTAAACACGAATTAAATCTTATCTTAAATACAGCTAAACGTGATCAGGTTTTAAAAGATTATGACTTACTTGTTCATAAATTGGGTGGTGTAGGTGCATCCGAGCGCACAGCTAATCTTATCATAAAAGATTTGACTTCTAAATAAATATTATCCTCTTATTTTAATAAGAGGATTTTTTATTAAAAAATGTTAAAATTATATTTTTAACGCAACCCTTTTACTTTTATTCATCTTATAATTATATAACTTTAAAAAAAATAAAACTATGAAAGTGATTAAATTACTTACCTACTTCACGATGTTAATGTTTGTAGGTTTTACAACAATTAGTTGTTTAAATGATGATAATTCATCTGAAGAATATACTTCATACGGATTCGTTCCGGCTTTAAAATTAGAATATAATGTAGACTCTGTTGCTCCTATAAAAAAACCGACTAACATACATGTTACATTTGAATTAAAAGGAGATTGTCAAGATTTTGTAGAGTTTAAAGACATTGCTTCATCAGCAAGTGACGTAAAAAACTTTGGCGTATTTGGATCTCAAAAAAATAATTCATCATGTACTAATGATATTAGAATTGTGACTAAAACATACCGATTTGTTCCTACAAAAGCGGGGGAAAATACAATCAGAGTTTGGGCTGGTAAACTAAATGGAGAAGATATTTATATCTCAGAAACAATCCAGATTCCTGCGGAATAAAAGTAGATTATAAATTTTGGAAAACCCTCTTATAAAGATTATCCAACGATGTCAAAAGAATGATAGAAAAGCACAGCAATTAATTTATACTGAATTTTCTAGCATACTTTTTTCAATATGTCTTCGGTATTCTGATAATTACGAAGACGCACAAGATTCTTTTCAAGAGGGTTTTATCCTTATATTCAATAAAATTGATCAATACAATTTTCAAGGTTCATTTGAAGGATGGATGAAGAAAATAATGGTAAATGTATCTTTACAAAAATACCGGAAGAAGAATAATCTTAAAGTAGAGGATATAGAAAATATCTGTGATGTAGAAGAGGAAACTATTGATTTTGATGACCTCACCAGCTACCAAGAACTTCTTACCATTATACAATCTCTTCCATACCAATATAGGCAAGTTTTTAATCTATATGTACTTGAGGAATATTCTCATCAAGAAATAGCCACGTTATTAAATATATCCATCGGCACCTCAAAATCCAATCTGTCTCGTGCTCGAAATATATTAAAACAAAAATTATCTCATCTGAAATATCCTATTGAAAATGAACAATTTTGATCAAAAAATAAAAGATAAATTATCCCAGCCACAAGCTCCTCCTCTAGATGCTTGGACTAATATTGAAAATCAATTACACAAAAAACCAAAGAGAAAAATAGTTCCTATTTTTATTTGGCTTTCTTCGTCTGCGGCATGTATTGCAATATTTGCCTTCCTGTTTTTTTCATCTAAAAATAATGAACAAAAAACTTCTTCCGATTTTGTGATTAACAAAAAAGAACAAATAAAGAATACAAGAAAACTAAATAAAGATGCTGTTTTTGTAAAAACAAGAGATAATGATTCTTTTGAAAATACTTACATAGTTAATCATACTAATGTAGATACTAAAACTATGTATAAAAATATAAGTTATAATAGTCTTACAGCACCACAAAATATATATACTAAGGAGATAGATAATAATACAGAATTTGGAGATTACTGGAACAATTATTATTCAAATCTTGGTTTAAATTCAAGAAATGAAAAGTTAAAAAGCAATTCGATTGATGGAGAAAATATTGCTTATCAAGCTAGCCAAGTTAAACTTCCTGTAGTTAAAAATGATGATGAAAAATTTCTTGAAGAAATACTTCTTGAAGAAGAAACTCGTCATATTACAAAGGAAACTACAAAAAGCTCTCCTAAGTTAGCCATATCTTCATTTGTTTCTCCTACTCTATTATTAGACTCAAAATCTATCTTATCATCAACATTTAATGCTAATACACTGCAAAATGATATTACAGTTTCTTATGGAGCAAAAGTTTCTTATATAATAACAGAGAATATAAAAGTACGTGCAGGAATTGCTAAAATAGATTTAGCGCAGAATACAAATAACATTACCACATCTTCTGTAAGTAATATGTCTTCTATTAACACGATACAATCAGACAATAATTTTGCAAATAATCCTGAAAATATAAAATACACAAGTGAGATAAGCATCTTAAATAATGCGGAAGATTTTCCTAATAAATACTATTTATCAGCGGATAATAAGATGAATCAAAAATTAGAATTTGTAGAAATTCCGATAGAAATAGAGTTAAATTTATTTAAACACAAAAGATTTAATATTTCTGCAATAGGTGGTGGAAGTTACTTTATATTAACTAAAAATGAAATCGATATTACTAATTCTACATCTGGAAAACTGAAAATCGGAGAAGCTTCTAATGTAAATAATACTAGTTTTAGTGCAAATGGAGCTTTAAAATTTGAATATCTTTTTAATGATAAAATAGGAATTAATCTGGAACCTTATTATAAATTATTGCTGAATCCAATAAAAGATAATCCCAATAATGCCTCGTCATTGATAGGAATTAATCTAGGAATGTCGTTTCAATTAAAATAAAAAAAAAGCGATGATTAATCATCGCCTTTATTATTTTTCAAAAATATAATAATATTGTTATTTTGCTTACTTGGTAATTCTCTTGCCTCTTCAAAAGTAGGTTCTCTTAGGAAAGGTGAACTATCTCCAGAATATCCGTAAGGTTCTTTCTTTACACCTAAAAAACTTTTATCCAATATTTTATTATTATTTGTATCTACAAAAACTTTTACTGCATAGTAAGTTTCTTCAATATTCTTAAACGTAGTTTCAAATTGATCTAAGTCTTTAATTGGAATATATAATTTCTTAAATGCATTTTCACCTTTTGTATAATTTTCTATATTTCTGTAGAATTCTATAGACAAATTACCTTCTACTTTACGTAAATTTTTAATTGTAAGCTTTACATCAGTTTGTGCATTTATAGTATGACACAAAAAAAATGATAAAACCAATAAAAAATATCTCATATGAATTAGATTTAAACTAACTGAATTACAAATACTTAAAAAACAGTTTTTACAATTCTTTATCGTAAATTATTAAAATGAAAAATCATCTCTTTTCATTTTTAACAATTTGCTTAGCTATCGGAATATTTATTTCTGATAGCTGGATTAATTATGCGAATTTACGAATTTATTTTATTTTTCTTCTCTTTACCTTGTTTTTCAATCAATTAATAAAAAATCATATATTCAAAACCATAGGATTTTGTGTACAATTTATTTTGTTAGGAATCATACTCCATACAACTATCAATGCCCCTGCTAATGAACCTTATATACCTGCAAAAGAAAAAAAAGTAGCTCAATATGTTATCATAGAAAACTATAAAGCTTCTGCTAAATACCTCAAGTTTAAAGGTCGGAATTTAGTAAACGGAAATGTAGGTTTATTACATGTTGAAGATAAAAATTTAAAAATATATCCTAAAGATACACTTGTTATTTATGGAAATACATATGAATTAAATGAGGCTAAAAACCCTTATCAGTTCAATTATTCAATGTTTCTTAAAAAACAAAAAATCAACCATACAATTTATGTAGAACATGTTTTAAAACATAAATCTAATCATTCGCACTGGAAGAAAATAGCTACAAAATCCAAAGAAAATATCCGAATATTACTAGAGAAAGCTGGGTATTCCTTAGAAGCCCGTTCTATTATTTCGTCTATGCTGCTTGGCGATCGTAGTGAGATTTCTCAAGAATTAAATGATAGTTATATAGCTACTGGTGTGGTGCATATATTATCCATCTCAGGCTTACATGTTGTGATGATTTTTATGATTTTACAATTTATTTTAAAGCCTCTTTTATATCTTCGAAATGGCAAAAAAATTCGAATTATTATTGCATTACTTATAATTTGGCTATTTGCATTTTATGTAGATATGCTGCCGCCAGTATTTCGTTCCGCCTTAATGATCTCAATCTATTATACTTCTGAATTGTTAAAAAGACCTAAAAATATATTTCATACTATATCTTTAAGTGCATTTATTATTTTACTAATTCAGCCAAATTATCTATTTGACGTAGGCTTTCAACTAAGTTTTTCAGCAGTATTTTTTATAGTTTGGCTTAATCCTATTTATAAAAAACTATACAAGCCCAAAAATAAAAAGGTGAAGTATTTCTATGATTTGTCTACTACAAGCATTAGTGCACAACTTGGTACAATGCCCTTTGCAACTTATTATTTTAATCAGTTTTCTGGTCTTTTTCTTTTCGGAAATGTATTTTTAGTTCCTGCCTCTTTTTTAATGATTTTAGGGGCTATTTTAGCGATTATTTTAGTCTTATTAAATATACAGCTTACCTTATATGTAAATTTTTTTAATGCTTTTATATATTATAGTAATGCTTATATCAAATGGCTTGCTTCTCATGAAACCATGATTATGAAACAAGTTTACATTTCACCATTTATAGCCTTCTTAATCATCATAATATTAATAGCTATTAAACCTTTGATTTTATATAAATCAAAAGTGTCACTTTATGTTATTGTTGCTTGTTTACTGGGTATACAAATCAATAGATATATGGATTTTAATAGCATCAAAAATTCAAATGAAGTTATAATTTTTCATCAATACAGGACGAGTTTAATAGGCATAAGAAACGGACATGAATTAACTATTTTACATGCTCATAATTTGGATTCATCGCAGACTAAACAATATATTATTAGACCTTATCAAATACATCAACGGATAAAACATACCACTTATATTGCTCTAGATTCGGTCTATGAAAACAACTATTTTCATAAAACGAAATCTTTTCTATTTGTGAATAATGAAACTTATTTTATAGGAGAAAATTTAAGTAAAAACCCTGAAAATGTAGACTATATTTTGGTGAGAAATTCAAGTTATAAACCTGAAGATTTGAAGGATTTAAAGCAAATAAAAAGGGTAATTGCTGATGGAAGCAACTACCCTAGTTATATTTCAGAAATGGATTCAATTTTAAAACTAAATAACCATTCTATTTTATGGAATACCTCAGAAAAAGGCTCTTTTCAGATTAGATTTTAATATCTTCTTTAAAATCGCTTGCTGATCTATATCCAAAAACTAATTTTTCTGTATTTCCTTTACTATCAATTACAACAGTTGCTGGATAACTTAGTCTACCTTGCGAAAATATAAAAGCTAAATAGTTAGCTTTTGCACCGTCTATATATGTATAATTGATTCCTAAGAATGATACCATCTCCTTAGTTTCTGCGTTAAATTTCACAGGTATATAATTATCATTTACATACTTTGTAACAGCAGGATCTACAAAAGTTTCCTTGTCTAATTTTTTACAATATCCACACCAATCAGTGTAAATATTTAGTAAAATAGGCTTACTAGGATTCTCTTTACTTGCTTTAGTAGCTTGCTCTAAAGTCATCCAATTAATCTTTTGTGCAAAAGTAAATGAAGATAAAAGAATTGTAATAACAGTTAAAAAAGTTTTCATAAGTCTTTGTTTTATTATTTAACGCCGTGCATTAATTTCTTCAATACTGGGTTTAATGCCATTACAAGTAATCCTGCTACAATAGGAACTACTGTAAAGATTAAGAAGAAAGTTGATAACGAGTAATTATTTGTAATATTTTCGATTTGACCACCGATAATTGCAGCTAATTTGTTACCAATTGCAATCGCTAAGTACCACATCCCAAACATAAATGCAATCATACGTGCAGGTACTAATTTAGACACATAAGATAATCCTACTGGTGATAAGAATAACTCTCCTAATGTGTGGAATAAGTATGCTAATACTAACCAAATCATTGATACTTTAACTCCTTCTTGAATTCCATGAGATCCGAATGCTAATAATCCGAAACCAATCGCCATAATAATTAATCCTAAACCATATTTTACAGCTGCTGGAGGATTTAATTTAGAATCCCAAATTTTAGAAACTGAGGATGCAAATGCAATAATAAAGAATGAATTTAAGATCGAAAACCATGATACTGTAATCTCTGATGAAGTCGCTGTAAACTCACGGTACAACATCCAAATTGCAATTCCCCAAATCCCTACAAAACATAGAATTTGAACAACGTTAGATAAGGGTGCTTTTCCAAATGTTTGTTGCGTTAATTTCCCTACCACGTAAGTAATAATAGCTAATGGAATAATTGTTAAACCAGCATTTATGATATTAAATATAGTTAAAGAAGTACCTTCTAAAGTACGATCTACATTATCTCGTGCAAAAATCACCAATGAAGATGCTCCTTGCTCGAAAGACATCCAGAAGAAAATCACAAAAAATGCGAAGATAATTACCGCAATCATACGATCACGAACTACTTTTGTATAACGTGTTAAACGTGAAATTACTACACCTAAAAATAAGATTAACGCAACAAGGATTACAAAATCTTGTCCTGCTAAAGATCCTACTTTAAAGTTGAATAGATTGATATCTCCTGCTTTAGATAAAGGATCATTAAATGCATATCCTAAACCTAATAAAGTCATTACTCCAATTAAAATTTTATCTACTAATGTAAATGGATTTAATTTATCATTAGGATCTGTTGATTCTGCTCCTAATTTTGCTGCAGCAGCTTTTTGTTCCGCTGTTGGTGGATCTCCAATTGTACCGAAAATTGGTTTTGCAAACCAGAATTGTAATGTACCTAGTAACATAAAAATACCAGCTAAACCAAATCCCCAGTGCCATCCGATTTTTTCAGCTAGATAACCACATAACATCATTCCAAAGAATGCTCCAGCGTTTACCCCCATGTAAAAAATAGTGTACGCACCATCCTTTTTCTCAGGATAGTTTTTATACATTTCGGATAAAATTGAAGTCATATTAGGTTTAAAGAATCCTGTACCAATTACCAAACAAGCTAATCCTATGTACATAAAAATTGGCGCATCTAGTGCCATAGAAGCATGACCTATAGTCATTATAATAGCTCCAATTACTACTGCCCATCGATAACCTAAATATTTATCGGCTAATATTCCTCCAAAGATTGGTGTAATATATAATAACATCGCATATGTACCATAAAGAGCACCTGCTTGTTCTGCATCCCAACCCCAACCGTTGAATAAAGGTCCTTTATCTGAAAGGATTGCTGATGTTAAGAAGTTAATTAATAATACACGCATCCCATAAAAAGAGAAACGTTCCCACATTTCTGTGAAGAAAAGTACGAACAATCCCGAGGGATGTCCTAGTACTTTAGAGTCAAAAAAGTTTTGTTCCTTAAGTGCGCTCATGTTTGTTATTTATTTTTCGTTTATTCTTATTTTACTTCTTGCATTAATTTGCGAATCAATGGTGATATAGCTATAACAATTATTCCTGCAACTAATGAATATATTGCCAATTGTTGGTAACCATCTGTATAAGCTGAAAGCTTTTCTAGTAATGAAGCATTATCGTTTGGCGTAGACATCCCTGCACCAATAATTCCGGCTAGATATTGTCCATACGCTGATGCTAAAAACCATAATCCCATCATCATACCACCCAAATGTTTAGGAGATAATTTTGTTACCATGGATAAGCCAATTGGAGAAAGACACAATTCTGAAATTGTAACTACAAAATATGCTAGTGCAAAAATCTCTAAAGAAGTTCTTCCTTCACTATCTGCAAAGAATCTTGTTGTGTAAAAAATGTAGTATGCAGCTGCTAACATGATGAAAGCTAATCCAAACTTTACTACAGTATTAGGTTCTATTCTACGTTTTGCCATCCATAACCATACTAAACCTAATAATGGTGAAAAGATGATAACATATAATGAGTTTGCACTATTATTTACAATGTTCGGATCCATTGGAAGTGAGAACAATGTTGAATGTAAATTTTTATTTGCAAACAATGCTAAAGAACCTCCCGATTGTTCAAAAATTGCAAAGAAAATAATTGATAAAGCAATCATGATAAAGGCAGCAATAAACTTCCTTTTATCTTTAGAACTCGGGATTTTGTATAATTGATACAAGTAATAAATTACAGCTAAAGGACCTACTGTAAACATAAACATGTCTGTGTAAGAAGTGTTTTGTATCATTATATAAATTAATGGAATACAAACCAAAGCTCCTGCATAAACTGCAATTTCTCTTGTCAAACGTTTAGCTGGTTCTAAATTAATCAATGGCGAATCACCAATTGGACCTAACTCTTTTCGAATGAATAAGAATAAAATCACACCGATAATCATAACCAATCCAGCTGCTAAGAAGGCATAGTTCCATCCTACCTGTTTACCCAATAATACACAAACAAACCCTCCTAAAAAGGCTCCAATATTAATTCCGGAATAGAATAATCCAAATCCTGCATCACGTCGTGGATCACCTTCTTTGTACAATTCCCCAACCATTGAAGAAATATTTGGTTTAAAAAATCCTGTACCAATGATACTCAATGTTATTCCGTAGTAAAAGAAGTGGTGTGGATC
Source organism: Faecalibacter rhinopitheci (assembly GCF_015234135.1). Lineage (GTDB taxonomy): Bacteria > Bacteroidota > Bacteroidia > Flavobacteriales > Weeksellaceae > Empedobacter > Empedobacter rhinopitheci. The sequence goes on along the minus strand of NZ_JADGIK010000006.1, from coordinate 183,925 downwards.
TGCTGCGATCAGTAAGTTTCCGGCAATCATGACTAATCCACCGAATATTAATGATTTTTTGAATCCTAAAATTTTATCAGCAAAAATTCCTCCTACGAAAGTAAAGGCATATACAAAAGCTTGAATAGCACCATATTTCAAATTAGATTCTACATCTGTAAGTCCCAACATCTCTACCATAAAAATGGCAAGTACCCCCCTCATTCCGTAGAAACAAAAACGTTCCCACATCTCTACCATAAACAAATGCCAAAGTTGTTTGGGGTATTTACCCTCAAAATTTTGGATTTGTTCTAATGTTAATTTTTGACTCATAATAAATATTCTACGCTAAAATTGTTTTAACATAATCTTAGCAATCAACGAAAATAAAAAAAACCTCCGATAAAGCAGAGGTTTTTTTTATTTATTAAATCTTTTTTACTTAATCATTAATTTATTCCGTGCATCATTCGTTTTAATATTGGATTTAATCCCATTAAAATTAATGCAGTCACAGCAGGAATAATTGCAAAAATCATAAAGAAATAAGACATTGAATGTGTTTCTACAATCTCATCAATATAAGATCCTAAGAACCCTCCTATAAAATTGGCAATGGCAGAAGCACAGAACCAGAATCCGAATAATAATCCGATAAATTTCTTTGGTGATAATTTAGAAACGTATGATAATCCTACTGGCGATAAGCATAATTCCCCTGTTGTATGGAAGAAATAAGCAATAATTAACCATACCATACTTACTGTTGCTGTCTTAGCACCTTGAGGAATTTCCATTGCTCCATAAGCTAATGCTGCAAATCCAATTCCTACTAAGAGTAAACCTAGCGCAAATTTCACAGGACCTGATGGGTTCCATATTTTTTCCCAAAACTTACTAAAAGAAGAGGCTAATGCAATAATAAAAAATGAATTTAATATTTGGAACCAAGATGCTGCTACTTCCGTCTCTACTGAATTAAACTCTCTAAAAATTTTCCATAAACCTAATCCCCAAATAATAACAAAAGAAATCGCAGTGAAAATAATCGTTAATGGATATTGTTTATAAATTTTCTTTGCTAATGCATATAAAACTAATGTAACTATAGCAATTGGAACAATGGTTAAAATAGTATCCACCCACTTAAAAGTTGTAGCAGCGTTTCCTTCTAAAACACGTTGCGTATAATCTTTTGCGAAAATTGACATTGATCCTCCTGCTTGCTCAAAAGCTAAAAAGAAAACGATACTTGCAATCATTAATACAGCAATTACAATTAAACGATCTCTAGAAACATTAGCTGGAATTTCTTCTTCTACTTCTTCATTATTTGCAATCTTTTTATCATGAAATGCTTGGACATCTTTTGGAGACTCTCCTACAATTCCGAAAATCTTTTCACCGAAATAAAATTGTAACATACCAAAAAACATAAAAATACCTGCTAATCCAAATCCATAATGCCACCCTACTTTTTCACCAATATATCCACACAATAACATTCCTAAGAATGCACCAGCGTTAATTCCCATATAGAAAATTGTATATCCTGCATCTTTCTTTGCACTTGTATCTGGATATAAATTTCCTACCATCGAAGAAATATTTGGTTTAAACATTCCATTTCCTAAAATCATTAAACCTAATCCTAAATAAAAAAACCAAGGAGCTATCCCTTCGAATGCCATTGATAAATGACCCAAAGTCATAATAAACGCACCAATTAAAATGGCTCTTTTATATCCTGTTAATTTATCTGCGATGATTCCACCTAATAATGGTGTTAAATAAACTAATCCCGTATAAGTCCCATATAATTTCATTGCTTCTGAATTGGTCCATTCCCATCCACCAGACGCAATTGTACTGATTAAAAATAATGTTAGTAAAGCGCGCATGCCGTAATAACTGAAACGCTCCCACATTTCTGTAAAGAATAATACAAACAATCCTGCAGGATGTCCATTTACCATTTTGTCGTCCATCCCCAGACTATGGAGATGGTTAACTAAACTTTTGTCTTGACTCATATTTTGTGTTTTTGTTTTGTTTTGAATTTATAAATTATTCTTTAAAAAATTAGTCATTTGACGGTACAGATGAACTCTTGTATTTCCACCATAAATTCCATGATCTTTATCCGTGTAATATAGCATTTGGAAATCTTTATTGGCTTGGATTAAGGCTTCTGATAATTCAAATGCATTTTGTGGGTGTACATTATCATCTGCCGTTCCGTGCACTAACAAGAAACTTCCTTTATTGAATTTATCCACGTGGTTAATCGGGGAATTGTCATCATACCCAGAAGCATTTTCTTGTGGCGTACGCATGAAACGTTCCGTGTAAACTGTATCGTAAAAACGCCAGTTTGTAACCGGTGCAACTGCAATCGCCGCTTTGAATACATCGTTGCCTTTGAATAAAACATTCGACGACATATAACCTCCAAACGACCATCCCCAAATTCCGATTCGGCTTGCATCCACATAAGGTAATTTACCGATTTCAACAGCTGCTGCAATTTGATCTTCTACCTCATATTTCCCCAATTGCATGTACGTTACTTTTTTGAAGGCTTCACCCTTGTATCCTGTTCCACGTCCATCCACACAAAATACCAAGTATCCTTCTTGTGCTAACAATTGATGCCAATAATCATTGGTTGATTGCCATGTGTTATTTACATTTTGAGAACCTGGCCCTGAATATTGATACATTAAAACAGGATATTTTTTGTTTGGATCAAAATCTTTAGGTTTTATCACATAGGCATTTAACTCATTTCCTGCCGGAGTTTTAACCGTAAATAATTCTTTCGTTCCGATATTATCTGCTTGTACGCGTTGCTTCACATGATCATTATTCATAATGATTCCTAAATCTTTCGCCGTTTTCGTTTCAACTAAACTAATTGTTCGTGGTGTTTCGATATTAGAAAATGTGTTGATGAAATATGTAAAGTTCTTAGAGAACGCAGCATTATTTGTTCCCGCTAATTTTGTTAATTGTGTTGTTTTCTTTCCGTCTAACGAAATACCGAAAATCTGACGCTCCGTCGAAACTCGTTTTCCATTATTTGCTGTCGATTGGTAATAAATCGTTTTGTTTGCAGAATTATATCCGTAATAACGCGTCACTTCCCAATCTCCTTTTGTAATCTGACGGATTAACTTTCCATTGTCAGCATAATGGTAAATGTGGTTATTTCCATCACGCTCCGATGTCCATAAGAATGAATTATCTGCTAAAAATTCTAACGTAAAATTATCCGTTTCAATCCACGCTTTGTTTGTCTCAGTAAATAGCTTGTTTACTTTTTTGGTATTGATATCATAAAACGAAACATCTACATTGTTGTGGTGACGGTTTGAAGTAACAACAGTTAATAAATTCGATTTCTTGGAGAATTTAATTTGAGGAATGTAATAATTCTGTACTGATCCTAAATCAACTTTATCCGTTGTGTTCGATTTCACGTTGTACACGTGTAACGACACGTCCGAATTATCTTCACCCGCTTTTGGATATTTGAATTTTAATTCTTGAGGGTATAAATTGTTGTAGTAAATCGGAATATTAATTTCTTTTACTTTCGATTCATCAAAACGAACAAAAGCTAAAGCTGTTCCATCTGCATTCCAATCGAAATGACGAACAAATCCAAATTCTTCTTCGTACACCCAATCACAAATCCCGTTGATGATTTCATTTTTCTTTCCATCTTTTGTGATTTGAGTAACTTGATTCGATTTTAAATCTTGAACATATAAATTGTTCTCGTAAGCAAATGCGACTTTAGAAGCATCTGGTGAGAATAAAGGTTCTTGAATCGATTTTCCATCAAAAACTTTCACTTTAGATTTTGTTTGTGTATCGTACACTTCATACGTCGCAGTAAATGAGTGTCGGAAAATACTCTCTGCATTATTTTGTAATAAAACATAGCGTTCATCCGAAGAAAAATCATACCCTTGGAATTTTCCAGGAACTAAAACAACGTCTTTATCGATGGATTTGTTCAATGTCGATTGATACGTTTTCTTCATTAAACCTTGTTCCGTTAAAACGGTATAATTTTCTCCATCATTCATCGAGTTCACACCACGCAAACCACGTTCGCTGTACTTTCCTCCATAAATATTTTCTAAAGTAATTTTCTGTGCATAAGTATACATACTTACCGTACAAACCAGAAAACTTAATAAAGTCTTTTTCATAATCTTATCCTAAAACATGTGTATAAACAATCAAATATAACAAAATAGTTATTCTATAGGTCCGCACAACTACTCTTTTATACAAACAATGTTAAATAATTAGGCATTTCAAGAAGATTTTTTCAACTTTATAATACAAAGCTTCTTAATTTTGTAACAATTAAAATTTTAATCTCCAATATGACACATCAACCCGTACAAGGATTTTCGAAATTATCGAAAGAAGGAAAAATTGAATGGTTAGTGAATGAATACCTAAATGGTGATGAAAAAGCTATCCAAACTTTAAAACAATATTGGAACGACGATGCAGATTTACAGAAACTGCATGACGAATTCTCTGAAAATACAATTTCTAATTTTTATATGCCTTTTGGTTTAGCGCCAAACTTTTTAATCAACGACGAATTATACACAATTCCGATGGCGGTTGAAGAATCGTCTGTAGTTGCAGCTGCTTCTAAAGCGGCTAAGTTTTGGTTAGACCGTGGTGGATTTAAAACGACAGTTCTTTCAACAACGAAATTAGGTCACGTTCATTTCATGTACGAAGGAGATGTTGAAAAATTAAGAACAACGTTTGAAAACACAATCAAAGCAAAATTAATCGAGGAAACGAATGATATCACCAAAAATATGCGTGCGCGTAATGGTGGTATTTTAGACCTTGAATTAATTGATAAATCGGCTGAATTAGAAAACTACTTCCAAATAAAAGGTTCTTTTGAAACGGTGGATTCAATGGGAGCAAATTTCATTAATTCTTGTTTAGAGCAATTTGCAAAAACATTGAAAAATGAAGTCGAATCAGATGATACATTTACAATAGAAGAAAAAGAATCGGTACAAATCGTAATGTGTATTTTATCGAATTACACGCCCGATTGTATTGTACGCGCAGAAGTTTCTTGTCCTGTGGAACAATTGGCGGAAGGAAATGTTACTGCTGAAGAATTCGTAGAAAAATTCTCTCGTGCTGTTCGTATCGCCGAAATTGAACCTTATCGTGCAACAACACACAACAAAGGAATCATGAATGGAATTGATGCTGTGGTTATCGCTACAGGAAATGATTTCCGTGCAGTTGAAGCTTGTGCACACACTTATGCTGCTAAAGATGGTCAATATTCTTCGTTAACACATTGCGAAGTAAAAGACGGAATTTTCCGTTTTTGGATTGATTTACCAACCGCTTTAGGAACTATTGGTGGATTAACTTCATTACACCCTATAGTAAAATTAGCATTAGGAATATTAGGTAAACCTTCGGCTGGCGAATTAATGGGATTTGTCGCAGTGGCAGGATTAGCACAAAATTTTGGAGCATTACGTTCGTTAGTGACAACTGGAATTCAGAAAGGTCATATGAAAATGCACTTGATGAATATCTTGAATCAATTAGAAGCAACAGAAGAAGAAAAGAAATACTTTGTTAACTTCTTTAAAGATAAAACGGTTACTCATCATACCGTGATTGAAGAGTTCGGAAAATTAAGAGGCATCAAAGCTGAACAAGAAATTAAAAAAGATTAGGTTGAATTTAGAAGAATATTTCAAAAAAGCTCGCGAAAAACAGAAAGAACACAAAGCGTTTCTAGCGAAGCTAAAGAAAAAACCACCTAAAAATTTAGATCAACAAATGGAGGAAATTCACGAAGAAGTTTTCGATCGTATCGATTGCTTATCGTGTGCCAATTGTTGCAAAACCACTGGACCTCTATTTACCAATAAAGATATAGAACGATTGGCGCACGTGTTTCGTTTGAAACCAAGTCAATTTATCGAGAAATATTTGCGCATTGATGAAGATAACGATTATGTCCTGCAACAAACCCCTTGTCCATTTTTAGACTCGGACAATTATTGTTTGGTGTATGAAGATCGACCAAAAGCTTGCCGCGAATATCCACATACGGATCGTAAGAAGTTTTATCAAATTAATGATTTAACGATTAAAAACACGTTGATTTGTCCTGCTACTTATGAAGTGGTTGAGCAAATGCAAAAAGAAATAAAATTGTAATGATAGTTACTTATACTTTAATCGCATTCATTTGTTTATTGATTCCTACGTTACATCAATTAATTTTTGGTTTTAAGCCAAAGGATCGCGCTGGAATTAATAAAATTGGAATGAGAAGTGCCACAATGCAAATGGCCGCTGCTGCAATAGCATATGCAATCTTCTCGAAAATAGAAGGTTCAAACCCTAAACTTGCCATAGAAGCTGGAATGTTATTTTTAGTTTCTGTAGGATTAGTGGTGATTATTCAACATTTAATTTTAACCTTGAAACAAGGAAAATTATAAAATAGAAAAGCTATCGAAATTCGATAGCTTTTTTTATTTTTATAACAATTAATGCATTATGATCACTAAATATTCATCTAAAATTGGAATTGAGATTATTCTTATAGCTTATCTCCCATTTATCTCTTTATTTTATTTTGTCTATAGCGAATTTAATCTCATCGGAACAATCGTCATTGTTGTGTTATTCGTTTTCATAACTTACTTACTATTATCCACAGTATATACCATAAATAACAATTCAAAAAAATTAGTGGTTAAATCTGGTTACTTTTATAGGAAAATTGACATTGAACATATCAAAACAATTAAAAAATCTAAAAGTTGGATCAGCAGTCCAGCCCTATCAATCGATCGAATTGAAATCTCGTATAATAAATATGATTCTGTCCTAATCTCTCCTAAAAATCGAGAACAATTTATCCAAGAATTATCAGCTATCAATCCAAATATAATCGTAGAAATATAAAAAAATTATTTTCTTTAGAATCCAAAGTTAATTCCGACTTGGAACATTTTACGATCATCAAACGTGTTTTTATCAAAATAGTTCGAGAATTCTTGACGCGCATAGATATTCACCGAATTAATCTTGAATGTTAATTGCGCTCCATAGATGAATGGATTCAAGTTATAATCTTTCTTATCTCTGAAACTTACATCATCTCCTTTCACAATGTTATTGTTCGCCAATTTCACACCTCCATAGACATTCGCGGTAATTGCAATATCTTTTTCTTTGTAGTACGTAAAATCTTCTACTGTAACTGTTTTTCCAAATGTATACTGTAAGCCCAATGGAACTATTAAATATGAACCTCTCAATTTACTTTTATCCAATTGTGTCTCATTGTGCATTAACCCTGTGTTTCCGTCAGCATCTCTCACAAATCGATAATCGTCATCCAAACGAATTGTACGCCAAGAAAAGACCATTCCAGACTTCAACGACCAAGGACTTTCGCGATTAAACTGTTTTGTATAAGAAAGACCTAACTCAAAGTTATTTGCAAACCCTAAACGGCTGTCCAATTCCTCGTTTTGTTTTTGAGAAAATCCCATAAATCCATATCCTATATATCCTGTGATGTTATGCGTCGCACGATGCTTCTTTTCTAATTCTGATTTTGTAGGAACAGCGTCAGCATCATTTCCATTCAAAATGGCAAAAGCAACTTGTTTTTTGATCAATTCGTCTAAATCAAAATTAACCGCTTGAATTCTTTCGTTGATCAAATCTGAGGATTGAATGGCTAAGGACTCTTTCTTTTCGTCCGCTTCTGTTTTCGAAAGTTTACCATCTGCTAAATCATTCTCTACTTTTTGGATTTCGGCATCTAATTTTGCTTTTTCTTCATTTACAATTTCACGAATCTGAAGCTGAAATTCGTCCATTTTCTCACGAACTTTAGGACTAACTTTATCTTGATTTCCACCTTTATTAAAATCGATGGCAATATTTTGAGCAAAAGTCGGTGTAGCGAAAAGACACAGCATTCCTGCTACGATAATTCTCTTTATCATATTTAGTATTTTTTTAAAGAAGTGAGTGGTTATTTATTTAAGTCTATCACTGCAACGCGGGTTTTCTCTTTCTGTGTTTCTTTTAATGCTTCTTTGTTTTCAATGGAATAAAGTAACATGCTTGGATCGACGTAATTTCCTTTATTCTTTTTCATTTTTACCGTATCCAAGTTAGTCGCTATTTGTTGTGGAGTTGGTTTTAATCCACTTGCTAAAGCTGGTTTTTGTATCGATTGTTGCTGAGGCTGTTCTGTTATTTTTGATTCTGAATTTAGATTAGAAACCATTTGTTCTTTTTCTACCTCCATAGTTTGAGGCGATGTAGTTGGGTTAGATTTTGATTCTACCATTTCTGTATTATCAATCTCCTCTATCTGATTTAAGATTTCCGTTGCTGAATGTTCTTGAGGCGAAGTTTCAGATGAATTTTTGATTTCTGGAACGGTACTTTCATTCACAATTTGCGGAACATTCGTTTCATTATTCATTGAAAAATAAACCGTCGTACAAACCGCTAATCCAATAACAGCAGCTGCAATTGCCCACCATTTTTTAGAAGATTTTTCAATCACGACCGCTGGCGCTTGATTCTCCATTCGGGCTTGAATACGATCCCAGGCATCGTGCGATGGCTCGACCTCTTTTTGGTTAATTTCTGATTGTATATATTGTTTAAATTTCATTTTGAACTCTTTTTTTAGTTAGGATGATTTCTTTTAGTTTGGCTTTGGCTCTAAATAATTGCGTTTTACTCGAAGACACCGAAATATTCAACGCTTCAGCAATTTCTTGATGCGAATAATCTTCGAGGATATGAAGATTAAAAACCAAGCGATAAGCTTCTGGTAAGTCTTGTAACACTTCTTCGACATTGAATGTGAATTCTAATTCGTCCAATTCATCATCAATATCATCGTAAGAAGAAATTCGAGCATCGTCCACATAAATCAATGTTTTATTCGATCGCAAAAACGTTAAACACTCATTCACCATAATTCGGCGAATCCATCCTTCAAAACTCCCTTTATTTTCAAATTTCACTACATGATTAAATACTTTACAAAATCCATTGATCATACAATCTTCAGCATAATGCGCATCGGCAATGTAGCTGCGACAAACCGCCAACATTTTCTTGGCACATTGATCGTACAATTCGCGTTGTGCTTTTTGATCCGCTTTCTTAAGCCGTTCGACCAAAAGCTCTTCTGCAGATTTTTTAGAATTTATAAATAGTTTCACGTGTGTTAATTTTAAAGGCTTTATAGAATAGACTCTAACTTTTTAAAAAGGTTACAATAAAATTTGAAATTTTATTAAAAATATTGATTTCCAATAAAAAAAGCCACTCAATCGAGTGGCTTTTTTTATTTTAATTTTAGAAAGTAGCTTTCAAAATATTTATAAGACATTGCGGAAATTCCTATTGTAGTTATAACTACAGTACTATAAAATAGAATAATCTGTAAATAATTATCTTGAATATTTATCTTTAGAAATATAAATCCTACGATTTGAAAAACAATTGCATGATACATATAAATCCCATACGAAATTGACCCTAGATATTCTAATACCTTCGAATTTAAAACAGGAATTGGTTTTTGAGATAGATAATATATAGTTATAGAAAAATTAAACATATAAATAATGTGTAAGCAAAAATCATTAAAATTTTCTTGAAAAATATTAGTAAAGAAAATTAATAGAAACACAAAATAGTTTAATAATTCTATAAGTTTGGATCCATATATATTCTGAAATTTTAAATCAAAATAACTCAATAATCCTCCCATAGAGAAGAAGTAAAAATACATTCTAAATTTCACGATAAAAGGTAAAATACTTAATTGAAAGAGCAAAAAATATAGAAGTGTAAACCCAATTAAAAAAGGAATAATATATTTTCTATGAATAAAGAAAAAACATGGCGCAATAAATATGTAAAATTGTTCCTCAATACCTATTGACCATAATACTTCTAAAATGCCCCCTGGTTTGTAATCTGCTAATACATTTGGAAAAAAGAAAATACCTTGAAAAATACCCTTTACGAGATTATAATTTCTTTCAAATTCAAATCCAAAAAACTGAACGATATAATTGTAATATATAAGTCCAAAAATTAAAACCAAATAATACAACGGAAAAATTCTTAGAGCTCTTTTTTTATAAAATCTCCCGAGATGTATTGTCCCAGTTTTTTGTTTCTCTTTAATAAGATTTCTAATAATTAAAAATCCACTTAATGTAAAAAATACATAAACCGCTTCTGGGCCTTTGAAAAATATAGGTAGTTGATTATAATATGGAAATCCTCTATTCATTGCAAATTCTGGCAAATGAAATAATAGCACGAAAAGGGCCAGAAAGAATCGTAATGACGTTAAATTAGGTAGCATTTAGCATTTATTATAAGAATCCTTATTCAAATCATACAATAATTTCAATCCTTTGATTGTGTGTAAACGATCATCAAACTGAATTTTATCTGTCAATGGTTTATAAATTCCCCCTAAACCTCCGGTAGAAATTACCGTACATTCAGCGCCTAATTCGTTGTTGATGCGATCAATCATTCCTTCGATCATTGAAAGGTAACCGAATACCATTCCCGATTGCATACACGTTACGGTATCGCGACCTAAAACAGTTGCTGGCGCTTTCAATTCGATTTCTGGTAATTGAGCTGTTTCACCTACCAAAGAATTTAAAGCCGTATTAATTCCAGGCGCAATAATTACTCCTGTGACTTCACCAACCTCATCAATCGCTAAAAACGTTAAAGCCGTTCCGAAATCAATCACAATTTTCTTGCCTTCGTATCCCAAATGATGAGCCGCTACTGCGTTCGCATATAAATCTGTTCCCATCTGTTTCGAATACTGAATGATTCCTCCAGGCGTATCGCGATCGACAATCATTGGTTTGAAACCGTGAATCTTTTTCAAGGCGATTTTCACATTCATTGTTAAAGGTGGCACAACCGAACCAATCACAATATCTGTAATATCCTCTTTATTGATTCCGAAAGGTTTGTACATATTACTGAATTTCGCGAAAAACTCGTATTCTGTACGTGCGGGTTTCGAATTAATCGTCCACGTAATGACTTCCGAATCGTTTTTAAAAACGGCAAAACGAATATTCGAATTGCCGATATTAACTGCTAATAACATTAGTTTTTGTATACGTTGTTTGTGTAATCTACATCAGCTAAACGCTTTGTAGGATCAATAACAATTGTTTTTACCGCTTTAGAAGTTTTTACTTCGTAAACAGGATTTGTCCAGAAAGCATCTGTTAAAACTGTACGTTTAACGCCTTGGTATTCAACTAAGTTCTCTGCTGGTTTTTCTCCACGCATTTCACGTAATGGAATGTAAAATAACTCTTTAGTTCCGTCTGTGTATTCTACTAAAACATCTAAAGGCATTGCAAAATCTGACTTGTTTACGACTTGGAAAGCATTTCCTTGTACATTTTCAACTGCATAATCAATTTTACGTGTTGTATTTAAGAATAAGTTGAAAAACCATTTTAAATTAACTCCTGAAACTTCTTCTGCTACACGTTTGAAATCATTCGCTGTAGGATGTTTAAATTTCCATTGGTTATAAAATTCTAAGAAAGTCTTTTCTAAGTTTTGTTTCCCAATAATATAATCTAATTGAATTGCTAATACTTGACCTTTTGAATAAGCTTCTACAGAATAGGCATAGTTCGTATTATAGTAATCTGCTAATAAACTTGCAGGTTCTTCTTTTCCTGATAAAGCTAAATTAATATAAGATTTTGTAGCCGATAAATTAGGGTTTGAAGGAATAACTTCTTTCTTTTGTAATACTTGTAAATTAGCAAAATTCTCTACGTAAGAAGTAAATCCTTCATCAAACCATTCATCAACTGTTTCATTAATTCCAAATAAATGTTGGTACCAAGAGTGTGCAGCTTCGTGAAAAATTACGCCTACTAACGACTCTAAATTTCTCTCTCCAGTAACTAATGTAGCCGTTCCGTATTCCATACCACCGTCACCACCTTGCACTACTGTGTAAGTTGGCCAAGGATAAGCTCCGAATTTCTTTGCCGAATAATCAAAGAATTCTGTTGTATAAGGCATTGCTTCTTTCCAAACTTTCGTTGTTTTTTCTCCTGGCTTATACACTAAATACACTTTTACTCCACCTTTTGATGTTGCTTCATCAACAACGAAATCTTTATCTGCTGCCCAAGCAAAATCGTGAATGTTTGTTGCTTTAAAGTTCCAAGATGCTTTCCCGTTCTTCTCAACAACTTTCGCATTTGCATCGTAGCCTTTCACTTCTTTTGGATTTAGTAAAACTCCAGATGATCCAATTACATAATCTTTTCCTATATTAATTGTTACATCAAAGTTTCCAAAAGGTGCGATAAATTCACGACCAACATATTCATCTAAATGCCATCCGAAATCGTCAAATTGAGCCATTTTTGGATACCATTGTGTCATTGAGTACGCAACTCCTTCTTTTGAATTACGTCCTGAACGACGAATTTGATCTGGAACTTGTGCTTCCCAAACCATATCAAATGTTGTTGATTTTCCTGGTTTAACTGGAGTTGCTAATGTTACTTCTAAGATTGTACCGTCCACTTTGTAAGAAGTTGCCTTACCGTTTTGTGTTAACGATTTAATCTTTTGATAACCCATATTATCTGGACCTAAAGTCGCAATACGTGATTGCATTTTAGGATTTTCTTTTGTTCCAATGTTAGAAACCATACGACGATCCGGATCTGCAATATTTGCTAAACGATAATCCATCATCGATTGTGGTTGGAAGGCATTGAAGTATAAATGGAAATACACTTTGTTCAAACTTTGACCTGAATTGTTTGTGTACTTTAACTTCATTTTACCATCGTATTGATATAAATCGTCTTTTACATCAATCGTCATTTTGTAATCCACTTTTTGTTGCCAATATCCTTTGCGCTGTGCGAACACAAATTGCACTAAGAATAAACACAGAATTAGTGTAAATTTTCTCATGTTATTTTTTTATAAACTTTAGTATTTCAAACTTACAAAAAAAGCCCGGTATCCTCTTTCGATTCTACCGAGCTTTTTCACTTTATGGGTGAGAATTTAGTTGTTTTCTATTTTACCACATTGGCGTTGCTAAAAATGAGGGTAAGATTCCTGGGAAAATTCCCATCACAATCAATATCACGATTCCAACCACTAATAAAGCAGTTGTTAACCCATCTTGCGTTTTAATATTTGAATGACCTTCTTTAAAGTACATATGGATAATCACTTTAAAATAGTAATACATCGATAAAACTGCCATTACCAAAGCAATTACGATAATCACTAAGTTTTCAGCATTTGCTCCACCAATACTTAATGCCATAAATTTCGCAATGAAACCTCCCGTTAATGGAATTCCGGCTAGCGAAATTAAGGCTACTGAAGTTGCAGCAGCTAAGAAAGGATTGGCTTTTCCTAATCCAATTAAATCTTCGTATTTCTCTGCTTTTGTTTGTTGAATCGTATAGAAAATAATGAAGTTCGCTACCGAATAAACAATGGTATAGAAGAATAACGCTTCTTTAGAAACTGAATTGACTTGGAATAAAACGAACAACATAAAACCAGCTTGAGCGATTGACGAATACGCCATCATTTTCTTTACTGATTTTTGCGTTACCGCTCCAAAGTTTCCTAACACTAACGTCAAGACGATAATGGCACCTAATAAAACTCTTAAGTAGCCACTATATTCAGCATCTGCTGGGAAATGTTGCATCACTAAGATAAATCCTAAGAATGAACCTCCTTTCACAATTGTCGACATATACGAGGTGAAAACCGTTGGCGTACCTGCATAGACATCTGGCGTCCACATATGGAAAGGTGCAGCTCCTACTTTAAAACAGAACGAGAAGATAATCAAAATCCATCCTAAATAATAAATCATTTCAAAGTTTTGATCAAACTTGTCGATGTTATCCACTAAGAATGTTCCCGTCGCTCCGTATAAGAATGTGATTCCTAATAATAAGATTCCTGTTGAGAATGCTCCCATCAAGAAATATTTTACTGAAGCTTCTGTACTTTTTAAACTTTCTTTGTTTGTTCCCGCAATGATGTACATCGGAATCGACATTAATTCAATCCCTAAGAACATTAAAACCAAATTATTGAATTGCCCTAAAACAGCAACTCCTGTGAAAGAGAAGAAAATCAGTGCAAAATATTCGCCGACGTGATTTCCAACTTTTCCAAATTGGTCTTTATTGATTAATAAATAGAACACTGCCAACGCAGCTAATCCTATGATAAATGATACTCCGTAAAGCGACTCTCCAATCATATTTGGGAATCTACCATCCAACATCTTGCATCCATTCAATTCGAATACTCCACCAATAATGATTGCGATAAACATTAAAGCTGAAATAAAAGTTAACGCACGACTGTTTTTGATGTAGAAACCACTAAACATTAAAATGATTCCTGAAAGTGCTGAGATTATAATCGTATTCATACTGTTTAATTCAAAAATGTTTAACGTGCGATGATTTCAAAGATTGGCGTTGGATAAACTCCTAAGAAAATCACGATGATAGCTACAACAGCTAAAACCACGATTACTCCAGACGTATCTTTTGTACGGTCGTTCAAGTCGATATTTGTTACTTCACCGAACATGATTGCTCCTGCTAATCGAAGCGTATAAACTGCTGAAAGGATAACTCCTAAACATGCAAGTACCGCTAAGATTGGTTGATAACTGAATAACGAATTCAACATCATAAATTCACCAATAAACGAACTTGTTAACGGTAAAGCTACATTCGCTAAACCAAAAATCATCAACAAAATCGCTAATGTTGGATTCGCTGTTGCTAAACCTTTGATCGAATTGATATCTTTTACATTGTACTGACGCTCTAACACATCTACAATTAACCAAAGTCCTAAAACCACTAAACCGTGAGAGAACATTTGGAAGTAAGCGCCTTGTGTTCCGATTTCATTTTGTGTAAATAAAGCCACAAAAATCAACGCTAAGTGTGCAATCGAACTGTAGGCGATAATCTTCTTGATGTTCTTTGAACTTAAAGCGATTAAAGACGCATACACTAATCCAAAAATTGCTACATATAAGAAGTAGTTAAACAACTCAGAAATCGAAGGAAATAATCCTAAAAACCAATGTACCACTGCAAATAATCCCATTTTTGCCATTAACGCACTTAAAACAACTGTCACCGGAGTTGGCGAAGTTTTGTACGCTGTTGGTTGCCACGTGTGGAATGGAAAAATTGGAATTTTAATCACAAAAGCAATCAAGAATAATAACGCTAAGAATGTATTCGTTGAGAAATATGGCGTTGTTACTTGTTGTACATCTGTAATTAAAAATGAAACTGGTTTCAAGTTAAATCCGATATAGATGATTCCCGCTAACATAAACATTGAACCTAAAACCGTGTAAAGGAAAAATGTCATATTCGCTTTAATCTTATCTGCACCTTTCCCCCAAATTCCGATTAAGAAATAGATTGGAATCAAGACGATTTCCCAGAAGAAATAGAATAAGATTAAATCGTTTGCTAAGAATACACCATTCAATCCAGCTAATGCGATTAATAATAATCCGTAAAAACTGTTTGAATATTTTTGATCTGATGAACCAATGTAAATGAATAAAGCCGCGTAAACTAGATTTGATAATAACAACATCAGACCACCTAAACCTGTTCCGTCTAAGGCGATGTATGTTTTTACATTATTAAACGAAAACCAATCAGCTTGGTACGCCATTTCTTTTCCGTTACAAGACAAATAAAAGAATAAAGCCACCAATGCACCGCTCACTAATGCTCCTAACCACTTTTGTGGTTTTTGTCCATTCATAAGGAGCATAAAAACACCTACGATGAATGGGAATATGATAAATAAAGGTAAAAGCATTTCTGTCTATTTTATAAAATAATCAATGAAAAATATTCCGATACCTAATGTTACACCAACGATAATCATCAAGATATAGAAACCTACATTTCCGTTTTGTAGCGCACGAACACGTTGCGAAGCACGAGCTGAAAAAGTTCCAACTCCACCTACTAAAGCAACTAAACCTGCTTTCTCTACATATTTCTTTAAAACATCACCGATTTCAGTGATCGGCTTTACAATTGCGCCATCGTATACCTCATCGATATACCATTTGTTCGCAAAGAATTTCGCCAAACCTGTCGCTTCACCTTCCTCAACATTGCTGCTGAATTTTTTCACGGCAAATAAAATTGCTGCGATAACACATACAAATAATGCAATCATCATGATCCATTCTGTTGAATGTGCTACATGATGCGCTTCCCCAACATTTACCACTCCACTTAAGAAGGTTTGTAATTTGTGTCCGTCTTGCATAAACAATGCTGGAATTCCTATGTAACCTGCAAACACAGATAAAACTGCTAAGATGATTAATGGAATTGTCATTGGAGCTGGACTTTCGTGTGGATGAGCATCTTTGTTTCTTAACTCACCTAAGAATGTCATTGCATATAAACGGAACATATAGAAAGCTGTCATTACCGAAACGATAAATCCTAAACCGTAAATCAAAGGGTTAGAAATAAACATTCCTAATAACATTTCGTCCTTTGAGAAGAATCCTGATAAACCTGGAATACCTGCAATCGCTAAACATCCAATTAACATCGTAATGTGAGTGATTGGCATGTATTTTTTCAGTCCACCCATCTTCGTCATATCTTGTTCATGATGCATTCCGTGAATTACAGAACCTGCACCTAAGAATAATAATGCTTTGAAGAAAGCGTGTGTCATTACGTGGAAAACGGCTGCGATATAAGCACCAGAACCAATTGCTGCGAACATTAAACCTAACTGAGAAACTGTTGAATAAGCCAACACTTTCTTGATGTCGTTTTGTTGCATCGCAATTGAAGCTGTGATTAAAGCAGTTGCCATTCCGACATACTGAATGATTTCTAATGTCAATGGTGCTAATGCAAATAACTCATTGCAACGTGTAATCATAAAGATACCTGCTGTAACCATCGTTGCCGCGTGAATTAACGCAGAAACTGGTGTTGGTCCAGCCATCGCATCTGGTAACCATGTGAATAATGGTAACTGTGCTGATTTTCCTGTTGCTGCTAAGAACAATAATAAGGTAATTCCTACGATTGTTCCTGAAGCAATGGCTTTAGAATTTTCGCCTAATTGCGCAAAAACAACTTCGTATTCTAACGTTCCGAATTGGTTAAAAATCCAAAACATCGCTAATAAGAAACCAACATCACCAATACGGTTCATAATGAAGGCTTTCTTCGCTGCTTTTACATAATCTGGATTTGTGTACCAAAATCCAATCAATAAGAATGAACATAAACCTACACCTTCCCATCCGATAAACATAATGAAGAAGTTGTTCCCCATTACTAATAACAACATAAAGAAGATGAACAAGTTTAAGTAAGCAAAGAATTTCCCGAATCCTTTGTCTTCACTCATATACGCTGTACTGTAAAGGTGGATTAAAAATCCAACTCCAGTAATAATCAATAAGAATAAACTTGTTAATGCATCAATCTGAAAAGCAAATGGCACTTTGATTGTTGGTAAGTTGATGATATCAAAATACTTTACAATAATTGGTGCTGCATCTGCTCCAGAAGGAACGTTCATAAAAACAACAACAGACAAGATAAAACTTGTTAAAACTGCTGCGCTTCCTATAAATCCAACTAAGGCGTTAGATAAAACTTTTCGTCCTAAACCGTTAATTAAAAATCCAATGAATGGAATTAACGGGATTAACCATAAATAACTTTCCATTCTATTATCCTTTTAAACGATTTAACACATTAATATCTACACTGTAAACTTTACGGAATAATAAGATAATTACCGATAAACCAACGGCAACTTCTGCCGCGGCAACAACCATAATAAAGAATACTAAAAGTTGCGCATCTGTTCCGTTTTGTAACTCAGGATTTTTCATATAATGCATTTTAGAGAATGCAACTAACAATAAGTTCACTGAGTTTAGCATTAATTCGATACACATAAAAATGATGATTGCGTTACGACGAATCGCAACACCTGTCATTCCTATCGCGAAAAGAACTAATGATAATATTATATAATAACTAATTGGTAACATTTTGTACTTCGTTTTTTAATTATTAATTCACTAATTCATCGTCTTTTTTCGACAAGATGACTGCTCCAATCATCGCTGAAATAAAAAGGATACTACTTAATTCGAATGGTAAAACATACTCCGAGTATAACAATTGCCCAAGGTTATTGATTAAACCAATTTCTCCTTCGAATAATTGCACACCTTGATTACCTGCAGCTGGTTGACCGATTAAAATACCAACCGTTAATGCAACAAATAAGATACACGTTAAACTTGCAGCCAATAATTTGGTTGCTTTCCCGAACGTTTTCTTTTCGTGATTCAAGTTCATTAACATCACCACGAATAAGAACAGAACCATAATCGCACCGGCATAAACAATTATATTAACGATGGCAAGGAACTGCGCATTCAATAAAATGTAATGTCCGCTGATGCAGAAAAAAGTAATGATTAAGTATAAAATAGAATGTACAGCACTTTTACTGAACACCATTAATAACGCACTCAACACTGTTAAGCCCGATAAAACGTAAAATAAGATTTCTGTTATTTCCATTATTTCGATGCTTTTGGATGAGGAATTAATAAATCTTCTTTCGTATAGATAAAGTTCTTACGGTCGTAACTTGCTGGTGCTACCGTTTGAGATAAGTAAACCGCATCTTTCGGACAAGCTTCTTCACAGAACCCACAGAAAATACATCTCAACATATTGATTTCGTATTTTGCTGCGTACTTTTCCTCACGGTATTTATTTTCTTCACCAGGTAAACGTTCAGCCGCTTCCATCGTAATCGCTTCCGCAGGACACGCTAAGGCACAAAGTCCACAAGCTGTACAGTTTTCACGACCTTCTTCATCTCTATTTAAAACGTGTAATCCTCTAAACACAGGACTAAACGGTCTTTTCTCTTCTGGATAACTGATTGTTGCTTTCTTCATAAAGAAGTGGCGCAACGTAATCATCAATCCTTTTACGATTGCGACTAAATAGATACTTTCCCAAAAATTCATGGGTTTGCGATCTATCTCTTTCGCTCTATTTGTAAGTTTTTCCATTTTTGTTGAGGTTTTGATGATTAATTATTCATTAATAAAATTACTAATCCAGTGATCAACATATTAATCAAAGCCAAAGGCAATAATTTTTTCCACCCTAAATCCATTAACTGATCGTAACGGAAACGAGGAATTGTCCATCTTACCCACATATAGAAAAAGATGAAGAAACAAGCTTTTCCGAATAATGTAGCGAAATGTAGAATTGCCATCCAATTGGCACCAATAGACTCAGCTAACTTTGTATCATTTACAAAAGGAATATCGTATCCACCAAAGTAAATTGTTGCAATAATTGTTGAACTGATAAACATGTTGATATACTCTGCAAATAGGAAGAATCCCATTTTCATTGATGAGTATTCTGAGTGATAACCTCCGATTAATTCGTTCTCTGCTTCTGGTAAATCAAATGGTGTACGATTAGTTTCCGCGAACGAACAAATTAAGAAGATTAAAAATCCTAAAGGTTGTAATACGACAAACCAAAAGTTATCTTGTTGTTGCGTTACGATATCACTTAATTTTAAGGATCCTGTTAACATCAAGATAGTAATTAGGACTAATCCCATCGGTAATTCGTAAGAGATAATTTGTGACGCTGCACGTAATCCTCCCATTAATGAGTATTTATTGTTCGATGCCCAAGCTCCTAACATAATTCCATACACTCCTAAACTTAATACACCTAAGATGTATAAGAATCCAATGTTGATGTCAGCAATTTGAGGAACCACAATACGATCTCCAATTTCGAAAGCAGTCGACCAAGGAATTACAGCTCCTGTCATACAAGCGACAATCATGGCCAAAGCTGGACCTAAGATGAATAAGAATTTATTCGCATCTTTTGGTGTGATTTCCTCTTTCGAGAATAATTTTAATCCGTCGGCTAAGGGCTGTAATAACCCAAAAATACCTGCACGGTTTGGACCTAAACGATCCTGTAAGAAAGCAGCAACTTTACGTTCTGCCCAAGTAGAATAAGCAGCAACAGCCAGCGAGAATCCAATCATAACGCCAACTAAAGCAAACTTTTCTAAAACAAAAGCAATTTGTTCTTCCGTCATTTGTGTTAATTTAATTTACGTATGATTTAATCGTTATAATCGTTACTTGTTGCAGGACCATGAATTTGTGAAATGTCACGATTTGGCTCATTCACTTCTGAAACATTATGAATGTCTAACAAGATTTTTGGATCTCTTTTGACCACTTTTGGGAATGTTTCTTCTGGTTGAATCTTATTCGCTGTATAATGTCCTTGTCGAATCACTGATGTTTTCGATACTTCCGCTGGTTTTTCTAATGTCCAATCGTTGATATCTTTCTTATCGAAACGACATGAATTACAGATCCAATCTTCCACCTCATTCCATTGGTTTTTACGAGCCGTTACACGGAAAACTTCATTTCCACGGAACCAAATCTGCGCTTTACCCGAACACGTAGGACAATCGCGGTGTGCATCAACTGGTTTTAGGAACCATACACGATTCTTAAATCGGAATGTTTTATCCGTTAATGCCCCAACTGGACAAACATCAATTACATTTCCAATAAATTCGTTGTCTAATGCTTTATGAATATGCGTTGAAATTTCTGCGTGATCTCCTCTGTTCATCACACCGTGCTCACGACAACCTGTAATTTGGTCGGCTGTTTTTACACAACGGTAACAAAGAATACAACGATTCATATTCAACTCGATGTTCGGACCTAAATCCTCTTTTGGAAACGTACGTCGATCAAATTCGTAACGTGTTGCCTCTGCACCATGTTCGTAACTTAAATCTTGTAATTTACATTCACCTGCTTGATCACAAACTGGACAATCTAATGGGTGATTAATCAACAACATTTCAACGATACCTTTACGTGCTTCCACAACTCTTCCCGAGGTTTTGTTTCCGACAACCATTCCGTCCATTACTGTCGTACGACACGATGGAACTAATTTTGGCATTGGACGAGGATCAGCTTCACTTCCTTTCGAAACCTCAACCAAACACGTTCTACAATTTCCACCTGTGTTTTCTAACTTCTCGTAATAACACATCGCTGGTGGCGCAATTTCTTTACCAAGCATACGAGCGGCTTGAAGTATAGTTGTACCAGCCGGCACTTCTACCGTATGGTCATCAATGGTTACTTTAAATAATGGTGTTTCTTCTGCCATCTTCGTATTAATTTGTGGTTTGAACTATTTCTCTTGGTTTACCATAATCCGCTAAACCATAATTACGAACTAAACATTCGGGATTGTCAATGTGCCATTCGAATTCATCACGGAAATGACGAATTGCTGCTGCAACTGGCCATGCCGCTGCATCACCCAATGGACAAATCGTATTTCCTTCGATTTTACGCTGTACATCCCATAACAAATCGATGTCAGACATTTTTCCGTTTCCTTCGTGAATACGTTTTAAGATTTTTTCCATCCAACCTGTTCCTTCACGACAAGGCGAACATTGTCCACACGATTCGTGACGATAGAAACGAGCCAATGTATAAGTATGATAAACGATATCTTGATCTTCATCTAAGACTATAAATCCTCCAGAACCTAACATTGTTCCGGTTTGGAATCCACCTTCTGATAAACTTTCGTAGTTCATTAATCGAGGTGAACCATCTGAAGTTGTTAACAATAAAGTTGCTGGAACAATCGGCACAGAACTTCCTCCAGGAATACACGCTTTTAAACGTTTTCCATTGGCAATTCCGCCACAATATTCTTCTGAAAAGATGAATTCCTCAACCGATAAATCAAAATCAATTTCGTAAACTCCTGGTTTGTTAATGTTTCCACAAGCTGAAATTAATTTTGTTCCAGTTGAACGTCCAACACCTCTTTCAGCATACGCTTGCCCTCCAATTTCGATAATTGGCACAACTGCAGCGATCGTTTCAACGTTATTAACCACTGTTGGTCTTCCCCATAATCCTTTAACAGCTGGGAAAGGTGGTTTAAGACGAGGATTTCCACGCTTACCTTCCAAAGATTCTAATAATGCAGTTTCTTCTCCACAGATGTAAGCTCCACCTCCACGTTGAACCACGATTTCTAAATCGTAACCAGAACCTTGGATGTTTTGTCCTAACCAACCTGCTTCTTTTGCTTCTGCAATGGCTTCTTCTAAAATCTCAGCAACCCAAGCGTATTCGCCACGGATGTAGATAAAAGAAGTATTTGAACCTAAACAATACGATGAAATTAAAATTCCTTCAAGTAATAAATGAGGAATATATTCCATCAAGAAACGGTCTTTGAATGTTCCTGGTTCAGATTCGTCGGCATTTACTACCAAGTGTCTTGGAACACCTTCTGGTTTTGCTAAGAAACTCCATTTCATTCCCGTTGGGAATCCGGCTCCTCCACGACCACGTAATCCCGAAGTTTTTACTTCTTCTAAGATTTCGTCCGTTGTCATTTTTAATGCTTTAGCAGCATTAGCATAACCGCCATTTTCGAAGTATGTTTTAAAATATCGAATCCCCGGAACATCAATATTTTTCAATAATAATTTTTGTCCCATTAGGCTAATTTTTTCAATTCTTCAATTAATTCATCCACCTTTTCTATCGTTAAATTCTCACGATAGGTTTTACCCAATTGCAACATTGGTGCATATCCACAAGCGCCTAAACATTCAGCTGGCTTTAATGTGAATAATCCGTCGGCAGAAGTTCCACCTTCGGTAATATCAAGTTTGGTTTTGATGTGCTCGATAATTTTGTCCGAACCACGTAACATACAAGGTCCTGTTTGACAAACTTCTAAAACAAATTTCCCAACTGGTTTTAAATTAAACATCGTATAGAAAGATGCTACTTCGTACACCTCAACTGGTAAAATTTGTAAAATCTGAGCGACATAATCTAAATGAGGCGTATCTAACCAACCTCCAAACTCTTCTTGTGCAACGTGTAAAATAGGAAGCAACGCACTTTTTTGTTTTCCCTCAGGATAACGCGCGATAATCTCATCAACTTTTCGTTGTGTTTTCTCTGAAAACTGAATACTCATTTTCTTAGTAGTTTTAGTTACGCATCAAGTTCTCCAGCAATCAAGTTCAAACTACTCATCGTGATGATGGCATCTGAAATCATTGAACCTGTAATTAATTCTGGATACGCTTGATAATAGATGAAACAAGGACGGCGGAAATGTAAACGATAAGGTGAACGACCTCCGTCAGAAATTAAATAGAACCCTAATTCACCATTCGCAGCTTCGATGGAATGATAAATTTCGCCAACTGGCATTTCTACCTCTCCCATGATTATCTTGAAGTGATAGATTAAGGCTTCCATTTTAGTATAAACGTCCTTTTTCAGTGGTAAATAATATTCTGGTGCATCAGCATGATGAACAGTTGCCTCTTCACCTTCTAATGCATTAATTTTTTCTAAAGCTTGTTCGATGATATGTAACGATTGCCACATTTCTTGGTCACGAACCATAAAACGATCATAACAATCTCCCGTTTTTCCTACAGGAATATCAAACTCAAATTCCTCGTAACGGCAGTATGGTTTTGCGACACGAACATCATAATCTACACCAGCTGCACGTAAATTTGGACCTGTAAATCCATAACTTAATGCACGTTCTGCTGTAATTCCTCCAACTCCTTGTGTACGATCCATAAATATTCGATTACGTACAAATAAGTTTTCGAACTCGCGTAAAACATCTGGAAATTCTTTCAGAAAACGGTCAATTTTTTGCCAAGCAACTTCTGAGAAGTCACGCTCAAATCCACCGATACGCCCAATATTTGTTGTTAAGCGAGAACCTCCTATTTCTTCGTAAATTTCATAAATCAACTCACGGTATTTCATCATATAAAGGAAACCTGTGAAGGCTCCTGAATCCACTCCCATAATTGAATTACAAACGATATGATCGGCAATTCGCGCCAATTCCATCACGATAACACGCATATAAGACACACGTTTTGGAATTTCAATTCCAAGGAATTTTTCAACCGTTAAGTGCCACCCTAAATTATTTAGCGGCGCTGAACAATAATTTAATCGGTCTGTTAATGGTGTAATTTGATATAATGGACGACGTTCTGCAATTTTTTCGAATGCACGGTGAATGTAACCTACAGTTGGAACTGCTGATTTGATAATTTCACCATCAATCTCTAATATATTTTGGAAAACTCCGTGTGTTGATGGGTGAGTTGGTCCAAGATTCAGCGTAATTGTGCTTTTTTCTAATGAACCATCTGGAAGCTCAATTGTTCCTCCTTTTTCCTTTGCTTGTTTCAATTTTCCCATGATTCAATTAAGATTTAACGTTAAAATGTCCGAAATTGAAATCTCCACCACGACCAAACATTTCATCATCTTTGTCTTTACGCGTCTGATCTTCCAATGGAAACTCTTTACGTAATGGGTGATAATCCATTTCATCTACATTCATAATTCGAATTAGATTTGGGTGACCAACAAAGTCAACTCCATAGAAATCGTAACATTCACGTTCTAACCAATTGGCTGTTTCGAAAATCTTTGTTGCTGTAAAGATTTTTGGCGCTGAAATTGGCAAAGCAAATTTTAATCGTACATAAACATTCTTATACATATTATATAATAAGTAAGTCACGACTAATTCTTCATCTGTATTGTTTGGGTAATGAATTGCTGTTAGATCTGTTAAAAATTTAAATCCTAATTGTTCATCATCCACTAAATACTGAATGATTCTAAGGTTAAATTCTTTATCGGCATGGATAATTAAAGTTCCGTGCTGCTCTTCCCAACCGTAAATATGTTCTTGGAATTTATGAACTAAACGGTCTTTAATAAAGCTATTTTCCATCTCGTTTATATTCTTATTTGATTCCGTAACTTGTTAATAATGCTTGGTATTCTGCACTACTACGACGTCTTACACTTTCTGTTTCTACTAAATCTTGAATACGCATTATTCCATCGATAATTGCTTCAGGGCGAGGCGGACATCCTGGAACATAAACATCTACTGGGATCACTTCATCGATTCCTTGTAAAACGGAATATGTATCGAAAACTCCTCCCGAACTTGCACAAGCTCCAACGGCAATTACCCAACGAGGTTCTGCCATTTGAATATAAACTTGTTTAAGTACTGGCGCCATTTTCTTAGAGATTGTTCCCATTACCATTAACAAGTCGCATTGACGAGGTGTAAATGCTAAACGCTCTGATCCAAAACGAGCTAAATCGTATGTAGAACCCATGGTTGCCATGAATTCGATCCCACAACAACTTGTCGCAAAAGGTAATGGCCAAATCGAGTTTTTACGCGCTAAGCCAACTACTTTAGATAGTTGCATTGCCATAAAACCTTCGCCTTGATGTCCTTCTGGCGCATCCACAACTTTCACATTTGTATTATGCGTTACAGGTCTTTTGTTATGTATCATTTTATGATTTTTTAGAAGTGAATGGATAATTATTTTTCCCAGTTTAATGCACCTTTTTTACGTGCATATGCATACATTACGAAGAATAAACCAACGAACGTAACCACTGCTGCAAATCCTTCCCAGCCTAATTCTTTGAAATTAGCTGCGTACGGATAAAAGAAAATCACCTCAACATCGAATAAAACAAATAGAATTGCAACTAAGAAGTATTTAATTGCAAATGGTTGACGGGCATTTCCTTGTTGCTCAATCCCTGACTCGAAGTTTTCTAACTTCTCATCTGTTTTACGAGATGGTCCTAAGAAATGTGTTGCCACAATAGTTATGGCGACAAATGCAAAGGCACAAATGAACAAGATTAAAATTGGAAGATAATTATATGATGTTTCCATAATAGAACTAATTTTTGCGGTTTTGAATGCTAAAAATAATAATATTTATCAGAACACATAACATTAAGACATTTTATAACAATAAGTTACACTTCTATTATTGATAATAAATAACTACATTTATCTTTTACAGACAATATAATTTTAACGTAAAAAAAAGGATAATCCTATTTGGATTATCCTTTACATGATTATTTATATTTTAATTTTTATTATATTTTTTTAACTTATTGTTAAGTTAATCAAGTATTCGAGGGCTTGTTTGACATTTTTAACATTTTCAAACCTTAAAAATAAAGTAGGAAATTCTTCTCCATTTTTAGGTGCTTTTTCTTTAAAACTTACATTTTTAGGATTAGATTGAACATTATTTAAAACCGTTCTAAATTCTTCAGATTGGTAAAATTCCGATTGTGGTTTACTAATGAAATAACCTAGCATCACTCCTTTTTTCAATACTACCTTTTCGAAACCTAATTTCTTAGAAATCCATTTCAATTCTATAGATAGGAGTAAATTTTGCGCTTCTGCTGGAAGAGCTCCAAATCTATCAATCAAATTAGTTTTAAATGTTTCTAATGTTTCATAATCTTCAATATCAGCTAATTCTTTATATAAGATTAAACGCTCTTCTGAACTTTCAATGTATTCATCAGGCAACTGAACTTGTAAATCTGTATCAATTTGTACTTCTTTCACATAATCTGTATTATTCTCATCTCGCTCATGCTCAAATAAGTCTTTAAAATCGGTATCTTTTAACTCTTCAATGGCCTCATTTAAGATTTTTTGGTACGTTTCAAAACCAATATCCATCATAAATCCAGTTTGCTCTCCACCTAATAAGTTACCAGCTCCACGAATTTCTAGATCTTTCATTGCAATATTAAATCCTGCACCCAAATCTGAAAACTGTTCAATAGCTTGTAAACGCTTACGAGCTTCATCCGTAAGAGCAGAAATTGGAGGTGCTACCAAATAACAAAAAGCTTTACGGTTACTACGACCTACACGACCACGCATTTGGTGTAAATCGGCTAACCCAAAATTTTGTGCATCATTAATGATGATGGTATTTGCATTTGGCACATCTAATCCAGACTCAATAATAGTTGTTGATACAAATACATCGTATCGCCCATCGATGAAATCCAACAGGACAGCTTCTAACTGTTTACCTTCCATTTGTCCATGCCCAGTTGCTACCTTTGCATCAGGTACTAAACGCTGAACCATCCCTGCGATATCTTTTAACGATTGAACACGGTTATGGATGATATACACTTGTCCACCGCGTTGCATTTCGTACATAATGGCATCACGGAAAACCTCTTCATTAAACCCTACCAATTGCGTTTCGACTGGTTGTCGATTTGGTGGTGGTGTTTTAATCACTGATAAATCACGTGCAGCCATCAACGAGAATTGAAGTGTACGTGGAATTGGTGTTGCTGTTAACGTCAGTGTATCAATGTTTTCGCGTAATGTTTTCAACTTATCCTTTACAGCTACACCAAATTTATGTTCCTCATCAATGATTAAAAGCCCTAAATCTTTATATTCTAGTTTTGAATTCACTAATTGGTGCGTACCAATCACAATATCTACTTGACCTGATTTCAAACCATCTAAAGTTTCTTTTTTCTTTTTTCCTGTTACAAAACGATTTAAGTAAGCTACCTTAACTGGTAAATCTTTCAACCGTTCTGAGAAAGTTTTAAAATGCTGAAACGCTAGAATTGTTGTTGGAACTAAAATAGCAACTTGTTTTCCATCAACTGCAGCTTTGAAAGCCGCACGAATTGCAACCTCAGTTTTTCCAAATCCAACATCTCCACAAACTAAGCGATCCATTGGACGATCTGATTCCATATCCGCCTTTACATCCTGGGTAGCTTTGTACTGATCTGGCGTGTCTTCATATAAGAAAGAGGCTTCTAATTCGGTTTGTAAATACGTATCTGGTGAATAAGCAAAACCTTTTCGCGTACGACGTTTTGCGTATAATTTAATTAAGTCGAAAGCTATTTCTTTCACTTTCGCTTTAGTCTTATTCTTTAAGTTTTTCCAAGCTGGTGAACCTAATTTTGAGATTTTTGGCTCTGCTCCATCTTTTCCACGAAACTTGGCAATCTTGTGTAAAGAATGGATATTTACATATAAGATATCATTGTTTTGATAAATTAGTTTGATTGATTCTTGTTTGGTTCCATTATTATCAACCGTTACCAATCCTGCAAATTTTCCTACACCATAATCTATATGTGTTACATAATCTCCGACCTGTAGAGTGTTAATTTCCTTTAAAGTAATTGATTCTTTTTTGGCAAAGGAAGAACGAACATTGTATTTGTAATAACGTTCAAAAATTTGATGATCTGTATAACATGTTAAATGCAATTCTTCATCAATAAAACCCTGATACAATGAACCCAATACTGGTGTGTAAGAAACATCTTTCCCAATGTCCTCAAAAATTTCTTCAAAACGTTTTATTTGCGTTTCATTGGAACACAATAAAGCATTTTTATATCCATCTATTTTTCGATCATTTAAATCATCAATTAAAATTTCGAACTGTTTATTAAATGAAGGTTGAGGCTTGAAAGGAGAGGTCAAAGAATCTACAACTTCAAAATAGGATTTATTAGAAAGTTCTATTAAACCAAAATTCACTAATTGATGTAAAAAACCATTTTCATCCAAAAATAAATCCTTTGGTTCTGCTCTTTTTATTTCAGATTTTAAACCAACATAAATTTCTTCTGCTTTCTCGAAATTATTCTTTATTTGAGTAGAAATTACCTCAATATTTTTTGAAATAATTAAAGTGTCTTTCGGAATATATTGTAAAAAACTTTCGCGTTTTTCATCGATAGTTTTATTTTCCAGATTAGGAATAATCGTAATTTCTTTGGAAGTTGCAATAGACAATTGCGTATCAATATCAAATGTGCGAATCGTTTCAACTTCATCACCAAATAATGAAATACGATAAGGATGTTCTCCTGAATATGAAAAAACATCAATGATTCCTCCACGAATTGAAAATTCGCCTGGTTCGGAAACAAAGTCAACTTTATTGAAATTATATTCAAATAACATATCTGAAATAAACTCAATACCTAATTCTGATCCTACTTTTACCTTTAATGTATTGGCTGATAAAGCCGATTTTGTCACTACTTTTTCTAAAAGAGCATCACCATAGGTTACAATAATTTTTGGTTTTTTAGCTGCTAACGAACTCAAAACCTCTGTTCTGATAACTACATTGGCATTTTGTACTTCCTCGATCTCGTATGGTCTACGGTATGAACTGGGAAAGAATAAGACTTCCTCTTTGGAGAAAAGTGATTCTAAATCATTCAAATAATATGCAGCCTCTTCTTTGTCATCTAACAATAAAATAATCGTACGTGGCAAACGTTGAAAAAGTTGAGCTGTAAGTATGCTTAATCCAGAACCTAAATATCCTTTAATATTAATTTTCTGATTTGGATTTTCTTTATAATTAGCAATAAGCTTCTGTACGAATTCTGATGAATCGTATAAGCTAAGGACGTTATGAATAGTTTTATGTTCCAAAGTAGAACAAAGATAAAGATTCTTATTTTTTGGGAAAAGTCTGAATTATAGAAGTTTGTTAAATAAATAGAGGAAGTTAACAATAACTTCCTCTATTTATATTTTTATTGAGCCATAACTGTCGTGTCAGCAACTGGTGCTTTATCTTTTAAATCGTATGAATATCCAACAACTTTTGGACGTTTTTTAATCGATTTAATCTTAAAAGTCTCTGTACCCACCGCATTTGCATATTCTACATCATAAGTAGATACATAAATTACCTGTCCGTTATCGTCTTCTTCTTTTACATCTTTTAAATTGAAAATATCAATTTTACCATATTTCTCAACTGGTTCTTTAACTTGAGCTTCAGTTACGCCTTCTATTACAAATTGTAAAGAATCTTTTACAGTATCTCTATATTTAAAAACATCTAAAGCTGGACGCTCTATTTGATATTTTTGTAATTGACCTTTTTTACCGCCGCATGAAGTAAGCGCTACAGCAGAAAGTGCTGCCACTCCTAATAATAACTTATTTAAACTCATAGTGTTATTTTTTTGTGATTTTGTTTTGACTGTAACTAAGTTAACAAAAAAATTAACATTTACTAATTTATTTAACTAAAATTCAACACATTAAAAAAGCGCATCGTTACTGATGCGCTTGCTATTGTAAATAAATATTTTGATGATTAGATATCTAATTTTACATAAAAACCTTCGTGGCTACGTACATTAAATACAGAATTATCTTCAAAAATTAGATATTGTCCTTTTATACCTTTTAAGACACCTTCCATATTTGGCATTTTCTTTAAATTAACAGATTTAACTTTAGTTGGATATTCAAGTACCGGATAGTCAATTGTGTAAATTTCGGGTTCTTCTACTAAGAATTGTTTCTGATCTAGTTCAACCAATTCTTTAATTAATTCAAATTGCTCATACAGATTTACATCAGGAACCTCGTTCTTTAACATCCGTTGCCAATTTGTTTTATCAGCTACAGCATTTTTTAAAGCTACCTCTATCATCCCTGCCTCGAAACGATTAGTAGTACGAGCAATTACAATTGCTGAGGAAGCTCCTTGATCTATCCAACGAGTTGGGATTTGTGTTTCTCTTGTTACACCCACCTTAATTCCTGAAGAATTTGCTAAATAAACAACATGTGGCTGTAACTCAAACTTCTTTTCCCACTCTAAATCACGCTGTTCAATTCCTAAATGCGCAGTTGACTTCTCAGGACTAATGATACTAGGATTAGCTTGTGGAAGTGTGAAAAAACAATTTTTACAATATCCCATTTGATAAATTTCTTTATCTTGATTGCATCCTAAACATTCGTAATGATCAAAAGAAACCTTGATTCGCTTGCCTAACAGACGATTCATTGTCACAAAATCGTGTTTAAAATCCCAATAATATTTTACTGGATTCCCAATTTCAGTAATCATTTTACGAATTTGTCCCTCAAACTGCATATCTTTTCAAAGTTTAATTAAATTTGTGAGTAAATCTACAAAATTTTAACGAATGGGATTAGTTAATAAGATTATGGAGATTATGATGCGTAGCAAAATGAAAGCTATAGAAGAGAGCATTAAAAATCCATTAAGAACACAAGAAAATGTATTGTTTAATAATATTAATCATGCAAAATCTACAATTTATGGGAAAGAATTTAACTTTAATGAAATAAAATCAATCCTGCAGTTTACTGAACGTGTCCCAAGTGTGTTTTATGAAGATTTTGAACCTTATATAGAACTAGCTCGTAAAGGAGAAGGCGATGTAACATGGCCTGGCAAAATTAAATGGTTTGCCAAATCTTCTGGAACAACTAATGCTAAAAGTAAATTTATCCCAATAAGTCAAGAATCATTAGAAGATTGCCACTATTCAGCTGGTAAAATGATGTTTGCACTTTATCTAAACGCGGTACCTGACACTAATATTTTTATACACAAAAATTTAAGAATTGGTGGAAGTAGTGAATTATACCAAAAATATGATACACGTTTTGGAGATTTATCTGCAATTTTAATTGATAATCTTCCCTTTTATGCAGAGATGAAAAACATTCCAAACAAAGAAATTTCTTTGATGACGGAGTGGGAAGCAAAAATAGAAGCAATTTATAAATCTGTTATTCATGAAGATGTTGGTTCGTTAACAGGAGTTCCCTCATGGATGCTTGTAATGTTAAATTACATTTTAGATAAAACAGGAAAAAATTATGTAGACGAATTATGGCCAAATTTAGAAGTTTTCTTCCATGGCGGAATTAGTTATACACCTTATGCAGAGAATTATAAAGCCATTACAACCAAAACATTAAATTATTTTGAAATATATAATGCATCAGAAGGCTTTTTTGGAATACAAGACCAAAGAAATTGCAAAGATTTACTCTTACTATTAGATAATGGAATTTTCTATGAATTTATTCCAATGGACGAGTTTGGGTCTGAAAATCAATCTTATTTAAACATCGCTCAGGTTGAAGTAGGAAAAAATTATGCCATGGTTATTACAACTAATGGCGGTCTTTGGAGATATATAATTGGCGACACTGTTCGTTTTACCTCGACTAATCCTCATCGAATTGTGGTTTCAGGTCGAACAAAACATTACATCAATGCATTTGGTGAAGAATTGATCATTGATAATGCAGAAATAGGCTTAAAAGCTGCTTGTGATGCCACTAATGCTATAGTTTCTGAATATACTGCTGCACCAATTTTTATGACTGAAAAAGAGAAAGGTCGACATGAATGGATTATTGAGTTTAGTAAAGATCCTGATAATTTTGACTTATTTATTGAGACGTTAGATAAAAAACTACAAGAAATCAATTCTGATTATGAAGCTAAACGTTATAAGAATATTACACTAAATTCACCTATTGTACACAAAGCCAAAAAAGGTTTATTCTTTGAATGGCTTAAACTGAAAGGTAAACTAGGTGGTCAAAATAAGGTTCCACGCTTAGCAAATACGAGAGAATATATTAATCCAATTCTGGAATTAAATCAATATCAATTTTAAAATATTAAAAGGTTAGAAATTCTTCTAACCTTTTCTCTTTTCTGTACTTTTTTTCTTTTAACTTTAGTATGTATTAAACAAACACGATGACACATACTAATCCATATCTGCATAAATTTCATCAAATTGTAGAAAACAAATTTCAGATTTATAATAGTCTGTTTATGAGTTTACCTTACGAAAAGATGGAAAACATTGGTACATTAATTCCATTTCTATTTTCTGAAAGTCAAAAAGGATTTCCTGAAGGCAAAACACCCAACGAGATTATCGAAGGTTTTTTTGAAAAATATACTTCTTTAAAAAGTGAAGATGAACGAATAGACTTAA
The DNA here is from genome assembly GCF_015234135.1 of Faecalibacter rhinopitheci. Classification (GTDB taxonomy): domain Bacteria; phylum Bacteroidota; class Bacteroidia; order Flavobacteriales; family Weeksellaceae; genus Empedobacter; species Empedobacter rhinopitheci. The sequence goes on along the minus strand of NZ_JADGIK010000006.1, from coordinate 150,867 downwards.
TGTTTCGAATCATTCAGTACATCGAGCGACAAGTCGTATTATTTGATTCCATAGAAGATGCTGCATTTACGTCTTTACATCCAGAAAATGGAAAAGGAAGCATTGCAAATTTGTATCAATTAGCACAACAACAAGGAAACTTAGATGATGTAAAAGCTAAACTTCAAGACTTTGCTACTCGAATTGTATTTACAGCGCATCCAACTCAATTTTATCCAACACACGTACAACAAATTATACAAGATTTAAGAGACGCCATTCAACAGGATTCTATTTCTACAATCGATTCTTTATTACAACAATTAGGTAAAACTCCTTTTATCAATGAAGTAAAACCAACGCCATATGATGAAGCTCAATCAATTATTTACTATTTAAGAAATGTCTATTACCAAACGGTTGGACGACTAAATAACGATATTAATCAAACTTTTTTTGGTACTAATCAAGACAAATATAAATCTTTTATTGAGTTAGGATTTTGGCCAGGTGGCGATCGTGATGGTAATCCATTTGTCACAGCAGATATTACATATAAAGTGGCGAATGAATTACGAACTACAATTTTAAAAAACTATTATAATCATCTAAAAATTGTTCGTAGACGCCTAACTTTTAAACACATTGCTGAGCCTTTAGAGGATCTGAGTAAAGTTATTTACCATGAAATGTTTGCTGATAAAGGTAGCATTACAGTGGATGATTTATTAAATCCATTATATACAATCCGACAAACTTTAATCAATGAGCATAACTCCATTTTTATAGATACTTTGGACGATTTTGTTGGTCGAATTAAACTGTTCGGATTACATTTTGCATCTTTAGATATTCGTCAAGATTCTAGAATTCATCAAAAAGTTATTGATACAATCATTGAATTTTATACTGGTATTAGTTGTAATGAACTGAATGATGAAGAACGCATTGAAATATTAATAAATCCATCTTTTACCGTAAATGCAACCGATTTTGAGGATGAAATTGTAGTAGATACAATTCGCAATATTTATCAGTTAAAACAAATCCAAAAACAAAACGGTGAACGAGGGGTTAATCGATACATTATTTCAAATTCAGAATCAATTTTCGATGTACTAAATGTATATGCATTGTTTAGATTTTGTGGTTATCAACATGATGAAATCAAATTTGATATCATGCCATTGTTTGAAACAATTCATGGATTGGATGAAGCTGAAAACACTATGAATAAATTGTATAATTTGCCTATATATGCAGATCATTTGTCTCGTAGAAATCAAAACCAATCTATTATGTTAGGCTTTTCAGACGGAACTAAAGATGGAGGTTACATAAAAGCTAATTGGGAAATTTATCGTACCAAAGAAATATTGACCAATGTGTCTAACGAGAATAATATAAAAGTTATTTTCTTTGATGGCCGTGGTGGACCTCCGGCACGTGGAGGTGGAAAAACCCATGAATTTTATGCTGCACAAGGGAAAACGATTGCAAACCATCAAATCCAATTAACAATACAAGGCCAAACCATTACCTCGAATTACGGAGCAATTCCACAAGCAAAACATAATTTTGAACAGCTGTTTTCAGCTGGGATTTATTCTGAAGTTTTTTCTTCAAGCCAAAGTATAATTGATGAAAAAGAGCGTACATTGATTGAAGAATTGGCTAAAATCTCTTATCAAAAATATGAAGATTTAAAAGCACATCCTTCATTTATGCCTTATCTAATTAATATGAGTACGTTAAATTATTATGGCAAAACGAATATAGGAAGTAGGCCTAGTAAACGTGGTGGCGATAAGGAACTTGAATTTGAAGATCTTCGTGCTATTCCATTTGTTGGTTCATGGAGCCAATTAAAACAAAACATTCCGGGATATTTTGGCGTTGGAACAGCAATTTTTGATTTAAAAAATCAGGGAAGAATAAATGAAGTTAAAGACTTATTTAATAGTTCAGCTTTTTTTAGAACGTTAATTCAAAATAGTATGATGGCCATGCAAAAAACGTATTTTCCGCTAACTGCATATATGCAAAATGATAAAGAATTTGGTCCATTTTGGAATATTTTACACGATGAGTTTGAACTTTCCAAGGCGATGACTTTAGAAGTTTCTGGATATGATACATTAATGCAAGATGAACCTCTCAATAAAGCATCTGTCTTAATGCGCGAAAAAATTGTATTGCCTTTATTAGCTATTCAGCAGTATGCATTAGACAAGATTCATCATGAAAGTGAATTAAAAGAAAAATACGAGCAGATGGTTACACGTTCATTATTCGGAAACATTAACGCAAGTCGAAATTCAGCATAAAAAATATTGTATTTTTGTACTGATGGAAAGAATCATTTTAGGTGTTGACCCTGGTACAAATGTGATGGGATTTGGATTGATAAAAGTTGTAGGAAATAAAATTTCGTTAATTACGCTTGATGAATTGTTATTGAATAAACTTCCGAATCATGAAATGAAATTGAAACGCATTTTTGAAAAAACCATTGCTTTAATTGATCAATATCATCCAGATGAATTAGCTATTGAAGCACCTTTCTTGGGACAGAATGCACAATCTATGCTAAAACTAGGACGTGCACAAGGAGTGTGTATAGCAGCTTGTTTATCACGTGAAATTCCAATTACAGAATATGCGCCAAAGAAAATTAAAATGGCAATTACAGGTAATGGAAATGCATCAAAGGAGCAAGTAGCGGGTATGCTACAACATTTGGTTGGACTAAAAGAGTTGCCTAAACGTTTGGATTCTACCGATGGATTAGCCGCAGCTGTATGCCATTTTCTAAATTCAGGAAATACAACTACCAAACAAAAAGCTTACACAGGTTGGGATTCATTTATAAAAGCTAATCCAACCCGTACAAAATAATATATTTGTAAAGGAATTTAAAAAACTATTCTATTAGACTTTAGAAAATTATTGAATGAAAAAAATATTTATGATGGCTCTTGTAGCCTCAGCATTACTGTATTCTTGTAAAGATGATGGCTCTAAAAATAATACAGCTATCACTGAAATTGTTGAAGAATTAAGTGTTAAACAATTTAAATTAGGAGATAAATTAGATATTAATTATTCTAATTTAGAAAATATTGATCAGATAAATGTTGTAGTAGATGGAAAAGAAATTCCAAATGGATCTACTATCACTAAGGATTTAATTGGTCTTGGAAATCATTCTATAACAATCAATTTTTTAAAAGGCACGGAAGTATTAAATTCTAGAGAATTTACTTTTTTAGTTTTAGGTGATGCTCCAGCTACTCCATGGAAATATGAAATAGTAAATACCTATCCACATAATAACAAATATTTTACGCAAGGTTTTTATTATAAAGATGGCTATATATACGAAGGAACTGGTCTTAGAAATGAGACTTATTTAGCGAAATATCAACTTGGAGCTACAACTACAGAGAATGAATATAAAGTAGTTGATGATATTTTTGGAGAAGGTATCACGGAATTGGACGGCACTATTTATCAATTATCATGGCAAGATCGTATAGGATTTAAATATGATCAAAATTTTAATAAGCAAGCTCAGTTTAATATGCCAGGAATTGTAATGGAAGGTTGGGGAATAACTACGATTGGCAAAGATTTAGCCATTTCTGAAGGAACTCAACGTATTCACTTTTTTGATAAAGACTTTAATTACAAAAGAACTATACAAGCTGTAGATGATAAAAACGCTTATTCTCGTTTGAATGAGTTAGAATTTAAAGATGATTTGATATATGCTAATATATACGAAACAAACTCTATTATTGCTATTGATTATTCAACAGGGCAAGTTAAAGGAATCATTGATCTAAGTGAGTTAAAACCAAAACAGACTAATCCACAAGCAGATGTACTAAACGGAATTGCTTTTAAAGGGGAAAACATGTTAGTTACAGGTAAAAAGTGGGATTATATTTACGAAATAAATATAATAAAATAATAAAAATAGCCTTGCAATTAGCAAGGCTATTTTTTTACCACACATAAAAATTCTTACTGCAAATAGAATTTTTATTTACTCAAAAAATCATCTAAAAAATTATAGGATTGCATATGTTCTTACTTGATCCAGAATTGATCTTTCCACATTGCATTTGTAGGTAAAAGATCTAAAGCTTCTTTTATATCTTTTAATTGCTTTGGAGATATAATTTTTTCAACTTCATTTAAAATATTTTTTTCTTCGAAACGAATATGTAAGTCTAGCTCTTCTTCTATATAGATTAAATTTTTCATAGGATTTGTTCCTATTTTAAATAATCTACGAATACGTCTATGCTCTTTCAAAGCACGTTTTACTAAATAGTGTTCCTCATTTAATACAGTAAATAAAAGCTCTTCTTCTATCTTCATTTTAGGAAAAAGAATGTTCTCGCCATACCAATTCACATATTCCACTATTCTATTCATTTCAATATTAAAATCTATTCCCATTCTTATATTAAAACAAAAAAATAATGTTTTATGGTGTTTTTTACACGCATCATAAATAGTTAAATTAGCCTTAGGTTTATAACCTAATTGATTTAAATTCTGGATTTCGGCAAGTAACTTCATTTTTACAATTATTATTCGGATAAATTTGTCTTATTTTATTTTAAATTTTTTTCTCCCTTTTTTTAGTGTTTAAGGAAAGCTAAACCATTATCTATATCATCAATCAAATCATTCATTGTTGTAATTTCTAACATTCTTTGAAGATTTTTTCTGATTGTAAATACTCTGCTATGCAGAGCGCAAGGTTTCTTAGCGTCACACTCATTAAGTCCTAAAATACAGCTATGATAAAGCCCATCTCCATCAATAGACTTAATAATATCAACTAACTTAATGTCTTTTAAAGTATCTGGATTCATTTCAAAACCACCCATTTTTCCTTTAACAGAAGTTATTATTCCACTTTTTACAAGTTGTTGTAATATCTTGGCTGTATACGCTTCGGGAGAACTAACAGAAGCAGCTATTTGTTTTAAATTAACGCGATTACCACTTATAGATTCACGAGCAATGTATATACTCGATTTTATTCCGTACTCGCATGCTTTTGAAAACATTATCTCTTTATCTTCTATTATTAATGGTACAAATATATAAATATTTTAATCTCGGACAAATTTATCTTATTAAAATTTAAGAATAAAAAAACCACCTCTTTAAGGAGGTGGTTTTTGATATATTTTATGATGCTAATTAAGCTTCATCTTCATCTAAATCTGCATCTTTAATAGCATTACGAGAAGTACGGATAGCTACAACTACTGCATTGTCTGGGTGAGCGAAAGTATATTTTTCGTTCTTTAAAGACTCGATATACATTTTGTGACCAATTCTCATTGGAGTAATGTCAATCTCGATTTGATCTGGTAAGTTAGCTGGAATAGCGCGAACTTTTACTTTACGCATGTTAAAACGTAAAACCCCTCCTGCTACTAAACCACGAGCACGACCTACTAAACGTACAGGAACTTCGATAGTAACTGGTTTGTTTTCGTCCATTTGGTAGAAATCAGCGTGGATAATACGATCTGTAACTGGGTGGAATTGGATATCTTGTAAGATAGCGTCAAATTTAGATCCGTCAGCTAACTCGATAGAAACTGTGTGAGCTTCTGGAGTATAAACTAATCCTTTGAATGCTTTCTCATCAGCTGAGAAATGAATTGGTGCTGCTCCTCCGTAGATTACGCAAGGTACTTGTTCAGCATTACGTAGTTCGCGTGTAGCAACTTTTCCTACGTTTTCTCTTTTTACACCTTGAATTGTAATAGATTTCATAATACTATTTTATATAAAAATTAAAAATTCTTTTCTGTAATCAACTAGATAACAAAGCGTTGGCTAATTGATTTATTATCATGCACTAAATGCATAACATCCGCGAAAAGCGATGCGCAAGATAACACTTTTATTTTAGTTGTAGAAGTATTTTTTAAAGGAATACTATCAGTTACAGCAATTTCTGTTAACAATGAATTTTCTAAGCGCTCGTAAGCAGGCCCTGAAAGTACACCGTGAGTAGCAATAGCACGTACAGAGTTTGCCCCTTTAGACATTATTAATTCTGCAGCTTTGGCTAAAGTTCCGGCTGTATCAATCATATCATCTACTAAGATTACATTCTTACCTTCTACCTCACCTATTAACATCATATTCTCTACTTGATTTGCGACTTTACGTTCTTTATGACAAATTACAATATCAGCGTTTAAATGTTTAGCATAAGTATTTGCTCTTTTTGCCCCTCCCATATCTGGTGAAGCGATACAAATATTGTCTAAACCTAAATTTTGAATATATTCTACGAAAATAGTAGAAGCAAATAAATGATCCACAGGGATTTCGAAGAAACCTTGAATTTGGTCTGCGTGTAAATCCATTGTCATTACGCGAGTTGCACCTGCAGACATTAACATTTTTGCTACCAATTTTGCACCAATTGGTACACGAGGTGCATCTTTACGATCTTGACGAGCAAAACCATAATAAGGAATTACAGCTGTAATGCTCTTTGCTGAAGCACGCTTAGCTGCATCACACATTAATAGTAACTCCATTAAATTGTCTGTGGGTTGGTGTGTAGATCCAATTAAGAAAACACGACCTCCACGTATTGGCTGTTCGAATGCTGGAGTAAATTCGCCATCGCTAAACTCAACGATGTTTAATTTACCTAAATCTTGGCCGTATTGTTCCGCGATTTTTTTTGATAATTCACTTGAACCACGTGTAGAAAAAAGAAATGCTGGTTGTTCCATGTTTGTTTTGGGAATATTTGTGCAAAAATACTATTTTTAAAGAATTTATCTAGTTAAAACTATCAAAAAAAGTAGGATAATTTGATTTTAATTTAACGCATGTATCTTGTCAATTTATTAATTGATTTAAAATAAAAAATTATTAATATATAATACGTAACCATAATTTTATGATATTTGTAACGTTCTTTTAAAGAATTTCCTAAACATACTAACCAATTAAGATTTTGAAGTTCAATTACACCAACAATTGCTACTTCGATCAATACAATTAATGAACACTAACACTAAAAGAGGATTACTAAAAAATTTACCTCGATGGGTAATTTTAGTCATTGACCTATGCATTGTAAGCAGTGCATATATTTGTAGTAATTTTATAATTAATAGCTTTACCGATAGTTTTGAATTTTCAAATGTTATTAAAAGGCTACCTTTAATTATATTTATATATCTTTTACTTTACCTTAAATATGGAACATATAAAGGTATTATTAGGCAAACAGGACTAAAAGATGCTCAAACGCTTTTTTTAGTGAATTCTATTGCTTTTTTTATTTTATTAACTATCAATCTTTTTATCAGAAACTTAGTTGATACAGAGAATATTATATTTATCAATTATAGATTGTCATATTCTGTACTTTTTATACATTCTTTTGTAACTACTGTAAGTATGGTTTTTGCTAGAACAACTTATAAATCTTTATACTCACATTATTTAGTTAACAATAAGAAGGCAAAAAGAACAATTATTTATGGAGCGGGTAATTCTGGTATCATAACATTTAATGCGATACATAACGATCCAAGTTCAAGTTCTAATATTTTTTCTTTTATAGATGATGATTATAAGCTAGCTGGAAAAAAAATAAATGGTATTTTAGTAAGACATTCATCTACGTTAACAAAAGAATTTATTGAAGAAAATGATATTAATGAAGTTATTATTTCTATCCAAAAAATCAATAAATCTCAGCTTCTTAAAATTTCAGAAAAACTTACTGAATATCCGATAAAAGTTAAGATTGTTCCCCCAATAAAAGACTGGTTAAATGGTAATTATTCTACTAAACAAATCAAAACTCTAAAAATTGATGATTTACTAGGGAGAGATGCTATTAAATTGAATAATCCTATTGTAGACCAAGAGCTAGAAGGTAAAACAATATTAATAACTGGTGCTGCCGGCTCTATTGGAAGTGAAATAGCAAGACAAGTAGCCTGTAAAAATTTTAAGAAACTTATTTTAGTTGACACAGCTGAATCTGCGTTATATGATCTACAGCAAAGCATGAAATCGGTTAAAAAAGATGATATTGAATATATTATTGGTAATGTAAGAGATTGTGAAAGAATGAGAATCGTTTTTAATCGTTACAGACCTGAATATATTTATCATGCTGCCGCTTATAAACATGTTCCTTTGATGGAAAAATTTCCTTACGAAGCTGTAAATACTAATGTTAGAGGGACAAAAATTATAGCAGATTTAGCTCATGAATATGGTGTACAAAAATTTGTAATGATTTCAACGGACAAAGCAGTAAATCCGACAAATGTTATGGGAGCGACTAAACGTTGCGCTGAAATATATGTCAATTGTCTTAATGCTTTGTCTGATACTATTTATATTGTAACGCGATTTGGTAATGTACTAGGATCCAACGGATCTGTTATTCCTTTATTTAAAAGACAAATGGAAGAAGGAGGACCTTTAACTGTGACACATCCTGAAATAACTCGTTATTTTATGACAATTCCGGAAGCATGCCAATTAGTATTGGAAGCAGGAACTATGGGTAAAAATGGAGAAATTTTTGTTTTTGATATGGGAGAATCGATGAAGATATTTGATTTAGCAAAACGAATGATTAGACTAAGTGGATACAAATATCCCGAGGAAATGGATATAAAAGTGGTGGGTCTACGACCTGGCGAAAAAATATATGAAGAATTATTAGCCGATGGAGAAAATACTATAAAAACTCATCACGAGAAAATAATGATTGCAAAAGTTAATTATTCAAAATGTGAAAACACATTTAAAAAAATAAATGATTTATGCGATTTTGCTCTCTTAACAGAGATTAGTCGAAAAAATAATGAACTAGTTCAACAAATTAAGCATATAGTACCTGAATTTAAATCACAAAATTCAAAATTCGAAATTTTAGATCATAAAGCATGAAAATCAATTTAAAAAATAAGTTATACCTCATCCTATTTTCATTCATCATTTTTTCTTGTGCAAAAAGAGAAGATGTTGTGTATTTTAATGACTCTCAGAACATAAGTACATTTGTTCAAGAAAACACACCTAAGATTCAGATAAACGACAAACTAAAAGTAAGTGTATATGCATCAGATGCAACTACAACTACTCCTTTTAACCTACAAAGTTCATCTACAAATGATACAGAAGGCCGTACTTATATAGTAGATGAAAATGGGGAAATTGATATGCCTATTTTGGGGAAAATATTTGTAAAAGGATTAACTCGTATAGAATCTCAAAAACTAATACAAGAAAAAGTATCTTTTTATATAAAAAATACTTCTGTAAATGTAGCATTTGCTGATTTTAAAATTACGGTTTTAGGAGAAGTAAATACTCCAGGAACAAAAGTTTTATCTTCAGAGAAAATTTCAATTATTGATGCTATCGGATTAGCGGGAGATCTAAAAATTAATGGAGTTAGAAACAACATTATGGTAATTAGAAATACAGAAGGACAAATTGAGTCTCATCGTGTAGATCTAACTTCTAAAGAAATTTTTAATTCTCCTGTATACTACTTAGCTCAAAATGATGTTATTTACGTAGAGCCAAATAAATCTGCTATTCAGAACGCATCAAGTACCAAAACTATAACAATTGTAGCAAGTATTATAGGCGTACTACTTTCTTTAACAACTATTATTACAAGATTATAAAAATGGAAAATAATAAAGAAATTGATTTCGGAATAAATTCGAATGAATCATTCAATATTCGAGAAATCATTTTTCCATACATTAAATATTGGTATTTATTTGCGATTGGATTACTAATAACAATTGGATGTGCGCATACGTATCTAAAATATGCGATTAGAACATATGCTGCTTCTGCAAAGGTTTTAGTAAATGACAAGAGCACTAAAAATATTGAATTAGCTGCGTTAGATAATAATATCCTTAAGCGAGATGTAGATGCGGATTTATCCGATTTAATAGAAATTATAAAATCTAGGAGAATCATCTCCAAAGTTGTAGATCATCATAACCTTAATATTTCTTACACTCGTATTGGACGAATTAAAGAAATTGAAGTTTTTGGAAAAGAATCTCCGATAGAGGTTAAGTTTATAAACCCTGCAACATCTAACAGCGATAAATTATATGGACAGTATCACATCCGTATAAATTCCCCTACACAATACACTCTTTCTGATGCCTTAAAGGGAGAAGAAAAAACTTATAATTTTGGACAAAAGATAAACCACCCAGAAGGTGATTTTATTCTTTTACCTAATCCTTCTAAAGATCTAAAATATGAAATAGGGTCAGAATTTCTTATTCGCTTCTCTCCTTTTATATCAGTTGTAAATTCATATAAGAATAAAATTCAGATTTCAGGTTCTAGTGATGGATCACGTATTCTTAACCTTTCTCTTGTAGATAACGTTCCTCATCGCGCTGTCCTTTTTATTGATGAATTAGTAAATGAATTTAATAATGATTTAAAAACAGACGATGCTAAAATTACACAAGCAACATCTAAATTTATTAATGAGAGATTAGGGATTGTAACAGCAGAGTTACAAGGTGTAGACCGTAGTTTAGAAAGTTATAAAGTTTCTAATAAAATTACTAATTTAGATTCAGAAGCAGGATTATTCTTAAATAATGCATCTGATACTGACAAAAAGATTTTAGACTACAACACACAGCTTTCTTTAGTAGATTTCATGAATAATGCCTTACAAAGTAATCGTGATAATCTATTGCCTACGAATATAGGACTTACTGATGCTACCATTACAAGTAGTATTGCCCAATACAATAATTTAATTCTTTCTAAAGAAGAGAAATTAAAAAATGTTACTGAACATCATGATGATGTAAAAACAATCCAAAAGCAGATAAACGATGTAAAAAATAATTTAAAATATAGTTTTAAATTATACAGAAACAATATTCAAACTTCTGTAGGATCATTACAATCTAAACAATCAGAATTAAATAATAGAATTTCTAAAATTCCTACACAAGAACGTGTTTTTAAGGATATATCTCGTCAACAACAAATTGTAGAGGCATTATACCTATTCCTTTTACAAAAAAGAGAGGAATCTGAAATAAAAGCTGCATCTACTCCTGAGCATATAAAAATTGTAGATAGTGCTTACGGCAATAAAACGCCTGTATCTCCAAATTCAAAAATGATTTATATGGCAGCATTCGCTCTAGGATTAGCAATTCCGTTTGGATTTATTTTCTTACGCCAATTATTAAATAATAAAATCCACAACAAAGAAGATCTGGAAAAATTGGTTGGTGCACCTATTGCTGGTCAAATTCCAAATACTAAAGTTAAACTAATCGAAAATAATGATACCTCAGTAACTGCGGAATCTTTCCGTATGCTGAGAACTAATATCAATTTCTTTATTAATAAAAATAAGAAGGAAGGAAATGTTATTTTCGTTACATCCTCTATATCTGGAGAAGGAAAAACTTTTATAGCAACAAATTTAAGCCAAATATTTACCTTTACTAAAGAACGCGTTTTATTGATTGGAGCTGACATCCGAAATCCTAAAATTTTAGAATATTTAGATCTAGAAGGTGTTACAAAAAAATCTTTAGGATTAACTAATTTCTTAGCTGATAACGAAGTACAGTTTAATGATATTATTATTAATCAACCTAATAATTTTAATTTCGACTTTATAAATGCTGGGGCAATTCCACCTAATCCTGCGGAATTATTAATGAATGGTCGTTTTTCAGAAATGATTGCTAACGCAAAGCAACATTATGATTATATCATCGTAGATACTGCGCCTGTAAATCTAGTTACAGACACCGTACTAATTGCTGATAATGCTGATTTAACTTTATATATCTCTCGTGCAAATTATACTGATAAAAATGTGATGGAAATTCCTAAACAGATGTATACTGAAAATATTTTAAATAACATGAAGTTAATCATTAACGATGTTGATGCACAACGCGGATATGGATATCGCTACGGGTATGGATATGGGTACGGATATGGATATGGGTATAATTCTAATAAAGAATTACCTTGGTATAAGAAGTTATTAAAAAGAATTAAAAAATAAACTTAAAAAAAAGCCTTCAATATAATTGAAGGCTTTTTTAATATATTTCATTCTGATTAACTTCTCTGTCTTACTGCTTCGTATACACATATTGCTGCAGCATTACTTACATTTAAAGAATCCACAAATCCAAGCATTGGAATCTTAATTAAAGCAGCTGAGTTATCTGCCCAAAAGTCTGATAAACCTGTTGCTTCTGTTCCTAAAATAATCGCTGAACTAGAGGTGAAATCTGCTTCATATAAACTAATTGTTTCATCACGTAGGAAAGTAGAAACAACTTGAATATTTCTGCCTTGTAGATAAGCTAAAACATCTTCTTTTGATGCAGATGCAATTTGATTTGTAAATAAAGTTCCTACTGATGAGCGAATCACATTTGGATTAAAGAAGTCCACAGTTTCATCACAAACTATTACAGCATCTACTTTTGCTCCATCACCAGTACGCAAAACTGCACCAAGATTTCCTGGTTTTTCTACAGCTTCTAAAACAACAACTAATGCATTTTCTGGTAGATTTAATTCTGTTAAATCCGATGATTTTGTTTTATACACACCGATAATTCCACCAGTAGATTTACGATAAGCTAATTTTTCAAAAATCTGTTTTGATATTTCGAAACGTCTAGGATTACCAAACTTAATATTCGCATCGTAAATTTCCTCACAAATATAAATTTCAACAGCCTCGTAACCACCATTTATTGCTAATTGATTTTCTTGAGTTCCCTCAACAATAAACAACCCTTGATTTTTACGTTCCCTTGATTTCTCTTGCAATTTCAGCAAGTTTTTTATTTTTGGATTCTGAAGACTTTCTATTTGCATAATGCAAAATTAAGATAAAATTTCTTCGCAAATCATATAATATCTCATCTAGTTATTATTCCTTAATATTTAAAACAATCACTCATAATTGGTTAAAACTTTATAAACCTTAGATTTAAATTAACATTCTCAATTTTAATTCATTATATAATTCCTTCATTTTTTTATACCTTTGCACCTTAAAATCAGAATTTTCGTATGACCAAAGATGGAAAAATAGAATTGATGGCTCCCGCTGGGAACTTCGAATCATTACAGGCTGCATTAGACAACGGGGCTGATTCTGTATACTTCGGTGTTGATCAGTTGAATATGCGTGCGAGAGCATCAATCAACTTTACAATGGATGATTTACCAGAAATCGTTAGACGTTGTGAAGAAAAAGGTGTGCGTTCTTACCTTACATTAAATACAATTATATACGATCACGATTTATCTTTAATCAAAACATTATTAGATCAAGCAAAACAAGCTAACATTACAGCTGTTATTGCTATGGATCAATCTGTTATTGCTTATGCGAGACAAATCGGGATGGAAGTTCATATCTCAACTCAAATTAACGTTACTAATATTGAAACTGTAAAATTCTACGCGATGTTTGCAGATACAATGGTATTGTCTCGTGAGTTAAGCTTGAAACAAGTTAAAAAGATTGCAGAACAGATTGAAAAAGAAGAAGTACGTGGACCAAGTGGAAATTTAGTAGAAATTGAAATTTTCGGACATGGTGCATTATGTATGGCTGTATCAGGTAAATGTTACCTAAGCTTACACTCTCACAATTCTTCTGCAAATCGTGGTGCTTGTAAACAGAATTGTCGTAAAAAATATACTGTTATCGACCAGGAAACAGGTTTCGAAATCGAATTAGATAACGAATATATGATGTCGCCTAAGGATCTTTGTACTATGGAATTCTTAGATCAGGTAACAGATGCTGGAATTAAAGTATTAAAAATTGAAGGTCGTGGACGTTCTCCTGAATATGTTGCAACAGTTATTCGTTGTTACCGCGAGGCAATCGACGCTTTGGCTGATGGTACATTCTCTCAAGAGAAAATCGATTACTGGATGGGATTATTACAAACAGTATATAATCGTGGTTTCTGGTCTGGATATTATTTAGGGCAAAAATTAGGAGAATGGTCTGCAGTTCCAGGTTCTATGGCAACACAGAAAAAAGTTTATATAGGTAAAGGAGTTCACTTTTTCCCTAAAGCTAATATTGGTCAATTCGTTATTGATGCGTATGATTTAAAAGTTGGTGATCTAATCTTAGTTACTGGTCCTACAACTGGTGCAAAAGAAATGATTGTAACTGAGATGATGGTTGAAGATGTAAAATCTGAGATTGCAACAAAAGGTGATAGTATTACAATTCCGATGGAATTTAGAATTCGTCCTTCAGATAAATTATATAAATTAGTTAAAGAAGAGCCAATTGGAGCGAAAGATAATGTAGAAGAAGAAACATATTCTCATTAATAATTTACATAAATGGTAATTATAACGCTACAACGCGACAAATGTATTGGTTGTAACTATTGTTACGAATTAGCACCAGAACGTTTCCGTATGTCTAAAAAAGATGGGAAATCTGTGCTTTTAAAATCAACAGATAAAAAGGGGTTTCATACTTTAAAAGATCCTGATCATAGTATTGCTGATAATTGCGATCGTGCTGCGAAAGCTTGTCCTGTAAATATTATATCCGTAAAAGAGATTTAATACATTTCAATATAAAAATTAAAAGTCATCAAGCAATTGATGACTTTTTTTATTCTAATATTTAAAATAAATTAGAGCTTTAATCCCATACCAATGCTAAAATCTGATGCTAGAAAATATTACAGAAATCTAAGAAAACAATTTTCTAAAGATGAGGTTGCAAAAATGAGTAATCAAATTTTCGAAAAAATAAAACAATTCAATTTTTCTGAAGATCAAACTTTTCATATTTTTTTACCGATAGATAAAAATAATGAAATTATTACTTATCCTATTATTCAATGGTTACAGGAAAATGGAAAAACTATTGTATTACCTTTAGTTATTGAAAATGATATGATAAACTGTAAGGTAGAACCAGGATTTACAACTCGACTAAGTCCGCTACAAATTCCTGAACCTACAGATTATATGGAAATTACTTCTGATAAAATAGATGTGGTATTTGTACCAATGTTTGTAACAGATAGACAAGGAAACCGAGTAGGCTATGGGGGTGGTTATTACGATAAATTTTTAGCCAGATGTAGACCAGAAACAAAAAAAATAGGCCTAACATATTTTAGACCTATTGATAGTATTGATGATGCCTATAAAGGCGATATTGCATTGGATTATCTTATAACTCCTGAAGAAATGGTATCATTCTGAATCGAATCATTTATATAATTCAACGTTTTGAAATAAAATTTAAATTCTCTTTTAAATTTGATTGGCTCCTGCTTTAGTACAAAGACTGAAGTTCTATTTACTGTCTCTACAAGTTTCTTATTTTTATTAAATAAATTCAACGTATAATCAGCTCTTTTAATAGTATCTGGTGTCAAACTATCATTAGGAATGATATTAAATTTTGCAATAGAAGCAAAATGCACATTTTTTCGTTTTAATTGTACTAATAATGTATCTACTTCATCCAATTGATTGATGGAGAAAAAACTTCTTAATTGTGCAACTAAGTGTTCTTGGAGTACGCTATCATTATTACTAGAAGCTAATGCTGAAAGTTCGTAAAACTCTTTTAATTTCTTTTTGGAAATATAATTTACAGCTTCGATAGAATCCATCTTTGTATTCAAAGTCGAAGCATCATTTTTATATCCTTTGATTACTTCTGGATTGTAATCTCCATCATAAGTCGTATCATTTTTACAAGAATTAATGAGGCAAATCGATAAAATAATGCACAAGCATAGGTTTATCATTTTAATTATCTTCTTCATCTTGCTGAATTTTGAATTTTAGTTTAACGATTTTACCATTTTTACTTTCCGACTCAATTAAGTTATAATTCTTAAGCGAAGTAGTCGGTAAAGAGACTAGATTTATGTACTGTTGTTTAGTTAAAATTTCTACACCAAAATAATCATTATCATACACCTGATAAATTAAAGCATTATCATCTATCATCTGATTTAGTTTTGAAATACGCTGCTTTAAATCCTTTGCAGAATTTGAATAATAATAAAGCATAACTTTATAATCATCTGGCTCTAAAATGATTTTTTCTGGTTCTCTATATTGATGTAAATTAACTCTAAAAGTATCTAATTTATGATAAGGCGTAGAAACAACCATCTTTATAGTATCACTCTTTGATTCAAAGTCTATACATCCCGTTTTAGAAGTTAAATAAAGTGGGGTAAATCCTTGTCTTAAAATAGTTACCTCAACCGAATTTTTAACTAGTGTTTGGCGATCAGAATCCACAAAACAAAATTGATAATTCTTGGTTTGGAAAAAAAACATATAAGCAGCAATAGCTGCCAACAGAACTAGACTTACAATGGATGTAATAAGAGCAATTTTTTTAGTAGAAGAGTTAATATCTTTTTTTGGAAATTCTTTAATATCATCGGATAAATTTCCTTGTATCTTTTCAGGAATAGCTTCAATAGAATCTTTTTGAAGTTGAGCAGTGTCAGTATCATCTTCTTCTGGCCTTGTAATAACAATAGGTTCTTTTATTTTCTCAACCTTACCAAAGACTTCTACTTCCTTCTCATTTAAAAAATGCGCCCAACTTTTGTATCCACAATATTGTGATAATAAATTAAGCATATCAATACGAGGCAATTTTTTAAAATCAGTTTTAAAATACGTATAAAACCATTTCTCGCTTACTGTAGATTTTGTCTTATTAAATAAATCTTCCTGAAAAACGGCAATTTCTTGTCCTTTCCAATGAGATATATCTGGTGATTGAGCAGAATTTTCTTCTAAAAATCGATTGCTAATTGATTTTTTCAGAATTTCAAAAATTTCTATGTCTGTAAATTTGCTCAATATAAATGGTTATTTATCTAGTTTATAGCTTTTTGTAAAATATTTTCCGATTTACAAAAGTTTTAAATTTAGTTATACAATTAAAACAAAAATAGTAATATTTCTAACAAAATCAAGGAAAATAGAGAAATGCCAGAAATTTGATTTTTGTAAAATAAGGTTAAAATAAATACAAAGCCATTACAAGTATTATACTTCATAAAACTACTGAACTACAATAACTTTGACTCATCAAATCAAACAAATGGTTTGTTATTAGTTTTAAAAAAATAAAAAATTATAATTATGAAAAAATTTGCATTATTAGCTATCGTTGCATTATCATTCTCAGTTATTTCTTGTAAAGAAGAAGCTAAAGTTGAAACTACTGAAACTTCTGTTGAAAATGTAGATACATTAACAACTGCAGAAACAACTACGGTTGTAGATACTGTAAACAATATAATTACTGATTCTACAGTAGTTACAGAAACTCCAGTACAAGTTGAAACTACTACAACTACTACTGAAACAACAAAATAATAAATACGTAAATATATAAGATTAGTCAAATGAAAAAATTCGCATTATTAGCTATCGCTGCATTATCATTCTCAGTTATTTCTTGTAAAGAAGAAACTAAAGTTGAAACTACTGAAACTGAAGTTACAGTTGATTCATTAAACGCTGAAGTTGATACAGTAATTACTGAAGTTCCTGAAACTGCAGCAGATTCTGTAGAAAATGTAACAGTAGATTCTGCTGCTACAACTACTGAAGAAGTTAAATAATTCTTATTCTTAAATATGAAGAAGCCACTCTAAGGAGTGGCTTTTTGTATTTATAGATTTTATATCTCTATCCTTCTTTTAGTGATTTAATATCAATCACAAATCGATACTTTACATCAGATTTCATCATACGTTCGTATGCTTGATTTATATTTTGGATATCAATTAATTCTACATCGGATACAATATTATGTTCTCCACAGAAATCTAACATTTCTTGTGTTTCTTTAATTCCACCAATTAATGATCCAGCTAAATTACGACGTTTCATAATTAATAAACCTCCGTGAATTGCATCTAATGGTTCTATTGCACCAACCATACACATTGTTTTATCCAATTTTAATAATTGTAAATAAGGATTAACATCGTGTTTTACCGGAATGGTATTCAATAAGAAATCAAATGTATTGCGGTGTTTTTGCATTTGCTCAGCATCTTTTGAGATTAAAACCTCATCTGCTCCTAGTTTCTTTGCATCTTCTCCTTTTGCTTCCGAAGTTGTAATCATTACAACATGAGCACCCATTGCTTTCGCAAATTTAACTCCCATATGTCCTAATCCACCAAGACCAACTATCCCAACTTTATCTCCAGCTTGTACGTTCCAATGACGTAATGGCGACCAAGTTGTAATACCAGCACATAATAATGGTGCTGCTGCTGCTGCATTGATATTTTCTGGAACACTTAATACGAATCCTTCTTCTACTACAATATTTTCTGAATAACCACCATATGTAATTCCACCATATTTAGAGTTCTTAGAATTATACGTTCCAGTTGAACCATTTTCACAATATTGTTCTAAACCTTCATCGCAAGGATGACAATGTTGACAAGATTCTACCAAACATCCTACTCCTACTAAATCTCCAACTTTAAATTTAGTTACTTCATTTCCTACTTCTTTTACACGTCCAATAATCTCATGTCCAGGAACCACAGGATAATTTGGCTTCCCCCAATCTCCTTTAACTGTATGAATATCACTATGACAAACTCCACAATAATTAATATCAATAAATACATCTTTTGGATGTAAATGACGACGTTCTATAGTATGTGGAACTAAAGGATCTACTTCATTAAAAGCAGCGTATGTTTTTGTATTCATTATTTTTTATTTCTATAAAATTAAAAAAATCCATCCGATTAATTCAGATGGATTAAGTTAATATTATTTCAATTTTTTAATTCCCATATTCCAAAGTGTGAAAGCATATTTATCTACAGTTTCGTTGATAATTACTTCTGTTGATCGTCCTGCTCCATGTCCCGCTTTTGTTTCAATACGTATCATTACAGGATTATCACATTCTTGTTTGGCTTGTAATTCTGCTGCAAATTTATAAGAATGTGCTGGAACAACGCGATCGTCATGATCTCCTGTTGTTACTAACGTTGCAGGATAACACAACCCTTCTTTTACATTGTGTACCGGTGAATAACCTTTTAAGTACTCAAACATTTCTTTCGAATCGTTTACTGTTCCATAATCATATCCCCAACCTGCACCTGCAGTAAATGTGTGGTAACGTAACATATCTAAAACTCCTACTGCTGGTAAAGCAACTTTTGCAATTTTAGGATTAATTGTCATTGTCGCTCCAACTAACAAACCTCCATTTGATCCACCAGATAAAGCAGTGAAATCAGGAGAAGTATATTTATTGTTTTGTAAATATTCAGCAGCAGCAATAAAGTCGTTGAATACGTTTAATTTATTGAACTGACGACCTCCATCGTGCCATTCTTTACCGTATTCTCCTCCTCCACGCAAATTAGCCACCGCATAGATTCCTCCATTTTCTAACCACGCTGCAGTAGTAGCACTAAATGAAGGTGTTAAAGAAATATTGAATCCTCCATATCCATAAATTATGGTAGGGTTTTTTGCATTTTTCTTTAATCCTTTTTTATACGTAATAATCATTGGTACTTTTGTCCCATCTTTAGACGTATAAAAAACTTGTTCAGAAATATAATCCTCCGAATTAAACTTTACATCTGGCTTAATGTAAACTTTAGAAGTTCCATTTTCAACACCTAATTTATAACTTGCAGATGGCGTAATGTAATTAGAAAATCCGAAATAAATTTCTTTATCTTCTTTCTTTCCTCCAAATCCAGAAGCAGTTCCTACACCTGGTAGTTCTATTTGACGAACTTTTGTCCCATCATATTTATATTGTTCAACAACAGAAATTGCATCTTTAATATATTTTGCGAAAATATATCCTCCTGCTGTTGATACAGATAATACATCCTTTGTTTCTGGAATTACAGTTTCCCATTTCGATTCGTCTGCAATATCTTGAATATTAGCTTTTACTAATTTATTATTTGGAGCATTTCTATTGGTAAGTAAATAGAATGTTGTTCCATCATTATCAATAATATTTGTACTTGAATCGAAATCTTTTAAAATAGGTTGAATTGTACTGTTTGAATCTGTTAAATCTTGATAATATAATTCATTTCCAGTTGTTGTATTGGCTGCCGAAAGAATTAAAAAATTTTCATCATCTGTTAAATAAGCTCCTACATAACGACGTGTAAGATCACCACCAAAAATTAGCTTATCTTTCTTCTGAGCTGTACCTAATTGATGGAAGTATACTTTGTGCTGATCTGTTTTCTGAGATAGCTCAGATCCTACTGGTTTATCGTATGATGAATAATAAAATCCTTCGTTTCCTTTCCAAGCAATTCCAGAAAACTTAATATCAACTAAAGTTTGTCCAACTACTGTCTTATCTTTTGTATTTAAAACAACTACTTTACGCCAATCTGATCCTCCTTCAGAGATAGAATAAGCTACGAGTGATCCGTCCTTAGAAAAGGAAACATCTGCTAACGAAGTTGATCCATCTTTAGAAAATTTATTAGGGTCTAAGAAAACTTCCTCTTTTCCATTATCTCCTAACTTGCGGTAAAGGACAGAATGCTGTTGTAAACCATCATTTTTATAATAATATGTAAAATCTCCCTCTTTAAATGGAGTAGAAATTTTCTCATAATTATAAATTTTAGTTAATGATTCTTTTAATTGAGCTCTTAATGGAATCTCATTTAGATAAGCATATGTTGTTTTATTTTGTTCAATAACCCATTTCTTGGTTTCTGAAGATAAATCATCTTCTAACCAACGGTAAGGATCTTTTACTTCTGCATCAAAGTATTTATCAATATGGTTTATTTTCTTTGTTTCAGGATAGCTTTTTTTAAAGCTCTGAGCATTTAATCCAGTCATTAATGCAAAATTAAATAATATTAAGGCCGATTTCTTCATTTACGAATTATGATTTGAATGTGTAATATCTTGCGCCTTCTAAATTAGTAATTTCTTTTTCAATTTTTTCTAATGCAAATCCTTTTCTAGGTGAAATTGGCTGTTTTACAGCTTTATTATGTAAATTTTCGTAGTCAGTAAAATTGATTTCTTTGCGTTGGTTTAGGTAATCAAATAAATTAATTTTTTCCATTACTTGTTTCCAATTCTTTCCTACAATTCCTTCAAAAACCTTCGATTTTGAACCTGATCCATAACCAATAAATCCAATTTTTTGTCCAGCCAAATCTTCGTTTTCTGTTGCGCTGACTTGTAATGCTGACAATAACGCAGTAAAAATAGATGCTGTGTACATATTCCCAATCTCAGAGGAAGCACGTTGTGTAGGTTCTAATTTATCTTTAACAAATTGTTTATACTCTTCTGATTTTGAAACTATTTTTAAATTTTCTACTGTATTTTCTTGCGAATTTTCTAACGCAAAAACTTCTGAAAACATTCGTTTTCCTTGAAAAGCATATGGTAAATGGAAAGCGATATAACGCCAATCTTCATATAATTTCGTTGTAATCTTATATTTTTCTTTGAAATTGAAATAAGCTTCTCGTACACGAGCTTTGTAACATTCGTTTGAATATTGACCATCAAAAATAGGTTCATCTGAAAAGATTTCAATTTCTTTTTTAGTAGTATTTAAAGTATCTAATAATGCAACCTCTGTAGAAGTTTGACGAGGTTTAAAGAAATCAAAAACTGATTCCATTCCAATACCCCATTTATTTTCGATGGCTACTAAATTTGGTTCATTAGAAATTAATATAGCAACTGCACCTGCACCTTGCGTATATTCTCCTGTAGATTCTAAGCCATATTTTGCATAATCTGAAGCGATTACAATCGCTTTTTGCTCAGGATTTACACGTACAAAATCAAGCGAATTATGTAAGGCATCCACTCCTCCAATACAAGCAAAAGTCATATCCACTACATCAATATGTTTAAAAATACGCTCTCCAAATTTTTCTGCTAAAACATTTTCTACTAATTGTACAGCGTAAGTCGCAGTAGGTTTAGCACCGTCCAAAGCACTTTCTGTTCCTAAGTAAATACGTCCGATGGTATTAGGATCAATAGAAAAATCTTGAAATAATTTTAACAAAGCTTCTGCAGCAATAGTAGCAGTATCTTCATCAGCATCTAAAATTGCCATTTTTTTAAGCCCTAATCCCAATTCAAGTTTATCAGCATCAATTTTTCTTTGATTTGCTAGTTCTCTTATTGGTAAATAAATATTTGGTATATATATAGATGCGGCTTCAATTCCTACTTTCATTATAATTTTTTTTAAGCTTTTCAAAATTAATTTATTTAATCTTAAAAAAATATACTGATAATCTAACTTTAATAAACAATTAATTAAATGTTTGTTAATTAAATATTTTACTGTATCTTAACATAAACCTAATCAATACATAAGCCTATGCAAACTTCTATTTTTGAAAAACAAGAAAAACTAATAAGTTATCGATTTGCACCTTTATTTATTGGGATTACATTAATTTTAAGCGGAATTTTAACTTTAATTAATTTATTTAATTCTATTGAAACATTACTTCTTTTTTATAGTATTTCCTTACTAATTATTGGTGGTTATGAAGCGTATTATACTTATAAAAATAAAAATCTATTTTATAATTGGAATTGGAATATATCTATTGGGATTATAACTTTTTTAATAGGTCTTATCATACTTATTGAACCCTTTCTAGATATTTTCTTCATCACTTTCTATATTTCCTTGTTCTTTATTTTCAGAGCAGTTACGATATTTAGCTTTAGTTTTGAACTTTTTAGCAAATATTCTAAATCTACCTATTTCGTATTTTTAGCAGGAATAATATTATTTGTATTAGGAACGCTTCTTCTGTTAGGATCTCATTCTATTATAAATTATTTTAATCTATTAATAGGTATTTCCTTTCTAATTACTGGCTTATATAATTACTATTATTACACTTCATTGAAAGAGAAATAATTTTTTAATCCTTTTTGTGTTGATTGTTCTCTGCATTCAGTTCATGGGATGCAGTAAATGAAGTAACCATTGTATTTAACATATCTGAAGCTGCTGTTGGAGAGTTAGGTAATAAAACTAATTTACTTCCTGCTTTTTCTCCGATGGCTTGTAAAGTATCATAATGTTGTGTTACAACAATCAATGCTGATGCTTCTTGAGAAGAAATTCCTACACCATTCAAAACATCAACTGATTCTAATAATCCTTTTGCAATTTCACGTCTTTGATCTGCAATTCCCTGACCTTGTAAACGTTTAGATTCAGCTTCTGCACGGGCCTTTTCTACAATAAGAATTCGTTGTGCATCACCTTCATATTGTGCCGCGATCTTTTCACGCTCAGAAGCATTAATTCTATTCATAGCGTGTTTTACTTGCTCATCAGGATCAATATCAGTTACCAAAGTTTTTATAATATCATATCCATAGGTATTCATTGCTTCTTGTAATTCGCTTTTTACAGCTACAGCGATGTCATCTTTCTTTTCAAAAACATCGTCTAAACGTAGTTTAGGCACTTCAGCACGTACAACATCAAAAACATACGAAGTTATCTGAGCATATGGATTATCTAATTTATAGAAAGCATCATAAACCTGATCGTATATTACTTGGTATTGAACAGAAATTTTTAACCTCACAAAAACATCATCTTTTGTCTTAGTTTCTACTATTACATCAAGTTGTTGAATTTTTAAAGATATTTTTCCTGCTATTTTATCTACAATCGGAATTTTAAAATGAAGTCCAGCATTTCTTATGCTATGAAATTTACCAAAACGCTCTAATGCAGCTGCTGTTTGCTGTTTAATGGTAAAGAAACTTAAAAAAATAAGTGTAATTGAAACTAAAATAATGAGATATAAGAAAGTCATATTATTGTGTTTTAAAATTTTCATTAAAATACAATAAATTAAACTAAGTACTTATATAATTGTATATTATAAAAAAAAATAGGAATGTTACTTATAACATTCCTAATTCAAATTTTGCTTCTTCGCTCATCATATCTCTATCCCAAGTTGGTTCAAAAGTAATTTCTACAAAAGCTTTCGTAACGCCTTCAATTTCTTCTACTTTTTGTTCAACTTCTAAAGGTAACGATTCAGCTACCGGACAGTTTGGTGAAGTTAAAGTCATTGTAATTTTCACTTCTCCGTCTATGTTAACTTCCGCGTCGTATATTAATCCTAATTCATAAATATCTACTGGAATTTCAGGGTCGAAAATTGTTTTAAATTTTGCTACCAATTTTTCTCCTATAGATTCGATTTGATCTTCTGTAAGTGCCATTTTGATGAATGAATTTCTATTTGCTATTGCAAATGTACAATTCTTTAGTCAATTTGGACTTTTTCTAAATAGCTTATTTTTAATGATTAAATATATTTAACGATTTATAAACACTCTTTCCACAAATCCATTTATAAATCTATTGTCCAACCTTGAGTCCAAGTTGGTGCATTTACTCCATTTCCTGCACCATTATTTTCTTGTAAAGTAAATGCAGCTGTTACATCTGCAACAGTTCCATCCGATTTTTTTCCCGACGCTGTCGTCGTTACATTGATAAAATGCACATTTTTTACATACAAATCCGAAGGAATTCCAGCTAAAGTCGCATCGTGTTCAATATCGATTCCTTTTGCCCAATTCGCCAATACGACATTTTCTAATTTTCCTTTCGTCCCGACACGTAATTTTAAAGCTTGATTTTCCGCCGCATTATAATCGCCACCTAAACCAATTAAAGTCATATTTTTAATCGTTGGATTTGAAATTGGTCCTAATGAATGGTTATTGGAATTATTATCCGCTTCTATACCTCGGTTTCCTCTACCTAAACCAGCTTTGGCAAACCAAAATTCATTTTGTCCATTCCATCCTTCAGTCCAATCGAATTGATCATCTTCATTTCCTGTCGAAACAATGTATTTTGTGTTAACCGTTCCACCAAAAAATTCAATCCCATCATCTGCACCTTCGTGCAATTGTACATATTCAATCTTTGTTCCTGATCCAACACCAAATAACGACAATCCATTAAATTCTTTTTCAGAATTATAGGCTGCTCCAGCATATTCGATACGTGCATATTGGATCACTCCTGAATTGTCATTTGAAACCGATCCACCATACGTTAATTCAGATACTTCTGCTGATGCAGTTGGAGCTTTATTGATTGGAGCTTTCCCACAAAGTACAACTCCTCCCCAAGCGCCTGGTGTGCGATTTTCTGAAGTAAACACTACGGGATTTGTCGCTGTTCCATTCACAAAGATTTGTCCCCCTTGTGCTACTGCTACAAATGATGATGTTCCACCGTTTGCTACAATTTTAGTACCTGCTGGTATCGTTAATTTGGCTCCATCATTCACTTGTAATTTTCCTGTCAAGTAATATACTTTTGAAGGATCTAAGGTTACCTCATCGCCCGCTTTTAATTCACCTTTAAAATCGGCTGGGTTCGCCACAAATCCCGAAGGATTTGTTCCTCCATCATTAGAATCGTCATCACTAGAACAGCTTATAAAGGTTACGGATGATACGGCTAAAAGTGCTAAAACTTTAAATACTGATTTTTTCATTGTTTTTTATGTTTGTTGTTTGATTTTAAAATTTGTAGTTGATCCCTAAACTGAAGTTCATTCCTCGCTTATAGCTCAAAATATCTACTGCTCCATTCAAGTTTTCTTGAACACGACGGATATCCGGATTCAATAGGTTTTTCGCAGCTAAATTAATTCCGATATTTTCATTAACCGTTGTTCTTAAAATGAAATCTAAAGTTCCAAATCCTTTATCTACTTGATTTCCTCTCGTTTCTGTCCCAAGTGAATACAAACGATCTGAGAAATAGTTGTAGGCTACTGTTGCTAATAAGCTGCTTCCTTTTTCCCATTTCTTTGAATAAGAAACATCTGCATTTAAAACTAAATCAGAAGCACCTGTAAAACTATCTTCGGTAAACGTGAAGTTGGTATTGATTCGACCGCCATTGAAATAGGTTTCTTCGAAGACTTTGTTATCGTTTAATTCTTGTTTAGTGTGCATATAAGCCGCATTCAGCCCAAGCGTTAATTGCTCTGGATGATCTCCTTTATGATCTATAATTGCTTTCCTTGCTTCGACCTCAACTCCGATGGCATATCCCCAATCTCCCGTATTGGCATAGGATTGATCGTTGGCTGATGAAGCAATTGTGACTTTATTGATCGGATCTAAAATATATTTTCCAAAAGCAGCTACCGATAAAATTTCACCTTGCTTGGGAAACCACTCCCATTTTAAATCGGCATTGTAATTCGTCGACGCATATAGCATTGGATTTCCTCGTTCAATTTCTGTTACATCTTCATAAACAAACATGGCACGTTCCTTAAATTGTGGTAATGTATATGTTTTAGATGCAGCAAAACGTAGATTATTTTTTTCGTTCATTTTATAACGTACCGCTAAACTTGGTAAGACTTCAAACTGATCGAATTCGTTTTTACCTTCCGATAAAGCCGTTCGCCAATCCACCAATTGATTGATGTACTCTCCTCGTAAACCACCAATTGCCATTAATCGATCTGAAAAATGATATTCGAATTCAGCGAATCCTGCCTGAATAGTTTGTTCTCCTGTATATTCTTGTGGACGATAGGTTCCATTGTAACTGTCGAAAGTAGAAATCAAGAAATAAGAACCATAATTATTTTGATTAAAGAAATCATCCAATTGATTTGGATTTACAGCGACATCTCCTCGATTAATTTTTAAATTGAATTGATTCGCTTCTAATTCGCGTTGTTTTAATCTTCCTTGATAACCAACCGATAATTTCGCTTTGTAATCTGATCCATCTACGCCAAATTTTAAGCTGTACGCCAAATTTGCTGCCCATTCATTTTCCGTTAATTCTTGGAAATAACGATGACTCAACGAAGCATCCTGACTTGCTAAGAAATATTTCCCCTTGGTAAATCGCATCGTATTTTGAATACGATCGGGCATTTCACTTTTTATCGTATTAAATGAGATTCCCCAATTGAAATCCGATCGTTCACTGATTTTATGATCTCCTAATAATTGATTGATGAATAAAGTATTTCGTTCAAACGTAGCACGACGAACCAGACCATTTTCATTCTCATTGATATCACGCACATTACCGCGGTATTCATTGAACGATTGAGAAGAATTATTGATGAAAATGCTGTTTGCTCGAAGTTGATGATGCGGATTAATATCGTAGAAAAGATTAACTAATCCAGTAGTATTGGTATTGAATTGATTGCTTGTGAATTGATGAAAATCTTTAATTCCATTTCCGTGTGCATCCACTGTTCGTGCTACGCCTTGGTCCAAACGTTCACCCTTACTATCGAATGAAGCCGAAGCAAAAAATCCGAATTTTGAGCCATTATTTAAACGATAACTTTTACCTCCTTTTACATTCATCGATCCTCCAAGAGAAGGTCTTGAAACGGGATTCAAACTATTTTGGAAATGATATCCTCCTAAAACATTTGTTGGAATAGATGTTGTTTTAAATCCCCAATAATTTGGACCGTTTTGTAATTGATAAGCTGCATTATCAATGGCATTTGAATTTACAGATGTTCCTAAACCAATTTGAAAAAAACCTTTACCATCGTATTTCTTTGAAGTAATATCTACATTTGCTCCCCCAAAATCAGCATTGATTGTACTATTGTAGGTTTTGTACATCGAGATATATTCGATGATATCTGTTGAAAATAGATCCAACTTGATATTTTTATTTCCTGGATTTTCTGAAGGGATCGGTAAACCGTTTAACGATGTTGAATTATAACGATCCCCTAACCCTCTTACAAAAACATTTCCTGTTCCCTCTTGTTTTGTTACACCAGACATTTTTGCCACTGCACCTGCGGCATCACTAATTCCTTTGCGGTTCATCTCCACTTCTCCAATATTTTCCATTATTTGAGTGGATTTTTTTTGCAAATTCAATAGATTCGCTTCGGCCGCTTTATTTCGCTGAACGGTAATCACCGCTGTTGAAAGATCTACACCTTCAATCTTTATATCTTGTGGTTGTAAGAATAAATTAATTGTATTTTCTTCGTCTAAAGTTTTCCTGATTTTTTGATACCCATCAACTGAAATTTCTAATTCATATGCATCTTCCGGTAGTGCAATTTTAAAATTTCCATTGTGATCTGTAGTCGCTTCTAATTCTATATCATTAACTGAAAATTTAGTATCACATAATTTCTCTTTTGTTTGTTCATTGTAAAGAACTCCTTTAACCTCAATATGGTTTTGGGCAAAAACTCCTGCACTAACAAGTGCAAAAAGTA
Source organism: Faecalibacter rhinopitheci (assembly GCF_015234135.1). Taxonomy (GTDB): domain Bacteria; phylum Bacteroidota; class Bacteroidia; order Flavobacteriales; family Weeksellaceae; genus Empedobacter; species Empedobacter rhinopitheci. The sequence goes on along the minus strand of NZ_JADGIK010000006.1, from coordinate 122,440 downwards.
AAGTAAAATTCTTTTTCATTCTATGTTTGTTTCGAGCAAATTTCTTCACTATCAACCACAAACAGTTTTTTAAAATGTAAAGATTTTGTTACGTATATGTTATCAAAATTGGCTAACTTTAAATCAATGTTAAGAAGTTAGTGACGCGTTTTTATTCCCGAATATTATCTTAATTTTACTTGAACATTAATTCAATGTTAATCCCAATTTATGAAGAACATCAAAATACTTTTAGTAGACGACGAACCAGATATCTTAGAATTTATTGGATATAATTTAAAGAAAGAAGGTTTTGAAGTTGACACCGCTTCCAATGGATTAGATGGTTTAAAAAAAGCCAAAATTTTTAAACCTGATTTAATTCTACTAGATGTTATGATGCCACAAATGGATGGAATGGAAATGTGTGCAGAATTACGAAAACTAGATTCTTTCAAAGACACTCTTATCGTTTTTCTTTCTGCGCGTGCAGAAGATTTTTCGCAATTAGCAGGATATGATGCAGGAGCAAATGATTATATCTTAAAACCCATTAAACCTAAAGTTCTCATTAGTAAACTAAATGCTTTATTAAAACTTAGAAATACGAACGAAGTCCAACCAGATGAATTTATTAAACTTAAGGAATTCGAAATTAATCGTGAAACGTATAAAGTGACTTTTAAAGATGAAATATTTTTGTTGCCACGTAAAGAGTTTGAACTGATTGCCTTATTAGCCTCAAATCCAGAACGTGTATTTAAAAGAGAAGAAATTTTAGAAAAAGTATGGGGAAATGAAGTGATTGTAGGAGGGCGAACTATTGATGTACATATGCGAAAACTAAGAGAAAAATTTGGGAATGACCGTTTTACGACTATAAAAGGGATTGGTTATAAAATCAATGATTAAAACGTGTAATGGCTTCAAATTTTAAATTCTATAATCTGTTTATATATGCGTTAATAACTACTTCCATTATTACAGGTGGTATAATTATTCTTACCTATTTATGGTTTGGAAACATTGATTTCGTTAGCGATAATATCTATTATTTTACTTCGCTAATTGTTTTAATTTTAACAGGTTTAAATATTTTTATTTTTTTAGTTGTAAAAAATCAGCGCCGAAAAGATTTTTCAGAAGTTTCTAAAAACATACCTCTTTATTCTTCTGAAACTGTTGATTTTGAGGAATTATCTCAACAGATTTCTAACATTACAGAAGTTCAGTCTAAGGAGATTGATTTTTTGAATGAACGCGAGAATTATCGCCGAGAATTTTTAGGAAATATCTCTCATGAATTAAAAACACCTTTATTTTCTGTACAAGGCTATTTATTAACCTTAATAGAGGGAGGAATAGATGATGAAAATATACGTGATAAATACTTAAATCGAATTAATAAATCTGTAGATCGATTAATCTATTTAGTCAAAGATTTAGACATGATTTCTGAGTTAGAAAAGGGAAGAATAAATATTCAAAAAAACACCTTTAATCTGGTTGCATTAACCCAAGATGTAATTGATTTATTGGAAATTAAAGCTGAAAAGAACAATATTAAAATTAATCTTAATCATCCTCAAAATTTCCCTTTAAAAGTAATTGGAGATATAGAAAAAATACAGCAAGTATTGATAAACCTTATCGTTAACTCAATCAATTATTCGGATGAAGGAAAGGAAATTAATATTGATTTTCAGGTTATGGAAGAGCGTATTAAATTTTCTATAAAAGATCAAGGGATAGGAATAAAACCAGAAGATATAGAGCGCATTTTTGAACGATTCTATCGCATAGATAAATCCCGAAATAGAAATCAAGGAGGCTCTGGTCTAGGTTTAGCGATTGTAAAGCATATTCTTGAGGCACATCAACAAAAAATTTATGTACAAAGTAAATTTGGTAAAGGTTCTACTTTCTATTTCTATCTTAGAAAAGCTAATTAATATGCTTTGATAAATTTTAATGTTTTCAAATTTTTAAAAACCCTTATCGTATCATTTTTATTATTCTTCCATAATATAAAAGGCGGTTTCAGATTAAGAATCGAACCTTTATTAGGAACTGAATCATGATACAGTTCTTGATAAATTTCATTATTATCTTTAAATGCTTCTCTTTGTAGTTCAGACAAATAATAAGATTTAGTTAAATAAACTGGTTCTTTAATCCTTAAAGTAGAATCACTTTTGTTTATTTCCCAAAATATTTCTGTTGGAGTAATTTGTTGTTCATAATCCACTAATATGCGGGTAGTATTTACAATATATCTAACAGAGAAGAGTATAACTAAAAAGAAAATAGCTACAATACTATAATATGCAACACGTTCATTTTTCATAAGGTAGGTTTAAAAGAATTAGGTTTTCTTCTAACTACAAATATCAGCAATCTTCCTTAAATGATAAGTAAAAAATGTAAATTTGCAGTAATTTAATTTTAATATACGTATCAATAATGCAATATAGCCCACAAGATATCGAATCAAAATGGCAAAAGTTTTGGCTTGATAATAAAACGTTTAAAGCTGAAAACAAATCAGATAAACCTAAATTCTTTGTTTTAGATATGTTTCCTTATCCATCTGGAGCAGGATTACACGTAGGTCATCCACTTGGATACATCGCCTCAGACATTTATTCTCGTTTCAAAAGATTAAAAGGTTTCAACGTTTTACATCCTATGGGTTATGATTCTTTTGGATTACCAGCAGAACAATATGCTATACAAACTGGTCAACACCCTTCTGTTACGACAAAAGTAAATATCGAAGGTGGAATTGATAAGCAAGGGAATGTTATTGCAGGATATGAAAATCAATTAAAGAAAATTGGTTTAGGATACGATTGGGATCGTGAAATCCGTACATCAAATCCGGAATATTACAAATGGACACAATGGATTTTCAATCAATTATTTGATTCTTATTATAATGTTGATACAGATAAAGCAGAATCTATTTCAAGTTTAGTAGAGAAATTCTCTTCCGAAGGAAATGCAAATATAAATGCTGTTGCGGACGAAGATATTGAGATCTTTACGGCTGAAGAATGGAATGCTTATTCTGAGAAAGAGCAACAAACAATTCTATTAAAATATCGTCTAACATTCCTTGCTGAAGCAGAAGTAAATTGGTGTGCAGATTTAGGAACTGTATTAGCAAATGACGAAGTTATCAACGGTTTATCTGAACGTGGTGGATTCCCTGTTGTTCGTAAAAAAATGACACAATGGATGATGCGTATCACTGCGTATGCTGATCGTTTATTAACGGGTTTAGATGGATTAGATTGGTCAGATGCAATTAAAGAAGCACAACGTAACTGGATTGGAAAATCTAAAGGAGCGTCTATTTTCTTTGATGTTGTTGGAAACGATCAAAAAATTGAAGTTTTCACTACTCGCCCTGATACTGTTTTCGGTGTTTCTTATGTGACATTAGCACCAGAGCACCCATTAGTTGCTGAAATTACAACAGAAGAATACAAAGCTAAAGTTGATGCTTACGTAGACTATACTTCTAAACGTTCGGAGCGAGATCGTTTAGCCGATGCTAAAAATATTACAGGAGAGTTCACAGGTGCTTATGCAATTCACCCATTCACAGGAAAACAAGTTCCTATTTGGATTGGGGATTATGTATTAGCTTCTTACGGAACAGGAGCTGTGATGGCTGTTCCTGCTGGTGATGAGCGTGATTTTGCATTTGCAAACCACTTTAATTTACCAATTATCAACATCTTCAAAGGACAAGATATTTCGGAAGCTGCTTTTACTGAAAAAGGTGGATTTGAATTACAAGATTCTGATTTCTTAAATGGATTAGTTTACAAAGAAGCAGTAGAAAAAATTATTGCTGCTTTAGAAGAAAAAGGTTTTGGAAAAGGAAAAACAAACTTCCGTTTACGCGAAGCTGTTTTCTCACGTCAACGTTACTGGGGAGAGCCAGTTCCGGTTTATTTCAAAGACGGAATGCCTTACACAATTCCTACAAAAGCATTACCAATTATCTTACCGGAAGTAGACGAATATTTACCAACTGCTGAAGGTGAGCCTCCATTAGGACGCGCGACACATTGGGCATTTGATACAACGACGAATAAAGTTGTAGAGAATACTTTAATCAATAATGAAACTATTTTCCCGATTGAGTTGAATACGATGCCTGGTTGGGCAGGATCTTCTTGGTATTGGTTAAGATATATGGATGCGAATAATAGTGAAGAATTTGTATCTCAAGATGCCGTAAATTATTGGCAAAATGTTGATTTATATATGGGTGGGTCTGAGCATGCAACAGGTCATTTATTATATTCTCGTTTCTGGCAAAAATTCTTATTCGATAAAGGCTTAGTTCCAACAGACGAATATGCTAAGAAATTAATCAACCAAGGTATGATTTTAGGAATGAGTGCATTTGCTTACCGCATCATCGGAAGAAATACATTTGTATCTAAGGGATTAAAAGATCAATACGAAACAACACCTATCCATGTTGACGTGAATATGTTAAAAGATGGAGGTGATGAATTAGATACAGATCAATTCAAAGCATGGCGTGAAGATTATGCTAATGCTGAATTCATTTTAGAAGACGGTAAACTTATCACAGGTCGCGAGGTTGAAAAGATGTCAAAATCTAAATATAATGTCTTAAGTCCAGATGATATTTGTAATCAATATGGTGCAGATACATTGCGATTATACGAAATGTTTTTAGGACCTGTGGAGCAATCTAAACCATGGAATACACAAGGTTTATCAGGAGTTTATTCATTTTTAAAGAAATTTTGGCGTTTATATCATTCGGGAGCTGAAGAAACTTTCTTTGTAACCGATGAAGAAGCAACAAAAGAAGAAATGAAAGTATTACATCAAACAATCAAAAAAGTTGATGAAGATGTTAACAATTTCTCATTCAATACTTCAGTATCTACTTTCATGATTGCTGCTAACGAATTAGGTAAATTAAAAACAACTAAACGTGCTATTTTAGAGCCTTTAGCAATTATCATTTCTCCATATGCTCCTCATATCGCAGAAGAATTATGGTCAAAATTAGGTTACGAAACATCTATTGCTACTGCTGAATTCCCTACTTTCGAAGAAAAATGGTTACTAGCAGATGCAAAGGAATATCCTGTTTCTTTTAACGGTAAAATGAAATTCTTATTAGAGTTACCATTATCTTTATCTAAAGATGAAATTCAGGAAATAGTTATGAAAGATGAGCGTACAATCAAACAATTAGGCGATCGTACACCAAAAAATATAATTATTGTTCCTGGAAAAATTATTAATATCGTAGGATAAAAAAATAATACATTTATTACACTGTATACTATAAAAAAAGCCTCGCGATTGCGAGGCTTTTTTTAATGAAAATTCTCCTTTTTCGTGGTGAAAAGCAGCATTATTAATATTCCGAATCATACACATGCAATTTAACCCAGATTATATTTTTCCCATGAAACTGTACTGTTTTTAAGCAAATCTTTCGCATCTTATCCATTCAATTCTACTCATTTTTGGATATATAATTCCTGAATTTATACTCATTAGAAATGGTTTACATCTTAAGCAATATTAGGTTACTTTTAATAATACTTACAAAGGTTTTTAACAAATCATAAAGTTCTAACTATTTTTACATCAACAAATTATTACTTATTTAACTTTTTTTGAACAAATGTAAAAAGCATTTTATTCTATCTTTATAAAAAGCAAATAGATGAAACACTTACCTTTTCTAGAAACCGAGAGGTTAATTCTTAGACCAATAACTTTAGAAGATGCTGCAGAGTATTATGAAATGGATTCGCAACCAGAAGTACATACATTTCTACGCGATAAACCTTTAGAATCTTTGGATGATGCTATTAACTTAATCAACTCTTTACATGTACAATATAATAAATTTGGTATAGGACGTATTGCAGTAATTGATAAAGAAACATATGAATTTATTGGTTGGACAGGATTTAAATATATTCCTGAAGAAGATGCTATAAATAATCAATATGATTATTTGGATTTTGGCTATCGATTAAGAAAAGAATCTTGGGGAAAAGGCTATGCTACAGAAGCGGCAGAAGCATGCTTAGAATTCTTTAAAGAGAAACTAAACGATTTTAAAATTAATGCCATTACACATGTTGATAACCAAGTTTCTAAACATATATTAGAAAAAGTAGGATTTACTATTACTGATACTTTTCATTTAGACTATGCTAATATTGATTGCTATTGGTATGAACTAAAATAACAATATATAAAAGCGATAATTGATTTTCAATTATCGCTTTTACTATTTTATAGTTTTATTAATCATTTAGTTAATAACGCGTTTTTAACACAATATTTCCTAAATCTTTAATTTCTTCTTGATTTGTAAAGATAGCTCTACCTTTTTTAGATAACACTTCCCATGCTATATTGCTGGTAATATCATCTACTACACCTTGCTCTGTGGCATCACTTACCAATTCAAACGTACGATCATCAACCATACGAACTGGTTGCTGAAAATCTTGATGAACAATAAGCAGTTCTCCACGTCCATCTATGGCAGCTTGGTAAATTTCTTGTATATCGGTTAAAACCTGACCTTTACCTACCGCTTCTTGCATTTCTTCTATTGCTTTGGCCCTATCTTCATGCTGAGAATTTTTCATAAATTCCCATGCTGATTTCATAAACTCATTCTTCTGAGTGGGAGAATTAAAATCAGTAGAAATACTTCCTACATACATTGATGGAATATCAGCTACTTGTTGTAATAAACTATAATTTTCTTCTGTAGCAACAACTAGACAAGGAAGAGTATTTTCTGGGTTTGCACGTTGTATAGCCTTATCTACTTGATTATAAAATTCCTTAAGTTTATTAGACTGATTATCTGTATCAGTAAATAAATGAGTTAAGTTATAAGCTGACTCTGTATAAGGGAAATCTTCATTTTCAATTTCTCTAACAATCGAATCATTTAAAGCTTGATATAAATGAACACCTTTTTGCGTAAGATAAAGAACAAAATATTCTTTATTTCTATTCATTGCCTTGATTAATGGACGAATAGCAAATGTATCATCAATCCACACTCCTTCATTGCTTACAGGCCAAGTTGTACGTATAAATTCAAAAGTATCTTTGGACAAATAAATATGTATACTTTCAAGGTTTTTATTAATTTCTAATTCATCTGGTAGTTGATTTAGTTTCTCTAATATTTCAGCAATTTCTCTTTTATCATATTCGCTCAATAAACGTTCTTCCGCTTGCTTTACTAAGTTTTTTAATTGTATAGCATCCTGCTGATTATTTGGTGAAGTACGATGCGTGTTAAAAGCTATTGTAATTGAAGGATTATTTTTCTCGTTCGCTAATTTTGTTAACTGATCTTTAATACTCATAAAAAAATAGAATTTTAGGTTGTTTAAATTTTATTTAAGATATGAATTAAAAAACATAACTAATTACAAATCAAATAAATTAACTTTTTGTAAACAAATTTTATAATAGATTTTTAATTTTATATTTCAGTTGTTATAACTTTGAGAACTTATATTATTTCATATATATAATCTTTTCCCGTTATGAAAATATTCCTCTCAATTTCATTATATATTTTTGCAGTACAAATTTGTATTGCCCAAGAATTATCTCCAAATGAGTATGAAATAAAAACTAATTTAAAAGACTTTAGTTTGAATGGGAAAATACAAAAATTAGTATCTACTGCCAAAGATGCAAATGGACACTTTACTACTTTACCTTTTTTAGAAAATGAATATTATAACCAATTTCAGTTAGAATTTAATCAAAGAGGGCAACTTACAAAAAGAACTAATTATTTAGATTATAATGGAAAAATAGGAACTTATAGCTTTGTAGATTATACCTATAATACTTCTTACCTTCTTACTACACATAAGACAACTATAGTAAATAATGGCGAGGATCCACTACGCGTATCTTCCTTAAAAGAATACGGATATAATAATAAAGGGAATATAAGTGTATTAAAAGAAATTGTAAAAGGTAAATCGTCGGCATCTTCTTATCAAACTGATTTTATCTACTCACATCGTTTAGAAAATATTACCACCAAAGTAGATGGAACTATATTTAGTAAAAATCAGTTTTGTTATAATAAAAAAGGGCAAATAATTAAAATTGAAAATATTTCTTTTGATGGAAAAAAAGGTTTGACCAAATATTATATTTATGATGATAAAACACCAATATATACAGAAGAAAATATAAATAATCGTAGAAATATTACATTTATAAATATTGATACAGGAACAACAAAGTTTCAACAATTTGATCAAAATCAGAACTTAAAACTTGAGTTAGTTTATAATAATCAAAAAAATGTTATTGAAGCTAAGGCACAATCTTTTATAGGTGGAAAATCTATATTAAAAACATATACTTTTAGCTATGAGTTTGATAATTATAAAAATTGGACAACTTGTAAAGTAGTAGAAAATGAAAAGCCAGTTTATATAATCACAAGAAATATTACTTATTATAACAACTAAATTTTGAGTTATATTTCAAAATTTAGTTGCTAATATTTTTTTCGTATTTCTATAATTTCATTTGTTTTATCAATCTGAACAGCAATTCTTTCATAATTCCATTCATCATTTACTTTTACAGCTTTTATAAACGTAGTACCTGTTCCATTAGGTCCTTTTAAAGGTACAGAAATATCAGCATTTCCTCCATCATTCGTAGTGGAAATAGCACCTTGCATCATTCCATTAGAATCTATAGGAGACCCCAATTGTTGTACAATAACTTGTTCATTATTGATAAGATCAATTGCTTTACTTTTAACATCATTATTCCCATTAAAAATTTTAGAAAATCCTATTATTCCGAAAAGTATAATTCCTACTACAAATAATCCAATTGTTGATAAACAACCTAGTGGCAAAGCCCACTTCCAATTTCTTGTAAACCAACTCTCTGGTTTTACTAATTGGTTATCAAAATTATTCATACATATAATATATGGTTAATTATTTTCTTGTGATAATCTTGCCATAGCTTTTTCATGTGCATTTTGCACGTCCGCTTTAATCTTTTTGTCTTGGGTAGATTTTCTTATTTTTTCTGCATGATAAGCTAAATCTTCTAGGGACATTTTATAACTAATATAAAAACCTCTATTATAACGAGAATAGGAAGCCAATCCCCAATTAGCGATAAGATTGTTTTTGATTTTTTTGGTCTGATATTCATTATAATATCGTTTCACTTTCTCATCAAGCAAATCTTTATCTATTGATTTTACATTTCCATCAATTCTGCTAAACCAATATTTATTATCTAATTTAATATAAGATTTAGAACCTAAGATACTTTTAAAAGCTAAATCTCCTAATAAACAAATTTTTTCAAATTCAGATTTTTCATTTGTAAAGTAATCCCAATACATTGCTGACGTCATACCGACCATTGGACTCTTTTCTATAGTAGCCTCATATAAATTTTTACCGTTCTGGTAAGCCATAGCTACATTTTTAAACTCTACTCCAAAATCATTACATGCTTGTTGATATCCAGAGAAAGAACCAGAGTATTTTTCAAAGTTATCAAAGAAAATTCGGTAGATACAGTAATGAGAAATATCAATCAATACTTTTTTATGATCATGTAAAAATCCTTTAATTAATTGAATCGGAAAGTTATAATATTCGTACGAGCTCATTATTATTTGCTATTATCCATTTTAGGAAATGTTAATTCATCGACTAAGATAAGGTACTTTTAAAAATCATAAAATGATAAGCATCAAAAATATATTGACTGTATTTTATATTTTTATTCAAATCAGACTAAAATTCCTAATTCCTTCCTAATTCTACTAATAGCTTTGCAAGCAAATTAGATCAAAAAATGAAAACTCATTTAACACTATTCACAACTATACTACTTTCAGTCTTGTCGTATGCGCAAATACAGAATGACAGCATTGTACCAATAGATTCTGTAACAACTACACCTACTGAGACTAGAATATTACCAGCTAAAGTTAGTCATGCAGAACCATTGTATGTTGACTTAATGCGTGATTTAGGTGCACGAAAAGGTGAAGCTGAAATAAATGTAGGATTTGGTGTTGGAAGTCACAGAAATTATAATGAATATTATGGTTTTGTAGAATATGAATGGGCAGTAGCAGATCGTTTAGGTTTGGAAGTAGAAGTTCCATTTTCTTTTAACAAATCAAATGGAGATACTAAAGTTCCTACAGCTGTTCCTAATAATAAAGTTGAAGGATTAAAATTAGCTACTCAATATACTTTCTTAGTAAATGAAAAAAGAAAAATGTCTTTAGCTGTAGCCTATGTTCATGAATTTGAATTTAATACATTTAAAAGTTTAGGACACCAAGGAAGTGTTTTTACAGGAATGCGTATGAATCCTGTATTTATAGGAGCAAAGAACTTCGGAAACATTAATACAATGTTATATACTGGTCCTGTTATAGAACATAATTATAAAGAACGTGAAGTAGAAGTTGGAGCAACAATTAATGCCAGTATGATGTATGTAATACCAAACTCTAAAAACTTTATTGGTGTTGAAAATAATATGGATATTGACAAAGATGGTTTCCATTATTATGTAAGACCTCAGGTTAGATTAGCTCTTAAACATAATTTACTAATTGGTCTTGTTACAGGTATTCCTTTAACAAAGCATGAGAATAGTAAATTGGATGTGATGACTCGTATTATCTGGGAGCCTTAGTCAGTGCAAACGTTTTAAAATATAAAATAGAAATACCTAGCTAATATTAGCTAGGTATTTTAATATTACAATGATTTAATTATGAATAATTAGTCGTTAAAAACTAATCCATCATAACAAGCATTATAAATATCTTTTAATTCTTGTAAAGTTGGTACACGAGGATTAAAACCTGTACATGGATCTACTAAAGCATTTTGCGTAATGTAATCAATGTTTTTATCCCAATCTTCTCTAGAAATTCCAAATTCTTTTATAGAACTAATGTTATTAACTTCACCTCTTAAAGTCTCGATTGCTTGTGCCAATTCCTCCGCAGTTTCTTTACCAATTACTTTAGCTAAATCTGGGAAACGAGTAGAAACTTTTGCGTTGTAACGAATTACATTTGGTAAAAAGATAGCATTAGACATTCCGTGTGGAATACCGTATAAAGCACCAACTTGGTGAGAAAGTGAATGAACAATTCCTAACCATGCATTATTAAATGCTAATCCAGCCATAAATGATGCATCATGCATATTTTGACGGGCTTTGATATTTGTTGGGTTTTTTACTGCTTCTTTTAAATTATCAAAAACAATCTCTAAACCTCCTTTAGCTAAAACATCTGCGTAGTTATTCTCAATATTAGATACATACGCTTCCACACAATGCGTTAAAGCATCAAGTCCAGTATTAGCTGTAATATGTGCTGGCATAGAAGCACAAACTTCTCCGTCTACAATAGCAATATCTGGTGTTAGTTCGTAAGAAACAATAGGATATTTAACCCCTTTTTCTCTATCTGTAATAACAGCTAAACCTGTAGTCTCAGTCCCTGTCCCACTTGTAGATGGAATAGCAATAAATTTAGCTTTATTTCTTAATGTAGGAACTGTAAAAGGTGTAATCATAGCATCAAAATCAGCTTCTGGGTGTTCGTAGAATACCCACATCATTTTAGCAGCATCAATAGCTGAACATCCTCCAAGACCTACAATCCAATCAGGTTGAAAAGCTAACATTTGTTCTGCTCCTTTAAAACTAGTAGCTGATGATGGATCTTCTTCTACCCCATCAAAAACGATTGTTTCTAATCCTGCTTCTTGCAAAAATGCAATTGCTCTGTCTAATGTTCCACTTTTACGCATAGAACTTCCTCCAGTTACAATAAATGCTTTTTTACCTTTTATATTTTTTAATTCTTCTAAACTTCCAGCGCCATGAAAAACTTCTCCTGCAACAAATAATTTGCTCATTAATATTTAAATTTTGTACCACAAAAATACCTCTGTACTACGTGTTATACATTATACAAATAAGCCTACGTGTTATACATTTGTGCCAATTCTTCTTGTAATTGTGTAGGTGTTTCGTTTAATTTTGCTTTTACAAATTTATTAAGTGCTGCTGGGGAATTAAATCCTAAATCAAATGCAATTTCCTTATGTGTACGGTCTGCAAACATCAACTGTCGTTTTATTTCTATTAAAATTCTATCGTGGATAGTATTAATAGCCGTTTCTCCACAATGTTTTTTGGTGATTGAGTTTAATTTTTTTGAAGTAATATGTAATTGATCGGCATAATATTGCACTGTTCTTTCATGCTTATATTGCTCATTCAACAATTTTTTGAACTGCACGTATAATGGTTGATCGGTAGAGTTTTGACCTAAAATTATATGCTGTCCATGCACAGATTCTATTAATGCTAAAAGAAATGTTTTAATAAAAAATCTGGCCTGTTCTTTTTTTATTAAACTTGGAAAGTTATAAATTTCTTGCACAATATTAATTGTACGCAATCCTTCATCAAATGCATCTTTTCCTAACACCGTACAATTTAATTGAGTAGATAAATTAACATTGTAAACGCTAAGTTCATTTTTTAAAATATCTGAGCAAAATAAAACTTCGTCAAATAGAATGATTTTTCCTAGAAGATTTATAGAAGTGGTTTTAATATAATTTAATTGATTCGGAAATATTACAGCAACTTTACCATTATTCAAAACATAGGTTTTTTCCTCAACTTGTAATTCAATTTTCCCTTCCTCTACGATGAATATACAAAAATGATCATTTTGATGAGGTTTCAAATATGTATTTATTCTTTCCTCAGAAAAATCAAAAACACGAAAAGATAAATTTTCGTCTTCTATTTTTTCTTTATATTGTTTTAATCTGTATTGCAGCATTATTATTCCAATCTAACTTCTTACAAAATTAATACTTTAATATTTGAATATTTCTTATAAAATAGACAAGAATTTACATAATAGAGTAATTATTAGACTATAAAAAATAATGGGAAAATATGGAGATATATGAAGTGATAGATATACTTAATAGGAATAATTGTGTAAAAATTATTCACAAAAAAAAGGCTAAGTTCTTTCAATAAAGACTTAGCCCATGTATGTTGAATTATATTATTTATAACATAGTTAAACTACCTTACAAACTTATAATTAAGAATTATTAGATTCTTTTTACGTTAGTTGCCATCATACCTTTTTGACCTTGCTCAACATTAAAAGAAACTTTATCGTTTTCTCTAATATCATCAATTAAATTAGATGTGTGAACAAAGATTTCATTCCCTGTTGATTGAACTGTAATGAATCCAAAACCTTTAGCTTCATTGAAAAATTTTACTGTACCTTCTTGCATAATAATTACTTTAAAAAAAGGAGAATATTGAAAACTTCAATATAATATCTTAAAGGAACTAACTTTAATAAAAGTTGTTAACTTTATTCTCCTAACTTATTATCATCTTAACGTGTGATAATATCACGTTTAATATTCGAGATTGAAAATCAATTTAGAATTGAGTATATTGAAAAGTAAAAATTAAAGGTAAAATAATACAATAGTCTAAGAAGTGTTTGGCTACTTGCCAAAAATATAAAAAATGGTATGTAAAACGATTTAGTTTGTAACTTATAATATCTTATCTCTGATATCGGTACAAATGTACAACAATAAATTGGATAAATATGAATTTATTAAAAATTATATTAATTTATTTTTAAATCCATAAAATTTGAATACGGATATTTAAAATATGATGCTCCCCACTTTCATTTTACAAATTGCATGAAAAATTAATAATTAGTATATTATGGACACAAAAAAACCCCTATTTCTGTTAAAATAGAGGTTTTTGAAACAAATGTTGTTAAAAAAGTGGAGCTGGCGGGATTCGAACCCGCGTCCAAACAAGCAACACATAAGCTTTCTACATGCTTAGTTTATTCTTAATTTTCGACGATTAACTGAGAACAAACACTCTGTCAACCGCTTATCATCTTAAAATCTCGGAACCCATCCGATGCACTAGGATTCCTATTCTTACTTTCCCGTGTCCCTTAATCAAACGCCGTAAGTCAAGGCTTTTGAGGGACATTCAGCTTCTGTATCTAATACAGACTGGGCAAATTCCTACTTGATTCAGAATTATGCAGCTAAAGCGTACTCTTCGTTGCCAGTTAAAAAGTTGAAGTGCCTGATTAAAGTGAGTACACAACATTTCACTGCATGCTTACTTACACATTGGCCTTGCTGTCAAAACCAGTCAGCCCCATGTAATAAGTTCATCATTTAAGATGGATGACAAACTTACAAATTTAATACCAATGTTAATTAACTTTTTATAAACATATTTTTTAAAGAATAAATATTAATTTAGAAACAAAGTAATCAATTCAACTTTAAACAATTATGGGAAACTTAATAAACTTACCTCAACTAAAAGATAAGTATGATAATTATATCAACGGAAAATTTACGCCACCAGTTAATGGAAATTATTTTGATGTTGTAACACCTTTAACAGGAAAAGTATTTTCAAAAGCTGCTCATTCATCAGAAGAAGACTTAACCCTTGCTGTTGATGCTGCATATGAAGCTTTCCAGACTTGGAGTAAAACTTCTCCAACAGAAAGAAGCATTTTATTAAATAAAATTGCTGATCGTATGGAACAGACCCTTCAAGATATTGCTGCAGTAGAAACTTATGATAATGGGAAACCCGTTCGTGAAACGCTTAATGCTGATATTCCCTTAGCAATTGATCATTTTAGATATTTTGCTTCAGTTATACGTGCTGAAGAGGGTTCGCTAAACGAATTAGATAAAGATACCGTATCTATTATTGTATATGAACCGATGGGAGTCATTGCACAGATTATACCTTGGAATTTCCCAATTTTAATGGCTATATGGAAATTAGCCCCTGCTTTGGCTGCAGGAAATTGTGTCGTTCTTAAACCTGCAGAGTCTACGCCAATTTCTATTCTTTATTTATTCGAAATTATTGGAGATTTATTACCTCCAGGAGTGGTAAATATCGTTAATGGTTTTGGTTCTGAATTAGGTCGACCATTAGTTACTAATCCTAAAATTTCTAAAGCTGCTTTTACTGGATCTACAGCAACTGGACGTTATGTAATGCAATATGCTACAGAAAATATTATTCCTGTTACACTAGAATTAGGAGGAAAATCTCCGAACGTATTCTTTGAATCAGTAATGGATCATGATGATGAGTTCTTGGATAAAGCAATTGAAGGTGCTGTATTGTTCGCCTTAAATCAAGGAGAAATTTGTACTTGTCCTTCTCGTTTGTTAATTCAAGAATCTATAGCTGATAAATTTTTAGAAAGAGTCGTAGAACGTGTAAATGCTATTAAAGCTGGAAATCCATTAGATCCTGAAACTATGATTGGTGCACAAGCTTCACAAATTCAATATGATAAAATATTAAGTTATATCAATTTAGGGAAAGAAGAAGGTGCTGAAGTTTTAACTGGTGGTGGTGCAAATCAATTACAAGGTGAATGCGAATCAGGTTATTACATCAAACCTACTTTATTAAAAGGTCATAATAAGATGCGTGTTTTCCAAGAAGAAATTTTTGGTCCTGTATTGGCTGTTACTACTTTCAAAGATGAAGCAGAAGCAATTGAAATTGCGAATGATACAATTTATGGTTTAGGTGCTGGCGTTTGGACGAGAGATGCTCATCAATTATACCAAGTTCCAAGAGCTATTCAAGCAGGTCGTGTTTGGGTAAATAATTATCATAATTATCCTGCAGGAGCACCATTTGGTGGGTACAAACTATCTGGTATTGGTCGAGAAAATCATAAAATGATGTTAGATCATTACAGACAAGCTAAGAACATGTTAGTATCTTACAATAAGAATAAAATGGGCTTCTTTTAGTCTAAAAAAATAAAGGTTTGATAGCGTATAATATTACGCTATCTTATATAAATGTAGCAGAACCACGAAAAAATATAATTTAAATGATTTCAAGAATTGATGCTACAGAAAAAGCAAAAGATTTAATAGATAAACTTGCAAAACAACACGGTGATTTAATGTTCTATCAAGCAGGAGGATGCTGTGAAGGAACACAACCCCAATGTTTCAAGAAAGATGAGTATTATTTGCGCTATAAAGACGTATGCATAGGAACGATTAATGGCTACGAATTTTGGGTAGATAAAGATCTTTTTGAATATTGGAAACACGCACATTTTGAAATTGATGTGAGTGATGCGATTGGTGCTGGAGGATTTTCGTTAGAAGTTCCGTTAGGAAAAACTTTTAAAATTAACTATCGAATTTTTAGTCCAGATGAATTAGAAAATTTAAAACCCCTAAAATTCAATTTATAATTTTTTCATTATTTATTTTTAGTTTATAAAAAAGCCCTTGAATAGAAATATTCAAGGGCTTTTGTTATTTAAATTAAAAGAGAAATATTAAGCTTCTAATGTTTCAATAATTTTATTGATACGAGCTATCGTTTCATCTTTTCCTAACATTGCCATAATTACTGGGACATCTGGACCTTGTAATGCTCCTACTAAACTTAAACGTAAAGGCATTCCAATTTTACCAAAACCTATTTCTTGTGCTGTTACAAAATTAGCCATTGCATCGTGCAATATTTCAGCATTAAATTCAGTTGAATTTAGAACTTCAATAAATTTCGTTAAGATTTCTTTTGAATCATCTTTCCAAGCTTTTTTTGCAGCTTTTTCATCGTATGATGTTGGTGCTGTATAAAAGAATTTTCCTTGTTCAAAAATATCTTTTACGAAATTTGCTCGCTCTTTTAATAATTCAATTACTTGAATATCTAATGTATTATTTAGTTCAACCCCTTCAGTTTTTAAAACCTCTTGAAAAGCTGGTAATAATTCTTCTGCAGATTTTTGCTGTAAATATTGATTATTAAACCATACGGCTTTATCTGGTGAAAAACGTGCACCTGATTTAGAAACTTTTTCTAAAGAAAATTGTTCAATCAATTCATCCATCGTATAGATTTCTTGATCAGTTCCTGAGCTCCATCCTAATAATGCTAACATATTTAAAACTGCATCGGGGAAATAGCCTTCTTGTTTATATCCTTTTGCAATTCCTTCTTCAGTCTTCCACTCCATTGGGAATACCGGGAAACCGTGTTTATCACCATCACGCTTACTTAATTTTCCCTTACCTTCTGGCTTAAGGATTAATGGTAAGTGAGCGAAACGAGGCGCTTCCCATCCAAATGCATCATATAATAATTCGTGTAAAGCCATAGATGGTAACCACTCTTCACCACGAATAACGTGTGTAATTTCCATTAAATGATCATCCACAATATTTGCTAAGTGGTAAGTTGGCATTCCATCCGATTTAAATAATACCTTATCATCTAAAGTAGATGCATCAATCGAAATTTTACCACGAATCATGTCATCTAATAACACAGTACGTGTATCTTCAATCATAAATCGAACTACGTATGGTGTGTTTGCATCCAACAAAGCTTGCGTTTCCTCTTTAGATAGCGATAATGAGTTTTTTAATTGTCCACGAGTAGACCAATTGTAGATAAATGTTTCTTTATTTTCTTCGGCTTTAGCACGAGCTGTATCTAATTCTTCAGCTGTATCAAATGCATAATATGCTTTTCCGTTCGCTAATAATTCTTCAACGTAACCTTTATAAATTTCTTTACGTTCAGACTGACGGTAAGGTCCTAATTCTCCTCCAAATCCTACTCCTTCGTCTGGAGTTAATCCCAACCATTTTAACGAATCAATAATATATTGTTCAGCAGCCTCTACAAAGCGAGTTTGATCTGTATCCTCAATTCTTAATAAGAATTTACCATTATGATGCTTTGCGAAAAGATAATTGTATAACGCCGTACGTACTCCTCCAATATGTAATGCACCTGTTGGACTCGGCGCAAATCTTACACGAACTTCTTTAGCCATTTGCTTATATATAAATTTTATACAAATTTAAGTCGTTCAATACAATAATGAATGTTTATTTTAAAATATTCTATTTTTTTATCTTCGCTGTATTGGATAATATGATTTTAAATGATTCCATTTAAAAATCATTTCTAAAATAAAACTATTAAAACCACAAAAATGAAATTATACCCAATAGAAACTGGCTATTTTAAACTAGATGGAGGTGCAATGTTTGGAATAGTACCGAAAACAATTTGGAATAAAACAAATCCTGCAGATGCAAACAATTTAATCAACCTAGCGATGCGTTGCTTATTAATTGAAGATGGCGATCGATTGATTTTGATTGATACGGGGATTGGAAATAAACAGAACGAAAAATTCTTTTCTTTTTATTATCTATTTGGAGATGTCACTTTAGACCAATCTTTGGCTAAACATGGCTTTCACAGAGATGATATTACAGATGTATTTTTAACGCATTTACATTTTGATCATTGTGGAGGAGCAATCCAATGGAATAATTCTAAGGAATTCTTAGAACCAGCTTTTAAAAATGCAACATTTTGGTCGAATGAGGGACATTGGAATTGGGCTACTGAACCTAATCCACGCGAAAAAGCTTCATTTTTAAAAGAAAATATTTTACCTATTCAAGATAGCGGGCAGCTTAAAATGTTGTCACTTCCAAAAGAAGGTGAAAATAGAATTATAAATACACCTTTAGGTTTTGACGTAATGTTTGTAGACGGACACACAGAAAAACAAATGCTTCCTATAATTACTTATAAAGGGAAAAAAATAGTCTATATCGCTGATCTTATACCTACTACAGGAAACATTCCTCTTATTTATGTTATAGGATTCGATACAAGACCATTACTTACAGTGGACGAAAAAGGAAAATTTCTTGATGAAGCTATAGAAAATGAATATATCCTCTTTTTTGAGCATGATTTTGAATTTGAACTTGCAACATTAAAGCGTACCGAAAAAGGAATTCGTTTAGCTGAAACCTTCTCATTTACTGAAGTTTTTGGATAAATTGATTGAAGTTCTGCTAACGTAACATAAATCATAAAGCAGAACTTTTTTTTTTTACCTTTGTGTTGTCAATTTAAAAAATAAAGAAGCTATGGGATGTGGATCTTGTGGGACTTCTACTAGTGGCCTTCCGAAAGGATGTAACAATAACGGTGCCTGTGGAACTGGTGCTGATGGATGCGGTAAATTATCCGTTTTCGATTGGTTATCGAACATGAAACTACCAAATGGCCAAGAGCCATTCAATTTCGTTGAAGTTCGATTTAAAAATGATCGAAAATTCTATTATAAAAACGAAAATGGGATCTCTCTTAATGTCGGTGAAATTATCGCTGTAGAGGGAACTCCTGGACATGATATTGGAATTGTTACACTTACCGGAGAACTGGTTAGAATCCAAATGAAAAAGAAAAATCTTTCTTGGGAAGGTGAAGATATAAAAAAGGTATATCGTAAAGCCAACCAAAAAGATGTAGAAACTTGGCAAGAGTTTCGAGAAAAAGAAAAACAAACAATGATTGATGCCCGAATCATGGCTAAAAAGCTTGATTTGGAAATGAAGATTTGTGATGTAGAATACCAAGGTGATGGGGCTAAAGTAACATTTTACTATACCGCAGAAGGACGTGTTGATTTCCGTCAACTTATCAAGGAATACGCGAGTAAATTTAGCGTAAGAATTGAAATGAAACAAATTGGTTTCCGCCAAGAAGCGGCCAAAATTGGAGGAATTGGTTCTTGTGGACGAGAACTTTGCTGTTCAACATGGTTAACAGATTTCCGTTCAGTAAGTACTGCGGCAGCACGCTATCAACAGTTATCAATTAACTCACAAAAGTTAGCTGGACAATGTGGAAAATTAAAATGTTGTTTAAATTATGAACTTGATTCATATTTAGATGCATTAAATCATTTCCCTTCAATCGAAAGCAAATTTGAGACTGAGAAAGGTTTTGCTCAATGTGTGAAAATTGATGTTTTCAAAAAAGAAATGTGGTTTTCATATGAAAGAGGAAGTGTAGTTTGGTACAAATTTCCAATAGAAGATGTACAAGAGTTTTTATTAATGAATAAAAACGGAAAGAAAACTGAACCTTTAGAAGATTTAGCTAAAAATATCATCGAAAATATACCAGATTTTTCAGATGTAATTGAAGAAAATTCTTTAGAACGCTTTGAACGTAAAGAGAAAATCAAACGTAAAAGGGTAAAAGCTAAACCAAAAGCAAATAATAATACAGCTGTTAATGCAGCTAAGCAAACTAACGTTGAAGTTGTAGAGAAAGATAGAAATCCGAATCAACAACCTAAAAAACAGAATCCAAATCAACGCAAAAAGAAAAATCCGAATCAGAATCCAAATGCTAAACCTCAAAACCAAGAGGTTAAAACACAAACGTTGACTGAAGGACAAAATCCATTACCTGCGAAGAAGAAGAATCCGAATCAGCGTAAGAATCCGAATCAACAAAAACCTCAGCAAGGTCAAAACCAAAATGCTGAAGCTAAAAATACCAATCCTGCTGCACTAGCTAAGAAACCTACCGTTCAGAAAAATCAGCCTAATAAAAATGCTGAACCTAAGAACACTGATCAAGCCGGTGATCAAGCTCAAACAGAAGGAACAAAACCTAAAAGCAAAAACAAAAAAAGATTTAATCGTGGACCAAAGCCAGATAATCCGAAACAGTAGTTTTTTTATCATCTTGATATTATTATTCTCATCTTGTGAGTCTAAACATTTTCATCAAGAAACTAAGGATATTAAAGGAAAATGGTTAAGTAACAAACCTTTAGAATATTCTTTTGATGTTAAAGATTCTACTTTAGCTAAGGTTAATCTTGGGTTTGTTTTTAGAAATAATATGGATTACGAATACAGTAATATTTATTTGTTTACAAAATTTACTGATCCTAAAGGAAATGAAATGGTTGATACTTTACAGTATTACATTGCAAATCCTGATGGAACTTGGATTGGCAAAGGAATGAATACAAAAGAAATGTTACTTGTTTTTAGGGAGAATCTACAGGTTAAAGATACTGGTACATATAAATTAAAAGTATGGCACGGTATGAGATCTGATAAACTTATAGGAATAGAAGATATCAGTTTGATTGTTGATCAAACCGCTGATTAATTATAACATGGAGAATAAAAAAAATTCAAAAAAAGTAACTACACCAAGAAAAAATAAGACTTTGTTTAGAAGTGTTATTACTCTTCTTTGGTTAGGATTTTTTGCTGTAATTTTAGGAATTACAGGAACATTTTGGGCTGCTTCTAATGGTTGGCTAGGTGAAATACCTAACGTTCGTGATTTAGAAAATCCTGATATTTATGTTTCATCTGAAATTATATCTTCAGATGGAGTTTTATTAGATCGTTTTGAAACTGAACGACGAACACCTGTAGACTATAAAGATTTACCTCCTCATTTGGTAGATGCTTTACTCGCTAAGGAAGATATTCGTTTCTTTGAACATGCTGGTGTAGATGCAAAAGCAGCAATGCGTGCAGTAACTTCTGCTGGTGAAGCTGGTGGTGGATCAACTATTACCCAACAGTTAGCAAAACAGCTGTACACAAAAGATCCTTCATCTAATGTAATGATGCGTGGTTTTCAAAAAATTAAAGAATGGGTTACTTCTGTACAGTTAGAAAAACTATACACAAAAGAAGAAATCATTGCGATGTATTTTAATAAATTTGACTTCATCTATGGAGCTAAAGGAATTGAATCTGCGGCAAAAGTTTACTTTAATAAAACGACGAAAGATCTTGATGTGCTAGAATCAGCCACGTTAGTATCTATGTTCCAAAATCCAGTTGCTTTTAATCCTTTAAAATACCCTGAAGTCTCTAAGCAAAAAAGAAATTTAGTAATTGACCAAATGGTTAAGTACAATAAAATTTCTAAAGGAGAAGCAGATCAATTAAAGAATATGCCTTTGGTTACTGATAGACAGTATATTTCTCAACAAGATGAAACTTATTCTGCTTATTTTAAAACAGCTCTTAGAAAGGAAATTGAAACTTGGCTTGTGGATTATGAAAAAGAAACAGGTAAAACTTACAACCTTGATAAAGATGGTTTAAAAATTTATGTTACGCTAGATTCTCGTATGCAATTATTAGCTGAAGAGGCTGTTAAAAAGCATTTGAAAGGTACACAAGAAAAATTCTTTGCTGAACAACGCGGAAGAAGTTTAGCACCATTCTATAACGTAACTGCTCAGAAGCGTCAATCTATTTTTGAACAATCTATGCGTAGAACAGATTTGTACAAAAAAATGAAAGAAGAAGGCAAATCTGATGAAGTAATCAGAGATGAATTTAATAAACCTCGAGATTCAGTAAAATTCTTTACATGGGAAGGAATTAAATACATGAAGAATCAATCTTTAATGGATTCTATTGAATATCATAAGCACATTTTACAAGCTGGTTTAATGTCTATGGATCCAAAAGATGGAACAATTAAAGCTTGGGTTGGAGGTATTAATTGGGATTATTTCAAATTTGACCATGTAAAACAAGCACGTCGTCAAGTTGGATCTACATTTAAACCATTTGTGTATGCTACAGCAATTAACCAATTGGGATTAACACCTTGTCATACGATATCTAATGACCGTATTCCTGGTAAATGGTCTCCAAGAAATGCAAATGGACGATATGGAGGATCTCAATCTTTAAGAACAGCTTTAGCTCAATCTACAAACGTTGTAGCAGCTCGTCTAATCATGCAAACTGGTGAAGATGCTGTTATACAAATGTGTCGTGATTTAGGAGTTGAATCTCCAATTACAAAAGATCCTACGATTGCATTAGGTTCTGCTGACTTAACAGTTTATGAAATGGTTGGAGCATTAAGTGCTTTTGCTAATGGTGGAATTTACATCAAACCACAGTTAATTTTAAGAATTGAGGATAAGCAAGGAAAAGTTATTCGTGATTATACACCTACTACACGTGAGGTTGTAAACGAATATGTTGCTTATACCATGATTGATTTAATGAAAGGTGTTTCTGATGGTGGTACAGGTTCATGGATCAGAACAAAATATGGAATTACATCGGAAGTTGCTGGTAAAACAGGTACAACAAATGAAAACTCTGATGGATGGTATATGGGATTAACACCTAACTTAGTTACTGGTGTTTGGGTTGGTGCCGAAGATCGATTTGCTCACTTTGGAGGTACAGCAATGGGACAAGGTGCAGCTACAGCATTACCTATATGGGCATACTACATGCAATCTGTGTATGCAAAAGGAAATACATTTGGTGTCTTAGCAAGTGATAAATTTGAAAAACCTAGCGATATAGATTCTAGATGGGATTGCTCCTCATTAATGGGATTCCATCAATATAATCAAACGCATAATAATGATATTATTGAAGGTACTGGAGAATCTATTAATCAAGATGCTCCCGATAATTCTCAAGAAGAAATTATTGAACAATAATTAATTATAAACATATATAAAAAGGCGAACTAAAATTTAGTTCGCCTTTTTTATTCTTCTTTATTTTCTTTCTCGTTATAATCACGCATCAAATCACGTTTTTGCTGGTCCATTTCCATTTCTTGCTGTAGTTTTTTATTTTTTAAATACTGCTTAATCTTGGTAATTGTAATGTAAATCATTACACCTACTAAAATCACAATTAATATCAATTGTATATTATCTAAAATTGCAAGTATTTTATCATCAATCATAGCTTTCTCGAGCAATTCTTTGTCAATAGACTCTTTAGTTATAATCTCTTCTTCTGTTTGGGTATTTATCATAGGGATAGTTATTCAGTTTTAAATTTATAAAAAACCATCTATCAAACAAAATGCAAATTGTATCTTTGTTGGATAAAGTATAAAGATAATGTGTAAGACAAATAGATATACAATCACGGCTGCGTTACCATACGCAAACGGACCATTACATATCGGGCATATGGCAGGAGTTTATGTACCTTCTGACATCTTTGCGCGTTACTTAAGAAGAAAAGGTAAAGATGTAGCCTTTATCGGTGGATCAGACGAACATGGTATTCCAATTACAATTCGTGCAAAAAATGAAGGAGTTACTCCACAAGATATCGTAGACCGTTACCATGAAAATATCAAATCAACACTAGAAAATTTTGGTGTTACTTTCGATATTTACTCTCGAACAACTTCAGTTAAGCATAAAGAAGTTGCTCAAGATTTCTTCAAAACTTTATACGAAAACGGAAAATTTACTGAAGACGTTACTGAACAATATTACGACGAAGAAGCTAAAGAATTCTTAGCAGATAGATACATCCGTGGTGAATGTCCTAAATGTCAAAATCCTGATGCTTATGGTGATCAATGTGAAAAATGTGGATCAACTTTAAGCCCAGAAGAATTAGTTAATCCTCGTTCTGCTTTATCTGGAAATACGCCAATTCGTAAGGAAACGAAGAACTGGTATTTACCATTAGATCAATACCAAGATTTCTTAAAAGAATGGATTATTGACGGACATAAAAATGATTGGAAATCGAATGTTTACGGACAAGTAAAATCATGGTTAGACGATGGTTTAAAACCTCGTGCAATGACACGTGATTTAAACTGGGGAATTCCAGTTCCAGTAGAAGGTGCCGAAGGAAAAGTAATGTATGTTTGGTTTGATGCACCAATTGGATATATCTCTTTCACTCAAGAATGGGCTGAAAAAAATGGAAAAGATTGGAAAGATTACTGGCAAAATGAAGATACAAAATTAGTGCACTTCATCGGTAAAGACAACATCGTTTTCCACTGTATCATTTTCCCAACGATGATGAAAGCGCATGGAGATTACATTATGCCAGATAATGTACCTGCAAACGAGTTCTTAAACTTAGAAGATGATAAGATTTCAACTTCAAGAAATTGGGCGGTTTGGGCACACGAATATTTACAAGACTTCCCAGGACAAGCCGATACTTTGCGTTATGTATTAGCAGCAAATATGCCTGAAAATAAAGATAATAACTTTACATGGAAAGATTTCCAAACGAAGAATAACTCTGAGTTAGTTGGAATTTTAGGAAACTTCATCAACCGTGTGATGGTTTTATCGCACAAATATTATGAAGGAATTGTTCCTGCAAAAACTGTTGAATTTGAAGAAGTAGCTCAAATCAAAGGATTTGCTACGCGTATTGGTGAACACATCGAGAAATACGAATTCCGTGCAGCTTTAACAGAATATATGAACTTAGCACGTTTAGGAAACCAATTCTTACAAGCACAAGAGCCTTGGAAAAAAGGTGACAATCCTGAAGAAGTAAAAGGAATTATGAATGCGGCGACTCAAATTGCAGTTGCATTAGGTCAGTTAGCTGAGCCATTCTTACCATTTGCTTCAGAGAAGATTTTAAATATGATGAAAGTGGATAAAATCGACTGGAATACGTTAGAATCAACGAATGAATTTGTGGCTGAAGGTCACCAATTAGGAGCTTCTGAATTAATTTTCGCCAAAATCGAAGATGATGCTGTAGAAGCACAAATCAATAAATTACAAGAAAGTAAAACAAAAAATAATATGACGAATCCAAACGCTGAACCTCAAAAAGAATTAATTTCTTTTGATGATTTCCAAAAAATGGATATCCGTATCGGAACAATTTTAGAAGCGAAAAAAGTAGAAAAAGCTGATAAATTATTCGAATTAAAAGTGGATACAGGAATGGACGTTCGTACAATCGTTTCAGGAATTGCAGAACACTTTACATTAGAAGAAGTTGTTGGTAAACAAGCGATGGTTTTAGCAAACTTAGCGCCTCGTAAAATTCGTGGAATCGAATCGCACGGAATGTTATTATTCGCGGATAAAGAAGACGGAAAATTAACATTCGTTAATCCAGAAGCTGAAACGCCAAATGGTGTTCAAGTTGGATAGTTTTCTTTGTAAAAAGTAAAATGTATTAAGTATAAAGCCACTTCTATAAAGTGGCTTTTCTCATCTTAATCTTTTTTATTAAAACCTTCTATAAAACCAATAATAAACTCATTATAATGATCAAATAAATAAATTGCTCCATATACTAAAAGAGCTGTAATAATAATTTTTAGAATCGATTTAGGATTCAAAAGATTGGATTTTATCATTTTAAGTGTTCTTTACTTCGTTGTTCATTAATCTGATTCATATTATTATATCCTCGGTCAAATGCTGCTACAGCTTCGTCCCAATTGAGTACGGCATCAATCATTATATACACAACTAGTAAAATTATGATTGTAATGAAAATCTTTTTAAAAATTATATTTTTCATAAATTATATTCAAATTCGATTTCGTGTAAGATCGGAATATTGTCATATCCAATCAACGGAATTTCAGGTTTCATTTTTCGAGCTTCTTCAATTGCATTGAGATGAATATTTACCATTATCCAATCTCTTTTTTGATAAAAACGCATCGCATGGCAATTATCATTGGAAGTAATCAACCAAATTCGCTCTAAATCTAGCATTTTAAAGTGATTCAAAGCAAAATCTAATAATTTTGTTCCGATTCCCTTCCCTTCTTCAAAACTATCTAAGGATACAATTTCTGCTTGATTATTCCGGATATTAAACGTTAAAACTCCACTTATCTTATCCTCAGTAGTTGCAATCACACATTCTAAATTTTCTACAAAGTGTTGATGACTGCGCGAAACCATCATATTAGAATTCCATTCTCGGATAAATAATGCTTTTATTTCTTGTTTCTCATTAGGTTGAATAAATCGTATTTTCATTTTATAATATTGGTGCTAATAATCTATAAAGCGAAGAAAACACTTTTTATTGAAATGATGTATTATAACACTTTAATTGATTCCCTGTTCTATCTTTAATTAATACAAAACTTTATCAATAAATCTATTTGATTTTATCTATTATTCAAAAAAAATTATATAATAATTTAAATTATAACTTTAAAAATCAATAGAATATGAATTAAAACAAAATAAAAAATAAATAATATTAATAATAAATTAGGAAAATTCAATTAACATATCTTATATTTGCAGTCCCAAATAAGAAGGTGCCTTAGCTCAGTTGGTAGAGCAAAGGACTGAAAATCCTTGTGTCCCTGGTTCGATTCCTGGAGGCACCACCTTTTAAACCTCAAACGTAAGTTTGGGGTTTTTTTATTTTAACTTTAAATTAAATACAAAAGTTTTCTTTGGATTTTTTTCTTTAACTTGCATATAAGAAGATTTTTAAGAAATCTTATATTAAATTGTAATAACAATGGAGATAGGCAATAGACCGTGGGGTAAATACTATGTATTAGAAGATGAAAGCACACATAAAGTGAAGCGTATTGAAGTAAATATTGGCGGACGTCTTTCTTATCAATATCATCAGCATAGAGCTGAAGTTTGGACAATTATAAAAGGTACTGCTAAAGTAACTTTAGATGGTATTGACACTGTATATACTTCTGGAGAAGTTGTTAATATTCCTTTACAAGCTAAACATAGAATTCAAAATATTGGAGATGAAACTCTACTATTTATTGAAGTTCAATTTGGGACTTATTTTGGAGAAGATGATATTTTCCGAATTGAAGATGATTATAACCGTGGGAATGACTAGCCCAACCACCTAAAAGACTAAATAACTATTTACAATAAACTATGAAAATTGGTATCACTTTCAGCGCATTTGATTTACTCCATGCGGGACATATAAAAATGTTAGAAGATGCAAAAAAACAATGTGACTATCTAATTGTTGGATTACAAACTGATCCTACACTTGATCGTCCTGAAAAAAATAGACCGACACAAACTGTTGTAGAAAGATATATTCAACTTAAAGGATGTAGATTCGTAGATGAAATTGTTCCTTACGCTACTGAACAAGATTTAGAAGATATATTAAAATCATTCGATATTGATGTTCGTATTATCGGGATTGAATATAAAGATCAGAATTTTACAGGACGTACATACTGTGAAGAAAAAGGTATTGAGTTATATTATAATTCTAGAGATCACCGTTTTTCGAGCTCAGGATTAAGAAAAGTTGTTGCAGAAAAAGAACAACTAAAACTTCTTAAAAAAGCTTAATACAAAAAAAAGGATTACTTTAATAAGTAATCCTTTTTTTTGTATTAAAAACTCTATTTAATTTAGATACCATTCTAAGAAAATATACCAAATTCCAATTGTGATAAAAGAAATTGGAATTCCTATACCTATCATCATATTTGCCAGTTTAGGTTTCAAACCATATTGAACGGCAATAATAGCGCCTGTTATCATAGGCGGCATTGCTGCTTCCATAATAGAAACCTTAATTGGTAAACCACTTTGATTAAAAATTAGACAATAAAGACAGAAACATACTATTGGCCAAATTATTAAACTATATAATAACCCAATTAATAAAAACTTCCAATGTTTACTTCTTTTTTCTATTTGTAGCTGAAAACCTACTGAAACCAAT
This sequence comes from Faecalibacter rhinopitheci, assembly GCF_015234135.1. Lineage (GTDB taxonomy): Bacteria > Bacteroidota > Bacteroidia > Flavobacteriales > Weeksellaceae > Empedobacter > Empedobacter rhinopitheci. Next base: position 93,911 of record NZ_JADGIK010000006.1, on the reverse strand, counting down.
GCTAATGGGCTTACAGTAAGCATTAATTTTGATAAAACATCTTTTATTGCAATAGGAAAATGTAAACCAGTTATAACCATACAAGCTCCGATTACAAACGCTATAAAAGGTGGAAATTTTATTAAATTTAATAAGATAGATTTAAAACTAGTTGTTCCTCTAGAACACGATATCGCGGTTAACATTCCAAAACTCGATAACACTACTACTGTACCCGGAATATCCACAATAATTAAAGTTTTAATCCCTTCATCTCCAAAAAGCGCTTGTATCATAGGAATTCCAACAAAAGAAGTATTCCCTAAACCTGCAGTTAATAATAAACATCCAATCAACTTTTTTGACCAATTAAATATCTTTCCTAGTGTTATAAAAAATATTGCTGCACCAATAAATCCTATATAAGATACAGATAAAGGAAACAATAAATCTAAGTTCAATTTAATCTCAGGTAAATAAAACAACGCCATTGCAGGGAGTGATATATATAGAACAAATTGATTAAGAACTACATATGTATTTTTCGGAAAATTGGGTAATCTTCTGATACCTACACCAATAAATAAGCAAAGAAATAATAATATAATATTCGACACCTTCAGAAATTTAAACTCAAATATACCATTCAATCAGCTGATAGCGTATATAATAGCACTTAAAATATTTATTTAAAGGATTTAATATTTTGATAAAATATAATTATCAAAATATGTACCTTTGCCAAATGTCAAATTTAGTTGCAATTGTAGGAAGACCAAACGTAGGTAAATCTACTTTCTTCAACCGTTTAATCCAAAAAAGACAAGCAATCGTGGACGACACTTCTGGTGTTACACGCGACCGTCACTATGGAAAATCAGAATGGGTTGGTAAAGAATTTACTGTAATCGATACCGGAGGGTATGTCGTAGGGTCAGATGATACCTTTGAAGAAGAAATTCGTAAACAAGTAGAATTAGCAATCGACGAAGCAAATGTTATTTTGTTTGTGGTTGATAACCAAGCTGGTTTAACGGATATGGATAAGGAAGTTGGCAACCTTTTAAGACGCACTAAGAAGCCTACATTCTTAGTTGTGAATAAGGTCGATACCAACAAAAACATTCACGATACATATGAGTTTTACAACTTAGGTATCGAGAAAATGCACACGATTTCTGCAATGACAGGATCGGGTACAGGAGAATTATTAGATGATGTTGTTGATTGTTTCGAAGATGTGGTATATGAAGATCCTTACGAAGGATTACCTCGTGTAACTATCGTTGGACGCCCAAATGCAGGGAAATCTACATTTATCAACGCATTATTAGGTGAAGAACGTAACATTGTTACAGATATCGCCGGAACAACACGTGATTCTATAGAAACTCTTTACAATAAATTCGGTCAGGAATTTGTCTTAGTTGACACTGCCGGAATGCGTAAAAAAGGAAAAGTTAGTGAAGATTTAGAGTTTTACTCTGTAATGCGCTCTATCCGCTCTATTGAAGAATGTGATGTTTGTGTTTTAGTTATTGATGCAACTCGAGGAATCGAAGCACAAGACTTAAACATTTTATACCTAGCAGAAAGAAACAAAAAAGGTGTTGTAATTTTAATTAACAAATGGGATCTTGTTGAGAAAGAAACAAACACAATGAAAGAATTTGAAGATTCTATTCGTCGTAGAATAGCTCCTTTCAATGATGTTCCAATCTTGTTCATCTCTGCATTAACTAAACAACGTGTACACAAAGCGGTTGAAACTTTTATTCAAGTATTTGAAAATCGTTCTCGTCGCATCCGTACAAGTAAGTTAAACGAAATTATGTTGCCAATTATCGAGATTACTCCTCCTCCAGCAATCAAAGGAAAGTATATCAAGATTAAATACGTAACACAGTTACCAACAAAAACACCTCAGTTTGCATTTTTCGCGAATTTACCGCAATATGTAAAAGAGCCTTACAAACGTTTTATTGAAAACCATTTAAGACGTGAGTTTGACTTTACAGGGGTTCCAATTGAAATTTATTTCAGAAAAAAATAATTTCTTTAAGCCATTCCATTTCGGGATGGCTTTTTTATTATATTTAGAATATTACAACAGCTTTCTATGAAACATCTAATATTCTCATTTTTTATCATCGCTTTATTAGGTTGCTCTCAAGACAAGTCAAAGAATCATAATAAATCTAATAGTTTTTTTAATAGCCTACAATTAGGTGAACGAAATGAAAAACTACGATTTTACATCACTGCATCATTTGATGAATGTGGAGAATGGGGCGGTCACGATGAAATTTTAGAATTCTTTGGAAAAGACAATCATGTTTATTTAAATTATAAAAAATCAGAAGTAGATTGTAATAAAATAGGTAAATTTTATGGAGAACCAGAATTTCATCAATGGATTAGAAATGATACAATTCAACTTATCGATAATCATAAAAAAGCAATAAACACTTATTTAAAAACTCTAATTGATAGTAAATTAAGTGAAGGATTTATCGGACATTCTGGTAGAACTTTTTCAGCTTTGAAAACTGATAGCACATTTAATATCGAAGTATTTAATGAAGACGATGACAAGATTAATACACGAAATTTTAATCAATTATTACAATCATTTAAACTTGATACGGTTTGGTAATGCAAAAAATAAAGCCATAAAAAAACTCATCAATTACTTGATGAGTTATAGCTTGTGACCGAGACAGGATTCAAACCTGTAACCTCTTGAGCCGTAATCAAGTGCGCTATTCAGTTGCGCCACTCGGCCATTTAAAATACTGAACAGTTTCGTTCTTTATTTCGGTTGCAAATATACGCAAGTATTATCCAATTATGCAAGCTTTTCATTCAAAAAAATTAGTTAAAAACCTTAATTAATTATTAATCAAAACTTTATTAAATAAAATAATTTGTTTTTTATTAATTTATTAACTTCATCGCTCGAAATTGTATTATTTATATGACTAAAAAATTATTTGTAACTACTATACTTTTTTCATTTTTTGCTTGTACTAACACAAAAGATGAAAATAAATCTTCAGATTTATTCGAATTAAATTTCGCTAAGAATATAACAATTCAAGAAACTAATAACTCATTAATCATAGAATCAAACGGAAATAAAACAGTATTTCTAGAAGCAGAACTGCCTATTAGTAAAATAATGGTAGAAACAACTGCTGCAATTGCGTATTTAGACGAATTAGAGGCTATCTCAACAATTCGAGGTGTTGTGGATGCAGATTATATTTATAATACGAAAATAGGCGATAAAATAGCTCATAAAAGTATTCTTGAAATTGGTAACTCAAATGAATTATACGTTGAAACGATTTTAAAACATCGACCTCAATTAATTATTGCAAGTTCAAATCCAACTTTAGCAAAATATCATGAACAACTAGAACAAAATGGAGTAAAAATTCTTTACATCGATGAATATAAAGAGAATGATCCTTTGGGAAGATTAGAATATATAAAAGTGTTTGGGAAAATTTTAAAAAAAGATCAATTAGCAAAATCAAAATTTGAAAATACGTCTAATAAATATGACTCAATTAAAACAATTATACAATCCAAAGGAACAGGTAATGTTTCAACTTTAGTGAATTCAATGTACGGAGATATTTGGTATTTGCCTCCTGGAAACGCTTTACAAGCTAAATTGATTGAAGATGCGAAAGGGAATTATATTTATCACGATGAAACGGGCAAAAATGCATTAAATCTTACTTTTGAAGAAGTATATGCTGCCGGGAAAAATGCGACGCATTGGATAAATCCCACTTATGAAAATTTAGCACAAATGAAGGCTGCTTACCCAAATTATATTTGGTTTGATGCGTATAAAAATGGAGAAATATATAATTCTAACAAAAGAAGTTTACCTAATGGTGCGCAAGATTATTATGAAACGGGAATTGTTCGACCAGATATTATTTTAAATGACTTAGGTAAGATATTTTATCCTAATTTATTCCCAAACTATGAACTCTACTTCTATCAACAATTAAAATAAAAAAGGAACTCATAAGAGTTCCTTTTTCAATATTATTTAGTTCTATAATTAGAATAATTCAGCTTTGAATTGCTCTAAGAAACGAACATCATTTTCTGTGTATAAACGGATATCACCAATTTGGTATAATAACAACGCAATACGCTCGATTCCCATACCGAATGCGTAACCAGAATAAACTTCTGGATCGATATTTACATTTTTCAATACATTAGGATCAATCATACCACATCCCATAATTTCTAACCATCCAGTACCTTTTGTCATTCGGTAATCTGTTTCAGTTTCTAATCCCCAATACACATCAACTTCAGCAGATGGTTCTGTAAACGGGAAGTAAGAAGGACGTAAACGAATTTCTGATTTTCCGAATAACTCTTGTGTAAAGTAGCTTAATGTTTGCTTTAAATCTGCAAAAGAAACTCCTTTATCGATGTATAAACCTTCTATTTGGTGGAACATCATATGAGAACGAGAAGAAATCGCTTCGTTACGGTAAACACGACCTGGCGCTAAGAAACGCATTGGTGGTTCGTTGTTTTCCATATGACGAATTTGTACAGACGAAGTATGTGTACGTAAAACGATATCTGGATCTTGCTCTATAAAGAATGTATCTTGCATATCACGTGCTGGGTGATATGTTGGTAAATTTAATGCTGTAAAGTTATGCCAATCATCCTCAATTTCTGGACCTTCAGAAACACCAAAACCAATACGTTTGAAAATTTCTAAAATTCTGTTTTTTGTAATGTTGATTGGATGACGAGATCCTAAAGGCATTGGCTCTCCTGGACGAGTTAAATCTAAACCTGCATCCGTTGTACCTTCGCTAGAGATTTCGTTTTTAAGAACTGTTGATTTTTCTGTCGCCAATGTTTTTAATTCATTAACAACTTGACCAAATTCTTTCTTCTCTTCGTTAGGAACTGCTTTGAATTGTGCAAACAAGTCATTTAAAATTCCTTTTTTACCTAAAAATTTAATTCTAAACTCCTCAATTTCGGCAGCATTTGTCGAATGGAAGTTTTTCACTTCTTCTATATATTGTTTGATTTGGTCAATCATAATTTTAAACCGATTTGGATACAAATTTAACAATTATTCAACTGAATAGACAAGTTTTAACGTGGATATTCATCAATAAAAAAATCCTTTCAAGCCGAAGCCTAAAAGGATTGTATATTTTATTCTTATCAAAAAGATTAAACCATCGAAATACGTAATGTATTTGTGATTCCTTTCTCGAAAGCTGGCATTGCATTTAAGTTTACCATATAATCACCATAATCTACATAACCGTGATTTTTTGCTAAGATATTAACCTCCGTTACCGTTTGGTCCGTAGATGTATCGCGTGGATCGTAGTTAATAGATTTTACTCCCCATAGTAAATTCAACATACGATTAATACGTTTACTTGGGTTGAAAACCAAGATAAAAGCATTTGGACGGTGAGATGAAATTTGGAAAGCTGTATACCCAGAATACGTTAATGTAGCAATTGCTTTTGCATCGGTATGTGAAACCATTTTAGCTGCATTGTAACAAACGATATCTGTTACGAAACGTTCATTTCTATTTTGTGGTTTATGTTCAGGAACATTGATATGGCTATCATCTTCAACTGTTTGAAGAATTTTCGTCATCTTTTCAATCACTTGAATTGGATATAAACCAACTGAAGTTTCCCCTGATAGCATTACTGCATCTGCTCCATCAAATACTGCATTTGCAACATCTGAAACCTCTGCACGAGTAGGAGTTAAACTAGAAATCATTGTCTCCATCATTTGCGTAGCAACGATAACTGGTTTACGCGCTAATTTAGCTTTGTCGATTAATTCCTTTTGTGCTTTTGGTACAATTTCGAAAGGAACTTCTACTCCTAAATCTCCACGAGCTACCATTAATCCATCTGAATGAACTAAGATATCATCAATATTTTCTAAAGCTTCTGGCTTTTCAATTTTAGAGATAATAGGAATTTTAAAACCTGCATGTTCACTAATAAATTCTTGCAAATCAACAACATCTTGTCCTGTACGAACAAATGATAATGCAAACCAATCTACTTTATTTTGAATGGCAAAAATTGCGTCTTCTTTATCTTTTTCTGTTAAAGCAGGTAAAGAAATCTTTGTATTTGGAAGATTAACCCCTTTTTTAGAACGTAATGGTCCACCTTGGATTGTTCTTGCTTTAACGATATCAGTTCCGTTAGTTTCAATTACCTCAAAAATTAATTTTCCATCATCAATTAAGATATTTTCCCCAACTTGTACATCTTGTGCAAACTTTTTGTAAGTCATGTACACTTTTTCCTTTGTACCGATTACATTTTCGTTTGTAAACGTTAATATATCACCATCATTTATCACAAAGTCTTCGTGCTCCATTTTACCAATACGTAATTTTGGACCTTGTAAGTCAGCTAACACAGCTGTATTATACCCGAATTCTTCGTTTAATTGATGAATAGTTTCAATTTTATTTTTTACGTCTTCGTAATCTGCATGAGAAAAATTAACACGAAATACATCCGTACCTTTTTTCATCATTTCTAAAATTACTTCACGACGCTCAGTTGCTGGACCAAGTGTAGCAACAATTTTAGTCTTTTTTAGATAGCTTTTATCGTATACCATAATAGTTTTCCCTTTTTTTGTACTCTTATTTTAAATTTAAAATATCAATCTATCTGCATCGCGGATATCTTCAATATCATAAATTTTTAATTTATCAATAAAGTTAGTGGTTTTGAAAGGTAATTTCAAATCTGTAACATCCTCATCCCATCCTGTAATTTTCAGAATATAATTACACTCATCATATTCTGATACCAAAGGAAAATCTGCAGGAAAAAGTTGAGATAAATTTACCCCTTTATTTTTTGATATCGACTCTGTTGGTCTATTTTTAATAATATGATAATCTATCTTATTAAAAACATCGTACCAATAGAAGGTCGAAAAAAAGAATTCTTGTTGATTAATTAAGATATCTAAATCATTAATTCGCTGAAATCTTGTTTCAAACTGTTGATTTAGATGATATATGAATTGAAAAGATGATTCAAAAGATGAATTAACTCCTACTAATTGAAAGTCAATAAAATCATCCAATAAGAGGTATTCAGCCATTCAATTATATATTTTCCATTTTCTTTTGAAGCGAATAATAGGCTCTTTTCGAAGCGCTTTCTTCAGCTTTTTTCTTTGATGTTCCTCTGCCTTTTGAAATTACTTTATCATTTAGGCGTATAACAGATACAAACACTTGTAGATCTTCTGCATTTTGTTCTTCAAAAGTATTGAATCTTAGCGTATTTCTAGTTTTTTGACTCCATTCCAACACCAAAGATTTATGGCTAGTAATAGTATGCTCTAGTCTTTCTAAATCCGCATAAGGTTCGATAATTTTAGTTTTAATAAAAGTTTCTACAGCTTTTATCCCATTATCCACATAGATTGCACCAACTAAAGCTTCTAACAAATCTCCATTTACATCTTCTCCAAGATTAGAATGATTGTTTTTAGGCTCTAAATGATCTAATAACCCCAACTGTTTAGATATTGAATTTAATTGTTTTCTAGAAACAATTTTTGAGCGCATTTTCGTTAGATAACCCTCTTGTTGATCTGGAGCTTCTTTATATAAGTGTGTGGCAGCCGAAGCACCAAGTAATGCATCTCCTAAAAATTCTAATCTCTCAAAATTTATACTATTTCCTTGCTCATCTTTCTTTTGAGCAGATCGATGGGTAAAGGCTTCCTCGAATATTTTCACATTCGATGGATAATACCCTAATATTGAGTATAAAAAATCAATAAAAGGATCTCCAGTTGACGAATCAACTTGTTTTTTTTTGAAAGAAAATAAATTTTTTAAGAAAAACATTACTTATACTTCTTAAATATCACACATGCATTATGTCCACCAAATCCAAATGTATTACTCAAAGCGTAGTTAACTACTCTTTCTTTTGCTACATTGAATGTATAATCAATTTTTGGATCAAGATTTTCATCATCCGTAAAATGATTAATTGTTGGAGGTACAATATCATTTTGTACTGAACTAACCGCTGCAATAGCTTCTACAATCCCTGCGGCACCTAAAAGATGACCTGTCATAGATTTAGTTGAGTTAATTTGAATATTGTATGCATGTTCACCAAATAATTTAGTGATTGCTTTTGATTCTGCTATATCTCCCAAAGGAGTTGATGTTCCATGCATATTGATATGATCAATATCTGCTAATTGGATACCAGCATCTTCTACTGCATTTTTCATCACATTAAACGCACCCAACCCTTCTGGATGTGGAGCTGTTAAATGATGAGCATCGGCAGACAGACCTGTACCTACTAGTTCTGCATAGATAGTGGCTCCACGAGCAATTGCGTGCTCATATTCTTCAAGAATAATACATCCACCACCTTCACCCATAATAAATCCATCACGGTCTTTGTCGAAAGGACGAGAAGCCGTTTTAGGATCATCATTACGTGTTGATAAAGCGTGTAAGGCATTGAATCCACCAATACTAGATTCAGTAATTGCGGCTTCCGATCCACCTGTAACGATTGCGTCTGCTTTACCTAATTGTAATAGCATATACGCATCGATAATAGCGTTCGTTGATGAAGCACAAGCTGAAACAGTTGTATAATTTGGTCCCATAAGGCCAAATTCCATTGAGATATGACCTGGAGTAATATCTGCAATCATTTTTGGGATGAAGAAAGGATTGAAACGTGGAGTTCCATTTCCTGTTGCGTAAGCAGTAACTTCTTCTTCAAAGGTTTTGATACCACCAATACCTGAACCCCAAATTACACCAATACGCTCTTTGTTTACGTTAGAATCCTCAAGGATACCACTGTTTAAAATTGCTTCTCTTGCTGCAATAATCCCTAATTGGGCGCAACGGTCTAATTTACGCGCTTCTTTACGATCAAAATGATCAGTCAGAGTAAAGTTTTTAACTTCGCACGCAAATTGAGTTTTAAACAGACTCGCATCAAATAGCGTAATAGGCGCAGCGCCGCTTACACCACTCTTTAAAGCTTCCCAAAATTCTTGGTAAGTATTTCCGATTGGTGTAAAGGCGCCTAAACCTGTTACTACTACTCTTTTTAATTCCATATAGAATAGGGAACTATTACTTGTTTAAGTCTTCGATGTATCTAACAGCTTGACCTACAGTAGCAATTTTCTCAGCTTGATCGTCTGGAATTTGGATATCAAATTCTTTTTCGAATTCCATGATTAATTCAACTGTATCTAATGAATCAGCTCCTAAATCGTTTGTGAAGCTTGCTTCTAAAGTTACTTCGCTTTCATCAACTCCTAACTTATCTACGATAATCGCTTTCACTCTTGATGTAATGTCAGACATAATATTCTAATTTTAATTGTTGTAAACTAATGCAAAAATAGAAAACTTAAATGATATCCAAGTTTTTTTTTATATGCATGCATAGCAAGCATTAAATATATAACATTTTTTGCTTTACGAAAACGTTTAAGTAAATGACATAAATCAAAAATTGTATGCTATTTTTTATTTAAATTTGTGCGATAATCTATCTAAATTCTAAAAAAACTATATAAAATCACAAAAATGAGTGTAGAATTGGCAAATTACGGAATTTTAAATTCCACGACACATTATCAATTATCTCCAGAAGAGTTAACAAAGAAAATGGTTGAGACGGGACAAGGTGAAGTTACTTCATCGGGAGCAGTTAATATCTTAACAGGAGAATTTACAGGACGCTCACCAAAAGACCGCTTTATTGTAAAAGATGATATAACAGAAAATTCTGTATGGTGGGATGGAAACATCAATATACCTTTTGACTCAGAAAAATTTGATGCATTATACGATAAAGTTGTTAAACACTTAAGCGGAAAAGACATTTATGTTCGTGATGCTTTTGCTTGTGCTGATGACCGTTTCAAAACTAAAATTAGAGCAATTACTGAAACTCCAGGAGCCAATTTATTTATCTATAACATGTTTATTCGTCCAAGTGAAGAAGAATTAGCTAATTTCGGTGATTCTGATTGGACTATTATTAATGCCCCAACTTTTGTTGCTGATTCTGAAAATGATGGAACTAGACAACATAACTTTTCAATTTTAAATTTTAAACGTAAAATTGTTTTAAATGGTGGTACTGGTTATACAGGAGAAATGAAAAAAGGAATTTTTTCTGCCTTAAACTTTATTATGCCAGTTGATAAAAACACTTTACCAATGCACTGTTCAGCAAACTCTGGTGAAAACGGAGATACAGCGATGTTCTTTGGTTTATCGGGTACAGGTAAAACTACTTTATCAGCAGATAAAAGTCGTCGATTAATCGGTGATGATGAGCATGGATGGACAGCAGATAATACTGTTTTTAACTTTGAAGGTGGATGTTATGCAAAAGTAATTAACTTATCTGCAGAAGGTGAACCAGAAATTTATGGAGCAATTAAAGAAGGAGCTTTATTAGAAAACTGTGGATATGTTGAGGGAACTAAAGAAGTTGACTTTGCAAATACAGATATAACTGAAAATACACGTGTTTCTTACCCTATTGATTATATTGAAAATATCGCTCAACCATCAGTAGGAAAAAATCCTAAAAATATTTTCTTCTTATCTTTTGATGCATATGGTGTTTTTCCTCCTATTGCTAAGTTAAATCCACAGCAAGCTGCTTATTTATTTATCTCAGGATATACTTCAAAAGTTGCTGGAACTGAAGCTGGAATTACGGAGCCTCAGACAACATTCTCTTCTTGTTTTGGTGCACCTTTTATGCCTTTACATCCAACTAAATATGCTGAAATGTTGAGCGCAAAAGTTGAAGAAACTGGTGTTAATGTTTGGTTAATTAATACAGGATGGAATGGACAAAAGAAACGTATGTCTTTAAAAGATACACGTGCAGTTATTAATGCAGCATTAAACGGAGAGTTAGATAATGCTGAATTTAAGCAAGATAAATTCTTCGGATTTGAAGTTCCAGTTGCCATAGAAGGTGTGGATGCTGAAAAATTAAATCCAGCTACTTCTTTTGCTTCTGAAGAAGCCTATGAAGAAAATGCACAAATTTTAGCAGATAAATTCAAAAAGAATTTTGAAAAATTTGCAGAATTTGCAACTCCAGAATTATTATCAGGAGGACCATTAATCTAATCAGATTTATATATTATTACAAAACGCTCAATTACGATGTAATTGAGCGTTTTTTTATTTTATGATCTACTATATTTTAACGTAATAAATGGCGCTAAAAATTGACCTGATTTATTATTTTTTAAGTTAAATCTATTCAGCATTTGAACCACTTTTCCTTTCATTCCAAACTTATCTATCTGACAATAAAACCCATTATTTATTTGTAAATCAAAGCTATATTTTTTTGCTAATTTTTGATAATCCTCTAATGGTAAAATCCTTTCCAACCATTCACCATATTTAGGCTCGCAGGTATTATATCCATCAATAGAAAGTTGTTTAAATTGTTTTGTAGATAAGTAATGACTAACAAAATCTGGCAAATCAATATAGCGGTAACCACGTGAGTTTTTAGCTAAATCTTGAATAGTAGCTTCATCAAATTCAGGATAGTTTTCTTTTAGAAATCTTTTTCTTAACGGCAAATTTTCTTCTAATTCATACTTTACCATGGATTGGCGCAATTTTCGTGATTTGATTGCATTCTCAGGATTAGATGCTGTCGTAAATATCATTTTAAGCTGCTTGTTTAGTTGACTAAAGCAACCTATCATTTCATTCAAATCGTAAACATGCTCAATCGTATCTGTGGATATTAAATAATGTACATCTAATTGCTTTGTTTGAACAAAATCTACTATTTCTTGATAAGAACCCTCTATAAAATAATCTGGACCAAAGCCAATCTCTGCTTTAATTTTTTGAGCAGTTTCAACAGATTTAGCGTTAAAATCACAATAAATAACATTGAAACCTCTCATTTTTAGATATATACTTAAAAATCCATGACCTCCACCAAAATCTATTATCCATTGATCTTTTATATCTTGATTTCCTATCAGTAGATTTGTTGTATAGTCATAAATCTGAAGAAAATAGAACAATGTAGGTTTCATGTTCTTAATATAACTCAGATTATATTCAAATATATTAAGTGCATCAAAATCAATAGTTTTTAATTTTTTATCAAGTTTTATTACTTCTTTGGAAGCATAGGTAGAATTATAAAGTTGGTATGTATTCATTATCACATTTTAAGATAAAAATCTTTGGTTAAGTTAATGTATTCGTTAGTATATTGATGACGTTCTACTTCAATGATTAATTCTGATATTGATTTATCTTTTTCAGTAAAACTTAAATTTATTAAACTTCTTTTTATTAAGCTATTTATATTTCCCTTAACGTGAACAATCTCATTGGGGTATAAATTATGTTGAGCTGCAAGAGCGATGAAATTATCTTCTAAATCATATGGAATAATAAAACAAGCAGTTCCTTGAGTCGTTAAGAGATTTGCTGTATGAAACAATAAATCTTCAAAAGTTAAGGTTTCTTGTTGCCTAGCTTGCTTTCGGGCGTCAAAATCCACCCTATCATTCAAAATAAAAAAAGGAGGATTACTGACTATTAAATCAAATTTTTGATCAGAAGAAAAGCTTTGTAATGATGAATTTACGCCACATATTTGATTAGAAAATTTTGAGTTAGTAAAATTTTCTATTGCTTGATGAAAAGCATCATCATCTAATTCTATTGCTGTAATATATGATTCAGGAAATCGTTGTGCTAGCATTAATGCAATAAGACCTGTACCAGTACCAATATCAAGAATTTTATTTCCTGACTGCAAATTTGACCAAGCTCCGAGTAGTACACCGTCTGTACCTACTTTCATGGCGGTTTTATCTTGATAAATCTCAAATTGTTTAAACCTAAATGGTTTTATGCTCATTTGTATAGGGTAATTGTATTATAAATTTCGTTCCTAAATCTTCAAAACTTTCAAAAGTAATTTTTCCATTATAGTCTTCTATAATTTTTTTAACCATCGATAGTCCTATTCCTGATCCGCTTGATTTTGTAGTAAAACGAGGCTTAAAGATTTGACTTTTTTCTTCTTCTGATATTCCCTTTCCGTTGTCTTCAATCGTTATAAATATCATATCATCTTTTAGATTAATATCTACGGATACTTTAGGTGTACGATTTGGTGGAATTGCTTGGAAAGAGTTTTTTACAATATTTGTAACAATACGATTCAAATATTGTTTATCAAACATTGTTTGAATATTAGGGTTTGAAAAAGTAAATGTGATGTGTTTTATTGAAAAAATCTCTAAAGTATTTTGAATGACTTGTACCATATCAATCATTTCATCTTGTCTAGAAGGCATTTTAGCAAAATCAGAAAAGGCATTTGCAATAGACTCAATAGTTTCTATTTGTTGCATCAATATATTTGACGTTCTGTTGGTGCGTTCTACTAAAACCTCATCTTCCGAGTCAAATTTCCTCATGTAACTTTGAATCATTAACTTCATAGGTGTCAATGGATTTTTGATTTCATGAGCAACTTGTCGAGCAAATTCTCTCCACGTTTCTTGTCTTTCAACTTCTGCTAACATTTCTGATTGTTCTTTCAGTTTTATTAGCATTTCATTATATGCGTCCACAAGAATTCCTATCTCATCATTCTTCTCATATTGAATAGGTCTATTATTGGATATTACTTGCGTTTCTTTTATACGGTCAGCAAAAGAACTTAATTTATTAAAAGTATTCTTACTTACGACATATATCATTATAGCTCCTAAGAGCAAAATAAATAGAAATGCGACTCCATAACTTCCCATAAGTGTAAACATATCTTCTTGTAAGAAGACATCATTCGTTTCATAAGGCAAATTGATAATTGCGAAATTTTCGAACTCACTTACATCCTTTATATAATTGTAAGATGCATAGTATGATCTATTTTCATCCTTAGAATCTAAGGTTTCATTATAATATTCATTTTTAGCTAAACTATCTAGAATATTTTGTGGTAAAACAGGATGTCTAGGCTCTTCTATCTGTGTAGACAACATTACATTACCTCTTAGATCATAAATGATGATATTAAGTTTATTAATATCTGATATTTCTAAAATTTTACCTTCTAATATTTGGTACACATTATCCTTGGTAACTTTACCTGGGTAGGTATCCAATAAGTAATCTATAGATGCTAGTACTGCATTTTCTTTTCGCTTTAATATATCCTCATGGTATCGCCCTGTTTGCTCGTTAAAATGGCGATTGGTAATAATTAACATTAATATGGCAGTGGTTAACAGCACTGCAATCATATACAATGTAATTTTTATGGGTATGGAAGTGAAATTAATACGATTACGTGAAGACATTTTTTTATTTTATCATTAATCGTTTAATATATTTTCCTAATATATCAAATTCTAAATTCACCTTTTTACCTTCATGAAAAGAGTGCAAATTTGTAAATTCCCAAGTATAAGGAATTATAGCAACAGAAAATTCTCCAATCGTACTGTGTACTACCGTAAGACTTACTCCATTAAGACAAATAGAACCTTTAGCTACTGTTACATTTCCAGTAGACTGTTCGTCATAATTAATTGTAATTACGTAGCTCCCATCTTTATTTTCGATTGATTTTACCACTCCTGTTTGGTCTACATGGCCTTGTACGATATGACCGTCTATTCTACCATTAAATTGCATACAACGCTCTAGATTGACCTCATCGCCTGTTATAATATCCCCTAGGTTTGTTTTATCTAAGGTCTCTTGTATGGCAGTTACTTTATATTGATTGTCTTTAAAATCTACAACAGTCAAACAAACACCATTATGCGCTACACTCTGATCTATCTTTAATTCATTTGTAAAATCAGCTTCTATCCAATAATTAACATTTGATTGCTCTTTTTCAATGGAAACTACTTTACCCAATCCTTCTACAATTCCTGTGAACATGATTTTAATTTATAAGTTTTTAAATATATCTTAATTTTAATTAATAGTGCTAAAAAAAGGATAGCAAAATGCTATCCTTTTTTATATTTAAATTTGTTAAAATTTTATTCTACGGTAACAGATTTAGCTAAATTACGTGGTTGATCCACATTTTTACCTAATTTAACTGCAATCCAATATGATAATAATTGTAATGGAATAGCTGTTAAAATTGGAGAGAACTCTTCAGCAGTTTCTGGCACTATAATCACATCGTCTGCTAATGAAGTTACCTGAAGATCACCTTCGTTTACAATTGCAATTACTTTCGCTGAACGAGATTTAATTTCTTGTATATTAGAAACTACTTTCTCATAATATCCTTTCTTAGTAGCAATAACAATAACAGGCATATTCTCATCTAATAATGCAATAGGACCATGTTTCATTTCTGCTGCAGGATAACCTTCTGCATGGATGTATGAAATCTCTTTTAACTTTAATGCTCCTTCTAAGGCTGATGGATAGTTGTATCCACGTCCTAAGTAAATTGCATTACTATTATTTTTATATTTTTCAGCGATTTGATCTACTACACCTTCACAACTATCTAATATTTGTTGTACTAAATCAGGAATACGCTCTAATTCACGAGTTAATAAGTTGAATTTTTCGTTAGTTAATTCACCTTTATGCTTTCCTAATTTTAATGCAATTAGAGCTAAGATTGTTAATTGTGCTGTAAAAGCTTTTGTAGAAGCAACTCCAATTTCTGGACCTGCATGTGTATAAGCTCCTGCATCTGTAATACGTGCAATAGAAGACCCAACTACATTATTAATCCCGAAAATAAAAGCACCTTTTTCTTTCGCTAATTTTAAAGCAGCTAAAGTATCAGCAGTCTCTCCTGATTGAGAAATTGCAATCACAACATCACTTTTCTTAATGATTGGATTACGGTAACGGAATTCTGAAGCATACTCTACTTCTACTGGAATACGAGCAAAATCTTCAATCATATATTCTGCAACTAAACCAGCATGATAAGAAGTTCCACATGCAACGATAATAATACGTTTAGCATTTAGAAATCTTTCTTGATTATCCCAAATTCCGGCCATTTTAATTACACCTTCATCTACTAATAATCTACCACGCATTGTATCGCGAATAGAACGAGGTTGTTCGTTAATTTCTTTTAACATGAAATTATCATAACCACCTTTTTCAATAGCCTCAATATTTAATTGTAATTCTTGAATATCTAAAGAGACAACTTCGTTACTTTGAATTGTACGGACATCAACAGCTTCACCTAAACGAATAGTAGCCATGTCTCCATCTTCTAAATAAATCGCATCTTTCGTAAACTCAATAAAAGGTGAAGCATCAGAAGCTACAAAGAATTCATTTTCACCAATTCCAATAGCTAAAGGACTACCTAAACGTCCCACTACAACAGTATCAGGATCTTGGTTATCTAAAACTGCAATTGCATATGCCCCAATAACTTCATTTAAAGCTGTGCGTACTGCGTCTTGTAAGTTTAATCCTTTTTCATCTTGAAATAGTTGAATAAAGTTTACTAAAACTTCCGTATCTGTATCACTATGAAAAATATAACCTTTATCAATCAATAATTGTTTGATAGATTCATAATTTTCAATAATCCCATTATGTACTAAAACCAAACGATTGTTATTAGACATATGTGGATGTGAGTTTACATCATTAGGAATACCATGTGTAGCCCAACGTGTATGTCCAATACCAATATGAGGTGTTTTATCTAAACCTGAAGCTTTTTCTTCTAGATCAACAACTTTACCTTTTGTTTTCGCTAACTGAAAACCGTTTTGAGTAGATAATACTAAACCAGCACTATCGTAACCTCTATATTCTAAACGTTTTAAACCGTTAATAATTATGGGATAAGCCTCACGATGACCTATATATCCAACTATTCCACACATGTTAGTAAGTATTTTATTTCTTAGTGTAATACACTAAAAGTTTAAGTTTTTTATCTGCATTTTCAGTAGCATTTCCATGTAAAACAATTCTGTACGGATTTGCTATTCTATTTGTGTAGAATGGACTTGATGAGAAAATCGTTGATGCATCTGTAGGACTCATTAAAAAGTTACCTAACGTTACTATCATTTCTTGATCTTCAAACACTTCACCACTTTCTACCATTTTCTTTAAATGTTTGGTAATATCTAATGTATAATATTTATTATCACCAATAATTGGGTTAAAATGAACATTTAGAGGATATGAATTATAAAAATCTAACATATCAGAATATAATTCATTCACATATTTTCCATCTTTCTTATAATTATTCCATCCCATAATATAATCAGGTTTAGGAAAATTATAAGCTTCATCAATATGAAATTGAAGTTTTGCACCTATTATGGTCCAATTTTCTGATGCTTTTTTAGATTTTAAATCATTAATTTGATCTTCTATAAATCTTAAATTAACTCTTGTTCCATCTGATCCATTTAAAAATAATCTTGACGAACCATTTACACGATCAGGATTATTAATATTGTTCATTACCAATGAACTTTTATTCGTATTTTCTATTTGATTAATCTGAACGTTAGAACCTCCAGAAGTTGCCCAAATATTATTAGAATTAAATTCTAAATTATTAGATTTTCTTTCTACTTTGTTATCAGCTGTTGTATTATCATTTGAATAATACATTCTGATTTTCATTAGATTAGGATTAAATGTAAATAAGAAACCGTTGTTTTCTTCAACAGATAAATCAAAACCTTGAATTACACGACGAATAAAACTTGCATAATCATCTAAATTACCTGTTTTTTCGTTTTTAATAATTTTATCTTGAAAGTAATTTTTGTCTAAAGCTATTTTGTATCCTACTGGTTCTTCATAGATATTAGTAGTAGCTACTTTCTGCTTAATTGTAATATTCTGTACTTTACCTCCAATACTTGCTGATCCTAACACTGTAGAATTTGTATTGATCTGATCTTGAGGTCTAAGTTTTGGATTAGAATAATAAGCAGAATCTAAATAAAGAACTGTATTAATATCTCTTACATTTAAACGTAATGACGCATTACGATTTCCGTAAATAGAATCAACTTTATAAGTTTTTCGAATTAAAATTGTATCAGAATCTTCTGCTTTAACACCTGGCTTACTTAAATTTAAAGTATCCGTTTTTACAGAATCTTTTGTAGAATTATAATATACAGGAATAAATAAATGAACAGAATCTGTTTGAGGATTATTTCCAAAACTAGGACTAAGAGAAGTTAATCTAAATTGAGAGATTAATTTGGCTTTTGTATTTCCAAAAATAGGTTCCTCATAAGCTCCTAAAATTGCATTTTGTAGAACCTTTTGATCAGCTCTAAGCGAATCATAGTATGTATTAAAAGCGATTACATCTAATGAAGTTACATTTCCTTCTGCATCTCCACTAACTAACCCACTTCCTAATCCTAATGTTTCATCTTCACACGCTACAATTGTGCTACCAATTGCTAACGTTAAGACAGATGTCATTAAGATATTAAATATTTTTTTCATTGTAATTTAGAGTAGTTATATTAATTTGAGTTCATCACCTCTTCAATATAAAAATTGTTATAGACTTCTTTTGATTGTCCTTTTTCACAATATTCTAATAAAGGGATATTTTGTGTTTCAATATATTCTTTAACATCTTGAGGGATAACCTCTTCTCCTTTGGCAACTGCATCTGCAAAATGTAAAGATGATTGGATCATTCCTAAATGTGTTGGTTTGGCTAAATAATCTTTAAGTTCATCTTCAATTTTATCGTAAGATAACTTTTCTAATAATCTATTGTCTAATTCTCCCTCGAATCCATTATCAAATAAAGAAACAACAACTTTAGCATCTTGGAAAAAAGGATCATCTGCATAATACTTTTTCAGATAAAGTGGCACTAAACTAGACATCCATCCCATTACATGAACAACGTCTGGTTTCCAATTTAATTTTTTAACTGTTTCTAAAACACCTTTTGCGAAGAAAATAGCACGTTCGTCATTATCTGAACATAAATCACCATCTGTAGTAGTATAAACATCTTTACGCTTAAAGTACTCTTCGTTGTCTATAAAATAAACTTGTAATCTTTCCCCTGGAACAGACGCTACTTTGATAATCAAAGGTTGATCCAAATCATTCACAATCATATTCATTCCTGAAAGACGAATAACTTCGTGTAACTGATGTCTTCTTTCATTAATTACACCAAAACGAGGCATAAAAATTCTTACATCAGCACCATTACTCTGCATAACTTTAGGTAAGTCTAATGCTTGAGACGACATCGGATTTTCAGGAAAATAAGGAGTCATTTCTGTTGTTACATACAATATGCGTTTTCCTTCCATAATTCTATATACTATTTTCCTAATGAATAAATAAGGCACAAAATTACAAAAAATTGTTGATATTATATTTGCTTATAGTAGCTTTGCCTTTATATTAGTTTTTTTTTAACAACATTGATATGGTTGTATTTAACAAAAAGGACGAATTAACTCCTTTTATTCAAAATTTAAAAAAGGAAGGTAAAACCATAGGTTTTCTTCCAACAATGGGCGCATTACATGAAGGTCACTTATCTTTGGCCAAACTTTCTATCGCTCAAAATGACTATACAATTGTTAGTATTTTCGTAAACCCAACTCAATTTAATAATCCTGAAGATTTAGAAAAATATCCTCGAACTGAAGAGAAAGACATCGAATTATTAACACAAAATGGTATTGATTTTGTTTATTTACCTTCAGTATCAGATTTATACGAAGAAGGTGAAGTTGCGAAAAAATACAATTTTGGAGGAATAGAAAATGTAATGGAAGGCGAATTTCGTCCTGGTCACTTTGATGGTGTTGCTACAATTGTTTCCAAATTAATCAGAGCTGTTAACCCAGATCGTGCATACTTTGGAGAGAAAGATTTTCAGCAAGTTCGTATTGTACAAGAAATGGTAAAACAAGAACAATTACCTGTTGAAATTGTACCTGTTCCTATTAAACGTGCAGAAAATGGATTGGCATTAAGCTCTCGTAATGTGAGATTATCCGCAGAAAATCTTGAGGCTGCTCCTTTTATCTACAAGGTATTACAAGATGCCGTTTCTTTAAAAAATGAAGGAAAAACTCCCGATGAGATTAAAGCATTTGTACAACAAACTTTTGATCAGTCATCTTTCAAATTAGAATATTTTGAAATTACTGATGAAGAAACTTTACAAACTTTAGAGTCGTTTAGAGAGCATCAAAAAGCTAGAGGATTTGTGGTAGCATATGCAGGAGATATCAGATTGATAGACAATATTCAATTCTAAAAAATCAATTATTAATCGTAAATTAGCAACTTAATTATAAAGCGCTTAATACGCACAATTTTGCAATTATGATGATAGAAGTTTTTCACTCTAAAATCCATAGAGTTAAAGTAACAGATGCAAAACTAAACTACATTGGAAGTATCACAATCGATGAAGACTTGATTGATGCTGCAAAAATGGTAGTTGGTCAAAAAATTCAAATCGTTGTTCAAGAAAATGGAGAGCGTTTTGAAACGTACATTATCAAAGGTAAACGTGGAAGTGGTGAAATTTGTTTAAATGGACCTGCAGCACGTCGTGTTCAAGTTGGCGATACAGTAATCCTAATCACTTATGCAATGATGGATTATGAAGAAGCTAAAACTTTTGAGCCTACAATTGTATTCCCAAATGAAAACAATCGTTTAGACTAAAAACGAACATAAAAATTTATGAAGAGTAAGATTCAACAATCTCTCTTTCTTATCATTGCTTCATTGTTAGCGGTATTTTTTATCGTAATAACAGTGAAGCAAATTGATTTTGGAAGAGTTCAAAATGCATTAAAAGAAGCTAATTACATTTGGATTTTTGTTTCTATGGCTCTCAGTATATTTTCTTATTGGCTACGTGCAGCTCGATGGAATCTTCTTCTTCATCCTATGGGCTACAATACTCAAACCGCATCTGGCTTCTGGGCTATCTCTTTCGCTTATTTCATGAACCTTACTATTCCTAGAAGTGGTGAAGTAGCTCGTGCAACTTCTATGTATAAAATGGAACATGTTCCTTTCGAAAAATCTTTCGGAACAATTGTATTAGAACGTGTAATTGACTTATTTTTTCTTGGAGGAGTATTTGGCCTAACTCTTCTTTTTAATTACGATACATTTATTCATTTCATAGAGATAGGTAATAAAGAAAATACGAATTCTGTTTCTCAAGAAACATCTTATCTAAAATATTATATCGCTGCCGCAATTATTTGTGTAAGTACTATTTTAATATGTTCTTTTTGGAATAAAATTATCCAGACTAAGATATATCGAAAGGTTATTGAATTTTTAAAAGGTTTGTGGGAAGGAATTCTTTCCATTTCAAAATTACAAAAAAGAGGATTATTTGTCTTTTATTCATTTGCCATCTGGATTTGTTATTTCTTCATGACGTATGTCGTTTTCTTTGCTTTTCCAGACACTTCTCATTTCGGAATACCTGAAGGCTTATTTTTATTGATTGCTGGTTCTTTAGGAATGATTTTACCCGTTTCCGGTGGATTAGCTTATCCTTATATTATGTCGATCGCTTTTTCGGCAATTTACTTGGCAACTGGCGGGCAACAAAACGAAGGAAAAGCCATTGGCGATTATTTTGGTTTAGTACTTTACATTGCACAAGTCATCTCCATGATTAGTTTTGGATTAATATCAATGGTTCGTATTAATCAAATTAGTACTAAGAACATAAAAGCTTAAGTTTTCATTTTTCGATTAAATTCTAGCGCTAATTCTTCAAAAAGGAGAATGACTTCTTCAATCCTTCCTTTTTCAAAAAGTGTTTTAATAACTGATGATTCTTTAAAGCAAAAACTCAAGAATTGATTGATTTGATACTCTTCAATTCTTAAATCGTTGATAAAATAATCTATTGTAAAATATTTCTTGATCGCTTCCGCGATTTCAAAATTGGATTTTACTTTAGGCTTTGTCTTACTTTTTACACCGAAAATAGCTGTTCCAAATCCCATCAAATTTACACCACCAGTTTGTGCAATTGCTCTTCGTGCAGCTGCATCTTCGTGTTCTAAAAGCATTTTTTGACGAAATTCTGGCGAAACATAATTCACCTCATCTTGTAATTTTTCAGCTGCCGTTCGGTCTGTATTGATATTGTCTTTTAAATTCGGTTTCAACGGATTCAGATTCGCTTCTGCTAATTCAATCACTTCTACATCCAAATGCACATTGATGAAGCCTTTATTTAATATTGATTCAGTAATTTTGATTATTCGTGTTTGTGTAAAATCACTTTTAAATACTAATTCATCATTCACTTGAACCTTCATTTTAAAAGTTCCATCTGATTGCGTTGTATAAAGTTCTTTTGTTCTTTTATTGATAATATGAATTCCTGATTTATTATAATTTTTCTCCACGTTATCAACAATTACATTACCAACGAAATCAACCACTTGTGCATTAACTAAACACGTTATTAACAATAACAAAAAAGTAAAATAAGTCCTCATTTATTGATTGTTTTATTCAATAATTCTATATAAATCTCAGCTTGTGTGAGTAAATGATCTTCCACTTCTTCCATCCGATGCGTTTCAATTAACTGCTTTAAATTGATGTTTTTTTGAGCATAACAAAAGTGTATAAATTCATTGATTTTATGGGCTGGAATTTTTAATCGATCAATAAAATAATCGGTAGTAAAGAATTCAATTACTTTTTTTACACGATTTTCCTTCTTAAAATATTCATCTTTTTGGATATCTTTTTTGTGTTGACCTGTCAGCGCAGAAATCCATAATGTTGGATCTACAATTCCATTGTTATTGATAGAGGAAGTTACGTTCGGATTAACTTCTATATATTGTAGATTTGGATCTAAACCTAAGCTTTTATAAAAGTTTGTTTGCTTGGTATCTTCTTTTGAAATATTATCTTTTAAATTCTTTTTTAAAGTATTCAGATTAGCTTCTGCTAACTCAATAACTTCTAAATCGAGATGCACTTGGATAAATCCTTTGGATAAGATAGGTGATGTGATTTTAATATTTCTTTCTGTTGTAAACCCACTGGTAAATTGTAGAATATCGCCTTCACTCGCTTTTATCGAAAAGATGCCTCCATCATTCGCTTTTGTTTTAGAAAATGTAGATAGATTTTCAATGATAATTGTACTTAGATTCATTGGTTCATCTACATTATCAATTTCGACTTTACCTGTTATCATCACCTGTTGTGAGTAACCGAAAAAAGACAATAAGAATAGTATAATAGCATGTAGAGTTTTACTCATATTAATGTGTTTAATTTGAGTTAAAAATAATCTACTTACAGACTATTTTTTAACATTTAACGCAACTTTATCTAAACATAAAACATTGTTAATAAACATAATATTTTTTTAACCAAAACCTGTATTGTTGTTAATAGTTTTAAGAAAAATGATTTTTTAAAGGACTCAATTTGTCGCGGTGAATGATTAAATTTGTTACTGATCAAAAAATAAAATACAATGGCTAAAACAAAAACAACATACTTCTGCCAAAGTTGCGGGACACAAACCTCTCAGTGGATGGGGCAATGTAAAGCTTGTGGCGAATGGAATACCATTGTAGAAGAAATTGTAGATAAAGGCGAGGACAAGAAAGCTTGGAAAGAAAAAGGTTCGAAACAAGAAAAAACATTTGCCCTTAATATTCGTGAAATTAATCCTTTAGGCGAAATTAGAATTTCTACAAAAAATCAAGAATTAGATCGTGTTTTAGGTGGTGGAATCGTTCCAGGATCTGTTATTCTCGTTGGTGGTGAACCTGGTGTTGGAAAATCAACATTAATGCTACAAGTAGCTTTGAAATTAGATACTGTAAAAATTCTTTACGTTTCTGGTGAAGAATCGGTTTCTCAAGTTAAGTTACGTGCTGAACGTATCGGAATTGAATCAGATCAATGTTTTATTCTACCAGAAACTAATACGCAAAAAATATTTACACATGCGAAAGAAATTCAACCTCAACTAATAGTTGTCGATTCGGTACAAACTTTACAAACCCCACATGTGGAATCTTCTCCAGGAAGTATTTCTCAAATTCGTGAAACAACGTTTGAGCTAATTCAGTATGCCAAAGAAACCAATACGCCCATTATTTTGATTGGACATATTACTAAAGAAGGTGTAATCGCTGGTCCTAAAATCTTGGAACATATGGTGGATGTAGTGTTACAATTTGAAGGGGATCGAAATCATATTTACCGAATTCTTCGTGCCAATAAAAATCGTTTTGGATCTACCGCCGAAATTGGGATTTACGAAATGCAAGGCGCTGGATTACGCGAGGTAACCAATCCGTCGGAAGTTTTGATTACCAAAAAAGATGAACTATTGAGCGGAAATGCAATTGCGGCCACTTTAGAAGGTGTTCGACCTATGTTAATTGAAATACAAGCTCTAGTTTCTTCTGCAGTTTATGGAACACCTCAGCGAACTGCAACTGGTTTTGATGCAAAACGATTAAACATGCTTTTGGCTGTGTTAGAAAAAAGAGCCGGTTTTCGATTGAATATGAAAGATGTTTTTCTAAACATTACAGGTGGTATTCGAGTAGACGATCCTGCTATCGATTTAGCGATAATTGCCTCTATCCTTTCTTCGAACGAAGATTCTGCGGTTCCGGATAATTGTTGCTTTGCGGGAGAAGTAGGTTTAAGTGGTGAAATTAGAGCGGTAAATCGTGTAGAACAACGTATTATGGAAGCGGAAAAACTTGGGTTTGATGTGATTTTTATTTCTAAATACAATAAAATTAAAGATACAGATTTTGGTATTCGTATTGTTCGGGTTTCTAAGGTTGAAGATATATATAGAACATTATTCCAATAATTGAATATGGATAAAATATAAAAGCGAGCTAATAGCTCGCTTTTATATTTTATCTATTTATTAGTTTTCTTTTCTTCTTCGGGAATTTTTTCAATTGGCAAAACAAATTTTTCACTTTCTTCATTAATTATCCATGTTTCATCTGCATCCCACATTGGTCTTACATTTATTTTCGTAGGATAAATATATACTGGCTCGGGTTGTCGGGCTGATAAAATATCTCCTGTATCCCATATTCCATTGTTATTTTTATCTACCAATAATCTTAGATAATATTCTCCTGGTAAAAGATTAATAAAATCAAACTCTCTACCTACTCCTTTTCTTTCTTCATAGATATCGTAAGTTTGATTTTTCTTAATTAATTGAAGAATAACAAAACCTTCTTGTAAGTTATTAACACGAACTTTTAAACTTCCAAAGTCTTCTCTAGTTCCCGTATTTGGTTGATAAACTAATGTATCATTAGGTGCTTCAAAATGATCAATAAATGCTTTAGGAAGAGCATTAACTTCAAATTTTTCTGCTAAATCCTTTTTAAAATTAAAATGTATAATTTGCTTATTAATAGAATCTATGTTAACATCAAATGGAATTTCAATAGTATCTCTAAAAACATTAATTAATGATTTATCAATAGATTTTATAGGCGCAGAAGCTAAAATTTTAAAATTCTGATTTGGAGCTAATTTTGAATCATTTAGTGGTTTAAACGTTAATTCATATTCTTTTATAGGTGTTGTATATAATAAACTAACGGTGTCAATTTTCTCTTTATGTTGAATAGCAAATCGTAGTCTTTCAGATTTATTCTCAAATTTTTCAACTTCGGGATTAAACCAAAAATTAACCGAATCTTTTTCTAAATGAATATCAATTTTAGCGGTTTTAAAATCACGTCCAATAGGTGTAATTTTTATTGGCTGCTCTGCTCCTTCAGTTTTAAATAACAACTGTCCAAAACCTTTTTGTTCAGATTTTACAATGCGATATGATGGTTTCTGACGAAATAATTTTAAATCTACATTTTGATTTTCCTTAAGTTCTATTACTTCATTATTAAAAGCTATTTTTTCCTTTCCAAAATCAAATTTTGTATTCTCTAAGGCATCTTCAAACGCAATAATTTTATACTGACCATCACGTAAGTATTTTAAATTAAATTCTCCATTTTCATTTACCCTTGCGATATAATATGGCTTTTGTTTTATAATAATACTGTCATTAAAATTTTGGTCGTACTTATATAATCCAACTAAAACTTTTTTAGGTAAATCAAAATCATATCCAGAGTATATTTTTCCTTTAATAGATAAGGAATCTATGTAACTACCTGTAGAAAAAACGTAATTAAAGTTAGACAATTTGTTGTTTTCGTTGTAATCTTGGATTGCATCTCCAAAATTAAAACTGTACGTAGTATTGGGTTGTAAAGGTTCTTGTAACTTAATCTTCACTTTTTTCTCTGCCATACTAATTGGCGTAACAATAGGATTACGATCAAAGGGTGGAGAAATAACCGAATTTTTAGAATATTCTTTAATTTGAATATATTCATCAAAATTAATCTCTATTTCCTTGATATTTGGATCCACATTAACGGCCAAAGTATCAGGATTAGAACCAATTAATTTTGGTGGTGTTTCGTCCCTTGGTCCACCACTTGGAGTACCTTGGCGCGCACAAGAATTAAATGAAATAATACCTAATAAAAATAGGCTTAGGACAACAGCTTTATTCATGCGTGCAAGTTAATAAAAAAGCATTGTATTAAGCACATGCTATTGTAATTACACTTATTTTAACATCGTTTAAATCATTAAAAGGTAAGACAGCTTGGCTAAGTGTAGCTCCAGTCGTTAATAAATCATCCACAACAATATAATGACCTTTAATTGTTGTATCTGTAAGAAGAAAAGCATTTTTTAAATCATTAATTCTTTCTTTTTTTGATTTAAAAACTTGGGAAGAATTAAATTTATTTCTGATTAACAATTTATCAAGATAAGGTAACTGATTATTAATTGCCAGTTGTTTTGCAAACAATTCTATTTGGTTATATCCTCTAGATTTTAATCTTTTTGAATGAAGTGGAATTGGTATTATACCATCAAAATTACTTAAATCTAGTTGAATTTTATCCGCCAAACTAATTCCTAGTTCTGGCCTATTTTTATATTTAATTTCATGTAAAATTGATTGTGTAGCATTTCTTTTATCAAAATGTAAAAGACTATATGCTGCTTCTACTCTACAATTTTGATACAATTGCTTAAAAGCTTTATTCTTACGGTCTAATTCCCAATGTGTGTAAGATAAATTTCCTGCACAATATGCACACAACGTTTGAGATGTAATTATCACATCATCACAATGGATACATCTCATGGGAAAAAATAAATCAACCAAAGAATTTAGGATTGTTTTGATTTCCATTACCTTTGCAGATTAAAGCATTAATAATAAATTTAATGAAAATTGTAAGACTTACAAAGACATTTAACTTTGAAACAGCACATGCTCTACATGGTTATGATGGAAAATGTAAAAATATACACGGACACTCGTACAAATTATTCGTAACGATAAAAGGTAAACCTTCTGAAGACGTAAATGACGTGAAATTAGGAATGGTGATGGATTTTGGAGATTTAAAAAAGATTGTTAACGAGGAAGTTGTTGATATATTTGACCATGTCATTTTATTAAACCAAAACTCTCCACATAAATCATTGGGAGAAAATCTGATCAAAGAAGGACATAAAGTAATATTTACGGACTATCAACCATCTTGTGAAAATATGATGCTATGGATGGTAGATAAAATAAAAAATCGTCTGCCTGAAGGAATAGAACTTGTCGCCTTAAAACTTCATGAAACTGAAAATTCTTACGGAGAATGGTTAGCGGAAGACAACCAATAAATATAGATTTAGCTCCTGGTAAAAAGGTCTATTTTTCTTCAGATCATCATTTTGGTGCACCAAATGAAGAAGATAGTCTTGTACGTGAAAAACATTTTGTAAAATGGTTAGATGAAATTAAAGATGACTGTGGAACACTGTTTTTACTTGGAGATTTATTTGATTTTTGGTTCGAATATAAATATGTAGTTCCTAAAGGGTTTATTAGAGTACTTGGAAAATTAGCCGAAATAGCAGATCGTGGTATCCCTATCTATTTTTTTGTTGGTAACCATGATTTATGGATGAAAAACTATTTGGAAGAACAGATCAATGCGATTGTATTCTGGGACAAACAAGACTTTATTATCAATGGGAAAGAATTCTTTATCGTACATGGTGATGGTAAAGGTCCAGGAGATATGGGTTATAAAAGAATGAAGAAAGTATTTACGAATAAAATTTGTCAATTCTTATTTTATCTTTTACATCCAGATATTGCAATGTGGTTAGGAATTACAGCATCACGAAAAAACAAAATGATTTCTGGTGATGAAGATGTTCACTTTTTAGGTGTAGATAATGAATGGTTAATCCAATATTCTGAAAGGCAATTGGAACGTAAACATTACGATTATTTAATCTATGGACATCGCCACTTACCAATGGAAATTACCATAAAAAAATCCAAACACTTTAATTTAGGTGATTGGATCAATTATTTTACATACGGAGTTTTCGATGGTAATGATTTTGAACTAAAAACTTACCTCGGTGATCAAACTATAGATACGAGGAATTCGATCATAAAAATTGTAAAATAGCATACAAACTAAATAGCTCCATAGGATGGTTTCCTTTAACCAATTCATATGGGGTTTTTTATTTGCGAAGTATTTTGTAAAAATAATCATAAATAAAATTCCGAAAAAACATAAAAATTTAATTTCAGCACCTCCATATAATACACAAATTAATATTAAAGAAATCAACATTAAGTGTAACAAAAGAAACACTCTTTTTACATGAACAGATTCTTTATTCGCATTTATTAAAAAATTTGCAAATGCAACTATTGCGAAAATAACAATAGGTACAAGAAAGATTTGCTTAATATCAAATTCAAAAAAATTGAAACTCAAAGCTTTTTGATAATAATCAATTAAGAAGTTGAAATCTAATAAATAACTTATTTGTACGAAGACTAATAATGGAACTAATAATCCTAAAATGGCTAATATTATAATAGATGAATCTATCCCTTTTAAGGTTAAAAAATAAGTAAACACTACTAGACCTAATATAAATAAAGGGGGATTTAATAGAATTGTAAAGCCTAAAAAAACTCCAATATCAAAAGCTTCAAACGTTTTGGATTGATCTGTTTCAAAGTAAATTAGTTTACTGGTTATATATGTAACTAATAGTAAACTACCCGCCATTTTATAATCCAATAGCTGTACCATAAATGGCATCATCCAAAGGATATAAAACCATGTAGTATAGGAACTCTTAGAAATTAATTCATTATCACTATCTATATATACTACATAACCTATCGTTAGGAAAGATAATGATAGCCCTATAATTTCTAAATTACTCAGATAAATGCTATTAAAATTCGTAGCACCGAGTATAGAAAATAAAATGATGATAAAAATTTGTATAAAAAAATTCCTTTTCGCAAGTAGATTAACTAACATTTTTATAACTTTGATGCAAATTAAGCAATAAAGTAGGATATGGGATTAATAACTGATTTATTTTTTGCAATTGGTAGCCTTTTTAAATGGATGTTTGAAACTCTATTATTACCAATTGGTTATTGGGCTGGATGGTTCTTTACCATCGTTGGAATTTCTTTAATCATCTGGTGGTTATATAGGTTAACGCAGTTCGGTAGCGAGAACGAGAAAGATTATACAGGTTGGTAAAATTCAACTCAAAAAATATCAAATAAAAACCTCAGGATTATAATTCTGAGGTTTTTTAAAAATAATTAATAATTAAAGTTTTCTTTCTAATGATCATTTCATAAGATTTGTATCTTTGGAAAATTAATTTAACTACTAAACAAAATATATGACTTCTAATCAAGAAATTGATTTATTCAAAATAATTAATAAAACATTTACTTCATTCTTCCGATTTATTAAAGACAATCTATTAATGATGTTTTTTTTAACAATCATTGGTGCGATTTTAGGTTATTTCGTTTCTCCGGTACTAAAGAAATATGAAAGTAGAATATTAGTTTCTCCTAATTATGGTACTGTAGACTATCTATACAATGAAATCGATTTAATAAACTCAAAGATCAAAGATAAAGACACAGTTTTCTTAAATTCAATTGGCTTAACATCTCCAATTTCAAAAATTAGTATAGAACCAGTCAACAGTGTTTATCAATTTGTACAAGAGAGTGAAAAAAACTATGACCTTATAAAGTTATTTGCTGAAGATGGAGATATAAATAAGGTTGCAGATGATGAAAAAACTAGTAAGAACTATAGAGTTCATCAAATCAATATTATAACTAAAAAGCAAACATTGAATGAAAGTAATATTGATAAGTTAATGCACTTCTTAAATGAAAATAAACACTACAATGAGGTTAAAAAAGTTTTAATTAAAAATAATGAAGCACGTATTATTTCTAATGGTAAGACAATTGAACAAATTAATTCAGTCTTAGCTAAATTTAATACCGATGTTACCGATAATAAAAGTCCTAATTTGGTTTATTTTAATGATAATAACCAATTAAACGATTTAATTAACACTAAAAACAATTTGATTAAAGAAAATGAGTCTTTAATATTAGAAAAAATTAATTCTACTAATATCATCAAAAAGACTTCTCATTTCTTAAATATTCAAGAAGAGAGTAAAACTAAATTATTAGTTATCGTTTTCCCGTTTTTATTCTTAAGTATTTTCCTAATTATTAAAATGATTCTAAAAAAATAATATTATTAAATGAAAAAACTATCTATTTTACTTTTTGTAAGTATTTTTATTTTACAAAGTTGTGGTGAGGACAAAAAACCTGTTGAAAAAACAGAAAAAAGACAATTAACCTTAAATGATAATACAGCGAATTTATCAAATGATTTAGAATTAACAATTAATGCTGATTTCAATACAAATGATGAAATTGTTGTTTTTTGGAAAGATAAATCTATTGGCTGGTTTGATGATAAAAATGTAATCTACGCTGGTGCAGCTGATATTGATGGACATCAATCTGTAGAAGTTAAATTTCCTCAAGGAATTATTCCGAATGACCTAAGAATTGATATTAGTAGTAATGATAAGCAAGAGTCTATTAAGATTAATTTCATTAAAATAAAAAGTGGTCCTAGAGAGTTTTATATGTTCGGTGATGAAATAGACAAATACTTTAAGCCGAATGACTTTATTTCTTATGATAAATCAAGTAGGAAACTAACTTTCAAAAAGGTTAACGACGATTACGACCCTTTTCTGAATACGACTCACGATTTTATTCTTGAGTTAGAAAAAGTTTTAAATACTCAATTTTAGTAACACATAACAAACAAGGATATTTTTATATCCTTGTTTTATTTATAACAAATTTTGATACAGCAAATTTTAATAAAATATAAAGAGCACAAAAAATTAATTCTGAATTTTATATTTCTAGCTATAAACCAAGCCGTAGAAATGTTTGTGCCTTTAATAACTTTTAGATTTTTAATTGATACTATTGGAATTGAAAAATTCGGGTTATTAAATTTTGTTATGGCTTTTATTATCTATTTTCAAATACTTATTGATTATGGATTTAATAACTCTGCTACAAGACAAATTTCTTTGTATGAACATCATAATAAGAGATTAAATATTATCGTTAATAAAGTAATTTCTGCTAAACTATATTTAATCGGATTAAGTACTGTTGTTTATTTAGCAGTAATTTTGTTAATTCCAAGTTTTAGAGAATACTTTTTGATTTATTTACTTTATTATGGAGTAGTAATTGGATATGCCTTTTCTCCTTCTTGGTTTTTTCAAGGTATGCAGAATATGAAAAATTATATTTTAATTAATTTAATTTCAAAAATCCTGGCCCTAATAGCAATCATTCTTATAATTTCTAATGAAAGTGAATATTGGATAGTTCCTTTGATTTTTAGTATTAGTTATATATTTATTGCTTTTATAACAACATACCAATTGTTTAGTATCAATAAATTTCAATTTAAATTAAATAATCCGAAGAAAGTAATAAGTGAACTAAATGAAGGAAAATATTTCTTCTTATCAGAATTGCAAGCTACACTCTTTACGAATACAAATGTTTTAATTTTAGGTTTATTTTCTACTTTAACAAATGTTGCATATTTTACAACAGCAGACAAGTTAAGTAGATCTTTAAGAAATATTCAGATACCTTTATCTAACGCATTATACCCTTTTCTCACGAAAAAAATCAACCAAAATCCTATTGATGGCCTGAAATTAATTAATAAAATCACATTATTAGGCGTAATTATAACAAGTATAATATCAATTATATTAGGATATTTAGCTGAATATCTAATTGTCTTATTATTTGGTAATAAGATGATAGAAGCTGTAGAGATCTTTAAAATATTATTATTGATTCCTTTATTCTCTTTTATTGATAATATGTATGGCAAACAAGTACTTTTAAACCTAAAGAAAGACAAATTATTTTTTAGAATATTCCTTTTTTCATCAATAATCTGTCTAATATTAAGTCTTATTCTAACGTACTTATATGACATCAAGGGAACTGCAATTGCTATTGGAATCGGACAAGGAATATTAGCGTTTAATATGTTTTACTTTGCACAAAAAGTAGTTTATGGAAAAAATAAAAATTAGTATCATCATTCCAGTATATAAACCTGGAGAATACATTCACGATTGCATTAATTCTTTAATAAATCAAACCTTTAAAGAAGCTGAATTCATTTTTGTAAATGATGGATCTCCTGATAATGTCCTTGATGTATTAGAAGAATATCAAGCAAAATATGCAAGAATAAAGATCATAACCCAAAAGAATCAGGGAATTAGTATAGCCCGTAATACTGGGCTTCAAAGTGCATGTGGTGACTATATTGGTTTTATGGATAATGATGATTATTATGAATTAGATTTTCTTGAAAACCTATACAATGCAGTAAAAATAAACAATCTTGATATTGTAGTTTCTCGAACAATTGAAGAGCGTGATGAAAAAAAATTAGTCAAAAATCCAATCTTCAAAACAAATAAAATTTATGATTCTGAGTTTTCTAAAAAAAATTTCATTAAGAATCTTATGTTGGAAGAATCTTTATTTGCCGTGTGGAACAAGTTGTATAAACGATCTATGATTGAGGAGCATCAAATTAGATTTCCAGCTAATAGAGAGATTGAAGAAGATTGTATGTTTAATTTGCAAGCCTTTAATATTGCTTCTAAAATAATGTTTATAGATTACTATGGATATAATTATAGAGAGGTCCTAACGAGTGAATCGAGAAGGTTTATTGAGAGAGATTTATTTTCTAAAGCGTTAGAAAAATTTCATTTTGATTATAAAAATAAATTTGGACTCCAACTCACTGTAGAAGAAGAAAGAGAATATAAAAGTATACGTTTAATAAATCGAGCTGTTTATTTAACATTTATATGTTCTAATGATAAATCTACATTTTCATTAAAGTATAATTATATAATAAATATAATTAAAAATAAAACTTTAATCGATGCCGTTAATGCATCCTATAATAATCCCTTATTAAAACAAGGTAAATACGATACACTTTTAAGATACATAATTAAACAGCAAAATTATACGTTATTAAAATCTATTATATGGATTATTCATATGGTATATACACCAAAATTGTCTGAAGTTTTCAGAAGCTTAAATGGTACTAATAAAAACGTTGAATTGATTAAGAATGAAAATTAATTTAGACAAAACAATAAATTATCTATTTTTACTAGGATTATTTTTCTTCGGATTTAATCAAGTAGAAGTCATGCCTTTCATGGGAGAATATGTACGTGAATTTGGATCAATTTTCTTTTTTATCGGATTTTTTTTCATGGGGATAGAAGTATTAAAAACAGGAAGAATCAACTTACCTTATAAAAATAATCTATACATATTAATATTAGTATTTTATATAATTACTATATGTTGTTCTATAGTTAATATTCCTTCGATTATTGAAAATTATTTTAAAAGAACGACTGGTATCTCGAGATTCATTAGACAAATGATATCGTTAACTATTCCTATTTTTATATTCTTACCTTTCTTTTTCAGAGCCATTCAAAACTGGGATAATAGGAGGATATTTTTTACTATTCGAAAAGTATTTACTCTCTCACTAGTATTCGTTACATTCTATTGTTTTTGGGAATTATTATTTTCCTATTTTGGTTTTTATCCTGCTAAATATATTTTAGAGATTTATGGATTATTTCCCTTTATGGATCCTATTTTGTACACTACCGGAAGAATTTCTGGGATAACATATGAGCCTCCATTTTTTGCAATATATCTTATTACTATATCAGGTTTCATATTTAGTTATATCCTTACCGAAAAAAATATTATATATAAATTTACACCTAGTATTGTACTCCTAATGTGGACATTTTTTTCAGGTTCTAGAACAGGTTTATTAGTTATATTTTTTATTTTTTTCTTATTTATGGTCTTTTTGTACAAACAGAATTTTTACCGTAAACAAATTCATTACACGTTAATTTTTTCTGTACTAGCATTATCATTAATAATCTTATCCAACCCTGAAAAGTTAAAAGATTCTGTTTTAGAAAAAATTGAAAGTTTAGACTTTGCTGGAAATTTAAAAACGAGTGTTTCTAATAAAACAAGATTCGGAATGCAATATGCCTCTTTACAAGTTTTTAAAGAGAATGCCATATTTGGGGTTGGTTTCGGTCAACAAGCTTATCATTCCCAACATCATTATCCTAGATGGGCTACTGTAAATAACTGGGAATTTGATCAATTTTATAAAAATAAAAAAGAGCTTTCATTTCCTCCTGGTTATAATATTTTCACAAGATTATTAGCAGAACTGGGAATAATTGGATTTACAATATGGGTTACTATTTTATTATATAGCATAAGATTAGCTTATAAAATTTATAAAAACTCAGACGATGAAATTACCCGTGTATTATTAGTGAGTATTTCAATCTCACTTATCGGATTATATATAAATTGGTTACAAACTGATACTTTTAGAATGTATGGGGTTTGGATCTTTTTTGCCATTTTAATGAAATTAGACTATCAACAAAAAAATAAATACAATGAACAACAACTTATTAATAATTCCTCATTATAACAATCCGACAGGCTTAGCTGCATCTATTTCTTCTATTGGTAAGAATGAGAAATTAGATATTATCATTGTAGACGATGGCAGCACTGAAAAGAAAGTTGATGAAGAACTAGTTTTGAAAAACAAACATTTCCAGGGATCGATTATTTTTAAATATTGCCAAATCAACCGTGGAATTGAATATGTACTTAATGATGGTATAGATTACGCTGTAAAGAATAAATATAAATATATCTCAAGATTAGATTGTGGAGATTTATGTGTAGCAAACAGATTCGAAATTCAAGAGAATTTTCTTAAAAATAACAGTGATTATGCGTTAGTTGGTAGTGCAGTAAAAGCTGTAGATAAAAACCAAAAGTTTCTTTTCAATGTTAATAACCCTTTAACAGACGAAGAAATTAGAAAAGTAATGAAATCAAGATGCGCGTTCATTCATCCAAGTGTAATGTTTAGAAGTGATATTATTCCAGTAGTTGGAAAATACCCAACAAATTATAAAGCTGCTGAGGATTTTGCTTTTTTTGTAAATATTCTAAAGAAATATAAAGGTAGAAATATAGAGAAACCATTAGTAATTATAGAAATTAATACGAAAGGTATATCCATACAGAATAGAAAGACTCAATTAAATAGTAAAATTAGAATTTTAAAAGAAAATTTTTCGTTTTCATTAGATTCAATTATTGGATTATTAAAAAGTTACATACTTTTATATACACCTAATAGCCTTGTTATTTTTTTAAAGAAAATCTTTTTTAAATGATAAATTTGAAATATATTAATACTTATTCTTTAATATTTTTTACACTAATACTACCTTTTTCACCTGCATTATCTAACATCTTTTTTGCTATATTTTGCGTTTCGTCAATTACTGAATATATTATTAATAGAAAACAATCTCATACTATAAAGACAACATATGTTTCTTATGTATTCTTTCTTTTAATAGGTTATCTCTTAGTTAATGGGTTGTTACAAGGATCTTACTTAGCCAATAAAACATTATGGAAGTTTCTACCAATTTTGGGTATAGGAAGTCTATTCATGTTGTACAAAAAAGAATTTTCATTCGATTCTATCAAAAAAGCTTCCATTATAAGTTGCATCTGTTTCGTTGTGCTATGTTTAATTAGAACAGTAATCTTCTATTCTCAAAATAACTTTATTCCCTTTGCTAACGAAGGAGAAATGGTAGATATTTTAAAAATACATCGTCCCTATTTAGGCTTTTATGTTTTATTAAATATTATTTTAAGTTTCGATTTAATTATGAACTCAAAGCTTAAGATGTATAAATATATTTACTCTTCTATTCTCGTTTTTTTTGCTACATTTTTAATTCTTATCACGGCTAGATTATCAATCATTAGCTTTGTAATAATTGCTCTTATTTATATCCTTTTTTACCTTAAACTAAACATATTTAAGAAAGTAACTTTAGGATTTACATCTTGCATAGCTTTTATGCTTCTTTTAAGTTATAATCCTAATATTCAAGAAAGATTAAATCATAATAACATTGAATTATTAGTAGATCATGAGCCTAGATTTGTTATTTGGGAAAGTATAAATACTATAAGAAATAACGAAGATTTCAACACAATAATTGGATACGGGAATTACAATTTAATAGAAGATTATCTAGTCATTAATTATGAAAAATCAATTGAAAAAATAGAGAAGAGAAATTATTATTTAAATGAGCGTTTTAATACCCATTCTCAATATTTTGATTACTTTCTTTTTGGTGGTTTTCCAGCTTTAATTCTTTTCACCGCTTTTTGTATAATTTCTTTATGGATGACTAAAAGATATTTTACACCTTTCGCAATTATTGTTTCTTTTATACTGTTCTTTTCAGTCGAAAATGTATTTCATAGACAACTAGGCTGTTACCTTTTTATACTTTACTATTTTCTTTCCCTTAAAAGAACTGAAAAAATAGTGGTATAGTTGATTGATATTTAGTCATATTTATTCTATATAAAACAAAATCCACTATGAAAAAATCGTAATGGATTTTGCTTTTAAATTGAAAATGCTTCAATATTTTTTAAAATGTCAAAGCGGTATATTGTTTGCCAAGGTATTAAAGATTCTCTTAATCCATAATGGGATTTTCTTTCTGATACATGGTAAATAACATATTTTCTATAATACAATATATATATTCGTAGGAATAATATTCCCTACATTTGTAAGCATAAAGTTTTCCCTTTTTAATACTCTTATTAGTCTATACATATTTCCTATATAAGGAGGACCATTGATCACACTAGGATGATTCTATAATTAATCTTCTATCCTTTGATATCAAATTAGTTATTAAAAAAACAATAATCTGTTTAAGAAATTCAAAATATAGCTTGTAGACAAGGGATAATTTGTTCTACAAGCTATATTTTAATTATATAGCATTTTTATCTCCTAAGAACATTTTAAAAACAGTTTTAATAATTATTACAATATCCATGTAAAAAGACCAATTTCTTACATAAAAAATATCCGTCATAATTCTTAATTCCATATCACGGTCTGAGTTAATTTCTCCTCTATATCCTTTTACTTGCGCTAAACCTGTAATACCAGGCTTTACATAATGTCTAAGGGTGTATTCATTAATGATTTTAGCATAATGAGCATCTTGCGAAATCATATGAGGTCTAGGTCCAACAATTGACATTTCTCCCTTCAAAACATTTATAAACTGTGGTAATTCATCTAAGCTTGTCTTACGTAAAATTCTTCCTATCTCAGTAATACGACTATCTCCTCTTACAGTAGCTTTAATATCATTATCTTTATTAGGTTTCATAGTTCTAAATTTTAAACATAGAAATTCTTTACCAAATAATCCATTTCTCTTTTGTTTATATAAAATAGGAAAACCTGAATCTATATAAATAAATAGTGCAATAAGTGGATAAACAAATGGAACTAAAAAAAATAATACTGCAAGTGAAAAACATATATCAAAAAGCCTTTTCAAAACTTGATATCGTATAAAATCTAAAGGGTATCTTGAAAAACTAAGAACTGGAAAAGTTTCATAATAATTTATTTCTAAATTATTATTATAATCCATAAAAGTATCAGAAATAAATTCAACCTTTTTATATTTATTTTGTGCATTATATAAGATGAAATCTATTTGCCTTTCATCTAATCCTGAATTTAAACTTAAGTAAATAATATCTAATTTAGGGTTTCTTAAATGATTTAAATATTCTTCTTCTACAAAACTTTCATTCGTATATATTTTTTCTAAAAAAACTGAAAGCTTTTGTGATTGGAGAGTCTCTAAAAAGCTATTACTAATCTTATTTTCACCTATTAATATTGCATTCTTCAAATAGTATCCATTATTTAATCTTATTTGTATTATTATATAAAATAATAATCTAGAAACTAGCACATATATAAATATTACGATTGAAAAACCTAAAGTTTCAAAATTTGAATATAAGTTTTCGTCTTTAATTCCAGAAATTGCAAATAGAATAATTGAAAATAACGCACTTTGTACAATACTTTTTTTAAATACGTTTCCCAGTTTTATATTCTCATTTAATAAATAATATTTCACATATTCTGCAATAACAAACCATGAAAATATAAATATTAAAAAAGATTTATATTGTACAAGTAGCAAAATTTTTAAACCATTTACACTTCTCTCCCAATTAGGATAATGCAAATACAAAAAGAAAATAAATAATAAACTTAATAGGGAAAAATCTAGTAAAATATTAAGGAATCTAAGATTTGCATTTTTTTTGTTTTTATATTGCATTTTATGTTTATTTTATTTTAAGATAAATATTTATAATTAAGGGATAAAAATACTATAAACTTTTATCTTTGTTGTAAACAATTATTTTGAAAATAGTACATTTTGTGGAAGCTTTCGGAGGCGGTGTATACACCTATGTGAAAGATTTGTGTAACTTTTTAGTTGAAAACGATGTAACTGAATCATTACAGGTACACCTTATATACAGTCCGAATAGAGAAGAGTTTAATAAAGATTTATTTATAAAAGAAATTAATCCCAAAATAAAACTTTATGAGATTGATATGATCAGAAATATAAATATCTCTATTGATTATAAAGTACTAAAGCAAACAAGATTAATTTTAAAAAAGATACAACCTGATGTTATACATCTTCATTCTGCTAAAGCGACTGTTTTAGGAAGAATATCTGCTTATAATATAGTTCAAAAAAATAAAATTTTTTATTCCCCTCATGGATATTCATTTGTCCAACAAAATATATCTTCCCCTAAAAAAATAATATTTAAAATTATTGAAAAAACGATGCCATTACTTGTTGGTGGTATTACTGTAGCCTCTGGAGATACAGAATATGAACTAAGTAAAAAATATGGGAAAGCGGTATTAATTAGAAACGGAGTAGATTTAGAATTACCAAATAATTTATACAAAAAACCACACAATGAAACTTTAACCATTGGAACTGTAGGTCGTCTATGCCCACAAAAAAACCCATCTTTTTTTAATGATCTAGCTTTAAATCTACCTCATTATAAGTTTATTTGGATTGGTAATGGTGATTTGATTAATGAAATTACAGCTCCAAATATTGAAGTTACTGGATGGATAAGCTCTCGTGAAGAGTTACTGAAAAAAATTAATCAGCTAGATATATATACGCAAGTTTCATTATGGGAAGGTTTACCTATATCTATTCTAGAAGCAATGGCTATAAGAAAGCCTTTAGTTGTTAGTAATGTAATAGGAAATAGAGACACTGTAAAAAATAACTTCAATGGATACACTTTTAATTCAATCACGGAAGCTATTGAAAGTTTTAAAAAACTCGAAAATCTTACTTTAAGAGAAGAATTTAGTGAGAATTCGTATTTATTTTGTGATGCTGATTTCAATAAATCTAAAAATTTTCTAAAATTACTAGATTTGTATAAATCCTAAGATTTATTTAAGCTCAAAAAATATCTTATAATTTATTCCGTAAATTTGCTCATTATTTTTAGTAAACACTAACGCATCATTTATTATGTTTATCGAAAACACCTTTCATGATCAAACAAAAACAGGTTGGATTGAAGTTATCTGCGGCTCTATGTTTTCTGGTAAAACAGAAGAATTAATTCGACGTTTAAAACGTGCCGAATTTGCCAAACAAAGAGTGGAGATTTTTAAACCTACTGTAGATACACGCTATGCAGAACGTGAGGTAGTATCACATAACCAAAATTCAATTACAAGCACACCTGTAGAATATTCATCTAGTATCTTATTATTGGCTGATGATTGTGACGTAGTAGGTATTGATGAAGCACAATTTTTTGATGAAGGTATCGTAGAAGTTGCTAATCAACTTGCCAACCAAGGTAAACGTGTAATTGTAGCTGGTTTAGACATGGATTTTAAGGGAAGACCTTTTGGTCCAATGCCAAATCTAATGGCAATTGCAGAATATGTTACAAAAGTGCACGCTATTTGCGTACGTACTGGAGGACTGGCTCATTATTCTCATCGAATTATCGATAGCGAAAAACTAGTCGAATTAGGAGAAACTTCTGAATATGAACCTTTAAGCCGTAAAGCTTATTTAGAAGTAAATAATAAAGTTAAAATTGAAAAATTATAATTTACAATCTATAGTTGAAATCGTCTCTGGTCAATTGATCGGAGATGGTGAAACGCTTATCGAACAAATTTTTTTCGATTCACGTTTAATTGTTCATCCTGTAAATGGTATTTTCTTTGCCCTTGCCGGAAATCAGAAAGATGGACATCTTTATATTGCAGATGCATATCATAAAGGTATCAGAAACTTCGTGGTTTCTCAACCTATACAACATTATGATAACATTAATCAAATAATTGTTCAAAATCCATTAACTGCACTACAAAAGTGGGCACAATACCACCGCCAAAAATTTTCTATTCCAATTATCGGAGTCACAGGTTCTAATGGGAAAACTATCGTAAAAGAATGGTTGAACCAATTGTTATGGAAAAATTTCAATATATCTCGTAGTCCAAAAAGTTACAACTCACAATTAGGTACCGCTCTTTCTGTACTTCAACTTACCGATGTTACTACTTTAGGGATTTTTGAGGCTGGTATTTCTATGCCAAATGAGATGGAAAAATTAGAAGAGATAATTCGTCCTACCATTGGTGTATTAACTAAAATCGGGAATGCTCATTTAGAAAACTTTCAAAATGAACAACAACTAATTCAAGAAAAACTTAAACTATTTACCAATGTAAATAAATTGGTATATAATATAGAGAACATTCAACTTCATCAAACTATATTATCTGATAAACATTTATCTAAAATAGATCGGATTACTTATGGATATAGTAAAGAAGCTGTTGTACAAATCCAACAAATTATCTCTCAAGAAATAAATACTGAAATTTCTATTTTACATAATAACGAGATATACACTTATTCTATTCCTTTCACAGATGATGCTTCTATAAAAAATAGCCTAATCTGTTTAACGACTTTAATCGCATTAAACGTTGATTACAAAGAGTACGTTAACGGATTTGCGAAGTTACTGCCTATTGAAATGCGACTTGAAATTAAAGAAGCTATAAATAATTCCGTTCTTATAAATGACTCTTTTAATTCGGATTTAAATTCTTTAAAAATTGGTCTAAATGTACTTAATCAACAAGCTAAAGAAAGAAAAACGCTGGTATTAACTGATATTTTACAAAGTAATTTACCGGATAATGAATTGTATCAACAAACGGCAGATCTAGTAAATCCTTATCAATTTACAGAAATTGTTTTAATTGGAAATAAAATTTCTAAACATAAAAATTTGTTTCAATCTTATGTCAGATCTTATACATCAACAGAAGAATTTTTGACTCATTTCAAAAGTCAAAATGTATATAACGAAGCAATTCTTTTAAAAGGAGCTCGTCCATTTCAATTAGAAAAAATATCAGAAGAATTAGAAACTAGAACACATGATACGGTTTTAGAAATAAATCTTCAACACTTAATTCAAAATATCAACACTTATCGCTCTTTATTAAAACCAAGTACAAAAATGATGTGCATGGTAAAAGCGAATAGTTATGGAGTTGGAAGTTTTGAAGTAGCTAATGTTCTTGAAAATAATGGTGTAGATTATCTTGGAGTAGCTATTGCTGATGAGGGAAAAGAATTAAGAAAAGCTGGAATTTCGTTACCGATCATTGTAATGAATCCTGAACAAAGTAGTTATTCTACTGTAATAGATTATCAATTAGAGCCAGAAATTTATAGCTTTCGTGTATTAGATTTATTTGTAAAAAAACTTAAAGAAAAACAAATCTCAAGACCTTATCCGATTCATATAAAATTGGAAACAGGAATGAATAGACTTGGTTTTCACGAAGAAGAATATGAACATTTAATTGATACATTAAAACAAACTCCTCAAGTTTTTGTACAATCCATTTTCACACATTTAGCAACAGCAGATATGGAAGATGAAAAAGAATATGTTAACTACCAACTAAAGCGTTTTAATAATGGATATAATATTTTGTCTGATGGATTAAATATTAAACCTATTAAACATTGCCTTAATTCTCCTGGTATCGTAGCTTTTAATGATCATCAATACGATATGGTTCGCTTAGGAATTGGAATGTATGGATATTCTGAATACACGGATTTTATGAATAAAAAATTGCAACCTGTAGTTCAATTTAAAACCGTTATTTCACAAATATCTACTCTAAAAATTGGAGAAACGGTAAGCTACGGAAGACGTTTTAAAGCTGAAAGAGAGTCAAGAATAGCTACACTTCCTGTAGGATATGCAGATGGTATAAGAAGATCTTTAGGCTATGGAAAAGGTAAAGTTGGTATACATGGAAAATTAGCTCCTATCACAGGTACAATTTGTATGGATATGATGATGATCGATGTTACTGATATAGATTGTAACGAAGGTGATGAAGTAATCATTTTCGGATCTTATCCTACATTAGCAGATATTACAAAAGATCTGGATACTATACCGTATGAAGTCTTAACTTCCATAGACATGCGGGTAAATAGAGTTTACTATAAAGATTAAAAAATAAAGGTTGTGAAATTCACAACCTTTATTTTTTAATCTTTATTTAAAGTATCTTTATAAGATAATAATCAGTACATTAATGAGCATAAGACGATTCATATTAGCAGTTTTCTTACTTCCTGCAATAAATTTTGCCCAAGACAGTATTACTCCTACTTATAGACCAAAAGTTGGTGTTGTATTAAGTGGTGGTGGTGCAAAAGGCTACGCTCATATAGGTGCTTTAAAAAAAATAGAAGAGGCAGGCATTAAGATTGACTATATAGGTGGTACAAGTATGGGAGCTATTGTAGGTGGGCTTTACGCTGCGGGTTACTCTCCAGATGAATTAGAAAAAATTATTAAACAACTCGACTTAACGTCTCTTATTATCAATGAAAAAAATCGAAAAGAAATTCCATATTTCGAAAAATATAATAGTGAAAAATATATATTAGAACTTCCATTTAATAATTTTAAGCTTACTATACCTCAGGCTATATCTAACGGGCAAGGACCACTAGATATGCTAACATACCTATTTAGACATGTACATGACATTACTGATTTTAAAGATCTTCCAATTCCATTTGTTTGTATTGCAACTAATATAGTAACGGGAGAAGAAAAGATATTCAAATCAGGATATTTGCCACAAATAGTGCTTGCTAGTGGCGCTTATCCTTCTATGATAAAACCTGTTAAAATTGGGGATGATCTCTATATTGATGGTGGAGTTCTCAACAACTTTCCAGTAAAAGAAGTAAAAGATATGGGAGCAGATATCATCATTGGAGTCGATTTACAAGACCCTCTAAAAACTGCTGATGAGTTAACTTCTGCAACTGATGTTATGATGCAAATCGTAAAGTTTAACATGGAAAAAAAATCTGAAGAGCAACGAAAATTAGTTGATCTTATGATTGTACCAAAAATGGATGGATATAATGTAACTAGTTTTGGAGATATTGATCCTATATTAAAAACTGG
This sequence comes from Faecalibacter rhinopitheci, assembly GCF_015234135.1. Lineage (GTDB taxonomy): Bacteria > Bacteroidota > Bacteroidia > Flavobacteriales > Weeksellaceae > Empedobacter > Empedobacter rhinopitheci. The sequence continues at coordinate 49,581 of NZ_JADGIK010000006.1, read as the reverse complement.
TACCGAAGCCGCCACTTTACAATTTGAAGCACTTCAGAACATTGCTAAATTACAAGGAAATCTAAATAATGAAAGGAAATCTTTAGATCTGAAAGAGTATATTTTAGTAAAAAATGTGAATATTAACGGTAATTCTACTTTTAATAAAAATTATATTGAGGGAAAACTAAAAATTAAATCACCACAATTAGCAAGTTTTGAAGAAATTCAACAAGGAATTAATCGACTTTATTCTTCAGGAAATTTTAGTAAGATTGAATACAAATTAATGGATAATGACGTCAAAGATTATAATCTTGATCTCGTTATTACAGAAAATCCAGTAAAACAGAAACTACGTTTTGGACTTCATTATGATGATTTTTTCAAAACTAGTTTGTTACTAAACTTTACGGCCAAAAATTTAATTTTCAAAAATTCAACACTGTCTACGGATTTTGTAGTAGGCGATCATATTCGTTACAACATGAATTATTTTGTAGACAACGGATATTATCCTAGCGTAGGTATAAGATCTAGAATGTATCGTTTTAAAAAGGAAGTAGATCTACGAGATCTAAGTACGGAAGAACATCCAGACTTAGGTGAATTAAATTATACTTTTAATGATTTTATAAATCAATTTTATATCCAATCAACTATCAAAGAAAAATATGCTTTAGGATTTGGTTTAGAGCATCAATACATAGAGCTTTTTACAAAGAATATTTCTAATGTTTCCAATTTTCCTTACTCTGCTGATAACCGTGGTAATTACTGGAAAGCCTATACATATATAGGCGCTGATAATCGTAATAATCCTAATTTTGCATCGCGTGGATTTAAATTTTATTCTTCTCTAAAATATATTTTTGATTCAAATGTTAAAAACTTTGATAAAATTTATGAATTACAAGCAGATTTAGAAGCTAATTTTCACATTAATAATTTCGTAAGTTACAGATTTACTGCTAACTTTGGAACCTTTTTTAACGGGAATAATACAGACCCTCAAAAGTTTATAGTTGGAGGATATGTTCGACAACGATTTTTAAATTATACGAAGTTTTATGGATTACCTTTTGCCTCAGTAATTGGAGATAATAAATTAATTATTGGATCTGAGCTTCAATTTAAAATACTTAAAAATCATTATGCCGGTGTATTTGCTAATTTAGCTAATGTAGAAGATAGATTAGAGCATATTCAACTTTTAGATTATAAATATTTAGGGTTTGGAGCAAATTATGGTTATGATAGTCCTTTAGGACCTCTTAATTTTATTTGGTCATTTTCTCCTCACACAAACAAAGGTTTGTTTAATTTAAGCTTAGGCTATTGGTTTTAAAACAATGATAGAATTATTTTACGAAACAGAATTTGAATTACAAAACAGTCAAGAATGGATTGACTGGATTACTGAAAGTATGAGTAATGAAGGTAAGTCAATCGAGGAATTAAATTACATATTCTGCGATGATGAGTACTTATTAGAAATTAATCGTCAATATTTAGACCATGATTATTATACTGATGTAATTGGTTTTGATAATTCAGAAGATGATGTCCTTACAGGTGATATTTTTATTAGTATAGAAAGAATTGCAGATAATGCTGAGCAAAATAATGTTTCATTTGAAAACGAATTAGCTCGTGTGATGATTCATGGAATCCTTCATTTTGCTGGTTATCCTGATAAAGGTGAAGATGAGAAAAGAATCATGACAGAAAAAGAAGATTTTTACTTAAATAGATTTCAAATTAAATAATGTTCCACGTGGAACATTGTTTGTTTTTATAAAAATATAAACAAGATTATATCCATGATATTTCAATCAGAATATGACGTAATTGTAGTTGGTGGTGGACATGCTGGAGCCGAAGCAACTGCTGCCGCTGCTAATTTAGGAGCCAAAACATTATTGGTTACTATGAACCTACAAAGTATAGGTCAAATGTCTTGTAACCCTGCAATGGGTGGAATTGCAAAAGGACAAATTGTACGCGAAATTGATGCATTAGGTGGTTATTCAGGAATCATCACAGATAAGACAATGATTCAATTTAAAATGTTGAATCTATCTAAAGGTCCTGCTATGTGGTCGCCAAGAGCACAATCAGATCGTATGCGATTTGCTGAAGAATGGCGTCTTTCACTAGAACGTACTGAAAATGTAGATTTTTTCCAAGATATGGTAAAATCATTAATCGTAGAAGGTGGTAAAGTCTGTGGAGTTCGTACAGCTATGGGAATGGAGATTCGTTCTAAAGCAGTAGTTTTAACTAACGGGACATTTTTAAATGGCTTAATTCATATTGGAGAAAAGCAATTTGGAGGTGGTCGTATGGGAGAAGGTGCAGCATTTGGAATTACTGAACAATTAGTAGATTTAGGTTTTCAAGCAGGTCGTATGAAAACAGGAACACCACCTCGTGTAGATGGTCGTTCGTTGGATTTTTCAAAAATGATGGAACAAGCTGGTGATGAAAACCCTTCTAAGTTTTCGTATTCAAACACACCTAAACTGACAAAGCAACGCTCATGTTGGATTACATATACCAACCAAGACGTACATGATATGTTACGTGAAGGTTTTGATCGTTCACCAATGTTTAATGGTACAATTAAATCTACAGGACCGAGATATTGTCCATCTATAGAAGATAAAATAAATCGATTTGCGGATAAAGACCGTCACCAAATATTTGCTGAACCTGAAGGTTGGGATACTGTAGAATATTATATAAATGGGTTCTCTACTTCCCTACCCGATGATGTGCAAGCTAAAGCATTAAGAACAATTCCAGGTTTTGAGAAAGCTAAAATCTTTAGACCAGGTTATGCTATCGAATATGATTATTTTCCACCAACACAATTAAAACATACATTAGAAACTAAACTAATTGATAACTTATATTGTGCAGGACAAATAAATGGAACGACAGGATATGAAGAAGCAGCTTCACAGGGATTAATGGCTGGAATTAATGCAGCTTTAAAAATTCAAGAAAAAGATCCATTTATCTTAAATCGTAATGAAGCTTATATAGGTGTTCTTATTGATGATTTAATTACTAAAGGAACAGAAGAGCCCTATCGTATGTTCACATCTCGTGCTGAATATCGTATCTTATTACGTCAGGATAATGCTGATGAAAGATTAACACGTAAAGGTTATGACATTGGTTTAGCTTCTGAAGAGCGTTTAAGACGTATGGATGAAAAGTTTAAAAATGCTGAAAAATTGGTTAACTATTTTGAAGAGCATTCTGTAAAACCAGCTGAGATTAATGAAATGATTGAAGAACGTGATGGGTCTCCATTGGCTCAGCCTAATAAAATGATTAATGTAATTACTCGCCCAGAATTAAAATTAGCCGATTTTACTAAATTAAATCGTGTTGCTAATTTTATTGAAGAGAATAACATTAATGAAGAGGAATTAGAGCAGACTGAAATTCAGATTAAGTATAAAGGATATATTAAGAAAGAGCAACAAAATGCGGATAAACTAACGCGTTTAGAAAATCTTAAAATTCCTACAAATATTGATTATAGTATTATGGGTTCAATGTCTATCGAAGCAAGACAAAAACTAGATAAGATAAGACCGGCTACTGTGGCACAAGCATCACGTATTAGTGGAGTTTCTCCAGCTGATATTAGTGTTTTATTAATACATATGGGAAGATAAAATGAATAACGTTCCACGTGAAACAACACACCAGAATCCTTCAATTGAAGGATTTTCTGGTATAAAAGTATTAGATCTAAAAGATCATTTTCTTACGAAAGAAGATTTTTCAATTTATAAGGATAGTAATACAGGTGTACATTATACCTTTCCCCAACCTCTAAATGATTTATCACGATATTATGAAAGTGAAAATTACATTTCGCATACAGATGGTAAAAAAACACTTTTTGAGAAAATTTATCAAATAGCTAAAGTCTATAATCTAAATCAAAAGCTAAATTTAATTCGCTCAACAACAAACGGTAAAAAGATTTTAGATTATGGTTGTGGTGCTGGAGATTTTCTACAACATATGCAAAAAAATGGATATGATGTATTAGGAATGGAACCAAATGAAAAGGCATTTGAAATTTCTCAATCAAAAATTGGTAAAGACAATGTTGTGAATTGTGAATTAAAAGATATAAACCAAAAGTTTGATATTATTACAATGTGGCATGTATTAGAACACATTCCTAATTTGAATGAGATATTATCAGAATTAAAAAAACATTTAACTCCAAACGGTACATTAATCATTGCAGTTCCTAACCATCTTTCCTACGATGCAACCTATTATGGAAATGTTTGGGCAGCATATGATGTCCCAAGACATTTATGGCATTTTAATCCTCAAAGTATCCAATCATTAATTAAAAAATTTGGTATGAAAATTGAAAACGTAAGTCCTATGAAGTTAGACGCATTTTACGTTAGTTTACTTTCTGAAAAATATAAGGATAATTCCTTCGCTTTTTTGAAAGCTTTTTATATCGGAATGAAATCAAACTTCAAGGCGCAAAAAACTGGACAATATTCATCTTTAATTTATACCATCCGAACTGAAAATTGATTTAAATAAGTTTTAAGGCAATATTTTAGACTAAAATGAATATGAGTATTAAAAAAATTAAAAAGTGCTTTTAATTAAATCTATAAAAGCCGTTTTTTAAGCCAATTTTGATTAAAATAATAAAAACTATGAAAAAAGGAATTCTAACATTAGTTGTAGGGTCTGCATTGATTTTAACTTCATGCGCAGCTACAAATGTTGCTAAATCTCAACAAGAAACAGGTAAAGAAGTTCGTGGAGCTTGGACATTATCTAATGTAAATGTAAATGGATTAGACAATCAAAAAATTGATGGAAATGTAAAAGTTACAGAGTCTATTTCTACAGTATTTGATATGGCTAACCCTACATGCTACGAAGGTTCAACATGGAACTTAGTTCAGAATAACAAAACTGGTACTTATACTTTTAATAATTCTGATGCAGGTTGTCCATCTGGTACAGCTAAAATAATCTGGGATATTAAAGAGGAAGGGAATACGACTTACTTTACATTTAAAGATATAACAGGAATAAAAGCTAAGCAAAATACAGCGGGATACAAATTAAGAGTAGATTATGTTGATGCAAATTCTATGACTTTAGTACAAGATGTAAATGCTAATGGCAAAATAGCTCAAGTAGTATATACATTCCAACGTTAATCAATTAAATAAAAAAATTATGAAAAAATTAAATACAAAATTAACTGCTTTAGTTCTTGGAGGAGCATTCGTTTTATCTTCATGTTCAGCAGTTCAAAATGCAAATAATACTCAAAAAGGTGCTGGTATTGGTGTAGTTGCTGGTTCAGTACTTGGAGGAATTTTAGGTAACAATATCGGTAAAGGAGGTAACACTGCTTTAGGTGCTGTAATTGGTGCTGCTGTAGGTGGTGCTGCTGGTGGAGTTATTGGTAATAAAATGGATAAACAAGCACAAAAAATTGAGCAAGTTTTACCAGGTGCTGAAGTTGTACGTACAGAAGAAGGTATTAACTTGATCTTAGATGAAAATTCAAAAGTAACTTTTGAATATAATAAATCAGGATTAACTTCTACAGCAAAACAAAACTTAGATAAATTAATTGAAATATTCAATGAATATCCAGATACTGATTTATTAATTGTAGGACATACTGATAATGTTGGTTCTCAAGGTTACAATAAACCATTGTCTGAGCAACGTGCAAAATCTGTAAAAGATTATTTAGTTGCAAATGGGATTTCATCATCTCGTTTAAATTCAGCAGGTAAAGGATTAGAAGAACCTATTGCTGACAATTCTACTGCAGAAGGACGTGCAGCTAATCGTCGTGTAGAAATTGCTATTACTGCGAATGCTAAGATGAAAGCAGATGCAGAAAAAGAAGCTGCTGGTAACTAATAAAATTTACATTATATACATAAAAAAAACCTTCAAATACTTGAAGGTTTTTTTATATATTCTTAATTATACTCTTATTTTAAATTAACGATAAACCACTTATTGTTAAGATTTTCTAAAGTTAATATATATCTTTTAGTTGTATTATCTTCTAAACTTACATTTGTTTCTACTACAGTTACTTTCTCATCTCCATCCAAAACTTTTGTATCTTTTATTTTAGAATTTTCCAGAAGTGCAATTGAATGATCTGAAGAAAATTTTTGGAAAGTTGCCCAGTCATTATTGCGAGTTAAAGCAAATGCTGCAGAATAATTTTTCTTAGCGATGTTTTGCATAAAACGATTACTTAAGGTCGTAATCATTGAAATATCTTTATTGATAACTTTAGAAATAGAATCTACTTTATTTTCAACTTTTCCAGCAACCAAATTATCAGGTAACTGAACAGATTTACGTTGTGTTAAGTAACGTTCAGGATGAGGAATACGAACCAATACATCTACATGATTTGCTTGTATCTTAGAAGGATCAAGATTGACATACTTAACTAAAATTCCATTATTACGATACAATGCATCCATAGAATTAGGATCGATAGTTGCACGTTGTGTATATATTACTTGACCACCACTAAAAACTTCCACAGTAGCATTACTCACTTTATCTAATTGTAATTCTTTTCCATCTTTATCAAAAAAGAAAGGATCTAATCTAATACCTTCTGTTTCGTTACTTACTCTAAAATCGAATCGGGAAATTTTATTTATTTCAACTTCTTCCTGAGGAACTTCTTCTTCAGAAATTATAGAGCCTGGCAATGGTATCCCATTAGCTAAAGGAACCTGATTTCTATTCCAAGTAAAACCATTTTCTGAAGCTATCTTTTCAGCTAGTTCAAAAACTTCATCAGAGTTTTTCCCATCGAGAAGATTACGAACTGCACTCCATCGTTGTTCATCATTATTTGTAGCATTAGTACGATAATGGTAAACAATGTCTAAAGCTTCTTTAAACTTCGTTTGTTGTAATAATGGCAAATCTTTAGCTATGTCATCAACAGTTTGATTAAAAACAATTTGATCACGACCATCTATTTCAAGATTATCACCTTTACAACTAAAAACAAATAATAATGATGCTATAAGTAAGACTCTTTTCATGTTGAAAAATTTTGCGCAAATTTATGATATTAGGTTTGTTTTTAACCTAATTAAATTTTGTTTATTAATTTAATATTTAAAAACAATAATTAAAAGACAAAAGTACATCATTTCACTAATTGTCAATAAATTAAATCATCTATTTTACTGAATGAGAAGATTTATGTTCTGTAGGTTCTAATGTGTTTAACAAATCATTTGTAATGACTTCGGCTGTCTTTTCATAAAATGATTTTTTATCTATCATATTTGCAATCAAATTTGCTCCCCAAGCAGCCACTAACATATAAAATATTACAGAATGTCTATCTGTCATTTCAAGAACTAAAATAGCACAAGTAAAAGGAGATCGTGTAAATGCAGTAAGAAAAGCAACCATTCCGATAAGAACTAACATATTTATTTGCTTTGGGTTGAATGTAAAAAGATCTCCCATAAAAGCTCCTATAGCACCTCCAAAACTTAATGCAGGGGCAAATATACCTCCTGCTCCACCATTCGTAAAAGATACAATTCCGTTAAATAAACGTGCTGGAATTGTATACCATTCAACTTTTTTATCCGATTCAAAAAGCAATCTATCTAATAATAAATTACCTGCTCCTACACTATCTTTATTCGTATAAAAAACTACGGTTGCAAATGCCATAACAGCAATAAAGCCAAATATAAATTGGTTCCTTTTGGTTAATTTCCTTTTAAATGTATTCACTATAAATGCAACTTTACCAAAATATGCTCCAACTACTCCGCAAAGAAATGTAACTAGTAGCAATACAAGAAAAAACCTCCATCCATCTGGTTCAACTTTCGGAAAGCCAAAAACTAAATATGGTCCTAAAATAGTTTGTGCAGTAAATCCTGCAATAATTACAGCAGAAAACACAGTAGTTCTCAGAAATTTGATATGATTTTTAGATAATTCTTCAATCGCGAAAACAATTCCTCCAAGTGGCGTATTAAAAGCTGCTGCTAAACCTGCTGCTCCACCAGTTATTATCATTAATTTGTGTGAAATCTTTGGCCAAGAATCAGGAATCATTCTATTTACTACATGTAATATAGATGCTGCAATTTGTATAGTTGGTCCTTCTCGTCCAACCACACCTCCTCCTAACGACATGAAAAAACTACTTAATATCTTAACTAAAATAATACGAATACTAAGTAATTGATTAATTAGCCTTTTCGATTTTTTTTTAGGTAAGTTAAGAGCAGCTATAACTTGGGGAATTCCGCTAGCATTAGAATATTTAGCAAATTTTTGAACTGATATATATGATAGAAAGAAAAAAACAGGAGCAAGTACAAAAACCCAAGCTTTGTTGGCTTTATAAATATTTAAAAAAGTAGATTCTCCAAAATGTAATATTTCAGCATATAAAACTGCTACCAAACCTATAATACATGAAGCAAACCATAATGGTAAGTTTTGGAAAATAAAAGCAGTAGACTCAAATCTTTTATTTGTAACGGGATGTTGACTTATATCTTTAAGAATCTTTTGCTTAGGCGTTTCCATGAATTAAATAGGTTGAGTATTCAAAGTTATAAATTCATTGGCACTTCTATCAATAAAACTTCAGTATTTGGTAAACTTTTAAATTGAATAAATTCGGCATTAGAAATTTCAATTGTATCTCTACGCTCTAATGTTTTTCCTTCAAATATAATTTCTCCTTCTACAACCATCATAAAAATCCCGTTTTCTGGTTGATGAATAGTATAATTCACTTCTTTTTCCTCAGTAAAATTTCCTTTCATCATCCACGCATTTTGGTGAATCCATACACCTTGATCATCTTTGCTAGGTGATAATATCTGGTACAGCTCATTCTCTACCGCAAAATCAACCATAGAAATTTGTTGATAACGTGGTTCTACATTTAATTGATTAGGAATAATCCAAATTTGAAAAAAAGATGTAGTTAAATCTTCATACGCATTCATTTCACTGTGAGAAACTCCCGTTCCTGCACTCATTACCTGAATGTCACTAACTTCTATAACTGATCCAGTTCCCATAGAGTCGCCGTGTTTTAATCCACCTTTAGTTGGAATAGTTATAATTTCCATATTATCATGTGGATGTCTTCCAAATCCCATTCCTCCTGTAATAACATCATCGTTAAACACGCGAAGAGCACCAAAATGTATTCGCTGTGGATCATAATAATTAGCAAATGAATAAGAATGTTTTGTGTTTAGCCACCCATGGTTTGCTCCACCTCTATTTTCGGATTTAAATATTTTATAATTCATATTATATCTTTTTATCAAAGTTACCTCAATCCATATACCTAAAAATTGATTTGTGTTAATTAATAACTCAGAATATGTTAATACAGTGATAAAGTTATTAAAATTAACAATTTTAAAATTTTGTTAATTACTTAAATTTTTAGTTAAAACACAATAAATTAATATTTTATAAGTTTTAAATAAGCTGTTGATAAATGTAAAAATGAATTGTGAATAAGAGTTATTCACAAATGTGGATAAAGGTAACTTCGGCAAACGTTAAATAATACCACAGAAATAATGGAAGAATTTTTTACCTTTTCTATTCAACCAAAATTTATTATTTGGGGAATATTAAATATTTTAGCAGTCTTTGGAGCAGTAATTATTATATGGAAAGTGTATTCTAAATTTAGTAAATAAAAAAAGTACTTCTTTTACAAGAAGCACTCTTAGATGATATGCTGTGTATACTATAATTATGTATTTTCTTTACTCCATAAGATAATTTTATCGCGAATAAATTCAGCTAATTTTACTTTAGACTGATGTGTCCATCCTGCAATATGAGGTGCTAATACAACGTTATCTGCCTCTATTAAATATTTAAATTCTTCTGGGAGTTCTGATACAACTAATTTTTCAAAACTTGATTTTTCAAATTCTAAAACATCCAACGCAGCTCCAATAACTTTTCCAGATTTCATTGCTTGCACCAAATCTTTTGTAACAACACTTTTACCACGTGCAGTATTTATAAAATAAAATGGATTTTTAAACTGATTAATAAATTTGGAATTTATCATTTGCATAGTCTCAGGAGTTTGAGGAGTATGTAAACTAACAATTTCTGCACGATCAAAAAATTCTGAAAGCTCTACTTGTCTTGCAAATTCATTTCCTTTATCTGGTAATATATCATAAAATATTGTCTCTACTCCAAATCCTTGAAGACGTTTTGCAAAAGCATTACCCATATTCCCATATCCAATGATACCAACTGTCTTACCTTTCAGTTCGTCTCCACGATTTTCCTCACGATTCCAAATTCCTTGACGAACTTCTTTATCTGCACGACGTAAATGATGCATCAACATCAACAACATTCCTATTGCATGTTCTCCCACAGAATCTCTATTTCCTTCAGGTGAATTAAATAAAACTATCCCACGTTCTGCAGCATATTCTTCATCAATATTTTCTAATCCTGCTCCAACTCTACCTATAAATTTAAGATTTGTAGCTTTCATTAAAAATTCTCTGGTAATTGGAAAACGAGAACGAACAATCATTCCATCGTACTCATTTATTATTTTAGCAATTTCTTCTTTGGATGATATATAATCTTCATCGACTATAAATCCCGCATCTCTTAAGCCTTGATTTAAACACTCATGATTGGAATCAATAGCTAATATTTTGTAGACTGTTTTCATCTTAAAATTTTATTCAAATTTACGATAGCTTTTTGAGATTCACACCTTATAAACAAACTATTCATAACTATGTGAATAACCTTTTAATCAATTGTAAATCAATACCATTTTTTGTTAATAACATGAAGTGATTTTGCAGTATAGTTGAATATTAAATGATTTTATATGTTATAATTTCAACAAGAAGATTGTAAAAAATAATGCTTAAATAATGACCATAATCTTTATATAATTATAAACTTCTAAATACACGAAATATTTGACAATGAATTGATAAAATACGTTATTCACAAATCGGTTAAAAAGTTTATTTCTCCTTAACTTTGTAGCATGACAATTAAAGAAATTCAAAACGAAATAGTTGACGAATTCTCATTTTTTGAAGATTGGGAAGAGCGTTATGAATATTTAATCGAATTAGGTAAAAGTTTAGAAACCTTACCAGAAGAAACAAAAACGGATGATAAAATTATCAAAGGTTGTCAATCTTCGGTATGGTTAGATGCCGATTTAGATGGTGATAAAATCCATTTCAAAGCAGATTCTAATGCAATATTACCAAAAGGAATTGCAGCTTTGTTGGTTAGAATGTATAACAATCAAGCACCGAAGGATATTTTAGATTCTGATACAGAATTTATCCATGAAATTGGACTTTCGGAATTCTTATCTCCTACTCGTGCAAATGGATTATTAGCAATGGTAAAACAATTTAAGTTTTATGCAATTGCCTTTCAATCAAAATTGAATTCATAATTCTTTTATGTTAAAGAAGAAATTGCTAGCGCTAAGATTTTCTGCTTTAGGTGATGTAACTATGATTGCACCTGTATTGGAAGAATTTTTGGATCAAAATCCAGAAATTGAGGTATATGTTGCATCTAGACCTTTTATGGCAACAATTTTTAAATCAAATCCTCGCATCAAATTCATTCCGATTGATTTAAATAATAATTATAAAGGTATTTTCGGATTGCTAAAGTTATATAATGAACTAAAAGTATATAACTTTGACTATGTAGCAGATTTACACAATGTAATTCGCACGAAAGTAGTTACAGCATTATTTAAATTAAACGGTATAAAAACTGGTACACTAGATAAAGGTCGTGCAGAAAAAAAAGCTTTAGTCTCTCAAGAAAATAGGGTTTTTAAACAGTTAAAATTAACAACTGAACGCTATGCTGATGTTTTTCGAGAATTAGGATTTGATTTAACTTTATCTCATCAACTAAATCCGCAAGTAGAAAAAGATAAAAAAGCGATAGGAATTGCTCCATTTGCTGCTTTTACAAGTAAAATGTTTCCATTAGAAAAGATGAAATTTGTGGCTAAACAATTAGCTAAAGATGGCTACAAAATTTACTTATTTGGTGGTGGAAAAGCTGAAGTAGAAGAATTAAAAACTTGGGAAAAATTTGACTCAAATATTACTTCACTGGCAGGTACTTTAAACTTCGAAAAGGAGTTAGAAAGAATTGCGCAATTACAAGTTATGATATCTATGGATAGTGCAAATATGCATTTAGCTTCTTTGATGGGAACCCGCAGTATTTCTATATGGGGCGGAACGCATCCTTATGCCGGTTTTTTAGGCTATGGACAGTCATATACAGATATAATACAAGATGAACATATGGAGTGTAGGCCAACTTCTATATTTGGAAAAGATCCTAAGGGATTCGAAAATTTTGATTATTTTCAAAATTTAAGCTCAGATTATGTGTATCAAGAAATTATAAAAAGATTAAAGCAATAAAACTTAATAAGAATAATTTTTGTTGCTGTTTCAAATTAAAGATAAAAAAAGAGCCAATTCATAAAGAATTGGCTCTTTTTTTATATAGCTCTTGTATTATTCTGATTGATAAATTAATTGCTTTTCAATTTTCTGATCTATTTCTTTAAAAAAACCAAAGCCTTTTAGCGTAATGATGATTCCGAAAACTAGTAAACAAAACCCTACTCCTTTTCTAATTTTAAAAACCATTTCATCTGTGATACGTTTTTGCAACTTACCTGCTAGAAATATTTTAATTAAATCAATACTAAAATAGGTGATTAAGATTACTCCCATATAAGTTATAAAATCACTTGGCACTGGATATTTAATCATAATCGAAGACACAATCACAAACCAAAAAACGATGACACCAACGTTAAGTAAATTCATGATTAATCCATTGAAAAAAGTTCTGATATAATTGTTGCTGACTACTTGATCGTTGTTATCTAAATGTAATTTAGGTCTAGAAAAGTACATAAAAATACCGTACACCATTACAAAGAAACCTGCGATAATATATATACGATAAAACTTAGGATGCATCGTGATATATTCTGCAAAATCCTTACTCCCAAAATATGCAGCAGTAATACATAAAATATCTGCGGCAACTACTCCTAAATTTAAAGTAACAGCTGACTTCCAACTTTTTCGGATACTTGTTTCAATTAATAAAAAGAAAACAGGTCCTATCAAAATTGTACTAAGTACAAAACCGATCAGTATGGCTGAAAATATTAATTCCATAACATGATTTAAGGGCTGCAAGGTAAGACTTTATATCCAAATATTAATCTTCTACTAACTCGAAGTCCAATTGTTTCTTTAATAAATCTGCACTAAGTACCTTAATACGAATAGGATTCCCTAATTGATATTTAGTTCCAGTTTTTCTTCCGACCAATGCGTGGTTTTTATCATCAAAATAATAATGATCGCCTTCCATATTGCGAGATCTGATCAATCCTTCACAGCGTGTAGAAGGTATTTCTACGAAAAGTCCATATTCTTGTACACCTGTTATAAATGCTTCAAATGTTTCCCCTACAAATTGTTCCATGTATTTTACTTGCATGTACTTTATAGATTGGCGTTCGGCATCCGAAGCTATTTTTTCGCACGATGAACTATGTTTACATTTCTCTTGGTAAATATCTTCATTTGGAGATTTTTTACCATCTAAATAATCTTGTAGTAAGCGATGAGCCATTATATCCGGATAACGACGGATTGGAGAAGTGAAATGCGAATAATAATCGAAAGCTAATCCGTAATGCCCAATATTTTCTGTTGTATAGATTGCTTTAGCCATGCAACGCATTGCCAAAGTTTCTATCATATTTTCTTCTGGTTTTCCTTTAACCTCAGACAACAATTTATTCAAGGATTGGATGGTTGTTTTACGATCTCCAACTTCTAAACTATATCCAAATTGGCGAATAAACTTCTTAAGATCTAATAACTTATCTGGGTTTGGTTCATCGTGTACACGATAAACAAAAGTATTTCCATTATCTTTTCCATTTTTATCTAAGCTTACAAATTCTGAAACTTTCTTGTTACATAATAACATGAATTCTTCAATTAATTTATTAGAATCTTTTGATATTTTAAAGAAAATTCCACGTGGATTATGCTCATTATCTAAATCAAACTTAACTTCAACTTTATCAAAATTTACTGCTCCTACTCCCATACGTTTTGTACGCATGATTTTAGCTAATTGATCTAGTTTTAAAATCTCATCTTTAAAATCTCCTTCAGCACCCTCAATAATATCTTGTGCTTCCTCGTATGTAAAACGACGATCTGAATGAATTGCCGTACGTCCAAACCAAGAATTTAATATCCTAGCATTATCATCCATTTCGAACACAGCAGAGAAAGTGTATTTATCCTCATTAGGTCTTAATGAACACGCAACATTAGACAAAACTTCTGGTAACATAGGCACCACACGATCTACTAAATATACAGATGTTGCACGCTTATAAGCTTCTTTTTCTATTAAAGATCCTGGACGTACATAATGTGATACATCAGCAATATGAACACCTATTTCCCAATTTCCATTCTCCAATTGTCGAATAGATAAAGCATCATCAAAATCCTTCGCATCTTTTGGGTCTATGGTAAAGGTTGTTACATTTCGCATATCACGACGCTTAGCTACTTCTGCTTCATCAATAGAAGTGTCTAAGTTATTTGCTTCTTCCTCTACTTCAACTGGAAACTCTGCAGGTAAATTATATTCTAATAAGATCGAATGTATTTCTACATCGGTATCATTTGGATCACCTAATACATGTACAATTTCACCAAAGGGTGATTTAGAATTTTCTGGCCAATTGCTCAGTTTTACAACAACTTTTTCACCATTCTTCGCTCCATTAAATTTTTCGCTTGGTACAAAAAAGTCATTGTTACCATTTTGCATCACAACAAAACCAAAATTTCCATTTTTTGCGATTTCAAAAATTCCAGTAAATTCTGTTTTATTACGGCTTGTAATTTCTACAATTTCACCTTCTAATTTTGTACTATTTTTTTTGCAAGGGTAAAGATATACTCTAACTTCGTCTCCTTGTAAAGCATTTTTTGTTTTCCCTTTCTGTACAAAAACATCTTGTTCAAAATCTTCAACGATAACATAAGCACTACCTGATGATGTTAAATCGATAGTACCAATATGATAATCTTTGGTTTCATTTATTTTGTACTTACCTCTATCTTCTTCTACGATTTTTTTATCGGCTAGTAGAACATTTAGATTTTTAATTAATAACTCTACTTCAATACGATTATCGATTTTTAAAGCAGCAGCAATTTGTTTATGGTTTAAAGCTTTCTTTGGATTTTGGAAAAGTACCTCAATTATACTCTTAGTATATTTAGTAATACTCTTTTCTTTCTTTGAAGCTTTATTATTTTTAAATTCTTTTCTTGGCATAATTTTTTTCTCGTTTGATATTAAAATATCAATCTATTATTCATTTGCTTATTAACACATCAAATATCTATAAATCAATGAAATGATCGATTATTAATACTACATGTTAATAACATAAATAACATAACCTTTGCAAAGGTAATATAAGTTATTTAGTATAATCTATTTGTTAGGTAAATGTATAAATGTTTAATTACAAGATAGGTAATACAAGAAGTAATATTGCGAAAATTAAGCCAAAAATTGAATTAAATTATTATATAAACAAGAATGAATGAATTTAGGTTATAAACAATTACAAAATACTTTAAAACAACCACTTAACACTCTTAATATACAGTTATTAACACCTTTATTTTTCATTAATTAAAATAAAAAAAGTCGCTATATAGCGACTTTTTTTATAACATATTATTAAAGGTTATAATAATTCAACACCCTGGTCTTTTAACTGAGTTTTTATTCCTTCTTCCCAAATACTGGGTTGGACTTCTCCGATATGTTGCAGTTTTAGCATCAACATACATAAACGAGATTGTCCGATTCCTCCTCCTATAGATTCAGTCAACTCATCATTTAATAACATTGAATGGAATAACAAATCCTTTCTATCTAATGCACCTCTGATTTCTAATTGTTTTAAAAGAGCCTTTTTATCTACTCTAATTCCCATTGATGAAAGTTCAAAGGCTTGTTCTAAGATAGGATTCCAAACAATTATATCACCGTTAAGCCCTGTAAATCCTGCTCTATTTTCTGTACTCCAATCATCGTAATCTGCAGAACGAGAATCATGTAATTCTCCGTTACTTAATACTCCTCCGATTCCATAAATAAATACAGCTCCGTATTCTTTGGCAATTGCATTTTCTCTTTCCTTAGGAGTGAAACTAGGGTATTTTTGTAACAATTCTTCAGAGGAAATAAAAGTAATTTCTTCTGGCAAAATAGATTTTAATGTAGGATATTTTTCTTCAACTTTTAATTCTGTTTGCTTTATTACTTTATAAATAGAAGATACTGTATATTGTAAGTAATCTAGTTGACGATCTGATGCAGTGATAACCTTTTCCCAATCCCACTGGTCTACATAAATAGAATGGATAGGAGAATAATCTTCGTCTGGACGAAGTGCTCGCATATCTGTAATAATACCTTCACCAGGTTCTAATTCTAATTCTTTCAATCGAATACGTTTCCATTTTGCTAAAGAATGGACAACTACTGCATTCTGATCATTTAAAGATTTGATCGGAAACTTTACTGGACGTTCTATACTATTCAGATCATCATTAATTCCTGTACCATCTACTACCACTAATGGTCCTGAAACTGGAATGATGTTTAACTCTTCTTGTAACGATTTAGAGAAGGTATCTTTTACAAAAGATATTGCTTGTTCTCTAAGTAGTAATGCTCTGCTCATTTTTTCTTTTCTTTAAATAATTTGATAGAATCAATATTCTGGTGTAAAATTAAATCAAGAAAAAAATAAAAGTTTCATATTTGCTAAAATTGGTTTATATATTATTAAAAACAAAACCTTATATCTATTATATAGTTTATAATTTAAACTATATATATTAAATTAATTCATTTATTAAATTTTATTTAAAAAGGCCAGCTCTGAAGAGCTGGCCTTTTTAGATTTTTATACTAATAATAAAATGTACTATTAACAAGATGAGCATGCTATTTTATTCACTCTGTTTTCGTGTCTTCCTCCTTCGAATTCTGTAGATAGGAATGTTTCAACAATTTGCTCTGCATATTCATAAGCAATGAAGCGTGCAGGTAAAGTTAAAACATTTGCATTGTTATGCTGACGCGCTAATGCTGCTATATCCGTCATCCAACAAAGAGCTGCACGAACTTTTTGGTGCTTGTTAGCTGTCATTGTTACTCCTTGTGCACTTCCACAAAGTAGAATTCCAAAGTCTGACTTGCCTTGCTCAACATTTTCGGAAACTGCATGGGCAAAATCAGGGTAATCAACACTATCTGTTGAGAACGGTCCAATATCCTCAACCTCAATCCCTTTACCTGTTAATAAGGTTACTAATTTGGCCTTATATTCATACCCTGCATGGTCTGATCCAATCACTATTTTCATACTATTAACAACTGTTTTTTATGTTTGTGTTTTAAAATACTGTAAATCAAGACTTAGGATACAGTAACAACTTGTTAAGATCTGTATTAATAATTCTAATAAGTTTTGAGTAGAAAAATTTGGTAATCTGAATCAAAATTCGAATTAGAAAAATTATAATACCAGTCAAGTCAAAGTTTTCATTTTAGCAGAAAACATTTACACACCTTTATCAATAGTTTTTAGCAAATGACTTTTCCACAAAATGTGTTTATGAACAGATTTTATAATTTGTTGATACCTTAACTAAAGCTCTCATTACAAAGCAAATTTACAAATAATAACCTGTTAATAGAAGTTAAACAAAATTAATGTGTTTATAGTTATGAACATATTAACAGTGCTAATAGTAGTAGCATATTTTTCTTTTTATTTAAATTAAAAAAAACTTTAATAATTATTATTGTTTATAAATGTTGATAGTTGAAAAGCATTAAATGGATTTTAAGCTTAAAATTTAAAGATTAGTTACATTTGTGAAACTTAAAATACAAAACAAAATGAAAACAATTAACGACTTCAACTTTGAAAACAAGAAAGCTTTAATACGTGTTGATTTTAATGTTCCGCAGGATGATAACTTCCACGTGACTGATGATACTAGAATAAGAGCTGCTAAGCCAACGATTGATAAAATATTAAAGGATGGTGGTGCAGTCGTTTTAATGAGCCATTTAGGACGTCCTAAAGGAGAATTCAATGACAAATACGCTTTAAAAAATATTGCTTACAAAATTTCGGAAATATTAGGTTTAGAAATAATTGTAGCTGAAGACATTATAGGTGATGATGCGAAACAAAAAGTATTAAATCTAAAATCAGGCCAAGTTCTTTTATTAGAAAATGTTCGTTTCCACGCGGAAGAAGAAAAAGGAGATAAAGATTTTGCAAAACAATTGGCTGCCTTTGGAGATGTTTATGTAAATGATGCCTTTGGAACAGCGCACCGTGCACATGCATCAACTGCTATAATTGCTGAATTTTTCCCAGAAAATAAATGTTTTGGTCTCTTAATGGAACAAGAGCTAAAAGCTATTAACAAAGTGTTGACAGAAGGAGAAAATCCTGTTACTGCGATACTTGGGGGAGCAAAGGTGTCATCTAAAATTACAATTATTAACAATATTCTACCTGTTATTGATAACCTAATTATCGGTGGCGGAATGACATATACTTTTATAAAAGCTAAAGGTGGAAACATTGGAAATTCTTTAGTAGAAAATGATAAATTAGATTTAGCGAAAGAAATTCTAACGAAATGCGAAGAAAATAATGTAAAAGTTTATTTACCAATAGATAATGTTATTGCAGATGATTTTAATAATGATGCCAATAGCCAAGTAACAGCTGTAGGAGAAATTCCTGATGGATGGATGGGAATGGATGTAGCAGAAAAAACTATACAACAAAATACAGAAGTTATTAAGAAATCAAAAACAATACTTTGGAATGGGCCATTAGGAGTATTCGAGATGGAAAATTTTGCTAACGGAACAATAGCGCTAGGAGATGCTATTGCTGAAGCGACTGCAAATGGAGCTTTTTCATTAGTTGGTGGTGGAGATTCTGTTGCATTTGTAAAACAATTTGGATACGAGAACAAAGTAAGCTATGTTTCTACTGGTGGTGGAGCAATGTTAGAATCCTTAGAAGGAAAGGAATTACCAGGGGTGGCAGCTATATTAAACTAACTAAAACTCTAAAAATATAGAATTATAAAATCGGGCATTTGTCCGATTTTTTTTGTTTTATAAAACTTAAATTGTTAATTAAATAGTATTTAAAATCAGCTAATTAATAGGTTATTAACAGAGTTAATAACAAAAAAAAATAACATTGTAAATCCTAATAAATGATGTGAAAAAGCTCTCTAATCTTCTTCTTTAATTTAAATAAATAACCTAGCTACTTTCAGCCATTTTGAATTTGAGATAACTTATGACAGAAGATGTTTACCTATATTTATTAAAATTACATGGAAAAACACATGAATGTATATAAAGAACAAATTATAGAAGTAGAAAGCCATATCAATCAAAATGATCTTAATTTAGGTTATCGTCGTATGATTGATTTAGTATTAGATATGGGTGATATTAAATTTTTCCAAAAGATTATTGAATATTCCAATATTTATTATAAAGACAGTATGCCAGAGGATATTAAGAAAATAAAGGCACTAGAATTATTAAATGAAATAGACTCTGCTCCTATTCCTAAATTTAAAGAAGATGAAGTTTTAATTTCAACACAAGATGTTGAAAAAGCTTATAGCAATAGAAACTTTAAACTTCATCCCATTACTTTTGATCTAAAAACTAGGGAAGTTGTCGGTTTAGTAGGAGAAAATGGAAATGGTAAAACTACTTTATTAAGATTAATAGGTGGAGAATTAAAAGAAAGCGCAGGAAAAATCAATTATCATTTTTCTACTGCAAAATCTTATAGTTATGATTTAAAATCTCAATTAGTATTTGTTCCCCAAAGAATAGAGAAGTTATATGGAAACTTAATGGATAATTTGCAATTCACTCTAAGCTCGTATAATATAAAGGGAGAAGAAAATTTTTTACTTGCTCAGGTCATGTTAGCCCGATTGGGACTTTGGCAATATAGGAAATTAGAATGGAGTCAACTGTCATCAGGTTATAAGATGAGGTTTGAATTAGTAAGAAATTTATTGCGTAGACCGAAGGTGTTATTATTGGATGAACCATTAGCTAATTTAGATATTATGGCTCAACAAGTAATTTTAGAAGATCTAAAATTCCTCTCACAATCTATAAGCAACCCTTTTGGGGTTATACTTAGTTCACAACAATTGTACGAAGTTGAAAAAGTTTCTACAGAAATTATTTTTTTAGAACATGGAAAACTAAGGTATCAAACTGATAAAGAAAAAAAAGATGAAAATGTTACCATCATAGAAATTGATGTAAATAATAGTAAAAAGGAATTAATATCAATTTTAGAAAGTTTAGAACTAATTGATGTAAAATTTAATGGAGGATCTTATATCGCTTATTTTCCAATAAAAATTTCTATGAAAAATGTATTGAAAATAATTGGAGAATCTGATTTAGAGATTAAATACATCCGAGATATTTCTTCATCAAGTCGTAGATTCTTTATTAACTAATTTGTATAATATGATTAAAAAAATAAATAAATATCTGATTGAAAATCATCCGTTGATTTGGAATCTTAAATTGTTATGGATTTTAGGTATAGGAATTCTGGTGAATTGTATAGCATTTATTAATGGATATTATCACTATCAAAATACATCTCAGTTATTAGAAGAAAACATTTCTGCAATATTTTTAAACAATTATTATGGAGTTTTTTACTTTCTTTTTATTGTAATTATATTGATTATATGGCTTTATTTCTACATAAAAAATAATAGATTTAAATCTAATTATCCTACTTCTAGAAATTATTTGTTTAAAGAATTTCTAGGTGTATTTAGTATAATTTCTCTGTTTCTATGTGTTCCAAATATATTTAGAGCAGGATTAGATATGCATGTAGCAAATACAATTACTGATGAGCAATTTGATAAAGATGTAGATTTAATAAATCGCGTGTCGGCATTTACTTTACAACAAGAATATGGTTATGATAATTTTTCAAGAAATCTTAGTGTACCGGTTTTTGATACATTGGTTTCGGAGCAGGAATTTCTTAGTTTATATACCAGAAATAAAAAACAAAATTTACAATTCATAGATATTAAAGAACCTTATTTCAGAAATGAGGAATTCAATGATCTATTGGTTAATAAATTAAAAGGGAATTATCCTGTTACTAAAATAAGTTTTAATAGAACTTTTTATAATTATCAAGAAGGGAAGAATAACTTATATGAAAATATAAATCCATCGGAATCGCCAGAAATTATAAATCCTGAGCTAAATGTAGAGGCAGCATACAATATTGATAAAACAGTTTTGTACAGTTTGTATAATTATAGTGATATAAAATTTCAAGTACGCTCAAAACCAGAATTTACACATCAATATTATGATAAGGAATTAATAAAAATTTTAGAAACTAATAATAGAAGTGAAATAGTTAAATTAACTAATAGTTATCAACAATTATTAGATAAATATAAAATAGGTTATCGTTTTAAAGACAAAAATTGGCTAGATTATATTCCACAATATCCCTATTATTTCATTTCTCATGAATTACAAAATAGCGAGTATTATAATGGTAATAACAAATTTGAAAAAGATTATATAAATGCAAAATCATTAATAGATATATATACACATTTTGAAATTGCTAAGTACAATTCAAATATATTTGATTCATTTCAATATTACATACTTGCAGCATTAATCATTACTTTACATATCATTCTTTTTAGATTTTCATCATTCAAAGTTTGGTTAATTAGTCTAGTAGGTAGTGGAATAGTAGTTATAATAGGTACATGTTTAGGTTTATTTTTACAAGTATTTGACCTAAATACGTATATACAGTTTATAATTCCTATTCTATTTTATTTAATATTCATCATTGTAACCTTTAGAGGATTGAAATTAAATAAAAATAAAATTATTACTGGAGTAGCGCTAAACTGGTTTACAGTAACCACACTTTTTATAGGATTAGTTGTTTTGTCTTTTTACAAAGAAATGAGGCTAGAAATTCTATATATGCAAGGAGGAGAAAAAATTAATTATTATGAACTTTATGATCTTCCTGAGATTGTGATAATTGATAAGATAATTGAATTATTTTTCTATTTTAATCCAATTCTATTTATAATTCTATTTTACGGAATTATACAACTATACAGAAAATGGCAAGCAATGGCCGAAGAATAAATGATTAAAGCGAGTTAATAACTCGCTTTTTTGCATAAATAGCTTTAGGTAATAAAATAAGACTAACTTTTTTATATTACTAATTATGAATATTATTTAACTGAATTGGATTTATATTTTCTTTTAATTTTTACACCATAATCATCTGTTATCTTTTTAGATCTTTTAATCTGTATAGAATCATATGTTGCATGAGAATCAGGAATATTAATTGAATTATTTAATTTAAATTTTTCTACTCGATCCAATTTTTTTTGCTGAATTTGCTTTTGTAATAACAAGTTATCTTTTAAATCTTTTTGCTGTTTAGAACTAAGATTTAAATTTTCATATTTCTTAAATTCTTCTTCAATAGAAATTGGATAACTTTCTTTCTTTAAAACTAATTTTTCGTTTGCTTCAGTTTTTAATGAATCCGTTTTTTGTAAAACATCAACTTGAGCAGAAACGTAAAAAGAAAAGACTAATGCTACTATTGCAAATATATTTTTCATTACACTTTATGATTTGGTTGAGCAGATAAATACATATTTCATACCAAAAAAAGACAATATATTTATAAAGAAAGATTAAAAAAATAAAAAAGTGAGTTTATATTTAGATTACAAACTCACTTTTCTTGAGCATTCTGCTCAATTTTTTTAACCGATTATCTGTTCTCAAAAGAAGCTATTATTATTTAATAACTACATATATTCCTCTATTGTGAGGTCTTGGAGCTGGTCGGTGATGATGATTAATTTCTCTAGGAGAATGTCTTCTATCATAATGCTTGTGTTTACGAGGACCTTTATGGTAATCATGTTTTACAAATTTTCCGTGTGGCGGTTTTGGATGATGATGTGGTCCACGTTGTGCGTAAGAAAATACTCCAATTCCAAATGCTATAGCTGCGATATAATATTTCATAATTATTTATTTTTTAAAAACCTCTTTTTATAACTTTTACTTGTGGCTGTTTACCTTGTACATGTCTAGATTTATTTCCTTTATATTGATCTTTTTTATATTGTTGATATTGTTTTTTACTTAATATTTTTTCAATTTTTTTCTCAAAATCTTTATCATATTTTGCATAATCAAATCCTCTTTTATGTTTAGAGTCTTTTAAATCTTTTTGTCTAGTATCAAATAAAGAAGTAATTTTTTTTCTTTGGCTAGATGATAAATCATAACGCTCAAACTGTTTTGCGTTTTGATAAGTCGAAGATTTATAAGGAGCAATAGGATAATCTTGCTTTTTTGCATGAACTACTTTATGTTCAAATTTATCTTTTGAACCATAGTTAGACTTATGTTGCTGTGCAGAAACTGATAAAACTATCATCATACTTGCTAATGCGAAAAACTTTTTCATATTTATTATATTATAAATTAACAATGGTAAAAGAAATAGCGCTTATCTCTTTTGTTGATACAAAGGTGCACAACAAAAAATTCCTACAAAAAATATAGAGGTAAACCGGCTTGTATTGTCGGTTAATGGGGAATTATATCTAATTATTTAACAAATATGTAAAATATAATCCTGTTCTTAGAGTAGTTATAACGATATAATCGATTAAGATTTTTTCGAAAAAAAATGCTCTAAACTATAAAAGTCTAAAGCATTTTTTTAATTCCTTGTTTATATGAATTAACGGCGATGATGTCTATGTGGAAACATTTTAGCATTTCCATGTGCATGGTGTCTCTTCTTGTGATTATAGTGATGTACTTTTTTGTGTGGTTTTCTGTAATGTGGTCTAGGTCGAGGACTATGATGATGCGACGAAGATTTAGCGTGTATAACATTCTCAAAACTAATGTTATTAACAACTTTAACTCTTGTTTGGGCAAAAGATGCAACACTAAATACGAAGGCAATTAAGGTAATATAGAATTTCATTAAAACGTTTTTAAGTACTTGATGGTATACAAAAGTTATTCCTAAAAAGCTTCTAACCCCAATCTCATTAAAAAAAGTTTACGTAAAAAGTTTAAAGAACTTACTTCTCATAAAATTTATTTATCTCTTGTATCATTATAGAGGTAACTAAAGTAACACCTAAACCTATAAAACATCCAACAGCTGTAGTAAGAAATCGAGAAATTGGTGCAAACAAGCTATCATTTTTATGTTCTATTAATATAATAAGAACAGCTACTAATGCACTTCTGGCCACATTAAGAAGATTAAAAATTCTACAAAATATGCAAGTAATAATTATACCTAGTATTATTTTATAAAGATCATCTATAGGTAAGAAAAAAACTACAAGTCCTGATAAAGAACCTAAGAAGTTGGATTTAAATCGATCTATCGTAAGTTTTTTTGCTTGGTTTTCCTCAGGAGATATAACTAGAATAATGGATAATAAAGCCCAAAAGAAATCATATTGAGGAAATTTCAATATTAATATCCATCCTATCAAGAATCCAATTATACATCTTAGCAAATAAACCAAAAATTGAGAATTTATAGCTCTTTTTACTATGCTAGTAACCATTTTAATAAAATATAATTTTTACAAAGTTACTAGAAGTTTCTTTGATGCGAATAACATTATCATATTCTAAAACAATTATGGTATATTATTAGCTTACTACTTAAAGCAATCAAAAAATCAGTAGACTGTAATATAAATTGTAATTTAACATATTTTAACAATTCGGCAAGAAAGTTTTAGTCAATAAACTTAGTTATTAGTTCTTATTTTTAAAGAAATTTGAAAAGAACTAAAACCGAACTAAATAAATTTCATCGAAATTTTGGATATACAACAATTAAACGAACAGATAGAAGCTAAAAGTACAAGCATTACTCGCTTAACTTCAGAAATTAATAAAACAATTATCGGTCAAGAGAAAATGGTCGAGTGTTTATTAATTGGCTTATTAGGTAACGGGCATGTTTTATTAGAAGGTGTTCCTGGATTAGCAAAAACATTAGCTATAAAAACTCTTTCTGAAGCTGTAGACGCTTCATTTTCTCGTATTCAATTTACACCAGATTTGTTACCTGCAGATGTTGTAGGAACAATGATTTATAACGTGAAGGAAAACGATTTTAAAATTAAGAAAGGTCCGATTTTCGCTAATTTTGTATTAGCTGATGAAATCAATCGTTCGCCTGCAAAAGTACAATCTGCATTATTAGAAGCAATGCAAGAAAAACAGGTGACAATTGGAGATGAAACGTATAAATTAGATAATCCTTTTCTTGTTTTGGCGACTCAGAATCCAGTAGAACAGGAAGGAACTTATCCTTTGCCAGAAGCTCAGGTCGATCGTTTTATGTTAAAAACGGTTATTACTTATCCAGAGTTAGAAGCAGAACGTTTAATTCTACGAAATTCTATAAACAATACTTTTCCTAAAGTTGAGAAAGTTATTTCTATTCAAGAATTAATTGAAGCTAGAGAAATGGTGAAACAAGTTTATATGGATGAAAAAATTGAGAAATATATTTTAGATATTATAAGTGCTACACGCCATCCTGAAAAATATGGGTTGGAAAAACTTATTCCTATGATTTCTTTTGGATCATCACCACGTGGATCAATAAATTTAGCCCAGGCTTCTAAAGTATATGCTTTTTTACGTAAACGTGCATATGTTATTCCTGATGATGTACGTGCAATGGCAAAAGATGTGTTGCGTCATCGTATAGGTATAAGTTATGAAGCTGAAGCAGAAAATATATCTTCTGAAGAAATTATCGACAATATACTTAATGTTGTACCTGTTCCTTAGTTAATCATAAAATTGTGGAAACTAAAGAAATCTTAAAACGTGTAAAACGTATCGAATTAAAAAGTAAGCGGAAAGCGAGCAACTTATTCATGGGAGAATATCATAGTTCGTTCAAGGGGCGAGGTATGATTTTTAGCGAAGTACGCCCCTATCAATATGGTGATGATGTAAGAAATATTGATTGGAATAAAACCGCTCGTTATAATGAACCTTATGTAAAAGTTTTCGAAGAAGAAAGAGAGTTAACGATGTACTTATTAGTTGATATATCTGCATCTGAATCTTTTGGAACAAAAAAACAAATCAAAATGGAAACTATTGCAGAGATAGCTGCATCTTTGGCTTTTTCTGCAACAACATACAATGATAAAGTTGGTCTAATTTTGTACACAGACCATATCGAAAAATTTATTCCTCCAAAAAAAGGGAAGCAACACGTTTTAAGAATTGTAAGGGAAATAATCACTTATGAACCAAAAAGTAAGTTGACGAATCTAGATCAGACATTAGAACAATTCATGATATTAGCACGTCGAAAATCAAATGTATTTATCTTATCTGATTTTATTGATTCTTCAGATTATAATCGCTCATTGCGCGTAGCTTCTAAAAAACATGATATTACTGGATTAAGAATATATGATGAGAAAGAAACAAATTTTCCAAATATAGGTTTGGTAAATGTTCAAGATCAAGAGACGGGAGAATTAAGACTTATTGATACTTCTTCTCCGGAAACACGAAAAATGTATGCTTCATATTATTACGAATTGGATAAAAGATTTCATGCGATTTTTAAGAAGAATAATTCTGGAAGTTTATCTATTCAATCTGATCAAGATTATGTTCATCCATTGTTAAATTATTTTAAAAGTCATCGTTTTTAGATTATGAAGAAACTATTACTTTTAGGTACTTTGTTTGTTGGTATGTTAACAAGTTTTGGTCAAGATATTGAAGCTAAAATTGATACATCCAGAATAAGAATAGGAGAACCCGTTAGGTTAACATATAAAGTTGATTACAAAAAAGGGGATAAGATTCAATTTCAAACATTAAAAGATACTTTATCTCACCACATCGAAATTATTGATCAAAAATTTGATACAGTAATGGAAGGTGAGCAAAATAAAATTATCCATCAATTAGATTTAACTTCATTTGATGAAGGAGAATTCCTAATTCGTACAATTCCAGTAATTATTAATGGTCAAACTTTTAAAACTCCATCTTTTCAAATAAATGTAGAAGATGTAAAAGTGGATACTGCTCAGGCTAAAGTACATCCCATAAAACCAGTAATGACGGAAGAATACACGTTAAAAGATTATTGGAATAAGTATTGGATTATTGGCATTGCAGCTTTAATTGCTTTTATTATTGCAATTGTATTGATTGTATTATATATCAGATCAAAATCAAGAAATTTAAAAAACAAAATTCCTAAAACACCTTACGAAGAAGTGATTGATGGATTAAAAAGTATTGATGCAAAGAAATATTTAAAAAGAGGAGAACAGAAAGAATTTTACACTCAATTATCTTTTTTACTTCGTCGTTATATCGGAAAAGTGTATTCAGTTTCTGCTTTAGAATTATTATCTGATGATTTGGTTCAGTTTATAACTGAGAAAACTGATATTCTAGAGGAAGACAAAATTGAATTCAAGAAATTTTTATTTGATGCTGATTTAGCAAAATTTGCCAAACAAGAATTTGATGATCAAAAAAATCAGACTTACAGAAAGTGGGTTGGAGAATTTGTAGAACGTATAAAACCATTAAATCTTCCGGAAAACGATACCGCAACAGAGGATGATGTAACTGGGGAGAAATACAAAAAATGGGATAATAGCTAATGTTTAATTTCGAATTTCAAACGCCTTGGTTTTTAGCCTTATTAATTGTTTTACCTTTTTTCATTTTTCGTGAAATTCGTAAATCAAGACAGAAAAAAGCTTCTTTAAAAATCAGTTCATTAAAGCCATTTGGTGATGTAAAAAGTAATTTATCACGATATAAGCCATTACTTTTTGCTATGCGAATGATTGCTTTAGGATTATGTATTATTGCTTTAGCTCGTCCTCGTATTGTAGATATAACTACTCAAATAAAGGCAGACGAAGGTGTTGATATTTTAATGACTGTTGATACTTCATTAAGTATGTTGGCACAGGATTTAAAACCTGATCGGTTAACTGCATTAAAAGATGTTGCAAAAGATTTTGCTTTGCAGCGAAAAACGGATCGTATCGGCCTTGTCGAATATTCTGGTGAAGCTCTTACTCGCGTTCCACTTACAACCGATAGAGATATGTTAATCTCTGAAATTGATCGTTTACAATCTGGTAATTTAGAAGATGGTACTGCAATCGGAATTGGATTAGCAACAGCTATTAACCATTTAAAAGATAGTAAAGCTGTTTCTAAAGTAATTATACTCATTACCGATGGTGTTGAAAGTATAAATCCTTCTGCAGATTTAATGTATGTATCACCAAGGCAAGCTGCAGAAATTGCTGCTTCCAAAGGTATTAAGGTATACACTATAGGAATTGGTACAAATGGTCAAGCACCATTTCCATCAGGATATGATTTATATGGAAATTTGATATTCGACTTAAGACCAGTAGAAATTGATGAGATTCTTTTAGAAGATATTGCTGATAAAACGGGAGGATTATACTTTAGAGCAACAAACAATCAAACGTTAAAAAATATCTATTCTGAAATAGATCATTTAGAAAAATCAGAAATTAACGAAATAAAATATTATAACTATACTGAATTATTTTCACGCTTTTTGTTACCAGCATTAATATTATTGCTGTTAGAAATTGTATTGAGAAGAACCGTATTTAAAGAATTAATCTAATGCAGTGGGGTGATTTTGGACAAATAATTTGGTTAATCGCATTGGCGGTAATCGTCTTTCTATCAATCAATGTTTACAGATGGAGAGAACGTGTAAAATCGACTTTTGCAGATAAACATTTGTTACCGTTTATATTTCCAATGGTATCATCAAGAAAATTTTTATTTAAATTATTCTTGTCATGTAGTGCTGTATTGTTAATTATAATTGCTTTGATGGATCCTTTATTGGGACAAAAAGAAATTGAAGTAAAACGAGAAGGAATAGATATTGTTTTTGTATCAGATTTATCGTCGAGTATGAATGTACAAGATGTTGCACCATCTCGTATCGAAAAATCTAGAAAATTTATTGGTGATATGCTTCATCAATTAGGTGGAGATCGCACAGGTCTAGTAGTATTTGCCGCAAATGCATTTGCAATTTCTCCGCTAACGAATGATTATGCTGCTATAGAAAGTTACTTATCTAATGTTAATACAGAACTAATTTCGAGTCAAGGAACTGATTTTGAGAAAGCTATTCAAGAAGCTTCTAAACTGTTAGAAAAGTCAGCAAATTCGAGTAAAATGATTGTCATAATTTCTGATGGAGAGGACAATGAGAATAGTACGACAAATGCCATAAAACTTGCAAATGACAATAATATTCATATTGCATCTATAGGAATTGGAACAGATAAAGGTGGGCCAATCCCAATGTATTACAATGGTTACCAAGATGATTATAAACGAGATAATAGTGGGAATACAGTTATTTCAAAATTAGAGTCTAATAATTTAAGAAAATTAGCTGAGCAAACTAATGGAACTTATATCCAATTAAATACAATTCAAGAAGGAATTTCAAACCTATCATTATACAAAACAAGATTGAATAAGAATGAAATAGCAACTTCTACTACAAAGAACATGAACCACATTTTTCAGTGGTTTTTAGGATTTGCTGTATTGTTACTTTTTATAGAATTATTAACATCTGAATATAAGTTTTTTAAGAGTAGAATTAAGTAGTTTTGTAAGTGTGATGATTAAATATATTAGAAATTACAATTTTATATTCATCTTAATATTTTCGTCTATTGCTTTTGGACAATCAAAAGTCAAAGATTATATTATAGAAGGAAATGATTATTATAGCAAAGGTAAATTTGATAATGCAGAGTATGCATATAAGCGTGCTGCATTGGAGGATCCTACATCTGTAAAGGCTAATTTTAATTTAGGTAATGCTTTATTTCAGCAAAAACGTTACAAAGAAAGTATTACTCATTATAATCGTTCTGCAGAAATTGCTAAGTCAACATCAGAAAAACATTCCGCATACCATAATGCAGGAAATGCCTATCTCGAAGAACAAGACTATAGCAAAGCTGTAGAAAGTTTTAAAAAAGCGTTAAAAAATGATCCTTATGACGAAGCTACACGGTATAATTTAGCTTATGCTAAAAAAATGCTAGAAAAAGAGCAACAAAAAGATAAAAAGAACAATCAGAAAAATGATTCTTCTAAAGATAAGGAGCAAAATAACCAGAATAATCAACAGCAACAAAATAAGGATAAAAAGGATCAAGATCAGCAAAATAAACAGCAACAACAAAATAATAAATCTAACGAGGCTGATCAAAATCAACAAGAAAATAAAGGAAACAACCCTAAAGATGGAGGACAAAACGGAAATCAGAAGGGAAAAGGAGAACAAAAAAATAAAGATATTAAACAAGGTTCTAAAGGTGAAGGAGCTGAACAAAATAATGCACCTTCCGGAGTTGGAGAAGGAATGTTGAAAGCGCTCCAAGAACAAGAAGCAAGAACACAACGCCGAATTATTCAGCAAAAAGCAGAAAAACAAGGCACAAAAACATCCAAAGATTGGTAATGAATGCATTTAAGGTTTTAAGTACTATGTTTATATTGGCTACAACGTCTGTAATAGCGTTATGCCAAAATGTATCTTTCAAAGCAGAAGCCAATAGAAAAACACTCTCTGTAGGAGAAACATTACAAGTTGGTTTTTTTATTGAAGCAGATGCCATGGATTATAGCATTGATAAACCTATGCGATTTCCTGATCATCCTGGTTTTAGGTTAGTAGGAGAAAATAAAACGCAGAACATTCAATACGTTAATGGAAAAGGAGTTATTCAAGATGGAATAATCTTAATTTTTAATCCAGAAAAGGAAGGGAAACTAAAAATTGGTTCAGCTAAAATTGAAATCAATGGAAAGCTTTACACAACTAAACCTATTGAAATTGAAGTTACCAAATCAAATACGACAAGTGTTCAAAATAAATCTGTACAAAACCAACCTGTATTTCTTCAAACAAATGTTTCTAAAACTGATCCTTATGTTAATGAGCAAGTTAGTTTAATTGTTAAATATTATTCGAGGGATTTAGGTTTATTAAATCGTAAACGAAATTTTCGTCAAGGAAAATTAGAAGGTTTAAGTCCAAAAATGGTAACTAGTCGTCCAGAAACTATTAAGCAAGAAATGGTTTCAGGCAAACCGTACTTTTCAGAAGAAGTTGCGAAATATAACTTATTTCCTCAAAAGGCTGGAAGAATAGAAATTGATCCATTTTCTATGGATATTCTAGTTTCAGGTATTTATGGAACCGAAGCATATGAAATTAAAAGTAATCCTATTATAATAAATGCGAAAGCATTACCAGAAGAAGGAAAACCTGCAAATTTTAGCGGAGCTGTAGGAGATTTTAAATTAGTTTCTGCGGTAGATAAGAAAGAATTAAATACCAATGAAAGTTCTAATTTAAAAATTAAAATTTCAGGAAAAGGGAATTTTAATACTGTAATAATACCAGAAATTAAAAAACCAAAAAATCTTGAAATTTATCCTCCGAATAAAACTAATAATTTTAAAAATTATGAAGATGGAATGCAAGGTTCAGTTTCGGCTGATATTGTAATGGTTCCTGAGTATGGAGGAAATTATACAATAGCACCAGTAGAATTTTCTTACTTTGATCCAGAGAAAGAAAAATATATTACATTAAAATCAGATGAAGTTAATATTTCTGTGGACGGTACTACTTCTGATACTGTAAATGGAGCATCTAATAGTTTAGCTTATCAAGGACATGACGAAGCGGTTAACAAAGAATCATTATCTGATTCTGTTGCGCAAATTACAAATGAAGTAACTCATGGAAATTCTAAATGGATTTTAACAGCTGGTGGTTTGTTAGTTATGAGTATGGTAGGACTTTTTCTTTTACGACGTAAAAAAGAAGATGAAAATGTAGAAATATTATCTAGTAATGAAGTAAAAAATTCAGAAGATAATTATGTTACAAAACCATATACAAATCAAAAAATGAGTTCTTATTCTGAAAAAATAAATGTAAGTACAGAAAGTAAAAAAGATTTAAATAATAAACTGTCAGACTTGCAAAAAAACATCAACAATGCTGATCCTAAAGTATTTTATAAATTTCAGGAAGATCTTTTATGTCAATTAGGAATGAAATATTCAGGAACAGATTTAGCTAATTTCTCAGATTACAGTGTTGGTGAAAAATTAATCCAAAATGGATGGGATAATTCATTAGTGAATGAATGGAAAACATTATTGAATAAAGCTCGACAAGCAAAATATTCTGCAATTGGATCTTATAACGATGATCTAACTGAAGTATATTTACAAACAGAAAAAGTAGTAAATCAATTCATTAAGTAAGAATAGATTTTTATATAAAATTTTCTAAAAAGAGGAAACAAATTAATTTGTTTCCTCTTTTTTTTACAACTCAGCCATCGAATTCGACAATTCATCTACATAATATTTGATACATTTTTATAATAATGGAATTTTACTTCAACAATTTTAAAAAACATTATTATGAAAAATTTATTCATTATTATAGCAACATGTATAGCAACCATTTCTTTTGCACAAAACAATTTTGAGACAGAAATGCAACAAGCTTTTGAGCAGTGGAAAAGTGGAAATGAAGCTGGTTTAAAATCGTTTAAAAAAATTCAGAATAATTATCCAACCGAACGATTACCTAAATATTACATAGCCTTTACTCAAACTCTTCTTTCATTTGAAAAAGAAAATAATATGGAAAAAGAAAACTTAATAGATGAAGCAAAATTATTAATTGCTCAATTAGAAGAATCTTTTCCAAATCATCCAGAAATTCTAAATTTAAAAGCCTTGAATTTAACTTCAGAAATTGTTTTAAATCCTATGGCAAACGGAATGGCATTGATGGAAGATGTAAATGCTACTTACGCTCATGCATTACTTTTAGAGCCAAAAAATCCACGTACTATTTTGGGGCAAGCAGAGTTTAATATTAATGCTGCAAAATTTATAGGTGGAGATATTAAATCATCATGTAAAAATGTTGAAAAAGCTTTAGATTTATTTGAAAATGAATTAGTTGATGTATTTGAACCAAGTTGGGGAAAAGAGCGTGCGAAAACGTTGTTAAATAATGATTGTAAAAAGTAAGATAATGATCATTCTATTTTTTCAACTCATCCAACGACTAATTATAATTCTTTTAGAACTTATAGCTTTATGAATAAATTTAATGATGCTCTGATTTATTTAACATCTATTGCAATAGTTGCTATTTTGATGTACTTAGACTTTGTTCTAGAAATTTTTCCTCAAAATATAAATTATGAATTTAGCATTAGTCAATTTTTCCAAAAATTATTGGCGTATATATTTTTAGCATATTTAATTTATATGGTAATTGTAGGAAGAAAAGTTTCTGATAAAAAGAGGGTTTTCAGAAATTTATTTATTCTACTGATAGGTAATTTTTTTATTTATTCAATCATTTTCTATTTAACTCCAAATGCAAGAATAGAATATTTTTTATCTGCTGAAAGCACAATATACTTTAAATGGTATTTTGTATATAGTGTTTGGGCATCATTTATTGGATCTAAAATATTTTACGACTATCGTCAAGAAATTATTAAAGAAGGATACAATAGTTATGTTTTTATAAAATATTTTTCACAAGCTATAATTAGCAACTTACTACTCTATTATGTTTTTGTGAAGATTATAAATCCTATTCTTAGAGAGGATATTTTTTATAATCAATTAGCCAATTATATAGTAATTGGGATTATTTCTGCAATTTTTTTAGCAATTTTTTATTTTATAGACCGCAAGAAAAATATTCTTGAGAGTAAAATTGTTGAGCAATCTACAAAAGCAGAAACAGCAACGGCAAATTTCGAGACATTAAAAAATCAGTTAGATCCACATTTTTTATTCAATAGCTTAAATGTTTTAACTGGTTTAATTGAAGAAAATCCAGATAAAGCAGTTGATTTCACCACATCTCTAT
Source organism: Faecalibacter rhinopitheci (assembly GCF_015234135.1). Taxonomy (GTDB): domain Bacteria; phylum Bacteroidota; class Bacteroidia; order Flavobacteriales; family Weeksellaceae; genus Empedobacter; species Empedobacter rhinopitheci. The sequence continues at coordinate 15,125 of NZ_JADGIK010000006.1, read as the reverse complement.
CTAAAATTTATCGTTATTTATTAGAGCAAAAAGACAAAGAAATTGTTCCGTTGGAAGATGAAATAAAATTTGCAAAAACGTATATTAATCTATTAAAATTACGTTTTGAGAATAGTATTGATTTTAATTTAGAAATAGAAGAACTTAAGGAAAACGAATTTATAATACCACTTTCCCTGCAGATTTTATTAGAAAACACGATCAAACATAATATTGCTACAGAAACAAAACCGTTAAAAATCAGAATTTATAAAGAAGATAATTTTTTGATTATTGAAAATACCTTTCAACCCAAAGAATCGATAAAAGACTCGACAGGAGTTGGTTTAAATAACATTAAAAATCGTTATCAATTGATTTCAAATCAAAAAATTGATATTCAACAAACGGAAGAACAATTTCGAGTTAAACTTCCTATTCTTACCCAAAAAATAAAAGTATTAGAAGGCGATCAAATATCATTTCAGGAAGCTATTGAACGTACAACAGAATTGAAAGAATTTTATAATACTTTGATCACAATCGCTTTAGGAAACGTTTTCTTATTAGCTATTAATTACTTAACAAGTCCAGATTATTGGTGGTATTTATTTATTTTATTGGGAACTGTAATTTCTATTACTATAATGACTGTAAAAGTTTTCGGGTTCAATAAAAATTGGGAAAAAGAAATGACCTCAGAATTATTAGCAAAGAATCGACAAACAAAGAAATGAAATTAATCGCATGAATATTATAATCATAGAAGATGAGAAACCAGCTGCTCGCCTACTCCGACGTCGTATCGAAAAATTAGGATATGAGGTAGACAAAATGTTACATTCTGTTGAAGAAAGTGTTCTTTGGTTGAGCAGTCATCCACAGCCCGATTTAATTTTTTTGGACATTCAATTATCAGATGGTTTATCCTTCCAAATTTTTGATGAAGTTGAAATTACTTCTTCTATTATTTTTACAACAGCTTACGATGATTATGTTTTAAAAGCATTTAAGTTAAATAGTATTGATTATTTATTGAAGCCTATAGATGAGGATGAATTGTCTTTTGCGATTGATAAATTTGAAAAACATAAGAATTTAACAGTTAATCTAGGTGAAATAAAATCTCTTTTTGAGCATGAGAAATCTTATAAAGAACGTTTTACAACTAAGGTTGGTACATCATTAAAAATGTTTTTAACAGATGATGTGGAAATATTTTATAGTGAGAATAAAGGAACCTATGCATATACCAAAGAAGGCAAAAAATATTTGCTTGATTATACTATAGATAAAATTGAAGAATTAATCAATCCTAAGTTATTTTATAGAATCAACAGAGGTCAACTCGTCAAAATTAGTGCAATAACAGATATTTATGTTTACTCTAATTCCAGATTAAAAGTTATTTTAAATAAATATGCGGAACAAGAATGTATAATTAGTCGCGAAAAAGTGAAAGATTTTAGGGATTGGTTAGAAGATTCTTAAAAAAATTAGTTTTTGATTATTAATTAGTTGCTTGTTATTTTCATTGTGAGAAATAAAGAAATAAATTAACTTTGCGAAAGTTAAAAAAACATTAAATATATACTATCTATGGAATTTTTCTCTAAGATTAATTTAAACCAAATCGGGACAACATTTGCGGTACTTTTTGCTGTAATTGATATTTTAGGAAGTATTCCAATTATTGTAGGAATTCGTAGTAAAGTAGGTCACATCGAATCAGAAAAAGCATCCATTGCAGCTGGAATATTAATGATTTCATTTTTATTTTTTGGTACTAAGATTCTTAATTTGGTGGGTGTTGATGTACAATCTTTCGCTGTAGCAGGAGCTTTCGTTATTTTCATCATTGCTTTAGAAATGATTTTGGGTGTTGAAATTCAAAAAGGTGTTGATGCAGGTTCTGCTTCCATCGTTCCTATTGCTTTTCCTCTTGTCGCTGGAGCTGGATCTTTAACAACTGTACTTTCACTACGTTCGCAGTACGCAGATATTAATATCGTAATAGCCATTATTTTAAACATGTTAGTTGTTTACTTAGTGTTAAAATTTGCAGGAAAATTAGAAAAATGGTTAGGAGCTGGTGTTTTATCAGTTTTAAAGAAAGTTTTTGGTGTAATTTTGTTGTCAATTGCGATAAAGTTATTTACTTCTAATATCGGAGCATTATTTATCCAAGAGTTTAATTTATAAAATTCATTTACGATGAAAACATATATTTATATTATCACTGCTATATTAGTAGGTGCATTAGGATATAACCTTTACATGGTTGATTATAGCGCAGGATTTTCTGCAGAAGAAAACTTTCCAATGGTTATTGGAATTGGATCTTCTATCTGCGGATTGATATTAGCACTTGTATTTTTTGGATTTTTCAAACTTCAAAATAATATTAAAAAAGTAGCTTAATAATAAGTTTCAATTTTAAAATAAAAAAGAGCAACCTATTCGGGTTGCTCTTTTTTATTAATAATAGTATCTAATTTTATAAGAATTTCTTTCATCATTTTATCAATTGTATGATAATCTTTAATTTTAGATGATGTATATATAAACAGAATATCAATAGAAATTTCTTCAGAAATATTTACTAAAGCTTTGTTTAGGCGATAAGCTTCTTTTATACGTCTCTTTAGGAGATTTCTATCTACAGCATGTTTAAATTTTTTCTTTGCAACACTCTCTCCTATTCTTATTGTATAGTCTCTTTTTGGATGAATTCTATAAACAATTCTTATAGGATGAGACACATAGGATTGACCTTCTGAAAACAATGATTCGATTGCTTTCTTACTTTTTAACTTTTCGTTCTTACCAAATGTCAATTTCATGTGTTTAAACTTCTTCGTAAATTTGAGAATTCAAAGGTAAGTATTCTAAAAGTTTTAGATTATATGTAACTTTGACTTTTAATTAAATTAAATATAAAATTTACAAATATGTACCCAGCAGAAATAGTTATGCCAATGAAGGAGCAATTGACTTCTAACGGCTTTGAAGATTTAACAACTGCAGAACAAGTTGAAGCAGCAATCGCTAAACCAGGAACAACTTTGGTTATGGTAAATAGTGTATGTGGTTGTGCAGCAGGTGCAGCAAGACCTGGTGTTGTAAGATCTTTAGATAATGATAAAGTACCTACAAACTTAACTACAGTTTTCGCAGGATTTGATAAAGAGGCTGTGGATAGAGCAAGAGAATTTTTTGCACCATTCCCTCCTAGCTCACCAGCTGTAGCTTTATTTAAAGATGGAGAATTAGTTCATATGTTAGAGCGTCATCACATAGAAGGACACTCTGCAGATGCAATTGCTGAAAATCTAAAACAAGCTTACAACGAGTTTGCATAATTTTTAGTTCATAATAAAAAAAAGCGCTACATATCTTTGATATGTAGCGCTTTTTTTTTTGAAATAATTTAAGACGAATAATAAATTAAGTTTTATGGTTTATTTATCTTTTTAAGACATTCATAAGTAATTTGTGTATTATTAATAAATGTATTAAATATTTGTTTTTATTAAAGCGTAATCCATAAAAAAATGCGCAAAACTTTTGTGAATTAAAAATAATATGTAAATTAGTAATTAATAACACTTTGAATTAATAATCTATAACATATATAATATGAAGAAAATTTTTACTCTTTTATCGGTTGCAGCTTTTTCAGTTGCATTTGGACAAACTAAATCATTAGAAAAAGTACAAGTTATCGATGGTTTACCTGCAGCAACAGCAACAGCTCCAAATAATAATTTAGCAGAGACTCAGCATACATTAGTACAATATACTGATAATCCATCTTTAGATTCTACACCATTATGTCAGAATTCTACCAACTATAACTCACGTTTCTTTAATTTAGCTTCTTACGGGATTACTACAGATTTTACTGTAACTGAAGTTAATTTTTCTACTTCTTCTACAGGAATTACAATGTGGGCTGAAGTAGCAACAGTACCAGCAGGAACTGATATTACGGCAACAGAAATTGAAAATCTTACTGTAACAGATGCATATGGATCTATGACAGTACCAACTCAAAATAATGATTGGATAAATTTACCTCTTATTGCAACTACGGTTATTCCAGCAGGAACAGATTTCGGTGTAGGTATTGGTTATGAGTGGGTTGAAGGTGGACCAAGAGCATGGTTTGGTAATAATGAAGATCCTCAAACAGCACCATCATTTATTGGATGGCCTGGATCAGATTGTGTTGAGGAATGGCCAGTAGATATAAAAGATTTAGGATTTAACTCTAGTTGGTTATTAAATGTAGTTGGTACTGCAGAAGGTGTAATGGGAACTGTTGAGTTAGGTTCTGATAAATTAGCAGTATATCCTAATCCAGCAACTACAGATGTTGTAGTTTCATTAAAAGATTCTAACATTGCAAAAGTTGAGATTGCTGACGTAACAGGACGTGTAGTAGGAACTCCAAGTGCTTCAAAGGAAGGAAAAATCAATGTTGCTAATTTAAGCAAAGGTGTTTATTTCTTAAGAGTACAAGATGATAAAGGTGTTACACGTATCCAAAAATTCATCAAAAAATAATTAATAAAGTATAAAACATATTTAATTTTATAAAAAAAGTAGAGCATTTTGCTCTACTTTTTTATTTTATAATATTTTTACTCACAATTTTATTCTGATAAGGTCTTATATATTTTAAGATTATTCAAACTTAGGTAAGCACAAATGAATATATTTCTGCCATATATATTCATTCAATTTTTAATGCTATAAATGTGAAAAATAGGTAAATAAGTAAAGAATATTTAGCTAATTTTACTGTTCAATTCATTAATTAAATAAGTTAAAGAACCAATGAGAATAGCAGTCGTAGGCGCTACCGGAATGGTCGGCAGAGTTATACTCCAAGTTTTGGAAGAAAGAAATTTTCCAATTACTGAAATTATCCCAGTTGCATCACAAAAATCTGTAGGAAATACTATTGAATATAGAGGTGAAAAGTATACAATTGTATCAATGCAAGATGCAGTAGAGTTGCGACCAGATATCGCACTATTTTCTGCAGGAGGAGAAACTTCCAAACAATGGGCGCCAAAGTTTGCTGAAGTTGGTACAACTGTAATTGATAACTCTTCAGCATGGAGAATGGAACCAAATATTCCTTTAATTGTTCCGGAAATTAATGCAGATATTTTAACAACTGAAGATAAAATTATTGCTAATCCTAACTGTTCTACAATTCAGTTAGTAATGGTTTTAAATCCATTACATAAAAAATATGGCATTAAACGTGTTGTAGTTTCTACTTACCAATCTGTTACAGGAACAGGTAAAGATGCAGTACAACAATTGGAGGGTGAAGTAAGAGGAGAAAATGTTGCGAAAGTTTATCCATATCAAATTTTCAAAAATGCTTTGCCTCATTGCGATGTTTTTGATGAAGAAACTGGTTATACAAAAGAAGAATTAAAATTAACGCGTGAACCTAAAAAAATTATGCGCGTAGATGAAATGAATATTACAGCAACTGCAGTTCGTGTTCCAGTACAAGGAGGACACTCAGAATCTGTAAATATTGAATTTGAAAATGATTTTGAATTAGCAGACGTTAGAAGATTGTTAGCAGATCAAGAAGGAGTTACTTTACAAGATAATCCAGATACAAACACGTATCCAATGGCTTTTTATTCTGAAGGTAAAGATGATGTTTTTGTAGGACGTATTCGTCGTGATTTATCATTGCCAAATGCTTTAAACTGTTGGATTGTAGCGGATAATTTACGTAAAGGAGCAGCAACTAATGCGGTGCAAATAGCAGAGTATTTAGTTAAGAATGAATTAGTAAAATAATATTTTTCAAATATTTTAAAATGTTAAAGTTGATGAATAAAATTCATCAACTTTTTTTTGTTTAGATAATATTGTTAATTTTGTTTTTTTTAAAATTAAATATGAAAAACATCTATTTTTTACCTTTATTATTTATAACTCCTTTATTCGGTCAATCTCTTGATTTACCTGAATTTTCTAAAGAATCAGGATTTTATGATTCTCAATTTGAACTTATTTTAAGTCATAAGGATCCTAATACAACAATTATTTATACGTTAGATGGTTCTGAACCTGATATTAATAATTTAGACGGGAGAACTTATCAATACAAAAAACAATATCCACAATATCCAGAGGACACAGAATTTCAATTTTATGAAAACACATTAAAATCAAATAAATATACAAATCCAATTGTAGTATATAATAGAACATCTGAGCCGAATCGTATTGCTAATATTTCCACAACATTTAAATCACAACCCTATTTTCCATCTACTAAAATAGATAAAAGTTTTGTTGTAAGGGCTAAAGCTTTTTCTAATGATGCAACTTCAAATACTGTAACACAAGTTTATTTTTTTAATGAAAATACTTACACATTACCAATTATAAATTTCACAACGGATGATGAGAATTTATTTGGTTATGAAAAAGGATTATTTGTTGCAGGGAGAACATTTGACGAGTGGAGAAAAAATAATCCTCAAACAGAAATAAATGCTTTTACTCCAGCTAATTATTGGGCAAGTGGATCTGAATCAGAGATTAGACTGAATGTTATTTACTTAGAAAATAAAATTTCTAAATTAAATCATGATGCAGGTTTAAGAAATAATGGAAACGGGACAAGATACCTTGCTAATAGACCTTTCCGTATCTATGCAAAGGATGCCTATGGAAGTAAAAATTTCAATCATCAGTTTTTTAAAGATTATGGATACGATAAATTTAAAAGACTAATTTTAAGAAATTCTGGACAAGATACTGAATCTACATTATTTAGAGATGCTTTAATTCATAAGTTGAATGAGCATATGAATTCTGAAACTCAAAATTATCAACCTGTAAATACATTTGTTAATGGAGAGTATTATGGTATTTATAACATAAGAGAAAGGTATGATGAAAAGTATTTTGAAAGAGTATTTGGAATTAAAGAAGATGAATTAGATTATCTTGAAAATGATGGTATTGTAGATTTAGGTGATGATAAATTTTACAATCAAACCATGAATTTTTTCCAAAATGTAAATTTAGAATCGGAAGAAAAATTTCAAGAAGCTATTACATATGTAGATGAAATTAATTTAGCTGATTACCACATTACGGGGATTTATGCGGCTAATTTTGACTGGCCTCAGAATAACAATGTTTATTTCAGAAAACGTGTTGATTATAATCCATCTGCAAAATTTGGACAAGATGGAAGATGGAGATGGTTAGTAAAAGATTATGATGTAGCAATGAACGGTGGTGAAGGTTGGATTAATAATACTGCAAATCATAATACATTAGCTCATGCACTAAGTAATGATGTAGGAGGTTTTATTTATACAAATTATATTTTTAATGGTTTATTAACAAATGCTAATTATAAAAATTATTTTATAAATAGATTTTCAGATTTATTAAACACAAGTTATAAAGAAAATCATGTTCTGAATCTTATTGAAAATATCAAAAGTGTTTTAGAACCAGATATGCCAAAGCATATTGAAAGATGGAATTTAATCCCATCATTAGATGTATGGGAAACTAATATTGACAAATTAAGAAAGTTTGCCAATGAAAGAAGAACAGCGCAATTAGGACATATCAATAACCAATTTAACCTAGAAGGTACTTACCAATTAACAGCTAAAACTAGTAATCCTGAAGAAGGTTTTGTTAAAGTAAATACAATTGAAATCAATAATTCTACTGTAGGTATTGATGGCGATTATTCTACATGGTCAGGTGATTATTTTAAAAATGTTCCTGTTAAATTACAAGCAGTTGCATTACCTGGTTATAAATTTTTACGTTGGGAAGGAGATTATACATCTACAGATGCAGAGTTGACTATAAATCCAGCGTTAGATTATACGATTAAAGCTGTTTTTGCTAAAAACGATTTATCTACTGGAGATATTGATAAAGTTGATTTCTTGCTTTATCCTAATCCAACTTCGGATGTATTAAATATAAAATCAGAATCTAATAGTTCAATATCATATAGTATTAAAAATATGTTAGGACAAAATGTTGAGAATGGAGTTTTAACTACTCAAGTTCTTAATGTTAGTAAGTTAGATAAAGGAGTATACTTAATTGAAATTAATCAAGATAATAAGCGTGTAGTAAAGAAATTTATCAAAAAATAAATTTATAAATACTAAACATATATACTTATTAAAAGCCACCAATAATCGGTGGCTTTTATTATTTTAGAAATATTAACTAAATTTAGGATACTGTTATACAACCTTTTCCATTAATTTCGCATCTATAATATAGTTTAAACAAATAGTCCTTGGATCTACAGCACATAATTCAAGCATGTAAAAAAAATGATACTAAAGCTCAACGATTGCTTTACGAGAAATATGATTCGCGTTTTTTTGCGGTTTGTAAAAGATATTTTGTGAATGTGCATGAAGCAGAAGATGCGTTGGTAAAAGGATTTTTAAAAATTTTTCAACACATCAATTCATTTTCAAATGAAGGCAATTTTGAAGGATGGATGCATCGCATAATTGTTAATGAATGTTTGATGGAAATTAGAAAGAATAAAACTTTTTTATTGAATATTGAAGATCACAACAAGTCATTACATGCTGATAACATAATTAATGAGGATAATGGTGATATAATGCAACTTTTAAATTTATTGCCAGAGGGATGTAGAATTGTATTTGTTCTTTACGTAATAGAAGGATATAAACATAAAGAAATTGCTGAACAATTAAGTATTTCTGAAGGCACTTCAAAATCACAATTGAATTTAGCAAAAACAAAATTGAAAGATTTATTTAATAAATACCCAAACCTAAAAGCGAATTTATTGTGAACGAAAAAGATCCACTAGAAGAATTATTTCGTAAAACAGCAGAGGAAAATATTCCACATGAAAAACCTCGCGAAATAGTTTGGAATAAAATAGAAAATAGTTTAAATCCGAAACAGAAAAAGCCTTTTGTAGAATTTATACAAAGTATTTGGTCGGCCGCAGCTGTATTCGCATTAATTGCTATCCCATATTTTTATTTTTTTATTGATAATCTGAATAAGAAGGAAATCAATACAGTTACAATTACTCAAAAAGATATAAATAATTTAGAGCAAACTAATGATTCTAAAATTATTAATGAAAAGGAAGATATTTTAAATGAATATTTACCTCAGATAGTAAAAAATGAAAATAAAATAGAAGGCAAATCATTTAAGAAAAATCCTAAAATTTCAACAGAAAGCATCACTGAAAATGCGATAGATTCTGTAGATAATATTCTTGAAATAGATAAAACTACAATTTCAGAATCTATTTTATTAGCACAAAATAAAATAGGGCCTATTAATGGAAGTATGTCTTTGAAAAATAAAAAAGAAGATACAATCTTCTTAGCTGCAGCTTCGTCCGCAAAATTATATAAAGCGAATGTATCTGATAGTATAATTACTTCTAGAGCTACTAAACAAGTTTATAAAGATATCCCTTCCGTTGTATTTTACAGAAACAGATTTGTAATTCAGGATCAAGTAAATAAAATCAGTATTAAATTTTTAAATAAAAGCAATAATAAATTAATCTTTGATAATGGTGGAATTAGGATTTCTTTTACAAGAGAAAAAGGAAATGTTTCGGTACAAACTAATTCTAAAAAAATTAAACCTGAAATATTAGCTGAAATCATTAGCCATAAGGAAAGTATTTATAATTACTACATAAATTTATTTCCATCAATTAATTAAAATTAAGAAGTCATTTTATATTAAAGTATTAAATTAGATGTAATTAATAAACACTAAATGAAATACTTTTTACCATTTTTATTCACTTTATGCACAACCACAGCCTGGAGTCAAGATCTATACTTAGTTAATTTAAAACCAAAGACCAATACATCAGTTTTTTTTAATAATCCATTATCTATGCTTTCTCAAAAAGCATTAGACAGAAGAATTAATAGGGATATACTTTTGGACGAAAAAGATGTCCCAATTTTACCAACTCAAATTCAGGAAATTAAGAATTTGAATTTAGATTACGTAGGCGCTTCAAAGTGGCTAAATACTATAATGGTAGAAATTTCTGACGAAACTGTCGTTAATCAATTACAAAATTTACCTTTCGTAGATAATGTGGAATCACTAGTTCGTAATACTAATCCTAAGCGAGAAAATCCAATCGTAACGAATAAATTTAATCGTATACAAGAATTTGATTATGGATATAGTACAGAGTTTATTAATCAATTAAATTTAAAACCACTTCACGATGCTGGATTTACAGGTCAAAATATTTTAATTGGAGTAATTGATGCTGGGTTTCCTGGTGTTAATACCGTAGCAACCTTTAAAAAACTAAGAGACGAAAGTAGAATTATAGATACCTATAATTTTGTCAATAATCATAGCAATGTATATCAAAAGGATTCTCATGGAACAATGGTACTTGCAAATATGGCGGGAAATGTAGATGGTACATATGTGGGGAGTGCACCAGATGCTAATTATGCATTGTATATATCGGAAGACGCAAACCCAGAAACACCAAAAGAATTACTATACTGGATTCAAGCAGCTGAACGCGCAGACAGTGTTGGTGTAGACATTATAAACACTTCTTTAGGATATACAACTTTTGACGATTCTAGGTACGATTTTACGTATGAGAATATGAATGGAGAAACAACCTTAATTTCTAAAGGTGCTAAGATAGCAGCTTCTCGAGGTATTTTTGTAGTAAATGCGATGGGAAATGATGGAGATAATAGTTGGCATTATATTTCTGCTCCAGCCGATGTTCCAGAAGTATTTTCTATTGGCGCAAATGACAGTTATAATTATCCTGCAAGTTTTACATCTTATGGACCAAACGCAGTAGGAATATATAAACCTAATGTTTCTGCAATGGGAGTTTATGTTCCCACAGTTTCTCCAAATGGAAACTATGTTTCCGTAAATGGTACTTCATTTGCTTCGCCAATTATGGCAGGATCTATTGCAACATTGATGAGTGCTTATCCTACTAAATCTATTAACGAATTAAAAAATCTTATTGAAAATTCAGCACATTTATATCCTGTATACAGTAATCAATTAGGTTATGGGATTCCAAATTTTGAAACTATTTTTAATACATTAAATACAAGAGATTTATCCTCTGTTTCTTATGAGATCTTTCCAAATCCTACAAAATCATATGTTAGAATCAATTCTAAAGGAGAAGTTTATAAGTTAGAATTATTTAACATGGAAGGGAAAATTTTAAAAGTGGTAAATAATAATAATGAAATTAATATTCAAGAATTTCCAAAAGGTATATATATGCTAAACATATATTTTAGAAATGGCGAAACAAAATCTAATAAAATAATTATCCAATAAAAGTATAAGGCTCCATATGGAGCCTTATACTTTTATTTAGAATATTTTTTTATAGCATGTATTTTATCTTGATTCATTGCTTCTATTAATTCATCTAGACTATTAAATTTTTTTTCATCTCGAATTTTATCTAATAATTCGATTCGAATAGTTTGTCCATAGATATCTTGTTCAAAATCTAATATATTTATTTCTACTCTTAATTCTTTCGAATTGGTTACAGTTTCACGAATACCAATACTTAATAAACCTAAATATTTGTTTTCTTTAATAAATACATTTACACTGTATACACCATGTGATGGAATTATTTTTAAATCATCAACTTTTAAGTTTGCTGTTGGGAAACCTAAAGTTCTACCGATTTTATCACCATGTACTACTTCACCACTTATAGGATATGGATATCCTAAGGCTTTATTTACATAATCTATATTTCCTTCGACCAAAGCATTTCTCACTTTAGTAGAGCTTACAGCAATATCGTTGCAGTCCACAGCTTCAATTTGTACTAAATTAAAACCGTATTCTTTTGATAAAATTTCTAGTTGTTCAAAATTACCCTCTCTATTTTTTCCAAAATGGTGATCGTATCCAATAACTAGGGTATGAATTTTTATCTGATTAACTAATAAATCTCGAACAAATTCTAATGAAGTAAGTTGCGAAAATTCTTTTGTAAAAGGATGAATAATAAAATGATCTAACTTTAATCTCTCTAAAGCTTTTTCTTTTTCATCTAAAGTATAAATAAACTTAAAATCAAAATTTGGTTGTAATACCATACGAGGATGAGGATCAAATGTTAACAAAACACTTTCACCATCTACATCTTTAGCAATCTTATTCAATTGATTAATAATGGCTTGGTGACCAATATGCACACCATCATACATACCCAATGTAAGAATAGGATTTTTAATTGCCTTTATACCTTGTATCGATTGATAAACTTCCACAGAATTGATTTTTAGCAAATGTAACTCCTACATCTTTTAGGAACAATTTTTCTTTATAAATATCATAATATATGTAAATTCTTGATTAATAATCAAAATATTATGATAAAAATCTTAAAATGTATATGTATATTAAGCTAGAATTGACTTACCTTTGCACCCAAATAAAATAAACTAAATCATTTCATATAATGGCAAATCAAAAGAAAGGTAGAATTGCTCAGGTTATCGGACCTGTAATTGATGTTATTTTTGATAACGCTGAAGGCCTTCCAAATATTTATGATGCATTAGAAGTTCCACGTGCAGGAAAAGATAAATTAATTCTTGAAGTAGAACAACACATCGGTGAAGATACTGTACGTTGTATTGCAATGGATAGTTCTGATGGTTTACAAAGAGGGCAAGAAGTATTCTCTCAAGGTAGACCTATCATGGTTCCAATCGGTGAAGCAATCAAAGGACGTGTTTTTAATGTTGTAGGAGATGCTATTGATGGTTTAGGAAATTTAGATAAAGAAAACGGTTTACCAATTCACAGATCAGCTCCTAAATTCGAAGAGTTATCAACAGCATCTGAAGTTTTATTTACAGGGATTAAAGTAATCGACTTAATTGAGCCTTACGCTAAAGGGGGTAAAATTGGTTTATTCGGTGGTGCCGGTGTAGGTAAAACGGTATTAATTCAGGAGTTGATGAATAACATCGCAAAAGGACACGGAGGTTTATCTGTATTTGCTGGTGTTGGTGAGCGTACTCGTGAAGGGAATGACTTAATGCGTGAGATGATCGAAGCAGGTCTTATCCAATACGGTGATGATTTCATTCACTCTATGGAGAAAGGTTCTTGGGATTTATCTAAAGTAGATGCAGAATTAATGAAAGATTCTAAAGCTGCTTTCGTATTCGGACAAATGAATGAGCCTCCAGGTGCACGTGCTCGTGTTGCTTTAACAGGTTTAACTTTAGCTGAGTATTTCCGTGACGGAGATGGTCAAGGACAGGGAAAAGACGTATTATTCTTCGTAGATAATATCTTCCGTTTTACTCAAGCAGGTTCTGAGGTGTCAGCTTTATTAGGACGTATGCCTTCTGCAGTAGGATACCAACCTACATTAGCAACTGAAATGGGTGCTATGCAAGAGCGTATTACTTCTACTAAAAACGGATCTATTACTTCTGTACAAGCAGTTTATGTTCCTGCGGATGATTTAACTGACCCTGCGCCAGCTACAACTTTCGCTCACTTAGATGCTACTACAGTATTAGATCGTAAAATTGCTTCTTTAGGTATTTATCCAGCAGTAGACCCATTAAACTCTACTTCTCGTATCCTTAATCCTGAAATTGTAGGTAAAGATCATTACGAAACAGCTCAACGTGTAAAAGAAATTTTACAACGTTACAACCAATTACAAGATATTATTGCTATCTTAGGTATGGAAGAGTTATCAGAAGAGGATAAAACAGTTGTACACCGTGCACGTCGTATCCAACGTTTCTTATCTCAACCATTCCACGTTGCAGAGCAATTTACAGGTATCGAAGGTGTATTAGTTGATATCAAAGACACTATCAAAGGATTTAATATGATCTTAGACGGTGAAGTTGACCAATACCCAGAAGCAGCATTCAACTTACGTGGTACAATCGAAGAAGCGATTGAAGCAGGTGAGAAAATGTTAGCAGACGTTAAATAATTAAAAGAATAACGATATAAAGAGTGCTTACGTTTCTTTTCACAAGACAACTAAGTACTCTTTTTTTTAAAATATAACGGATATGCAATTACAAATTATCACTCCAGAACAAGTAATTTTTGACGGTGAGATTGATGCAATCACTTTACCTGGTAAAGATGGTGAATTCCAAATCTTAAATAACCACGCCCCTATTGTAGCTACTTTAGGTGAAGGGACTATTAAAATTGCTGTTCACGAATCTACTTTTAAAGATTTTAATAATAAATCAGGAAAAGTATACACGTCTCCATCTCAATCAAAAACTTTGTTATTTGATATCAAAGGAGGAACTTTAGAAATGAGCAACAATAATGTAATCGTTTTAGCAAGCTAATAACTACATTATCCAAAATACAAAAGCATCTTAATTTATTAAGATGCTTTTTTTATATATTTTTTTGGGCGTTCCCTTCGGTCGGGCTTTCCATTTCTATCTTTGCTAGCTAGCAAAGGATATCCATTGCAATCCCTAACGCGAAAAAGCTCAACTGTCAGCCAATCTCTAAATTTTAAGATAAATATAAATCCTAAAAAAATACATCCTTTATATAATAGATTTTTTATGTTGATTAGGCATAAAATCACCTTCTATATAGAACACATAAATGTATTATTACATAAATTCAATGAATAATAACGTATTTTAATTTTATTTCAAAAAATATTCTACGGAGGTTCAGTGAGTTAGTTAAAGCGTAGGAAATAATTCTAAAATGTGTTTGGTAAAGTGAATAAAGATGTTCTATATTTGCACTCTCAATACGAAAGACGAGTAGTATTGTAAATTGAAAAAAACAGTGAAGTAATAGCGCTTTAAACGGGAGTAAAAACTTTTTAAGATTTTATTTTGTAGTTTAAAAATAAGCATTACCTTTGCAACCGCAAACGATGAAAGTTGAATTGCGAATTAATGAGAAGTTCATTTGAAATTATAATATAAGACGAAAGAAATAAAAGCCGAATACAAATTAGGTCAATCCTTAAATAATAGAGCTAAAGGAAATTCGAAGTTGTAAAACATAGAAGCTAACGC
>NZ_JADGIK010000005.1 GCF_015234135.1 Faecalibacter rhinopitheci | reverse complement strand
ACCTCTTCCCATTCCGAACAGAGAAGTTAAGCCTTTCAGCGCCGATGGTACTGCTATTGCGGGAGAGTAGGTCGTCGCCAGTCTTTATAACAAAGCTCAATCTTTAATTAGATTGGGCTTTTTTTATGCCCTAAACTTTTATAGGGACAAGGGAACTTGTTATTTGTGAACAGGTGAACGATTAATCGAGTAAACTTGTTTTAAAAAGTAAATATTCATTTTATAATAATTATGTTCATTTTTGTCTTGACACAAAACATTTGAATTTGAAAGGAGAAGCTTAATAAGCTTTGGAATATAATTTACTGAAGAATATTTTTCTATTTAGATGTTCTTTTTTCCTTGATGAAAAAGGAACCAAAAAAATCAAGGCTTCAAATCTATTTAACTAAAATTAAATTTCATTGCGGGAAAGATTTAAATGCCTCGCTGTCGCTCGCTAAATCTTTCTTATCCTCCATTCTATTTCATTTTTTAACGTTATAGACTTATAGGCCGATTAGAGAAGTTTTGAAGAAGTGAACTTAATTCTAATACATAGATATTGATTTTGTATATCTCTATTTAAATCGTGATCCCTTCTATAGTTAGTTTAAATTACTTTATCTTTCTTTTTCTTAACGCCCGGATTAAACTGGTATGTTAATAGGTTAAATAGTGAAAAAGCGAATATGTGAACGAGTGATCAAGTAAAATCTCTGTAGTTTATTTTATTCCTAATTTTAATTTATATTAAGGTTAGCTTCTTGTAGAATGTATTCTTATTCTAACCTCTGTTTAAGTTCTAACTTCTACAATTGATATTCTTTTTAATTATTAGAAATCTTTCTTTATTTTAATTTAGAACTGTAAATAGCATTTTTTTGTAATAACTTATAAAAGATATTGATATATAATTAACGAATACTGAGTATATATAGTAAATTAATTTGTAGTCAGATTTAAAATAGTTTCTAAAAAAACTATTCTTAACCAGAAGGAATTTTTATAAAATTATCCAAAATAAAATGAATCTCGATCATTTAAGAAATTAAAATGTAGACGTGTTTTATCTTGCTTTTCTTTATCTATTTCGAATTGTAATATCTCAGGATGATTATTAATCATTACTAGATCATCTCCTAACGTATCGAATAGATGTGAGTCTCCTTTATATTCCAGATTATAGCCATCTATACCCTTTCTATTAACTCCAGCAACATAGGACATATTTTCAATAGATCTTGCCTTTAGAAGCGAAATCCAAGCCTCTCTACGAGCTTTTGGCCAGCTTGCATTACATAATAATAAGTCATAAGGATTTTCTTCCGTATTTCGAATCCATACCGGAAATCTTAAATCATAACATACAATAGGTCGAATTTTCCAACCTTTATAATCTATAGTAACAATTTTGTCTCCCGCAGAATATACTTCTGCTTCTTTTCCATAGCTAAATAAATGTTTTTTATCGTAGATATATATTCCATTATTAGGACTTACGAAATAAAAACGGTTGTAATATTTATTTCCTTCTAATGTAGAAACACTACCTGCAATTGCACAATTCATTAGATTAGCTTTTTGCTGCATCCATTCGAATGTAGGACCAAATGGTTTTTCTCCAATTTTGTCTACAGACATTGAAAATCCAGAAGCAAACATTTCAGGCAGTAAAACGATATCTGACTTATGATTTAGTAATAATTCATCCAAATATTGATGATTAGCTTTAGCATCTTCCCAAACTACATCATACTCTATTAAACTTATTCTTAGTTTAGATTTAGTTTCTGTTATCATTGCGCTTATATATAGGTTGAAATTTGAATTGGATATTTAAATTATTTAAACAATAATATACGAATATAAAGGTGAAAAATCCTAAAGTTGCACCTCCAATTGTATCTATCGCAAAATGTTTTGACAAATACATCCTACTATATGCAATTAATGGAAAATGTAAGGCAAATATAAATTGTAATCCACGCTTATTTGTCATAGTACATAATGTCATAGCGATGATTACAGCTAATAAAGTATGTCCGGATGGAAATGTATATGGAATTTGAAGTTTAGCACCTTCAATCAGGTGTAATTCAATATTATTCTGATGAAAATAGTAGGATGGACGATGAACGTGCTTAAAAAAGTATTTTTTTGTAAATACACTTGGTATTGATGCTATAATTTCTGTAATAATTAAATAACCAAGAGTGATCCAATTTGATTTCCAAACAATATATATACTAAGAATAATTAATAAACCTGTGGTTCCAAAATCAGTATAATATCTAAAAAAATAGTCTAAAACTGGAGTGTGAAATTTATTTATAAATAAATGTAATTGATTTCTGCCAAAATACTGAATCATGGCAGAGGAAATAAATGTATATAGAAAGAAGACTATAAAGAAAGGCCAAATTCGTTGGATTAAATCCTTTTTATCCATGTAAGTAAAAATTGGTGTTTAACCAAAAGTAAGGATAAAAAAAAACTTGGCAAAAGCCAAGTTTTAAAACGTTTTAATTTATAATGTTTAAATTATTTTACTTTTTCTACGATTGCTTTGAAAGCTTCTGGGTGGTTCATTGCTAAATCCGCTAATACTTTACGGTTTAACTCGATTCCAGCCTTTTTAGCAGCTCCCATGAATTGAGAATAAGACATTCCGTGTAATCTTGCACCTGCGTTGATTCTTAAAATCCATAACGCACGGAAATTTCTTTTCTTTTGACGTCTATCACGGTAAGCGTAAACTAAACCTTTTTCTACTGCATTTTTAGCAACAGTCCAAACGTTTTTACGTCTTCCGAAATATCCTTTAGCAAGTTTTAAAACTTTTTTTCTACGCGCTCTTGACGCTACAGCATTTACTGATCTTGGCATAATTTTTAATTTTTTTGAAGTGGGCGAGACCTAAAATCTACTTTAAGGCCCATCTACAGGGTTAAAGTTTAATTAATAAACCAAATAAGAATTTCTTCTTATTTTAATCTTAATTGTTGTTTTACTGAATGAACATCAGCTTTGTCAACTAAACCAGTTTGAGTTAAATTTCTCTTTTGTTTAGTTTCCTTTTTTGTTAGGATGTGGCTTTTAAAAGCATGTTTTCTTTTAATTTTACCTGTTCCTGTTAATTTGAAACGTTTTTTCGCTCCAGATTTAGTTTTTAATTTTGGCATGATTACAAATTGTATTTAAAATTAAAACGTTTTTATATTTTTTTGAGATAAGCCTAAAAATTACTTTTTAGGACCCATCATCATAATCATTCTTTTACCTTCTAACTTAGGCATTTGTTCAACTTTTCCAACTTCTTCAAGTTCTTGAGCTAAACGTAATAATAAAATTTCACCTTGATCTTTAAAGATGATTGAACGACCTTTAAAGAAAACATACGCTTTCAATTTTGATCCTTCTTCTAAGAAAGCTTTAGCATGACGTCTTTTAAATTCATAATCATGATCATCAGTTTGAGGACCAAAACGAATTTCTTTAACGACAACTTTTTGTTGTTTAGCTTTTAATTCTTTCTCTTTTTTCTTTTGTTCGTACAAGAATTTTTTATACTCTACGACACGACAAACAGGTGGAATGGCCTTTTCACTGATCATTACTAAATCTAAACCTTGTTCTTGTGCCAATTCTTTAGCTTTAGCAATTGGATATACTCCAGCTTCTATGCCTTCTCCGACAACACGCACTTCTTGCGCGTCAATCTTATCATTGATCTTGTGTTGATCTTCCTTAATTACTCTGGCTGGTCCTCTGCCGCCTTTTCTTCTAATTGCGATAGTATTCTGTTTTTAAATTATTTTAATTTTGTTTCTTTTTTAATGAAATTGATAAATTCCTCTACAGTCATTTCACCAAGATCACCTTCTCCGTGTCTACGCACAGAAATTGTACCATTTTCTGCTTCTTTTTCTCCTATGACTAGCATAAAAGGAATCTTCTTCATTTCGGCATCACGAATTTTCTTTCCAGTTTTCTCATTTCTACTGTCAATCAATCCGTTAATTTCTTCTTCAGCAAGCAAATTTAATACTTTTTCTCCATATTCCACATATTTTTCGCTAATTGGTAAAATAGTGTATAAGTCTGGTGTTAGCCAAAGTGGTAAATTTCCTGCTGTATTTTCTAATAAGATTGCAATGAAACGTTCCATAGAACCGAATGGTGCACGGTGAATCATTACAGGTCTGTGTTTCTCATTATCTGCTCCTGTGTAATTTAAATCAAAACGTTCTGGTAAATTATAATCCACTTGGATTGTTCCTAATTGCCATTTACGTCCCAATGCATCTTTCACCATAAAGTCTAACTTAGGTCCATAGAATGCAGCTTCTCCGTATTCTACGACTGTAGGTAATTCTTTTTCTGCAGCAGCTGTCATAATTGCTTGTTCAGCTTTCGCCCAATTTTCATCAGAACCAATGTATTTTTCTTTATTTTCAGGATCACGTAAAGAAATTTGAGCTGAGTAGTTATCAAATCCTAAGTTTCTGAAAACGTACAATACTAAATCAATTACTTTTTTAAATTCTTCTAATAATTGATCCGGTGTACAGAAAATGTGAGCATCGTCTTGAGTAAATCCACGTACACGAGTTAACCCATGTAATTCTCCTGATTGCTCGTAGCGATATACAGTTCCGAATTCTGCATAACGTTTTGGTAAATCGCGGTAAGACCATTGTGAAGTTTTATAAATCTCACAGTGGTGTGGACAGTTCATTGGTTTTAATAAAAATTCTTCTCCTTCGTTTGGTGTATGAATTGGTTGGAATGAATCCGCACCATATTTTGCATAGTGACCAGAAGTAACATATAATTCTTTTTGACCAATATGTGGTGTAATTACCATTTCGTACCCTAAACGAGTTTGTTGTTTTAATAAGAAGTTCTCTAATTTTCTTCTTAAAGATGCTCCTTTTGGTAACCATAATGGTAAACCTTGCCCAACTTTTTCAGAGAAAGCAAAGAAACCTAATTCTTTTCCTAATTTACGGTGATCACGTTTTTTAGCTTCTTCTAATAAAGTTAAGTAATCTGTTAAGTCTTTTTGTTTTGGGAAAGTGATTCCGTAGACGCGAGTTAACATTTTATTTTTTTCATCACCTCTCCAGTATGCTCCAGCTACGTTTAAAATTTTCGCAGCTTTTACAATTCCTGTGTGTGGGATGTGACCTCCACGACATAAGTCTGTGAAGTTATCGTGAGTACAAAATGTAATTTCTCCGTCTGTTAGGTTAGAAATTAATTCAGTTTTGTATTCATTATCTTTATATGTTTCTAATGCTTCTGCTTTAGAAACTGGATATAATTTAAATTCTGCTTTCTTTTTAGCATTTTCTAACATTGCTTTTTCCACCTTAGCAAAATCAGCTTCTGTAAATTTCTCATCACCAAAATCAACATCATAATAAAAACCATTTTCTATTGATGGTCCGATTGTTAATTTTGCTTGAGGATAAAATTCTACGATTGCCTGTGCTAGTAAGTGAGCAGAAGAATGCCAAAATGCTTGTTTTCCTAAATCGTCGTTCCAGGTTAACAATTTGATCGTAGCATCTTCAGTAATAGGGGTTGTAACCTCTACTTGTTTATCATTTACCAATGCAGAAATAACATTACGCGCTAAACCTTCGCTAATGCTTTGAGCAACTCCCATAGGAGTAATGCCACTCTCATACTGTCTTACGCTTCCATCGGGAAGAGATACATTTATCATTGTGCCTTTATACGATTAATTAAAGAGGCAAAATTACGTAAAACTATGTAGTTGTAAAAATTATTGAGGCAAGAACTGCACTATTGTAACCAAAGTTTTTTAAAACTTTTGATATGAAAATGAATTAGATGTATAAAAAAAGCTGTTTTCTTAGAAAACAGCTTTGATATGTATATTAAGATCTTGCTCTTTTTATGTATAAAACTAATGTGAGTAGACCGAAAATTATATTCGGGATCCATGATGCAACTAATGGAGATACAAATCCTTTTTCAGAAAAAGTCGATGTGATTTGTGAAAAGAATATATATATAAATGCGAGTGTAATTCCGATTGCTAAATTAATTCCGATACCTCCACGTCGTTTTTGTGAGGATAACGATAAGGCAAGAATAGTAAGAATTATCGTAGAAAATGGATTTGCTAAACGAGAGTTTAATTCATTTTGATATGCATTTACATTTGCTGATCCTTTTTGTATTTGACTATCAATAAATTTTTTCAATTCGAAAGTATTCATTGTTTCAGCTACATATCCTTCTGGTAATATTTCATCGGGTGTAGCAGCTAGTTTTTTTGTCAAATTAGGATGATATTCTAATTTTTCTGTATTATCTGGATTAATTTGGCGTACATATACATTTCTTAATTCGTATGCTTTCTTTTCTTCATTCCAATCAAAAGCAGATGCAATAATTTGTTCTTTTAATACAACTGAATCAAATTTTTGATAGGTAAATGAATTTCCTAATCTTTCTACACGATCATAACTATCAATAAAAACATATTCGTTTGGTGAAATTTGTGATCCAACACGTTGTCTTTTATAATATTCTTCCTTTTTAGTTGAATTTAGTAAATGTTCGTATTGGTATGCATTTTTTTTAACGTTAGCCCATGGTAAAACAAAATTATTCATTAACATTGCTGAACCTGCTAAGAATAACGATACCCAAATATAAGGTTTTGTTATACGGTAAAAACTTATTCCACCTGCTTGGATTGCGACTAGTTCTGTTAAATCCGTTAAACGAGAAGTAAAATAAATAACAGTTATAAAAACGGCAATAGGAAGAAAAGTATTTACTACCCAAATCCCCCAGAATGGATAAAAATATAATAAGGCTTCTGTTGCTGTAGAACCACTATCATTAATACGGGCTAATTTCTGACTTAAATCTATAATAATTGCAATAGAGGAAAGTATTAGCACCATAAAGATAAATGTACTAACAAAATTCTTAACGATGTATTTATCAATAATTTTCAAACTATAGACGTTGTTTAAGTTGTGGAAGAATTTGTTCTTTCCATTGAGTGAAATCTCCAGCTAATATATGTTCTCTTGCTACTCTAACCAAATCTAAGTAAAAGGCTAAATTATGAATAGAAGCAATCTGCTTACCTAACGATTCTTGTGCATTAAATAAATGTCTTACATAAGCTTTACTATAATAGCTATCTACATAACTTGTACCAGACTCATCTAATGGTTCATAACAATCTTTCCATTTAGCATTTTTCATATTCATAACACCATTCCATGTAAATAACATTCCATTTCTAGCATTACGAGTAGGCATCACACAGTCAAACATATCTACACCTAAGGCAATACATTCTATAATATTCCATGGAGTTCCTACACCCATTAGGTAACGAGGTTTGTCTTGTGGTAATATTTCTGTAACAATATCAGTCATCTCATACATTACAGGTTCTGGTTCACCAACAGATAAACCTCCAATGGCATTACCTTCAGCACCAAAATCTGATATATACTTTGCAGATTCTTGACGTAAATCTTTAAAATCATTTCCTTGAACGATTGGAAATAAAGATTGTTTATGGCCATAATACTCAGGATTATTATTAAGCCATGTTCTACAACGTTCTAACCAACGATGAGTTACATGCATAGCACGTTTTGCATCATGATATTTGGCAGGAATACCAGTTAATTCGTCAAAGGCCATAAATATATCTGCACCAATATAACGCTGGATTTCCATTGATTTCTCTGGCGTAAACATATGATAAGAACCATCTATATGCGATTTGAAACGTACTCCTTCCTCAGATTTTTTTCTGCTTGATGCCAAAGAGAATACTTGGAATCCTCCAGAATCTGTTAAGATAGGTTTTTGCCAATTCATAAATTGGTGTAACCCCCCAGCTTTATGAAGAATGTCTGTTCCTGGACGTAAGTATAAATGATACGTATTTCCTAAGATAATTTGTGCTTTAATATCTTCTTCTAATTCACGTTGATGCACAGATTTTACTGTCCCAACTGTCCCCACAGGCATAAAGATTGGAGTTTGTATAGTACCGTGATCAGTTTCTAAAACACCAGCTCTTGCCTTTGAAAATTCGTCTTTTTTATCGATTGAAAATTTCATAGTGTGCAAAGATATTAATTGTTTGTAATCATATACTTTAACTAATGAAAATTTTAATAAAAAAATAAGGAGTAATACAATTGTATTACTCCTTATTTTTTAGAATGTTATTTAATTATATATTATTTAGAAAATCTTAAAGACATTTTGCGGTCAACTGCTCTCTCTTCATCAGAAGCTGATGCATCAACTGTTGCAAACTCTGCTCCATAACCTTCAGCTGAAATAACTTGAGAACCAACACCTAGTTTATCTAATGCTGATTTTAAATAATCTGCACGTTTCTGAGATAAAGCTTTATTGTCTTCTGGTTTACCAACATTATCTGTATATGCACCAATTTTAATTTTTGCATCTGGATATTTCTTTAAAATTTGAGATAAATTCTCTAATTGTAATTGAGAATCACCTTCTAATTGATCTGTTTTACCAAAAACAAAATTCACGTTATCAAAATTAATCCATTTATCTTTTAATTGCTCTTCTGTAGAATTTGCATACTCAGGAGATTTAATAAAATCTATAATTTGTTGTTCTAAACCACCAGGATAAGCTTTTAATTTTGCACCGTCTAAGTCAACTTCTCCATAGGTTTTAGTAGTTGTTTCAGTAGAAATAACTGTATTGGCAGAATCTACTTGCATAGTGTCTACTGTTGTAGTAGTTTTTGTAACATCACCATCATCTTTTTGAAGATATTTCCACACTAAAAATCCTCCGATTAATAATAAAAGTAAAGGAAGTAACCATTTCCAAATATTTGATTTTTCTTCAGGCTCATCATAACGTACTGGATCTACATAAGGCTTTTTTTCAGGCTCAATTTTTCTAGAAGGAGTTTCTATCACCGGATCAGGAGAAGTAAATGCAGGTTTATCAGAACCAAAAATATTACCTAATCCTAATGCGCCTAACCCTAATCCTGCAGGTAATAAACTCTTAAGAGTAGATTTATTCGTATTCAATAAATTAGAAAATTCAGTTTCTCCTAAATTTTGATCATTTGCATATTTCCCTAAAGAACCCAATGTAGCTTCTGAAGTAAGGTTAAATAGTTTTGAAGATGAATTTGATGAGATTCCAGCAAATTCAGCAACTTTATTAATTATCGTAGATTGATTAGATCCAAATACGGAATTAATCAATTGTGATAAAATAGGAGAGTCTACTGTTTGTGTTGATAATGATGATAACCCACGAGATGCACCAAAAGATTTTAATGTATGTAATAAGCCTTGTGTACCTGAGTTTTTATCAATTACACTTCCTAATATGATAGGAAGAAACGCACTGATTGCACGGTTTACATTTGACTCTTTTTCTCCAGTTTCAGTGGCAACTTTTGAAATAGTATCTGGAGTCAAATACTTTTTTGCTAATTCAATAATGTTCATAGAATGTTATTTAAAAGTGTTGGTTATTAATTACTTATAACAACTAATATTATGCCAAAAATATTATGAAAAGTTTAATCTTATTTTTAGATATTGTATGTAGTATATATGATCTAAAAAATTACATTATTTTTATCTTTATAGAATAAATAAAAAATTAAAATATGCCTCAAGTTAATCAGCCCGACAGTTTAGAAGATGTTGTAAAAATGCCTCTAAAAGATATTGAATATTTAACCAATATATTAATTACAAAAGGTTCTGACATTGGATGGAGTTTAGTTTCTGCCATCCTAACATTAACAATAGGTTTTTGGATATCATCAAAATTAAAAAACCTTGTAGAAAAAAGAATGATTGCTCGAAATGTAGATTTATCCATTCGTACATTTTTAATTCCAATTATTAATATCGTTCTTAAAATTGTCATCGTTATTTTTGTTGTTGACCGTTTAGGACTTAATGCATCAGGATTTATCGCAGCTATTGGTGGGGTAGGATTAGCAGTTGGTTTAGCATTACAAGGATCACTATCTAATTTTGCTGCCGGAATTTTGATTATTATTTTTAAACCTTTTAAAGTTGGAGATTATATTGTTTCTCAAGGAAATGAGGGAACTGTAGAATCAATTAGTATTTTAAATACAGTTTTAGCAACTGCAAAAGGGCAAATAATCACATTACCTAACGGAAGTTTGTTTAATAATCCAATTACTAATTATTCCACAAAAGAATTTCGTCGTTTAGATGTTCAAATAGGAATTTCTTATGATGATGATTTTGATCAAGCTAAAGAGGTTATTTTAAATGTAATGAAAAATGAAGAATTAGTAGAACAAGATCAGAACATGACAGTTGAGATCTTAGAGTTTGGAGATAGTAGTGTAAATCTTGCTGTAAGATGCATGACAAAATCAGAAAATTATTGGTCTGCATATTGGCGTATGCATCGTAATGTAAAATATGCATTAGATAAAAATAATATTTCTATTCCATATCCACATACGGAAATGATTGTAAGAAATCAGCCAACAGAGGAAAATGTAGCGAAATAATGAATAAATTAATTTATAGTTTACTAGCTGTTTTTTTATCAAATTTATTATTTGGCCAAACTGAATTGTTACAAAAACATCTAGACAGTGAATTTTATCAAACACAGTTTACTGGGTTTTATTTATACGATCCACAAGAAAAGAAAGAGGTTTTTAGCTATAATGGTAATAAATTTTTTACTCCAGCATCTAATGCCAAAATTTTCACTTTATATGCTGCAATGAAATCTTTACCCGATTCGATTCCTGCATTTAAATATGCAATTAGAGGAGACGAATTGCATATCGAAGGAACAGGAGATCCTACATTTATGCATCCAAAATTCAAAAATCCTAAAGTTTTAGAATTTTTAAAAAATAAAGGATCAAAGATTATTTTGCATTGGAATAATTTTGATGAAGAATCTTTTTTACCAGGTTGGACATGGGATGATTTTAGAAAAAAATATTCACCAGAACGTAGTCAATTTCCTATTAATGAAAATTTATTAACAATTTCTAAATCTGGTACAAATCTAAAAACTTTTCCTACAGTATTTAAGGACAATATAAAGGTAAAAGAATCTGCAGAAGCAAGGGATTTTTATACCAATCAATTTTATATAGGAGCACGTTCATCTACAGTAAAGGTTCCGTTTATTGTGCAAGAAGATGTCATTAAAAACACAATTATTGAAATTGTAGGTAAACCTGTAGAAATGTCGAAAGCACCAATGCCTTCGCCTTCAAGTATTTTTTATAGCACTTTGGCAGATAAAGTTTATAAAGAAATGATGGAAGAAAGTGATAATTTTTTGGCAGAACATTTATTAATTGTTTCTTCAAGTACAATGAACGGTAAATTAAGTTCAGTACAAACAATTAAAACAATTACTGATAAATATTTTACGGATCTTAAACAAAAACCAATTTGGGTAGATGGATCAGGATTATCACGATATAATATGTTTACCCCACAAAATTTGGTACAAGTTTTAGATAAAATGTATAAAGAGTTTCCTGAATCAAGATTATTTTCCATTTTCCCAGTCGGAGGAAAAACAGGAACTATAAAAAATAGATATAAAGATGGAGTCCAACCTTATGTTTTTGCAAAAACAGGAACTTTATCTCATACCATAACACTAAGTGGTTATGTAAAATCTAATTCTGGTAAAACTTATATTTTTAGTTTAATGAATGATCATGTAACTAAAAATGCTTCTTGGGTAAGAAACGAAAATGAAAAATTAATCAGGTTAGTAAGAGATAATTTTTAATAAAGAAAAAGCGCCTCATTTGTGAGGCGCTTTTTTTATTAAAAATTTATTTTTACTACTTCAGTATCTTTTCTTATCACAAAACTTTTACGATTATTTTTTATATCAATTTTCATAAAATTTTGTTGATCACTATAAGTATCCATTAATAGTGCAAGTCTTATATCTAAGGAAGAAATATCATTTAGCTTTTCTACTTTCAAATATATTCTCGTAGTTTGTTCATTTGTTTGGAAACCGTAATAAGATACATTTACAGGTTTACCATTTATTTTAAGATCTACTTTATTATTGATATAATTTTTAAGCTTAGCATCAAAAGAAGATTTATTCGTTGTTTTTTCTCCAACAGCTTTCTCAATAGCGACAGTGTATAAACGAGATGTAATATTTAATGTTCCAGTTTCTAATTCGTAATCAATGTTGGTATTTGAAGTATTGAATTGTTGTTGCGCAAATAAATTAATAGATGTAACAATCAATACTAAAGAGAGTATATATTTCCACATTTTCATTCAATAATATTTTAACTTTGTAATGGTAAACATTCAATTCTAATGCCAAATAAGCATTATAAAAAGAATTAACATATATATTTTTAAGATAACTTAAAAGTAAAAATAAAAAAAAGAGTATTAATATTAATACTCTTTTTTTTTATTTTAAAGTCAGATTATCCTAACCAAATTGTCCAAGGAATTCTTGATAATAAACATGCCATAGATACTAGAGCAAAAATAACAACAGTCATAGGTACAATATTAGAACGTTTTAATTTTGCATTCGCTATTGTCATAAAAGCCACAGCTGCAATCATCATCATTGGATGCTCTAAAAATGTAAAACGTAAGATATCACTTTTCATAATGTTTCCAGCACCTTCCATCGCTGTAAAACGCATGATGTAATATACTAAACCTACTAATAATTGTACGTGGAAAGCAATTGTAGTAATTAATCCAATCTTTTTAATTACGTTATCAGTATCTTTTTTAGATATTGCGTAAACTAAAGTTAATACTACAAAAATAACACCCATTAAGATCGTTAAATAAGCCCAACCACTATGTAATTGTTTAATAAAATCCATTTTTTAATTTTTTAAATCTTTACAAAAATAGTAAACCTTTTCACATTATTAATAAATTAATAGCATATTGTCCGATTTTATAAAAAGTGGATGTTTTTAGTATTCAGTAAATTCTTGTAATTTTGCCAAAATTAATTAGTCCGAAATGGGAAAAGATAAAATCAGAAGATTTAACGAAAACAAAACTTTTGAAAATGTAGTTCAACCAACACGTGAGGAAGCAGTAAATAATTTTCCTTTAAAAGGAAATTGGAATAAAGACTTCTTTAAAAACGATAATCCAATTGTATTAGAATTGGGTTGTGGAAAAGGAGAATATACTGTTGCAATGGCTCGTCGTGAGGCTGATCGTAATTTTATTGGAGTTGATATTAAAGGTGCTCGTTTTTGGAGAGGAGCCAAGACTGCTTTAGAAGAAGACTTAAATAATGTTGGATTTATAAGAACTCAAATTGAATTAATCGATCAAATATTTGCTGAAAATGAAGTAAGTGAAATTTGGATTACTTTCCCAGATCCACAAATTAAATTTAGAAGAACAGTGCATCGTTTGACTAATCCTGAGTTTTTAGAAAAATATAATAAGATTCTAAAACCTGAAGGTACTGTCAACTTGAAAACTGATTCAGAATTTTTACACGGTTATACGCATGGTATGATTCAGTTATTAGGACACAAGGTAATCAAGTCATCGCATAATGTGTATCATCCAGATAATACAGAATTGCCTAAAATCGTAACAGAAGTACAGACTTATTACGAAGAAAAATTTAAAGCATTAGGTAAAACAATTACATATATCAAGTTTCAGTTTAAAGACTAATTATTGATTTTCATCAAATTATTTGATTTTAAAAGTCGTTGCATTGCAACGACTTTTTTTATTTATAACGATATTTTTCATTTAATTAATAGTATTTTAGATTGTTAATTAACACTATATGAATTTGAAATCTACATTTTTATCTTTAAGTCTTCTTTTTGCGGCAAATCTTTTTGCTCAGAATAGAGAAGAATTTATTTATGCTTCTATGGAGGCAAAACATGCACAAGAACTAAAGTTATCTCATTCCGATTTAATTGAAATAATTGCTATTAATAATGATTTAGCCTCTGTATATATTCATCCAGAAGTGACACATGAATTGCATCAGAAAATTCTTTCTCATGGACCAGGTTATATGTTTCATGCTACTGAAAGTAATGCATTAAATACGATTAATAGTCCACTAGAAATGTCACGTACGGTATTAGAATATTCGATTACTAATCAAGAATATGTAAAAACATTATTAGATGATGTAAATAAACAGAACATCGAAGAAGTTATGCAACATTTAGAATCTTACGGATCTAGATATCATCTCTCAGCCCAAGCTAATGAAGCTGCGGAGGATTTAAAAGTAAGATGGGAAAATTTGATTGCCGCTGCTAATAGGACAGAGGATATTAGTGTTCGGATAGTTAGCCATGTGAACACTCCAATGAAATCTGTTGTTTTAACAATAAAAGGGAATGAAAACGCTTCTCAATATGTTATAGTGGGCGGACACTTAGATTCTATAGTTGGAGGGTCAAATAAAACTTATGCGCCAGGATCTGATGATAATGCGTCAGGAATTGCTACAATTACAGAAATTATAAGAGTCTTGTTAGCGAATGATTATAAGCCTCAAAAAACCGTTGAATTTATGGCTTATGCTGCGGAGGAAATAGGGCTAGTAGGTTCTAACGAAATTGCAACTCAATACAAAAACCAAGGAAAAGACGTTTTTGGATATGTACAATTTGATATGACAGCTTACAAAGGTTCTTCTAAAGATGTATATGTATCTATTGATAGTTTTAATAATAATGATTTAAACTTATTTTTATATGAGTTGATGGAAGAATATAATTCATTTGGAGACCATAAGTTTACATATGCAACTACGCGTTGTAACTATGGATGTTCAGATCATTATTCTTGGGCTATGAAAGGATATCCCGCAGCATTCCCGTTTGAAGCATCATTCAATGATTCTAATCCATACATCCATACCACAAGCGATACTTTTGATAAAAATGGAGATGGTTCGCATGCCGCTAAATTTGCCAAATTAGGATTAGAATTTGTTGTTGAGGCAGCTAAAAGATCAGAGGTTTTGGATGTTGTAAATTTAAATAAAACTAAAGCCAAATTTTATGTAGATCAAAAAGCGGTTGGTTTTGAAGTTCCGTCCAATAAAACAATAAAATCTGCGACTGTTATTAATGTAGCAGGACAAAAAGTTGCAACAAAAAATCAAGTAAATAACAACGATAAAATAAACTTGAATCAGTTACCAAAAGGAGCATATATAATTTTATTAGAAACAACTTCTGGTGAAAAACTAACGTATAAATTTATTTTGAAATAATTGATGAAATATATTTTTATAATAATTGGGTTATTTACACTGATAAGTTGTGGTAGTCAATACAAACAAAAATTATTTTATAAAAATATGTCATGTGTAAAACAGGATAAATTAACTGTTTCTGAAAGGAATAAAATATATCCTTATAACATATCAGCTAAAGTTGTTTTAGCTACGTATTTACCAAAAGAAAAAGGAGTGAGTGTGATGGGTAGTGAAATGCAAGATTATTTCAGAAGCTTAAAAGAAGATAGAAATTTATTTGATAAAAAAAGATTCAAAGAGTTTATTTACTTAAATGACAATCAAAAAAATGAATTAACAGATATTATTTTTAATTACGGTTATAAGAAAAATTTAAACATAGGTATGCATTCTTTATGTTATATGCCTAATAATGCTATTTTATTTTTAGATAAAGATGATAATTTATTAGAATTTATTGAAATATGTTTTGATTGTAATGAATTTAGAACAAGTAATGAAGAAATTACATTAGGAGATAAATGTATGCAGAAAATGAATTTATTGGATGATTTTTTCTTGAAGTCAGGAATTAAGGAAACTAAGGTGTTACGATAAATTAAAATAAAAAAAAGGAACTCAATCGAGTTCCTTTTTTGTTATAGTTAAATCTTTCGATTAATCATTTAAACTTTGTAAGTAAGAAATCCATCCTAATGTTTGGTATTCTTTAGCCGCTGTTTTTACATCAGCAGATTTGTAAATTCCACGACCTACAATCATAAAATCTGTATGGTAATTTTTGAAGACTAACTCTGGCGTGTTGTATTGTTGACCTTTACTATCTCCAGTAGAAGAAATACTAACACCAGGAGTAAATAATAATAAATTATCCGGAATTTGACGTTGTGCAACAGCTCCTAATACATTTCCAGATTGTTCAGAAACATTAATAGCTTTAGAGAAGTAATAATCATCTGTTAAAGTTCCTTTCGAAGACATTTCAACAATTGTGATTACACCTGTATTTTCAAAAACTTTTAATGATTCAAATCCTCCAATTGGATGTACAGTAACTAAATCTGCCCAGTCAGAAATTTTATAAATTGATTTCTTGAATTGTAATTCTTGTGTATTTCCGATATCTCCAAATTTGCGGTCTTCGAATAATAAGAATTCTTTTTCGCGAGCAATTTTCTTCAACTCAACAATTAAGTTATCCGAGAAATCCTGGATGATATCTGAGTGTAATTTTAAAGCAACAATATGTTCCCCAACTTTATCAGCAAAATCTAAAATTTCTTCTGTTGTAATTAAATCAGCAGAAGCAATTAAATTCGATTGTTTTTTAAGTGCTAATTCTACTAAACGTTTTCCTACAGGATGTACAATTTTTTTATCTTCTAAAGCGATACGTTGTTTAGATGGAACAGCTTCGGGAGGTAAAGCTAAAAAGTCTTTGATTTTTTTTGCTTCATCATCCGATAAACGATGATATTTATGTAAAATATCAATCACTTGGTTTATTGTAAATAATGTACGAACATTATAACCTTGTTCTTTTAATTTATCTACACCACCTTGTTCACGATCTAATACGACAACAATGTCTCTTACTTTTAAACCTTCTCTTTCTACTTGGTCAACAGTTTCTAATAAAGACTGTCCAGAAGTAATAACATCTTCTACTAATAAACAAGATTGTCCATTTTCAAAAACACCTTCAACCATACGTTTTGTTCCATAACCTTTGTTCTCTTTACGTTTGATGATTAAAGGAATATTAGAAGTTAAACTCATTGTAGTTGCCATTGGTAAGGCTGCGTACGGTACACCACAGATTAAGTCGTATTGTATATCGTCAACTAAGTCTAATAAATTATTGGCTAATGTTTTTAGTAATTGAGGGCTAGAAGCTAAAGGTCTTAAATCTACGTAGAAAGGTGATTCAATCCCACTTTTTAAAGTAAAGTTTCCAAATTTAATAATTCCAAGCTCGTAAGCTTTTAATAAGAAATCTTCGCGTTGTTGCATTTGTGTAATGTTTGAGCAAAGTTAATAGCTTTTTGACTCTTATAGAACATTTTATTTCAAATTCTTTTCGATTTGTATAAAAATACAATAAACATTCAATAAGAACATAGTAAATTGGTTATAAATGTAATTTTATAAATTGATAACATTTTATTGGAGATATTTTTAAATGATTTCTTCGATAAATAATTTTATTTTTGAATGCAATTAAAATGAGAATTACCAATACTTTCATAAAACCATCATGAATAATACACTTGATCAAGCAATTGAGAAACTAGACCAAAAAGGATATCTTAACTTAGAAATTCCTGAAGGAATTGATTTAGTTGAAGAGATTAATAAACTCCGTAAAGAAAAAAATGCCGTTATCTTGGCGCATTATTATCAATCAGGAGAAATTCAAGATTTAGCAGACCATTTAGGTGATTCTTTACAATTAGCGAGGGCAGCTGCAAAGACGGAAGCAGATATGATTGTTTTTTGTGGAGTTCATTTTATGGCCGAGGCAGCGAAGATTCTTAATCCCACTAAAAAAGTAGTTCTTCCAGATACAAAAGCAGGATGTTCTTTAGCAGATTCTTGTTCAGCAGAAGGTTTAAGAGGTTTAAGAGAGCAACACCCTAATGCAATTGTGGTAAGTTATATTAATTGTGATGCAGGTGTAAAAGCAGAATCGGATATTATTGTAACATCGTCTAATGCGGAAGAAATTATTAATTCTTTACCAGTAAATCAAGAAATTATTTTTGCTCCCGATCGTAATTTAGGAAGATATTTAAATCAAGTGTGTAATAGAAATATGATTTTGTGGGATGGAGCTTGTATTGTACACGAAGCTTTTTCATTAGAACGTATTGCTCAACAAATGGCTGAATACCCAAAAGCCAAGTTAATTGCACATCCAGAAGCACAAGAAGATTTATTAAAATTCGCACATTTTATTGGTTCTACATCTCGTTTATTAGATTATGTAGTAGAAAATGAAGCAGAAGAATTTATTGTTGCTACAGAAGAAGGAATTCTTCATGAAATGCAAAAATTAGCACCTAATAAAAAATTAATACCGGCATTAGTACAAGACGAATCATGTAATTGTTCTGAATGTTTTTATATGAAGTTGTCTACTTTAGAAAAGTTGTACTTGTGCATGAAATATGAATTGCCAGAAATTACGATGGATGAAGATTTACGTATTAAAGCATTAGCTT
This sequence comes from Faecalibacter rhinopitheci, assembly GCF_015234135.1. Classification (GTDB taxonomy): domain Bacteria; phylum Bacteroidota; class Bacteroidia; order Flavobacteriales; family Weeksellaceae; genus Empedobacter; species Empedobacter rhinopitheci. The sequence continues at coordinate 267,691 of NZ_JADGIK010000005.1, read as the reverse complement.
CTATTAATCGTATGTTAGAATTATCTGAAAAAATAAAATAATGGTAGTTCAAGATGTATTAGTTATAGGTTCTGGTATTGCTGGACTTTCCTATGCGTTAAAAATCGCAAATCAATATCCCGAAGCAAAAATTAAGATTGTTACAAAAGGGAACGAAGATGAAACTAATACAAAATATGCACAAGGAGGAGTTGCAGTAGTAACAGATTTTATTCAAGATAGCTTCGAGAAGCATATAGAAGATACACTAATAGCGGGCGATGGAAGTTGTAAATTAGCTGCTGTAGAAGTTGTCGTAAAAGAAGCTCCGGAGCGTATTAAAGAAATTGTAGATTGGGGCGTACGTTTTGATAAAAATCCAGAAGGATTATATGATTTAGGAAGAGAAGGAGGTCATACCGAAAATCGAATCGTTCATCACAAAGATATAACGGGTAGGGAGATTGAACGTGCAATGTTGGAAACCATTAAAAAAATTACAAATGTTGAGATTTTAACTCATCACTTTGTGGTTGATTTAATTACTGAACATCATCTTGGATTAGATCTAAAAGATGAGGTAACATGTTATGGCGCTTATATTTTAGATATTGAATCTCAAACTATCATTCGTCAATTATCCAAAGTAACTTTGCTTGCAACAGGAGGCGTAGGACATGTCTATAAGAATACCACAAACCCAATTATAGCAACGGGAGATGGTATTGGTTTAGCAATTCGTGCAGGTGCATCAGTATCTAGAATGCAATTTATTCAATTTCATCCAACCGCTTTCTACAGCGAATTTGATGGGCAGTTATTTTTAATTTCAGAAGCTGTGCGTGGATTTGGCGCTAAATTAAGAACCAAAGATGGTAATTTATTTATGCATAAATATGATGAGCGAGAAGAATTAGCTTCGCGTGATATTTTAGCACGTGCAATAGACAATGAAATGAAACTTAGAGGAGATGATTACGTATATATAGATTGTAGACACTTAGATCAAGAAAAATTTTTAGAACATTTTCCTAATATTTATAAAAAATGTAAAATTGAGGGCTATGATATGTTTACTGAATTAGTGCCAGTAGTTCCAGCATCACACTATTTATGTGGAGGAATAGATGCAGACCTTGATGGAAAAACATCTATAGAAAATTTATTTGCAGTAGGCGAATGTTCAAATTCAGGGTTGCATGGGGCAAATAGATTAGCTTCTAATTCCTTATTAGAAGCAATGGTTTTTGGTCATCGTTCAGCTGTCAAAAGTGTACAATTACTACAAAAAAATGAATTTAAAATTAACAATCATCAATTTCCGGAATGGAATGCAGAAGGAACTCAACTCCAAGATGAATTAGTTTTAATTTCATATTTCCGAAAACAAATGCAAGCAATGATGAGTGAATTGGTTGGGATTGTGAGGAGTAATTCTCGCCTTATAATGGCTCAAAAAAGAATTATAGAAATCGAGAAAATGGTAAAAGAAATTTATGATTTTTCAGTAATTTCTCCAAAATTATTAGAATTAAGAAATTTAGTAAATGTTGCCCAATTAATTATTGAACAAAGTATTGCTCAACAAGAAAATAAGGGTACATTTTATAATAAAGATTTATAGAAATGAATACACGAAAATTGTTTTTAGTAGGCTGTATAGCTGCTTTTACAAGCTTGCATGCCCAGGATAAAGATAAAATGAAGAAAATGCCCGTTTTTTTCGGGTGCGAACAATTTTCGGATAATACAGATTTAAAAAAATGTTTTAATGCAAATATAGGAACAGCCATTCAGCATGAAATTGATTTTTTTTCAAATATTGCTGATTATTTACACATCGGTGATACAGAAGCTAAATTAAAATTTACAATTTCTACAGAAGGTAAATTTATAAATGCAGGAGTAGATGGGATTAATCCTATTTTTAACAGTTTTGTATGGTCAAGTTTAGTGATGGTTCAAAATAAAATGGATGAATTAAAATTAAAAATTCAGCCCGGAATCAATCAGAAAAATCAACCAATGGATATAGCGCTTTCCATTCCTGTGAAATTTAAATCTGAATATTCTCAACAAGTTTATGATCAATTTCCGGTAGATGAACGTGTTTTATTTACCATCGATTTTGAAAATGAAATAATTGAAATTCGTATGGATAAAAACAATATGCTTCGTACAGTTGGAAATAATGGCGAACGTGAATTTTACTTAGGTAAATATTCTAATCTTTTTGAATTAGCTACAGTTGAACCTTATGCCACTAAAATTAATGAATCATATCAATCAACTTATACTTTTATAACTAAAGGTAAAATTCAGGATAAAGAATATACTATACGTATGAAAAATTTCTTCAGTAATAAACCTGATGATGAAGTATTAATAGAAGTTATTCGAGAAGAAAATAATTCATGGGCAGAATATTTTGCTTATAAAACGAAAGAAGAATTCAACCAATCCAAATTTGCAAAACTAACTTATCGATAAAATGGAATTTCCAAAGTATATAACTGAACAAAAATTACAACAATTTATTCGTCAAGCCTTTTTAGAAGATATTGGCGAAGGTGATCATTCTACATTAGCTAGTGTTCCGTATGATGCAATACAAGAAGCTGAACTAAAAGTAAAAGATAACGGTATAATTGCAGGAATCGAATTAGCTAAAATTATTTTAGACACTTTTGATCCTGATTTAGAATTTATTCAAATTTTAAATGATGGTGATCAAGTGAAATTTGGGGATATAGCTTTTAAGTTGAAAGGATCAGCTCAATCAATTTTAACGTGTGAGCGATTTGTACTAAATTGTATGCAACGTATGTCCGGAATTGCAACATATGCCAACGAGATTGTAAAGTTAGTAGATAGAACAAATGCAAAAATTTTAGATACTCGTAAGACAACCCCAAATTTTAGAATGATAGAGAAATGGGCTGTAAAAATTGGTGGAGCAGAAAATCATCGTTTTGGTTTATATGATATGGTGATGTTAAAGGATAACCATGTAGATTTTTGTGGTAACATAACCAAAGCAGTAGAACAAACAAAAAAATATTTACAAACGAATAAGCTAGATTTAAAAATTGAAGTTGAAACAAGAAATTTAGATGAGGTTAAAGAAGCATTGGATGCAAATGTAGATTTTATAATGCTAGATAATTTTGATTTGGTTACAATGAAAGAAGCGGTGCAATCAATCAATGGTCTTACAAAGACTGAAGCTTCAGGTGGAATTACAAAAGAATCTGTGCGAGCTATTGCAGAAACTGGCGTTGATTTTATTTCTTCTGGTGCAATTATACATTCTGCTTCAAATTTTGATTTAAGTCTTAAAGCCATAAAATAATAATTTCATATATAACATTATAAAACCCTCGCTTAAATAGTTTAAGTGAGGGTTTTTTTATGAATTCATGTATCTTAAAAAATTATTCAAATCAGAATTTAATCAATATATTTATTAAATGGACAAAAAGCTTTTCACAATTGTTGTTGCATTATTGGTTGGATGTAATTTATTTGCGCAAGTAGAAGAAGATTTTAGCACAAAATATAAAATGCCTATTTTTCCTGGTTGTGAGAAACTAATTTCAGAAGAAGATCAATTCAAATGCTTTCAACAGAATATTACGACTTCTTACAGTTCTTATTTAGAGAAATACCTTGAATCATTTGAGTATCTAAATATTCCTTTTGGAGAATCACAACTTTCATTTTTAGTAAATCAGAACGGTGAATTAATTTTAAAAAATATTGAAACAACTCAACCTTTATTTAGAGATTATAACATTCTCGCATTTCAAGATTTTGCAAAAGATTATAAAATTACTCCTGCCAAATCTATATTAACAGATAAAAATGTTACAATCGCGCTGAATTTTCCTGTAGGATTTAAATTATCAAGACAGGTTTTAGAAACTAACTCTCGAATTATTTCTGTAATAGAGAACAATAACTCTACATACGAAATTGTAATTACACCAGATCATGAATTAAAAATTTATGAACTATCGGACTTTAAACCAATTTATTTAGGAAAGTATAATTCGTTACAAGAAATAAAAAATACATTACCCTACAAAGAGAGTATACAAGATATGCAGGAACTAGTGACCTTAGCACAATCTAATTTTGGAAAAGAGAAATTTATTTTACAAAGTAAAAATATTTTTCAGAATGATAATTTTGCTACGATTTTTATAGTTTCACAAGTAAAAGGAAAACGAATTAAGCAGTTAAGAAAATATACAACATTGGAAGATTTTATTCAATCTCCCTATTATGATTGGATAATCCGCAAAGATTATTAGAATTCTATTGTTTTTTTTCTCATATTACTTGTTTAATAAAGAAAAACCTACTAGATTTATAAAACAAATGAAGTAGTAGAGAAGATTCTTCATCTCTAATAAAGTTTACACCTCATCATTTTTTAAAAGATTTACAATTTTAGATTTTAGAAATAATTTTCTGAAAAATTAATTCTTATGACTTAATTTAATAAAAAAAAACAATTATTGTTTAGAGAAAATTATTTTCTAATCTAAAATAAAAATACAATACACGTCATTAAAATTATTTATACTGGTTCTAATTAAGTAAAAATTAACATAATTAAACTTTTGTAAATATTAATTTTCGACACTTATTTATTCATATTGGTTGTTTGATAATGTTTTAGATCAATTTTGTTTTAAGATAATTTTATGAAATTGTTAAATTTTATGTTAAAATATGCCGCCTTATTTGAAATTCTTTCAACAAATAGCTTTTTTTTTTGCAAATAATGTATTGATGAAAAAAAATATTAAAAGCTTTACGTTTTTTTAACCTATAAATGAGTGATTTATAAACTGAATTTACCATTTTTGCAACGTAAACTTTTAAACTATTTCATACAATGAGGTTAAACTCAATGAAGCTTTTATTCGTAGGAGCTTTTGCTTTAACGGCAACACTATCTTTTGGTCAAATTACTGAACCGATTGATTCGACTTCAAATGACAATAATGTTAATTTAAACGAAACTTTAATTATTGGTAAAGGTGTTATCGATATAGTAGAGGATCGTAAAACTCCAGTAGCTGTTTCTACAATTACAACAGAAACAATACAAGATAAAGCGATAGGAAACGTAGATTTTCCTGAAATCTTCACAACAACTCCATCTGTATACGTTTCTGACCAATCTTCAGGATTTGGTGATTCAAAAATGTTTTTACGCGGATTTAGTAGTCAAAATACAGCCTACTTATTAAACGGGCAACCGATTAATGGGATGGAAGATGGTAACTTATACTGGTCTAACTGGTCTGCAGTTACAGAAATTGCTAACGCAGTACAAATTCAGCGTGGTTTAGGATCTTCTAAATTAGCTATTTCTTCTGTTGGTGGTACTGTAAACATGGTAACTAAAGCTACAGATAAAAAACAAGGAGGATACGTAAGATATAATGTAGGAAATGATAGTTACCAATCAGCAACTGTAGCATACAATACAGGAATGAAAGGTAAATGGGGAGCTTCGATCTTATTTAACCATTGGCAAGCGCACAGAAGTTATGCAAAAGGTACAAATGGATCAGGACAATCTTACTTTGTTTCTGTAGGGTATAAGCCAAATGAGCGTCATAATATTAACTTGATGATTTTTGGTGCACCACAAGAGCATGGGCAAAACTATTCTACAAAAAGTGCTTCACAATGGAAGAATGGTAAACATGATAAAAAATACAACAATACATACGGTTACCTAAACGGTGAAGGTAAAAATTTAAGAACAAATTATTACCACAAACCAGTAGCTAACCTTAACTGGGACTGGAGCATTAATGATAACCTTAGTTTATCTACAGTTGTTTATGCATCTACAGGAACAGGAGGAGGTACTTCAGGAGTTGGTCGTGCAACGAATTCTGCAAACTTAAATGATAACTTTGAAGTAAACTTTGATAAAATAGTTACAGATAATGCTGCTATTGATGGAGGTATTGCAAATTACAGAAATGGTAGTGCAATTAGATCATCTGTAAATAATCACTTCTGGTATGGAGCAGTAACAAATTTAAATTTTGATACTAAAACAGGTTGGAATTTCAACTTAGGAGCAGATGTTCGTTTTTATCACGGAGATCACTTCCAACAAATGACTGATTTATTAGGATTAAAAGGTTGGCAAGAAACTAATGCTTCTAACGGACAAAATGTTGTAGTTACAGAAACTTTCTCTACAAACCCTTGGTCAGCATTATTCAAACATGCAGATAGAGATCAAAGAACTGCAAGAGATTATTCTGAAGATATAAATTATCAAGGTGTTTTCGGACAAGCTGAATATTCAAATGATGTATTTACAGTATTTGGACAAGCGGCAATATCAAACCAATTTTACCAAAAATTTGATACGTGGAACTACGGAGGTGTAGAAACTGCATCTGAAAAAGTAAATAAAACTGGTTGGAATGTAAAAGGAGGTATCTCTTTTAACTTAAACGATGAAAATACAGTTTTTGGTAACGCAGGTCAATATTCTCGTCAACCATTCCTAGATAACGTTTTTGAATACAACAAAGTTGATTTACGTCAGCCAGAAGTTAAAAACGAAGAAATTACAGGTTTTGAAGTTGGATATAAATACCAAACAAGAAATTTAAGAGTTAATGTTAATGCATACCACACAAGATGGGGGAATAGATTCTTAGGAATCTCAGGAAGTGTACAAGTTGAAAATGAAAATGGTGAAATACAAAACCGTTCTATTTACACATCTTATACTGACGTAGCTCAAATTCATAAAGGTATTGAAGTTGACTTCGATACTAAAATTTCAAAAGCATTTAGCTTATATGGATTTGCATCGATTGGTGATTGGAAATATGATGGAGAATCTCCATTCGAATCTCAATTCAATGACGATAATACAATTTTTGAAAGAGGAAATGTAGATTTAACTGGTACATATATTGGTGAAGCTGCTCAATTTACTTTTGGATTAGGAACTAAAGTTACTTTTGCAAGAGGATTCTACTGGGATGTAGATTTCAACTTTAATGGGTCTACATATGGACAAGTAAATCCTGAAGAAGTAGTTAAAAGTAAATTAAAAGGAGAAACTTACCAAGCAGAGAGAATTAGCCCTTACGCAAGAGTTAACACTGGAATTGCATACGAATTCAAATTTGGTGCACAGAAAATTAAATTCCGTGGTAATGTAAGAAACTTATTCAATGATCAATATATCTCTAAAATTGATAGAAACGGTTATGGATACGGTGTAGGTAGAACTTGGAATGCAGGTGTTACTTATAACTTCTAATAATAAAGAGATAAAAACTCAATATTTATTTTTAAAAGGCGAACGAATGTTCGCCTTTTTTTATGCACTTAATTTAACAGTTTGTTTTAATACAAATAAATTCAAAATAATGTAGTTTAATAAGATAAGTTATTTAAACTAGTTCTAAATAAAATAATATTAAGAATATATTAAGAATTAAATTTGAATAAAAATTAGTATAATTTATCCATTTAGGATTGTTTCGAAAATCAATTACCTAAATTTTTTTTAATAAAAATATCATACTCGTAATAAAATTATAAAATGATTATTAATTAACTTAATATAATATTTATACATGATTTTTTTCTGTTGATTAATATTTATACAGAATAATGTTTAGAAATACGATGGTAAAATAAATTTACTTCTCAACTTTGCACTCGTAAACTTTTAAACTATTTCAAGAGATGAGGTTAAACTCAATGAAGCTTTTATTCGTAGGAGCTTTCGCCTTAACGGCATCATTATCTTATGCACAAGTTGCAGAACCAATTGATTCAATCAAAGTTCAACCAACAGATTCAATTTCAATCCAACCAATCGTAGAAGATGAAAATGTATCTTTAGGAGAAACATTAATTATTGGTAAAGGGGTTATTGATTTACAAGACGATCGTAAAACTCCAATCGCTGCTACAACTATTAAAAAGGAAGCGATTGAACAAAAAATTGGTGGATTAGATATTACACAAGCTTTTGTGAATACACCATCTATTACTGTTGCGGGACAATCAGGAGGATTTGGTGAGTCTAGAGTTGTAACACGTGGTTTTGATCAATCAAATACAGCTTTCTTATTAAATGGGCAACCAATTAATGGAATGGAAGACGGTAAAGTTTACTGGTCTAACTGGTCTGGAATGTCTGATGTAGCTAATGCAGTTCAAATTCAACGCGGTTTAGGATCTTCTAAACTAGCGATTTCTTCTGTAGGAGGTACGTATAACTTTGTTACTAAAGCAACTGATAAGAAACAAGGAGGATTCTTTAGTGCAGGGATTGGTAATAACCATTTATACAAATCTACAATTGCTTATAACACAGGTTTAATCAACAACAAGTTTGGTGTTTCATTAATGTTTTCTCACTGGCAAGGTAATGGGTACAATTTAGGTACTGGAGGTCAAGGACAAAACTATTTTTTATCTTTTGGGTATAAACCTACAAGAAGACATACAATTAACTTATTGATTACTGGTGCTCCACAATGGCACGATCAAAATTCAAAAAGTACAATTGCTACTTACTTAAAATATGGTAGAAAATATAATCCAAATATTGGTGATTTAAACGGTAAAGAATACAACGTAAGACGTAACTATTACCACAAACCAGTAGTTAACTTAAACTGGGATTGGGATATTAATAGCCAATTGTCTTTATCAACAGTAGTTTATGCTTCTTATGGTAGAGGTGGTGGATCTCAAACTGCAGGTGCTTTCTCTTCAGATTCTTCAACAGGATTAAAAAATATTCAAGATGTATTTGATAACCAAGCAAACGGAGGAGAGTCTAAAGGATATATTTATTCATCAGTAAATAACCACCAATGGTTTGGAGCTGTATCAAATTTAAATTATAAAATTAACGAACATTTCAACTTCAATGTTGGGGTAGATGTTAGAACATTTAAAGGTGAGCACTACAAACAATTAAATAATTTATTAGGTGGAGATTACGCTGTAGACAAAACTAATAAAAACCGTCCTAATGGAACAAATGTTTCAAGAATTTACTCTCAAAATCCATGGAAAGCCGTAACAAGCTATGCAGGAAATGCAGATGAAAAATTAGGATGGGATTATGATGAGAAAATCAACTACGGTGGTTTATTTGCTCAATTTGAATATGCAGGTAAAGACTTTACAGCATTTTTCCAAGGAGCAGTATCTGACCAAACTAACCAACGTTTAGATCGTTTCAACTATTTAGATTCAGATAGCAAACAAAAATCAGAGAAATTAGAAAATGTAGGGTACAACTTAAAAGGGGGTGCTAGTTATACAATTTCTAAAAATCACCAAGTATTTGCTAACGCAGGTTACTACTCACGTCAACCGTTCCAAAACAATTTGTTTATGAACTACAAAAATGATGTGAATCAATTTGCTGAAAACGAAGAAATTATCGGTGTTGAAGCTGGGTACAAATTCAAATCTAAAAACTTCTGGGCAAACTTAAATGCATATTACACTACTTGGGCAAACCGTATTACATCTACAAGTGCTTTAATCACTGATGAGAGTAACCCAAGATATAATCAATACATTTATACTGTAAACCGTGGTGTAGAAGAAGTTCATAAAGGTTTAGAATTAGAACTTAACTACAAACCATTACGTACTTTAACTTTAACAGGTTTTGCGTCTTTAGGAGATTGGACTTATAAAGGAAACACTCGTTCAACTAAATATGATGAAGATCAAAATGTAGTAGAGAACGAAACTCCTCAAAACTGGGATAAATTAAAAGTTGGTGATGCTGCACAAACACAATTTGGTGCTGGATTTACTTACGAATTAATCAAAGGTTTATCTTTCGATGCTGATTACCGTTACAATGGAGATTTCTATTCATCTAAAGTTGACGAAGCAAACGGTAACTTACAATTACCATCTTACAACTTAATGGATGCTGGAGTTACTTGGAACTATAACTTAACAAAACAAAATAAGTTAACAGTTCGTTTTAACGTAAATAATGTATTAAACCATATTTATATTTCTGAATCGTCTACAAACTACCAAGATGGTTACACAGACAAAAATGGTACTACAGGAATGTACAATGGTGTTAACGTAAACAACCAAGTTTATTTCGGTTACGGAAGAACATGGAATGCTTCTGTTAAATTCACATTCTAATAAGATTTAAATCTTACATATATAAAAAAGGCGAACTTTCAAGTTCGTCTTTTTTTTGTGTTTAACTTTATCAAAATTTTTAAAAATTATATGATTCGACCTGCATATTTACAAAAAGGAGATAAAATAGCCATTGTAGCACCAGCAAAACGAATGATTGAAGGTGAACTAGAAGAAGCAATAAATTTAATCCAAGAATGGGGATTTGAAGTAACATTAGGAAAAAATATTTATAAGGAATACAATCTCGGATATTTATACGCAGGAACGGATGAAGAGCGAGCAGAAGATTTTCAATGGGCTTTGGATGATCCATCTATTAAAGCAATTTGGTGTGCACGTGGGGGATATGGTTGCGTTAAAATCATTGATAAATTAGATTTTTCAACATTTAAACAAAATCCTAAGTGGATAATTGGTTACTCAGATATTACTGTTTTTCATAATCACATAAATCAATTAGGCTTTCAAACAATTCATGGTGTTACAGCTAAAAAATTAGTAGGAGTAGATTATCATGAAAATTCATATTTAAGTTTATATAAAACTTTGGTTGGAGAAAAAATAAATTATACAATACCTACAACTCATCTATTTAATAAAGTTGGGGAAGCTGAGGGTGAGTTAGTGGGTGGAAATTTATCCATCATATATTCTTTGTTAGGAAGCATATCTGCAATTAATCCGAAGGGGAAAATATTATTCATAGAAGATTGGTTTGAGAATTGGTATGCAGTAGATCGTATGTTGATGAATTTAAAACGTAATGGAATATTTGATCAAATTAATGGACTTATTTTAGGAAGTTTTACCCATATGGATACTGAAGAAGAAAATAGCCAAAATTATTATCATCCTTATGATCCCAACACATATAACGTAATACAGGAGTTGACAAAAACTTTAAATATACCAATAGGTTACGAATTTCCTGCAGGTCATACGGGTTACAATTTATCTTTAAAAATGGGTGATAAAGTACACCTAAAAGTCGATGCAAATTCAGTAAATTTGTATTCTATATAATAAAATCATATGGAACAAAATAATTTAACAGTATTTACACACCCATTAGTTAAGGCAAAAATTACGCAAATGCGTGATAAAAACACGACAACTAAAGAATTTGGTGAGTTGGTAGATGAAATTTCTGGATTAATGTGCTATGAAATAACACGTGATTTAGAATTGGAAGAAATCGAGATTGAAACGCCAATTACAAAAACTGTTGGTTATAAAGTAAAAGGAAATGATATTGCTATTGTTCCAATTTTACGTGCTGGATTAGGAATGGTAAAAGGAATTCACCAATTGGTCCCAACAGCAAAAATAGGTCATATTGGTCTTTACCGTGATCATGATACATTACAACCGGTAGAATATTTATGTAAACTTCCTACAGATTTACCATCACGAGATGTTATTTTGGTAGATCCAATGTTAGCAACTGGAGGTTCGGCTATTAAAGCTATAGAAATTTTAAAAGAAAAAGGTGCAACTTCTATTCGTTTAGCTTGCTTAGTAGGATGTCCTGAGGGTGTAACTGCTGTACAAGCTGTTTATCCAGAAGTTCCGATCTATTTAGCAGCCTTGGATGAAAAATTAAATGAAAATGGTTACATCGTTCCTGGTTTGGGAGATGCAGGTGATCGTTTATACGGAACTAAATAGAGCATAAAATTGAGTGTGGAATGAGTAAATCTTATGATTTCGGAAAAGAAGCAGAAAATTTCGCAGTAGATTATTTTGAAAATTTAGATTATAAAATACTAGCGCGTAATTATTTTTTTCAGAAAGCAGAAATAGATTTAATCGTTGAAAAAGATAACGTTATCTTAATAATTGAAGTTAAAGCAAGAACTACAAATCATGTAAATTTGCCTGAAAATTCAGTCACAACCAAAAAGAAAAAATTACTTATTTCAGCCGCAAATGATTTTATTTTAAAAAATGGCATTGATGGTGAAGTAAGATTTGATATTTTAGCGCTTCTAAAGCAAAAAGGTGAATGGGAAACCAATCATATTATCAATGCCTTTAGTGCTATCGAACTTTAACTTTTATAATGGAAATTTTATTAAATTTATTTGATTTTTTATTGCATATTGACCAACATTTAAGTCAATTTGCAAATGATTACGGATTATGGCTGTACGCTATATTATTTTTAATCATTTTTGTAGAAACTGGTGTTGTAGTAATGCCCTTTTTACCTGGAGACTCCTTGTTATTTGCAGCTGGTATGCTTGCCGCTCAACCAAACGATTTGAGTGTTTGGATTATTATAGGATTATTGCTTATTGCAGCCATCTTAGGAGATACATTAAATTATAAAATTGGGCAGAATCTCGGTTATAAAGCTACTAAAGTAAAAATTTTAGGAAAACAATTTATTCAACAAGAGCATATTGATAAAACTCATCAATTTTATGAAAAATATGGATCTAAAACAATTGTTATTGCACGCTTTGTGCCTATTGTAAGAACTTTAGCTCCATTTGTTGCGGGAATTGGTAGAATGTCCTATAAAACGTTCTTAACATACAATGTAATTGGTGCCATACTTTGGGTTGTCGGCATTACTTTGGCTGGTTACTTTTTAGGAAATGTACCTTTTATTAAAGAAAATTTTTCTAAAGTAATCTTAGCTATCACAATTATCTCAGTGTTACCAATTATATTTGAATTCTTGAAAGAGAAATTTTCAAAAAAAGAAACATCAACTAAATAATTTTTCAAAAAACTCGGTTCAATATTTGAACCGAGTTTTTTATTTTATATCATGGAAATTTTAGATTATCTATTACATATAGATCAATATTTAGAACATTTTTTAATGTTATATCCTAACTGGTTTTATATTATTCTCTTTAGTTTAATTTTTATTGAAACTGGGGTAGTTGTTTTACCTTTCTTACCAGGAGATTCACTTTTGTTTGCGACAGGTATGTTATCTGCTGCATTTCCAGATCAAATTAATGTGTATATAATCATTATAATGTTATGTATTGCTGCAATATTAGGAGATACAGTAAATTATCTGATAGGGAAATATCTAGGTTATAAATTAGTGCATCAAACGATTTTTGGTAAAAGAATTATTAAAGATGATGCAGTGTATAAGACAGAAGATTTTTTTAAAAAGTATGGATCTAAAACAATTGTTATTGCACGTTTTGTACCTATTGTACGCACGTTAGCTCCTTTTGTGGCAGGAATATCTAAAATGCATTACGCTACATTTATAAAATATAATATTCTAGGGGGAACTATTTGGGTCTTAGGGATTACACTTTTAGGCTACTTCTTAGGTAATATTCCTGTTGTTAAAAATAATTTTGAGATAGTTGTGGGTGTAATTATACTTTTTTCTATACTTCCGATGATGATAGAATGGATAAAATCAAAAAGAATATAGTTATAATTTATTTTACTAAATTTTTAATTAAAATTCATTTTAAGTCAACATATTCAGTGTTTTAATGGTTTTTTGTTATAAATTTATTAGATTGTTTTAGTCTTTTACGAACCATGAAATTAAAATTTTTTCTATTATTTTTCTCAACTTTATCTTTGGCATTTAGTCAAGAAAATTATCCAATTCCTACACATCCTTTTTTACTATTCTATATACAGCACAATAAAAATAAAAACACATTTGTATATCATGCTAATGTAAAAAATAACGTCTTAGAAAAAGTAAATCCTATAAATGTATATAGAATAAATTATGAAAAGGATGGAAAGAAAGATGAGTTAACGACTCTTCAGAAAGAGTTTGCATATGGAATTACATATTTAACTTCAACTAAAAATCAATTTGTATTATCTGCCCAAAAAAAGTTACCATTTAAGATAAAATCTGTAGGAAAATCCTATTGGGTAGAAGTTGTTATAAATGGGAAAATTATTAAAGTAGATAGAATTTTTATTCAAACAGAAAAAAACTCCTCAGCATTAAAGACTAAAGTTGAATATATATTGATATACGGAAGAAATCAAAATGATAAATCTGTCGTAGAAAAAATTGTTCCGTAGTATATTTGTATTCTGATTTCATTTTAAAAAAAATAATCCTAATGATTAATATTAGAGAAGTAAAATCTTCAAAAGAAAGAAAAGAATTTGTCGATTTACCTTTTCGAATCTATAAGGATAATCCTTATTGGGTTCCTCCAATAAAAAAAAATGAATTAAAGGGTTTTAATCCTTCTAATGACATTTTTAAAACTGTAAAAGCTAAATTTTTATTAGCGTATAAAGATAATAAGGTTGTAGGTCGTATTGTCGCAATAATTAACTTAACAGAGATTAATGAACTACATAAGAATAAAGTTAGATTTGGTTGGTTAGATTATGAAGATGATATCGAAATCTTAAAAGCTTTATTAAATAAGGTAGAGGAGTTAGGTAAACAGCATGGGACTAAATATATGGAAGGTCCTATGGGGTTTTCTAATATGGACAAAGCAGGGATGTTGACCGAAGGTTTTAACAGTCGCGCAACGATGATTGGCATTTATAATCATCCATATTATGCAAAACACATCAAAGAATTAGGATTTGTACCTGAAGCACAATGGTTAGAATATAAATTTGGATTTGATGATATAGAAATTGAAAAATCAAAAAAGTTAAATGCAATTATAGAAAAGCGTTATAAGGTTTCTAACTATCATTTTAAATCTATTTCAGACTTAATGCCTCATGTTGACGAAATGTTTGATTTGCTAAATAAAACATATGCAGATTTACAAAGTTTTGTACCTATAGAAAAATTTCAGGTTGAGCATTACAAGAAAAAATATCTAAAGTTTATACATCCTGATTTTATTTCATGCGTTAAAGATGAAAAAGGAAAAATGGTAGCATTTGCCATAACTATGCCTTCTTATTCGGCAGGATTCCAAAAAGCAAATGGAAGTATGTTTCCCTTCGGGTGGTGGCACTTATTGCGCGCAATGAAGCATAACGACCATGTAGAGCTTTATTTAATAGGAATAGATCCTGAATATCAAAATAAAGGAATAAATGCTTTAATTTTTAAACAATTGCATGAAAACTTTGAACGTAGAGGAATTAAAACGATAGAGACTAATCCATTATTAGAAGAGAATACAAAAATCTTACAACTGTGGAGTAAATTCAATCCTGTGATTCACAAAAGAAGAAAAACTTTCAGAAAAGACTTATAATATAAAATGGTCAGTGCATGCACTGACCATTTTATATTATAAAAAGAGATTTTATCTCACTTCATTATCTTCTTTCCATTCAGAAATCTCTTTTTCAAGATCCTCTTTTGTACGTCCAGATTTTTCCTGAATTTTACCTACTATTTCATCCCATTTTCCTTCAGCAAAAACTTTATCATCGTCAAACCATTCACCATATTTTTGTTTAACAGCTCCTTTTACGCGATTCCATTTTCCTTCTAATTCTAAATTTTCCATTGTAATTTATAGTTTTGGTTATTATTAATTTAAAGTTACGTAAATCAAAATCTAATAATTATTAAAATAGTTATAAGTATTTGTTAATGAATGATTAAATTTATTTTTGAATTATATAAATTAATGTGACGAAATTTATCAGTATTATGGATTTAAAGAATTAATTGATAAAATATTAAATACAATCTCGATAGATTTAACTAATTTTGATTGATAATTTGGTTTAATATTTAATAATAAATATTATTCACTTAAAATATTGATGTTATGCAGATGTTGCTTTTATTCTTCGGAATGGTTGTTCTTTCATTTATTTACATATTATATGTATTTAACAGAAAGCAAAATAAATAATTTAGAAAAAAAATTATAGAATATAATAAGCACAAACAGGTTAGGATTCTTCTTAATCTGTTTTTTTATATTTATAAAATTATATGAAATAAAAAAAGGGAACTAATTTATTAGTTCCCTTTTTTGAAGTTGTACGGGCGGGGAGACTCGAACTCCCACACCTTGCGGCACTAGATCCTAAGTCTAGCGTGTCTACCAATTCCACCACGCCCGCTTGAATCGTTTACTGATTACGAGTGCAAATATACACAAGTTTTCTAGTTAACAAAATTTACAAATAAAATTTTTTTAATCTTTTTTTAAAATTTAAATTTGCACAAAGCATTTAGAAATTATGGAAATTACAGGTAGAATTAAAAAAATATTTGAAACACAGAATGTTACAGCTAGTTTTAAGAAGAGAGAACTTGTTGTTACTACTCAAGAACAATATCCTCAAGATATTTTAATTGAATTTACTCAAGATAAGACTGATGTTTTAAATGCATACAAAGAAGGAGCTGAAGTTAAAGTTTCAATCAATATACGTGGTCGTGAGTGGATTAATCCAGAAGGAGTGGCTAAATATTTTAATTCTATCCAAGGATGGAGAATTGAAGCACTTACTCCAGAGCAACCAACAGAAAATGGAGGAGGATACCAAGATTTTGCACCTGCTCCACCAGTAGATACTTTTGGATCATCTGATGATGATGATTTACCATTCTAATATTGGAAATTTTCAAAAGAAATAATAATTTAAGCGTATCCTTTGCGGGGTACGTTTTTTTAATTGTAGTAAAATGTATTGGTTAAGTCAAGATTTAAGCTTTCCTGATTATTCAGAGACTTCAGAGGAAGGAATTATTGCAGTAGGAGGAGATCTTTCTCCAGAACGAATTATATTAGCTTACAAGAAAGGAATCTTTCCATGGTTTAATGAAGATGAACCTATTTTATGGTGGTTCCCTCATGATCGCTTTGTACTGTTTCCTGAAAATCTATATGTTTCTAAATCCATGAAAAAGGTTTTTAGAGATAAAATATTTACATATACGGAAAATAAAGCTTTCAGAGAAGTAATTACCAATTGCTCTCAAGCGCCTAGAAAAGACCAAGATGGTACTTGGATTACTAACGAGATGATTGAAGCTTACTGCAAATTACACGAGATGGGAGTTGCTAAAAGTATTGAGGTTTGGCAAAATGATGAGTTAGTAGGCGGATTTTATGGATTGGATATGGGTAATGTATTTTGTGGAGAAAGTATGTTTGCAAAAGTAAGTAACGCTTCCAAAGCAGGTTTTATTCAATTTGTCGCTAAATATCATAAAAAATATGAAGTTATAGATTGTCAAGTCTATTCAGAGCATTTAGCTTCTTTAGGTGCAATTGAAATTCCATCTGATATATTCTTAAATTATTTAGATTCTCAAGAATAAAAAAAACGGCTATAACTTTAGCCGCTTTATATTTTTATTTTGTAAATTTTATAGGATATTTAAGGTTTTTATATTCGTATAATTCAGCATTTAAAGAGCCTACTACTAACGAGGCTTTTATATGCACAGGGACTAAGTTATCGTCATCTGTAACCCACATTGTAACAGATTCAGATTCTTTAAATACACGTCCAGATTGAACATATGGACGTATTTTAATCGTATTAATCTTACCAAACTTGGTTTTTTTAACTTCACGACCTAAAACTTTTAATCTAAACTTAAAAGTTTCCTCTCCCATAAATATATTTTCATTAATATAATCACCAGTTTTTAATTTACTATTGTCAACATTTCTTAAATTAAAAAAAGCAGATAATAAATCTTGAGCATCAGAAGGAATAGTTTCATACGTAACCTTTTTATGTTTTATATTATCAACTTTTACTTGTTTACGTGCATGGTCAAAATAATATATCTGGTTTCGGGTATAGCCACCTTCATATATATCTCGTACAAATTTAGAAGGTTTCATGGTTGATTTATTGATGTAAGATTCGTATAAGTCTTCTACTTTGTAAAATGCTTTTACAGCACCACTAGAGCTTCCTTTACCTACAATATGATAATGATTTTCTCCATTATATTTAGCATCTTTTACTTCTATTGTTGCATATCCAGCATTAAGACCAGTATAATGTATTCTAAATTTTAAAAACTCTCCAACCTTAAAATTTTGAGCATTGGCAAATGAAAAAGAAAAAATAAAAGCAATAAGTAAGATAAATAGTTTTTTCATTTTTAATAATTTGTGGTTTATAAGATTCAAAAGGTTTGCCAAAAAAAAACTCGTTTTCAAAATCCCATTAAGTGATTTGAAAACGAGTTAAATATATTATTATTTTATTAAAATAATATTATCCTTCTATAATATCATTTATATCAAGATTGTCAATGTCAACTGCTTCAGTAGAAGTTTCTAAAGGCGAAACATTAATTACTTGAACAATTTCTGGAACATATTTTTTAATTGTCATCTCTACACCTGACTTTAAAGTCATTTGATTAACTGAACAAGCTATACATGCACCAGTTAGACGAACTCTTACTATGTTATTTTCAACAGATAATAATTCAATATCACCTCCATCCGAATTTAAAAAAGGACGAATTTCTGCTAACGCTTTTTCTACTTCTAAATATTTTTCTTCTGCAGTCATTTCTTATTTATTGTTATTAGACGAACAGCCCGCCATTGTTGTAATACGAACAGCTTCTGTAGGAGGTAACGTGTTATTACGCTCTACCAAGCTAGCTACAGCATTTCTTGCAATATTAGTATAGATATCAGCTACAATAGTATTTTCTTGTAATGCAGCAGGACGTCCAACATCAGCAGCTTCTCGGATTGATTGAACAATTGGAATTTCACCTAAGAAAGGTACTCCAATTTGATCTGCTAAATTTTTAGCACCATTCTGTCCAAAAATATAATATTTATTATTTGGTAATTCCGCAGGTGTAAAATAAGCCATATTTTCTACAATTCCTAATACTGGGACATTAATAGCTTCCATTTGGAACATTCCTACCCCTTTTTTAGCATCTGCTAAAGCAATATTTTGAGGTGTTGAAACAACTACGGCTCCAGTAATTGGAACTTGTTGAACGATAGATAGGTGAATATCTCCAGTTCCAGGAGGTAAATCGATTACTAAGAAATCTAATTCGCCCCAATGTGCATCGCGAATCATTTGGTTTAAAGCTTTTGCAGCCATTGGCCCACGCCATACAATAGCTTGGTCTGTATCTGCAAAAAATCCAATTGATAAAATTTTGATCCCGTAAGATTCAACTGGTTTGATTTTAGTTTTTCCATTTACTTCAACAGAAACAGGACGAGCATCCTCACAGTCAAACATAATTGGCATAGATGGTCCGTAGATATCGGCATCTAATAATCCAACCTTAAATCCCATTTTAGATAAACTAATGGCTAGGTTTGATGAAACTGTAGACTTTCCAACTCCTCCTTTCCCTGAAGCAACTGCTATAATATTTTTAACACCTGGTAGTTCAGAACCTTTAATTTCTTCTGCCTTAGGTTCAGCTTCTACTGAAATAGTTAATTTTAATTTAGCTTCTGGTAAATTTTCTTTGAAGGCATTTTTTAAGGCGATTTCTAAACGCTTTCTTTCGTGCATTGCTGGAGAAGGAGAAACAATATCTAAAATGATATCATTACCCATAACTTGTGCATTACGCATCCAGTTACGAATTCCCAGCTCTTCTAAGACTTGATATATCTGATCTCTTGTATAAGCCATTTTTGATTTATATTTTTACAAAATTACTAAGAACATACAACTTAAGAAAATCTATCATAGTGATTTTAATTCTTTTGCCTTATTTTTTGATAAATAGAAGTAATTTATGTTATCTTTAACTTTTAAATCTCACTATGGAGGAACATATTATTTATCTAAATAAGATTAGAAGAGAGATAATTGATGAGCTTTCTCAACACACTTTAGATCAGTTGTTGTACATTCCTGTAGGATATAAAAATAATATCTTTTGGAATGCCGCTCATGTCTTAGCCACACAACAATTAGTACATTATTATCTTTCAGAAAATAGAATGTTAGTCGATATGGAGTTTATCCGAATGTTTAAAAAAGGAACTTTCGGAAATAATTCAAGTTCTGAAGAAGATGTAAAAGAACTAATAGAATTATTAGAGTCTACTCCAATGCAATTGCACAAAGATTATCGTGCAGAAAAATTATCTCGTTATAGAACATATCAGACCTCATTTGGTATTGAGTTAAATTGTATTGAAGATGCAATTTTATACAACAATATACATGAAGCCATGCATTTGGGATATATTTTAAGTTTAAAAAAGAATATTCCGTTTTAAAAATAGAAAAAGCTCAATCTAGTGATTGAGCTTTTTTATTTTAATAACATTCAAAAATTAAAATTCTAAATATTTCACTTTATCTTGAACTGGTTTGCGAATGGCAGTTGGTAATTCTCCATCATATTTACCCATATAGAAAACTCCCACACACTTTTCTCCTTCTTCCATTGGAACAAAATCATCTGCATTAGAAATTACATTTAATGGTGATGACCAGTACGCACCAATTTTTAGAGCTGAGGCCATTAGCCACATGTTTTGTACAGCCATAGCAGTTGCAGCTAATTCCTCCCACTCAGGAACTTTGTAAGAATCTACAAAATTGATTAAAATGATTTTATTTGATTTATCACATTTCTCAATTAATGCATTAATTTTACGATCACTCAAATCTTCAGGTGGAGTAGATTGCACATAAATACGTTTTACATATTCACGGAAACGATCTTTTGCAGGACCTTCTAATACAACAAAACGCCACGGCTCTGTCTTTTTGTGTGATGGTGCCCAATTTGCAGCTTCAAAGATTTGATTTAATTCTTCTTTTGTAATTTCTTCTTGATTATATTGAGGAGGAAATACAGATCTTCTTGATTGTATTAGATCTAATAATTCTGTTGGATTCATATGTCTGTAACGAATTAATTTTTTAGACGACTTATACTGCAAATTTACATTTTTTAAAACCAAAAATTTATAACAAAGATGAGAACTTTAGATTCCGTTAAATTACAAAGAGCAAAAACAAACCAAGTTGATATAAGAATTGGAGATTATTTAAATCAATCTTTTTCAATATTTAGCCAGCATTGGTTACAATTTATGCTATTTGCTTTTGTTTCAATGATTTTATCCTTAGTCTCAGCCATTACAATTGTTGGTCCTTATTTTATTATGTTTCCGTTGCAAATGGGTTATGGACATGTAATTGATAAAATAGAAAATAATGAAGAATTTGTATTTAACGATTTTTTTATAGGATTTAAACAATGGACCAAATTTATTCCTCTATTACTTTTATTCTTAGGTCTTATCATCATTTTGTTTATTCCCATTATTATACTAGGCGGAGTAGGAAGTATGATGCAACTTAATGCAGATATGGTACCATTTTTTGGCATCTCATTATTTGCTATCTTTCCTGTAATTATAATCTTAGGAATTGTCGTTTCTGCTATTGTATTTTTAGTACCATATGTTATATATTACGGAAATATAGGAGTATTAGAGAGTATAAAAGTGTGTATTAATATTAATAAAAATAATTTTTGGTATCTATTACTTTTCGTACTTCTATTTTCTATCATCTCTCAAATAGGAACTTATTTATGTTTAATAGGTGTTTTCGCTTCAATTCCTATTGCATATATCATGGCCTATTTATTAGTAAAAGATATTTTACTAACAGATGATAAAAATGAAATTGATACTATTGGGCAATCTTAATAATTATAATATTTTTATAGAATGTTAGCTAAACATTTGATTTTTGAACAAATGAATGAATTGGGAGCTCAAAAAGTTCCCTTTTTCTTTATGATTGATTTTCTCAAAGAAAATGGCGAGGTCATTCCAATAAGTGAATTATCAGATGATATTCAATTCTGTTTTCATACGCCAAAAAAAAATACAGATCCTAAGCAATATAGTTTTCTGAGAAATCCTATTCCTTATTCTGAATATATAAAACAATTTAAAATCGTACACGAAAATTTAAGATTAGGAAATTCATATCTTACCAATTTAACATGTGCAACACCGATAGAAATTAATTTATCATTTCAGGAAATTTATCATTTTACTCAAGCGAAATATAAGCTGAATTATAAGAATCAATTTGTATGTTTTTCACCTGAAACTTTTGTACAAATCAACCAAGGGAAAATAAGCTCTTTTCCTATGAAAGGCACAATAGATGCATCAATTACAAATGCAGAAAAAATTATTTTAGAAGACGAAAAAGAAGCCGCAGAACATGCAACTATTGTAGATTTAATTCGAAATGATTTAAGCTTAGTTGCTCAAAATGTTACTGTTAATAAATATCGCTATATTGATGAATTAAAAACAAATGATAAAACTTTGTTACAAGTCAGTTCAGAAATTAGCGGAGATTTAGGCGAAAATTATTATTCAGAAATCGGAACTATTTTCGATAAATTATTACCGGCCGGATCTATTTGTGGTGCTCCAAAAAAGAAAACGGTAGAAATTATTTTAAGAGCCGAAAATTATAACAGAAATTTTTACACTGGAGTTTTTGGCATTTTTGATGGTAAAAATGTTGATTCTGCAGTAATGATTCGATTTATTGAAAAAGAAAATAATCACCTAATTTTTAAAAGTGGTGGCGGAATTACTGCAAAAAGTAATTGCGAAAATGAATATAATGAAATGATCCAAAAAGTATATGTTCCAATTTATTGAAACCATCTGTCTATTAGACGGAAAACTAAGAAACCTTACTTATCACCAAGCAAGGTTTGAAAATACACGCGTTGTACATTTTCCAGATGCGCCTTTTATCAGTTTGGAAGAAGCGATTGAAATTCCTGAAGATAAAAAAATAGGAAAATTTAAGGTTAGAGTAGAATATGCAAAAGAAATTACGCTGATTGAAATAATTCCGTATCAAATTAAACCAATTCAAAAAATAGCATTATATCATCTTGATCGTGAAATAACTTACGGCTACAAATATGCAGATCGTTGGTTTTTTGATTTATATTTAAAAGAAACTCAATGCGACGATTTAGTTTTAGTTCGGGCAAATTATATTACAGATACAACTTATACCAATTTAATCTTTTTTGATGGGGTAGAATGGCATACTCCTACCACAAGTTTATTAAATGGGACAATGCAGGCGTCATTAATTGATGAGGGGAAAATCAAGAAAAAAAATTTAAAAATACGTGACTTAAGCAAATATTATTCTTTCAAAAGAATCAATGCCATGATGAATTTTGAGGAGGCGCAAACTTTTGATATTCAGATCTTACTACAAAATCTATAAAATTACTAGAGTTATTTTGAATATACGTTATTTTATATAACTTTGCAGCAACTTATCAAGAAAGGTGGAGGGATTTGGCCCGATGAAACCTTAGCAACCGGATGTATTTATCAAGGTGCTAATTCCAACCTTAAAAAGGGAAAGATGAGTGGTGAATTTCAAAACAAATTCCTACAGACTTTTTATTTAAGGTTTCGATTTCTTGATTTATTAAGATTTTAATAAAGATGAAAAGAAACAAATTTTTACTTGCTACTCTAGCTTTTGTGGCAAGTACAGCAATATTTGCACAAGAATTGGAAGAAAATAATTCATTAGATGAGGTTGTATTAGTAGGAAATCGAAACAATAACCGTACAGTGGTGAATTCTGCAGTTCCTGTCGATGTTATTCAAGTGGAAGAACTGATTCAACAAGCCCCACAATTAACGTTAAATGATATCTTAAATTATGTAATTCCTTCATTTAATTCTGTGCGCCAATCTTCATCAGATGGTACAGAACATATTGACCCAGTTACATTACGTGGAATGGGTCCAGATCAAGTCTTAGTTTTAATCAACGGAAAACGTCGCCATACTACATCATTGGTCAATTATCAAAATACAGTTGGAAATGGTTCGGTTGGAACAGACTTAGGCGCTATTCCAATTTCGGCCATAAAAAATATAGAAGTTTTACGTGACGGTGCAGCCGCGCAATATGGTTCAGATGCCATTGCAGGGGTCATCAATATTGTATTAAAAAATACACCCGGAGGAGATGCATCATTAACATATGGACAAACGTCTAAAGGTGATGGTGAAACATATAACTTTAACGGAAGTTATGGTGCTAAATTAGGGGAAAATGGATCAATTGTTTTTTCAGCAGTCGTTTCTGAACGTAAGAAAACAACTCGAACTGGTGATCATAATTTAGATATTTATGGAGATAATTTCGCTTATGATTTTGCGGATGATCCTGCTGGAGCGCGTGCGAATGATGATGACATTATAGCTGCAAATGGATTATCTCGTAAAGATTTTAGATTCCAAATTGGAGATGCACAAATTAGTAATCAACAATTTTTTGTGAATGCAGAAACGGAATTAGCCGATCAGTTAGAACTGTATACATTTGGAGGTGTAAGTTTACGACAAGGGAAAGGTTTCGGTTTCCGTCGTTTACCAAGTGAGGTTCCGGATACTTCGAAAACCATTTACCCAAATGGATTTCAAGCTGTTTTAAATTCAAATGTCAATGATTATTCGAATTCCACAGGATTACGTTATAAAACGTTAAATCATTGGAACATTGATTTATCCAATACTTTTGGATTCAATGAGTTCAAATATAATGTCGATAATACAGTCAATTATTCTTTAGGTACTGATTCGCCAACATCTTTTTACGCAGGGAAACACAGTTTCTTGCAAAATACTGTCAATTTAGATTTTTCAAAAAAAATTAATTCGAACATCAATATCGCTTTTGGTGGGGAATACCGCTACGAAAAATACCAAATCGAAGCCGGTGAAGAAGGATCTTATATCGATGGTGGATCTCAATCTTTTGTCGGATTTTCACCAGATAATGCGGTAAAAGGGGATCGTCATTCTGTTGCTGCATATGCAGATTTAGGTTTACAATTCGGAAACTTTACAGCGGACATAGCAGGGCGATTCGAGAATTACTCGGATTTCGGAAATACCATCAATGGTAAATTAGCTTTGCGTTATGAATATGCCAAAGGATATTCGGTTCGTGGAGCAGTTTCCACAGGTTTCCGAGCACCATCATTACAACAAAAATATTTCAGTAATTCGTATACGGATTTATACGTTAACGATGACGGAACACAGCAGTTAGTGACGAAAGGAATTATTCGTAATGCATCAAATATCGCTCAAAATGTAATCGGTTTAGATAAATTAAAAGAAGAACAATCGATCAATTATTCTTTGGGATTAACCTTTAGACCAACCTCTAAATTATTTATCACCTTAGATGGATATTTTATTAAAGTAGATGATCGTATCGTGTTAACATCAGATATTACAGATCCTGTTTTAGAAGAAAATGGTGTGGATGCTGCTCGTATTTTCTCGAATGCAATCGACACCGAGACTAAAGGGATTGATTTAGTCGTTTCTTACCAAACGCGATGGGGCAAAGGAAATTTTAATGCCAATTTATCGGCCAATGTAAACGAAACTAAAATTGTCAACTATCATTTCCCAAGTTCATTATCGGTAGATTATAATCAATATTTTGGTCCTGACCAAGTTAATATCATTGAATCGTTATCGCCAAAAGTCAAAGGAACTTTAAATTTAGGATATTCAATTGATCGATTTAATTTCTTGGTTCGAAATACCTATTTCGGACAAGTGACAAAAGATGGATATCCATGGGGAAGTGTGCAAGAGCATAGCGGAAAAGTGGTGACGGATGCTTCGATTGGTTACAATTTGACCAAGAATGTGAACTTAACAATTGGAGCGAATAATATCTTTAATATTTATCCTGACAAACAAGTGTATGAAAATTCATATTACGGCGTATTTCAATACGCTCCCGTACAAATGGGTGTGACAGGAGCATATTATTTTGCTCGATTAAATTTTAACTTTTAACCCAATATAATCATTTTTTATCGTGTCATTTTAATTGTATTTTTTATAAGTCAATAAATGACACGATTTTATTTTTAAACGAATGGGAAAACTAAAAATAGGATGGAAAACTGCCACCGCTTTGGTAGTTTCAAATATGATTGGAACGGGTGTTTTCACTAGCTTAGGTTACCAGATTGGGGATTTAAAAAACACTTATACGATTTTATTGTTGTGGACAATTGGTGGATTTTTAGCCTTGATTGGTGCTTTTATTTATTCAGAATTAGCCTCAAAATTCAAAGAATCCGGAGGAGATTACATTTATCTTTCTCGTACTTATCATCCAGTCTTAGGATATTTATCCAGTTGGGTTTCCTTGTTTGTTGGTTTTTCAGCTCCCATTTCTTTAGCGGCTTTAGCAATGCTTAAATATTTGAATGTTTTTGGCTTGGATTTAGGAAAAGAATATGCAGTCGGAATTATTTTGATTGTTGCACTTTTTCAATCGTATAGTTTGAATTTAAGTAGTCATTTTCAAAATGTATTCACTATTCTTAAAGTTGTTTTTATATTATTACTCATTGGTTTAGGAATTTATTTTGTGCCATCTATTCCTCAAAATTCTATTTTATTAGACGATAGTTGGACGGACGAATTATTATTGCCTGCTTTTGCAACTTCTTTAGTGTATGTTACGTTTGCCTATACAGGGTGGAATTCTGTTTCGTACATTTTTTCTGAGATTAAAAATCCTAAAATTAATCTTCCAAAAGCTTTGTTTATCGGTGTTGTTTTCGTGACAATTGTTTATGTCTTGTTAAATTATGTTTTTATAAAACACGCATCTGTTGAAAGTTTAGCGTACCAAGAAGATGTTGCCAATATTGCTTTTGCAAATGTTTTAGGTGAGAATGGAGTAAAATGGGTTAGTTTTTTTATCGCCTTGCAACTTGTTGCTACGGTTAGTGGGTATTTATGGATTGGATCTCGCTTAACCCAAGCCACAGCAAAAGAAAATAAATTATGGAACTTTATGGCTCCAGAAAGTAAAAATGGAATTCCCATTCGTGCTATTTGGGTGCATGCATGTATTAGTATTGGTTTAATTTTTACAGTTGATTTTGAAGTGATTTTTACGTACACATCATTTGTTTTACAAATTTTAGCAACCTTAGCAATATCAACAGCTTTCTTTATAAAATCCAAAGATTTAATCATCATTCGGTCAAAATTGTTTTATGTTTTGCCTACTGTATTTTTACTCTTTAGTTTATACATTTGTTATTTTGTTTTACAATCTAAACCGAAAGAAAGTTTATTTGGATTAGGTATAATACTTGTAGGTATAATCTTGTTCTATTTTGATCAGCGAATTAAACCTGATAAAGATAAATAATTTATGAAAATCTATTTTGTAACCTTTCTACTCGTTTGCTCAATTTTAGGATTCGCACAAAAGAAAATGCTAAATGTCTTCACTATCTATAATAATGAAGTAATTTTAACTGGAAGTGATCGGATGAATTTGGACCAAGATCGAATAGATTCAATTAAAATTTTGAAAGGGGAGGAATCTGATTCATATTTTGAAAAGGCAGATGGTGTGATATTAATTTATTTGTACAAACAGTTGCAAAAAGAATTTATAACTAAATCTCAAATCAATGAAATTTTACGTTTACCAATTGATCGTACAATTTATGTGAATGGGATAAAGTCTTTAAAGGAATTTAAATTCTCTACTAATAAAAATACAATATTTGAAAAAATTAAGATTGATGGAATTTATTTTGCAAATATTGTTATTCAATAAATAAAAAAGTCCCTTCAAAAGAAGGGACTTTTTTATTTAGTCTTTTATACCGTTAAAAATATATTGTAAGATTGGATTAATTTCTGGCTTTTCAAGATGTTTCTTGAAAATTTTTGTATAATACTGGGGTGAATTAATCATCTTACGATCAACTAATTCATTAATTGTATCTACATATTCTACAGATGTTTTTCCAATTAAAAGATTGTCTAATTTTTTACCTTGATCAATATAATTTAGGATTGTTTTTAAACCTTTTAAGTAAAGTGCATCTTTTGTAAAACCTCCACCTCTATAAACTCGTGTTGTTAAGTAAAATGCATTTTCAGGAGTCATTTTATATTCTTCTAATAAAGTCAAAAATGTTTCATTAAATGTATTACCATTTGTTAACATATTTACAGCTAATACACGTAATCCTAACTCTCGTAGACGATCATGATTAATTGAATCTGAATAATATTCCGACAAAATTGCTAATCCTTCTTGTGTAAGAGTATTGACAGGTAATCCAATCGAAAATATTTTAAGAGGTTGCTTTATTGCATTCATTGTTGTAACCATATGTACACCAATTTCGTGCTCTATTAAACCTTTTGTAAAACGTTTATCAAATTTAACACCTTTTTTAATCATCACTTTTTTCTTAGAATTGATGACTAATGCTTTTGAGGCAATATGATCAGAAATTTCAATATCAAAATCGAACCCATAATCTTTTGTCGAATTTTTAAATAATTCTACAACATCATGCTCATTATATTCTCCTTCTTTTTCAATACGAAATTCAGGACAATACAGGACAAAATTTGCATTATCAACGTCTTTCTTTGATGGTTCACCAAAGTAGCGCAACGAATTATAAAGAAATTTATTTGTACCAAGGTTTGCTAATAAATCAACTTTATCAAAATAAGCATTTATTGTATCAACATACATGTTTTGAATACTAATATCAGTAATTTTCTCTACTTGTATATTGGATAGTTTACGTTTAAAATCGAAAGGATCGATGTTTAACGGGTTATACTTAAACTGTGGTTCGTAGGTATATTTTGAGGCTAGAAATTTTTTCTTTTCTAACTGAAGGTTAACAGGATTTATAACACTTAAAAGTTCAAAATCTTTAACCAAGTTATAAAGCTGTTTATCAATTTTAATTAAATCTGACTCTAGCTCGTTGTGTAAAATATTTACCTGTTTAGAAACTTTATAAGTTGTTTCATCACGAATAAATGAATACGCATGGTGTAGAATAGCATTTTTAAAACCTTCTTTTATTTGATTAATAACTTCAGGAAATGATTCACCAGTTAGTTCATCACAATATATTTTAGACACTTCAGTGGCTAAAACTAATGTATTTTTAAATTTTTCTGTAACAAAGCTTAATAAATATCCACGTCCGTAGAATACATCATTTATAGCTGTATAGTTATGGATATCACCAAGTTCTATTAAACTTAATTCATTTCTCCAGCTTTCTACATAAGCTCCAAACTTTTCTTGATCTATTTTTTCAGCTCCAATATTAAAAACAGGAACTGGTCTGTCCCAACGTTTCCAGTTGTAAGAATGCATGTCATAAACAATACACTTTTTAAATTTAGATTCTAACTTTTGAATAAGAGCTTCAAATACTTCATAAAAAGCATGATGCTTGCCTAAGCTACGTTGTTTTTGAGATTCACTTAATGGAGTTGACCATACATTTTTTCCCCATGCTTCTTCATATATAGCTGACTCTGGTGGACGATTTAAATCGTATTCAAATCTAGAGTCACATCCTTGTACAATAATTGGAAAATTTCCAATAAATTCTGCGGTATGAGGATCTTCTTCGTACCAACGTTCATAATTGGATAAACTACATTTTTCTAAAACATCATCACGCATTTGTCCGCCATCATGTATAGCAGTACATACGTAAGGAATATACTCATCAATTTTTATTTTGAATGATTCGTCTTCGGCATATGCTTCGAAAACAATTTCATTTTCAATATTTTTAATGATTTGTTGTATGGATAAAATTTTCATTATTTGAATTCTTCATAGGTCTCTAATAACATAGAGACAATTTGTTTTTGTATGTCTAAATTTCCGTTTACATTGTTGTGAGGAACAATACCTCCAGGACTAACAACATTTAATTCGACCATTTTTCCATTAATTAAATCGATTCCTGTGAAGAATATTCCATCTTTTACTAATCGTTTTCCCATCTGTCGGCACAAATCCATTTCATGTTCAGTAAGATCATGTTTTACAGCTGATCCTCCCGCTGAAATATTTGATCTATGATCTCCTTTTGCTGGAACACGCATAATAGCTCCAATTGGCTCACCATTAATAACAATAGCTCTTACATCACCTTTTTCAGCACCTTCAATATAATTCTGACAAATAATAGGTTGAGGTTTACCTGCATGGTTGATGTAAAAATCTGCTATAGCGCTTAAGTTTCCTATATCATTTGCTTGAAAAAGAACAACTCCTTTACCACCCATTCCATCTAATGGTTTAATAATAAATTTATCAAATTTATTTTCTTCAACAAATTCTTTGATTAGATCTATATCTCTGGTAATTAGGGTTTGTGGAACAATAGATTCTTTACCATCATCAAAAGATGCTGCGTAAATTTTATTATTTGCTTTTCGAAGACCTGAAGGTTTATTCACAAAAAACACTTGATCTTCGATCATTTCTAACATGTTTAATAAAAGTGGGTCCACTGGAGGATCACTTCGCATAAATATCATGTCAAAATCAGTTAAATTTTTAATAGCTGTTTCAAATTGCATTGTATGGTAAAACTCAACACAATCTTCCGTTTCAGTGAAAATTAGTTTTCTGCATTTTCCAATCACACTTCCTTTGCTTATAGAAATGTCGCTAGTTGTTAAATATGATACTTCAAAACCACGATCTGTACATTCTTTTATCAAACGCATAGTGGTATCTTTTTCTGGCTCAACCTTGTTCCAAGGGTACATTACGAAGCATATTTTCATATGATATAAACGGATTTTAATTTGATGCAATATTAGCTAAAAGTTTGATACAAAAATCAGTGTATCAACTTTTACTTAAAAATTAATTTTAGGAGCTGTAAATGTAAGAAAATCAATAAGAAAATTTCTTTTGTAAAAATATTAAGGTGATTGCTTCATTATAAACAATCACCTTAAATATGTGTAAACTTTTAAACTTTTCTATTTATTTCTTAAAGTGTCAATTGTAAGCTGAATTTTAGGATCATCTGCTTTAACTGAATAATAATTAGCAATTTTCCCATTATGGTCTATTACTAAATATCTTGGTATCCAATTTAAATCGATAGAAGTTGCAAATTCACTTTTCCAATTGTTCCCAATAAAATAGTGATGCCCCTTAATATCATATTTTTCAATACCATTTTTCCAAGATTCAACTGTTTTATCCATAGAAAAATAAACAAATTCGATATCATTATTCTTTATTTGTAAATCTTTCAATTTTGGCATTCCAGTAATACAATCTCCACACCAAGTTGCCCATAAGTCTAATACAACAATTTTTCCTTTATACTGATCTAAAACTTGATCAATGGTAAGAGAATTACCCTCAGTAGATATTACAGTATTTTGTAATCCTATTTCTGTAAACTCTGTTTTCATTACATTAGGAATTTTTTGCCCGAAAACAAACAAACCTATAATTAAACTTAAAACGCTAAATATTTTTTTCATTTCTGTAAACTCGTCTTGGTATTACCAAATCTATACCAAAGTGATAGAATTAGAATAATAAATTTAATTTTTTTTCAAAAGTTGGTAAAAATTGTAACTTTGTTTCATGCAAAAGTTTTTAATCATTGGATTGGGAAATATTGGTGACAAGTATGAACATACACGTCATAATATTGGTTTTAAGATTGTTGATCGAGTAGCCGAAAAAGTAAATGTAAATTTTGGTTCCTCAAATTTTGGTCAAATTGCACAATTTAAATTCAAAGGTCGACCTGTGACTTTGTTAAAACCAAATACTTATATGAATTTAAGTGGTGATGCTGTTAAATTTTGGTTAAAGAAGGAAAACATATCCCCAGAAAATATTTTTGTAATCACAGATGATTTAAATTTACCATTCGGTTCAATTCGTATACGAAGCAAAGGTAGCGACGGAGGTCATAATGGCTTAAAGGATATTCAGAATAAAATTCAGACTCAAGCTTATCCACGTTTAAGATTTGGTGTTGGAAATGAATTTTTAAAAGGTCAGCAAGCTGATTATGTTTTAGGAGGTTGGACCGCAGAAGAAGAGCAATTATTGAATGAACGTTTGAATCATTGTGCTGATGCAGCGTTATCATTTGTTTTTGCAGGTTTAAATAATACAATGAATCAATACAATGGGAAATAAATTAGGATTAACTATCGCTTTAGGCGTAGGTTTATTTTTTACATCTTGTCAAACTAACCAAGTGGAACAAGTTATTACAGTAGACGAAATTCAACAGATTATAGTATCGTTAAATAATGTTGATTTGGTTGACTTGAGTGATAGGAGTAATATTTTGATTGATGTTCGTACTCCGGAAGAATATGCGGAGGGACACGTACCAGGAGCAATTAATCTAAACGTTAAGGATGATAATTTCTCGAAGAATGTTGCTGAGTTAGATTCTACAAAGAATTATTATATCTATTGTCGCTCTGGAGTTAGAGCAAAGTCTGCGGAGGCAATTATGCTTGAAAATAATTTAAAAAGTGTACATACTTTCCAAGATGGTATGTTAACATATAAAGGACAAATTGAAAAATAATGGACGGTTTAAAACCAGAATTATTAAAAGATATAGTTACTACAAAAATGCCCTTCGGTAAACACCAAGGGTATTTATTATGTGATCTACCTGTTTCATATTTAGAATGGTTTATGTCTAAAGGTGGATTTCCAAAAGGTAAATTAGGACTTCAATTATCTACTGTTTATGAAATTAAAATTAATGGTCTTGAAGAAATAATTTATCAATTAAAAAAGAATTATTCATAACAGAATAGTTGTTTTATATCATTGTATTTTAAGTGTTTAAAAATTAAATATGTAATTTATACTTATTACTTTTATTTGATTAACACTTAACGTATGAAAAAAATATTATTAGCTTTAACGCTATCTTTTGGGTCTACTACAGCTTTTTCCCAAGAATCTTCAGAAATAAAAGTTGGAATTGGTGATGCGACTACATTTGAAGCACTTTTCGATTTAGAAAATATTGTTGTTGATATTTTTGATGCAATTTTTACAGGCAACACTCATCAGTCCCATCTCAGTATGGATTTTCCTTATTTATTTGTTGATTATCGCTTTCCTCTTTCTAATAAGGTAAAAATAGGTGCTCAGGTTGGATATTTTGGTTACAGTGGAACTACACAAACTTTTAATCGAGAGAATTTTTTAATTGATCAAAAAGATGTTAAAAATTCTATAGTTACTTTTATGCCTGGTTTAGATTATAGATATTTTGAAAGAAATAAATTTAAAATGTATGGTAATGTAATGTTAGGACTTGCTTTTATATCTACGAAGTATGATGGAGATAAAGAATCTGATACTAATTTTATTTATCAAATAAATCCCATAGGATTTTCTTATGGTGACAATACTTCAATTTTCGCTGAATTTGGTTTAGGAGTATCAATAGCCAATTTGGGAGTTAAATTTAAATTATAAAATAAAGAAGGATTGCAAATTGCAATCCTTCTTTATTTTATTTTCATACAAATGAACATCATTTTTGATTTTAAAATTTGTGTCTTATGTATTTTATTTATATAAACCAATTTTATCCAAATGTTCATATACTAAATGAGGTAACATTGGTTTTATATTTTTATTTTCTTTAATAGCCGAACGTATAAACGTCGAAGAAATTTCCATTAATGGAGCTTCAACAATTACTACATTTTCTAGATTTTCCTCTTGTACATAGCCTGGGCGAGGATATACATATATTGGATATTTAGATAAAATTAATTCACTATTTTTCCATTTAGGTAAACCTTCTAAATTATCAGATCCCATAATTAAACAAAATTGATGATTAGGATATTTTTCTTCTAAGTGTACTAATGTATCAATTGTAAAAGAAGGTTTTGGTAGTCTGAACTCTATATCAGAAGCTAAAAGATGTGGATAATCTCTAGTCGCAATTTCAACCATATCCAACCGATCAAATTCACTTGCTAATGAAGATTTCTTCTTAAACGGATTTTGTGGTGAAATAACAAACCAAACTTGATCTAAATCAGTAAAGTTTTGAAAATGATTAGCTATAATTAAGTGCCCAATATGAATGGGATTAAATGAGCCGAAGTATAAACCGATTTTCATGCTTATTAATTTTTACAAACTTATTAACTTTTGTGGATAAATATGTGGACAATCTACTTGAATGTAAAAAGACGTTCCTAAGAACGTCTTTTAAATATTTAAAATTTCTGTAATTCTTTATACAATTGATGGACTGGTAATCCCATTACGTTAAAATAACTTCCTTCTAAGCTTTCTACACCAATGTAACCAATCCATTCCTGAATTCCGTAAGCACCAGCTTTATCAAAAGGTTTGTATTGATCGATATAAAAATAAATTTCTTCATCGCTAAGTTCAGCAAATTTTACTTTAGTTTCTGCTGTAAAAGTAACTTCCTTTTCAGTAGACTTAAGAGTTACTGATGTATAAACAGAATGAGTAGTATTACTTAATGCTTTTATCATTCTGTAAGCATCTTCTCTATTTTCGGGCTTTTCTAACGATTCATTATTAGCCCATACGGTAGTATCAGATGTAATAATGATATCATTTGGCTTTAGATCTATATAAGCATTCGCTTTTTTTGCAGATAAATATTCTGTAATCTTATTTGCTTTGTAAAAATCTCGATCAAAAGATTCGTCAATATCCAAAGAAATGGTGGAAAATTCTATTTCCAATCCTGCTAATAATTCTCGTCTACGAGGTGATTGAGAAGCGAGTATTATATTTTTGTCTTTTAATTTTTCGGTAAGTAACATAGCTATACAGATGGAATATATTTAGCATCTTCAGTATACCATAATCTTTGTACTTTAAGTATTTGTTCTAATAAATCGCGAACACAACCTTTTCCACCATTTTCTGGAGAAATGTATTCTGCAGCTTTTCGAACGTCCATACAAGCATCGTTTGGACAAGTTGATAATCCCACCAAGCTCATCACAGCTAGATCTGGATAATCATCACCCATATAGGCTATTTCATCAGGATCTAAACCATAAGAAAAAAGTAAATCTTGGAAAGCATCCACCTTATCATTAGCTCCCATGTATATATCTACAATTCCTAAATTTTTTAAACGAGCTACAACTGCCTGATCCTTTCCTCCTGATATTACAGCTATTTTAATGCCTTTTTTTATAGCGAGTTGCATAGCATATCCATCACGAGTATTCATACTACGAACCATTTCTCCTGTTGGTAAAAGAATTAAATTTCCGTCTGTCAAAACTCCATCTACATCAAGAATAACAGTTTTTATGTTATTCAACTTTTCTTTATAGCTAATCATTATTCGTATTCTCTTTTTATTGAATCTGTTAAGATTTGGTAAATTTGCAATAATCTTGAATCTTTTTGTAGTAATTCTAAATGTCTGTTTATAATTACTTCATCACCTCTTCTTGCAGGACCAGTTTGTGCATCATATGGTTTCATTTCATCTACCTTTTCAGCTGTTTCCTTAATAATAGGTAATAAGACATCAAATGGTACATTATTTTTTTCGCAGAAATCCCCTGCAATTTTGTACATATGATTTACAAAATTACTTACCCATACACCACACATTTGTATTTCCATTCGGCTTGCAAAATCTAACTCAAAAACATCATTTGAAATTCGTAAAGCAACTTCTTTTAATTTTTGAGTGTCCTCCGCGTTTTCAGCTTCTATAAAAAATGGAATTTCGTCGTAACGTAATTTTTTAGTTTTTGTAAAAGTTTGTAATGGGTACAAAACTCCTTTGCGGTAATCTCCTTTTAGCACTGAAATTGGAGAAGATCCAGAGGTATGAACCACTAATACATCATCAAATGGAATATAATGTGAAAATTCTTCAATCCCACTATCTGCACAAGCAATAATATATAGATCCGCTTTTTCAATTTCAGAAATTTTATCAGTATATGAAATACGATTTGCCTCTCCAATTTCTTGTGCATGCGATAATGTTCGGTTAAATATCTGACGAACATTCATTGTATTTTCTATTAAAGCGCGAGTTAGGTGGAATGCAACGTTTCCGGCACCTAAAATAACTATTGAATTCAAGATCGTGTGTGTATTAATTTTTCAAGTTCCATAAAAGTAATCTATTTATGCGAGGTGATAAAAAAAATGAAATTTTTTTAAAATATTTTGTAACGTTTTTAAAATTTGTTCGTCTAATAAGTAAAATGAGAAAAACTAACGCATATGTAGTTTGTAAAACAAAGTACCTTGCTTTATTTATTAATTTGATAATCTATACACAATGAAGATAAAAAAATATACACTAAGTCTAGCATTTGCCTTATGTTCCATGTTTGCTTTTGCACAAGAAGGACAACATATAAAAGGGCATTTGGCTAATCAAAAAAATGAAAATCTAACTTATACTTCTGTTACGTTATATAAAGAAGATGGAAAAACATATGTAACAGATATTACTTCAGATGATGATGGTAACTTCAATTTTCAGAATGTTGAAGATGGAAAATATAAATTAATCATTACTGAATTTGGTTATGCACAACATGAACAATTAATTGAAGTAAATAATGGTGTTTTAGATTTAGGAAATATCCAATTAGTAGAAATTAAATCAGACGCTTCAATCGAGCTAAAAGGAGTTTACATTCGTAAAGAAACCTCACAATATCGTAATGAGATAGATAAGCGTGTAGTAGAAGTAGGTAGCGATTTGGTTTCTGCTGGTACCGATGCAGCATCTGTCCTTAATAATATTCCATCAGTAAATGTGGATCAACAATCTGGTGCGCTATCGTTACGAGGAAACGAAAATGTAAAAGTATATGTTGATGGAAAACCATCTTCACAGTCAGCAGCTCAATTATTAAAACAAATTCCTTCTAATCAAATTCAACGCATTGAGATTATAACCAATCCATCAGCGAAATACGAGGCAGATGGAAAATCGGGAATCATAAATATTATTTTAGTTAAAGGTCAAAAGAAAGGATATAATTTAGGATTAGTTACAGGATATGAACAAGGAAAAAGAGCACGTTTTAATTCTTCTGTAAATGCCAACGTAAATATTGGAGATTTTAACCTTTTCGGAAACGTAAATTATGCTGATCGTCCATCAAAACAAAATGGAATTGGAAAAAATTTTTCAGATAATATTGACCAATTATTTGATATCGAAAATAAAAAGAACAATAATTTATCGTACAAAGTAGGTTTTGACTGGTTTATAAATGACAAAAATGCATTAACTGTTTATACAAACCAATGGAACGGAAATAACACATCCGGAATTTATACGAATATCATAAAAGGAGACAAAAGTGATTTAAATAAAAATGATATTTTCTCAGATTCAAAAAGTTCTGATTATAGTTTAAATTATAAGCATGACTTCAATAAAGACGATCATAATATTGTATTAGATGCTTTTTATTCAACTAGCGATAGAGACGATTCAAGAGATTATACAAACACTTATCCAATCAATGAATTCTATCAAGAATTTAGAGATGATAATACAACGAATACACGTGTAAATCTAGATTATACGAATCAAATTGTTGATGCAGGGAAAATTGAAGCCGGAGTACAGTTTCGACGTGAAACGAATGATAATAATTTAGTTTCTACTGATATTGTAACTGAAGGTGCAAATTCATTCAATCCAAATGTAGATTTTGAATTTGAACGAAAATTCTATTCTGGATACGCAAATTATAAACAAAAATTTGACAAATTCGGTGCTCAAGTTGGTCTACGTGTTGAACGAGTAGAAGATGAGGGAAATTGGTTATTTGCTCCAAATAATAAAGGAAATTTAAAGAAAGATTACACAGATTTTTTCCCATCGGCTTTCTTAACGTATGATATAACAGAGAAAGATCAAATTTCTTTTAATTATAGTCGTAGAATAGATCGTCCCGGAATGTATCAATTAACGCCAATTCCACAATTTACAACTGCGCTAATGTCGAGTAAAGGAAATCCAGATTTAAATCCAGAATATACAAACTCAATTGAGCTAGGTTATTTAAAGCAATTGGAAAAAGGATCTATTTCAGGAAATTTATTTTATAGACATGTAACAGATAATATTGTACAAACATTTACAAAAGATCCAGATGTAGAGTCAGCATTTATTCAATTTAATATGAATTATGATAAAGTAAATAGTTTTGGTGCAGAAGCAAGTTGGAATTATAAGTTAACAAAATGGATGAGTGCTTACGTGGCTGGAGATTTTACTTCGTCAGAAATGCAAAGTGTAATTCCAGATGAAAACAATGAATTTGTATCGAGAAAAATAACAGCAAATACTTTGTCTCTTCGTATGAATAATACATATACAATCAATAAAAATTTTAGTGTACAACAGTTTATGTTTTACCGTGGAAAAACAAAATTTTTACAAGGAGAAATGTTAGATATGTGGAGCATGAATTTAGGAGTTAAATATTCATTCATGCAAGGAAAAGCTTCTTTAACAGCTCGTGTTAATGATATATTTAATACGATGAAAGCTCGTGTTAATATGGATAATCCATATGAAGGTTTTGCAAGATTCAAATGGGAATCTAGAACTTTTTATCTAGGATTTAATTATAATTTTGGAGGAAAAGTAAGATCTCGTGCTGAGGTTCAACAAAACAAAACAGAGCAAAATGGTGGTGGAATTACCATTTAAAAAATTATAAAATCATTTTTTTAAAAGCAAAAAAAGGAATCAATACAATTGATTCCTTTTTTTTATCGTTAAGTTTTTTAAATTTTTAAACAGTCTTTTTTCCAAAAAAACGATTCAATATTACAGATATTGCACCATCTCCAGTTACATTTCCAGCAGTACCAAAACTATCCATTGCAATATATAATGCAATCATTAAGGCTTGATTCTCAGGAGAAAATCCTAACATAGATGCAATAATACCAATAGCAGCCATAATAGCTCCTCCAGGAACACCAGGTGCAGCTACCATTGCAACGCCTAGCATCATCATAAATCCTAAAAATTGAACAAAATTAACAGGCATTCCCTGAATCATCATTAGTGCAATACAACACATTACAATCTTTATCATAGATCCAGATAAA
The DNA here is from genome assembly GCF_015234135.1 of Faecalibacter rhinopitheci. GTDB lineage: Bacteria > Bacteroidota > Bacteroidia > Flavobacteriales > Weeksellaceae > Empedobacter > Empedobacter rhinopitheci. The sequence continues at coordinate 228,550 of NZ_JADGIK010000005.1, read as the reverse complement.
TGAATTGTAGCGCATAACGGTACAGAGAAATTTGCAATATCTTCATCTACGCCAATTTTCTTTACTTGTGCTAATGTTACAGGAATTGTTGCAGCAGAAGATTGCGTCCCCAAAGCTGTGAAATAAGCGGGTAACATTAATTTTATCATTTTTAAAGGGTTTTTCTTAGCAATTGTTCCCGCTATAATAAATTGAATAGATAATAGAGCAACATGTAAAACGAAAATAATTCCTATAATTTTAAGAAAGACATTTAAAATAACCATTACTTGGCCTGAATAAGTCATATTCATGAAAATTCCGAAAATGAAAAGAGGAAGCAAGGGTATAATTACAGATTGAATTAAATAGGTAATGATTTCTTCAAAATTCTCTGCAAATTTACCAAAGGTTGAATTCTTTAATTTTGATAAACCAATTCCAAATAAGAACGAAAAAATTAATGCAGGCATTACATCAAAAAATGGCGCAAATTCAATTTCAAAATAAGGTTTTAAATCGTTAGAATTTTCTGCTAAACTGATTTGTCCAGTTTGACTTTCTAATAATGTAGGAAAAATTGTTACAGCAGATGTATAACCTAATAATCCTGCAAAAATAGTAGATCCATATGCAATTAATACAGTGGCTAAAAGTAGTTTTCCAGCGGTCTGACCTAATTTTCCGATGGATGGAACGATTAATCCGACAATAATTAACGGAATTAAAAAGTTTAATAATTCACTAAACAGTTTATTGAAAGTAATAAAAATACGACCAATAGACTCAGGAATAAAGCTACCTAAGGCAATACCAAATACAATAGCTAAAATAACTTTAACAAGTAAGTTGTTTTTTAGTTTGTTCATGTGCGAATTTATTAATTTTTTGAATAAAAAAAGCGATCATAGAAAATCTTGATCGCTTTAATAAATATTATTAAGTTAATTATTTTTTTGGTAGTCGGATTAATCGCGCAGAATCATTAGCAAAAGCTTTTGAGTTTCCAACTTTTTTATAAGCAAATTTATATGCTAATCCAGTATTTTCAGCAGAAGTATTATTTAAGAAATCTCCTTTAGAATTCATTCTCTCCACAATATCAAATACAGTATCATATCCTAATTGTTCATAGCGAGAAGGAATATTACAATACACATCTTTAAAATCTTTTAGGATACTTATAGTTTCTTCACTTCTTGTATTCATAATATGACCTGTGCTGTATACAAAACCAAATTCGCGTAATGCATCTATATTTTTTGAATTATTTGCATCATAAATATCATACACATCTACAGATTTGATACCAAAGGCTTTAATATAATCTTTATTAAAAGTTTTTAAACGCTCTAAATATTGTTTTCCAAGTGCATCATTATCTCCAACCATTACAGTAATTATAGGAGTGAAGTAATCTACATTTCCAACTTTGTCATTAGGTTGTACAATTTTATTAGCTTCATTTACAATTACAACATTAGCTTTTAATACTTTTTCTAAACTTTTCTTTGTGTAGTTTGCTAATTCTTGATGCTGAGAGTCTGTTAACAAATAGATTTGCTCACCTTGATATGATTTTTGTACTTCCTCAATAATTTGATCTGCTAATACTTCTTCTCTTGGAGTTGAAATAAATAGATTTTCATAATTATTTAAATCATTAGAGTTAGCGTATGGAGAAACAATTCCAATACCAGATCCTTTCAAGAAATCTGCAACTTCTACAACAGCACCAGGTTTTAAAGGACCAATAACTGCATCTGCTTTAGATAAATCTGTAGTAGATAAAATACCTTGAATGTTACTTTCTTCTTTGGTATCTATAACTTTTACATTTACATTTTTACCAGCTTTAGTTAACCTATTTAATGCAACTTTTGCACCTGTAAAAAATTGCATTGCTTGATTATTCTTTAAAGTTGAAGGATTATCAGCATTAAAAGGTAACATTAAAACGATATTAATTTCGTTATCATTTACTCTTTTTATTTTTCCTGGTTCGGCATACTTTACAATTGTTGCATTTTTTTGTAAAGGCAATTTTAAAACCATTCCAGATTTTAATCCATCAATAGCTTCTGGATTTAAAGCCAATAATTCGTCCAATGTTGTTTCATAACGTTGGATAATATTATATGCTGTATCACCAGATTGAACAGTATAATTAATTGTATTATTCTCTATAATGGCACGTCCAGATTTTTTTGGGATAGAGATAACTAAACCTTCTTTTAATCCTTGCGTTTGTAAAAGTGGATTCTCAGCATAAAAATCATCTACTGAGACATTATACTTTTTTGATAAACTATATAAAGTATCACCTTTAGTAACCATATGACTTCCTTTCGGAACATTTACGGTAGGTTGTGTAGGTGTAGAAATATTTTTAGCATTAGGAATTCTAATAATATCTCCAACCTTTAATCCATTCTCTAATTGTTTAGGATTTAAAGATTTTAATAAAGCCTCAGAAACATTATATTGTTTCGTGATTCGAAATAAACTCTCTTTAGGCTGAATAGTTAGATAAATAAAGTTTTCATCCTCAAAGACATCAGGTGTATTTGTTGTAGGAATTTCAACTTTATCTTCAACAACTTTTATATTGTCTGTAGGAATAACAATTTTATCACCAATTTGTAATCCATTCTTTTCAATAGAAGGATTGGCTTTATACAATTGATCTTGTGTAACACCATACTTTTTAGAGATTCCATAAACCGTTTCTTTAGCCTCAACAGTGTGAGTTTTTTGTTGTGCAAATAAAGCAGTAGAAGCTATAAAAAGAAATAATGAGACTATTTTTTTCATGTAAATGAATTTTCGGTATAAATATACGAATAACTTTAGTTAAATATCTTCGGGTAATGTATTTATGATAAAGTTGAATTCGAATGGCTTAATGTTTAAATATATTGATTCAGTAAACTTTTTTAAATTCACAAATTCAAAATCAGAAAAATGACGCTTACGTTCTTGTAAACCTTTATCTTGTGTTAAATCAGCTAACAAATCTTCAATTCGTAGATGCAAATCTTCACGTTTTTTGATTTCAGCTTTTACTAATCTTTTTTCTAATTTTTCAAAACCTTTCAATTGTTTCGTTCGTTGTGCCTGTACCATATTGGCAAAAGTATGATCCGTTGAAGTTGAAATTTCTTCTAATTGAAAGAATAAATCTTCTAAAGATTTTTTTAAAAAAGGTAATTTATCCACTAATTCTGAATTTTCTTCCACTTCTTTTTTAACAATATTTCGGCTCGAAGTAAACAAATCTGTATCATTCAAATTTAAAGCCAATTGTTTCTTCATTTGTTTATTTGTTCGGATCAACATTGAATTTCTTAAAACTAATAAAGGAAAATCTACTTTATACGCTTCAAACATCGTTTTTAACTCTAACCAATAAGCTAATTCTCCACCACCACCTATATAGGCTACGTTAGGCAAAATTGTTTCTTGGTATAATGGTCTTAAGATAACATTTGGACTAAATTTTTCTGGATGTTTATGAAGTTCAGAAATAATTTCATTTGTAGTGAATGACAATTCAGTATTTAATACATAATATTTATCATTTTCAAACACTATTCGTTCTCTTGATAAAGGATGAGCTATATAAAATAAATTTATTTCTCTTGGATTTACTTGTATATTATAATGTAATTCTTTTAATTTCTCACTTTGATCCAAAACTTTATGAAAAGATGAATTTTCTTTTATCTCTTGTTCAAAAATAGGAATCATCAATGATTTTAAGACTTTATCATCACCATCAATCATTAATAGACCATAGTCTCCGAAAAGCAGTTGTACTAATTTTCTTGTCGCTTGAGTTAATGTATTAGAAGATAAATAAGATTCTTCAATCAATCTTTTTAGTTCATCTTTTTTTAATCCGTTAGGAATTAAACTTAGGTAGATAGCAAAAACCTCATCCAATCCTTCTGTAGATAATTGGCCAACAGGTCCACCGTGCTCTTTTTCCCAATGTATAACTCTATCTTGAAAATTGTAATGATTAATTTCTTCAAAGTCATGATCTTCCGTTGCCATCCAAAAAACAGGTACAAAATTGATATCGTCGTTCGATTTATTAAGTTCCTTACATTGTTTGATGACTTGCAAAATTTTATAAAAAAAGAAAATTGGACCCGTAAATAAATTTAATTGATGACCAGTTGTTATAGTTACGGTATTTTCTAATTGTAATAATTCAAGATTCTTTTTTTGCTTTTTAGTTAAATTTAAATCATGCAATTGATGATTTAACTGTTCAACTAAAATTGCTCTATGAGGATATGATTTTAATTTTTCTTTGGCTTGTTCCCTATAGGATTCAAAGTAAGGAAAACGATTGTAGAATGGGTTTAATTCTTCCTTTTGCGCTATGTAATTTAACATTAAAGAAGAAAAATAATTAGAATCTTGTAAACTGATTGTTTTCGTTTCCATTAATTTTTATTTAAAGTTTGGTACACATCAAGTGCACGATCCGTTGCAAATATATCAACTCCTTGTTTTTCTAACTCTTGATAAATGATATTTCCTTTAGCTTTAGCACTTTTGTCAATATTTCCTAAAGTACCAAAAATCACCATTATATTTTTTGAATGAATTTTATCATATAAAGAACTTGGAGAACGTTTTGTTCCTGTAAAGGCAATTATCTTATCAGTAGGAATTTTACTTTTCATTACATCTTCAAATTCTCTTTCATTCCTCATTGCGACAGATAATAACATTTCTGGTGCTAAACTATGCAGTTTCTTTGCTTGTTGAGTAGAATAAGAAACTAAGACAACATTATTTTCCATTTTATACTTTCTTATTTCATCAATAATTTTCTGATAAGAAACATCTTTTTTTATATCAATCATAAAATAGATTGGTTTCTCCTTTCCCCATTGTAAAGCTTCAGTAAAAGTTGGAATTCTATACGACGTTGAATTCCCAAAATCATCTACCAAAAAGTATTCCTTAAGTTGAGAAAGAGGAATCTGATTGACGTCTTGTCGACCTGTAGAAGTGCGTTGTAAACTATTGTCATGCATCAAAACTAGATTCTGATCTTTTGTTAATGCAACATCAATTTCAAAAATTTGTATACCTTTCTCATATAAATACTGAAAAGTTTCTATACAATTTTCAGGATAATTTTCTATTCCACTTCCTCCGCGATGAGCACTTACTAAATTTTTAGTTTTATGCGCATATTTAAATGAAATTTCATTTTGGTTTGATACTTGCGTTAATTGATCAACTTTATGTGATGGATTACAATTCCAAAATAAAAAAGTAGAAAAAATTAAAACATATAAAGAGTTAAATTTTAATTTGTTGATATACATATTTTTTTGAAGATAATAATTTATACTATATCTTTAATAAAGTGTAAATTTAAAATGAAAAAATCAACTTAAACAATTAATAAAATGGGATTAAGACGTTTAATTAAAAAGGCGCTAAAGAGAGCGGACGAAATTACTGATAGAGAAGGTGATCGATTAGAAATTGTGACAGAAAAATTGTCAAAAACTGGACATGTGATTGCAGATGATGCAAAATATTTTGCCAAAAAGACTTATCATAATCTAAAGGATGTGGCAGGTGATATTACTGAAGTTTCTAAAGATGCAACTAGAGGAATAAGAGATAAGGCAAAAGATGACTTTAACGATGTGAAAGAAATCGCAGAGAAGCGTATGCACGAAACGCGTGATATTATTCAAGAAAAGCTAGTTTCTTCAAAAAAGGAGGTCGAAAATATAGTGGAAGATGTAAAAGATGAAACTTCTGACATTGAGCGAAATATAAAGGATGGATTTAATAATCCAATTTAAATTAGAAACTGTTTAAATAATTTTTATTTAAACAGTTTTTTGCATTATGGAGTAATTTTTGCTGTTTTATTTCTAGATTTATAGAATGAAAAATGGAAAGTGATGAAACAGAAAGAGTATATTGAAATTGATAATAAACCTACTTTTTCTAAAAATATGATAATTCTTTTATTATCTATTGCTTTACTTGGTACAGTTGGTTACAACTTATATATGAAGCAGCAGCATAATAAAATTCTTGGAATAGATAATGCAACTATTAATGATTTAGAAAGATCGAGAGAAATATTAAAACAAGAATTAAGAATTACTCGTTCTGATTATGATACAGCAAAAACTCAAATTTTAGATAAAGATGTTGATTTGCAAGAAAAAGATCGTAAGATTTTTGAAAAGCAAAAAAAGATTCAAAATATATTAAATCAACAAACAATTTCTAAAGAAGATTTATCTACTGCAAAACGATTAATTGTCTCATTAAAAACTGAGTTAGGTGAATACAAACGACAAATTGAAGTTTTAAAAATTCAAAATGCTAAGTTAAAAAATGAAAACACACAGCTTGCAGAAGTAAATCAAGAAGTAACAGATAAAAATATATCTATTTCAAAAAATCTTGAAATAGCGCATACTGAAAATGAAGCGCAGAAGGCTAATGTAAATGCTACTTTAGCAATTTCTAATTATAACTTATCAGGAGTTAAAGTGCGTAATTCTGGTAAAGAAGTTGAAACTGATAAAGCTAGTAGAATTAATAAATTAAGGGTTTCCTTTGATGTAGATTCTAATGCTAATAGTATTGCTGAAAAGAAAGAATTGTTCGTAGCGATATATAAACCAGATGGTACATTAGGGAAATTTGAAGGAGCAAATCCAGGAAAAATTCCATTAAGATCAGGTGCTAATGTTGAGTTTTCTGATCGTGTAAGTTTTGATTACGATCCAAAATCAGGTAATAAAATCTCTTTTGATTGGAAAGATTATAATTTTCCTAAAGGAGAGTATAAAATTGATATTTATCAAAATGGATTTAAAATTGCCCAGAATAAAATATTGCTTAAATAAATATTAAGATTTTAATAAATGTGGAAAAAAGGCTATTCGGATTGAATAGCCTTTTTTTATTAACAGTATTTCTCGCCCTTACTTAGGCGTAGATTACTTACATAACTTCTAATTTCCTTAACGTTATCCTTCGGACAAATAAGTAATCCATTTACAGAATCAATTACTACAAAATCTTTTAAACCATTTACTATAATAGCTTTTTCTTGAGTAGTATGTATAAATGTATTTGTTGTGTTATAGCCTACAAAATATTTACATTTAATATTATTTCCATCTTCATCTGTTGGTGTATGATCATGTATAGATTTCCATGTACCCATGTCATTCCAACCAATTTCAGAAGGGATAACATATACATTTTTAGCTTTTTCTAGAATTGCATTATTTATTGAAATTACATCTAAAGTTGTATAAATAGGTTTTAAAACTTGAGGATTTCGTAATGGCTGTTCAAAATATTTTTTTAATGTATCAATCATAGAAGGTCGGTAACTTTCAAAGGCTTCTAAGATTGCTTTTGTAGACCAGATTAATATTCCGGTATTCCAAAAAAAATCTCCACTTTGGATAAATGTCTTAGCAAAATCTTCATCAGGTTTATCTACAAAAGTTTTTACTTTCTTTATGGGTGATTCATTTTCAATGATTTGAACGTAGCTTAAATTTGTATCGGGTCTATTAGGCTCTACACCAATGGAAATTAAATGGTCACTATCAGCATAATCAAAAGCAAGATTAATACAATCTATAAAATTGTGTACATCATAAATGAGATGATCTGACGGAGCTACAATTAATTTAGCCAAAGGATTTAATTGATGAATATGCATTGCAGCTAATAAATTACAAGCTGCTGTATTCATAATTCGAGGTTCTAATATAATTTTAGAATCTATAATAGTTGGAATTTGTTCCTTCACAAGATGAATATATTCTTCTGTAGTAATAATAAATATATTTTCAGCAGGAACAACTTTTTTTAATCTATTATAGGTAATTTGTATTAAAGTTTTTCCAATCCCTAATACATCAAGAAATTGTTTAGGTTTTTTCACCGTACTCATCGGCCATAATCTAACGCCAGTTCCACTAGCTAAGATTACTGCATAATTATTTTGTTGAGTCATAGTAGTTAGAGTATTTCAACTAATGCAGTTGCATTTATTAAGTATTTTTTATTTGTAGTCACCTCACAACAAACATACCTTAATTTTATTTTATTCCCTTTTATAAAATATTTATTTCCTAAAAGAAACTTAGTTCCTATTTTAATATCTTCTAAATAATTTTGATGGTCTTTGGAATCATTGATCAAATATTTTGCAATATTAATATCTGCACCTACTGATGCTTTGGGAGATTGTGCATGTTTAATTACATAATTTTGCAAATTCTCTGAATATAAATGTACCGATTCTAATAATAAATTACCGAAAATTATTTTCCATTCTTTTCCATGAGGAGCTACTTTTCCATACTCATAGTTCGCATATACCATCATATGAGCAATCTCATGCGTTAATACAAAAAAGAATGCTTCTGGATTTAAATCTCCATTAATTGTAATTTGGTGTCGACTTTGTGGAGTAATTTTGCGATAATCTCCAAGTTTTGAGTGTCGACTTTGTGTTATTTTTAATGTTAAACGATATGATTGTATCCATTTTTCTACGAAAATTGTTGAATTTTCAGGCAAATAGGGTTTTAATTGTTCTAAATTCACATTGTGCAATATAAATAAAAACCAATATCAATAAAAACCTTAATTTTGTGCTAATGAAAATATTTGAAAATATAGGTTCATACTTCATGCTTTTGTCAAAAGTGTTTAGTAAACCACAGAAACTAAAAGTTTTTTGGAAATTAACAATTAGAGAAGTCTGGGATTTGGGAATGAACTCTATCGGAATCATGACATTTATTTCAATATTCATGGGAGCGGTAGTAGCCATTCAAATGGCGCAGAATTTTCAAGGAGCAGATATACCAGTACCTGATTACTATATCGGATACGCAACCAAAGTTGTATTAGTTCTAGAATTTGCACCCACAATTATGTCACTTATACTTGTTGGTAAAGTAGGGTCTTACATTGCCTCGAGTATCGGAACAATGCGAGTAACGGAGCAAATAGATGCATTAGATGTGATGGGAATTAATTCCCCAAATTTTTTAATCTTACCTAAAGTAATAGCATGTGTTTTATTTAATCCAATACTTGTAATGCTTAGTATAGGTTTTGGACTATTGGGAGGTCACTTAATAGGAATTAGTACAAAGCTATGGTCTGAGGCAGATTTTATCATTGGTCTACAAATGCATATGGCTACCAAACTATACGTCTATACTTTTATTAAGACAATGGTTTTTGGATTCATTATCGCAACTATACCTGCATACTATGGTTATAATGTAAAAGGTGGATCTTTGGAAGTTGGTAGATCTTCAACTACAGCTGTAGTTTGGACATCTGTAACTATAATTGTAATTAATTTAATTTTAACTCAAACTATTTTAAGCTAATGATTGAGGTAAAGGAAATCCGAAAATCTTTTGGAGATATTGATGTATTAAAAGGTTTTACATTAAAATTCGAAAAAGGAAATGTTAACTTAATTATCGGACAATCAGGTTCTGGTAAGACAGTTTTTTTAAAAAATCTGATTGGATTATTTTCTCCCACTTCTGGTAAAATTTTATACGAGGGTGAAGATATGGAGAGTTATGATTACAATGAGAAACAACGCCTAAGAAGCGAAATTGGAGTTGTATTTCAGGGAAGCGCCCTTTACGATACAATGAATATATTAGATAATGTTAAATTTCCTTTGGAAATGTTTTCTAATATGTCCACTTCAGAAATTGATCAGCGCGCGAGAGAAGTTTTGGATCGTGTTGAAATAGCACGTACAGCGCTTAAAAAATTTCCTTCAGAAATATCTGGTGGTATGCAAAAAAGGGTAGCTATTGCTCGAGCAATTGTAAATAAACCAAAATACTTATTTGCTGATGAGCCCAATTCAGGTTTAGATCCTAAAACTGCATTGGTAATTGATCAGTTAATATATGATATAACCAAAGAACTTAATACAACTACTATTATTAATACACATGATATGAACTCTGTAATGGAAATTGGAGATCATATTGTGTTTTTAAAAAACGGATTTCTTGAATGGGAAGGAACTAAAGATGAAATTTTAGTTGCTGATAATCCAGCAGTTATTGATTTTGTATATTCATCCAATCTATTTAAAAAACTAAGAGAAGCTTTACTAAAAGAAAAATAAAAAAAAGGATATTTATGAAAAAATTATTATTTGCCGCGCTAATTACTGTATCATCTTTTGTTTCAGCTCAAGGGATTGACTTTGGAGTAAAAGGTGGTGTCGTGTTCAATAGTAGCCAAGGATTGTGGGAAGGATTAGGAACTGTAAAAGACGGTAAAGGTTCTACAGGATTTCAAGTTGGTGCTGTTTTAAGAGCAAGATTAGCAGGTCTATATATACAACCAGAATTATTATATACCCAAACTACTAATGAATATGATAATTACAAAGTAAAATCTAAAAGCATGGACATTCCTGTGGGAATTGGAAAAAGATTTTTAGGAATCGCTCATGTCCAAGTAGGTCCAACTTTTTCATATTATTTTGATGATAAGTTAAATGTAGGCGAATTTGCAAATGCAACACAAGATCAATTTGGAGTTAGTTTCCATGTAGGAGCTGGAGTACAAATTTCAAAATTATTATTTGATTTAAGATATCAAAGAGGTTTTTCAAAATTAAGTTCTGAATTTGTAAAAGGAACAAGTAATTTTCAAACAGAAAATAGACCACAACATATTAATTTATCTGTAACATATTTATTCTAACAAATAGTTTCAAAATAAATTTATTGGATATATTTGTCCCATAATGTATTTTTGCAATCTCGAAATTTAACACAATGGCAAAAAATAATAAGAAAGAAGAATTTGCAACTGAGCAATTTGTAAATAAATTGGATAAAACCGCATTCGACGTAGAAACTTTTGTTGAAAATAATGCAAAGGTTATCGTTGGTATTTTGGTTGCTTTAATCGTTGCTGCTTTAGGATATTTTGCATATTCTAAATTTGTTGTAGAGCCAAAAAGTGATGAAGCTTTACAAAACATGGTACAAGCAGAACGTTTATTTGATCAAGATTCTATTAGTCAAGCTCTTAAAGGTAGTGCAGGAGCTTACCAAGGTTTACAAGCAATAGTGGACGAATATGGCAATACAGAAGCTGGAAATTTAGCTCGTTTCAAAGCTGCTAGTTCTTACTATAAACTAGGTGATTATGCATCTGCAGTAAAATTGTTAGAAGAATTTTCTACAAACGATGAGGTAATGCTAGCTCAGAAATATGGAATGTTAGGAAACGCTTTAACACAATCTAATAAGATTGAAGAAGCCTTACCATATTTTGTAAAAGCGGCAGAGGCTACAGAAGTAGAAGCTTTAGAGGTTACATATTACACAAAAGCAGGTGAAATTGCGATGAGTGTTGGTAAAAACGATGAAGCTTTAAAATATTTTGAAAAAGTAGCAGATAAATATCCAGGATCTAATAATGGAACTGCTGAGAAATTTGTTGAAAGATTAAAATATTCAGTTGGGGCTAATTAATCCAATTGATTTTTAAATAATAAAAAAAGAAAATCGAATCCAATGGGTTCGATTTTTTTATTTCCTCTACTATTTTGTATTTTTACCACTAGCAAAACAGAAAAATGGCAACAGAAAATAAAAATTTATCGCAATATAATAAAACTGAATTACCGAATGTTTCAGGTAAAAAATTTGCAATCATCACATCAGAGTGGAATAATCATATTACATTCAACTTACGTGATGGGGCTAAAGATACATTGATTGATTTAGGAGCTAATCCTGAGGATGTTTTATTATACCAAGTACCAGGAAGTTTTGAGTTAGTTTATGGTGCTGATAAAGTAGCAAAGGCTAAACCAGAATTAGATGGAATTATTGTAGTAGGATGCGTAATTCGTGGAGCAACTGCTCATTTCGATTATGTTTGTGAGGGAGTAACACAAGGTATTAAAGATTTAAATATTAAACATAAAATGCCAATTATTTTCTGTGTCTTAACGGACGAAAATGAACAACAATCTATTGATCGTTCAGGAGGAAAACATGGAAATAAAGGAGTAGAAGCTGGTGTTGCAGCTGTTATGATGACGGGCTTCAATGATCTGTTAAAATAATAAATATAAGATAATAAAAATCGGGTAGGAAACTATCCGATTTTTTTATGCTTAATAACATCTTTTGAAACTCAAAAAATCACTTTCTCTTTTTTACCTTTGAATATAAATTTTTTATAATGCCAATTGCACCAAATTTTAAATCAAAACACTATAAAGAGTGGAATGTTTACTTTCCTCAATGTTATCCAAATGCTTTTTTAAAGTTACAAGAGATGACAAATTTCTTTCAAATAACAGCTTCAGAGCACGCAATTTTGGGCGGAGTAGGATTTAATGATTTACAAGCATATAACCAGTCTTGGGTATTAAATCGTATGCGAATTGAAATTGATGAAATGCCTGGGTGGATGAATCAAATTGAAGTTAATACGTGGGTGGAAGAGTTAAAAGGAGCTAAATCTACACGAGATTTTACGATAGAACGCAATGGTAAAAAGCTTGTAGGAGTATCAAGTCTATGGGCAATTTTTAATACAGAGCGACGCCGTCCAGATGTTTTAACAATTAATACAGATCATATCGAGCGTTTTCCAGATTTAAATGCTACTGAAATACCCCATCAAAAAATAGATCTTACAAAAGAATCTAATGAATTTTACTCTTATAAAGTTCAGTTTTCAGATATAGATATTGTAAATCATGTAAATAATACGAAATATTTAGAATGGTGTCTAAATTATATTGATCCTCAGATTGTCTTGGAAAATAAAATTAAAGCAATTGATCTAAACTTTATGCGTGAATTAAGCCTCGGAAATGAAATAATCATCGGAAAAGTGGAGTATGAAAAATATATTCTTTTTAAAGTAAAAAAAGAGGATACAATTTGTTTCGCTTGCCAATTAGAATTAAGATAATAAAAAAGCCTTCAAAATTTTGAAGGCTTTTATGCAGTTATTTTATTTTTTCTTTAAGATAAATTTTTCGGCGTTTGCACCTTCAATTTTATTCTGTTCTTTGTCTAATTGATAGATTTTTCCTTCAGCGATAAAAAATGCATTAGGAACATTTGAAATTTGATCTAATACAATTGTATTACCGTCTTGTTCAAAATGATAAGTTCCTGTAGTCATCAATGCTTCTTTATCAATATCAATTCGTTTTGTAGAATACACAAAGATATTATCAGGCATTAATTTTAGCGATAATTCTATTTCTTTACAATTAGTATCTATACAAGGTAAAATACCTTCATAACTCCCAATATAATCAATAGAATTTTCGGCATTTGATGCTGTAGAAATAGAATCTTCTAGCTGAATAGTATCATTTGTATTTATAGTATCTACAGTCTCAGTTTCATTCTTACAACTTGACACAAATAATAATCCAGTAGCCACTAAACAGGCAATTACAAATCTTTTCATAGCAGTAAATTTATGTTAATAAATATACGAAAGATATTTTTAGGGCATAAAAAAAATCCTTTCAAAAAAATTGAAAGGATTAATATATAGAAATTAATTTCTTAATTAGAAAATTTCTTTAGCAGCAAAATGGAAAGCAGCTTCAATAGCAGCATTTTCATCAGAATCAGATCCGTGAACAGCATTAGCATCAATAGATTCAGCATATTTAGCACGAATTGTTCCTTCAGCAGCTTCAGCAGGATTAGTAGCACCGATTAAAGTACGGAAATCTGCAACAGCATTATCTTTTTCTAAAACTGCAGCAACGATTGGTCCTGAAGTCATGAATTCAACTAAATCTTTGAAGAATGGACGCTCGCTGTGTACAGCATAAAAAGCCTCTGCATCTTGTTTAGCTAATTGAGTCATTTTTGCAGCTTTAATTTTGAAACCTGCGTCTGTAATATCTTTTAAGATATCTCCGATGTGTCCTTTTGCTACTGCATCAGGCTTGATCATTGTAAATGTAATGTTTGCCATTTTATTTATTGTATTATTTATTACTTAATATGAGATTGCAAAATTACAAAAATCATTTGAAGGTATAATTACTTGTTTAAAAAAAAATGATTAATTGATAACTATTGTATGTTTTTATTAATATCAGATATTTCTTTTTAAAATTATGTGTTCATTATTAAAAAGTGATTGAAAATTTAAAGAAATGGCAAAAATTAATCTTATCAAAGATTGAGTAATTGTTAATGTGTGTAGGGTATTTTGTTTAATAAATGTTAATTGTGTAAAATTATATTGTGCGCAATATAATTTTACATACATTTGATAAAAATTAAAAACAATGTCTAATCTTGATGATTTAAAGTTAAGTAATCAGTTATGTTTTCCAATATATGCATTGGCAAAAGAAATGATTAATCAATATCGTCCTTTCTTAGATGACTTAGATTTGACTTATCCCCAATATCTTGTAATGTTAGTTTTATGGGAAAATGATCATTTAACTGTAGGTCAAATAGGTGATAAACTTGGGTTAGATAGTGGAACTTTAACTCCTTTATTGAAAAGGTTAGAACAAAAGGGAGTTGTAACTAGAATTAGATGTTCAACTGATGAAAGAATCGTTAGAATATCATTAACTGAAAAAGGAAGCCATCTTAAAATGAATGCATGTAAAGTGCCTTTGCAAATGAAAGATAAATTTGATTTGACAGATGAGGAGTTATTAACTTTTAAGAGAATTATACACAAAATACTTCATTCAAAAATATAAAAAAATGAAAACATTATATACAACAAGCGTAATTGCAACAGGAGGAAGAAATGGACATGTAAAAAGTGAAAATGGAATTCTAGATTTGGAAGTAAAAATGCCAAAGGCTTTAGGTGGTGCAAATGATGACTATACTAATCCAGAAATGTTATTTGCAGCTGGTTATGCAGCTTGTTTTGATAGCGCTCTAAATATGGTTATTAAAATGGCAAAAATAAAAACTGGAGAAACTTCTGTAACAGCAAATGTAAGTATTGGTCAGCTAGAAACAAATGGATTCGGATTAGCAGTTGTATTGGAAGTTAATATTCCCAATACTGAGCTTGAAATTGCACAAGATTTAGTTCAAAAAGCTCATGCAGTATGTCCATATTCTAATGCTACCAGAGGAAATATTAATGTTGAAATAAATGTAACAAATAATTAATTATGTCACTTATACAAAATTTACAATGGAGACATGCTGTAAAAGCATACGATCCGACAAAAAAAGTATCTCAAGAAAATATAGATAAAATTGTTGAAGCTGCACGTTTAGCCCCAACTTCATCAGGTTTACAACCTTTTAAATTGATTGTAATTGATAATCAAGAGTTAAAGGCAAAATTAGTTGATGGAGCTTTAAACCCTGAATGTATGAGAGATTGTTCTCACGTAATTATATTTGCAGCATGGGATCGTTATACTGAAGAGCGAATCGATTATATATATGATATGACAACAGACGAACGTGGATTACCTCGTGGACGTTTTAGCAGTTATACAGATCAAATAAAAGGAATCTATTTAAATGAAACTGCAGAAGAAAATCATGCACATATAGCACGTCAAACTTATATTGCATTAGGTTTAGCATTAGCACAAGCAGCCGAACTGAAAATTGATACCACTCCAGTAGAAGGGTTTAGCAATGCACATATTGATGAAGTTTTAGGTTTAAAAGAATTAGGACTTAAAAGTGTTTCGTTAATGTATGTAGGTTATGCAGATGAAGAAAATGATTGGATGCGTACAATGAAAAAAGTAAGACTTCCGAAAGAAGAATTTATTATAGAGATGAATTAATCTTAAATTGATAAAAAAGCGACTTAATAATTAAGTCGCTTTTTTTTAGGATAAAATTCGTTTTTTAGAAAAATATTTTGGTTTATAATTCGTGATGAAAACACCTGTAATTATTAAACATGCTGCTAGAATAAATTTTATTGTTATTTGTTCATCTAATAGAAGCCATCCTAGAAAAATGGCTATAATAGTATTGATATATGATAATATAGAAACTTGTATAGGTGATATCTTACTCAAAGCATAATGAAAGGCGTAAAAAGTAACAACGGAACCAAATAGAGCTAAGTATAACACAGATGTTAAACTTTTTATACTCCAATTTTCAAAATTATAGTTATCGCTAAAAATAAATGCTAAACCAATTTGAAATATACCTGCGAATAAAAATTGGTAAAATAAATTCAGTGTAATATTATCCGTATTAAGCTTAATTTTTTTTGAAAATAATGTTCCAGATGCAAATCCGCAAATGGCGCAGAACATTAAAATTATTCCTGATCGATAGGCAGGATTTGCAAGATCCTCTAAACCATCCCAAAAAATAAATAATATTCCCCCAACACACAATAAAACCCCAATTAGACCTTTGAGTGTAAATTTTTGTAAACCGATTATAATCGATCCAATGAACACTAAAATTGGTGTACTTGCACTTATTAATGAGGCTAAACTACTTGTTAAATTTTCTTCAGCAACGGTTGTCATGCCATTGGCAAAAATCAGCATTAATGTAGCAATAATAATTTGGTAAAATAAATTTTTCCAGCCAATCCATTTTAGTTCTTTTCGGAACATAAGAATAATTAACATAATAATTCCTGCAATAAATTGCCTAATTCCTGCAACAAACCATCCAGGTATGGTTTCAACTGCAATACGAATACCTAAAAATGTAGTTCCCCAAACAATGGCTACTATTAATACTGCAATTAGCAGTTTATAATCCTTCAAAATAATAACTTTTTTAATCTTTTAGCTGATCTAAAATTGGGATTTTTACGCCAGAAACGGAAGTTTGAATAGTTTCATTTAATTGATCAAAAATCACAATTTCGTTTATTCCTTTTTTTAACCAAACTCCTGGTAAATATAATGTTTGTTGTGGACCAACTTTCCAAAACCGGCCTAAATTTCGACCATTGATAAAAATGATTCCTTTTCCAAATTGTTGCATATCCAAAAATGTATCACCAATCTCATTAACAGTAAATTGACCTTTGTAAAGTGTTGGAATATTTTTTTGTTGATTAATTTTTGAATCAGTAATAGGTTTGAGATTAATTTTAAATTGATCATTAAATGGTAATTTTACCATTTCCCAATCGCCAGAGATTTCTGTGTCATTAATCTTTATAGGACTAATAATTCCTTTTGTATTCTCATTAATTAACGCTCCGTAATTAATGCGTCCCCAATTTTCTACTAAAATTTCTAATGTTGAATTAAAAGGAATATCAATTGGCATTGTATAATTTTTATAATAACGATTTAATTCTCCTATTTTTTCACCGTTTATATATATTGTAGCATAATCTCTTAATCCACTTACATCTAAAGTTCCATTAATAGGTTGATTAAAATGACGACGATAAAGTACATAACCATGACCTTGATTTAATTCTTCAAAAGTTTTAGGATGGTCTGCATTAATTTTTTCTTGTTTTTCTGCGTAATCAAAGAAATTATATACTTCCGTAAATTTGATATCTTTAATTTCAATAATTTTATTTGCAGCTGGCACTTCTGGAAATTTAACTGTGCTATATTTCTGTAATACATTTCTAATCGAATCGTACTTTGGTGTTCGCCACCCAGCCTCTGTAATTGGAGCATCGTAATCGTAAGATGTTAAATCAGGTTGAATGTCGTGATTTTTATCATAATTAGCGCCATTTGTAAATCCAAAATTTGTTCCTCCATGTACCATATAATAATTAAATGAAACATTGTTTTGGATGTATTTTTCTGTCTGTCTAGCAATCTTTCCTGCGTCTACTCTCGGAAAATTTTCTGCCCAATGTCCTAACCAACCAGGATAAAATTCAGCCACCATATATGGACCAACCCCGTTGTTGTATTCATTTACAACTTTTTTTATTTTATCAATATCATTTTCCCCATTTGCTGTTGGTAATGCTCCTTTTACAGAGCCTCCTTCAAATAACCACGAACCATCCGAAGTAAACATTGGCACATTAAACCCAATTTCTTTTAATTGTTGGATAACTTTAGCATTATAAGAGCGATGACTTTCTAAAGAAATATCTTTACGTTGAATAACAAATGATCCAAATTCATTTTCCCCTTGAATCATTACAACTGGTCCTCCTTTAGTTATTAATTGATCTTTAACTTGAAGATATAACTCGTTTAAATATTTTCTATTTTCATTTAAGAACAACTCATTGTCTTCACGAATTTTTAATCCTTTGATATTTTGTAACCACCATGGATATCCACCAAATTCCCATTCAGCACATACATACGGACCAGGACGAAGAATAACTAATAAACCTTCTTCATCTGCTTCTTTAATAAATTGTTTTAAATTTCGATCGCCTGTCCAATCCCATTTACCAGGTGCAATTTCATGATAGTTCCAAAAAACATATGTTGTAACAGCATTTAGACCCATTGCTTTCATCATTTTGAATCGGTGACGCCAATATTGATGTGGAATTCTTGGATAGTGCATTTCTCCTGCATGAATTTTTATTGCTTTTTTATTGTAATAAAAGTCGCCATTTTTTATTTCAAAAGATTGATGTTTCTGGGCAAATAAACCAGCGGAAAAAAAAATAAAAAGTGTAGTTAAAATTGATTTAAACTTCATTGTGTTAATTGTTTGAAGTTTAAAGATAAAAAAAAGCGACTCAAATACTTGAGTCGCTTTTAAAATATTATTGATTGAAAATTATTTTACAAATTCTTCTGCTTGAGCTAAAGCTGCATCTAATCCAGCAACTTCTTTACCACCTGCAGTTGCTAAGAAAGGTTGTCCACCTCCGCCACCGTTGATGTGCTTCGCAATTTCTTTAACAATATTACCAGCGTGTAATCCTTTTTCTGCTACTAAGTTTTTAGCAAGAGAAATCGTAATTGATGGTTTTACCGCATCGTTCGTACCTACAACGATAAATGCATTTTCGATTTCGTTTGTTAAATCAATCGCATTTTGTTTCGCTGCATTTGTATCTAAATTTGTTTTAATCGCTAAGAAATTAATTCCGTTAACTTCTTTGATTGCCGCTTTCCAAGTTGCTTTTTCAGCAGAAGCTTGTTGAGCTACAAATTTTTCTACTTGTTTCTTTAATGCTGCATTTTCATCTAATAAAGATTGAACCGCTTTAACTGCATCATTTTTAGTTTTTAAAGTAACTAAAACATCATTGTAGTTTTTCTCTGCATCTTTTAATGCATTAATTGCTGTGTCAGCTGTAATTGCTTCAATACGACGAATACCTGCAGCAGTAGAAGATTCAGATAGAATTTTGAATAAACGAATATCAGCTGTATTGTTTACATGTGTACCACCACATAATTCAACTGATGAACCGAAACGAATCACACGAACTTTATCACCATATTTCTCACCGAATAATGCCATTGCACCTTCAGCTAAAGCCTCGTTCATAGACGCTTCTCTTTTCTCGATTAATGGTAAAGCTTCTGCAATTCTTTCGTTTACTTTTTGTTCAACAATTGCAATCTCTTCTTCTGTCATTTTTGCAAAGTGAGAGAAGTCAAAACGTAAATAATCGTCACCAACGTAAGAACCTTTTTGTTCTACATGCGTTCCTAAAACTTCACGTAAAGCTTCGTGCATCAAGTGTGTTGCTGAGTGGTTTTTAGTTGTCGCATTACGCTTAGCAACATCAACTTTCGCTTGGAAAGTTCCGTTTACATTTTCTGGTAATGTTTCTACGAAATGAATAATTACATTATTCTCTTTCTTTGTATCAACAATTTCAATTGTTTCGTTTGGAGTAACTAAAATTCCTTTATCACCAACTTGACCTCCCGATTCAGCATAGAAAGGTGTTTGATTGAAAGTTAATTGGTAGAATTCTCCTTTTTTATTTTTAACCTTACGGTAACGTGTAATTTTTACTTCTGCTTCTGTGTTATCGTAAGCAATAGATGTTTCGTTTCCAGCAGGATCTAAAATTACCCAGTCATCAGTAACTAATGCTGTAGCTTTTTTAGAACGTTCTTTTTGTTTTGCCATTTCGGTTTCGAAACCAGCTTCATCAATTGTGAATCCGTGGTCTTCTGCAACGATACGAGATAAATCGGCTGGGAAACCGTATGTATCATATAATTCGAAAACAACATCACCAGGAATAACTTTAGAATCTCCTAATTGCTCGATGATTTGGTTTAAACGATTTAATCCTTGCTCGATTGTTCTTAAGAAAGAAGCTTCTTCTTCGCGAATTACCCCTGTAACAATTGTTTCTTGTTTCACTAATTCTGGGAAGAAATCTCCCATTTCAGCTTTTAAGATTGGATATAATTGGTAAATGAATGGCTCGTTTAATCCTAAGAAACGGTATCCGTAAGAAATTGCACGACGTAAAATACGACGAATAACATATCCTGCTCCTGTGTTAGATGGTAATTGTCCATCGGCAATAGCAAAAGCTACAGCACGTAAGTGGTCAACTACGACACGAATGGCGATATCTGTTTTTTCTGTAGCTCCATAAGTTACTCCAGAAATTTCTTCTAATTTTTTGATTGTTGGTTGGAAAACATCCGTATCGTAGTTTGATGTTTTTCCTTGTAAAACCATTGCTAAACGCTCGAATCCCATACCAGTATCGATGTGTTTTGCTGGTAATTGCTCTAATGAACCATCAGCTTTACGTTGGAATTGCATAAATACTAAATTCCAAATCTCGATCACTTGTGGGTGATCCATATTCACTAATGTTTTACCATCAACCGCTAAACGATCAGCTTCTGGACGAATATCAACATGGATTTCAGAACATGGTCCACATGGTCCGATGTCACCCATTTCCCAGAAGTTATCTTTTTTGTTTCCGTATAAAATACGATCCTCAGCAATATGTTGTTTCCAAAGTTCTAAAGCTTCAGTATCTAATTCAGTTCCGTCTTCTTTGTCTCCTTCGAAAACAGTTACATAGATTTGATCTTTAGAAATTCCATACACTCCAGTTAAAAGTTCCCAAGCCCAGGCGATTGCTTCTTCTTTAAAGTAATCTCCGAATGACCAGTTTCCTAACATCTCAAACATCGTGTGGTGGTAAGTATCCTTTCCTACATCATCTAAATCGTTATGCTTACCAGAAACGCGAAGACATTTTTGAGTATCAGCAATACGATTATTCTTAGGAATCCCATTACCTAAAAAGAACTCTTTGAATTGGGCCATTCCTGAATTATTGAACATTAAAGTAGGATCATCTTTAAGTACAATAGGAGCAGAATCAACGATTAAATGCCCGTTTTTTTCAAAAAAACCAAGAAATTCTTTTCTTATATCTTTGGATTTCATTTAATTATATTATTTTTATATTTTGATTAACACGGATGCTCGCACAATATTCTTTACTTTGCATTCGTTTTACAAAGATATAAAAAGGTTTGGTTGAAATGGAAAATAATGACTATAAGTATAAATCTGTTAATGTTTTAAAGGATTGGTCTGTAAAAAGATTAAGCAATATTCCTAAAACATTTTATTACGGATTTTTATTTTTATGCTTAGCAACTGTTTGTGGAGGAATGATTGGTTATCATTTTAATGATTCAGAATTTGCTCAAAAAGCATCAAAATTTAAAAATAATCAAGGGAAACTATTAGCTGAGCTACAAAAAATTGAGAAAGAAAAACAACATTTAAATGAAAAATTTAAAGAAGTTGAGGCTGCTCTTTCTGAGATTGAGGAAAAGGATCGAAATATATACCGTACAATTTATGATTTAAAAGTGGATGAAGATATTGATTCTATTAATAATGAAGTTAATAACTACACCGCAGAAGATATTGAAAATTTGTTAACAAAAATTAAAGATGAAAAAAAGTCTTTGGAAGAAGTTATTAGAAAAGCGGATGTAAAAGATAAAGATTTAACATCATTACCTGTTTTAAAACCAGTTGCAGATAAATATTTAAGTAGAGTTGCATCAGGTTATGGATCTAGATTTCATCCGATATTAAAGGTGAATAAAATGCATAATGGATTAGATTTTGCGGCAGCAACAGGAACTCCAATTTATGCAACAGGAGACGGAACAGTTAAAATGGCTGGAATGAATGCTGGTTACGGAAATGTAGTAATTTTAAAACATAGTAAAGGTTTTGAAACTTTATATGCACATATGAGTCGTATCAAAGCAAGAAATGGACAAAAAGTAAAACGTGGAGATCTTATAGGCTATGTGGGTACAACTGGTTTATCAACAGGTCCACATTTACATTACGAAATTCATAAAGATGGTAAACCAGTGGATCCATTAATGTATTTCTATGATGACGTAGATCCAGATGCATTTATTAAAATTTATCAAAGTGCTAAAAAGAGTACTTTATCCTTAGACTAAATTTTTAATTATATAGAATATAAAAAAGCGAAGAACTTGAATTCTTCGCTTTTTTATTTGCAAGTAATTGATTATGTTTGGTATGTAACGAAATTTAATCTATTTTAAAAATGAATATCGAATTACCAGACAAATTATATTACTCTATCGGAGAAGTTGCCAAAGCGTTTGATGTAAATGCATCTTTAATTCGATTCTGGGAAAAAGAATTTGATATTATTCAGCCTAAAAAAAATAATAAAGGAAATCGCTTATTTACACCTAAAGATATTGAATCATTTAAAACCATTTATTATTTAGTAAAAGTAAAAGGACATACCTTAGAAGGAGCTAAGCTTGCTTTGATTAAAAAACCTCATCAATTAGAGGAAATAGATGTCGTTACACGGTTAGAAAATTTAAAAGATGAACTCTTAAAACTTAAAATGAGTTTTGAAGAAATAGAACAAGAAAGCAATCTGTAAAAGATTGCTTTTTTAATTAATATTAATCTGATGTTAAAACTTATAATACCATCTAATCAATCAATTTGCTTTAAGGAAAAAAAGGTTATATTTTCCTAACTTTGTAGATTGGAATACTTACGATATTATTTCAAGTAAATAAATAGACAAACTTACTCAATGTACTTAATATACGATACAGAAACTACAGGTTTACCAAAGGATTGGAATGCGCCCATTTCGGATGTAGATAATTGGCCTCGATGTATACAAATCGCTTGGCAATTACACGACGAAATGGGGAACTTGGTAGAACATCAGGATTATTTAGTAAAACCTGATGGCTTTGATATTCCATACGATTCGGAACGTATTCATGGTATTTCTACCGATTTAGCTACAGAGAAAGGAATTCCTTTAAAAGAAGTCTTGGATAAATTTAATGAAGCTTTAGGAAAAGCTAAATTTATTGTAGGACAAAATCTTGGTTTCGATATCAAGATTATGGGAGCAGAGTTTTATCGTATGAATTATGAAAATGATTTAACGAAGAAACCAGTTCTAGATACGTGTACAGAAGTTACAGCAAACTTACTGAAACTTCCTGGTGGACGTGGAGGTCGTTTTAAATTACCAACGTTAACAGAATTACATCAATATTTATTTAATGTTCCTTTTGGCGAGGCACACAACGCAACTGCCGATGTGGAAGCAACAACACGTTGTTTTTTTGAATTAATTCGCCGAGAAATTTTCACAAAGCAAGAGCTACAAGTTCAAGATGATTATTTTATACGATTTGCAGAAGCGAATCCAACGAATATTCCGCCAGTTGGTTTAAATCACATCAACCTTAAAAAAGCTTCGGAAGAAATTGCGAAACAGAAGGCGAAGGACGAACCAAAGATTGATACGCCTAAGATTTCGGATGAGGTTAAGCAACAATTAGCGCAAGCACAATTTTCGCATTTACATAATCATTCTCAATTTTCCATTCTTCAGTCGACGATTTCGGTGAATGATTTAGTGTCAGCAGCAGCAAAAAATAAAATGCCAGCCGTTGCCGTAACCGATCACGGGAATATGATGTGTGCGTTTCATTTTAATGCAGCGGTACAAAATCATAATAAAGCGGCAAAAGCAACAAATGCAGAATTAATTGAGGAAGGAAAAGAACCAACGGAACAAATCATTAAACCAATTATTGGTTCTGAATTTTTTGTTTGTGAAGATCATTTAGATAAATCAAAAAAAGATAATGGCTACCAAATTGTTTTCTTAGCGAAGACCAAAAAAGGGTATCACAATTTAGCGAAGCTATCTTCTATCGCCTATACAGAAGGTTTTTATTACGTTCCTCGTATCGATAAAAAGTTAATTGAGCAATACAAAGAAGACTTAATTATTTTGTCTGGAAATTTACAAGGTGAAATTCCGAACAAAATTTTAAATATTGGTGAACGTCAGGCTGAAGAAGCCTTAGTTTGGTGGAAAGAGCAATTCGGTGAAGATTTTTATATCGAAATGATGCGTCATGGACAAGAAGATGAAGATCGCGTTAACCAAACGCTTTTAGCATTAGCTCGTAAACATGAGGTAAAATTAATTGCAACTAATAATACCTATTACATCAACCAAGACGATTCTAATGCGCACGATATTTTATTGTGTGTAAGAGATGCGGAAAAACAAGCTACGCCAATTGGTCGTGGTCGTGGATTTCGTTTTGGATTGCCTAATCAAGAATATTATTTTAAGTCTCAAGATCAAATGAAACAGTTGTTTCAAGATCTTCCAGAGGCAGTTATTAACATTCAAGAAATTGTTGATAAAGTCGAAGAATTTACATTATATCGTGATGTATTACTTCCGAAATTTGATATTCCAGAAGAATTTATTCATGCTGAAGATGAGGTCGATGGCGGTAAACGTGGGGAAAATGCTTATTTAAGACATTTAACTTACGAAGGTGCTAAAAAACGTTATCCTGAATTAACAGACGAGATTAAAGACCGTCTAGATTTCGAGTTATTAACAATTGAGAAAACAGGATATCCTGGGTATTTCTTGATTGTACAAGATTTCATTCGTGCTGCTCGAGAGATGGGCGTTTCGGTTGGACCAGGTCGTGGTTCGGCTGCTGGTTCGGCGGTTGCCTATTGTTTATGGATTACGAATTTAGATCCGATTGAATACGATCTACTTTTTGAGCGTTTCTTAAATCCCGATCGTGTATCCATGCCCGATATCGATATCGACTTTGATGATGAAGGTCGATCATTAGTAATGGATTATGTAATTAATAAATATGGTGCAAGTCAAGTTGCCCAAATTATTACATACGGAACGATGGCGGCTAAGTCATCGATTAAAGATACAGCTCGTGTTTTAGATTTACCATTATATGAATCTGAACGAGTAGCGAAGCTAATCCCGAATATGAAATTGGCAAAAATCTTTAAGCTAGATGAAAAATCTTTAAAAGATTCATTACGATCAGAGGAGTTAGAAGCGGTAAACGAATTAAAACGTTTGTGTGATGGAACGGATTTAATTGCTGAGACAATTCAACAAGCAAAAATTTTAGAAGGTTCGGTTCGTAATACGGGTATACATGCGTGTGGAGTAATTATTACCCCGGATGATATCACGAATTTTGTTCCAGTAACAACCGCAAAAGATTCTGATTTATACGTTACTCAATTTGATAACTCGGTTGCTGAAAGTGCGGGGTTATTAAAAATGGACTTCTTGGGGTTAAAAACATTAACCTTAATTAAGGATACTGTAAAATTAGTAAAAATGCGTCATGGGATTGAAATCGATCCCGATACCATTCCGATTGATGACGAAAAAACATACGAGTTATTCCAGCGTGGTGAAACGATAGGAGTGTTCCAGTATGAATCACCTGGGATGCAAAAATATATGCGTGATTTAAAACCGACAGTTTTTGCGGATTTAATTGCGATGAATGCCCTTTATCGTCCGGGACCTTTAGAATATATTCCATCTTTCGTTCGTCGTAAAAATGGGGAAGAACCTATTAAATACGATTTAGATGCGTGTGAAGAATATTTAGCAGAAACCTATGGAATTACGGTTTATCAGGAGCAAGTAATGTTACTTTCTCAGAAATTAGCCGATTTCTCGAAAGGTGATGCCGATGTCTTGAGAAAAGCGATGGGTAAAAAACAAAAAGCTGTACTTGATAAAATGAAACCAAAATTCATTAATCAAGCGGCTGAAAAAGGACACGATCCAGTTGTGTTAGAGAAAATTTGGACGGATTGGGAAGCCTTTGCATCTTATGCCTTCAATAAGTCACACTCCACGTGTTATGCTTGGATTGCGTATCAAACGGCTTATTTAAAAGCGCATTATCCAGCCGAATATATGGCTGCGGTACTCTCTAATAATATGAGTGACATTAAGCAAGTAACTTTCTTTATGGAAGAATGCAAGCGTATGGGATTGTCCGTTTTAGGACCAGATGTGAACGAATCGATTACAAAATTCAACGTAAACGAAAACGGACAGGTTCGTTTTGGAATGGGAGGTGTAAAAGGTGTTGGTCAAGCTGCCGTAAACTCATTAATTAAAGAAAGAAATGAGAATGGACCATTTAAAGATATTTACGATTTTGTCAAACGTGTTGAATTACGAACGGTGAATAAAAAAACGATGGAAAATTTAGTTTTGGCTGGAGGTTTTGATTCGTTTGAGTTTCATCGTGGTCGTTATTTTTATATTGATGGAGCTACTACAAATCTTGAAAAATTAATTAAATATGGAGGGAATTTTCAAGAACAAAAAAATTCAGCTCAAACATCACTGTTTGGTGTTTTTGATGAAAATGGAGGAGAAGTTGTAGATGACGTAGTGCCAATATTACCAGATTGCGAAAAATGGAATATGATTCAAACACTAGCCAAAGAAAAAGAAGTGATAGGAATCTATTTATCAGCTCACCCACTGGATGATTTTAAAAATGAAGTGAGATTAGTCTCTAATATGACGATTTCAGATCTTAAAGGAAATGAGGATCAATTAATAGGGAGAGATATTTCTATGGCAGGTATGATGACTAATATAAATCATAGAATAGCCAAAAATGGCAATGAATTTGGAAGTTTTACATTTAGTGATTATACTGATTCTTATGATATTACTTTATTTGGAGAAGATTATTTAAAGTATAAACACTTTATGCAAGAAAATATGTTCCTAAATCTTAGAATGAATATTTCTAAACGAGAGTTTAAAGATAGAGAAGGAAATATTACAAGTAGTAGAGTTTTTACCAAAGTCAATGGATTACAGCTATTAGACGAAATTATAGAAAAACAAGTCGAAAAAATTACATTAAACATTGATATTAATGATTTTAATGAAGGTTTAATGAGTAAACTTGTAGAAATAATGTATAAATACCAAGGAGATAAGATTTTAAGACTTAAGATTTTTGACGCAAATGATCATCAAGTTGTAGATTTACCAGCACAAAAAATTCGTGTAAATATTTGTCGAGATTTATTAAAAGAAATCGAGGATAATACAAATATTATATTTAAATTAAACTAGATATCTTTTAAACCTATCAAGATATTGATAGAAAATATAACAGGAGTTTTATAGCATAGATATTTTGCTTAGCTTTGTAAGATTAAATTGAATTAATAAATATTGAAATTATGGCATTAGAGATAACAGACGCTTCATTTGCTTCAGATATTATCGAATCAGGGAAACCTGCTATGGTTGATTTTTGGGCTGTATGGTGTGGACCATGTCGTATGGTTGGACCAATAGTTGAAGAAATTGCTTCAGAATACCAAGGTAAAGCTATTGTTGGAAAAGTTGATGTAGATACTAATCAAGAAGTAGCTGCTGAATATGGAATCCGTAATATTCCGACAATTTTGTTCTTTAAAGATGGTCAAGTTGTAGATAAAGTTGTAGGAGTTGTTCCAAAAGAACAATTAATTGAAAAATTAAATGCAATTTTATAAGTTCTTAAATTGCTGAAAATAAGATACTAAAATCTCGGTTGAAAAAAAACCGAGATTTTTTTTGAAATTTTCTTTGGAAAATATAAAATCACCCCTATATTTGCAACCTCAAAACAACACTGATCCGGTAGTTCAGTTGGTTAGAATACTTGCCTGTCACGCAAGTGGTCGCGGGTTCGAGTCCCGTCCGGATCGCCAACAAAAAGTTTCGTTCTTTAAAATAAATTATATTTTTATAAATAAACTGATCCGGTAGTTCAGTTGGTTAGAATACTTGCCTGTCACGCAAGTGGTCGCGGGTTCGAGTCCCGTCCGGATCGCCAACGTTAATTCGTCTTAAAAATATAATTATAATTATAATTTATAATTTCTGATCCGGTAGTTCAGTTGGTTAGAATACTTGCCTGTCACGCAAGTGGTCGCGGGTTCGAGTCCCGTCCGGATCGCATCTATTTCTTTTTCTATTTTAGATCGATATTGGAAATTATAAATTTTTATACGAAACTGATCCGGTAGTTCAGTTGGTTAGAATACTTGCCTGTCACGCAAGTGGTCGCGGGTTCGAGTCCCGTCCGGATCGCCAACATTGTTGTAAAAGCCTTGCTAATTTTTAGTAAGGCTTTTTTTATTTCTTTACTTTTGAATTCCTATTACATTATTATTTAAAATTTGAATAACGCATAATGAATCATATTTATTTAGCCAATGCTTTAGTAACAGATACAGTTGGACGAATGTTAGCTGTTCGAAAAAAGAATTCAAAGTATTTTCAGATGGTGGGAGGAAAAATTGATGGAAAGGAAGAGGCTCTAGAGACTTTAAGACGCGAATTCTTAGAAGAAATTAATATAGATATAAATTTCCACCGCGTTAAGTTTCTTGGTAAGCATGAAACGACAGCTGTTAATGAAGAAAACACACGTGTACATGCCAATGTGTTCCATGTGCAATTAAATTCATTAGAAATGCTTAAAATAGCTTCAGAAATTGAAGAAATGGCTTGGCTGACAAAAGATAATTATAAAGAATTCCAATTAGCCCACTTATTAGAAGAATTTAGTTTGCCAATTTGGTTAAACTTATAGTAATAACGATATTTTAATACTCCTTTCGGGAGTATTTTTTTTACCTAAAATTTTATATTCTGATATTTTTTCGAAAAATTTATTTATAAATAGTGTAACGAATCATTAATTCGAATACTTACTTTATAAATTATCACTGAAATGAAAAAGTTATTCTCAATCTTATTTTTATTCCTATTTGTTTTTGTCTTCAGTCAAAATTCATTGTTATGGAAAATTGAAGGGAACGGATTACAAAAACCTTCTTATTTATTTGGAACTGTACATATGATTTGTAAAAATGAGTTCCAAATGTTGGATAAATTGCAAAAAGCAATCAATTTATCGGAACAAGCTTACTTTGAAATTGATATGGGCAATCCCAACTTTATGAGCGAAATGCAAGCCAATATGATGGGAGATAAATCAATATCTTCTCAGCTATCTAAAGAAGATGCATCCTATATTAGTGAACAACTAAAAACCAAGTTTGGAACAGGAATCGAGGCATTTGATCAAATGAAGCCGATGATTGTGATGTCAATGTTAATGCAATATTCATTCCCTTGTGAGTTGACTAGTTTAGAAGGTGAAATTATTCATCAACTAAAAAATGAAGAAAAGTTGATGGGAGGTTTATCTTCTGTAAAAGAGCAGTATAATTATTTAGATCGTTTTGTAAATGTCAAAGAGATGGTACAAACCATTAAATCATTAGATAGTGAAGAATTTAAAACTGTTTTTGAATCGATAAAACATTTATACCAAAAAGAAGATATCGTAGGGCTAGATAATATAATGGTAAAATATACAGGAGCAAATCCGGAAATGTATGATATTTTGATGGTAGAACGTAATATGATTTGGACAGAGCGAATTCCTGAAATTATATCAAAGCAATCGACATTAATAGCTGTTGGATCTGGGCATTTAGCGGGTGAAAAAGGTTTAATTTCATTATTAAGAGCAAAAGGGTATCAAGTAAGTCCAGTATTTTAATTTTTAATCTTTGAAAGCGAAACAACAAGAGTTTTTAAACCTCATCGAAAAACACAAAGGAATTTTACACAAAGTCTCCAAGATGTATATGGATAATGTGGAGGATCAAAATGATTTGGTGCAAGAAATTGTGTTGCAATTATGGCATTCTTATGACCGTTTTGAAGGAAATAGTCAATTTTCCACATGGATGTATCGTGTGTCCTTAAATACAGCTTTAACCTATTTTAAAAAGGAAAAGAAAAAATCAACTCATTATACCTTTTTAGAAAATATTGATCGGGTAGATGATCATGATCCATCAGAAAAAGAAACCCAATTAGAATTATTTTATATAGCGGTACACCAATTAAATAAAGTCGAAAAAGCATTGATATTTTTATTTCTTGAAGGACAAAGTCATAAAGAAATTGGACGAAATTTGGGTATTACGGAAGTAAATGCACGAGTAAAATTAAATAGAACAAAAGATAAATTGCAAACCATCATAAAAACCTACGGCTATGAATTTTGATGAATTAAAAAAACAGTGGGATAGTCAATCTTCAGACGAAGTAAAGATTAACCCAGATTTAGACATAAAAAAAGAAGCAAATACGACAATTGATAAGGTAAGAAAAGTGATGAAAAAAGATTTCTTTTTTCAGTTAACAAATTTTCCTATGTTATTAATTTATCCCTATATATTTGGGTTGAATACGCCTATCGTATGGTGGGTATTAGCATGTATCGTTGCCATAATGATTGTACCTTTATATTATTTAATAAAATTTTATAATTCATCTTACAAATTAGAATATAACTCGTTAAGAAACATCAATTGGTTTTATTATAACTTTAAATCATCAATAACCATTTTTAGTTTATATATGTATACTTTATGCATACTTTGTATATTATTTATAGGTACAGTTTTGATAGAAAAACAAACTTATACTCATTTTGATAGTTTAATAAATTTTGGAATTTTTTACTTTATAGTATTAATTATTTATATTGGATTTTGCATTTGGATGTTGAAATGGTGGATAAAAAAATTATATCGAAAACCATTGAAAGAATTAAAAGAAATCTTAAATCAATTAGAAGAATAAATAGAAGCGAATCGAAAGGTTCGCTTTTTTTAAT
Organism: Faecalibacter rhinopitheci; assembly: GCF_015234135.1. Lineage (GTDB taxonomy): Bacteria > Bacteroidota > Bacteroidia > Flavobacteriales > Weeksellaceae > Empedobacter > Empedobacter rhinopitheci. The sequence continues at coordinate 197,472 of NZ_JADGIK010000005.1, read as the reverse complement.
TAGTTAACAGAAATGATAACATATATATCACTTTGGATAGTTGATTTTTTTTTAAGGATAAATTAAGAACAAACTCTTGTAACCTTTTCAATAATTATTAGTCTATAAAATATAATCAATTTCATATGAAGATATATACATTATTTATTTTAACTTTTTTTACGTTTATAGCGCATGCGCAACAATTGGATCAGGACACCATCAATCTAAATGAGACGGTTTTGTTTGATAAGACAAAGTTTAAGTTGAAACGCGTTGGTCCAGATACCAAGTCAAAGACTGTTTTAGTTGGTTTAAAAGCAGATCTGAACATGAAAAAAGATTCGTTACCTAAGATTGTCAAAGGATTTTCGGTATACATCAATGCACCAAAAAAATCTTATACTGTAGAACAATTGAATTTTAATTTTGGAAATTTACTTACTGAAGATGTGAAATTAAAAATTGATTTGCGTAAACAATTAGATAGTGAATCGTTACTAGAAAAACCACTTTTTTTAACGATAAATCAAGATCAACAGGACGAAGAACATGTTTTTCATTATAACTTAAAGGAGCAAAATATTAAGGGTAATGATGCATTTTACATTTATGTAGAATTGCTGGAGGAATCGCAAAAACCTGTTTTTTTTAATGCTGCTATGTTTTCCAAATGCTATTACCAACCAGAGAATGATAAACAATGGCACAAAACACCACTTGGAATAGCTCCATCAATCAATGCTGATTTACTCATAAAAAAGTAAATCAGTATCTTAAATTCGTTCTCAGTACAACTTTTAACGTGCATGGTTAATAATTTCCCAGCAAAATCATCTCTTTGATGTGAGCTGCTAACTTTCCCTCCTATGGGTTATCGCAATTTTTGGATATATTTTTCCAGAATGTTTCAGCTGGTTTTTCAGATTGCGCACGGACAAATGAAGTGCTAAGTAATGCTATGATTAATAAGTTTTGAATTTAAACATGATACGAATAAAATAAAAGTATGTAAGTTTTAAATGTAATTTTTAAAATTGAATGGTAGTCAAAAAAAATGCCCTCGCTTGTTCAGGGCGAGGGCTATAGTTAAGTGTATGATTTTTTTACTTCAAATAAAATCTAATTAAAAATTATTAATATCTATAATATTCTGGTTTGAAAGGTCCATCCACTGTTACACCGATGTATTCAGCTTGTTCAGTAGATAAAGTTTCTAATTCAACTCCTAATTTAGCTAAGTGTAATTGAGCAACTTTCTCGTCTAATTTCTTAGGTAAAGTATAAACTTCATTACCATAAGCTTCAGAGTTAGTCCACAATTCGATTTGAGCTAAAGTTTGGTTAGAGAAAGAGTTTGACATCACGAATGATGGGTGACCTGTTGCACAACCTAAGTTTACTAAACGACCTTCCGCTAAAATGATGATATCATTCCCATTGATATTGTACATATCAACTTGTGGTTTGATTTCAGTTTTAGTAGAACCGTAGTTCGTATTTAACCAAGCCATATCAATTTCATTATCGAAATGTCCAATGTTACATACAATTACTTTGTCTTTCATTTTCTCGAAATGCTCTGCACGTACAATTCCAAAGTTACCAGTTGTCGTAATAATGATATCAGCGTTTGCAACCACTGTATCTAATTTCTTCACTTCGTAACCTTCCATTGAAGCTTGTAAAGCACAAATCGGGTCAATTTCAGTCACAGTAACGATAGCTCCAGCTCCGCGGAAAGATGCCGCAGTTCCTTTACCAACATCACCAAAACCACAAACTACTACACGTTTACCAGCAATCATTAAGTCGGTAGCACGTTTAATAGCATCTACAGCAGACTCACGACATCCGTACTTATTGTCAAATTTTGACTTCGTAACAGAATCGTTTACATTAATAGCTGGCATAGGTAATGTTCCCTTCTCCATTCTTTCGTAAAGACGGTGCACACCTGTAGTTGTCTCTTCTGATAATCCTTTGATCTCAGCAACTAATTCTGGGTAACGATCAATAACCATATTCGTTAAATCTCCACCATCATCCAAAATCATGTTTAATGGTTTGCGATCTTCACCGAAGAATAAAGTTTGCTCGATACACCAATCGAATTCCTCCTCGTTCATCCCTTTCCAAGCATACACAGGAATACCAGCAGCAGCAATTGCAGCAGCGGCATGATCTTGTGTAGAGAAGATATTACATGAAGACCATGTAACGTCTGCTCCTAAAGCTACCAACGTCTCGATTAGCACCGCAGTTTGAATTGTCATGTGTAGACAACCCGCTATGCGAGCACCTTTCAATGGTTGAGATGCTTGATACTCTTCACGGATAGCCATTAACCCAGGCATCTCAGCCTCTGCTAATGTAATTTCCTTTCTTCCCCACTCAGCTAAAGAAATATCTTTAACTTTGTATGGAATGTATTGCGTATTTGTATCCATCAAAATGATATATTTAACTATTATTTTCTATAAATAAAGTAGACAAAGTTACAAACTAAATTACGATTATAAAAATGCCAATCATCGATTATATCAATAAGTCAAACCATGTTAAAATCATTACTTGGGAAGTGACTGAAACTAATGAGGAATTGCTCGATTTGCTTCAATTAAATGATTATAGAATTGAGAAATATAAAAATTTAAGGCCTAAACAAGCTCGGGAATACCTTGGCTTACGCGCATGCCTTAAAGAGTTGGGCGTAGATTATGATGTGAATTATGATGAGAAAGGAAAGCCTTATCTTCCTACTGATGCACAAATTTCTATTACACATTCGTACGGAAAAGTGTCAGTAGGAGTGAGCGATTTTGCGATAGGAATTGATATAGAACTTTCTCGTCCTCATAAGATTAGTAATATTAAAAATAAATTTGTTCGGTTAGATGAGCAGGAATGGTTACCTAAAATAGATGAGAATGAATATTTACATATTATTTGGGGAATAAAAGAAGGATTGTATAAATTGAATGGAGGAAATCTTTGGAATTTCTTGCATCACTATCGTGTTGAACAATTTGACCTTGTCGAAAACCAATCTATTATTTGCTGGATTTCTGATCATGATAAAAGTCAAAGATATATTGCACATTATAAGATGATAGAGGATCATTATTTAATTTGGGTTTTAGATTATGAATAATCTCATAGAATTTTTAATTGCACCTTATAGAGATTATTCTCCTCTGCAAATTGGTTTAGAAATTACCGCTTCTTTTTTTGGAATATTATCTGTTATTTTTTCTAAAAATAGGAATATATGGGTTTATCCAACAGGAATTATCTCAACATTTTTGTATATCTATTTATTCTTTTCTTGGGGATTATATGGAGAAACGTTAATTAATTTATACTACACCTCAATGTCTTTCTATGGTTGGATATTATGGAATAAAAAAACGGAAGATGATAATATACATGTAGAAGTTGAGTGGGCACTTGCTAAAGATTATCTAAAATCTATTTGGCTTTTTGTTACAACTTTTTTATTCATATTGCTTCTTTATCATTTCAGACCTATTATCGATGGAATTATACCTTATAGATCGTTTGCCACTTTAACATGGAATTACACTTTTATAGATTTTGTAGATGCAACTCTTACAGGGGTTTTTCTTATAGGAATGTGGCTAATGGCACGCCGAAAAATTGACAATTGGATTTTTTGGATTGTTGGTGATATAGTTATGATTCCTTTATTACTTTATAAAGGGTACGGAATATCTTCTTTGCAATATTTTATCTTTACAATTATAGCCTATCAAGGACTATTACAATGGAAGAAAAGTGTTATAAGAAACGAAAAATCATTATCTTCGTAATAATTCATTTAATAAAATTATGATGTATCAAGAGTATAAACAAGTAGTGGCAGAAGCTACATCTGCAGAAAAAGCAGCTTTTTATAGACACACTTATGGGCATGTAGCAGGTGGAGTTTTAGTATTTATAATTTTAGAAACGCTATTCTTACAAGTTCCATTTATTGTAAATACGTTATTAAGTTTTACCCAAGGATATCTTTGGTTAGTACTAATCGGAGGATTTATGGGAATTTCTTGGTTAGCACAAAAAATGGCGATGGATGAGGTCTCAAAATCGAAACAATATTTAGGCTATTTTTTATATATTGTAGGTCAAGCTTTATTATTTGTTCCTATGCTATATATTGCTATAAATTATACAGGAACAGTAGTACTAAAGCAAGCAGCAGCAGTTACAGTTGCATTATTTGTTGCATTATCAGCAATTGCATTTATGTCTAAAGTAGATTTTTCTTTTTTAAGAGGAATAATGACAATAGGATTTATCTTAGCTTTAGGTGCAATAATAGCAGGAATGATGTTCGGATTTACTTTAGGATTATGGTTCTCAGTAGCAATGTGTGCATTAGCAGCTGGATCTATTTTATATGAGACGCAACAAATACAATATCAATATGCAACTACACAATATGTGCCTGCAGCATTAGGATTATTTTCATCTTTAATGTTATTATTTTGGTATGTATTACGTATCTTTATGAGTAGAGATTAAAAATTATTATTTTATAAACTCAAAAAACCGTAGCTTTTGTTACGGTTTTTTTAATGATTGAAAATGACAGATAAAGAAAGAGAAGACGACAGAATACAATCACCATTCCGACCAAAGGATTGGAATGAGATAAGAATTAATGATTCTTGGGCATTATTCAGAATCATGAATGAATTTGTAACAGGATATGAAACAATGTCTAAAATTGGTCCATGCGTTTCCATTTTTGGATCAGCCAGAACTAAGCCAGATAATCCTTATTATAAATTAACAGAAGATATTGCTTTTCAATTATCAAAAATTGGTTTTGGGGTAATTACTGGTGGTGGACCTGCTATTATGGAAGCGGCAAATAAAGGTGCTCAGAAAGGTGGAGGTAGTTCTGTAGGTTTAGGAATTAGATTACCATTCGAAACTAAATTAAATGATTATATTGACAGACAATATGAGATAAACTTTGATTATTTCTTTGCTCGTAAAGTAATGTTTGTAAAATATTCTCAAGGTTTTATTGTGATGCCAGGAGGTTTTGGAACATTAGATGAATTGTTTGAAGCATTAACTTTAGTACAAACTAAGAAAACAGGTCGTTTTCCTATTGTTTTAGTAGGTAAAAAATATTGGTCTGGTCTATTTGATTGGATAAAGAATACAATGTTTGCCGAGGGGTATATTAGTGAAGAAGATTTCGAATTATATCGTTTGGTAGATACAGCTGAAGAGGCTGTAGGCCATATACAGGCTTTTTATGAAAAACATAATATTAAACTAAACTTTTAGTACTACATAAAAAAAACTCCGATCAATAGATTGGAGTTTTTTTGACATTAGTTTATAAAAGTTTTAGTGCTAATATGGAGAAATCTCTTAGGAAGTAATCTCTCTATCGTAAAAATAGTAAAATAATTGATAAAAGCTCTTTATTTTTAAAGATTATTACCTAAATATTTATATTGGTCTTGTTAATTAATAATTTATACGTTTAATTATTAAATATTTTATATTTCAGTATCAATAAAAAGGCTCATACAATCTTGTATGAGCCTTTTTTTATTTATAAAACTAAGAGATATAAATTCTTATTTATTGTACTGGCGTTAAAGTATAAGTAAGATTTTTTAAATCCATTATCACATCATATGTCCCAGCTTTTACAGGAATGTTGCTCCCAGTTTTTTCTATTAGAGTTCCTGGAGTAGCTCCTTGGCCATAATCAATTTCCCATTTATCATTTTGACGGAATTTAATTTCTCCATCTTTTAAAACAGCACCATTGAAGTACCATATTTCTTTTGTTCCATCAAAAGATAATACCTGAGCATCAGGACCATCCCAACCATTCGGAGTAGCGTCACCCACTATTCCCCATTGAAAAAGAACAGCTGTAAAAGTTAAATTATTTAAATCAATTGTGATTTTATAATTTCCAGCTTTTGGAGCAACAATGTTACTTCCTCCAGCAGCTAACGTTCCTGAAAAACCATTATCTGTCGTTGCAGTAACAGTACCTCCAAAATCTTCAACCCATTCATTATTTTTTCTGATTTTGAATTCCATTTTACCATCACTATCTGGAGATAAGTTTGCGTAAGCTTCTAGTACTCCTGGAGTAGTTGTTTTCCAAAACTGAACATCAGGACCATTCCAACCATTTACCGTTGCGCCACCTACTAATCCCCAAGGTGTAGATAAATCAGTAGAAAAAGGAGTTAACGTAATTGATTTAGTTTCTGAAAATAATTTTTCAGCTTTATGTGTTCCTAGATAAGATACAATTCTATAGTTAATAGTAGTTTCTACATTCGGAACTAAGCCTAAAGATTCCACAACAAATGAATTTAAATCTTTCCCACTCACTGCATAAGCTAAATCTTGTGTTGATCCTAAAATTTTAGCATTGTCAAAAGATCCGTTTTCTGCTATGACTTCAATATCATATTTAGGAGGTGTTGTAACACCGTAATCTGCAGCCGACCATTCAAAATTAAATGCAGTTTCTACTTGTGTCTCTTCAGATAATTCTGCTGTAGATGCAGTTGTAGTTATTTTAGGAGTGCTATAATTCTGAGGGTCTAATTGTATAATGTCATCATCAGAACAGCTATTTAAAGCTATAGCTCCTATACCGACTAATGATAAATATTTGATTAATTTTTTCATCTTAGTAACCAGGGTTTTGAGTTAAATTAGGATTAATTACGATGATATTTGTAGGGATAGGGAAGATGTTTTTAGTATCCGAAACTGATGTTCCATTTGGAGCATCTCCTTTGTAAGGCCATAAATATGTACCAGTTGTAAATTTATTGAATCGAATTAAATCAGTTCTTCTAGTTCCTTCCCAGTATAATTCTCTTGCACGTTCATCCAGAATAAAATCTAAATCCAATTGTGCAGTAGTAATATTTCCTGAGTTGTTACCATATCCACGCTCTCTTAAGGCATTAATATAATTAACGGCAGTTCCGCGGTCTCCACCAGCACCTCCACGAATTACAGCTTCAGCGTAGTTTAAATACATCTCTGCTAAGCGAATTACAGGAATATCTGTATCTACAAATTCTCCTGTTGCGTCATTACCATTTGTTCCGTTGGATTTTTTGTTAGAAAATTTCGTTACTGCATATCCTTCTCCAAACTGGCTGATATTCGAAATTTCATATGATTGTCCATCTGTAAAGAACATGGCACGTTTATCTTTCCATGCAATAGGATTACCATCATTGTTGTTCTGAGAAGATTCAAATTTGCTTACCAAAGATTTAGTCGTACGAGGACCTCCCCATCCACCATTTACTCCAGAATCAGCTGGTTTCATAGATCCACCAATTGATGATTTTACGATAAAAGTTGAACCACCATAAGTTTTAGAGTTATTTCCGTCAAAATTTAAAGCGAAAATAAATTCATTTTGGGCACCGTTAGAATCGTTATCTGCTAAGAATAATTCGTCGTAAGCACTTCCATTTTCATTAACATCATTTGTATGAATTGAGTAATGAGATTGGATAGCTAAGTTAGAATATGTGATAGCTTCTGTATATTTTGGTTGATTAATCCAAGTTTCAGCATTTAGATATAAACGAGATAATAATGCATAAGATGCTACTTTATCAACTCTTCCATATTCTATTTTCGTATCTGATAAAGAATTCTGGATATCTAATAATTCACTTTCAACAAATGCAAAAATCTCTTGACGGTTGCTTTGCTTAGGCGTTTCTGATGAAATCTCTGTAACTAATGGAACATTAGCATACATATCCATTAAGTTGTAATATGCATAAGCACGTATAAAACGAGCTTCTGCGATATAAGTTTTTAATTCAGGATTTGAATCAACTAACTTTTGTGCATTTTGTATGTAAGAGTTTGAAAAAGTTACAGTTTGTGCTAAGCGATAGTACATAGCTTGTACAAAACTGTTGCTTGCTCCCCAAGACATTGCATGTAGATTTGGCATTCCTGGATCACCCCAACCTATAACAGATTCATCTGTTGTAATAACGTTAAGATTAAATAATAAACGTGTATACTGAGATGCTCCTTCATCAATACCTTCAATATCTGGCATGTCAGATGGGCCTTTCTGACCCGTTAAAGCTAATGAAGCATATACTTTAGCTAAAGCTAATTTTGCTTGTTCTGCATTAGAAAATACATCAAACTCTGTATATACATCTGGATCGTTTGGCATTAAATCTAAATCGTCATGACAAGAAGAAATAGAAAATGCTACTGCCGCTGCTAAAATATATTTAGTAATTTTATTTTTTTTCATGATTCTTTCAATTAGAATTTAACATTTAAACCAAATACAAATGTTCTAGGACGTGGATAAAAATTATTATCAATACCACCAAACATTTCAGGATCTAACCCATCGTAATTTGTGAAAACAGCTACATTTTGTACTGCACCATAAAGACGAATATCCATCCCTTTTATAGGTTGATTAAGATTATACCCTAAAGTAATATTGTCTATACGTAGAAACGATGCATCTTGCACAAAGTAATCACTTAATAAATTCGTTTCTGTTATGTTAACAAATCCTGTGTTATAGTAATCTGTATGCACGTTAGATAAATAGTTTTGTCCATTACCTGTTGCTTTTCTACTGTAACCTTTAGCAGAAGCAACGTTATTGTAAGCGTAGTTTCCTAAATTTGCACGAGCGCTTGCACTAAAATCCCAGTTCTTAACACGTAAAAAAGCATTGAATCCCATTGTGATTTTTGCATAAGGACTTTCATTAATATAACGGTCGTTATCATTAATAATTCCATCACCATTCAGATCTTCATAAGCTCCTTCAATTGGTTTTCCATTAGAGTCGTAGATCTGTTTATAAGTGTAAAAACTATATGGAGAATATCCTTCACGGTGAATTTGAATATTATTTCCAGTTCCACCATCTATACCACCTGTTAAGTTATCAGTTGATAAATTTGTAATTTTATTATCGTTAAATGCAATGTTATATCCAACCGTAAAGTCGATATCTTTAGATTTTACGATATCTGCATTAATATTAAATTCAACTCCTTTGTTTTCCATATCACCGATATTTCTATCGATCATATTTCCAAAGTTTGTGAATGGATCAACGTATACTTTCGCGATTAAATCTTTTGTTTTTTTCATATAAACGTCTAAAGATCCGTAAATACGATTTTTAAATAAAGAGTAATCTATACCAGCATTTAATGTTTCTGCAATTTCCCATTTTAATTCAGGATTAATTGGCGCAGGACGATAAGTTTGGTAAAACTGATTTCCGAATTGATAATATGCAGTAGATTGAGAACCGTCGTAGCGTGTCATGTATTGAAATGATCTTAAACCATTTACATTACCTACTTGTCCATATCCAGCTCTAAGTTTTAAATCATTTACAACAGAAGATCCTTTTAAAAATTCCTCTCTTGTAATGTTCCATGCTGCTGCAACAGAAGGGAAATATCCCCATTGTTCATCTTTAATAAACTTAGAAGAAGCATCAGCACGTAAAGTTACAGTTAAGATATATTTATTATCGTAGTTATAATTAATACGTCCGTAGTATGATAATAATGTATTATGATCTCTATCTATAAATTCGAACTCATCATTACCTTGTTGTAATAATTCGCTATCAAAGTTATATTTAAAAGTATTAAAATATTGATAACCATATCCAACAACTGCATTAATATTACTTAAGCCAAAATCTTTGTTGAATGTTAAATACGCATCAAACAACTTACTATAAAATTCTTGGCTATAGTTTGTATTAGATCCATCCCATGTTAAGGAGTTGTTAGGCATATTCATACTTACGTTATTTCTTCCATTGGCATTAGAAATATCATAACCAGCATTTACCGTAGCTGTAATATAAGGAAAAAAATGTAACTTATAATCCACCTTTGCGTTCCCTACAAAACGTCTAACTTCTGATGTGTCATCTTGTTCATTTAATAATGCAACAGGGTTAGTAGGAGCTAAATTATGCTTTACAGGCCCGTCCATCCATGTATGGTAACCTCCGTATATAGAAGCACCTGAATAAACTGGCTGAGTAGGATCATATTCTAAAGCTGCACCAATAGCACCTTTATTTGCGAATTTATTTTCGATATAAGATCCACGACCATTAAATTCAAACTTTAAATGATTGTCTAAGAACGAAGGAGATAATGCGATAGAGGCAGTAGTTCTATTGATATTATCACCTTTTAAAATACCGTCTTGATCTGTATTAGAGATGGAGAAACGCGTTGGCATATTACCACCAATATTACCCATTGCACTAAAATTATGATCAAATCCGATAGCTTTTTTATAAATTTCTTTTTGCCAATTTGTATTTGATGTACCAAGGCGAGCAATTTCCTCTGCTGAACCAACATTTTTTACTAACTCTCTGAACTGATCTGAATTCATAACATCTACATAATCAGATGGAGTATAAATAGATGTTGTTGCGTTATAATTGAATGTAAATTGGCGACCTTTCCCTTTTTTAGTCGTAATCATTACAACTCCATTAGCAGCACGAGAACCATATATGGCTGTTGCAGAAGCATCTTTTAAGATGGTCATCGACTCGATATCATTTGGATTAATGAAATCTAGAGGGTTACGAGAACCTCCAACGTTTTCGTTAGATAATGGAACTCCATCTACCACATAAAGGGGTTGTGAGTTTAATGATAATGAACTATTACCACGAATAATAATGTTCTGTCCGTCACCAGGAGCACCTCCTGCAGATGTAACAACTACCCCAGCAATTTTTCCTGTAACTAACTCTTGTGCAGAGGTGATAGAACCTTTATTAAAATCTTTTTCACTGATCTGATTTACAGATCCTGTAATATCTTCTTTCTTCGCCGTACCATATCCAATCACTACAACTTCATCTAAATTAGTTTCAGATGTTTTATTTAATTGGAAAGTTAATTGGCTTTGGCCATTGTATGTATATTCTTGTTCATCGTAACCAAAGTAACTGATTATAATGATATCACCGTTTTCTGCCTCAATTGTAAAATTACCATTGTTGTCAGACATAACTGAATTACCCGAAGTTAAGTTGGTGATTTCTGCACCAGTTAAATTCGTGTTAGTTATTTGATCAGCAACAGAACCCTTTACAACATTTTGTGCCATTAATAAGGCAGGGCATGAAAAAACTAAAGCGATAAGAGATTGCTTTAAAACTCTCATATGTTATTTGTTTTGTTTGTGTGATTATTTGTTATATTTTTACTTCTCGGGACTAAATTAAGTTATTTAAATGATTAGTTGTGTAGAAGTTACACTATCTAACTAACGAAAACGTTTTCGTGTTAATAAAAAACTAACTTAATTAAGTATTTTGTTAAAATGACGGAAAAATCAAGGTAGTTTTAAGCCTAGGATAGAATGTAGTAAAGGTTAAAGTATATAAATGAAAAAAAATTTAACATTAAAGCAAATTGCTAAAGAATTAGAAGTCTCAGTTTCAACTGTTTCTAAAGCATTAAAAAATAGTGAAGAAATTAGTGAATCTACTAGACAAAAAATTCAAGCTTTTGCAAAATTATACAATTACAAACCCAATAATATTGCACTAAGTTTAAAGAATAGAAAAACGAAAACGATTGCGGTAATTATTCCAGAAATTGTTCATCATTTTTTTGCAATGGTAATCAGTGGAATAGAGAGCGTGGCCAATAAAAGCGGTTATAATGTTATCATTTGTATTTCAAATGAATCATATGAAAGAGAAGTTATAAATATTGAAATGTTAGCTTCAGGCAGCATCGATGGGTTCATCATTTCATTGGCAAAAGAATCCCAAGAAAAGAAAGATTATCATCATATCAAAGAAGTTATTAACCAAGGAATGCCCGTAGTAATGTTTGACCGTGTGACGCGCGAAGTTTATACAGATAAAGTAATTATAGATGACGTTTTAGCAACACAAGAGGCAATACAATTTCTATTAAGTAAACAAAGAAAAGATATTGCATTCATCACTACTCCAGATTATATTTCAGTAGGTCGTCTTCGTACGGAAGGTTACACAAAGATGTTGTTACAAAATGATATTGAAATTAATGAAGATTTAATCGTTCGTATTGCAAATGAAGAAGAATTAATAACTCAATTAGAACATCTCTTCGATACTCAAAAGTTTAATGCCTTAGTAGCAGTAAATGAATTGTATGCTGTAGCAGCTCTAAAAATTGCATTAAAAAGGGGAATTAAAGTGCCGGATGAATTAAATATTATTGGATTTACGGACGGAATTATTTCACAACATTCTACTCCAGCAATATCAACAATTAAGCAAAATGCGTTCAAAATGGGAGAAATTTCTGCTAAACTTTTGATTAATAAATTAGAAGAGGAAAATGAACATGAACATTATATTACAGAAGTTATAGGTACAGAATTATTGCATCGTGAAACTACATCGTTATAGTAACTTTTTTAGCGTTAAATTGCTGATTAACTAGTAATAATCCCAAATATATTTCATAAAATTGTAGCTTAATCAAAACATATTTTTACTTCTCAAAAATTAAAATATAGTTTTGATAAGCTGAAAACGCTTATCGTAAATAATTTATAAAAATTACGATAATGGAAAAGCGTAGATTAGGATTTTGGGAAATTTGGAACTTAAGTTTCGGATATTTCGGAATCCAAATGGGGTTTGCATTACAAAATGCAAACGCAAGTAGAATCCTCCAGACATTTGGTGCAGACGTACATCAATTGTCTTGGTTTTGGATTGTTGCTCCTTTGATGGGTTTAATAGTTCAACCTATTATAGGACATTACTCTGATAAAACATGGGGACGTTTCGGTCGCCGTAAACCTTATTTTTTAGTTGGTGCTGTATTAGCAAGTTTAGGATTAATTTTAATGCCTCAAGCTGGTGCATTCACTGCATTATTACCTGCGCTATGGATGGGAGCAGGATTTTTAATGATAATGGATGCCTCGTTCAATATCGCAATGGAGCCTTTCCGTGCTTTAGTCGCCGATGTACTACCTTCTGATCAACGAACATTAGGATTTTCAATTCAAACTTCATTAATTGGTTTCGGAGCCGTTCTTGGTTCTTGGTTGCCATATATTTTAAGTAATTGGATAGGTATTGAAAGTGTTGCACAAGCTGGTCATCTCCCTTTTCATATTATATTTTCATTTTTAATAGGTGCATTAGTTTTAATTCTTTCAGTAATAATTACTGTGACTACCACAAAAGAGTATTCACCAGAAGAATTAGAGGCTTTTGATCGTGCAGAAGGTAAAGAGATTGTAAAGGAAGAGCATGCAAGTATCTCTCAAATATTTACTGATTTCAAGAATATGCCCAAAACGATGAAACAGCTTGGTTTGGTACAATTTTTTACTTGGTTTGCATTATTTGGTATGTGGGTTTTTGCTACACCAGCTATTGCACATCACGTATATAAACTTCCAATGTCTGATATTTCCTCAGCTACTTATAATGAAGCAGGAGATTGGGTCGGAATCATTTTTGGAGTTTATAATGCTGTTTCTGCAATATTCGCATTTTTCTTACCTGCATTAGCATTAAAAATTGGACGTAAAACAACTCATACAATTTCACTTATAATGGGAGGTTTAGGTTTACTCTCAATCTATTTTATTGATAATCCTTATTTATTAATCCTATCCATGGTTGGAGTTGGAGTGGCTTGGGCAAGTATTTTAGCGATGCCTTATGCCATATTAGCTGGTTCAATTCCTGCAAAGAAAATGGGAGTTTATATGGGAATTTTCAACTTCTTTATTTGTATTCCTCAAATCATCAATTCGATTTTAGGAGGTCCAATTGTTAAATATATTTATGGTGGAAATCCAATTTACGCAATCATGATGAGTGGTGTTGCATTTATTATAGCAGCTTTACTAGTACAACGCGTTCAGGACGATGAAAAACCAATCAAAGCATAATTATTTTGAAAACTAAAGCATTTATTTTCGACTTAGACGGTGTTATAGTAGACACTGCAAAATACCATTTCTTAGCTTGGCAAAAATTAGCGGAGTCTTTAGGAATTACATTTACACACGACGATAACGAACAATTAAAAGGCGTTTCTCGTGTGCGATCATTAGAAATTATTCTTGGATTGGGTAATGTAGAAGCGACTCAAGAACAAAAAGAGCAGTGGTTAGTTCAGAAAAACAAAGATTATTTACAGTATATCGATAAAATGGATGATTCTGAAATCTTACCAGGCGTGATGAAGGTTTTAGAATTTTTAAAAGCGAATAATCAACCAATTATTTTAGGTTCTGCTTCAAAAAATGCGCGTCCAATTTTAGAGAAGGTAAACACCTTAAATTACTTTGATGATATTGTGGATGGAAATGATGTTTCTAATGCAAAACCAGATCCAGAAGTTTTTTTAGTAGGAGCAAAGAAAGCAAATCAAACAAATGAAAACGCAATTGTTTTTGAAGATTCAGTTGCTGGAATTCAAGCAGCAAATATTGCTGGAATGATGAGTATCGGTATCGGTGAAGCTTCAGTTTTAAATGAGGCAGATGTTGTTTTCAACGACTTCACAGAGATTACAGAAGAATTCTTAACAGAATTGATTAATAAATAGTACACAGACAAACATACAATATAACAAAAATGAATCAAGATTATATCATCCCGAATGCGTGGTCAATTATAGAAGAAGGGTTTGAAATAGATCGAGTAAAATCCTCTGAGAGTTTGTTATCTATAGGAAACGGTGCAATGGGGCAACGTGCAAATTTCGAAGAATTTTATTCAGGGGATACGTTCCAAGGAAGCTATATCGCCGGAGTTTACTATCCAGACAAAACAAAAGTGGGATGGTGGAAAAACGGTTATCCAGAATATTTCGCGAAAGTTTTAAATGCACCGGTTTGGATCGGAATCAACATTGAAATCAATGGAGAACAATTCGATTTAAATACGTGTAAAGAAGTGAAAAACTTCCGTCGCGAATTAAATATGAAAGAAGGAATTTTAGATCGTTCATTTGTAGCAACTTTACCTTCAGGATTAGAAATTGAGGTGTTTGTACGTCGTTTCTTAGCTGCTGATTTAGATGAATTAGGTGCAATTAAATATGACATCAAACCATTAAATGGTAAAGCGAATATTGTTTTTAAACCTTATGTAGATGCTCATGTAAAGAACGAAGATGCGAACTGGGAAGAAATTTTTTGGGAATCGATCGGATCTGAAATCAAAGGTGAACAAGGTTTTGTACAAGCGCGTACATTCAAAACACATTACAATGTAGTAACGTATATGGAGAATGCAATTTTCATCAACAGTGAAAAACAAGCCATTACTCCAACGGCTAAGAAAACAGAATGGAAAGTTGAGTTCACGTACGAAGTTAATGTTAAAGCAAACGAAACAGCAACGATCCAAAAATTTGGGGGGTATGTCGTTTCAACCAATCATAAAGAAGACGAGTTAGTTGCTGCAGCAAAAAATGTGTTAGCACAAGCCAATGCTTTAGGTTATGAACAATTGTTAACAAACCAAAAAGAAGCGTGGGCAAAAACGTGGGAAATGGCAGATATCACAATTGATGGTGATGTAAAAGCCCAACAAGGAATTCGTTTCAATATCTTCCAATTAAACCAAACGTACTCTGGTAAAGATGCTCGTTTAAATATTGGTCCTAAAGGTTTCACTGGTGAAAAATACGGAGGATCAACGTATTGGGATACAGAAGCCTACTGTTTACCATTCTATATGGCGACAAAAAACCAAGAGGTAGCGCGTAACTTATTAACATACCGTTACAACCAATTGGATAAAGCCATTGAAAATGCTGAGAAATTAGGATTCAACAAAGGAGCAGCATTATACCCAATGGTAACCATGAATGGAGAAGAATGTCACAACGAATGGGAAATTACATTCGAGGAGATTCACCGTAATGCGGCCATTGCATTTGCCATTTTCAATTATACACGTTTCACAGGTGATGAGTCTTATATTCCTGAAGCTGGTTTAGAAGTGTTATTAGGAATCGCTCGTTTCTGGAAACAACGTGTAAACTGGTCTGCAGATAAAAAACAATACGTAATGTTAGGAGTTACTGGTCCTAACGAATACGAAAACAATGTGAATAACAATTTCCACACGTCTTACTGTGCACAATGGTGTATGAACTATTTAGTGGAGCAAGTGGAAAACGTGAAAGCAAATTATCCGGAAGATTTCTCTCGTATCGCTGCTAAAACAAACATCACAGATGTGGAATTAGCAGAAATGAAAGAAGTCGCGGCTAATATTTATTTCCCATACAGCGAAGAATTAGGAATTTATTTACAACAAGACGGATTCTTAGATAAGGATTTAACTCCTGTTTCTGAATTAGCGAAAGAAGAACGTCCAATTAATCAAAAATGGTCTTGGGATAGAATCTTACGTTCGGCTTACATCAAACAAGCGGATACCTTACAAGCATTCTATTATTTCGAAGATCAATTCTCGAAAGATCGATTAGAAAAACATTTTGATTTCTACGAACCATTAACGGTTCATGAATCGTCTTTATCGCCTTGTGTGCACTCGATTCAAGCAGCTACATTAGGTCGTATGGAACAAGCGTATACTTTCTATTTAAGAACTTCTCGTTTAGATTTAGACGATTACAACAAAGAAGTTCACGAAGGATTACACATCACATCAATGGCGGGAACGTGGATGTCGATTGTAGAAGGATTTGGTGGAATGCGTGTAAAAAATGATACGTTATATTTTGAGCCTCGTTTGCCTGAACAATGGGAAGGATTCTCGTTCAAAATCAATTTCCGTAACCAAATCTTAAAAGTAAATGTAAATAAAGGTGAAACAACTTTTGAATTGGAAGGAACTGAACCATTAGAGGTTTATGTTTTCGACCAAAAAGTAGTGGTTCAGCCTTCTATTTAATATAGGAAAATAGAATACCTTGAAGGCTTCGGCTTTTGAGGTATTTTTTTATCAATTCATAGATTAAACTTCCGTCTTCCTGAACTCGTTTCAGGATCTCATCAAATTAGGAAGTGAAGCTGAACGAAATTCAGCTTGGTTATTAAAATACATAAAAATGGCCTTTTAATCTATGACGTTAAGAAAATAAATGAAGTGAAGGATTAGAATGAATTAGTGACCGAAGGGAATCATTTAATTCATTCCCGAAATGAAATTTATTTTTAGTCAAATAGATTTATAGCCTTGATTTTTTGAATACTTTTTTATCAAGAAAAAAGTATTGAAGAAATTAATCGTTTTTGTCTCAAGACAAAAATGAAAATAAATTTCGTCTAATTTCTCGATACAATTCTTACCAGAATCACTCGAAATGACGATTTATCGTACAACGTAAAACATCAAACGTAACACGTAAAATGAAAAAACTATTCATACTAACTTCTTTATTATCATCCTTTGCCTTTGCACAAATCCAAAAGGTCGAACCAATGTTTTGGTGGAAAGGAATGAAAAATCCGGAACTACAAATTTTAGTATACGGTAAAGACATTAGTAAATATAACATCGAGTTATCGGATAAAATCCAAATAAAGGACATCACAAAAACAGAGAATCCAAATTATGTTTTTGTAACGGTAAACACAAACGAAATCAATTCGTCATCTTTCAAGATTAACATCAAGAACAAAAACAAGATTGTTGATTCTTATACTTACGAATTGAAAAATCGTCAACCGAATTCAGCAAATCGTTCGTCGTTTTCATCAAAAGATGTGGTGTATTTAATTATGCCGGATCGTTTTGCAAACGGAGATGAAAGCAATGATTCGATGAAAGAATTGCGTGAGAAAGCGAATCGTCAATTGCCAGGTGGTCGTCACGGGGGAGATTTACGAGGAATTATCAACAACTTAGATTATATCCAAAATTTAGGAGCTACTGCAGTTTGGTTAACTCCAGTTAACGAGGATAACGAAAAAGAATATTCGTATCACGGCTATGCCCAAACGGATTTATATAAAATTGATGGACGTTACGGGACAAATGAAGAATACCGTGAACTGTCACAAAAATTGAATCAACGAGGAATGTATTTGATTCAAGATTATGTCACGAATCACTGGGGAATTTCACATTGGATAATTCAAGACTTACCTTCAAAAGATTGGATGCATACATTTCCTGAAGGAGAAAATGGGTTCCGTCGTTCAAATTACAGAACAACAACTCAATTTGATCCTAACGCATCTGAAATTGATAAAATCGGAGCCTTAAACGGTTGGTTCGATACCACAATGCCAGACATCAATCAAGCGAATCCTTTGGTCTTAAAATACATTACGCAAAATGCGATTTGGTGGGTAGAATATGCTGAATTAGGTGGAATCCGAGTAGATACATATCCCTACAATAACAAAGAGGGAATGGCAACTTGGGTAAAAGCGATTACAGATGAATATCCTAACCTAAATGTTGTAGGAGAGGCGTGGATGCATTCGCCAGCTCACGTTTCATATTGGCAAAAAAATTCGAAAATTGGAGAAATGGCGGGTTACAATTCGAATTTACCTGCGGTAATGGATTTTTCGTTGTATACGAATATGACAAAAGCGTTTCAAGAGGAAGAATCGTGGGACAAAGGTTTGGTAAAAATTTACGAATCGTTTACAAACGATTTCTTATATCCAGACATCAATAATTTATTGGTCTTTTTTGAAAATCACGATACCGAACGTTGGAATCAAATCTACAAAGGTGATATTAAGCCGT
Source organism: Faecalibacter rhinopitheci (assembly GCF_015234135.1). Classification (GTDB taxonomy): domain Bacteria; phylum Bacteroidota; class Bacteroidia; order Flavobacteriales; family Weeksellaceae; genus Empedobacter; species Empedobacter rhinopitheci. Next base: position 178,682 of record NZ_JADGIK010000005.1, on the reverse strand, counting down.
ATCAATTAGCAACGACTTTAATCGGAACGGTTCGTGGAATTCCACAAATTTATTACGGCACTGAAATCGGAATGGCAGGTGATAAAAATATAGGTGGAGATGCAGCGATTCGTCAAGATTTTCCTGGAGGATGGAAGAATGATACACAAAATGCATTCAATCCAAATTCACGTACAGTAGCACAAAATGCTTTTTATGATTTTACTGCTAAAGTATTCAATTGGCGTAAAAACAAGGAAGTGATTCATTCTGGTGAAACAAAACATTATGCGCCAATCAATGATGTCTATGTGTATTTCCGATACAATCACAACGAATCGGTAATGGTGATTTTAAATAACAAATCAGAAAAGCAAACCATCCAATTGGATCGATTTGTAGAATCATTGCAAGGTTACAATTCAGGAAAAGATATTTTATCGAATCAAGATTTCACAATCAATACGACTGGAGAAATTACAATCGATGGAAAATCTTCAATGATTATTGAGTTGAAGAAATAACTAAATTGAAAATGACAAATCAAAACGACATCTGATTTGCAGACGAGAGTCAATTCATTGAGAGAAACGTCAAAATGTTTACTGAGCGATAGCGAATGATCTAAACATTTTAGTGAAACGAAATGATAATTGACCGTCGAAAATCGAAGTCTTGACTTTTTTGTTTCGTTTTTGTGTCAAGACAAAAATGAAAAAATAAAATACATTAATCAAAATGAAAAAATTAACAACAACAATATTTACCCTACTTGCTATTGGCGCATTAAATGCCCAAACCATAGAATCGCCATCAAAACAAGTAAAAGTTAACTTCGAGTTAACGGGTAATGGTCAACCATCGTATTCGGTAATATATAAAGGAAAAGAAATTGTAAAACCTTCAACATTAGGTTTCGTTTTAAAAGATGCAGAAGCTTTAGAAAATGGATTTACAGTTACAAATTATACGACTAAATCGGTGAACGATGCTTGGCAACCTGTTTTAGGAGAATACAAAGAAATTAAAGATATTCATAACGAAGGAACGTTTCAATTAACGCAAACTTCTACCAACAGAAATGTAAATGTTACGTTTCGAGTTTTTGATGAAGGGGTGGCTTTCCGTTACGAATTTCCGAAGCAACAAAACTTAAATTACTTTATCGTTAAAGAAGAAAAAACGCAATTTAATTTAACAGGAGATCACCAAACATTTTGGCTACCTGGTGACTTCGATACACAAGAATATACCTACATCGAATCTAAAATTTCAGGAATCGATCACAGCAAAATTGATATGAATAATGGAATTGGAGTGAAATCAATTGGGAAACCAAATTCAGTTCAAACGCCATTACAAATGAAAACTGCCGACAATATCTATTTGAATATTTTCGAAGCAGCAGTGGTTAATTACCCCGTAATGCATTTAGAATTTGATAAAAATACGTATCAATTCAAATCACATTCTGCGAATAATGCAATTGGTGATATGGCTTATTTACAAGCGCCTTTCAACACACCTTGGCGTACGATAATGGTATCAGATGATGCTCGTGATATTGTAGGGAAGGGCCCTCAAATGATTCTGAACTTAAATGAACCCTCAAAAATTGAAGATACGTCTTGGATTAAACCCATGAAGTATGTCGGAATTTGGTGGGAAATGCACGTAGGGAAATCAACATGGGATCGTCAAGGAACTCAAAACGCACAAAACCAAGTCGGACAGGAGGTTATTAAATTTCCTCACGGTGCGACTACAGAAAATACAAAACGTTACATCGACTTTGCAGCGAAACACGGATTCGACGGAGTTTTAGTGGAAGGATGGAACGAAGGATGGGAAGATTGGTACGGGAACTGGAAAGAAGATGTCTTCGATTTCACAACACCTTATGCTGATTTCGATATCAAAGAGATTTCTGACTATGCAAAATCGAAAGGTGTAAAAATGATTATGCACCACGAAACTTCGGGTTCAGTAGCTAATTATGAACGTCGTTTTGATCGTGCAATGGAGGTAATGAAACAATACGAATACCCTGCAGTAAAAACAGGATATGTTGGTCGAATCATTCCAAGAGGAGAATTTCACGATGGGCAAACGATGGTGAACCACTTCAATTGGACGGTAGAGCGTTTTGCGGAAAATAAAATTTTAGTCAACACGCACGAAAGTTCTCGTCCTTCAGGTTATCACCGTACCTATCCAAACTATATCGCTGCAGAAGCAACACGTGGAAATGAGTTCAATGCATGGAGTTATGGAAATCCTCCGGCGCACGAAACGATTTTACCTTTCACTCGTTCATTAGGTGGACCAATTGATTACACGCCGGGAATTTTCGAAACAGAAATGAAAGTGTATAATGTTGGTCGTGATACAAAAGTGCACACGACTTTAGCGAAACAATTAGCTTTATATGTTACGTTATATTCTCCGTTACAAATGGCAGCTGATTTACCAGAAAACTACGAGAAATATGCTGATGCTTTTCAATTCATCAAAGATGTTGCAGTGGATTGGGACGATTCAAAATACTTAGAAGCTGAACCAGGTGATTATTTAACAGTAGCTCGTCAAGCAAAAGGTACAGAGAATTGGTTTGTAGGTGCGATTACAGATGAAAAAGCTCGTCAGACAGAAATTAAATTAGATTTCTTAGCACCAGGAGTAACGTACGAAGCAACGATTTACCAAGATGCGAAAAATGCACATTGGGATAAAAATCCAAAAGCGTACGACATCAAAAAATTGAAAGTCAATTCAAAGTCAAAACTGAAATTGAATTTAGCGGCGAGTGGAGGAACAGCAATTTCGATTTTTCCTATAAAGTAGAAAATGTTTTAAGTTCTACGTGATACGTTTTACGTGGAACTTCTTTCAATTCTCATCAACAATTTGTCACATAGAGTGAAGTCGAAGTGCAGGATCTCATCAAATTAGGACGAGAAGCTGAAATAAATTCAGCTTGACAAAACAAATGACATCCGATTTGTAGATGAGCGTCAATTCATTGAGAGAAACGTAAAAATGTTTACTGAGCGATAGCGAATGATTTAAACATTTTAGTGAAACGAAATGATAATTGATCGTCGAAAATCGAAGTCTTGACTTTTTTGTTTCGTTTTTGTGTCAAGACAAAAATGAAAATAAAAATCATACAACGTAAAACGTAAAAAAATGAAAAAACTAACACTTTCAATCATATTACTTTCAACTATAGCTTGGGCGCAAAACCCAAATCGTAGTTTCCAATCGTACAAAAAAGTACAGAATGGAGTAGAGGTAAAGACGAATGATGGAACATATTATATACAACCTTATTCAGAAAAAATTGTTGAAACCTCTTTTGTGCCGAATGGTCAACAATCAAAAGATGGTTCTCACGCTGTAATTATGAAACCACAATCTGTTTCATCTAAAATCAAAGATTCAAAAAAAGAATTAGTGATTGAAACGAAAGGTTTAAAAACGGTGATTAATAAGGCGCCGTTTCAAGTGAAATATTACTACAAAGATAAATTAGTCACTTCTGAAAAGTTAGGATATCAACAAGTGAACGATTCGACTGAAACGATTCAATTCAACTTAACAAAAGACGAAGCGCTTTATGGTGCTGGAGCTCGTGTGTTAGGAATGAATCGTCGTGGAAATCGATTAGAATTATACAATCGTGCGCACTATGGTTACGAAACGGAATCGAAGTTGATGAACTTTACGATGCCGATTGCGATTTCATCGAATCAATATATGATTCACTTTGATAATGCACCAATTGGATTCTTAGATTTCGATTCGAAAAAAGCAAACGAATTAACGTACGAGACCATTTCAGGGAATAAAAAATATCAAGTGGTCGTAGGAGATTCGTGGGCAGATATGGTAAGCAATTATACTAACCTTACGGGGAAACAAGAAATGTTACCACGATGGGCAATGGGAAATATTGCTTCAAGAATGGGCTATCACGATCAAGCCGAAGTAAAATTTGTGGTGGATAAATTCCGTCGTGATTCAATTCCCTTGGATGGAATCATTTTAGACTTGTATTGGTTCGGAAAAACGGTGCAAGGAACAATGGGGAATTTAGATTGGGATAAAGATAATTTCAATCGCCCTGATGAAATGATTGCTTATAACAAAAAGCAAGGAGTTAAAACGGTTTTAATTACGGAGCCTTTTATTTTGACCACTTCATCGAAATGGGATGAAGCGGTTCAAAAAGATGTTTTAGCCAAAACAAAAGATGGAAAACCATTTACCTACGATTTCTACTTTGGAAATACAGGTTTAATCGACATCTTCAAACCAGAAGCAAAAACGTGGTTTTGGAATGTGTACAAGAAATTCATTAACCAAGGAATTGATGGTTGGTGGGGAGATTTAGGTGAACCAGAAGTTCATCCAAAAGCATTACAACACATCAATGGTTCTGCTGATGAGGTACATAATATTTATGGTTCAGAATGGGCAAAATTGGTGTATGATGGCTATAAGAAAGATTTCCCAGAACAACGACCTTTTATATTAATGCGTTCAGCTTATTCTGGAGCACAACGTTATGGAATGATTCCGTGGTCGGGTGATGTAAACCGTACGTGGGGTGGACTTCACGGTCAAACCGAAATCAGTTTACAAATGGGAATGCAAGGAATTCCTTATATGCATTCAGATTTGGGTGGATTTGCAGGTAATTACGAAGACGATGAATTGTACACGCGTTGGTTACAATACGGAGTTTTTCAACCAATATATCGTCCACACGCACAAGAAGATGTTCCATCAGAACCAATCTTTAAAAATTTAGCGACAAAAGAATTAGCGAAACAAGCAATTGAATTACGTTACCAGTTAATGCCTTACAATTATACATTGGTTTACGAGAATAGTATTTCTGGACAACCTTTAATGCTACCTTTATTTTTTGAAGATGATTCGAACAAAGAATTATTAAATGTTTCGACGACCTATTTCTGGGGTAAAAACTTCTTAGTTTCTCCAATTGTAGAAAAAGGTTTAAAAACACAGCAAGTACATTTCCCAAAAGGCGCAAATTGGTTCGGTTTTTATACAGACGAGAAAGTAGAAGGTGGACAAGTTAAAGCAATAAAAACAGTCGAAAATTCTATCCCAACGTATGTGCGTGGAGGAAGTTTTATTCCGATGGCGAAATTGGTTCAGACAACAGAAGATTATAACTTAGATGAATTTGAGGTACATTACTTCTTTGATCAAGAGGTTAAAAATTCTTCAGATTATATCTATAATGATGATGGGAAAACTCCAAATGCTTTTGAAAAAGGAATGTTTGAAAAAATTAACTTCTCATCAAAAGTTGATAAATCATCTCTTAAGATTGAGATAGCAACTGAAAAGGGTAAGAATTATCAAGGTTCAACGAAGAAAGTAAAATTAGTGATTCATAATGCACCATCTAACTTGAAATTGAATGAAGGTTTAAATGGTACTTATGATGCGACTAAAAAACAATTTATTGTAGAATTAGCTTTAGAAGCTGTAGGTAAATCACAAATCAATTTTAGTTTCTAATTCATCCATCAAAACACAAATCCAATGAAAAAAGTATTATTTAGTATAGCGTTAGGAAGTTTGTTTTTGACTTCTTGTTCAAAAACAACTTTACAAAGCACGCAACAAATTTCGAAAAGTGACCAACCATTTGTTTGGAACGGCGCAAACGTATATTTTTTACTAACAGATCGTTTCAACAATGGGGATACATCCAATGATGTGAATTACGGAAGAACGCAAGAAACGGCGAAATTAAGAGGTTTCGAAGGAGGCGATTTACGTGGCGTAATCCAAAAAGTTGAAGAAGGTTATTTTACCAATTTAGGCGTAAATGCGATTTGGATGACGCCTTTGGTGGAGCAAATTCACGGTTCGGTTGACGAAGGTCAAGGTCCAACGTATGGTTTCCACGGGTATTGGACGAAGGATTGGACGACTTTAGACAAGAACTTTGGAACGGAAAAGGATCTAGAAGAGTTAGTGAATAAAGCGCACGCGAAAGGTATTCGAATAATGTTGGATGCAGTTATTAATCATACAGGTCCAGTAACGGAATTGGATGAGGTTTATCCAGCAGATTGGGTTCGAGTTTCGCCACATTGTACGTACGATAATTATGTCAATACGACTTCGTGTACCTTAGTTAAGAATTTACCAGATATCTTAACAAACAAAGAAGAAAATGTTGCTTTACCGCCTCAATTGTTAGAAAAGTGGCAAAGAGAAGGACGTTTAAAACAAGAAATCGAAGAACTAAATACATTCTTTGCGAAATATAATCTTCCTAAAGCACCAAAATACTATATTATTAAATGGTTGTCCGACTATATTCGTGATTATGGTATTGATGCGTATCGTGTCGATACGGTAAAGCATACGGAAGAAGAGGTTTGGAAAGTTTTTGCAGAAATTTGTAAAGATGCATTCAATGAGTACAAAGCCAAAAATCCACACCAAGTTTTAGACAACAATGAATTTTTCTTGTTAGGAGAAGTGTACAATTATACAATCAATGAAGGTCAAAATTTTTCATTTCCAGACAAGAAAGTGAACTATTTTGAACATGGATTTGATGCTTTAATCAATTTTGATTTACGTTCATCACAAAATGAAACCTACCAAAAGTTATTCAATCGTTACGATAATATCATCCACAACGAAATGAAAGGAAAAACGGTAATGAATTACATGACTTCTCATGATGATGGTTCGCCCTATGATAAAGAACGTAAAGATGCTTGGGATGCAGGAACTAAATTATTATTGACACCAGGAATGGCTCAAATCTATTATGGTGATGAAACTGCTCGTCCTTTAGTGATTGAAGGAGCAGAAGGAGATGCGAATCTTCGTTCGTTCATGAATTGGGAAGCTATCCAACCTAATTCAGAAACCTTATCTTTATTAAATCATTACCAAAAATTAGGTCAATTCCGTAATAATCATCCGGCAGTTGGAGCAGGAAAACAAACGGTTTTAAAAGCTGAACCTTATATTATTCATCGTAAATACAACGAAGATGAGGTGATTATTGCCTTAGATTATTTTAGAGAAGATAAGATGATTGAAGTTGTTGGTTTATGGAAAGACGGCACTAAAGTACGTGATGCCTATTCAGGATTAACATCAGTGGTAAAAGATGGAAAAATTTTAATTTCAACTCCATCAGATATAGTATTATTAGAGAAAATAAAATAAAAGGAAAAACTATAAACAAAATGATTAAACAATTTTTAGCATTAAGTTTAGTCGCTGGGCTATTCATCACAAGTTGTGGTAAAAAAGAAGGAGAGTCAACTGAAGCAATACAGACAGAACAAACGACACAAGAAATTACTCCTTTTACAGCGGATATGGCTGAAACGGCTGTTTTATATGAAGTTAATGTACGTCAATTTTCGCCAGAAGGAACTTTTGCTGCTGTAACAAAAGAAATTCCAAACATCAAAAAATTAGGCGTAAAAATTTTATGGTTAATGCCAGTTCATCCAATTGGAGTTGAAAATCGTAAAGAAGGTTTAGGTTCATATTATTCAATCAGTGATTACAGAGGGATTAATCCAGAATTTGGAACACCTGAAGATTTTAAAGCATTGATTGCAGAGGCGCATAAAAATGGAATGTATGTTATTATGGATTGGGTTGCCAACCATACTGCTTGGGACCACCCATGGGTAAAACAACATCCAGATTGGTACGAAACGGACAAAGATGGTAAGATGATTTCACCTTACGATTGGACAGATGTTGTTGCATTAAACTACGATAACCAAGAAATGCGTAAAGCAATGGTAGCTGATATGAAATATTGGTTGGATGATTTTAAAATTGATGGTTTCCGTTGCGATATGGCACATGAAGTACCAACAGAATTTTGGGATTGGGCAAAACCACAATTGGCAAACGGTCGTGAAATTTTTATGTTAGGTGAAACTGAAAATACAGATTTATTAGCTAAAAATTCATTTGATGCTGCATATGGATGGGAACTTCATCATATTATGAATGATATTGCAAACGGTAAGAAAAATGTTTCATCAATTGATGTTTACATGGATTCCATTGCTAAAAAATGGCAACCTGATGATTTTAAATTATTATTTACTTCAAATCATGATGAGAATTCTTGGGCTGGAACAGAATATGAAAGAATGGGAGATGCCGTTGAAACATTTGCAGCATTAACGTATGCTTTGCCATCGGTTCCATTAATTTATAACGGACAAGAAGAAGATTTTAATCGTCGCTTAAAATTTTTCGTGAAAGATTCAATTGATCGTAATCCAAACGCAAAAATGCGTGGAGTTTATGAGAAATTAGGCGAATTAAAAGTAACAAACGAAGCATTCAATGGTGGTAAAAAGGCTGCAACTTATGAACGTCTTAAAACTTCGGATGATCTTTCGATTTTGGCATTTAAACGTAAGAAAAATAATGCAGAAGCTTATTTTGTAGGAAACTTTACAAAAGCTACTAAAGAAGTTGAAATTCCTGTAACAGGAACGTTTAAAAACTTTATGAATGGGGAAGAAGTAATTTTAGATGGAAAATCGAAAATTAAATTTCAACCATGGCAATATTATATCTTAGTTCAGAAATAATATTTCAATAAAAAAAAATTGAGTCGAATAGGAAACTATTCGGCTTTTTTTATGGTATAAAGATTGAGCATATTATAACAAATCTAAATGTTATGAAAAAAATATTATTATCAGCAATTGTACTTTCTTCTTTTGCAATGTTATCATGTCAATCTAAAACTGAAACAAAACAAACTTATACAGAAATAGAAGATAATGGACAGCAAAAAGTAGAAACAGTGGATACCGACGAAACAATTGTTCAGAATACCGATTTACCAAATGAAGCTCAAAACTTTATTAAAAATAATTTTGGAAGTGAAACAATTCAAACTGTACTTAAAGAGGCAAATATTTCTGGAGATGAATATAAGGTACAGCTAGGAAATGGAATAAAATTAGAATTTGATGCGAATGGACAATGGAAAGATGTAAAAGCTGAAGTCGCTAACCAATCTGTTGGAGCATTATTTTTACCTCAAGTTACTCGTGATTATTTAACTCAAAATTATCCTAATATAGGTATCAAATCTGTGGAAAGAGATACAAAAGGCATTGATATTGATTTATTGAATAATATCGATTTGAAATTTGATACTAATGGTAATTTTTTAAGAATTGACTAAATATAAACCTCGTTAAAGCGAGGTTTTTTTTATGCAATATTTTTTTTTGTTCAAATAGATATATATGAATAGTTTAACATTATAAAAATTAAGTGGAATAAAAATAGTATACTAATTCGCTAGAGTTTAGGTTGTATTTAGCTATATTTACACTACAAAATTTCATTATTTTATGGATAAAAAATTTTTAAGATCATTAATTTTTAGACACCTTGATGGTATAGTTACTGCACCAGTTTTATCAGCATTAGCCAAAAAAGGTGTTTTACAATATATTGTAGAAAATAAAAAAGTTACACTTCAACAACTATCTAATCAATTTCAAACTAATGAAGGATATTTAAATGTTGCTTTGCGCGTATTAGCATCACAAAATATGCTTAATTATAAACTTGATTCCTCAAATAATCAAGTAGCAATTGAAGTGAATAAATATTCTGAACGCGCGTTTACGAATATGGATATTTATCAAGATTTATTCAAATTTTTAAAAAGCGATGAAGTAGTTAATCGCAAGGATTTTTCTGATGAATTTTGCAAAAAATGGGCTGATCTTTTTGATAAATATGAATCATACTTATTATCAAGCAATACCCCAGAATTTTTAGATAAACCATTACATTTCCAAATTTGTAAACATATCGAAGGTACTTTAGTTGCGCCATTAATTGTACGATTGGGAATGAGCGGTTTGTTTCATAAATATTTTATGGAAGCTTCTTTTAGTGCAGATGAATTTCATAAAAATCCCCAATTTTTTGAAAAAATTTTAACTCGATTAGTTAAGTTAGGATGGTTTATAAAAAAATGTAAAAACTATCAATTCTCAGAAACGGGATTATTCTTTGCACGTAGAGCTGCTGCTTATGGTGTAACAGTATCGTATTTACCAATGTTTTCCAAAATTGAAGATTTATTATATGGATCAGCCTCAAAAATTAGAGAAATTAAAGATGGCGAAGATGAGATCCATGTAGATCGTGAAATGAATGTTTGGGGTAGTGGAGGTGCTCATGCAACTTATTTTAAAGTAATCGATGAGTTCATTATAGATATTTTTAACCAGCCATTAGATGAACAACCTAAAGGTATTTTGGATATGGGATGTGGTAATGGTGCGCTTCTTCAGCATTTATATGAAGTTGTCGAGAGGTATACTCTTCGAGGAAAACACCTAGATGAATATCCATTATTTTTAGTAGGTGCAGATTATAATCAAGCCGCTTTAAAAGTAACTCGTGCAAATTTAATTAAGAACGATATTTGGGCTAAAGTAATTTGGGGTGATATTGGTAATCCTAAAAAACTATCTAATGATTTACAAGATGACTATAATATTTCATTAAATGAGTTACTGAATATTAGGACTTTTTTAGATCATAATCGTATTTGGGAAACTGTGCCTACAAGTGATAAAATTTCATCATCTACAGGTGCATATGCATTTAGAGGTGAAAGATTATCTAATGCGGATGTGGAAAATAATTTAAAACTTCATTTAGAGAAATGGACTCCTTATGTAGGTCAATTCGGATTATTGTTAATAGAATTGCATACATTGTCGCCGGACTTAACAGCTAAAAATTTAGGAAATACTGCCGCGACAGCTTATGATGCTACACATGGATTTTCAGATCAATATATTTTAGAAGTAGATGTATTTCATAAAATTTGTGTTGAAGCTGGATTAAAACCTGATGAAAAGTTATTTAGAAAATTTCCGGATAATGAATTAGCAACTGTAAGTATTAATTATTTAAAAGCATAAAAATATAAAAGCGAGTCTTAATAGACTCGCTTTTTAAATATAAACTTAGGTAGGTTTGTTTAAAACATCAATTAGCCGTAGGTTATCTTAACACTACGTCAGCTTGACTAATTTTAAACCCATTTTGGTAAATGTCAATCTTGTATGTTCCTGGTTCAAAAGCTGCATCTTCCCAATCAAATGTTACAGTTTGTCCCGCTCCATTTTGGTAATTTACATTAACTTTATCAGAGTAAGCAACCTCATCTCCAGAATGTAATTTTAATAAACCAGAGTCAGCACCTCCAAATTTTCCGATTTGTCCATTTGGTTTACGGATAGAAACATAAATTTCTTTTTGTCCGCTTTGCGCTCTCGAGTTACGATCTATATCAAAAGATACACGAATTTTATCTACTTTCTTCGCTCTATCTTTAGTTACTTCTTTTCCATTATTTCTTACTTTTAACGGCTGAATTTTATGGTTTGAAATAGATAGAGTTGTGCTTAGTTCTTCTTCTTTCTTTGTCGCAATTTCTCTTTCTGCAATTCTTTCTGTACGTTCAGTGTTAAGATTAGTTTGTATACTATCTCTTTCTGTTGTAAGTAAAGTATTATTTTTTACTAAAATGGCATTCTCTTTTTCTAAACGAATAATTTCACTTTTATAAGTAGCAATTTCAGATTTTAATGATTTAATCATCGATTCAGCTTTTGCTAAATCAGCTTTAGATGCATTTGCGTCATTTAATATTTTATCAATTTCTTGTTGTTGGATAGAAATATTATGCTCTTTATTTGATAATAAACCGTCGTTATCTACAATTGAACTTTTTAATTGTTCAAATTCATCTTGTAAATTCTTATAATCAAACTCTAATTGAGATTTTTCAGAAGATACTGTAGATAATTCTTTTACAGAATTATTTAAAGTTTCAATACTTTGTTTATTATCAACAAATTGATATACGTTAAAACCTAAACTTAATAAAAGTCCAACTCCTAATGCAATTGGTAGTGTAGAATTATTGTTTTTTTTGTTCGAATCTTGCTCCATCTTGTTTGTATTATTTGTAGTAATTTATTTATAATATGGTATGGAAAATAGCAAATTCAATTCCAAAAATTAAGCAGTTTGATAAAAACTGCTTAATTCATTGTTTATTAGTTAATTATTTATTAAACGTTCCGGTGTAAATAGAAGTTAATTTATTTAAATCGATGTATTTTTTAATTACTTCATTCACTTTTTGTACGTCTAATTTCTCAATTCGTTGTTCTAAAGACGAAAATTCATCAAATGAAATATTATTTAATAAATAACCATTTGATAAGCTTAGCAATGTTCCATCAGAGCCTAGCGAAGTTGCTCTACTTGTTTTCCAGCTAGATATATTTGTTTTTAATTCTTCTGCTGTAAAGCCTTCAGTTATTGCTTTTGTTATTTCTTCCTTTACAGCTTTTTCTACAAGATCTCGCTTTGTTGGATTTAAAAATGCAAAATATCCCCAAGATGAGCTTTCATTTTTTGGATCAGATGAAACCGATAAAAATGATCCTGCTCCATAACTAATTCCCTCTTTTTCTCGTAAACGCATAGGTATTCTTGCAGCTAAAAATCCACCGCTTCCTAACATTTCGTTTGCGATAACAAGCGCCGGATAATCTGGATGATTACGATTCATTTTGAAATTAACTTGCCCTACAGCAGCGGCATTTTCTTTATCTGCGATATTTATAATATCATCTTTTTTAGATGAAGTTTGTAACGTTGGATATGCTTTTTGATAAGTAGATGCGCTATTCCATTTACCAAAAGTATCTTCTAATAAACTTTGAACTTTAGTTTTATCATTTGTTCCAACTATAGAAGCTGCTCCGTTATTAGCTCCTAAAATATTTTTATGAAAATCAATAATATCTGTTCGTTTTACTTTTTTATATCCATCAATTTGTTCCTGAAAAGAAGGTGTATAAAACAGGGATGACTTTGGATAATTAGATGTTCTTCTTTGTATTTCTGTAAAGGCTAACGATTGTGGATCATTCATATTTCCTTCTAAATATGTAATGTTCTCTATTTTTGTTTTTTCTAATTCAGCTTCTGGAAAAGTTGATTCAGTAATCAATAATTTAACAATTTTCATTGTTTCATCTAATGATTTTTTATAAGCACTGATATTAACGTTTAAAGTTTGGCCAGAGAAGTTAAAATATACTGAAGATTTTAATTCATCAAGTTTATCTTTTATATCTTCTTTAGTCATAGATTTTGTTCCAGATAAAAATAATTGTGCTGTTAAATCTCCAATTTCTTGTTTATAAGCTAATTCTTTTTCATTAGAAACAGGAAGGCTCATAGAAATATTTACCTTTTCACCTTTAATTTCTTTATCAATAATACCGAATTTTAAGCCGTTTGAGATTTTACCTTCTGTAAAATTTGCTTTTAAATTCTTTATAGAAGCTTCAAATTCTTTTGCTTCTTTTTCTGCTTCTCTACCTTTATAATTAGAGACAAGATTTTTTATTTCTTGTGTTGTTACTTCTGTTGGTTTTACACGAATTTCATCTTTCGTAGGGATAAAAACACCTACCGTTCTATTGTTTTCTCTGAAGTATTTTTCAGCTACGCGTTTTACATCTGCTAATGTTACTTTTTCTACATTATCTCTGTAAATAAAGTTTAGCCTATAATCACCAGAACCGATAATTTCAGTTAATTCTATAGCTTGGTAAATGGTGTTATTATTTACATTTTCTAATTGTTTGATTAAGGCAGATTGAGCACGTTTTACATCAGCTTCTGAATAATTATTTGTTGGAATTTTATTTAATTGAGTTCTAACTTCATCTCTTATCTTTTTAATGTCTTTTTCTTTACTAACTTCTGCCCCAATAAATAAGAAACCTGCATCTCTTAGCTGCGGTAAGAATGACCAAATACTAGATATTTTGTGAGAATCTACTAAAGATTTGTATAAATAACCTGATGGGTTAGAAGTTAAAATTTGATCTAAAACGGCTAATGCAGCGTAATCTTTATCCGCAAAAGCAGCGGTGTGATACATAATACCCACTGCTTGGCTATCTGCTGCACGTTTTACTTCAACAAATTTTTCTCCATCTTGCGCAGGTTCTACTGTTTGTATTTCTTCTAATACACGATTAGGTTTAGGAATTGCACCAAAATACTTATTTACATATTCTAATGCTTTGGCTTCATCAAATTTTCCAGCAATAATTAGTACGGCATTATCAGGTTGATAATATTTTTCATAGAATTTTCTTAATTGAGGAGTTTTTACACGTTCAATATCCTCACGAGATCCTATTGTAGAATTACCGTAATTATGCCATAAATATCCAGCATTAATTACTCGTTCCATTAAAATACGTGTTGGGTTATTCTCTCCGATTTCAAATTCATTTCTTACGACGGAAAATTCTTTATCTAAATCACTTTGTAACAAAGTCGCATTTATCATTCGGTCCGCTTCCATCTCTATTCCCCATCTTAGATTATCTTCAGAATATGGAAATATTTCATAATAATTGGTACGGTCATACCAAGTAGTTCCATTGGCATCTCCACCTTTATCAGACAACATTTTTTTTATATCACCTAAATTTTTAGTGCTTTTAAAAAGCATATGTTCTAATAGATGAGCCATTCCTTTTTCGCCATAACCTTCATGTTTAGACCCTACATGGTAAGTTATATTTACGACAACATTACTTTGGGATTGATCTGAAATAAGTAAAATCTGTAATCCATTATTCAGTTTAAATTCTTTAATTCCTTCAACTTGTCCTACAAATTGACTCGATGAAACGGCGTTTTTTTGAGCTATTGCATAAGGAGCAGTTCCTAAAACAAAAGCTAAAACAAGACTGTAAATTGTTTTTTTCATTATTTTATATACTAGTATGTTGATTATCTTTAAGTAAAATATAAGATCCAATAAGTTGTAAATATTATGATTAAGTTACAATTCTTTTATTAAATTTGTTTTGCAACAAACAAATGAAATGGAAACACTAGAAGTGAATAAAATTACTTTCGAAGAATTCAGAAATCAAATTATAAGTGATTATCGTGTTGCTTTCCTATCTCGTGAAGTTAGTCTACTTGGTCGTAGAGAAGTTTTAACAGGAAAAGCAAAATTTGGAATTTTTGGAGACGGAAAAGAATTGCCTCAAATCGCTATGGCTCGCGTTTTTAAAAACGGAGATTTTAGATCGGGATATTACCGAGATCAAACTTTTATGTTTGCGATAAATGAATTAACTGTAGAAAACTTTTTCGCACAATTATATTCTTTAACTGACCTTGAACATGAACCTGCATCAGGTGGTCGTCAAATGACTTCTCACTTTGCTACACGTTCATTAAATCAAGATGGAAGCTGGAAAAATTTAGCTGATCAAAAAAATTCTAGTTCAGACATTTCTCCTACAGCAGGACAAATGCCGAGGCTTCTAGGATTAGCACAAGCCTCAAAAGTTTATCGTCAATTACAAAATGCAGATCCAAATCAAAAATTTTCTAGAAATGGAAATGAAATTGCTTTTGGGACTATTGGAGATGCAAGTACATCAGAAGGACATTTTTGGGAAACCGTAAATGCGGGAGGAGTATTGCAAGTACCAATGATAATTTCTATTTGGGACGATGGATATGGAATTTCTGTGCCAGCTCAATTCCAACGTACTAAATCTAATTTATCAGAATTATTATCTGGATTTCAACGTACGGAAGAGGAACGTGGTTACGAAATTATCTCTGTAAAAGCATGGGATTATCCTGCATTAATAGACGCTTATACAAAAGCTGAAATGTATGCAAGAGAGCATCATATTCCTTGTATTGTACATGTTTCTGAATGTACACAACCGCAAGGGCATTCTACATCAGGATCTCATGAAAGATATAAATCTGAAGAACGTTTATCTTGGGAAAAAGAATTCGATGGAATTGCTAAATTCAGAGAATGGATTATAAAATTTGGAGAAACAGCTTCAGAATCAATTATTTCAAGAGATGAATTAATTGAATTGGAAAATCAAGTTAAAAAGGAAGTGCGTGACGCTCAGAAAAAAACTTGGGAAAATTATCTTAATCCAATTATTGAGTTAAAAGATAAAGCTGTTCTATTGTTAGAAAATGTGGCCAAAGAAAGTATTAATGGAACATTTGTAACAATTGAAATTGATCAACTTAAAGCTAAATCATCTCCTTTTAAACGTGATATATTTTCTGCAATTAGAAAAGTTTTACGAATAGTGCGTGAGGAAAGTTTGTCATCTAAAGTTGAATTAAAAGATTGGTTACAAAATCAATTAGATATTCAAGAAGAAATCTATTCCTCTTTATTAGTTTCTGGTACAGCGGTTAACGTTCCGCAACAAGAAATGAAATTTGAAGGTGAAGAAATTTATGAAGATGGACGAGTAATCGTCCGTGATAACTTTGATAAAATTTTCGAAAAATATCCAAATACTTTAATTTTTGGAGAGGATGCGGGAAATATTGGAGATGTAAACCAAGGTTTAGAAGGTTTACAAATAAAATATGGTATTGAAAGAATTATGGATACTGGTATCCGTGAAGCTACTATCTTAGGACAAGGAATTGGGATGGCAATGAGAGGTTTAAGACCGATTGCAGAAATTCAATACTTGGATTATGTGCTTTATTGTTTACAAGGGATTTCAGATGACTTAGCAACTGTCCTATATCGTACAAAAGGTGGGCAAAAAGCTCCTTTGATTATTCGTACACGAGGACACCGTTTAGAAGGTGTTTGGCATTCTGGTTCTCCAATGGGAGGAATTTTAAACCTAGTACGTGGAGTAAATGTATTAACGCCTCGTAACCTAACAAAAGCAGCTGGTTTTTACAATACATTATTACAATGTGATGAACCTGCTATTGTAGTAGAAAGCTTGAATGGTTACCGTTTGAAAGAGCAAAAACCTTCGAACATAGGAGAATTTACAACACCAATTGGAGTCGTAGAAGTAACTAAAGAAGGTACTGATGTAACTTTGCTTACATACGGATCAACTTGGAGAATTGTAATGGATTCTGCTAAAGAACTAGAACAACTAGGAATATCTGTAGAAGTTATTGATGCACAGTCTTTATTACCATTCGATATTAATCACGATGTGGCTAAATCATTAGTAAAAACTAATCGTTTAGTGATTATTGATGAAGATGTTCCAGGTGGAGCTACTGCATACTTATTACAAGAAATTATAGAGAAACAATCTGCTTATTTTAGTTTAGATAGTCAGCCTATTACAATCACTGCAAAAGCGCATCGTCCTCCTTATGCAACTGATGGTGATTATTTCTCAAAACCGTCTGTAGATGATATTGTGGAACGTGTTTATGCACTGATGCATGAGACAAATCCAGTAAAATATCCTTCAATTTTTTAAATAAAAATTAATTTGAAATAGTAAAGTGTTCAATCTTTTGGTTGAACACTTTTTTTATTATTGTATTTTAGTAAAAAAATATCCCTATGAGATTATTTAACATTGTTTATATAACTATTCTGTGTCTTTTTTCCACATTTGTCATTGGACAAACATTAGAAATATTACCGCCCAAAAATATAACTACTGTACAAGTGTTTAATCCACAGAAAAATGATAATACTGCAATTATTCGATTAGGATCAAATGAATATTTATTATTTTTATTTGATGATTTAGAGGCAGGATATAAAAGATACAATTATAAAATTGAACATAGAAATGCAGATTGGTCAGAGTCCAATATTTTTGAATCTGAATATGTAGTGGGTTTAAATAATGATTACGTTAGAACGTATAAAAATTCCTTTAATACATATAAAAAGTTCACAAACTATCAGATTCAATTTCCGAATAAAGATATGAATGTGAAATTGGGAGGAAATTATCTTTTAAAAGTTTATACAACTAATGAAGACCAACCAATTTTTACTAAAAGATTTGCAGTATATCAGGGTAATGTAGATGTAGGGATGAAATCGTCACGATATATTAATCCTACTTATAAAGATATCAACCAAAGAATACAAACTGTAATATCTAGCGGATCTCAAAATTTAACAGAAACTCCTGATGGTGGAAAATTATTTATCATGAAGAATAATAATTGGAATGAACATATTGCTGATATCAATCCAGATTTTACTCGTTCTAATCAATTAACTTATAATAATGTTGAATGGACTTTTGAGGGGGGAGGAGAATATAATTGGTTTGATACAAAAAATTTAGATGTACCTGGACTAACTACAGAACGAAATTTCAGAAAAGATTCTGTTTATCATACCGTTTTACGTGTAGATTTTCCGAAGTATAATTTACCTTATGATGATTATGGTGATGTAAATGGGAATTTTTATATTAGAAATAACCGCTTTGGGAATGAATATTTAGCCGCTTCGGAAGCTGATTATTCTTGGGTGTATTTTGCATTAGATGCTTTTGAAGATCAAAACGGATTATATGAGCCGTATGTAGTTGGAGCTTTTAATAATTGGGAAATATCACCACAATCTAAATTGAAATATAATCCAGTTTCTAAACTTTGGGAAAACGAATATTTTCTGAAACAAGGTTATTACAATTATCAATATGTTGTGGTAAATACAAAGAATAAAAGGGTAGAACCAAGTTATGTTAGTGGAAGTTTCTGGCAAACAGAGAATTTATATCAAGGCCTATTTTATTACCGTCCTTGGGGTGGTAGATATGATATATTAATGGGATATGGAGAAGTAAATACAAGAAATTAATATGTTAATCCAAGTTGTAAACTTGGATTTTTTTTGCTTTAATTTTAAGATTCATCTTACCTTTATATGATGAAAAACTTTATCTATTTTATTTGTTTCATATTATTTTGTGTTGGATGTAAGCAAAAAAATAATCATCCAATAGACTTTTATTATTGGCGCTCTAATTATAATATAAATGATGCCGAGAAAAAAGTAGTATCAGATTTAGCAGTTGAAAATATTTATGTTCGCTTCTTCGATGTAGACAAAAAAACGATTGAACCTATGCCTATTGGTGTAATAAAGAATTTTAATTCATCTTTTTTGCCAGTTAATTATATTCCTACAATCTTTATTACTAACCGAACTTTTGTAGGATTAAGTCAAGATAACGTAAAAGAATTAGCGAAGAATGTAAATAATTTAATCATAGAAATTGCCTTATCAAGTCAATTAGATCACTATTCAGAAATTCAAATAGATTGTGATTGGACGCTTTCTACAAAATCTAATTATTTTTTATTCTTAGAAGAATTAAAATCAATTTCAAAAAAGAATTTATCGGCAACCTTACGTATGCATCAAGTTAAATTTAAAGATCGAGAAGGAATTCCACCTTTAGATAAAATGGTTTTAATGTGTTATGCAACTGAAAATCCAAATGAAGTAGAAGAAAAAAATTCGATTTTAGATTTAGATTTAGCCAAAGATTATTTACAAAATTTAGATAAGTATCCCATAAAACTAGATGTTGCATTACCAATTTATTCTTGGGCAATTGTTACTAATCATTTAGGAAAAGTAAAATTAATTAATTCTTTTTCTGAAGATGATCTGAAAGGAAAGCCAATTATCAATAAAGGAAACGGAATATACGAAGTGACAGATGATTTTTTCTTGGAAAAATTTTATCTAAGTAAAGGATTCAAAATAAAAGTCGAAACTATATCTGAATCACTTTTAGAAAATACAAATTCATTTTTGGACAAAAAATTGAAGGATAATTATCGCATCGTATATTATCATTTAGATGAAAAATTCACACAAAACCACAACCTTAAATATCAACAATAAAATGAAAAGAATATTTCTAGGATTATCGCTCGTATTGGGATTATCAATTCCGGTATTAGCATGTGCTGACTCTAGCGAAGATTATGATTATTATAACCTTTTTAATCAAAGTCTTGTGAACTCGCCACAATATCAACCTTTTTTAATGACGATGGATAGTCCATTTTATGATACGAATGGTGTTATAGTTGTGGACGAAAAAATTCAAGATTGGTCAGAATATTTAAAAATCACTTATGAAGATGCCTACTATTTAGTATACAAATCAACAAAAAAATCTATTGATGAATTAACTAAAACTGGAAA
Organism: Faecalibacter rhinopitheci; assembly: GCF_015234135.1. Classification (GTDB taxonomy): domain Bacteria; phylum Bacteroidota; class Bacteroidia; order Flavobacteriales; family Weeksellaceae; genus Empedobacter; species Empedobacter rhinopitheci. The sequence continues at coordinate 158,545 of NZ_JADGIK010000005.1, read as the reverse complement.
AACAACAGATTCTAAGTTAAAATTTGCAAACTCAGAATTCATTCGAAAAAATAAACAAGCACTTTTATATCTTTCGTATGCCAAATATCTTGAGCCGTATATGAATCATAATTATATAGATACGGGCGAATCTTGGAGTTATGTAGAACGCAGCGATAAAAATGCAACGCAATTAGATGACCAGAAGGTTATGAGTGTTTTAACTAAAAGTTATAATGCAGAATCTGATGTTGATTTAAAAATGCGATATGCATATCAAATGGTTCGTTTTGCACATTATACAAATCAGTACAATGAAGCTATTAAGTTATTCAACAAATATGTTGTACCGTTAAATAGAAAATCTATAATGTATTATTACACACTTGACCAAAAGGCGGGTGCAGAACGTGCAGTTGGGAATTATATCCAAGCGAATTATGATTTTTTTGAAGTATTTTCTCATACTAAAAATCGAAAAGAAAGTGCTTTTAATTCGATGAAAGTTACACAAGATTTGGATTATGAACAAATGCTGAAAAGAGCTAAAACGAATGAAGAAAAAATAGATTTGTATCTTTTAATTGGATACAAAGATTTTAGTAATCCGTTAGCAGCAATGCGTCAGATTCTTAAAATTAATCCTAATGCAGAACAAGCTAAAATATTATACGCACGCGCTATTAACCTTATAGAGCGTAACTATTTACCACAATATGCAAATGGAAGTGTATGGTCTGAGATAGAAAGTAAGCCAATAAAATTACCTGCTCAGTTAGTTAGTCAGTATAATACAGAATTACCTAAAAATTTCTTGAACGAAGTTCTTTCATTAGGAAAGGAACAAGCAAATAAAACAAATGAAAAAGATTTTTGGAATTTATCTGTAGCTTATCTATCTACTATTAGTCGAGATTTTGGAGAAGCTAAAACTTTTTTAGCTAAAGTAAATAGTCATCAATCAGATTTTAAATTGCATAAAAAAATGATTGAAATGTTGAAAGATCTTAATCAACAAGACAAGATTACTTCTGCATATGAACAAACTATTATGCAGAAATATGGCGATATTCTGAATTTTGAATTAGTTTACCCAAAAGAATACACATATGGTGAGAAAATTTTTACGGATGAAGAATTAATGAAAAATACCTTCAAAGAAATAGCGAAGGATATTTTGGCTAACCGTTACTTTTTACAAGGTGATAAAGCAAAAGCATTTCTTATTCATAATTCAATATATGACTTAGCGAATAATGTGCAATGGCCATTACTTAATGAGATTGATGCATTAGATAAAAAACAGAATAAGAATTCGTTTGAGACTTTTTTAGTGTCTAATATTACTTATTATAAATATGATCCTAATACCTATGAATCTACAACAACGAAATCAAAATTTAAGTTAGCCGATTTTATTGCCAATTATAAAGGGACATTATATTTAAAAGAGAAAAAATTTAGTTTAGCTAAAACCGAATTCAAAAAAATGCCTCAAGACTTTAAGATAGAGGAAACAAGCTATTACGATGAAGGGAAACCTAATTCATACAACTGGTATGGTAATATATCTAATGGAATATTTGGGTATAATAAAATAGAATGTTTTAATTGTCCTGAGAGCCAGGTTATGGCAAAACCTTATATCAATGAATTTAAATTTATTCCTACAATATTAAATAAACTTCAATTAACAGATGCTCTAATCCAATTGGTAGAATTAGGAAAGAAGAATAATGAACAAGCTGTAAAAGCGAATTATTTATTGGCAAATTTTTATTACAATACAACATCACTAGGTTATTACCGTGAATTGTTATCTTTTGATAGAAATAATAGTAATGGCCCTAAATTTCATGATTTTATAGAGAAGAAAAATGAATATGAAAATGGAAATAAAATTTTCACTAATTATTATAAAAATTTCTGGATGAATTCTCAATACATCAATAATTTCGATTCAAGTTTAGAATATGCGAATGCTGCATTAAAGAATGTAGCCGATGCAGAATTAAAAGCCCAAATCTTATTTACAGCTGCAAAAGCAGATCAGGGAAAATTCTATGAATATGCGTCTAATAATTTGACAAGTGATAGATGGTATATTGATTATGCTACTCCAGAGATGCTTAGTTATAAAATCAAGAATAATAGAAATTATTTTAATCAACTAAAGTCTTTGTCTAAAACAAAAGCTTATAAAGAGATTAATACGAATTGTGTTTATTTTAATACATATATTAATTTATAAAATAGAAAAGGTTCTCTAATTAGAGAACCTTTTCTATTTTAATGAAATAAAACTGTTGGCCGGAATTTCTATACTCTTGGTAGGATAAGTTCTACCCTCTTTGTAAGATAATTGTAAGTAAGCGATGATAGTATCATTATGTGCTAACTTTCTTTCCTTTTCCTCAATAGTTACATTTATAGTATAATAATATTTATTTCCTTTCTTAAGCTGCAAAGCTGTATCAAAATTTCCAGTAATAATAATACTATAATCATTTATTTCCTTATTTTTCAGATGTCCGATAAATCTTTGGTCAGAAAAATTATGATTTAATTTAATCTCGTTAAGGTCAATTTGTGTAGATACAATAAGGTTATATCCACTCTTATTTTTTTTGATTGATTCAAGCTCTAACTGATGAGTCTTGTTGTTTATTTTGCAAGAAAAAAAAAGTACAGTAAATAATATGCTAAGTAGGTATTTCATTTGGAATTACAAATTATGATTCTCTATTCATAATATACAAATGTATCAAATGATTTGATTTATTTTTCATAATTTTGAGAAGTTAAACCATAACAAACAAAAGAATACAAAATGGCTAATTCATTTGCGCAAATTCCTGCTGTTATCAACGAGGAAGTAAAAGCATACGCTTTAGGATCTCCAGAGAGAGCTCAATTATTAGATACATATAAAAAAATGTATAATGAAGTAATCGAGGTTCCTCAGTATATAGGTTCTGAAGAAATTTTTAGTGGAAATAAGAAAGAAATTCGTCCTCCACACGATCACCAAAAAGTAGTTGGTTATTACCACGAAGGAACTCAAGCTGATGTTAAAAAGGCGATAGAAACTGCTTTGGCAGCAAAAGCTTCTTGGGCGGCTATGGCATGGGAAGATCGTGCGGCTATATTTCTAAGAGCAGCAGATTTAATTGCTGGCCCTTACCGTGCTATTCTTAATGCTGCAACGATGATTGGTCAATCTAAGAATGCAATGCAAGCAGAAATTGATGCGGCATGTGAGCTAATTGATTTTTTACGTTTCAACGTAAAATTTATGACAGAAATTTATGCAGATCAACCTGTATCTTCGACAGGGGTTTGGAATAAAGTTGAATATCGTCCATTAGAAGGATTTACTTTTGCAATTACACCTTTTAATTTTACAGCGATTGCTGGGAATTTACCATCATGTATGGCTTTAATGGGGAACGTTGTAGTTTGGAAACCGTCTGATAAGCAATTGTATGCGGCTAAAATTACAATGGAAATTTTCAAGAAAGCAGGTTTACCAGATGGAGTAATTAATATGATCTTAGCTGATCCAGCAGAAACAGCTACCACATGTATTTCTCATCCAGATTTTGCAGGTTTACATTTTACAGGTTCTACACATGTTTTTAAACATTTATGGAAACAAATCGGTAATAATGTAGATATTCATAAAACATATCCACGTGTAGTTGGAGAAACAGGAGGTAAGGATTTTGTAGTTGCTCATAAATCAGCTTGTCCTACAGAAGTAGCAGTAGGTTTAGTTCGTGGTGCTTTTGAGTATCAAGGTCAAAAATGTTCAGCTGCGTCTCGAGCATACATCCCTTCTAATTTATGGCCAGAAGTAGAAAAACAGGTGAAAGAAATGTTAGCAACTATAAAAGTTGGTAGCCCTGAAGATTTTTCAAACTTTATGACTGCAGTAATTGACTCATATTCATTCAAAAAAATCACTGGTTTCATAGATCGTGCTAAGGCTTCTGCTGAAGTTGAAGTAATTGGTGGTGGATATGATGATTCAGTAGGATATTTTATAGATCCAACTGTTATTGTAACTACTAATCCGAAATATGAATCTATGGTAGATGAAATATTTGGACCTGTTTTATCTGTTTATGTGTACGACGAAAATAAATATGAAGAAACTTTAAAATTAGTAGACGAAACTTCAGCATATGCATTAACAGGTTCTATTTTTGCTGGAGAACGTTCAGCAGTTGAGATTGCATATAAAGCTTTAGAAAACGCTGCAGGTAATTTCTACATTAATGATAAACCTACAGGAGCAGTTGTAGGACAACAGCCATTTGGTGGTGCCCGTGCATCTGGTACAAATGATAAAGCTGGTTCTGCGATGAACTTGCTACGTTGGACTTCTGTTAGAACTGTGAAAGAAACATTAGTTCCTGCAAAAGATTATAGATATCCATTTTTAGAAATATAAAAATTGTAACTTTGTAGCCCTGCATTTGCAGGGCTATTTTTTTGATAATGAGTAACAATTCCGAAACTGCTGTAAAAGCATCAGTATTTAGTATCATAGGAAATACCAGTTTAGCCATCATAAAATTTTTAGGTGGATATTTTGGAAATTCTTATGCGTTAATTGCAGATGCTATAGAATCTACTACAGATGTATTTTCATCAATATTAGTTTTTCTAGGTTTAAAGTATTCTTCTAGACCAGCAGATGATAATCATCCTTACGGTCATGGAAAAGCAGAGGCATTAATTACTTTTTTAGTTGTATTATCTTTAATAGTTGCTGCAGTAATTATTGGATATGAAAGTATTCAAAATATTATAACACCTCATGAAAGTCCTAAACCATTTACACTTATAATACTAGGAGGTATAATAATTTTTAAGGAAATGTCTTATCAATATGTTTTGAAAAAAAGTAGAGAGACAAATAGTTCATCCTTAAAAGCAGATGCTTGGCATCATAGGTCTGATGCAATTACTTCACTAATGGCTTTTATTGGGATTACTATTTCTCTAGTAATGGGTGATGGATGGGAAATTGCAGATGATATTACAGCACTTATCGCCTCAGGATTTATTATTTACAATGCGTATAAAATTCTTCGTCCTGCATTAGGAGAAATTATGGATGAAGATTTATATGGTTATGAAAATGAAAAAATAAAAATTATTGCACGTAAGGTTCCTGGTGTATTAGCAGTTGAAAAGTGTATCATTAGAAAATCAGGAATGCTTTATTTTGTAGATATGCATGCAGTAGTTAGTGGTAGTTTATCTGTAGCTGAAGGACATGCAATTAGTCATTTAATAAAAGATAGAGTGCGAGAAATTATGCCTCAAGTAGGGGATGTATTGGTCCATATAGAGCCAGATTTTGTATCTATTGAAGAATATCATAAAAATTTTAAAAAAATAAAAAATAAAATATAAAATATAACAAGAAAGAGAACTATATATAGTTCTCTTTCTTGTTATATCTAAATTAGTTCCAATTCAGATCTAATAAATTATAGAAAAGAATATATTCACTTAGAATATCTATTATAATCTTATATAAACCATTAATCTTTTATAGTTTGATAAGTATTTACAAAAGTTTTACTCAAATCACCCACTAATTATCTCGTCCTACTTTTAAAAGGTATTATTTACATTTTGCATAATTATATTAAATATAATGTATGTATCTGAGGTAAGATATTTTGTGAAATTTTGATATCGATTATATTTTATTAAATTTGAATTACCAAAGACAAAAAAATGAATTATTTAGAAAACGAAAATTTAAAATTAATAGCACAATCAGCAAAAGATTTTGCTGAACAATATATTCGTCCAAACATAATGGAGTGGGATGAAGCTCAAACATTTCCTGTAGAGTGTTTTAAAGAACTAGGAAAAATGGGATTCATGGGAATAGTGGTTCCTGAAGAATACGGAGGAAGTGGTTTATCTTATGATGAATACGTTACTATCGTGGATGAAATTTCGCAAGTGGATCCATCAATTGGATTATCAGTAGCAGCTCATAACTCATTATGTACGAATCATATTTTGACTTTTGGTAATGAAGAGCAAAAGAAAAAATGGTTACCTAAATTAGCTACAGCAGAATGGATAGGAGCGTGGGGATTAACTGAACATAATACAGGTTCTGATGCTGGAGGTATGTCTACTACAGCTGTAAAAGACGGAGATGAATGGATTATCAACGGAGCTAAGAACTTTATTACTCATGCAATTTCTGGCGATATAGCGGTTGTAATGACTCGTACAGGAGAGAAAGGTGAAAAAAATAATGCAACAGCATTTGTGATAGAAAAAGGAACACTAGGATTTACATCAGGAAAAAAGGAAAATAAATTAGGAATGCGCGCCTCTGAAACAGCAGAGTTAATTTTTGATAATGTACGTTTATCAGATGCAAACCGTTTAGGAGAAGTAGGGGAAGGATTTAAACAAGCTTTAAAGATATTAGATGGAGGTCGTATCTCTATTGCCGCTCTTTCTTTAGGAATAGCAAAAGGCGCTTACAAGGCAGCGTTAAAATATGCACAAGAACGCCACCAATTTGGACAAGCAATTGCAAATTTTCAAGCTGTAAATTTTAAATTGGCTGAAATGGCAACCGAAATTGAGGCTTCAGAATTATTAATTCGAAAAGCATCATATTTAAAAAATAATCATTTACCAATGGCAACAGAGGGTGCAATGGCTAAATATTACGCTTCAGAAGCTTGTGTTAAAATTGCAAACGATGCTGTACAAGTGTTTGGAGGTTATGGATATACAAAAGATTTCCCAGTAGAGAAATTCTATAGAGATTCTAAACTTTGCACAATTGGTGAAGGAACTACAGAGATCCAAAAATTAGTTATCGGTAGAAATATTTTGAAAGATTAATTAAAAAGGATTTGTTTAATAATTAAAGAGTTGTATATTTGCAATCTTAAAAAGAAATAGATAAAATTATGTTGATTATACCAGTAAAAGACGGAGAGTCAATTGAAAGAGCTCTAAAGAAATACAAAAGAAAATTTGATAAAACAGGTGTTGTTCGTCAATTAAGAGCACGTAAAGAGTTTATTAAGCCTTCAGTTATCAAAAGACAAAAGAACAGTAGAGCAATCTACAAACAATCTTTAGTAGCGCAAGAAGAAGCTTAATTGTTTTCAAAAAAATAAAGGAAATCTTTCGGTTTTCTGTAAACCTATTTGTTAAAGTACTATCTTTGATAAATAGGTTTTTTTTATGGATTATACTCAACGATTTTTAGATTATTTAGCGCTCGAAAAAAACTATTCTTCACTCACTATTACAAGTTATCAAAAAGATTTAGAGGATTTTAAAATGTTTTATCAGCAAGAAGAAAATGATGAACAAATACAACTTGCACGTAAAACTCATATACGTTCATTTGTAATGTATCTCTCTCAATTAAATAAATCAGAGAAAACAATTAATAGGAAATTAAGCACTCTTCGAAGTTTTTATAAATACCTCGTCAAAGAACAAATACTTACTATAAACCCGATAGAACAAGTTCATTCTTTGAAAAGAAAGAAAGAAGTAATGGTGCCATTTACCGAAACAGAAATAAGTGATTTATTGGATAATGAAGACTTTTTTACAAAAGATTTTGATGGAATTAGAGATCGCTTAATGATAGATATTCTTTATCAAACAGGTGTAAGAAGAGCGGAATTAATAAATTTAAAAGAATCTGATATAGATGAAATTGAATTATCAATAAAAGTTCTCGGAAAAAGAAATAAAGAAAGATTGATACCAATATCAAAATATCTCCTACAAGAAATTGATATATATAAGGAAGCAAAGAAAATAGCTGGACTGCATAATATACCATATTTATTCGTAACTACAAAGGGAAAACAGCTGTATGATACGCTTGTTTATTCAAAAGTAAAATATTACCTTAGTTTAATAAGTGTAAAACAAAAGAAAAGCCCTCATATGTTGAGGCACTCTTTTGCTACCCATATGTTAGACTCAGGAGCAGATCTGAATGCAGTTAAAGACCTTTTAGGGCATTCAAGTTTGTCATCAACACAAGTTTATACCCATGGGAGTATAGAGAATTTGAAAAAAGTGTTTAATCAAGCTCATCCACGTGAGCAAAAAAAAGAGTAAATATGACAATTAAAGTACAAGCATTAAACTTTAGCACTAAACCAGGTTTAGAAGAGTATTTAGAAAAAAAATTATCAAAACTGGATACGTTAACAGATAAGATTATTTCGGCACAAGTAAACCTTAGAGTTGAGAATACATCAGATAAAAATGATAAATGTGTAGATATTATTTTGGAAGTACCTGGAGATGATATTGTAGTAAAAAAATGTGGACAATCTTTTGAGGAATGTATTGATTTGTCGATAGATACACTAAAAAAATTAATTATAAGAATGAAAGAAAAGGTAGGGTAGTGATAAAACCTAACGCAAAAAAAAATAAAAATAATTTTACGAAAATTTGGATTATTCAAAAAACAGCGTAAATTTGCAGTCCGTTAAACAAAGAAATACAAGCATCTTTATTAACGGACTGTTCTTTTGAAATTGAGAAATTAAATTTTATGCCGATGTAGCTCAGTTGGCCAGAGCAGCTGATTTGTAATCAGCAGGTCGTGGGTTCGAATCCCTCTATCGGCTCAAGTAAAATATAATTTAGTTATTAAATTGAGGGGAGATACTCAAGCGGCCAACGAGGACGGACTGTAAATCCGTTGGTTTCACCTTCGCAGGTTCGAATCCTGCTCTCCCCACATTAACTAAATTTTAATCTTAAAACGTTTTGTAGATTTAAATTAATGATTAAATTTGCAAAGCTTTATTAAAGAAATAATACGCGGGAATAGCTCAATTGGTAGAGCGTCAGCCTTCCAAGCTGAATGTTGCGAGTTCGAGTCTCGTTTCCCGCTCAACTTTAGAACGAAGTTGAGCGTTGCAGGTAATTAGTTTTATCAAGAGCTCTTCAAAGTGAAAATACTTTATATAAAGCTTCAGATGCAGAAATGTAACTGAGTTAAATATGAATATTTAGTTTAAGTATAACAATAGAAATTAATAAAAAGTAAAATGGCAAAGGAAACTTTTAACCGTAACAAGCCGCACTTAAATATTGGTACTATTGGTCACGTTGACCACGGTAAAACAACTTTGACTGCAGCGATTACAAAAGTATTAGCTGATGCTGGTTATTCAGAAGCAAAAGCTTTCGATCAAATCGATAATGCTCCAGAGGAGAAAGAGCGTGGTATTACAATTAATACATCTCACGTAGAGTATGAAACTGCTAACCGTCACTATGCACACGTTGACTGTCCAGGTCACGCGGATTACGTAAAGAACATGGTTACAGGAGCTGCTCAAATGGATGGTGGTATCTTAGTAGTTGCTGCTACTGATGGTCCAATGCCTCAAACTCGTGAGCACATCTTATTATGTCGCCAAGTAAACGTTCCTCGTATCGTTGTTTTCTTAAACAAAGTTGATATGGTTGACGATGCTGAGTTATTAGAGTTAGTTGATATGGAGGTAAGAGATTTATTATCTTCTTACGATTACGACGGAGATAACACTCCGGTAATCCAAGGATCTGCTTTAGGTGCATTAAACGGTGAGCCTCAATGGGTTGAAACTGTATTAAGCTTAATGGCTTCAGTTGATGAGTGGATTGAAGAGCCAGTACGTGACTCTGAAAAACCATTCTTAATGCCAATCGAGGATGTATTCTCTATCACAGGTCGTGGTACTGTAGCTACAGGACGTATCGAAGCTGGGGTTATTAATACAGGAGATGGTGTTGATATCGTAGGTATGGGAGAAGAGAAATTAACTTCTACTGTAACTGGGGTTGAGATGTTCCGTAAGATCTTAGATCGTGGTGAAGCTGGTGATAACGTTGGTATCTTATTACGTGGTATTGATAAAGCTGATATCCGTAGAGGTATGGTAATCGCTAAAGCTGGATCTGTAACTCCACACAAAAAATTCAAAGCTGAGGTTTATATCTTAACTAAAGAAGAAGGTGGTCGTCACACTCCATTCCACAACCGTTACCGTCCACAGTTCTATGTACGTACAACTGACGTAACAGGAGAAATCCACTTACCAGAAGGAGTAGAGATGGTTTTACCAGGAGATAACTTAACTATTTCAGTTGAATTATTACAACCAATCGCATTAAACGAAGGTTTACGTTTCGCTATCCGCGAAGGTGGACGTACAGTAGGTGCAGGTCAAGTAACTGAAATCTTAGACTAATTAATAGTCAATAAATAATATAGGAAGATGTGGTAGTCTTCAAAAGGCTACCACTCTTTTATTCTACGGGCATAGTTCAATGGTAGAATAGCGGTCTCCAAAACCGTTGATCAGGGTTCGAATCCTTGTGCCCGTGCTAATTTCACAACGATATGAAAATCGTACAATACATTAAAGGATCTTATTTAGAGTTTAAAGATAATGTTACATGGCCAACATTTTCTAAGCTACAACAAGATACTATAATTGTTGCAATAGCTACAGTTTTGTTAGCTATATTTTTGTATGCGGTAGATTCTATTTTTGCATCATTGCTTAATGTAATCTATAGCGCATTTTAGTTATTTAAACCTATTTCCCGTTCAGTAATACAAGAATCATGAGTGATAAAAAATGGTATGTAATTAAAACTGTGGCTGGTCAAGAGCTTAAGGTTAAAGATTATATTGAAAGAGAAATTCAATACCAAAATTTGAATGATTATATAGGGCAAATCGTAGTTCCTATGGAAAAAGTGATTCAAACTAGAAACGGTAAAAAATATCAAAAGGAGAAAGTACACTTTCCTGGATATGTGATGATTGAGGCTGCACTACAAGGTGAAGTTCCTCACGTTATTAAAAATATCTCAGGAGTTATTAGTTTCTTAAGTGCAACTAAAGGTGGTGATCCTGTACCAATGAGACAATCAGAAGTAAACCGAATGTTAGGTATTGCTGACGAATTAGCTGTTAATGTAGATAATTCTTACATGACTCAGTATGTAATTGGTGAAACTGTTAAGGTAATTGATGGTCCTTTCAACGGATTCAATGGAACTGTTGAAAAGAATATTGAAGACAAACGTAAATTAGAGGTAATGGTTTTAATCTTCGGAAGAAAGACCCCTTTAGAGTTGAACTTCAACCAAGTTGAAAAGGTTTAATACAAATCTGTTTCAATAAACTTAAAGTAGAATAAATTTAGGCTGCTTCCACATAACGCTTAATTTTAAGATAAAAAAAATGGCAAAAAAAATTGAAAAAGTTGTAAAACTTCAAGTTAAAGGAGGACAAGCAAATCCTTCGCCACCAGTAGGACCAGCTTTAGGGGCTGCAGGTGTTAACATCATGGAGTTTTGTAAACAATTTAACGGACGTACACAAGATAAACAAGGTCAAGTATTACCTGTTGTAATCACTGTGTTTCAAGACAAATCATTTGATTTCGTAATTAAAACTCCACCAGCTGCCGTACAGTTAATGGAAGCTGCGAAATTAAAAAAAGCATCTGGTGTTCCTAACCGTCAAAAAGTTGGTGCAGTTACTTGGGATCAAGTAAGAACTATTGCTGAAGACAAATTGGCGGACATGAACTGTTTTACTGTTGAGTCTGCAATGAAAATGATTGCTGGAACTGCTCGTTCTATGGGTATAACTGTAAAAGGTGGTCAAGCTCCAGAATAATTAAAAACATTTAGACATGGCAAAGTTGACAAAAAAACAAAAAGAGGCTCAAGCTAAAGTAGATAAAAACAAACTTTACACTATTGAAGAAGCATCTGCTTTAGTGAAAGAAGTTAATTACGCAAAGTTTGACGCATCAGTAGATATCGCTGTTCGTTTAGGAGTAGATCCTAAGAAAGCAAATCAAATGGTTCGTGGTGTAGTTTCATTACCTCACGGAACTGGTAAAGACATTAAAGTATTAGCTTTAGTTACTCCAGATAAAGAAGCAGAAGCAAAAGCTGCAGGTGCTGATTATGTTGGATTAGACGAGTACTTACAAAAAATCAAAGAAGGTTGGACAGATGTTGACGTTATCGTTACTATGCCAGCTGTAATGGGTAAATTAGGACCATTAGGACGTATCTTAGGACCACGTGGTTTAATGCCTAACCCTAAATCTGGTACAGTTACTTTAGAAGTTGGTAAAGCAGTTGCTGAAGTAAAAGCAGGTAAAATTGATTTTAAAGTAGACCGTTACGGAATTATCCATGCTGGTATTGGTAAAGTATCATTCGATGCTGATAAAATTAAAGAAAATGCGAACGAATTAGTTCAAACTTTAATTAAATTAAAACCAACTGCTGCAAAAGGTACTTACGTAAAAAGCATCACGCTTTCTACAACTCAATCAGTAGGTGTTCCAGTAGATCCAAAAAGTTCAAACGCTTAATATTAGTAGACTATGGCAATGACAAAACAAGATAAGGCAGCAATGATCGAAGATTTACAAGTTGTATTAAATTCTTCAAAAATCATTTATTTAGCAGATATCGAAGGTTTAAGCGCTGTTAATTCTACTGAATTAAGAAGAGCTTGCTACAAAAGTAATGTTTCATTACGCGTAGTAAAAAACACTTTATTAAAGAAAGCTATGGAGCGTATCGAAGATAAAAACTTCGAAGAGCTTTACGGATCTTTAAAAGGTAACACTGCAATCATGACTGCTGAAGTAGGAAATGCTCCTGCTAAAGTAATCGAACTTTTCAGAAAGAAAGCTGAAAAACCTGTATTAAAAGGTGCATGGATTGAAGATAATGTATACGTAGGTGATGATAAATTACCTCAATTAGTAGCATTAAAATCTCGCGAAGAATTAATCGCAGATATCGTAATGTTACTTCAGTCTCCAATCAAGACTTTAGTTTCTCAATTAGAGAACAAAGACAATGCGTCTACTGCTGAAGAAGTAACTGAGGAAACTCCAGCAGCTGAATAATAAGCACTCATATAATAAATAGTTGTAAAACAAAAAAAATCAAAACAATGGCAGATTTAAAAAAATTAGCTGAAGAGTTAGTAAACTTAACAGTTTTAGAAGTTAACGAATTATCTACAATCTTAAAAGACGAATACGGAATCGAGCCTGCAGCTGCTGCAGTTATCGTTGCTGGAGGAGCTGCTGAAGCTGCTGAAGAGCAAACTGAATTCGACGTTATCTTAAAAGAAGCTGGTGCTTCTAAATTAGGAGTAGTTAAATTAGTTAAAGAATTAACTGGTAAAGGATTAAAAGAAGCTAAGGATTTAGTTGATTCTACTCCAGCAGTTGTTAAAGAAGCAGTTTCTAAAGACGAAGCTGAAGCTTTAAAGAAACAGCTTGAAGAAGCTGGTGCAGTAGTTGAATTAAAGTAATTTTACTTACAACAAGATATAGGTTTGGGCCTTCACAGCTAGTGAAAGGTCTAAACCTTTTTACGCATAAAGTCATTTTATAAACCAAAATTCATTCGAAATTGGCCACTAAAGCAACAACAAACAACTCGACTGAGAACAAGCAAAGATTGAGTTTTTCATCTGCAAAAGCAGTAGCTCAGTTCCCTGATTTCCTTGACATACAGATTAAATCCTTTGAGGATTTTTTCCAGTTGGAAACAAGACCTGACCAACGTGGGAACGAGGGTCTATATAGAACATTTGCTGAGAATTTCCCTATTACGGATACTCGCAATCAGTTTGTTTTAGAATTTTTGGACTACTTCGTAGATCCACCTCGCTACACGATTGATGAGTGTATTGAAAGAGGGTTAACTTACAGCGTGCCATTAAAAGCACGTCTAAAACTATACTGTACAGACGAAGAACATGAGGATTTCGAAACTGTGGTACAAGATGTATATTTAGGTACTATACCTTATATGTCTCCTTCAGGATCGTTTATCATCAATGGTGCTGAACGTGTTATCGTTTCTCAATTACACCGTTCTCCTGGTGTTTTCTTCGGTCAATCTTTCCACGCAAATGGTACGAAATTATATTCATCTCGTATTATTCCTTTCAAAGGATCATGGATTGAATTTGCTACTGATATCAATAGCGTAATGTACGCTTATATTGATCGTAAGAAAAAATTACCTCTTACGACTTTATTACGTGCAATTGGTTACGAAAGAGATAAAGACATTTTAGAGATCTTTGACTTAGCTGAAGAAGTGAAAGTTAATAAAGCCAACTTAAAGAAAACTATTGGACGTAAGTTAGCTGCGCGTGTTTTAAACACATGGCATGAAGATTTCGTGGATGAAGATACAGGTGAGGTAGTATCAATTGAGCGTAATGAGATTATTTTAGATCGTGAGACTATTATCGAGAAAGATCACATTGATCAAATCGTAGATTCTGGGGTTAAAACAATCTTATTACACAAGGAAGATATTAATTCTGCCGATTATAGTATTATTCATAATACTTTACAAAAAGACCCTACTAATACTGAAAAAGAAGCAGTAGAGTATATCTATAGACAATTACGTAATGCTGAGCCACCAGATGAGGAAACAGCACGTGGAATCATTGATAAATTATTTTTCTCTGATCAACGTTATTCATTAGGTGAAGTAGGTCGTTACAGATTAAATAAAAAACTAGGTTTAAATATAGCGGACGAAATTCAAGTTTTAACGAAAGAAGATATTATCTCTATCATTAAATACTTGATCGAATTAATCAACTCTAAAGCAGAGGTGGATGATATCGACCACTTATCAAACCGTCGTGTTCGTACAGTTGGTGAGCAAATGGCTTCTCAATTTGGAGTAGGTTTAGCTCGTATGGCTAGAACCATCCGCGAAAGAATGAATGTTCGTGACAATGAGGTGTTTACGCCAATTGATTTGATCAATGCAAAAACATTATCATCTGTTATCAACTCTTTCTTTGGTACGAACCAATTATCTCAGTTCATGGACCAAACGAATCCATTATCTGAGATTACACACAAACGTCGTTTATCAGCCTTAGGACCTGGAGGTTTATCTCGTGAGAGAGCTGGTTTCGAAGTACGTGACGTTCACCATACTCACTATGGTCGTCTATGTCCTATTGAAACTCCTGAGGGACCAAACATTGGTTTGATATCTTCATTATGTGTATTTGCAAAAGTTAATAACTTAGGTTTCATTGAAACTCCTTACCACAAAGTAGAAAATGGTGTAGTTGATTTAGATTCAGCTCCAATTTATTTATCTGCTGAAGAGGAAGAAGAAAAAGTTATTGCACAAGCAAACGTTGATATTGCTGAAAATGGTCAAATTTTAACTGAGCGTGTTACAGCACGTGAAGATAGTGATTATCCAGTTGTAGCTCCATCTGAAGTAGATTTAATGGATGTAGCTCCAAATCAGATTGCATCAATTTCAGCTTCGTTAATTCCTTTCTTAGAACATGATGATGCCAACCGTGCATTAATGGGATCTAACATGATGCGTCAAGCAGTTCCATTATTACAACCACAGGCACCTATCGTAGGTACAGGATTAGAAAAACAAGTTGCAAAAGATTCTCGTATTTTAAACAATGCTGAACGCGAAGGTGTAGTAACTTACGTAGATGCAAATAAAATTGTTGTAAAATATGATCGTTCAGAAGACGAAGAATTAGTAAGTTTTGATATTGCTGAAAAAACTTATAATTTAACTAAATTCCGTAAAACGAATCAAGGTACAACTATTACATTAAAACCAATCGTTAAGGTTGGAGAACGTGTAGAGAAAGGTCAAGTTTTAACTGAAGGATACGCAACTGAAGGAGGGGAATTAGCAATTGGTCGTAACATGGTTGTTGCCTTCATGCCATGGCAAGGGTACAACTTTGAGGATGCCATTGTAATTTCTGAAAAAGCAGTACGTGAAGATTGGTTTACATCTATCCACATCGATGAATATTCATTAGATGTACGTGATACTAAATTAGGTATGGAAGAATTAACTTCTGATATTCCTAACGTTTCTGAAGAGGCTACTAAAGACTTAGATGAAAACGGTATGATCCGTATTGGAGCAGAAGTTAAACCTGGTGATATCTTAATTGGTAAAATTACTCCAAAAGGAGAATCTGATCCAACTCCAGAAGAAAAATTATTACGTGCGATCTTTGGTGACAAGGCTGGTGATGTAAAAGATGCTTCATTAAAAGCGTCTCCATCATTACGTGGTGTTGTTATCGAGAAAAAATTATTCTCGCGTAGTATTAAAGATAAACGTAAACGCTCTCAAGATAAAGCAATTGTTGATAGCATCGAAGCAGAATTTGATGTTAAATTCAATGAATTAAGAGATATTTTACTAGAGAAATTATACGTTTTATTAAACGGAAAAACTTCTCAAGGTGTATACAATGACTTAAATGAGGAAGTAATCAAGAAAGGAGTTAAATACACACAAAAAATATTATCTAGCGTTGATGAATTCTTAAACTTAACAGGCCATGAAACATTATGGACAACTGATGATGATAAGAACGAATTAGTAAAAGAGTTATTACACAACTATAAAATTAAGTACAACGACTTACAAGGTGCATTAAACCGTGAACGTTTCACAATTTCTGTAGGGGATGAATTACCTGCAGGTATTGTTAAATTAGCGAAAATTTACATCGCTAAGAAACGTAAATTAAAAGTTGGGGATAAAATGGCTGGACGTCACGGTAACAAAGGTATTGTTGCTCGTATCGTTCGTGATGAAGATATGCCTTTCTTAGAAGACGGAACACCAGTAAATATCGTACTTAACCCATTAGGGGTACCTTCTCGTATGAATATTGGTCAGATTTATGAGACAGTATTAGGATGGGCAGGTATGAAATTAGGACGTAAATTCGCTACTCCAATCTTCGATGGTGCATCAGCTGAACAAATTGATGAATTAACAGAAGAAGCTGGATTACCACGTTTTGGTACTACGTACTTATATGACGGTAACACAGGAGAGCGTTTTGCTCAAAAAGCAACTGTTGGTGTAATTTACATGTTGAAATTAGGACACATGGTAGATGATAAAATGCACGCGCGTTCTATCGGACCATACTCATTAATTACTCAACAACCATTAGGAGGTAAGGCACAATTCGGAGGTCAGCGTTTTGGAGAGATGGAGGTATGGGCATTAGAAGCATTTGGTGCTGCTAATATCCTTCGTGAAATCTTAACTGTAAAATCGGATGACGTAATCGGACGTGCTAAAACTTACGAAGCAATCGTAAAAGGAGAGCCAATGCCAGAACCTGGTATTCCAGAATCATTTAACGTATTGTTACATGAGTTACAAGGTCTTGGATTAGACATAAACTTAGAAGAATAATAGGGCAACCTATTATTCTCCTTTTTCGTTACTATAATATAATTGTTAGATACATTTCTATATGTCAACAAAAAATAAAACAAGTCAATTCTCAAAAATTCGTATCGGGTTAGCTTCTCCAGAATCGATTCTTCAAGAATCTAAAGGTGAAGTTTTAAAACCTGAAACGATTAACTATAGAACGCACAAACCAGAGCGTGACGGGTTATTCTGTGAGCGTATCTTTGGACCTGTAAAAGATTACGAATGTGCCTGCGGAAAATATAAAAGAATCCGTTATAAAGGTATCGTTTGTGACCGTTGTGGGGTTGAAGTTACAGAAAAGAAAGTTCGTCGTGAGCGTATTGGACACATCAACTTAGTTGTGCCAATTGCACACATTTGGTATTTCCGTTCACTTCCTAATAAAATTGGTTACATCTTAGGATTACCTTCTAAGAAATTAGATATGGTAATTTACTACGAAAGATACGTAGTGATTCAACCAGGTATTGCAAAAGGTTTAGAAGGGGAAGAATTAAATAAATTAGATTTCTTATCAGAAGAAGAGTACCTAGATATCTTAGAAACTCTTCCGATTGAAAATCAATATTTAGAAGATACAGATCCTAACAAATTCGTTGCGAAAATGGGAGCTGAAGCTTTAGAAGATTTATTATCTAGAGTTAATTTAGATGAGTTATCTTATGAGCTTAGACATAAAGCACACCACGAAACTTCAAAACAACGTCGTACCGAAGCGTTAAAGCGTTTACAAGTTGTTGAGTCGTTACGTGAATCAAATATGCATCACGTAAACCGCCCAGAATGGATGGTAATGCGCGTTATTCCGGTTATTCCACCAGAATTACGTCCATTAGTTCCATTAGATGGAGGTCGTTTTGCAACTTCAGATTTAAATGATTTATACCGTCGTGTAATTATCCGTAACAATCGTTTAAAACGATTAATGGAAATCAAAGCGCCAGAGGTAATCTTACGTAATGAGAAACGTATGTTACAAGAGGCAGTTGATTCATTATTCGATAATACACGTAAAGCATCTGCTGTTAAAGCTGATGGTAACCGTCCGTTAAAATCATTATCTGACTCATTAAAAGGTAAACAAGGTCGTTTCCGTCAAAACTTATTAGGGAAACGTGTGGATTATTCTGCTCGTTCTGTAATTGTTGTTGGCCCGACTTTAAAATTACATGAATGTGGTTTACCTAAAGATATGGCTGCTGAATTGTATAAACCATTCGTTGTTCGTAAATTAATCGAGCGTGGAATTGTTAAGACAGTTAAATCGGCTAAGAAAATTATCGATAGAAAAGAGCCAGTTGTTTGGGATATTTTAGAAAATGTAATTAAAGGTCACCCAGTTTTATTAAACCGTGCCCCAACGTTACACCGTTTAGGTATCCAAGCATTCCAACCGAAATTAATTGAAGGTAAAGCGATTCGTTTACACCCATTAGTGTGTACTGCCTTTAATGCCGATTTCGATGGTGACCAGATGGCCGTTCACTTACCATTAGGACCAGAAGCTGTTTTAGAAGCACAATTATTAATGTTAGCTTCTCAAAATATCTTAAATCCAGCAAATGGATCTCCGATTACTGTACCATCTCAGGATATGGTTTTAGGTCTGTACTACATGACGAAAATTCGTCGTACTGACCACCAATTTACAGTAAAAGGTGAAGGATTAACATTCTATTCTGACGAAGAAGTACAAATCGCTTACAACGAAAAAGCAGTTGATTTAAATGCGCCAATTCGTGTAAAAGGTACTATCCGTGTTGGAGAAGAATTAGTTGAAAATCAAATGATCGAAACTTCTGTTGGACGTGTGTTATTTAACCAAATCGTTCCTAAACAAGTAGGTTTCATCAATGAAGTATTAACGAAAAAATCGTTACGTACTATTATCAACAAAATCATCAAGATTACTGATTTCCCTACAACGGCTGCGTTCCTTGACGACATGAAAGAGTTAGGATACCGTAATGCCTTTGAAGGTGGTTTATCATTCTCTTTAGGTGATATCCTTATCCCAGAACAGAAAAAAGACCTTATAGCTAACGCAATTTCTCAAGTAGAGAATATTAAGATGAACTATAACATGGGTCTTATTACAAATAACGAACGTTACAACCAAGTAATTGATGTTTGGACAACTACCAATGCAACTTTAACGGAAATTGTAATGAAACGTATGACAGAAGATCAACAAGGATTTAACTCAGTATTTATGATGCTTGATTCTGGAGCACGTGGATCTAAAGAGCAAATTCGTCAGTTATCTGGTATGCGTGGTTTAATGGCAAAACCTCAGAAGGCAGGTTCTTCAGGAGGGGATATCATTGAAAACCCAATTATGTCTAACTTCCGTGAAGGATTAACGATCTTAGAATACTTTATTTCTTCGCACGGTGCACGTAAAGGTCTTGCCGATACTGCCCTAAAAACTGCCGATGCTGGTTACTTAACTCGTCGTTTAGTTGATGTTGCGCAAGACGTTATCGTAATGCACAAAGATTGTGGAACTTTAAGAGGTTTAGAAGTTACTGCACTTAAGAAAAAAGAGGAAACTATTGAAAGTTTATCTTCTCGCGTTTTAGGACGTACTTCTTTAGTAGATGTAGTAAATCCTGATACAAACGAATTAATTGTTTCTGCGGGTGAAATTATCGTTGAAGAAATTGCGGATGCAATCGAAGATTCTGGAATCGAGGTTGTAGAAGTTCGTTCTCCTTTAACATGTGAAGCTAAAACAGGAATTTGTGCTAAATGTTATGGTCGTAACTTGGCAACAGGTCATGGAGTACAAAAAGGTGAATCTGTAGGTGTAGTTGCTGCACAATCTATTGGTGAGCCAGGTACACAGTTAACATTACGTACTTTCCACGTAGGGGGTACTGCCGGAAACGTTTCTGAGCAAAACTCTTTATTAGCTAAAGCAGATGGTTTCTTAGAATTTGATGATTTACGTACTGTTCAATCGGAAGATGCAGAAGGTAATGTTGTTGATATTGTAGTCTCTCGTTCAACTGAGATGAAATTGATTGATGAGTTAGGTAATGTTCGTCAAACAACAAATATCGCTTACGGTACAATTTTATTAGTTGATAACGGAACTAAAGTTGAAAAAGGTCAAGAAATTGGAAACTGGGATCCTTATAATGGTGTAATAGTTGCTGAATCTACAGGTAGAATCGAATACGAACAACTAGAACAAGGGGTTACTTTCCAAATTGAGATTGATGAGCAAACTGGATTCCAAGAGAAAGTTATCTCTGATTCTCGTAACAAGAAGTTAGTTCCAGGTTTACGTGTAATCACTTCGGATGGAGAAGAGAAAACATATAACTTACCTGTGGGTGCCCATTTAATGGTTAATGATGGTGATAAAATTAAAGCTGGTAAAGTTTTAGTTAAAATCCCTCGTAAATCTGCAAAATCTGGAGATATTACAGGAGGTTTACCACGTATTACAGAATTATTAGAAGCACGTAACCCATCAAATCCAGCAGTAGTTTGTGAGATGGATGGAGTTGTATCTTTTGGTAAAATTAAACGTGGTAACCGTGAGATCATTATTGAATCTAAAAACGGTGAAATTCGTCGTTACTTAGTAAAATTATCAGCACAAATTTTAGTTCAAGAAAATGACTTTATTCGTGCAGGTGAACCGTTATCAGATGGTGCAACAACACCAGAAGATATCTTAAAAATCTTAGGACCTACAGCGGTTCAAGAGTACTTAGTAAATGAAATTCAAGATGTATACCGTTTACAAGGGGTAAAAATTGATGACAAACACTTTGAAATTATTGTTCGTCAGATGTTACGTAAAGTAAGAATTGTTGATTCTGGAGATACTCGTTTCTTAGAAGATAGCTTAGAGCATAAAGACGATTTCATGGCAGAAAACGACCGTTTATTTGGTATGAAAGTAGTTGAAGATTCAGGTGAATCTGATACATTGAAACCAGGACAAATCATTTCAGCAAGAGAATTACGTGATGAAAACTCTAAGTTAAAACGTGAAGATAAAACTTTAGTTATAGCACGCGAAGCAATGCCTGCAACTGCAGAAGCAGTTTTACAAGGTATTACAAGAGCATCGTTACAAACTAAATCATTTATGTCTGCGGCATCATTCCAGGAAACAACTAAAGTCTTAAACGAAGCTGCAGTTGCTGGTAAAGTAGATCACTTAAAAGGATTAAAAGAAAATGTAATTGTTGGTCACCTAATTCCAGCTGGAACAGGTCTTCAAGAATACCAAGATATCATCGTAGGATCCAACCGAGAATACGAAGAATTAATAAACGCAAAACAAGAATTATAATGTCAGAAAATCAACAAAACGAAGGATTAAACATTGAGTTAAACGAATTAGTAGCTCAAGGTGTTTATGCAACAGGAGCAATCATCAACCACTCAGCATCTGAGTTCGTTGTAGATTTCGTACAATTTATGCCAGGTGCAAGACCAAGCGTAAAATCACGTATTATCTTATCTCCTTTACAAGCTAAGCAATTAGCTGGTTCATTAGCAGAAAACGTAGCTACATTCGAAAAAACTTTTGGTGAGATTAAACAACCTCAACAAAACGGAACAGCAAACTACGAAGCTTAATTAATTAAGTTTCTTACAAATAAAAGCCGTTGGATTATATCCAACGGCTTTTTCTTATTATCATATTATGAGATTGATAATTATCACGGATATTTATAATAAATATTTATAAAATAGTGATTATACAATTGTTAAAATTATTATATCCATAATTTAGAGTCTAATTTATTTTTAATGATATGTTTGACAATTTAAAAAATTGATTAGATTTGTATATCAAGCAAAAAACTCTATATGTCTGACTATAAA
Organism: Faecalibacter rhinopitheci; assembly: GCF_015234135.1. Classification (GTDB taxonomy): domain Bacteria; phylum Bacteroidota; class Bacteroidia; order Flavobacteriales; family Weeksellaceae; genus Empedobacter; species Empedobacter rhinopitheci. Next base: position 136,345 of record NZ_JADGIK010000005.1, on the reverse strand, counting down.
TTAATTTTACCTTCGATGGGTGAAGGTGTCATGGAAGCTACAGTAACCAATTGGTTAAAAAATATTGGTGATTCAATCTCAGAAGATGAGTCAGTTGTAGAAATTGCAACTGATAAAGTAGATTCTGATGTTCCATCTCCAGTCGCAGGAATTTTGAAAGAAATTTTAGTACCAATAGATGGGATTGCAAAAGTTGGAGAGGCGATAGCTATATTATCTGTTGATGGTATTGCAACTAACGAAATATCAGCAAATATACAGCCAGAGGAAGATTTGGAGGCCGTAAAAGAAATTCAGAAAGAAATAGATACCGTTAAAGAATCTTTATCATCTGATGATAATTTTAAATCAGAAAAATTTTATTCGCCTTTAGTTAGGTCTATTGCAAAAGAAGAAGGTATTTCTGATGCTGAGTTAGATAATCTTATTGGTAGTGGAGCTATGGGTAGAGTAACTAAGGAAGATATATTAAAATATAAAGATAATAGATCTTCTAAACCTGTACTAACTTCAGAAAAAATAGCGGTAGAACAAAAACAGAATATTGAGCCTTCTACAATTGTATCTAAACCTACTACAATTAGCAGTGGAGAAGATGAAATCATAGAGATGGATCGTATGCGTAAATTAATTGCGCAAAATATGGTCTCTGCTAAACAAGTTGCTCCGCACGTTACTTCGTTTGTTGAAGTCGATGTTACTAATATTGTACTTTGGAGAGAAAAAAATAAAAAGGATTTCGAAAAAAAGCATGGGGATAAAATAACTTATATGCCAATTTTCATTGATGCTGTTACTAGAGCTATACAAGATTTCCCAATGATTAATGTTTCAGTTGACGGAGATAAAATCATCAAGAAGAAAAATATTAATATAGGTATGGCGGCGGCTTTACCATCAGGTAATTTAATAGTTCCTGTAATTAAAAATGCTGATCAATTTAATTTAGCAGGGTTAGCAAAGCAAGTTAATGATTTAGCTGTGCGTTCTCGTAATAATAAATTAAAACCAACAGATATCCAAGGAGGTACTTATACTATAACTAATATCGGGACATTTGGAAATGTTTTAGGAACACCAATTATACCTCAACCACAAGTTGCAATTTTAGCTGTAGGAGCAATTGTAAAGAAACCTGCGGTAATTGAAACTCCAACTGGTGATGTAATTGGTATTCGCCATAAAATGTACTTATCACATGCTTATGATCATAGAGTTGTGGATGGTGCTTTAGGAGGAATGTTTGTAAAACGCGTAGCAGAATATTTAGAAGCTTTTGATATTAATACAAGTATATAATATCGCATAAAATTTAAAAAAACCTTTGATTATTATCAAAGGTTTTTTTATACCTTTAATTCACAAAATAAATATTATACTATGGCCGCTTTTATCTCATTACTTTTAATTTTCGTGATTTTTATTTTGTTCTGTGGAATTTTCTTTATGGTTGCTATATCTGATGCAAAAGTGAGAGAAAAAAGTGCATTAGAAATATTTAAATCCCTACCATCATCTATTGATAATAAATGGGTTGTAAGATATAATATAGGTAAGCCACAAGGTAGATTTTTAAAAATGAAAACTTTTCAGGGAAGTGGTATTCTATATGTTGAAGAAAATGAATTGCATTTTGAAGATGTGTTAGGAAACGAAACACACACTTTTAGTTTTGATAATTGTAAAATTTCTTGGGTAGAAAATAAAATTAATGGTATAACTAATGCTTTTAAAATAGTAGATCATGAAAAATCTATGCTATTTTATGTAGAGAAGGGAATGTTTTTCTTTAATGCTATTGATGAAAATGCTTCTACATCCGAACTATATTCTCATTTAAAAACTCTTAAAAAGATTTACAAAAAATCTAAAAAAGTTGAGTAGGTAAGTGTACGGTAAACCCAGTTCTAAAACCATTCATATCTTTAAAGTTTTTATATTCTCTGAATTCAAAAGCATAACCTGCATTAAATTCGAGTAATCCTAAAACAGTAATTCCTATTTTCGGAGTTATTGTCCATGGCGATATATCAGCTCTAGCGACATAAAAGGCTGAATTCATATTGCTTGAGTATGGATTTCCCAAATTATTTCTGAAATTGAATAAATATCCAATACCAATTTCTGGAATAGCTCTGAATTCATTTCTCATATATCCTAAATTTACATTTGCATTCATAGAAATAATATTATCATTTCTTTGGACAAGATATAAATCTGTACCTAGTTTACCGTAATTCCCGTTCCAATATTCATATCCTGCATTTAGTACAAAATATGGTGTTGTTTTCTGTTGTGCTTGTAAATTAAAAGCGCATAAAAATATAAATAATGCTATTATTTTTTTCATGATGTAAAATTACAATTTAAAACATTAAAAAATTAATAAGTATAAATTTAAGTAACTTAAAAAAATAAGGACAATTGAGTATTCAATTGTCCTTATTTTAATTTGAATAGATAAATAAAATGAAATTATTCCATTGTAAATCCTTTCGTATATACGCGTCCGTAATAGTCAACGAATTTTATTGAGACTCTACCTTTATGATTTTTAAGTGTTTTTTCAACATCATCTTCAGATTTTATTTCTTTATCGTTAATAGATAATAATACAAAATCTTCTTGCACACCAGCTCCAGCTAATTTGCCTGATGGTTGTAAATTCTTGATCATTACACCATAGTTTATTCCAAAATTATCTTTTTGTTTTTCAGTCAATGGCTCAAAATCTGCTCCTAAAATTTCTGTTGGTGATAATTCAGCTTTACTTCGAGTAGAAGTATTCCCTTTCGCATCTTTTAATACTAATGTAAAATCCTTTTCCTTACCATCTCTTAGCACTTTTACTTGGACTTTATCTCCAGGTCGTTTACTACCAATTATAAATGATAAATTAGAGAAAGTAGAAATTGTTTTTCCATCTACAGCGGTAATAATGTCACCTTCTTTAATTCCCGCATCTATTGCAGAACCTTTAGAAGTTACATTTGTAACATAAACCCCTTTTCCTGATTTTACATTTTTCTTTTCCTGAGAGTTGAAAGCTTTTACAGCTTGGTCATCAGATAAATCAAAACCTTGTACACCTAAATATCCTCTTTGTACTAATCCAAATTTTTTGATATCTTCTATCACTTTCTTAACTAGATTAGCTGGAACAGCAAAACCATATCCTGCATATGTACCTGTCGGAGAAGATATCGCTGTATTAATACCGATTAAATCTCCATTTGCATTAACCAAAGCTCCTCCAGAGTTTCCTGGATTAATGGCAGCATCCGTTTGGATAAATGACTCAATAGGCGTATCAGAGTTTTGTCGTAATAAATTAATACTTCTTCCTTTGGCAGAAACAATTCCGGCAGTTACAGTAGAGTTTAAACCAAATGGATTCCCTACAGCTAATACCCAGTCACCAACATTTATAATATCAGAATCAATAAATTTAATATAAGGTAAACCTTTATCTTCAATTTTTAATAAAGCTATATCTGTACTAGGATCTGTACCAATTAAATCTGCTGTATATGTTTTTTGATTATTTAACTTTACTTCAATTTTGTTGGCACCTTTTATAACGTGATTGTTAGTAACGATGTAACCATCTGCAGATACAATTACACCAGAACCAGAACCTACAGGCTGATTTTCTTGTTGTTTCTGTTGTTGTCTTTGCTCAGGAAAACCAAAGAAAAATTCAAAAGGGTCCATTTGTCTTTGCTTTTGAGTTTGGTTTTGAAAATTGTTGATTGCGACTACAGTATTTACAGTTTTGTTAGCAGCATCAACAAAGTTAGGAGCGTTATAGTTATAATTTCCTTTATAATCTACAAATTCAAAATCTCCATTTTTTTCTTGGGCGTTAGTTACTAATGGTCCATTAGAAATTTTATCTTGTAATAAGTAAAATCCTCCTAATGTTGTCATAGAACTCATCAGTCCTACTAACATGTAATTTGTATATTTTTTCATTATTGTTAATTAGTAAATTAATTGAGTTTTTATTATTTGTCTATTTCAAATTTAAGACCAAAACTTTAACATTTACAAATGGTTTAACTCATTTTTAACAATTTTGTCAAAAATGATAAATAATACTTAATGTGGTAAAAATTCGTTTATTTTGTATAAAATTTAAACACAGTGAAAATTAAATTCTATAAATATCAAGGAGCTGGAAATGATTTTGTGATGATCGATAATAGAACAAAAGATTTTCCTATTGATAAAAATATAATTGAAAAAATTTGCAATCGAAACTTTGGTGTAGGTGGAGATGGATTAATCCTATTAGAAAATGACCAAGCGTCAAATTTTAGAATGGTCTATTTCAATTCGGATGGGAATGAAAGTACAATGTGTGGGAATGGAGGAAGATGCATCGTTCGTTTTGCGCATGATTTACAAGTTACAGATGAAAATATGACTTTCAATGCAATTGATGGTTTACATCATGCTGTGGTAGACGGAGATACTATTCGTTTACAAATGATAGATGTAAAAGAAGTAGAAGATCATGATCGTTATTTATTTATGAATACAGGTTCACCTCATCATGTGCAATTTACTAAGAGCGTAAAGGATGTTGATGTTTATAATTTGGGTAAAAAAATACGAAATGGTTCTCCTTATTACGAGGAAGGTAGTAACGTAAATTTTGTAGAAATTTTGCCTAATCAATCGCTTAAAATTAGGACATATGAGCGAGGTGTAGAGAACGAAACTTTGGCATGTGGAACTGGTATTACAGCTGCTGCAATTGCTTCTTATATAAGAGGATTTGTTAAAAATAATAACATTTATGTAGAAGCATTAGGAGGTAAATTATCTGTGAATTTTGAGGAAAAAAATAATACCTTTGAAAATGTATGGCTTAACGGGCCAGCAGTTCGTGTTTTCGAAGGAGAAATTGAAATATAACAATGACTAAAAAGTTAGTAATATTCACAATTATATCAATTTTTACGTTGACAGGTTGTGATTTTGTGAAAGGTTTTAAAGGAAATGCTACAAAAGATGGTTTTGTATTTATACCTCGTGGAGCAGAATTTGAACAAGTTTTAGATTCAATAAAACCTTACTTAAATAATGTGGAAGATTTTAAAAAATATGCTGAATCGGCAGATTATCCTTCTACCATAAAACCTGGGAAGTATAAAATTTTAGCAAATGAAAGTAGTGCTTCTATTATAGATCGTTTACAAGGTGGCGAGCAAGAAGAAGTAAAATTACGCATTAAGAACGAGCCAACATTATACCATATGGTAGGATCTGTTTCTAGACAGTTAAATATTGATTCTACAGCTTTTGCTAATTCTATTATGGATTGGGCAAAAGAAAAAGATTCCACTTTAAATGAAGAAACAGTAAAACAATATTTTATTCCAGAAACGTATTTTGTATACTGGTCATTACCTCCAGAAAAATTAATTGAACGTTTAGAATCTCAATATAATAAAGTTTGGAACAAAGATCGTTTAGCTAAAGCAAAAGCAATGAACATGACCCTATTAGAAGTAACTACGTTAGCTTCTATTGTTCAGTTAGAATCTTCAGACCATGAGGAAGATCAAAAAGCAGTAGCAAAGGCTTATTTAAATCGTTTGGCTATTGATATGCGATTAGAAGCTGATCCAACTTCTATATATGCATATAAATTAGAAAATGGTTTTGATCAAAAAGTACAACGTGTTTATAAAAAATTAACGTGGACATCTAATGCATATAACACTTATAGAAATAAAGGATTACCACCGGCACCAATATGTTTACCAAATTTACAAATGATTGATGCAGTCTTGAATCCTGCGGATCATGACTTTATCTATTTTGCAGCGGATCCCGATCGACCAGGATACCATAGTTTTGCAAAAACTTTTGAAGAACATAAAAAAAATGCAGATAAATACCGTCAATGGGTCAAGAAAAATAATATTAAATAAAATAAAAAAGCCACTTTAGGGAGTGGCTTTTTTATTTTCTATATTTAGAAAGTTTACATTATTTCTTTTTTCTGGAAAATTTTATATTTCGTAACTTTAATAGAATCCATGCAATAGTCTAAATCTCCCAAGCAATAAGAAGGGTCTTTTGGACGGATATGGATTTCCTCTTCATCATTTACTACAATTCTACGGATAATATCAGGTGAAATTGTGAAATTTTGACAAAGAATTATTGTACAAATTAGTAATGATGATAGCACAGAAATACGTTTAACCAAAGTTTTATTCTTCGCAACTTTTATCCAATAATAAAATAAAAATCCTAAGGTAAAAATTAACAGTAATAATTCGATAGAGTTAAAATCTACTTTTTTAAATTCCCATTCAGGGAATACAATTTTTTTGATAAAGATTAGAGAAAAAACAAAGAGAGAAAATTTAATTAAGGTCAATTTCATAAAAGGAACTATTTTTCTAAAGGTACGAATAAAAAAAGAGGCTAGTACAGCCTCTTCTTTATTATAATATTTAATTTAGAACTTATACCTTAAATTTACCAAGAAATAGCGTCCTAAAACATCAGTTGTTGTAGTTTGAATATAATTGTCATTAAACGAGTTATTAACAATTACATTATTACCTAATAAATTACCTCCAACTAATGTAATGTAAGTCTTCTTAAAGGCATTGTATCGGATAGATGCATTCCATTCTTTTCCTTCATTAATACGATCACCATCACGGTATTGTAATCTATAAGAAAAATCTGATTGTAACAACAGTTTGTCAGTTACTGACCATGCGATATCGCCAAAAGGTCTCCAGTTAGCAAACTCTTGTTCTACACGAGATTGAAATTTGTTAAAAGAAGCATTTAAACCTGCTTTTAGTTCTACTTTTTTCTTAAATGTGAAAGTATTTGTCAATGTATAATTTTGATTAAAGCTTTTATTATTGATTTGTACAAAATCAGTATCATTTAAACCTTTCGTGTACGTATAATAATCAGACCATGATGCATTAGCATTAAATCTTATGTTATACCATTTGAAAAAACGTTTACCAATATTTAAAGAAGCATTGTATGAGTTTTCTTCATAATCAGAGTTAATCAAGTTATTTTCTTGTGTAATGGTAAACTTAGATTCATCCGTAGGATCTAAAAATAATTTATCCATACGCGAAACTGTTTGTATACTTCTTTCGCGTTGAGTATAACTTAGGTTTGCAAAAACATTGAAAAAAGTAAAGGAATTAAAGTGACTAAAATTTAACGATGTTGTATGTGTAAGCGCTTGTCTTAGATCGTTATTTCCTCTAAATACAGAACGATAATTTTGTAAAACATAAGAATCTGTTAAGTCTTTTGCATGTGGATAGCTATAAGCTTGATTATAATTAGCAAAAATACTTGTTGCATTATTAAAGTTGTATTTCAGGTTAGCATGTGGTAAGACTTTAGTTTCATCAAAGTTTATACTTTTACCATCAACAAAATTAGCTTTTTCATTAAAATATGATATTCCAGCTCCTAAATCTGCTTGAAATTTTCCTATTTTCTTTGTTAAAGTAGCATCAGCAAAAGTTTCGTTGTAATCAAAATCTGTTTTAGAAACCATATTAGTACCATTCAAACTTTGCATAACTAAAATATCTTGATCATAGATTTTGTTATTAAAATCTTGCATAGAGAAATTAGTTCCAACTTTTAATTTTAAGTTAGTTGTATTATTGATTAAATGATTATAAACCATATACAACTGGAATGTATTAGTTGTATATTCTTGGTCTTGATTGATTAAATATCGTCCTGAATTGGATGGAGAACTGTTGAAAATATTAAAAATTTTCTCTTCAGAATCCATGAAAAGATTTGGAGTTTCTTGCTGATATTGATGACGTAGATAGAAACCGATGTTATGATCTCTCTTTACTTTTCTTACATAAGATAAGGTTTGGCTAATGCTGTAATTTTTACGATCAGTAATATTTTTATTAAATCCTACAAATTCATCGTTTCTAAATCTGTTTACACCTTGCTCATCATCGTTACCAGTGTAGTTAAAATTTAAACGATATTTAACTTGACCTTTATCGTTAGGATTCCAATCAATACGTAATCTTCCCATAGCTGATAATAAATTATTTTTATTTTCAGACTCATCTTTTTCAGTAAATCCATCATTGTACTTACGTTCAGCAATAGATTTATAACGGATATTGTTAGTATTAATTAAGCCAAATCCAGAAACTTTTACTTTTTTATTAGGCTCATATCCAAAGTGAGCTGCACCATTAAAAGTGTTCATCTCAGCCGCGTTAGTATTAGAACCAAAGTTTAAAGCTGAATTTCCGCCTCTTAAAGAATAAATACTTCCCTCTGCACTAAATTCAGAGAAGCCTCCAAAAAAGCTAAAGTAATCTTCGCGGTCAAAAACTTCTTTTCCATACGTATTGAAATCGGTAATTACCGTTGCGTCCATTTTTTCAGAAAAATAGAATGTTTTTAGCTGCGCATCGGCATGCTCATCAGCATCTCCACCAAGAGTTGCATTACCAAAAACCAATTGCTTCATATTATCTTTTAATTCAATATTCAAAGAAGCTTGTTCGTCCTCTTGTAAGGAAGATGCAAAAGGATTAGATTTAAATTTTGTATTTAATTGAATTTTAGAAACTGCATCAGAAGGTAAATTTTTATTAAGAAGTTTAGTGTTTCCTCCAAGAACTTCACGTCCACCAACAGTAATGGTTGTAATTTCTTTTCCTTTGTGATAAACTTTTCCATTTTCAACTTCTATCCCGGGAAGCTTTTTCAAGATGTCTTCTAAAACTTCTTCGTTACCAACTTTAAAAGAATCTGCATCGTACTCAACTGTATCACCTTTAATTTTTATGGCTTGTTGTGCTTTGATAATAGTTTCTTGTAAAGAAATAGATTCAGTTCCTTTAACTAATTTTATTTTTTCATTTTTGTTACCGTTCAATTCCACCTTTTTGATTAAAGTTTCATATCCAGGCTGTTCAATTTCGATTTCGTAGGATTGGTCACATGGTAAGGTAAGCTCAAACTCACCAACAGAATTGGTGAATACAAAACCTTTCCCTTCATTTTTTGAATCAAAAACTGAAACAGAAGCATCGCTTATAGGTATTCCAATTTCATTCAGTACAGTTCCTTTCAATTTACAGTCCTGTGCATAAATCGTCACAAATGAAAATTGAAATAAAATTAAGTAGAGTAGTTTGTTCATTTATATTGGTTAATTGAGTTTATATTTTTAGTTGGTATCTACGCCACCACCCATCATTTCTTTAAATTGTGCTTGTAGTTTAAGCATTTCTTCCATAAATTCTTTTTCAGAAACTAGAGTTCCTTTTGTTGGTAAGTTTACTTTAAGTTCTTTATCAGATATTTTTAATTCTTTTAACGTAAAGATCATTTTAGCATTGCTCGATTCATATTCTGCTTTAATGATTAATCCAGGTAAACCAGAAAGAGTTTGTGGACCATCTTTTACAGTAATTTCTGGTGCATACCAAGCTGTTACTTTAATAGAGTCCATCATTACACCTTCTGCTTTATTCACTTTATAACCAGCGATTTCAGCTTTTTCTCTTGTTGTTTTCCAATTAAAGTTAGGTGCTTCTTTAATTAAATATTGTTTAACTCCAGCATCCACTTCTTTATAATAAGTAGATGGTGTTGTAGAAAGATCTTTATAATATGGATGCTTGTCCATTGCTGCCATTTGTTGTGCGATAAATCCAGTTGAATTCTGAGAATTATTTATTTTTTCTTCTAATTTGAAAGAAGAATTTTTACCATTTGATTTTAAATGATAAGTCATAAAAATTCCTGCATCAATTTCAGCTTTTAATAAATCCCCAACTTGCGAACGTAATTGTTGCGGAATAGTTTTCATTGTAGCTTCATAATCCAACTTTATTTCATTAATATAAGTCGCTTCAATGTTTTGTGATTTATTATCTTGAGCAATAGTGAACGAAGTTGATATTAACCCTAATGCAAATGTGAATAATAATTTTTTCATGATTATAGTATTTTTATTAGTTAGTAACATTTTTAATTGAAACGTTACAAAATATAAGTAGAAACATTTCCTCCTTTTAGCTTAAAGTTTTCTTTTAAATCAACAAGCTTTATAGGATCGATTGGTTTAGTTGATCCTTCAAGAATTGTAGTAGGGTAGCCTAACGAAAGTGCATCCATTGCAGTATAATACACACAATAATCTGATGCTAATCCGCATATAAAAAGCGAGGTTACATTTCGCTCTTTCAAAAAACCATTTAAACCTGTAGATTTTTTTCGACCATTATCAAAGAAACCACTGTAAGAATCAATATCTCTATTCATGCCTTTTCTGAAAATAGCTTCTACTTTGATTGTATTTAAATCTTTATGGAAATCAGCTCCCTTTGTGCCCTGTATACAGTGATTAGGCCATAATGTTTGCTGTAATCCATTTAATTCAATTACATCAAATGGATTTTTTCCTTCGTGTTGAGACGCAAAACTTTTATGATTCGCAGGATGCCAATCTTGAGTTGCGACGATTAACTCAAATTTATTTTGTAATTCATTGATGCGTTCAATAATTAAATCTCCTTCAGGTACCGCAAGTGCACCACCCGGCATAAAATCATTTTGCATATCAACAATAATAAGTGCTTTCATAGTCGTTGTATTTTAAGTTACAATAAGGAATAATCAAATTAAAGTCCAATTTAGGTCTTATCAGATTGAACTTAAGTTAAATATAATAAATTACGAAGATTTTTTACAGTAGAATGGATTAATCTCTACGATTTACTCCTTGATCACGCATTTGTTCAAAACGTTCGCGTTGTTCTTTTTGTAATTTTTCATATTCTGCTTCTGTAATCGTTGTTTTCGCTTTTGGCATTTCAATCGCTTTTTTATCATTAGAAGTTTTGATATCAGATATTACAATGATTTTTTTACCTTTAATCGGACCTTGTTCAATTTCAGATTCAACTTCCAAAATTAAACCAGGTAATCCCCAATAATTTTCAGGTCCATTTTTTGCTGGAATTTTAGTTGAATACCAAGCCGTAATCACTTTACCATCTTTTTCAGCTGTCGCTTTACGTGCTTCGTTTCCTAAAATAGTACGAGTTTCTCGGGTTAATTTCCAATCAAAATTTGGTAAATCATCTTTTACCGTATACGTTTTTGACATCATATTCACTTCTTTCATGTATGATTTTGTAGAAATATTTTTAAAGACATTATCGCTTCCACCAAAACGCATCATGCGCATTCCGCCACGTCCACCTGGACCGCCACCATTTTGTTGGTCGTTGCTGATTTTTTCAATCGCTTTATAATTGGATTGATCTCCAAAAATAGTTAACGTAGATTCTTGTGGTTCTTGGATACGTTTCATCATTTGTTCCATCATTTCTTTTGGCATCTGACGGCCATTTCCACCTCCTGGAGGTTGAAACGTAAAGTCTTCAGGTAAAATTAAACGTGAAGTATAAGTCACCTCAATTTTTTCTTGTTGAGCAAATGTTAAACTCGAGATTACTATAGCTGAAAGGAATAATATTTTTTTCATTTATCTTTATTATTTTTATATTAATAAGACAAAAAAAACTCCGATAAGTTTAATCGGAGTATAGAATTTGTATTTAATTTTTGGTTTCAACACCTTGATTTCTCATTTGTTCAGCACGTAAACGTTGCTCTTCTTTTAATTTTTCGAATTCCACTTCTGTAATCGTTGTTTTTACTTTTGGAGCTTCAATCGGTTTGGTGTTATTTATTGGCTTAATATCTCCAATTGTAATGATACGTTTCCCTTTAATCCAACCTTGATCTAAGGGCGATTCAATTTCTAAAATTAAACCTGGTAACCCCCAATAATTTTCTGGTCCTGTTTTATTCGGAATTTTAGTGGCATACCAAACCGTTAATTCTTGATCATTTTGCATTAATGTGGCTTTGCGCGCTTCGTTTCCTAAAATGGTTTTTGTCTCACGCGTTAATTTCCAATCAAATGGTTTCAATTGATCTTTAATGGTATAATCTTTTGCCGAAATCATTAGATCCTTATAATAGATTCCATTGGCCAAATCTTGATAGATATTATCTCCGCCGAAACGCATAAATTTCATATGCGAACGTCCCATCGAAGCTTCTTGATCGTTACTGATTTTTTCTACGGCTTTATAAAATGATTGTTGACCAAATACGGTTAACGTATTTTCTTGTGGTTCTTGCAAGGCTTTTTTAAAATCGTCTTGCATATCTTTTGACATAGTTCTGCCGCCAGATGCTTGAAATTCGAAATCAGCTGGAAGTATAATACGTGTAATATAGGTCACTTCAAATTTATCTTGTGCAAAAATGAATGCACTAAAAAATAGGAGAGTAGCTGCAAATAACTTTTTCATATTAGTTGTATAGTTTATTCAAATTTAAACAAAAAAATACTCTAATTCATTGAATCAGAGTATTGAGAATTATTCTAAATCTTGGTATTTTTTTCTTTTCTGAATGAAATACTGAACCGGAATTAATTTTTTCGATCCGTAATTTCTAATCTGATGAGGTCCACGTTTTTTATACATTTTAGAGAAGTCTCTGTAAAAATGCATGTGTGACATAAATATCGACCAAAGATGTCCGAATCCGTTTTGGAACAAGAATACAATTGCTGAAACACCATCCAAGGATAATCGGGAGAAGATAATCGGAAACAACTGATCTTTTGGTAAATTCTTCAGATACATATTTAAACAGTTTCTGAAATTTAAATATGTTTTTTTCGGATTGTTTTTTTGTAAGGTTCCACCACCTAAATGGTATACGGTAGATTGTCCACAATAGTAAATCTTTCGATTATCATTTTTTAAACGCCAACACAAATCAATTTCCTCCATATGGGCAAAAAAGTCTTCATCGAAACCTTTTTGACGAACGAAATCTTCTTGACGAATAAATAAACTGGCACCTGTTGCCCAAAAACATTCGATTGTATCGTTGTATTGCCCTTGGTCTTCTTCTAAATCAAAAAAGACACGTCCACGACAAAATGGATAACCAAATTCATCGATAAAACCACCTCCAGCACCTGCATACTCGAATTTTGATTTATTTTTATAATCTAAAATCTTCGGTTGAATGGCAGCAATGGATGCATCTTTTTTAAATAATTCTAAAATAGGTTCTGTCCAGTTGGCTGTGACCTCAACATCCGAATTTAAAAGACAATAAATATCGGCATCAATATGTTTTAATCCTTCATTATAACCTTTAGCAAAACCATAGTTTCCTTGATTTTGTACAATTTTAATCTGAGGATAATGTGTATTTAAAAATGAAATTGAATTATCCGTAGAGGCATTATCAATCACATATAATTCAGCATTGTTTGTATGCGCAACGACTGATGGTAGAAATTCTTCTAAGAGTTTTCGACCATTCCAGTTTAATATAACGACGGCTAATTTCATTGGAAATCTTCTTTTTTATACTTCCAACGCTTATGGCTCCATAACCAGTTTGCTGGATCTTCTTTGATGTGATTTTCTAATTTGGTGAAAAATTGTTCAACGATTTCATTCTCTTTGAATTGAACACCATCTGCAGGATACATACGTTCGAAAGTCGTATGATAATATCCTCTTTTTATTTTTTCGGTCTTACAATAAACAACACCGATGTTTTTTCGAATCGCAATTTTTTCAAAGCCATTAAAAGCAGGTGTATCTTGATTAAAGAATTTTGTCCAGAAATGAACAGCACTTTTCTTTGGACTTTGATCGGCTACGAATAAGAAAACGTGACTTCCATTGTTGGGTGCTTTCATCATAAAACGAAGCACATCCTTCATATCAATGGTAATTGTTCCAAAACGTTCACGAATTAGATTGATCTTTTCGTTCCAAAATGGATTTTTAACTTTGTGATAAACTGCACAAGTGTTATCAATCGGCATATATTTTCCTAAATTGATGTACCATTCCCAATTGAAAACATGACCATTCATCATCATGGCATTTCGACCTTCTGCTTTAATTTCTGCAAAAGCTTCCATATTCGAAAAGGTATGACGTTGGTCCAATTCTTCTTGAGTAATCGAAAATGCTTTTAAGGTTTCTACTAAGTAATCTGTGAAATAGCGATAAAAGTCTTTGTAAATCTGATTGATTTCTTGTTCTGATTTTTCAGGAAAACAATTGCGCAGATTATTTTTAATAACATTTCTTCTGTACCCAATTACGGTGTATAACAAGAAATATAAGAAATCAGCAAACCAATAAAGTACCGATAAAGGTAATCTTGATAGCTGATAAATGATAAAATAAAATACTGTATTCATTGCAATGAATTAAGGCGTAAAATTACGCATTAAATTTATTGGTTGCTTGCCAAATTTTATCCTTCGGAACTGGAGCAATCACAGTCATTTCTTCTTTTTTAACTGGATGTTCAAACGTGATGCGGTACGCGTGTAAACAAATACTTCCGTCTGGATTAGAACGTTTAGCTCCGTATTTTAAATCGCCTTTGATTGGACACCCAACGGCAGCTAATTGTGAACGAATTTGATGCGAACGACCTGTAAATAATTTAACTTCGACACAGTGAAAAGAATCCAATGCACCTAAATACGTATATTCCAGAATCGCTTTTTTAGCATCACCCGTCGGTTTATTAAAGACAGTTGTTTTATTGTTCTTTGGATTTTTGCGTAAGTAATGTTCTAAACGTTCAAAATCTTTCGGAGGTTTGCTTTGTACAATTGCACGGTATACCTTATCAATGTCACGTTTTTGAAACATCTCGTTCATACGAGTTAAAGCTTTTGAAGTTTTCGCAAAAATAATGACACCCGAAGTTGGGCGATCTAAACGATGCACTAAGCCTAAAAATACATTACCTGGTTTTTGATCACGTTTTTTGATGAAGTCTTTTAAACTATCAATTAAAGGAACATCACCTGTCTCATCACCTTGGGCAAGTTCGCCTGCTCGTTTATTGATAATTAGTAAGTGATTGTCTTCGAAAAGAATTTCTGGATTCATTGTATTAAGCTGTGCTATAAAAAAAAATTTAGGTTTTGAATAAACCTAATTCTTATACAAAAGTATGAAGAAAATTAGAGAATATTAAAAACCTAAAATATACTGCTTAAAACGAAATTAGTATTGTTCGTTGCTATTTGGGAAATCTGTAGATTTTACATCTTGTACATATTGACCAATTGCATTTACGATTTGATCTTCTAAATTTAAATATTTGCGTACAAATTTTGGTTTAAATTCGTTATTTAAACCTAACATATCATGTACTACTAAAACTTGCCCGTCTGTACCATTCCCTGCACCGATTCCAATTGTAGGGATTGAAATTGATTCTGTAACTTTAGTAGCTAATCCAGCTGGAATTTTTTCCATTACTAATGAAAAACATCCTAACTCTTCTAATAGTTTTGCATCACTAAGTAATTTTTCAGCTTCAGCATCATCTTTTGCTCTTACTTTATAAGAACCAAATTGATAAATAGATTGTGGTGTTAAACCTAAATGTCCCATTACAGGTATACCAGCGTTTACAATGCGGCGAATAGATTCCTCAATCTCTTTACCACCTTCTAATTTTATAGCATGAGCACCTGATTCTTTCATAATACGTACTGAAGATTCTAATGCTTTCTGAGGATCTGATTGGTAAGTACCAAAAGGTAAATCAACAACAACTAATGCACGTTTAGCACCACGAACTACACATTGCGCATGATAAATCATTTGATCTAGTGTAATTGGTAAAGTTGTTTCGTGCCCAGCCATTACATTTGCTGCAGAATCTCCAACTAAAATTACTTCTGTCCCAGCATGATCTACAATTGTAGCCATTGTAAAATCATAGGCTGTTAGCATTGATATTTTATCACCATCAAACTTCATTTTACGTAAAGTTTCAGTAGTAATTCGTTTTATTTCTTTATTTACAGACATTATTATTTAATTGTTTCCGCTAATTTAATTTAAAATTATGGGCTGACTAATTTTAGATGAATTAAATATTTGGTCATTTTTTAAATTCATAAGAATCAAGAGTTTTTTTTAAGAATTTACAAATCTTAGTAATATTAAAATCATATAATCTATAAATCACTTAAAAATTATAAATTTGTGTATCTATTCTAAAATTTCAATAAATAATTTATTTATCTTAAAGGATAATAAAACTAATTGTTTAATAAGTAGTTATAAAATAATAACTAATGTTTTTGCCTTTTATTAAATGGGTTAACTTTAAAAAAACTAAAGAATAAGATTATCTTTGAATAAGATATATTGAGATAAAAGGATTTAAAAAAAATCAAGAACGAAAATTAATTCGTAAAAACTATTTAATTTCTATGAAAACTATTTTAATTACAGGTGGTGCTGGTTTTATCGGTTCACACGTTGTAAGAGAATTTGTATTGAAATACACAGATACAAAAATAATTAACTTAGACGCTTTAACGTACGCAGGGAATTTAGAAAATTTAAAAGATATCGAGGATCGCCCGAATTATAAATTTGTAAAAGCGGATATTGTAGATGCAAAACAAATTCTAGAAGTTTTCGAAACTTATCAACCTGATGGAATAATCCATTTAGCAGCAGAATCTCATGTGGATCGTTCGATTACTAACCCTTTAGAATTTGTCATGACGAATGTAATAGGAACAGTAAACTTATTAAATGCAGCTAAGCATATCTGGGGATCGAATTTTGAAGGAAAAAGATTTCATCATGTTTCAACAGATGAAGTTTTCGGCGCTTTAGGAGATACTGGGTTTTTTACAGAAGAAACTTCATACGATCCGCATTCACCTTATTCAGCTTCAAAAGCTTCTTCAGATCATTTTGTAAGAGCATATCATGATACATATGGTTTACCGATAGTGTTAACAAATTGTTCTAACAACTATGGTCCAAATCATTTTCCTGAAAAGTTAATACCGTTATGTATCCATAATATTTTAAACGGGAAACCTTTACCAATTTACGGTGATGGAAAATATACACGCGATTGGTTATTTGTAATCGATCATGCAAAAGCGATTGATTTAGTTTTCCATGAAGGTAAAAATGGAGCATCTTATAATGTAGGAGGATTCAATGAATGGAAGAATATTGATTTGGTAAAAGAGCTTTGTAAACAAATGGATGAAAAATTAGGACGTGAGGCGGGTACAGCAGAACAACTTATTACATTTGTAAAAGATCGACCAGGACACGATTTACGCTACGCTATTGATGCGACAAAAATTAATCAAGAATTAGGTTGGAAACCATCAGTAACATTTGAGGAAGGATTATCTAAAACAATTGATTGGTTTTTAGCAAATGAAGAGTGGTTAGATAATGTAACTTCTGGAGACTATCAAAAATATTACGATAAACAATATAATTAAAATATAATTTTTAAAAAATAAGCTTTGGTTAATTAACAAAGCTTATTTTTAAGACTACAACTTAAATTTATGAAAGGAATAATACTTGCAGGAGGATCAGGGACACGTCTTTATCCATTAACTATTGCCGTAAGTAAACAATTAATGCCAGTGTATGATAAACCGATGATTTATTATCCGTTATCAACATTATTGTTGGCAGGTATAAAAGATATTTTAATTATTACAACTCCTCATGATTCTGAACCTTTTCAACGTTTATTAGGAGACGGATCGCAAATAGGTTGTAATATCCAATATGCTGTGCAAGCAAGTCCTGATGGATTAGCTCAAGCATTTATTATCGGAGAAGAATTTATTGGTGATGACTCTGTAGCCTTAGTTTTAGGCGATAATATTTTTTATGGAACGGGATTAGAACAGTTATTAGAGAGTAAAACAAATGTACAAGGTGGTTGCGTATTTGCTTATCAAGTAAGCGATCCTGAACGTTATGGAGTGGTTGAATTTGATGAAAATTACAAAGCTCTTTCTATTGAAGAAAAACCAACAGACCCAAAATCAAATTATGCAGTTCCTGGTTTATATTTTTACGACAATCAGGTTGTAGAAATGGCAAAGAATTTAGAACCATCTCCACGAGGTGAATTAGAAATTACAGATATTAATAAAATTTACTTAGAAAAAGGTGAATTAGAAGTTGGTATTATGGATCGTGGAACAGCTTGGTTAGATACTGGAACATTTGAATCTTTACACGAAGCTTCAGAATTTGTACGTGTGATTGAAAAACGTCAAGGTGTAAGTATTTCATGTATTGAGGAAATTGCTTACAACAAAGGGTTTATCAATAAAGAACAACTTTTAGTTGCAGCTGAAAAATACGGAAAAAGTGGGTATGGAACTTATTTAAAGTCAATTGTCGAATAATATGGGAATGAAAACGGTTGTTTATACTTCGGATAAGAAAACAAATATTTTTAAGGAATTAAATGAAATTTTTAAAGATATAAAAAGTTCTAATTTCTTAGCTACGCAAATGGCTAAGAGAGATCTGCAAGCTCAATACAGACAATCGTATTTGGGATTAGTTTGGGCTTTTTTACCAATTATTGTTAATTCTTTAGTTTGGATATTTTTAAATTCTTCAGGAGCAATTAATGTAAATGCTCCAAGTGGAATACCTTATCCTTTATACGTAATTATTGGTACTACAATTTGGACTATTTTTATAGAGTCTTTACAAATGCCAATAAATAGTATTAATGGGGGAAAAAGTATCATTTCAAAAATTAATTTTCCCAAAGAAGCTTTATTAATAAGTGGATATTATAAATTCTTTTTCAATCTAATATTGAAAATAATTGTTATCATAGCTTTCTTAATTATTTTTCAAGTAAGCCCAAATGCTTCTTTAGTCTATTTACCCCTATATCTCATTATAATGATGGCTTTTGGATCTGCTATTGGAATAATATTAGCTCCAATTGGATTATTATATACAGATATTAGTAGAATGATTACAATGGGTAGCCAATTCTTAATGTATGTAACTCCTGTTGTATATATGGTGCCAGAAAGTGGTTGGAGTAAATTACTGTTTGAATTAAATCCACTTACATATTTAATTACAGATACACGTAATACTTTAGTAGGTATGGAGATAAATTATTTGTTACTAAGTGGTTCAATAGGATTTTTTAGTATACTTATATTTTTATTTGGTTTAGTTTTTTTACGTAAATCAATAAACATTTTAATTGAAAAAATCTCTTAAAAATGGAAAAAGAAGTATTAGTTAAGGTAGAAAATGTATCTAAAAAATTTACTACTGACTTAAAAGATTCATTAAAATATGGTTTTTCAGATATAATTAAAAGTTTATTTGGTAAACAAACCTCAAAAGAATTGAGAAAAAATGAATTTTGGGCAGTTCAAGATGTAAGTTTCGAATTAAAACGAGGAGAGTGCATTGGTCTTATTGGTCATAATGGTGCAGGTAAAAGTTCTTTACTAAAAGTGTTAAATGGTTTATATTCACCTGATAAAGGTAAGATAACAATGAAAGGAAAAGTTGGTGCTTTAATTGAATTAGGTGCCGGGTTTAATCCTATTTTAACAGGTAGAGAAAATATTTATAATAATGCATCAATCTTAGGTTTTTCTAAACAAGAAGTGGATGAAAAAATGCAATCAATCATAGAGTTTTCTGAGATTGAAGACTTTTTAGACATGCCAGTTAAGAACTATTCATCAGGTATGCGTGTCCGTCTTGGTTTTGCAATTGCATCTCATCTAGATCCAGATATTTTAATTGTTGATGAGGTTTTAGCTGTTGGAGATTTAGGATTTGTTTTAAAATGTTTTAAAAAAATTGATCAAATTTTACCTAATACCGCCATTATTTTTGTTTCACATACAATGCCTATGGTAGCCAGAATATGTAATCAAATTATTTTAATGGATCATGGAAAAGTAGAATACCAAGGGAATAATATTTCAAAAGGAATAGAATTATATTATAACAAGTTTAGTAATAATGAATCTAATACAGTTTTTGATGATGGTTCTGTCGAAATAATTTCTTGCAATCATAATTTAAAAGACAATACCCTTCATCGCCATCAGGATTATCTTATTACACTTCAAATTAAATTAAAAAAGGAGCTAAACTTTATTCCTAAAGTATATTTTGAATTAAAGGATAAAGATTTGCGACCAGTAGCTGGAATAATATGCGAAATTAATAAAGAGTTAAAAGGTAATAATTTAACTTATAAAATAAACGTTAAAAACTCATTATTAACTTTGGGTAATTATGTAATGGATTTAAGTTTATCTAATCCATTAACAAAAGAACCTATGTTTCGTCAAAATAATATTTTTAGCATAGTTTGTGTGGGAGATAGGCAACAATGGGTACCTTTTGAATTAGAATCAGAATTAGAACTACACCAAAATTAATAAGATGATACCAGTAACTAAACCTTTTTTACCTCCAATTCAAGAATACAATCATTTACTTGAAGGCATATGGCAACGTGAATGGTTAACCAATATGGGTCCATTAGCTAGTCAATTGGAAATGGAGTTAAAGTCATATCTCAAAGTAAAACATTTACTATATGTAACCAATGGAACAGTGGCTTTACAAATGGCCATTAAAGCATTGGATTTGAAAGGAGAAATTATTACTACACCATTTTCTTTTGTTGCCACAACAAGTAGTATTGTATGGGAAGGTTGTACTCCTGTATTTGTGGATATTGATAAAGATTCGTTGAATATAGATTCTGCTAAAATTGAAGCAGCCATTACGCCAAATACATCAGCCATATTAGCTACTCATGTCTATGGAAATCCATGTGATGTAGAAAAGATAGACAAAATCGCTAAGAAGCATAATCTTAAGGTTATTTATGATGCGGCCCATGCTTTTGGAGTTGAGATAAATGGCAAATCAATTTTTGAGTATGGTGATATTTCTACTTGTAGTTTACATGCTACAAAATTGTATCATAGTGTAGAAGGTGGTTTAGTTATGACGAAGAATCCAGATGTTTTAAAAAAATTAGCAAGTATCAGAAATTTTGGTATTTCAGGGCATGATTCTTTTTCTACATTAGGAATCAATGGTAAGAATTCAGAATACCATGCGGCTATGGGAATTGCTAATCTAAAGTATATAGATGAAATCAAAGCTAAACGTATTGCACTAACGCAACATTATGAAGAAAAGCTTAAAAACTTAAAAGCGATTCGCCCATTATGGCATCAGGAATCTGAAAATAACGGAGCGTACTTCCCAATCGTTTTCGAATCAGAAGAATTGATGTTAAAATGCAAAGAAAAATTGCAGTTAGCAGAGATTGGAACGCGTCGTTATTTTTATCCAAGTTTAGCAACAGCATTACCTTATTTAGATCCTGTGGCTATGCCGATCACGGATGATATATCAAAGCGTGTATTATGTTTACCAATGTATTATTCCTTATCATTTGAAGAAGTGAATTTAATTTGTCGTTTAATTTTAAGAGTTCAGAATAATTAGTATGAATAACGACAAAGAAATATATATAGTTGGAATAGGTCATAATACAGGAGTAACAATTGAGTTAGCTGAACTAAGTGGATATAAAGTTGTTGGATTATTACATTATAATCATGAATTAGTTGGACAAGAACGATGGGGATTTCCTATTGTTTCTCAAACGGATGATTTTCTCAATAACAATATATCGTATCTAAATTTTGCCCTTTCAATGGGTGATAATCAAATACGCAAAGATGTATTTGAAAAGATTAGAACGAAGGGTGGAAATTTCCCTAATTTAATTCATCCTTCAGCTGTAGTTTCTCGGTTTTCAAGTTTAGAAATAGGAGTTCAAGTACATGCCAACTCCACTATACAGTCAGATGTTTTAATAAAACAAAATTCAATTATTTCTTATGGAGTAGGAATAACTCATAATGTTGAGGTTGGAGAACATTGCTATATAGCTGGGTATAGTATTATAGGGGCATATACAAAAGTATATAATAATGTTTTTGTAGGGATGGGAACTGTTACAGTTTCAGGAAAAGTTACGTATATAGGAGAGAATGCTTATATAGGAGCTGGATCTTTAGTTATAAATAATATAGAACAAAATTCAAAAGTTTATGGAAGACCAGCCAAATGATATTATGGTGAGTATATGTTGTACGGCCTATAATCATGAGAAATTTATTGAACAAACATTGGAAGGATTTATAATGCAGCAATGTAACTTTAAATTTGAGATTTTAATATCAGATGATGCATCTCCGGACAATACTGCTTCTATTATAAAAAAATATGAAGATAAATATCCAGACTTATTCCGTGTATTTTATTTAAAAGAGAATCAATACTCAAAAGGTATTAAGCCGTTATTTAATATTCTTTTTCCTGCTGCAAAAGGGAAATATATCGCTATATGCGAAGGGGATGATTATTGGACAGATCCTTTAAAACTACAACGACAGGTAGATTTTTTGGAGGAAAATCTACAATATTCTTGTTGTTTTCATCGATATCTAACTCTTGAAGAAAATGGCATTTTTAAAGATGAATTATTACCTCATATATCTGTAGATACAATTATAAATACCAGTATATTCTTTAGAGATTGGTACACTAAAACATTAACCTCACTAATACGCAAATCAGATTTAGACAAATCAAAATATTATAAATATATTGATGCTCGGGATACTGTATTATTTTATGAACTACTTAATGTGAAACAAGGAATTTGCTTAAATTTTAAAGGAGGTGTTTATCGTAAACATTTGGGAGGTATATGGTCATTAAAAAGTGCATTAGGTCAAAAAAAAATTTCGACGATTGTTTTAGAAGAGATTTATAGTTTTAATAAAAAAAATTTAACACTAGTAAATTATATAAAAAAAAATATTGTTTTCCTTATAACTAATCAATCATTTAAAAGTAATTTGGATTTATATAATAAATTAAATACAATATATTTTAAAAATTTCCTTATTAAACAACAAATTTTAAAATATAAAAATAGTTTTTTAAATATGTTTAATAACAAAGTATAAATAAATTAAATTTTTCTAAAAAAATACACTAACTTTTAGTAAGCAAGACTTAAATACTATCTACTGCTGCAGTAATAGAATTATATCAGTATAAGAGTTAAAAATTCTAATCTTTTTTAGAATATATTTTAGTTTCTCAAATTATAATATGTGTAATCGATGTAAATGATTATATTCTGATTTTGTTTTAATAATTAATGTTTAAGATAAAATCTTTGAATTTGATATTATATGTGTTACAGTATAGATACTTTAGACATTCAGTTAGTAAATCATCAATTTTATTATTTTTCTATAGAAAAATATAAAAATCTTATAGAAGAGTTAATAATCATTCCGAAAAGTAAGAATTTACCATTAAACCGAATCAATTTTACTATTGTAATTATTTAAGTTATAAATAATCAAACCCGATCTCTGTAGGTTTAAATTCTTTTCATTACATATTAACAACTATACTTTAAAATAAAATTTATACAGACAGTTGAATTTTCTTATCTTCGTACGACTTAAATCCTATGTTATTCTGCACACCAAGCATATTTTTTTTAGTGGTGTAATTTACTTTATATAAAATAGTTCTTATAAAATGGGAACAAATTTTATGTACTGATAATAACCCTATAACATCTATTTAAGTTTTTTATAAATAAAATAAATCTTAAACGACACCTCTGATGACTAATGAACCATTATTCTCAATTCTTGTAGCTAATTATAACAATGGCCATTATTTTGAAGATTGTTATAAAAGTATTATTAATCAAAATTACCAAAATTATGAGGTTATAATTGTTGACGATTGCTCTACAGACAATTCTATAGAAATTATAAAAAAATTGATAAAGAATGATAATCGTTTTAAAATTTATCAAAATAGCACTAATAATGGAGCAGGTTATACAAAGAGGAAGTGTATAGATTTTGCTACAGGTGAAATTTGTGCATTTGTTGATCCTGATGATGCTATTACTTCTGAAGCATTATTAGTAATGGTAAATGCATATATTGATAATCCTAACTCATCATTAATCTATTCTCAATATATTAGATGTGATGTGGATCTTAATGAAGAAAGCTATTTTAAAAGTAAACAAGTTGTTAATAATTTAAATGACTTTTTTAATTTTGAAGGGAATATTTCACATTTTTCGATGTTTTCGAAGTCATTTTATTTAAAAACAGAAGGTATTAATCCTTATCTTAAAAGAGCAGTAGACCAAGATTTATATATAAAATTATATGAAAAAGGACCTGTTGTATTTATCGATAAATATCTCTATAAATATAGAATACATAGTGGAGGTATATCCACTAATGAAAATAAATCTAAGGCAATATTTTGGCATTGGGTTGTTATTTTAGATGCTGCTAAAAGAAGAAATATTAATGTTGAAGAAATATTCGTTAACCAATATGTAAGTCGAAAAGATTTTAATAAAATTAATAATAAAGTAGAATTAATAAAAAAATCAAGGTTATTAAAAATTTTACATAAAATTGGTTTATCTCCAATATATAAATATTTATGAAACCAATTTTAACAATTATAATTTCTACGCTTAATGAAGGTATCTATAATTGCAAAAATGCTGTTTTAATTCAAGATAGTAAATTATGTTATTTAATCATTCATCAAAATCTAAATGGTTGTATAGTACCTGAATTCTTAAAACGAGATGACATATCTATAATAACATCTAGAAGTAAAGGGATATCTAAAAGTAGAAATATAGGTATACAAAATTGTAATACAACATATGCATTAATTGCAGATGATGATGTAAAATATACTGAAGATGGTTTACAAGATATTTTAAAAATAATCAAAACTGATAAACCTGATTTTGCTACTTTTAAAATAAAAACACTTAACGGTGAGCCTGTTTATAAGGATTATCCAATTAAAAAGATAGATTTAAATTTAGAACCGCACCATAACATTTCTTCAATTGAAATATTAATAAATATAATTAAAATCAAATTCAAAGATATTAAATTTGATGAACGATTCGGATTAGGTGCAAAATTTATAAAAGGAGAAGAAGAAATTTTTATTTCGGATCTTAAAAATACCAATTTTAAGGGGATTTATTATCCAATTGATTTAGTAATACATCCTTATGAAAGCTCAGGGAAATTAAAATTAAAAGAATCATATAATTATTTTTTAAAAGGTGCTGTTTTTACTAGACAATTAAAGAATCAACCTTGTTTTAATCATTTTAATATAATTAGAAAATTAAAAAATCAATTTTTCTATAATCTAGGAAAACTATACATAAAAGTTACTAATGAATAATTTCTCTCATTTATTGTCTATAATTATTCCAACTTATAATCGAGCAGATTTAATAGGCGAAACGCTTGATTCTATTATTGCTCAGACATATGCCAATTGGGAATGTATAATTGTAGATGATGGTAGTACAGAAAACAATATTAATATTATAGATGAATATTGTGCTAAGGATCCTAGATTTAAGCTTTTTGAAAGAAAAAAATATAATAAACCGAAAGGAGCTAATGCATGTAGAAATATTGGCTTAGAACAATGTGTTGGTGATTATGTAATTTTTTTTGATAGCGATGATATTATGTATAATAATCATCTTGAAGTTAAGATTAATGCCATTACATTAGGTGATTTTGATATGGTAATTTGTAAATCGAAATACTTTAATAATCCTAAGAATACAAACCCTATTAATTATAGAGGGTTATTTGATTTTGAAATTAATCCGGAAAATTATATTACTCAAAAAATTAATTGGATAACTTTTGATCCAATAATTAAATCAAGTATAGCAAAACAAACCCTTTTTAACGAAAATTTACAAGCTAACCAGGAATATAATTATTTTTCAAAATTATTGTTTAATGTTAGAAAAGTTAAAGCTATAGATATAGTTTTAACTGATCGTCGTTTTGATGAAAGATCTATTCAAGGAAGTTTAGCCAGAACTAATGCTTATAATGATAGAGCATTTCATAGTTTTTTACAAACTTATATGGAAGTTTATAAATTAGCGAATAAATCGTCGCGTCAGTTTTTATTAAACAAAATAATCGAAACAGGTTATAAAAATTTTAATCTTATAAAAGGCAATAAACCATTTATATATGTTAATCTTCTAAAAGAGTTTGGGCTGCTAAAAGGTATGAATAAAATAAGAATTCTAGAATTTACAAAACTAATCAAATGATCCCTAAAATAATTCACTACTGTTGGTTTGGTGGAAACCCTAAACCAGAATCTTTCTATATATGCCTTGCAAGTTGGAAAAAAGCATTACCAGATTATGAAATCATGGAATGGAATGAATCAAACTTTGACATAAACTGCTGTGAATATGTACAATTAGCAGCAGAGAATAAGAAATGGGCATTTGTCTCTGATTATGCCCGTGCTCTAGCTTTATATGAACATGGAGGAATATACATGGATATTGATGTTGAAGTAAAATTTTCGTTAGATGAATTTTTAATCCATCGTGCATTTTCTGGTTTTGAGATAAAAGGTTCACCTTTTACTGCTTTATGGGCAACTGAGAAAGAACATCCGTGGGCAAAAAGAGTTGTTGATTTTTATAATGATAAGAAAGGATTTGATTTAACGACTAATACAGTTTTTGTTTCAGATTTATTGGTAAATGAATACGGTATAGATCCGAATAGAGATGAATATCAAGAAGGAAAAGATGGTATTGTAATTTATCCTTCTACATATTTTTGTTTGGATCTTCCTAAAAATTATGCGACTCATCATTTTGTTGGTACTTGGCATGAAAGAGATACGTCTAATCCTTTTAAAGATTATGTCCATGCATATTATAAGTCAAAAGAATTTGCAGAAATTAAAAATGGTAAGAAAGAATTACATAATGTTATCTATAATCAAAAAATGATAAAATCACAGGAAATTCTTAATCAAATTCCATTACGTATAATCATTAAATATGTTCTTAATAAATTATTTAAAATAAAATAATGATAGCAATAATTTATGGTACTAGACCAGAATTTTTAAAAGTATATCCAATTATTTTAGAAGCTCAAAAAAGGTCAATCGAATTAATAACAATTAATACTGGTCAACATACGTCTATGTTAACTGAAATGGAAAATTTATTTGAATTTGAGCCATCTTATAAATTAGAGGTTCAATCAAATCAATTTTCTAATTCAAATTTGTTAGCTAAATTAATTGATTCTATTTCAGAAGTAATCAAAAAAGAAAATATAGATAAAATTATTGCCCAAGGTGATACATTTACTGTCTTAGCTTCATCTATGGTAGCTTTCTTAGAACAAAGAGAATTTTTTCATGTAGAAGCAGGATTGAGAACTGATGATATCAGATTTCCATTTCCAGAAGAATACAATCGTAGAGTTGTATCCTTAACTAGTAAATTGAATTTTGCTCCTACTCAACTTTCAAAAAATAATTTATTAAAGGAAAATATTTCTGAAGATAAAATTGTCATCACAGGAAATACTATTATTGATCTACTGAATCATGTTTTAAAAAAATATGAGATAAAAATAGAAAAAGGAAATGATGTGTTCATAACTGCACACAGACGTGAAAATATTAGCGAAAATATGTATTCTATTTGTGGAGCAATAAGAGAATTAGCATTAGAAAATCCTACAATTAATTTTCATTGGAGTTTACATCCAAATCCCAAAACTAGAGATTTTATTTTTCAGGCTTTTAATGAGATTCCGGAAAATATTTATTTTATAGAACCACTTAACTATGTAGAAGCGGTCACATTAATGGCTAAGTCTGCCTTAATAATTTCGGATTCTGGAGGTATACAAGAAGAAGCCCCAACTTTACAAAAAAGAGTATTAATTCTGCGTGAAGAAACTGAAAGGCCAGAAGTAATTGAGTGTGGCTGTGGTGTATTGGTAGGTACAGATAAAAATAAAATAAAATTAGAATTCTATAAAGAATTAAATGTTCAGAAAAATAATTTTTCAAATCCATTTGGAGATGGAAGATCATCTGTTAAAATATTAAATAAGATATGATTATAGGGAAAGGATTAATCGCTTTGCAATTTTTAGATTGTGATAATGATAAGATTATTTTTTTTGCTTCAGGGGTTTCAAATTCTTCTGAAACAGATAAAAATCAATTTTTACGCGAAGAAAATTTAATACGAGAGACTTTAAAAGCTCATCCTCATAAACTGTTTATTTATTTTAGTACTTGTTCTATTTACGATTCTTCGAAGTACAATAGCGCTTATGTGTTGCATAAGCTTCAAATGGAAGAGATAATAAAAGAATTTGCTACACATTATTTGATACTAAGAATTAGTAATGCAGTAGGAAAAGGTGGTAATCCTAATTTATTACTTAATTATTTGGCGCGATCTATTAAAGATAATAAAGTTTTAACAATCCATAAAAATGCGACAAGAAATTTAATTGATGTAGAGGATATAAAAAATATTGTCTTAAAATATATAGAATCAGATATACATAACAAAATTATAAATGTTGCTTATACGGATAATTTTAAAATACCTGATATAATCACTGCATTTCAAGATATTTTAAATATCAAGGCGAATATTTCAATTGAAGATCTTGGTGAACACTATTCAATTGATGTTCATGAGCTGAATTATAAATTCCCAATTACTGATAAGAAAAAATATCTTTATAATTTAATCAAAAAATATTATTTATAAGATTATGATTACGGATAATAATTTTCATTATATCTATAGATTGGGAAAAAAAACACGTCCTTATTTTTTAAAAAGAAATAAATTTTTCCCACATTATGTTATTAATAGTAAAAAAAGAAATATAAATGACTTGTTATATGAGAAAATAATTGAAGGTAATCCATTAATGGTAGCTAGATTTGGTAGCGTAGAATCCAGATCTATTGTAAATTATTTAACTAAAATTGAAATTAAAAATGATTTTATCGGTATTTTAAAATTTTTAACTGGAGAGATTGGTATAAATTGGAAGAACTCTAAAAATTATTTGGATCAACTATGTTTGAATGCAGGATTTTTTCCAAATAATGAAGAACTACTAACAAGATTTATTAACTTGTATTTACATTCTTCTAAGGATTTAGATATTTTGGGAGTTTGGAATGAATTAGAAGAATATATCCCTACTATTCCAGAAAATGTAAATTTATGTAATATTAGAGAATTAGAACCTTGGTTTTTTTCAAATCCTTGGACAAAAGCTTTAGAGGGAAAAAAAGTACTAATTATTCATCCATTTGAAAATACAATTAAATTACAGTATAAAAATAGACAAAATATTTATTTAGATTTAGATGTTTTACCAGACTTTGAATTGTTAACGATAAAAGCAGTTCAATCTATAGCTGATGAAAAATCAGAATTTAACAATTGGTTTGATGCTTTAGAGGATATGAAAATTAAAATTGATAATCTTGATTTTGACGTTGCTATATTAGGCTGTGGTGCTTACGGATTTCCTTTAGCTAGTTATATAAAAAATATAGGGAAACAAGCGATTCATTTAGGTGGTGTTACACAACTATTATTTGGAATAAAAGGTAAAAGATGGGAAGATTGGGAGCATTATACATCTTTAAGAGGTAAGGGTTGGGTTTATGCCTCTGAAAAACCAAAAGGTTTTAATAAAATAGAAAATGGATGTTATTGGTAATCATAATATTTTAATTAATTTACAAAATGAGAGATCAACTTAGTCTTTTAACAAAAAAATATCTAAATAAGCCTTATTACTTCTTATATAATTTAAGAAATGAATGGAGAATAAAGCGTCAGGATATATTTAAGTATAAATATAATAAAGATAGATATCCTGGACTTTTTTTGCAAAATGATTGTGCACCTTTTCCTGATATAGAATCAAAAGTAGATCGTATAATTTATTGCTTTTGGACAGGTGATAATGAGATGTCTGAAAATCGTAAAAGAGGATATCAGTCATTGATTGAAAATGCCGGTATCGAAGTTGTTCTTATAACACCAAAAAAATTACACGAATACATTTTACCTGATCATCCGCTCCATCCAGCCTATGAAAATTTATCATTGGTTCATAAATCTGATTATTTACGTTGTTACTTTATGCATTTTTATGGCGGGGGCTATCAAGATATAAAATATAACGAGAACAATTGGATTGAATCTTTTCACAAAATTTGTAATGATGAAGACAAATGGATTTTAGGGTATACTGAATTGAATGGCAAAGGTATGGGACGTGGTCAAGGTATAATAGATAAAGATTTGCAGTATTATTATAGATATTGTGTTGGAACAGGCGGATTTATTTGTAGATCGAATACACAATTTACTTCTCAATGGTATTTAGAATTATTGAAAAGAATGGATTATTATGAAAAAAACTTGACAAAATATCCAGGAGATATTAAAGGAAGGAATAAGGGATATCCAATTAAATTACTGCAATTATTATCTCAAATTTGGGCACCATTATGCTTAAAATACAACGATAAAATAATTCATGATAATAGTGTATTGCCTAATTTAACTAATTACCAATAATTATCCTTCATAACGTTTTTTAAATATTTTAAACCCAATATTTACAGGAAGATTTAATAATAAATTTTCCTTTTTTTGTTCTTTGGAAAAATCTTTGGAAATATAATCAGCAAGCGTTAATGAGGGAGCTTTTTTTAAACGTTTATAATTTGTTTTCCAATAATCTATATCATTTTTTAATGATTTGTATTGCATCTGTAAAGTCAATTTCTTAAAGTTAATTAATTTCATACGTATTAACCTTTGTCTTTCTTTATCATTTGACTTATTATATGATTTAGTAAACCATTCTACAATTGTTTGATGATTTTCAAAATTAATTTTCTTTTTATTAAATATTGTAGAAGCATCATTCATATAATATATATAAGTAATGTCCCTTATAAAACTTATACTTTCTAATTTTTCCGCGCAGTGAAAAGCCCAAAGTTCATCTTGAGAATATAATTTTTTAATAAATTTAAGATTATTTTCATCAATAAATTTTTTCAGATATAATTTATTGGGACCTATAACAGGCCAATATCCTTTAACAAATGAGCTGAAAATTTCTTGATTTCCGGTAATTAAATCTTTATGACTTTTAATCTTAAATAATTGTTTACGCTCACCCGTATTTTCATATTCACAGATAGATTCGCTAACTGTAATTTCACAATTATATTTTTCAGAATTCGCAATTAATTTCTCAATACAATTATTAGTGATGTAGTCATCACTATCTAGCATATAGATATATTTCCCTGAAGATTCTTCTATAGCTCTGTTTCTAACTACTGAAAGCCCTGAATTTTCTTTATGATGTATTAACTTTATGTCTAATTCAGGATTATTTATTATAAATTGATTAATTAAAGCAACACTATCGTCAGGTGTACAATCATTTATTAGAATAATTTCAATATTCTTATAGGTTTGATTTTTTACAGAGATTAAACATCTTTCAATGTATTTTTCACATTTATAAACTGGAATATTTATACTGACTAAAGGTTGAGTATTATTAAGTTTCATAGGTTGGGAAAGAGAAATTATTGTGCAAATTTAAGTAAAATATATTATTGAAAAATATTTGACTACATATCTTATTATCTTTGTACAATATACCTATGAAATATGATTAATAAAATTTTGTTACTAATAGATAAACTTATTCAAAAGGCAAAAAAAGATAATGCTAAATCCTTATTTAAAAATAACCCAAAATCTAAAATTGCTTCAGATTTTAAAATTGGAGTAAATAATTATTATGATATTTCCACAACTGCAAATATATATATTGGAGAAAATGTTACGATAAATGAATCAAACTATATTACAATTAAGAATAATGCCACATTTAAAATAGGGAAAAATACCTATATAACAAGAGCTACAATATCTTGTTTGGATAATATTGAAATTGGAGATAATTGTATTTTGGGTGAAGGAATGAAATTATTTGATCATAATCATCAATATCAAAAAGAGCCTTTTATGGTTTCTAAAACTGATTTTAATACTGGATTTATAAAAGTAGGTAATAATGTTTGGACAGGTGCAAATGTTATAATTTTAAAAAATGTTACCCTTGGAGATAATGTTATAATTGGAGCGGGGTGTGTGATACATAAAGATGTGCCTTCAAATTCTATTATTATTAATAAGCAAGAGCATATAATAAATTCACTTTAAAATGAAATTTTCAATACTAATCGCCCATTATAACAATTGGAACTATTTTCAAGAGTGTTATCAATCAATTCAAAATCAAACTTATCAAGATTATGAAATAATAATAGTTGATGATTCTTCAACAGATAATTCTTTTCAAAATCTTAAAGAATTGGCTTCTAAAGATTCAAAAATTAAATTGTTTCAAAATTCTGTAAATAAAAAAGTAGGCTTTACGAAAAGAAGATGTGTGGAAGTGGCGAGTGGGGATATTTGCTTATTTGTTGACCCAGATGATAAAATAGTATCAGATGCCTTAGAAGTAATTTATAATACATATAAAACTAACCATGCTATTATAGCTACTTATTCTAAAATTCAATTAATAGATAATAAATCTAAAGAGTTAGGAGATTTTAAATTTTCAAAAAAAATTAAAAATAATAATTCTTATTTTTTTAATATTAATTTTGAAATAGCGCATTTATTTTCTTTTAAAAAATCTTACTACTCAAAGACTGTAGGAATAAATGAAACGTTAACCTCTGCAGTGGATCAAGATTTATATATGAAGTTATATGAAAAAGGTGAATTTTATTTTATTAATAATTTTCAATATTTATACCGATTACATGATAAAGGAGTATCGCAAGATAAATCAAAAAAGAATATATTAAGTTCTAATTGGAATACAGTTCTTTTAGAAACTTGTAAGCGAAGGGGAATTACAAAGCTCTATGGTAAGGAAATCAATCAAATTGAAAATTTATCAAAATTTATTTTTAAAAAGGAGAATACTATTATCAAAAAACTATTAAGAAAATTCATATGACGACAATT
This sequence comes from Faecalibacter rhinopitheci, assembly GCF_015234135.1. GTDB lineage: Bacteria > Bacteroidota > Bacteroidia > Flavobacteriales > Weeksellaceae > Empedobacter > Empedobacter rhinopitheci. The sequence continues at coordinate 103,297 of NZ_JADGIK010000005.1, read as the reverse complement.
ATTATTAAGTCATTTAATCGTCCGTATTATCTTGAACGTTGCATACAATCACTTTATCAAATGGCGAGAGGTGATTATGAAGTCTTAATTTTAGATGATGGTACACCGGAAAAGTATTTATTAAAAATTACGGCTAAATTTCCTTCTATTCAAATTAAAAAATCAAACCAATTTCAAAATAAAAATTTAGCAATTGCTGAAAACATACAATACGGAAAATCTATTGATGGTTTTAAAATTCCAACAGATTTATGGTTTGATAATGTTAAAAATGCTTCTGAATATGTATTGGTGATTGAGGATGATGTTTGGTTTACGGAACATATTGATTTAAACACTATCACTAAAGAAATGGGTACGAATAAAATTGTATTGACTAAGTTAGGATGGTTGGGAAATCATAGATATGATGAATTTTGTGAAATAGCAAAATTGTCAGATTCATTGACAAAAGTGATTCCTAAAAATCTTTTTACGTCTAATAAATGGGGAATGAATTTATTTATGTACAATAAATTTAAATTTTTTACTATCCTTTACAAGTTAGGATTAGTGGATAACTTCACGAAAAGAAAATATTGGGCGTTAAATTCCATTTTGATGGGATTATATCATAGAGAATATTGGTTAGCAATTTGGGAAGATGCTAAAAATGAAGTGGACGAAAAACAACAATTACGTAATGCTGCTGCTTATTATCATAAGCATAAAAAAATAGTATTTGCTCGAACTAATAAAGAAATTTTAAAAACAACTTTTAAATCTTCAGCAACTGGTTCATATCATGAATATGGAAATGAATTTGATGTTAATAGAATGAATTATGTTATAAATGAAGCTTGGTATAATGACGAATTTAATTCAATGGAAAATTATCCAAAAGATTTTTCTGATGCATATATTAAACATTTTTTAGACAAGGAAAATCACCCAGATGCGCAATATGATGATTGGTATCAGTGGGCTGAAAAATTTCGTAAACAATACCGAGATTTAGGTGCTGAAGTGGATAACTAAAAATATAATTCTCAAAAAAAAAGCCTCAACTAATGTTGAGGCTTTCTAATTTTATATAACTTAAATTATTCTTGTACTAATAATCTAAATCCTTCACCATGGATATTTACTATCTCAACAGCCGGATCTTTCTTTAAATACTTACGTAATTTAGCAATATACACATCCATAGAACGTGATGTAAAATAATTATCATCATGCCAAATACGAGTTAGTGCAATCTCACGAGGCATTAAATCATTTTTGTAGATAGCTAATAAACGTAATAATTCGTTTTCTTTAGGTGATAATTTCTGAGATTTACCATCGAAGATTAATTGTCTTAATTTTGCATTAAAATTAAATTTACCAATTTTAAAATCTTCTTGTTCAAATTTCTCTTCTTCACCAGAATTGCGTTGTAAAACTGCTTTAATTTTGTACAATAAAACTTCAGAATCAAATGGTTTTAAAATATAATCATCTGCTCCAATTTTGTAACCGTTTAAAACGTCTTCACGCATATTTTTTGCAGTTAAAAAGATAATTGGTTGTTCACTTTTTAACTCTTTGATTTCTTTTCCTAATGTAAACCCGTCTTTCTTAGGCATCATTACATCTAAGATGCATAAATCATAATCACTTTCCTTAAACTTAGTTAAACCGTCCTCTCCGTCGATGGCGTGAGTTACGTCGTAATCATTAATAACTAAATAATCTTTTAATACACTTCCAAAGCTAGGATCATCCTCTACTAAAAGTAATTTTTGTTTATCACTCATTGATCTATGATTTTAAAGGAATTTTAATATAAAAGGTACTCCCTTTTTCTGGTTCGCTTTCTGCCCAAACTTCTCCACCATGTAAATGGATAATTTTTTTGACATATGCCAAACCCAAGCCATGACCTTTTACATTATGTACATTCCCCGTTTCTTCTCTATAAAATTGTTCAAATATTTTTTTCAATACATTAGGAGACATCCCAATTCCTTTGTCTTTTACTTCAACAATAAAATGTGTGTCACTATTGTATGTTGATATTTTAATGTCAGGTTTCCCACTCGAATATTTACGTGCATTATCTAATACATTAATTATAATATTCTCTAAATGAAATGGATCACCATTAACAAATACTTTATCTGCTTTATATTCTTCAAATATTGTACCATTTCTTTCCTCTACAATAAAACGTATTGGTTCAACACTTTTTTGCACAATTCCGTTCATGTTAACGTCCTCAATATTAAGTTCCATTTGATTACGTTCTAGTTTTGCCATGCGTAAAACCATTTCAACATGTGCATTCATCCTTTTATTTTCTTGCTTTATTAAATCTGCATAATATTTAACCTTCTCAGGTTCAGATATAATTTTTGCATTTTTTAAAGCGTCTGAAGCAATGTTTATCGTTGCAATTGGAGTTTTAAACTCATGCGTCATATTGTTAATAAAATCAGTTTTAATTTCTGATATTCTACGCTGCATTTGCATATAGTAAATGGCTAACGCGAACACTGTTACTATAATCATAGTCAGAATAAATGTTAAAGATACTATCGGTATAACATCTCCTAATATGACATAATTTTGGTCCGGGAAATATGCTGTTAAATTATATACAGGATGGTCATCTTTGTCATAGAATAATGGAACAGTAAATTTGATATTTTTTTCTTTAAAATGTTCTGATTTTATATTTGTTAAAAGAGAATCTTTTGTGAAAACTCCAATCCTTGGTGTTGCCTTAATGCCAAATCTTGTCAGTTCTCTTTTAAAAATAGAGTCTAACATTTTATAAGAAATACGTTTGTCTAATGGCGTTGTTCCAGCATCCCAACGTGCCATATTCTCTATCATATATGTCCCATCTCTTAAAGATTCTTCTAAATTAAAATTTAAATTTTCAATTCCTTTAGAGGCAGAATCTTTATCGACTTTGTAAACTTTTTCTTGAGAATAAATATTGGCTTTCGTAATACTATCATTATACATCCCAGAAATTGGAAGCATCGACTTTTCAACTACATATTTTGTGACATAATAATATGTAACGCCTAAGGAGTCTTTTACAACTTGATGTGTAAAAACTTGTGGTTTATCTACATTAGCCTTTAACTCGTTATTTACATTATTAAGTTTATAATAATATTTTTCAATTTCATATTTATTAACCTTATCTGTAGTAGCATTCATTGCCTGATATACGCTGGAATTGAAATTTTCTAACCCAGATTGGAAAGTTAAATTCAACCAATAAAATTGGATGATCATTAATCCAATTAAAGCGATACTCATTATAGCAATTAATACTTTATAAAATCCTTTTTTCATGAGGTATAATTATTAGCTAAAATTACTGCTGTTTTTTGATTTTATCAGCAATAATTTCAATCTGTTTGTAGAGATGATTTAAATCTTTGCTATTGTCAATAATATAATTAGCATAAGTCAGTCTTTGATTTTCTGCCATCTGATTATTAATACGTGCTAAGATTTGATCTCTGGTTAAGCCATCTCTTTCTATAGTTCGTTGTATTCTGATTTCTTCATCAGCAGTTACAACAATAATTTTATCGCAATCTTTATAACTTCCGCTTTCTATTAATATAGCGGCTTCTTTTAGTACATAAGGAAAGTTTTGTTTTTGGATCCAATGTTCAAAATCATTAAAAACAGCAGGATGTACGATAGAATTTAAAGCTTGTAATTTAGATTTATCATTAAAAGTTTGCGCAGCAATAAAAGGTCTATTCATTCCATCTGAATTATAAGATTCTTCACCAAATAATTCTTTAATTTTATGGATAACCTCTATATCTTCATTTTGGATATTTCTTGCTCTTAAATCTGAATTATATAGCGGAAACCCTAAATTTTCAAAATACTTAGCTGCAGTTGTTTTGCCGGAACCTATACCACCAGTTATTCCTATAATCTGAGGTTTGTTGTTTTTCATGAATTGAAGATAAAACAAAATGCCGAGGTGAAATCCTCGGCATTATAATTTTAAGAAATATTTAATTATTTTTTCTCAGTTTCGTCTTCTACTACCTTAGCAGTAGCAGGTGAATTGTTATAACGAGCCATTGTTAATTCTCTTGAAATAGCAGCTTTTTCAAATCTAATTTTACCAGCTCCAGTTTCAATAATAACAGCATCATCAAAAATTTCATTTATTTTCCCATGAATACCAGAAGTTGTCACAACTTGAGAACCTCTTTTTATATCATTTTGAAACGCTTTTTCCTCGTTAGCTTTTTTCTTTTGTGGACGTATCATTAAAAAATACATTACCACAAACATACCACCTAACATTACTAGTGACATCATTCCGCCACCTCCAGCTTGTAAAAATATTGTTTGAATCATTATTCAGTTTTATAATTTATTATTGCCCGAAAGCTTGTTGTGCATCTTGTGCAGGTGGAGTCGCACCAGTTACATTAGCTGTAATGTTGAACTGTTCTGTTCCGTTTGCTGTATTAGTTTTTAACGTTACAGTTTTTTGTTGTTTTCCATTCATGTTTCCTGCAGTATATTCTACTTTAATAGAATCAGTAGCGCCAACTGCGATAGGAGTTTTAGGAAATTCTGGAACAGTACATCCACATGTAGCAGAAGCATCTTGTATGATTAATGGTGATTTACCATCGTTTGTAAATTTCACATAAGCTTGTACCTTTTCATTTGCCTTAACGTCTCCAAAATCGTGAGTAGCTTCAGCTAATGTCATTAAAGGAGCTGTAGCTGGATCTACAACATTTTCAGCTTGTTGTTGAACTTCTTCTTCTGAGTATAAATCTGTAGCAGATTCTTTCTTACAAGAAGTAGTTGCGAATAATAATGCAAATGCACCTAATATAAATACTTTAGTTTTCATCGAATTATAATTTTAGTTTCTCAAATTTATAAAAAATTATATAGAACTATAATAACCCTCGTCCGTATTTTGGTAAGTTGTTTCCTTCTTTTAACTCTTTTAAAGTTTTATCTAGGATTCCGTTAACAAAAATTCTTGATTTTTCTGTAGAATAATTTTTAGCTAACTCAATATATTCATTGATTGTTACCTTTCCTGGGATATTTGGGAAATATAAAAACTCTGTTAAAGCCATCTGTAAAATGATTAAATCAATTGTAGCAATACGATCTAATTCCCAGTTACTTGCTTTTTCTTCAATTATTTTACGCGTTTCTGATTGGTGACGCACTGTTTTACGGAATAAATCTTCTGTAAATTTTTTGTCATCATCATCTTTATAAACTTTAAAAAGATTAATTAAAGGTGAAGAGTTAGCTCTAAATGATTTTAAAGTGATATGAACCATAGAGTTAGCGATGTATAAATCATCTGCCCAATTTAATTGAACTCCTTCAAACCAATCGTGCAAGTCCTCATACTCAGCAATAAATTCTACGAATAGGTTGATGATAAACTCTTGATCTTCTTCAAAAGAATTTACACCACTATTCATATAATTTTTATATAAATCGCTTTCGATTAATTTATTGTAAATATTGTTTGGGTAAGTGTCATAGATATCCCAATTGTACACTTTTGTTTTTTCTGTGTAACGAGATAATTCTAAATTGTCATTAAGAATTTTGAACATTCTATTGTTGACAAACTTCATGTTCGGATTTAAATCTTCAGCCGTCTGAAAGTTTTTGTTTTTAGAAAGTTCAATTTTATTTGATGCAATTTCTTGCTGAACTTTCACTAAGTTTAGAATGTAGATGTATAAATCGTAAATTTGATCAATACTATTCATCAAAGTTTTTTCTACAATTCTTTCATCCCCTTCGGTTCCTAAACTGTTGTATGCATACACACGTTGCATAACTTTTTCGCGGAGCTGTCTTCTTCCCAACATAATTTCAATGATATAACGTCTATTAAGAGTGCAAAGATAAGTAAAAAGATGTAATTTTGTTTTGTGAAATCGTTACAGAAATTAAATAAATTTTTATGGAAGTATAAATGGAGGCTATTATTAGGCTTTATTTTTACCATTACTGCAAATTTTGTGCAAGTATTTTCCGTTACATATATTAGAGAAGCTATTAATGCTATAGAGAGTTTATTAGCAAATTATGAGTCTGGCTCTATAACTTCTATTGATGTTTTAAAGCAAGGATTAATGTATGCTAGTTTAGCTTTCTTAGGATTCAAAATTTTAGGAGGCTTACTAACTGTGGGAACTAGGCAAATGATTATTGTTACTTCTCGTTTGATAGAATTTGATCTTAAAAATAAAATTTATAAACATTATCAATATCTATCGCTTTCTTTTTATAAAAAGAACAAGACGGGAGATTTAATGAACCGAATAACCGAAGATGTAGCTCTTGTGCGTATGTATCTAGGTCCTGGGATTATGTATCCTGTGGATCTACTTTCTCGTGTATTAATTATAGGGTATTTTATGTCGCGTGTAGATTGGGATTTAACACTTTATACCTTATTACCTTTACCAGTTTTATCAATATTAATTTACAATGTAGCAAATAAGATTAATCAGCGAAGTAAGAAGGTGCAACAACAACAATCGGCAATTTCTTCTTCGGTACAAGATACTTTTGCAGGAATTAGAGTAATTAAATCTTTTAATACAGAAGAATACGTTAAAACTAATTACGAAACAGAAGCCCAAGACTATAAAACTAAAGCTTTGCATTTATCGCAAATTCAAGCTGCATTCGGACCATTAATGGTTATTGTTGTGGGTATTTCAAATTTAATAATTCTTTATTTAGGAGGTTTAAAATATATCAGTGGAGATTTAGATATTGGAGCTATTGCCGAATTCTTTCTTTATTTAAATATGTTAATTTGGCCTTTTACATCTTTAGGATGGATTACAACTGTAGTACAAAGAGCAGAAGCATCTATGACACGTATCAATGAATTTTTGAATTATAAATCTGAAATTATAGATACACCGAATAACGTAATTGATTTAAAAGGAGACATTGAATTTGAAAATATATCATACGTATATGATAATACAGGAATAAAAGCATTAGATGGAATCTCATTTAAGATTAATAAAGGAGAAACATTAGCTATCTTAGGGAAAACAGGGTCAGGAAAATCAACAATCGCTTTATTAGTTGCTAGATTGTTAGAGCCTACTTCTGGAAAAATATTTTTTGATGGACATGATATGCACGAAATAAGTGTAGATTCTATTCGAAAAGAAATAGGTTATGTGCCTCAAGAAGCTTTCTTGTTTTCTGATACTTTAAAAAATAATATATTATTCGGATCTGATGAAACTGATATAGAAGTTGCAAAACATTTTGCTAAGAAAGCAGTTGTGCATGACAATATAGAAGGTTTCAAAGAGAAATACGATACTGTTGTAGGAGAAAGAGGAGTGACACTTTCTGGAGGTCAGAAACAAAGAGTATCTATCGCTCGTGCCTTAGTAAATAATCCAAACATATTAATCTTTGACGATAGTTTATCTGCTGTAGATACAGAAACAGAAGAGAAGATTCTTAATAATCTTGCAGGTGATTTAGAGAGTAATACTTCGATTATTATAACTCATCGTGTTTCGTCTGCAAAAAATGCCAATCAAATTATTTTCTTAGATAATGGAAAAATAGTAGAACGTGGTACTCATGAAGAGTTGTTAAGTATGAAGGGCTTTTATTATGAACTTTATAATAAACAAGTGTCAGACTCTTAAAATATTGCATTTTTTTATTAAAATAATAGTTTTGTGAGTAAGATATAGTTGTTATTTGATATTTTTTTTTAGTTTTGTTAAGATACTTTTAACAAAATAAACTCTATAAGGCCATATGAACGAATTTGATAATCAAGAAAAAATGGAAGCGGACGGAATATTTTCTAAGATTTTACGAGCTGGAAGACGTACGTATTTTTTCGATGTAAGAGAGACGAGAGCAGGGGATTACTATTTGACAATCACAGAGAGTAAAAAGAACACAGGTGATGATGGATCTTTTTTTTACAAAAAACACAAAATCTATTTATATAAAGAAGATTTTGAAAGCTTCAAAGATTTATTAGATGAAACTACACAATATGTGTTTCAAAATAAAGGAGAAGAAGTGATTTCAGAAAGACATCAAAAGGATTTTGACACCAAAAAAATTAAAGAAGATATAACAGTTTCGCCAGGAATTGAATCTTTTACAAATATTGATTTTGAAGATATTTAAATACAAATTTATCATATAAAATAAACCCATCTTTACTTATAAAGATGGGTTTATTTTTTGTTTTATATAGAAATGAAAAAAGTCTTTTGAAAAAATCAAAAGACTTTAAAATAATTATAAAAAATTAAGCAACTAATTCTTTTACTTTATCTGCTGCATCTTGTAAAGTAATTGCAGAGTGAACTTTAAATCCTGACTCGTCAATCATTTTCTTCGCAATTTCAGCATTAGTACCTTGTAAACGAACGATGATTGGAACATTGATTTCGTCTCCCATATTTTTATAAGCATCTAAAATACCTTGGGCAACACGATCACAACGAACGATACCACCAAAAATATTTACTAAGATAGCTTCTACATTTTCATCTTTTAAGATGATACGGAAAGCTTTCTCTACACGTTCAGCATCTGCAGTACCACCAACGTCTAAGAAATTTGCTGGGTTACCACCAGATAATTTAATAATGTCCATAGTAGCCATTGCTAAACCTGCTCCGTTTACCATACAACCAACATTACCGTCTAATTTAACAAAGTTTAAACCAGCTTCACCAGCTTCAACTTCTGTTTCATCTTCTTCACGTGTATCACGTAAAGCAGCAATGTCTGGGTGACGGAATAAAGAGTTATCGTCGATAGTTACTTTAGCATCAACTGCAATAATTTTATTATCTGAAGTTTTTAAAACTGGATTGATTTCAAACATAGAAGCATCAATAGCAACATACGCATTGTATAATGCTGTAATGAATTTAACTCCTTCTTTGAAAGCATTTCCTGATAAACCTAAGTTAAATGCAATTTTACGAGCTTGGAAACCTTGAATTCCTACAGTAGGATCAATATCTTCTGTAAAAATTTTATCTGGAGTATTTTCTGCAACTTCTTCAATATCCATTCCACCTTCGGTAGAATACATAATCATGTTTTTTCCTGTAGCGCGATCTAATAAAACTGATACATAGTACTCTTCAGTTTCAGATTCACCCGGATAGTATACATCTTCTGCAATATATATTTGATGTACTTTTTTTCCTTCTGCAGAGGTTTGAGGAGTGATTAATTGCATACCAATAATATCAGTAGCTCTCTCTTTTACCTCATCTAAGTTTTTGGCTAATTTAACTCCTCCACCTTTACCGCGACCACCTGCGTGAATTTGAGCTTTCACAACATGCCATCCTGTTCCGGTTTCTTCAGTTAATTTTTTTGCGGCTTCAACAGCTTCTTCTGGTGTAGTAGCAACAATTCCTCGTTGTACTGTTACGCCATATTTACTAAGAATTTCTTTTCCTTGATATTCGTGAAGATTCATTTTTTTTGATTTTTCTAGCTACAAAAATATAATAAATGTTGAGGTATTCTAAATTTTGGCGGATTAATTTTATCAGGTCAAATAAATATCAGTTAATTCTTTACAACTTTAGATGAGTTTTAATTTAAAATTTATTGAAATATATTTTAAGTTTGTTTGTTTATAATGTTATGAAGATGAACTTAAAAGTATTTTTAATAATAGTATTTTTCGTTAATATTTTACAGGGTATTTATACACCAGTAATTGATGATGAAGCCTATTATTGGATGTGGAGTTTAAAATTGGATTTTGGTTATTTTGACCATCCTCCTCTAATTGCACTATGGATTAAGCTATCAAATTTATTGTTTGAACAAGAAATTGGTACACGTTTTTTTACCATATTATTTAATACAATAACAGCTTTACTCTTTTGGAAATTAGTAGAACCAAAAACTAAATCAGCGATTAAATTATTTTGTATTACTTATTTTAGTTTAATATTTGTTCAGATTTTTTCCTTTATTTCTACACCAGATGCACCACTTTTATTTTTTACTGTTTTATATTTATATGTATTAAAAAAGTATTTACTTCAATCTAATTATTTCTGGACAATTTTATTAGGGATTAGTTTTGCAGGAATTATGTATAGTAAATATCATGGGGTGTTGGTTTTAGTATTTACATTATTACCTATTCTTAATAAAATTTATAAAAATGGCACATTTTATCTTGCTATATTTATTTCATTAATATTATATAGTCCTCATTTCTATTGGTTATATCAACATGACTTTCCGCCAATTTCTTATCATTTTGTAGATAGAAGTGCTGAAGAGAAGTTTGATATTACTCGTACATTAATTTACGTAGTTACAGCAATAGGTTGTAGTTTGGGATTACTAAGCATATACTTAGGAAAAGCATTATACAAGTTTAAGCCAAATAGCTCTTTTGAAAAATCATTATGGTGGTTGGCAATAGGACCTTTTTTCTTTTTCTTGTTCGCAAGTTTTAAAGATTCTGTTCAAGCGCAATGGTTAGCGATCAGTTATATAGCATGTGGAGTACTATTTTATATTTATTTTTCAGGAAAATCAGATCTAAAATTATTGATGAAAATAGGTGTAATAAATGTATCGATTCTCATAGCGGGAAGGATTCTAGTTATTATTCCTGCATTATCTCCATTTTATGAGACTAAGGATTTTGGAAAAAGTTTTAATGAATTGGAAGGTGATGTAGTTGCTTTTGAAAAATATCAAGAAGCATCTGTTTTTCAATTTTATAATAGAGATCATATAGGAGTAGTTTATCGCACATTGGGTAACAGAAATAGTCAATTTACGATGTGGAATGATGAAAAATTACTTGAGGAACCATTTATATTTGCTACAAAATGGATACAGTCTAACGATTCTGTAGTGAATAAAAAAGGTACTTATTACTTACAACCTATAAAAAATTATATGCCAATTCATGAGGTAAATGCGTCATTCTTAAAGGTAAATAATAAGTTGATTGAAGGGAGTTCTATCGATGATGTTATAAATAGTTCTAGTACTTTTACACTACAATTTTCAAATATAGATTTGGATTTATTTCGTAGTAAAGGATATGAATTAAAGTTACTTCTTACAAAAGATAAACAATATAATATTATCAAAGATATTCCTATTACAATGGGAGATCTAGAATCTGTCGAAGGTAATGACTCGGTTTATCAATTTAATAAAGAAATTATATTTGATCTGGAGGAAGGAGAATATATTGCATATATAGGGATTACTCCTCCGGAGCTTATTACAAAATATTTATCTAAACCTTTAAAAATAAATCTTTCTGAATAGTTTTATATCTTTACAGCATCATGATAAAAGCAACAAATATTGTTAAAAAATACGGTGAGCTAGAAGTGCTGAAAAGTGTTTCTCTAGAAATTGCCGAACGCGAAATTGTTTCAATCGTTGGAGCATCTGGAGCAGGTAAAACTACGTTGTTACAAATATTAGGAACTCTAGAAAAAAGTTCTGAACCTAAAAAATATCAAACAGAAATTTTGATTAATAATCAAGATATTACAAAACTTTCTGATCGTGAATTATCAAAATTTAGAAATGAAAATATTGGATTTATATTTCAATTTCATCAATTATTACCTGAGTTTAACGCTTTAGAAAATATTTGTATTCCTGCCTTTATTAGAAAAACGAATAAATCTGAGGCAGAAAAAAAAGCAAAAGAATTGATGTCTTATCTAGGATTATCTAGCCGTTTACATCATAAGCCCAACCAATTGTCGGGTGGAGAGCAGCAACGTGTTGCTGTGGCACGTGCCTTGATTAATCAGCCGAAAGTTGTATTTGCAGACGAACCATCGGGAAATCTAGATTCTAAGAATGCAGAAGAGCTACATGATTTGTTTTTTAAATTAAGAGATGAGTTTGGTCAAACTTTTGTGATAGTTACACATAACGAAGAATTAGCAACTCTTACGGACAGAAAATTAGTTATGCATGACGGCTTTTTTCAAAATGAATTATAAATAGAAATGACGATTGATGAATTAAAAGATTTTTTGGAAGAAAAAGTTATTCAATACAATACTTTAGATTTTATTGATTCAGATCCAGTTCAAATTCCACATCAATTTCACACAAAGGAAGATATTGAAATAGCAGGATTTCTTGCTGCAACTATTGCATGGGGAAACAGGAAAATGATAATCAATAATGCGCATAAGATGATGAATTTGTTAGGAAATTCTCCTTATGATTTTGTAATGAATCATACTGAAAATGATTTAGAAAAATTTGAAGGTTTTGTGCATAGGACTTTTAATGCAGATGATCTAAGAGTTTTTATACGTAGTTTAAAACATATATATACCAAATATGGAGGTTTAGAAAATATATTTGTTACTTATCAATCAGAAGAATCTTTACAAGAAGCTATTTCAAAATTTAAAACTTTATTTTTTGAAACAAATTCTTTAGATAGAACAAAGAAGCATATTTCAGATCCGTTAAATAATTCTGCTGCTAAAAGAATAAATATGTGGCTGCGTTGGATGGTAAGAAATGATGCGAATGGAGTGGATTTAGGAATATGGAATTCTATTTCAACTTCAAAATTATCTTGTCCGTTAGATGTTCATTCAGGTAATGTTGCTAGAAAATTAGGTGTTTTAACACGTAAGCAAAATGATGCAAAAGCGGTGATTGAATTAGATAATAAATTAAGACAAATGGATAATTATGATCCTGTAAAATATGATTTCGCTCTATTTGGATTGGGTGTATTCGAAGGTTTTTAATACATTAGTTTTTTAAAAAATAATATTCAAAAATATATAATAGTCTTTTATGATAAATGTACTAGTAGGTGAGGTATTTAAGAAATTAGAGTTAGAAGGAGAACAAAAAAATAACTATGCCATATCTAATTATGGGCGTCTCGCACGATATACAGAAACCATAGAAGATGGTTCAGAGTTAAAAGGATCGTTGGTAAATGGATATAAAGTATTCAGATATAAAACGTCAAAAAATGGTAAAATAAGTAATCATTCAAAAATGTTTTCTCGAATGGTAGCCGAGCATTTTTTAGAAACTCCATCTAATGATCAAACTTATTTACTACATAAAGACTATAAAAAAGATAATTGCCAAGCTACTAACTTATTTTGGGCAAATAAAGAAGAATTTAAAATTCATTTCATGAATAGTCCATTATATGAAGAAGGAAAAAAGAAATCACAATTAACTCGCCAAAAAATGGATGGGAATAAATTGACTTCTACACAAGTAATGCGCATTAAAAAGATGTTAGCAGACCCGGATCGCAAGACAAGGTTAAAAATAATTGCGAAACAATTTGGAATAAGTGAAATGCAGTTGTATCGAATAAAATCTGGTGAAAACTGGGGACATATAAAAATTAATTAAATAAAAAAAACGTCAAATCAATAAGTGGTCTTGACGTTTTTTTATGCTATAAATTATATTTTTACGGTAAATAAGAATAATATGAAAGAATTAAAAGGAATAAAATATATCGAAAGAAAGCCTACTGTTGCAACATCTAATCCACAATTATTTTTATTAATTCACGGATATGGAAGTCATGAAGAGGATTTATTTGGTTTCGCAAATGATTTGCCAGAATCAGCTCATATAATATCTGTAAGAGCAAGATATGATTTGATGTATGGCGGATATGCTTGGTATGATATTAGTTTTGAAGGGAAAGAGAAACATATGGATAGCGACCAAGCTTTAGAATCAAGAGATGCATTAGTGGAATTTATAGATGCTATTGTAGCGCAAGAAAATTTGGACTCTACGAATGTGTTTCTAGCAGGATTTAGTCAAGGAGCGATCCTAAGTTATTCCATTGCATTAAATTTTCCTGATAAAGTAAAAAATGTAATGATTTTGAGTGGTTATCCAGAATTTAAAATTATTGGTGATTTTAATCGAACAAAAGATTTTTCTCAACTTAATTTCTTCATTTCACACGGAAACGAAGATGCAATTTTACCTGTAGGAGCAGCAAGATTAGGAAAAGAATTATTAGATGATTTAGATATAAAAAATGAATACCATGAATACAGAAGTGGTCATGGTATTATTCCTCAAAATTATTTTGATTTAATGGCTTTTATAAAAAAAGCTCTATAAATATTTTACTTCTATGGCGTCTCCATGATATTCTTTTAATGAGGCGTCGTAGAATTCTATATTCGTATAACGGTATAATAATTCCGTTAATTCTTTTCTTAGGATTCCTTTCCCATAACCATGAATTAGGATTAATCTAATCTGATTTTCTAACATAGCACGTTCAATTTCATTTCGGGCTACATCAATTTGTAACTGTAAAATTTCAGAATTGTCCATTGTTTTCCAATCGTCTGTAAGATTTTCAATGTGCAAATCAATTTCCCTAGTTACATAAGGATGACGATGCGACTTTCTAAAAGTTTTAAAAACAGCTTTTGTAATTTCTTTTACCTCAATATCTTTAAATTCATCATAATCAATTTCAATATCTTTGATTAATTCAGAATTGTTATATTCATATTCAAAACCAAATTCATCGTTGAAGTAGACACAATCGGCTTTTGTTCTGGTTACAACACCAGAAATATCATCATCTATAACTTTTACTTTTTGACCTATTTTGAACATGAAACAAAATTAGTGAAAATTAAATAATTATTATTCAACGCGAGATAGAGGAATTAGTTTAACAATTGTATTTTTGTGTTCAATCCTGATTGATACATGAATTCAACTAAACCTATAAAAAAAATTAAAGTACTTTTTCGCCTACGATCATTAGAAATGGGTGGAGTGCCTAGAGTCGTTTTAGATTTGTTACGTAATTTACCAAAAGATAAATTTGAATTTACTTTAATGCTTAATTTATATCAAGGGGAATTGATACAAGACATTCCTAAGGATATAAACTTAATTACTATTGAAAAGGGGAAAGAACAAATGAGTTCTAGTCCAATTATCCAGAAAATGCAATTAGCTTGGAGAAGATTAAAACTTGAAATCTACGATCGATTTCCTTCATTATTATATGCTATAAAGGTTCCTGAACAATATGATATAGAAGTATCGCCAGGTTATGCTGAGTTTGATATGGTTTTGAATTCGCCTAATAAGAAATCAAGGAAAATAGGATGGTTTCATTCAGATGTTGGATATGATAAAGATGAAGATCGGGTAATGAGCAGAATCGAAAAGATGAAACGATTTGATTTTATGATTTTTGGTTCAAAACAAACACGTCAGGTCATTGAAGATTTGTATCAAGTTACTTATCCGAAGAGCACAGTAATTTATAATGTAATTAAAGTAAAAGAAGTTCTAAAAAAGGCTGAGTTATTTGTGCACAATTATAATACAAAATTTCCAGTATTTTCTTCGATGGGAAGATTACATAATCGTAAAGGGTATCATACTTTAATGAATGTGCATAAGCGTTTGTTAGATGATGGTTTTTTACACAAAATAGCAATTGTAGGTGGTGGAAATGAAATGGAAAATTTAATTAACCAAAGAAAACAATTGGGGGTGGAAGATTCTTTTATTTTACTCGATACACAAACCAATCCTTATCCATATATCAAAGCTGCTGATTATTTTATTTTACCTACACAATCGGAATCTTATCCGTTAGTAATAGGAGAGGTGATGTGTATGCGAAAACCGATTATTTCGACAAATGTTGGAGGAATTGCCGAAATGATTGAGGATGGAATAGATGGAGTTTTGATAAAATATAATGAAAACGAAATGTATGAAGCGATGAAGTCATTTATTACAAATCCAACTTTAGTTCAAAAGTTAATTGGCGGTACGGAAAATGCAGAAAATAAATTTGATGAAAATGAAATTTATCGTCAAATTACAGAAGTTTTCGAAAATCAGTATAAATTGAAATTAAAAAATGAAAGAGTTTAAAATTACAATTGTCACTCCTTCATATAATCGTGCACATACTTTACCGCGTGTCTATGAATCTTTAAAAAATCAAACGTTTAAAGATTTTAAGTGGCTCATTATGGATGATGGTTCTACCGATAACACAAGTGAAATTGTAAAATCGTTTCAAGAAGAAAATCGCATTGAAATTGATTATTTTTGGAATGAAAATCAACATAAATTCATTACAGTTTTTGAAGGTATAAGAAAAGTCACTTCATCCTATTTTATGATAGTTGATTCAGATGATTCTTATCCAGAAAATTCATTGGCGATTTTATTTGATGAGGTTGAGAATATACCTAATCAAGATGATTTTATTTCAGTAATGGGATTATCTCAATTTGAAGACGGTTCTATAGTAGGTCATCAATACCCAAACAACGGCTTTGATGGATCTATTTTCGATATGCGTTATAAATATAAAGTGAGAGGAGATAAATTTGGTATTTTTATTACGAAAACATACCAACGTTTATTGTCTAAATTTGATTATTCTATATATATTAATAAAGGATATATTCCGCAAGCTGTTTTTTTTAATACGTATGATTCTAAGGGTATTAAAACAAGATTTGTAAACAAGGTTGTGCGTAATTATCATTTAGATGACAATGATGAAAATTCAGTATCGAATACGAGATGGACAGGTAAAAATACATTTGGATTGATGGAAGGGTATAAATCTTTTCTTAATTCGTACGGAAATCGTTTATATAAATATCCCAAAACTTTAGTAAGAAATATTGTAGGATATCAGATGTATTCTATAATTAATAATACAGGAATAATAATGATTATTAAAGAATTAGAACATTTCAAAATATTATCAACATTTTTATATCCATTAACAAGACTGTATAAAAAACTAAATAAGGTATAGTTTGCAATATATTTTTACTTTTGCCTAACCTAAAACTTAACTATGAAAAAGAAAATATTAATACGTATAGGATCACTTCGTCACGGAGGTGCTGAAAAGGTATTAGTAACTTTTTTAAAAAATCTTTCACCAGACAAATATGAAATTGATTTGTTGTTGAATCTTTATTCCGGTAAATATTTAAAAGATGTACCGTCTTGGATTAATATTTACTATTTGAATAAAGGGGAAATGATTACAACTAATCGACCACAAGATATTCCAGAAAAAGTTTTTAGAGTAATCTATCAAACGATTCTGAAGAAGTTCCCAAAATTGTTGTATAAATTTATCTTACCCCAAAAAATATATGATATCGAATTTGCTGCAATTCACGGAATGGCCGATGAAATTCTAAATTCTCCCATTAAATCTTCTAAGAAAATTGTTTGGATTCATAACGATTTATCAAACATACCAGAATATACAAATGAACGTTTGAAATCATTTTTCGAATTTGATCGTATTTTGGTGATTTCAGAGAAGATTAATCAACTGTTTTTAGATTTAGCGATTTCGGAAAATGAAAAGAAGAAAGTCGTTCGAATTTATAATCCGATTGATGTAGAAGAAATCAAACGTTTAGCAAAACGACCTTGTGATTTGCCTAAAATCGAAAATGAGCTGACGTTTGTGTCAATTGGTACTGTTTTTCCACAAAAAGGATTTGATCGTTTATTAAGAGCGCATCGACGTTTATTAGATAAAGGATTTAAACATCAGGTTTGGATTGTAGGTGATGGTTATGATTTTCCGAATATCAAAAAATTAGTAGATGAGCTCCAAATAAATGATACAGCGCATTTAATTGGTTTCAAAGAAAATCCATATCCGTATTTCATCAAATCAGATTATTATATTTTGTCTTCGCGTTACGAAGGTTATCCAACTGTTTTATTTGAAGCAATGACATTGGCTAAGCCTATAATTGCAACCGATGTTTCTGGAGTCAGAGAAATGTTGAATGATGGTGAATTAGGTCATATCATTGAAAATTCAGAAGAAGCGATTTACGACGGATTGAAATATTTTATTCAACATCCTGAAGAAGCGAAAAAATATCAACAAAATATTGAAGCAAAAGCATTACCTTTTGAGTTAAGTAATGCAGTAAATTCCATCGAGAAATATTTAAATGATTAAGATGAGAACAATTATTCAGAAAGATTTTTACAGAAACTTTGGATATTGGACCAATTCACCTTTTCTGAAAGGGTTTATGAGTCCAGGTTTTCGTTTTATTTATTGTTTAAGAAAAGCACAACAATATCCGACAAAACATCCTCTAGGATTGATTTATCGCTTATTATTGAGAAGATATTCCATTAAATATGGGTATCAAATTTCTGCGAAATCAGAAATTGGACCAGGCTTAAATTTAGGACATTGGGGACACGTGGTTGTGAATCCAAAAGCTAAAATAGGGAAGAATTGCAATATTGCACATGGTGTAACTCTAGGTCAAACCAATCGTGGAAAGTCGAAAGGTTTTCCAACGTTAAAAGATGATGTTTGGGTGGGTACGAATGCCGTAATTGTAGGTGGAATTACAATCGGAAATAACGTTTTAATTGCACCAAATAGTTACGTGACACAAGATGTGCCGGATAATTCGATTGTGATGGGAAATCCAATGCAAATTATCCCGAATGAAAAAGCAACGGAAGGATACATCAACAATAGAATCGATTAATTTTTGAAAACAATACTATTCATATTACCTGACCTGAATCAAGGTGGAGCTGAGCGTGTGATTACAACGCTTTGCAATGAATTGGACCGAACGAAGTTTTGTCCAAAATTAGTGTTGTTCAAAAAAGAAGGGCATTATCTGAATCATTTAAAAAAGGATGTTGAAATTATCGAACTGAATGTAGAACGCATTCGTTATTCAATTTTTAAGATTGTTCCGTTGATTCAAAAACTTCAACCTGAAATAATATTTACAGGTTGGGGTGAAATTTCAGCATTTTTATCACCATTGATTCCTTTGTTCAAAAATACAAGGTTTATTACTCGTGAAACGAATGTAGTTTCTCAACATGTGACACGAAAAGAGATTTTATTTTTCTATCGTTTTTATAATAATTTTCATCAAATCATTGCGCAAAGTGATGATATGAAAAATGACTTATTTAAAAATTTTAAAATTTCGGAAAATCGAATCGTAAAGATCAATAATCCAGTGGATTTCGATTTGATTAATCAAATGAAATCTGAAAGTTATGATTTAGGTTTTGACAAGAGCTATAAAAATATTGTGGCGATTGGAAATCTATCACCAAGGAAAGGATTCGATTTATTATTAAATGTAATGAAAGAATTGAAAGATGAAAAAATCAAATTAACAATCTTGGGCGATGGAGCTTTTAAGGATGAATTGTTTCAACAAAAAGAATTGTTGAAATTGGATAACGTAACGTTTAAAGGGAATGTTCCAAATCCATTCGTTTATTTAAAGGAAGCAGATCTGTTTATTATATCTTCACGCTACGAAGGTTTTCCTAATGTATTGTTGGAAGCTGGTGCGTGTGGAACGTATAGTTTGGCGAATAATTGTCCAGGTGGAATAAATGAAATCATCCAAGATAAAATCAATGGAGAAATTCATTCAATTGAAGATTCTAAAGGTTTTTCAGCTAAAATTAAAATCATTTTAGCTGAAGAGCATTCATCAGAAAAGATTATAAATAGTATTCAATCTCGTTTTAGTAAAGAAATTATTATCAAACAATACGAAACCATTTTTGAAAATATATAAATGAATTCATCGCCAAAAATATCAGTGATTGTACCGGTTTACAATACAGCCCTTTATTTACCGAAGTGTTTGGATTCTATATTGAATCAAACGTTTGGTGATTTTGAGCTGTTAGTAGTGAACGATGGTTCGAAAGATAATTCACAACAAATCATTGATCAATATGTTGAGAAAGATAAGCGTATAGTATCAATTATTAAAGAAAATGGTGGATTAAGCGATGCTAGAAACGTCGGTATTGATCAGGCTAAAGGCGAATATATTGCGTTTATTGATTCTGACGATTATATCGATTCAAAAATGTTTGAAAAAATGATGGATTTAGCTCAAAAGCATCAATCTGAAATTGTTTTTTGTGATTTAGTAAAAGTTGATGAAAATGGAAAAGAGTTTAGAGATTTACGGCAATCACCACAATTACCAGAAAAAATTATCCTAAATGATGATTTGACGATATTTGGAGAAATGAGTTGTTTTGCATGTAATAAATTATTCAAACGCTCATTATTTGAAAAGCATCGCTTTCAAAAAGGAATTCATTTTGAAGATATCGAATTGATTCCAAAATTAGTTATAGACTCGATCATAATTTCGAAAATCAATCAACCATTCTATAAATATTTTGAACGTCAAGATTCGATTACAAAAACGCATACACGAAAAGGATTGGATATGTTTATTGCCATTGAAAACATTACAAATTATTTTAAGCAAAGTCAATATAATAACAATTTAAATGAATTGAAACGTTTTCAAATTATTCAAGGCTACTATTCGTATTTAGCATATGTAGCGTATGTGAAAGATAAATTTTTAAAGGCAGAAATGGTTGATGAATTATCTCAATTTTTAAAATCTAATGGTCTGTCAAATTCCGAAATTAGAAATTATAAAAGATTTGAAAATAATTATTTATCTTCATTACCGTTCAAAAAGAAAATCTTTTATGCAATCTCATTATTTAACCTTAAACTCATAATAAAATTGTAAACTAACATGAGTTTTATTTATTATTTAATTTTCACATTACTGGTAATAACTTCTTTTTTAGAATTTTCGAAAGGAGAAAAAACAAGTAAGCAATGGTATAAAATAATTGTTGTGATAATGATGCTAACTGCTGGATTAGGTTATGGTCTTAGTCCGGATTGGATAGCTTATTTCAGAGCTTTTAGGGATATTGATATTATTGATTGGAATGATTTAAAACGATATAGTGATTATCAATCAATGGAGATTGGCTATATAGTTTTTAATAAAATTTATAATGATATAGGTTTTGGCTTTGGAATGCTATCTTTAACGTTAGTTATTATTTCACTCTACTTAAAATCTTTAACGATATATAAATATACTGGTTTACCTGCACTAGCTTTATTTATGTATGCCATACCTACATTTATGTTTGAAGAACATGTACATATTCGGCAAGGTATGGCATGTGCTATAACTTTATATTCAATAAAATATATAATTGATAAGAAATTACTAAAATTTATACTATGTATTGTAATAGCTTATCAATTTCATGAATCATGTATTGTTTTTATTTTAGCTTATTGGATTGTACGAGTTAAATTCAATCAATTATTAATGGGATGGATTGTAACTGTAGCTATTTTAGGTAATTATTTAGGATTAACCTCTATAATAGAAGTTATTATGGAGTTTATGCCTTTTGGACAAGAAAAATTTGCAGATTATCAATCAGATTTAGATACAGAATCCGCGATAGCAGTAGGAGATATAGTAAAGGTTTTAACAACAATGTCTATTATTATATATAATAAATATGCTGAACATGATAAACTGTATTGCATGTTTAGAAATTTATTATTAATGGGTATTGTTTTATATTTCTTTTTAGGAAAAGGTATTTTTGGAATACGTTTGCCAGGGTACTATCTTGTTTTTTTAGGATTAACAGTTTCAAGATTAGTTTATATATTTTCAGGAGATCAATTAAAAAGAAATCTTTTATACTATAGTTTTGTATTTTATACTATTTTTCTGATTTTTTGGTTTCAATATAAACAAGGTCATAAATCTAATTTTGCAAATTATAAAACCTTCTTTAGTAATGAATCAATATATGGGATATGGAAGAATTAGTTTCAATAATAACACCTTGTTATAACTCAGAAAAGTATATTACTGAAACATATGAATCCATAAAAAATCAGAGTTATACTAATTGGGAATGGATTATTGTTGATGATTGTTCTACCGATAGATCAATGGATATAATTAAATCATTTAATGATACACGTATTAATCTTAGTATAAATAAAATAAATTCTGGAGCTGCCATATCGAGGAATAAAGCATTAGATATAGCCCAGGGAAGATATATTACTTTTATTGATAGTGATGATATTTGGATGAAAGATTTTTTAGAAAAATCTGTAAATTATCTGAAATTTGAGAATGAAGAATTAGTCTATTCAACTTATAAGCGGGTAAATGAGAATTTAGAAGAAATATTAGATGATTTTATAGCAGAAGATTTTATTGATAAAAATAGAATTTTATATAATTGTCCAATTCCTATGCTAACTTCTGTTTACGATACAAAGCGAATCGGTAAGATTTATTTTCCATCTGTCGAACTGAGAGAAGATCATGCAATGTGGATAGAATTGCTTCAGAAAGTGAAATACGCACGAGCAATAACTGAACCGCTTGGAATTTATAGGATTAGAGATAATTCCGTTTCTCGAAATAAACTAATTATAGCAAAAATGCAATTTAATTTGTATTATAAACATTTAAATATGAATTTACTTAAATCAGGTTTTTATACACTGAGTTGGGGCTTAAATGGACTTAAGAAATATGGAAAACTTTAGACTTTTAGATTTCTTATATCAACTTAGTATTTCTCCTGTATATATTAATATAATCGGAGCTTTTTCATTTGCTTTTTTTATAACAATCATATCTATCCCAAAGATTATAAGAATATCTTTCAAAAAAGGATTGATGGATGTACCTGAGGCAAGGAGCTCACATGTGAACAAGGTACCAACCTTGGGAGGTGTAGCACTTTTTTTTGGGATAGTTGTATCCACTTCTATTTTTGCAACAGAATTAGGAGCTAATTATGCCTTCTTTTTATCAGCCATTACAATATTATTTTTCGTGGGTCTAATGGATGATCTATTAGTAGTAGCTCCGGATAAAAAACTTTATGCTCAATTAATAAGTACTACATTAATTATTTTTGGGTCAGGAATAATGATTAATTCTTTTTATGGACTTTTTGGAATTTATGAACTGAATTATTGGGTAGGTGTTATAATTACATATATAGTTTTTATTGTTTTAATTAATGCATACAACCTAATTGACGGAATTGATGGATTAGCATCAGGTGTTGGTATAGTAATTTCACTAGCTTTTATTTTTATATTTTATAGAATTTTTGATTATAGCATAGGAATATTAGCAATATCAATTGTAGCAGTATTGGTTGGATTTCTAAAATATAATTTGTCTGAAAGATTCAAAATCTTCATGGGTGATACTGGATCTATGGTAATAGGTTTTATATTAACTTTTATGGCTATTCGATTTTTGTACATAGCAGGATTGCCATCTTATAGTATAGTTACTGCTCCAGTACTATTATTATTTATTTTTGCCATTCCGGTTATAGATACATTAAATGTTTTTATTGTAAGAGTTTTACAAAAGAAACATCCTTTGAAGCCCGACAAAAATCATTTGCATCATCAAATTTTAAAATTGGGATATACACATATACAAACTACTATAATTATTGTCATAATAAATATAGTATTCGTCATAATAGGATATTATTTGAGAAATTTAGAAATCAACAAACTTTTTTTGATATTTTTACTACTTTCAATTAGCTTTGTTGCCTTATTAAGATATCTTACCTATATTAATAACACTAACCAAAAAACATGATGGAAAAAATATTAAATAAGACATTCATATTATTTATCATATCAATGATTACATCTTGTATATCTCTAAAAGATGTACAATTAATTCAGCCAGATTCAAATTTAAAGTTGGATAGTAAAGGAATGATTGAATATAATATTCCAGAATACTATATTCAAAAAAATGATATGTTATTGATAAATGTTTCTTCTGTCAACCCATCAACTTTAGGTATTTTAAGTGATTTTACTACTTCAGGAAATAGAACTTTCTCTCAAAATCAAAATCAAGGTGTTATGGTAAGAGAAGATGGTAAAATTGAATTACCGAGGATTGGTAAAATTGAAGTTGAAGGTTTAACTATAAAACAAGCTAGAGAAAAAATTGAAGGTGAATTCTATAAAATATATACACCAGAAGGTACTTATATAGATGTTAATTTAGCAGGTATCGAGTATACAATTGTCGGAGAAACTAATAACGGTGTTTTTAGAGCAAATAAAAAAGATATGACCATTATCGAAGCTTTTGCAAGAACTGGTAATAATAATATCTATGCTGATTTAAAAAATGTACGAATTATTCGTACAACTCCAGATGGGTCTAAACAAGTAAATGTAGATTTAACCAAAGAATCAATCATGAATTCAGAATATTATTGGATTCAGAATAATGATATCATTGTTGTTAATCCTCGTAAAGAGAAAGTATGGGGTGTAGGACTTAATCCGTTATCTGTTGTAACTACGGTTATGGGAGTGTTAGGAACAATCTTAGGTGTGTATTTATTTTTTGATCGCTTTTAATGGATAATCAAACTAAAAAACAACAAAAGAAAGGAGATATCATTGATATTGAAAGGTTAATACCTCGATTAATCTCAGCATGGCCTTTATATATATTATCAACAATAATTTGTTTACTTATTGCCTATTATCTAAACAATTGGAAATTTGATAAAATATATAGCGCATCTACGACTTTTAAAATTTCAAGTAATTCTGCTAATAATTCTACAGCTAACAATTCTATCAACTTTATATGGGGTGGAAATAGTAATAAAGTAGATGCATTATCTTATACTTTATCTTCCCGTGTTCATAATGAAAAAGTGGTTAAGAAAACATCTTCATTCATATTTTATTATGAAGAGGGAAAAATTAAAAAATCTGATATTTATAAATTAGATGCACCTTTTACAATTGAAATTGATACTGCTCATAATCAAATTATTAGATCTGAAATTTCTATTGAAAATCTTTCTGCTACTAAGTTTAAAATAAAAGTTTTGAACGAAGACGGAAAGCTGTATAATTATATGAACGATAGTATAATTTCGAATGCAAAACTTTCTTTACCTTCTCAAGGTGTCTACAATCAGTGGATAGAAACTAAAAATTATAAGTTTAGAGTAAAAAAGAATTTAAAACATTTTGATACAAATAAATACAGCTTTATGCTTGTTTCTATGCCAGAAGCAACTAGAAGAGTTATGCAAAATTTTAATGTCGTTCAGGCTTCAAAAATTGCAAGTATTATTTCTGTTTCAAAAAATTCAAAGAGTTTAAATGAGTCTGTAGATTTATTAAATAAGTCGATTGGTGTTTTAATTGAAACTGAATTAGCTGAGAAAAATATTACGTCTATTAAAACTAGGACATATTTAACTGAACAAATAAAGCGTATAAGATTTAAGCTGGATAGTGCAACAGCTAATTTACAAGAATTACAAAAGAAAAACGGTATCTATAATTTTGATGCTAAAAAATCTCAAATTCTTTCTAGTTTAACTCAATATGATAAGGAAAAATTAATGTTAGAGGAGAGAATTAGTGCTTTGCGCACATTAACTCCAAAATCAAATTCTAGTATTAATAATTTAATCGCATTAAACATTGCAGGATTAGATGTTTCTTTTTTCATGTCGAATGTAAGTAAATTAGAAGCTTTAGAAAATCAAAAATTAGAATTACTTAAACAATTCCAAAAGAATACCACAGAGATCAGAAATATAGATCAAAAAATAGCTGAAGCAAGATTAGCTATAGATAACATTGTTAATGCACATATTACAAAATTAAATACTGATTTAGCACAAGTAAATGCTAAAATTCAAGAAATTGAATTTAAAGTTGAAGAATTGCCTTTTCAAGAAATTGAGTTTTTAGAAGCTAACCGTGCTTTTGAAATGAATAATAATTTATATTCTAGCTTAATTTCTCAATTAAATGCTACAGGGCTAACATTAGCTTCTAATATCTCTGATATTACGATTATAGATCCAGCAAAAAATCTAAACCAGGCACCAATTGGTCCGGATACGAAAAAGAATTACCTAATTGCTTTAGCAATAGGATTGGTTCTTCCTTTGTTATATGTCGTAATTAAAGAATTACTTGATTTTAAAGTTAAAACGATTAAAGATATTACTTCCAGAACTCATATTCCTTTAGTTGGTACAGTTGGTGATTTGGGGGATAATTCCGCATTAATTGTTTTAAATAGTCCAAAATCAGGTTTATCAGAATCTTTTAGAGCTATACGATCAAATCTTAAGTTTTTGTATAGAGATGAGCCTTTACATCCAACTAATAAAACGATTTTAATGACGTCATTTATTGGTGGTGAAGGAAAAACTTTTACATCGATGAACTTGTCAACTGTATTAGGTTCTACTGATAAGAAAGCTATTTTGATTGGGATGGATTTGCGTAAACCTAAAATATTTGATGATTTTAAAATCAGTAACAAGTTAGGAGTTACAAATTATATTACAGGAAATGCGAAATTAGAAGATATTATTCAAAATACAGTTTTACCTAATTTAGATATTATCACAGCAGGTCCAATACCACCAAATCCTTCTGAATTAATTTTAAGTAAACATATGGATGAGTTCTTTAGAGAACTTAAAGATAGATATGATTTTATTGTTATAGATTCTCCACCAATTGGGCTTGTAGCTGATTCTTATGATTTGATGAAGTATGCAGACTGTACATTATATATTACGAGATATAATTATTCTGAAAAGAATTTTATAAATACTATTTCTAATAAATATGACGAAGGAGAAATAAAAAATGTTGGTGTTATCATTAACGGATTCAAAGTTCGAGCTGGATACGGTTATGGATACGGTTATGGATATGGGTACGGTTATGGGTATTTTGATGAAGACCAAATTTTTGATGATTCACTGAAAGGAAAGGTTAAACGTTTATTTTTTAGAATTAAAGAACGTTTCTTCTAATATGTTAATAAAGAGTATATTTGATTATATAATGGCATTAATCCTACTAATTTTATTAGTAGGATTAATCATTTGTATGATTTTTATTTCGACTTTAGATACAAAAGATTTTGGCCTTTTTAAGCAAAGAAGAGTAGGTAAGTGTGGTAAAGTTTTTTTAATTTATAAAATTAGAACAATGAGAGGAATACAAAAAGATACAATTACTACTTCATCTCACGAAATTACAAAAATTGGACAGTTTTTTAGGGATTATAAATTAGATGAACTACCTCAGCTTATTAATATATTGAAAGGGGAAATGAGCTTTGTAGGACCTCGGCCCGATGTGGAAGGATATGCAGATATACTAAAGGGAGAAGATCGCTTGATGCTACAAGTAAAGCCTGGAATTACAGGGCCAGCACAGTTAAAGTATAGAAAGGAAGAAGAAATACTTTCGAAAGTAGATAATCCAATTTGGTATAACGATAACGTTTTGTGGCCAGATAAGGTGAAAATAAATATAGAATATGTAAAAAATTGGAGTTTTAAGAAAGATATAAATTATATCATTAAAACTGTAATATAAAAAAGGAGAGCTCTTAAATCGAACTCTCCTTTTTAGTTATTTATAAGTTATATTAAACTTGTATCACACCTAAGTTAAACTGTTTCTCAATAGGAGCATGATCTGCAGCCTCAATACCTAATGAAATCCATTTACGCGTATCTAGTGGATCAATTATACCATCAGTCCATAATCTAGATGCAGCATAATAGGGACTAGTTTGTGCAGTGTATTTATCTGTAATCTCTTTAAGAAGTTCTTCTTTTTTAACCTCATCAATTTCTACTCCTTTACTTTTTAAAGTTGCTTCCTGAATTTGTAAAAGAACTTTAGCAGCCTGTTCTCCTCCCATAACTGCTAATTGAGCAGAAGGCCAAGCAGCAATTAGTCTTGGGTCGTAAGCTTTTCCACACATCGCATAATTACCAGCTCCATATGAATTTCCGATTACTATTGTGAACTTTGGAACTACCGAGTTAGAAACTGCATTTACCATTTTCGCACCATCTTTTATAATTCCTCCATGTTCGGATTTTGAACCTACCATAAATCCTGTTACGTCTTGTAAAAATACTAAAGGAATTTTCTTTTGGTTACAATTAGCAATAAATCGGGTAGCTTTATCAGCAGAATCAGAGTAAATTACACCACCAAACTGCATTCCGTCTTTTACGGACTTTACAATTTTTCGTTGATTAGCAACAATCCCAACAGCCCATCCGTCGATACGTGCATATGCAGTTATTATTGTTTTACCATAATCTGCTTTATATTCATCAAATTCTGAGTTATCAACCAAACGTTTGATAATTTCATACATATCATATTGTTCAGCTCTGGAAATAGGTAAAATGCCGTAAATTTCTTTTTCATCCAAAGATGGTTTTGATGATTCTATTCTATTAAATCCAGCTTTATCATAATCTCCAATTTTAGACATAACTGATTTAATTCTATTCAGGCAATCTTGGTCGTCTTTTGCTTTATAATCCGTAACACCAGAAATTTCACAATGTGTAGTTGCACCACCAAGTGTTTCGTTATCAATATCTTCTCCAATAGCAGCTTTTACTAGATAACTTCCTGCTAAAAATATAGAGCCAGTTTTATCTACTATTAGCGCTTCATCACTCATTATTGGTAAATAAGCTCCACCAGCTACACAACTTCCCATAACAGCAGCTATTTGAGTGATTCCCATAGAAGACATAATGGCATTATTACGAAAAATACGTCCAAAATGTTCTTTATCAGGGAAAATTTCATCTTGCATAGGTAGATAAACACCGGCACTATCTACTAAATAAATAATAGGCAATTTATTTTCCATTGCAATTTCTTGTGCTCTTAAGTTTTTCTTCCCAGTTATTGGGAACCAAGCACCAGCTTTTACAGTTGCGTCATTTGCTACTACTATACATTGCTTACCAGAAACATAACCAATTTTTATTACTACGCCTCCCGAAGGACATCCGCCGTGTTCTTGGTACATTTCATCTCCAACCAAAGCTCCAATTTCTATAGATGGTTTATTATCATCTAATAGATAATCAATTCTTTCTCTTGCAGTTAATTTGCCTTTATTTTTGTGTGCTTCAATTCTTTTTTTTCCACCGCCTAAATAAACCTCATTTAATTTATTTCTTAATTTAGACAGTTGCAATTTATTGTAATCTTCTCTTTTATTGAATGTTAAATCCATTGTGGTTTTTATTTTTTTTGGAATCTAATTTTTGTTTGTTATAGCGTAGTAATATAATATTTATTATTAATTTTCTTTAATATATCGTTGACAATGATTAATTAAATCAGGAAAAAATTCAAGGAAATCTTGTTCAATTTCATTTTCATAAAGTTGAATAGCAGGTAAAGAATTTCCTAAATTATTAACAAATTTAGTTCTTTTGCTCAATCCAATTAATGTTTTTTGAATACCTTCTAATGAACTATAATTCTCAAACCAGTCCTGTTTTAACATATAATCTAGCATATATTGTAACTCTGCTGGGAAATTATCATAGTTATGAATAAATAACTCATAACAATTTTGTTTGAATAAATAGAATGAAGTTGGGTGGTATTTTCTCCAATGCTTGATTAAAAAATAATCATATAGTAAATCTACAATAATAGGAGAATATTTATGATGTGTTGTATGAAAATACGTAGTACTGCGTTTTACAATTTCATGCGAATCAGTATAAGAATCGATCTCACGATGTAGTAAAATTCCTTTTTTTATATCTGTTGGATAAGCATTGAATTTATTGCCTTTTACTATTTCACCCAACAAATTACCAATTTGTATGGAGGGATTATTGAAGGATAAAAATTGATGTGCGACTAAATTCATATTTTAAAATTGACTTTTAAATATACTCTAAAAATACTGAATAGTATTTGTTTTTAAAGTAATTTAAAAATCAATTATATAAGGAAAACAATTTTAGTCCCTTGTTTCAGAGAAGTATTTTTGTAAAATAGGATATTTTTCTAAAAATTCCTCTTTTTTAGTTTTGTCTAATTCTAGGGCTTTATGAAAAGCTTCGTTACCTAGTTTTTCATCTCCCAAATGAAAATAGCAACAGCTTAATTGGTAATAAATTTCAGATCTATTAAAGTGTATTAAAGCAAGTAAACTTTCTTTGATGGCAATCTCATATTCTTCCATTACAATGTTTGCTTCTATAAGAGCAAGCCAATTGTTAAGATACATAGGTTCTATTTCAACAATTGTTCTGTAACTTTGGATTGCTTCTTCATATAATCCAAGTTTAATTAAAATATAGCAGTGAGTTTTCCAATAATCAATATTTTGACTATCAAGATCTAGAGCTCTATTAATATAGAACAGCGCTTCTTGATAATTTTCCAAGCTTGAATATAAGTTTGCTGTTTTACCCCATACTTTATCTAATTGAGGATCCTCTTTTATCGAAAGATGATATGATTTTAGAGCTTTTAAAGGTTGGTGTAATTTTTCGTAACACTCGCCAATTTTTAAATATGTAATAGCTGCAGAATCATCATATTCTAATGTCTCTTCGTAGCACAATATAGCTTCTTCGTAACGAGCAAGTTTTTGTAACATAACTGCCTTCTGAGAATGTCCTGAAATACTAGTAGGGTTAATTACTGTAACATAGTCAAAAGCTTCTAAGGCTTCTTCTAATTTATTTACCTTGTCATATTGGCTACCTAATTGTGCCCAAGCTTCCTCAGCAAAAGGATTTTCATCAATATAATCTTTCAAAAAATCGATGCATTTTTCGGGTTGATGCAATTCGTTATAACATTGTATAATTGAAAAGAATGAATAATCATTATCATCACTAAAATCTAAACCTTTCTTAAAATATATCAATGCATTTTCAATATCCTCAATATTGAGATATTCATTCCCGATACAATTATATATAAAGTCTAAATCTTCCTCATGTTTTGCAGCTTTAAGATAAAATTCTATTGCTTTTTTAGGGAAATTTTTAATGGCCCAAAAACGTGCTACAACAAGCTGATATTCTAAATCTTCAGATGCGATTTCTTTCAACTCCTTAATTAGCTCTGCTGCTTTTTTTAATTGG
Organism: Faecalibacter rhinopitheci; assembly: GCF_015234135.1. Taxonomy (GTDB): domain Bacteria; phylum Bacteroidota; class Bacteroidia; order Flavobacteriales; family Weeksellaceae; genus Empedobacter; species Empedobacter rhinopitheci. Next base: position 72,310 of record NZ_JADGIK010000005.1, on the reverse strand, counting down.
CTCAATACAAGGAAATATTCAATTTGTTTAATCTTCAATTCATAATTGTCAGGATACAATTCATAGGCATATGCTATAGCTTTTTTAGCATACTCAAAATCGTTTACATCAATATAAAATGAAATTATTTCTAATAATTGCTCAGAATCAAAATAGATATGCTCTCTTTGATCCAACATTTTTTCGAATTGTTCAATCAATTCATTGTTTAAAAACTCATCCTCCATAATTCCTTTCTAAAATAGAAAAATGCTTTTAAAAAAAAGCATTTTTCATTATTTATAGTTTTGCACAACTAATTAACATATGTATTTTAAATAATTGATTGAATGCTTGCAATCATTTTATCAGCTAATAAATTGGCAGATTCTTCAGAAGTACTTTCTGTGTAAATGCGGATAATAGGTTCTGTATTTGATTTTCTTAGGTGAACCCATTCATTTGGAAAATCAATTTTCACACCATCTACAGTATTTATTTGTTCAGTTTTATAAAGATCTTGAACCTGTTCTAATAAATGATCAACATTGATTTCTGGTGTCAATTCAATTTTCTTTTTCGCCATGAAATAGGCTGGGTAAGATGCTCTTAATTCAGAAACTGAAATTTCTTTTTCTGCTAAATGAGATAAGAATAAAGCTATACCTACTAAAGAATCGCGACCATAGTGTAATTCTGGATAAATAATTCCACCATTACCTTCGCCACCAATTTTTGCGCCAGTTGCCTTCATTTCCATAACAACATTTACTTCTCCTACTGCAGAAGGTGAGTAGCTTTGGCCATGTTTCTCAGCAATATCTCTCAATGCACGAGAAGATGATAAGTTAGATACAGTAGCTGATGGTGTTTTTCCTAAAACATAGTCAGCAACAGCAACTAGCGTATATTCTTCCCCAAACATATTTCCTTTTTCGTCGATTATAGCCAAACGATCAACATCAGGATCCACTACAATTCCGAAATCTGCTTTTTCTTCTAACACTTTAGCACAAATATCACCTAAGTGTTCTTTTAAGGGTTCTGGATTGTGTGGAAAATGACCTGTAGGCTCACAATACATTTTAATGTAATCAACGCCTAACTTATCTAATAAATTAGGAATTGAAATACCACCAGTAGAATTTACAGCGTCAATAGCAACTTTAAATTTCTTTGCTTTAATAGCTTCTACGTTAACTAAAGGTAAATCTAATATTTGATCAATATGTAGAGCGATGGCATTCTCAAATGTTTCATAAGTACCTAAATCATCAACTTCTGCAAACTGATAATCATCAGCATCTACAGTCGCTAAAATTTCTGCACCATCTTCGGCAGAAACAAATTCACCTTTTCCGTTTAATAATTTTAAGGCATTCCATTGTTTTGGATTATGAGATGCAGTTAAAATTATTCCACCATCAGCATTTAAATGTGTTACCATTACCTCAACTGTTGGTGTTGTAGATAAATCTAGATCAATAACATTAATTCCTAATCCTTGTAAAGTTGAACAAACTAATTGTGAAATCATTTGTCCTGATATGCGAGCATCACGTCCTATTACAACTTTATATGAATCTTTTTTTGTTTGATTTTTTAACCAAGTACCATAAGCGGCAGCAAACTTAACTGCATCTATTGGTGTTAAGTTATCGCCTGGTTTTCCTCCAATTGTTCCTCTAAATCCTGAAATTGATTTAATTAAAGACATAGTGTGTTTTTATTTTAAACAAATGTACAAAAAAACAAGTTTTATATATTCAATTTCAACTTGGTATGATTTTAGTTAAGGTTTATTTAACATATAAACCATAAACTAAATTATTATGATTACATCAGCTTTAATTTTTTCGTTCCTTATGAATTGGATTTCATGGGCTATTTTCGGAGTTATCGCAGGAGCAATTGCAAAAGCAATTATGCCAGGTTCAGACCCAGGAGGATTTTGGGTGACTATGCTTATAGGAATTATAGGTGCAGTTCTAGGAGGTTGGATTTCAACACTATTTTTAAATTATGACCCAAATAATTGGTCTATAGGCGGCTTTTTAGTTGCAATTGCTGGATCACTTATCTTATTATTTATATACAGAAAAGTTGCAGTGCGATAATTATATAATTAAAAAAAAGGCTTAAACATTCGTTTAAGCCTTTTTTAATATTAAAGAGGAAGTAAATTCTTTTCAAATCTTAAGTTTATCATAATAGCAGACGCTTCGTAAAAAGCTATCGAGCCACACACAATTCCAACCCAACCTGCGATATTTAAAATTTGTTCGCTACCAGTAAAATTACCTGCAGCTAGTAAAAAGAATAGTAATGTTAATGATCCAAATAATAGTTTCCCAACTGTATGTCCTTTTAATGTTTGGATAAAATTGACTAATGTGAATATTCCCCAAATTCCTAGGTAGCATCCCATCGCATTCCCATCAGGTTTCTCAGCTCCTAAAATTGGTGCCAACCATAAAAAAACTAAGGATAACCAAAATGCACCGTAGGACATAAATGCGATACTTCCAAAATTATTTCCTTTTTTCCATTCCATCACACCAGCTACAAACTGTGCTCCACCGCCAAAAAACACACCCATTCCCATTATCATACTATTAACAGGAAAGAATCCTGCATTATGAATATTTAATAAAATAGTTGTTAATGCAAATCCATATAAACCTAAAGGCCCAGGATTTGCTGTTTGGTCTTTTAAAGAGTAAATATTTTCCATAATGATTATTAAATGCAGACAATAATACACGTAATAAAATAAATAACAAACAATTTATTAAAAAAATGTGTAACATGTACACCAGTAATATGAATGTTGTTATTTAATTATTTGTTATTCAATTTTTTGGCATTAATTTATTTTAGTGTCTGTATTGAATAAAAAAATCCGTTAATTATTATTAACGGATTAGAAAATATATGAAGAATATTATTTCTTACTTTTTATTTTTTTTGGTTTGCTGTTGTTGCTCTTGCATTTCTTGAGCTTTTTTCATCATATCTTGCATACGAGAAGCAAACTTACCTTCTTTTTTAGGCTTTGCTTTGTTTTTAGCTAATATCTCATGAATCTTACTTTCATTAATCATTACTTTCTTAATGTAAAGTACAATACCAATGTTAATCGTATTAGATACTAAGTAATACCATGATAATCCAGAAGCATAATTATTAAGGAATACAAAGAAGAAAATAGGCATAATATACATCATGTATTTCATGAATTCCATATTAGGCATTCCTTCTTGTTGTGGCATTTGGAAATTATCCATTGATCCAGAAACTTTAAAGTATACTAACATCGCTACAACGTATAACATTGCAAAGATTGATAAGTGTCCATCTAAAACTGGAATCCATTCTGGAATTTTGATTAAATCATCAAATGCTGTTAAATCTCCTGCAAATAAAAATGGCTTACCTCTTAAATCAATTAAGTTAGGGAAGAAACGGAATAAAGCATAGAAAATTGGAATTTGTAATAATGCAGGTAAACATCCAGCTAAAGGATTTACACCAGCATTACGATATATTTCCATCGTTGCTTGTTGTTTCTTCATTGCATCTTTAGAATCTTTGTACTTTTCGTTGATCTCATTTAATTCAGGTTTTAAAACTTTCATTAAAGCAGATTGACGATATTGTTTGTACATAATAGGAGATAAGATTAGCTTAACAACAATTGTCATTAAGAAAATTACCCATCCATACTGAATTCCGAAGTTTGCTAATATTTTAAATACATATAAAAAGAAATACTTGTTTAAACCACCAAAGATTCCCCATCCAAAATCAATTAAATTTTGGAAACCTTTATCATTGTATTCTTTTAACATATTATACTCTAATGGTAAAAAGTCAAAAGTCAATTTATGATTTAACTCTGCATTTTTTAACTCTATATCTGATGTAAAGAAATAGTGTTTAGAAAAATTTTCATCTTCTTTTTCAGAGTTCTGAGAACCACCTTTACCATTTTTAAAGCCTTCTTCAGAAGATAAAACTGTAGAGAAGAATTGCTGTTTATTTGCTACCCAAGAAATAGGTTCTTCTTCTTCCCAAGTGTCAGATCCAAATAATTCATATTCTAAATCATTAGAATTCTTGAACTGAAAGTAAGTATGAGACCAATATTTCTCTTGATCTTTTCCTTTCTCAGTACTAAAACCATCCATTTTCCAACTTAAAAGAACTTCTTTATCTGTTGTTAAATTAGACAATCCTTGCGATTTTATTTCTAAATCAATTCCGTATGAATCTCCAATTGTATAAATGTATTGTATTTGCCCACCTTGCGATTGAGCAGTCATTGTTACAATAGAGTTTGCACTATTTTTTTCTACAGAAGGAACGAAAATTAAATCTTTCGTATTTACTTCAACACCTGCTTTAGTTTTAAAAGTAAAGTTTAAAGAGTTTGATCCATCTTTTGCTAAATATAAAGGTGCATCTTTTTTACCTTTTTCATAGGCAGTAAAATCAACTAATTGTACAGCGTCAATTTGTCCACCTTTAGCCGCGAATTTTACATTCATTTTGGCATTAGAAACTTCAACATCCTTCGCTTCTTGTGCAGCTATAGGCTGAAAAATGTTTTGCGCAATTTGAACATTTTGCTGTTCTTTCGCTTTTTCTTGTTTTTCCTTTTGGACTAACTCTTGCTTTTGTTTTTCAAGTTCTTCATCAGATGGTGTATTCCAATACATTACACCAAATAATAAAAGACCCATTAAAACAAATGCAATGATTTGATTAAAATCAAATTTTTTCTCTTGTTGCATTTAAAGTTTCAATTTGTTTGTTCGACAAAGCTGCTTCAATAAAACTAATAAATAGTGGATGTGGTGAAGCAACTGTACTTTTGTATTCTGGATGGAACTGAACTCCAATATAATATGGATGTTCTTTATGTTCTAATATTTCTACCAAATCAGTTTCTGGATTTTTTCCAACTGGAATTAACCCGTTTGAAACAAACTCATCGTAGTACTCATTATTAAATTCGTAACGGTGACGGTGACGTTCTAAGATTTCTGTTGCGTTATAAATTGTAGATAGCTTAGAAGTTTCATCTAAAGTACATTTCCAATTTCCTAATCTCATCGTTCCACCTTTATCAGTAATGTCTTTCTGACCTTCCATTAAGCTAATAACTGGGTGAGGTGTCTGAGAGTCCATTTCTGCTGAATCTGCTTTTTCGTATCCTAGTACGTTACGAGCAAATTCTATTGCCATAATCTGCATACCTAGACAAATTCCTAATGTAGGGATATTGTTGCGGCGTGCATAGTTTGCTGCGATTACTTTACCTAATATTCCTCTATCACCAAAACCAGGTGCTATTAATATTCCAGCAACACCAGCTAATTTTTCTCCAACATTATCTTCTGTTAAATCTCCAGAGTATACCCATCTTACTTTTACACCAGTTTCACATGCAGCACCTGCATGAGTGAATGCTTCTGTAATGGATTTGTAAGAGTCATGCAATGATACGTATTTTCCAACTAATGCTATTTCTACATTATTTGTTGGGTTTTTATGACTTTCTAAGAATTTTTTCCAAATTGTGAAATCAGGCTTTTGGTCATATGATAAATTTAAACCTTTTAAAACGACCTCATCAAAATCTTGTTCGTGTAATAAGAATGGAACATCATAAATTGTATTAGCGTCCATACATTCAATAACATTTTCTTTACGAACATTACAAAACTGTGCTAACTTAGCTTTAATTTCTTTAGAAATATGATGCTCTGTACGTGTTACAAGTACATTAGCATTAATTCCACTTTCCATTAAAGTACGAACTGAATGTTGAGTAGGTTTTGTTTTTAATTCACCTGAAGCAGCTAAATATGGAACCAAAGTTAAATGAATAACTAAAGAGTTATTATCACCTAGTTCCCAAATTAATTGGCGAATAGTTTCTATGTAAGGTAAAGATTCAATATCACCTACTGTACCACCAATTTCTGTGATAACAATATCATAGTCCCCAGTATTACCAAGAAGTTTAATACGACGTTTAATTTCGTTTGTGATATGAGGAATAACTTGAACAGTTTTTCCTAAGTAATCTCCACGACGCTCCTTTTCTATAACAGATTGATAAATTCTACCTGTTGTAACAGAGTTAGCCTTGGAAGTAGGGCGATTCAAATATCTTTCGTAGTGACCAAGATCAAGATCTGTTTCTGCACCATCTTCGGTAACATAACATTCCCCATGTTCGTATGGATTAAGTGTACCTGGGTCCACGTTAATATATGGGTCAAGTTTTTGGATCGTTACACGATATCCTCTTGCCTCTAGTAGCATCCCTAATGATGAAGCTACAATTCCTTTTCCTAATGATGATGTTACACCTCCTGTAACAAAAATGTATTTTGGTGTCTTGTTTGTTGTATCCATTGAAATTATTAAATCAATGGTCGCAAAATTAAGAATAATTTGTGGGTAAAAAAAAGAAAGGGGAATATTTAGAGAATAAAAAAAGGCAAGCGACCTACATCACACCGCTACGACCGTATACCTTTGCTACGTTCCCGTCCTGGAGGGTTAAACAGGAGCTGGTTGTGTAGGACTTGCCTGATGCAAAGATAAGAAAAGAATTGAAAAATAAAAGTCAAATTTCAAAAAAAATGCCGATAAATTCTTGTTTAGTTTTAAATAGATTGAAAATGAATACAATAAAATAAAATATTTTTTCAAGAAAATATTATTTTTCTATAATTTCAAAAAATATTAAAAGAAAATTGGACCTAAATTTGAAGTGAAACATAAATTAATTCATACTATATAAATGCAATGATATTTTTATATTTGCAAAATGAATACAATTAATAAAGTTTTAAGAAGCGCTTTTACTTTAGCAGGTATTACGTTAGTATTATTTTTTGGACTATACATCGTTTATTCTACGAATGGGTCAATCACTCAAAAAGATTATTACGTATATACCATGATGATTTGTTGCTTTGGTTTAATTCCTCTATTTGCGGGATTTTGTTTCTTTACTATGCTGAATGTATCTAAGGCTAAAGCTAAAGTAAGTAAATCATATGAAGATTTGATGACCTTTAAAGAAGGTTTTAAGATAGGTTTTTATGTCATGTTTATTGCAGGTTTTATCAGCTTAGCAGTAATATTTATTTTCTTTAATACTACCGGTATATTAGCTCAAGATGCATTACGTAATGGTATTTTAGATACCTTTATGTCTAATATGGATGCGGAGCAAGCTGCAGTTATAGAACAATCAAGAAAAGAACCAGAGATTATGAAAGTAAATTTATTTTCTTTTAAATATTTCTTCGGTTGTTTATCAATGTTTTTATCTTTTTATATGGCTGTATCTGCAATGTTTGCACAGTTTCTAAAAAAACGAGTTTACTAAACTATGGATTTATCAATTGTTGTTCCTTTATTAAATGAACAAGATTCTTTAGAAGAATTATTTACACGTATAAAAACTGTGTGTCACGAGAAAAGTTACTCTTTCGAGGTTATTTTTATTGACGACGGTAGTACTGATGATTCATGGGAAATAATAGAATACTTATCAAAGTTTCATTCTGAAGTAAAAGGGATAAAATTTAGAAAAAATTTCGGGAAATCTCCTGCATTAAGTGCAGCTTTTAAAGAAGTAAAAGGAGATGTTGTAATCACAATGGATGCAGATTTACAAGATTTTCCGGAAGAGATTCCTGCATTATATAATACATTAGTTAATAAGAAAGCGGATATTGTCTCAGGATGGAAACAGAATAGACAAGATAATAAATTAACAAAAAATCTTCCTTCAAAATTATTTAATGCGGTTGCACGTAAAACATCAGGTGTACAATTAAATGATTTTAATTGTGGATTAAAAGCTTATAGAAGGGAGGTAACTCAAAATATTGAATTATACGGCGATATGCACCGTTATATTCCCGTTTTAGCTAAAAATGCTGGGTACCATAAAATTTTAGAAAAACAAGTTAGGCACCAAGCAAGAAAATATGGGGTATCTAAATTCGGTCCAAGCCGTTTTATTAATGGTTTTTTGGATTTAATTACACTATATTTTACTTCAAAGTTTGGTAATCGCCCAATGCATATATTTGGTTTAATAGGAACTATAATGTTTGGATTAGGTTTTGTAGCTACATTTTATTTAGGAATAGATAAGTTATTCAAAATATTTATTTTAGATAAACCAGCTCGATTAATTACAGATAATCCGTATTTTTATATATCATTAACTGCTATGGTAATGGGTACTCAATTATTTTTGGCAGGATTCTTAGGAGAATTAATTGTAAGAAGTAATAGAGACCGTAAAATTTATAGTATTCAAAAAGTTTTAAACTTAGATTAACCACCAAAACCTAAATTATGAAGAATCTTTTAACACTTTCCTTAATCGCTTTATCACTTATCGGATGTTCATCTTCAATAGATGGTGATGGTGTAGCAACTGCCCAAAAGAATTTTACAGTAGATCAAGTTACGGAGCTTGATGTTAATTGTAATTGTAACGTTACATTAATTTCCGGAAATACTGTTGGAGTAAAAGCTGAAAGTCATCAGAATATTTTAGATAATTTAGTCGTAGAAGGTAAGAACGGTAGTTTGAAAATTAATGAATCGTCTACAGTTAATCAGTACACGGCTTATGATGTATTTGTGTATGTGACTAGAGATTTGAAAAAAATCAATTTATCTGGTCAAACATCTTTACAAGTTTCAGGAACTTTAAATGTTGATGATTTAGAAATCCGTACAAATAGTCAATCTGCCATAGATAATTCGTATTTAATTACAAATAATTTAAAATTATCTGCATACGACCAGTCATTAGTTAATTTAAAAGGAACTGCAATTGCATTAGTCTATAAAGGAGAAAATCAATCGAAAGCTGAATTATTTAATTTTGAAACGAATGATGCTCAAATTTACACTTCAGATAATGCAATCTTAAATATCAATTCAAGAAAATCTTTAGCAGGATCAGCAAAAGGAAATTCGATAATTACTTATATAGGTGAACCATCGAAAGACACTAAGATTGCAGATAATGCTCAAGTTATAAAAAAATAACTTTTTAATGAGTACAAGTTTAGAAAGAGCTCAATTATGGCTTTCTGATGCATATGATGCAGAAACTAGAATTGCCGTACAAGCTTTAATCGATACAAATCCTACTGAATTAGACGATTCATTTTATCGTGATTTAGAATTCGGTACAGGGGGTATGCGTGGAATTATGGGAGTAGGAACAAATCGTTTAAACAAATATACCCTAGGTTCAGCTACGCAAGGATTAGCAAATTATTTACATCAAGAATTTCCTTCAAAAGAAAAATCTGTTGCAATCGCATACGATGTTCGACATAATTCGGACAAATTTGCGAAAATGGTTGCTGATGTTTTAACAGCTAATGGAATCAAAGTTTATTTATTTGAATCATTTCGTCCAACACCTGAATTATCATTTACAGTTCGTCATTTAGGTTGTGATGCTGGTATAGTATTAACAGCTTCTCATAATCCACCAATTTACAATGGTTACAAAGTTTATTGGAATGATGGTGCTCAGATCGTTCCTCCACATGACAAGGCAATAATCGCTAATGTAGGGAATGTAAAAGTAGATGAAATCAAATTTGAAGGAAATGATGATTTAATTACTTACATAGGTAAAGAAATTGATGAAGCATTTATCAACGCTTGTGTAGAAAACGGAAGTTTTACGAAAGAAGGTAAAGAGGATATTAAAATTGTTTTTACATCAATTCATGGAACTGCAGTTGCTATTACTCCAACAGCTTTTGAAAAAGCTGGATTCACTCAAGTTCATCAAGTGCCAGAACAAGCAATTCCAAGTGGAGATTTCCCAACAGTAGTTTCTCCAAATCCAGAGGAGCCAGAAGCATTAACTATGGCAGTTGATTTAGCCAATGCTATTGGAGCGGATGTTGTTATTGGGACTGATCCGGATGCAGACAGAGTAGGAGTTGCAACACGAAATAACGATGGAGATATCGTATTATTAAACGGTAACCAAATGAATACCGTACTTGCTTATTACTTATTAGAGAAATGGCAAGAAGCAGGTAAACTTACAGGAAAAGAGTTTATAGGTTCTACCATTGTAACATCTGATATTTTCTATGATATTGCTTCTAAATTTGGCGTTGATTGTAAAGTAGGATTAACAGGATTTAAATGGATTGCAGATATGATTCGTACTTTCGAAGGTAAAGAGAAATTTATTGGAGGTGGTGAGGAGTCTTTCGGATTTATGGTTGGCGATTTCATAAGAGATAAAGATTCTGTGACAACAGCCTTATTAGTGTCGGAAATAGCTGCAGTCGCTAAAGCAAATGGAAGTTCTTTATATAATAAGTTAATCGATATTTATGTTGGAATTGGTAAAGCTTATCAAGAGGATTTAATTTCAATTGTTAAACCGGGTAAAGAAGGAGCAGAGCTAATTGCTAATATGATGGTTGATTTCCGTTTAAATGCCCCTAAAGAATTAGCAGGATCTAAAGTAATTCGTGTTAAAGATTTCCAATCATCGATTGAGAAAAATTTAATTACAGGTGAGGAAAAGATGATTTACATTCCGAAATCGAATGTTTTAATTTTCTATACAGAAGACGGAAGTAAGGTTGCTTGTCGCCCTTCTGGAACTGAACCAAAAATTAAATACTATTTTTCAGTAAGTGCAGATTTACAAACAAAAGAGAATTATATAGAAGTTCAAAAAAACTTGTTAGCTAAGATTGAACAATTAAAAGTTGATTTTAATAAATAATATTAGCTTTACTAATTAGAAATAAAAAAAACTCTCACTTTTATAAGCGAGAGTTTTTTTATGAAATTATGTAAATAAAATGCTACGACTTTTTAAAAGAAATAATATTCATATTACATATAAATTTATTTTTTAGAAAATCAAGTTTAGAAGGAAATAAAATCCTGTAGCGATTAATGCTGAAACAGGTATTGTTAATATCCATGCCCATAATAAACTTATAGTAACTCCCCAGCGAACTGCAGAAACACGTTTTGTCATTCCGACTCCAATAATAGATCCTGTAATAACATGTGTTGTAGAAACGGGCATTTTAATATGTTCTGTGAAAAACAAAGTAATAGCTGAAGCAGTTTGTGCTGTGAAACCTTCAATAGGAGTAATCTTAGTAATTTTATTACCCATAGTTTTAAGAATTTTCATACCACCACCTAATGTTCCAATAGCAATAGCTGTAAAACAAACAATGGGAACCCAATCATGAATATCAGTGCTATCAGTTGTTATAAACCAATCTTTCCAATGAAAAACATCATTTAAAAACCAATTATCCATATCTGTATTAATAATAGCTGTTTGATTTGCTAACAAAGCAAATGTAATAACTCCCATTACCTTTTGTGAATCATTTAAACCATGACCAATACTTAATAGAGCAGAAGAGACAAGTTGAAGCCTTTTAAACCATGTGTCCGCTTTATGAGGTTTAATATTTCTACAAAGATTAATCGTTATGATGTTAATAATATTACCTGCAAATAGTCCAATAAACGGAGCAACAAAAATAAAAGCAATAATTGTTAAAATAATAGATCCATTAATTGATGAAAAATCAAATCCAGTAGCTGCTAAAGCACCGCCTGCTAATCCTCCGATTAAGGTATGTGATGATGAAGAAGGAATACCTAGTTTCCAAGTTAAAATATTCCAAGTAATAGCAGCTGATAAGGCAGCTATGATTACTAAAGATGGATTGGCTCCAAAACTGGTAACTACATCTTCTTTAATAATTTTTGCTATGGTGTCTGCAACTCCAAATTCTCCAATGATAAATTTAGCGATGAAAAACGCGATGAAATTGAAAAATGCAGCCCACAAAACAGCTTGTACAGGTGTTAGTACTTTTGTAGTTACTACTGTTGCAATAGAATTTGCCGCATCATGAAATCCATTTAGGAAATCAAATAAAATTGCTAATCCGATAATTACGAATAAAATTGTTAAGTCCATTAAATATGTACTAGTAATAATAAATTGGGCGTAAAGTTAAATAAAAAAAATGGACTTAATTCATTTAAGTCCATGTATAAATAATGATATAATAAAGATATTTCTCTAAAATAATGTTATAATAAAATAACAAATAGAAGCTATAACAGCAGAAACCGGAATAGTTAATATCCATGCCCAAAGTAAGCTTATGGTTACTCCCCATCTTACTGCAGAGATTCGTTTTGTCATTCCAACTCCAATTATAGATCCTGTGATAGTATGTGTTGTTGAAACAGGAATACCAAAATGTTCTGAAATATACAATGTAATTGCACCTGCAGTCTCAGATGCTACTCCTTCTAAAGGGGTAACTTTTGTGATTTTAGATCCCATAGTTTTAATGATTTTCCAACCACCTGCCATAGTTCCTGCAGCAATTACAATAAAAGAAGTGATAGGAACCCATCCCCAATGACTAACAAAATAACCAAATTTATCCTCAGTTGCTAAATATTCAGGATCTAAATCTACATTCAGATGATAAAAAATTACTGCTGCTCCAATAATACCCATTACTTTTTGGGCATCATTCATACCATGTCCTAATGAAAATAAAGCAGAAGAAACAAGTTGAAGTTTTTTAAACCACCATTCTGCAGCTGCGGGTTTCGCTTTTTTACAAATTTGTAGAATGATTAAAGTAAGTATACTTGCCAAGATCATTCCGATCAATGGAGCTAAAAATATAAATAGGAATATAGGTAAAACTTTTCCATATACAATAACATCCCATATAGATCCTAAGTCAGGATTCATAAATGAATTTGTTAAAGCAGCCCCAATAAATCCACCAATTAGGGTATGAGATGAAGAAGAAGGAATTCCAAATTTCCATGTTATTAAATTCCAAGTGATGGCTGCAATAATTCCGGCTAATATAACTTCTAAAGTGATAAAATTTTCATTAACTGATTTAGCAATTGTATTACCAATCTTAAATTCTCCAATCCAATAAACAGAAATGAAATAAGCAAGAAAGTTGAATCCCGCTGCCCATAATACAGCTTGAAAAGGTGTTAATACTTTTGTTGCAACAATCGTTGCAATAGAATTTGCCGCATCATGAAATCCATTGATGTAGTCAAATACAAAAGCTAGAAAAATAATTACTAATAAAAATATTCCCGCTTTTGAAGATAACATTCCATCAATAATACTAAACAGATCATTAATCATTTCCATTCGTAAAAGATATATTTATAACTAAAGATTTATGAATGCTTAACAGCAACAGATTCTAATATATTAGCAACGCTTTTACATTTATCAGTTGCAGATTCTAATGAAGACAATACTTCTTTATATTTAATAATATTTTTTACGTCAGTTTCATTTTCAAAAATTTCTTGAACAGCTTTATCAAAAATACGATCAGATTTGTTTTCTAACTTATTGATGCGTTCACAAATTTCATAAACACGGTTTAGATCTTTAAAATCTTTTAAATTCTCAATACCCTCTCCAATAAGTTGACATGCTTCTAAATTGACAGCAGTTATTTTTCGAATAGATTTTGTGATTTTTTCTACTTGGTAAATATTAATTCTATTTGCAGCTCCATTTAAGTTGTCTGCAACATAATCAATAGATTTAATTAAAGAGTAAATGTCCTCTCTGTCAAACGGAGTAATAAAATTTCTACCTAGTTCTAAGTTTGTTTTTTGAGTTAAAAACTCAATTTTGCTTTCTAAGCTAGAAATTTGCGCAAAATAATCTTCACGATCTTCAACTGGTGCATTTACACACTCGTGTAATAATTCTGCTAATTGAATCAAGCTTTTAGAAGACTCTTCAAACAAAGGGAAGAATTTTTTGTCCCTTGGTGTAAATAATTTAAAAAATGAATTTACTGACATTATTTAATGTTTTTGTGTTGCAAAAGTAAATGAACTTATGTAAAGTTAATGTAAAATATTTTTTAGGTCTGAAAAATAGTAATTGCGTTGAAGTAAAAATGGATGTGCTAAATAATCTTTTAGATTAATTGTTAAGATATTAATGTAAATCTGATGCTAAATTATTAAATAATATTTCTTTTAAAATTTGTGTGTATAAACTGATAATTTCTCATAAATATAAGAAAATCAAAAAAATAATGCGTTAATAATTTGTCACTCCTGATAATTTTTGTAGTTTTGCAGACCCAAAATTGGGTTTAATTCAAAAAATTAAAAGGTAAATTAGTATGCCAACAATTCAACAATTAGTTAGAAAAGGTAGAAAAAAACTAACCAAGAAGAGTAAATCGGCTGCTTTGGAGTCATGTCCACAACGCCGCGGTGTTTGTACACGTGTATACACTACAACCCCTAAAAAACCTAACTCAGCAATGCGTAAAGTTGCTCGTGTTAGATTAACTAACGGGAAAGAAGTTAACGCGTACATCGGTGGTGAAGGTCATAACCTACAAGAGCACTCGATAGTATTGGTTAGAGGAGGAAGAGTAAAAGACTTACCAGGTGTTCGTTACCACATTGTACGTGGAGCGTTAGACACAGCAGGAGTAAACGGACGTACTCAGCGTAGAAGTAAGTATGGAGCTAAACGTCCTAAAGATGCTAAAAAATAATTTAAGGAGAGATGAGAAAGACAAGAGCTAAAAAAAGACCCTTACTTCCAGATCCTAAATTTAATGATCAGTTAGTGACTCGTTTCGTTAATAACTTAATGTACGATGGTAAAAAATCTGTGGCATTTAAAATCTTCTATGATGCGTTAGAAATCGTTGATTCTCGCAAAGAAGATGCTGAAAAATCTTCATTAGATATTTGGAAAGAAGCATTATCAAATGTAATGCCTCACGTAGAAGTACGTTCTCGCCGTGTAGGTGGAGCTACATTCCAAATTCCAAATGAGATTCGTCCAGATCGTAAAATTGCAACTGCAATGAAGTGGTTAATTTCTTATTCACGTAAGCGTAATGAGAAATCTATGGCACAAAGATTAGCTGGAGAGATTATTGCTGCTGCTAAAGAAGAAGGATCTGCCGTTAAAAAACGTCAAGATACTCACAAAATGGCAGAAGCTAACAAAGCGTTTTCACACTTCAGATTCTAGTAAAAAATGGCAAGAGACTTATTATTTACTAGAAATATTGGTATTGCTGCACATATTGATGCAGGGAAAACTACTACTACAGAGCGTATTTTATTTTACACTGGAAAAAACCATAAAATTGGTGAAACTCACGAAGGTGCGTCAACAATGGACTGGATGGAACAAGAAGCAGAGCGTGGTATTACAATTACTTCAGCTGCTACTACTTGTGATTGGACATTTCCAACTGAGCAAGGGAAACCTTTACCAGGTGCAAACCACTACCACTTCAATATTATTGACACTCCTGGTCACGTTGACTTTACAGTAGAGGTAAACCGTTCTTTACGTGTGTTAGACGGTTTAGTATTCTTATTTTCTGCAGTAGATGGTGTTGAGCCTCAGTCTGAAACAAACTGGCGTTTAGCAGATAACTATAAAGTTCCTCGTTTAGGTTTCGTTAATAAAATGGACCGTCAAGGATCAGACTTTTTAAATGTTTGTCGTCAAGTACGCGAAATGTTAGGATCAAACGCTGTTCCTATCGTTTTACCAATTGGTGATGAAGCTGATTTTAAAGGTGTTGTAGATTTAATTAAGAATCGTGCGATTGTTTGGCATGAAGAGAATAACGGAGCAACTTTTGATGTAGTTGATATTCCAACAGAAATGTTAGATGACGTTAAACAATTCCGTAGCCAATTAATTGAAGAAGTAGCTGCTTACGACGAGAACTTATTAGAGAAATATATGGAGGATGAAAACTCTATCTCTGAGGATGAAGTTCACGCTGCATTACGTGCTGCTACTTTAGATATGTCTATCATTCCAATGACTTGTGGATCTTCGTTTAAAAACAAAGGTGTACAGTTTATGTTAGACGCTGTATGTCGTTACTTACCATCTCCGATGGATAAAGAAGCGATTCCAGGTACAGATCCTAAAACAGATGAGCCTATCTTCAGAAAACCATCTGTAGAAGAGCCGTTTGCTGCATTAGCATTTAAAATTGCTACTGACCCATTCGTAGGTCGTTTAGCATTCTTCCGTGCTTATTCAGGACGCTTAGATGCAGGTTCTTATGTTTTAAACACTCGTTCTGGTAATAAAGAGCGTATCTCTCGTATCTTCCAAATGCACGCGCAAAAACAAGAGCCAATTCCATTTATTGAAGCTGGTGATATTGGAGCTGCTGTAGGATTTAAAGATATCAAAACAGGTGATACTTTATGTGATGAAAAAGCACCTATCGTATTAGAGTCTATGGACTTCCCAGATCCAGTAATTGGTATCGCGGTTGAGCCTAAAACTAAAGCTGACGTTGATAAATTAGGTATGGCTTTAGCTAAATTAGCTGAAGAAGATCCAACTTTTACTGTTCGTACTGATGAAGCATCTGGGCAAACTATTATCTCAGGAATGGGAGAGTTACACTTAGATATCATCGTTGACCGTTTAAGACGTGAGTTCAAAGTTGAAGTTAACCAAGGTGAGCCTCAAGTAGAATACAAAGAAGCTTTCTCTAGATTAGCTGAACACCGTGAAGTTTACAAAAAACAATCTGGTGGACGTGGTAAATTTGCTGATATCGTTTTCACAATGGGACCAGCAGAAGAAGGAAAAGCTGGATTAGAATTTGAATCTGTAATTAAAGGTGGTAACATTCCTAAAGAATATATCCCTTCTATCGAAAAAGGATTTAAAGCTGCCATGAAAAATGGACCTTTAGCTGGATTCGAAATGGATTCATTAAAAGTTACTGTTAAAGACGGATCTTTCCACCCTGTGGATTCTGATGCTCTATCTTTCGAATTAGCTGCTCAAATGGGGTATAAAGCTGCTGCTAAAGCTGCTGGTGCTCAAATTTTAGAGCCAATTATGAAGTTAGAAGTATTAACTCCAGAAGAGAACATGGGAGATGTTGTAGGAGATTTAAACAGAAGACGTGGACAAGTTTCAGGAATGGATGATAGAAATAACGCTAAAGTTATTAAAGCTATGGTTCCATTAGCAGAAATGTTCGGTTACGTAACATCATTACGTACATTATCTTCAGGTCGTGCTACATCAACTATGGAATTCGATCATTATGCTCCTGCACCAACAAATGTGTCAGAAGCTGTAATCGCTAAAGCAAAAGGTAACGCTTAATTAAATTAAGAAATGAGTCAAAAAATCAGAATAAAATTAAAATCTTACGATTATAGTTTAGTTGATAAATCAGCTGAAAAAATCGTAAAAACTGTAAAAGCTACAGGAGCTGTTGTTAATGGTCCAATTCCATTACCAACTCATAAAAGAATCTTTACAGTTTTAAGATCTCCTCACGTTAACAAAAAATCTCGTGAACAATTCCAATTATCAGCTCACAAAAGATTATTAGATATTTATTCTTCTTCATCTAAAACAGTAGATGCTTTAATGAAGTTAGAATTACCTTCTGGAGTTGAAGTTGAAATTAAAGTGTAGTTAAATTTTTTTTACTATATTTGCAATCTCAAAATAAATAGAAGAATCCTGTCGTCTCTAACGGCAGGTTTTCTTTAAATTTTATATTATTAATTAAATAAATTTATAACAATGTCAGGTATCATTGGTAGAAAGATCGCCATGACTAGCTTATTTGATGAGAAAGGAAAAAACATTCCTGTTACTATCGTACAAGCTGGGCCATGTGTGGTTACTCAAGTCAGAACCTTAGAGAAAGATGGGTACGTTGCTGCTCAACTTGGTTTCGATGACGCAAAAGAAAAAAACACAACTAAAGCTTTACAAGGACATTTCAAAAAAGCTGGTACAACTCCAAAACGTAAATTAGTTGAATTTTACGGTGAGGAATTTGTAAACTCAGTAAATTTAGGAGATATCGTTTCAGTTGATTTATTAACTGAAGGAGAATTTGTAAGTGTTACAGGTACTTCTAAAGGTAAAGGTTTCCAAGGTGTTGTTAAACGTCATGGTTTCGGTGGAGTTGGTCAAGCAACACACGGACAACATAACCGTTTAAGAGCTCCAGGATCTATTGGTGCTGGTTCAGATCCATCACGTGTATTCAAAGGAATGCGTATGGCTGGTAGAATGGGAGGTAAACAAATTACCGTTCAAAATTTACAAGTATTGAAAGTAGACACAGAGAAAAACCTTTTAATTATTAAAGGAGCTATACCTGGTCCAAAAAGTTCATACGTAATCGTTAGAAGATTCAAGTAATGGAAGTAGTAGTATTAAACATAAACGGTCAAGAGACTGGAAGAACAGTTTCTTTAGACGAGCAAATCTTCGGAATTGAGCCATCTACACATACAGTGTATTTAGAAGTAAAACAATACTTAGCTGCTCAACGCCAAGGAACACATAAATCAAAAGAAAGAGCTGAAATTGCGGGATCAACTCGTAAGATCAAAAAACAAAAGGGTACAGGTACTGCACGTGCGGGATCTATCAAATCTCCGGTTTTCCGTGGAGGAGGTAGAGTTTTCGGACCACGTCCAAGAAACTACTCTTTCAAGTTAAACAAAGCTCAAAAGAGATTAGCTAAAAAATCTGTATTATCTCAGAAATTAGCTGATAACGAAATTAAAGTTATTGAAAACTTCACATTTGAAGCTCCAAAAACTAAAGAATTTAAGTCTTTATTATCTAATTTAGGATTAGAAGGTAAAAAATCTTTATTCGTATTGGGTGAATCAAATAATAACGTATATTTGTCGTCACGCAATTTGCAAAAGACTAAAGTTGTAACTACTTCAGAATTAAATGTTTACGACTTAATCAATGCTTCTGAAATTATCTTTTTAGAAGGGTCATTAGCGTCGGTACAAGAAAATTTAAGTAAATAAAACGAAAATGGGAATATTAATTAAACCAGTAATTTCAGAAAAAGCAACTAGTAATAGTGAATTATTAGCGCAATATTCGTTTTATGTAGATACAAAGGCTAACAAGATTCAAATCAAAAAAGCTATTGAAGCAACTTACGGTGTGAATGTAGTTTCAGTTAGTACTTTAATTTCTGCTCCAAAGGTTAAAACTCGTTACACAAAAACAGGTTTTCAAACTGGAAAAACAAATAAAATGAAAAAAGCGATCGTTAGCTTAGCTGAAGGTCAAGCAATTGAGTTGTTCGGATAATTTAAGAATTAAAAAATGTCAGTAAGAAAATTAAAACCTATCACCCCAGGACAACGTTTTAGAGTAGTTAATGAATTCGCAGCTGTTGATAAAAACGCTAAGCCTGAGAAAACATTAATCGAAGGAAAATCTAAATCGGGTGGACGTAACAACACTGGTAAAATGACAATGCGTTATATCGGTGGTGGACACAAACAAAAATACCGTATCATCGACTTCAAACGTGAGAGAGAAGGTGCTGCAACTGTTGAATCTGTACAATATGATCCAAACAGAACTGCATTTATCGCTTTATTATCTTACGAAGATGGAGAAAAGAGATACATTATTGCTCAAAATGGTTTAAAAGCAGGTCAAGTGATTTATTCAGGAGACAATGTTGAGCCAGAAGTAGGTAATGCCATGAAATTAAAAAACATGCCTTTAGGTACAGTAATCTCTTGTATTGAGTTACGTCCTGGTCAAGGTGCTGTTATGGCAAGAAGTGCTGGTACTTATGCGCAATTAGTTGCACGTGATGGTAAATATGCTATCGTTAAGTTACCTAGTGGTGAATCAAGAATGATTTTAGTGGAGTGTAAAGCGACTGTTGGTGTGGTATCTAATACAGATCACCAATTAGAGGTTTCAGGTAAAGCTGGTCGTTCAAGATGGCAAGGTCGTCGTCCTAGAACAAGACCAATGGTAATGAACCCTGTTGATCACCCAATGGGTGGTGGTGAAGGTCGTGCAACCGGAGGTATTCCTCGTTCTCGTAACGGAATTCCAGCAAAAGGTTACAAAACCAGAGCTAAAAAGAAGTCGTCGAACAAATATATTGTTGAAAGAAGAAAAAAATAATTTATGGCACGTTCATTAAAAAAAGGACCATTCATCCACTATAAATTAGAAAAGAAAGTTCTTGCAAACGTTGAATCGGGTAGCAAAAACGTAATTAAAACTTGGTCTAGAGCATCAATGATTTCTCCTGATTTCGTTGGTCAAACGATCGCTGTTCATAATGGAAAGCAATTTATTCCAGTTTATGTTACTGAGAATATGGTAGGTCATAAATTAGGTGAGTTCGCTCCTACACGTACTTTTAGAGGTCATGCCGGAGCTAAAAACAAAGGAAAAAAATAGTAGAAGGCCATGGGATCTAGAAAAAGATTAAGTAACGAAAGAATCAAAGAAGCTAACAAGCAGGTAGCTTTCGCGAAATTAAATAATGTTCCTACTTCTCCTCGTAAAATGAGATTGGTAGTTGATATCATCCGTGGAGTTGAAATTCAAAAAGCTTTAGGTATTTTAAAATATACTAAAAACCACGCTTCTATCCGTTTAGAGAAATTGTTATTAAGCGCTATCGCTAACTGGCAAGTTAAAAACGAAGGAGCTGATGTTGAAGAAGCTGGATTATATGTTAAAGAAATCTCTGTAGACAGTGCGCGTCAATTAAAACGTATTCGTACTGCTCCTCAAGGTAGAGCACATAGAATCAGAAAACGTTCAAACCATGTAACTTTGGTTTTAGGAACTAAGGAAGATAAACAAAAAGTACAAGATTAAGAATATGGGACAAAAGACTAATCCAATCGGAAATCGTTTAGGTATCATCAGAGGATGGGATTCTAACTGGTACGGTGGAAATGATTACGGTGATAAGATCGCAGAAGATGCAAAAATTCGTACTTATTTAAGAGCGCGTTTATCTAAAGCCGGAGTTTCTCGTATTTACATTGATCGTACTTTAAAATTAGTTACTGTAACTGTAACTACTGCTCGTCCAGGTATCATTATTGGTAAAGGTGGACAAGAGGTTGATAAATTAAAAGAAGAGTTAAAGAAAATCACTGGTAAAGAGGTTCAAATTAACATTTTTGAAATTAAAAGACCTGAATTAGATGCAATCTTAGTAGGTGATAGTATCGCTCGTCAAATTGAGAATCGTATTTCTTACCGTCGTGCTATTAAAATGGCTATTACATCTGCAATGCGTATGAATGCAGAAGGAATCAAAGTTCAAATCTCTGGACGTTTAAACGGAGCTGAAATGGCACGTTCTGAAAGTTACAAAGATGGACGTATTCCTTTGTCTACATTCCGTGCAGACATTGATTACCACATCTCAGAAGCTCACACAACTTACGGTCGTTTAGGGATCAAAGTTTGGGTTATGAAAGGTGAGGTATATGGTAAGAGAGAATTATCTCCATTAGTTGGATTACAAAAGAAACAAAAGAAATCTAGCGGTAAAGGAGGTGAAAGATCTAATAATAGAAAGCGATAATTTAGTTTTATAACTAACATAAAGAAATTAAGTAGATATGTTATCACCGAGAAGAGTAAAATTTAGAAAAACCCAAAAAGGTAAGATGAAAGGAGTTTCTCACAGAGGAACTGAATTAGCTTACGGGACTTTCGGGATTAAATCTTTAGACGAAGCTTTTATTACAGCTCGTCAAATCGAGGCAGCTCGTATTGCAGCAACTCGTTTTATGAAGAGAGAAGGTCAATTATGGATTAAAATATTTCCAGATAAACCAATCACTAAGAAACCAGCAGAGGTACGTATGGGTAAAGGTAAAGGTGCTCCAGAATACTGGGTTGCTCCTGTACAACCAGGTCGTATTATTTTCGAAGTGGGAGGTGTGCCATTAGAGGTTGCTACTGAAGCATTGCGTTTAGCAGCTCAGAAATTACCTGTTAAGACTAGGTTTATCGTTGCACGTGATTTCCAAAATTAATTAATTCTAAAAATTAAGAAAAAATGAAAGCAGCAGATATTAAAAATCTAAGCGTAGAGGAGATCAAAGCTAAATTAGCTGAGGAAAAAGCAAACTACGATTCGTTAAAATTAACTAACGCAGTTTCTCCTGTAGGAAATCCAATCGGTATTAGAGACTTACGCAGAACTATTGCTCGTCTTAATACTGTATTAAACGAAAAACAATCATAACAGTAATCTGTAACTGATGGAAAGAAAATTAAGAAAAGAAAGAGTAGGTTTAGTTACATCTAATAAAATGGATAAAACCATTGTTATTGCTGAAACTAAGAAACAAAAGCACCCATTCTATGGGAAATTCGTTTTAAAAACGAAGAAATATACAGCGCACGACGAAGCTAACGAGTGTAACGAAGGTGACACTGTGCGTATCATGGAGACTCGTCCTTTGTCTAAGAACAAAAGATGGAGATTAGTAGAAATCATAGAAAGAGCTAAATAATAATAAGTTATGTTACAACAAGAATCTAGATTAAAAGTTGCAGATAACACAGGAGCTCGTGAAGCATTAGTAATCCGCGTTTTAGGTGGTACTAAAAGAAGATACGCATCAGTTGGTGACAAAATCGTAGTTGCTATTAAAGATGCAACTCCAAACGGAAACGTTAAGAAAGGTGCTGTATCTAAAGCTGTTGTAGTTAGAACTAAGAAAGAAGTTCGTAGAAAAGACGGTTCATATATCCGTTTCGATGATAATGCTTGTGTATTATTAAACACTCAAGGAGAAATGCGTGGTACTCGTGTATTCGGACCAGTTGCTCGTGAGTTACGTGATAAAGAATATATGAAAATTGTATCATTAGCCCCAGAGGTATTATAATAAGATCAACATGGCAAAGTTAAAAATTAAAAAAGGAGACAAAGTAATTGTTTTATCAGGTTCTTCAAAAGGACAAACTGGAACAGTATTACGCGTATTCCCTGACAAAGCTAAAGCTATCGTTGAAGGGGTTAATATCGCAAAAAAACGTGTAAAGCCAAGCGCACAGAATCCACAAGGTGGAGTTGTAGAAAAAGAAGCTCAAATCTATTTATGCAAATTGGCTTTAGTAGATCCTGAAACTGGGAAAGCAACTAAAGTAGCTATCCAAGAGGTTGATGGAAAAAAAGTAAGAATTGCTAAAAAATCAGGTAAAGCTATCTAAGATGAGTACAACTACATACACACCTCGTCCGCAGGTTAAATATAAAGAAGAGATTGTATCTGCCTTAATGGAAGAATTTGGATACAAATCAATTATGCAAGTTCCTAAACTAGAGAAAATTGTTTTATCTCAAGGTTTAGGTGCTGCTACAGCTGATAAAAAAATCGTTGATTACGCTATCGAAGAGTTAGAATTAATCACAGGTCAAAAAGCAGTTGCAACTATCTCTAAGAAAGATGAGGCAGCTTTCAAATTACGTAAAGGAATGCCAATTGGGGCAAAAGTAACTTTACGTGGTTCGAAAATGTACGAATTCTTAGATCGTTTAGTTTCTGCGTCTTTACCACGTGTACGTGATTTTAACGGAATTTCTTCAACAGGATTTGATGGTAGAGGTAACTATAACTTAGGTATCAAAGAACAAATCATTTTCCCAGAAATTTCTATTGATAAAATCAAGAAAATTCAAGGTTTAGATATTACATTTGTTACATCTGCACCAACAGACAAAGAAGCGAAAGCTTTATTAGCTAAGTTTGGATTACCATTTACTAAAGAACAATAATCATGGCTAAAGAATCAATGAAAGCGCGTGAGCGCAAAAGAGAAGCATTAGTTGCTAAATATGCTGCGAAAAGAACTGCTTTATTAGAAGCTGGTGATTACGAAGCATTACAAAAATTACCTAAAAACGCTTCTCCTGTACGTTTACACAACCGTTGTAAATTAACAGGACGTCCAAGAGGATACATGAGAACTTTCGGGATCTCTCGTGTAACTTTCCGTGAGATGGCAAACGAAGGGTTAATCCCAGGTGTTAAAAAAGCTTCTTGGTAATATACCATTAGCTATTAATATATTAATCCTTACTCTTTATTGAGTAAGGATTTTTTTATTGTATCATTTTGATGATTTCTCTAAAATCACTTAAATAATTGGGATGTTGAATATAGTCGGGATGTTTATATATTTTATACGTTAATCCTGCATTTTTTGCTGCATCTATTCCTGTCAACGAATCTTCGATTACTATAATTTCTTCTTTTTGTTTTTGGGATAATAACAAAGCTTTTAAATAAGGTTCTGCATCTGGTTTCCCTTTCAAAACATCATCAGCCGTAATTGTATGATCAAAATATGGATGGAGTTTTAATACCTTGAATGCATGATTTATCTGTTTACGCGATGAATTTGAAACAAGAAGAATCTGAATGTGATTTGATTTTAAATTTCCTAACATCTCAATCACATAATCATTCAATTTTATATAATGATGAAAATGTTCAACATAAAATAACTCAGTCCAATCAATAATTTCTTCATATAAATCTGTCGTAAATCGTTGCTGATTTTCTAGCATTAATT
Organism: Faecalibacter rhinopitheci; assembly: GCF_015234135.1. Lineage (GTDB taxonomy): Bacteria > Bacteroidota > Bacteroidia > Flavobacteriales > Weeksellaceae > Empedobacter > Empedobacter rhinopitheci. The sequence continues at coordinate 47,790 of NZ_JADGIK010000005.1, read as the reverse complement.
GTATGGCTTCATTCGTCGTGAAATTCAATCCATCATTTTCAAGTAAACAAGTTGCATTTAATTTGTATGTTTTCCCAACTTCCTCAAACATCAAATTCCATAATTGTAAACTGTCAACAATTACTCCGTCAAAATCAAAAAAAATTGCTTTTATTTTCTGTTCCATGTGATGTTTTCATAAGCAGCATTCCAAAACTGAAATTCTAATTCGCTTGCTTTTACAAAAGCTTCTAGCATTTGCGTTTTTATTTTATCAGTTGTTTCTTCTGCAATTTTGTCAACATACTGTTTTGCTTTTTTTACACCTTCGCCAAAATCTTCTCCGCTATACGTATCAATCCATTTTTGATAAGGATTATTTTCTTTTGATTGATTTTTGATGATTTCATCGCCTACTTCCTTATAAATCCAGAAGCAAGGTAAAACTGCAGCCAAAGCAACTTCGATAGGTTCGAATGTAACGGTGCTTTTTAAGAAATGCGAATAATGATGACAAACAGGTTGTGTTTCTATACTGATATTTTGTGCTAATCCAAAATCTTGGAAATAAGATTCGTGTAAAGCGCGTTCTACAATCAAGGCATTTTTACCAAATTCGAAAAAATCAATTGCTTGTTGATTGTCTTCAGATTTTGCACCAATCACTGCTAATACACGACCAAAATGTTCTAAATATTTTGCGTCTTGTAACATATAGAACTGAAATTTTTCTATTGGTAATGTTCCATTTCGTAATTCTTTTATAAACGGCATATTTATAATATCATCATAAATAGGCGCGATTGTTTTCCAAGCTTTAGTTGTGAATGTCATATGTTTTTAATTTTTGAGGATTGAATAAATGATTTAAAGGTCCATTTCCTTTGCCAATTGTTAAGTCTTTGCTTCCTAAAATTGCTTGCTCAATATATTTTTGTGCCAATTCTACACTTTCTGAAAGTGGAAATCCTAATGCTAAATTACTTGCAATTGCAGAAGATAAAGAGCAACCAGAACCGTGCGTATTTTTGGTCGCTATTTTTTGCGAAGTATAACTTTGGACAGATTGATTTTTTTGAAATAAATAACTCACTATTTCTTCTTGCTCCAAATGCCCTCCTTTCAATAAAAGATTTTGACAACCTAAATCCATAATTTTTTTTCCATAAGAAATCATCAAATCAGTCGAATCTATTTTATGATTAACCAACACACTTGCTTCATCAAGATTTGGTGTAATAAGTGTTGCCAAAGGAAAAAGTTTTTCAACACATGCTGCAATAGTTTCTTTTTTGATTAATCGATGTCCACTTGTCGCAACCATTACAGGATCGTAAACAATCGGATTCTTATAATCTTTAAGTTCTTCCGAGATAATATTCACTAACTCGACACTATGAACCATTCCAATTTTTATTGCATCAGGATAAATATCTTCTAAAATAGACTGAATTTGTTCTCGAATAGCTTCGGTTGGGATTTCGTAAATATTTTTTACGCCTTGTGTATTTTGAATTGGTAAAGCTGTCAACACATTTGTTGCATAGCAACCATGCGCGGAAATTGTTTTGGTGTCAGCTTGTATACCTGCGCCGCCACTTCCATCAAAACCTGCAATGGTTAAAACACTATATGGTTTTCGGATTGTATTCATTGTGATTGATAATTTGTTTTAAAATTTGTGCTGATCTTTTAGGATTACTACTTCCGCAAATGGCAGAAACAATAGCAACACTATCTGCACCAGCTTGTACAATTTTGGCAATATTATTTTCATTAATTCCTCCAATTGTGATCAAAGGTTTGGAAGTTTCTGGTTTCAAATTTTGTAATCCTTCATAACCCCATTCAGAAATTGTATTGGTTTTGGTTGGAGTAGAGAAAATAGGACTAACACCTAAATGATGTACAAATTGCATTTCATTTTCATTTAATTGCTCAATCACTTCTAACGACCAACCAATATTTTTTGGAGAGTCTGGATGATTGATAATTTCGGACGGTGAAATATCTGTTCTTCCTACATGTATTCCCCAAGAATTAACAGTAGTCGCAACTTCTAACGAATCATTGATAATCAATGGAATTGAGTAATGATCTGTAATTTTTTTTAGTTCAGTTGCTTTCGCGATATATTCTTTGGTTGTACAATCTTTTTCTCTTAGTTGAATGATGTCAACTCCACCTAAAATTGCTTGTTCCGCAATATCTAACCAATGATGATGAATGCAATCTTTTTCTGAAATGACTAAATATAACGGATAAGGAAAAACTGGATTAATTTTCATAAACAGAGATTCTCAAATGTGAACGAATTTCTTCTTCTGATAAATTATATAGAATATCATACAAATTCATCTGTAAGCTCCCAGGTCCGTTACTTTTTTGTTGCGCTAATTCTCCAGCCAAACTAAAAATTGACATACCACTGATTGTTTCTAGAAAAGCATTTTCATTAAGACCAATAAAAGCACCAATAATAGCTGTAGCCGAACAACCCAAACCTGTAACTTTTGTCATCATTTCGTGTCCATTTTTTATTTCTACGATTTGATGATTGTCAACTACAAAATCAGATGCGCCAGATATACATATAATAGAATCAAATTTTTGATTCAAATTTTGTGCAGCTTGCAATGCTTGATTACTTTGATGCGAACTATCGACTCCTTTTCCTTGAATATGACTGAAAGAATCTAAAGCCATAATCTCGGAAGCATTTCCTCGTATAACAGTTGGTTGATAAGTCAACAATTCTTTTAGTAAATCATTTCTGAAAGTTGAAATACCAGCACCAACAGGATCTAAAATCCAAGGTTTATTAATTTGATTCGCTTTTTTAGCAGCGATCAACATACTTTCTGCCCAATAATCATCTGCAGTTCCGATATTGATGACCAAAGAATTGGAGATTTCGACAATAGTTTCTATTTCTTTATGCGCATGAATCATAACAGGAGATGCACCAATTGCTAAAAGTGCGTTTGCTGTATTGTTCATAACCACAAAGTTGGTAATGTTGTGTACGAGCGGATTTTTTTTTCGTACAGCCTGTAAATTTTGAATGATTTGATTTTCCATTAATTGATAATTATGATAAAACAATTAATGGCTGAAGAGGATTTTTCTTTGAAATTAAAGCATACAATTATATCAATAATTGCATAAATATTGCTTTTCCCTACGTCGGTGTTAACCGTATCAGGTTCAAAGGGACTGTCTCAATTCTTTTTAGAATACCCCTAAAGCCAAATCAAATTTATATAAATAGTTTCAACATTACGCTATTTTTTCATTTTATTAATTTGATGAATGGTTTATAAAAGTAGTTTTTGATGCTTAATTTCTCAAAAATATATTTTTACGATAGGCTGTTTTACCTTAATCCCTAATTCTAAAATGATTAAAAATAAATTATTGAGATTAATTGTTTGTAATTAAAAAATATGCAATATATTTGCAACCCAAATGCATAGTGCATTTTGGTTAAATTTTAATTTTAAAAGTAGGGTAACTCCCTATACTATAGAATTATTTATGTATACAGATCCAATTTCAGATTTTCTAACTCGCGTTAGAAATGCAATGATGGCGGGACACAAAGTTGTGGAAATCCCTGCATCAAAAATCAAAAAAGAGATCACTAAGATCTTATTTGAACAAGGTTACATCTTAAACTACAAATTTGAAGGACAAGATCAACCTCAAGGTACAATCAAAATTGCTTTAAAGTACGACAAAGTAACTAAAGAACCAGCTATCCGTAAAATCAAAAGAGCTTCAACTCCAGGTTTACGTCAATATGCAGGATCTAAAGAATTACCTCGTGTATTAAACGGTTTAGGTATCGCTATCATCTCTACTTCTAAAGGTGTGATGACTGAGAAACAAGCTCGTCAAGAGAATGTTGGTGGTGAGGTTTTATGTTTTGTTTACTAATATTTAAAAGCAAGTAATTATGTCAAGAATAGGAAAAGCAAGCATCAATGTACCAGCTACTGCTACAGTTGAATTTAAAGATAACGTTGTAACTGTTAAAGGTAACAATGTAACGTTAGTTCAAACTGTAAAAGAAGGTTTTGATATTACTATCGAAGAAGGAGTTTTAACAGTTGTTCGTCCAGATGATTCTAAAGAAAACAGAGCTTTACATGGTTTATACCGTGCGTTAATCAATAACATGATTATCGGTGTAACTGAAGGTTTCAAAAAACAATTAGAATTAGTAGGTGTTGGTTATAGAGCATCAAACCAAGGACAAAGATTAGATATGTCATTAGGTTTCTCTCACAATGTCGTAATGGAAATTCCTGCTGAAGTAAAAGTTGAAACTTTAACTGAAAAAGGTAAAAATCCAATTATTACTTTATCATCACATGACAACCAATTATTAGGTATGATTGTAGCTAAAGTAAGAGGTTTCCGTAAACCAGAACCTTACAAAGGAAAAGGTATCAAGTTTGTAGGAGAAATTATTAGAAGAAAAGCAGGTAAATCTGCATAAAAATCATTGAAAAATGGCATTATCTAAAGTTGAAAAAAGACAAAAAATAAAAAGACGCGTACGTCGTAATATTTTCGGTACTGCTGAAAACCCACGTTTATCAGTTTACCGTTCTAATAAAGAAATTTACGCTCAAATCATTGATGATAACTCAGGAGTTACTATCGTTGCTGCATCTTCTCGTGAAGAAAAGTACGAAGGAACTAAAACTGAAATCTCAGGAGCTGTTGGTAAAGCATTAGCTGCAAAAGCGATTGCTAAAGGAGTTGAAACTGTAGTTTTTGATCGTAACGGTTTCGTATATCATGGTAGAATTCAAGCTTTAGCTGATGGAGCTAGAGAAGGAGGATTAAAATTCTAAAAAAGAGAAAGAAATTATGTTAGGATTTAAAAACGTAGAAAGAGTAAAACCAACAGGTTTAGATTTAAAAGACCGTTTAGTTGGAGTACAACGTGTTACTAAAGTAACAAAAGGAGGTAGAGCATTTGGTTTCTCTGCAATCGTAGTTGTAGGAGATGCAAATGGAGTTGTAGGTTATGGTTTAGGGAAATCTAAAGATGTAGCTTCTGCAATTGCTAAAGCTATTGAAGATGCTAAGAAAAACTTAGTTCGTATTCCTTTAAATGGAAATTCAATTCCTCATGAACAAGAAGCTCGTTTCGGTGGTGCGCAAGTATTCATCAGACCAGCTGCAAAAGGTACTGGAGTTATCGCTGGTGGTACAGTTCGTGCAGTATTAGAATCAGTAGGTATTAAAGATGTATTATCTAAATCTAAAGGTTCATCTAACCCTCATAATGCAGTTAAGGCTTCTATGCGTGCTTTATTAAGCTTACGTTCAGTAGAAACTATCGCTCGTCAAAGAGGTATTTCTATAACTAAAGTGTTTAACGGTTAATATTAATATCATGAAAGTAAAAGTAAAACAAACACGTAGTGCTATCAATCGTGATAAATCTCAAAAAGCAACTTTAGTAGCTTTAGGATTAAAAAAGATGAATCAAGTTGTTGAACATGAATCAACTCCTCAAATTGAAGGGATGATCCGTAAAATTCAACATTTAGTACAAGTAGAAAGAGCTTAATCGCTAACCTTTAAAAGATTAAAAATGAATTTAAGTAATTTAAAACCAGCTGCTGGTTCAGTAAAAAATAAATTCCGTAAAGGTAGAGGTGAAGGTAGTGGAAACGGTTTGACTGCAGGTCGTGGACACAAAGGTGCTAAATCTCGTTCTGGTTATTCAAGAAAAATCGGATTCGAGGGTGGACAGATGCCTTTACAAAGACGTTTACCAAAATTTGGTTTCAAAAATATCAACCGTGTTGAATATAAAGGAGTCAATTTAGATACTATCCAAGAATTAGTTGATAACAACAAAATCACGGATACATTAAACAAAGAAATTTTAGTACAGTTAGGATTAGCTCACAAAAACGATTTAGTTAAAATCTTAGGTCGTGGTGAGTTAAAAGCTACAGTTACAATTACAGCTGACAAATTCACTCAAACTGCACAAGCAGCTATTGAAAATGTTGGAGGTAAAGTTGAATTAATTAACGCTAAGTAATATTTTTTTATAGATGAAAGGGTTTATTCAGACCATAAAAAATATCTGGAGCATAAAAGAATTAAAGGAAAAGTTATTTTTAACTTTTCTTTTAATTCTGGTTTATAGATTAGGTTCTTATATTCCGCTACCAGGTGTCGATATTAACGAAGTAAATCGTTATGTTGCAGACCAAGCAAGTGCAAACTCTGGAATTTTAGGATTATTAAACTCTTTTACCGGAGGTTCTTTTAGTAGAGCTTCCGTTTTGGCGTTAGGAATAATGCCATACATCTCTGCATCAATTGTGGTGCAATTAATGGGATTAGCGGTTCCTTACATTCAAAAACTACAAAAAGAAGGAGAAAGCGGTAGAAACAAAGTAAATCAAATTACTCGCTGGTTAACAATCGGAATTTGTCTTGTACAAGCTCCAGCTTATCTTACATTGGTAACTTCACAGATTTTACCATTTGATCCTGCATCACCATATGCATTCTATTTAGTTCCACCATCGAACTTTTGGTTCTGGTTTCCTTCAGTAATCATTTTAATTACAGGAACAGTCTTTTCGATGTGGATGGGAGAAAAAATTACAGACAAGGGAATCGGTAATGGTATTTCAATCTTAATTATGGTTGGTATCTTAGCAGATTTACCTCGTGCTATTTTAAATGCATTTGAGACAGATGCAAGTGGTGGTATTATCTTTTTGTTAGAGATGTTAGGTTTAATCCTTGTAATTGCATTATGTATTATGATTGTCGCAGCAGTACGTAAAGTACCTGTACAATATGTAAAAAGAGCACAAACATCAAGTAGTTCATATATGAGATCAGTAACAGATTCTGTACGTTCTTATATTCCTTTAAAGGTAAATGCTGCTGGTGTAATGCCTATTATCTTTGCACAAGCAATTATGTTTTTACCAGGAACACTAGCAAGTTATGTTTTAGAGGACGATAGTGTAATAAAACAATTCTTTACAAAAATGGCAGATCCATTTACGTTAGAGTATAATTTAATCTTCGGATTTTTAATTATCATCTTTACTTATTTCTATACAGCAATTACAATTCCTGTAAATCAAATGGCTGAAGATCTAAAACGAAATGGAGGAATCATCCCAGGAATTAGACCTGGTAAAGAAACTGCAGATTTTTTAGATGATATTTTATCAAAAATTACGTTACCTGGAGCAATTTTATTAACTTTGCTTGCTGTTTTGCCAGCGATTGTTAAATTATTAGGTGTTGAACAAAATTTAGCTATGTTCTTCGGAGGTACATCAATGTTAATTATGGTTGGTGTGATTCTTGATACAGTACAGCAAATCAATACTTATTTACTGAACCATCGTTATGACGGATTAATGTCGTCAGGAAGAACATCAAGTGATATAGCTTAATTTAAAATTAAAATGGCTAAACAAAAACATATTGAACAAGACGGAACAATTACAGAAGCATTATCAAATGCAATGTTCCGTGTTGAATTAGAAAATGGACATGTCGTTACATGTAATATTTCTGGTAAGATGCGTATGCACTACATTAAATTATTACCAGGAGATAAGGTGAAAATCGAAATGTCTCCATATGATTTAAGTAAAGGGCGTATTTCATATCGTTACTAATAATTTAAGATATTTAATAATGACTGGAGATAGGATTAATAGGTAATATTAGTTCTATCGGATTATAGATAAATTTATAAAGATGAAAATTAGAGCATCCATTAAAAAGAGAAGCGCCGACTGTAAAATTGTGCGTCGTAAAGGACGTCTGTATGTGATCAACAAAAAGAATCCTAAGTTTAAACAAAGACAAGGTTAATTATTTAGAATTATGGCAAGAATTTCAGGTGTAGATTTACCTAAAAATAAAAGAGGGGTAATCGGACTTACATACATTTACGGTATCGGTAGAAGTACAGCTTCTACAATCTTAGCTGAGAACAACATCTCAGAAGATAAAAAAGTTAGCGAATGGACTGACGAAGAGATCAATGCAATCCGTGCGTCAATCAACGACAACTTTAAAGTTGAAGGAGAATTACGTTCAGAAATCCAATTAAACATCAAACGTTTAATGGATATCGGATGTCAAAGAGGTATTCGTCACAGACTTGGTTTACCTTTACGTGGTCAAAGAACTAAAAATAACTCACGTACAAGAAAAGGTAAGAAGAAAACAGTTGCTAACAAGAAAAAAGCCACTAAATAATAAATAGGATCATGGCAAAAAATCAAAAAGTAGTTAAGAAAAGAAAAGTAGTTGTTGAGGCTACTGGACAAGCTCATATTCAAGCATCGTTTAATAATGTTATCATTACTTTAACTAATAAAAATGGTGAAGTAATTTCTTGGTCTTCAGCAGGTAAAATGGGATTCCGTGGTTCTAAAAAGAACACGCCTTACGCTGCTCAAGTTGCTGCTCAAGACGCTACAACAGTTGCTTACGAAGCTGGATTAAGAAGAGTAAAAGTATTTGTTAAAGGACCAGGGCAAGGACGTGAGTCTGCGATCAGAACTATCCATAATAGTGGAATCGAAGTTTCTGAAATCGTTGATGTAACTCCATTACCACACAACGGATGTCGTCCTCCTAAAAAGAGAAGAGTATAATCTTTTCTTTATTAACAATTAATTTTAATAGAATAAATCATGGCAAGATATACAGGACCTAAAACAAAAATTGCAAGAAAATTTGGTCAACCAATTTTCGGAGACGATAAATCTTTTGAGAAAAAGAAATATCCTCCAGGGCAACACGGACCTAACAAAAGAAGAGCTAAAAAATCTGAGTATGCTATCCAATTAGCAGAAAAGCAAAAAGCAAAATATACTTACGGTATTTTAGAAAAACAATTTTCTAACTTATACAAAAAAGCTAACGCTACTAAAGGGATTACAGGTGAAGTATTATTACAATTATGTGAATCTCGTTTAGATAATGTAGTATACCGTTTAGGAGTTTCTAATTCTCGTGCTGGTGCTCGTCAATTAGTTTCTCACAGACATATTACTGTTAACGGAGAAGTAGTAAACATTCCATCTTACCAATTAAAAGCTGGTGATGTTATTGCTGTTAGAGAAAAATCTAAATCTTTAGCGCCTATTACTAACGCATTAAATTCTCGTAGAGAATATGATTGGTTAGTATGGAACAACGAACAAACTTCAGGAACTTTCTTAAAGACTCCAGAAAGAGTTCAAATTCCAGAAGACATTAAAGAGCAATTAATCGTCGAGTTATATTCTAAATAAACCTTAAAATCAGACTAATAAAATGACTATTTTAAATTTCATCAAACCTGACAAGGTAATCTTAGTAGAATCTGATTCTAACTTTGGACAATTTGAATTCCGTCCATTAGAGCCAGGATATGGGATTACTGTTGGAAATGCTCTTCGTAGAGTATTACTTTCTTCATTAGAAGGTTTCGCAATTACTTCAATCAAAGTTGAAGGAGTAGAGCACGAATTTTCAACAATTCCAGGGGTAGTGGAAGATGTTACAGAGATCATTTTAAATCTGAAAAAGGTTCGTTTTAAGAAACAAATTGATGAATCAGATGCTGAAACTGTAACTGCTACTATCTCAGGGCAAGATCAATTAACAGCAGGTGATTTAGGGAAGTTTATCTCTGGTTTTCAAGTTTTAAACCCTGAATTAGTAATCGCTAACTTAGATTCAAAAGTGAATTTGACAATCACTTTCACGATTGAGAAAGGTAGAGGATACGTACCAGCTGAAGAGAATAAAAAGGCTTCTGCGCCAATTGGTACTATAGCAATTGATTCAATTTACACTCCTATTAAGAATGTAAAATATGCAATTGAAAACTACCGTGTTGAGCAAAAAACTGATTATGAAAAATTAGTTTTAGAAATCACTACGGATGGTTCTATAACTCCACAAGATGCTTTAACTGAAACAGCTAAAATCTTAATTCACCATTTCATGTTATTCTCTGATGAAAGAATCACTCTTGAAGCAGAAGAAGTAGCATCTGGTGAGACTTATGATGAAGAAGCATTACATATGCGCCAATTATTAAAAACTAAATTGGTGGATATGGATTTATCAGTAAGAGCATTGAATTGTTTAAAAGCAGCTGAAGTTGAAACTTTAGGCGAATTAGTTTCTTTCGCAAAATCTGACTTAATGAAATTCAGAAACTTTGGTAAGAAATCTCTTACTGAGTTAGAAGAATTGGTGGACAGCAAAGGGTTAAACTTTGGAATGGACATCGTAAAATATAAGTTAGACGTAGAATAATATTATTACAATGAGACACGGAAAAAAATTCAATCATTTAGGTAGAACTGCCTCTCATAGAAGAGCTTTATTATCTAACTTAGCTATATCATTAATCACTTACAAAAGAATTAATACAACTGTAGCTAAAGCGAAGGCTTTACAAAAATACGTTGAGCCTTTATTAACAAAGTCTAAAACAGACGATACAAACAACCGTCGTGTTGTTTTCTCATACTTACAAAATAAAGAAGCCGTTACTGAATTATTCAGAACAGTAGCTCCTAAAATTGCAGACCGTCCAGGTGGATACACTCGTATCATCAGAACTGGTTTCCGTTTAGGTGATAGCGCTGAGATGGCTATGATCGAGTTAGTAGATTTCAATGAAATCTATTCTAACGCGAAAGTTGAGAAAAAAGCAACAACTCGTCGTGGACGTAAAAAAGCAACTGAAACTGTTGAGGAAACTCCAGCTACAGAAGCTAACGAAGAACAAGCTTAATCTTAACGATTATAGATAAAAAAAGGACTCCATTTGGAGTCCTTTTTATTTTATATAAAGCTATTTTTTAATAAATTTTCGCGTCATTGTTTTTCCATCTTTAAAAGTGATTTTAGCAATATAATTCCCAGCGTTTAGAGTAGTTGTATTAATCTCCTTTAAGTTATGTGAAGAAGCCTCTAATTGACCTAAAATATTATATATTTCAATCTTTTTTATATGTTCAACTGTATTTATAAAAAGTTGGTTGTTTACAGGGTTGGGATAGATTGCAATATCATTTTTAATAATTTCTGAAGTATTTAATTCGATTTCGTTAATTTTAAAATTATCGTAGAAGGCATTTCCTCCATAATTGTTATGTAATAACGTTAGTCCTTTTATATCTACTTGAGAGAAGTTCGGTGTAGTATATATTAATGTGTTATTCAGAAAATATTTAATTTCATTTGAATTAACTTCTATTTTTATATTATTCCATTCATTTATTGGCCAATTTTCACCCGCATCTGCGTATCCAAAATCATAGTCTGCACTTGTAGTAATATAAATGTAGCCGCGATTTTCCATCCCAATTCCTACAACTGGTACAAATTCATTTGCAGAGTTGATACCATATAGGTTAAACTCGAAATCAGCACCATTACGTTGAGTTACATATACATCATAAGAAATACTAAATTGATCGTAATTATAAGGTGTTTCAAAAGTTTTACTCGCACCAAAAATAGCCATCCACTGTGAATTGTATTCAGATTGATGTCCATTTTTAAAAGAATATATTCCCTGGCTAGCCTTTTCATTAGTTATAATCTGATTAGTTAAGAAACCATCTTGTCCTTCAGTAACTTCCCAATCATTTTGTTCGTTTATTGTTCCTAAAGTGTATCCTTCATTTTCTTCAAATGATATATTTTCTTGTGCGTAAGATAGTGTGTTAGCCATTAATAGGCATAATGAGTAGTAAATGTTTTTATTCATATTAATTTAATTAAAGCGATAAAAATAAGCCTTTAGTTTTAAAGTAAAGGCTTTATTGTAAATTTAATTAATTTGTTTGTTGAGCATCTATTACTGCTATTGTAACCATATTGACAATCTCTCGAATACTACTGTCTAATTGGAGTAAATGAATAGGTTTATTCAATCCTATTAATATTGGTCCAACTGCTTCTATATTTCCTAATTCTTGTAATAATTTATAAGAAATATTAGCAGATTCTAGATTAGGAAATATTAATGTATTTGCATGTGTTCCGCTTAGTTTAGAAAATGGAAAGTTAGTTTCTAATTTGGTTTTATTTACAGCGAAATTTGCTTGGATATCTCCATCTACAATTACAGCAGGATGATTTTCATGTAAATAATTTACAGCTTTTTGAACTTTAGCCGGTGTTTCACCTTTATTAGATCCAAAGTTAGAATAAGATAGCATTCCAATTTTTGGAACTATTTTAAACTTCTTAACCGTTTCATTAATTTGTAAAGTAATACCTACTAATTCTTCTGTACTTGGGTTTAAATTAACTGTGGTATCTCCTAAAAATATAGGTCCTTTTTCAGTTAACATCATATACATACTTGCAACTTTTTGATGATCTTTAGAACCTATTAATTCTAAAGCTGGTCGTATAGCTTGTGAATAATTTTTAGTCATACCAGATATCATTGTATCAGCATACCCAAATTCTACCATACATGCTCCAAAGTAGTTTCTATCCTTTAATAGTTTTTTAGCATCAGTAACAGAAATTCCTTTTCTTTGACGTTTAGTATATACAAAATCTAAAAATTTCTTATATCTATCTGTTTCTTCTTCAGTGAAAGGGTCAATTATTTCGACACCGTCTAAATCTAACATATGATCTTTGATCATTTGTTCAATTTTTGATTTTTTCCCTAAAATTATAGGAGTTGCAATTTTTTCTTCTTTTACAATCTGAGCTGCACGTAAAATTTCGAAACGGTCACCTTCTGCAAATACAACTCGTTTTGGATTTGATTTCGCCGTTTGTGTTAAGTTACGCAAGATTGTACTTTCTTTACCAATACGTTTTATTAAAGAATTTTTATATTCTTCGAAATCAGTAATAATTTCTTTTGCAACGCCTGTTTCTATTGCTGCTTTTGCAACTGCAGCCGAAACTTCAGGTAATAATCTTGGGTCATTTGGTTTTGGTATAATGTAATCTTTTCCAAATTTTAAAGTGTGATTATTGTATGCTTGTACTACGACCTCTGGTACAGGAAGTTTAGCTAGTTCAGCAATTGCATGAACTGCTGCAATTTTCATTTCTTCGTTAATCGTAGTAGAACGTACATCTAATGCTCCTCTAAATATATATGGAAAGCCTAACACATTATTTACCTGATTTGGGTAATCTGATCGTCCTGTACCCATAATTAAATCTTGTCGAGTAGCTAAAGCGGTATCATAAGCAATTTCTGGATTTGGGTTTGCCATAGCCAAGACTATTGGATTATCAGCCATAGAATTCAACATATCAGGAGTCAGTACATCTGCAGCAGATAAACCAATAAATACATCAGCATCTTTTACTGCATCAGCTAATGCAGATATATCTCTTGCTGTAGCCCATTCTGCTTTTGACGGATCTAAATTTTCTCGATCTCTACGGATAACTCCTTTGCTATCCAACATTACAATATTTTCTTTAGTTGCTCCAACCGAAATATACATACCAGTACAAGATATGGCAGCAGCACCAGCACCATTTACTACAATTTTTACTTGTGAAATATCTTTTCCTTGTAACTCACATGCATTTATTAAAGCAGCTCCAGATATTATCGCAGTACCATGCTGATCGTCGTGCATTACCGGAATATTCATTTCGGCCTTTAATCTTCTTTCGATTTCAAAACATTCTGGTGCTTTAATATCTTCTAAATTAATTCCACCAAATGTAGGTTCCAATGCTTTTACAGTATTGATGAATTCATCTACATTCTTCGTATCTAATTCAATATCGAAAACATCTATATCCGCAAAAATTTTAAAAAGTAAACCCTTTCCTTCCATCACAGGTTTAGAAGCTAATGCACCAATATCTCCTAATCCCAAAACAGCTGTACCATTACTTATCACTGCAACAAGATTTCCTTTTGCAGTATATTTGTAAGCATTCTCTGGATCTTTTTCTATTTCTAGACAAGGTTCTGCTACACCTGGCGAATATGCTAATGATAAATCTCTTTGTGTATTGGTAGGTTTAGTAGGTACTACTGCAATTTTCCCAGGTTTACCCATCGAATGGTAATTCAATGCGTCACTTTTTCTGTTGTCGCTCATTTTAATTTGTAGTTTATATTTTTTCCAAATTAAAAATAAGAATTAAATGCTTAATCCGACTATGATAAATGTTATAAATTAATAATTTTAGCAACAATAATTTATGAAGCTGAAATTTTAATACGCTATAAATTGTCAACTCGATAATATAGTATCGTTAAAGTATTGATTTTTAACCAAAAAAAAATAGCCCTTATGGAGTAGGACTATTTTGATATTATTTGACTTAATTTCTCGGTTAAGTTACGACGATTAAACTTTATAACTTCTGATTGATCTGTTTCAAATTTATAATTTGGATCCGCTAACCATTTGTTATAATGTTGTAAAATAAACTTTTTAATATTTTCAGTTTCTTGATGATTAAAATAATATCCAGAATTTGTTTTTTCTAGAATCCTCTGTACATCTGCATTATCAGGTCCTATCGCTAGAATGGGATTGTTTGTAGCCATGTACTCAAATAATTTCCCAGGAATAATACCTTTAGAAGCTTCATTATTAAAGTTTGTTAGTACTAAAATATTAGCTTTATTGATTGAATTTAAAGATTCTTGATGTGACACATAACCATGAACTTTCAAATTATCATTTAAACCTAAATTTAAAATACTCTGTTTTACATCATCTGCCAAAGAACCATAAAAATTTAATTTTAAGTCTTGTTTAAAAGATGAATTTTGATTTATTAATACAGAAAGTGCTTGCCATAAAGCTAGTGGATTTCGAAGCATTTCTAATCCACCTGAATAAGTGATATTAAAGAAATCTGGATCTTTTTGGGTATCAATCTTTACTTCTTCAAACCCGTTGGTAATAACTTCAACTCTTTTAGCACCTATTTTTTTAAAGTTTTCTCCATCGGTATAACTTGTTGCTAAGACTAAATTAGATTTAGTCATTACTTCATGTTCAAGTTTGTCATGTTTTTTAGAAGCCCATGCTGTCAGTTTTAACTCTTTGTGATAACTGATTTGAGTCCATGGATCTCTAAAATCTGCAATCCAGTTTAAATTTGGAATTATTTTTTTTAATCCTAATCCAATAAGATGCATACTATGAGGCGGTCCAGAAGTAACAATAGTTTCGATCCCTTCTTGTTGTATATATTCTTTTAAAAATGCAATTGAAGGTTTAATCCAAAACTTTCTAGCATCAGGAATAAAAAAATTTCCTCTAATAAAAACTGATAATTTCGACATAAAAGATTGATTTTCTTTTTTTTCGAAATGCCCACCCTTGTATGCTTTATTTTTAGGATTTAATTTTTCTGCAAGCTGATAAGGTTCCCAAATAGAATTTTTAATTATTTTAACCTGAGGATTTATATCTTTTGCTAATGTATGATCTAAAATTGGGTAAGAAGGATTTTCAGGGATATAAACATGAGGTTTGTACCCAAAGTCTGGTAAATACTTAGTAAACTTCAACCATCTCTGAACACCAGGGCCTCCCGCAGGAGGCCAATAATAGGTGATAATTAATATTTTTTTCATTTCAAATTAAGCAACTGGAGCTCCTTCAGTTTTGAAATTATAATTTTCTTTTTTACACTTTTTGTATCCTAAGAATGTACCTCCTACAATTACTATAATTAGTAATGCATTAGAAACTAACATAATTGTTTTACCAGTTGTAATAACTTGTGGTTCGTAAGTAAAAACGATCTCATGTTGTCCTTTAGCGATTGGTAAAGCTCTTAAAATATAGTTTGCTTTTAAGATATCGACTTCTTTTCCATCCACTGAAGCTTTCCATCCGTGTGGATAATAAATTTCAGAAAATACAGCAATTTGATCCGTATTTGTTGAAGCTTTATACACCATTTTTGTAGGAGTATAAGAAGTTAATTGAATACTTGCAGTGCTATCAACAGCTACTTTTGGAAGGTTTTGTGCTATTTCATTTCTTAGAATAACTTGTTTGTCTAAATATGTATCGTTTAGTGCTAATATTTCTTCATTAGCATTATTTACGGATTTTACATTACCTACAAACCAAGCATTTCCAAATGCTGTAGGATTTAATTCAATTTTTGGTTCTTGAATATTTCCATGAATAATGTATTTTGTATTTAGCATGTTTAAAACATTGATCATTCCGCTTTCATCAGTAATTCCATATTGTTTTAAACGTTCATCTCCTGAAAAGTAAATATCAATAAGATCTTGGTATTTCCCCAATTTAGCGGCATGGTAACCACCAATAGAATTTACGAAAAATGAAGTTCCTGCATCATTAAAAGTACTTTGAGTGGTATTATAAACTCTAAACTGTGATTGATCTTTTTGTGCTAGATTAGATAATGCTTTATTTAATGGAACTTTATAAGCAATTTGTGCTACATTATTATTTGAGTTTGCTTCAGATTCTAGTTTTACAGATAATTCTGTTGGAAAAGGATTATCTACGATGTAACTAGAAACAAAATTATCATCGTTAAAATAGCGTTTGTTTACAGTGTATCCATCAAGTAATGCTAAAGCTCCAAGCGATAAAACAACAATAGTAGAATTTTTTATGTATTTTTTTTGATAGCTATATAGTAAAGCAAAAGTTAATAAAACAAAAATAATTGTACGAAGTGTATCACTTCTAAACATTGCTACACGGTCTGCTATAAGTGCATCATCTAATTGTTTTAGCATAGATTGCCAAAATCCTATTGCGTTTGGATTAGCTTCTCCAATTAGACTTAGAAATTGACTTGTGAAAGATGTATCATTTGAAGATTGGAAAGAGAAAATACCAGAGGCTCCTATATATAAAATAGCTAGAATACCTATGGTTGTACCACCAACAATTGTTAGCATCTTAGTTTTATGCTCAGCTGTATCATTTTCTTGGATAAAATAGTATACGGTTATAATAGCTAAAAGAGGCATAGTTAATTCTGCCATAACAAGTATAGATGATACAGCACGGAACTTATCGTACATCGGGAAATAGTCTACGAAAACATCCGTTAGAAACTGGAAATTCTTTCCCCATGCTAATAAAATACTCAGAATTGTTGCTGATAATAACCACCATTTATATTTCCCAAATCTTCCACGAACTAAAAATAATCCTAGTATAAATAAGAAAACTACAATAGCTCCTTGATAAGCTGGTCCTGAAGTACCAGGTTGTTCTCCCCAATATGTAGAGCGAGGTTGTTGTGCTAAAGCCTGAATAACTTGTTGGTTAAATTCATCATCGCCAACTTGTTGTGCTAAACTCTGTAATTGAGAATAATAATTTTTTAAATCTTCTTGTGTAGACATTGAAGAACCACCCATCAAATTAGGAATAAAAAGATTTAATGTTTCTAATTTTCCATAACTCCATTGTGTGATATAATCATGATCTAATCCGTCTGTATTAGTTTTTAACAAAGTCATTTCAGATTTACCGCGTGTAGTTTCTTTACTGTATTCATAAGTAGCTAGCAATCGTGATGCATTTAGCCCTAATGCTATTATACATGCCACAACGACTAATCCAGACGCTTTAAAGAATGCTGGAATCTGTTTTGTTTTTAAATCTGAATAGAATTGAAAAATTACAAAAACCAACATAACAAGAAACAGATAGAATGTCATTTGGATATGGTTGGCTTGCAATTGTAACCCCATGAAAAGTGTCGTTAACACAAAACCTGGAATATACTTTTTACGATAAAGTAATAAAATTCCTGCCACAAGAGGGGGGAAATAAGCAATTGTATGAACTTTTGCATTATGTCCCGCAGCAATTATAATAAAGAAATAAGCACCTACTGCAAAAAAAACTGATCCAGTAAGTGCATATTTCCATTTTTTAAATAGAGTTAATCCAAGAATAAAAAAACCTGAAAATAATAAAAAGATATAGTCTGCAGGCCTTGGTAAGAATCGAATTACTTTATCGATCCCTTTAATTAAATCAAAATCATATTGTGCACCTGTTTGGTAAGTAGGCATACCACCAAACATCGCATTAGACCAATAAACATGTTCATTGGTTTGCTCTTGATAAGTTAACATTTCTTCCGCACTTCCGCGATAATTAATAATGTCGGGTTGTATAATGGATTTTCCTGATAATACTGGTGCGCAATATATCAATGCTACAAGAGCAAAGAAAATGATGGAACCAAGGATGTAGAGTAAATTCTTGTTATTTTTCATTCTTTTCTTCGATTATTTCAAAATCTACGGTTTCTGCTTCAATGTTAAATTTTGATTTTTCTATTGGAATATTTTTTCTATCCTCAGATTCATACGACGACTCATTATAAGGATTTTGTTGTTGTCCCCCAAATTGCTGCGCTTGATCCATGGCATTTTTAAATGCATTTTTAATCGTTAATATTTTTCTTATAAAACGAAATACAAATAGGAAGATAATTCCTAATATAATAATCCAAATAATTGTTTTCATGTCTCTAATTTACCGATGTAGACGTCGTAACAGATTCTGTCATAGTTTGTTTTTGACCATTCATCTCCATTGTGCGCTTCATCGTCTCTTTTTTAGTTAAACTTACATTATTGATCCAACCTGATTGTGTGTCTATCAAAATTGTACCATTTACATCAGCATTCGCATTTGCACTCATTTTCATACCTTCTTGCGATTCAGATCCACTTAATTTTTGAGTACCTTTTACAGTAATCTTAGTATTCTTTGTATCAACATTCGCTAAAGTACGTGTTAAGTCTGTGCTTCCTTTCATTGGTCCTTGGTTTATATTTTGTTTATCAGACCAAGATTCGTTTAATTTTAATTTCTTATTAGGATAAATATTCATTGTTTCCTCAAATTGTGCTGAAATAGCTTCTTTATTCAAAGAGTTTTTAAGAATTTCACTAATAAATTTTTGTTCTTCTGCACTTAATTGATTTTTAACTGAATTTTCAATTTGTTTACGAATATTATCTAATCCATCTACAGCAATTACTTTTCCTTTTTGATCAATTTTCATTGTATATGGTTTACCAACCATTGCTTTATAAATATTCCAAGAAACCGCAACATCTTTATCTGCAGGTTTGCTAGAATTTGTATCATAAGAAATAGACTTTCCTGTAGGATCTGTCATTTTCTCACTATAATGTTTAGATTTCACTTCTAATGTATAAACTCCATCTTTGATATCTTTTACAGTATATTCAATAGATTTTTTACTTTCATTAGACATTTTTACATCTTGCTTTCCGTCAGAAGCAGAATGTGTTCCTTTAATTGTAAGGGTCAAAGGATACGTTTTTCCTTTTTCTAAATTATATCTAAAGTCATATTTGTCATCTTCACCTTTCTGAATCGCACTTACAGAATGTACTTCTAAAGGTTTAGCAACAGTATCATTTTGAATTTCTGTTTTTATAATTGTATCACCTGACTCAGAAACAACTAACTCTTGACCAGCTTCATTTTTTCCAACAACAACATCTGTTTTGTTATCTTTTTTACATGCAACAACAGTTAATAAAATAGCTGATGCTAAAAATATTTTTTTCATAGTTTCTTTTAATTCTAATTTTCTAAAGTTGGTGTTAAAGCCAAAATCAATCCAAAAATAATGATTAATATTCAATCTATACAGAATTCAATTAGGATTGTTGAAGAAGTAAAGTTTCAAAGCATTTAATTATATTGATAATCAAGGTCCTATTTTTAGTTTATGAAAGATAAAGCAAAAGTTTTGAAGTTTTAAAATTTATAAAAATACTATTAAAATTCATCCATTTTGAAATATATGTTCTAGTATATCATAAATAGTTCTTCTAATTTTATCTCTATTGATATCTATCAATTTATAAAATTAAAAAGAACCAATAATGAGAAAATTTACTTTTTTAGTAGGATTATTATGTAGTTTATGTGCCAATGCACAAATTAATGTTTTCGAGGATTTTGATTTTGAGTATAATGCTTGGGCTAATCCAGAATCGGGTATTGATCGTTTTGTAATTTCTACTCAATATTTTTGTGGAGGTACTAGCGCTGCTGGCGCTTTGTTAGGAACCATGTTAGGTCAATACGGTGTGGGACCAAAGTATATGTATTCTCCGATTATTTATGGAAATAATGGGCAAGATATACACATCAATTATTCTGTAATCATAGGAAAGGCAAATGCTACGTTAACAGCTCTTGAGCCAGTACCTGAAGATACAGATTGGGGATATTTTACTTTATCATATTCATTAGACCAAGGGACAACATGGAGAGAAATTCAGCATTTAAACTCTGATAATTTTATTTCAACTACAGATTGTACAACTTATGATTTAGTTATTCCATCTTCTGAGATAGAATCAGATACAAGTTTTATGTTGAAATATGAAGTAAACAGAAATGCAAGTTATAATGAGGTGTTGATTTCAGTTATAGATAATGTGTCTATACAACAACAAACTTTATCAATTAATGATGTGTCTAAAAAACAAGTTTCAGTTTATCCAAATCCAGCTACATCAGTATTAAATATTAGCTCTTCAGAAATAGTTAAAAAGGTAGAAATTTTTAATCAAACAGGAGAAGTGGTAAAGAAAATAAATCACTATAATAATATAAAAACTGTTGAGGTACAGGATTTACCAAAAGGTGTGTATATTTTAAAAATAAATGACGGAGATACACAGAAGTTTATAAAGAAATAATTTTAAAATTATAAGACTAAAAAAAGGCTACCAAATGGGTAGCCTTTTTTTATATTTAAAAGAATGTAATATTATTTAACTTCTTCGAAGTCTACATCTTCAACACCATCTGCTTTAGCATCTCCAGCACCTGGTTGAGCTTGAGCTCCTCCTTGTTGACCTTCGTTCATTGCAGCATAGATTTCTTCTGATGCAGCATTCCAAGCTGTGTTCAATTTCTCCATTGAAGCATCGATAGCTGTAATGTCTTCAGCAGCGTGAGCAGCTTTAACTTCAGTTAATGCATCTTCAATTGGTTGTTTTTTATCAGCTGGAATTTTTTCTCCATATTCAGATAATTGTTTTTCCGTTTGGAAAATTAATGCATCAGCAGCGTTGATTTTTTCAATCTTCGTTTTTGCTTCCTCATCTTTCGCAGCGTTATCTTTCGCTTCTTGTTTCATTCTTTCGATATCCGCTTCAGATAAACCAGAAGATGCCTCAATTTTGATTGATTGCTCTTTTCCAGTTCCTTTATCTTTTGCAGAAACACTTAATATACCATTCGCATCGATGTCAAAAGTAACTTCGATTTGTGGAACACCTCTTTGTGCTGGTGGAATATCAACTAAATCGAAATGTCCGATTTCTTTGTTATCATTGAATAAAGGACGCTCACCTTGACCAATTCTTAAAGTTACCGCTGGCTGATTATCTACCGCTGTAGAGAAAACCTCAGATTTCTTTGTAGGAATAGTTGTATTAGATTCGATTAATTTAGTGAAAACTCCACCTAAAGTTTCGATACCTAAAGATAATGGTGTAACGTCTAATAATAATACGTCTTTTACATCACCTGTTAATACACCTCCTTGGATAGCAGCTCCTACAGCAACAACCTCATCAGGATTAACTCCTTTAGATGGTTTTTTACCGAAGAATTTTTCTACTTCTTCTTGGATTTTAGGGATACGTGTAGATCCACCAACTAAGATAACTTCGTCAATATCAGAGATAGATAAACCAGCATCATTTAATGCTTTTTTACATGGCTCCATAGAACGACGTACTAAATCTTCAGTTAATTGATCAAATTTAGCGCGAGTTAAAGTCTGAACTAAGTGTTTAGGACCTGTTTCGTTTGCTGTAATATAAGGTAAGTTAATTTCTGTTTGTGCAGAAGAAGATAACTCGATTTTAGCTTTTTCAGCAGCTTCACGTAAACGTTGTAATGCCATTGCATCTTTCTTTAAATCTACATTTTCAGCAGCTTTAAATTCGTTTGCTAACCAGTCAATAATTGCATCATCAAAATCATCACCTCCTAAACGAGTATCTCCGTTTGTAGATAATACTTCAAATACACCATCTCCTAATTCTAAGATAGAGATATCAAATGTTCCTCCACCTAAATCATATACAGCGATTTTTTTATCAGATGTAGCTTTATCTAATCCGTAAGCTAATGCAGCAGCAGTAGGCTCATTGATGATACGCTCAACTTTTAAACCAGCAATTTCTCCAGCTTCTTTAGTTGCTTGACGTTGTGCGTCATTAAAGTAAGCAGGAACTGTAATTACGGCTCTTGTAACTTCTTGTCCTAAGTAATCTTCAGCAGTTTTCTTCATTTTTTGTAAAGTCATCGCTGAGATTTCTTGTGGAGTATACATACGACCATCAATTTCTACACGTGGTGTATCGTTATCTCCTTTTACAACATTATATGGAACACCTTCAGTATCTTGTGTATTGAATTTAGTTCCCATAAAACGTTTGATAGAATAAATCGTTTTGTGAGGGTTAGTAACGGCTTGACGTTTAGCTGAATCTCCGACTTTTCTTTCTCCTCCTTCAACGAATGCTACGATAGATGGAGTAGTTCTTTTTCCTTCTGCATTTGGGATTACTACTGGCTCGCTACCTTCCATTACAGAAACACAAGAGTTTGTAGTACCTAAATCAATTCCAATAATTTTGCTCATATTATTTTTATTCTTTTAATTAAAGATTCTTTTTTATACGTTTAAAATGTTCAAGATTAATTAAAAATCATAGAACGAATCTTTATAGACAATCTTTGTGCCAACTGATAATAAATGACAATCAATAATTAAATGATGTCATGTTGTCATATTTAGCCATAAAAAAGTATAAATATGCTTATTTCGTCGTTAAATGAACTACGAGTTTATGACATTTTAATATGTTTTAGAAGCACTTACATTACTTTATTAGCCAATTTTTGTCCCATTTTCTATTTTTCGTGCGGGATCTAACAAGATAATGTCTTGATTATTGCCAAGGACTCCAATCACAAAACATTCGCTCTTTAAAGTTTCTATTTCTTTGGAATTAAGATTAATTATCGCCATAATTTGTCTACCGATTAAATCTTCTTTTTTATATACGTCAGTTATTTTAGCTGAACTTTTTTTAATTCCTAATATTCCAAAATCAATTGTAAGTTGATAAGCTGGAGTATAACTTTCTTCAAAATCATTAACCTCTAATATAGTCCCTACACGTATATCAATTTTTTCAAAAACATTGTAATTTGTAACATCATCATTCAAGTTTTGATGAATGGGATGAGTTTCATTTAATATTTTTTGTAGTTGTATTTTTTCAACAGCATATTTTGCTTGTAATAAATCTGACATTCTATCATAATATGTCAAAGCTTTTTCAGCAAATTGTCGAATATAAAATTCATCAAGAGCCGGAATATTTTTAAATTTTTCATGAAAAATCATTTCTCTATATGCTTGCCATTCCCTTTCTTCTCTCGTTATGATTTGATTGTCTCCTGTGCGTTGATACACGTGATACATTTCGTGCATAAGTAGATTCGCAATCAAAGAAATATCAAAATCTAGAATATTTTTAGGGACTTTTATTGTAATTCCTGTCTCTTCAGTGCCTTCAGCAGTTAATAATAGTCCTTTAGGATTTAACTCGTCTCTGAAAGCAAATCCCACAAATTTAGGATGATGTAAATCGAATTGGAGTAAAATTTCTTGTAGAGCTTCTAGTGTTAAATTCCTTTTTTTAAGATTTTCTATTTTTATTATAAATTCAGGGTTAATCATAGTAGTATTTAAAGTTATATATCAAATATATAATCTTATTTTTGATAAGTTTTTAACAATGCTATGAAGATATTAATACTAATTCTGAGTGTATTTGCCATTCAAGCGCAAGCTCAAATTTTAAACAATAAAGGCGAATTTACTTCTCAAGATACGCTGAGAGGATCTAATACGTCTTATAGAGATTGGTGGGATGTACAACATTATAAAATTTCTGTAGAACCTGATTTTAAAACAAAATCTATTAAAGGAACTACAATTATAAATTTTGATGTAGTTAAAGAATCACCCAACAATATTCTGCAAATTGATTTACAGCAACCTATGGAGATTACTTCCGCAGAAATTAATAAAAAACAAATAAAGGCTTGGGCTACAGATGGAAATGTTATTTTTTTAAATGTTGGTAAAAAAATCAAGCAAAAAGGAAACGAGCTGAAATTAGAATTTGAAGGAACGCCAAAAGAAGCAGTAAATGCACCTTGGGATGGAGGTTGGATTTTCAAAAAAGACGAGAAGGGCAGAGAATGGATGTCAGTAGCATGCCAAGGAATTGGTGCCAGCGTTTGGTATCCTAATAAAGATTATTTAGGAGATGAACCAAATAGAGGAATGGATTTAGAAATTATTGTTCCAAACGATTTGGTTGGAGTTGGAAATGGGCGATTAGTCAGTCAAAGAAAGATAAAAAATAAAACCGCTTATACATGGCGAGTTACTAATCCAATCAACAATTACAACATTATACCTTATATAGGTAAATACGTAAACTTTAAAGATACTTACCAAGGAGAAAAAGGTGAACTTGATTTAGATTATTATGTATTAGATTATAATTTAGAGAAAGCCCAACATCAATTTGAGCAAGCAAAGTCGATGTTAAAAAGTTTTGAATATTGGTTTGGTCCATATCCATTCTACGAAGATTCTTTCAAAATGGTTGAAAGCCCGCATCTGGGAATGGAGCATCAATCTGCAATTGCTTATGGAAACAAATTTGAGAATGGATATTTGGGTCGAGATTTATCTAACTCAGGTTGGGGGCTAAAATGGGATTTTATCATTGTACATGAAGCTGGACACGAATGGTTTGGGAATAATATTACTAATAAAGATGTTGCAGATATGTGGATTCATGAATCATTTACATCCTACTCAGAATCACTTTATACAGAATCACTCTACGGGAAAAAAGCAGGAGCAGAGTATCTACGTGGCACACGTATGTCTATAGCAAATGAAAAACCTATAATTGGTATATACGGAGTTAACCAAGAAGGTCCTGGAGATATGTATAATAAAGGTGCAAATATGATTCATACTTTGAGAACATGGTTAAATGATGATGTGAAATTTAGAGAAATTCTTAGAGGATTAAATAAAGAATTTTACCATCAGACGGTTACTACACAACAAATTGAACAGTATATTTCAAAACATGCTGGATTGGATTTGAAAGCCTTTTTTGATCAATACCTAAGAACTAAGAACGTACCAGTTTTAGAATTAAAAAAGGAGGGAGAATACTATCTTTATAGATATGTAGATATTGTTGATGATTTTGCGATGCCTTTACAAATAGAAAACAGTGAGCTAATATTATATCCTACAAAAGAATGGAAAAAATTGAAAGATGCTTCTTTTAAAACATCTTTTGATATAAATCCAGATCCTAATTATTATATCCATACAATTGTAATTAAATAAATCTGAATTAGAAATAAAAATCATCATTTTCTATAGAATGAAATTATAAATTTGTAACATGAAAAAATATATTGCATATGCAATAATCTCAGGATTATTGTTATCAGCAGGTTGGCCATCACATGGTTTTCCATTGTTATTATTTTTTGGATTTGTGCCTTTAATGCTGGCAGAGCATCAAATAACACAACGAGCACAGTACAAGAAAAAAGCACGTAAGGTTTTCGGGTTATCCTATCTTACATTTTTTATTTGGAACGCCATAGTTATTTGGTGGCTACACTATGCGCAACAAGCAGATGCAAATGGTGATTTTCATAATTCTTGGATTTCATATGCTATTCCTGTTGTATTTAATTCACTTTTTATGTCCATTGTTTTCCAATTGTATCATTGGGTAAAGAAAAAAGCAGGGAATATATATGGTTTAATTTTTCTTCCTGCAGTGTGGATGTCTTTTGAAAAATTACATCTTAACTGGGAATTAACATGGCCATGGTTTAACTTAGGTAATGGTTTTGCTAAGTTTTATGAGTGGGTACAGTGGTATGAATTTACAGGAACATTTGGAGGAACCTTGTGGATTTGGTTAGTTAACATTGTAGCATTTTATTATATCACAGCATATATAAATAAGAAAGAGTTTAAATATGTGAACAAATTAGGAATTTATGTAATTCCTATGATTGCTATACCTATTGGGATATCTTATATAATGTATGCAACACATGAAGAGAAGGGAGAACCACTTCATGCGTTAGTTATTCAGCCAGATTTAGATCCATACACAGAAAAATATGAAAAAGGAGGTTTAGAAATTTATGATGAAATAAAAGCTTTAGCTTTAAAAAATATCAAACCGGAAACACAATTTATTGTAGCACCAGAAACAGCAATTCCGGGATCATCTTCCTTGGTATTTGATAACATGTATAATGATTTAATCATTAATGATATCAAAGAATGGACTGCTCAAAAAAAGGATTTAAATTTTGTTTCTGGAGCTTCTATCATCAGAATATACCCAATGTCTAGTTTAGCAACAGAAACAGCGTCAGTATCTCAGGATGGTCTTATGTGGTATGATTCGTTTAATTCGGCATTACAAGTCAATTCTAACGATTCTATCTCAGTGTATCATAAATCTAAATTAGTACCAGGAGTAGAAAATTTTCCATATCGTAACATTTTAATGCCAATTATTGGAGAATTTATGCTTAACTTTGGCGGCACAACAAAAACGTTAGGTACACAACCTAATCGATCTGTTTTTAATAATAAAACAAACGACGCTTCTGTTGCTCCTGTAATATGTTACGAATCTATTTATGGCGAGTATGTGGCAGAATATGTGAGAGCTGGTTCGAATGTTTTATTCACGATGACCAATGATTCTTGGTGGGGCTACACCGATGGACATCGTCAATTACTATTATATGGTAATCTAAGAGCCATTGAAAACAGACGCGCTATTGTTCGATCAGCAAACTCCGGAGTTTCCGGTTTCGTGAATCAGCGAGGAGATATCATGAAATCTATTCCATATGGAGAGCAAGGTGCCCTAAACGGTACTGTATTGATGAATAGTGATTTAACGTTTTATTCGAAGTATGGTGATTATTTAGCGAGAATAGCTTTAATGGTAATGGGAATTATCTTAGCTTATACTTTCGCTCAGAAGTTACTATACAAGCCGAGTACAAAAAAAATTAATAAATAATAACCTAAAAGAGTTGCTTAAGTAATTTATATTTTATTACTTTGCACTCCGTTTAAAATAAGACAAGAAAAGGAAATGTCAAAAATTTGTCAAATTACAGGTAAGAAAAGATTAGTTGGGAACAATGTTTCTCATGCTAACAACAAAACAAAGCGCACATTTGAGGTGAATTTGTTCTCAAAGAAATTTTTTATGCCAGAAGCTGGTGAGTGGATTAATTTAAAAGTTTCTGCACACGGTTTAAAAACTATCAACAAATTAGGAGTTGATGAGGCTGTTAGACGTGCACGTAAAGAAGGTTTAATCAAATAATTTAGGACACCATGGCTAAAAAAGGAAACAGAGTACAGGTTATCTTAGAATGTACAGAACATAAAGAAAGTGGTATGCCAGGAATGTCTCGCTACATCACTACGAAAAACAAGAAAAATACTCCAGACCGTATTGAATTAAAAAAATTCAATCCAGTTTTAAGAAAGTATACAGTTCACAAGGAGATTAAATAATAAAACTTTAGACGATGGCAAAGAAAACCGTAGCAACATTACAAACAGGGTCAAAGAAAATGACTAAAGTAATTAGAATGGTAAGATCTCCAAAATCTGGGGCTTACGTATTCGTTGAAAAAGTAGTAAATGCTGAAGAAGTAGATTCTTTCTTTGCGAAATAATATTTTGGCATTACTTACACTATAATATAATAAGAGCTGCTCTATCACATAGAGCAGCTTTTTTTATTCCTCTAATTTATTGTATCTTCGTACAAAATTTAAGATAAATTAACTTTTAATGAGTTGGTTCAAAAAGATATTAGGTAAAGAAAACAAAGAAAAGTTAGATGAAGGATTAGAAAAATCTAGTTCATCTTTCTTTGATAAAATCTCTCGTGCTGTTGTTGGTAAATCCAAAGTAGATGAGGAGGTTTTAGATGATTTAGAAGAAGTGTTAATTTCTTCTGATGTAGGTGTTGAAACTACCATCAAAATTATTAAACGTATTGAAGAACGTGTAGCACGTGATAAGTATGTTTCTACTTCTGAATTAGATAAAATCTTACGAGAAGAAATAGCATCATTATTATCTGAAAATAACGTTGAAGATTCGGTTGGATTTTCAATTCCAAAGAAAAACGTTCCGTATGTAATTATGGTCGTGGGAGTAAATGGAGTAGGAAAAACAACAACAATCGGTAAATTAGCTTCACAATTTAAAGCACAAGGTTTAAAAGTTGTATTAGGAGCAGCAGATACATTCCGTGCAGCAGCAGTTGATCAATTAGTGATTTGGGCTGATCGTGCTGGTGTACCAATTGTAAAACAAGCGATGGGATCTGATCCTGCATCGGTAGCATTTGATACTATCCAATCAGCAGTTGCGCAAAATGCAGATGTTGTCTTAATTGATACAGCAGGACGTTTACACAACAAAGTTAATTTAATGAACGAGTTGTCTAAGATAAAACGTGTGATGCAAAAAGTTATTCCAGATGCGCCTCACGAAGTGATGTTGGTATTAGATGGCTCTACAGGTCAAAACGCTTTTGAGCAAGCCAAACAATTTACACAAGCAACAGAAGTTTCTTCGTTAGCAGTGACTAAATTAGATGGTACTGCAAAAGGTGGTGTAGTCATCGGAATTTCGGATCAATTCAATATTCCAGTAAAATACATTGGTGTTGGAGAAGGAATTAATGATTTACAAGCCTTTAATAAAATGGAGTTTGTGGATTCATTCTTTAAAAGAGTAAAATAAGTTTTTTAAGACTTTTATATAGTTAAAGCTTCCTTTTGGGAAGCTTTTTTTATGTTTAATTTATTCGCTTTTAATTGATTAAGATCATAAATATTTGTATATTATTATTGAAGTAATTAGCGTTAATGAGACAATTATAGGTTGCAAACTATAATTAATTATTGAATTTAAATTACTAAACAAACGAAAAAAATGGTATTAGCAAGTGCTTTCGCACTTATCGGAACTTTAGCTTTTGGTCAAAACCGTACATGTAGTTCAGTTAAAAATGATTGTGGTATTGCACTTATATTATGTTGGTATGGAGAATTAGATCCAGATAAAGCTAAAGAGGCTGCCAGTAAAGCATGTGAAGAAGAACAGGAAGCACCTACAGATGGTGAATAATAATTAATTTAATAGTCTTGTTATATTAATAACAGGACTATTATAATAGAAATCTCATGAAAATAATAATTTCCCTACTCCTTTTGGTAAGTAGTCATTTCCTTTCAGCTCAATTTTTTGAATTTAATTATTTATACAATTTTAAAAAAGATAGTTTAAGTAAAAAAAACTATTCAGAAATTGTTAGTGTTCTAGTCAATAATAATGGAAGATTTTATAGAGCTCAAAACAGAATTATTTCAGATTCTATAGCTTATACCAAAAACATTAAATATACTCATCCAAATGAATTAATTAATTCAACTGAAAGTTATACTTCTCGGGTTGATAATGTGACTATAGAAATGGATCTCAATACAATGAAGAAAAAAAAATGGATTTTTACATTTGATAAGGCAGTAGCAAATGTAGATGATCTAATTCTTCCAAAGTGGTCTTTAACTAATGATACAATCCATCACCAGCATCGTATTTTAAAAAAAGCGGTTACAAAATATTTAAATAGAGAATGGATTGCATATTATACAGAAGAAATTCCGATGCAAATAGCACCTTACACATTTTACGGATTACCAGGAGCAATCGTTTTATTAGAAGACCAAAATAAAATTTTTCAATTTGAATTGATCAATTATAAAATGAAACCTAATCTGGATAATTTTTATGAGACTGGAATTTCTTTTAGAAGAAAAGGTGATTTTGAGTTTTTATCTTCAAAAGAACTATTTAAATACGGTAATATTCTATTGAATAATTCGCCTCAATTATTAATGAATGCAGGATTACAACTAGAGGAAGAGAAGGTGAAAAAAATGGAGGAGAATCATAAAAAAAGGAAATATATTTTTTTAGATCCATCTCTACCTTTTATATTATAAATTGAAACCTATGATTAGAATTTTATCCTGTTATTTTTGATGACCTCATCAATTGTATAAAGTGACCTGAGATATTAACTACAAAACTGATTCTTTCTTTCAAAATGATTGGACTTGAAAAAAGTAAACTTGCATATAGAAAAAGATTTAAATATGACATTCTAAAAAAAAGATAAATTTGAAGCCACAATTAACACTATTATTTTTTATTCTTGCCCATGTTATTTTTGCTCAGTTAAAAATTTCAGGAACCATCATCAACGAAAAGGGAGAACCTGTTGCAGGCGCTAGTGTCATCTTATCGCCTAACGAAGAAGACAAAACGTTGGTATATAGTATTACTAAATCGGATGGTAAATTTTCGTTAGAAATAAAGGAAACGGTATACGATATGTACGAGGTAAAAGTTCGTGCTATGAATTATGCCTTTACTTCCGAATTAGTGAATGAATCTACTTCTGATTTTAATTTTACGCTACAAGAAAAAGCTATCGAGTTAAAAGAAGTTAATATAAAACAACCCGCAATTCGTAAAAAAGGCGACACTATTGCTTACGATGTTACCAACTTTAAAGATATACAAGATCGTACAATTGCAGATGTCATTAAGAAAATGCCAGGGATAGAAATCGAATCTTCTGGTCGAATTTTGTACCAAGGAGAACCGATCAACAAATACTATATTGAAGGAATGGATCTTTTGGGTGGAAAATATGCCTTGGCAAACGAAAACTTATCGGCCGATGCGGTAGATAAAGTTCAGATTTTAGAAAATCATCAACCCATTAAAATGTTAGATAGTTTGGTTGTCAGTTCTAAGGCAGCGCTAAACATCAAATTAAAAAATAAGATAACATATTCAGGTAAAGCTGAAATTGGTTTAGGAGTTTCGCCTGTACTTTATCAAGCTAATGTAACGCCAATGTTGTTTACGAAAAAACAACAAATGATTGGTTCTTACCAAGCCAACAATAGAGGAGAAGATGTGACGAAACAATTGGCTATTTTATCATTCGAAGATTTAATCAATAATTCAGAGCGTTTTTCTAACGAAGGTTGGTTAGGTATTTCAGGAGTTCAAACACCAAATTTTAATGAAAAAAGGTGGCTGAACAATTCAGTTCAGTTGGGAAGCTGGAACCATTTATACAAATTAGATAAAGAGTTAGATTTACGTTTTAATCTGTCGTATACCAACGATTATCAAAAACGAATGGGCGAAAGTTCCACACAATATTTTCTGCCCACAGGAAATATTGTGCTTAATGAACAAAAACGAAATCATATACAAACCGAAGATTTTGTAGCGAAAGCCACTTTATTACGCAACAGTTCGGATAATTTTTTGCAAAACGAATTAGAATTTAAAGGAACTTGGAATCGTCGTCATGGTTATTTGAAACGAGAAGATGAATTAATTGATCAAGTTTTGCAAAAACCTAATCAGGAATTGGCTAATAATTTCAAGATCATTAAGAAAGTAGGGAAACAATTAGTTAATTTTCGATCGTTATTTTCATACAAAGATTATCAAGAAGAATTAGCCATTACTCCAGGTGTTTTTACGGAATTCATTAATAATAATCAATCTTATCAACATGCTTATCAACGGGTGAATTTTAATAAATTCAATACAAATAATTTTATCGAATTTACTAAAGGAATAAAAGCATTTTCGATGCATTCGAAACTTGGATTTAGTTATATCAATCAAACGATGGAAAGTAGACTTTATGCCAATCAAATCATGGCAGGAGAAAATTTTTCAAATGATGTGAATTGGTCAAAATTTAATTATTATTGGGAGAATCGCTTCGAATATAAAAAAGGAAATTTCAGAACAACATTGGCTGTACCGATTGAAATGAACCACTTGAAATTACAAACAATTTCTAAAAAGGATCAATTGAATCGTTTATTTGTTAATCCAAATTTATTTTTGTCGTACAAAATATCTAATTTTTGGGAACTGCGAGCGAGTAATGCATTTAAACAAAGTTTAGGAAGTTTAGGAAGTCTTCATGAAAATTATATGTTATACAATTACAATTCGATTCAACAACGAGATGGAAAATTAAACGAACGTGATTCATGGAATTCATCGATAATAGCGGAATATAAGAATGCAATAAAAGCAAGATTTGTAAATTTTGGCTATAATTATTCGTGGACAGAAAATACGTTGCTTAATAATTATCTATACAATGCAGACGCCAGTACAATTTTACAGGTTGTTGAAAAGAAAGAATAATCAGGTTTCTCATGGATTAAATGCAAAATTTAGTCAATATTTTTCCAAAACTAAATTTAATTTAGAAGTTGGAATTCATCAGCAATGGATGGCTCATGCTCAATTGTTAAATAATAATTTTATTCAAGTTAAAAATGAATTAACAAGTATTCATGCAGAAATAAAATACAGAAAAATAAGTTGGTTAACGTTAGAGTATAAATACAATTGGTTGAATTATATTAATAATGTAGATAATCAATCTACAAGAAAAATAATCAATCAAGAACATCACTTCGGTTTACATATTTTTCCAGCAAAACGTCATTACATTAAATTGAATATAGATGCATTTATAAATGATGACTCTAAATCAAATCCAAATTCATTTTTTGGGGATTTAATGTATCGATATACCTTAAAGAAAAAGAAAATCGATTTCGAATTGTCGGCTTATAATGTATTCAATGAAAAATTTTATTTTCAAAATACATTAAGCTCATATTATGAAATGCGATACCAGTATCAATTACGCCCAACGCAAATTATGTTAACAACTCGATTCACATTTTAAAAAATTGGTTAAAATAAAAGAAAACCTCCTATTAGGAGGCTTTTTTTTTCCTTAAAATTAGAAATTTTTCGTTACGAATTCTTATCTTAAATAAATGAACTATTTACAATTCATTTTCATCATTATAACTGCTTGTTGTAATGCTCAACAAATCAATATTAAAGTGGTGGATTATGTTACGAATCAACCATTAAAGCAAGCTGATTTGTATTTTATGCATTCTACAAAATATTTTAGTACTAATAACGAAGGCAAAGTAAATATAGACTTATCTGGTATTGATAAGCAGGATGAAATGTTTGTGGCGATGAAAGATTATCAAAACGCTTCAATCAGTTTAAGTAATATACAATCAGAATTAACGATTAAATTAGAAAAAGTAGAAGAAATCAAACTAAGTGAAGCTTTTCTAACGAACTTAAGAGTAGAAGATATTTTAAAAAATGTGATTAGAAATTATAATGCTAATTATAATGTAGATAAGTATTACTTTTTGGTTGATTTAGTTCAAGATTTTAAGATGGATACATTATATTATAATTCGATCAATCTTAATTTGCAATTGAAATTTGATAAAGGAAAAGTTAAAGCAAAATCCAGCGGAATAGTAAAGGATAGACTTGTTAAAGGTAATGCACCAGTTCAGTTGTCTTTTGTTACGTCAGACTATTTTAAAAACTTATACATTTTAGATGCAATCAAATCTACATACAATCAAGTTTTACGAAATCAATATAAATTAAGCGAATTAAAAAAAACGGTGTATGCTGACAAAGAAATGTTTGAGATTTTTTTAGATAATGGTATTAATGATAGAACGTATTTTTTAATTGATAGGAAAACATTTTCTGTTGTTGAATATCAATTGAACTTAAATAATATTGTTCAAACCAATAAAAATACACTTTTAGAAAGGTTCGGTATAATTTCTATTAAATATCGTCCTTATGAAAATTCCTGGGTATTAAAAGAATCTGAAGTGAGTTTTAAAATGAATCTAAAAGATGTAAATAGACCAGATTTACCAATTGATTTTATGCATAAAATTTCAACTTGGAATTTCTCTGAAAAACCTTTCCAATTTTTTAATAAAACAATCGATTTGGACAGTAATTTCCATGACATTTTTTAAAACTATTCATTCCTTTTTTCCGCATGAGAGTTTAATTGTCATCCTAGTGTTGTTTAAGAACATTCATATAATAAAAAAACCTCCAATTGGAGGTTTTTAAGTTATATCTCTGCTAAGAATTTTAAGGTATCAATGTTATCCGCATAATCTGTTAATGTTGGTGTTTGGGTTTTCCCAAATTCAACATAGTTTGGATTATCTTTCATATCATGTCCAACTACGCACTGGATTTGATCTGTGTTTTCCTTTAAAAAATCTTTTACTTTATTTACATCATCATAAAATTCATAATTAATGACAGCGATAGGAGAATGTAAATTTTCATCATACTTTAAAAGAACAAAATTATTATCTAAAAATTTATCTTGACCTAATAAGTATATTGCTCGATTATAATCATAATTGTTGGCGTATTTAGGATGATTAATAACCTTTACACCCCAATCATAAATACTTTCAAAAAATGGATGGATTTGTTCTTCTGATTTAAAATATACTTTAGTAATATTACGACATCCTAAACCAAAATACATAAACATATCGTTTCCTAAAGCTTTTAATTCTTCTGGAGTTTCTGTTCCATTTAAAACAGCTACCGAAGTTCTGTTTTTACGAATAATATTAGGAACTTTAGAAAAATATTGTTCAAAATAACGAGCTGTGTTATTACTCCCTGTTGCAATTACAGCATCAAAATCTTTTAGACGATCAATGATTTTAAGAACATCTTTAAAATCTTCATTTATTGTGTATAAGTATTTAACAATAAATTTCATCAACTTATCATCCTTAGAAGATGTTTTAATTAAAGCGGTATGATCTGCTAAAACTACTGCCAACAAATCGTGAAAACCAACTAATGGAAGATTTCCTGCCATGATAATTCCTACATTTTTATCAGTAGGTTTAAAATTGTAAGGAGCAATCCATTGTGATAAGCTTTCTGTCGTTAGAGCTTCAGACCAATTGCTTAACGCGAAAAAAACATTTTCTTTTGTAAACCAATTATTATAAGCTTCTGCATCCTTTACAGCATATTCAATTTCTTCATCTAAAGCTTTAAATTTTTCGTGTAATTCTATTGACGTAGGTTGAACGTTATTTGTAATATATTTAAATAGTTGAGATAATTCATTAAATGCTGAAATCCTTTGTTCAATTGTCATGATTCTAAAAATAAAATGTAATTTTGTAAGTACAAATGTAGGAATTAAAAAACAGATAGAATGGCAATTATTATAACAGATGAATGTATAAATTGTGGTGCTTGTGAACCAGAATGTCCAAACAACGCAATTTATGAAGCTGCTGTAGATTGGAAATATTCTGAAGGAACATCTTTATCAGGTTCTATTGTTAATATTGACGGGATAGAATATGATGCTGATGGAGTACAAGATCCAGTAAGTGATGAAGTTTATTACATTGTTCCTGATAAATGTACGGAGTGTAAAGGTTTCCACGAAGAACCACAATGTGCTGCGGTTTGTCCGGTAGATTGTTGTGTACCAGATGACGCTCACGTAGAAAGTGAAGAACGTTTATTATCTAAGAAAGCTTTCTTACACGCAGAATAAATCTTATTTTAAAACATATAAAAAAATCCCTTCCTTTTATGGAAGGGATTTTTTTATTGCATATAATCTATAATCTGTTCGTCAGTTTCTAAATTATCAGAAAAAAGTTCTTTTGGAGCTTCTTTTCCATTGAATAATAAGGTAACAAAAGCTTTATCTCGTAAATCTACATCGTATATTTTACCATCAATTGTTACGAAGGTTATGATTTCATTATTCAGTTTTTAAATTGATTCAATATTATTTGTTTCTATTACTGTATTTGCATCATTCATTATAGACGCACCATCATCATAATAAATGCGGTAATTATCCAATCCAATTTCTTTCTCAGTTTCTTTTAAAGATTCTTCTGTAGGAATAATTAGAATGGCCATAGGACGATCGACTACAAAGTTTTTTCCGATTGTAATTTCTCCTGCATCATTTTTATAAAGAGTACTTGTGTTTTTTGGTTGTTCACAATTCGTAAATAGAATTAAAACTGGAAGTAAGACAATATATATTTTCATTCGTTTTGTGTTTAAATTAAATATACGATCAATCTTACATAATTAATCATAACAAAAAAAAATAGTCTAAGATTTCCTTAGACTATTATACAATTAATGTTTATAATTATTTTGCGTATTTCTTTTTACGAATAAAATATCCTAATCCTCCTAATAGGGCAATAATTGCTGTAGGAATGATTAAATTGAGTTGTTGCCATTTTTCTTTATCAGACAAAACACGTGTTTCATTTAAAAGAGGAATTTCTAATTTACGATTACGTAAAGCTAAGAAATCTTCATCACCTAATAAATAATCCATTGCATTTAATACAAATGTCTGGTTGGCATAGGTCGTTGGACGAGCATTAGGATTATCCGGTCGTACAGAGTATTTATCTTCTCCTAATCGCATAGGCATTCCTCTCCATAAATGATTTTTCAGTACATCTCCGTCCGAAAGTACAATCATTTTACCATTGGTAGTTTTCCCTTTAAAATTAGGGATTTCTTGACGCTCGATACGTGAAGCATAAGCCGAATTAAAATTTCCTTCTAACAATACAGCCATAGGAATTTTGCCCATGTTATATTCTTCGTTTTCGTCTATTTCTACTTCATTTAATGAAATGTAGTTTAACGAAGGTTTCATGGTAGTTTGAGCTGCTGTACTAAGTAATACAGTTTGCTTTACATTAGGATTTTCAAGTAATTCAATAGGATTAGCAAAGCTAAAAATTACCGGATCTATACTAGCTGTAATTGGATTTGTATCTCCTGCTAGTCCTAATTCAGAATAAGGCCAAGTGTAATAGTTATAGCTTACATTACCGGCTGTTTCTCCGTCTGCTAATACAATTTTACCTCCGTTTAAATCTTTGATAACTGTATTATGGATACGTACACCATAATTGAATAAGAAGTCACTAATTTTTAAATCCCTTGGAAAAGCTACAATTTTACCAGAGCGGAAAATAGAATCCATTTCTGCATCAACCGTTTCTACTGCCCAAAGCATTTTACCGCCATTCATTATGTATTGATCCAATACCATTTTATCTTTATCAGAAAAGGGTAGTGTTGGTTTAGCAACAATTAA
Source organism: Faecalibacter rhinopitheci (assembly GCF_015234135.1). Classification (GTDB taxonomy): domain Bacteria; phylum Bacteroidota; class Bacteroidia; order Flavobacteriales; family Weeksellaceae; genus Empedobacter; species Empedobacter rhinopitheci. Next base: position 10,436 of record NZ_JADGIK010000005.1, on the reverse strand, counting down.
GGCATCAAATTTCTTTAAGCTATCAATATCATCAATATCTAAAGAGAATTTTTTATTAATAATAGGATTTAGATACACATCAACATCATATTTATCAGTTAACGCACGACCTAATCCTTCAATATTTTGTTGAGGTAATTCATCATGATGTACAATGAATCCAATTTTTTTACGGTTGGTATTGGTAATTTTTTGAATTTTTTCAGCAAATAAATATTCTAATTTTTCTATAGAAGAAATTGCTAAATCTTCAAAAGCAACAGATGGGTCATTTGCTAATGTTTCCATCCAAATTGTTTTGTCTCCATACGATAATCGAGCGTAAGGATAGACATTAAGCACACCTTTATCTGTTTTTATAGGAACAGCAACAATACCTGCTTCTTCCATTTCAGTTGTATTCATTTCTAATGGATCAACGAAACGGTATTTTATTTTAATATTTTTTTCTTTTAATTCTTCAAGCAAAAATTGAATTTCATTTTTTAAAATTCGATAATTACCTGTTAACTCTCCACCCAATAAAATGTCTATCTGTAAATCGTGATCAATTTTATCAAGAAGTAAATTAGATGTTTCAGTTAAAGTGTAGCGTTTGTCTTGTGTTAGATCAAAGCGTTTATAAAAAACTTGACTAACAATTAAAACCATAAAAAAGATAGCCAATACAACGAATGATTTTTTATTTAATCTCTTCATGTTAACTATTTTTTTAATTGTAAATTAATATTAGCGAATTGTAATAATAGAGCAATAATTATTAAAAAGTAGCCCAAATCTCTTGTATCTAGAATTCCTTTTAAAAATTGTTGGTAATGAGAATAACTCCCTATTTTTTGTACATAATAGTCAGCAGATCCTAATAAATTATAAGATGCCAAACCTTCAAAACCATAGTAAATAAAAAAACAAGAAACGACTGCAAATACATACGCCATAACTTGATTTTTGGAAAGTGAAGAAGTAAGTATTCCAATGGCAGTAAATAAACTTCCTAAAAGAAATAAGCCAAAATATCCGTTATATATCGCACCATAATCTAAGGTTTGATCCGCATGGATAAAATTTTCTAGCGTAAGTACAAATAAAAATGTACTTAGTAAACAAAACAGTAAGATACTTATAACTGCGAAAAATTTTCCTAGTATTATCTCAGTGCTTTTTATAGGTAGTGTGAATAGCCACAATAATGTGCCATTTGTCTGCTCTTCTGCAATCATTTTCATAGTTAGAGCTGGAATCATAAACATTAAAATCCAAGGTCCGATGAAAAAGAAACTACCTAAAGATGCATTTCCAATATTAAAAACATTATACTGATTATCAAAAAACCATAAGAATAAAGCAGAAATAAGAATGAAAGCAGCAGCAGCTAAATAAGCTGTGAATCCGAAAAAGAATTGATTAAACTCTTTTTTAAAAATGGTCCACATATTAATTTTTATTGTTTCGATTAATAATTTTTACAATTACCATAATAATTACACCCACGAATATAAAGCTAATAATAGCCCATGGCCAATGTTGTACAAATCCAGCTTTTTGTATCACTGCAAATACCACAGCGAATAAAATTATTGTAGCCAATTCGTTCATCATACGTAAACGTACTGAAGTATATTTATGAATATCTTTCTTCTGTTCACGAATAGTTTTCCAACACCAAAAATGATAAATTATTAGTAAAACGATAACTCCGAGTTTAAATTGCATCCATCCTGCATTTAACAGTGCGGGATTTTTGTACAACATATTTCCACCCATTATCATCATAATAGAAAAAGCAGGAACTGTAATAATATTCCATAGCCTATCTTTCATGTATTTATATTGCTCTGCCAAAATAGATTTTTTTGGCTCTTCCATAGATTGTGTATCTGTATGGTAAATCATTAAGCGAACGATGTAAAAAAGTCCTGCAAAATAGCTAACGACAAATATTACATGTATAGCTTTGTATATAAGATAGTTATATCCCATAAATTTAAAATTCTTTTAATACGAAGGACTATTCATCCTCAAATTCAACTGTTATTGTATCTCCTTTCTTTAATCCCATCAGTTGATTTGCACCACTACTTACCACTGGATTACTTTTATAAAGTGTTACTTCTAAAAATCCAGCTGAATTAAATACACATAAAGTACGCCCCATTGCTTGAAATTCTTTACTAAAATCATGTATCACATCATGGTAATGATCATAGATGATCTTAATATCTGTGATTGAAAAATCCTTCTGGCGTAAAATAATATTGTATTTACGACCAGCAGCTACTTCATCAAATTGTTTACGCGTAATATTAGTAACTACATTTCCAAAATGATCGATATAGATAACATAGCCTATTAAGACTTTATCTTCTCTGTAAACAGGTTTCAACTCATTAAGTTGTTTTATCTCATTTCGTTTAGGTCCTAGTAAAGATGGTAAACCACCTCTAGCTAAATGGCAAGCCACAGGAACAAAACAGTTTTTTACAGGAAATAAGCTGTCTATACCTTCGGGATGTATAGTAATTTCGTAAATTTCTTCTGGTAATTCGTTATGACAAATCAAGGATAAGATTCCATTGTCTCCACAAATAAAATAGTGTCCATTTATTCGAGCACATATAGGTCTTTGGTCTGGTGTACTTAATGAATTAACTCCAATGATATGGATACTTCCTTTTGGAAATTCATCATATGAATTACGAATAATGTAGGCAGCTTCTGATATATCAAAAGGACTTACGTGATGAGAAATATCAATAATAGTAACGTCGGGCAATTCCTTTAGAATCGCACCTTTTACGCTGGATACAAAATAATCTTTTATACCAAAATCAGTTGTTAACGTTATAATTGCCATTATTCTTATAATACTTAGCAAATATATTGTTTATTTTTGTGTTAGTGAACCAAAAACAATATCACATTTGACTGAAATTAATATTGAACTAAACGAAATAAATGCTCAAGACTTCTATGGTATTAATAATGAGCATTTAAAAAGAATTAAAGAGTATTATCCAAAGCTAAAAATAATTGGTAGAGGTAAAGTACTAACTGTCTTAGGAAATGAAGATGAATTACAAATTTTTGAACAAAAAATTGTAAGAATTATTTCTCATATCCAAAAGTATAACCGTCTGAATTCTCGTGATCTTGAAATTATAATGATGGAAGATCAGCTAGAAATGGCACAAATGAAAAAAGAGGACGAGATTATTGTACATGGGGTTAATGGGAAAATGATAAAACCTCAAACGCCTGGACAGGTAAAACTTGTTGAAAAAGTATACTCAAAAGATATGACATTTGCTATTGGTCCTGCAGGAACTGGTAAAACATATACAAGTGTTGCTCTTGCAGTACAAGCGCTAAAAAATAAAGAGGTACGACGTATAATCCTAACTCGTCCAGCTGTAGAAGCAGGTGAAAATTTAGGTTTTTTACCTGGGGATATGAAAGATAAATTAGATCCATATCTTCAGCCATTATACGATGCTTTAAAAGATATGATTCATCATGAAAAATTACAGGGTTATATTGAAAAAGGTGTAATAGAAGTGGCTCCATTAGCTTTTATGAGAGGACGAACTTTAGATGATGCTTTTGTGATTTTGGATGAAGCGCAAAATACAACCTATGCACAAATGAAAATGTTCTTAACGCGTATGGGGAAAAAATCTAAATTCATCATAACAGGAGATCCTAATCAAATAGACTTACCTCCAAAACAAAAGTCGGGTTTAAGAGAAGCTATTCAAATATTAAAGGACGTAAAGGATATAGGGTTTATATTTTTAGATGAACGCGATGTAGTTAGACATCAATTAGTACGTGATATACTAAAAGCATATAAACAGTCTGAAAATAAAGAAAGAGAAGAATTCGATATTAATTCTGTGAAATAATAAAAAAAACCACATCTTAAATGGATGTGGTTTTTTTTATTTGCGAACTAAATTTAGGTTTTATCTAAACTTCGATATTGTATAGCTTCTGCAATATGTTTGGCATTTACTGCCTCTGATTGGCTAAGATCTGCAATGGTTCTTGCAACCCGTAGAATTCTATCGTATGCACGTGCGGATAAATTTAACCGCTCCATTGCCGTCTTAATAAGTTTTTTAGATTCGTCATCAAGAATACAAAATTTGTCTAATTCCTTAGGACCAATTTGAGAATTGTAATGAATACCAGAATTTTTATATCGTTGGGTCTGAATTTCTCTTGCTTTGATAACTCGTTGACGTACATTCATACTTTTTTCTCCATTTCTAGCTTCAGATAAATCATCAAAAGGAACTGGAGTAACTTCAATATGTAAATCTATACGATCTAGTAAAGGACCAGAAATCTTATTCATATATCGCTGCATTTCATGAAAGGAAGATGTATTCTGAGGATCATCTGCAAAATACCCACTCGGACTAGGATTCATCGAAGCAACAAGCATAAAACTAGAAGGGTAGGTTACTGTAAACCTTGCTCTAGATATAGTAACTTCTCTATCTTCTAAAGGTTGGCGCATTACTTCAAGCACAGATCGTTTAAATTCAGGTAATTCATCCAAAAATAGAACCCCATTATGTGCTAAAGAAATTTCGCCAGGCTGTGGATAAGAGCCTCCCCCAACTAAAGCAACATCTGAAATTGTATGATGTGGTGAAATAAATGGTCTATTATAAACTAAAGATCTATTCCCAAGTTTTCCTGCTACACTATGTATCTTAGTAGTTTCTAAAGATTCATCAATAGTCATAGGGGGTAAAATAGAAGCAATTCTTTTGGCTAACATAGTTTTTCCACTTCCTGGAGGTCCAATTAAAATAATATTATGTCCTCCTGCTGCAGCAATTTCCATTGCTCTTTTTACATTTTCTTGGCCTTTTACATCAGAAAAGCAATGTGTATATTTATTTAATTCTTGTAAAGAATGATCTTTTAAATCAAAGTGATGAGGTTGTAGATCTTTATCGCCGTTAAGAAATTCAATAACTTCTAAAATATTTTCTACTCCATAGACATTTATACCTTGTACTACGGCAGCTTCATCTGCATTTTGCTTAGGTAATATAAATCCTGTAAAACCTTCTTCTTTGGCTTGTATCGCAATAGGTAAAGCTCCTTTAATAGGGCGTAGAGAACCATCTAAAGATAATTCGCCCATTATAATATATTCTTCGATAGATTGATGTTGAATTTGTTCAGAAGCACATAGAATACCAATCGCTATTGTCAGATCATAAGAAGAACCTTCTTTTTGTAAATCGGCAGGTGCCATATTAATGGTAATTTTTTTGCCAGGAATTTTATAACCTATATTTTTTAATGCGGCCTGAATACGAAAATTACTTTCTTTAATAGCAGAGTCTGGTAAACCAACCAAGTGATAGCCTACGCCTTGGTCAATATTTACTTCAATGGTAATTGTTTGTGCAGAAACACCAAAAATTGCACTTCCGAAAATTTTCTTCAACATAACAACTATTTTTTTATAAATTTACTTCCTTTTTCTAGAGAATAAAATAGCAAAAGGGTTTTAAATGTTTAATTTTAAAAAGGATAGGATCTATATTCTACCTAAAGCTATATGAAAAAAGAAAAAATAAGCTTCGAATACGAAACTTTTGAGGGTTTGAACGAGTTGACAACAAATAATCAATTACTAGTTACCCGCGCAAATGAGATTTCAAAAACTGCATATGCGCCCTATTCAAAATTTCATGTTGGTGCAGCGGTAGAGTTAGAAGATGGGCAAATATTTGCCAGCAGCAACCAAGAAAACGCCTCTTACCCTGTAGGAACTTGTGCAGAACGTGGACTTTTAGCATATGTAAATGCAAATTATCCCCATATTAAAGTTAAAAAACTAGCTGTTTCTACAATAAATATTAATTTTCCTTTACCTCCTTGTGGGATGTGTCGCCAATACATTCTTGAAATTGAAAAGAAGCAAAACGATAATATACAGTTGTTTTTATCAGGAAACGAAGGGCAAATTATTAAGTTAGATAGCGCTAAAGATTTACTACCATTACATTTTACTGAAGATTTTTTAGGTTAGCAATTTTGCACACGTCTAAGATTAGTTTAAATTTGTTCTAACGAATTGTGCAATTATGGAAAATTTAACACAGGAAAAATACCTTGAATGGTACCGCGATATGAACTTCTGGCGTCGCTTTGAAGATAAGTGTCGTTCATTATATTTAAAACAGAAAATACGTGGTTTCTTACATCTTTATAATGGTCAAGAAGCACTACCAGCTGGTTTTTTACATGCAATGGAGCCTGAAGATAGAGTGATAACTGCGTATCGTTGTCACGTATGGCCAATGGCTATGGGAGTAGATCCTAAAAGAATTATGGCAGAACTTTGTGGGAAAGCTACAGGTACTTCTAAAGGATTAGGAGGATCTATGCACGTTTTTAGTAAAGAACACAATTTCTTTGGAGGACATGGTATTGTAGGAGGTCAAATTAATTTAGGTGCAGGAATTGCATTTGGAGATAAATTTAATGACCGTAAACATGTAACTATTTGTCTTATGGGAGATGGTGCAACACGTCAAGGTACATTACACGAAACATTTAATATGGCAATGAACTGGAAATTACCAGTTGTATTTGTTTGTGAAAACAATCAATATGCAATGGGAACTTCAGTAAAACGTACAGCTAATCACGAAGATATTTGGAAATTAGGTTTAGGATATGATATGCCTTCTATGGCTGTAGATGGTATGGATCCCGTAAAAGTAGCGGAAGCTGCATACGAAGCATTAGAGCGCGCTCGTCGTGGAGATGGACCTACATTCTTAGATATCCGTACTTACCGTTTCAGAGGACACTCTATGTCTGATGCTGAACTTTACCGTACAAAAGAAGAAGTAGAAGCTTATAAACAAGAAGATCCAATCTTAACTGTTGAATCTCAAATTTTAGCTAACAATTGGGCTACAAAAGAGCAATTAGATGCAATGATAGAAGAAGTTAAAGCTTCTGTTGAAGAATGTGTTGAGTTTGCAGAAAATTCTCCTTACCCAGATCCAAATGTGATGTATGATCATATTTATTCTCAAGAGAATTACCCATTCTTAGATAAAGTTGAAAATAACTAAATAAAACCATGGCAGAAATTATTACAATGCCGCGCTTAAGCGACACAATGGAGGAAGGAACTGTTGTTAAGTGGCATAAGAATGTAGGTGATAAAATTTCAGAAGGTGATGTTATTGCCGAAATAGAAACTGATAAAGCTATCCAAGAATTCGAATCTGAATTTGATGGAACATTATTATACCAAGGTGCAAAAGAAAATGAAGCTGCGCCAGTTGATACAGTTTTAGCAATCATTGGGAATGAAGGTGAAGATATTTCAGCTTTAATTAACGGTGAAGCTCCAACTACAACTACAGAAAATGTAGTTGAGGTTAAAGAAGAAACAACTTCAGAACCAAAAACTGAAGTGAAAACTGAAGTTCCAACAAATGTAAATGTAATTACAATGCCTCGCTTATCTGATACGATGGAAGAGGGTACAGTTGTAGTTTGGCATAAAAATGTAGGAGATGAGGTAAAAGAAGGTGATATCTTAGCAGAAATAGAAACGGATAAAGCAGTACAAGAATTCGAATCTGAATACGATGGTGTTTTATTATATCAAGGTGCTAAAGAAAACGAACCAGCTCCAGTAGATACTGTTTTAGCAATTATAGGCGAAGCAGGTACAGATGTTTCTGGAATTGTTGCAAATGGAGGTCAAGTTCCGGAAGCAAAAGATACTGCAGCTACAACTGAAGTACTTGATGATGAAAAACCAGTTGTTGTGGAATTAGAAGTTACTCCAACTTCATCTTCTAATGACCGTATTTTTGCATCACCATTAGCTAAATCTATCGCAAAAGATAAAGGAATCAATTTAGGAGAAGTAAAAGGATCAGGAGATCAAGGTCGTATCGTAAAGAAAGATGTTGAAAATTTTGAAGCAAATCCAAAATCTGCTCCAGCTGTTTCATCTACAGAAACAAAGACTGAGGTTAAACCTTCTGTTGCTACTTCAGTAGATAAGCCAGTTATTACAGGAGAAGATCAAGAGATTCCGAACTCTCAAATGCGTAAAGTAATTGCTAAACGTTTAGCTGAATCTAAATTTACAGCACCTCATTACTATTTAAATATCGAATTAGATATGGATAATGCTATCGAGGCTCGTAAGCAATTAAATGCAGTACCTAATACAAAAGTATCTTTTAACGATATTGTTGTAAAAGCTAGTGCTATGGCTTTACGTAAACATCCAGCTGTTAATGCAACGTGGCACGATGATAAAATTGTTCAACATGCAGCAATTAATATTGGTGTTGCAGTTGCAGTAGAAGATGGCTTATTAGTTCCAGTAGTAAAAAATACAGATCATAAATCATTTACTCAGATTTCTGCAGAAATCAAAGATTATGCAGGACGTGCAAGAGAGCGTAAGTTAAAAGCAGACGAAATGGATAAATCTACTTTTTCTGTATCTAATTTAGGTATGTTTGGAATTGAATCATTTACATCAATTATCAATCAACCAAACTCTTGTATCTTATCAGTAGGTGCTATTATAGAGAAACCTGTCGTTAAAAATGGTCAAATCGTTGTAGGTAACACAATGAAGTTGTCGTTAGCATGCGATCACCGTACAGTAGACGGAGCAACAGGGGCTCAATTCTTACAAACATTAAAAATGTATATCGAGAATCCAGTTACAATGTTAGTGTAATTTTTTTCGATTGATTAATATTTAAAAAAGCCATTCAAATTTGAATGGCTTTTTTTATTTAAGATTTGTATCTTTAATATTAAACCACCACTATGGATAAAATTAAATTTTATTTCAAAATATTAAAACAGACTATAATTGAGTTTGGAGAGGATCGTATTATGAAAATGAGTGCATCTTTAACTTATTATGCATTATTTTCTCTATCACCACTTCTTATTATAATAATTTCTAGCGCAAGTTTATTTTATAAAAAAGATGCAATAGAAAATAGAATGTATTATGAATTAAAAAATATAGTTGGTCCAGATGTAGCATTAGCTGTACAAAATTTTGTAACAAACTCTACTCTATCTGGAGATAGTTCATTAGCATTATACATCGGTATTGGAGTTTTGCTTTTTGGTTCTACTACTATGTTTACTGATATGCAAGATTCACTAAACTTAATTTGGAGAGTAGAAGCAGTTCCAAAAAGAGCGTGGATAAAATTTATTATAAACCGTGGACTTTCATTTCTAGTTATATTAGCATTAGGTTTACTACTTATTTCTACAGTAATTCTCAACAGCGTTTTAGTAAGTTTTGGTGAAGATATATTAAATACAATTTCATTTAATATGTCTCTAAATAAAACTTCCCTTATTTTAATCAACAACGCATTAAGTATACTGATATCGGTACTAATATTTTATATTCTTTTCAAGGTATTGCCCGATGCAATAATAAAAACAAAACCTGCATTCATAGGGGCAATATTTACAGCCGTATTGTTTTTTATAGCTAAGTATTTAATCGGTATATATTTATCTAATACACGATATTCTACAATCTTTGGATCCGCAGGATCACTTGTTATTTTACTATTATGGATATATTATGTAGCGACCATTATGTATCTTGGGGCTAAATTCACAAAAGTGTACGCAGAGTTTAAAGGATTTCCAATTTTACCAACTAAAAATTCTAAACTTCGTCAAGTTTCATTTATAGATAAATTAGCTCAGACAAATACAAAAGAAAAAGATGATGATAACTATAATGTTTAACTATAATGATTCTATCAGTATTTATTAAAATAATACTAGTTGTTTCATAATTTTAAATATATAGATTCCTCTATACTTTCTCCAGAGCTTGTTCGGTGTTCGTTCGGATGAGTATTAATTAAAATAAGAATAGTTATTTTAAGGTATTTCCAATTATTCTTCACTTGGTACATACTGGCAAGATATTCCCTAGATAAAGTATGGATAATGCATGAAATTGTATATTTATACATAATTTCAAGTGTGGTAAAATTTATTTTAAAAAATATAAATCTCATATTCAGTGATTTAAAGTATTAATGTAAAATAATTGTAAATACCATTTGGAAAGTTAAAATAAAGCATCTTATATTTGCACTCTCAATACGAAAGACGAGTAGTATTGTAAATTGAAAAGCGAGGAATAATTAGAATAAAAACTTCAGAATTTATTTAAAAAATATTTTGTAGTTTAAAAATAAGTATTACCTTTGCAACCGCAAACAACGAAAGCTGTTTGCATATTAATGAGAAGTTCATTTGAAATTATAATATAAGACGAAAGAAATAAAAGCCGAATACAAATTAGGTCAATCCTTAAATAATAGAGCTAAAGGAAATTCGAAGTTGTAAAACATAGAAGCTAACGC
>NZ_JADGIK010000044.1 GCF_015234135.1 Faecalibacter rhinopitheci | reverse complement strand
TGTACTTTGGTGTTTTTGGTGAATAATTTATGCTGAGCCATTTCGGTTCCATTATCGTATGTCAACGACTTTTTCATCAGCTTAGGAAGCTTCTTAAATTCCTTTTCAAAAGCCTTTCGAACGGTCTCTGCATTTTTGTCTTTAAGATGGACTAAAATCACCGCACGAGTAGATCTTTCGACCAATGTTCCAATAGCCGATTTATGATCTTTTCCAATAATTAAATCACCTTCCCAATGTCCAGGAATCTCTCTACCGATCACTTCTTGAGGTCTTTCATCGATAGAAATACGGTCCTTAATTTTGATATCTTTCGACTCCTTCGAACGAGCAGGTCCTCTAGTTTTTTTCTTTTGCCTCAGGGAGTCAATTAACTCTTTTTTTAAGTGACTTTTACTGTGCAAATAGATATAAAAATAAATGGTTTCGTGGCTTACATTCATTGCTTTATTGTGTGGAAAATTTTGTTTTAAAAATATGGAAATTTGTTCAGGAGACCATCTTTTTTTGAGCTTAGAATGGACAATTTTTAAGAGTTTTTTATGGCGTAAAATTTTGCTTCTTCCATAGTTTTTATTCATCGAAATTTCAAAGGCAATTTGATGTGAAATAAAAGCATCATAACACCTTTTTTTGAACTTATTTACTTCTCTTGAGATAGTACTTTTGTT
>NZ_JADGIK010000043.1 GCF_015234135.1 Faecalibacter rhinopitheci | reverse complement strand
TCGTTACACGTAATTTTACAATCCTATGACTATAAAAAATCTCTTTGCTATTATCCTGAAATTAATTGGAATATTTTTTATTATTTTCATTTTTACTTTTTTTATTCCAGAACAATTTAATCTCCTTTTAAATATGGATATTTTCTATCCTGAAGTAGAGACATTTATTCCATTTCCATTAATTACAATTATTACTATCTTAATTATTCTTTTTGTTATCTATTATTTAACGATTTATAAAACAGAATTATTGATTAAGTTTTTAAAAATTGAAAAATACTTTGGAAATGAAAAAATAGAAAGTAATAATGTTAGTATTTCGAAGTTTACACAAATTGGAATTCTAATTTCATCAGTAATTATTTTAGTATTCAATCTTCCAAATTTTATTAAAGATTTAATTACTTATTTGAGTGCAAAAGATGCTTATCAACAAAGTTTGACATACATTTTTTTAGGAAGTGGAATTACATCACTTTTAGCTTTAATTCTATTAATTTTTAGCGATAAAATATCGTTAACGCTAACTAAAAAGTAAAACTACGTGTAACATGGTATTTGCGAAAAACGGTCTGAAAGTAAACTTTCAGCCTATGTTTTTCTCAACGCAAAATTGCCTTTGTTTCAATTTATTTCATAAATTTATCAAACAATAGAGCAATTTGCTCAGTTCGTGAC
>NZ_JADGIK010000042.1 GCF_015234135.1 Faecalibacter rhinopitheci | reverse complement strand
TACGACATTTAAAAAATCGACCTAGAATAACTTCTTAAAATTATAGAATATGAAAAAACTATTATTAACTTTTATATTATCAATTTTCACTTTTTCTTGCGCTTCGAGAAATTATAATAATGTCGAGAAAATTCATTTTTATGATAAAATTGGTAACAAAATCGAATTATCTAATATATATGATATTCTCAATAATCAATTAAAAGAACAAAATATAAATGGTAAAATAATTAAGTCTCAGATCAAAGAATTTAAAAACGATAAATCAAGAAAGATTGTATTGATTGGAATTTCTAAGGAAAACAATTTAAATATAGGAGCAGAATTATCAAATTTCAAAAAAGGATTCAAATTAAATAATTATTTTACTATTTGTAATAATTGCCAAACAGAAAACAAAGAAATAAATATTGATTACAAAGATGACAATTTGATATGTAAATCAAAGATAAACTCAAATTGTGTAAAACATTCAATTGCAATAATAGATAATTAAAAACGTCGTACAACAAAGTATTTCGCGAAAAACGGGCTGATAGTAAACTTTCATCCCATCTTTTTCCGCTCGCAAAATTGCTTTTCTAAAAACTTAAGCCTAAATTAGTTTTAGCCAAGCAATTTGCTTGAACGGACGAAATTGAGCTTTCGCTCAAATTCTCTCCCGTTCTTCGCAAATACTCGGCTCGT
>NZ_JADGIK010000041.1 GCF_015234135.1 Faecalibacter rhinopitheci | reverse complement strand
GCTCGTTACCTGCAATGCTACCAAAAACATCGTTATAAAAATGGGAATAGGAATATTTTATTTATTAATAATTTTAGTCATTCTGACAACTTGTTGCTTAATTTGGCTTTTTATTTCAATCAAAAAGAAAAGTAAAATTGGAATCATTATACCGATACTATTTTTTCTTTTTGTTGGATTTCTATTTTCATTAAATTACATTGATGAAAACACAATTTCGAATGAAGATGTAAAAAATGATATGCAAGTCATAAATTTAAATCTTAAAGATACTTTTAAAATACTTGAAAACGATGTTAGTGGAATGCCTGAGAGGTATCAAAAAACAAAAATTGAAATTTCCAATACTGACAAACAAAACTTAATTTCAGAAATTATAAATTCAAAAAATTTCGAAAATTTAAAATCTAAAGAAGATATAAGAATAAATTCAGAAAAGAAAAACAGATATTTATCACATGATATTTTGAACTATAAATATTCTGATTTTTATTCTCGTGAATTCTACACCGAAATTAATAATATTCCTACTCGATTTTTTTTGAAACTTGATATCAAAAGCAATGAACTTGAATATCAGAAAATTGAAGATTAAAAAGCACTGCAGGTAACATACTATTTGCAAAAAACGGGCTGAAAGTAAACTGTCATCCCATCTTTTTCCACTCGCAAAATTGCTTTTCTTAAAACTT
>NZ_JADGIK010000040.1 GCF_015234135.1 Faecalibacter rhinopitheci | reverse complement strand
GTAAGCAAAAGCCAATTAATTGAATAAATTTAAGAAAAAAGTCAATATAATTGGCTTTTTGCGGAATAGAAATCCAAAACTTTAAATTTTGCACTTAACCCGCCATTGCGCCAAACCCTTGTTATACGACGGCGTAATTATTCTTTTTTTAATTTTATTTTTTCTTTGGTGAATCCAATAATAGTATCATTTATTATTACGTATTCTGTAGAATCTGTTCTTAAAATAATCTTTTCATTTCCCCTTTCAACAATTCCGTCTTGATAAGACCAAGAACTTCCAGGATTCAAAAATTCATTTATGCTAAAAGTATTGTCAGGTTTGTATATATTTATTTGATATTTCTTATTGTTTATGTAGAAGCTATAAGTTTCGTAAATTCTGTCTTGATGCCTATCAATTGCTAAAGACCATAAAAAATAAGCAATTATAGAGGAAACAAATGAGTTTATTATAAAATATCGTGAAATTGATTTCTTTTTTAAAACCCATAAGATTCCAGCTATTAATAAATTGATTATTATAATAATTGGAATAATTATAATAAGTGCAATTGAAATACTCGGATCTGGATCTTCAAAATAGAACCAAATCCAGATAAGTATAAAATCAATTATTAATAGAAATATAATTTTTAGAAGATTTTTCATTTAACGCAATGTCTGTTAACGCTGTCGTATAACGAGCCGAGTATTTGCGAAGAACGGG
>NZ_JADGIK010000004.1 GCF_015234135.1 Faecalibacter rhinopitheci | reverse complement strand
GGCGTAAAATTTTGCTTCTTCCATAGTTTTTATTCATCGAAATTTCAAAGGCAATTTGATGTGAAATAAAAGCATCATAACACCTTTTTTTGAACTTATTTACTTCTCTTGAGATAGTACTTTTGTTGCGATTTAATAAAACAGCAATGGATGAAATGGAAAGTTTTTGATCTAAATATTTCTCAATTTTAAATCGTTCTTGTTGGGATAATCTTGTATAATTTTGGCTCATAACAACACTAAATTAATAATTTATAGTGTTGCATTAGTTTTCTGAACCCGCGATCATATTGCCGATAACGGGTCGGTTGTTAGCGATTATACAAAATAAAATGTACAAACAATTAACCTTACCCTATATTTCAAATATACAAAAAAACTTAATAAATAAGCTTTCAAGCGTATATTTAACAACAGTATATTATAAGAATTTATTAATATCTAATAAAATGTCGGTTCACAAAATTTTATTAAACAAAAAAGCAGGATATTAATCCTGCTTTTTCAATTTAAACACCTCATCAATAATCTTTAAATGTTCTGCATCTTGAATTTTATGATTACGCTTACCAAAGTAATTAAAAGTCATATCTCTACTTTTATGACCTTGTATACTTTCAATAATATGTTGATTGATTAGCAAATTATGAGCGATAGTATTAAATGTATGTCTGGATGAATTAGAACGTATAGACTTACTTATTTCAAGTTCACGTAATATAATTCTAATGAAGTAATTAAATTTTTAAAACGCTTGATCATAGATCATAACCTACTTCATTAGTATTAATATCTGGGATGAAGTCAAATAAATATTTTGAATTTGGAGTTCAATAACTCTCCGGTATTCTAAGACCAAGTTCAAGTATTAAATTATCAATAAATTGCCCACCTCCTTTTGATTTTAGTTTTTGTCTATAAAATTGAGTTCGATTATTCTTTATTTTAGACCATTTTAGATGCGATAGTTTAACAAAATTGTGACCACCAATTAATAATAAGAAGATGTATAAATGGATTGCTCTTTAAATTTGAAAATTATCTGCTCTTATATGACTTCTTTCAAAATTTCTATTGTCATATAACTTTTTAAACTCTTCTATAGATAAAGCGAAATCTTGCTTTTGATCATAATTCACAAAATTATGATTTGCGAATGGGTTTATAGTATATGAAGTAATCACACCTTTTTGAATTGCATCAAAATACACTTGCTTTAAAATATTAAAGTATGCGAAACCATTTCCAATTTTTCTTATTATAAGTATAGAATTTCTCTAGAAACTTATAATCAATTTCATTTAAATAAGAATCATCGGCAAAATGAGAAAATCTTGGTAAAGGCAGAAATGTTCTCACTTTTTGTCACGTTCAAGCTTAACCTCGATAAATTGAGCTAAATATTAATTAAATAAAACTGAATATTCCTTTGATTTTAGCATTTTCAACTCTTGTTCTAGTAGTAAAATATGCTCCTGAGTGCTAATTAATGATGGAATTACATTTTTTATTATATCCAAAGATTTTTCTAAATCAAGATTGTTCTTATTGATATAATCAAGTTAAGCATCTAGTTCGACTTCTCTTTGTCTAATAAATAGATTTCTGACCAAATTTTCTTCATCTTAATATTGCTTTAAAGCAATGTATCTATGATAATTAGCTTCATCATAAACACGTATTTTCAAAGGAAATTTATTAGATTTGTTGCGCTTGCGAGTATAAAATCAAATTACAGCAGAAATTGTTCATTTCATACACTATACTAATGTAGGAATTAAACAAACTTTTAAGACAAGTTTAAACGGCTTTTTTTAGTAGACTTGCAGCATACATATAATAACCTTATGACGAAAGATGGAGGGACTAGGCCCGTTGATATCTTAGCAACCCAAATTTAGCTGGGTGCTACATCCTACTCTACAAAAGAGAAAAATAAGGAAACTGGAAACCACTTCTACTTTCGCTCATAAGTATAATCAAATTATACAATGACATTAAAAGATATATTAAAAGAGCGAATAGCTATTTTAGACGGTGCAATGGGAACGATGATCCAAAAGCACAACTTACAAGAAGAAGATTATAGAGGTGAACGATTTAAAGATTTCCATACTTCATTAAAAGGGAATAATGATTTATTAGTACTAACTCAACCCAAAATCATCAAAGATATTCACCGAGAATATTTAGCTGCCGGAGCAGATTTAATTGAAACCAACACGTTTAATGCAAACATCATATCGATGCAAGATTATGATATGGTTGATTTGGTCGACGAATTAAATCGTGAAGCGGTTCGTTTAGCAAAAGAAGCTTGTACTGAATATTCTACACCAAATAAACCTCGTTTTGTTCTAGGATCTTTAGGTCCTACAAATAAAACAGCCTCTATTTCTCCTCAAGTTAATGACCCTAGTTATCGAGATATTGATTTTGATACTTTAGCAAATGTTTATTATCGACAAGCTAAAACAATGATAGAAGCTGGTGTAGATGCTCTTTTAGTTGAAACAATTTTTGATACATTAAATGCAAAAGCAGCATTTTATGGCATTCAAGATGCAATAGAATCTACCGGAATCAATATACCATTAATGGCTTCGGGCACAATTACAGACAAATCTGGACGTACTTTATCAGGTCAAACCACTGAAGCGTTTTTAATTTCTTTAGAACATATCGATTTACTTTCTGTTGGTTTAAATTGTGCTTTAGGGGCAACGGATTTAATTCCCTATTTAGAAGTTTTAGCCGATAAAGCACCATTCTATGTCAGTGCATATCCTAATGCTGGTTTACCAAATGCTTTTGGAGGATATGATGAAACAGCTGAAATGATGCGTGAACATATTCGTCCATTCTTAGAGAAAAAATTGGTTAATATCATTGGCGGATGCTGCGGAACAACTCCAGAACATATCCAAATGATGGCCGAAATAGCAAAAGATTACGAACCTAGAAAAATAGCAGAACAATGTCAGGCATAAAAATTCAACTTTCAGGATTAGAACCATTAATTGTTCGCGACAATTCAAATTTTGTAAATGTCGGTGAGCGTACCAATGTAACAGGTTCTAAAAAATTCTTACGCTTAATCAAAGAAGAAAAATTTGAAGAAGCATTACAAGTTGCACGCGATCAAGTTGATGGAGGCGCTCAAATCATTGATATTAATATGGATGAAGGGATGATTGACGGTGTAGCTGCTATGACAAAATTTTTACGATTAATCGCTTCAGAGCCTGACATTTCTAAAGTACCTATTATGATTGATTCTTCGAAATGGGAAATTATAGAAGCTGGTTTAAAAAATGTGCAAGGAAAAGCAATTGTAAATTCTATCTCTTTAAAAGAAGGTGAAGATTTATTTATTGAACATGCGAAGAAAATCAAACGTTACGGTGCTGCTGCTGTAATTATGGCTTTTGATGAAAAAGGTCAAGCCGATAATTTTAATAGACGCATCGAAATCGTAAAACGATCTTATGATATTTTGGTGAATAAAGTCAAATTCAATCCAAAAGATATCATTTTTGACGTTAATATTTTTCCTGTTGCAACCGGAATGGACGAACATCGTCGCAATGCAATTGATTTCTTTGAAGCCACAAAATGGATCAAGGAAAATCTTCCGCATGCTTTAGTTTCGGGTGGAGTTTCTAATGTTTCATTTTCGTTTCGTGGGAATAATACTGTTCGTGAGGCTATGCATTCAGCTTTCCTATATCACGCAATAAAGCACGGTATGGATATGGGAATTGTGAATCCTGAAATGATAGAAATTTATGATGATATCGAACCTCAATTGTTAGAACTCGTAGAAGATGTATTATTGGATCGACGCGATGATGCAACAGAACGTTTAATTGAATTTGCTGAAGGGTTAAAAGGGCTTAAGAAGGAAAAGAAAAAAGATGAAACTTGGCGCGAATTACCTTTAGAAAAGCGTATTGAGATAGCTTTAGTAAAAGGTATAACGGAATTTATTGATGAAGATACAGCCGAAGCATTGACACAAATCGGTTCTCCATTACGCGTAATTGAAGGACCTTTGATGGACGGAATGAATGTTGTAGGTGATTTATTCGGTAGCGGAAAAATGTTTTTACCTCAAGTTGTAAAATCAGCTCGTGTAATGAAAAAAGCTGTAGCATATCTTACTCCATACTTAGAAGAAGAAAAATTACGTAATAAAAGTGAAAAAGAACCTACCAAAATTTTAATAGCTACTGTAAAAGGTGATGTTCATGATATAGGGAAAAATATTGTTTCTGTAGTTTTAAGCTGTAATGGGTTTGAAATTATTGATTTAGGAGTAATGGTTTCAGCGGATAAAATTCTTGATGAAGCTATTAAACAAAAGGTTGATGTAATTGGCCTTAGTGGATTGATAACCCCATCTTTAGATGAAATGGTTTATGTTGCAAAAGAGATGAAGCGTCTTAAATTAGATATTCCACTAATGATTGGTGGAGCTACAACATCTAAAGCACATACAGCTGTAAAAGTCGCTCCAGAATATGAGAAAGCAATTCACGTTTTGGATGCATCCCGTTCTGTCACAATTTGCCAAAAATTAATTGGTCAGCAACAAGCGCAATTATTTGAAGATATAACTATCGATTATACAAAAATCCGAGAGGGATATTTAAATCGAGCTGTTGCAAAAGATTATTTAACAATTGCAGAAGCAAGAGCAAATAAATTAAAGTTAGAATTTGAACCATTTAAACCGAATAAACTAGGGGTTTTTATACATTCTGCTACTGTTACAGAACTAAAAGATTACATTGATTGGACACCTTTCTTTCAAACGTGGGATTTACATGGAAAATTTCCTGCCATTTTAGAAGATGATATTGTAGGACAAAATACAAAAGAATTATACAGCGATGCATTAGAGATGTTAAATAAAATTGAGAAAGAAAATATAGCCCAACCAAAAGGTGTTTTTGGATTATTTAAAGCCAATACAATCAATGATGATACAATTGAATTATTTGATGAGGAAGGTAACAAAATAGATGCGTTCCATACTTTACGTCAACAATCAAAAAAATCTAAGGGCTCTCCAAATTTATCAATTGCTGATTTTATAGCACCAAAAGATACTGGAATTGAAGATTACATTGGTGCATTTGCGGTAACTGCAGGAACTGAAATTGAAGACTTTGCGAAATCATATCAAGACAATTTAGATGATTATAATTCCATTATGGTAAAAGCGATATCAGATCGTTTAGCAGAAGCTTATGCTGAATTCTTACATAAAGAAGTTAGAACAAAATATTGGGGTTATGCAGCGGACGAAGATTTAGAAAATTCAGAATTAATTGCGGAAAAATACAAAGGAATTCGTCCTGCTCCTGGTTATCCAGCTTGTCCAGATCATTTAGAAAAAGAAACAATTTTCAGAATTTTAGATGTAGTGAATAACGCAGGAATTAATTTAACCAGCTCCCTAGCGATGTATCCTGTTTCATCAGTTTCAGGATATTTCTTTGGAAATCCAAAAGCAAAATATTTTGGAGTTGGAAAAATAAAAATGGATCAAGTAGAAGATTTCGCTCAACGCAAAGAAATCTCTATTGAAGAAGCTAAACGTTGGTTGAATCCAAATTTAGCTTAATTGAGTTGATAGTTTTTAAGTTTAGAGTTACAAGTAAAAAGTAACAAAAATTATACACAAAACAAGAATCGATTTTCGAAAAACGATATAGAATGAAAGTTACTGAACATATTGAACGTGCCAATGGAAAACCGTTGTTTTCAGTGGAAATATTGCCTCCATTAAAAGGGCAAGATGTGAATTGCACATTCAAAACTTTAGATCCTTTAGCCGAATTAAATCCTGCTTTTATCGATGTAACATATCATCGCCAAGAGTTCATTTATAAGCAGAAAGACAATGGTTTATTAAAGCGTTACCAAGTAAGAAAGCGACCAGGAACCGTTGCGATTTGTGCAGCAATACAGAATCATTATAAAATTGATGCAATTCCACACTTAATATGTGGAGGATTTACGAAAGAAGATACAGAAGATGCTCTAATCGATTTAAATTTCTTAGGCATTGATAATGTATTAGTTTTAAGAGGAGATCCTATTAAAACTGAGAAAAATTTTATTCCTGAAAAAGGTGGTAATGCATTTGCCTCTGATTTAATAGAACAAGTTGTGAATTTAAATCATGGTAAATATTTGGATGATGACATACAAGAAACGTATCCAATGGATTTTTGTATCGGAATCTCAGGATATCCTGAAAAGCATTTTGAATCACCCAACTTAGCAATGGACATGTATTATCTAAAGAAAAAAGTAGACCTTGGTGCTGAATATATTGTTACACAAATGTTTTTTGATAATCATAAATACTTTGATTTTGTCAATAAATGCCGTGAAATGGGTATAAATATTCCGATTATTCCTGGAATTAAACCTTTAACTACTTTTAATCAATTAACTAAAATTCCTCAGAATTTCTATATTGATTTACCCGAAGATTTAGCAATAGAAGTATTAAAAGCAAAAGATAAGGAACAGATTAAAGAAATTGGACTTGAATGGTGTATTAACCAATGTAAAGAATTGCTTGAATTTGGCGTACCAGGATTACATTTCTATACTATGAGTAATTCTGCTAATACAAAAAAAGTAGCCGAAGCGATATTTTAAAATAAAACCTCATCTTTAAAGATGAGGTTTATAATTATGGAGTTGTAACCGCTGTTGGAATTGGATCTTTAGTTGCTACTCCTGTATTGGTTTCTAATTTGTAAAATTGATCTTCGATAGTATAGATTGAATTATTATTAATAACTAAAACATCTATATCCCATAAAAAATATGAATCTTCTAATGGACTCTTTTTATATGGAGCTGTATTCACGAAATCTACACGTATTCTCCATGTATTTCCTGATTTAAATGGGACAATATTTGGCAAAACTTGTTTTAAATCTGACGCTTTATCAGATGTATTATCCACATCAAATAAATTGATATAAGCATTAGAATTCGAATTACTAAAAGTTTCTCCAGCTAAATTTGATTGTTTTAAAACTGCTGACGTGATAATAAGAGTATATTTTGAAGCATCAATTTTAGTATTAAAATCATTAATCCAATCTTCGTTGACACTCGCTCTTAATTTGTATTTAAAATTATAAAATGGTCTTTGAACTTGAGTTGTAGAAAGGGATTTAGTTTCTGGATTCCAATAAACTGGTTTTGAAACATCAGCATTATATGTATCCATAGTTTCAATTTTCACGTTACCATTAACATGTAATTTTGCAGAAGGCGTTACAGTTCCTAAACCCAAATCTCCATTATCTTTTACATAGATATTTTGATTATTTGTACGTTGTTCACCTTTTGAAGTTTTAGCTAATTCAACCCGATCATTAGTTGGGTTATTTATCCATATTTCCTTATTCACATCATATGATAAAGCTTGCCATTTAGTTCCATCAAAATAATAGTATCCTTTTGAAGTTATATTTAAAACTTGCGCTAAACTCGGACCTGTCGAGGTATTTCCGCTGTCGTTTACATAAACTATAGCTCCGGTTTGATTAACACCATATACATTTGCCTGTTTATTAGCTAGTTCAGTTTTTGATATCCGTGGAGCAATAACTCCATCTGCAGTTGTAACAGAATTATTATCTCCAAGTACATCTAATGTTGCTTGAGGAGATTTTGTTGCAATACCCACTTGGGCATTACTATACATGCTCGTAGCACATATACTTAATAAAAGTAATGTTTTTTTCATAAATTAGGTAATAGTTTATCCTCTAAACTCTTAAAATAAGAGCAAGATTAAAGTTGATTGATTGGTTAAGAGTAATATTGTTTATTCTTTAAAAAGAAGTTAATATCTAAATTTTTGAACGGTAGATTTTAAAAGCAGTTTCATAGATAGGTAATAGATTTGGTTTAGAAAGCAAATATATAATAAAGCATAACCAATAAATGTTAATAAAATAAAATTTAACACTTTGATTTACAGCAAGTATTAAATTACACTAACATTGTTTAGAAATGTAAAAAACAAATCTATATAAGTATTTATAATTGAATAATATCCTGAAATAGCTCAATTTTTAAGATATTAAATTATTTGTTACAAAAAAAAGGGTTAGAAATATCTAACCCTTATATAAATTTTAAGTTCTATTTAATTTTAAGCTATAGCTTGATTCTTTAATATTCTTTTTGAAATAACGGCATAAAACCCTAAATAGATAAAACATATTACACACACAATATAACTGAAATGTATAGATGTTAAATCTGCTATATAACCTTGGAATATACTCACAAGTCCACCTCCCATAATCATCATGATTAAAAATGAACTTCCTTGAGAAGTATTTTTTCCTAGACCGCTAATTGCTAATGCAAAAATACAAGGCCATAATGTACTACAGAAAAGTCCCACACTAGTTAAGGCATAGATACTAACTAATCCTTTTGTATTCATTCCAATTAATAAAGAAATAATTCCAATTAAAGAAAAAGTTAAAAGCATTTTTGAAGGATTACCTTCTGTCCAAATAGATGCTATAATCATTATAAAAATAATAAAAGCGTATAAATAGAAAGGTTGTAAATCGTGTCCAGCTAAATAGTTAACGAATAAAAACACACTAAAAGCTAAATATGGAGCAATAAATTTAAGCGCAAGAGTTTTTGATTTATCTAATCCAAACGCTTCCGCTGCTCCACCCCAACGACCAATCATCATACTTGCCCAATATAGTGATACGAAAGGAGCTACTCCAGTAATAGAAAATCCTAGTTCTTTCTGCATATAGTCTGGTAAATTACTTACTGTAGAAACTTCCACCCCTACGTATAAGAAAATTGCAACCATTCCTAATACAAGCTGTGGATACTTTAGTGCTGAGGACCTGTCCTTTAATAATGTATTATTTTCTTCAGTTTCTTCCTCTAAATGATTAGGTAAATTTGAAAATTTTAAAAATATAGCCACTAACAGAAAAGCAACTCCTAAAACCATATACGGAATTTTTATAGACTCAATACTTAGGTTTGTATCGCCATCACTCGCTTTTCCAAATATTGCGAATGCAACAATTAATGGACCTATCGTAGTACCAAGATTATTAATTCCACCAGCAAGCGTAAGCCTCTGAGAACCTGTACTTTTACCTCCTAAAGCAATAGCAAGTGGATTGGCCACTGTTTGTTGTACAGAAAAGCCTAAACCTACTGTAAATAAACCTGCTAACATCAAATAATAAGACCCAGTATTAGCAGCTGGTATAAAGAATAAAGTACCAATAGCAGATAATATTAATCCGAATGCCAATGAATTTTTATAACCATATTTATTAATTAAATCTTGTTTAACTAATAAAGAGATTAACATATAAATTACAGAGCCTACCGTATAAGCTATATAATACGCGAAGGATACCAATTGACTTTGAGCTTGTGTTAAGTCGAAGGATTTCTTAAAAACCGGAATTAAAATATCATTACTTGCAGCAACAAATCCCCAGAAGAAAAAAACCGTAACTAGAGGTATAAATTGCCCCCAATTTGTTTTTTGTGTTGTACTCATATCTTTGTATAATAGTATATTTAAAAAAACTACTTGCTCTGACAAGTAGTTTATAAATATATGTGATTTAAATATAAAAATCCAAGAATATGCTTAAGGTTTTATTAACATTTTTTTATCTTTAATTTATATAAAATAATATTTTGCGTTTTAGTTGCTATAAATAACTTAAGTAGATTATATTAAGAAATATTTTAGAAATAAATTAAACTATATTAACTTCAAAAACATCTTCAAAATGTTTTTTTACATAAGCTTTAACTTCTTCCATATTAAGATCTCGATTTAACTCACGATTTAAAGAAGCAACCGCTTTATCTTTAATCCCACATGGAACAATATATTCAAAATAACGCAAATCGGCATTTACATTTAGTGCAAAACCATGCATCGTTACCCAACGAGAAGCTTTAACTCCCATTGCACAAATCTTACGCGCATACGGCTTACCTACATCTAGCCAAACACCAGTTTCTCCTGGCGATCGTTCACCTTTTAAACCATACTCACCAATCGTGCGAATAATTACTTCTTCCAAATTACGCATATAGAGATGTATATCTGGCTTAAAAGTTTCTAAATCTAAAATAGGATATCCCACCAACTGACCTGGTCCATGATAGGTAATATCTCCTCCACGATTCGTTTTAACAAATGTTGCCTCTATTTCATATAATTTTTCTTCATTTGCCAACATATTCTCTACATCTCCGCTTTTCCCTAAAGTGTATACGTGCGGATGTTCCACAAAAAATAAATGATTCTTTGTGTATTTAAAATCATTTAATCCACTTTTTTCTTGTGCTCTATTATATTGTTTGATGGCTACATTTTCGGCTAATAAGCTTTCTTGCAAATCCCAAATTTCTTGGTAATCGCGACTCATACCTAAATCTTGAAAGAAAACATCATTCTTCATTTTAAATAGTTTTTGTGAAACAAATCTACAAATCATAATTGAAATAATTATCCTATTCTTTCCCTATAAATTATAGCATTATATTATCGTTTTTCCTTTAGTAACGCACTTTTACTAATATTTTAAATTATAATTTATGCCTTTATCCTTCTAATCTGTATATTTGGAAAGTTTATCTATTATAAAAATAAGAATCATGAAAAAAATGATGGTTAGAGGATCTTTATTATTCACTTTATTGGCAAGTTATATGGGATTTGCACAACAAGGTGGTGGTATGTGGATTCCTACAGAATTGAATGAGAAAGAGATGAAAGAGATGGGATTAAAAATCTCTTCGAAAGATATCTTTAGTACAGGTGATAAAAGTATAAATAATGCTGTGGCTCATTTTGGTGGTGGATGTACATCAGAGGTAATTTCTCCACAAGGTTTACTACTTACAAATCACCACTGTGGATATGGTCAAATCCAATCTCATTCGTCATTAGAAAATGATTATTTAGCAGATGGATTTTGGGCTAAAGAATTAAAAGATGAATTACCTAACAAAGGTTTAACTGCTACTTTTATTGTTGACATTAAAAATGTTACAAAAGACATTTTAAAAGGAGTTAAAAATGAAATGACAGAGGAACAGCGCGAAGCTATCGTTAAAGCAAATATTGAAAAATTAAATGCCGCAACGAAAAAAGAGTCGTTTCAAGAAACTTTCATTAAGCCATTTTATAAAGGAAATGAATATTACCAATTTAAAACAGAAACGTTTAATGATGTGCGTTTAGTTGGTGCTCCACCATCATCTATTGGTAAATATGGTAATGATACGGATAACTGGGTTTGGCCAAGACATACAGGAGATTTCTCTATGTTTAGAATTTATGCTGATAAGAATAATAAACCTGCAGATTATTCCGTAGATAACGTTCCATATACTCCAAAACACCACTTACCAATTAATATTAATGGGATTGCACAAGACGATTTCACATTTGTATATGGTTTCCCAGGAAGTACAGATGAATATCTTCCTTCTGCATCATTGGAACAAATCAAAGAATCATTAAATCCTGCACGTATTAACGTTCGTACAATTGCATTATCTCATATCGATAAAAAAATGCGAGAAGACAATGCAACGCGTATAGCTTATGCATCAAAGCAAGCACGTATATCTAATGCTCACAAAAAGTGGATTGGTGAAAACTTAGGTTTAAACCGCTCTAAAGCAGTTGAAAAACGTCAGCAATATGAAACTGAATTCTTAAAACGAATTGAGAATAATAAAAATTTAAAATCTCAATACGGTACTATTATCTCAGATTTAAATAAGGTGATTAAATCTAATGAGGATTACAACTTAGCTTACAATGTATATGCAGAAACTTTCAGTTCAAATTCTGAAACTTTCCGTATGGCAATGGCTTTAAATAATGTTGTAAACGCAATTGGTAAACCAAATTACGAAGAAGTAAAAAATAGAATTGTAAATCAGTTAGCAGGAATGCACAAAGATTATGATGCACAATTAGACGCATTAATTTCTTCTGATTTAGCAGATAATTATTTTAAAGTAATACCAACTAATTTATTACCAGAAACATCAGCTAATAATATAAAAACAGCCTTAAATAATTCTGTAGTTAACGGAACTAAAAAGATAAATGGTCAATCAATTGTAGGTTCTATTCAAGAATTAGCGAAAGATGATAAAGCCTTTATTGCTGCTTTAAAAGAAGATGCATTAATCCAAGAGATTAACAAAGTAGTTGTAGGAACACAAGCAAAAATTACACCTTCATATTTAGCAAATAACGCTCAAATCAACAAGTTAATGCGTACGTACATGAAAGGTCAGATGGAAGTTTTCAAGGATAAGAAAATATTTCCAGATGCAAATTCAACATTACGCGTAACTTATGGTAAAGTTGACGGTTACCAACCACGCGATGCTGTAAAATATGAGCCAATTACTTACTTAGATGGAGTAATTGAGAAATATGTTCCTGGAGATTATGAATTTGATTTACCAAAACATATGTTACATTTATATGAGTCTCAAGATTACGGAAACTATAAAAATGCAACAGGTAAATTACCAATCAACTTTATAGCTACTAATCACACAACTGGAGGAAATTCTGGTTCACCAGCTTTAAATGCGAAAGGAGAATTAATCGGATTAAACTTTGACCGTGTGTGGGAAGGTACAATGTCTGACTTAAATTATGATCCTGAAATTTGCCGAAATATTATGGTAGACGCTCGTTACATTTTATGGGTGGTGGATAAATATGCAGGAGCTCAACGTCTAATTGACGAAATGACAATTGTAAAATAAAATAATTTCACTTAATTTTATAAAGCACTTACATTCATACAGTAAGTGCTTTTTTTAATCAATTTCTTTATGCTAAAAAGAACTCTTCAATTCCCTTTTTATGTAAAACTAGCGTGTACATTGGTTTCCATCCTGCTATTAGGTTGGTTTGCAATTATCGGACAAACTATATTGATTCCTTTAATTTTAGGTTTTTTAGTATCCATATTATTAGTTCCATTTTGCAATTTTTTCGAAAGATATTTACACTTTCCAAGAGTTCTTTCCAGTATCACAACTACATTACTATTTCTAGGTTTTATAGCTGGAGTAATGTATGTTCTTGTCAATCAGCTAATGGATATTGCAGATGAATGGCCTGCCTTCCAAAATCAAATGCTGGAATTATTTAATAATGCCCAACGTTGGATTCATAAAAATTATGGTATAAATTCTAACATGCAATTACAATATTTAAATGAAAATTTAAGTAAAACTTTCGATGTTGGAACAATAGTATTAGAAAGACTTTTGGGAGGTATCACACGCTATTCTGTGCTCTTATTATTTACATTCTTATATATCGTTTTTATACTTATTTACCGTAGACATCTTATTCGGTTTGTATTTTATATATTTCATGAAAATCAGCACAAAAGTGTTTTATCCGTGATATATACTACACAACATATGGTAAAACAATATCTTATCGGATTATTTATGCAAATAATTATTGTATCAACCTTAAGTTTTATTGCATTTAGTCTATTAGGGATCAAATATAGTTTTGTTCTTGCTTTATTAACTGGAATTTTAAATATAATACCATATGTAGGCATCACAATATCTTTATTTATCTCCGTAATAATAACTTTTGCAACGTCTACTCCAACACATGTTTTATTAGTACTTATAGCCTATGTTGTTGTACATGCGATTGATGGAAATATTGTAATGCCTAAAATTGTAGGTTCTAAGGTAAAAGTAAATTCTTTGATGGTTATAATAGGTTTAGTTGTTGGAGAAATAACTTGGGGAATAATGGGCATGTTTCTTTCCATTCCAATTTTGGCAATGTCAAAAATAATATTTGATCATATACCAGAACTTAAACCTTGGGGATTTTTATTAGGAGAAGAGAAATCAGAAAGATTAAATCCCAATGTAGAGAAATATTTCACAAAGAATCGAAAATTATTTAAATCGAAAGAAAAGAAGTGAGTTTATTAAACTTATAAACAACTCTATAAAAGTTTTAAAATCTAAAACCATTTCTATTTAACATAAAAAAGTTCTTCATTGCTGAAGAACTTTTTTTTATAATTTATCTTGGTATTTATTTAGAGCGAAAAAATATAATTTTGAAAAAATAACTCCAAAAATAATTCCGATAATAGATCCAAAGAAGATATCTCCTGTAAAATGCACACCTACATATACTCTACTATAAGCAATCATAATAGCCCAAAGTATCAATACATAGATTAACCATTTGTAGTGTTTATATAGTATTAAACCTAAAAATATGGCAACAGCAACATGATTTGAAGCATGCGCGGAAGTAAACCCAAATTTTCCTCTTCCCTCACAATCTATCGCACGAAAGGCACCTTGTATATCAGGATTATGACATGGCCTTAACCTTTCAAAATAGTTTTTAAAAACATTAGATAGCTGATCTGCACAGGTAATCATAAGTGCTATACATACTGCTACTAATAATGTTTTTTTCCATCCAAATTTAAAATATAATACGATGATAAAAAAAGCATACAAAGGAATCCAAGTTTCTTTTTGTGTTATGACTAACCAAAAAGAATCCCATTTTGATTCACCTAAATTATTGAAATATAAAAACCATTGTATATCCCAATTAAAAAAATCTTGAACCATTATCTGCTAATAGAACCTCCATTTCCCAATTCATTTTCACTAGCAATTTCTATTTCTGTTTTTGCTAACTGAATTGTTTCTTTAATATCTGACGTTGGATCAACAGTTTTTTCAGGCTCATCCATTTTCATGATAGAATTTTCAAAATCTTGTAATGGATCTTCTAAAGCTCTTGCAATATCTTTTGAAGGATCTGTATTTACAAAAGCATTTTTTATTTCTTCTGTAGGATCTAGACCTTTGATCGTTTCTCTGATTTCTTTCGTAGGATCTAAATCAGCAGCGGGATTTAAAATTTCTTGTTTTATATCTTCTGTTGCTTCTTTCATTTTACGAACGCCTTGACCTAATCCGCGAGCGATTTCTGGAATTTTATCAGGTCCAAAAATTACAACTGCAACAACTAGGATTATCATTATTTCCTTAAACTCTAAGAAAGCCGGGTATATTACTAATAGATTATTCACATCACAAATTTAAAGGACAAAGTTACAAAAACAAAAAAACCGCCAAGTATCTTGACGGTTTTTTCTTAAAAATATTTTTAAAGCAATTAATCTTCTGTTTTATCACCTTTTGACAGGTCAAATAATAATGGAGATGCTACAAACAATGATGAGAAAGTACCAATAACGATACCTATTAACATTGCAAACATAAATCCTCTGATAGATTCACCACCAAAAACAAAAATACATAGTACAATTAAGAATGTACTTAATGACGTATTTATCGTACGAGATAATGTTGTACTTGTAGATTCATTGATATTATGATATAAAGTTGCAGATTTTTTTAAACCTAAATTCTCACGAATACGGTCTAAGATGATAATTGTATCATTTAATGAATATCCAATTACCGTTAAAATTGCAGCTATAAATGATTGGTCAATTTCCATATTAAATGGTAACCAAGTTCTAAATAGTGAGAAAACACCTAATACAATAATCACATCATGCGCTAAAGCAATGATTGTAGAAACTGAATATTGCCAATTTCTGAATCGAATAAAGATGTAACCACCTGTAATTAATAATGCTAAAGCTACTGCTATAAACGATGCACGAGTTGTATCATCAGCAATTGTAGGTCCTACTTTAGCAGAAGACATTAATCCAATTGTTGCATTATCTTCTGAGAAATCTTTCGCAGAAATACCGTTTGGTAAATATGGTTTTAAACCTTCAAATAATTTTGATTTGATTTCATCATCAACTTCAGTTCCATCTTCATCAGCTTTATATGAAGTTGTAATTTTTACTTGATTTGCACCACCATAAGTTTTTACTTGAGGAACTACTTGCTCTCCATCAACAACAAATACTTTTCCTAAATCTTCTGCTACTACGTTAGCCTCAACATTTTTATCAAAACGAACTGTATACGTACGTCCACCTTTAAATTCAATACCTAAATCGAATCCTCTTGTGAAAATTGATGCTAATGATCCTGCTACTAAAACCAAAGATATGATGTAAACAATTTTACGTTTCTTTAAAATATCAACCTTAATATTTTGTAACCAATGTGCCGTGAAATTAGTAAAGAATTTAACATCTTTACCTTTTTCTAATCTTCCTTCTACAAAATATCTAGTTAAGAAAATAGCTGTAAATGTAGAAGTTAAAACTCCAATCATAAAAGTTGTTGCAAAACCTACAACAGGACCTTTACCAAAGAAGAATAATACTAATGCCGTTAAGAAAGATGTAACGTTTGCATCAATTACGGCAGATAAAGCTCCTTTCCAAGAATAAGCAAAATCTACTGCTTGGCGTAATGATTTTCCTTTTCTAATTTCTTCTTTTACACGCTCATAAATAATAATATTCGCGTCCATTCCTGTAACAAGCGTCAAGATAATACCTGCAATACCTGGTAACGATAATGTCGCTCTTAATGATACTAAGAATCCTAAAAGGAATAATAAGTTAACAACTAAAGCGATATTTGCATATATACCAGCACGGCTATAGTAGAATACCATCCATACTAATACTAACACAAAAGCTGCAGCAAAAGCAATCACAGAACTTGTAATAGCTTCTTGCCCTAATGATGGTCCTACGACCTCAGCAGAAACAATTTTAGATGAAGCTGGTAAAGAACCTGCTTGTAAAATGTTTCCTAAATCTTTTGCTTCTTCTAATGAAAAACTTCCTGAGATCATTGATGATCCTCCTGAAATTTTATCATTAATATTTGGAGCTGAATAAACTAAATTATCTAAAACAATTGCAACACCTTGTCCTAATTGTCCAGGTCCAGCAGGCTTTAATTCGTCTGTAATACGAGCCCATTCTTGAGAACCAACTTGGTTCATTTGCATAGAAACTACTGGTTCGTTTGCAATAGATCCCGCGTTACGCTCACCTGATGCTGATGCAACTTTATCACCTGTTAATAATGGTTCTTTTGTTCCATTAGCACCTTTTAATGCATAAAGCTCTAACATCATATTACCTGGAGCAACCTCAATTGGTTTATTTGCCCAAGCATATTTATAATTACGAATATTAGATGGTAAAGTAGTCATTACTGCTTTATCCGCTAACACTCTATTTACCACAGCTGTATCTGTTAAGTTTACAAAGAAACTAGCATTAGATCCAGCAGGTTGTAAAACTTCACCTAAATTTTTATAAGATTGAGAAGTTTTATGATTAACTACATTATATTTTTCTGTATTAATTCCTAAGAAATGAGATTGTACAGTTAAATCACCACGTACAGCTTGCCAAAACTCAAGCTTAGCTGTAGATTGTAATAATTTTTTTACACGATCTGTATCTGTAACACCAGGTAATTCAACTAAGATACGTCCGTCACCTTTCTCTCCTAAACGTTGAATAACAGGCTCTACAACACCAAATTGGTTGATACGAGAACTAATTACTTCATAAGCTGTAGAAACTTTAGCTTCTATATCTCTACGAATTACATCTTTTGCCTGATCATCTGAAGCATTGAAAGTGATTTTATCCGCATTAGCTTTATTTCCAAATAATTCTGGAGAAGCATAACGTGTAGCACCTTTAATTTTATCAAATTCATTGAAGAATAATTCTACATATGGTACGTTACCATTTGTCTTATGAGCAACATCTGCATTATCTAATGCTGTTGACAACATTGGATTGTCTGTATTAGCTGCTAAATTCTCAATTAAATCACGTTCAGAAACTTGTAAAATCACATTGATTCCACCTTTTAAATCTAAACCTAAATTAATTTCTTTGTTCTTAGCATCTTTATAATCATAAGAGATTATACCTAAATCCAACGGTTGTTGTGCTAAACTGTCTAAAATTCGTTGCTCATCCGCAGGTTTAGTGGCTAAACTTTTGGCTTCGCTTTCGACTTTGTTTGTGTACCAAGTATAACTTAATTGCTTGATGCACAAAAGACCTAATATAATTGCAAATATTGCAATCAGCCCTCTTCCTCGCATAATTGTGTCTTTAAAAATAATTTTTAACGGGCAAATATAATGGTCTTAAGAAAACTTTCACAATTATTTGTGAATTATCTCAAAACCTTTTTCACCAATTAAAGTTAAAATTGAGTGTTAATATTACTATTTGTTGATTTTTTTATTTAATAAGCTTCAAATCCTTTGAAATACGCATTTCGTAAATCTTTGAGCTTTTAGAATCATCATCATTATCCTCGCAAAGTAAGAAATAATAATAGTTTTTTGATTTCTTTTTTAAAGTTAATCCTTCAATTTTTTGATTATTTGCTATAATTGAATAATTACCGGAATTAAAAGTTTGTAAATCTATAGATCCAATAATGGATTCTTTAACTTCGCCATCATTTACAACATCCGATTTCGCTTCAATAGTTGCTGTATATATGATCTGATCATCAACTATAATTGCATCACTAAATGTGGTTTGATGATTATTTAATACAGGTAAATTTATTTCTATAAAAGCAACACTACTCAAATCAGCTTCATGAGGTAAACCTTTAAACTTAAAAATCGCATTACGCTTATTATTACCATTCCCTCTATTGAATAAATATGAATAACCGTTATGATAAATAAAACCTTCAATATTAAAATCTTTTTCATCTACCATAAACTGTCCACGCAAGTGATTATATAAATTAGATAAATCAAAACGCTCAGATTCTTTAGTTTGAAGATTAACAACCAACATATCATTTCGGCTTGGTTTAGATCCCGAAGCTAAACAATATAATTTTTGATCATACAATACGATTGATTCAAAATCAGGCTTATTTTTTTTTATAATTTGATTTGCAGGTATAAGAGTATTAAGCTCTATTGCATTTTGCTTTTTCGATTTTAAATCATAATGATAAACATAGGCTTGATCATCTGATATTACATATAAATCTTTGTTGTCGTATACTAAACCAGATGCTGCACCAAGGCCTTGTATAATTACAAACAATTTTAGAAATAAATTCAGTATCATAGGGTTAGCATTTTTAGTAATTTTAAGATTTCCCAAATGTAAAAAAAACTAGGAATAATAGGCCATTAAAGCAATAATATAATAAAATAACATCTAAATTTGTAGTTCTTTAAGCTACTTATGAAAAGATTATTTAAAATTTATATAGATGCCTATCGAGGACTTTCCCAGGAATCTTGGATGTTGGCGATTGTAATGTTGATAAACAGAACAGGATCTATGGTTTTACCCTTTTTAGGGATTTATTTAATTGATCATTTAAATTTTACATTAGAAAATTCAGGCATCGTTTTAAGTTGTTATGGAATTGGATCATTAATTGGGTCATCTCTAGGTGGATACTTGACAGATAAAATTGGTAACTTTAAAGTACAAGCACTTAGTTTATTATTAAGTGCACCACTATTTGCCATTATTCCGCTTTTTAAAACATTAGAATCTGCTTGCGTAATTATGTTAATAATTAGTATGGTAAGTATGCTTTTTATTCCTGCAAATTCTGTTGCAATTACACGTTATGCAAAAAAAGAAAATATAACTCGTGCTTTTTCATTAAATCGTATGGCTGTTAATTTAGGATTTTCTTTTGGGCCGGCATTAGGAGGATTTCTTTCTAACTATTCTTACGATTTATTGTTTTATAGTAATGCAGCAGCAACATTGCTGGCTGGTATAGTTTTTATTAAATTCTTTTATAACCGTAAGGAAAGAAATGAAGCCGCTGAGGAAAATGAAACTGTAAATGAAAACACAGTAACCGAAAATAGGAGCGCATATACCGATTGGAAATTTATTATATTCACTATTTTCTGCGCAACCTTCTCCATTGCCTTTTTTCAAATCATGAATACTTTACCACTTTTCTATAATGAGGTGGCAAAATTATCGAAAACTGAAATTGGACTAATTATGGGTTTCAGCGGAATTTGTATTGTATTATTTGAAATGTTATTAGTACACTGGGCAGAGAATAAATTTACAATTACAGATATTTTGTTCTATGGCTCTATCGTCACAGCTATTAGTTACTCTATATTTGGCTTTACACACGCGCTTGTTTTAATGTATTTAGCCATATTCCTTATGAGTATTGGAGAAATGCTTGTATTACCATTTATATCCACTGTAACAGCGCTAAGTGCTGGTGCTAATAACAAAGGTTCTTATATGGGACTTAACGGATTGTCTGGTGCATTTGCATTTATAGTTTCACCATTTGTCGGAACTTTAATTGCTACAAAATATAATTTTGATATTTTGTGGTTCGGAACTGCGATATTACTACTACTTACAGCAATTGGTTTTAAAATAACAGTGAAGAAATTAATTGGAAATAAATAAAATTTAACTACTTTAGACCATCTAAAAAGATAATTAATGAAAATCTATACAAAAACAGGAGATAAAGGAACTACTTCATTATATGGTGGTACAAAAGTTTCAAAAGATAATTTAAGAATCGAAGCTTATGGAACTATTGATGAATTAAACTCATACATAGGATTAATAAGGTCGTATGAAATAGATTTTATTCTTGTAGAAGAATTCATGATTATCCAAAAAGATTTATTTAATATTGGTGCTGAATTAGCAACACCGCAAGATAAAATTATGTTAGCTAATGGTACATCTCGCCTAAAAGTAAGAATATTAGAAGACGATGTAACCCAATTAGAAAATTGGATTGATGATATTGATCAAAGTCTAGAAATGATGACACATTTTATTCTACCTGGCGGAAATCAGGCTTCATCTCATGCACACGTAGCAAGATGCATATGCCGTAGAGCAGAAAGATTAATTACAACTTTGTCTAAGGAAGAAGAAATTAACCCAATTATCATTAAATATATAAATCGTTTATCTGATTATTTATTTACAGCAGCTCGCAAAATTGCTAAAGATAATAATCACGAAGAAATAAAATGGATTCCTGGTGAATAATCAAAAAGTTATATTGTTTTTAAATGGAGAGGTTCCGGTAGAAATACCCAATCTCTCTATTTATTTCAAAATATATTGTACAGATGGGTCCTACGCTTATCTGAGAAAATTAAATATAAAGCCTCACGTCATTTCAGGCGATTTCGACTCAATACATATGAGCGAAATCCCACAAGATGTACAAATAATACCTACTCCTGATCAAAATTATACTGATTTTGAAAAAGCATTAAAACTAATATTAGAAGATGGTTATAAAAATGTAGATGTATATGGAGCGAGTGGGCAGCAACAGGATCATTTTTTAGGAAATCTTCATGCAGCATTTAAATTCAAAGATTTACTTTCTATAACATTTTACGACAACTATTCTAAATATTATTTTGTAACTGAAAATACAACATTAGAAAACGTACTCGGCAAAACGATTTCTCTTCTACCCTATCCTCTTACGGAAGGTATAACTACAGAAGGCTTACAATATCCACTCAATAATGAGACATTATCAATTACAGATCGTATAGGCACACGTAATAAAGCCGTTAATAATTCGGTTAAAATAACGTATAAAAAAGGGAACATGTTGGTTTTTATTTTAAAATAATTATTTATTTAACATCTTTTAACATTTCTTTAATATATGGCATATGTTTTGGTTTATTTCTATCCTAACCTAATAGTATAAAATAAATTATGAACAAAACATCTGTAATTGTTGCAGCTATTGCGGCAATTGGACTAATCGTAGGATCAGCGATTATTGGTAGTGCATACAAATATAAATTTGTATCAACACAAAATATTAATGTAACGGGAAATGCACTAAAAGATTTCAGTGCAGATTTTGTAAAATGGCGAGCGACATTTAGTCGAAATAACTTTGATTTAAAATCAGCCTCAGACCAACTTAAAAATGACCAAGCCATCGTAAAGAATTTCTTAATCTCGCAAGGTATCAATCAAAAAGAAATAATTTTTGAAGCTGTAAACATTTCAAAAGATATACAATACGGTACAGATGTAAACGGAAACTCGATTAGTCAATTCAACGGATATATATTATCACAAGATGTAACGATAGAATCTAAGGAATTGGATAAAATAGAAAAAGCATCACGAGAAATCTCTAATTTAATAAGTCAGGGTATCGAATTAAATTCATCTAATCCCAACTTCTATTACTCAAAATTGGAAGATTTAAAATTAGAATTAATCGCTCAAGCCTCTGAAAATGCAAAACAAAGAGCTGAGAATATAGCTATTAAATCTGGCAGTAATTTAGGCAAATTGCAAAAAGCAGATTTAGGAATTTTCCAGATTACTGGAAAAAACGATAATGAAGATTATTCGTACGGTGGTGCATTCAATACAACTGCTCGCCAAAAAACAGCACAAATTACAGTAAAAACTGTATATAGTTCTAAATAAAAAAAATCCACTTCATAGAAGTGGATTTTATAGTTTAATTAATTCCTATTGGCTTAGGAGTTGTTCCTCTACCTTGATTTCTATCTGAAGAATTACTATTCATATCATAAGTAATAATTTCATTTGCATCTAATAAGAGTAAATTCTTACGATAAATTGTAACGTTTAATACAATATCTACTCTAGATTTATTAAATATCGCGCCATTATTTGGACTAAATGTTAATACCCATTCATTATTCTCATTAACATAAGCTCTACTATTATATAATACATTTTGATTAATAGTAGTTGCTGTTCCGGTAACAGTAGTTGCTGTTGTATTATTATCTCCATATATAATAAACCCACCGATTACAACATGATAATCATTAGCATTTATTTTCGTGTTGTAAGCTTTTAAACCTGTATTTGGAAGCCTATTAAAACGATAAATTGCATAATTAATAGCTCCATAACTCATATCAGATGGATTAAATTTTTTTAATTTATTATCATCTTTATCGATAACTGTTAAAAAACTATCTGAAGTAGAACTACCTGATTTACCTGGATTTTCAAAAAACCATTTATCATTATCTCCTGTAGATACAATATCTCCATTTACATCTAAAGTACGTTTGGGCTCTGGAGTATTAATACCAACCCCTGGAGTATAATTCTCTTGTGCGATTCCTTTAAAAAAAACTAAGTTTAAAAGAATTAAGAAATAAATTTTTTTCATAATTTTTTAGTCTACAATTACAGTATTACCAGCATTTCCATTTTGTCCAACTCCAGTAAATTTAACTTCTCCAAGATTGTTAAAAAATTTGTTTGAATATATGATTATATCAAATTTATAGTCTGAAGTGTTTAAATTAAGGGGACTTTCATTTACTAAATCAACTGAAGGATTACCTATTCTCACTCTCCAAGTACCACCTTCTTGAAAAACTTCATATTGAAATCTACCTCGCTGATCACTTGTAGTTACAAATCCTAAATTTAGGTTATCTATTGCTTGAAAATTTGAGATTGCAACAATATATTTAGATGTAGGAATTTGTAAGTCTAAATTATTTAAATCGTCACCTAAAATATTCTTTATATGATAAGGTTGTATAACAATAGGCACAACTTGTTCATTGGCTGGAATTTCTTTTACTTGACCTTTAATCTTTTTTCCCTCAACATTAATTTCTGAAGGATCTACAACAGCAAGTTTGTAATTGGTTAATTTATTTTCTCCATTAACTTGTTTATACTCTTTTAAATTTTCAAGGTTAGATGTTCTACCAACATCATTCGTAATAACCATATTACCATTTAAGTAAACTTTTTCTGCAACTTCTCCAATATTAACTTGTGAATATACTTGAACAGAAAAACTTGATAAAACTAAAAATATATATTTATAAATCTTCATATTTAATTATTTTACTAATACACTACTAGCTGTTTTAGATCCTTTATTTTCCATATCTATATTTTGTTGTGGAAATAATTTCACAAAGTTTTTATGATATATTGAACATTGAATTATCCAAGCTCTTTTAGCTCCATTACCTTTGTCATTTAAAGAGGGATAATCTGCATTAATAAACCATTTATTATCCTTTACAAAAGCTCCAATTCCAGGTAATGCATTATTTTGTCCACTACCTACATTATTTGAATAATAGCCACTAAGTACAACTAAAGCATATTCTGTAGCATCTATATTAGTGTTAAAGGATTCTATCCAATCACCATTAGGATCTTCTAGTCTTAATGTAACTAAAGCTGCTATGCCTGGGCTTTTAGAATCTTTTATATCTAATAATTTTATATTTTTATTTTCATCCTGATTTTGAACTAACAAGTAGTACAAGTCTTTGGTTTCTTGAGTAACTTTTTCTAAATTTTTCGGAAAAATATACTCATCTGCAATAACATCACCATTAACTTCTAAAACACCTCTTGGATTATCCGTATTAATTCCAACTTGGGCATTCACATAAGACACTAAAAAGTAGACAATAAGTAGTAAAAATTTATTCATTTTATAATTGTTTAATTTCAAAACGGTTGCAAACTTACAATATTTAGATAATGTATTGCTACAATAGGATATTAAATTTATTATAAGTGTATAAATCAATTTTATGCAAACCACTTAAAATTAAATATATTCATATATATGATTACTTTAAAGAATATTATACCAATTGTATAATTTATCATAACAAATATTTCACTCCATGGTTAAAATAATTTTATATTATAAAAAATAGCAGGAATAATAATTAAACTCTAAAACTATATTGATTTTAGATAACTATACTTTTAAAAACACTAGAAATTTGTACAGAATTTAATTTTCCTAGAATTAGATAAATTAACTAATTTTGTATTATGATTAATAACGATACAATTTGTGCATTGGCTACGGCTAATGGAATGGGTGCAATTGCTGTAATACGAGTTTCTGGTCCAGAAGCTATCAGTAAAGTTGCGCAGATTTATCAATCAAAATTTAATGCCAATAAATCCTTAACCGATGCTAAATCTCATACCATACATTTAGGGTTTATAATGGATGGTGATACAATTATTGATGAAGCTCTTTTTTCTATATTTAAAAATCCACATTCATACACAGGAGAAGATGTTGTAGAAATTTCTACACATGGGTCAATCTATATTCAACAAAAGGTTCTAGAACTTTTAAATAAAATTGGAATACGCAATGCTAATCCTGGGGAATATACTTTTCGAGCATTTTGGAATGGTAAAATGGATCTTACACAAGCCGAAGCAGTAGCAGATTTAATCGCTTCAGATTCGAAAGCTTCACATGAAATTGCCATCAAACAAATGCGTGGAGGATTCTCTAATCAAATTAAAGATTTAAGAGATCAAATGATCAATTTTGCGGCTTTGATGGAATTAGAATTAGACTTTTCGGAAGAAGATGTTGAATTTGCTGATCGTACTCAATTTTATGCGTTATTAAATCAATTACAAAATATTTTAAAACGATTGGCAGATTCTTTTGCCTTTGGTAATGTGATTAAAAATGGTGTTCCTGTAGCCATTGTTGGAGCTCCAAATGCAGGTAAATCAACCTTATTAAATGCATTATTGAACGAAGAGCGCGCAATTGTTTCGGACATTGAAGGAACAACACGTGATACAATTGAGGAAACAATTTATATCGAAGGTGTTGGGTTCCGTTTTATTGACACAGCAGGGATACGTGTCGCAGGAGATAGTATTGAAAAAATCGGTATTGAGAAGACATTTGAGAAAATTAACGATGCTTCGATCGTGATTTTCTTATATGACGCTAATATCACCGAAGATGATCAAATTGCACAACAATTGGATGAACTGCAAGGGAAAGGTAAAATTGTTTTTAATGTTGCTAATAAAATTGATATCAACAATACTACTGCCGTTATTTCAGAGGCGATTCGTCAAGAATTCAAAGATGTAGTTCATTTAGAAATTTCAGCGAAAGACCAATTTAATATTGATGCTTTGAAAGATCAATTGGTGTACCAGATGAAATTAAAAGGTTCTAACCAAGATGATACGATTGTAACCAACTCACGTCACTTAGAAGCTTTACAAAATACGTTGATACAAATTGGTAAAATTAAACAAGGAATGGACAATGGACTTCCAGGAGATTTATTAGCGATGGATATCCGCGAAGCACTTACTTATTTAGGTCATATTACTGGTGAAATCGATGTAGATCAAGATATTTTAGGAACTATCTTTGGAAAGTTCTGTATTGGAAAGTAACCTCATCAAAGTAAACAATAACAAAACATATATAAAAAACCTCCTATTATCAGTAATTTAGGAGGTTTTTTCTTGCAATCTATTTTCGATTAATTTCTATTTACTTGTACCTCTTTAGATATTATTTATACCTTTCTTGTACCTTTTCAAATTTAAAGGGTAAAAATTCCATTTTAGGCAAAATAGAGTCCCTTAGTGTATCTTATTAACCCTAATTTATAGGATAGATGAGTAAAAGTATATTATGTAGCAATTATTAAAACTTTTAAACCCTCATTCTATTTGAGGGTTAAATTATCTTAGTTATATCCTGTTAATTTTCCATTCTTAAAATATAAATAATTATCATCATAAACCCATTGATCACCATAACTTGCCTTATTAATTTTCAAGGGTTCGCCCCAAGCAAATCGACACATTTCTTCAGTAAATCCAATTCTTATCTCACCTTCTTCAAAAATTAAATTCCAATTTTTTTCTCCAAACTTATTTTTATATTTATTATATTCACTAAGAGATAAAACAGGTTTATTTATATCATTATATTCAAATACAGAATAATCAACTATTGTCTTTATTCCTGATGAATTTGAAATTACAAAAACAAGCTTAAAATTTTCCTCTTCAATTATTAAATCTTCAACAATCCATTTTTCTCCAATCTTGGGTTTTAATTTATTTTGATTCAAATCAAAATTATCTCTTAAAAAAGTTGTGCCAAATATGTAAGTTTTATTGATATGTTTATCTTTTATATAATTAAAATGTTTTAAAACAATAAATGGAAAATTATGTTCAAATTTGCCATTATATTTATAATATAATGTATCCATAGTTTCCTTTTCAAGTAATTTGAAAAAGTATTCACTATATATTGATGGATATTTTTGCGTTAGATCGTTTGGGATTACATCGATAACACTAAAATATTTACCAAATAATAAATCATAATTAGAATTATACGGACTTGATTCACTACAACATTTATATGGATTACTACTTTTTAAAGATTCATAAAAATCTGAATAACCCCATTTTTGCAAAGATTGAGATTTACCTATTAAATACAAATCTTCTCCTAAATAAAAATTAGCTTTTTCAGCTACAAAATTCTTAGAACCATCATATGTACTTTCTTCAATTATTGGTTTATTAATTTTTATAGTTTCTATTTGGGCATATCCATATGTAACTAATAGTAAAAATATAATTACGAGAATTCTCATATATAAAATGTTAAAATTGTATTTCGTATAAATAATTTGCATCACTTTTATCTTTATAATACAAAGAGAAATTGGACTCATTATAATATGATAATCTAAATTTTATTTCTTTCTTGTCTACATCAGCAATTATAAAAACACCATTATTTTCTTTCAATATTTCTTTGATAACAATTGATTTATTAGATGTGGTTTCAGTATATTCCATATTACTTGTTCCTAATCTATATTCTTTTAAAACATTGAAAGAATTCTTAGAGATTAATTTCGTTTTAAAATCATTTAAATCTAATAAAATATTAGAATAAGCTACACCTGTTAAAATTGTTTCAGTTGTACTGCCAGCTTGCCAATAACCTCCCATTTTATTACCTTCAGTATTTTGATGAGCTAAATAAACAACATTTGCCCCCATCATTGCAGATTGCATTTTTATTTTATTATATGCTCTATTTCTAACTTTTTCCATACTTGAAAAAGTACTACCTCCTTTTGCTTTTGCACCTACATCAGCAATTTTAAATAAGCCTTTAACTTCAGATTCTACATTAGATATCGTTACTTTATCATAATCTCTAATCGAAGTTAATTTATTAAATGAAGATGATTCATTAAAAGTTTGAACCC
This sequence comes from Faecalibacter rhinopitheci, assembly GCF_015234135.1. Classification (GTDB taxonomy): domain Bacteria; phylum Bacteroidota; class Bacteroidia; order Flavobacteriales; family Weeksellaceae; genus Empedobacter; species Empedobacter rhinopitheci. The sequence continues at coordinate 278,153 of NZ_JADGIK010000004.1, read as the reverse complement.
TTCCACTTTTAAACACAATCTTATTAATTGTATTTTTATAAAAGGTGTTTATAAAATCTTCATTTGGGTAAGTAAACTTAACCGCATCTTCTGTAATTTCTTTAACATTAATTGCTAACTTTTCATTATTAGAATAAATTGTATCCATTTGCGCAAAAGAAAATGAACTAAAGGCTAATGATAATATTAATATTTTGCTTTTCATAGGTTTAATTTCTACAAATATATTACTATTTAGATTTATTTCATTATTTATAACCTTCTGTAAAACAAATATTAATTTCTTCATTATTTACAATTGGTTCTTTACCTTCACCCATATAAATAATATTAATTTTTGAAGCCTCAGAAGGATTTAATTGATTGATTTCTGTAGATTTTAGTTGAGGTATTACAAACTTGGATAATTGTAGTAATGCGTTTATTCTATCTTTAGGAGCTAAAGATTATAAATCACTATACAATGTATCTATATTGTCATTTAAAAGCTGATTAAACTTTTCTCGTATATCAGAAGTGATTTTGTTTTCTGTCCCTTTTACTCTACCTCCTGATTTAAATCCGTTTGCCATATCTAAACCATTGTATTACAATACAAAGATATAAAATAACAAGGTTTTAAGCCTTTTTACAGAAAACTAGAAATTCTAGCAACTATCTGTAACATTTACTTCATAAAATTTAATGCATTTTATACGCTTTTATAACATTTCTGTACCCTATTTTACCTTACCTTTTTAACGCTCTATAAATAGTGAGTTTTTATTTTTTGCATTGGCAAATAGATTTAACTCAATGATTTGAAAATAATATAACTTAAAAAGCGATATCCAATAATGGTATCGCTTTTTTTGAATATTCTATTTCGGCCATTACACTACAAGTATCCTGCCTTTATCTTGCCTTTATCCTGCCTTTATCTATACAATCATTATCTTTCAAAAAAATTTAATGATCTAGAAATCGATGCATAAAATAATGTATCTTATTACCTCTAATTAACTTTTATCAACACTTATTTATAGGATAGATGAGTAAAGTAAAGTAAAGCAAATCAAATAATGTTGTATGAGACTAATAAATAAACAAAGTCTTTGTCAATTCTATACTGGAAAAGAGCATGAACTAACATTATTCTCATGGCAAAAATCCAAATGCTAATATTCTTTATCTAAATATTGATTGAAGAAAACACCATAGATACTCCATACATAAAGCATCGAAAGTGCATTAACTTCATTTATTATAAAAGTGATTAAAACAGAAAAATCGACTATTAATATAATAAATAGTCGATTTTTTTAATTTTATAATTTAGTGTGATTTTATAACAAAAATCTATTTTTTTAATAATTGCTCTACGTAAGCTAATTTTTCCTTTTCAGCAGCTAACAGACGCTCGTATAATTTCTTGTTCTCATCATATGCCTCAACCAATTTATCTAAAGGATTAAATGTTGGATGATAGTTTACATTGTTAGTAAATGGGCTATCATGAAAAGTATTATTGGTAATAATATTCATGATTTTTTCATCTGAATATTCTTTTATAGCTTGGCTAGGCACTTCTAGGGCTTTAGCAATATCGTCAAGTTTTGCATCTTCCAAATCAGCTGTGTTTTCAAGTACCGACATTTTTTGTTGGCTAATACCCAATAGTTCAGCTAAAGTTTCTTGTTTCATTCCCTTCATTTCACGTATGCGACTGATGTTGCGTCCTAAATGCTTTTTTTGTGTCGTTACCATAAGCCAAAATTTTATATACTCAAATATAAACTATTTTCTTAAATCATTCCCTAAATATTTTCCCTAAAAATGTTATTTACCTCCTATTTGTGGTACGTTACCTCATTTTATGGTTCGATACCTCGTTATAATCAATCAATTTTGATGTATTAATTTTTAAATTATTGATTATGAAAAATTTAAACGAATTAACCCTGCCAAAAGACTTGGCTTTGCCTGTTCAAAATTTTATAACTAATGCGGTTTGTAGTGTCGAACTTATGTTGGTGTTTTATACAGCTGTGGTTAACAGTAAACTAAAAATATTAACCTTAGTCGTAGATAAACAAAACTATGATGCTTTTGTTTGTGAGTTAAAACCTCAAGTAGATGCCTTAAATGCTTTGGAAAAGTACGATACTTTAATAACCATTAATTATCATAAAGTTTCATCAAACGATTCTCATTTCCATTTTAGTTATTTGCAATTGCATTTACAGCCTTGTTTTGTTATTTACAGCAATCATTTAAAGAGATGGAACAGTTTATTCCAAAATTTTTACTGTACAGATAAACAAAAGGCGATACTTCATTTCCGAAATTGCAGTAAGGAGGTTGAGAATAAAGTAAATGAGGCTATTTCCATATTCGTAGCTCCATTAGTCAAACAGCAACTTTACGAAGCGGCACATTTAGCATTGCTTGAAGTCTTTGCTTACTATTACGACTTGTTAAAAAATATGTTGCTTCCAAATTCCCTACATCACAACTATAACGAGCAAGAATTTACTTTATTTATAGATGCCTATTATCCAGAGTTCTCGAAAATTGTCTATAAAATCTCTAAAATGAAGGAGAGTTTATTTATCGATCAATCGCAATATATACTGGGGGAAACTCCCAAAAGTATTTTCGATAAAACCATGAAAAGCGCATTAGAAATCTTAACCCATGCATTTAAACAATCTAATATTTTTTATACGAAACGAATCGATGCACAACTTTCAGATCTTTCAAATGAAAAAACGCTATTAAAAAAGCTCGTTGCTTTTTTAAACAATGCCTATAAAATAGATGCCATTTATCTATTAAGCGCAGAAAAAATAAATGACTCAACCAGTAACAATACTTATAAATTCAATCTGCTTTTAATTGCTCCAACACTTCGTATACAACAACACGATGCACTTGTTCAAAAGGTTTCTAATCATTTTAAAGGAAAAGTTGAAGTGTTTTGTTTAATTCATACGTTAGAATGGCTTCAAAAAAACGAAAATAATTACCAGCTTTTTTTTAATAAATTCATTTTACTTCATAATGTTTTGTATTTGAAAAACAACTTAGTTATAAATAAAAGGCTTGTTGAAACTACTAATTCCAAACATTTACAAGAAAAGTATTGGACAGAACGCTTAGCTTATATTTCACCTTGGTTTACTGCTTTTCAAAAGCAGGATTTAGTCTACCAATCCGGACATATTTTACTTCTTAAAAATATGTTGCAACAGTTAATCCTTGGGCTTTTATATCAAAAGCTACAATACATTCCTGCTATATACAGTTGCAGATATTTGATGCAATTATTCCAAGCCTTATTACCTGAGATATACAATAAATGTATGGATTCTATTGAAGTTCAAACCATACTTCATTTGTTAAGTACTCCAATTGATTTCTTGCCTAAAACGGATAAAATATCAAGAGATATCGATCAGCTTTCTTGTACAAAAACGTTAGGTCTTTGTCAAAATTTGTTTAATGAAATACAGATTACGAACAATTAAAACAATAGAATTATGAATATTCAAGAAAAAGAATTCAGTAAAACAGTTCGTTTACCAGATGAATTGAACTGTAAATTAGAAGAAAGTATTCGTACTAATGAAATTCAAGCCATTTGGTTTGATAAAACCGCTCGTACGGCGTATAACATTTTATGGTTAAAAGTAAAAGATAAAGAAGAAATTGTAAAATCATTTTCTGTCGATTTCCAAAACGCTATTTTAAAAGAAAATCAAATTTTGATGGTATGGTTAACCGATTATGATTTTGAATTTGCAAGTTCATATAATGATTTCACACTCGCTCATTTGCTATGTGAGGATAATTGCTTGTACAATACTGTAAAAATAAGTTTAAGTACATATTTAGGTCAAAGTGATTTAAAAAATTTAATTAGTAGTTATGAAGACAAATCCCTAATGTTAAAAAAAATGAGTGATGAATTCATAAAAGAACAACAACACGGAGCGTGGTTATTTATGATAAAAGCATTTGCGAATGATATTACTTATTTAGAACTTATGCTTTTCGGAACCTCGTTAGAAAGTAAAACAATAACCCAACGTTTGTTGATTTTAGAGCACTTCATTCCAGAAGTAAAAAAACTATTGGTTAAAAAAAATGAAACAACCTACTATTTAATTGATTACCTCACTACCGACGATGATTTTGGTTTCTACGACGAATTTGGAAAAAGCTTAAAAGTTGTTCAAAAAAAATTACATAAGCTAGTACATCAAAATATTAAACGATATACACAGAAGTACAATCAGTTTCCATTATTAAGAGTAGAAAAAACCAGCGAAGTTTTCACTCATGAACTAATGAACCATAAAGCTTTAAATCAATTGAAAAAGTTTGATGAGGTTGAAGAGCTATTTCTATTCCATCAAATTACAACTTTTAATAATAATCAACTATATGAACATTTTTATGTATTTGTGGTATCCAAACAGAAAGCGACAAAAGAATTAAAAACCTATCTGCAACACATAGAACAAAATCCAATTGAGAATGTTCGTATAACCTCCGTTCATCATACGCGTTATTATGTTCAGCATCATACTTACGATTATCAATTGTTTTTTCAAAAAATAATGAATGCTAAGAACAGGATTTACAGTTCGGGTTATCATCCTAAAATTCATTGGTATAAGAAAAGACCAACTTATTTAGATGGTTTAAAACATTCGTACAATTACAATAAGCAGGGTTATAACAACGATATAAAACCAATATTTGAAAATAATGAAGGCGAAAAATATTTTTTAAAACAAACCTTATCTAAATTTTTAATGAATCACTTACAAACATTTATTTTTTCAGAGATAATCTATAAACCTCGATCAAAAAATCTCATAACACTTTGGAATTTAATGATTTTTGCAAACAGTGCATTACTTGATAAATTTTCTACTACCGAAATACATCATTTTATTTCCTTATTTCAAAAATTACAAAATGAATTTATAAAAGAAGGACAATTGCTATTAGATGAATCCACTTGTACCTTAATCGATAAGTTTGTTACCACATTATTTTCCCACCTTCAATCTTCAAACGAATTTAAAAATTAGAAATCATGAAAAAAGAAAAGTTATATCTAAGAGCCGAGCTTTGGCATGGAAACAAAATTAAAGATCCATATAAACTAATTCAAGTATTTTTTGAAACGGAATCGATCACTAAAATAAAGACAAATTTTAATCAACTATTAAAACATGCATTTGATGATAAATACGAAATCTACACAAACCCTTTTGAGTCTTTAAAGTTTTTCACAATGACAAATTCGTTAATTCGCGCATGTTTTAAAATTTTAAAGAAGATTGATAAATATGAACGTAAAAGTGAATCTAATGATGTGTTACATTCGAAGTATTTAGTCTATGCATCTGGTTTAACCTACGAGCAATACTTAAATCCATACCTGATTATTAAACATGTTTTTAATGAACAAAGTTTTTCACAAATTGAATTAGATTTAGAAGATATTATGGAGCATACTTTAGGGAGTTACGGCAGTTGCCCATCAGAAGATATTTGTATTTCATTTATCAATATCAATAGGTTGTTAGATGCGTGTTGGTTAATTTTTAATCGTGAAATTTATGATGAAGATGTGTGAGTTAACTTTAGAATCATATTACTGGACGAAAGATAAGGTAGAATGCCCGTATGAACTTCTACTTTTATTAAAGGAGCAAGCAGGTATGGATTATTTTCATCAACAATTAAATAATTATTGCTTGTATTCTTTAAGTCATGTAATGTATGATAAAATAAGAGTTTCAGATGTTTAATATTAAGGGAAATCATTATCGATTAATTGTTAAAATAAACTTCATGCATCAAATGATGTGGATTCGTTTTATAGGAACCCACGCAGAATATGATAAAATTAATGCCAATACCATTTAAATTATGAAATTGAAACCTATAAAATCAGAACAAGATTACGAAGTAGCTTTAGAAAGACTAGAGGTGATTTTTGATGCACTTCCTGGAACGGAAGAAAGTGACGAATTGGAGATTTTGGGAATGTTGATTGAAAAATATGAAAAAGAACATTATCCTATGGATTTACCAGATCCAATTGAAGCAATTAAATTTAGAATGGAACAAATGGCTACACACAAAATGATTTAGCAGAAATGATTGGATTAAAAAGTAGGGCAAGTGAAATTTTAAATAGAAAGCGAAAATTATCTCTTGAAATGATCCGCACTTTAACTCAAAATTACATATTCCTTCCGAAGTTCTGCTTCAAGTCTATTAAATAAAGCCTCCAACTTCGGAGGCTTTACTAATTATATGTAGAATGTAGCATCTTCAACTAGTAGATTAAAAAGCCTTCGAATCAATTAACTATCATAAAGATAAATGAGGGGCTAATTTTCTTCCAAAATTTGAATCAATTCCTTTTGATAGTATTTATACAAATCAGGAATATTCAAAACAATTATTTCTTATTTAAATTTTCCGTTGCTCAAAATGCTGCACTTCTTTTATATGACTATATTCCATTACAATAATTAAATCAGCGTCTTCTAATGCTTCGGTACTTTCAGTTCATATGTCTCTTGATTCATTTGAACCAATTTTATTATTTATATCGTATTCTTTTACAATTCTGTAAACCGTTGCATTAATAACAGGTTAATTATACTCGTGAATTACCACTCCTTCAACATTTGCCTTTAAATTAATTGTCTATTTCTCCTATTCTCTCCTATCCTATTCTAATACTTTACTATACGTATAATATCCTAACGACTTATTTTGACGCTATATCTTTTTATATTTGAAATTAATCTAAAAATGAGGTTTTCCATACAATTTTATCCGTTAATATTACTTTATTAGCGCATATTGTATTTGTATATTTACCTCAAATAAATAATAACGAATAAATGGCTAAAAAGCTACAAACAAAAAGCACCGAGGAAATCCTTTGGGATGCAGCAAATAAATTACGCGGTTCGATAGAACCCTCTGAATATAAACACGTGGTATTGAGTTTAATCTTCTTGAAATTTGCAAGTGATAAATTCATCAAACGTAGAGAAGAATTGATTGCAGAAGGTAAAGAAGCCTTCTTAGAAATACCAGAATTTTATCAGGCAGAAAATGTATTCTATTTGCCTGAAGAATCGCGTTGGGATTTCATTATCGAAAACGCCAAGCAAGAAGATATTACCCTAAAAGTAGATACCGCCCTTAAAACTATAGAACGTACCAACAAATCTTTAGAAGGTGCATTGCCTGACAATTATTTCTCTCGATTGGGATTGGATCAATCTAAGTTTTCGGCTTTGTTGGATACCATCAACAACATCGATACGCTTCGTGATGAAGCACAAGATATTGTGGGGCGTGTGTACGAATATTTCTTGAGCAAATTTGCCATTGCCGAAGGAAAAGGTAAAGGAGAATTCTATACGCCAAAGTCGATTGTAAACTTAATTGCCGAAATGATTGAACCTTATAAAGGAAAAATCTATGATCCTTCTTGTGGTTCGGGTGGTATGTTTGTACAGTCGTTGAAGTTTATTGAAAAACACCAAGGAAACAAAAAAGACATATCGATTTACGGACAAGAGTTAACGAATACCACGTTTAAACTGGCTAAAATGAACTTAGCCATTCGTGGGATTTCTGCCAATTTAGGAAACAAAGCAGCAGATACATTTGGTGACGATCAGCACAAAGAATTGAAAGCCGATTATATCATGGCGAATCCTCCATTCAATTTAAAAGATTGGAGAGCAGGAAACGAATTAACAGATGATCTGCGTTGGACGGGTTACGAAGTTCCTCCAAAATCGAATGCCAACTATGCGTGGATTTTGAATATGATTTCTAAACTTTCTCAAAACGGAGTCGCTGGTTTTATCTTAGCTAATGGCGCCCTTTCGGGGGGTGGTGAAGAATACAAAATCCGTAAACAAATTATAGAAAATGATTTGGTGGAAGCGATTGTTATCTTACCAAGAGCAATGTTTTATTCTACAGATATTTCTGTAACGCTTTGGATTTTGAACCGTAATAAAACGGAACGCACCGTAGCAAGGGCGAATTGCAATTCGCCCCGACAGTATCGAAACCGCGAAGGTGAAGTGTTGTTTATGGATTTACGCCAAAAAGGTGAACCGTTTGAAAAGAAATTCATTCAGTTTTCGGAACAAGATATTGAGCAGATTGCGGCAACGTATCATAACTGGCAGACATGTAGAGGCGAAACTAAGGGCGATGAAAATAAGGGCGAAACTAAGGGCGAATTGCAATTCGCCCCAACCGCCCCAACCGCCCCAACCGCTCCAACCTACCAGAATATACAGGAATATTGTTACTCTGCAACCTTAGAAGAAATCCGTAAAAAGGATTATTCGTTGGTGCCAAGTAAATATATTGAGTTTGTAAACCGTGACGAAAACATCGACTACGATACCCAAATGCAAGCCTTGCAAACCGAACTGAAAGACTTGTTTCAGCAAGAAGAAGCCTTGAAACAAGAAGTAGCTAATGTATTTAAATCGTTGGGCTATGAGTTATAAAAAGTTGGGTGATTATATTCAACAAGTAAATAACCGAAACAGAGATTTACAAGTTGATACATTACTTGGTGTAAGTATTACTAAAAAACTGATTCCTTCCATTGCCAATACGGTTGGTACGGATATGTCTACGTATAAGATTATTGAAAAGGGACAATTTGCATACGGAACCATTACATCAAGAAATGGAGATAAAATATCTATTGCTTTAGCTGATGAATATGAAAAGGCTTTGGTTTCTCAAATCTATATAGTATTTGAAGTAATAGATAAAAATGAATTGCTACCTGAATATTTGATGATGTGGTTTTCTCGACCAGAATTTGATCGTTATGCTCGTTATCATTCGCATGGAAGTACAAGAGAATCTTTTGATTGGGCAGATTTATGTGAAGTAGAATTACCTGTCCCATCCATCGAAAAACAACGTGAAATTGTAGCCCAATACCAAGCGGTAGAAAATAAAATAAAAGTCAACGAACAAATCTGCGAGAAGTTGGAAGCTACTGCTCAAACGTTGTACAAGTAATGGTTTGTTGATTTTGAATTCCCTAACGAGGAAGGACAACCTTATAAATCTTCTGGCGGTGCTATGGTGTACAACCAAGAATTAGAAAAGGAAATTCCTGAAGGTTGGGAGGTGAAGAAATTAGAAGATATATATAAAATTCAAATTGGTAGAACGCCTCCAAGAGATGAGCCTAAATGGTTTAATAATTCAGAAGATGAAAATATAAATTGGATATCAATTAAAGATATAAATGAAAATGGTAATTATATATTAAGTACGAATGAAAGTTTGAGCTTAGAAGCATATAAAACTTTTAAAATTCCTTTAATCCCCAAAGATACTGTAGTTTTAAGTTTTAAGATGTCGGTAGGTAAATTGTCAATAACAAACATTAATTCTTTATCAAATGAAGCAATAGCTTCTTTTATTGAAAATGAGAATAATTATTTATCAAATAAATATTTATACCTATACTTAAAATGCTTTAATTATAAATCCTTAGGAACAACATCTTCAATCGTAAATTCTATAAATTCATCAATGATAAAAGAATTTAAAATAATAATTCCGATAAAAGAAGTGAATAATAATTTTAGCAATTACATCGAAGACATTTATTCAAATATTAAAATTGGAGAAATACAAAACCAAAAACTCACCCAACTTCAATCGTTGTTATTAAGTCGCTTGGCTACGTTGGAGGGGTAAAATACTATAAACGCAATTATTTATGGATCAAGAATTACAGCTCATAAAAAAACTGAATGAACTTCAATTAGTCGAATATTTTCAGGATGGAATCGTAGCTCATGCAACAGGTGGAGACTTTAATAATCAATTATATATTGAGATTAGAAGAAGATTACTTGAAAATAAATCAATTGAAAAATTCTTACCTGAATGGATAGTATCTAAGAGAACAATTGATCAATTTTGGACATTCATAAAAGGAAGATTTAGTACATATCAAGAGCGAAGAGAATTTTTGTGGAATGAATTCTCGCCATTACTTAATTATTTGGAAAAGAAAACTACTTCTCCTTTGGAAGAAATTATTGTGTTTGATGAAGCACATATACATGATCAGTGGCAAAAAGCACTTGACAGGAAGCAAACTGAACCTGAAGGTGCAATCACATTAGCAAGAACATTAATTGAAAGTATTCTTAAACATATTTTGGATGAACAAAATATTGAATACAATGATGGCGCAGATCTTCCTGAATTATATAAAGAAGTAGCAAAGTCTTTAAATCTAGCTCCTGAAAATCATCAAGAACAAATATTTAAACAAATTTTGGGAGGGTCAAGTAGTATTGTCAGCGGATTAGGAGCTTTAAGAAATAAACTTGGAGATGCTCATGGAAAAAGTAAAAAAAGTATTAAACCATCTGAAAGACATAGTGAACTAGCGGTAAATTTAGCTGGTACAATGGCTATTTTTTTATTTAAAACTTTTAAAGAAAAAACTCAAAATAAATAACCAAAAACTCACACAACTTCAATCGTTGTTATTAAGTCGCTTAGCAACGTTGGAGGGGTAAACTAAAATTAAACTACTATAAACTTAAGAAACACTATAATAAATGAAGAAATCTAGATATTCAGTACCTAAAGGATATAAAGGAATAGCGAATAATATTAATTTGGAATTCAATACAAACTTAGCTGTTATTACTGGATTGAATGGTTCAGGAAAATCTACGATATTAAAATATTTATATGAAAATTATCCTGATAGAAGTAAATGCTTTATTAAAACTCTTCAAAGCAATGATGCATATAGTTATGAGAAAAAGAAAAGTATTTCATATAATAACGGTTTAAGATTAACTGATGAAATTTCATTTGAAAGAATAATGGATGAGATTGAATCTATTGGATTAAGAAAACGAAGATCAAGTGATTCTCCTTTTTTAGACAGAACTGATTTTTACTCTGCATTGTTTGACCATGATAGTATTTACTACAAGAATGGTTATTTGTATTTAGAATCAATTGCTAAATTATTGTCAGAATTTCAATTTGATGAGTTAGACAATATAAAACGTGAACTAGGTATTGTACTAGATAGTGAAATTGATGAAAAATTAATTCGTGAATTAAATAAAACAAAAGAAGAAAATTTAAAGACTTTTGGTATAAGAAATGGTAGAAATATTCTTGAAAAATTTCACAACGCTGTTCTACTAGAGACTGATATGATTTCTTTGAGAACCAAAAGAATTGCGATTCAAGACAAATTAAAAATCGAACTTAGAAGAAATGCAAAAGTTTCTAATGAAGAAACATTGAAGTCATATGTTTATGATTTACTTACAAAAGAGTTTCGCTCTATTGAATCTATAGTTCAGAAAATGTCTAACAAAATATTTCAGGATTTTAAAACTAAAAATTTCAGAACACGAACTAAAAAGCTATGGGAAGAAATAAATGATGAATTATATAAATACTATGAGAAGGGGTATTTTAAATATAAATTAGTTGCGCCTAAAAATTATGAATCATATTACGAAATAGCTTTTGAAAAATTTGACACACCATCAAAAACATATATTCATTTTGATTCATTGTCAAGTGGTGAAAAAATCATTTTCGAATTAATTTGTTATCATTTTGCAGCTAAAGAATCAAAATTAGAATTGATTATGTTGGATGAATTTGATGCAAATTTAAATCCACAATTAGCTGAAAGATATATTGAAGTTATAAAAGAGCAATTCAAAAACATTAATGTAGTTCTTACGACCCATTCACCATCTACGGTGGTAGAAGTTGCACCAAATGAATTATTTGAATTAACCGATTCTCGTGAGCTTAAGTGTGCTAATGATGAAAATGGGAAAAGAGAGATTTTGAAGCGACTAGCTCCAAAGTTTGTTTATCATGGAGAATTTGGAATCCTAGAAGATGTTTTTAATACAAAATATGATATGATTGTATTTCTTGAAGGAAATAATGATTATAAAAATTTTGCATCAATCAAACACGAAGAAAAAATTAAGTTTATTGATTCAAATGGAAGTGGTAATATGCCAAATCTAGTTACAATATTTAAAGCAATACCATTTTTTAAAAAATTAGCAGAACAAAAAAAAATAGTTTTTCTTTTTGATTATGACAAAGAAGGTTTTAAAAATTTAGAAGAGTGTATTAAGGATAAAAAATTTAATCCCAAATCTATTTATGATTGTATCTCTGATAAAAGTGCTTTTTGTCATAAATTAGCTAATGATTTGCAAGTATATATTTCACACTTCATTCCAAATAATGAACATTCTTGGGATTTGATTGACGGATATAAACATGAAGAGTTAAAAATAGAAGGAGAAATAGGAATCCAAAGACAGTTAGATCATCTAAAAATGATTAAGAACGGATTTTATGATTTAATTAAAACCTAATTTAGTTACTACGAAATACACCGAACCACAATTAGTACAAGCATTTATTAGCCTTTTGGTGATAGAGGCGTAATCAAAATTTTTGAAACAGTGGGCGAAGATAGTAAGGGCGAATTGCAATTCGCCCATACAAAAAACTATCAGTATATTATACTTTTAAATAGCTAAGTTATGGAACAATACAACCCTCATAAACACCATCGAAGATCGATACGTTTAGCTGGCTATGATTATAGCCAAGCAGGATTGTATTTTGTTACTTTAGTTTGTCAAGATAGAGCGCATTTGTTTGGTGCTATAAAAGATGGCATCATGCATTTAAATGATATTGGGCAAATTGCAGCTGATGAGTGGTTACATACGCAGGAAGTTCGAGATAATGTTGTCTTACACGAATTTATAGTAATGCCTAATCATATCCATGGTATTATAGAAATACTATATCCTAAAGAATCAAGCAATATTGTAGGCGCTTTAAAATCGCCTTCCCAAACCATAGGCGCAATCGTAAGAGGCTATAAAATAGCTACTATAAAAAGAATAAAAGAACTAGAAAGTAAGGGCGAAGATAGTAAGGGCGAAGATAGTAAGAGCGAAGATAGTAAGGGCGAATTGCAATTCGCCCCAACCGCACCAACCGCACCAACTGATCCAACGAGGGAAATCATAAAATCCTTAGCATATAAGATCTGGCAACGTAACTACTATGAACATATCATAAGAGATGAAAAGGCTTATATCAATATCAGTAATTACATTATTGAAAATCCTCTTAATTGGGAGGAAGACCAATTGAATACACTATGAAATACACCGAATCACAATTAGAACAAGCATTTATAAGCCTTTTGGAAACAGAAGGCTATCACTATATTAACGGGAAAGAATTAATAAGAACTTCTAACCAAGAGGTTCTACTCAAAGAAGATTTACGTTCTTTTCTTTTCAACCGCTATTCTGATTTAGAAGAAGTAGAAGTTGAAACTTTAATTAATGAATTGGCTTTTCAGTCGACTTCTACCCTATACGAATCGAATAAAACAATTTGTAAACTTTTGGCGGATGGTTTATTTTTTAAACGCAATAATCCCAGCAAAAAAGACTTGCATATTCGCTATATTGATATAGAAAACATCCTAAATAATACCTTCAAGATTGTTAATCAATTAGAAATTCAAGGTACTGAATTACGCATCCCTGACTTGATTTTATACATCAATGGAATTCCTGTGGTCGTCTTTGAATTCAAAACAGCAATTGAAGAAGAAATTACTATTCACGATGCCTATAAACAGCTCACTAATCGTTATCGTCGTGATATTCCAGAGCTTTTAAAATACAATGTATTTACTGTAATCAGTGATGGTGTTAATAACAAAGCAGGTACAATCTTTTCTCCTTACGAGTTTTATTACGGATGGAATAAAATTACAGGTGACGAGAAAAAAGCCTTAACAGGTATAGAAACCACAACTTCCATTGTACATGGTATGTTGAATCAAACAAGATTAGTTGATATTATCCATCATTTTGTTTTGTTTCCTGATTCTTCTAAACACGAGCTAAAGGTTTTAAGTCGTTATCCGCAATATTATGCAGCCAATAAGCTGTATCAAAATATTAAAGCACATCGTAAACCTGAAGGCGATGGAAAAGGTGGAACATACTTTGGGGCGACGGGTTGTGGAAAGAGTTATACGATGCTGTATTTAACACGTTTATTGATGCGTTCTACCGATTTCGCAAGTCCTACCATTATTATCATTTCAGATCGTACCGATTTAGACGATCAGTTATCGAAGGATTTTACCAATGCCAAGAAATTCATTGGAGATGAAAATATCATCAATATCGAATCAAGAGCTGATTTACGAGTACGTTTAAGAGGCATCGAAAGTGGTGGTGTTTATTTAACGACGGTTCAAAAATTTGCTGAAGATGCTGAAATCTTATCCGATCGCACCAATATTATTTGTATTTCGGATGAAGCGCACCGTTCACAAGTGAATCTCGATTTAAAAGTAAAAATTGACGAGGAAAAAGGAGTGACAAAATCCTATGGTTTTGCTAAATATTTACACGATTCTTTACCTAATGCAACCTATGTTGGATTTACAGGAACACCTATCGATAAAACGTTAGAAGTCTTTGGAGAGGTGGTGGATCAATATACGATGTTCGAATCTGTAAATGATGAAATTACGGTTCGTTTGGTTTATGAAGGAAGAGCGGCAAAAGTCAATTTAGATTATAATAAAGTTCATGACATTGAAAATTATTACGAAAACGCAGTAGCTGAAGGCGCTTCTGAATATCATGTAGAAGCCAGCCAAAAAGCGATTGCTAAAATGGAAGTTGTTTTAGGTGATAAAGATCGAATTAAAGCGATTGCACAAGATTTTATAGCTCATTATGAAAAACGTATCGATGAACGTGCTACTGTTGCAGGAAAAGCGATGTTTGTGTGTGCTTCTCGTACCATTGCTTATAAATTGTACCAAGAACTATTAGCCTTACGACCAGAATGGGGAGAATTGAATATTTCGGATGGATTAACTGAAAAGGAACAAAAAGATATCAAGCCAATTGAGCGTGTAAAAATGGTGATGACACGCAATAAAGATGATGAAAAAGAGCTTTGGGAACTTTTGGGTAATAAAGATGAACGAAAAGAATTAGATCGACAGTTTAAACAAATCAAATCCAACTTCAAAATTGCCATTGTCGTAGATATGTGGTTAACAGGATTTGATGTTCCCTTCTTAGATACCATTTATATTGATAAGCCTTTACAAACGCATAATTTAATTCAAACGATTTCTCGTGTCAATCGAAAATACGAAGGAAAAGATCGCGGATTAGTAGTTGATTATATAGGTATCAAAAAGAACTTGAATAAGGCTTTAGGGATGTTCAATAATCAAACTGCTGATGATGATTTTGAAGATTTAAAACAAGCTGAAATCATCGTTAGAGATCAAATGGATTTATTACGTCAATATTTCCATCAGTTTGATGCTACATTATACTACCAAGGAAATCCTGTTGAACGTTTAAACTGTTTAAATAAAGCTTCTGAATTGGTTTTACAGACCGAAGAATCAGAGAAATTCTTTGTGAATGTAACGAAGAAATTGAAATCTGCCTATAATTTAGTGAGCGGTTCTGAATTGTTCACTCTTAAGGAAGTTGATGAAATTCATTTCTATTTTGCAGTCAAATCTATTGTGGTAAAATTAACGAAAGGCGAAGCACTTGATACGGCTCAAATGAATGAAAAAGTAGCTAAAATGGTGGAAGAAGCGATAATTTCTGAAGGTGTAGAAGAAATCTTTAAACTGGATGATAATAAAGCGAATGCCATTGATTTGTTTAACGATAAATTTATTGAGAAAATCTCTAATCTAGAATTACCGAACACAAAAATTAAAATCTTAGAACGTTTGCTAAAACAAACGATTACTGACTTTAAAAAAGTGAATAAAGTGAAAGGTCAAGATTTTGCTGATCGTTTAAAAAGCATTGTGGATCGTTACAACGAACGTAGTGAAAAAGATATTTTAGATTATGATGGTATTCAGGCTGATACAGCAGAACAAATGCTAGATTTAATCATCAAATTACGCACTGAAATGGCTTCATTCGAAGATTTAGGAATCGATTATGAAGAAAAAGCATTCTACGATATTTTGGATGTCATCTGTAAAAATTATGGGTTTGAATTCGATAAAGATAAAATGCTAGAACTAGCTCGTGAAATAAAAAAGATTGTAGACAGTGCCTCTCAATATCCAGATTGGGCTGAACGTGATGATATTAAAGCACAATTAAAGATGGATATTATCATCAAATTACATGAATTTGGATACCCTCCTATTACACAGGAAGATGTCTATAAAAATGTTTTAGAACAAGCAGAGAATTTTAAGAAGAATAGGTAATGGAAAATTATTTTAATGATTTAGTACTTAATAATGATAATAATTTTTATTTAGGAACTGGTAATCCTTCTTCTAAAATTTTAATTATTGGTAAAGAGTCTGCGATTGATAAAATTTCTAATTATGAACAATATGAAAGAGAAATTTTAAATAACGCATTAGATTGGAAGAAAAATATAGAGGATAATATCCATCAAGATTCTGTAACTTCTTGGTTTATTGATTATCCATTATATAACCCTTTATATCCTTATAAAGGTCAGTTAAATAAAATTGAAAATAAAAGAACTGGTAACAACGGAGGTACAAGTAGAACATTTTATAATTATCAGAAACTTTTAGATAAAATTTATAATGAAAATCGAAAAAGCTCAAACATTAATTTTCATGAAAAATGCTTTATTACTGAGTTAAATAGTTCTACTGCAAAATATAGTCATTTAGTTAATACAATTGATCGTAAGGATAGTATTAATAACCGACAAGAATTGTTAACGCATCCATTCTATCAAAGCTTTCCAATAGTACTATTTGCTGTTGGGAATTATGTAAGAGATTTTAATATTGATATCCAAAAACTCTTTAACGTAAAATTTGATGCTGAAACTGGAACTCTACCAATCACTAAAACTAATTACATTAATTTACATTACGACGATATCACTAATCCATCACGATTAGTAATCCATACAAATCAATTAAGTATTAATATTTCAGACTTATTATTAAATGAATTAAGTCAATATATAAGAAAGCACTTAGAATTAATATAGATTTATTATTATGAATCAATTCTATTTATAAATATTTCCAAAATGCACAAGGAGAATACTCTTTAGTGCATTTTTACTTTATATCTATTTTATTTTCTTCAATCGACGCTGATAACTTTGTAAATAATTTCGTTTTAGTTTCTCTGATAAAAACGATCTTCCAATTAAATCTACCACTTGATCTTCTTTAGAAGTTAGATTTTGAAGGACTTTTATGATAGATTTCTCTGTCATTCCTGCCTTCTCACCCAAAACCATCAATTGATCGATAATTTTACCACTTGAAATTGATTTAGGTAATATTCCTTCTTTCAAAGCAAAATCTGAATCTTCTATATGAATTTTAGTATTTAGCAAATCATAAGCTGGACTTAATTTGAAATCACCTTGTTGAATTTCTATTAATGAAAAATTCTTTAAATGAGCATCTCCATTCGCAAACAGATAATTGAAGACTATTAAAGTAAATAATTTAGGAGCTTCTACTTTCCATGCTGGTACATACTTTTTCAATGCTTCAAATAACTCTAAATAATTTCCTTCGTATTTGTATTGCTCTCCATCTGTAGCAGGTGATTTACCTAATAATGAAACGAAATCTTCTACAGCTAATTTATTTCTATTCTCATCATAATCAAAACGTTTCGTAAGATATGCTGGACTTCCATCTTCAAAAAAGACTAAGGCATTTTCTGCCGTTTCAATTTTAAAAATTTGTTTCGCTATTTGCATCGTTAAATGTTCGTTTGCAGGGGCAAATTCACTATTTTTTGGCAAATCTGAAATTGGTTTTAGAATATATTGACCGCTTTCATTTTCATTTGTCAATCGTAATGCATTTCTATCAAGAATTAAAGAATACTTTTCTTGAAATCCAGAAATTGAAATATGCGTCTGATTTTGATTAAATCTACTTTGATCCTTTCGATTCGTTGGAGTTGAATAATTTAAAAATGGACTTACCTTTTTTCCGTTAAACATTTTCTTCAAAACAACAGGACTGTAAGTAGTAAAATTTTCTTTTAAAGAACCTGGGCAATTTTCTAATTCTATTTTCATATTACATTCTTTCTATTGTTACTGCACCCACTGTATCTACTTTCGACGCTTGTAGTAAAATACCAAAAGCATCATCTTCTTCTATCTTATACGTTTTACAAATCATTCGTTTGTTTACGCCTTCTGGTAATAAATGATAGAAAAAAGGAAACAAAGCTTCTGATTTGAATTCAATTTGACTCTTTGGCAGCGTTAAACTTATCGAAGGTTTAGAATCATCAGATACCCAATCTTCATTATAGATAAAATGAAAACTACCATTATCCAATTGCGTTAAAACTCCTGCCCTTTCACCTTTATATAAAATTTGAGCAACTCTCATGATTCAATCGATTTAACCTCTAATTTAATTTCTAATCCTAAGGCATCACACAACTTTTGTAGTGTTTCTAACGTTGGATTACCTTTACCACTTTCAAATTGTTTTAACGTGCGTAAGCCAACACCAGAAATCTCTGCTAATGTTTCTTGTGATATCGCTAAAACTTTACGTCTTTCTTTGATTTGATTAATTATTGATAGTGTCATATAATGCACTTTTAATGTAAATTTAGAAATAAATAAGGTATAAAACAAGAAAAGTGCAACAAATTGCACTTTTATGAATGTATTACTATTATTTTAGCTTAAAGGTTTAAAATAGTGCGGTATATAGCACTAATTGACTAAACTGACCATATTTTTACATTTATATACCCTAAAGGGTATAATATAAATTATCTATTACAGAATTTATTAAACAAACAAGTAGAAAATGAAAAGCTCCATAGTCTAAACTCGGTGTAATTGCTAATACTAGTTTCTAAGAGATTTTCTATTAATTTCTATGAAATAATGTTAAACTTTCATTAAAATCACTTCACCAAAACTACACCTCATTATATGTAAATACTTATAAATAAAGAGTTTTATACATTCTGTATTGGGAAGTAGAAAGGTTAATAAAAGATAACAACACCCTAACAAGTACTTAATATAGTGATTGTTAGGGTTTTTATGTCATATGAAATTTTCACTATTAGATGTATATAAATTCAAACCGAAAATTTTTCAGGTATGCTTGTTCGTGCTTTCTCCTGCCTTAGTTCGGTGCTCGTTCGGAGTTTAGGTATACAACCTAATTTCGGACTGTCTGTTACTTATTAGGAATATTTTTCTACTTGAAGCGAAGAGATTAAGAAAAAAATTAATTGAGAGAGAAGAAAAAATTCAAATACTATCAATATTCTTCTACAAAAAGATTACCAATCAATGCTTGAGGCACGAGTAACTAATATAAAAATACTGTAAATTTGTACTTAGAATTCATTTAACGAGCATTAAATCTTTAAAAAATAGTATATTGATAAAATCAAGTTATTTGAACTAATTATATTGATCTTAAATTAC
This sequence comes from Faecalibacter rhinopitheci, assembly GCF_015234135.1. GTDB lineage: Bacteria > Bacteroidota > Bacteroidia > Flavobacteriales > Weeksellaceae > Empedobacter > Empedobacter rhinopitheci. Next base: position 258,512 of record NZ_JADGIK010000004.1, on the reverse strand, counting down.
TACTTATGATAAAAAATAACATCACAACATCCGAACAATTAGAGGGTATTAAAAAAGAATCATTTACCCAACCTCAGTTAATTTATAAACATAGCACAACTTGCTCTTTGAGTGAAATGATATGGAATGAATTACAAAAAAGTAATTTTACCATTCAATTTATTGACTTATTAGCTCATAGAGATATATCTAATCAAATTGAAAGAGATTATAGCGTGAGGCATGAATCTCCACAAGTTTTAGTGATAAAGGATGGAGTTTGTGTATACAATGAATCTCATTTCCGTATTAAAAATGAAATTGTACAACAACATCTAATGTAAAATACTTGTTATCAGCAACTTATTTAAAAACTATGCTAAAAAGTTATTTTATAATACCTTAAATCAATACTATAATTTAAGTCAAATAAAGCAAAATAAGTTGAGCGGAATGGAAATACACAATAAAGTATGAATAAATTTATGAAAGTTTTAAAAAATAACACATCAAATATCTTATTTGTATCGCTCGGAATAGTTTTATTATTCTCTACAGATGCTAAAGCTTTTCTTCAACAAAGTTTAATGAAAGTAGGATTTTTTAAACCTAATTTAGAAAATGTAGTTACTAAGAATATTGATAAAGATTATCTGGATGTAAATCTGATAAATAATCGTGGAGAAGTTGTGACTTTAGCTGATTTTAAAGGGAAAGTGGTGTTCATTAATTTTTGGGCAACTTGGTGTCCTCCGTGTATTGCAGAAATGCCTTCGATTCAGATTTTACATGATAAATTTAAAGATGATAGTGATGTAGTAATACTAACCGTAGAAATTGAAAGTAAAAAAGAGAAAGCCAAGCAGTTCATGAAAAGAAAAAAGCTAACACTTCCTGTTTATTATCCAAATTCAAACTTACCAATTGTTTTATTTGATGGAACTTTGCCCACTACCGTTATCCTAGACAAAGAAGGAAATATAGCTCATAAAACTTTAGGAATGGCAGATTATTCTGGTAATGATATAGTTGATTTTTTAAAAGAAATTAAAGCTATGCACGAGTAAAAGCTTTACATTTTGATAAAATAAGATTTCTTATGGCTTTGAGAAATAAGCGCTTTAAATTACTGATTGAAGGGTGAATTAAACAAAGCTATTCTAAATACAGTTTATTAATTACAATATTAACAATCACTTTAACTAACATATTATAAAGTGCTTTATATTAATGAATTAGTTTATATATAAAAGATCACTCCTTTTTAGCAATGAGTGATCTTTTTATTTAGTTTTAATAAGCAATTTGCATTTTTACTTTCTTGCCTTTTACTTTTTCCCCATTTAGTTTTTTCAATAAATCTGGAACTTTTTTACGGTTAATTGCTACATAAGACGTTGTGTCTTTCACTTCAATAAGTCCAACATCAGATTTATCTAATTCACCTTTTTTAAATAAGAATCCAACAATATCTACTTTGTTTACTTTATCTTTTTTACCCGCCGAAATATAAATAGTTTGATAAGGCGTACGCTCAGGAATACTGTATTCACCAGAAATGTCTTCTACTTGAATCTTTTTGCTAATGAATGGAAAATTTTCATCATTACTAATGATTAAATATACTGTTCCTTTTGCATGCATACGTGCTGTACGTCCATTACGATGAGTAAAAGCATCTTCTTTTGAAGGTAATTGGTAATGGATAATTGTATCTACCTCTGGAATATCCAATCCACGAGCTGCTAAATCAGTTGTAATTAACACACGAACAGAATCATTACGGAATTTTAGCAAAGCACGTTCACGTTCATCTTGTTCCATTCCTCCATGAAAACTTTCTCTTGCAATCCCTTTCTCACGTAAAAGCTCGCTGATACGATTTACAGCATCTCGGTGGTTACAAAAAATCAACATTCGTTGTGTTCCTAACTTACAAATTAAGCTAAATAATGAATCTAATTTCTCTTCAGAAATTGTATTCACTTGCATCATTTTTAAATTAGGTTTTATTTCTTTATTTTTTAAAAAGTTGATTTCTTTGTGGTTATCTAATCCTGCAAAATCAGGAATATCCTTCATTTCTGTTGCTGACGTAAGAATACGGTGTTGGATATTTTTCATCTCGAAAATAATCGTTGACATATCCGATTGAAAACCGAACTCTAACGCTTTATCAAATTCGTCTAAGACTAAAGTTTTAATCGTTGTTGGATCAAAATTTTCGTTGCGTAAATGATATGCAATACGCCCCGGTGTTCCTATTAATACAGCTGGAGCTTCTATCAGATTATTTTGTTCAATTTTTGTACTATGACCACCATAACAACATGTTACTTTAAAACCTGTTTTCATAGATTTGAAAACTTCTTCTATTTGTAAACCTAGTTCTCGCGCCGGAACCATGATAACAGCTTGGACACCTTTCACGGTTGGATCAAGATCACGAAGTAACGGAAAAAGAAACCCTAATGTTTTACCTGATCCCGTAGGTGATAGTAATATAATATCTTGATTGTCACCTGAAAACTCGAAAGCGTTACGCTGCATCGCATTCATATCCAGAATGCCTAGGTTTTTATATAATTCTTGAAAATTCATTGTTTATAAGCACTTTAAGCAAAGTGCGATTTTATTGTTTTTGCAATCTGCAATAAAATTGCAATATTAATCTTGTTATTTTAAATGAAAATCGTTCAAGAATTTTTCCTTGAACGATTTACAAAAGTATGTTATTTTTTTAAAATCTCGTACATTTTAGCGTCGGTAAGATTCAATTCTTTTATTATTTCTTTAAAATCTATCAATTAAAATTAATTCGTTCTGGATTGTCACTTGAATCAAATCTTATATCCTCCCAAATCATGTAAGTTTTATACCAATTCCATGCTTCCATAATTTGCGATTTAATTTCATTTATATTCTCTTTCACTTCAATATCATTAAGATTAAAGAACCTAACAACTTTTAGCATATAATGTTCTTTAAAGCCATCTGGATTTAAATAGGTGAATAAAGAATATACATCATCACTTCTAAAACTGATATCTTCCAATTCATCATATGGAATTATATCTATTAACATAGAATAGTTTGAAGTTTGTAAGATATAAATAGGACTAGTATTCCCATTCATAGGGTTTTCACATAATAAGAATCTCTCCATTTTAATTTATAATTGGTTAATACAATATAGTAAAAAATAAAAATGGTAGCAATATAAATATCACTACCCTTTTCTTACTTTTTCAAATAAAACCACAACCAAATTAATGCAAGTATAAAACAGAGGACTCCAAAACAGGTAAGATAAGTCCCGAATTGAATTCCATTAGTTTCTTTATCGGATTCTTTCTTAATCGAATCAATTAACTGCTCGGATCGTTCAGTTTTATTTTGCTGAAGGTTTACCTTTATAATACTATCAAATAATTTAGAATCTACTTCTGAACGGTATTCTTTTTCAAAGTCAGTAACTTGTTCATCTGTTAATTTGTTTACAAGTGCCTGTGCTTCTTCTTCTGTAGTGCATTGTAACGAGTAAGCCGCCGCTAAACGTGCCAATGTATCTTTATGAGTGCCTTTTCCTAAATATTTTGCAGTAAGTAACTCTAGTAATTTTTGTTTCATTCGAATAAATTATTAATTAATTGATTGAAATCAAATTTACTTTGTAATTAAGGCTTAAGTGCTACATTTTTACTGGAGTTAACGCCGACTTAATGGTTGAAATAATTTTATTTTAGCAGAAGTTGCCCTAATATAATTGTGAAGATTTTTATACATTATCTAGTTCTTATATAATATATAAAAGTTAAAATATATAGTAAAAAAAAACCACTCAGTTTGAGTGGTTCTGGTGGTTTAATCAAAAGATTTATATATTGGTGTTGAATTCAATATCATCGGGTTTGAAACTGCAGATGGCAAAATTTTCATATGGTGATCTTCTACTTCACCTCCTACAACATCTGAACTGGGACTTAATAGAGATTCATCAATCGTCTGATTGGATTTTGAAACTTCTACCAAATCAAAAAGTCTAATTCTGGCATATGTACTGAAAGGTTTTCTATTTTGAGGAATTTTCCATTCTAATAATACTTTAGAATCATTAACGTCTACTTTCTTGAATACACGTTCAGAATCATCAAATTTTCCATTCAAATTAAAATCTATCCACCCAGCTATTACACTACTTCTATTAACCTTAACAGGAATCTCTGCACTAATTAATGCACCAATAGGATATTTATTAGAATCGACAGTTTTATATGAAAAACTTTGGAATTTTTTCGGCCAACTATCTTCTTCATTTGTCAAAACATTTCTAGTACCATCATAATTATATGTATAGTCATCTCCTAATGCATCTTTAGAATATACAGGCATTGGATTTGCGTCAGGACCTAAAGTACCTACATAATTAGTATTAGGTTTTTCTAAACCTCCCGCTACAAATGACTTGGATGTACCTATATTAGTTTCTGCAACTTTATCTCCAAGATTATCTTTCCTAAGTTGTACATTATCTATAAAATGAATTGGAGCACCATAAGATTCGGGAGCATCTCCAAAATCTGCATACGGTGTAAGTAAACCTATTGAAATAGAAGTTCTACCTGTTCCTTTAAACGTTGATTTATAGTTAACTTTATAACTATCAGAAAGAGAAGAATAAGCATCAGCATCAAAATTTAGCATTGCAATAGCTGCTTGCGCTTTATCTTGCCCATACCCCATCGTTATAGTACTTGTATTATCTATATTGGTAACTTTTTTTATCTTATAATTATATTTAATATTATCAGTAATTAAATTTACAAATTCAATAATATCCCATTTACCTTTTGAAGTAAGAGTAAGATATTCATTAGTATTTGCAGATTCAGCATCAGCTATAATTAATCCTTTAATTCTTACCGGTTCATTTACAAAAGGATCATTTGCAGATTTACGCGATAATACAAAAGCATGTGATTCAAGTTCAATTTCCGAATAATCACCTTGATTAGATGATCTCAAAATATGATATAATGTATTTCCCTCGTTTGTATAAGTCTCATCCATTATACTCCAAGCTTTATCAATTACATCTGAAGTTACTTGGCTAACTTTGATTATTTTGGTTTTAACACAGAAATATTTATCATTTGTAATTTTTATTTCAGCATTAGAATAATCGCTAGTGCTCAAAACTTTAGAAGACCCCTTTATACTAGTAGGTGAACTAGCTCCCCAATTCAACCAAAGTATCTCATTCTTATATTTACCACTCCCTTTAGTGGCAAATGTAGAAATTACAGGTTCTAATCTTTTACCATTCTCATCAGAAAAACATTGTGCTGAAGAATAGGTTCCAACTATCATTGGTATTAAAGTTAATAAAAGCTTTTTCATCTTATTTAACTGCAAATATGATATTCATAAATGAACCTATCGAAATATCAGAATTAGGTTTAATCTGATAAGTCATTACACCTTTATCAGAAACTTTTACATTTGTAAAAACAGAATCATCATACCATGTAATATAGTAATCTAATTGATTCGTTTTATAAATAGGTAATGTTGTTGAAGCGTTTGTATTTCTTACCATAGCATTTGTAAACTGAGATTTATAGATTGCATATAAATCAATAGTACCAAATGTGCTTCCAGTTGCTACTTGATCAGATGATGTAGGGATGATAATAGATGGCATATAAAAGAATTGCTGATCTTTAGTCGATGTCATTCTAATCCAACGATCAGTTTCCCAATAATAATATCCTGGAGTTACATTCTTATATTCCTCTACTCCAGTTATTGAAGATGTATTTGTATTATAAACTAGTAAACTATTTTCATATGACTTAAATGAGCTACCGTCTATATTTGTAACAGTCTCTTTATCAAAAATATTAGTTAATGAAACACGAGGTATCAAAATACCCTTATCTTTTGCTTGTACTTCAAGCATTGAATATTTTTGAGGACTATCAGTATTAATTCCAACTTGTGCATTTGCATTAAATCCTAAAATGCATAAAAGAAGTAATATAAAATTTTTCATTTTTTTGTTATCTTAATTTTAAACGTGTGCAAATGTATAAGTTTATGTTTATCATATTACTTACAGAACATAAAGATATTTTATAATACTATATTAAATATGTATTTCGTAAAAATTAAGAAAATAAATAATTATAATTAATTACATGACAGTAGTTTAATTAATTGTTTAGAATGTATATAAATAATCATTTTTATTCGAATATTTATACAATTAGTATATTTTTATATTTTTTTTAACAAAAAACTATTACTGTTTGAGAGATAATTTTGCAGATTTATGGGATTAAGTTTAAAACTAGTCTATTATATTTTAGATTTTTATTTTACTTCACCCAATAAGGCACAATCTTCCAACCTCGATAAACATCTCCTTTTTCTTTCAAATGATTTTCAAAATTGGCAGGCATTTTTGTAATTTCTTTTTGAAAATTACCTAAATGTGAATAATCTTCCTTTACATCTCCTTTTAATTCATCTGTGAACATTTCCATAGGTTTAAGATCGCTTTTAGTTGTGTGGTAATTAATTTATTATTCTGATTGTGAGCTACTAAATTGGTTTCAGGATCCGGAAGAAACGAAAATACTCTATGTTCGTGCTTTGTTCCATATTCTTCTATTATATCCAATGCAAGTGGATGTAGCATATTATTGATCAATGGCCCTCCACCTTTACTTCTATTCTTGTAACGATGAAACTCTACTCTATTATTTTCAATGTTAGTCCATTTTAGATTTGCGATTTCAATGAAATCATGACCTCCAATCAAAAACTGCAGTTTCAATAAATCAACTGTTCTTTTAAACTTGAAGTCTGCTGAAGGATAATTTGAAAAATTAGTTAGATTAAAGAATACTTTCAGATCCTTTATAGAAACATCTCTTGATTTTTCTCTTTTACTTGGACTGATCTTGATTTTATCAAATGGATTATCTTGTTTTATATAAAGTGATTGCCTTTTTTGAGCTTCTCTATATATTAATTTTAAATTCTGAAAATAACTCGTGATTGAAGAATCGGCTAACCCTTGATTCATGCAAAAAATTTTATAGGCATTTAGAAGCTCATAATCTACATCATTAATTAAAAAAGTATTAAAATTAATACCTCTTGAATTAAGAAAATCTAAAAACTTTTTATTACTTATTTTAAGTCTGCCTGTAGTCTTTCCAACGATTTTATATTCATCAATAAAATCTTTAAAAAATTCGATGTATTTAGTTTGTGAGTGTTTAGATTTCAATCGCTGAAGTTCCTTTTCCAAATAAAGAATCTTGCTATTAACATCATCTTCAGGAATACCATTATTAATAATATCTAATGCATCCTCCAACGGAAGATTATTAAAATTGCAATATTCAACCTCTTTATGTAATTTTAATTCACGCTGGATAATAACAGCAGACCTTACAACCTCTTTGGATTTCTCGGCTTGATACATTTTTAATGCAATATATCTATGAGAAGTTATGTGATCGTATACTCGAATCTTAATTGGATAGCCATTTTGCTTCTTAGAAAAACTTCTATTATCGACTATTAATTTCGCTGATATAATACCTTTTAAGTATTAGATGTTGATATTGCAAAATTGAGAAAAATTGCAATAATTATTGCAATAACTTGTATTTTAATTGCTTTCTAATGTATTTATTTTGCAATTATTTTGCATATAGGTAATATTAACAAGCCTGTAATATAGATGCTTAGGTACTAAATTTTAGGTATATGCAAGCCAAAAAAATTCATTCATATCCAGAATGCCTAGGTTTTTATATAATTCTTGAAAATTCATTTATAATAAAGAGTTAATCGCATTAAAATCATGTTCTATTATCAATTTACAAAATTGTAAAGACTAAAATACGTTAATAAATACAAAACGCTCGGTTAAGTCCGAACGTTATCGCAAAGATATGAATATTTATTTTTTAATTCTAATTAATAATTTTACTTCGTTCTTTAGCTTAGACGTTGAAATTATGTAATTATTTTTATAAAAAATAAAGACCAATAAAAATTGGCCCTTGATAGATTTATTTGAAAATATTTTGAATTTCAGTTTTGTATTTTTCAGCAATTATTTTACGTTTCATTTTAAGCGTTGGAGTTAAATCTCCTGCTTCTATTGAAAATTCGTCTGGTATAATAACGCATTTTTTTAGTTGTTCCCAATTTCCAAAAAATTGGTTTGCTAATCGTACTTCTTGATTAATTTTTTTAGCAACTTCTGCAGTTTTAAAAAGGTCTTTACGTGGTAAAGCTGCAATTTCAGGCGCATTAGTTTCTGCCCAACTTTTTAAATTTAGATAGTTCGGAACGATTAAGGCTGAAGCAAACTTTTGCCCATCACCTACGACCATTGCTTGTTCAATAAATTTTGATTCTGTTAGTTTATTTTCTATTGGTGCTGGCACAACATATTTACCTCCAGAAATTTTGAACATTTCTTTTTTACGATCAATAATTTTTAAAAAATGACCTTCGCCTTCAATCCATTTACCGATATCACCTGTATGTAACCATCCATCTTTTAACACTTGTGCTGTTGCTTCAGGATTCTTATAGTAACCTTTCATCACATTTGGTCCTTTCACTAAGATTTCACCATCTTCTGCAAGTTTTACCACTACATCTTTTATGGGTTGTCCTACTGTTCCAATTCGAACTCCTAACTTATTTGGATTATTCACTGTAATTAATGGAGAAGTTTCTGTCATTCCATACCCTTCAAAAAAAGGTAAACCTGATGCCATGAAAACTTTTGCAATACGTCCTTGTAAAGATGCGCTACCAGATATTATATATTGGAAATGCCCCCCTAAAGCATCATAAAATTTATTTAATACAAGTTTTCTAGCCAATGCTAATTTTATATTATAAGCTAAAGATCTATTCGATGGATTTGGATCATATTGTGCTGCAATTTCAACTGCCCAATCAAAAACTTTACGCTTATTCCCTTTTAGTGAGCTTCCCGTTTTAATAATTTTATCATATACTTTCTCCATAATACGAGGAACTGCTGTCATAATATGAGGCTGTACTTCGTTGATATTGTCACCAATTTTCTCTAGACCTTCTGCAAAATAAACCGTAATACCAATGTATAAATAAGTATAGATTACTGTACGTTCGTAAGCATGACATGGAGGCAAAAAAGTTAATCCACGACTACCTTGCTTAATGACTACAACTTCTTTTGCCGCTATGAAATTAGTTACTAAATTATTATGGGTTAACATAACTCCCTTTGGTTTCCCCGTAGTCCCGGAAGTATAAATTAAGGTAGCTAAATCTGAACTACTTATTGTGCTACTAATATTATCGATATATTCTTCTGTAATGTCTTGACCAATTTTTGTAAGTTCTGACCAATTTCTTGAATCTGGAAATTCATTAATTGCGAATACATATTGTAGACTATATATAGAGTCAACCATATTATTAATACGGTTATACAAACTTTTATTACTTGCAATACAAACTTGTATCTCTGCATCATTGAAAATGAATTGATACTCTGCATCTGTAATGTTTGGATAAATGGCAACCACTACCCCTCCTATCTGTTGAATTGCAAAATCAATGACATGCCATTCATATCTACTTTCGCTCACTAATCCAACTCGATCACCAGGTTTTATACCTAACGCAAGAAGACCTTTAGAAATTTTTCTAGTTTGTTGAATAAACTCTGCTGGTTTAGTAAATTTCCATTCACCATCAACTTTAGACGAAAACATATTATGATCCGGAGATAATTCCTGCTGATAATATGCTAAATCAAATATTCTTGTAGGGTTATTCATTGTTTAATATATTTTTTCCACTTTCCAAAAAGAATGCAAATTTGAGGCTTATTTTTAATAAATGTAAATATTATGCTAAAATATCTTAAAATACATTAACTTTTTTGCTCTATATATTTTTTTACATTTATAAATATACATTGTAAAATTTCAATTATGGCAGTCAACTTGTAAATTTTATTGATTAATTGATATATATAACATAAAAAAAATGAACAAAATTCAATTTTAATAAATTGAGTTTTGTTCATCTTAATTTTAAATTTATATCAGTCTTATTGATATATTTTATCAATACTTTCTTTGTATTTTTCTAAAATGACTTTCCTTTTCAGCTTTAGAGTAGGTGTTAATTCGCCTCCTTCTATTGAGAATTCCGTTGGAATTATTTCTATTTTTTTAATCGTTTCCCAGTTTCCAAAATTCGAATTAATTCTATTGACTTCTTCGTTTAATTTAGTTTTAATCTCTTTTGTCTTTAGGAATTCTTCGTGAGGAAGAGAAAGAATATCTTTTGCATTATTTTTAGCCCATTCCTTTAAATTTTGATAAGATGGAACAACTAATGCGGCAGGAAATTTTCTATTTTCGCCGATGACCATAAATTGTTCAATAAAATCTGACTCTACCATCTTAGATTCTATTTGTGCAGGTACGATATATTTTCCACCAGAAGTTTTAAACATTTCCTTTTTACGGTCAATAATTTTTAAGAATTTTCCATCAATAATTTCTCCAATATCCCCTGTTAATAACCATCCATCTTTTATAACCTCAGCGGTAGCTTCTGGTTTATTATAATAGCCTAACATTACATTAGGGCCTTTCACCATAATTTCGCCATCATTTGCTAATTTGAATTCGACTCCAGGAATAGCTGGTCCTACAGATCCAATTAAGACACCATCTTGATAAGAATTTACAGAAATTAAAGGTGAAGCTTCCGTTAATCCATATCCTTCGTATACATTAACTTTGGCAGCGAAATATAAACGCATTAATCTTTGATTAAGCGCAGCACTTCCTGAACATACAGCACCTAAGTTACCACCTAAACCTTCTTTCCACTTAGACAATACTAATCGATGAGCGATTGAATACTTTAAGTTATAGGCAAAAGATCTGTTTTCTGGATTAGGATCATAAGATTCTCCTACTTTAACTGCCCAAAAAAATAGCTTACGTTTTATTCCAGTTAATTCATTTCCTTTAGCCATGATTTTTTCATATACCTTCTCTAATAATCGAGGTACTGCAGAAATCATATCAGGCTGAATCTCCTTCATATTTTCACCAATTGTATCCATTGATTCTGCATAATATACTTGCATTCCTTTATACATATATAAATACTGAATCATGCGTTCGTACGCATGACAGGAAGGCAAAAATGTAAGTGCTTTATCATACGCTTTTGTTGGTGTCGGACGATCCGCTCCAATGGCATTACTTAAAATATTTTTATGGGAAAGCATTACGCCTTTCGGAGTTCCGGTTGTTCCGGAAGTATATATTAGTGTAGCTAGATCATCTTCATGGACTTGATCTTTTAAATGATCAATCTGAGCTTGTGTTATGTACTCACCTTGCGTTATTAACTCGTCCCAATTAGTCTTATGAGGAACAGAATTGATGATATAAAGTTTTTCTAAAGTTGGTAAATTGTTTTTTAAATCAGTTATACGATCATATAAACTTGCATTACTTACTATACAAATTTTTATTTCAGCATCATTAAAAATATATTGATAATCAGCATCAGAAATATTTGGATAAATTGCAACCACAACGCCACCAATTTGTTGAATTGCAAAGTCAATCACATTCCATTCTAGCCGGTTCTCAGAGATTAATCCAACTTTATCTCCTTGTTTTACACCATTAGCTAACAAACCTTTAGACACCTCGTTGACTAACGCTATAAATCTTTTAGAAGTAATGGCTAACCATTTTCCATCTTTTTTCGCATTAAGCATATTTAAGTCTGGAAATAATTCTAATTGACGATATGGTAAATCAAACAATCGTTTGGGTTGATTCATAATTATTTTTTTATGGTTTTGATAAAAACAAATATCAAATAAAAAATTAAATTTCCTATGCAAGAATAATAAATTTTTAAAAAAATACCCTGTTTTATTATAAATACATAATCAAAGCAATGTTTTAACCTGTATATTTAACAAATAAACAAATAAATCATTATACATTTATCATAATAAGACATAAAATTTAAGACCTCCGCAAAGAGGTCTTATGTATCTAATTAATTATAAATATTTTGAATTATTGAATCAAATTTTTTCAATATTACTTTACGTTTCATTTTTAATGTTGGAGTAAGCTCTCCTGTTTCTATCGTAAATTCATTTGGAATTATCGCAAATTTTTTGATTTGTTCCCAATTTCCAAAATTTAAATTCGAAATATTTATTTCCTCTTGGACTTTATTTTTAACGATATCGTGATTTAAAAATTCCTCTTTTGATAAATTAAGTATATCTCTGTGATGGATAGTTGCCCATTCTCTTAAATTTTGAAATGCCGGTACTATAATCGCCGCGGGGAAATGCTTCCCTTCACCAATTACTATTGCTTGTTCAATAAATTTAGACTCAACCAATTTTTTTTCAATTTGTTGAGGAACTATATATTTTCCGCCAGAAGTTTTAAACATTTCTTTTTTACGATCAATGATTTTAAGAAATTTCCCTTCAAATACACCTATATCCCCAGTATACAGCCAGCCATCTTTTATGGTTTCTGCTGTTGCTGTCGGATTATTGTAATATCCAACCATTACATTATCGCCTTTTACAAGGATTTCTCCATCTTCTGCTAACTTTACATCAATATTAATTAAAGGAATACCAACAGTTCCGATTTTAATTCCTCTTTTTATACAATTTACAGACACACATGGACCTGCTTCTGTTAACCCATAGCCTTCCCAAATAGGAATACCTGCTGCAAGATATATTTTTAATAATCGTTCTTGTAAAGTTGCGCTTCCCGATGCAATACCTTTAATATTGCCGCCTAATGCAGCTCTCCATTTTGAGAAAACTAATTTCCTAGCAATTTTTAATTGTATTTTATACCAAGTAGAATGGTTTGCTTCGTCTACATCATATTGCTCACCTAAAGCTATTGCCCAAAAAAATAATTTCCTTTTTATCCCAGATAATTGTTCACCTGTAGCCATTATTTTGTCAAATACTTTTTCTAAAACACGTGGCACAGCAGAGAAAATTTCTGGTTTTATTTCTTTCATATTTTCACCTATGACATCCATAGATTCGGCATAGTAAATAGTAACACCCATATACATATATACATAATGAAAGCAACGTTCGTAGGCATGACAAGCAGGCAAAAATGATAATGCTTTATCGTATGCTGCAATGGGAAATGAATATTCAGAACTTATAACATCTGCTAATAGATTTTTATGTGAAAGCATTACACCTTTAGGATTTCCTGTGGTTCCTGATGTATAAATTAAGGTAGCTATATGATTAGGCTGAACGTTATTTCGAAGTTCATTTAAAGTTTCATCAGAAACATCAAATCCTTTTCCTATTAACTCAAACCAATGCGGTAGGTGAGGATAAGAATTAAACGTAAAAACAAATTCGAGTGTTGGGATTTCATCTTTAATTCCTAAAAGACGTTGGTATAAATTATCATTACTTACTACACAAAATTTAATTTCAGCGTCATTAAAAATGAATTTATAGTCCTCATCAGAAATGTTTGGATACATTGCTACAACTACTGCTCCTATTTGCTGAATTGCAAAATCAAGAAGATTCCACTCTAATCTATTTTCACTAATTATTGCAACTTTATCGTTAGGACGCACACCTAAACCGTATAAACCTTTGGATATATTTTTTACTCGATTTAGAAAATCGTTTGTTTTAATACCTTTCCATTTTCCATTAATTTTTGAACTAAAAATATCGATTTCATTATATTTTTCTAATTGAAATGTGGGGATATCAAAAACTCTTTGTGGTGCTTTCATGATTTAATATTGAATAAAAATCAAATTTCGTTAAATAATAATTGTTAAAAAAGACTTTTAAACCATATTTAGAGATGTATAAATAGTTTTGATTGAAGAAAAATTAATAATGATAAAAGTTGACTGTATCTTTTTTTCTTAATTTTAATTTTAAATTATTATTTCTCCGTTGCTATTTGTTGTTAAAACCTCTGTCATATAATCAAAGAAAGGTAGTAGAATTTTATATTCTTTACAGACTGTTTTTGCAAAGTTTTCAAAGTAAACTTCTTCATCCTTAAGATTTTTTATCAACAAAAACTGTTTTTTACGTAATAACTCAATTCTTTCATGATCTTTCGGGAAACCTTTTGGAGCAGTTTTTAATTCTTCACCGAACAAAATACCAAAGGATTGAACTATCGGCTTTTGTCGTAAAATGTTTTCTAGTTCATCCGAATAATCTATCGCCTGTCTTATTCGTAATAAATCTTCTTTTTCGGGACCCCAAAAACCGCCAGCAATAAAACATTTATTACTTTCAAAATGGATGTAGAAACCTCCACGATTGTACGGTTTTTTTCGGCCTATGAATGCAGAAAAATGTGTTTTATAAGGTGTTTTATCTAATGAAAATCTAATATCTCTATTTATTCTATATTTTTTTATGCGCTCTAATTCTTCAATTTTTGACAATTCTTGATATATATTATCAAAAATACGATGAGCTTCATATTTTGCTTTTTCGAATTCTTCTTTATTGGCATGAAACCATTCTCTGGAATTATTATTCTTAAGTTTATCTAAATATTCAAATATATAATGCATGCTATTTCTTAATTTGAGTTAGAGTATTAAATGTCTTTCATAAAGTCAAAGGCTCCCGTACGTAGATTAATTCCATATTCTAAACTTGCCTTCATACACGATAAAAAATTAGCCCATCCTGCTGTTTGTCTTATAGCTCTTTCTATACCTTCCTTGTTATCATCAAACTCATGTTCAATTATATTAATAATGGTAAAATCTTCCCCATATTTACTAAGATAGATTTCGACCATCATTTTATCCTTACCACCACTCCAATCAAAGGAAATATATTCATTGGGTTTAATTAGAATCCCTGTAACAGGAAATGTATCGTCAAATTCTGGAAATTTCCAAATAACTGTTTTGTAAGCTTCTAATGGACCGCTCGAGGATTCAATAAAATAAGTCCTCATTTTGTCAGGATTAATTATAGCTTCAAAAACATCATGAATTGGACGGAGAATTTGAATACTTGCTTCAGCTTTAATTTTCATAATTTAAAATTTGGTTATAACTAATTTAAAACAAATAATTAACCTAAAATCAATTCTATAAAAAAATCCAGCAAATGCTGGATTTATATATTAAAAATTTATTTTCCCAATTTTACCTTTATTTCCGACAAGAATAACATACTTTTTATCGGGTGATGCAAGGCAAGTGTTGTAACTATCTTTTGTTATATTTTTCCAATTATGTCCTCCATCTACAGAATAATCTACACCTGAATAACCACAAACAACAACTTTATCTTTGCTTAGAATCGTTACACCAGACTTATATCCATCTGGATATTTCCATGAATCAATAAATTGTAGTTGATTTTTTGAATCAATTTTAAATTTATATAAATTGTATTTAGAATCCATTGGTTTCGTATAATCTCCTCCTACAAGGTAGCCTACGTTATTAATTGCATCATATGCCATACCATTAATTCCTGCTGTTGTAGCATTTGATTTTTGGAGAGTATATAATTGTCCTCCTTTTGTTGTATATCGATACAGATTAGATTCTGCACCTCCTGAAACTATCATAACTTGATTAGCATCCGCATAAATATTACTTCCGCTAGATGCAAAAAAAGCTTCTTTAGGATTTTTTAGTCGTACACCTTGATTTAGCAATGAATTATTAATTGTCCATTTCGTTAAATCAGTTGTAGATGCCGTTAAAACAAAAGGTTTACTAGTTTCAATTGGGTCACCAATTACATATACTTTTTTATTTTTTGAATCAACATACATTGCATCTAAGAATATGCCTTTTTGAGTATTTTCATATACTTTCTTCCAATTTTTACCACCATCTATGGTTTGTAGAATATATGCTGGAGCATCAATTCCTAAAGTGATGTAATTATCTTTTGATAAAACTTCAATATCTCTAAAATCTCTATTCTGAACTACTGTAGGACTAATCCACTTAAATGTTTTGCCACCATCAGTCGTTTTTCCTATTGTATTTTTAGAACCAGAAACTATAAATGTTGTGGCAGATTCAAAAGCAAGGCCGCGATAGCTAACATCTTTGTTGTCTTCATTTAAAATTGAGTATGTTTGAGCAAAAGATAAGGTTGAAAGTAGAAAGAATAATAATTTCATGTCTTGTTGTATTAGTCTATACAATGTATAAAATTTATAATTGTAACGAAATTATTTTTAATACAATTATAAAATTAAATTTTGGTACATCATTTGAAACTATTTTTTAAATTTACGTTATGAATAAAATATTATCAATTTTACTACTTTCTTGTATGAGTTTGTTATTTGTAAACTGTACAAGTGATGACAATGGTGGGTATGTAAACAACGTTCAGGCTGGATCTGAGGTATACGATTTAAGAAATGTTAATTTCGAGTATAAAAATAATGGCTACCAAATTTATAGAGCTTTTGACTATGCATTAGCAGAGCAAGACGTTATATTAATCTACAGACAAGCGGAAGTGAGCAATGGTACAGTTTACTGGGAACCAATTCCTAAAACTTTTTACTTAGAAGATGGAAACGAATTAGATTTTACGTTTGATTTCTCTAGAAACGATATCACGATCTATGCTGGAGGAACATTTAATTTAACTGGGTCTGATTACATAAGAAATCAAACTTTTAGAGTTGTAGTTATACCAGCTGCACAAGGAAGATCTATATCTCCTGTAAATACTCAAGATTATAATGAAGTTATTAAATACTATAATATAAACGATAAAAATATTATAAACTTATAAGTTTACTTCAATAAAAAAACCGAGATTAATCTCGGTTTTTTTATTGAAATAGGTCTAGTTAATTTTCTGTGCGACGTAATCACTTTCATTCCCTAATCTATCTACACTTTTTAATGCAACTGCATTTAAAGTTTTACCATTTTTCTGTTTATGCACCGTTTGATATGTAGTAGTCGGATTTAAAAAAGTTGTTTCCCAGTTATCATTGTATCTTGTAAATAAAACCCATTGCGAAACATTGTTTAACTTAGATTCTTTCCAATTAATTACAACATCTTGAGGTTGATTTGTAATTAAAAGTTTTGGTTTTTCAAGTTTATCAGCTTTTATCCAATTCATAGTCGGAATTAATGCTTTGTTTTTATAAGGTCCATTTTTTAGAGAATTTAGCATTGATGGATTTTTAGTTAATCCTGCAATACTCCAATGTATAGTTCCTATATTATTTTGCAATATATCACCTGATACTTTTACTTGGTTAATAATTTCAGAAGTTCGGTCAGTTGCTTTTACCTCAACTGTATTTAAACCTGGCCATAAATGACGATTATGCGTATTTTCTGATTTCCACCATTCTAATAATTTCGGAAAACTTTGCCCTTTAGATTCAATTGGCCAATATAATTGAGGTGAAAAATAATCAACCCATCCCTTGTTTAGCCATAGTTTCGCATCTGCGTATAGTTCATCGTACTGAGAAGATCCTGTGATACCTGCTGGATAACCAGGTTTCCAAATTCCGAAAGGACTAATTCCAAATTTTACAAAAGGCTTTTCTTGTTTAATTTCTTTATAAATACGTTCTATAATTGTATTTACATTCTCTCGACGCCAATCTGCTCTAGATAAATGTCCTCCTTTAGCTTTATATTCATTCCACGTAGTATTATCAGGAAAATCTGCACCTCCATTATAAGAGGCATATGGATAAAAATAATCATCAAAATGTACCCCATCTATATCGTATCTCTTTACAATATCTTTGACAACATTAGATACGTGATTTTGAGTATTCTTGTCAGCTGGATCAAACCAATACATTCCATTTTTTAACCTTACAATATTTTCAGGTGTTTGCTTAACTATAGATTCACTCGTCACAGCTCCCCCACTCGAATGATGCGCACGATATGGATTTAACCATACATGCAATTCTAAACCTCTTTTATGAGATTCTTCTACCCAAAATTCTAAAGGATCATAAAAAGGATAAGGACTTTTTCCTATTTCTCCAGTTAAGAAATATGACCAAGGTTCAAAATTACTTTTATACAATGCATCTCCTGATGGGCGAACTTGAAAAATAACAGCATTAAAATTATTTGCTTCTAGCATATCCAATAATTTTATGGCTTCTTCTTTTTGCTGCTCAGTCGTTAAATTACGTTTAGAAGGCCAGTTGATATTTGCTACTGTAGCAACCCAAGCTGCTCTAAACTCACGATTGATATCAGGAAGAGTTACTTTGAAAATTTCTTCTTTTGGTTTAGCTATTTCTGGCTTAACAACAGTTGTTTGATTATTCCCTTTAGGAATAGTCGTCGTAGTCGATGGTTTTGTTGTAGGTTTTGTTACTTTTTTATATACCACTTTTTTCGACGAATTATTCGTTGAACAAGCCGTAAATGATAGAGAAACAACACCTAACAAGGCAAAGATTGTTTTAAAATTTAATCTCATATAGAGTAAATTCAAGATTTATAATAAGTTACTAAAATATAAAATATCATTACATAAGCTTTACATTTATGAATCTTTAAAATAAAAATTTGAAATATGAATCATTTGAAGATAATCAATTTCAAAAACCTTTAATATTTATTCTTCTTTAAACATTTCATTAAAATTAATAAATTCTCTTCCAGGTAGTACTAAATTTAAAACTACACCTACAATAGATGCTAAAGCCATTCCTTCTAAAGAAAACATATTTCCTATATGTATTGCAGCACCACCAATACCAATAACTAAAATAACAGATGAAATTATTAAATTTCTTTTTATTTTGAAATCAACATTATTTTCCACTAACATTCGTAATCCACTTGAAGCTATAATTCCAAATAAAAGGATTGATACTCCACCCATAACTGGTGTCGGAATTGTACTAAGTAGGGCGGATATTTTTCCACAAAAACCAAATAAAATTGCGAAACAAGCAGCACCTAAAAATACATAAATACTAAATGCTCTAGTAATTGCCAATACTCCTATGTTTTCTCCATAAGTAGTATTTGGCGGTCCACCGATCAAAGAAGCGAGCATCGTAGCTATACCATCGCCTAACATTGAGCGATCTAAACCAGGGTCTTTTATTAAATCTTTATTGATCACTTTACTTAATACTAATTGATGACCTATATGCTCAGCAATTGGTACTATTGCTACAGGAACCATTAAAAAAATAACATACCACGATAAAGTAGGTGTATAATCTAAAAAAGGAACTGTAAAATCTGGTATTTCGAACCACTTAGCTTTAATAACGGGTTCTAAATCTACAATACCCATAATTATTGAGAAAACGTAACCTCCGATTATACCAACTAATATAGGAACAACACTTAAAAAACCACGACTAAAAATTGCTGCTATAATTGTTATCAGTAAAGTAAAAAAACCAACTATTACGAAATTCAAATCATATTCCCCATTTGAGTTATTCGTTACCATGCTGACAGCTGTGGTAGCCAGACCTAAACCAATCACCATTATAACTGGGCCCACAACAATTGGTGGTAATAATTTCATGAGCCAATTAGTTCCTGCTTTAGATATTATTAGAGCAACTAGTGCATAGACTAATCCTATTACAAAACTTCCTACCAAAAAACTTCCCATTTCTAGAGAGCTATTGGGATCTGCCTCTAAAGCTTTTAATGCGATAATAGGATTAATAAAGGCAAATGATGAACCTAAGTATGAAGGTACTTTTCCTCGTGTAATTAAAATAAATGCAAGAGTCCCTAGACCACTTGATATTAAAGCAATAGAAGGATTCATTCCGGTGAGAGCAGGAACTAAAACAGTAGCTCCAAACATTGCAAATAAATGTTGTATACTCAATAAAATTCCTTGCCCTAACGTTGGTTTCTCATTAATGGCAAGGACTATATTTTTGTCATTTTCCTGACTCATTTAAAAAAAATTTTTTTTTATGTATTCTTGCAAAATTACTTTAAAAACATTTATTTTCTCTTATTAAAAAATATATAAATCAATAATTAAATATAAATTTAGATAATTAAACACAGATATGAATAAAACGATTTACCTAACTACAATATGTAGTCTATTACTCACAATTAGTGAAATTAATGCACAAGACTATACAAGTTATAGCATTCCATTTACTGGTAATGGATTTGAAATTAATCCATCTATAAAAAGTTTGACTAGTCAAAAAGAAGATATTTCTCTTGATAATAAAAAAATTAAAAGACTATACTTCAAATTATTAGGAAGTGGAAATATTGATATTAAATTAAAAGGTAATACAAAATTTAAGACTGAATTAGAAGTTGAATTTAATAAAACCCATAAAACAATAGTATGGGAAGAAAATAATACACTTTTAAATTTAGGCTCATATACAGTTACAAAACCTGGATACTATTACGTAGAATTAAAAACAAAAAACAAGAATATAGCTTTTGATGATATAATTATTTCTGGAGCAGCAACAGATAAAGGAATAGTTTATAGCAATAATCCTGAGTATTTTTATTGGGCAAGGCGCGGTCCATCTTGTCACTTATCTTATGAAATTCCTACCGAAAAAAACGTGTCATATTATTACAGCGAAATTGTTGTGCCAAAAGGTCAAGACCAAATAGGTTCTTATTTTATGGCAAATGGTTTTGCAGAAGGATATTTTGGAATGCAAGTTAATTCTAGTACAGAAAGGCGTATTTTATTTTCTGTTTGGAGTCCATTTGTCACAGATGATCCTAAAAGTATTCCAGAAGAAGATAAAATTAAACTACTACGAAAAGGGGAAGATGTGTATACTGGCGAATTTGGCAACGAAGGCTCAGGAGGACAAAGTTTTTTACGTTATAATTGGAAAGCAAACGATACATATCGATTTTTATTAAAAGGTGAACCTGATAGAAATGGAAACACAATTTATTCAGCTTGGTTTTACATACCGGAAACTTCTAAATGGAAACTAATTGCGAGTTTTAAACGTCCAAAAACAGATACTTATTTAAAACGATTTCATTCATTTTTAGAGAATTTTGACCCTAATCAAGGTTATTTTACTAGAAAAGCTCAATATAACAACCAATGGGTGTACGATGGTCAATGGAAAAAAGTAACATCAGCAAAATTTACAGTAGATGCAACCTATAAAGCGAATCAACGCGTTGATGCTACTGGAGGAACTACTCGTGCAGGTTATTTCTTAAAAATGGGAGGTTTTTTTAACGAAATAACGCAGCCAAATACTTTATTCCAATTCAATTCTGAAAATATTCCTCCACAAATTGATCTTAATTCTTTACCATAATTTTAAAATAAAGGTTGAAAAATTTCAACCTTTATTAGTTTATCTTCATATCTCCATCTTTTATCCAATTCCATTTTTTTAAGATGATATAAAATAGAAAAGAAAGCAAAGCAGGCAACAAAAATTGTAATCCGATTATTGTTATTAAAATATATGTAGATGAAAAAGAGGATTTCATAGCATTAAAGGTTCCAATCTGTCCCACAAAACCACAAGTTCCCATTCCAGATTCTAAAGAAGAATTTGTCATTTGAAAAAATATAATTGCAATAGGTCCAATAACACCAGCTGCCAAAGTTGGTGGAATCCAAATTTTCCAATTTTTATAAATATTAGGCATCTGAACCATACTAGTTCCCAATCCTTGGGCTAACAACCCTCCGATCCCATTATCTTTAAAACTAATTGTTGCAAATCCTATCATTTGTGCGCAACAGCCAATAGTAGCAGCTCCAGCAGCCAATCCGTCTAATTCTAACATGAGGCACAATGCAGCAGATGAAATAGGAAGTGTCAAAACCAATCCTATTACAATTGCAATAATAATACTCATAACAAAAGGATTAGATTCAGTAGCAATCATAATAATTTCACCAATCCATTTCATTATTTGCATAACGCTAGGCCCAATAATTTGAGCTACACCAACACCTACTAAAACTGTTATAATTGGAGTTAAAATAATATCGACTCTGGTTTCACCAGCAACCAATTTTCCAATTTCTACTGCGAAAATAGTCGACAGAAAAACTCCCAAAGGTCCACCAATTTGATATGCTGATATACCCACAATAGTACTTGAAAACATTACTAACTGGGGCGCTTTTAGACTAAATGCAATGGCTAAAGCAATAGCTGGACCAGTTGCTTGATTGGCTAAAGGCCATACAATATTCTTTAAAAATGAGATATCTAGCTCATCACCAATAGTTTTAAGAATCGTACCTACTAATAATGTTGCAAATAAAGCGTAAGCCATTGCTCCCATGGCATCTATAAAATATCGCTTCGGAGTAATTTCTATATTTTTTTTAAGTAAAAATTCTTTCATTTATAATTTTTTACAATCGTATAATATAATACACAAAAATATCAATATAGCATTATTCTCTTCACTTATTTTAGGGAATTATATTTTAAAATAAAAATAGTAAATTGGAAGTTAAATTACATCCCATGAAAAATATTGCAACTTTAACACTTTCAGTGGCTTTTTTATTCTCTTGTACAAATAATTCAAAATCAACAACTGAGAAAGATAGTACAATAAATGATAGTATAGCCAAAGAAACAGAAGCAGCTAATACAGAGTACAAACCTGCATTTGATGGTCAAACTAGAGCAAATTACATTAAAACAAAATCAGCTTACGAAGTTTTAGTGGTAAATGAAAGTCTAGGTTTACCTTGGGCCATTGTTAATCTTCCTGACGGAAAATTATTAATGACTGAGAAATCCGGATATATGATGATTGTTGATTTACAAAAACCTTACGAAATTAAAAAAGTTACAGGCTTACCTAAAGTTAATCAATATAATCAAGGTGGATTATTAGATGTTATTTTAGATCCTAATTTTGATTCTAATCGTACAATTTATTGGACTTTCTCAGAACCTGCTACAGATGGTAGTAAAAATGATCAGACGTCAATAGCCAAAGGAAAACTCTCCTTAGATGAAACCAAAGTGGAAAATGTACAGATTATTTACAGAACATTCCCCTCACACGATAGTGGATTACATTACGGAAGCCGTTTAGTATTTGATAAAGAAGGATATTTATATGCTTCATTTGGGGAAAGATCAGATGATGAAATGCGAAAATATGCTCAAGATTTGAAATCTCCATTAGGGAAAATTATTAAAATAACTACGGATGGAAAGGCTGCACCAGGAAATCCATTTATGGATAACAAAGATGCTTTACCTGAGATATATAGTTTAGGACATCGTAGTCCACAGAGTTTAGCTTTTAACGACAAAGGAGAACTTTGGGAAGTAGAACATGGACCTCGTGGTGGAGATGAACTAAATTTAATACAACCAGGAAAAAATTACGGATGGCCAACTATTACTTATGGTATTGAATATGCTGGTGGAAAAATTTCAGACGGAGCGACTAAGCACCAAGGATTAGAGCAACCAAATTACTATTGGGATCCAGTTATTGCACCTAGTGGAGCAGAATTCTATACCGGAAGTATTGAGGAATGGAAAGGAAATCTATTCGTTGGCGGAATGATAAAACAGGCTTTAGTACGTCTTGTAATAGAAGGTAATAAAGTGGTAGGTGAAGAACATATTTTATTAGATCAAAAAGATAGAATTCGTGATATGGTTACAGGAAAAGATGGACATTTATATGCAGTTGGTGATAATGGAAAACTATATCGCATAGCTAAAAAATAATATCTAAAAGTGGTAATTATTAATTGCCACTTTTTTTGAAACAATACCTTTAATTGCCATGAAAATTCATCAAAATTTATTCATCTATTTACCAATTCTTTTTTTTAGTCAAAACTCTAAAGCTCAAAATAATGATAGTATCCAACAATTAAACGAGGTTGTTATTGAGTCTTTCCAGCGAAAAACTTTGCAGTTTGAGTCAACTACATCAGTTAATCAGATAAACTCAGATTTATTGAAATTAAATCACCCAGAACGATTGTTAGAGAGTTTTAATTTTATTCCAGGAACTAAAATGGAAGAACGTTCTCCTGGAAGTTTTCGCTTATCGTTGAGAGGAAGTACAATTAGATCACCATTTGGCGTTCGAAATGTAAAAATATATTTTGATGATTTCTTATTAACAGATGCTACAGGTAATGCTTATCTTAATCTGATTGAGCCACAATTTATAAAAAACATTGATATAATGAAAGGTCCACAAGGCGGAGAATATGGATCAGAAACTGGTGGTATAGTTTTACTTCAATCCAATCAAAATAATAATATTAAAGCGAATGTAGGAACGGGTAGTTTTGGCCAATTTAATGAAAGTATTCAAGTTGGTAAGCGATTAGGAAAACATGGGTTACAAATAGGTCAAAGTCATTATCAATCCAATGGATATCGGGATCAATCAAAGATTAAAAGATCATCATTATTTTTAAAAGATCAATGGAAATATTCTCCATCAAACGAAATTAATCTCATGTTGCTCTATACAGCCATGGATTATGAGACACCAGGTGGACTTACTTTGGAACAAATGAACAATAATCGAAAACAATCTCGCTTATCAACTCCAACTTTGCCTAGTGCAAAAGATCAAAAAACTGGGATTATAAATAAAACTTTACTCGCAGGAATTAATCACATTTTGAATATAAATGAACATTGGAAACAATTTACGCTTATCCAAACCAGCTATACAGATTTTCAAAATCCATTTATTTCAAATTTTGAAAAACGGAAGGAAAATAATATTCAAGGACGATCTTATATAGATTATAAAAATCAAATAAATGATGTCACATTAAATACAAGAATTGGCACTGAAATTGGTTATAATTCGACAGAATTTCAAAATTATGATAACAATTTAGGTGAAAAAGGTAATCCTCAAAAATTTGATAATTTACAAACTTTGAATGGATCTTTTTATGCTAGCCAACACATTAATTTTACAAATAAATGGTTTGTAGACGCGTCATTAAGCTTATATACAACAAAATATAATTGGGAGACAATATTTCCAGATTTTGAAGAAGGTAAACGTAAATTTAAAAATCAGTGGCTACCTCAGCTTGGGATTAACTATATCTTAACCCCTACATTTTCTGTTCGTGGAAAAATCGCTAAAGGAATATCATCGCCAACGACAGAAGAAGTGCGATCATCTAATCAAAAAATTCAAAATAATTTGAACGCAGAACATGGGTGGAATAAAGAAATTGGACTACGAAAAAAGTTTAATCAATGGACTATAGAACTAAGTGCTTTTAATTATCGCCTGAAAGAAGCCATTGTAAAAAGGCAAGATGATGCTGGAAATGATTATTTTATAAACGCTGGAGGAACTATGCAAAATGGTATTGAATGGAGCATAGAATCCAAAAAATTCACCTTCAATCATGCTATTTTTAATGGTTTAAACTTTGTATTGAATGGACATGTGTATGATTTTAAGTACAAAGATTATCAAGTAGGAAGTACCAATTATTCAAATCATAATATTCCAGGGATTTCTAAATTTTCCATTCAATCTTATATTGGATTCGATTTTTTAAATAATTATAAATTTAATTATACTAATTATTATAACTCAAGTTTATATCTTAATGATGCAAATACTGTGAAAGAAAAAGACTATATCATTGGAAATATGTTAGTTGAATATAATTATAATTTAAATGGAAAAAAATTGAATTTATATTTAGGCATTAATAATTTATACAATTCTAAATATAGTTCTGGGTATGATTTAAATGCATTTGGAAATCGATTTTATAATCCTGCAGCAACGATTAATTATACAATTGGATCAAAATTTATTCTATAAAAAAAACCTGCAATGTTGCAGGTTTTTTAATTTATGATAATGGTTCCGAACCAACTATTTGATACTTTCTTACTCCATCTGCCATTGGCCAGTCAATAGTTTCTCCAACTCTTTTGCCTAAAATTGCCAATCCTAAATCTGATAAAATAGAATATTTTTGTTTTTTATAATTTGCTTTATTTGGTGATACTAATAAACCATCAAATTCCTTATTTTCAGTTAATTCTTTCACCTTTATTTTTGTGTTTACCGTTACAATATCTGACGGCAAATCTCTTCTTAAAACTTGTTTCGCACTTTTTAGTTGTGCCAATAAAATCGCTTCTTGTTCCTTGGTTACTTTTTTTCTTCTTAAATGATCTTTTAATAAATCATAAATTCCTGTTGTTAAAATTACATTTGTTGACATTGATACTTAGTTTTTTTGAAAATTCATTCCGTGAGAAGATTTCGCGATAGATCCAAACAAAATACAATAAAGTATTCTGCAAAAATCAATTCACAAAACGAAAAGTTTATTATTAAATTAAAAAAATGTGAAGTTTCCCTATTTCGGATCGTAACAGGGACTAATTAATAAACTCTTTAGAGCTTCTTAAAAAAGTATCGTCATGCAGATAAGCTAATGATAACATAAGCACTGGAAGACCATACTTTTTGTAGTTAATGTTAAAAGTTATCATAGTTTATATTCTTGAAGGGCAAACATAATAAACATAAATGAGTAAACCAATACGAAAGGGAAATTATAATGATATAATAAATTCGCTGTATAAAAAATGCCTTCAAAAATTGAAGGCATCTTTATTGTATTTTTAAGTGATATAATTACATATTTCTGCGGTACTGACCACCTACTTCAAACAATGCGGAAGTGATTTGTCCTAACGAGCACACTTTAGAAGCATCCATTAAAACTTCGAAAATATTTTTATTGCTTATAGCAGCTGTTTGTACTGCATCTAACGCTTTTGCAACTGCATCTTCATTTCGCGCATTTAAACTTTCTTTTGTTTTAATTTGGAACTGTTTTTCCTCTTCGGTTGCACGAATTACTTCTGCTGGAATTACAGTTTTAGAACCCGTTGAAGACAAGAATGTGTTTACTCCAATAATTGGGAAATCACCATTGTGTTTCAATGTTTCGTAATATAACGATTCTTCCTGAATCTTAGAACGTTGATACATTGTTTCCATTGCACCAAGAACTCCACCACGTTCTGTAATTCTGTCGAATTCTGCTAATACAGCTTCCTCAACTAAATCTGTCAATTCTTCAATAATAAACGAACCTTGAATTGGGTTTTCATTTTTCGCTAAACCTAATTCTTTGTTTATGATTAACTGAATTGCCATTGCTCTACGAACCGATTCTTCCGTTGGTGTAGTAATCGCTTCGTCGTAAGCGTTTGTATGTAACGAATTACAGTTATCGTAAATCGCATACAATGCTTGTAATGTGGTACGTATATCATTAAAATCAATTTCTTGTGCGTGTAAAGAACGTCCTGATGTTTGAATGTGGTATTTCAACATTTGAGCTCTTTCATTAGCTCCATATTTATTTTTCAAAGCTTTAGCCCAGATTCTTCTAGCTACACGACCGATTACTGAATATTCTGGATCTATTCCGTTTGAGAAGAAGAATGATAAATTTGGACCAAATGCATTGATATCCATTCCACGAGATAAGTAGTACTCTACATACGTAAATCCGTTGGCTAAAGTGAATGCTAACTGAGTTACCGGATTAGCTCCTGCTTCGGCAATATGATAACCTGAAATTGATACAGAATAAAAATTACGTACATTTTCTTTGATAAAATATTCTTGCACATCTCCCATCAAACGCAAAGCAAACTCTGTTGAGAAAATACAAGTATTTTGTGCTTGATCTTCTTTTAAGATATCCGCTTGCACCGTACCACGAACTTGTGCTAATGTATTTTTCTTAATTTCTGCATATACATCGGCTGGTAATACTTGATCTCCTGTAACACCCAACAACATCAATCCTAAGCCATCGTTTCCTTCAGGAAGTTCACCATTGTAAAATGGACGTTCAACTCCTTTTGATTTATAAATCGATACAATTTTAGCTTCAACTTCTGCTTCCAATCCATTCTCTTTGATGTATTTTTCACAGTTTTGATCAATTGCTGCATTCATAAAAAATCCTAACAACATTGGTGCTGGGCCATTAATAGTCATCGATACCGATGTCATGGCATGTGATAAATCAAACCCAGAATATAATTTTTTAGCATCATCTAAACAACAAATTGATACTCCTGCATTACCGATTTTTCCGTATATATCAGGACGATAACCTGGATCGTTACCATATAAAGTTACCGAGTCAAACGCTGTAGATAAACGCTTAGCTGGCATTCCTTTTGAAACGTAGTGGAAACGTCGGTTAGTTCTTTCCGGGCCACCTTCTCCAGCAAACATACGCGTTGGGTCTTCACCTTCGCGTTTGAATGGATATAATCCTGAAGTGAATGGGAATTCCCCAGGAACGTTTTCTTGTAAAACCCAACGTAAAATATCTCCCCAAGCTTCGTATTTAGGTAAAGCTATTTTAGGAATTTGTAAGTGTGATAATGATTCAGAATGCGTTTGGATTTTGATTTCCTTGTCACGTACTTTGAAAGAATACACAGGATTTTTATATCTATTGACCTTTTCATCCCAAGTTGTAATTACTTCCCAGTTAAAAGGATCTAAATTCATTTTTAATTTATCAAACTCAGCTAATAATAATTTCACTAAATCTGCATTATCTAAACCTGTAATTTCAATACCAAATTTTGTAATAGTTGGTACTTTTCCAGAAAGAGTTTCAATGGTTTTAAAGAAACCATATAATTTTTGAGCAACTTCTTTTTGAGCATTTGCTCTAGCATCATATCCACGGTTATTTTCTGCAATCTCTGATAAATAACGTGTTCTTGCAGGAGGAATTACGAAAATCTTTTCCGACATTTCTTTTGTAATCTCGAAATTAGACTTTAGATCAGCTCCAGTTTTTTCAACAATTTTATCCATGATTGATTTGTACAATTGATTCGTTCCTGGATCATTAAATTGAGAAGCAATTGTACCAAATACAGGCATTTCATCTGGATTTACATCCCATAAATTATGGTTGCGTTGATATTGTTTTTTTACATCGCGCAAAGCATCTAAAGCACCACGCTTATCAAATTTATTAATTGCTACAATGTCAGCAAAATCTAACATATCAATTTTTTCTAATTGCGTCGCTGCACCAAATTCTGGAGTCATGATATACAATGAAGCATCAGAATGATCTAAAATCTCTGTATCGGATTGTCCAATACCTGAGGTTTCTAAAATTATTAAATCGTATTGTGCTGCTTTCAAAACTTGAATTGCCTCCTCAACATATTTAGATAAAGCCAAGTTCGATTGACGCGTAGCCAATGAACGCATATAAACACGTGGATCATTAATAGAATTCATTCTAATACGATCACCTAAAAGTGCTCCACCTGTTTTCTTTTTAGATGGATCTACTGAAACTAACGCTATAGTTTTTTCAGGGAAATCGATTAAAAATCTACGAACCAACTCATCTACCATCGATGATTTTCCAGCTCCACCAGTTCCGGTAATACCTAAAACAGGTGCATTTTTATTTTCAACTTTATTAAAATCGAATAATTTCAAGAAGTCTTTTTCTCTATTTTCTGCCAAGGAAATTAGTCGAGCTATCGTCGTAACATCTTTATCTTTTAAGGATTGATATACATTTTTTCCTACGGGAAGTTCTAATTCTGGTGTAGGGAAATCTGATTTCATCACTTTATCATTAATCATACCTTGTAATCCCATAGCTCGTCCATCATCAGGAGAATATAATCTAGTAATACCGTATTCCATCAAATCTTTGATTTCCTCTGGTAGAATTACTCCACCTCCACCACCGAAGATTTTGATATGACCAGCACCTTTTTCTTGCAGCAAATCATACATGTATTTAAAATATTCGTTATGTCCGCCTTGGTAAGAACTTACAGCAATTGCATTAGCATCTTCTTGTATTGCTGTATTTACTACATCTTCTACCGATTTATCATGTCCTAAATGAATTACTTCACAACCTGTAGATTGTATGATACGACGCATTATATTAATGGCTGCATCGTGACCATCGAATAAGGCAGCTGCTGTAACAATACGAACTTTATTTTTTGGCTGGTAAACTTCTTGTACAGGATGTACAAAGCTTTCTTTTTTCTCTTCTTGAGCTATTTGAGACATCTTTTTGCTTGTTTTGATTTATACGAATATAAACATTTTGATAATTAATAAAAACTATATTTATTAATTAAATAAGGCTTAAAAGAAAAATAAAATGTATTGGATTTAGGTTATACCAAAAACCACGCATTCAACTTCCGGACATTGGGACGTTAGTACATTAGTACAGCACTTAGATAAATTTTAAACAATTAAAATGGCTAAATAATCACCTTTTTTAAAAATATAATCAACAGATTTTATCAAAAATTTCCTATTACATAATGTACACTTATATATTTTGATTGAAAATAAAGTAGAAATTAAGAGAATAAATATACATCCTAAGACATAGAAAAAAGGCTATACTAAAAGTGTTCTTACTGAATTATTACAATGAACAAAATCAAAAAACTATACCACTGCATTATTTGAAAAATGCAAATAAATGAAACTAGTTATTAAATTGTATGAATATTTTGAGTATAGAATTATTGCCAATTACTAGATTTTATGATAAGAAAAATTGAGTATGTTTTTTGAAATTTTAAATTGATGCTAAAATTACGGAATATAAAAAGGGACCTAATTAGCGTCCCTTTTTGTATTGATATTTTTAACGTATTCTAGTAATTCCTCTGGTTTCTTATTCTCGTTATATATTGGATAATGATAATTTTCTAACTTTTGCAACAATGAAATTAACTTAAGTTTTTCTTCATCAGATAAATTACCTGTTACAATATTAGTTGCATTTCTAATTTTATCCATATTTTCATCAAGCATTTTCTCACCTTCTTCAGTAATAGAAATTAGTTTACTCCTCCTATCAATTACATCATCCACCTGAATAATCCACTTGTTTGCAATCAATCGATTAATTATTTGCATACCTGGAGATTTTTCATGAATATTTTTTTTAATCAATTCAATTTTAGTCATAGGACCAAGTGCACGGAGATTTATTAAATAAATAAAATCTTCTTGTGATACAAATTTCGTATTATAAATAACAGATTTTGAGTAGGATTTTGCATATCTATTTAAATGTACAATTAAAGTATTAATTATACTATTTAAGGATCTACCTTTATCCTTACCTTCCCACGTTAAATCTCTATGTGATTGGTCATTGATAAGCCATGATTTATAAGCATCAAAATCTCTAATTTGCTCATCATTTTCATCACAAAACTCTTCAAATTCCTCTAAATTGATTAAAATATCTTTTAGTAATTTGTATTTCATAAATACTTAAAACTTTCTTCAATTAATTATAGGGTTATATTGATGCAAATATAAATTAATAAATGCTTTAAAACAGTACATCTTTACCAATTAATAGATGTACTGTTTATACTTTTTAAATAATCATTTGTTTTAGAAAATGGTTTACTACCCCAAAAACCACGATATACAGATAAAGGTGAAGGATGAGCACTCTCTATAACATAATGTTTGTTACGATCTATCTTGAGTCCTTTCTTTTGTGCATAGCTTCCCCATAATATAAAAACTAAATTTTCTTTTTTAACGTTTAATTGATTTATAACCTCATCTGTAAATTGTTCCCACCCCTTCTTTTGATGTGATCCAGCAGAAGCCGCCTCCACTGTTAGTGTAGCATTTAACATTAAAACCCCTTGTTTTGCCCAATAGCTTAAATCTCCGGTTGTGGGAATAGGATTTCCTAAATCATCAGCTAGCTCTTTATATATATTTTGTAAACTAGGAGGGAATTTTACACCATCATTTACAGAAAAACTAAGCCCGTTAGCCTGACCAGGACCATGATATGGATCTTGCCCAATAATAACCACCTTAACTTTATCAAATGGAGTTGTATCAAAAGCCGCAAAAATTTTATTAGCTGGTGGGTAAATGGTTTTAGTTTTATAGGCAACTTTTACAAAAGATACTAAATCTTTGAAATAGTCTTTTTCAAATTCTGAACTCAATACTTTTTTCCAACCTTCTTCTATATTCACCTCCATTTTCTATAATATTAAAAGTATAAATTTAAGAAAAATAATACCAAGTTGTAGCATGAAAGATTTCTTAAAAAGATTTTTTTTATGAGATTTATGCTAGATGAATCTTACTTATTAATAGATTAAATGAGAATATTATATTTCTAAAATAACTATTTATTGTTTATTCTCTTTTTTTTTCGAAACAATTCTTATCCATGTTAATATGATAAGTAAAATTCGTACATACAATAACATCATTACTATCAAAATGTTTAACGATGCCATCCTTTTCTAAAGTTACTACCCAGCAACTATTTTGGTGCATTCCATAATCAATAATAAAAATGCAATGTCCTCTACCTAATGGTGTTTCTACTAATATAGTAGGATTTAGTTGTAGTATCATCGTAATATAGTTTGGTTAACTATCTCATACGTAAAACTATGCCAATTGAATATAATTTAATTAATTAACTAAATAGTGAATATTTAGGATTAAATAAGTTATCTTTTATTTTTAATTTTATTATTACCTAAATTTTATAGAAAACAAATTGAATAAATATGAGCAGAGATAAGCGTAAAGTAAAATTTCAGAGTATAATATTTATATTAGCAATGTTTGTTTGTATTGCATTAGTAGTTTATAAATGTCAACCCTATTTAAAGGAAAAAGCAAACATAACTCGTAACGAATAGAATTACAAACCATGAAATTTGTATGCTATTTATATGTCCAAGTTTTTGAGTATCTTTACCTCATCATTACAAGTAATTACATGTTGATTAGATAAATTCCAATAATTATAATTTTATATTAATTATACAGCATGTAACGTATTATTTTTCCATTAGTTATTTAAAAGACATTTACAACAAAGCTAAATGCAAATATCAAATCAGACCCTTAAAGATTTAGAATTTAATGCTGTGCAACAAGAAATTGCAGCATTTGCTTACACTGATAAAGTTGTTGAACAAATTGAAAATTTAAAACCTTATTCAGATCATCAGAATCTAAAACAAGATTTACATACCACATACGAATATCTAAATGCCTTTGAAAGCGGAAATATCGTTCCCTTTGCGGAATATTTTATTTTAGACGAATATTTAAAGCATTTAGAAATTGAGAATTATTATCTTCCTGCTGAAGAATTTTTTAAAATCAAATCTAATACTTTACAAGTCAAAGAAATTTTAAAATATCTAACTGCTTTTCAAGAATATACACCAACTCTTTTTGAAAATGCTGCTGAGATAAAATATGAAAAAGATATTGTAAAAACAATTGATGGGGTATTTAATAAATTTGGTGAAGTAAAAGATGATGCAAGCCCAGCATTAAAAATTATACGCGACCGTATTCGTCATTTAAATTCTCGTATTACAGAGTTATTTAATAAGTCTATGGTATACCATGCAGATTATTTAGATGATATTAGAGAATCTGTAATTGGAAATCGTCGTGTATTGGCTGTTAAATCTTTTCAACGTAAACGTGTTAAAGGACAATTTTTAGGAACTTCTAAAACTGGATCAATTACTTTTATAGAACCTGAAAGTGTTCAAGGTCCACGCCGTGAATTTGAAGAATTAAAGGAAGAAGAAAAACATGTAATCATTCAGATTTTATTGGATTTAACCGCTAAAATAGCCATATATCGCCCTAATTTAGAAGAGTATCAATCCTTTTTAGAATATATTGATTTTACCCAAGCTAAAGCAAAATATGCACAATCAATTAATGGGATTTTACCGCAATTAAAGGACGAAACTGCTATTAATCTAATTGATGCTTATCACCCACTTTTATATTTGAATAACAAAAGAAATGGTGAGCGTACAATTCCACAAAGTTTACATCTTGATCGTAAATGTAGAATTATTATCATCTCAGGACCAAATGCAGGAGGAAAATCCATTACTTTAAAGACAATTGGTCTATTACAAATTATGATTCAGTCAGGCGTATTGGTTCCTGTACATCCAAGTAGTGAATTCGGTTTTTTTACACAAATCTTTACTGATATTGGAGACAATCAGTCTATCGAAAATCATTTATCGACATATAGTTATAGGCTTAAACAAATGTCTTATTTCTTAAAACATGCAGATGAAAACACCTTGTTATTGGTAGATGAATTTGGAACTGGATCTGATCCAGAACTAGGAGGCGCGTTAGCAGAGGTATTTTTTGAGGAATTTTATGAACGTATGTCTTTTGGAATTTTCACAACCCATTATACAAATATAAAATTAAGTGCTGAAAGTTTAGATGAAGCTATTAATGCTTGTATGCTTTTTGACAAAAAATCCTTAGAACCCCTATACCGTCTAGAAATAGGCCAAGCCGGAAGCTCATTTACTTTTGAAGTAGCAGAAAAAAATAAAATACCTTTTAGACTTATTAACCGCGCTAAGAAAAAAGTTGAGAGTGATAAGGTTAGTTTGGATAAAACAATATTAAAACTTCAACAAGAAAAATTCGAGATCCAAAAAACGAAAAACCAAGTTGAAGAATTACGCGAAACGAGTATTGCAAGTAATGATGAATTAGAAATCACAAAGGAGAAAATACAACAGAAACTTTATGATTTTCAACAACTATATGATCGTGAACAAAAAACCATGATGCTTGGAAAGCGAATTGTTGACATGTCAGATTCTTACTTAAAGTCTAAAAATAAAAAACAATTAATTACAAATTTCCTGAAAATTGTTGAGATGGAAAATTCCAAGAAAACAAAGGAAGTTCAACAATTAAAAAAAATAGAGAA
Organism: Faecalibacter rhinopitheci; assembly: GCF_015234135.1. Classification (GTDB taxonomy): domain Bacteria; phylum Bacteroidota; class Bacteroidia; order Flavobacteriales; family Weeksellaceae; genus Empedobacter; species Empedobacter rhinopitheci. Next base: position 223,570 of record NZ_JADGIK010000004.1, on the reverse strand, counting down.
GATTGTAGAAAAGGAAGTAAAACGCGAATTAAAAGAGAATTCAGTTGAAATTTCTAAACAAAAAGATGTTTTAGTCCAAAAGGAAAAAGCTGAAACAAAGAAAAAAATTGATGCCTTAAAGGTTGGTGATAGAATAAAAATACATGGTTCTACTTCCGTTGGAACGATTGATAAAATAAAAAAAGATATTGTATTTGTTAACTATGGTAATTTTACTACTCAAATTAATGTGAAAGAAGTATACAAAATATAGTATATAGAAAAGTAAAATCAACCAATAGATAGTACAACGTGGACTTAATCATTATATATAAGTTACGTATATTTAAAATAGTTTAATTCAATAAAAAAGCCATTACTTAAATGTAATGGCTTTTTTAATCATGATTAATTTTATTGTAATTCTTGAAGAATGTAGATGTAAATAACATTAATAAGAAAAGTAATGGAATAATCATAATAACTGAAATTAATAAAAATGTTCTAATCATATCTTAATTGTAATTTTAACAAATATACAATAAATATTTACATTAATTGTATATATTGTAAAATCACACCATTACATTAACAAATCCTTTATAAAATACATTATTTTTTAACTACTTTTCAATTCATAACCAATAAATACGCCTCAATATTATCAAAATATTAAACTTTGGAAATTTTTATATTTATTTACGTATAATTCGAATAATTGATTAGATTTGCCATCCAAACTTTAGAAACTATAAACACAATTATTTGATAATGAAAAAACTCTCTACAATTTTATTTGTACTAGTTGGTATTTGTACTTATGCACAACAAACCTACTACAATGGTATTAATTTTAACTTACGCGGTATTGCATTAAAATCTGAATTATCAGATTTAATTATATCTACTCATACTAAGAAACTTTCTTATAGTAATGTATGGGATGCATTAAAGAAAACCGACATTGATCCTACGGATCCTACGAGAGTAGTACAAATCTATGGATACAACAAAACATCTACAGGTAATGATGCATATTATAATAAAGTAAATAATAATGGTGGTAATTCAGGACAATGGAATCGTGAACATACTTTTGCAAAATCTTTAGGAACTCCAAACCTAGGAACATCAGGACCTGGAGCAGATGCTCATCATTTACGTGCTTCTGATGTGAAAAGAAACAGTGACAGAGGTAATTTAAAATTTATTGACGGAAGTGGAAATTCTAGAAAAATAGGAAGTGGATGGTACCCAGGTGATGAATGGAAAGGTGATGTTGCTCGTATGATGATGTACATGTACCTACGATATGACACGACTTGTTTACCTGCAAATGTAGGTTTTGGAAGTACTTCACAAACACCAGATGGTATGATTGATCTATTCTTAAAATGGAATGCTGAAGATCCTGTATCTCAGTTTGAAATTCAACGAAATGAATATTTAGGTGACCGAAATAATGCGTATGCACAAGGTAATAGAAATCCTTTTATCGATAATCCATACTTAGCTACATTAATCTGGGGAGGTCCAGAAGCTGAGAATAAATGGCCTGGTTTATTAAATACATCAGATATCAACCAAAATAATATTAAATCATATACTAAGGAAAATAGTATTCTTGTTGCGACAGGAAATACAGCTGTGAAAATGATTGAAGTATTTAATACGAATGGTCAATTAATAAACACATATAAAAATACAAAAGGTCTTAAGACTATTGAATTAAGAAACTTTGAAAAAGGTGTTTATGTTCTTAAAATTTCTGGAGATAAAGTTAATTTAACTCAAAAAGTTTTAATTAAATAATACATACACTACATATAAAAAAAGCCACTCAAAGAGTGGCTTTTTTTATATGTAAATTTTAAGTTTTCTTATTAAGAATTTGCTTTCGCGTGATCTGCTAAGAATTGAGCTAATCCAGAGTCAGTTAAAGGATGTTTTAATAATCCTAATATTGCAGATAAAGGTCCTGTCATTACATCAGATCCAATTTTAGCACAATTTACAATATGCATTGTATGACGAACTGAAGCAGCCAAAATTTGAGTTTCAAATAAATAATTATCATACACTTCACGAATTTCTTCAATTAAGTTTAATCCATCCATAGAAATATCATCTAAACGACCTAGGAATGGAGAAACATACGTTGCACCAGCTTTTGCCGCTAATAAGGCTTGACCTACAGAAAAAACTAATGTAACATTTGTACGAATTCCTTTATTTGAGAAATATTTACATGCCTTAATACCATCTTTAGTCATAGGAATTTTAACGACGATCTGTGGGTGTAATGCTGCTAAAGCTTCACCTTCAGTGATCATTCCTTCATAATCCGTTGCGATAACTTCTGCTGAAACATCTCCATCTACTAAATCACAAATTGATTTATAATGGTTTAATACATTTTCAGAACCAGAAATTCCTTCTTTAGCCATTAATGATGGGTTTGTAGTTACCCCATCTAATACGCCTAAATCTTGGGCTTCTTTAATCTCAGCTAAATTAGCTGTATCGATAAAAAATTTCATTATTGTTTGTGTTACGTTCATTGCAAAACTAAACATTAATAAAGAAATATTCTATTCAATTAATAAAATATTACACAACAAATTTCTAAATAGCTGTGTATCCACCATCCACTAAATAATACCCTCCTGTTATAAAAGAAGCCTTATCTGAACTTAAGAATAAGACTAATTCTGCAACTTCTTCAGGTTCACCTAATCTACCTATTGGATGTTTTGAGGTAAGAATATTTAATTGCTCATCAGATAAACTATCCAATAATGGTGTTTTGATGTAACCAGGACCTACAGCATTGCATCGTATGTTCTTAGGACCATATTCTGCGCCTATATTTTTAGTTAAACCAACAATACCATGCTTAGATGATGTATACGCCGAACTATAAGGTGCAGCTACAGAACCATGAATAGAAGCCATATTAATAATAGCACCTCCACCATTATTTTCCATCGCTTTTAATTGATATTTACAACCATAGAAAACTCCATTAAAATTAATATCAATTACTTTCTTCCAATCTTCTAGCGTGTAATCTCCGGTAAGCGCAGCGGCACCACCAATCCCAGCATTATTACATGCAATGTCTAATTTTCCATATATTTCAATCGCTTTATTAACTAAAGCTTCATTTCCTTCTGGTGTTGATGTATCTGCCTCTACAAAAAAGGCTTCTCCTCCTATTTCTTGTATTTCGAATAATGCGTCATTTCCTCCTTTTCTATCGATATCTGAAATAATTACCTTTGCTCCTTCTCTCGCATATAATTTTGCTATTGCTTTCCCAATCCCAGAACCTGCTCCTGTAACTATTGCTACTTTTTCGTTTAATATACCCATGTTCATAAAATTTTTAGTCTTATTAAATGTAGTAATTATATTGACACCAATGTTTCAAAAAACACCTTTACACGTTTATTTTTAATGAGTTAAATTAAAATAGCTGTAATTTTGATCACTTCCAATTCTATTAAAATAATTTTAATTTAAGTAAGTATTTTAAAAACATTTACATTTGTTAAGTAATATAAAATAAATATGAAAAATATTATTTCAGTTCTATTGATAACTGCATTTTCTACTCTTAATGCACAAGATAAAGTAAGCGACTATGCTTATATTGTAATTCCTAAAAATTTTGAGAATTTTGAGAACAATCAATATAAATTAAGAAATCATTTAAATTTTCATTTAAAGCAAAAAAACTACAAAATTATTTCTGATAATCCTGATGCTTGGCCAGCTGAGGTTAAGCAAAATCCATGTCTAGCTTTAACTACGAATGTAAAAAAGGTCAAAAGCTTTACAAACAACAGATTGGAAGTAGAATTTACTTCTTGCAAGAATAAAATTGTAGAATCAGTAGAAGGACTTTCTAAAATTAAAGAGTACGAACCTGGTTACCAAGAAGCTATAGAAATTGCTATAAGAACATTACCACTTAGTAATCCAATTAAAATTGAAAATCCCATTCTAAGTTCTACACCTACAGAAACAGTACCTATAAATACACAAAATAGTGTTAACACAAAAGTGAACGTTTTATCGAATGAAACAATTTATTCGGATGGAACGGCACAAATCACTTTATCAAAATTAGCAAATGGAGATATTTTATTGATTCAGGGAACTTCAATTATTGCTCAGTTTAATCCTTCTGTGAAAACTAATATTTACCACGCTACAATTTTTGCAAGCAATGGGGAAAAATATACTTCTATAGGATATACAACTAAGGATGCTATAAGCTTTGAATTTTTAGACCAAAATAAGCAGTGGAAAGAACGCATTTTCAATAAAGTAAAATAATATATATCAAGATGAAATTATTCCTATCTACATGCTTACTCTTTTTTTTTATAAATGGTAAAGCACAAAACATTACAGACTTTAAGTATATTATAGTGCCACAATTTTTTAGTGATTTTGTAAAGGAAGATTATCAATTAAATCTCATTTTAAAATCAACTTTAAGAAAAAAAGATTTTGAAATTGTTGCTGAAGGAGCTTCAAATACTCCCTTACAATTACAAAATGATAAATGCCTTGCTGCTAATGCAGATATAAAAACTGTACAAAGTTCTTTTCAAAATAAATTGAAAGTAATTTTTACAGATTGTAATGCTAATGTAATAGGAGAATTTGAAGGAAGTTCTAAAATTAAAGATTTTAAAAACGGTTATCAAGAAGCTTTAAATTTTGCATTGAATAAAATATCAAATTATAAAGTGAATTCAACTTATAAATTGACAGAAAATATCAATCCAAAAGCTGTTATTTCTAACTCGAATCTTTATAAATCTTCAGATAACAAGTTGTATTCCATTAATTATAAATCCAATTCAACTTTTGAAGTAACTGATGAAGACTCAAAAAAAATCATCGCAAAATTTTATCCCACGTCGCAAAAGAACACCTACCATGTGAGCATTTTTCTTGATAAAGAAAATTACAATACTATAGGATTTGTAAAAGAAAATACAATAATTATTGAATATATGAATGGTGAAAATAGTTGGAAAACTAAGATTTTCACCAAAGAATAATTCGTCCAAATATTACCTGAAATTAGAAAATTATGCAAGCACCAATTGCTAAGAAAATAGAAAAGAAGTTAGAGAAACATGGAGATATTCGTATAGATAACTACTATTGGTTAAATGAACGTGAAAACCTTGAGGTTATTCAATATCTTGAAGATGAAAATAAATACACTGCTGAGGTTTTAAAACCTACAGAAGAACTTCAAGCAAAGTTGTTTGAGGAAATGAAATCTCGCATCAAAGAAGATGATTCTTCAGTTCCCTATAAACTTAATGGCTATTGGTATTTAACAGAATATCAAAAAGGAAAAGAATATCCAATTCATAAGCGTCGTAAAGATACATTAGATAATGAAGATCAAATTCTTTTCGATGTAAATCCAATGGCCGAAGGTTATTCATATTACAAACTAGAAGGACTTTCTATCTCTCCAGATAATAGATTGTGTACATTTGGAGTAGACAATGTTTCTAGAAGAATATATACTATCCAGATAAAAAATTTAGAAACAGGTGAAATTTTAGAAGATAAAATTGAAAATACTACAGGTGGTTCTGTTTGGGCAGCGGATAATGAAACTTTGTTTTACACCAGAAAAGATGAAACATTAAGAGCTTACCAAATATGGAAACATAAATTAGGCACTGCTTCAGAGGAAGATATTTTAGTATATGAGGAGACTGATGATACGTTTTCTGTTTATGTTTATAAATCAAAATCAAGAGAGTTTATTATCATTGGTACTTCATCTACAGTATCTGATGAATACAGATTTATTTCAGCGAACGAACCAGATTCAGAATTTAAAATTTTCCAAGAAAGAGAGCGTGATTTAGAATATGCAATTGAACATTTCGGAAATGAATTTTACATTCAAACCAATAAAGATGACGCATTTAACTTTAAATTAATGAAAACTCCGGTGAGCAACACAACTCAAGAAAATTGGGTTGAGGTTATTGCACACCGCGAAGATACCTTTATTGAAGGGTTCGAAATATTTAAAAATTACTTAGTAATCGAAGAACGTACAAATGGTTTAATGCAAATGAACATTAAAGCATGGGATGGATCAGAAGATTATTATTTACCATTTAACGAAGAGACTTATACAGCTGGTACAGGAACAAATACTGATTTTGATACAGATATCTTACGTTACGGTTATACTTCTTTAACTACTCCAACGTCAGTCATTGACTTTAACATGAAAGATAAAACGTCAATAGTTAAAAAGGAACAAGAAGTCTTAGGAGATTTTAATAAAGACAACTACGTATCTGAACGTATTTGGGCTGAAGCTCGTGATGGTGAAAAGGTAGCGATTTCATTAGTGCATCACAAAGATACAAAGCTATCGGCTGATACTCCTTTATTACTATACGCTTACGGATCTTATGGTTATACAATAGAACCTAATTTTAGTTCTATCCGTTTAAGTTTATTAGATCGTGGTTTTGTTTATGCGATAGCTCATATCCGTGGAGGACAATATTTAGGAAGAGAATGGTATGAAGATGGTAAAATGCTAGATAAGAAGAATACTTTCTTTGATTATATAGATTGTGCTAAACATCTAATATCTTCAAACTACACTTCTACTCCACATTTGTACGGAATGGGTGGTTCTGCTGGTGGTCTATTGATGGGAGCTGTTATTAATTATGAGCCAAATTTATTTAATGGTATTGTAGCTCAAGTTCCATTTGTAGATGTTGTAACAACAATGTTAGATGATACAATTCCTTTAACAACTGGAGAATATGACGAATGGGGAAATCCGAATGAAGAAGAATACTACCATTACATGAAAGAGTATTCTCCGTACGATAACGTAGAAGCAAAAGCATATCCAAATATGTATGTATCTACAGGTTTACACGATTCTCAAGTACAATATTGGGAACCTGCAAAATGGGTAGCAAAGTTGCGTGATTTAAAAACAGATAATAACATTCTACTTCTAGATACAAATATGGATACTGGACACGGAGGTGCATCAGGACGATTTGAATCCTTAAAGGAAGATGCTAAAGAAGATGCCTTCTTATTTATGTTAGAAGGTATTACAAAATAAATTTATTAAAAGGTAAGCAAATAGCTTACCTTTTTTTATATATGATTTAATTTTTGATGCCATTTCAAGAGATTATATAACTTATATATGTTATTTTTACCAGAAAGCTTTTAAGATTTGACTGCAAAAGAAATTCTAAAATATTATTGGGGCTACGATGACTTTAGAGCACCGCAAGAAGATATCATTCATTCCGTATTAAGTAAAACAGATACATTAGCTGTATTACCAACTGGTGGTGGAAAATCCATGTGCTTTCAGATTCCTGCCCTAATGTTTGAAGGTCTAACGTTAGTCATCTCTCCATTAATTGCTTTAATGAAAGATCAAGTTAATCAACTAAAAGCAAATAATATTCCTGCTCAATTAGTTTCTAGTGAATATACAATGACAGAAATTGTTCAAATTTTAGAACAAGCTCGTCGTGGAGAGATCAAATTATTATATGTTTCACCTGAAAGATTATTAAGTTCAATTTTTATTGAACATTTAAAATCAGTCAAAATTTCTTTGATCACTATAGACGAAGCTCATTGTATTTCAGAATGGGGACACGATTTTAGACCAGCATATCACAAAATAGCGAAAATAAAACAAGTCTTTCAAAACATTCCTATTTTAGCTCTTACGGCTACTGCAACCAATAAAATTAAAACTGAAATTATTCAAAAACTGGAATTAAGAAATCCAAATATATTTCAGTCTACATTAAAACGTTCAAATCTTTCGTATCATGTTGTACATTCTAATGATAAATATGGTGATTTATTAAAATATTATCGAAAATTTAAAGAAAGTTCTATCATTTTTGTGAGAAATCGCAGACAATCACAAGAATTAGCACAATTCTTAATTGATAAACAGCTTGATGCTGAATATTTTCATGCCAAATTAACTAAAGATGATAAAGAGCTTAAGCAAAATAATTGGACCAATAGTTCTACACAAATAATGGTGGCAACAAATGCTTTTGGGATGGGAATAGATAAACCAAATGTACGTTCTGTTTTCCATTTAGATTTACCTCCAAGTATAGAATCTTACTATCAAGAAGTTGGAAGAGCAGGACGAGATAATATTCCTGCCAAAGGGATATATCTCTACCATGAAAATGATCAAATTAATGCTGAGAACATTTTTAAAGCTAATTTACCTTCTGAAAAAGAATTTCAACGTATTGCCAATGCATTATTTAGCCATTTAATTATTGGAGAAGGTGAACTACATGATGTGAATTATACATTAGATATTCCTAAATTTTCTGAACAATTTAAAATTAATGCAAAAACGGTTGTGATGTTTTTGGATTTTCTTAATACACAAGGCGTAATTTTTCAGAAAAACTATGCACAACTTAGTACAGTAAAAATACTTATCAATCCTAAGACTTCTCACAATCTCAACAATCCTATTATAGATTTTCTGCAAAGGAATTCTCCCGGAATTTTTATTCAACATAAAGAAATCAGCGAAGGACGAATCAGTTTTGAAATTGGAGAAAGTGTAAGTATCGTAAGACAAAAATTACAAGAATTACGAGACCGACAAGTGCTTGAATATTCAGACCGTTATTTAGCAAGATTTAGATTTTTAGTTCCTAGAGAAGATTCATTGTTTAAGAATAAATTATGGACAATATTTAAAGAAATTCAAATTTCTCAATGGAAAAGATTACAAGCTGTAGGATATTATGCCTCACAAAAAGAAATGTGCAGAGAACGAATGTTATTAGCATATTTTAATGAAAAATCTACTCAAAACTGTGGCAAATGTGACATTTGTCGAAAACAAAGAAAATCGGAGGAAATCAAAAAGAATATTACAGAATATCTAGGAGACGGACCAAAATCAACAGAAGAAATTCTTACAAAATTCTTAACTTCGCCGAAAGAAACTATTCTTGCTACAATCCAATATTTAATTGATGAATATGTGATTGAACCTATAGGAATAGATACGTATAAATTAAAATAAAATATAATATGCGCGTAGTTTTTATGGGAACTCCAGAATTTGCTGTAGCTTCTCTGAATGAAATACATACAAATAGTCAACATGAAGTTGTAGGTGTTGTTACAGTTCCGGACAAACCTGCAGGACGTGGACAAAAAATAAATATATCTGATGTAAAGAAATATGCCTTAGTACATGATTTAAATATTTTACAACCTGAAAAATTAAAAAATGAAGAGTTTGTTAATAATTTGAAGGAATTAAATGCAGATGTTTTTGTAGTTGTAGCCTTTCGTATGTTACCTAAAGTTGTATGGTCTATGCCAAAAAAGGGAACATTTAATTTACACGGATCTTTACTTCCTCAGTATCGTGGTGCTGCCCCTATTAACTGGGCTGTAATGAATGGAGATACAAAGACAGGTGTTACAACTTTCCTTATCGATGAAGAAATTGATACTGGTAATATTTTAATTTCTAATGAAGTTAAAATTGGAGAAAATGATACTGTAGGAGTTATTCATGATCAATTAATGGATATTGGTGCTAAATTAGTTGTAAAAACTCTTGATGGATTAGCATCAGATACTTTAAAACCACATCCACAAGATGAAGCATTAGTATTAAATCACGCTCCAAAAATTTTTAAAGAAGATTGTAAAATTGATTGGAATCAATCAATTGAAACTATACATAATAAAATACGTGGACTATCTCCTTATCCATGTGCATGGACAACTTATGGTTCAGATGATAAATTTAAAACCTTAAAAATTTCAGGAGGTTTAAAATCTGAAATAGAAAAAACAGGTGAACTTTTTGAAATGGTTCGAACTAAAAATAACTTATATATTCATTTACAAGATGGAATGTATGAAATAACTGAACTTCAACCAGAGGGAAAAAGAAAAATGAGTGCCAAAGATTTTATAAACGGTCACCAAAACGAATCTAATTTGTATATCAAATAGTAAATCTTAATTTTTTTACCTTTTTTTGGTAATTTTTTTGATTTTTTTTACGTCTAAACTTGCACAAATAACGGGAAAGAGTATATTTGTGTATAAATTAATTATAAAAAGTTAAGACTATGAACAAATCAGAACTTATTGACGCTATGGCTGCTGATGCTGGCATCTCTAAAGAAGCTGCAAAAAAAGCATTAAATTCATTCACTGAAAATGTTACTAAAGCATTATCTGCTGGTGACAAAGTTGCTTTAGTTGGATTCGGAACTTTCTCAACTTCTGACAGAGCTGCGAGAACTGGAATCAATCCACAAACTAAGAAAGAAATTCAAATTGCTGCTAAAACTGTAGCAAAATTTAAAGCTGGATCTGAGTTATCTGAATCAGTTGATAAAAAGAAAAAGAAATAATTAATATTTTACTAATTATTTAAAATATTTAGAAAGCCTATCATTACTGATAGGCTTTTTTATTTTATGGAGCTAAGCGTTCTTTTTTCCAATCATAATCTTCTTGTAAAACATATCTCACACGATCATGTAATCGGTTTGGTCTTCCTTGCCAAAATTCTATTTCTACTGGACGAACTAAAAACCCACCCCAATGAGATGGTCTAGGTATTTCCTTCCCTTCATAATCTTGCTCTAATGTTTTAACTTCAAGTTCAAGATCTTCATTTTCATCAATTATACTACTTTGTTGAGAAATCCAAGCCCCAATCTGACTTCCTCTTGGTCGAGTCTCAAAATAGCCATCTGATGTATTTTCTGAGGTTTTTTCAGCAATTCCTTTTATAATAATTTGCTGCTCTAAGTAAGGCCAAAAAAATGATAAACATATGTTTGGATTCTCAAGCAAAGCTATTCCTTTTTGGCTATTATAATTCGTATAGAAAATAAACCCTTCGTCAGTAAATCGCTTTAATAAAACAATTCTTGTTCTAGGAAAACCATCCAAACTTATTGTAGATATCGCCATTGCATTAGCCTCGTCTACACCTTCGCAAGATTCAGCTTGTAAAAACCAATCTCTAAATTGTTCCATTGGATTATCTTTTAAATCCTCAAATTTCATAGATTTTTTATCATATGATTTTCGATGAAAACTTAAATCTTCTTTCATATTTAAAAGTTTAAATATTTTATTATATTAGTTATAGGTAAGAATATAGAGAAGTTTCTAAACCTAATATTTGTATTTATTATATGTCAGTCAAAAGTATAAAAAAAGGAGCTATTTTATTAGCAAGACCATCATTATCATTAGATATTTTTAACAGGAGTATTGTTATAATCGCGGAACATTCTAATGAAGGCAGCTTGGGATTTATTATTAATAAACCTTCTCATCTACCTATACATATATTTTTATCACAAATTAATTCTAATCAAATCGTTTTTGAAGGTGGACCTGTCCAAAAAGAACAAATATTTTACTTACATCATCGTCCAGATCTAATAACTGATAGTTTGCATATACAAGATAATATGTACTGGTCCGGAAATTTTGATGATTTGTGTAACGCAATTTCTGAAAATATAATTGATGAATCAGAAATTAAATTTTGCTTAGGATATTGCGGCTGGGAGGCCAATCAATTAGAAAATGAACTTTCTAATAAAGAATGGGAAATCCTTGATGAAGAAAATATCAATATATTAAATCATTGGGAAAATGATTTGTGGAAAAATTCTCTAAAAAAATTAGGAGGTGAAAACCTAATATGGCTCAACACCCCCTTGGATCCTTTTATGAATTAATTTTTAAAATAAGTATTAAAAATTGATTTTGTAAGATGTGATGGATAAGCTTTTTTTCTGTTTTGTGAGACAGATTGTATTCCTATCCCATCAATTAATATAAAAACTTCATCTGCTTTCTGAATTTCAAATGGAAATATTTCTACTTCCTGAACTTCATATTCACTATTGTTTTTAATAGAAGCTATAAAATTATTTCTTAAGACACTTTTTATAACTCCTTCTTCTTGTTTTGGAGTTTTGATTACATTGTCTTTCACTACAAAAATATTCCCTTTTAAGGTACGAGCCATTCGCTTATCTGCATTTAGTAAGACTAAATCATTATACTCATTTTCTAGAGCATATATTTCTGCAATATATTCCTCAGGATGAGGTGCATTAACTAATGCATAGAATGAAGTATTGATTTGAAAATCTTTAAAGACTTCTATTTCTGCTGAATTATCAAAAAACTCCCATGATTTTTCACTTTCTTGAATTGAAATTACAAAATCGATTTCAGATTCTAATAAATTTTGATTGTTCAAACGGAAAGTAAAAAACTCTACTTTACCATTTTTAATGTTATTTGCATTCGCAACTTTTATAATTTCTTCTTGGAAAAATTCTGGCGTAAAAGATAGTGGAATATTCATACGAAATATTCTCATAGAAGCCATTAAATTAAAATAATGATCTTCCCAATCATGAATTTCACCATTTACTAATCGTAAAACTTCTTTAATTGAATCGCCATGAGAAAATGCTCGATTAGCACCACTAATCGAATAATTCTCCTGATGTACAATTAATCCTCCTGCATTTAATTTCAAAATCAAAAATTTAGCTTATTTAGAACCCAATACTTTCTTTAAATCTTCAATTTGACTTTCCCATAATTCCTTAGACTCTTCTACTTCATCTTCTTCAGCAAAGTCAGTAATTACAATAGAAACATCGTTTGTTAATTCATCAACAACAATATTTAATTCGAAGAAATATTTTGTATCTTCATCGTCCTCCCACTGAAAACGAACATAAGTATCTTGTTTAGACTTCATTAAGAAGGCTGATTCTTCGTGTCCATCCCAAATAAAAGTGTACTTTTCTCCTCTCGAATTAACATTGTTAGCAAACCATTCTGACAATCCTGATGGATTGGATAGATAATTATATAATAATGATGGAGAAGCATTAATAGAAAATTCTACTTGATATTTCTTTTTAGGCATAATTCTTATTTATTGCCCGCAAGATATAAAATGAAATGTACTTACCAAAAAAAATGAAATATAACTTTGTCATTATTTTTAAAAATATTTATATTTGCAAACCGAAAGAAAATGGCGAGGTAGCTCAGATGGTTAGAGCGCAGGATTCATAACCCTGAGGTCGGCAGTTCGATTCTGCTCTTCGCTACAATTATAAAATCCCAATTCAAAAAAAATTGAATTGGGATTTATATTTGAAATTATTTGAAAATTAACTTAAATATCCTACTAGTTGATAAGCTAACTCACCTCTATGATAAATTTTCTCATATAATGCTCCAGCAAATTCATAATAAAATTCGCCATAATATTCTACCTTTTCATATCCACTTGGTAAAGCATATACAATAGCACCTATTGGAGGTTCAACAACTCTATATTCATTTCTATATGGTTCGTAATAAACACCTTCATAAAAATAATAAGGTCTAGATCCTACACTTACAGTCAAAAATCCTAACGGTAAAATATTAATTCTAAAGCCAGGTGATGGCATATATCTTACATAATTGTTATTATATTGTCTGTAATAAATACCATTATAACCATAGAAATTTACCTGATTGTAACTATGATGAGCATATCTGTTGTAATCAATAGATTTTATAGGTCGATTGTAACTGTAGTTATATTTATTATCATTTCTCTGCACTTTAATAGGATCTCTACGAACGATGACATTAGAATTATTTTGGTTATTTCTTTTGGGCTCTCGTTTTACCATTTGACCATTTTCTTGGTTTTTATGGTTTATATTTTGATTACGATGATTTGCATCTCTCAAAACAGAACTATTTTGATGAGCCTGTTGTTTTGTTGTACTATTATTTTGCTGAGGCAAAACTCTTGTTGACTCTCTAGGTGTATTTCTGACTTGAGTATTCTGAGTTCTATGCGTATTTATTGAACTTGATGGATTATTATTTACTCGACTTTGTGTTTCCATTCGTCTCACTCCTTCTCCTCTATTTTGAGCATCGACTTGTGATGTAATTCCAAAAGTAAATGCTAAGCTACAAAGCGTAAATTTTAAAAAATTCATAACTTATATTGTTAATGATTAATACTTTTAGAATATACCAACTCTATGCCAAATGCACGTAAAATATACAATATCAAGGATAATATTTCTACTTATAACAAGCAATCACCACTAACTGATTGTAAAACAAATTATTACATTAACAATTTAGTTTGACATTTTTGTTAAAATATATTTCGTTATACTCTTAAAAGTTTAATTAATTTTATACCGTATTTAGAATTTGATTATGATTGATGTTAAAAATGCCTATATAGGCTACATTACTTTGCAAAAAGTAGGACACAAAGTTCGTGAAGAAGCTAATATTATTGCGAATGAAACTATGCCTGTTGACGAAAAGAAAGAGGAAGATTTAGTTCCATTTCTATTAGCACCATTCAAAAAAAATTTAGAAACACATCGTTTTCATCATTATACAGATAAATTAGAATTTAATGTACTCTACAACTTAGCAAAGTCAACCTTTGACGAGGAAATTGATTTTCTAGATTTTTCTAATGAAGCATTGCAACATTTATATGAGAAGTCTTTACATCCACAAATAAAAAGTGGAGAAGTCTTTATGGTGATGTATGAAAATATGCAATTTGAAGAGATTCCATGTAGAGGACTTGCTATCTATAAGTTAGAAAATAAGAAAAAATTTTTACGATTTGATGAATCTAAGGGTATTGATTACAATATATGGAAAGGATATAAACTTGAAGGTATAGATAAAGCATGTTTAATATTAGATGTATACCGAGAAGAAGGATTTAGAGTATTCTCTATTGACGATCAGCACCAAGAATCTGAATATTGGAAAAAAAACTTCTTAGAAATTGATTTGATTAAAAATAACTCTTACCATACGAAGAAGTATTTAGAATTAATTGAAGATTTCTCCAATCAAATTTTATTAGATAAAACTGATCGTAAATCCCAAGCGGAATTTATCTCTAACTCTATACAAGTTTTACAAAATAATGAAATCATTACGAATGATATTATTGAGGAAGAAATTATTAAACCTTTCGAACTAATAGATGAGTATAAAGGGTATAAAAAAACATATGCAGAAGATAATAAAATAGATTTCGTCGAGAATTTTGAAGTTTCTATTCCTACTCTTTCCAAAGAATCTAAAAAGATTAAAAGCGAAATTAAATTAGACACTAAAATAAACATTAAAATTGATTTAAGTGATCCCGATGCTGCTGAAGAACATCTTGAAAGAGGATTTGATGATGAGAAGAAAATGTTTTATTACAAAGTTTATTTTAACAAAGAACAATAAAGCTTTGTAATAAATTTATTTAATTTAAAAAATCCTATTATTATATAATAATAGGATTTTTTTTATTTTTCAACATCAATATTTTTAGATTGTTCTAAATCATATAACTCAATTAAATCACCAATAGGATAATTAAACCAATCCACTTGTTTTTTAATTTTATAATTTTCATCAAAATACAAATAGGTTGTAAATTTCATTGGACTAAATTGAAAACCATTGTAAGAATATGTATTAAAATGCCCATTTACTACAACCATACTATCATTACTGATATATTCATCTACGGTAAACATTTGGTTATTCTCATAGGCTAAATCTTTATCATTAAAAGCAAATAACGTATTTAAAACATAACCAGATTCATATTTATTTAGACTTGTATTTTGAATAACATTTTCATACAAAACTGAATCGTTATAAAATGATTTCATTTGGTTATAATCTGCACGAGCAGAGTAAACTTCAAAATATTTTCTTGCTATTTCTTCAGTTTTAGAATTATCTGATTTTTTTTGACAACTGAATATAATACTTGCCCCAACAAGTAATAAAACTTTAAACTTCATTATTTTTCTATTCGCATTAAATAATTCTGACCATTATCATCAGCTGTTTCGTCAGCATTTAAAATCATCAATGTATTATTATCAGACCATGACATAAACTGGAAGGGAAGTTTTTTTCTTCCATCAAATTCTATCAATGATCCATCATCTTTTATAAACCACTCACCTTCTATTTTTTTTCCTTTATACAAGATGAGATAATTCCCATTTTTATTTAACTCTAATTCAATCTTTTCATCAAAATAAACACCTGAAAATTTACCCGAATAAATTATTGGTTCATACGAAAAAACAGAATTTTCTTCGATTGATACAACATCTTCATGGGTTAATACACCATAGCTTTTATCCACCTTTTCTTTACTACAACTTGTGAAAATTATTATTAGAGAAAAAAAAGTTATAATGTGTTTTTTCATAGACTTATTTCTTAACGTAGGTAATTACATCATCTGCAGTAATTGGATTAGAACCTAAAATTAACAAACGTTCTACAACGTTTCTTAACTCACGAATATTTCCACTCCAATCAATATCTTTTAATACATCATAAGCATCCTCATTAAAACTTTTATTCTCTAAACCTAAGTTTTGAGAGAAATCTAATGCAAAATGCTCTACTAAAAGTGGGATATCTTCTTTACGATCATTAAGACCAGGAACATTTATAATAATTACAGCTAAGCGATGGTATAAATCTTCTCGGAATCTCCCTTCCGCAATTTCTTTACGAAGATCTTTATTTGTAGCAGCTAAAACTCGTACATTAACATTGATTTCTTTTTCACTACCCACTGGAGACACTTTCCCTTCTTGTAAAGCACGAAGCACTTTCGCTTGAGCTGAAAGGCTCATGTCACCAATTTCATCTAAGAAAATAGTACCACCTTCTGCCAGTTCAAACTTACCTTGTTTATCCTTAATCGCACCCGTAAAAGAACCTTTTACATGACCAAAAAGTTCACTTTCTATTAACTCTGCCGGAATTGCAGCACAGTTAACTTCTACTAATGGTTTTTTATTACGAATACTTTTCTCATGAATATGATGAGCAACCAATTCTTTTCCTGTACCATTAGGTCCTAAAATAAGAACTCGAGCATCGGTTGTAGCTACTTTATCTATCATTTCCTTAACGTGTACTAATTTGGTTGATTCTCCAACCATGGTATACTTTTTAGAAACTTTCTTTTTTAGTTCTTTATTTTCTTTCTTTAAAGCTTTATTGGATGATTTTAAAGATTTATGGTCTAATGCTATACGAACTGTATTTAGTAAACGATTTAAATCTGGCGGTTTAGAAAGAAAATCGAAGGCTCCTTTTTTTAAACAGTCTACAGCTATCTCAATATCACCATGTCCAGAAATCATTATAAATTGTAATTCTGGGTTATATTCTAAAGCTTCAACCAAAACTTCAGTGCCATCTTTCATTGGCATTTTGATGTCGCTAATGATTAAATCGTATGTATTTTGCTTAATTTTTTCTATTCCTACAAGTCCATTCTCAGCCTCATCCACTTCCCATTTTGGATCTTCATCCATTAAGATGCTTTTTAAGACATTTCGGATCGCTTGCTCGTCCTCAATTACTAATATTTTAGACATAGTATTTTTTAAATAATTTGTTCTTTAAATCAAAAGTAAGAGATTTTATCGTAACAATTTACTAAAATAGAAGAGTTATTAGAAAGTTTACATAAAAGTAGGTTGTATAATTTTCCTTTTTTAAAATATATTGAAGCAGTTATTTTTGATGAAATATATATTTTCCAGCTTCTTACTATCTTATATTAAATTGGATTAGATGGTATTATATACTGAATATTAAAAAGAAACTTGGGCCAAATTATATATTAAATTATGAAATAAATTTTAAATATAAATGCTATATTTAAAAAGTTAAAATTATGAAATTATGAACTACAACCACAATGATTATATTGTAAGCTATGACGGTATCACAGTACATGATGCCCTAGAATTACGCATCGAAGAAATAAAAAAAACGCTTACAACTGTTACAGATCTAGAGAAATGGGATTATAGATATGCTGATGGAAAATGGAGTATCAAGGAAGTTGTACAGCATTGTATTGACTGTGAGCGAATTTTTTCTGAAAGAGCATTAAAAATTGCACGTAATGATGGAAACTCACTTCAATCATTTGATCAAAACAAATACGTAGAATTATTAAATTATGATTCTTTAAATCCTGAAATATTGGTTAAAGAATGGTTATATTTAATGAATGCAACAACTTTTCAGTTTGAAGGTTTTGACTCTAAAACGCTAGATAAAAGTGCTATAATTGATGAAAATGAATATACCATTAAGAAAATTGGCTATATCATTGCGGGGCATTCTATACATCATATAAATATTATTAAGGAAAGATATTTATAATAGGTAATTTTTTAGTTATTAGCCCTTAGAAAATAATGCAATGTTAGGGTTTTTTGGATCAATTAAAACATCTATAATTTCATTTTCACTTACATTTAAATTTTGTTTTACTTCACCATAATAATCCACAAAAGTTTTATAACTCTTATGGTTAAATGGATGCTCGTATATCACTTCTAAAATAAATTTAGGTGAATCCTTTAATTTTAGGATAGTACTCTTTATATGAATAATTTTTGCTTTTACCTTAAACCCATGTTTTACTACTCTTTTATAATCTAAGTAATTGTATAAATTATTAAGACCAAATAACAGCATAATAGTAGATAAAGCAAAAAATAATACTGCAACTAATTTTTCGAATAATATTGTGAAATCTAAAAAAATACTTGATGCTATCATCATCAATGCACCTGTTATAATACAAATAATACCAATATAAAATCTCATAACATTTAATTTTATATTGGTATTTCTAAAAATATTCCAAAATTCGAATAATATATAACTTTAAGAAAACATTAGTATCCTGCTGTAAATCTTCTTCTTACGAAATTTTGCTTTTCTGCTTCGTCAGCTATAACTACAGCAAGATCTTCAACAGATAATACACTTCTTCCCTGTTTATCTACAACTGGATTATCTAATCCCAATCTATATTTACCAGTTCTATTACCAGAAGTACCTTGATGCATTTCTATGGCTGGTGAAAAGAATTCCCAATCTAAATCAACTTCATTTCCTAAAAAATCAAAATAATCATTAACAGCTAATGCACCTTGTTTTATTTCTTCAGGGAATTCAGGACTATCTAATACCTTTTTATTTTCATCAAGGTATAAACTACCTGCCCCGCCAATTACAATAAAGCGATTAACACCAGCTTTTTTTACTGCTTCCTGAATATTCTTTGCACCTTTCATATAATCTTCGTAAATGTTTGGATTATTCCATCCTGCATTGAAAGCGGAGATTACAATATCTGCACCTTTTAGGTCAGCTACTAATTTATCTGTGTTATTTACATCCATGGGAATTCCAACAACATTTTTTTGTCCTAAATTGGCTTCAATATTTCTTGCAAAAGCTTTTATAGAGTGATTTCTATCTGATAACTCTTTTAAAATTGCGGATCCAACAAAACCTGTTGCTCCAATTAATGCTATTTTCATATATTTATATTTTTTATAGATATTTTAAATCTTAAATAATTAAATCTTCTAAAATTGATCCGAAAAATTCTTTAAAGTTATCTTGGAAAGATTATTTATTATTTCATTTTTCACATTAGAAAATATTAAATTTAATTCTGTATTCATTTTTTTTCCTACAGGGCAATTTGGATTAGTCTGATTTAGTTTACCAAATGTATTTCCTTCATATATTATCTTATACAACTCCCCAAGCGTTATTTCTGAAGGATCTTTAATTAAAAAACATCCCCCATCCTTGCCTTTTTTAGAACCTAAAATCCCAGCTTCCTTTAGAATTTTAATCTCACGACGTACTACAACCGGATTTACATTAATACTTCCGGCAATATAATCGGATGTAATAATCTTATCTTTATTCTCATTACAATTAGAATCTCTCAATTTGTTAGTAAGAACCAAAATATGCACAATTGTAGCAAATCTTAAATTATTCATTGAATTATATATATATAGCAAATGTAAAATATTTTTTTAATGTAACAAATTTAGTTACATTTATATTTATGGAAATAAACCGCTATCTTTGTCAGAAGAATTAGCAAAATATATGCAAAATTTTATAAACCATTTAACAAACAGTGTTGAACTAAATCCTGAAGACATTAACAAAATTCTTGATTTTATTACTGTTAAAAAATACACTAAAGGAGATATTATTCTAAATGCAGGAGATTTCTCTAATGATTATTATTTTGTAGAACAAGGTGTCATCAGATCATACACGATAGATGATAATGGAAAAGAGCACATCATCCAATTTGGTACTGAAAACTGGATAATAAGTGATCGCAATAGTTCTTTATGTAAGAAAGAAGCAAAATTTTATGTACAAGCTATAGAAGATTCTACAATTGTTATGCTAAATGATGAGCTAAGTGCATTAATACAATCATTAAATCCTAAGTATATAGAGAAACAGATGATACTTTTACAAAATCATGTCAGACATATGCAAGATCGTATAAATTCTTTACTAAGCGATTCTGCGAAAGCAAGATACCTAGGGTTTATCAAGTTATATCCTAATATTACAGCACGCGTTCCGCAATGGATGATTGCTTCATATCTAGGAATAACACCAGAAAGTTTAAGTCGTGTAAGAAAAGATATAGCATCAAATGGATAAATATAGTTTTGACAGATTCATCAAACAAAAGGATCAAAATAAATCGAAAAAAGTCATTCGATTTATTGCTTCATTTTTTATTTTGTCACTTGTTAGTTATGTTTTTATCCAATTCGGATTTTTTAAAGAAAACAATACAGCTTATTACATTTTTATAGGAATATTGGCAACGGCAGTTGCTTATTTTAATGGTTATTTTAAGGCACCTAAAGAAGATGTAGATGGAATAATAGATGGTAAAATAACATTTACAACAGATAGTATTATTATTGGAGGTGATAAGTACTTGATAAATGATATTGTTTCTATTACTATTCAGAACGACGATTATAAAGGTAAAAAAGTATTAGAACACGGAGAATTTGAAAAAGAAAATGGTTCTCAAGGCGTAGATAATAAATTAATATTAGATTTAGGAACACGAAATTTAATAGAAGCAAATTTCAAACAAAAAAGTGAAAAAGAATTTGAAAAATTGAAAGCTCTATTGATAAATTATCACCTAAAGAATAAATTAACTTTTGATGATTTAGTTTACATCATGAAAGTTGAATATGATATTGATAAAATTGAATTGAAAAAACGAATAGCTAAGAAAAGTTAAATCTTTTATAAAGATGATTAACTAATATAACTATTACATAACTTTAAAAATTAATATATTATATATAATTATGGAACCAACTGCAGAATGGTTAAAAATTTGGGAATCTAAACGTGAATTTACGTTAGCTCCAAATGACTTGGATATGTATTTTACTAGCAAAGAGATTAACGACATTAAAGTTGATCAAATTGATTTAGGAGAAGTTACATTACCAACTGGAAAAATTATTGTAAACGATCCTCTTGGACAATATTTAGCATTAGATAACTCACCTTACTTTGTAGAAACTCCAAAAGGAAATTTCCCAATCAAAGCAAGTATTATTTCATACGAAGATGATGGAGATGCTGAAAACTTAATCGCATGCGTTAAAATTACTTTTAAAGATGAAAAACCAACACGTTATGAAGAAGCTTTAAAAGGAATAGAATCTATAGAAGACTTAAATGAAGGTGAATTTTTTGGATTTGCATCTGAAAGTGGATTAGCAACTATTGTTGACTTTGGCGCTAAAGAAGCATTTACAAATTTCATTGATGAAGTTGAAGCGAAAGATGAAAATCTGTACGATGATTACTTTGCACCATTATTCATTGAAAATGTAAAAAATAATCCAGCTTATCAATCGGAAGATGGAGATTGGATTAACTGGAATATTCCTAACACGGAATATAAAGCTCCTATTTTCCAAGCAGGTTTCGGAGAAGGTGTTTACCCATCATACTTTGGATATAATGAAAATGGTGATGTTGTAGCTTTTTACATTCAGTTTATTGATGCTGAATTAGATGACGAAATGGAAGGTGATGATGAATGGGTTTAAATCAATTCATTAAAATTTTATATAATACGATTCCTCAGTTTTAGAACTGAGGATTTTTTTTTGAGTACATAACTCAAAAAATTCTCCTTTAACAAAATCATTTCTTTGCCGTAAATTTGCAAACTATTTTATCTAAAAATGCCAAAATACTTTAAACATTTTCAACAGCCAATTCATCATATAGAATTACCAGATTCTATGGATTATCCATTCTATTATCAACCTCATCCTATTGCCATTAAAGCATGCGAAGAGGTACAACTATATTTAGAGAATCAATCTGATTTTATACATAATTTTGGTTTAGATAAAAATGATAACAGCCCAGCAATTGGAAAAATGTTTGGTGTATTAGTTTGTGAAAACGAAAAGCAAGAAATTGGTTATATAACTGCTTTTTCCGGGAAATTAGCCAATACAAACGAACATCTTTTCTTTGTTCCACCTATTTTTGATATGCTAAATAAAGATGGTTTTTTCTTACAACAAGAAGAACGGTTAAATGAAATAAATCGAACACTAGTTGAGTTAGAAAACAATCATTTTTTTATCCAATTAAAAAAAGAAATCGGAGATTTTGAGACATCTTCGAATGAAAAGATTGAAAAGGCTAAAATTGAATTAAAATCAAATAAACAGCATAGAAAAGTAAAACGTGAAGTCATATTACCTACGTTATCTATAGATGAAGCAAAGTTATTTGAAGAAGATTTAATAAAACAAAGTTTAAGAGATAAGCATGAATTTAGAGTTCTGATTCAAGAAATTGAGAATAAAAAACAAGAACTAAAAGAAAAATTAAATTTTTATACCAATCAAATTGTTCAACTTAAAGAGGAACGTAAATTTAAGTCCAATTCTCTTCAAAATCAATTATTTGATCAATATCAATTTTTAAACATCAATAAAGAAAAAAAAGGTCTACGTGAAATTTTTGAAACAACAGCAGCACAAATGCCACCTGCAGGATCTGGAGAATGTGCTGCACCAAAATTATTTCAGTATGCTTTTGAAAATAATTTAAAGCCTATTTGTATGGCTGAATTTTGGTGGGGAGAATCTCCAAAATCAGAAATTAGAAAACACAAAAACTATTATCCTGCATGTACTGGAAAATGTGAACCAATATTGGGACATATGTTGAAAGGCATTAAAATGAATGATAATCCATTGATAAAACAATTTGAACATATTGAAAAGATTGAAATAATTTATCAAGATGAAGATTTAGTTGTAGTTAATAAACCAGAAGAATTTTTATCAGTTCCTGGAATTGAAATTAAAGATTCTGTATATGAAAGAATGAAACATCAGTTTCCGCAAGCTACTGGTCCCCTTATTATTCATAGATTGGATATGGCAACTTCTGGATTATTAGTTTTAGCCCTAAATAAAGAAAGTCACAAAGCTATACAACAACAGTTTATAAAAAGAATAGTTTCTAAAAGATATATTGCTTTATTAGATGGGTTAATACCTAACGATGAAGGAACTATTGAATTACCTCTTCGAGTTGATTTAGACGATAGACCTCGACAAGTTGTTTGTTATGAACACGGAAAGATGGCCAAAACTGATTATAAAGTTTTAAAGAGAAGTAATAATAGAACGTTAATTCAATTTTATCCAATTACAGGACGTACCCATCAATTACGCATGCATGCAGCACATCCTTTAGGACTAAACACTCCTATCGTAGGTGATGATCTGTATGGAAAAAAATCTACTCGATTATTTTTACATGCAGAATATCTAGAATTTATACATCCTAGGACGAAAGAATTAATAAATTTTAAAGTAGAACCAAATTTTAATCTATAGTTTTGTACAATACTAATGAAGATGGAAGAAAAAAAACTTACAATTAAAGACGTCATATACCGTGATATGGAAACATTAGTTATGGCGAAGTTAAAAAATAATGGGAAGATATCAATAGATGATTTAATTGATATTACATCATACTTGGCAGCAAGCTTATATCGTGCACGTTGGAAAGAGAATGGAGAATTATCTACAGAAGAAGTAAATATAATTTTAGGAAATATTGGAAATTTCTGTAATGATCATTTTGGCGAAAGCTTTACACAAGAAGATTTTGATAAAGTTGTCAAAATATCTCAACTATTGTTGCAAAAGCCAACATTTGACGATGATTCAAAAACATTTTTTGATGAAATTTTAAAGGCTAACAATTAATTGTTAGCCTTTAAAATTATTTTTTTATTTGATTTTTTAAAAAATCAATCACTTTTTCATTAAAAATTTTAGGTTGATCTACATTTACAACATGCCCACAATTATTAATAATATATAATTGTGCTGATTTGGTATGTTCTTTTACCAAATTTCTTATAGTTGGTAAAAACATATGATCCTCATCTCCCATAATATAAAAAGTAGGAATATTAATATCAACTTGCCTAAAAAGCTTCAACAAAGGATTTAATTCTGTAGTTAATTTAAACCATTTTATAAATTCCTTTTGATATAGTTTTTTAGCTTCATTTATAAATAAAATTCTAGACTCTTTATGCGTATTTTTTGGCATTATTGCAAATGCAAATATTTTATATAAAAGTAAATATGGTATTACATTTTTAAACATATTACCTATCGTCATCAAAATACGTCCTCGCACATTCATTTTCATTACCGCACCTCCCATTACCATAGAAGCAACACGCTTTGGTTGATCTTCTGCGATTTGTCTGATAATGATTGTGCCTAAAGAAATACCTACAAAATGGCTTTTTTTAATCTTTAAATAATCTAAAACATCCAAAACATCTGCCGATACAGATTTAAAAGTATATCGCTTTTCAAAAATTGCTTTCAAATTATTTTTTGAACGTCCATGCCCTCTAAGATCAAGCATTAAGACATTAAAATGTTTTTTGAACTCTCTAATTTGTTTAAACCAAATAGACGAACTTCCTCCTGCTCCATGAACAAAAGTTACCCATTGGTCACTTGTTTCGTGTTTATAAATTGTATGTGCTAGCAAATTTTATATAATTTAAAAATTTTAATATCAGAATTTAACTTTTAATCGTCGAGATATGAAAACTCATATATATTCTCTCAATCAAAATATATTCCTTTTTTTAACTTTATGGATAATTGACATTTTTTATTGTTTATAAAACACTTCGTTAATTTGATCTGCTTTTATAAATTCGATTTTTTCCTGTTCAGTAATACGATCTATGAATAATATTCCATTTAAATGGTCAATTTCGTGTTGAAATATAACAGCAGTAAAACCTTCAACTATTTCTACTATATTTTTCCCATTACTATCAAAATAATTTAACTGAAGGGATAAACTTCTATATATTTTTCCAAATTCATCCGGAATAGATAGGCAACCTTCTCTACCTAATCGTAATATCTCGGAATACCAAGTAATTTTTGGATTAATATACAATTCGAATGGATGATGATCTTTATCAAAACGTTGTACCCATATTACATTTCTATTAATTCCTATCTGAGGGGCAGCAATTCCTACTCCACTGCTTTTTTTATCGACAACAGTAGCATGCATGCGATCTGCAAAATGTTTTAAATTTGGGTCGTTAGGATCAATATCTTTAGATATTGATTTAAGAATTTTTAAATCATTGCTTGTTGTAGTTAGTAATACTCGCATAGGAACATCACTATCTTTTGCTCTGATTAATTTGAGTTCATCTTTGTTTAATTTTTCGTAAGCTAATTCCATAGATTGCGCATTTAAGGTAATTGAGCAAAATAGAATTATAAAAGTGATTAAATTTTTCATTTTTTTCTAAGTAAATAATCCATTGAAAATTTACCTGCTCCTGATAAAAATAACACTAAATAATTAATAAAATAAAATAATCCTAATTCTTTTTTTCCAAAATCATGGTCTAGATGAACGACAAAGACTGCAACTAGCATAGTGATAATTAAAGGTATAGAAGCTAACCTTGTAAAAAAACCAAAAACAATAAGCAATGAACAAAATATTTCGGCAAAAACAGCTAATCCTAAAGAAATTTCTACTCCTAATCCAATTGGATCACCAAATTCGAAATTTCCATTTATTAGCTTTATTAATTTACCCCACCCATGAGTTAACATAAATCCTCCAGCGGATAAACGTATTAATAATAACGATAAATTGATAAAAGCTGGCTGATTTCCCTTTAAACTAAATTTTGAAGTCATGTATTATTGTTTTTCTCAAATATATTTAAAATAATTTAACTCTTGATAAATGAGCCAACTTTAATGAAAATCACAATAATTTTTAATATTTTTAGGAACATTAAAAACAAAATATGATGTATAAAAAATATAGTTCGATTTTAATTTTAATAAGCGGAATTTTATTTGCACAAACAACAGATTTAGAAAAAGATAAAATTTTTAAAAATCCTCATCTTGTAGAAGAATCCTTTACTAAAGCTTTTATTAAAACTAATATTATTGAAGATTACATTCAAGAATATCATACAAAAACATATTATAATTCAGAAGGTAATAAAAAAAATAAAGAATATTTTTCTGAAAATGGTGATTTACTATATACCGAAACGTTTACATATTCTGAGGATCAAAAGTTAATTAAATCAGAATTATCAGATCCTGAAAGAAATATGATTGTTATCAAAGACTATGAATATACCTCTGACGGTTTTGTAGAAACAAAAAGTGAAAATGAAATAGTTACAGTTTTTAACGAGTATAAAATAAATGATCAAGGAAATATAATCTATAATAAAGAAACATCTCTAATAGACAACAATATATTTACTGAAAAAACTAATGAATATAAAAATAATCAATTAATAAAAACAGTTGTTAAATATGGCAAAGATGGATACATAATTAATTATAAATATAATCAATTAAGCCAGCCTATAGAAGAAGTTATTTTTGATTTAAAGAATAATTTAGTATCTAAAAAACGTAGAAATTTTGATGAAAATTCAAATATAGTCGAAGAGTTTTTATATGATTCACAAGGCAAATTAAAAACAAACAATCGTATTTTATATGAGTATGATGAAAATAAAAATTGGTTAAAACGTACCCAATACGCAAATAATATTGAACAACCTATATCAAATACCATGCGAACGATTAAGTATTAGTACTTAATTATCAATTAATTCGTAATTTTTATTATATTTATTACAACTAATAACTAAATTATGAGTTTTGAGATTAGCATTAATGAATTTAATCGTCAGTTCCAGCTTTATCAAAAAAATGGAAGATATAATCTTAATGTTTACAATTTAGACATTAACCATTTTATCGTGACCTTTTTCCAAAATGAAATTGAGGATTTAGAAATATCTTTTTCTTGTAAAGAAAAGGGAACTATATACCAACATAAGATTAGCCATACTACTTTTAATCATTATTTTGAAAGTGTAGAAAACTTATTGGATCATAATATCCATTCTCTGAATGGATATTTTCATCAACTAGACCTATATTTTCATTCTTCTAACGAATTCTTAGAAATAAATTATATTCAACGAGAAATACTTTTTGATATCATTGATCAACTTCTTAATGGTATGGATTGTAATTATAAATCTCGATTGAAAACAGAATTATTAATCAATATGGAATTTGATTAATTAACATTCACTAAACTAGCTACCAAATTTTAACTTTTTTCAGTTAATATTAATTGTTTATAAAACTCTTATAATATTATTATTAAGTATTTTTATAATATTAATTCTACTACCAACTAATAAGCCTAACTAACTTAAATATAGAATTAATGAACATTTTTATTATTGATCAACACAAAATTGTAATAGATGGATTAATTGCAGTCTTGAACAAAAAGAAAGGATTTAAAGTTGTGGGATATGCCACAAACGTTAAAGATGCAATAGAATGGATTTCAGCAAATCCCATAGATTTAGTAATTACTGAAATCGAATTTACAGATGAAGATGCTAAAGATTTGATAAAAACAATTAAAATAATGCATCGTGAAGTTAAAATTTTAATTTTAACTGGAGATAATCGTATTAAGAAAATTAGTGAACTTTTTAAACTTGGAATCAATGGTTTTATAGAAAAATACAATGAAACTAAGACATTGATAAAAGCTATAGACTGTATAAAAAATGGTGAAGCTTACATGGGAGATGAGCTTCGTGCTAAAATTATAGAAAATTTTAGTAATCAACAAAGTAATTCAGATGAACAGAAAAGTATAAATGAAATACTTGCAAGCATCACCAACCGTGAATTAGAAATTATACGATATATTTGTGAAGGTTGTAATAGTAAAGAAATTTCTGATAAACTTTTTATTAGTTTTAATACAGTAGAAACTCATCGAAAAAGAATTTTCAACAAACTACAAATAAAAAATTCTATCTCTCTCATGAGATTTGCACTGAAACATGAATTAATCGAATAAAAAAATAAACCCCTTCATTCTAATAATGAAGGGGTTCCTAACTAAAAATGTAACCTATTCCCAATCGGGCATCCAGGCATTATTAAATAATAATACTCTAGATTCGCTTTCATCATTGCCTAATGAAATTTTATAAATATCTTTTCTTGATATTCCATCATTCGAAGTTTGAGTAAAAATTACTTCAGCTTCATTCGGTGAAAATCTTGGATCGATATCTATAAAACCGTTTGGAATTTTTGATTTTTCTGAAATATCTATTAATTCATCTGTTAAGATATTATACAAAAATATATGTGTATTAAGTTGTCTATAAGAATAATTTTGATATCCTGAAATATCATAACAATATAATATTTTAGAACCATCGACAGATATATCTAAACCTCCTGCAGCTCCAGATACATTTTCTAGAATTGTTTTAAGAGTGTTTCCTACTAAATCTATTACAAATATTTTTACATTATAACCATCTATATTATTTGTTTTTAAAACTATTTTTGAGCCATCTGTACTCCAAGCACATTCCGTAATAAAACTACCATCTTGTGTTGTATAAATCAATTGAGTACCACTCCCGTCTTTATTAACTTTATAAAGTTTATTATAATTAGGATAAATAAATTCACTTCCATTTGAACTCCAAGCATAATCAAGTTCATTATTGTTAAATCCAGCTAATGGAATTTGAGTAACTCTAAATGCATCTGAACCATCTGGTTTTGCAGTATATAAATGTGTATTACCATCTGAAATCCTTAAAAAGGAAATCAAACCTGCTGAATTATTTTTTCTTGGTCGAATAGAATTAACTGATTCTTTAGTAAACTTAAATTTTACACCTTCTTCATTTGAAGAATATATTACATGATTCTCACCTTCCAGACTTACAAAATGAAACCTATTATGAGGTATATTACTAGTTTGAAATTTAAAGGTCTCACTATATACGTCATCATTAATACCATCAGAAGCAACAATTTGCCAAAAATAAGATGTACCATAATTTAAGTTCTCCAAAGTATAATTCATAGCTTTAATATCCTCAAAAATTAGAATATCATCACTTTTATTATTCTTAACTAACAATTTAAACGTAAGTGGATCATCATCAGCATCTGTAGATTTCCATGCTAAACTAACAGATAAAGCTTGATCAAATGCGTTATTTATTGGTGACAACAGTTCTGGAATTGAAGGTGGACTATTTAATGCATTATCATCTTTCATTTCAAAAACTAAACTAACTTCTTGCCCATAGTCGACAATATTAGCACCATTAATCTCCATTATATATCCGTTTAATTCTGCTTTTACAGAATAATCACCTATTGGTACATTTTCAATAATAAATGATCCATCGCTCCCTGTAAAAATTGTACTAGTAGTGGGAGCAGTTGTAATTTTAACATGAGCTAAGGGTTCATTAGAGCTATGTTTAACGACTACTCCTTTTATTATTCCTTTCTCCGATCCTACAACCAAATCTTCACTGCATTGTGTAAATAAAAATGTTATTAATGTTAATTTTAAAACGAGAAAGACTGTATTTATATATTTGTTCATAATTTTAGAATTTATTTGTTAAATTTTTTACCAAAATATAAGTTTACCCCTATCCCAAATACGATTACATTGTCTTTACGCTTACCACCTATAAAATTGTCCCAATCATCATTGAAACCAAAATCATATTCTCCGTAAGCTCTAACACCCACATTTGGTAAAGGCAGGTATTCAAATCCAGCACCGATATTTGCTTTACCTCTTGAATCACTATTTTTCTTTTGAGGGGTCAATAAACCTATTCCACCAAATAAAAATGGTGAAACATTATCTTCCGGTAAAAATATATATTCTAAATTAAGATCAATACTATTAAAATTCTGTTTAAATATCCCTCTATTTTCCAATGCAAAACTTGAAAAGGAAGCTTCAAAATTAATATTTTTAGAAAGAAAGTATTTAGCACCAACAGTAAATCCTGGTTTAATTTTACTTTCTTGATAATCTCCTTTTATTATCTGTCCATTAAAGTTTCCAAGTACAGCAAACTTACCTCTTCTGGGTTTGAGAATAACATTATCTACTCTGTAATTATTGATAGAATCTTCAATATGTGATTTTTCGATTAGTTCCTTAAAATTTGATTGATCTTTTTGATCTACATTCCATAACTGATCTTTTGAACCTTCAATAATCAAATCGTATACAGCTTTTTCAATAGCTTCCTTTACTGCTAAATGAACAGGTTCATTTTTAGTAATTCCAACTTCAGCTTCTAATAATCTCTCTAAATCTACATATCTAAAAAAACTACCATTTAAAGATTGCGATAAAATCGTTTTTGAAGTATAAACAGTTTTTAAAATTTTACCTGTATTAGTGGATACAGCTCTTAGATATACAGATATTCTATCTTGCCTATATTGCGTACTTCCTCCAATCCCAAAGTATCTTGCTCCTGCTCCTCCTGTCATGATATTAGAATCATAGGATACAATTCCGCCTTCCAAAATAATTCCCGCGAATAATAAGGGAGGAAGAATTTGATTTGCAATTTTCTGATCTTCTGCAGATTGAAAAGAAGCATATTCTTGTCTTGTTGATTTTATGATTTGTCTTTCATTAAGTAAATCACTTATATTTTCTCTTTCAATAGTGGTAAACCATTTAGAATCTTCCAATGCTTTTAATAATATAGAAGTCGTTCCTTGAGGTATAGCAGTACTCCAATTCGCATTAAATTCCGACGGTTTATATTGACCTGTTTGGTCTTTAAATTTATAAACTGCCACTACAACTTTCTCTTTTGGAGAAGGTAATAATTTTAATTTTTGCGTATATGGTGTAACTTCACCTAAGGTTGATTGTTCTTTATCTGTAGGTGCATTAATTAATGCACTACAACTATTAAAAACATATAAAAGTAAAATTGAAAGTAGAAAATGTATTTTTGTTAGGTTACATGTTAGTTTATACATTTTTTAGTTTTTTATTGTTTACTTTTCTTTTACTAATATGAATTTGGCAAATTAATATTAGTTTGTTCTCCAGTTAAAATATCGATAATGCTTATATAAAGGCCCCCGAAATATTCGGCAATTGTAACATTTAGGCTACCTAGATTATAAACACCTGGATCCATTTTAGTATCATCATAGCTACCTCCAAATAATCCATTTGATATTTTATTTAATAACTGTCTGTTTAGATTTTCTTGAAAACCGCTAATAGCAGTATTTGGCTTAAGCCCCGCATATCCAGTGTTAGCTTTAAATTGATTTTGAGCATTAGCAGAACTTAATAACCAATTGTAATTGTAATTATCACCGCCAAAAGCGGAATTAATAGGTTTATAAACCATTTGTTGGCCAATACATGGTATTGCTCCAACGATTATGAGTAAAATAATAATAGGCCATTTCATTTTAAATGATATAATGAGTTAGGGAGAAGTTATTTGTTGTTTAATGAATTTTTTCTCGTTGTTATATTGATTCAACATTCTTAAAATAAACTCTACTTGAGCAGTTAAATATTCTTCACTAGGAGACATTCTAAAACTATGTAATATATTATCCCCATCTTCTATTTGAAGAATAAAAGATCTACCCATTGTAGGAATTTCATTTATATTAATAATAAAATGATACATTTCATTAAGTAAACTATATTTAGAATAAAATAGATCAAAAAAATCTTTGCCTAACTTAGTTTTGGTTTGATCTATTACCAAACCTCGTAATACAAATTCTTCTTTTTCAAGTTTTACTTGATTCTTTTTATAGTCATTTAGTATAAGTTTTATTCCATCATATTTTATAAAAAGGGAATCTTTAGCGATAAGTTGATTTTTTAAATCATCTCGTATGAATAAATAAGCTTTGATTTCATCACCCTTATTAATGTTTAGACGAATATCACTTAACGTAATTTTTTGATTAGATTCAATCACAAATTTACCTTCTTGTTTTTGAGTAGATAAATTACTGTCTTCTCCTTGCTTAATAGCAACTAATAAATAATTTAATTCATGAATAGTTTCGTCATTATTCAAAGCTAAACCTTTCAAATGAACCATTTTTTCAAATTCCGACACATCAATTATAGGCAATATATCTATGTTAGTATCTTGAGCAAATAGTCTTGAAAAATTTAAGATTATAAATAATATACATCGTTTTTGCATAAATTTTTATTTATTGTGTATCAGAACTGTTCTATTATCTCCAATAATTTGTAAGTTCATTTCATCAGAAATAGAATTAGCACCTATGATTTGTATAGAATTATTATTTCCAAACATTTCTACTTGAGTATGATGACCTGAATTCACATTATTTCTTGTATCGTATTGTAGATTATTATAATGACCAACTTGGATAACATCAATAACATTATCATGTAAATAAAGATCTATCAAATTGTAATTACCATTTTGTACAGTAATTGTTTTTGAATTTATATTTAGATAATCTATTACATTATTCGCATTTATTGATTTTAAATCCTGTGCATATATACATATTGGAAGAAAAACAAAAAATATGTAAATTATTGCTCTCATATAGAAATATTAATTTTATAAAAAAGGGAAAAGACTAGCTTTTTCCCTCTTTTATAAAAATTATAAATTTGTTAATTTGATTGATTAACTGTCATTGTGTTACCTACACCAACTTGTAGCCCAAGATGAGTATGCCCAAGACCAGTTTGAGAAACCATACTTACATTAGATGAACCTAATTGAATATCTAAAGCATTATTATAACTACCCGATTGATTCTGCATAATAGAATTAGAATCACCTAATTGATAAGCTGTAGCATCATTGTATACTCCATTTTGTAATTGAATTACATTATTAAAATCTCCGTCTTGTGTGGATGCAGCCGTGTTATAATTTCCAATTTGTAGTTGAAGTGAATTATTTATATTACCTGATTGATTAGATGAAGCTAAATTATTATCCCCCCATTGTAACTGTAATGCATCATTTCTTACACCTACTTGTTCTACAGTAGCAGTATTATCATCACCTAATTGTACTTGCTGAGATGAGTTTAACCATCCAGATTGAAAATTCGACACATAATTTCCATCTCCAACTTGACTTTGGTCTGAAGTATTAAGCACTCCAGATTGTTCATTTAATGCTGTATTATAATTTCCTTGTTGTTGTTGTAAGCTATTATTTGAAGTTCCATCTTGAAAACTATACGCTAAATTATCATTTCCAACTTGGAATTGGTAAGAACCATTACTCGAACCGTCTTGTAAACTTAAGGCAAAATTTGAATCACCTTGCTGATCTTGAATAATAGTATTAGAATTTCCATCTTGGTAAGCTAAAGCAGTATTTCCTGAACCTAATTGATATTGATCTGCGCTATTATAATTACCAACTTGATTTACAAGTGCTCCATTTGAAGTTCCTAATTGCATTTGAGTAGAACTATTATCATAGCCAGATTGTGAAACTACACCAACATTCATTTCGCCCACCTGAGTTGTGGAATTTGAATTTAAGATCCCATATTGATCTACATAAGATTGATTTTCTAATCCTACACTTAATGTAGTATTTTGGTTAAACCATCCCTCTTGACTAATATCTGAATAATTTGATATACCTAATTGTAATTGTTCGTTTGTATTATTCCAGCCCTGTTGAGAAACATACGTTTCATTACCTAATCCAAGTTGAATAGACGTATCTTGGTTAGTTTGAGCAAAAGCGAGTGCTGACATGAACACTGCCATTAATGATAAAGTAATTTTTTTCATAATCTAAGTATTTTTGATTGATATTCAAATTTAACTCAGATATAAACAAAAGTAAATCACTAAATTAGCTAAATTAGTGATTCATAGAATTCAGTTACCTAATAATAAGTAATCTAATTATGAGGAAATTTATATACAGATAATTTTTAAGAAAAACATACTAAATATAATTCATAATTGATGATATATATATAGTATGTATTGTATAACAAATTATGTTCCAATATTATATAATAAAAAAGCTAATTCATTTAGAATTAGCTTTTTGAAAGTAATTTATAAATTTCCTCTTTTTGCTTGTTCTCTTTCTAAAGATTCAAATAAAGCCTTAAAATTCCCAGCGCCAAAAGATTGTGCCCCATGTCTTTCAATTATTTCATAGAATAAAGTTGGACGATCCTCTACAGGTTTAGTAAATATTTGTAACAAATAACCTTCTTCATCACAATCAACTAATATTCCTAAATCTTGCAATTTTTTAATGTCTTCATCAATTTCTCCTACTCGATCTGGAATCATTTCGTAATAAGCTTCCGGTGGTGGAGATAAAAATTCAACTCCTCTAGATTTTAATTCGGTTACAGTTTTTACAATATCTTTTGTTGCTACAGCAATATGCTGCACTCCTTCTCCTTGGTAGAAATCTAAATATTCTTCAACTTGCGACTTTTTCTTCCCCTCTGCAGGTTCATTAATTGGAAATTTTGAATACCCATTGCCATTACTCATTACTTTAGACATTAACGCTGAATATTCTGTATTGATCTGTTTATCATCAAATGATAAGATATTTACGAATCCCATCACCTCTTGATACCACTGTACTACTTCATCCATGCGGTTCCATCCAACATTTCCTACACAATGATCTACATATAATAAGCCACAGTCTGAAGGTTGATAAGCAGATTCAGATTTAACGTATCCTGGCATAAATGGTCCATTGTAGTTTTTACGTTCAATAAACATATGAACAGTTTCTCCATACGTAAAAATCCCAGCCATTTTTATCTCTCCAAATTCATCAGAAAGTGTTGTAGGTTCTAAATATACTTTCCCGCCACGTTTAGTAGTTTGGACAAAGGCATCAAATGCATCATCTACCCAAAGTGCTAAAACTTTTACTCCATCACCATGTTCCATAGCATGCTGACAAATGGGGGAATCAGATTTTAAACCTGAGGTTAAAACTAAACGTATTTTACCCTGTTGTAAAACATAAGAAGCACGATCTCTAACTCCTGTTTCAGGTCCAGCATAGGCAATTTCTTGAAAACCGAATGCTGTTTTGTAATAGTGTGCAGATTGTTTAGCATTTCCTACATAAAATTCGATATAATCTGTTCCATTAATCGGAAGAAAGTCTTGTGCTTGTGCAATTTTTTCTGCAAATGTTTGTGTACTCATTTTTTATGGTGTTTTATTTACTTTGTATTTATGCGTTAAGTCAACTTTAATTTACTCTTCGACAGGCTTATAAAATTAATAATCTCATAACCAATTTAATACATCCATGATTTATAATAATCTGGATCTTCTAAAGCCAATGCTTGTTCGGTAAGCATTAAGGGTCTAAATGGATCAATCATTACAGCTAATTCATGCGTTTCTTTTGCTCCGATTGATTTCTCAACTGTTCCTGGATGTGGACCATGTGGAATACCTGCAGGGTGTAATGTAATTTGCCCTTTTTCTACTGATTTACGCGACATAAAATCTCCATCCACATAATATAAAATTTCATCCGAATCAACATTACTATGATTATAAGGTGCTGGAATAGCATTAGGATGATAATCAAACAATCGAGGAACAAAACTACAAATTACAAAACCTGCACCTTCAAATGTTTGATGCACTGGAGGTGGTTGATGAATTCGACCAGTTATTGGTTCAAAATTATGAATCGAAAAAGCCCAAGGATAATGATAACCATCCCAACCTACAAAATCGAAAGGATGTGTACCGTATACATATGGGTATATTAATCCTTCCTTTTTAATCATTATTTTGAAATCTCCGTGTTTATCATGTGTCTCTAAATCTTGTGGACGTTTGATATCACGTTCACAAAATGGTGCATGTTCCATTAACTGACCAAAATGATTGCGGTAACGACGAGGCGTTTCAATAGGACTAAAAGATTCTGTTATAAATAAACGATTATTCTCATCCTTGAAATGCAATTGATAAATAATTCCGCGTGGAATCACTAAATAATCCCCATATTCAAACGGAATTTGACCATAACCAGTTTTTAGTATTCCTGAACCTTCATGAATAAAAATAACCTCATCAGCCATTGAATTCTTATAAAAGTAATCCGTCATGGATTTTTTTGGTGCCGCTAAAGAAATATGTAAATCGTTGTTCACTAATATCGGAACTCTTGATTCGATATAATCATCCGTTGGTTTTACACGAAAACCTTTTAATGAGGTATGCTTTAGATGTTTTGCGCGAGCTATTTTGGGTTCAACAGAAAATGGTTCATTAATTTCTTTGACCAATGTTGGCGGATAACAATGGTAGACATTGGAATACGTACTCGAAAATCCGTGAGTAGACACCAGCTCTTCGGCATAGAGTTCTCCATTAGGTTTTCGGAATACGGTATGTCTTTTCTGTGGGAAATTACCCAACGCGTGATATAGTGGCATATGTCTTTTGTTTGTATTAATGAAAAGGTAAAATATGTCTTTTATGACATATGTATATTCAAAATTCTAAAAAGAATATTGTGCAAATACAATCTTTGTAAGTAATGCAGCAGTCTGTTTACTCATCCCGATAAATAAAGGTTTATTATGTACTTTATTGCGTTGCATTTATTTTTTTGTAGTTATCCAAATATAGGCATTCATTTTAATTGTACAAAATACACTTTAAAAATCATTAAAATTTTAATTACAGGTTTATAAATAAAATTTAAGTTATATTTCACATACACTAATATCCCTTATTTCAGCGATTGTATAGACTTAATACATCTTATAATTTTAAGCATTTAAATCTTAATCTAAAATATATGAACAAGTCAATTATAACAATGCTTATAGGTTCTGCTTTCTTTTTAATTTCTTGTGGAGAAGGTGATAAAAAAGTTAATTCTTCTGAACAAACATCAGCCACACAAGTTGACAATGAATTGGATAAAAGTTCAACTAATACATCATCAAATTTATTAGCTGATACGAAACTTTTACAAGATGCTGAAAATTCTTTAAAAAATTTACCTCAATTTAAAGGGAAGGAAATTAAAATTTTTCAAAAAGTATATTTTTATGAAGATGGAAGAATTATTTTATCTATTCAAGATCCTTCAAAACCTGAAAATATAGATGAATATAAATTTCAGAACGGAAAATGGCAAGAACCTATTCCTATGCAAATTTCTGGTGACGGTGACATGGACAGTAATGTTTTTTCATTAAATACAATTAAATTTGAAACTGTAGCTAATATAAATAAACAAACACAGGACAAAGCTAAAGATATTGAAGGTGCTGAGCCGTTGAGTTCAATTTTCTATGCTATGAATCCTGCTACAGGTGAATATAGATGGCTAACAAGCATACAGGCAACAAGAGGAAGCTATACAGGGATTTATAATGCAGATGGAACTCTAAAATCTTTTGAGAAAGATTAATACCTATTAATGACCTTCAACCTAAAATCATGTAAGAATAATTCTCATTATTAATATGTAAAATAGGATTTGATGGGAATAATATTAGTGATGAAAATAATAGAGGTAAAATCTTTATATAACGATAACCTTTATGAAGATAAATCTATACGATGGGTTTTACTTAACAATTGATCCAAAATAAAATAGTAATGAGTCATATAATAATATGACTCATTTTTTGCTTTATTAATCATCTATATAAAAACTAAAATACATATACTATTTTTATTTTCAATAGGATATAAATTAATTAGTATTTGAAAATGATGGATTTAATTATGTATGTAAACTAATTAAAAGTATTTTTTTGGGATTCTTTAAACAATCAATAATGCTTCTTCTTTCATCTGATTGGCTGGTTTTGAATAAATAAACACTTCAAAATCAGTATTGGTGGCTTCTTCGAAGCTTTGTTTCATCTTTTGGTAAGAAATTGGTTTTTCAGCTACTTTCATTACTTTGATGAAATCAATCAACCATTCCCCTTCTGCTTTTTCTAACGTTACCTCAAAGTAATTACTCTTGGTATGGAAGGTAAACACTGCATTTTCAAACGTACGTCCTTTTTTGGTTTTGGTACGCACTTCCATTGTTGGAATACCGCCTAACCAAACGACTTTTTGCGTTGATTTATGCGTCACGAATACCTCTTGATTTAAAATCGATTCGATATAATTTGGTCGAACGGTCGTCTTTGGTACGTTCATTTCAAACCATTCGTGTAATGGAATCTCAAATCCTACCCCGTGCATATAATTGAATAAGGATTTCTTTAAACCGAACGAAAATTGGCTATGATCCAATCCCGATTTTTCTTCGTGTACCATGTCATTGTTTGCAAATGATCCCAATTCGGTACTGTGGTTGATCACATTGTATTCTTCAGGATTTAAACCCACCGGGCTATGCGCTGTCATCGCAAATTGATGCCAAAAACCAGATTGAAGAATCCCTAACTCGAACATCTGGCGCACCATTTCTAAACTATCGATGGTTTCTTGTTCCGTTTGTGTTGGGAATCCGTACATTAAATACGCGTGTACCATAATACCCGCTTCGGTAAAATTACGGTTCACGAGCGCTACTTGATCTACGGTTACCCCTTTATCAATCAATTGTAATAAACGATCTGAAGCTACTTCTAATCCACCGGATACGGCAATACACCCAGAAGCTTTTAATAAGCGGCATAAATCCAAGGTGAAGCTTTTCTCGAAACGAATGTTGGTCCACCACGATACCGTCAATTTACGACGCAGAATCTCCAATGCCACTTCACGCATTAAAGCAGGAGGTGCAGCTTCATCCACAAAATGGAACCCTGTATTGTTGGTTGAGGCAATCAATTCTTCCATCTTATCAACAATT
The DNA here is from genome assembly GCF_015234135.1 of Faecalibacter rhinopitheci. Lineage (GTDB taxonomy): Bacteria > Bacteroidota > Bacteroidia > Flavobacteriales > Weeksellaceae > Empedobacter > Empedobacter rhinopitheci. The sequence goes on along the minus strand of NZ_JADGIK010000004.1, from coordinate 184,158 downwards.
TGCTTGGCCGCGATCGGTTCATACACTTTGATGTAATCCAATGAAATATCACAAAATGTACATTTTCCCCAATAACAACCGTGTGCCATCGTTAATTTGTTCCAACGCCCATCACTCCATAAACGGTGCATTGGATTCACCACCTCAATCACCGAAACGTATTGATCCAAATGTAAATCGGTGTAATCAGGTGTTCCTACTTCGCTAAATTTATAGTCTTTGATTAAAGGATGATTGATGTATTTCACTTCACCATCTACTAAAGTAAACGTACGTTTCAGATCCGAAAGTTCTACTTCTTGGTGAATGTATTTAAGTAATTGTTCCGTTGGCGCTTCCCCATCATCCAACGTAATAAAATCGAAGAATTCGAATACACGAGGATCGGATAGCGAACGTAATTCCGTATTTGGAAAACCTCCCCCCATATCCACGACAATCTCTGGATAATTCGCTTTAATGTATTGGGCACAACGAAATGCCGCATATAAATTCCCTGGAAATGGCACCGAAAACCCAATCATTTTTGGATTCGTCGACTGAATTAATTTTTCTAATTCTGATAATGTAATGCGGTCGATGTAGGTAGGTGCTTTTTGTAATTCGGCATAGATCTCATCGAACGAATTCGCCGATCGCCCTAAACGTTCAGCATAACGACTGAACCCAAAGTTTTCGTCTACGGCTTCGATGATTAAATCGGATAAATCTTCTAAATACAATGTCGCCAAATGCTTGGCTTTATCTTGAAAAGCCATCGTACCGAAAGCCCATTCTAAATCATCTAATTCAGCAAAACGAGAAGCTTCAGGTAAATACCCATCTTGGACAATGGCATCGGCTAACGTTGAATTTTTGCCTTGCAGAAAACGGATCACCGGATCGATGGTATGGATATAATCTTCGCGTAACGTGTAGATGCGAAAACTATTTTCACCTAATGCAATGCCTGAATTTTCGATGTATTCAAATAAATCCGTTAAACCCTTTTTACAGAACAATTGTAAAATTACATCCAGCCCTAAATCGGCTTGAAATGTAGAATAGTTCAACTGGTTTAAAAATCCTTTAAGATAAACTGTACCCGGATAAGGCGTGTTTAATTGTGTAAAAGGAGGAGTAATTAATAAAAGATCCGTTTTCAAAAATGTAGAATTTGTGCAAAAATACGGTAATTATCCCATTTATACTTTCTTCAACTCTAAAGTAGCGATGATTTCACGCGCAACCGCTCTTCCTGCTCTATTTGCGCCGATGGTAGAAGCGGATGGTCCATAACCCGTTAAGTGAATGCGAGGATCTTTTTGCACTTGTGTGGCTGCTTTACCTGCCATCACTACGCCCCCCTTTTCACTGACTAAATTTAATTCCTTCAAATGGTCGATGTTTTGTTTGAACCCCGTATTCCAAAAGATTACATCCGCTTTCATTTCTTGGCCATCCTCCCATCTCACCCCATTTGCTGTGATTTCGGTAAACATCGGTAAACGATCCATTATACCGTTATTTAACATTTCTTCAATGGCGGGTGTAATGGGTAAACCTGTCACCGAAACCACGGACTTGGGCGGTAAACCCAATCGGACGCGTTCATCGACCATGGCCACGGCTTCTCGCCCATGTTCGGGATTAAATTCGTAAGGACGAAAATCTGGAGGGCGTCGCGTGACCCAAGTCGTGGTTGTAACCTTGGATAATTCGCCCAATAATTGTACGGCTGATATTCCAGCGCCTACCACAATAACGTGCTTACCTCTAAAATCCTCTGCTTTTTTATATGTCTTGGTATGCAATTGGAGTCCTTTAAATGACTCTGAACCAGGTAAATGAGGAATATTGGGTGTTTTCCACGTCCCTGTTGCATTGACAATTCCTCTTGCACTGAATTGTACTCCATTGGTTTCAATCAGAAAACGATCCTTCTGCTCTTTGATGTTTAGCACTTTAACCGTTCTTATGATGGGCAAATGAAACGTTTTTTCGTATTTCGAATAATAGGCTGGAACAGCTTGATTGGCGCGAATAGCCTCTGGATTTTCTTTCATTGCCTCCTCAAAACTTAGACCTGGTAAATCATTGATTCCATTCACATTTTCTAATGTCAAGCTGTCCCAACGGTGTTGCCAAGCTCCTCCTGCTCCGTTTTCATCGTCTAAGACCACAAACCCTTTCCCTGCTTCGATTCCGAATTTTTGCAAATAATAAGCAGCCGATAAACCGGCTTGTCCTGCTCCGATTACAACAATGTCTACTTTGTAAAACGTATTCTTTTTTAGGGAAGATGCTTTATTCATGGATTTGATTTTTAATAAAAATAAAACTTTATCCCACTTTATACGAATTTCAAAATGTTAAAAGAACTTTTGTATCTTCACTTTTCAAACGACAAACAAAATGAAATTCGTTACTTACGCAAAGGAACACCAAGAAAAAGTAGGCATTATTGTGAATGATTTAGTCTATGATTTAGAACAAATTAATCCCCACTTACCTTCCACTCTAACTGAAATATTAGCCGATTCAGCTTTTAGTTTTCCCCTGATTGAGTTAATTCAGAAGGAAATCACAAATGGAAATTATAAAAATACAGTGATGGAAAATCCTCAATTGTTAGCTCCTATTCCCCATCCGCTGAGTTTTCGAGATGCGTATGCTTTTCGTCAACACGTAGAGACTTCCCGTTTAAATCGAGGGTTAGAAATGATTCCAGAGTTTGATGAAATTCCGGTTTTCTATTTTTCGAATCATCAGGCTATTCAAGGACCAGGAAAAGTCTATGCCATGCCAGAACACTTTAATCAAATGGATTTTGAATTAGAAATTGCTATTGTAATTAAAAAAGAAGGTATGAATATCAAAGCCGAAGAAGCTGATGAATATATTGGCGGTTTTATGATTTTAAATGATTTGAGTGCTCGTGCTTTGCAAATGCAAGAGATGAAATTGAATCTTGGACCAGCCAAAGGAAAAGATTTTGCTTCCATGATGGGACCTTATTTAATTACGCCCGATGAATTAGAAGCTTATAAAGTAGCTCCAAAAGAAGGACATATTGGCAATTGTTATGATTTGGATATGATATGTCGTGTCAATGCCGTTGAAGTCTCACGAGGAAATTTCAAGGATATGCATTGGACGTTTGCTGAAATCATCGAACGAGTTTCTTACGGCGTGAAAATATTTCCTGGTGACGTTATTGGATCAGGTACAGTTGGAACAGGATGTTTTTTGGAATTAAACGGAACTGGAAAAAGAAAAGATCCAAATTACGAAGTGCAATGGATACAGCCAGAAGATTGTATCGAAATAGAAATAAAAGGATTAGGAAAATTAACAAATTCTGTTCATCTTTATCAAGAGAATTTAAACGACCATGCAAAAAACTAAATCATTCGAACCGAACACTAAAGCATTTGATAATTTGCTGAAACATGCTATCTCGCCTCGCCCAATTTGCTTTGCAAGTACAGTGGATAAAGATGGTAAAATGAATTTAAGCCCATTTTCTTTTTTTAATATTATGGGAATTAATCCTCCAATTTGTGTCTTTTCACCGTTGCGTAAAATGCGTGATGGGGCAACAAAGCATACCTTAGAAAATGTTTGGGAACATCCTGAATGTGTAATCAATATCGTGAATTATGATATGGTACAACAGCAATCATTAGCTAGTGTTGAATATCCTAAAGGAGTGGATGAATTTGCAAAAGCCGGATTAACGCCTATCGCTTCTGAACTGGTTCAACCGCCTCGTGTTGCGGAAAGTCCTTTTCAATTGGAATGTAAAGTTCGCGATGTAATTTCAATTTCAGATCAACCGGGAGCGGCCAATTTAATTATTGCTGAAATTGTAAAAATGCACGTTCAAGATCAGTATTTGAACGAAGAAGATAATGTCAGTCCATATGATTTAGATTTAGTAGCTCGTATGGGTGAAGATTTTTATTGTCGTGTGATTCCAGAATCGATATTCGAAGTGGAGAAACCAACTCGTACAATAGGTTTAGGAATTGATTCTTTACCTGAAGAGATTAAATATTCAAAATTTTTAACAGGAAATCATTTAGGACAATTAGGGAATGTTGAAGCGCTTCCGACTCAAGATTCAATTGAAAACTTTAAAACACAATTAGGCAATCGTTTGGATATCCAAAAATTTAAACCTACCGAAGTAAGACATCAAATTTCAGCTAAATTATTGGATCAAGGTGATGTACAAAGCGCATGGTTTTGGTTGTTAATGAAAATATAATTTTAGAGATATGATTTTAATCGCCGTATTATTTCCTGCTTTATCTTTCTTATTGAGAGGAAAGATTTTAATTGCTATACTTTGCTTTGTTTTGCAGATAACACTTGTTGGTTGGATTCCTTGTTCGATTTGGGCAGTAGCATCACTATTGGATGAAAGAAATAAAAAACGAATTAATAGATTTAACGATTAAAATGACTATTAAGAATTTACTAACCATCATTGTAAAATTGATTGGATTAATTTTTATTCTTATCAGCTCTATTTACATCATACCTGGATATGTTACGTTAATATTTATAGAGGATACTATTTATCCCGAAGAGATAATAGAAAATTCAGATCTGTCGATGGCTTTATCATTCATCATCACTGATATTTTCATTAACCTATTTATCTATTATTTGTTTATTTATAAAACAGAGCTCGTTTTAAAATTTCTTCATTTAGATCAAGAATTTACGAATAAAACGATTGGAAATTTGAATCTTAACCTTCAAATTTATGTACAAATAACGCTCTATATTACAGCTGTAATTTTATGTATTCTAGCAATACCAGAAGTAATCATTAGTACTGTACAACATTTCCGTATTAAAGACGATTTTCTGACCATTGAGAGTTTTGACTTGATACATAATATTATAATAAGTGTTTCAGCTTTATTAATTTTAATATTCAGTGATCAAATTGCTCGGTTTTTAATAAAATAAAATATAACAAAACCGCCATTTTCAAGTCTTAAGAAAATGGCGGTTTTCGCATTAAATATTCTAAAAAGGATGTATTAAATTCCGTTCCATTTTATTCCGATACTCATCCAACGAGTTGGTAATGGAATTGATCCAACTTCATTATAGCTGGTATTCCAAAGATTTTGGACGTCAAGAATTACATCCATATTTTTTGTAAAACGTTGATTAACTCGTATATCGCTCAACCAATATGATTTATACGATTGTCGTGTTAAATAGCGATTCGCTAACGAAATATTAAAATTTTTATATTGATAATCAATTGTATTAATCAATTGATGTTTTAATGATTCGATACGATATTTTGAAGCGATTTCAGGATTAATTTGTTCAAATTTTGGATCTAAATACGCATAACTTAATCCTATTTTTAATTGTTGCTGTTGATTAAAAATATGTTGATAATTCAATTTAGCATTGAATCCATTCGTTTTCAAATCACCAAAATTATTAGCTTGCCACGGCTGATCGGTCGTTTGTCTGATCCAATCGATAAAATTATGGATGTTACGGTAGAAATAATATGCATTCACACTCCAATTGGATTTGGCCCATTTCAATCCAAATTCTGTTTGGAATGCTTTTTCAGATTCTAAATTACTGTTCCCAATATTCCCAGGACGCTGATCTAAATACAAATCGGTAAACGATGGAATTCGTTGACTCGTTCCAATATTTCCTACAATTTTTAAATATTTCGTAAGCTTGTAACTGGCATCTATTCCTGGAAAAATTTGCCAATCGTATTGCGAATTATAATTGATGTAAGCTCCCGCATTGATATTCAACTTTTCCGTTAAATCCGTTTTATATTCCGCATACAATCCAAAATTATCTCTGGTGTGCGAATTGATACTTGTTGAATTGATTTGCTCGTTACGAAATTCAGCTCCGAAACCTAATTTCCCACTATTGAAAGCATATGTCGAATTGATTTCTCCCGCTAATGCATTGGAATAATGCTTCGAACGCGCTCGATTTAAATCATGTTTAAAATAACGATAATCATCAAAATTATAGCGATAACTTAATCTAGGCTCAATATGCCAACGATTAGAAAGCTGATGCTTTGATTGAATCATCACCATTGAAGTTTCTACGATTTCTTTTGAATCTTTATCACCTGGGGCAGCGTAAAATCCGTTGGCTCCAAATCCATTTTTCACGTAACCATAAGAAGCTATCAGTTGGTGATTAGCACTGAATTGTATATTTCCTTGGTAATAAATTTTATTATTTTCAAACGCTGTATTGTAACGTGTTCCATTACCTGTTTCGTGACTTAAAAACAATTGATGTTGATGCTTTTCTTGTGCTAAGGTCCCACCCAATTGAATCCCTCGATTTGAAAATAATTCATTCGTTTCTTCTGTATCTTTCTTAAAGCTCGTCCCAAAATAAGTGTGGCCGTATAAACCATTTTGACGAGGTTTACGCGTTACAATATTGATAACACCTGTTAAACTATTGTTTCCATACACACGAGCCGCAGGACCACGTATAACTTCGATCCGCTCTACTATTTCTAATGGAATAGGTAAGTTTAGTGTATTGTGCGCCGTTTGCTGATCAATCACTTTTGAACCATTCAATAAAATTAAAGTTTGTTCAAAACTCCCTCCATCCATGGAAATATCTGCTTGCGATCCGAAAGGACCACGTTGTCGTAAATCAATTCCGGAAGCATATTGTAACACTTCTTGAATTGTTTTTGCTGGTAAGCGATCGATTTGGGCTTTATCTACGATGTATACGTTACGATTTTCTTTTGAAACTGCGCTATGTAATCGGTTTTCTAAAAGTGTCACTTCTTGTATTGCGATGGTATCTTTCGCTTCTTGAGCCTTCGAGAAAGTTCCGATGAAACTGACTAGAATAAAAATTCTCTTCATTGATCTAATAATTAATTTCTTGCGTTAATTTTTCAAGACAAAAGTATTATCTTACCAACCTATATAAATAGTCCAGTTTTTTAATTATGAATAGTCCGGTTTTATTAAATTTTGATTTCATCTATTTAGATAAAAAATCAAATACACCAATTTATATTCAATTAGTGGATCAGATAATAAATGCTATACAAAGAGGTTATCTACACCATGGCTATCGATTTCCAGGTACAAGATGTTTATCAAAATTGATAAAACTTAATAGAAATACAATTGTTAAAAGTTTTAGTGAATTAGAAGATTTAGGCTGGATTAAAATTATTCCCAATAAGGGTACATATGTTCAGAACGAAGCTATTTTAGAAAAAAATTCAGTAAAAATAAAAGCAGGATTTCCTTCTAAAGCTTCATTTGATTTTGAAAATTCTGAACTTTTAAAGTTGGAAAATGTTAAGGATACATTTGAATTTTATTTGAATGATGGAAAACCAGATCCTTATTTATCAGAATTAAAATTGCCTGCTAAAATATATTCTAATATCTTGAATAGGAAGCAATATAAAAATAAATTAGGTGCTTCAGAAAACATTTTTTTCCTAAAGCATTTTACAAATTATATAAATTCTACAAGGAATCTAAGTATTTCACATTCTAACATTCTTATTACAAAAAATCACGAAATGGCTTTACAACTAGTGACAAAAGTAATTACTGTACCAAAAGATTATATAGCTGTAAGTGAGATAAGTAATTTTAAATCTAACATGATTTTACAATCTAATCAAATTAATTTGATTCCGATTGATATCGATAATCAAGGTATTATTTTAGATGATTTAAGAATCAAAAGTAGCTTAAAAAATATAAAGGCTATCTATATCAATACACAACAATATCCCGCCACGACTGCTTTAAACTCTCAACGCAAAATTGAATTATTAAATTTTGCAAAAGAAAAAAATTGTGTGATAATTGAAGACGATCCAGATTTTGATTTTTATTATACATCCAGACCTACTACACCATTAGCTTCTATAAATAATGAAGGAAATATTATTTACATTGGGAAATTTGGGAATGAATTAGGGGATAATTATAATTTTAGTTACATAATAGCTCCAAGTGATTTTATCATCGAAACTAAAAAACATCAGGCTGTATATGAAAATCCTATACATCCACTTGTAGCACAAACTATTGGTGAAATAATAAATGAAGGCGAAATAAGTAAAATATTAAGAAAACATAGAAAAAAATATAAAGAGAGACGAGACTACTTTTGTAATCTATTAATTCAACATTTTGGGAATGAAATTGAATTTAATTTTCCAAAGAATGGGTTTGCTGTTTGGGTTAAGTGGAAAATTCCTATTAATCTAATGAGATTAAAACAAGATTGTGAAAAGAAGAATTTATATATTCCTCAACATATTTTATATCAAAACAAAAAAATAACTGCAATGAGAATTGGATTTGCACATTTAGAAGATAATGAGATGATTGCTATACTTAAAATTTTACAAATTTGTATTAATAAACAATTCAATAAAGCAGAAATATAAACTGCTTTATTGAATTAAAATATTATCTTACTTTAAAAGTCCATGTAAATTCAAATTCAGATACAATATCATTTTGCTCATCTACACCTCTACTTTTTACTGTCAACATTACACCTTGCTTAGTTGCAACAGCTTCTCTAATTGCAGCCTCTATTTCTTCACCTTGATCGCAAGTAAAAATAATTTTGCCAACGGCTTTTTTTAAAAATTTTGCTTGCATCCCAATAACTAACATTGAAATATCTTCTCCAGAAGACTGAATCTTAGCGTTTACCATTAAACCCGATGAGAATTCTGCTGCCATTCCTTGCACTGCCCAAAACATGCTTTTGAATGGATTTTGGTTCAAAAAACCAAACTTTACTTTAGTCGAAACTTTATTCTCCTCCCATTGGTTTAGACGCACACCTGCAATCCATGCGATAGGAAGCTGAGTAGTCATTAAAGACTTAAAAAAGGCTTTATTCATTTTAAATAATTTTTTTGTGAATTTTATATGATATTAATTAGCCAATTTAATAAACCTAAACTATATATTTGCAGAAATTAATTTTTATTACAATTAAATGACTGGAGTTATTATACTGTTCATTATACACTGGTACGGTTCCTTATTCTTCCAAACGTTCTTCCATCACCGTTATGCTTCACATGCTATGTTTACGATGTCTAGAACTTGGGAAAAAATCTTTCATGTTTTAGCTTGGTTTTTCCAAGGTAGTTCATATTTAAGCCCTTATGCTTATGGAGTTATGCATAGAATGCACCATAAATACGCAGATACTGAAAACGATCCACACTCTCCTATTTTTGACAAAAATTTATGGAATATGATGTGGAATACACGTACATATTACAATCAAGTAGGTACAGGTGAAAAAGTTATTGAAGCAAAATATATTAAAGGTGTTCCGAGTTGGAGATCATGGGATAAGTTTGCAGGAAATAATATTATACGTTTAGCTTGGGTACTTACATACATTGGTTTATATTGGTTATTTGATGCTCCAATATGGGCATATATAGTTTTTATCCCAATGCATGCATTAATGAGTCCTCTACATGGTGCTATTATCAACTGGTTTTCTCATAAATATGGTTATAGAAACTATGAGGTAAAAGATACTTCAACTAACTTAATGCCGATTGATTGGTTAATGTGGGGCGAAAGTTTACACAACAATCACCATAAATTTGGAGGAAGACCAAACTTCGCAGTTAAAAAATTTGAGTTCGATCCAATGTATCCATGTATACAGTTGATGGAAAGATTAAACATTATACAGTTTAAGAAAGGAAAATTAGATACAGATTATATGTAAAATATGAAAGACCTCGCATTGAGGTCTTTTTTTATTTTCTAAATACTTGGGCACGAATATATTTTTTAAAATAAAATACTTCTTCTACTAATTCAAACTCATTAAATAAATGATCTATTTTAGGAAAATGAGAATTATTAAGTCCAGCTACTACATTAAAAAACATTATCATAGATTGGGTTAAGAATTGCTGGAATTTTGTTTGTTTAGTACTAAAATCTAAATAAAACCACTTTCCTCCTTTTATTAGAAATGGGTTAATCTTCCGAAATAATTTTTCACATTGTATCTCTGTAAAATGATCAAATATAAAAGCAGAAATAACTACGTCATACCCTCTATTATAGTTAAAGCTAAACATATCCTCACAATAATAATTGACCTTTAAATTTTCATAAATTTTGGAACTAGCTTTATCAACCATTACTTTGGACAATTCTACATAATCAATTTCTAAATTAATTTGTAAACTATTTAGCTCTTGTAGAAACCAACCACTTCCTCCACCAATCCATAAAATTCGATTACCAGATTTTAAATGTTTTAGTATAACATGATGCGCTATTTGTTGACGGTTTAAAAAGCAAATTCTACTCAATATATCATAGTAGGGAGCAATAAAGTTATAATTCATGATTCAAATAAGATGACGCTTAATATTCCGAACAGGGCTTTAACTAATATCATACCATCTATAGCACTTAAATAAAACAAAATAGACCTCTTATGCTTTAACTGATAGGCAAAAACAGCCATAAAAGAGATTGGAATTAGCATGAAAATTATTCTGTGAATCGGTAAATTATACCAAATTCCAAAAATTATGAATGAAAGAAATCCGAGAAATATGAGTGGAAAAATAATTGCGTTTAAAGTAAATTTAATCCCATATTTCACAACAAATGTTTTCAGTCCTCTATTATAATCGTCTTCAAAATCCTTGATATCAAATATAATTGCATTAACAATAAAATACATAAAGGTTTGGACGAATAAGAAATAAAACTTACTATCAACGGCAAATGATATTTTATTTTCCAAATCTAAGATTAATAAAGGTAAATAAACTGTTGTAATTGCCCATGTCCACGCTATTAACAGAGGTTTAAACCAAGTATATTTTCTAAGTGATAAACCAAATTTCCAGTTATAATAACTAATGGATAATAAAAAAGTAAATCCTAAAATTATGTAATGCTCAAATGATAATTGAAAAATTTCATTATAACATCTTAGAAAAATTACAAATCCTGAACAAACACATATTACTGAAACGAATATGTTAAATAAAAATAGAGACTTTCTGTTCTTAATATAAAATAAGGTACGAGGATTAGACGCGACTGTAATAAGTTGAGGGATTTTATAAGCATAGAAATAAAATAAGATAGATAAAGAGCTTATAAAAAAATAATACTCAATATTATTTAGCGGTAATCCTATTTTTATATTAGTTTCCAGATTAAGCCCAATTGACATTAATCCCATAAAAAAATTGGAATAAAAAATAATTTCCCATACTAAGTACGTTACTTTTTGTTCCAATTTCATATCTATTTAATTAATTCTTGAATTACACTTTTATAAGTATCTCCTACTGCGATTTGATAATCTCCTAAATGGAGTGTCTTATTTTGAATAGAAGTTACATACTTTAGGTTTACAATATACGAACGATGTACACGTTTAAATAAATTTTGCGGTAGTTTTTCCAATATAGATTTCATTGAAATTCGAGCTGTAATTTTTTTATTATTACTCAAATTAATTTTTACATAGTCATCTAATCCTTCTATATAGAGTATATCATTATAAGCAATTTTGTTTAATTTATAATCCGCTCTAATAGTCAAATATTCTTTGTCTTCTGCCAATTTTTTGTCTACAATTATCAATATAGCTTTATTAACAGCTTCTTCAAATCTATCATATTCTATAGGTTTTAGTAGATAATCCAACGCGGATACATTAAAACCTTCTAATGCATATTCAGCGAAAGCCGTTGTAAATATGGCAGGAATTTTCTTCTCAAGACTTTTATAAAATTCCAATCCGTTCGTCTTAGAAATTTGTATATCTAAAAACAATAAATCTATTGGGAATTGGTTGATATACTTTTGAGCGTCTTTAACATTAGAAAAAGTTTTTACCAAGTCTATATTTTCATTTCTAGAACAATAGTTTTCGATAACCATTAGTGCTAATGGCTCATCGTCCACAGCAATAGCTTTAATCATTTAAATTTAATTTTAAATTTACAATATATTGATTTTTATCTTTATGGATTTTTAAATCATAACGATTTGTATATAAATACTCTAACCGTTTATATGTATTTATCAACCCCACTTCACTACTTTCCACATTATCAAATTGTATATTTTCTATTTCATTTTCTACATACAATTCGAGGAATTTATTATCTATTGTAATATAGACTTTGATTGGATGAGTAACATCATCTAAAACACCATATTTAAAAGCATTTTCTATAAAATTAATTAATAATAAAGGTGAAATATTTATTTGTTTAGGATCACCATCAATTATAAAATCTACAGAATTTTTATTTACAAATCTTAATTTTTGCAATTCGATATAATTCTTGATGTAATCTAGATCCTGTAAGAGAGGAACATTATCTTTTGAACTTTCAGAAACTACAAAACGCATCATTTTAGATAATTTCATAACAGCATCCGATGCATAATCAGATTTTTGCAACGTTAATGCATATATATTATTTAAAGTATTAAATAAAAAATGTGGATTTATTTGCGCTCGTAAATATGCAATTTCAGATAATTGCTTCTCCTCTTTTATTTCTTGATATCTTTTGTTATGGCGCAAAAATAATGAAATTAATACCATACATAAATACATAAGAATGCGAGGAGCCCACAAAAAGTAAGCTGGCGGTGCTTTTCTTACCAAAGGTGTAGTATTAGCTGTCAGTTGCTGGATTCTTTCACTTTTTACTACCAATTCTGGAATTTTATATATAATAAAAAAACTACCAATGAGAGTTAGAAAATAAATAATATATTTTTTCTGAAAATATAATTTTGATGAAAGAATAAAGTAGTTAAATAGAAAAAATATTAATAATAAAATAGATTGAAGTGTTATTCTAATAAAAAAAGGTTGTTGATAAAAATTTTGTTGTGATGAAATATCCCGCATAAACATAGTCGGCATCATTAAAAAACCAATTGATATGACAATGAAAATGATTAGTTCTCGTTTAGAAAACAAGTTTTTATACATTATAAATAGTTTAAATTTGGATATATAGACGTCAATATTATCTATTCTATTAATTATCCAAGTACAGATAAATGATTCTTTTAAATATTAATCGTTACAAATTTAAACTATATAGGATAGAATATATAAAAATAGAGGTGAATTCATCTTAGTATGAGGTGAAATTTAAAAATTTAAAAAACTACTGCATTTTATTAGAACAGAAATACTAGATTTTATTATATTTAAACAACATATAGAAACCACAAAAATATGATTAATAAAAAAGTAAACTCTATAGAGGAGGCTTTAGAAGGTGTTTCCAGCAATATGACCATAGCCTTTGGAGGCTTCGGACTTAGTGGAATCCCAGAAAACTTAATACAAGGAATTGTAGATAAAGGAATTACGAACCTTACTTGTATTTCTAACAATGCGGGAGTTGATAATTTCGGATTAGGACTTTTACTACAGCGTAAACAAATTAAAAAAATGATATCGTCTTATGTTGGGGAAAATGCTGAATTTGAGAGACAAATGCTTTCTGGAGAATTAGAAGTAGAATTGATTCCTCAAGGTACCCTAGCTACACGGCTGATGGCTGCTGGATTTGGAATGCCCGTTTTTTACACTCCAGCTGGTGTAGGTACAGAAGTAGCTGAAGGAAAAGAAGTAAGAAAGTTTACTTTTCATGGTATAGAAAAAGAATATTTATTGGAAAAAACTTTTGAGCCTGATTATGCAATCGTTAAAGCCTGGAAAGGTGACACCGCAGGTAACTTAATTTACCGAGGCGCTGCAGGTAACTTTAATCATCCTGCTGCAATGTGTGGAAAATTCACTATTGCTGAAGTCGAAGAACTTGTAGAAATTGGAGAGTTAGATCCTAATCAAATTCATACACCGGGAGTTTTTGTGAACAGAATAATACAAGGAAAAAAATACGAAAAACGTATTGAAAATAGGACTGTACAACCAAAATCAAATTAATTGCCATGCTAGATAAAAACGGAATTGCAAAACGTATTGCAAAAGAGGTAAAAGATGGATATTATGTTAATTTAGGTATTGGAATACCTACTTTGGTAGCCAATTATATTCCAGATGGTATTAATGTAGTATTACAATCAGAAAATGGACTATTGGGTATGGGTCCATTTCCTATCGAAGGTGAAGAAGACCCAGACTTTATAAATGCAGGTAAACAAACAATTACTACATTGCCTGGATCTTCTTTTTTTGACTCTGCAATGAGTTTTGGAATGATTCGAGCACGTAGAATCAACTTAACCATTCTAGGCGCAATGGAAGTCTCTGAGAACGGAGATATTGCAAATTGGAAAATTCCTGGAAAAATGGTAAAAGGAATGGGTGGTGCAATGGATCTTGTAGCATCAGCAGATAATATTATTGTAGCAATGCAACATGTAAATAAGTTAGGAGAATCAAAATTACTATCTGAATGTACTTTGCCCCTAACCGGAATAAAATGTGTAAAGAAAATTGTAACAGAATTAGCTGTTCTTGAAATTTTACCTGAAGGTGGCTTTAAGCTATTAGAAAGAGCTCCGGGTATATCTGTAGAAGAAATTAAAAAAGCTACATCTGGTAAGCTAATTATAGAAGGTGAAATTCCTGAAATGATATTGTAACAAGTAAAATATTTAAAGTTTTTAAATAGTATATATTAATATACTTTACTATTATATATAAGTCCGATGATATCGGACTTATTTTATTTTAAATAATATTCTTAATAATTGATTTATCAATCTTATCAATTATCTGAATTCAACTCTATATTTATATAATTATTATTTTCTTTATTAATGATAACCTCTAAATATACAACAAACCATACAATTTATCAAACAAACACATTATTAATAGCTTAAGGAAATATTTTTTCAAAAAAATGTACATTTTATTTTAATTCTATTTTGCATTATTGATAATTCTTTATATATTTAAATTAATTACACTAATAAAATACATTATGAAGAAAAATTTACTAGGATTAGCCTTTTTGGCTATGCTTCCTTCTGTGAGTAACGCACAGATTTTCCAGGAAGATTTTGACGGTAAGGGACCAGGAATGAGCGCATGGACAACCATCGATGTGGATGGTAAAAACCCTGCTCCTGCAGTTAATTTTATCACAAATGGGTGGAATAGAATTGACAGACTTGGTGTTAATGGAAACTTTGGTGGACCTGCTGGTAATTATGCAGCTATGAGTACATCATGGTACAATCCTGCAGCTACATCTAACGATTGGTTAATTAGCCCAGTTATTGACTTAACTGCTGCTGTATCACCAGAATTATCGTTTGAAATAAAATCTCAAGATCCAGATTTCCCAGATGGTTACAAATTAATGTTATCAACTACAGGTGGAAATACGGTAGCAGATTTTGATGTAACTTTATACTCAAACCCAGCAGAGGATGCTGAATGGGTTACAAGAACTGTTGATTTAAAAAGCTATGTTGGAAAATCAGTTAGAATTGCTTGGGTAAACAATACTAATGATGCTTTTATGCTAATGGTAGATAACATTATTGTTAATGATAATAACACTAATGCAGAAGCTATTTTTAACGAATCTTTTGAGGCAGACTCACCTACAAGAGCAAATTGGACACAAGAAAATGTTCTTGGTAATGCACAATGGACTTTTGCAACTGGATCTACAGGAGGTTTAACTACAGCACATGGAGGAACTTTAAATGCAAGATTTGTAAGTGTAGCTGGAACAAATTCTCCAGTAACAAAATTAGTCACACCACAAATTAATGCAGGTAGTGGACAAGCTTATTTAGACTTTTATTATGCAAACCCTGATTGGTTAGGAGATATAAATCCATTAAAAGTTTATTACAAATTAAATGATTCATCTGATTGGGTGTTATTATTTACTGAAAATGGTTCTAAAAATTCTTGGACAAACAAAAAAATTCAGCTACCTGAAGTTTCAAGTACAATGAAGTTTGCTTTCGAAGGTATTAATAACTATGGAAGAGCAAATGTTATTGATGATGTTCAAGTATTTGCAGGTGAAATTCCACCTTTACCACCTTTACCTGAAGTATGTGGAATAGAAAATGTTTCTAATGAATTAGAAAATGGAATTGGTAATACTATCAGCTTCACATATGCTAATGATTTTAGAGTTAATGCAGTTTCAAAAATTGATGTTTCTCAAATTTCATTTAATTTAATTACTGCTACAAGTGGTATTTCAACTGCAACTTTTACAATTGTTGAAGATCAAGACGGTGTACCAGGAGATAATGTTATATATACTTTTACAGGAGCTCCTACAGCTACTGAAAATATTGGAGAAAACTTCGGATTTAGTTTTTCTAAATATACATATGATCTACCAGAAGTTGTTACATTAGAAAATACAACAGATACACATAAGAGATATTGGTTAAAAGTTGAAGGTGTACAACCTAATTCTGGAACAAACGCTTACTGGGAAGTAACTTCTGTAGACAATTCAGAATTCCCAATGGTTGTTTTCGATACAACTACACAAACTTGGACAGAATTACCAAACGAAGGGGTATTTACAGTTACAGGAGAATGTTCTTCATTAACTCCAGAGCCAGGAGAGGATTGTTCACAAGCAACTCCATCAAATGGGTTTGAAAATGGATTTGGATCACTTATAGCTGCTGAAATTGGAAATGATTTCCAAATTGAAGCAAACACTACTTTCAATTTAAATAAAGTTAGCGTTAACATGATGAGTTCAACAGGAATCAATTCTGCATCTGTTAATATTTATGAAAATAACAATGGTTATCCTGGAGCATTAATTAAAACTTTCTCAGCTACACCTACTCGTGAGGTAGTTGGATCTGCATTTGGTTTTGATGTTTCTACTTACACTTTTGATTTACCAGAAGCTGTTCAATTACAAGCTCCTGCTGATCAAA
Organism: Faecalibacter rhinopitheci; assembly: GCF_015234135.1. Lineage (GTDB taxonomy): Bacteria > Bacteroidota > Bacteroidia > Flavobacteriales > Weeksellaceae > Empedobacter > Empedobacter rhinopitheci. The sequence goes on along the minus strand of NZ_JADGIK010000004.1, from coordinate 167,185 downwards.
GTGCTACATATTGGATTGGAATCAGTAATGCTGTTGTAGCTTCTGGAACTAATGCATATTGGGAAGGAACTTCTATCTTAACTAATACGACATACCGTACTAAGTTTAAAAATGCTAGTGGATGGGCTGATTTATCTAATCCAGATTGGGATGGAGTATTCTCTATTTCTGGTGAATGTGCATCATTAGCTATTGACAATGAAATTGTAAATGTTGACAAATTATCTTTCTACCCTAACCCGGTTCAAGACAAATTATTCGTTCAATATAACAAAGTAATTTCTTCTATCGAAGTTTACAACTTAACTGGTCAAAACGTTTTAAGTGCTAAATTAAACACTAAAGATGGTTCAGTTAACTTAGCTAATCTTCCTAAAGGAGTTTATGTAGTAAATGCTAAATTAGCAGATGGTACAAACCAAACATTTAAAGTAATTAAGAAATAATTTCTTAAACTATAAATAAAATAAAGCCCTCATAAAATTTATGAGGGCTTTTATTTTATATTATATTTTTTAAAAAAATCTTAGTCGATTACTTTACCAATTAAATCAAATTCGTACGCTTCGATAATCTCAACGTTTACAAATTCTCCTACTGGTAAATAAGTATCAATTGCAGAAATTAAAATCTCATTATCTACATCTGGAGAATCATGTTCTGTTCTTCCAACAAAATTATCACCCTCTTTACGATCAATTAAAACTTTAAAAACTTTTCCAATTTTTTCTTGATTCAAATCGTAAGAAATTTGAGATTGAATTTCCATAATCTCTTCTACACGTTGCTGTTTAACTTCTTCTGGTACGTCATCTATTAAATTATACGCATGCGTATTTTCTTCATGAGAATAAGTAAAACAACCTAAACGATCAAACTTTTGCTCTTGTACCCAAGCTTTCATTTCTTGGAAATCTTCTTCAGTTTCACCTGGATAACCACAAATCAAAGTTGTACGGATCGTCATATCTGGTGCTTTTGTGCGGAAAGCTTCTAATAATGCATTCGTTTTCTCTTTCGTAGTTCCACGACGCATTGATTTTAAAATGTTTGTAGAAATATGTTGTAATGGAATATCTAAGTAATTACAAACTTTAGGCTCTTCACGAATTACATCCAATACATCTTCTGGAAAACCAGCTGGAAATGCATAATGTAAACGTATCCACTCTATACCTTCAACTTTTACCAATTCTTTTAATAGAGAAGCTAATTCACGTTTTTTATATAAGTCTAACCCGTAATAAGTCAAATCTTGTGCAATTAAGATTAATTCTTTAGTTCCATTTTTTGCTAAATGAGTTGCTTCTTTTACTAAATCTTCTATTGGTCTAGATACATTTCCTCCACGCATTAAAGGAATTGCACAGAAAGAACAAGGACGATCGCACCCTTCAGCAATTTTTAAATATGCATAATGACGAGGAGTTGTCGTTAAACGTTCTCCTACTAACTCATGCTTATAATCTGCACCTAATGCTTTTAATAACAATGGTAACTCTCGTGTACCAAAATACTGGTCAACGTTAGGAATTTGCTCCAACAAATCTGGTTTGTATCGTTCTGATAAACATCCAGTAACAAATACTTTTTCTACTAAACCATCTTCTTTACGTTGAACATAATCCAAGATTGTATCAATACTTTCTTCTTTAGCATTATCTATAAATCCACAAGTATTAATTACAACAATATCACCTGACTGCTCATGAACTACTTCTTTTCCATTGGCTTTTAATTGTCCCATTAAAACCTCTGAATCATATACATTTTTTGAACACCCTAATGTAATAACGTTGATTTTCTTTTTTCCAACCGATTTTGTACGCATTGCTTCAATTTAAGTGTGCAAATTTACGAATAATATTGGTAGAAGCGAATAAAATTATAGAGTTTGATTAAAATAAAACTATATGTATGAAGGAAATTATAAGAACTAATTTTAGAATTTTCAACGAAAAAAACCTCACTAAAAAGCTTTATTAAAAGAATTTATAGTGAGGTTTTTCTATTAATGCATTTATTTTGATGATTTATATAATTATAATAAGAATAAAAAATAAGTCATTTGTAAGCATTTATATAAGAAATTTTTATTCTACGCCCATGGATCTAATACTACTTTAACACAATCATCTTTCTTATTTTTAAAAATATCATAAGCATGTGCTACTTCTGTTAATGGTAAGCGATGTGTAATAATATCATCTAAAGTTATTTTGCCATCTATAACATATTGCATTAATTTATCAATATATTTATGTACCAAAGCTTGTCCTCCTCGCAATGTTATACCTTTATCAAAGAATTGACCAACAGGGAAATTATCATAGTAAGTAGGATAAACTCCTAAAACACTAACAATTCCACCCCTTCTTACTGCGCTCATACACGCCTCTAAGACTTTGACAGACCCTTTCTCGAAATTCACCAAAGCTTTTGCACGATCAACTAAATTTCTATCAGGTTCAAAACCTACAGCATCAATACATGCATCCGCACCCCTTCCTTGAGTCATTTCTCTAATTTTCTCAATCACTTCTTTTGGATCTTCCCACAATATAGTTTCACAATTTGCAGTTTTTGAAGCTTTTTGCAAACGATATTCTACAGTATCTACAATAATTACACGTCCAGCATTTCTTAGCCAAGCACTTTTAGCAGTCATGATACCAACAGGTCCCGCTCCAAAAATAACAACAGTTTCGCCACCTTTAATTTCTGCCCAATCTACTCCTGAATATCCAGTAGGGAAAATATCAGTCAAGAAAAGTACCTGTTCATCAGAAAACTGTTCAGGTACTAAACGAGGCCCAAAATCTGCATAAGGAACTCTTACATATTGTGCTTGTCCGCCATCATAACCACCGTAGAGATCTGTATACCCAAATAAAGCTCCACCTTTCTCATCTACTACTCCACCTTCTGGTCCATAATGATCTGGATTACTATGCTCACAATGTACTGGTAAGTCATTATCACAAAAATAACAACCACCACACGCTATAGGAAATGGTACAACTACCCGGTCTCCTACTTTTAAATTCTTTACACTATGTCCTACTTCTTCTACAATTCCCATAAATTCATGTCCTAATATCATAGGTGTAGGTTGCGGAAATCCACCAGAATAAATGTGTAAATCAGAACCGCAAATTGCAGTTGAAGTTACACGTAATACTACATCAGTGGAATCTTTAATTTGCGGATCGGGTGTATCGTCGCACGATATTTTTCCCGGTGAATGAATTACTGCTGCTTTCATAATATTCATTTTTGAGGTTAATATATAGTATCTACTAATAATTATTTTGTCAGATATAATTGCTCTAAAACTTAGACTACTATAAATCGTTCTATTGTAAATATTGTATAAATAGATATTAATATTTATCTGACATTAATTGATCAGTTGGAAATTAATCAATCAAAAATAAGTCCATTGATGAACCTAAATAAAACATAAAAACCTCATTAACTGATATGTAACCAATTTAAATACCTAAACTTGTGGTTTTTTAGATTTTTTTATTTTAAAATTTAAAAACATAAATAAGGTTATTAAATTTTGATTTTGATTTAGAATTTCAATAATTAGGTGGAGCTTTGACATAAAAAATACCTATTTTAAACCATGAAAAAATTATTCAGTATAGTTTTATAAATATTTAGTGAGATATTATCTCTACTTTCGCAGATATAATAAAAATTAAAAATGATTCAAAAGGTTACTGTAAATAATATTGAATTTAATTCAAAAACGAAAGTTCAGGAATATGCAAAAACAATATTAAATAAGTATACAAGTAATGAAATATTGTCACAAGAAGATTCTGAGTTTATGATCGCATACTTTGAACAATTTCATTATGAATGGAAAAGAAAAAATGGAGCTGGAATTGAAAATGTGTTTATCAAAAAATCTGAATGGGAAAATAACGAATTTTGGATTCTACGCAAAGATGGTACAACGACTGATATAAGTTACATTATAAGAAAAATTGCTAAACCAGATTATAAATTCTGGCTAGAATTAGCTTTTGGAAATGCCATTAAAATTGATGGAAATAAATCTTTGAAAGAAGTAATCAATGCTTTTGCTAAAGCTAAAGAACTTACAATCTCAGCAGATTTATTTGCAGCAAATCAAGAACAAGAAATGGTTCCTCAATTAGCTGATGCTACTTTAACAGAAGAATTTATTGCATTTTATGCTCAAGCTAATTAAAAGGCTTACATATCATATTTTAAAACAAATAAAAACCTCATCAATTCTGATGAGGTTTTTTTTATATTTTAATCTTCTAAATGAAAATGTGTCGGAAACGCTTTTTTCGGATTTTGTTTCAATACATTTAATTTGAACTGACTTTCTAAAAAACCATACCCATAATTAAAAAACTGAATTAAGGTTGTTTGCATTGACAACAATCCAACTTTTATAGATCTAAATCTGATATATGAAAAAACAAAAATTAAAATCATATATACAAGCCAAAAATCAAATGGAATCCATAAAATAGCTTGATAATCTACAATAAGTAAACCTAATAAAAAAGTAAACCAAGAAAATAAAGTTCCTAAAAAGAACAAACTTGGAAACCAAAATGTAAGTTTTACAAATTTTGGGTGTCGTTGATTAAGAATCGGACGAGCCACACCAAATTGATACACTTGTTTCGCAAATTTCTTTAGTGAAGTGCGACGTTTATGAATTACTTTTGAATCTGGAAATAAACGAGTGTCAAAACCATTTTCCCATAACCGCATAGACAAGTCTGGATCTTCACCAATTCGCATTGCTGCAAATCCTCCGGTAACTTCATAGGCTTTTCGAGAAATTCCCATATTGAAACTACGCGGCTGAAATTTCCCCACTTGCTTCTTACCTCCTCTAATTCCACCAGTCGTTAAAAAAGACGTCATCGAAAATGTAATTGCCTTCTGATAATCATTAAATGATTCATCAGCATCGTCAGGACCACCAAAAGCATCAACAAAATTCGAATTTAATTCATCAAAAACTGATTGAATATAAGTTGAAGGAATAATCGTATCCGAATCCAAGAAAATAAAGTAATTACCGCTGGCTTTTTCCATCCCATAATTGCGTGATTTTCCTGGACCTGAATTCGATTTATAATAATATTTAATATCTAATTGATCTTTGAATTTAGCACAAACAACATCTAATTTATTCTTTGATCCATCGTCAACGATAATCATTTCAAAATTAACATTTGTTTGTTTTGTTAAACTTGTCAATAATTCTGTTAACTCGTCTTGTCGCTCATAAACTGCAACAATAATTGATAACTGTAAGTTTGTTGTATTCAAAATCAAAAAGAAACTATTAATTTAAACTCTCTTTTATATCAAGAGCTGCAGACCTAATTTCTGCAATATTTTTTGCTAGCAAAGGTTTATAATCAATTCCATTAGTTCTTACGTAATGAACTATTTCTAAAATAAAATCAATCGGAGAGATTTCTTCACCTTGTAAATCAGCATTAAAATTAAGACCAGCAAGAGCAACTTCTTCGATCATTCCGAAAAGCCATTCTTCTAAGAAAACATTGAAATCTAATGATTCCGTTTTATGATTTTCCCATTGATTTTTTCTTGCTTCTTGCGCTTTATCTTCAGAAGACCAAAAACAAATAACTTCTAGATTTGATCCATCTTCATATTCAAACTCTTCTGATAAAGATGTTGCAAAACCTTCTTCAGATGTTAACAAATAGACTTTTTGGTTATCAATTATTTGTTTAATAAAATCTCTAGTATCCAATATTGTTTGCTTTAGTTATCTTGTTTTTTAAACTTTTTTGTTCCTTCGTACATTTCATATTGTAAGAAGTCACACTCTAATTTACCGTTAAAAACTTTTATTTTGCGAGACGGTTTTAGCCCTACATATTTTTTAGCTGATAAATCTGATGTAACAAACCAAGCCAAAGTATTAGGGTAGCTTGATTTTAACGTATCCCCAATTTGCTTATAAAATACTTGGTTATCATTTTCTAATCGTTCATTATATGGAGGATTGAAAACAATTGAAACTGGGAACATATCTTTCTGAGAAGTAAAGAAATCCTGTTGACGAATTTCGATAACCTCTGATAAATCTGCCGAACGAATATTTTCCTCAGCAATTTTCACCATCATTGGAGAAATATCGTAACCTACAATTTTATAATCAAAATCACGAATTCTATTAATTCTGAAATTTCTTATTTCTGCGAATAATGTAGCATCATAATCTGGCCAATTTTGGAAAGAAAAATCTCTACGGTGAAGTTGAGCTGGAATGTTACAAGCAATCATAGCTGCTTCTACTAACATTGTTCCAGATCCGCACATAGGGTCTAGGTAATTTCCTTTTCCGTCCCAACCTGCTGTAATTAATAAACAAGAAGCTAAAACCTCGTTGATTGGAGCTGGTCCAGTCTCTGAACGATATCCACGCTTGTGTAAAGATTCTCCCGATGAATCAATAGATAACGTTACTTTATCGTGTGATATGTGTAAATTAAAACGAATATCTGGATTATCCTTATCAATACTTGGACGTCGCCCTACATTTTCTTGGAATCGGTCAACAATAGCATCTTTAACTTTTAAGGCTGCATAATGTGAGTGTGTAAAGTAATCTGAAAAAACTGTAGGATCAATCATAAACGTTTGATCAACGTTAAAATAATTTTCCCAAGGGAATTTTTTCATTCTTTCATACAATTGTGTATCCGTTTTCACAGAAAATGTATGAATAGGTTTTTGAATTCTTAAAGCTGTTCTTAAGCTGTAATTTGCTTTGTACATAAACCCTAAGTCTCCATAGAATTCGACCATACGATTACCAATTGTTACATCAGCCGCACCTAAAGCCTTCAATTCTTGTGCTAATATTTCTTCGAAACCATAAAAGGTTTTCGCCTGCATTCTAAAATTTTCCAAACAATCAAAATTTTCACAAAAGTAACTCATTTTATTCTATTACTCACTATATAGCTTCGTTTGTTAAATATATTAAACTCACTACAAAGTAAATTTTACCGTAAATTTTATAAATATATCTTAATAAAATAAAGAATTGTTCGTATTATTGCAACTCAATTGCAATAAGAAATGAAACGGCGAAATACACCTCAGAAAATTGCGGTTTTGGAATTATTTGAATCAAATACAACTGCACTAAATCAAGAAACTATTGAGAAATTGCTACATGAAAAAATGGATCGTGCAACAATTTATCGCATTCTTAAATGCTTTTGTGAAGACGGAAAGTTACACAAAGTGTTAGGGGATGATGGAATCTCTTACTATGCATTGTGTAAATCCTGCAAAGATGAAGAACATCATCACAATCACTTTCATTTTCAATGTGAGAAATGTAATGAGGTGATTTGTTTAAAGGAAGAAATACAAATTAACTTACCTAACGGTTTTGAAATGACACATTGCAATTGTGTAATAACTGGCATTTGCCCAAAATGTAAACAAATTAAATAAATAGAATGGATTGGTTTAAAGCTTGGTTTAATACACCATATTATCATATATTATATAAGAACAGAAGCGAAACTGAAGCTAAAAATTTCATTGAGAATATTTCTAAACATATTGAGATTCAAAACAATTCAAAAGTTATGGATCTTGCATGCGGAAAAGGAAGACATTCTGTTACCTTGAATGAATTAGGCTTTGATGTGGTTGGTTTAGATCTTTCAGATGAAAGTATATCCTATGCGAAACAATTCGAAAACAATACTTTGCATTTTGATGTACATGATATGCGAAAAGTATATCAAGAAAACGGTTTTGATGCGATTTTTAACTTATTTACAAGTTTTGGTTATTTTGAAGACGATGCTGATAATGCAAAAGTCTTTGAAGTAATTAAAATTCAATTAAATGAAAAAGGCTTATTTGTTTTTGATTATTTAAATGCTGTGAAAATCGTTGAAAATCTTGTACCCTACGAGGAAAAAGAAATTGACGGAATTTTATTTAAGATAACAAAATCTATAACAGATAAAGGTTTTATTAAAAAAGAAATAGATTTCATTGCCGATGGTAAAGATTGGCACTTCGAAGAATTTGTTAAAGTTTTATATTTAAAGGATTTTGAACAAATGATTACAAAAGCTGGTTTTACAACAAAAGCTGTATATGGTAATTATCAATTAAATGAGTATAACGAAAAGACTTCTGATCGTTTAATTTTAATTTTAGAAAATGCTTGAAATTAGTGTATTAATTGGTAGTGTAATTTTGGGTGTAATTTGCTCAAAGTTTTTTCTACGCAACAAACACAATTCAAAATTACTACTTACATTCAGTGGTGCATATTTTCTAGCGATGACCGTTTTAGAAATTTTACCACAAGTATACGGACATCATGGAGGCGAGCATTCTCATCATACAATTGGTTTGTTTGTTTTGGCTGGTGTTATTATCCAATATATTTTAGAAACGATAAGTAAAGGTGTAGAACATGGCCATGTACACTTACACCACAACGAAAATAAGTTTCCAATAGGCATTTTTGGAGGGTTATTCCTTCATTCGTTGATTGAAGGAATTCCAGTTGCCAATGCGGATTCCCATGACTTTATGTGGGCAATATTTATTCATAATATCCCAGTTTCAATGATTTTATATAGTGCTTTATCTCATCATACAAAATCTAAAATAAGACAGTTCTTATTTATGTTTCTATTCGCAATTGCAGCACCGATTGGTTTTTTATTAGGAAAACATACTGCTATTTCTAATTATACCTTAGAAATTAGCGCTATAGTTTCAGGAATTTTTTTACATATTTCAACTGTGATTTTGTTTGAAGCAAATGAGGGACACAAATTCAACATCAAAAAATTTGGTGTTATTGTCGTAGGATTCATATTGGCTTATGCAACTGTTTCAATGCATATGCACAATCATTAAAATATAAAAGCAACTCTTTGGGAGTTGCTTTTGTATATCATAAATAATAACGTCTATCTAAAACTAAATACTCTCCATTGGATTTAAATTTCCATTGTTGATCTTTTTTACATGATCCAGAATCATTCATTGATTTAATATTAAATTTTACTTCTAGCTCATTCATCAGAACACCTGTTTCATACTCACAATCATCAATTTTTACAGTTGAGCTCACTTTATCTTTAACTAAAAGATCTTCTTTAGGAATTAATTTTAGAGATTCATTGATAATATTTAAATCCATTTCTGTGTAGATTAAGTCATATTGTTCTCTAATTACATCGGTAGATAATCTTGATGAATTTGATTCGATTGCATTTCTGATTTTTGAATTTTCAGTACTTAGCTCAATTTCTTCAATCCGCTTTGGACAATCTAAATATTCTGGTATTTTATCTAATCTTTTATCCTCTAAATCTTTTTGAAGTGAGATAATTTCTGATACTAATTGTTTTTTTTCATTGGTAACCTCAGATAAATCTGTAACAATTTCCAATTCATCTGGATTTTCATCCTTAGATGTGTTCGAACTTCCGCAACTTAAAATAAGTAGTGTTGTAAATAAAGAAAATAAATATTTTATCATATTGTAATTGGTTTTAAATCAACTATTAAAATAATGAATATTTACGTAAAACTTTATCTTTTAACATTTAATTATTTATAACTATCTAGATTTAAATTAAGGATATCTCCTACTCGATTAAATTCATCATTAATTCTAGCATTTATTGTCATTTCCTGATTTGTAATAGGATGATTAAAGTTTAATTCATGAGCGTGTAGCATCATCCCTTTTAATCCAAAATTTTCTAGCCATAATTTATTCTGTTTATTACAACCATGTGGACGACTTCCCAAAATAGGATGGAAAATATGGCGAAAGTGTTTACGTAACTGATGCATACGTCCAGTTTCTGGTATTGCTTCTACTAAACAATAGCGTGATGTTGGATGATTATTATATTCTAATTCAATTTCTGCTGTTTGCAAACGTTTAAAGTACGTAATCGCATTTTGTTTTACACCATCATCATTCGTTAAATCATAGTCAATATTTAGCTCTTCTGGCGACCAACCACGTAAAATTGCTAAGTACTTCTTCTCTACCGAGCGCGTCGCAAATCGATCATTCATTATTTTTAACGTTTCCTTATCTAAAGCAAACAATAAAACACCGGAAGTTTTACGATCTAATCTATGAATTGGATAAACGTGTTGTCCACCAATTTGGTTTCTTAACTCTTGCACAGCAAATTCCTTTGCATCTCTGGCATAATAGGATTTATGAACTAATAAACCACTAGGCTTATTGATGGCGATAATATATTCGTCTTGGTAAAGAATTTCTAACATTGGGCAAAAATAAAAAGAGATTCCAATATGGAATCTCTTTTTATTAAACATTTATATAAATTTGAATTAATTAACAGACTTGAAAAATGCTGGTGCATTCCCATAAATAGGTGTTTTTCCGTCCCATTTTTCAATAAATTGTTGTTGAATTAATAATTGATTTAAAGAAACTTTTCGCAATTCATTTGCTCTCGCTTCAGATTCCGCCAAAACGATTAATTTTTTAGCACTAGCTTCTGCAACTTTTAATTCATTTTCTACACGTTGTGCGTCTTGTATAGCCGCATTTTTCTCATTAATAGCTTTTGTTATGGCTTCTGGATATTGTATTCCACTTGTTAATTGCTCTAAAGTAAATCCTTCATTTTTTAAGAAAGCAATCATCTTAGCTTGAACGCCATTTTCGAATGCCTCACGACTACTGATAATTTGATCTGTGGTAAATTTATTAAATTCAATTCTATAAACATCTTTGATATGATTGACTAAAGTATTTTGTAAAACTTCATTTATTCCTCTACGATATTTTTTGAAAATCTTTGGAGACTGTCCATCAATAACTTTTAATGAAATTGTAGGATCTACTGTGAAAACTGAACCATCTTTTGCATTTACAGTAAAAGCATCATAATTTACAGTTTGTACATAAGTTGGAATTTCAAAAACTTGTTCTGTCAATGGATTATACCAAACGCGTCCTGTTACCAAAGCTACATCTTGTATTCCTTTATCAGATCCATACATTTTCACCAATAAACCTTCATGTCCCGCATCTATACGTTCTGTACATGCTAATGCTGTTATAAATAAGAATAATGCTAATATTCCTCCTGCAGTAAGTTTGATTAAATTTTTATTCATTCGTAAAATAGATTTTTTTAAAAATAATTAGTGTGATGAAAATTAATAAGCATAGTAGTAAAAACTCCTATAAATACCGAAAGCGTATCCGGTCTACTGATCAGACCAAAAATGTATTGAATGGCAAATAATAAAAATGCAATCCAAATAGGAACTAAAGCAATTTTAAAGAGTGTTTTATTATTCATATACTTTTAATTTTCTTAAAATTATCATAAATAAATTAAATTGATAATAAGTTATGTCATTGTAAATAAAATTTATTATCACTATCTTTATAAAATGTTTTAATGAAAATGAAGAGAGGTTTAATTATTGGCAAAGGATGGATTGGAAGCAGGTTAGAAGACTTTCTACAACACAAATATACTTTTACTACAACTAAAAGAGAATCTGATGCAGTAAATTGTATTTCAGTAAATTTTGATGCAGAATTAATTCCTTTTATCAATACAAAAAAATATGATTTCGTTATAATAACAATTCCTTTTGGAAAAAGACACTCTTTAAAAGAATTAGAACTTAGATTTACTAATATTTCTAACTTTCTTTCAAATTACAAAGGACAAATCATTTTACTTTCGAGTACTGGAATTTATCCAAATAATGATCAAATTGTTAACGAAGATACATATCATGAAACTGATTTAGCTGAACCTTATATTTCTATTGAAAATTTAATAAAAATGCATTTCCCACAACTTAATATTCTACGTTTAGGTGGAATTATGGGTGATGATCGCTATTTATCTAAATACATCGACTTAAATAAAGATGAATTGAACGATATGGTCAATCATATACATTTTAAAGATATTATTAAGGTAATTAATACTTGTATAGAAAAAGAAGTAAAATCAACGATTTATAATGTTGTTGCACCTCAACATCCAACTAAAAGAGAAATATTAGAATATCAAATTAATAACAAAGTCTTAGATGCAACAATAAAAAAAGGTAAAATAATTTCGTCTGAAAAACTAATCAGTGAGCTGAATTACCAGTTTTTATTTCCAAATCCGTTAGAGTTTAAAAGCTAGTTTCTTTTTTTGTTTTCTTTATTAATATATATTACTATAAAAGATACTATAACTATTAAAGAAATTAGAATTGTATCCCAATGATTGATTAATATTTCTTTCATTTCATTTTTTTTAAAATTCTATTTTAATTATTTTCACTTATCCAATGGATAAATTCTCCAATTTGAGGTTTACTGATCAAAATTTCGGATTTAATTTCGGGTGTCGGATTTACGGTAATTTCCACTTTTTGGCTGGAATGTTTGATGATTTCTTGGATACAATTACGATGAATTATATATTTTCGGTTCACCTTAAAAAAACAATCTGAATTTAATTTATGAATAATTTCTTTCAGTGTATCATCATAAATATACGTTCGTCCATCATTAGTTCTTACAAATAAATGTTTTCCTGAAGCAAAAAAATAGGCTATTTCATCATCGTTTAATACAATAATTTTTTGACCATTTGTTACCAACAATTTATTAAGTTTATCCGCTTTTATATTATTTTCTATAGAAACCAAAGAATGTAATACCGACGAAGTATTAAAAGCTTCTTGGATGGTTTGAAACTTTTTTAATGCATGGTGTAATTCTTCTTCCTCATAAGGTTTTAGAATATAATCAATGGTAAAATGTTTAAAAACTTTTATCGCATACTCATCAAACGTAGTTACAAATATAATTGGAGACTTAATTTCAACTTCTTCGAAAATTTCTAAACTTTTGCCATCACCTAAATGGATATCCATAAAAATTAAATCAACCTGGTTATGGATAAAATATTGAATCGCTTCTGATTTTGATCTTAAAACCACAAGCTCATCAATCGCAACAATCGTTTGCTGTTGTAATATATTTTGTAAATAATTTACAGCTAATAATTCGTCTTCTACTATCGCAATTCTCATCGAGCGTAAAAATAAAAAAAAACGCCTAATAAAATTCATTAGACGCTTTTTTATAAAAATGTTACAGACTAGGATTATTTAATTTCGCTTGTTGTGGTATTTCAATGGTATATCGAACATCATTTGGTAATAAAATGTATTTGTTCCCACTGATATTATGTATAATTTGTTTTTGATTTGCTCTTCTTAAATCAAACCAACGATGCCCTTCTAAAGCAAATTCGCGGTTTCTTTCTTCTAATATAAATTCCAACAATTCAGAATCGTTCATGGTTTCGATTGATGCTTGGATAATTCCGAAGCCTTCAGCCGTATAGCGTTTGGCTAAAAATGGTTTCAAGACAGATTTAGCTTCTGTTATTTGATTTAATTTTAATAAAGCTTTTGCTTTAATCAAATACAATTCACTTACTCTAAAAGACATTCTGAAATCTGAACTTCCACCTTTCAAAATTTTATAGCCATCCCAACTGCTTTCGAAATATAAATTAAAACGTAAATCAGTTGTTTGGTCATAAGCTTCAATCAATTCTGGTGAAGCTGTTGCAATATATTTTAAAGAACTATTGAAATTATTATCCAACGCCATAATACCTTCTACTGATGTATAATGGTTCGGCAATGCGTTCTCAACATTCAAATCCACCAATTGATCATGAATAACTAAGGCAGCATTTGCACTAGCTAGAGCAAGATCCCAATTTTGTTGGTATAAATAAATACGCGACTTAAATGCCTGTATGGCTTGTTGAGAGAAACGATAATTTATTCCTACCGATTGCTGCTCTTCAACCATCAATGTATTGGCTTGTGCAATATCTAGATGGATTTGATCGTAAATTTCTTGTACAGTTGACGGAGCAACTGCTTTTTCTAAATCTAAAGATAAAACTAGTGGAACTCCACGATCTGAAGATGACGTTGTTGAATTATATGGTTTACCGTATAAATTAACCAAATCAAAATAGGCATAAGCACGTAATGCATAAGCTTCCGCTAAAATTTGATTTTTCTCTGGTGAATCTTTCATCGTTTGAATTCCTTCATTGATGATTTGATTCGTGTAAAAAATGACTGAATAAAATGCCTCCCACTGGAATTGTGTTGTCGCTTGATCTGGATTTACATCCTTCCACATTGCAATTTCGCGATATGATATAAAATCACTTGAATATTCATCTAAAACCAATTCGTCTGTACGAATGGCAGTTAATGATTTATGTTGTGGATATTTTGAATAAGCCATCGTTAAAACTTGACGATATTCTTCTACCGATTTAGGAATTACTTTTCCGTCTGGTTCTATATCTAAATAATCATCGCAGCTGATCGTTGAGAAACTTACGGCTACAACACTTAATAATAAAATTAATTTCTTCATTTTCGTTCTTAGAATGTTACGTTAAATCCTAGTGTTAATGATTTTGCAATAGGTTGTGCATAAATATTTCCATAAGTTTCTGGATCAAAATAGCCATTGTATCCATTACTGATAACAAATAAATTTCGACCTTCTACACTTAATTTTAAGCTTTTTACCCCTATTGATTCTGAATAACGTTGTGGTAAACTATACCCTAATCTAATACTTGTGATGCGTAAGTAACTTACTTCTTTCGCCCAAATATCTAATAAGTTATAAGCATTGGCTCTATTTCCAGCAAACCATTTATTAGTCATCCATGAATCATCATCTCCCATAATTGGACTTGTAATTCCTGGTAATGTATTACCTGCTTCTAAAATTGCATGCGTATAATTACGACCTGGATCTACTTCCATTCCACGGTATGAAGGTGAGCTCATAATTGTTTGTTTAAAGTTGAAAGCAGCAGATACATTCAAATCAAAATTGTAGACTTTAAATGTATTGATAATTCCTCCTGTAAACTTAGGATCTCTGTTTCCGATGTAGGTGAATAATCCTCTTAATTCCTCACTTGATAAATTAGATTCAGCAATTTCTCCTGGGAAGAAATCAGCATATAAATCGTATAATTTAAAGAATTCGTTGGCTGAAATCTTTTGATCACCTTTCCAGAACATTGGATTTCCATTTGTATCTAATCCAGCTGTTTTCAATGCAAATACCGCATTTACTGGTAAACCTACACGAGATGGCAACGTACTATTCGCACTAACGTTTTCTTGTAAAACTTCACTCTTGTTATGTGCAAAATTGATCGTTGTTGTCCATTTGAAATTTTTGTGATCAATATTGCGAGTTGTTAAAGCAATTTCGTAACCACGATTTGAAATTTCTCCCCAATTGACCATTGTATAAGCAAAACCAGTTTCTAAAGGCGTTTCTCTCATACTGATCATATCTGTACCTTTACGATCATACACGTCAACAGTTAAATTGATGCGGTTACGGAACATTCCTAGATCCATCCCAAAGTTAACGTTCGTTGTTTTTTCCCAACGTAATTTATTATTTGGTGGATTTATTGCACCAATCGTTGGTTCTTTACCATCAGGTAAAATAGTTGCATCACCATATTCACCAATAAAGAATGGTGATGTATTACGATCAATATTACCTTGTAAACCATATGAAGCTCTAAGTCTTAAATTCGATATAAAATCAACATTCTGCATAAAATCTTCACGCGATACTAACCAAGAAGCTGATGCTGCCCAAATTGGTAAATATTTATATTTTTTATCAACACCAAATAAATTCGTACCATCGTAACGCACACTACCAAAAACTGTATATTTTTTATCGAATGTATAGGCTGCTGTTGCGAACATGGAAGCATAGGCATTTACAACAGCCGGAGTTTCATCGTATGTTTTAAAACGTGGATCCGTTGCTGAACTTGAATTAGGAAATAATATAGGCGATGATTCTCTTGTAATTGGATTATACCCAAACGCACGTGTTAATACTGTTTGATCGTTTGTTCTTCTCAATTCTGTTCCAACCATCAAATCAAGCTCATGACGATCATTAAATGTTGTATTATATGTCGCTTGTACCTTCCAATTGTATTGAAAATATTCGTTATTCCAATTCTGTTTTACATCACCATCAGGTAAAAAGTATTTGTAACCTGACTGATAATAACGTGAATTTTCTTTTAATTTTCGAGTATAATAAGTTTCTTGAGCAGCATACTTTTCTGTATTGTTGCGATCATATTGTAATCCAAATTGTGAACTTACATTTAATCCTTTTGCAAATTTGTAATTAACATCAAAAATAGCTTTTAAAGCTCTATTTTTTAAAGTATGACGTGTATTGCTACGTTCTTCGATAAAGTTGAATGGAATATAGCGGTCTTCATAACCGTCAATATCTTGGTCATATTGATAGCTTCCATCAGCATTATATGGAGATAAATATGGATTGGCATTGCGCGAATAATTCATCGGATTAATTGCAGCATCTGCATCCGTTAAGAATGAATTACGATCACTAGAAGTCGCAAATAACGAAACTCCAGCTGTTAAACGATCTGATACATTAAAGTTATTTTTGATCGTTAAGTTGTAACGTTCAAAGCCAGTACCTATCGTAGTTCCTTGTTCATCGTAATATCCTAAAGACACATAATAATCTGAATTATCTGATCCTCCAGAAACACTTAAACCATATTGTTGGTTAATTGCATTTTGATATAATAATTTCCCCCAATCGGTTGTTTGATTGCGTAATGCATTAATTTGATTTAAAGTTGTACCATCCAATCCTGCTAAACCTCCTAAACGAAAAGCATCTAGTTGATTGTTGCGCTGTAAGATGCGCATTACTTCACCTTTATCAGTACGATAAGTTAAATCATCACGGCCCGCTAACATCAATTCTAAATCCACTTTTTCTGAAGCATTCAAAAGGTTTAAACGATCAAAATCTGGTCGGGCATTGATGAATGTATTTGCAGAGAAATTGACTTGCATTTTTCCACGTTTCCCACGTTTCGTGGTAATCGAAATTACCCCATTGGCTGCTCTTGCTCCATAAATGGCAGTTGCTGCAGCATCTTTTAAAATGGTAATTTCTTCAATATCATTTGGATTTAACCCTGCAATTGAGAAATTCTGCAATTGATCGATATTGTCTTTATCTGTAAAATTAGGCACATCACTTCCTTCTAAAGGCAAACCATCAATCACCCATAGTGGATCCTGAGCACCATTTAAAGAAGCTGTTCCACGAATACGAATCTTTGATGGACCACCAGGAGAACCTGTTTCTGGCGTTACTGCTACTCCGGCAATCTGACCGGCTAATAATTGATCGACACTCGCAACACCTGCTTGCTGAATGTCGTCCATCTTAACAGTTTCTATTGCAGAAGTTAATTTTCTTTTTTCAATTTTTTGGTACCCTGTCAAAACAACTTCTTGTAGAGAATTTGATTCCTCTAATATTTGTTCGACTGAGCGTAAACTGATAGTAATATTTTTTTCGTCAGTTGAAAGTTGAATCAAACGTGATTCATATCCCAAATAGCTAATCAATAATGATGAGGTATTTGAAGGAATTTCTAAAACAAAATTTCCAAATTCATCGGTTACTGTTCCTACAGTAACACTTTCTATAATACCATCTTGACCTGTTTGTGTTGAAACAGATTGTGCTTCTACTTTAACCGAAGCTCCTGGAATTCCTAAAAAATTTTCTTCATCTTGAACTGTTCCGGTAATCACTTTTTTCTCTTGAGCAAAAGATAAACTTGCCGCTAAAAGAGGTAATAATAGTAGTTTTTTATTCATATGTGTTACTTTAAAGCTTCTTTAATTCTTATAGTTAGGTCGGTATAATGGGCTTTGGTAGATTGATTTACTTTATTTTTTCTTTTTTCTAATATTTGAAGTATGTTTTGCAATTCTGCTCTTTTATACGTTGTAACTTCAGATACACGTTTCATTGATGTATAGTTTATATTGCGGGCTGCACGATCTTCGTGTAAATGATTACATAATGTTGGAACTTGCAAATTTGAATTGGGATTAATTCCTAAAACAGTCGTTTTCTCGAATAATTTGTTTGTAGAAACAATTAGAGCATCAACATAATTTTTTTGCGTCATTCGATCCAAAATATCCAAATCGGATTTCTTTTTAAACACCTCACTTCGAACTTGATCAAATAAATTCTCTACAGTATAAAATTCAGATTTAGTATTTCTCTGTTCGTGGTATAATTCACTTTCTAATAAACGTAATAAACGCTCATCATTAAATAATGAATATATCACGCTATATTGCATTTCACGAGCTAATGTATATGGCGTTTGTTCGTAAGGACCCATTGGCGAATTTTTGATGGCATACGTTTTATCAATAATTTCATTAAAGAATAACCATTGAGGAATATTCATCACATGACGATTGATATAATCCACCGCTTTTCTTTGCATATCAGCTCCTACTGGTTCATATGCTTTCTTTTGATCATCAAAAACAGGATTATTTAAATAAATACCTCCAACATTAGCCATCACATGATTAGTATACGTGTCCCATTGACCAATCGTACCAAAATATAATTTACCCGCATCAATATAACTTTGATCTTTCTTCTTTGTCCAGTTTAAGATGTTTTCTGTTACACGTTTTAAATTTTTGATTCCATATTCGCTGGCTAAAACTGCATCATCACCTAAATCTTCGGATTGCGAACGTGGGTCGATTGTATTTAAATAACTTTGTTGTTCACCGTAGAAATACATTGGATCATGTTGGTGTTTCTCAACCATTGCTTTTAAAAGTGTTTGCTCTTTTTTAGCTTCAGGATACCAACGGTACCCCCATTCAATAGCATATTTATCGTACACACCAATTTTAGGAGTAATTGCTGTCACACCATCTTCAGGCTGAGCAACATAATTGTAACGCGCATAATCCATAATAGATGGCGCAGTTCCTCCCATTTTATCTGTAAATTCTTTTGAACGTAACGACTCCACCGGATAAGCAAAAGATGAACCCATATTGTGTTTTAATCCAAACGTATGTCCTACCTCGTGTGATGAAACAAATCGAATCGCTTCTCCCATATGTTCATCACTAAATTTATTTCCACGTGCTTTAGGATCGATTGGTCCTGTTTGGATGCGCATCCATTGGTGTAATGACGTCATTACATTGTGCCACCAAATAATATCTGATTCGATAATTTCTCCACTTCTGGGATCAACAACCGATGGTCCCATTGCATTTGATTTTGGAGATGCAGCATATGTAATTACCGAATAACGCACATCATCAATATCAAAATCAGGATCATTGGGATCTGCTTCTTTCGCTACAATGGCATTTTTAAAACCAGCTTGCTCAAAAGCGATTTGCCAATCGTGTACACCATCAATTATTTTTTGACGCCACTGTGGTGGTGTCGATGGATCGATATAATAAATAATTGGTTTCTTCGGTTCAACCAATTCTCCGTTTAGATATTTTTCTACATCTTCAGGTTTAGGTTCCATTCGCCAACGTGTAATGAAACGTTGATCCTCCATCTGATGCTGCTGATCATTGAAATGCCAATGTTTCTCTGTGAAATATCCTACACGCGCATCAGCCAAACGAGGTTGCATTGGAACTTCTGGTAATAAGACCAAATTGCTTGTAACCCCTAAAGTCACCGCTAAATCTGTACCTCCTTCATTCACAGAAGTTGTTAATTGTGATTTAACCACAATATTTTCTGGGAATGTTTTGACTTGTTCGATATATGATAGGTTAGCTTTTACTGAACCTCCCAAACCAGTGTTGGATAACACATCATTAAAACTTTTCTGGTTTCCGTCAAAAATTTTATTCACTTTTACAGCTACAGCAGTTGAATCAATATTTTGTGCTTCAATATCAAACACTTCAATAATTGATTCCGAAAAATTATCTTTTACAGAAGCCGTAATCGCATCCATCTTTGGAGAAGATGCAATAGGATTAATGGTTTTCACCCAAATCTTTTTGGCTTTGGTATCTTTATAAAAACTAATGACTTTGTTCTCATAATTCATTCCTTTGTTCAATCCCGCTTCGTTCACTTGCATTGGAACTTGCGATAATTTATTGACCACCAAAAATTGTCTACCTAATAAACTATCTGGAATTTCGAAATACACATCGGTATTGACTTCAATTGTATTAAAAAGACCTTTTTTGTATGTCCCTTTTTTTACTAACTCATCAATGGATTTCGGTTTCTTGGATGTTGTATCGGTTTTCTCTTTCTGATCTTTGTCTTTACTTTTACCTTCTTTTTCTTGTGCAGTAACTCCTGCAGCATTTAAAAGAACTCCTAAACACAATAGATAGTGGAAATTTCTTATCGGCTTCATATGCTTCGACTTGCAAAAATTAATTTTGTGAGGTCTAAACTTAATATGAATATATCCTTACATCAATTTTTACGGAGTGAATGGTTTATTTTATGGAGTGAATGGATAAGAATTAATCTAATAAGGGAAGTTTACAAATAAATTGACCATTATCCACATTTGTTTGAAAAGTTTTAATACCATAAAAACGATAGATTTCGTATAAATATTCAGATCCGAAATGAACGTTATCAGTTGTATCATTTCGAGGTTGATAGGTATTTGTGACCAACAGAAATTTATCCGTAAGTTCTATGGCGATAAACAAAGGTTGCGCAATAGTTGCAATATTATGTTTTAAAGCATTTTCTACCACCAATTGTAATGCGAGATATGGAATTTTTTTATTCAATTTATCTTCCGAAGATATCACCACATTATAATCTAATTCTTCTTGGAAACGATCGTTTTGTAACGACAAATAATATCGAATAAATTCGATTTCTTTTTCAACTATTACTAAATGGTCTTTTGGAGGGACAATCAAATAACGATAGATTCGCGATAAATTTATGGTAAAACGTTGTGCTTTCTTTTGATCCATCGAAATAATCATATAAAGAGTATTAAGAGAATTAAACAGAAAATGAGGTTGAATTTGATTTTTTAATTGCTCTAATTGATTTAAAGCATTTTCTTTAACCATCTTTTCATGCTTAATCAATAATGCATTATTATCATTTAGGATTGATTGTTTCTCTTTATCTGCTTGACGAGTTAAGGCATGAAGAAACAAAAAGATTATACTAACTAAAAAAATCGTCACTACAAAAATTACGAGTACATACATTTGCGTTGGACGTACATTTTCTTCCACGATAAAATCAAGATGTCCTACAGCAACATAGCCTTCAAAACCATTCACATTAAGAGGTTTTATAAATCGTGTAATGCCAGAATTCGGTAAAAATTCAGAAACAGCTTGATGTTCAGAAAATTTAAATGTTTGATTAGTGATTAATGTATCTGCTGGAGTAATGGATGTAAAATCAAACACATTTTTCCCTATATTTTTTTCGTCTGGATGCGTGATACATTTCCCATTTTTATCAAATATAAAAACATAGTTTTGACTGTTTTGATTAATTCCTGCAAAATATTGATGAAGATTAAGAAGGTCCAAATCAAGCCCATAATAAATGTATGCTCCTTCACTTAACGGAATAGAATCATATATCGTCCAAACCAAAGATTCTTTTTCACGAGTAAGTACATCATCTCTACCATATTGATTCGATTTATGCCACCAATGGTGAATTTTTAAATTATGTTGTTGTTGCACTTCATTCAACAACGCTAATTTTTCACCAATTTGAGCAGAATCTTGTTCTTCCTCTATTAATTTTTTTACAAGTATTTGCTCTTGAATGATACGATTGACTTCAAATTGAACAATTTCGTATTTACTTAAAAAGCTTTTTCGTGTGAATTCTTCGTTGTTTCTAATGCTTTCCTTAGTCAATAAATAACTTAAAATGACCAATGCAGTTAACGTTATACCTGCAATTAAAGAAATCGTAATGTAAATGGATTTAGCAGAAAATCGTGTAAAAAATTGTCGTATCAAAAGGAAGTAGTTTAATCGTAAGGTTGAATTTTATGGGCAAAAGTAGTTACTATGTTAGGAAATATAAAAATATGTTTAACAAATAGTAGAATAAAAAAAGCGACTTCTTACGAAGTCGCTTTTAAAGATATATTTTCTTAATTTAATTAAGCGTGAATTGCACGGTTATCAGTTGCAGCTAAAGCAGCTTCTTTAATTGCTTCTGAAAATGTTGGGTGAGCATGAGACATTCTTGTTAAATCTTCTGCTGAAGCACGGAATTCCATCGCAGTAACTCCTTCAGCAATTAAATCTGCTGCACGAGCACCAATAATGTGCATACCTAAAATTTCGTCTGTATTTTTATCAGCTAAAACTTTTACGAAACCATCCGTATCCATAGAAGCACGAGCACGTCCTAAAGCAGCAAATTTGAAAGACCCAGATTTGTATTCAATTCCAGCTTCTTTTAATTGCTCTTCTGTTTGTCCAACTCCTGCAACCTCTGGCCAAGTATAAACTACACCAGGGATTAAATTATAGTTGATGTGAGGTTTTTGACCTGCTAAGAATTCAGCAACTAATGTTCCTTCTTCTTCCGCTTTGTGTGCTAACATTGCACCAGCAACAACGTCACCAATTGCATAGATGTTTGCTACATTTGTTTGTAAGTGACCGTTTGTTTTGATACGACCTCTTTCGTCAACTTCGATTCCTACATTTTCTAAACCTAAAGATCCTGTAAATGCACGACGACCTACAGCAACTAAAGCGTAGTCTCCTTCGATTGTTAAATCTTCACCTTTTTTAGATGTAGCTGTTAAAGTAACATTGTCTCCATTGTTTGTTACAGATGTAACTCCTGTAGACGTGTGGAATTTCATTCCTTGTTTCTTTAAAATCTTAGTTAACTCTTTAGATAATGCACCATCCATTCCTGGGATTACACGGTCTGCATACTCAACAACAGTAACTTCTGATCCTAAACGTAAGTAAACAGATCCTAACTCTAATCCAATAACACCTCCACCGATAACGATTAAGTGTTTAGGTACTTCTGGTAATTCTAAAGCTTCTGTAGAAGTGATAATTCTTTTACCGTCAGTTGGCGCAAAAGGTAATTCTGAAGAAACAGATCCTGTAGCGATGATTGTGTATTTTGCTTCAATTTCTTGAGTAGATCCATCAGCCGCAGTAACAACAATATGAGTAGCATCTTTGAATGCACCAGTACCTTCTAAGACATCAATTTTATTTTTGTCCATTAAGTATTTGATACCAGAAACTGTTTGATCAATTACTCCTTGTTTACGAGTGATCATTTGTCCAAAATTTACTTTTGGAGCATCAATTTCAATACCGTGCTCAGCGAAATGCTTTACAGCATCGTGATAGTGGTGAGATGAATCTAATAAAGCTTTAGACGGAATACATCCAACATTTAAACATGTACCACCTAATTTATTTTTTTCGATGATTACAGTTTTAAATCCTAATTGTGCACTACGAATAGCAGCAACATATCCTCCAGGTCCAGCACCGATTACGGCAACATCATAAGAACTCATATGGTTATATTTTTTATTTTTAAATATTTGATACAAATATAATCCATCTATAACGATTAGTTATAATAAAATTGCTGAATTTTATTAGGGTTTTAAGTTTTAGTTATTGTTAAATAATTATGAGTTTAAAGTTAATACCCTAAAATAAAACCTTTCACAATTTGTGAAAGGTTTAAAATATAATTGATAAGTTTTTACCATTTAATTAAAACAGATCCCCAAGTAAAACCGGCACCAAAAGCTGACATTAATACAACATCACCTTCTTTTATTTTACCTTCTGCTTTTGCTTCACTCAGTGCAATAGGAATAGATGCAGCAGTTGTGTTTCCATATTTCTGAATGTTATTAAAAACTTTTTCATCAGGTAGACCTAACTGGCGTTGGACAAACTGTGAAATTCTTAGATTGGCTTGATGAGGTACAAATAAATCGATATTTTCTGTAGTTAACTCAGCATCTTTTAATACTTCTTGAATTGATTCTGGAAAACGTGTTACAGCATGTTTAAAAACATAATTTCCATTCATGTGTGGGTAAATATCTTCCTTTCTAATCGTATGATTTTCTTTTAAAATTTCATCAGCCCATCCTAACTTAGTTCCTGGAAAAGTTACAGCTAATTCTTCTGCATATTCTCCTTCAGAATGTAAATTAGATGCTAAAATTCCTCTATTAGGATCATCAGTAGCTGAAACGATTACAGCTCCTGCTCCATCTCCAAAAATTACAGAAACTCCACGTCCTTCGTCAGAAAAATCTAATCCAAATGAATGTACTTCGGCACCAATAACTAATATATTTTTATACTTTCCGGATTTTATAAATGTATCAGCAGTAGTTAATGCATATACAAATCCAGAACATTGGTTACGTATATCCATTGCACCAATAGTTCTACAACCTAAGGCTTTTTGCACTAAAACCCCATTTCCTGGAAAATAATAATCTGGAGATAGTGTAGCAAATAATATAAAATCTATATCTAGTGCTGTTAGACCAGCATCTTTTAATGCATTTTGTGCGGCTTTAATCCCTAAATCTGTTGAAGTAATTTTAGATCCAGGTTCTATGTGTCTACGTTCAACAATCCCTGTTCTTTCTTGGATCCACGCATCGTTGGTATCCATTATTTCTGCTAAATCGAAATTAGTAACGATTCTTTCAGGAACGTAGTGTCCAACACCTTTAATAATCGAATTATTCATTTTTTTGTTTGCTTTTCAATTCTTACAAATATAGAATTTTATCCAAAAGAAAAAATTTATCGTATCCAAAATATTACATATATGACAATTTGAAGTCTGAAATATTATCAAATTCACTATTTATTAAACTGTGGAAACTTGTTCTTAATGATTCCATTTACAATGATTGATAAGATCATAATTCCTGTAGCTATGTAAAATACTGGCGTCATTTTTTCTGATTCACCAAAAACTATACTTGCTAATATAATTCCGTATATGGGTTCTAAATTTACATTTAGTAAAATGGTATAAGGTGAAAAATATTTATACAAATTGACAAATTCGATTTGAGCAAACGCGGTAAATACAATTGCTAACAAAGCAAGCCACATAAAATTTGCCCATCCAACATTTATTACTTCACTAAATGTATCGGGCTGAAAAACAATCATCAAAATATTAATTGTTAGAAATCCTCCAATCATTTCATAGAAGGTGATATTTGCTGGTTTTACTTGTTCTTTGAAAGTTGAATTTAAAACAGAAAATAATGCTGATAGAAAGCTACATATTACACCATATATTATTCCTAATTTATATTCAGGTGAAGCTTTAAAAATCCAAATAACACAACCGGAAACAACTAAAGATAAAAGAATTTCAGATATTACTACTTTTCTTTTAAATAAAATGGGCTCTATAATAGAGGTAAACAGGGCGCCTAATGAAAGTGTACTTAAGGCAATTGCAACATTGGAAACTTTTATAGATTGATAAAATGTAAACCAATGTAAACCAACAATTCCTCCAATTAATAACAATTGAATTAAATGTTTTGAGGAAACTTTTATTTGCTGTTTTTTTAATTTTAAATATATAAAAATTACAAATGCTGCTATAGACATCCTAAACCACACCATTGGCAAAGCAGAAATTGTTACTAATTTTCCGAATAATCCGGTAAATCCCCATAACAATACCAAAAATTGTAATCGGAGCTGTACTTTAGAAAGCATATATAAGTTTTGGCAAATGTAATCTGTATAACTTTTCTATTAAAAAAAAAATCACATTAAATTTTCATTAAATAATCATCATCAATACATTAAATTTTTAACACGTAATATATTGAAATATTTAACCTTGTATATTCGACAAATTAATTATAAAAATGGATTTTAGTATTTTTTTACAACCCGATGCACTTATTGCACTACTTACACTAACGATGTTAGAAATAGTTTTGGGAATAGATAACATTGTTTTTATTTCAATTTTAGCAGGGAAATTACCTCAGCATCAACAGAAAAAAGCTCAAAAATTGGGTTTATTTCTTGCAATGTTTACTCGTGTACTTTTACTTTTATCGCTAAGTTGGGTGATGAGCTTAACGAACCCTTTATTCAATTTAGGGAATTTAATGGGCATTTCAGATCCAGATTGGTTGGATAAATTAGCAATTTCGGGACGAGATTTAATTCTTCTAATCGGTGGTTTATTTTTAATCTATAAATCAACAGTAGAAATTCATCATAAAATTGAAGGTGTTGTTGAGGAAGAAGGAAAATCAAAGGTTCAATCTTTTGCAGGAACGATTATTCAGATTTTAATTTTAGATGTTGTTTTCTCTTTAGATTCAGTAATTACTGCAGTTGGTATGGTCGATCAAATTGAAGTGATGATTGCTGCTGTTATTATTGCTGTTATTGTAATGATGATTTCCGCTTCTACAGTATCCAAGTTCGTTAATGATCATCCAACAGTTAAGATGTTAGCTTTATCATTCCTATTACTTATTGGAGTTTCTTTATTAGCTGAAGGTTTTGATCAACATATTTCAAAAGGTTACATTTATTTTGCAATGGGATTTTCAGTTTTAGTTGAGTTTTTGAATCTAAAAATGAAGAAAAAACAAACCAATCCTGGTGTTGTAAGAACTATGGTAGGTGATGCCGATGAACAAAATAAAAATTTATAAATTTACAGACCTCTAAGGAGGTCTTTTTTTTACTTATGAATTTAAAAAATATAAAACTTATCGTTTCGGATATGGATGGAACACTGTTACGTTCTAATCACGAATTAAGTCCTGAATTTAACGCCATACATCAACAATTAATTGCCAATAATATTCATTTTGTTCCTGCAAGCGGTCGCCAATTTTACAGTATTACGAGTTATTTTGAAAATAATAAAGACGAAATGTCAATTATTGCAGAAAACGGAACATATGTTACTTATAAGGGAAATGAAGTATTTGTAGATGAATTAGACCGAGATTTAATCAAAGATATTATTTTAGAAACTCGTACCATAAAAGGTGCAAATCTAGTTTTGGCTGGTAAAAATGCAGCTTATGTAGAATCTAAAGATGAAGATTTTTTAGCGTTTTTTCAAAATTTTTATTCTAAAAATATTCAAGTTAATGATTTATTAGCTATCGAAAACGAACAGTTTATCAAAGTGGCTATACATCATGCAGATGGTTCAGCAACAAATTTATACCCAAAATTTAAGCGTTTTGAACAAAACAATCTTAATGTTGTCATTTCTGGAGAGCTTTGGATGGATATGATGAACAAAGGAACCAATAAAGGTAAAGCGTTAACAGAATTGCAAGAAAAATTAGGAATTACTAAAGACGAAACAATGGTTTTTGGAGATTATATGAATGATATTGAAATGCTGAAACTTGCAAAGTATAGTTATGCTATGGCCAATGCACATCCAAGTGTAAAAGAAGTTGCTAATTTTGAAGCGCCTTCAAATGATGATGATGGAGTTTTACAAGTTATAAAGCAATTATTTAATTAAATAACATGAAGAGTGATTTTCTCGCTCTTTTTTTATGTTAATTATTAATATTTATACATTAAATTTCCACATATGTTGTATTTTCGCGGTAGAAACACAATCTAATGAAAACCTCTATCTACCACCCTATTATTTTGTTATTTCTATTTGTAAATTTATTATTTTCTTCTTGTAATTCTTTTCAAACCGAAAATATTTTTGAAGAAACTCCTTCTTTAACAAATAGTTCAATACAATCTGATAATAATGATTCGATTGCATCTATAGATTCATTAAAAAATGATTCTATACAGCTTTCAATGGATAAACATATCCAAACACAACAAAATATTATAGATTCTACAAAACTATATATTTATTTAACTTTTGATGATGGACCATTTAAAGGAAGTGAGAAGATTAATCGGATTATCTCTGAAGAACAAATTAAAGCAACCGTTTTTATTGTAGGACTTAATTCCTATACTAAACGCCTACAACAACATATAGATGATTATAAAGCCAATCAATATATTGAGGTTGCTAATCATACCTTTTCCCACGCTAATCGCAATAAGTTTGTGGGTTATTACAAACAACCATCTGTTGTATTAGAAGATGTCATACGTAATGATAGTATGTTTACTTTTAAAAATAGATTTGTACGTTTACCAGGTCGAAATGTTTGGCACTTAGGTAAACAAACTAAATATGATTATGATCAAGCTTCTAGAAATTCTGCAAATTATTTAGCAGAACATAAGTATTATATATTAGGTTGGGATTATGAGTGGCGAAGATTAAATAAAAATCATCCATTAGAGAATCCTTCTAAAATATATGATGGGATTGTTAGTCGTTTAAAGAACCATGAGACGTTAAATAAAAATCACATGGTTCTGTTAATGCATGATGATATGTTTGATAATGATCATGACGCTGAAAAGTTAAGAGAACTTATTAGATTGATTAAACAGAATAAGGATTTCATTTTTGAAGTTGCTTCAAATTATCCGATCGAAATAAGCTAAGAAAAAAGGCTAATCTTATAAAGATTAACCTTTTTTTTGCTTAAATTGTTTAATGATTTCTAACGTTTTTTTATCTGTTTGACCCTGATAAAATGTTTCCAGCACCTTTTTAATAAGGGGTTCTTTTGGTTTAACGAAATTAAAAAGTGTTAAACTCGATTTCAACTTCATTGCATCATTTTTACCAAATATTAATTGAGGTATAGTTCCTTTATGCATCATTAAAACTTCTAATAATTCTATATAATTTTCCCACAAAGATTCGTTCTGAACATATGCTCTAGCTTCTTCAATAGATTCGATTGCAAATTCTTTAGAAGAATCACTTTTACCTAAACCCAATACTTGTGGAAACATAAAAATAACCCAATTCGTTTGAACTTTCCCGGAATGAATTTCTATCAAAGCTTCGTCATATACAAAAGATTGTGCATTCTCAAAACGTTGTAAATTATATCGATCATTTGGCTTTTTTTGTAATAAATCGCCTAGTTTCATTAGTATCTTTTTTGATTAAGTTGCAAAGATACGATTTAAGGAATAAAGTATTTGGAATTGATAAAGAATGCACTGTTCTAATCAATATTTATTTTATATAATGTATTTAAAATTTCTTAAATAAAAAAACCTCATCCATAAAGATGAGGCGTAATATATATATTATTTAAAATTTTACATTCTTTCTGGAACTTCAATTCCTAATAAACGTAAAGAAGATTCTATCGTGTTTGCAACCCATTGTGATAAGTATAAACGGAATGATTTTACGTTTTCGTCTTCTACTTTAAGTACTGAATTATTTTGATAGAATGAGTTAAACAACTTAACTAATTCGTAGACATAATTTGCAATTAATGCTGGAGATAATTCTACAGATGCTTTCTTAATAGTATCTTGAAAATCATTTAATGCACGAATAATTTCTTTTTCAGCATCATTTAATTCGATCGCATCCATATCAAAAGCTTTAGGAGATTCTTTTCTTAATAACGATTGGATACGCGCATAAGTATATTGAACAAAAGGACCTGTATTACCATTAAAATCTACAGATTCTTGTGGGTCAAATAAAATACGCTTCTTAGGATCTACTTTTAAAATATAGTATTTTAAAGCTCCCATACCGATTTTCTCGTATAGCGCTGCTTTTTCATCCTCTTCGTATCCATCTAGTTTTCCTAACTCTTCAGAAATTTCTTTCGCAGTTTGATAAATTTCTTCCATCAAATCATCTGCATCTACAACTGTACCTTCACGAGATTTCATTTTACCATTTGGTAAATCAACCATTCCGTAAGATAAATGATGTAAAGCTTCAGCCCATTCATAACCTAATTTTTTTAAGATTAAGAATAAAACTTTAAAATGATAGTCTTGTTCATTACCTACTACATACGTTAATTCCTCTAATGTAGGATTATTTTTAAAACGCTCTACAGCAGTTCCTAAATCTTGCGTAATGTATACAGATGTTCCGTCTGAACGTAAAACTAATTTTTCATCTAAACCTTCAGCTGTTAAATCAATCCAAACTGAACCATCTTCTCTCTTATAGAAAACTCCTTTTACTAAACCTTCTTCAACAATATCTTTTCCTAAAATGTAAGTGTTAGATTCATATAAATATTCGTCAAAAGCAACTCCTAAACGTTTGTATGTTTCTGCAAAACCAGCATAAACCCATCCATTCATTGTTTCCCAAAGTTGTATAACTTCTGGAACCTGAGCTTCCCATTGACGCAACATTTCTTGTGCAGCTAAGAAAATAGGCGCTTGTTTTTTTGCTTCATCTTCAGGCATTCCACCATCTACCAATTCTTTAATTTCGGTGCGGTAATGCTTGTCGAATTCCACATAATATTTACCAACTAATTTATCTCCTTTTAATCCAGAAGAAGCTGGTGTTTCACCATTTCCAAAACGTTGCCAAGCAATCATCGATTTACAAATATGAATTCCACGGTCGTTAATAATCTGTGTTTTGATCACATTATTACCCGCCGCTTCTACAATTTGAGAAACCGAATAACCTAATAAATTATTACGTACGTGCCCTAAGTGTAAAGGTTTATTTGTATTTGGAGAAGAATATTCCACCATTACCGAACGAGACTCGGCAGTTGGTGTAATTATTCCGTAATTTTTATTTTCAGCATTTTGAGTAAAATCAACCATAAAATCTGTTGAATTCATACTCATATTAAGGAAACCTTTAACAACGTTATAAGCTGATATTTTACCTTCTGCTACTAAATTGTCTCCAATTTTAGCACCGATATCTTCTGGTTTACCTTTTAATGCACGGATTAATGGGAAAACAACTAAAGTATAATCACCTTCAAACTCTTTCCTTGTGAATTGTATTTCAACAGATTCTGGAGTAATTTCAAAGACATTTTGGATCGCGTCTAAAACGTATTGTGTGATTTGTTGCTTTAAATTCATTTCTATTTGTTTATTAATCGACTGCAAAAGTACGAAAAAAACGTGCTTTTAACCTATAAAAAAAGGTTGTTTTACATTATTATACTCAATAATACAAAAACATTTTGTCAGAAATCTATATCTTTGCGTCATGGATATTACATTCGAAGATTTTAACTTTCCCCCACAATTGAATTCAGCTTTAGAAAAGATGAATATCACAACTCCTACTCCGATCCAAATAAAAACGTATAAACCGATTTTATCTGGACGCGATATAATGGGTATTGCTCAAACCGGAACTGGTAAAACTTTAGCCTATCTTTTACCTTTAGTAAAGGAGTACAAATTCTCGAAATCACATATGCCGAAAATTATGATTCTTGTGCCAACACGAGAATTAGTAGTTCAGGTAACAGATATATTAGACCAATTAACACAGTTTATTAATGTACGTGTATTAGGTATTTACGGAGGTGTAAATATTAATACGCAAAAAGAATTAATCTATGAAGGTGTTGATATTTTAGTTGGTACACCAGGTCGTGTGATGGATTTAGCTCTAAACAATGATTTACAGTTTAAAGATGTCAAAAAATTAGTTATTGATGAATTTGATGAAATGTTAAGTTTAGGGTTTAAATTCCAATTACGTAACATTTTCTCTATGATGAATGAGAAACGTCAGAATATTTTATTTTCTGCAACAATGACTGATCAAGTGGATGAAATGTTAGAAGAATATTTTAACAGACCTGAAGAAATTTCTTTAGCTCGATCAGGTACACCAATTACCAAGATTAGCCAAAAAGCAATTCCTGTTCAGAATTTTAATACGAAACTAAATTTATTAGTTGATCAATTAAGAACGGAAGCTTCTATAGAAAAGGTTTTAATCTTTGCTAATAATAAGAAGCACGCTGATATTATTTATGAAAAATTAGAAGAAGAATTTCCTGATGAATTTGGAGTAATTCATTCTAATAAATCTCAAAATTTCCGTCTTAGAGTAATGGAAAGTTACCGTAAAGATGAAATTAAAGGTATTGTAACAACGGATATTATGGCGCGTGGTTTAGACTTCCCAGACATTTCTCACGTGATTAATTTTGAAATACCTGAAGTTCCTGAACAATATATACACCGTATAGGTCGTACAGGACGTGCAGAAAAAACAGGTATTGCTATTTCTTATTTCACTGAAAAAGAAGAAGTTTTATTGATTGAGATTGAAAATTTAATGGAAAAAGAGACTGAAAAACTTGATTTTCCAGAAAATGTAAAAGTCAATCAATCAAAAATGGACTTTGAAAAAACTGTTGTAAAAATGAAACAAATTACAACAGTAAAAATTGAAGAAGAAAGAGGTGCTGCATTTCACGAGAAAAAGGATAAAAACAAAAAAGTAAATTTAGGAGGTCCTACTAAACGTAAACCACCAAAAACCAAGACACAAAACAGAGGTCAGTTAAAACAAAATTCTAAAAAACGTAGATAATTAATTTATATACTTTATTTATAAGCATTCATTATGAATGCTTTTTTTATTTAATACTAATGCAGATTAAGTAAAACTCATTAAATTTGAGTTTAAAATAATATAATATGTCAGAAATAAAGTTCAAAACAAATATAAATTGTGGAAATTGCATTAAGTCTGTAAAACCTTTTTTAGATGAAGCGATCGGTGAGGGAAATTGGAAAGTTGATACTGAAAATCCTGATAAGATACTAAGTGTAGGAAAAGATATTGAGCTAAGTGAAGTTGTAGAAGCTGTAACTGATGCAGGCTTCAAAATTCAAAAAATAGAAGAATAATTGTACATAAAAAAGCCACTCTAATGAGTGGCTTCAATATTTAAAAGAATTAGATACTAATTATTTTTTTACAACTTTAGTTGTAATAGTTTTACCTTCTTGCGTTGAACTTACGAAGTAAATACCTTTAGCTAAATCAGCAACATTAACATTTTTGTTACCATTAACTTCTAAAGATTTTACTAATTGTCCATTTACATTGTAAACCTCAACTTTCGCATTTCCTTTTGTTGAAAATGAAGCTGTATCAGTCCAAACTGTATTTTGAATAGCTTTAGCAGCTTGAGTATAATCAGCTACACCTAAGTTCTTATCCCAAGATACATTATCAATTGTAGTTTGACGGTTTCCTACAGTCATTGCATCAGAATAAGTGATTTTTACTTTAACTTGACCTGCTTTATTTACTGGAACTGAAAAAGTATAAATTTGACCTTGTTCTCCAGAACCTTCTCCATATTCAGCAGTAGTATCAGCTAACTCTCCATTAACATAAACTGATAATTGTCTTACGGTACCACTTGTAAAAGCTTTTCTATATTGAAATTTGAATTCACCAACTCCATCAGGAATAACAAATTCTACTGAACTTGGCTCATCAGATCTTCTTAACATAATACCTTTACCACTAATTGGGAATTCAGCTTGGTCTCTTGCGTGAACAAAATTAACCATAACTCCAGAAGTTTCACCTTGGAAAGACCCATCTGCATAACTATTTCCTGATTGAGATAAAATTGTTTGAGTTTCGAAAGTTTCAGAACCTTGAGCAAAAGTTAAAGATGCTGCAGCGATAGCCACTAAAGAATAGAATTTTTTCATATATAATAATTTTTAAAGTTTTTAATAGTTTTATGGTATTGCAAATATAATTTAAAATTAGGATTTACAATAAATAAAATTAGGATTTTAAATAATTTAATATTATCTTAATATGTTTATTGAATCACACATATCTATCTTTTAATCATAATACTACCTTCTTTCAATGTTAATTCATTATTATATATAATATACCAATAGGTTCCTGATGCTAACGGATAATTGTTTATATAACCATTCCAAGGTAAAATATCTTTTAATAAACCTTCAATAATTAATCTTCCTGAACGATCAAATATTTTAATAAAGTTGATATCATTCTTAAATTCTGACCTAATATCCCATTTATCATTAACTCCATCATTATTTGGGCTAAGGAAATTAAAAAAATTTGATAAATTATAATTGTATGGTCCTAAAATACAACCTAAATTGTTTTTAATATAAAAGACAAAATCTAGTTCATTAACAGCATTAAAAATATTTGAAGTTTGCCAATTAATCCCATCTCTTGAATATGAAGAAATCTTATTAGGTAAAGTTGGTTCAATGATTACTTGGGTCATTGTTGACCTTACATTCTGTATATAGCTGTATATGTCTTCTTCTACAACACTAATTGTAATCGAAGATCTACATCCTGTATTGATATCAAAGTAAACGGTCCATTCTCCTAAAGCATCTATCTCCACTTGATGTTGGCTAGACTTTAATTCTCCATTGTGAAACCATTCAAAATTTGAAAACTGAAATAAATTATTTTTGTCAACAGGACCATTTATGATATATGGGATACCACAAAAAGTAAATTCTTTCTGACTCATATAATCATGAAATTGACGAGTTTCTAACGTCAACGCAAATATTGAAAAACAATCTGATCCATATTCATAATCATTTTTAAATTTTACTCTAAGAAACAATTGATTAGTTTGCGGAGAAACCTCATAAGACTGCCATTCAGACTCAGGTATGGGATTACGTTCTGAGTTTGCATCTTGAAAATTTGTGTAGAATGAAAAATCATAATTATAATTAAAACTATATATATCTAATAAAGCTTTATTTAAGTTATAAGTATTTCTATCATTATCTAATGAACAACCAAAAATGATAAAATCATTTCGACCTCCAGGTCTTTGAGAATAATTGTATGTAAATCTAACTATTATTCTTACCGGATTTGTAGTCACATTTTGGTTTAGTTGTGCATATATTACTAAGGGATTTTTAAAATCAACAGGAATATTACGTGCAATTCTGTCGTTTGGATATGGGGAAGTATTGTTGTAAGCATCATCAGCAGATGGATATAAACTATATTTAAAGGTCCAATATAGTAAGTTATATTCCTCAGAATGAAACTTTTCAAATTCACTTTTTAGACCTCTTAATTGGTCATCAAAATAAATAATATTAGGATATGTACTTAAACACTCTTCTATATTTACATCCAGAATTTTATATGACGTAGAATTCTGTGCAAATATTTGAGTAGATATATTAAAGAAGAATAAATAAAGGACTAATATCTTCATAAGCAATTAGATATGCATAAATATACGAATATATTCCATATTAATTACTTAATAAAAAAGGCATCCTAAGATGCCTTTTTTTGATATATATATTTTTATTTAAAATATTTTAGATATGAATAGCGTGTCCGTAAGCATCTTCTACAGCTTCCATGATAGCTTCTGACATCGTTGGATGTGGATGAACAGATTTCATAATCTCATGTGCAGTTGTTTCTAATTTACGAGCTGCCACTGCTTCTGCGATCATTTCAGTAACTCCATCTCCGATCATATGGCAACCTAACCATTCCCCATATTTAGCATCGAATACAACTTTTACAAATCCGTCTGCCGCACCATTTGCAACAGCTTTTCCGTTTGCTGAGAAAGGGAATTTACCCACTTTTACATCATATCCGGCTTCTCTTGCTTTTGCTTCTGTTAAACCAACTGATGCTATTTCTGGTGAACAATAAGTACATCCTGGGATGTTTCCGTAATCTATTGCTTCTACTTTTTCTCCAGCAATATGCTCAACACAAAGAATTCCTTGCGCAGATGCTAAGTGAGCCAAATCTGCACCCATTACAACATCACCAATTGCATAATATCCTTTTACAGAAGTTTCACAAAAATCATTGATGACAATTTTTCCTCTTTCAGTTGCAATTCCAACTTCTTCTAAACCAATATTTTCTGTATTAGGAACAACTCCAGCAGCAGATAACACTACTTCAGCTTCAATAATTTCTTCTCCTTTTGCAGTTTTAATAGTTGCTTTTACTAAATCTCCAGTTGTATCTACACTTGTAACTTCTGTATTTGTTAAAATATTGATACCAGATTTCTTTAAAGATAATTGTAATTGTTTTGAAATATCCTCATCCTCAACTGGAACAATACGTGGTAAATATTCAACAACTGTTACTTTAGTACCTAATGTATTATAAAAGTGAGCAAACTCAACTCCGATAGCACCAGAACCAACAACAATCATCGATTTTGGTTGTTTTTCCATTGCTAAAGCACCACGGTAACCAATAACTTTTTTACCATCTTGTGGCAAAGCAGGTAATTCACGAGAACGTGCTCCTGTTGCAATAATTATATTTTCTGCGCTGATTTCTTTAGAAGATCCATCTGCTGCAGTAACTTTAACTTTTTTACCTGGTAAAACTTTTGCAGCACCTTGTATTACTTCGATATTATTCTTTTTCATTAAGAATTGAACACCTTTGCTCATACGATCTGCTACTCCTCTACTACGCTTTACTACATTTCCAAATTCGAACGTAATATCAGAAGGTTTATTTAAACCAAAATCTTCCGCATGATTTAAATATTTAAATACTTGTGCACTTTTTAATAATGCTTTAGTTGGAATACATCCCCAATTTAAACAAATTCCTCCTAACTCTGCTTTTTCAACAATTGCAACTTTTTTACCTAATTGAGAAGCTCTAATAGCTGCTACATATCCACCTGGTCCGCTTCCAATAATAATAATGTCGTAATTCATTTTTCCATAATTTGAATGCTAATTTAATAAATCTTAAACGAAATAAAAGAGATTATATAAAATAGATTAAAATTTCTTAAATTTGCAGGGTGAAAATATTCTTTGAAAATTACGCCGACAATTTACTTGTCGAAACGAACTTTCCTTTAGAAGGAAGTTTAGAACAAGCTGTCGATATTTTCCATAATTTACCAGATTATGATGGTAGTTTTATTGGATTTGTAAATGAAGATGGCAATACAGTTCAAATTTCTAAGTACGACCGATTTTTATTCTTGGTCGAAATTCCACTTGAAGATCAAGATGCTTCGTACTATAAATTATTCAATTATTATCAAGTAAAAAATTTAATTGAACATTTATTCAACGGATTTGATCCTTATGATATCCCGGATTTAAAATTTGAACCGTTCATAAAAGAGAAAGCGACTAATTAATTAGCCGCTTTTTTTATTTATGTAAAGATATAATTAAAGCGAGTATTATCATCTAAAAACTCATCCTCATCATGATATCCCATTATTTCTTCTCCATTTTATAGAATAGCAAAATAACAAAACTAATCGCAAAAGAAACACCCATGGCTAAAGCAGATGTTTTCATTCCTCCCGTATATTCAATCAATAAGCCATAGATTACTAATCCTAAGAAAAGTGCAAACTTTTCGAAGATATCGTAAAAACTAAAGTACGTTGTCGTATCATTTGTTTCCGGTAATAACTTTGCATAGGTAGAACGTGATAAGGCCTGTAAACCTCCCATAACCAATCCTACTAAAGCAGCCATTCCGTAGAAATGTAATTTAACATCTGGATGGTTCGGTTGAATAGAATAACCAATTATACATGTAATTACCCAAATAAAAATTCCAATTAATAAAGTAATCTTATTTCCAATTTTCCCCGATAAAAACGAAAATAACCACGCGCCAAGTATTGCTTCAATTTGAATTAATAGGATTGTCATAATTAATTCTGAATCTTCCATTCCGATTTCTGAACTACCAAACATTGCCGCCATTAAGAAAATAGTTTGCATTGCTAAGCTGTAAAAGAAAAATCCTGCCAGGAAAACACGTATATTTTTATAACTATTTAATTCTTTGAATGTACTTGATAACCTTTTGAAACTACTTTTAAAGATATCTTTCGGCACTTCGCTATTGTTAGAATTATTAGGTAATTTTGATAAAGCAATTTGACCAAATCCCATCCACCAAACTCCCGTTAGTAAGAAACTGATACGCGTTAAGATAGAAGTATATTCAGTAGGTGCAAATTGGATCATTGCTAAACAAATTGATAATAAAACAACAGAGCCAATATAACCAAACATATAGCCTTTTGCTGAAACAGAATCCATTTTATCTTCTGAAACAATTTCTGGTAAGTACGCATTATAAAATACTAAACTTCCCCAAAAACCAATACTTCCTGTAATATTCATTAATAATCCCAACCAAGTTAATTCGGGTGAAGTAAAAAAGAACATCCCAATACAAGATAAACTTCCTAAATAGCAGAAAAATCGTAAAAATTTAATTTTATTCCCAATCAAATCGGCAATGGATGATAAAACAGGAGATAGTACAATAACAAAGAAAAATGCAATCGCCAACGAAAAATTAAATGCTGATTCTGGTAATAATCCTAAAAATTTGATCGGGTTACCATCCTCACCTCTTGTTATTGCTGTGTAATAAACTGGAAATATGGCAGATGCAATGACAAGTGAGTGGACAGAATTGGCCCAATCATAAGAAACCCACGCTTTTATTAGATTTGGATTATTTTTTTCGATTGTATTCATTTACTTTTAATGATTATATTAATTTAAGTCTCTCAAAAGTAAACTAAAAATGGAATCTGACCGATTATTTTTTCGAACGCTTACATCAGAAGATATATTTCGGTTATTTGAAATATATTCAGATACTGAAGCTATGAAATATAGACAATCTAAACCTCATATAACAATAGAAGATAGTATTCAAATGATTGAAAGAGATTTAATTGTAAGAAATACTAACTATGAATTGAGATATGGGATTTTTGAAAAAGAAAGTAATATTTTAATTGGTACAATAATGTATCAACCATTTAATACAAAAGCTATTATTGGTTATTCATTAGCAAAAGAATCGTGGAATAAAGGATATGCAACAGAAGTTGTTAAATTCTTTATCAATTTTTTAAAACATAAAAATTTCAAAATTCTAGAAGCATGGGTATTAAATGAAAATATCGCTTCTTGTAAAGTTCTTGAAAAAAATCATTTCAAAAAGATTTCTCAAACCATTTACCCCAATTCGTCATTTTACAAATTATTCCTATAAAAAAAGTCATCTTTTAAAAGATGACTTTTATATTAAAACTATATTTCTTTTCTTAACCTAGCAACAGGAATACTAAGTTGCTCACGGTATTTAGCAATAGTACGTCGTGCAATAGGATAACCCTTTTCTTTCAAAATTTCAGTTAATTTCTCATCAGTCAATGGTTTACGCTTATCCTCATCCTGAATGACATCTTGAAGAATTCGTTTAATTTCGCGAGTAGAAACTTCTTCTCCATCTTCATTCGTTAAAGATTCTGAGAATAAATCTTTGATTAAGAAAGTACCATAAGGCGTTGCAACATATTTAGAATTTGCGACACGAGAAACTGTAGAAATATCCATACCAATACGATCAGATATATCCTTAAGAATCATTGGTTTTATCTTAGTCTCATCACCAGATAAGAAATATTCTTTCTGGAATTTCATGATAGCTTCCATGGTATACAATAATGTATTACGACGTTGTTGTATAGCATCTATAAACCACTTAGCTGAATCTAATTTTTGTTTTACAAACATTACAGCTTCCTTCTGCTGATTTGATTTCTTTTCAGTTTTCTTATACGTATCTAGCATTTCTGCAAACGTATTAGAGATTCTTAACTCTGGTACATTCCTTCCATTTAACGATAACTCTAAATCGCCATCGATAATATTAATGGTAAAGTCTGGTGTAATTTGTTCTACAATTTTCCCACTAGAAGAAAACGATTTACCAGGTTTTGGATTTAAACGCTCTATTTCATAAATAGCTTCTTTTAACTCCGTTTCCGATACATCATACTTCGTTAATAGCTTAGAATAATGCTTCTTTGTAAAGGCATCAAAAGATTCTGAAATCAACTTTTCAGCTAATTCAACAGCTTCAGTTTGTGTTTTATTCTCTAATTGAATCAATAAACACTCTTGTAAATTACGTGCACCAACACCAACTGGATCTAAATTTTGGATATAATTCACCAAAATATTTTCTACTTCTTCGTAAGCAACGAAAATATTTTGTGTAAATGCTAAATCATCTACCAAAGATTTTAATTCTCGACGGATATATCCATCGTCGTCAATATTTCCTAAAATAAATTCAGCAATCTGAAATTGTTGTGCAGTTAATCTGTAAGTATAAATTTGATCTTTCAAGTATTCAATAAAACTTAATCCCTGCGCAAAAGGAATAGATTTTTCCTCGTCATCATCACTATAATTATTTGTATATGTTTTATAATTAGGGACGTCGTCGTCACTCAAATACTCATCAATATTAATATCACTTGTATCAATTACTTGGTCATCGCCATAATCATCATTATCTGTATTCCAATCATCCTGCTCTCCGTATTCGTCATCATATTCTGATGTCTGATCATCTAATGCAGGATTTTCTTCCATCTCTTCTTTCACACGTTGTTCAAAAGCGACTGTTGGAAGTTGAACTAACTTCATTAATTGAATTTGCTGAGGCGATAATTTCTGTTGTAATTTAAAATTTAGTTCCTGCTTTAACATAAATGTGGTCTTTGTTAAAAAAATGGGTCTAATCTCCTTTTTAAATATACTAAAATTTTGATTAAACCCATAGTTATATTTTTTCTAAAAAATTCTAGAATTCTGCATTGTTTGGTGTTCTAGGAAATGGAATTACATCTCTGATGTTCCCCATACCTGTTACAAATAAAACTAAACGCTCTAAACCTAATCCAAAACCTGAATGCGGAACTGAACCAAAACGACGTGTGTCGCGGTACCACCATAATTCTTCTGGATCTATACCAAATTTAGCCATTTTTTCATCTAAAACATCTAAACGCTCTTCTCGTTGAGACCCACCAATGATTTCTCCAATTCCTGGGAATAAAACATCCATTGCTCTTACTGTTTTACCATCATCATTCATACGCATATAAAATGCTTTGATTTCTGCTGGATAATCAAATAAAATTACTGGGGTTTTAAAGTGCTTTTCAACTAAATAACGTTCATGTTCTGATTGTAAATCTGCTCCCCAACCTTCAATTGGATATTTAAATTTACCTTTTTTATTTGGTTTAGATTCTTTTAGAATTTCAATTGCTTCAGTATACGTTAAACGAACAAATTTATTGTTTAAAACATATTCTAAACGCTCTAATAATCCTAATTCTGAACGCTCTGCAGCTGGTTTACTTTGTTGCTCTTTATCAAAACGTTG
This sequence comes from Faecalibacter rhinopitheci, assembly GCF_015234135.1. Taxonomy (GTDB): domain Bacteria; phylum Bacteroidota; class Bacteroidia; order Flavobacteriales; family Weeksellaceae; genus Empedobacter; species Empedobacter rhinopitheci. The sequence goes on along the minus strand of NZ_JADGIK010000004.1, from coordinate 125,943 downwards.
TGCTAAGAAATCTAAATCATCTTTACAGTTTTCCATTGCATATGTAATTACATATTTCATGAAATCTTCTGATAAATCCATATTTTGATCTAAATCAAAAAATGCAACTTCTGGTTCTATCATCCAGAATTCTGCTAAGTGGCGAGAAGTATTTGAATTCTCTGCACGGAAAGTTGGACCAAAAGTATATACTTTACCTAATCCCATTGCAGCAGTTTCACCTTCTAATTGTCCAGAAACAGTTAAGTTTGTTGCTTTTCCAAAGAAATCCACAGAAAAATCAATTGCCCCTTCTTCTGTTTTTGGTAAATTATTAAGATCTAGATTAGTTACTTGGAACATTTCACCAGCTCCTTCAGCATCAGATCCTGTAATGATAGGTGTATTAATATACACAAATCCATTCTCATTAAAATATTTGTGTACAGCAAACATTAACGAGTTACGTACACGGAATATAGCACCGAATAAATTTGTACGGAAACGTAAATGAGCTTGCTCACGTAATGTTTCTAAAGAATGTTGTTTTGGTTGTAAAATAGTTCCTTGAACTTCGTCTGAGTTTGCAACTCCTAAAACTATAATCTCTTTAGCAATAATTTCGATAGCTTGACCAGCACCTTGACTTTCTACAACTTCACCTATAACTCGTAAAGATGCTGCAGTAGAAATTTGTTTTATAATTGACTCGTCAAAATTTTCGAAATCTATTACTACTTGTATATTATTAATTGTAGATCCATCATTTAATGCGATGAAGCGATTACTTCTAAATGATCTCACCCATCCGTTAACAACTACTTCTTGAAGTAATAAATCTTTGCCTTTTTCAAGTAAGGCTTTAATTCCGTACGATTGCATATTAATTTTATTTATCCTTACAAATTTAATTATATTTCTATGGTAGAAAAACTAAAGGCATAATTTTTGTTTAAAAGTTGAAAAAAATAATAAATCCGTTTAAAAATTAAACTTTTTTAAACGGATTTTATACTTTATAATGGATTTTAAATATAATATATAAAAGTTACATATTTATTCGAAAGCTACTATCTATAGCTATATAATAAAATAATGTCAATAATATATAGCAAAAGGTCATTAATAATGTTAATATAAATTTCTTCTTATACAGTAACATTACTAAGTGAATTATTTCTAGTAAGATTAAAAAAACAATAAAAGCTAATAACCCATCTAGTGCATCAAATATTAAAAACATTAAAAAACTAATCGTAAATGTTAGCAATATTCTAATCAGAAATTGATTTCTCATTTATTAAATTTTCACTACAATAAATTTAAATTAAACGTTAATTTAATGTGTAAATTATCTTCAAATCTTGGTAATGTATATGCTCCTAAGCGATAATATATTCCGACACCAAAATTCTTTAATAATATGTTGTTTACTTCTAAACCAGTTTCATGATAATAATGAGTTGGGGTTTTGAACTGAAACAATTCATGATTTTGCTTATGGTTCATATTTCCTAATAATCCACGGTAAATAAACTGTGGTAATATAACACGATTCCCAACTTTAACACCTGCAAAAATATGTTTTATTTGAAACGAGGCATATCTATCGGCATAAAATTCACCAGGTAACATCGTCTCAAAATTATTAGAAGTTGCCACTCCAAAATTTTTGAATACTGGTTTTGATTTTGCATTTCCCATCCCTTCAAAAAGATTCATTAATGTCATTTCTCCAAACACAGCACCAGCAGAAGCATTAAAACTAGTTTTACCTAATTTTGTTTCATACACATCTAAGTATGAGACATTGAATCTAAATGCATCAAACGGGGAATTATCTATTTTCCAGTATTTATTGGCCAAAACATAAAAGACCGATTTTCCTTGTTTTACTGTAACCTTACCATAAGGTGTACGCAAATATTGATCTTTTGGCGCCCATCGCAAAGCAAATTGTGTATGATACAAATCAAACCAACTATCTTTATTTTCGTAAAGATATTGAAATTCGTTATGTTGTTTTTCATAATTTCCAGAAACGTTAAAAGTTACATTTCTGAATATATCTTGCTCGTATCCTGCAGAAACTCTTTTAAATGAATAAAATTGATCATTATACAAGTTCTTAATAGAACCGTTTATAAATTTTGTGATATTACTTTGCAAAAGTTGAGGTAAATGACCAGAAGCTGAAACATCTTGCGCATAATTACCGAAAATTCTACCAGAATAAGATTTATTTACAAAATAATCTCCTCCAAAACCAAATTTCACAGCTCTATCTTGGAAACCATAAGCTGTATAAGCATTCAGAGAATAATTACTACTCCATTTTTCATTTGTATTAAAAGCAGCTCCAATTCTTAAACCTTCATAGTTATTAAAACTAATCAGTTTTGTTAAATCTAAATCAACTTTACCGATATCCAATTTTCCACCTTTTTGGATAATTCTCATCAATTTCAATTTATCTTCTAAATTGTATTTTTGACTTATACTATCCATCGCTAGATAAGTTTTGGTATCTTTTTGGGATAACTCTTCTCGGTATTGAGATAAAACCAATTCAGCCTTTTCTTGCGTATTATTTTCAAAAGATGCCTCTGTGTTATATCCTAAGAATTCATTTTTTTTGTAATGCACAGGAGTTTGGATATTCTTAAATTGAATTTGATGAAAGATCCATAATCTTTTTGAATCGTCATCTTTTACCTCATCTTGTTCAAATTTGATTCCATCCATATTAAGGTAACCACTTTCCATGCGATACATTTGGTAATGAGGAAACCATGAATTACCAATCAACTTCCATTCTGCATCAAAATCTGCGTAGAATTGATCGTCGGTATTTTCAGCTATAATTTTCACTAAAGCTTTAGATTTTTCATCGATCCAAAACTCACCTCTTAATTGACGTTTATTTAATTTTTGGATAGGTGTAAAACCAATAATTGTAGTTGCTCTATCATTATAATTAAACTCTTCAATAATTTTATAACGGTAATATGATAGTCCTTCATTAGATATAGGGTTTTCTATTCCTCTAAAAAAGAAATCAAATTTAGATTGATCTAAATTCACTAGTATAGGCTGCATAGCATCTAACTCATAGATTGGTGTTTTTAGACCAGATATACGAGAAGATTTGATAATATTTTTAGTACCAAAACGTTTAGAATATTTATGATCCATCGCACGTTCACTTAAAAAAATATGACTTTCATTTAAAAATTTTCTCCAATTATTAATTGATGAGTCTTTTTTATCTTTTGGATTTAAAATAAGTTTCAAAGAGTCTTCTTCAATTGTGCTCCAAAATTTAGTATATGTTTGAAAAAAATATGAATCCGACTTTTTTAATGAATTTTTTGATTGTTGTTTAATAACTTTTCTCACATAATTACGAGCGATAGAATCGTTTGAAAAAAATTCTACAGCGGATAAACTAATTGTTGTTGGTTCTAAAAATACTTCGACCAATTTCTGATTAGATTTTTTTATTAATTGTGGTGAAAACCCATCACTTTCAATATTAAAAATTAAGATTGAATCATTTATATCAATTTCACCTACTTCATTGGTATAGCCAATAATATTATATTTTTCATCAGAAAGTTTTGCATTAGTAATTCTAAACTCATCTCGGGAGTCATATACGCGTACTTTATATTGTGCTGATAAGTAAAAAGATAGGAATATTAATAAAAAACTGTAGAGTTTTCGCATGATGTAAAATTGAAACGCAAATTAACAAAAAAAGCAGCGATTTTAACGCTGCTTTAAATTTTATTTAAGAAATATTAGAAAGATTAAACTTTCATAATTTCTGCTTCTTTCTTAGATAACTCTTCTTCTAATTTTTTACCGAATTTATCCGTTAAACCTTGAACACGAGTTTCGTAATCTTTTACTAAGTCTTCAGCAACATCTTTTAATGCTTTTAAAGATTTATTAGCGTCTTGACGAGCATTACGTAAAGAAATCTTAGCAATTTCCATATCCGCTTTTGCCATTTTAACTAATTCTTTACGACGTTCTTCAGTCACCGGAGGAATACTAATAATGATAGAATCTCCATTGTTAGAAGGTGCAAAACCTAAGTTAGAATTGATAATAGCTTTCTCAATTTCGTAAATTAAGTTTTTCTCCCATGGTTGGATGCTTAAAGTCATCGCATCAGGAGTTGTTACATTAGCAACTTGGCTTAACGGTGTTAAGCTTCCATAATAATCAACACGAACAGAACTTAACATAGCTGGAGTAGCTTTACCAGCTCTTAATTTGTCAAATGCAACATTTAAATGTTCCACAGTTCCTTGCATTTGCTCTTTAGTTGTCTCTAAGATTAAATCTAATTCTTCCATTTTGGATTTAATTATTTGTTACCAGGGTCCCTACGTTCCCTTCTTCTATTAATGCTTTTAAATTACCTTTAGTATTCATATCAAATACAATAATAGGTAAATTATTTTCTTCACTCAAAGTAAAAGCAGTCATATCCATTACTTTTAAGTTTTTATCATATACCTCTTGATAAGATATTGTATCAAATTTTTGTGCTTCAGGATCTTTTTCAGGATCTGCAGTATAGATTCCATCTACACGTGTTCCTTTTAAGATTACATCAGCATTTACTTCTATTGCACGTAATACAGCTGCAGTATCTGTAGTAAAGTACGGATTTCCTGTACCAGCACCAAATATAACTACACGACCTTTTTCTAAATGACGAGTTGCTTTTCTTTTAATGAATGGTTCTGCAATTTGTTCCATACGAATTGCTGTTTGCAAACGTGTGATTAAACCAGCTTCTTCTAAAGCTCCTTGTAAGGCCATACTGTTAATAACTGTTGCTAACATTCCCATGTAATCTCCTTGTACACGGTCCATACCAGATGCTACACCTTGAACACCTCTGAAAATATTACCACCTCCAATTACGATTGCCACTTCACATCCTAAATCAACTACTTCTTTGATTTGTTCAGCATATTGTTTTAACATATTTGGGTCGATTCCGTACTGTAAATCTCCCATTAGTGCCTCTCCACTTAATTTAAGTAGTACTCTTTTGTATTTCATTGTTTCAAAGGTTTTCTTTTGCAAATATAATTTATCTCTTAATATTCTACTAACGTTCGAATATTTCTAATGCATTTTTTGTTGTTATTTCCGCAATTTGTGTAGGTTCTAATCGATAAACATCAACTAATTTTTCTACAACATATTTTAAATAACTTGATTCGTTTCTTTTACCTCTAAAAGGCGCAGGTGCCAAGTAAGGCGAATCCGTTTCTAAAACCACATGTTTTATATCAAAATCTTCTAAAAATTGATCTATTTTTCCATTTTTAAAGGTTAAAACACCTCCAATCCCTAATTTTAAATTAAAATCAATTGCGCGTTGAGCTTGTTCTTTTGAACCAGAAAAGCAATGAAAAATACCAAATAATTGATCATCTTTGACTTCTTCTAAAACTTCAAAAACTTCATCAAAAGCATCACGACAATGAATTACGATTGGTAAATTCTTTTCCTTAGCCCATTCAATCTGCGTTTTAAAGGCATATTGTTGCTCATTTAAATAAGCTTTTTCCCAATATAAATCGATTCCGATTTCTCCAATCGCTTTAAAATCTCTTTTATCAATCCACTCTTTAACATGAGCTAATTCAAATTCTAAAGTATCTGGATGTACAGAACATGGATGTAAACCCATCATCGCAAACATTTCGTTAGGAAATTGTGCTTCCAAACTAAGCATACGTTCTGTATAAGATTGATCAATAGCTGGTAAATAAAATCTATTCACTCCATTTTCTTTTGCTCGAGCTACAATTTCATTAATTTCTCCTTCAAATTGCTCAGAATATAGATGTGTATGTGTATCAATTAACATGATTTGATTTTTAATTGTATTTTTTCTTTTTCAACGAAAAAATTTATTTTATTTTCTCTTTCAATGGTTGTTATATCAGCTAATAATTTTCGTAAAAATTTTTGATGACTTTCCGACTCTTCATTAAAAGGTCTATGATTGATCGCCGAAATTATTTTATTGATTTTTTGAATTACAACCTGAGTACTAGTTGCGAAATAAGTTTCTGAAAATCGCTTCCAAATATAATCTACAGCCTGACTTGACGGATGAATCATATCTTCTTTGAAAAAACGATAATCTCTTAGATCATCCATTACTAATTCATAAGAAGGAAAATATTCTACTTGATCATACTTATGATTTAACTGAAATAATGCATCAATTAGTCTTGCTTTACTAACATTATTCTCTATAAAACCATCTTTTATATGACGTACAGGGCTTACTGTCGTAATAATCTTAATATTTGGATTAATCTTGATTAAATCAAAAATAATTAAATCCATTGATTTAAAATTATCTTCTGGGGAAAGTAAAACTTTCTCAAACTGTTTTGCATTAACCTTATGGCAATTTGCAACAATATGTTTATTTTCTTTCCACTCGTACACCCACGAAGTTCCTAGAGTAATAATTACTACATCGCACTGATGTAAATATTCGTTTACGTGTTGTAATGTTTGATTTAGAGGATTTAAAACATCCTGTATAGAATTTGCATTAAATGATGAATGTACATCGAAACAGAAAAATTGATCTCCATTTTGATGTACATCATCAGCTGTATAATATCTTTTATGAATGCTTCTTTCTATTAAATTTTGAATGGAATGAGCGTTGAAAATTATCCCAAAAGGATTAATTAATCCATCAAATTTAAAATTTACTAATCGACTACCTATTTCATCAGAAAAACAAGAACCTAATGTTAATATTTTCTGCTGATGATTGATCTTAAAAAGAGATTCAGGAATGTCGAAAGTTGTTCGAAAATGCATTGTATTTTATCCTTGGCGGTCAATTAAAACTTCACTCAACTCTCTAAGATATACTTTCTTTTCATCTGACACATTAATTTTATCTAAAAATTGATGCGCTTTATTTGTATATTCTCGGATTAAAGTAGATAATTTCTTATTTACATTTAGTTTTCTAAAGATTTTTTCTACTGCGTATACTTTATCAACATTATCGGTGTTCATATTATACCAAAATAATAATTCGTCACGATCTCTTTCATCAGCAGCTTCTAAAGCTGATATATAAAGAATAGTTTTCTTATTTTCGTAGATATCTCCCGCATGTTTCTTCCCTAAATGTTCTAAATTTCCAAAGACATCTAAGTAATCATCTTTTAATTGATATGCAATTCCTAAGTTTAAACCATATTCATATATTAATTCAGCATCTTCTTCACTTGCTCCAGCTATAATAGCACCGATTTGTAATGAAGCACCGACTAAAACACCAGTTTTAAAAGAGATCATTTTAATATAATCTTCATACGTAACATTAGTCTGTGTTTCAAAATTTATATCCCATTGCTGACCTTCACATAATTCTTTTGCAGTCTTTGTAAATAATTTAGTAACCTTTTTAAACAATTCTGGTTCTAAATCTTCAAACATTTCATAAGATTTAATTAATAATGCATCTCCTGATAAGATTGCAGTATTAACTCCATATTTTTCATGAACTGTTGTCTTTCCTCGTCGTAGAGGTGCATCATCCATTATATCATCATGCATTAATGAAAAATTATGGAAAAATTCTACTGCTAAAGAAGGTTTTAAAGCTTTTTGTAAATCACCATCAAATAAATCTGCACCTAACAATACAATTACTGGTCGGATACGCTTACCTCCTATAGTTAGGATATAATCCATTGGCTCGTAAAGTTCCTTTGGCGTTCTAATCAATGGATTCTCTTGAATTCCTTGAGCAATTAATTGATGAAATTTATCTAATGAATACATAGTTTAAATTAAGTAAAAATTAAGTTTCGGCAAATATAATTAAGAAAGATTGATTTTTGTCGGTTTTAAGCTTTTTTTGATTAAAAAGAAAAACCTATAAATCGCTAAAATAATAAATGAAAATTGAAATATTACCACAAAATAGAATATATAATTTTTTGTAAACAAGACATTTAAAATACTTTCAAATTTCGGAATTGACCAAAAATAAGATGTAGATATAAACAAAAAAACTGTATTAAGATTGATTAGCCATTCTTTTTTAATTTTTGATGCTCCTAAATGAATGATTAAACCTCCTATGTAACAATAAAACAAAGCCTCACAAAAATCAATTAGACTATTCTGAGAAGATAAAAAATCAAAATAATCTATAAAACGACTTTCTAAATACGAACTTCTAAAGTAATCCCTTAATTTACTTACTAAGATTAATGAGGTTAGATTTAGCAAGATTACTAAAGTTAGCTGATCACGATATTCTTCGAGCAACATTAGATAATAATCTATTTTAGAAAACTTTTTTTTAGGCATTATTTAAATAATTCGCTAATTATTTGATAAGATTTTCTTTTAGCTTTTTGATCAAAAATATTTGAACTTACAATTATCTCATTCACACCGCTTTCATCAATAAATTTTGAAAGAGTTTGACATAATGTTGATTTAGATCCTATAAAAGACAATCCCGTCATATTTTTTAAAACCATTTTTTGTTGATCTGAAGCAACTTGTAAATTTGTTTCTTCTGGTGCAACAAGTGGAGAACGTTGATCAGTAATAATATTTAAAAAACTTTGATACATCGATAAAGAAAGATAATGAGCTTCATCGTCCGTAGTACTAGCAATTACATTGATACAAGCCATAGTATATGGTTTTTCTAGATATTTTGAAGGAATAAAATTTTCCTTATAAATTTCTATTGCACTATAAAATTGTTGTGGTGCAAAATGACCTGCGAAAGCATAAGGAAGTCCCATTTTAGCAGCTAAATATGCACTTTCAATACTCGACCCTAAAATATAGATATCTATTTGAGCTCCCTCACCAGGAATAGCGCGGACTTTATTTTCTCGATTATCTACACTAATATAGCGTTGAAGTTCTTTAATATCTAATTGAAAATTATAATTCGCAAAATTATCTCCTCTTCTTAGTATAGAAGCTGTTAATTGATCTGTTCCTGGCGCTCTACCAAGCCCTAAATCTATCCTGTTTGGATATAAAGCATCTAAAGTCCCGAATTGTTCAGCAATATTTAAAGCGGTATGGTTTGGCAACATTACACCACCTGACCCTACTCTTATTTTTTTTGTTTTTCCAGCTACATGTCCTATTAATACGGAAGTAGCTGAACTTGCTACATTTTCCATATTGTGATGCTCAGATAACCAATATCTTGTATACCCTAATTCTTCTACAAAAGATGCATTATCAACTGTATTTTGAAATGTTTCAGTCAGGGAATCGCCTTTTCTAACAACTGCTAAATCAAGCACTGAATATTTTATATTTTTAAGATAATCCATTTATTCATTCTTCATTTTGAAATACTAAATTACGAAGAAAATAAATAAGGGAAATAAAAAAACCTTTAGCAGCTAGCTAAAGGTTTTTGAAAGTTAGGAATAAGTTTAAGTTAGTTTAGGTAACTCTTTGATTTGATAGGTTTAGTTAGTTAATTATATTCACTTATTAAGTACTACATAATTGTTTAAACAAATCTATTATTATCCGTTAAATATAAATAATTTAAAGGGTGGACAATGGAGAGGACAACATCATTTTACCTATAAATCAATAATTTAAGTATATTTACTTCAATATTAAAACTGAAATATAGTAGCTATATTTTCAGAATTTTTAAAGTTTAAAAATCTCATTAAAAATCATTTATATGATTAAATCATATATATTATGATAAAAAATATAAGCATTTCTTTTATTATAATGTTTGTTTTTGCTATACTATTTTCCTTCAGAAATCAACATTCTGAAACAGATATTGTATACTTAAACAAGATTTATAATGAAAATGAATATATTGAGGATTCAATATTATTACGAAGAAAGTTTAAAGCTTTAGAAATTGGAAAAGATCAGATTACTAAAAGTCATTTACAAGTAATCTATTTATCCTTACTTGCAAATTTGCACAGTAAAAAAGTTGATGGTAAAAATTCTAAAAGTGAGCAATTATTTAAGGAAGCAATTCGTATTTCATATTCAACCAATCATCAAGATCTTATACTTTTTTCTAATACATATTTAGGATTTTATTATTACAGCTATAGTGATGTAGTTAATGCATTGCCTTATTTCATGACTTCCTCTAAGATATTAGATGCAAAGTCTATCTCTTCGCAGTTTAGATTTGCGGATATATTGAAAAAAAATGCTTATTTTTTTATAACAGTTGAAGAGGATGAAAAAAGTTTAAATTATCTTAAAACTGCCTTAAAACATACTTCAACAAATTATCCTGAGTATTCAAATTTACTAAGTGGTATTGCACAGTATTACATAAAACATAAAAATTATGAAGAGGCAAAAAAATACATTATAAAAACAATTTTATATTCTAAAAAAAATAACAGGATAAGATATGCAAAAGCTTTAGGCGATTTAGCTTTAATTCATAAAAATGAAAAAAGCTACAAAACAGCTATTAAATTACTCGAAGAAGATATCGAAATTTCAAAGGCTATAAACGAGAATCGAAATACAATTTATGCGACAATATTATTAGGAGAAATTTACCTTGAGAATGATAGCATTCATAAAGCTAAAGAACTAATTGTACAGGCTAAAAATTATGCTGATGATAAAGAACATCTGAAAGGTTTTTTATACCAAATAAATGAAATTCTATTAAAAATTGCAATTCTTCAAAATAACGATGCTGATGAATTAAATTATCGTAGAAAGTTAAGTTTATTAAAAAATGAATTGTCTCATACGGATGGCGCTGATGTTATAAATAAGGTAAATTGGGAAATACAAAAACAAAATATTACTTATAAACTAGAGGTAGAAAATGCCAAAATTGAAAAAGAAAAGATTATAACCAAAGCATTAATTATTATTTTAATTTTATTAATAATAAGCTTATTATTTGTTTATCTATACTTTATAAAAAGACTTAAAGACAAAAAAATATTCTATAATAATATTGTTCGAAAACTACAATCACAAAAATTACAATCTGAAGAAAAGTTAGGAGAAAAAACATCTTCTCTCAATGCATACAAAACGTATTTAGTAGAAAAAAATATTCTCATTGATAATCTTAAAAAAGAAATAGAACATATCCAAAATTCAAAAATCTCATATTTAGAGGACAAAAATGGAGAATTACAAAGATTATTAGAATCACATTTGATGACAGAAGAAAATTGGATCGCATTTAAAGAAACATTTCGAAATGAACAAACGGAATATTACAACTATATTATAACTACCTATCCCAATTTAACCGACTCTAATTTAAGGCTTATTTTCTTACATAAAATGGGATTGAGTAATACTCAAATCTCTCAAATACTTGGGGTTACTGTAGAAGCAGTTAAAAAGGCAAAACAGCGCTTGAGAAAAAAATATCCTGAAAATTCTCATTTAATAATGAGTAAAGAAAACCAGAAAAAACTTACTGAGTAATCTTTTTTATTCGAAAAAATCAGATTAGGAGCTCCTAATCTGATTTTTTTTACTAATTAAGTAAGAAAATATTTATAAATTATTTTCTAATATTTTGGATGATAGTATTCTTCTTTAAGCACTTTCTTTTGTTGTTTATCCATCGCTTCGTTTGCACGTAGTTCTACTCTACGAATTTTACCAGAAATAGTTTTGGGAAGTGAGTCTACGAATTGAATAATTCGAGGAATCTTATACCTTGCTAAATTATTCTCGCAAAAATTAAATAATTCATCTGCAAGTTCTTTAGAAGGTTGAATTTCTTGATTTAAAATCACAAATGCTTTAACAGCATTACTTCTCGTAGCATGTGGACTTGCAACAACAGCTGCTTCAACAATAGCATCATGCTCTAATAATACACTTTCTACCTCAAATGGCCCAACTCTAAAGTCAGAAGCTTTTATAACATCATCATCACGACCAACAAACCATACATAACCCTCCTCATCCTGATATGCTTTGTCTCCAGTATAATATAAACCATGTTTAAAGACTTTTTTCATTTTATCTAACTGAATCAAATAGGTCTTAAAAACACCGTTTATAACGCTATCATCAAATTTTATACAGATATTCCCTTCTTCACTTGTTGGAACAATATTCCCATCATCGTCTGCAATAACCACGTTATATAAAAAAGTTGGTTTTCCCATAGAACCAAATTTGACCTTATGATGTGGCATATTTACAACTGATGCTGTAGTCTCGGTTTGTCCGTATCCATCTCTAATAGTTACTGCTGTAGCTTGTTTCCAAACCTCAATAATTTCAGGATTTAATGGTTCACCAGCGGCAACACATTGTTTCAAATTAAAATTATAATTCGATAAATCTTCTAGAATTAAAGATCTTAATGCTGTTGGAGGAGCACAAAATGAATCAACTTTATAATCTTCTAATGCTTGTAGCTGATCTTTAGCTACAAACCGATCTGAGTGTAATCCTAAGATTGTAGCACCCATATTCCAAGGAGCAAAAAAAGAACTCCAAAAGAATTTTCCCCAACCAGGTTGTGAAATATTATAATGTGTATATTCAGATTTTAGTCCTAACCATGCTGAAGTTGTAAATGAGCCTAAAGGATAAGTATAATGAGTATGAACTACAACTTTTGGCATTCCAGTAGTACCAGAAGTAAAAAAATAAAAAAGATTATCATCTGCTTCAGAATTTGCAGCTTCTGCGCTTTTATCTTCATTATCTATTTCCTCCAAACTATACCACCCTTCGCGTGTACCTTCTGTGATAATTTTAACTTTAATTTTTTGATTAAATTTTGCTTCAGCAGCATCAATTTTATCTGCATTTTTAGGATCAGCTAATGCAACTTGGGGAAAGGCAGATTCAAAACGAAATGTTAAATCTCTTTCTTCTAATGTAACTGCAGCAGGAATTATTACAATTCCACCTTTGATACATGCTAAATAACTTATCCAACTCGATGGTAATAAAGGAATCTGAGAAATCATTTTATCATGTTGATGAATTCCTTTATTACGAAGAAAATTTAAAAATTGATTACTCTTTTCTGATAAATCTTTAAATGTGTATTTCTCTTCTTGTAAATTATATTTCCAAATTAAGCCTAATTTATCTCCAAGAATAGAAACATTATAAGCTTCAAACACATCCCTAACCCAATTAAACTTGATAGGTTTTGTGATTAAAATATTTTTTAATTGATCATACTCTTCATTTTGGATTGTAGTTCGAAGAGATGAAAATAGTTGATTTTGTAACATTTTATAATGTGGTTTTGAATAATAAATATAGAAAATTTTATTAATTACCTAACAATATTCCAAAAAAAAAGACGACTTTATTTCTAAAGCCATCTTTTTATATAAATTTAATAATAAATTATTTTTGTTCACCTCCACGAGAACCTCCATCACGAGATCCACCGCTACGACGTTCTCCTCCACGAGAACCTCCATCACGAGATCCACGGAATCCTCCGTCACGAGAACCACCATCACGAGAACCACGGAATCCTCCGTCACGAGATCCACCGTCGCGAGAACCTCCACTACGACGTTCTCCACCACGAGATCCACCATCGCGAGAACCTCCATCACGAGATCCACGGAATCCACCTCCGTCACGAGATCCACCGCGAGAACCTCCATCACGAGATCCACGGAATCCACCTCCATCACGAGATCCACCGCTACGACGTTCTCCTCCACGAGATCCACCATCACGACCTGGTTCAGGTTTAGATATTTGAACATCTAAATCAACACCATCACGTTGTGCGTCTTTGAATGATTCTAAAATTAAAGATTCAAATTGTGTATCAACTTCGAAGAAAGAGAAATTTCTTAAGATTTCAATTTTTCCGATTTCGATGTTACGGTTACGCGTTTGTTCGTTAATTAAACCAATTAAATTAGGAACACGTAAACTTTGTTTTTGACCAATATTAATAAAGAAACGAGAGAAATCTTTACCACCACGACGGCGGTCATTAGAACGCTCACCTCTATCATTTGAGTCAGAGTTAATATCTTTAGAATCTTTATAGTATTCTAAGAATGAGTTAAATTCTACCGTTACAAAACGCTTTAATAAATCATCACGATCTAAATCAGCTAGTTTTTCGTTAACAGTAGCCATATATGGTTGAATTTGCTCTTCGTTAACTTCAATATTTTGGATTTTCTCCATTAAATTGAATAAACGTTTCTCACAAATTTCTTGTCCAGAAGGAACATTTTTTTGTTCGATTTTAGAAGCAATTAATCTTTCTAATTCTTTAATCTTACGACCTTCACGGTTGTTAGAAATGATAATAGATATCCCTTTATTTCCTGCACGTCCTGTACGTCCTGAACGGTGTACATAAACTTCTGGATCATCAGGTAAGTTATAGTTAATTACGTGAGTTAATTCGTTAACGTCAATACCACGAGCAGCAACATCAGTTGCAACTAAAATCTGGATATTTTGGCTACGGAATTTGTCCATCACATGGTCACGTTGAGATTGAGATAAATCTCCGTGTAATGCATCTGCATTATAACCATCTTGCATTAACTTATCAGCAACTTCTTTCGCTTCGCGACGAGTTCTACAGAAAACGATACCATAAATATTTGGATAGTAATCTGCTAAACGTTTTAATGCTAAGTAACGATCAGAAGCACGAACTAAAAATACTTGGTGTTCAATATTTTTAGAAGCTGTATTTACTTTACTTACAGCGATTTCTACTGGTTCAAACATATATTCTGAAGCAATACGACGAACTTCATTAGGCATCGTAGCTGAGAATAATAATGTTTGTTTAGTATCTGGAGTAGTTTCTAAAATTGAATCGATTTCGTCACGGAATCCCATGTTCAACATCTCATCAGCTTCGTCTAAAACTGTCCATGTGATATCATTAATTTTTAATGCTTTACGTTTAATCAAATCCATTGTACGCCCTGGTGTACCTACTACGATTTGTGGATTATCTCTTAAACCTTTGATTTGCTTAGAAATGTCTGCACCCCCATAAACTGCTTGGATAGAAACTCCTTTCATGTGAGCCGCGAAAGATTCTAACTCTTTTGAAATTTGCAAACACAACTCACGAGTTGGACATAATATGATAGCCTGAACAGCTTGCGATGATAAATCTAAATTGTTTAAGATTGGTAATCCAAACGCAGCAGTTTTACCTGTACCTGTTTGTGCTAATGCTATAACGTCTGTTTCAGAAGTTAAAATTTGTGGAATTGCTTTTTCTTGAATTGGAGATGGAGTAACGAATCCCATCGCCTCAATTGCAGTTAAAATGTTCTCTTGAAGACCTAATTCTTTGAATGTAATCATGTTAGATAATTGACCGTGCATGAAATTCATTTAATTTTTCATACCCCGGTTTTTTTTTATATTATATTATAACCAACAGATATGAAAGAATAAAATTAAATGGCTGAGCAGCCGAAAAATCCCTAAATGAATTCTTTTACATCCGTACTTTACCTTATTGTAAAGCTGTGCAAAGTTAAGGAATTTATTTGATATAGCAAACTATTTCACGAATTCCTTAATTTTACAGCCTTTTATTATTTAATTACTAGAAAGTGTTAACACTTTTTAACAATCTGCTATATTAACCGCAACTGCTAAACCACCTTCTGAAGTTTCTTTATATTTGTTATTCATATCTTTAGCGGTTTCCCACATCGTGTTTACCACTTTATCTAATGGAACTTTCACATTAATAGGATCAGTATCCAATGCTAGTTCTGCAGCATTTATAGCTTTTATAGCTCCCATTGTATTTCTTTCTATACAAGGAATTTGAACTAAACCACCAATTGGATCACATGTTAATCCCAAATGATGCTCCATTGCTATTTCTGCAGCTATTGTAACTTGCGCAGGAGTTCCACCCATTAATTCGCATAATGCAGCAGCTGCCATTGCAGAAGAAACACCAATTTCAGCCTGGCATCCTCCCATTGCAGCAGAAATAGTTGCACCTTTCTTAAAAATAGAACCGATGACACCAGCCGTTGTTAAGAATTGTTTAATTTCAGTAGGTCCAGCTTTATGATTTTCAATGACCAAGTAATACATTAAAACTGCTGGAATAACACCTGAACTTCCATTTGTTGGGGCAGTTACTACACGACCTAAAGATGCATTTACTTCATTAACTGCTAAGGCAAAACAACTAACCCATTTTAAGATTTGTCTGAAATAGACTTTCGTCTTACGTATGGTTTGTAACCATTCTTGCGGATTAGAATAAGGTAGTTCACCTTTTAAGGTTTCGTGCATTGCAAAAGCTCTTCTTTTTACATTAAGACCTCCCGGCAAAATACCCTCGGTATGGCAACCTATATACATACATTCAAGCATTGTTTCCCAGATACGCATTAATTCATGATCAATCTGCTCAGGTGTTCGTATAGATTTTTCATTTTCATACATAATTTCTGAGATTGACTTATTTTCTTGATGACAATAAGCTAATAATTCCGTAGATGTATTAAAATAAAATGGAAATTCACACTTTATATTAGAAGTTAAATTTTGGTCATCTTCTTTTGTCACAAATCCACCACCTACAGAATAAAATGTAGAAATATAGATTTTATCTTCGTAATATGCCGAAAATGTAAGTCCATTTGCATGAAATGGTAAAAAATTTTTATTAAAAATAATATCTGCATCGGGATTAAAAATTATTTCAGTTTCGTTCCCAATTTTAATCTTATTTGATAATTTAATATCTTCTATAATACTAGAAATTGCATCCACTGGAATATATTCTGGGTCAGCGCCAGAAAGTCCCAGCATTACAGCAAAATCAGTTGCATGTCCTTTACCCGTTAAGGATAAAGAACCGTAAAGATCTATTTTAACTTGATGAATTTTATTTAATAAATTATTGTCTTTTAATTCAGCAATAAACAATTCCGCGGCACGCCATGGACCTAATGTATGAGAGCTAGATGGTCCCACACCAATTTTAAGCATATCGAATATTGATATACACTCCATAAACTTCGTATTTAATATTTTTTCCACTAACAAAGATAGAAGGATTTTTTACATATTAGTTTTTAGGGTTGGTTATTTAACTATTCATATAAAATACTAAAAATTTATTTCCTTCAAATAAAAAAAGCATTTCTATATGGAAATGCTTTTTATTTTATTATAATATAGATATTATTTGAATTTATGCCAATACGGATAAATGATTGCTAGTCCATACCCAATAAATACAAAGAGTGCAAATAAGGTATATAATGTTCCATCAGCCATAAATTCGGGCTGAAAAGAAGCTGCTATAAATAAACTTCCAACTACAATATAAGGCCCTATTTTTCTATAATAATAGGTTAAAAATAATCCTATAAGTGTAATTATGGATACTGCGATTGTAGCAATAGGATACCATTGTGGCATCACTGGAGCATCTTCATTAAGAAATGATCTAAATAAATAATCGTTTGTTGTATATAATACATAACCTCTGTATAATAAACTTGCTACAACAAAAATCATCATCCAGAACAAAAGTTTAAACCAAAATGATTTATCTTCACCTTTATGTTCCGCTTCTCTACTTTCTCGAGTTGTATTTAAAAGGATATTTTTATCAAAAATATCATCTCTTTCATTATTATGATCATTCATGCAAAAAATTTTAAAAAAGGAAATCGTAACCTTTTAAACTTAACTTTTCATATTTCTCCTCATCAAAACGATATAATTTAGATACTTTACGATATAGTTTAGGATCTGTTGTATTTCCTGTTTCTATAATCAAATTAGAATTGAATATTTTCTTACGAAAGTTTCTCTTATCTAATTCTCTATTTAAAGCTTTTTCATATAGACTTTGTAACTGAGCGATTGTAAATTCTTCAGGTAACAAATTAAAACCAACAGGGCGTCGTTTTACTCTACGTTTCATGCGTTCCTTTGCATATTGAATAATTTCATTATGATCAAAGGCTAAGTCTGGAACACGGTCGTATGGATACCAAAATCCACCTTGCAATTTTACTTTTTCCTCAATTTCTGGTGTTAATTTCACCAAGGCATAGTATGCAACATTTACAACACGGCCCATTGGATTACGAAAAACTTTGGTAAAAGCTTTTAATTGCTCAATATAAGTTTCGTATTCATTGTAAGCAATTTTCTCTGTTAAAAGCTCATGTATTGCTTGGTCATTACTTACAGTTGGAGCAATATATTTTCCTGGCAAAACTAAAGCATCTTTGAAAGGGTCACTTGCTTTTTTATACACTAAAACTTTAAGGTCTTCTCCATCAAACCCGAATAATACGAGACTTGAACAAAGAGCAACTTGAAAAAACTTTTCTTTATCTTCTGTTGTCATTTTGTGGGATAGGATTGATACGAATTAATTAAGTTCATTGAAAGATTGAGTGCATCAATCTATTCTTGTCATTAAACGATTCTTCTAAAGAAATCATCGATTCAGTTCTTAAAACATCATCAATTTGATCAATTTTATAGATCACTTCTTTTGCATCGCTTGTATCTCTAGCACGTATTTTACAAAAAATATTATATTTCCCAGAAACCACATGCACAACTGTAACGTTTGGTATTTTATATAATTCGTCAATAACTTTTTGAGTTTTACTAGTTTTTGTTAAAAGTAAACCTACATATGCAACGAATTGATATCCCATTTTATCATAATCAGTAATTAAAGTTGTTCCTTTAATTATACCTGCTTCTTCTAATTTCTTAACACGTACGTGAATAGTACCTGCTGATACATTCATTTTCTTCGCAATCTCAGTAAAAGGCATTCTTGTATTATCAATTAAATACATTAATATCTTTTTATCAACTTCATCAATTATGTAATTCATTTTCTATCTTTTTGCCTATTATTATTATTTTAACAATAAATGCGTTTAATTTTTAGCAAATTTATAAATAATACTCACAAACATCAAAATTATTTTTAATGATTTATTTAATATTTTTAATTTTGTTGAATTGAAGTTCTAAAATATTAAGGACTAATCACTTTTGTTTGTTTGCGCGAGTTTATTGTCTAACCAACAATAAACTCTTTTTTATTTGATACGTACTAATCCTCTACTTGGTCGTCTTACTGGTTGTTTTTTCACCTCAACTGCTTCATTTTTAGAAACAGACGTTGTATTTATAGTGTCTATATAAATTGATTTCTTCTCAATTATTGTTGAATCTAATTTTTCAAGTTCAACTTCGCTGGCCTGCGCTTTTACCTTCGCTTTTTGTTCTTTTTTCTTTTTACGTGCTCCAATAAATTCTCGGAAATTTTCAAAAGATGTGTTGTAATTGATTCCGGCACCATAACTCTGATTCATCATAGTATTACCACCTGTAAATTGTTGAATTGTAAATGTGGTAGGTTTTGTAAACGCATTTAAAACTAATGAACCATTATTAGTTTTAGAAATGTCATATGTTAAGTCTAAATTTCCATCAAAATTCTCTATATATTGATTTTTAACAGCCATTCCATATGCACCACGAATACGTAATCTTTCGTTAATTTGATAACTTAAAGAGTATCTTACTTTATCATTAGTTCCTGATTGTTGACTACCTCCTATGTACTCCAAATTGACATCAACTCCATTAATAATTGATGAAAGAATACCAGCAATAGTCGAAAGTCCTATATCTGCAGCAGTACTTGTAACTCCTGAAGATATATCTAGTGCCTCACCAAATTTTCCTGTTAAAAGAATATATGAGAATTGCAGCATTTGTTCTTCTTGGTTTGATCTAAATTTAGATTGTAATTGAGAATTAATATCAGATCCAGCTGTTGGCAGAGTTAATCCAAAATCTATTTTAGGTTTTGCTAAGGTTTCTGAAATATCAATAGAAAGCTCCGTATCATACACTTGAGAGAAACCAATTCCTAAATAATCCCCAACATTAGAAACTGTACGTTCAAAAATTGCACTAATATCTAAAGTTGCATTCATTGGATCTCCTGAAAATTGAACTGCAGATCCTTTCTTAATTGTAAAGTTTTTCGGTATTAATGGAATTTGACGAAACTCGTATGTTCCATTTTCTATATTATAAACACCTGTAAGGCTTAGACCCGAATTATTCATTACAAATCGAAGATTCTCAGCAGTACCTCTAGCTGATGCTTTATCATTTGTTGCAGCATCAAAAATTAAATTTACTTGCGCATTTGGATAAGCATTAATATTAAGGTCTATATTCATTCCCTTTGGACGATTTGCAGATTTATCATCTTTAATAGTTTTAAACTGATTAGGCACAAATCGAACTAAATTACTTTCATTTTCAATCGTTGTACTTCCTGTATTTATTGTTAACTCTGAGTTTCCTACAACTGTAGCATTTCCATAGATACCTAGTTGTTCTACAGGCCCCATCATTAATACATCTCCTTTTGCAAATATTTTTCCGTAAAAAAGTTCATTATCCTTAATAGAGGTATTCATGACCAATAAATTATCAGCATCAAATTGTAAATTTAATCCCCATTCGCTCACATTTCGGAAAAGTAAGGCTCCATTCACTACCCCTGATGTCTTGTATGTGGTATCTTTAAAATTAACTTCATCTAACATAATGATCCCTTGTCCATTTCCTTGTTTAGAAACAAATAAATTGTTTTCACCTTCAAACTCATAGTCCACACCAAGGAATTTAACCTTCATTCCAAGATTTTTAGCGATTAAATCACCATTAATATTAGGAAGAGTTAGAGGTCCATCAATATGTACATCGCCGGACATTGTACCTCTAATATTTGTAAAAACAGTACTTAAAAAACCTTCAAGGAAATCCATTTGAAAATCATCAAGATTAGCATATATGTCTATTTCTGGACCTGTCTTTTTGTTAATTATATCTCCATTAGCTTTTACAGACTCTATGTTTTCTTTCATTAAACTTAAATCAAAATTGAAAATATTATCACTAATATTATATCCTCCATTTAGATTAAGATCACCTAATAAAAATTCATTTAATGTAAGTCCATCAATTTTTGTTTGTAAGGTTGGTTCTAACTTTTCTTTGGTACGTATTACGTTTATCTGACCATTAGCCACACCTTCTAATTTAAGTTTACCTAGCAATACTTGTGGAATAATCTTGTCAAGAAATAGATTATTGAAATTTGCATCAAAATTAAAATTCTCTCTTTCATAAAAAACACCTGACAAATCAAGATGTTGATCTTCAGACTCAAGTACTAAATCTTGTACCATAAAAGATTTCTTAACAGGATTAAGAATCATTCTATTAGATTGTTTATCATTACGCGGGTTAATTTGCCACTGCGTTGAATCTATTAGAATAGTTGATGGAGAAAATCCGAATATATAATATTCTTTTTTCTGAGAAAGAGTATGGTATAAATTTAAATCAAATTTTACAGGACTTTTATTTCCAATTTTAAAATTCGTTTCTACTAAAAGTGTATCATTCTTTGGAATTGATTGAATATCGATATCTTTAACTGTAATTCCACTTACACGCAAACTATCAATCTTTGCATTAAGATTATTTGCTTCTTGTAGAGTATTTAAGCTAACATTTGAGCGGAACAATTCTACACCAGCATACGATAAACCAGGAGTATCTAGCTTTACATCTAAAGCATTTGTATCAGAATCTATATATCCAACAATTCTTGTTTCTGGTTCTATCTTTATTGATGGATCAAAATAACTTAGCAAGTTTTGTTCAACGAAAATATCAAAATCAAATTTCTGTCCAGGACTTACTGTTTTATTTTTGAAAGACGGTACTAATGGTACTAATGCATTATTTAATACATTTACAACTTCTGTAACTTTAAATTGTCCGTCTAAAGTAGCTTGCATATACTCTGGCACATTTAGTTCCATACGTTTATGCTTACCGTCTACAACAGAATTTAACATTACATGATTAAATGTAATTGTATCACGTTTAGAACGATAGTATACATTTTTTAAATCAATATTTCCACGCAGATCATCTAAATTAGTTAACGAAAAATTACCCATAACATCTCCACGGATAATTGCATTCATATTTTTAGTAATTCCTAAAAAATCTAAATTAATTTGACGAATGTTTGAAGTAAAATTAAAATCGTAAGGTTTCCCACTAAAATTTATATGCCCATTTAATTGTCCATTAAGATTTGGATCTTTAATATCAAATAATCCGTTGAAAGCATAATCTTTAATTTCGCCATCAACAGTGATATTATTGTATCTTTTTCCCATTAAATCGATGTAGCGCAAACTTCCATCTAAATCTAATTTCATTTTAGAAATATCTGTTCCTACACCATTAAACTTGAATTTACCACTTACAAAGCCTAATTCTTTCACTTCTGTAAGTTGTTGTAGATTTAAGTTTTTAGCATCTACAGTTCCGGTATATAACATTGTTTTTGGATTACGATAATTGCGTAGCGTAGCACGCAAATCTGCATCTCCGAGCGCTGTAATAGCATATCCATTTAATACTATTTCGTTAGGATCCAATGTAAAATCCCCTCGGTAGTTCATATTCCCAAAACGAGTTATAAAATCAGGGATTTTCTGTGAAACAAAAGTTGGGAGAAATGAAGTGATATTTTTATAAGAAGAGCTTACTTTTCCATTTTTGGTGTAAATCTTAAGCGCGCCATTCATCATATCTTTTAAGGTCAATTTTGAAGCGCCAATATAATTTCCGCCACCATTTATTTCAAAATCATGAAAAGTCAAATTATTTAATGTTCCTGTAACTTTTCCATATACATTTCCGGAAGAATTTTTATTAAATTGATCCGTAAAATAACGTATATCTTTAAAATTAACTACAGAACCTCGGTCAAAAAATACATCCCAAAAAACTTTATTATTAAAGTCGGACATGTCAGAAGGCTTATCATAGCTCAGCAAAAAATGACCATTCAACGTAGAATCATCTGTACGCATATTTAGATTGTCTATTCGAATTTCTTTTTTCGAATAATGAAACAATCCTGTCATATTTTTTACGGTATACTTCTCCCCTTTTCTATCCGCTGTAAAACAGAAATTTTCTAATTTAGCATTGATGTCACTATCTACTAATTTAAAATCTTCTACATGCAATTGTACATTTTGTGCCTTTAACCATAAATTACCTGAATTTTCATTCAGTATAGAAACTTTACCATTTTTCATAAAAAAGTCTCCATCTAACTTAAATGTTCTTGTAGGATCTTTTGGTTTATCTGAACTAAATCCGTTTACAAAACGAATAAAATTACTAATCGAATCTCCTTTGTAAGTAATAACTTTTACATCAGGATTCACCAATTTCACCTCTTTTAAATTGATGTAATCAGGGTTAGAAACTATAGACCAAATACTTAATGTTGTTTGTAATTGCTTACTTGTGATAAAATCTAAATCATGATCATCTTTGATTGAAACATCATTTAAATAGATTTTTCCGAAGAAATCTATATCAACTGAATCAACATACATGCGAGTATTTAAAGATTTGTTCAGCTTTTCCATTGCAAATTTTGCAATTTTAGACTGCACAGAAGGAATCTGAATCGCTATAGAAGCCCCTAATAAAAGCGTCAGTATGAATATAATACATACTAAAATTATTCTTCCTATTCTTCTGACTATTTTCAATGGTTTTAATTTACGATATTTGCACTGTAAAAATAAGTTTTAAATTTTATTCTACAAGGATTTATGAGCGTTAAAAACTACATATTAGCCATAGAGTCTTCGTGCGATGACACAGGTGCTTCAGTTATATTGGATAACAAAATTTTATCTAATGTAGTAGCTAGTCAAAAAATCCACGAATTGTATGGTGGCGTAGTACCCGAATTAGCATCCAGAGCACATCAACAAAATATAGTTCCTGTCGTGGATCAGGCCTTAAAACAGGCTAATATTAATAAAGCAGAACTTAAAGCTATAGCTTATACTAGAGGTCCAGGATTAATGGGATCTTTATTAGTAGGTGGAAGTTTTGCAAAATCTTTATCACAAAGTTTAGACATTCCTTTAATTGAGGTAAACCATATGCAAGGTCATATTTTAGCCAATTTTATTGAAGATGCTAATGCTGATAAACCTACATTCCCGTTTATTTGTCTAACAGTTAGTGGTGGACATACACAAATCGTAAAGATTAACGATTACTTTGATATGGAAATTTTAGGTGAAACAATTGACGATGCAGCTGGTGAAGCATTTGATAAAGCTGGTAAAATTCTTAATTTACCTTATCCTGCAGGACCGATTATCGATAAAAAGTCTAAAATTGGAAATCCAACACGTTTTAAATTTACCAAACCAAGAGTGGATGGTTTAAACTTTAGCTTTTCAGGATTAAAAACTGCTATTCTTTATTTTATTCAAAAAGAAACTAAACTAAACCCCAATTTCATTGAAGAAAATATTGATGATTTATGTGCCTCAATTCAGCACACAATTGTAAATATTTTGATGGACAAATTAAAACAAGCTTCTGACCAAACGGGTATTAAACAAATTGCTATAGCAGGTGGCGTATCAGCAAATTCAGAAATTAGAGCTCGATTAAAAGAAGGTGAAGAAAAATTTGGTTGGAAAGCATTTATTCCAAAATTTGAATACACGACTGACAATGCTGCAATGATTGCAATTGTGGGACAATTAAAATATGAACGTGAACTTTTTGCAGATAAAACTGCAAAATCAGTTGCTAAATACCACATTTAACATGAAGTTATTTTTTGGAACAATTGAAGGTGATAATGCTTTTTTAAACGAAGAAGAAAGTCACCATTTTTCTAAAGTTTTACGAGGAAATGAAGGTGATATTATCCATATCACTGATGGAAATGGTAATTTAGCAAAATGCGAGATTACGTTAGTTTCTAAAAAAATGGTTGAAGCTAATGTTTTAGAATTACAAAAGAATTTTGAACAAAAGAATTATTATTTACACGTTGCAATTGCTCCTACAAAAGCAATGGAACGAATTGAATTTTTCTTAGAAAAAGCGACTGAAATTGGAATTGACGAAATTACATTTTTACAAGCTTTTCATTCAGAACGAAAAAACATTAAGATAGAACGCATTGAAAAAATTATTCAGGCTGCAACTAAACAATCATTAAAGGCTTATCTACCAAAAGTTAATGATTTAACAAAATTCAATGATTTTATTAAAATGAATTTTGAAGGTTACGAAAAATGTATTGCACATTGTGAAAGTGATATTGAACGAACGCCTTTTAAAAATGTATTAGCAAATCAGCCAGAAAAAATTTTGGTTATGATTGGTCCTGAAGGTGATTTTTCGAGAGACGAAATAAAAAATGCCTACGAAAATAACTTTACAGGAATTTCATTAGGCCAACAACGTTTCCGAACTGAAACTGCAGCTTTACAGGCTGTTTTCGCAACAGATTGGGCTTTTAATCATAAATAATAAGACAGAAAAGAGGAATCTTAGATTCCTCTTTTTTTATTTAAAAATTATACTACTCGCTATTAAATATTGTGCACTGATATAAAATATATAATTAGCACTTATCATCCAATTCTTATCTTTTCTTCCGAAATATATTTGACTTAATATCAAATCTGAGATTAAAAATAAAATCATTCCTACTCCAAAAATGCTATAAGATAATTCTGAAGTTTTTAAGCCAATCCATAATGATAATACTGTTACAAAACTTAGAATGAATGCATATATTGTTGTGATAATTCTAAATCTACCATAATTAAGTTTCATGGGCGTTTCGGTAGCTAGTACTAAGAAAACAACTATTCCTGCAATGGCAAATACCAATGAATTCTCCATAATAGATAAGGTATTGCTAGGAAGAAAATATCCAATATAAACAAAATGCCCAATCAAAAAACTATAGAAACCTAAGAAGGTATAAATATCACTTTCTATAGGATAAATTGTTTTTAAATCTAAAAAAATATCACCTATAAGCCCAAAAATTAAACCGACTATAATAATTAATCCAAAATTTATATTTTCTGGATAACTGTAAACTATTATAACTGTATAAATAATTATTAGAAAAGTAGAGATAATCTTAAAAATTAAAGCCGATAAAGATGGCTTTTTAAGTCTTAAGAATAGATATATAATACTTGAAATAAGTATTAAAATGGATAAAAAGATTAGCATATATTTTGTGGTTATATACTAATCTATAAAATATTATTGACTTTTTTCTTTTATAAAATCATTTATCAAAACATTTAAGCGTTTTGAATGCATATCTTTTGCAAATCTTTTCGGAGGAGCTACACGTTCAGTACAATCTTTCATCCCACAATTTTCACACGTTACAGCTACTTCTTTAATCGGAATAGATGGATCATTTAAAAATTTCACCTTACGTTGAGCACTCTTATTTAATAAACCAATTGTTACACTACGCAAATACTCAGGATTAAAAGGGTCTCTTGTTGCCGAAGAAATTACATAATATTTTTGATTATTATTATACGGATATATAGAGATTTGTGAAGAAATTAAATGATTTTCGTCCTCTGGTTTTGCATTTTCTAATTGTTTCAAAACATTTAATGACACCCAACGTCTACAATAATGTTCCTCAGTTTCGTTAGCTTGTGGAGATTGTTGTTGATTAAGATGTAATTCTTTGGTTAATTTATAATTGTCCGAACCAACTTTAGTCGTTAAACGTAAAAAGAATAAATCTTTTATATTAAAATGCTTAGGTAGAAGATTTGTCATACGCTGATATACAGTTTCAGGAGATTCTGTATAACTTCCAAATAATCTAAGAAAGTTTTTTAAATCATGTTTATCTTCCGAAAATAGAATATTCATTTTCGCGATCAGCTCATCTTCTGGTAACAATAATGCCCCTGCAAAATAAGAAGCATAAAAATTGTTCAGTAATTGATCAAAATTTTCAAAAGAAATCCAAGTATAGGTATAAAGTCTTTCTTTCAATTCTAGATAGTTATAACCTAATTCTTTAGCTAAAATAAATCTTTTTTGATCTAAATCTGTTTCACTATTAATGTATAAATGTTTTTTTTCTTCTATATAAATAGATCGAAGTTTCGCTAATTCTGGTTTAGAAAAATTCTTAAAATCTTCAAAAAATATTTCATAACCATATTCTTCCTTCAATATTTCAATCATCAATTCATCAGAAATTAATTCTCCTTCTTGATTGATTGCATATTGTTTAAAAAAATTTTTAGCAGACTGTTCTATTTCAGGAAAATAATTATCGTTTGCTTCTTGAAATGATCGTAAAGAAGCCAAAAAGAAACTTTCACGTGTTAGATTATAATTATTTCCAATTTCTATAAGAGTAGATATAAAGGCATTTACTTTCATCGGAGCATTGGAAATAATCTCAATTAAGTCTCGTTCTTCAATCCCAAAAAGCTCTAACGGAATCTCTTTTAATAAATTTGATTGTAATATTTCAGCGACTGGTGCAAGGTTTTTATCTAATTTTAATGAAACTAACTCATCATAAGGTACATCAAATGCTTCTGCTAAAAGAACAATTTTATCAGTTTTTGGATACTTCTTTCCTTTTTCAATTTCATTTAAATACGATTTAGATAAGCCCGTTATTTTAGATAACTTAAACAATGACAATTCTTTAGCCGTTCTAATCTGTTTGATTTTAAGACCAAAAATTAATTTTATATAATCTTCTTGCATTTTTTTTTGAAATTATTTGGTGAATCTAAACGAAATTTTATAATTTAGCGAACGTTCGCTGATTATATTAATTCGCTTACAACCACAAACCAAAACTAAACAAAAAACCTAAAATGAGAACTGCTATTAACGAATTTATTTTAGCGCCAGAAATACAGGATACATATTCTGATATCTTAACGCCCGAAGCGATTGATTTTTTGATTGCTTTACACGAGAAGTTCAATTCAAGAAGACTTGAATTATTGGCAGAGCGTGATGCTCGTCAAAAATTTTTTGATTTAGGAAATTTTCCAACATTTCCATCAAATACAAAAGAGATCAGAACGAGTAATTGGGTTGCAGCCCCAATTCCAGCAGATTTACAAGATCGTCGCGTGGAAATTACGGGACCAGTAGATGCAAAAATGATTATAAATGCATTAAACTCTGGAGCAAAAACATTTATGGCTGATTTTGAAGATAGTAACTCACCAACATGGGACAACAATCTACAAGGTCAACAAAATTTAAAAGCTGCTGTTAACCGTACAATTCAATTCGTTGATCAACAAAAAAACAAGACATATCAATTAAACGATAATGTTGCTGTTCTTATGGTTCGCCCTCGAGGGTTACATCTTAATGAAAAGCACATCAAAATAATTAAAGAGGAAATATCAGGCTCACTATTTGACTTTGGTTTATATTTTTTCCATAATGCACACACGTTACTTTCCAATTCAAGTGGGCCTTATTTCTATCTTCCTAAATTAGAACATTATCTTGAAGCAAAATGGTGGAATGATGTTTTCACCTTTGCTCAAGAATATATACAAATTCCTTACGGTTCTATCAAAGCCACTGTATTAATAGAAACAATTACAGCATCATTTCAACTAGATGAAATCATTTATGAGTTAAGAGATCATATGGCTGGTCTTAATTGTGGACGTTGGGATTACATCTTTTCATACATTAAAAAATTCAGAAATCATCCTAATTTCTTAGTTCCAGATCGTAGTCAAGTGACAATGTCATCTCCATTTATGAGTGCATATTCACAAGCTGTTATCCAACGTTGTCATAAGCGTAACGTTCATGCAATTGGAGGTATGGCAGCACAAATTCCTGTGAAAGATGATGAAACTAAGAACGCTGAAGCTTTTGAGAAGGTTAAAAAAGATAAGTTATACGAAGTACAAAATGGACATGACGGAACTTGGGTTGCACATCCTGCATTAGTACCAATCGCATTAGAAATTTTTAACCAATATATGCCTGAAGCGAATCAGATAAACAATAAACGTGATGATATTGTAACAACAGAATCAGCTTTATTAGAAATCCCAAAGGGTACAATTACTGAGCAAGGAATTCGTGAAAATATCAATGTAGGTATTTTATATATCGAAAGTTGGTTAAGTGGTAAAGGTGCGGCAGCATTATACAATTTAATGGAAGATGCAGCAACCGCTGAAATTTCTAGAACGCAAATCTGGCAATGGTTATATCATAAAGTAAGATTAGATGATGGATCAGAATTAAATTGTGAGAAATATAAAAAACTTAGATCTGAAGAGATTGAAAAGATAAAAAAATTAATTGGTGAAGATCGCTTCAGAAATGGAAGATTTAACCTAGCAATTCAGTTATTTGATGAATTAGTTTTAAATAAAGAATTTAAAGAATTTTTAACATTAAGCGCATATAAATATATATAATAAAAGAATCTCTCTACTAAACTGCAAATCCCCTAAACAACACAAAAAAACTATTATTATGAATCAAAAAAACGCAGAGAGAATTCAAGCTATTCAACACGATTGGGATACAAACCCAAGATGGAAAAATGTAAAACGTAATTATACAGCAGAAGATGTAATTAAATTACGTGGATCATTAGATGTTGAATATACATATGCCAAAAATGGTGCTCAAAAACTTTGGAATGGATTAAATTCTAAAGAATATATGGCAGGTTTAGGCGCTTTAAATGGAAATCAAGCCATTCAAGAAATTGAAGCAGGATTAAATGCCATTTACTTATCCGGATGGCAAGTTGCTGCAGATGCAAATCTTTCAGCAGAAATGTATCCAGATCAGTCGCTTTATCCAGCGAATTCAGTTCCGACGGTTGTCAAACGTATAAACAATGCATTACGTCGTCGTGATGAGATTCAATCTGTTACAGGTGTGGGAAACATAGATTATTTTGCGCCTATTATTGCAGATGCTGAAGCTGGATTTGGAGGAAACTTAAACGCTTATGAATTGATGAAACAAATGATAGAAGCTGGTGCTGCTGGCGTTCATTTTGAAGATCAATTATCGTCTGCAAAAAAATGTGGACACTTAGGTGGAAAGGTTTTAGTTCCAACGCAAGAAGCTATTAATAAACTATTAGCTGCACGCTTAGCTGCAGATGTTTGTGGCGTGCCAACCTTGTTAATTGCAAGAACAGATGCTGAAGCGGCCAACTTAATAACATCTGACATTGATGAAAGAGATACGAAATTTATCATAGAAGGATCTCGCACATCTGAAGGATTTTATGGCGTAAAAAATGGATTAGCACAAGGAATTGATCGTGCATTAAGCTATTCTCCTTATGCAGATTTAGTTTGGATGGAAACATCTAATCCTGATCTTGGAATGGCAAGAGAATTTGCACAAGCCGTTCGCGAAGTTTATCCAGATCAGATGTTGGCATATAATTGTTCACCATCATTTAATTGGGCAAAGCATTTAACACCTGCTCAAATGGAAACTTTTCGTGAGGAATTAGCTGCAATGGGATATAAATTTCAATTTATTACATTGGCTGGTTTCCACGCAATGAATACTTCTATGTTTGAGTTAGCTAGAGCTTATAACAAACGTGGAATGGCTGGATATTCTGAATTACAAGAACGTGAATTTGCTTTACAAGACGAAGGTTTTGCTGCTGTAAAACATCAATCTTTTGTTGGGACACAATATTTCGATTACGTACAAAATACAGTGCAACAGGGCGCTTCTTCTACCACTGCAATGGCAGAAAGTACCGAAACCGCTCAGTTTCATTAACATAATGCATACTTTTCAAATAAAAAGATCGAGCTGCAACCTCGGTCTTTTTTTTATGAAGTTTTTCTTCTGGTTTTCTACATCATTAACTTTATCTTTTAAATCAAGAAATACATCTATAATTAATTTATAACTATAGACTTTACATTTGCATCATTTGTTTTTCCCTTTCATGAATAAATTAGAGTATTAAATTCACTTCGAATTTCTTACCATTCATTTCAAAATTCTCTCCTACTCTTTTCCCTAATAAAACTTGCGCTAATGGTGTTTGATTTGACATTACGAAAACCTTTTTATTTTCATAATTAATTTCGCCTAGGCTACAAGCAATACAAAAATTCCCCATTGTAGTCTCTACATAACTACCATTTCCTATGTTATCATTTGTAATGGGTTTAATTTTCTGAAATTGTTCTTGTTGTATCAAAACTTCATTCAATTGATTTTGTATACGCGTAATTTCTTGTTGCATCATTTCACGAGATGTTTCATATTTATCTCCCATGCTACTTTTAGTTTCACTATTAGAATTTCTCAAATCTGAAATTAATCCATTTAAATAATCAATTTTAGTTTGTATTGTTTTTGAGATTCTATCAAATAATTCTTGCGTCATTCTTTTATAATAATTTGTAAAAATAAAAATCTCCTTAGCTACAACCAAGGAGATAAAATATAGGTTTGAGGAATAAATTATTTCTTTAAAACTTTTTTTGATAGAATACCTTTTCCATCAATTTTCTCTTTAATTTCTAATCCCAATATATCTGCTATCAAAGGATATATTTCTGTATTCTGAAATGCATTGATTGTTTTACCTTCAACAAAATTCGGTCCCCAAGCCATAAAATTCGCTTGCATTTCCTTTGTTTCTTTTACAAAATAACCATGAGCTCCTTTGGGCGCTTTTCCATTAGAAAAATAATTTGGGGCGTGAGCAATTAAGATAATATCACCAATACGATTGAAATGATCATTTATCGCATCGAATTTGTATTTTGCTGGTACATGAACAGTTTTATAAACTTCGTATCGTGAATCTTTTTTTGCTTTAATTTCATTATAGATTACATCAATTTCCTTTGCGTTGTTCACAAATAAACTGATATAGGATCCAGACGTCGCTATTTGAAACTTGGAATCATCAATAGCAATTGGAAGTTTCATTGGATTTTCATCATCGATGCGCTTCATACCATGATCAGAAACTACAATAAAATTCACTTTTAAACCTGTTTTAGCAACCTCATCATTTAGCCGCTTAATAGAAGTATCTACAAATTTTACGGCATCTTTTGTTTCTTGCGCATCTGGACCAAATGTATGCCCAGCATGATCTACTTCCGGAAAATAAAAGGTGATTAAATGCGGACGTTTTTCAGCTGGCAATTCTAACCAATTAACAACTTGTTGTATGCGATAATCGATTGGTGTTTTCTCAGAATATTTGTAGGAATAAGTTGGAAAACTATTATTAATTGGCGCTTCAGAACCAGGCCAGTAATAACAAGCAGAAAGCATATTATTTTGCTCTGCAAGATTCCAAATCGGAGTTCCACCATACCACTTAGGATTTATTACTGCGTCTCTATTTCCTAAGGAATAGCGGTCTCCTGTGACACGGTCTAGCATATTATTTCCTACTAATCCGTGATGAATTGGTGCTAATCCAGTAACAATTGTATAATGATTTGGAAATGTAACCGAAGGAAAAGAAGGTAACATCGCCTTTGCTCTTACACCACTTTTAGTTAGATCAATTAAATTTTCAGCGCCATGTTTTTCAGGATAATCATAACGAAAACCATCAATGGAAATTAAAATAATGTAAGGTTTATTTTGTTGATCAAATGAATTTACTCGATTTTCTACCACTAATTGCTCTTCATAAAATGGAGTTTGAGCAAAACTAATTGATGATAAGACAATTGTTGCAAGTAAATTAGTTATTATATTTTTCATATTTCAAATTTAAAAATCTTACTTCAGATCAATAACATTTCTAACATAAATAATTTGAAAAGAAAAAGGACTGGATATATTTTCCAGCCCTTTATTTATCTTAATTTATTAAATCTATTTAATTTCTACTCGAATTCCTTCGCTATGCGCACTAAGTTCTGGTGCATACATATTTTGCATCGATATAATTCCGTTCGAGAAATTTCCTGCATTATTGGCTTTTAAATCGTATTCAAAAACATATGTTCCTTTTCGCATGTAATCTGCAAAGAAATTAGTTGAGGCATCACGTGTACTTTCGTAATACCCAAATTCGCCTTTCCATTTATACCCCGAAAGAACATTTACAGGCTCAAAACCACTTGCTCGCATATCTTTAATATGTACAAATTCCATCGTACGATCTACTGAAATTTCCAAGCGAACCGTTACAATATCACCAACTTTAATCGGCGTTTGAGCTGTAATTTCTTTTAAAACTGGTCCATTCGCCGAATTAGATTTCACATATATTCTTTTGTTGAATTTGATTCCTGTTTCTGCTGATTTTATCTGATCTAAATTCTCAAAATATTGCCAATACATTGCGCCGTAAGCCACTCCTGGAGACCTTTTAGAAAGTTCTATTTTCCCCATGTCGGGTTTGATTTCTTCTTTGTTCCAAGAAGTTTTCACATAACCTGAACCTGCTTGAGCATTTTCTTCTAGATTAAAAGGTTTGTTTCCAATGATCACCTTTACTCCTTTCTCTGCATCAATCCACGATTTTCCGGTATTCATCAATGCATAAACTGCTTTTGTTGTCGCTTTCGTTGAATTCCATTGGTTGGTTTGCTTATTTTTAATTAACCAAACTTTCATTTCTTCAACGGCTTGTGTATCATTTAAAACCTCATCAAATGCTTCTATTAACATTGCTTGAGTTTCAACCGGAGTATCGTACCAAAACCATCCGGCTTTGTTTTCTTTCCAATACATTCCCATTTCATCAGATTCTACAGCTCTTTCTTTCACAGTAATTAAAGTATGTTTAGCCGCAGATTCCATTCCGAAACGCTTTAAAACTAAAGCTGCCATAGCTTTTTGTTGTAAGGATAAATCTAATTTTTTATCATTTAAATTCTTCAACATAACTGTTTTCATTTCTTCTAATTCTTTTCCCATAGGATTTGAATCTAAAAAGAATGAACGCGCATATAAATAATGTATACCATCCGAATACGTGATATCCTTGAATGATTTTAAATCTTTTTTAAACTCTTTGAAACGATTTAAATTTTCTTGATCAATGTATTGAATTGCATTACTCACCAATGAAGTCGCATCAATATTCATCGCTTTAAAATTAACATCCATACGTTTTAAATTCCCAAAGCCAGCAATAATATGTGTAGTAATATATTCGTTTGTACGACCACCATCAAACCATGCAAATCCACCATTTGGTTGTTGTTTTGCACTCAGTTTCTCAAAAGCAGCCTTCATCTCATTCTGCATTTGATTCATTTGAAATAACGTCGCCACTTGCTTCATTTGCGTTTCTTCACTTTCAGCTGAACGAACCCAAGGCGTTTCTTCTAAAATAATGGCTTTTAATTCATCATTCAATTGTAATTTCGATTTCAATTCCCCTTTGGTATTCCATTGATCAAAAACAGCTTTAATCTTTGTATTTGAATTGATAATCTTTTCCGAAACCATATTCCCATACAAACGAGAAAATACTTGTTCTGCACATTCGTACGGATATTCGCGTAAATATGGTAACGCAAAAATGGCGTTCCAAATTGGATTAGCAGTCATCTCAAATGTTAATTTAAAATGATCCAATGTTGATGATTGATTCGTTTGAAGATTTTTAAAATTGAATGTTTTAGATTGATTTTCTTTAATAAAAATAGGCATTGTTTCCGTCACCAACATACGATTCGTTAAAATCGGTAAAGCCGATTCTTCTCCATCCGAAAATTCTCCCGCAACCGCTACTACACGATAAACAACTGCTTGCACATTCTTGGGTACATCTAATGTCCATGTAACTTGATCTGAATTTCCTTTCGCTACAGAAAAGTTTTGAGATGAATTATTCAAATTAAATTTCGCATCAATTGGTTCGTTCGTAAACGGATCAAATAGCATTATTTTTGCCGTTCCACTTAGTGTTTGCTCTGATAAATTATTAATCTTCGTTGAAATTGAAACTTGATCTCCTTCACGTAAAAAACGTGGTGCATTTGGAACAACCATCAAATCTTTTTGCGTTTTGATACGTTTTTCTAAATACCCTACTTTTAAATCTTTGGTATGCGCTAACGTCATCAATTTCCATTCGGTTAACGATTCTGGCGCTGTAAATTCAATGATAACATTTCCATCTTTATCCGTCATTAAATTTGGATAAAAAAATGCCATTTCATTTAAAACTTTACGCGCTTGGACTTGATTGATTTGTTCTTCAATTTCCTGAACTTTTGCTTCTGGTAAAACCATTGGACTTTGTGTAATAGCACTTGGAGCAGAAGGAGTTGGTATAACATTTTTTTGCATTGCAGTAGAAACTTTACCTTCTGCCCTTACATTCGCTTCTTGTAAAACCATATCGTTGGAACGCCAAAATCGATCATACATTCCTCCATTAAAGGAAAAATCAAACAAAGAAAATCTTAATCCATCTATATTATTATCAACAAATAATCCATCTATATAATTTCTCCATAAAATTTGTTGAGCATAAGATATGGGAATACCATTCGATAAATTTGCAAAAGAATTACGAATGTAATTGCTTCTATAAGAATTAGGATCAAATTGTGCATTATGCATTGCAAATTGATCCAATGATGCGTCATACATCGTAGCAAGCACTTCTGCCGAAACTTTATCTTTTTCGTTTCCTGTAATTTTAATTTGCCATTTTTCTTCTTGCCCTGGTTTCAATTTATCTCGAAAAACTTCTGTTGTAATCTTTAAATCCTTCGATTCCATCGGAATGTTTAACGTTTTTACACCAGTCACAACATCATTATGTTTTACGATAAAATAACTTACACCAAGATTTCCTAAATGAGCGACAGTAATTGGAACTGCAATCGAATTATTTTTCTTTAATTCAAGAACACCTTCCTTTTCAGTTGTCGTATTTGTTCCAATTTTATAATAAACATAACCTTCTTTTTCTGCCGATTGGAAAGTAACTTTTGCTTTATCTCCCACTTGGTAACTTTCTTTATCAGTCGTTACGGCTAATAAAGTCGAGGCATTGATTTTATTCGCATTTTCGATATAAATAATTCGTTCGATTTCTACTTTTTGATCTCCATCATTCACAAAACCTTTTACGATATAATAGTTTTCTTCTAAATCTTTTGCTTTATCAAAACTAATTTGATCCGAAACAGAAGTGTCAAATGATGTTTCGAAAACTTTAGCCCCTAATTTTCTATTCTTAGGCGTTAACTCATCGCCATACGGTTGATGTGGAAATAATTTTCTGAATTCGTTTTCAGTATAAAAATTATAATCTGTATTAAATCGTGTTGATCTTAAAACTTGACTTGGAGTTTGTAAAGCATAGATCGCAATTTGCCCTTTCCCGTTTTGTTTTATATCATTTACATTCGTTACCGAAATTTTAAATTGTGCTGCATCTTTCGCTGCAATACGATCATTTAAATGTACATTTAATACTAAACGACGATCCCCAACTTTGATCATAGAAGACGTGGTTTGTGTTTCTCCATTGATATCAGTTACGTTAACTTCTATTGTGTAATTGTACAAGCGATCTACATCTTTACGAGCTTCGGCAGGTTTCGCGATAAAATCAAATGTATATTTCCCTTGTGCATCTGTTGTTGTTTCACCAAACCCAATTTCTTCTTTCGCTGAACGACCAAACGGAATTGTACGATACCAAGGCCAAAACGTAAATAATTCTTGACGATACACACGGTATTTTACCACTGCATTGTCTATCATAGCGCCAGAAAATGCTTCTGCTTTACCGTTTATCGTTATTTTATCATTGATTTGATAAACATTTTTATGCTCATCAACTTTTACTTCAAATTTTGGGCGTTTGTACTCTTCTACTCGAATTGTTTTGTAAGCACTCAATCTATATTTTATCGATTTTGGTATAACATTAATTTGATAATTACCCGTCAATCCTGAATTTGGTAACTGAAATTGTCCATTGAATGAACCAAATTCATTCGTTGTTCCATCAATTTTAGCGACTTCTTTTCCATTGACATCTTTTAAGAAAACAATTACATCTGTTTTCGCTAAAACTTCACTTTCTTTTTTAAACGTTTTATAAACAATAGTTTTAAAATAAATCGTTTGATTCGGACGATAGATTGCTCGATCCGTTAATATTTTAGCATTAATCGTTTCTTCTTCTTTGTAATTTGAAGCACTTCTATATACATAATTACTATAAATTGCCGCATCATTTTTTACACGGTATTGAATATTACGATTTGTATATTTTAATATTGCTATACCTCTATCATCTGTTTTTACTTCTTCTATTTTTGAATTAGAATTGTCGTCAGTGAAAATTTCTACGATGGTATTTGGAACAGGTTTCCCAGATTCACGATTTGTGACGTATATTTTTTGATCATTAATAATTACATTAAATGATGTTACTGAAATCTCATTATAAAATACTTGTTCTGTTTTCGATTCGTAATCAAATTGGTTATCTGTCGAATATAGTACAATGTAGCGACCAGCATTTAACGGATTTAATTTATAAATCGACGAATGGGATTGATAATCATCAAACGATTTTAAATCAATAGTATATTCCTCAATTTTCTTTAATTGCTGTATTTCCTTAAAAGCTTTTTTTATTTGAATTGAATCATACGAGTTTAAATTATTGATTAAATTATTCTTCCAATCTACAGGAAGTTCATACATACGAACAAATAATTTAGACACATTTTTATGTGATACATTTAAAGGAATATTCTGATGAGGTAAAACATATTGATCCGTATTAAGCTGAATTTGTTTCGCACGAATTGAATTTGCATAAGCTATGACAGATTTTGTTGCACTATGATTCGTATATTTTGTTTTTAATTGTTGTTCAATCTCAAAAATCCTCTTATAACTTCCTTCCTTTAAACGTTCATCATTCATTAAATAGGCAACATAATCATTGTAAATTGTTGCACTATAAGAAGCCTCTTTAAAATAAACAGAAGCTAAACTTTCATATTCTTTAATAAACTCATCTTTCGATAGATCATCTTTAAATAAAGTTAATTGTTGATGTTGATTGTATAAGAAAGCATTGAATTGCCCTTTAGCACTATTCAATTCTGCTAATTCTTGAAAAATTTTTCTACCTTTAACTTTATCAATTGGGTTAGAAGATTTTAAATAAGATACATAATCATGTAATACAACATCATATAAAGTTGGTGTCAACTCTTTAGAAGCATTAAACATCTTCTCATCTGGCGAATATTCTACAAGCAAAGGCTTCCAAACTGAAACATCTGCTTTTAATAATTCATTTTTAGGCGCAATTGCATTTTGAAATAAAACTTCAATTTGATCCGTAAAAGTTTTATACGTCCAAAAACGAACGTCATTAGAAGTAGATTTCTCTAATTCAGTTCTATTTCTGATTTTATATTCATTTTCATCCAAATATAATTGGTATAATTTCGCCAAATACATTTGTACAATGGCATCTCTTACTTTAGATTTTCCATTAACCTCTTTCTGAAAGTTTTCAAAAACGAAGTTAACATCATCCGTTTCATCTGTTGTTGCAATATTAATCTTAGCATCGTAGAATAAGGCTTTGATATAATTTGCATCATCTTTAGATTTTATAGCCGTGGTTTTAACCTCCTTAATTAGAGGTTGAAGAGATTTAAATTGTCCGTTAGAAAGGGCTATATCAATCTCTTTCCATTGCTGATCGATGGATTTGTTTTGAGCCATGATATATAATGGGATTAGAAAGGTTAATAGGTATGAAAGTACTCTCATAGATTGTTATTTGTAGTATAGATGCAATTTACGGATAAAAGGTTGCTTTATAGGCATAAAAAAATCCGAATGTTTTAATAACATTCGGATTTCTAAATATTTAAAGTAGATATTTTATAGATCTTCTAAATCTAAATCATCATCAATTTGTAAGTCATTTAATCCTGCATCATCCGCAAAATCAATGTCCTCATCACCTTCTAAATCGATAATCTCCAATTCACGTTTTGGCGCTTTTAAAGGCATCGATCCAAAACGGTAAACAGTTAAAGGATAATTTAAAACTGCTGGTTTATCCTCGATAGAAACTAATTCTGCAACGAAAGTCCACATTTCTAAAAAGTCGTAAACAAACATTAAACGATCTCCTTGCTCAGAAAAAACCTCTTTGATGTAAAAATCTGCCATTGTTTCATCTGTTCCATCATCAGACATATCTTCTAATGGAATTTCTTTACCTTGGTCACCTTCTTCATCTAGTTCATAAAATGAAGCTAATTCTTCACCTTGTAAACTAAAAGCACTAATGATACCTTTGTATAAAGTAAATAATGTCTGCTTTTCTTTAATTTCTATGTCCCTAAATACATCCTCTTTTGAATCAAGGAATACACGAATTTTATATATCACTTTTTAACTATTTTTCAATTCCAAATTTAAACTTTTTCCTAATTCTACAACGAATTTATATGCAGAATCATAACTATTTTCAACTTCACCTTCTAAGATAGCTTCTTTAATCGCATTTTTTAAAATCCCTATCTCTTTACAAGGTTTAAGATCAAACATTTCCATAATTTGTTCCCCACTAATTGGTGGTTGAAAATTACGTACTCTGTCACGTTCTTCAACATCTTTTATTTTTTGTTCAACTAATTCAAAATTTTGTTTGAATCGTTTTTGTTTACGTTCATTTTTCGTTGTAATATCTGCCTTACAAAGTGTAATTAAATCTTCAAAATCTTCTCCTGCATCAAATAATAAACGGCGTAAAGCTGAATCGGTAGCTCCTTCATCTACAACAGCAATTGGTCGCGAACTCATCATCACCAATTTCTGTACATATTTCATTTGTGGACCTAATGGTAATTTTAATCTTCTGAAAAGTTTAACTACCATTTTTGAACCAATAAACTCATGCGAATGGAATGTCCAACCAACTTTTTTATCAAATCGCTTTGTTACGGCTTTTCCTATATCGTGTAATAAAGCTGCCCAACGTAACCAAAGTTTATCAGTATTTTCTGAGATATTATCCACCACTTCTAACGTATGGTAAAAATTATCTTTATGTTTCTGTCCTTCTACTTCTTCAATTCCTTTTAAGGCAACTAATTCAGGTAAAATATACTGCAACAATCCTGCCTTTTCTAATAGATTTAATCCAAAAGATGGCTTATCTGTCATCATTATTTTTTGGAATTCATCCATCACACGTTCAAAAGAAACAATCTCTATTCGGTGAGCATTTTCAATAATTGCTTGAAAAGAGTTCTCTTCAATAATGAAATCTAATTGAGCTGCAAAACGAATTGCACGCATCATACGCAATGGATCATCAGAATAGGTAACATTAGGTTCTAAAGGTGTTCGAAGAATTTTATTTTTTAAATCTTCCACTCCATTAAATGGATCTACCAACTCTCCGAATGTAACTTTATTCATAGAAATGGCCAATGTATTGATTGTAAAATCGCGACGTTTTTGATCATCTTCTAATGAACCATCCTCCACATGTGGTTTTCTGCTGTCTTCAGAATAACTTTCTTTTCTTGCACCTACAAATTCTAATTCAATATCATGGTATTTGAACATTGCTGTTCCAAAACGTTTAAATACTGAAACTTGTGAGGTATTACCTAAAGATTTAGACAACTCTTTGGCTAACAGAATTCCATTGCCAACAGTTACAAAATCGATATCTTTTTTTCTTCCTCGACCTAATAAATAATCGCGCACAAAACCACCTACAACATAAGTTTCCTGATTGATATTATCAGCAACTTCGCAGACGTTTCTAAAAAGTGGTAATGTTACAGCTTCTTGCATTTTCATTTTGCAAAAGTAAAAGATTTGACAAAAAAAACTACTCTCTTATAACTTTTACTTCGTTATCTAAGCCTAATTTTATGATTGTTGATGCAGTAGACTGAGGTACAAAGCCTTCGCATTCTTCTAAAACAATATCTACACCCTCTTTAATTTTAGAACTTACATCTTTTAAGATATGTGGAGAAGGTTCCCCAGATAAATTAGCTGATGTTGATACGATTGGACCTTTTAAACGTCCTATTATTTTTTTACACAATAAATCATCCGTTAAACGAATTGCTATTGTATTATCCTCCGCAACTAAAGATTTCGGTAAACCTTTAGGATTATCATAAATAATTGTTAGAGGCTTCTCATTATATTCCATTAAATCCCATGCTAATTCCGGTACTTCAACGATATCTTGCAACATCTTTGGAGAATCCACTAAAATAATTAATGATTTTGAAGATGGTCTATTCTTAATATCAAATATCTTTTGAATTGCGTCTTCATTTTTTGCACTACAACCAATTCCCAAAATAGTATCTGTAGGGTAAAGCATTGTTTTTCCTTCTTGTAGTTGTTCTACAATTTCGTGTATATTAGACATAATGAATTGGGTTAATTTTGAATAATTATAGAATATAAATTTATTTCGGCCACAAATTTCCATATAATATTCAATTAATAATAAAATTATTATAAAAAAATTTATTGTATTATTTGCTCCTCTTTATAATAGGCTAAAAGTAATAGCATTAAACAAATTATTATAATTTAATTTGAATTTATTTTTTGTTTTTGTTTTAATGATAAATGCAAAGGCATGCCCATTAATGTAGCTTTTAACAAAGGCCATTTTTTAGGATTTATTAACGTAGAAAAAAAGTATTTAATTCCAAAGTAAATTAGTAATATTTTATACGCTAACCATCCCTGATGCTTATGTACAACATACAAAAGGGAAAGTTTTTGTTCTAATTTTATCCCAACTGATTTCTCAGTGCTTAACCCATGAATATGTTTATATTCTATTGTGGGAACTAAAACTGTATTTTTCCCTATTTTTTTAAGTCGTCTTGAAATATCTGTTTCTTCGTAATACAAAAAGATATTAGGATCGAATCCTCCTATTTGATCAAAATCTGATCGACGAATAAACATAAAAGATCCTGCAATAAAATCTGCTACAATTGGTGCAGAATATGTTTTTTTACGTTTCGGAAAACGATTTTTATTAACTAATTCTAACCCTTTACGCGTAAATATTTCACGTTGCCAAGAGGCAAAATGGTCAATTGTAGGAACAAAAGCTAAATGTTCATTCACCGATTGTGGCGAAACAACAGCTACATCTTGATGTTCGTCCAAATACGTTTTTAAAACTGGAAAGGAATCATCAATTAACTCTACGTCACTATTGATAAAACAAATATATTTACTTGGATTTGTCTCAGCATAACCGATCATATTTCCTGTTCCAAATCCTGTATTTAAATTACTTCTCTTTAATTTTAGATATGGAAGATTTAAAAGCTCTAACTTAGATTTTAAGTTCAGAAAATCTTGCTCATTTGAAGCATTATCAACTACAACAATTTCATAGTTTACTTTTGTTGTTATTGCTACAATACTTTTTATACAATCAAGAGTTGCTTCCGAAGTATTGTAATTTATAGTTACTATTGATAAATCTAACATTTAGATGTATTGATTGATGCCTTTATCGGCAAATTTCAGTTTATTTTGTATGGTATATTGCTGGATTCTATCGTTTTGGTCCAAGAACGATTTACTCTGTTCATTATGATAAATATGATAAACAATTCCTGCAAATTTTAATCGCTTAGCTTCAATTCCTGCATGATGCATTCTTAATACTAATTCAGAATCCTCCCTTCCCCACCCGGTAAATTCTTCATTATATCCATTTACTTTGATGAAATCAGCTTTCCAGAATGAGAAATTACATCCTCTCATTTTGGAAGAATAATTGGGGTGCTTTTTTTGTTGCTTTGCTAAAAAAGGTAATCGTAATGTACGTCCGCGTTTTTTAATTCCTTTGGAAAAAAAATTAAATGAAATATTTTTTAAAAAAAATAAATCAGCTAATGCTTCTTTTTGAATATTAACACGAGAGCCGTATAAATAAACATTATTTTCAGCCATAATTAGATGATCTTTCACAAAATGTGGATGCAATATCACATCACCATCTATGCTAATTATATATTCATTTTTAGCCTGCGCAATGGCTTTATTCATGATAACAGCCTTTCGATTCCCTTTATCTTCATGCCAAATATGATGAAGGGGTACAGGAAAATCCTTTTTAATTTCATCAATTAAATTTTTTGTGCTTGGCTGAGAGCCATCATCAGCAATCAACACTTCATTTGGTAAAACACTCTGATTGGCTATACTTTTAAGAACCAGCTCTAAAGCTTCTGCCCAATTATAAGTTGATAAAACTAAGCTCGTATTAATCTTCATATCAACAAAAATAAGCATATCTTTGGCATTGTAAAATGAAAAGTAGAGAAATAAGAATTCTGCTTGAAATTTGTAAAGAATGAGTCAAAAAATTGTTGTTAATCCCAATTATCCAACTACTACACAAGAAATCGAACAAACGATAAAACAGTATGATACCATTACTGATTATGTAGCGAAA
This sequence comes from Faecalibacter rhinopitheci, assembly GCF_015234135.1. Classification (GTDB taxonomy): domain Bacteria; phylum Bacteroidota; class Bacteroidia; order Flavobacteriales; family Weeksellaceae; genus Empedobacter; species Empedobacter rhinopitheci. The sequence goes on along the minus strand of NZ_JADGIK010000004.1, from coordinate 82,457 downwards.
GGTGATCGTAATTCCATCAAAAAAATAAAATTAGCGAGCGGTAAAGTGGCGACGATAAAATCGTTTAAAATCCCAAATATCGTAAACAAATTTGTGTATCGTTTCTTTAGAGATTCTAAAGCGAATCGTTCGTACGAATACGCTAAAAAATTGATTGATTTAGGTTTCCTTACGCCTTATCCGATTGCTTATGTGGAAGAAAATACACCTTTACAATTCCTAAATAGTTTCTATTTCTGCGAAATGGTTGAGGCTGATTTAACCTACCGCGAAATGGTACACGATATTAAATGGCCGAATAGAACTGAAATTTTAAAACAATTTACCCATTTTACTTATCGTTTACACGAAGCCGGAATCGAATTTTTAGATCATTCTCCCGGAAATACTTTAATTAAAAAAGTAGGTGATAATCAATATGATTTTTATTTAGTTGATTTGAATCGAATGAATTTTCATGATGTAATGGATTTTGATACACGAATGAAAAATTTTTCTCGTTTAACACCTCATCAAGAAATGGTTGAAATTATGGCTAAAGAATATGCGAAATTAATTGGAAAACCTGAGCAAGAAGTTATTGATGCCATGTGGAATAAAACAACCGAATTCCAAGAACAATTTCATCTAAAACAACAACGTAAGAAAAAATTAAAAGCCATAATTGGTAAAAAAAAATAAACTAAAAAGCACTTCAAATTTGAAGTGCTTTTTTTTTATAATATCATTTCCGTAAACGGAATTATTGTATCATATCCTTTCGCTTTAAAATAATCTTCCATACCGTCACGATAAGTAACCAATACAAAATCTCCGCCCCATGCACCAAGGCTTTTTACAACACCTTTGTAATCTGAAAAGTATAAATCTTTAGGCTTTTCTATCTGCATAAATTGCCCTAAACGATTTTGATACTTATCTAAAATATCCTCTAGATCAAAAAGCGAATTAACTTTTGTAGCTTCCGTAACTAAATCAGATAGCTCACGAATCATTTCCAAATCTTTCGGTTTATTTTTATAATGATTACCCACTACTGCTTGTGTATCTTGTTTTTGATTCAGATAAACAAAGAACAATTGATCTTTAAAATCCCAATTTAAATCCAGCTCTTCCACTTGTATTTGTGGCTGATTAGAAAACAATAGAGGTTTGTTATGATGTGCACATGCAATATCATACCCACTTGTCTTAAACGTTAATTGATTTAACCTGAATGGATCTATTTGATTCCATTGACTAATTAAATCGATTAAAGTTGAACTACTACCTAATCCCCATTCTTGAGGATATTCTAATTTAGTTTCAATTATAAAACTTTTGTAAGTAGAATAAATATCTGGATTTAACGATTGTGCAGCTTTTAATATAGTTTGCAAAGAGGCACTTAATTTTTCATTTGTTGTAGAAATAATGTCTAAAGAATCCAATTGAAAAATTGCTTCAAACCAAACAGAATTATCGTGTTTTAAAGCTTTCCAACTGATTTGATTTCCTGTCGTGGATGAATCTTTTACAAATAAACATTGCCCATACTTTGTGGGCAATGCAAATGCTTTCGCTCCATCCATCACAATATATTCCCCTATTAGAAATAATTTGCCATTGGAACGATATGTTTTCATTTCTTATACTGTTGCAGAAGCAGTCGATACTTCACGATTTACTTTTTTTACTAAACCTTGTAAAGTATTACCTGGACCAACTTCAATAAATTCAGTTGCACCATCAGCAATCATATTTTGTACAGATTGCGTCCATTTAACAGGCGCAGTTAACTGTGCAATTAAATTCTTTTTAATTTCTGCAGGGTCTGTAACTGCTGTTGTTGTTACATTTTGATAAATAGGACATATTGGAGCATTGAAGGTAGTTTCTTCTATTGCCTTTGCCAATTCTTCCTCTGCAGGTTTCATTAATGGTGAGTGAAAAGCTCCACCTACAGGTAAAACTAAAGCACGTTTCGCTCCTAATTCTTTTAATTTTTCGCAAGCTGCGTTTACGGCATCAATTTCACCAGAAATCACCAATTGTCCCGGACAATTGTAATTTGCAGCAACTACAATACCGTCAATCTCCTCACAAACTTGTTCTACCACTGTATCTTCTAATCCTAAGATAGCAGCCATTGTAGATGGATTAGCTTCGCAAGCTGCTTGCATTGCTAAAGCACGTTTGTACACTAATTGTAAACCTGATTCGAAATCTAAAACCTCAGCAGCTACTAAAGCAGAAATTTCTCCTAAAGAGTGTCCAGCTACCATTTCTGGTTTAAAATCTTCAATAGTTTTTGCTAAAATTACTGAGTGTAAAAAAACAGCAGGTTGCGTAACCTTCGTTTGTTTTAAATCTTCAGCTGAACCTTCGAACATAATTTTAGTAATATCAAATCCTAAAACATCATTCGCTTTATCGAATAATTCTTTAGCAATTGTTGAATTTTTATAAAGGTCTTTACCCATTCCTGAGAATTGAGCGCCTTGACCTGGAAAAACATAAGCTTTCATTTGTATGATTTGTGTGTTTTTTAGTTAATAAGTTGAGAAGAATTTTCTTGATAAATTTCATTCAAAAAAACATATCTTTTATGCACAGATTCTGCGTGTAATTTTGAAATCATATATCCTTCTTTACCATCTAAGATTCCTAATCGAATAATATAATGATTAATAAATCTATAAAAAGGTTTAATTCTGAAATGAAAAAAATTAGGTTTTAAATTCCTTTCATATAATTCTTTGGCTCTTAATTTTGAATAAGAAGTTAATTTTCTTCTGTATTCTTCAGCAGATGAATAAGTATAATGATCAAGTTTATGAGTTAGCTTGCCCACTTCCCCATCACATTCAATTAATTCATGCACAAGTCTGTTACTTTTATAAATACATTTAGATTTTCTAAAAACCCTTATGGCTTTATCATTTTGCATCCCAGAGTAATAGATTCTTTTATTCTTGAAAAAGAATTTTCTACTCACGTAATAAGCTTGATATTTTGGGTTATTAATTGTATTTATAATTTCACATTTTAGATCATCAGGAATATGCTCATCTGCATCAAAAAATGAGATCCACTCATGTGAAGCTTGGCTGATAGCAAAGTTTTTTTGATCAGTAAAATTTACAAAATCTCTTTTAAAAATCTTAACTTTTGGGTGATCTTTCGCTAGTTCTACAGTTTTGTCAGTACTATTTGAGTCTACTATAATAATTTCATCCGCATAGGCTGAATCCTCAAGAAAACGCTTGATATTTTTCTCTTCGTTATATGTAATCAGTAGAGCTGAGATTTTTTGCATTTATCTTATTTTATTCTTCCTTTTATTCAAATATAAAATTTAAATGTTGGAAAAAGTCATTGTATAATCTGTTATATAAACTTTTTATAATTGTATTTATTATAAAGAGTTTTTTAAGAATTTCTCTAGTTTAGGCTTAAATAACTCAAAATCAAACATGGCGTAAAACTTTTTTACCTCTTTTTTAATTTGTTTGTTATTTAAATTTTTAAATTTTTCTGGGTAAAAATCTTTTAAATGAACACTTACATGATTAATACCATCTTCAAAGGTTGCCCAAACTTTTTTATCTATCCAAGGTGAAAATATAATAAAGGATTTATTGTCTACTGCTTTCGACATGTTAATAGCTCCTCCATCATTTCCTATAATTAGATCACATTCATTTGCAATAGCGATAAATGATCTTAAGTTATCTCCTAATAGATTAAAATAAACTTTAGATTTTGCTACATCATTTAATTGATTGTACACGACTGTTGCTTGATCTTTTTGACTGGGTAAATAGTTGAATAATAGATTTACATTATAATTATCTCCTACATAATTTACCAACTTGGCCATTTCATCTAATGGATAAGTTTTAGTTTCATCAGAACCCAATAAACTAATCATAACTGTTTTACGAGAAGTATTTACCTTAAAATTATTGAATAATTTCTTAGCATTGGTAATTTCAGTTTTTGTTAAATATAGTTTAGGTTGCGTTGCTAAAGGAGTGGTAATTCCTATAGGAACTAATAGAGATAGACGGTGTTCTATGGATAATCCTAAATTTGTTGCAGGTTCTTCGCTTTTTTGAATGGTATGAGTATATAAAAATTTTCGACCTGATTTCTTATAAGAAATTCGAACAGGAGCGTCAATTATTAACATATTTACCCAACTTTGCAATTTAGAATAAGCGTCAATTACTACATCATATTTATTCTGATTCAAATCCTTACAGAATTTGATTAAATTTAGAAAACCTTTATTTTGCTTTTCTTGGAATACGACAATATTATCTATGTAAGGATTATTTTCTAATACTGGTAAAGTATTACTATTTACTAAATAATCTATCGTTGCATTAGGATAAGCTTTTTTGATATTTTCGCACAACAATGATGTGATGAGCACATCACCTATCATTTTGTGTTGGATAATCAAAATCTTCATATATATTATTTATAGCACAAAATTAGTAATTATTTAGGAATATCAATTTCTTAATTTCAATACCACATAGGTGAAAATTTTAAGAAAATTCTAAACTATTTTTAGAAATAAAAAGCGATTCCAGAAAAGAATCGCTTTGATCTAAATTTTTTATACTGCTACGCTATGATCGCGTAAAGCATCATTTAAAGATGTTTTTTTATCTGTACTTTCTTTACGCTTACCGATAATTAATGCACAAGGAACTTGATATTCTCCAGCCGCAAATTTTTTCGTATAAGACCCTGGGATTACAACAGAACGTTCTGGCACATATCCTTTAATCTCTACTGGTTCGTCACCCGAAACATCAATAATTTTAGTTGAAGCTGTTAATACAACATTTGCACCCAACACTGCTTCTTTTCCTACACGAACACCTTCTACTACGATACAACGAGATCCAATAAATGCATTGTCTTCAATAATTACTGGAGCCGCTTGTAAAGGCTCTAAAACTCCACCGATACCAACTCCTCCTGATAAGTGAACATTTTTACCGATTTGTGCACAAGAACCTACTGTAGCCCATGTATCCACCATAGTTCCTTCGTCTACATAAGCACCAATATTTACATAAGAAGGCATTAAAATTACTCCTGAAGAAATATAAGCACCGTAACGAGCAACTGCATTAGGCACTACACGAATTCCTTTTTCAGCATAGTTACGTTTTAATTCCATTTTATCATGGTATTCAAAAATCCCAGCTTCTAACGTTTCCATTTTCTGAATAGGGAAATACATAACAACAGCTTTCTTTACCCATTCATTTACTTGCCATCCTCCTTCTATTGGTTCTGCGCAACGTAATTGTCCATTATCAATTAATTCGATTACATCACGAATTGCTTTTTGCGTAGAATCTTCTTGTAATAATTCACGATTATCCCAAGCTTTTTCGATTATTTCTCTTAAATTTTCCATTTTCTGTACCTATATAAGCCACAAATATAAAATATATATGTGTTTAAATAAACGTTTTTATAAATTTGCCGAATGGCAAGAATAGTAGCAATAGATTTTGGTGGTAAGAGAACAGGAGTTGCAGCAACAGATGAAATGCAAATCATCGCATCACCAGTGGATACAATCGAAACTAGTAAATTAATGGATTTCTTTGATAAATATCTATTTACTGAAAATGTATCAGACCTAGTGGTAGGTTTACCTTTACATTTTAACATGCAGACAAATGATATTGAAATTGAAATAAAAAAATTCATTGATAAATTTTCTCAGAAGTACCCGACTATTAAAATCCATCGTGAAAATGAGATGTTTACATCTAAAATGGCCTCACAAGCATTAGTAAGTGGAGGGATGAAAAAGAAAAAAAGACAAGAAAAAGGAATATTAGATAAAGTAAGTGCTGTGATAATTTTACAATCATTTTTATCTCATAAACTATAACAAAATTGTATCTTTGCCCATTATTTAATAAAAAATAAAATTAAATGGTATTACCAGTTGTAGCTTATGGAGACCCTGTCCTTCGTAAAGTTTCACAAAACATAGATCAGGAATACAAAAACTTAACCGAATTAATTGACAATATGTTTGAGACAATGTATGACTCAAATGGAGTTGGTATTGCCGCTCCACAAATTGGTCGCGATATTCGTTTATTCGTAGTAGATTGTAGTCCGTTTGCTGAAGATGAAGATTATGAAGATATAAAAGAAGAAATTCTATCATTTAAAAAAGTCTTCATTAACCCTAAAAAAATTAGCGAATCTGAAGGTGATGAGTGGAAATTCACAGAAGGATGTTTAAGCATTCCTCACATACATGAGGATGTGGCAAGACCAGAATCTATTACTTTAGAGTATTATGATGAAAACTGGAAAAAACATACGGAAACATTTTCAGATATTAGAGCTCGAGTAATACAACATGAATATGATCATTTGGATGGAAAACTATTTATTGATTATATTTCGAGCTTTAAAAAGAAATTAATAAGTAATAAATTAAAAAACATAACAAAAGGGAATGTGAATACATCTTATAAGATGAAATTCCCTATATAGTCCCTTAAACATAAATTAGAATATGGATTTATCAAGAGTTATCGCGATTTCAGGAAAACCAGGTTTATACCGTTTAGTTTCTCAAACAAGAAATGGTTTCATTGTTGAAGATTTAGACAAAGGAAAAAAAGTATCTATTGCCGCTAACTACAATGTTAGTTTATTAGAAAACGTAGCTATCTACGGTGTTTCTCAAGAATACCCTTTAGCAGAAGTTTTCTTTAGAATTTACAAAAAAGAAAACGGTGGTGCTTCTATCGACCACAAATCATCTGGAGCAGAATTACGTGCTTACATGGAACAAGTTTTACCAGAATATGACGATACAAGAGTTTACGATTCTGATTTAAAAAAGTTATTCCAATGGTATAACATTTTACAATCTAAAGGATTATTAAACATCGACTTAGCTGCTGTAGAAGCTGCAATCGCTGCTCAACAAGCAGAAATTGAAGCTGCAAAAGCTCCGGTAGAAGTTGAAGCAAAAGTTGAAACTGAAGAAGTTGTAGAAGCTAAACCTAAAAAGAAAGCTGCTCCTAAAAAAGCAAAAGCTGAAACAGGTGAAGAAAAACCAGCTAAGAAAACTGCTGCTAAAAAAACTACAAAGAAAAAAACTGAAGAATAATTTTTGATATGAATACACGTAAAGCTCAATTAGAAGCCTTCAATCGCTTGTTGGATATAATGGATGAGTTACGTGAAAAATGTCCTTGGGATCGTAAACAAACTAATGAATCGTTGCGCACTTTAAGCATCGAGGAAATTTACGAACTTTCGGACGCTATCATCGAAAATGATTCAGATGAAATAAAAAAAGAACTAGGTGATGTCTTTCTTCACCTAGTTTTTTATTCTAAAATAGCATCAGAACAAGGTCAATTTGACGTAGCTGATGTACTGAATTCTATTTGTGATAAGTTAATTCACAGACATCCTCATATCTACGGTGAAGTACAAGCCGACACAGAAGAAAAAGTTCTACAAAATTGGGAAAAATTAAAACTTAAAGAAGGCAACAAATCTGTACTTTCTGGTGTTCCATCTTCCCTGCCTGCGATGGTTAAGGCTTATCGCATCCAAGACAAAGTAAAAGGAGTTGGTTTTGAATTCGAAAATTCAGAACAAGTATTTGAAAAAATCCAAGAAGAAATTATTGAGTTTAAAAATGAACCAAATCCTATCGATAAAGAAATGGAATTTGGAGATATTTTGTTCTCTTTAATCAATTATGGACGCTTTGTTGGAATCAATGCTGATGATGCATTGGAAAAATCAAACAAAAAATTCATCAAAAGATTTCAAATTTTAGAAGAAATTGCACAAGAAAAAGGGTTAATACTAGGCGAAATGACCTTAAACCAATTAGATGATTTATGGAATTTAGCGAAAATTCGCTAGTGTTTATATAACACCATAAACGATTAAACACTTTTTCAACCCCCTTATTTATCAAACAAATACAAACTATATAAATAAGTTTTATACACACCTACAAAAGAAACAATTGTTTTTTATTGTGTTCAGGAAAAAAACAGGCCTATATTTGCAATGGTTATAGCGGGCAATAGCTTGTAATAATGGAAGGAAGTTTGTTTACTAAGTAAACAGTTTTCTCATTTTTTTGTGGTTTTGATGAAAAGGTGACTCACGTCGCCTTTTTATTTTTTTTTAACTTTCCTCATCCACATTTATTCCTGTTCGTTTTTGTAAATTTGCATTATGCAGTTTAAACTTAATTCTGAATTTAGTCCAACAGGAGATCAACCAAAAGCAATTAACGAGCTTGTAGCTGGAATTACAAGTGGCGAAAAATATCAAACACTTTTAGGTGTTACTGGTTCGGGTAAAACATTTACAGTTGCAAATGTCGTACAAGAAATTCAAAAACCTACATTGGTTCTTGCACACAATAAAACTTTAGCAGCACAGCTTTACATGGAATTCAAAGAATTTTTTCCTAATAATGCTGTAGAATACTTTGTGTCGTACTATGACTATTATCAACCAGAAGCTTATATCCCTACTTCCGGAACTTATATTGAAAAGGATTTGTCTATTAATGAAGAGATAGAAAAGCTTCGTTTAAGCACTACTTCATCACTTTTGTCTGGTCGCCGCGATATTTTGGTAGTTGCATCCGTTTCTTGTTTATATGGTATCGGAAATCCTTCAGAATTTCATAAAAATGTAATTGAAGTGGAAACTGGTCAGATTATTTCAAGAACTAAATTCCTACAACAATTAGTACAAGCATTATACTCACGCACTGAAGGCTTATTTCAACGTGGAAACTTCCGAATAAAAGGTGACACCTTAGATATATATCCAGCTTATGCAGATGATGGAATCAGAATAAGCTTTTTTGGTGATGAAATTGAGGAAATTACAATTTTTAATCCCGAAACTGGAGAAAGCTCATCACGCTTAGACAAGATTAATATTTATCCAGCAAATATCTTTGTCACATCCAAGGATTCATTAAATAATGCAATACAACATATTCAAATCGATTTAGGTAAGCAAGAAAGTTATTTCCAAGATATAGGTAAATATCTTGAAGCTAAACGATTAAAAGAACGTACAGAATTTGATTTAGAGATGATTAAAGAGTTAGGCTACTGTTCAGGAATCGAAAATTATTCACGTTATTTAGATGGACGCGAACCTGGGACAAGACCTTTCTGTCTGTTAGATTATTTTCCTCAAGACTACTTAATGGTTATTGATGAATCGCATGTTACTGTATCCCAAGTACACGCAATGTATGGAGGAGATCGTTCGCGCAAAGAGAATCTAGTTGAATATGGTTTCCGTTTGCCTGCAGCAATGGATAATAGACCTTTGAAATTTGAAGAATTTGAAGCTTTACAAAATCAAGTAATATATGTTTCCGCAACCCCTGCACAATATGAGTTAGAAAAATCAGAAGGTGTTGTTGTTGAGCAAGTTATTCGCCCAACAGGATTATTAGACCCTGTAATAGAAGTTCGTCCATCACAAAATCAAGTAGATGATTTGATGGAAGAAATTAATAAACGTGTTGAGGTAGACGAACGTGTGTTAGTTACTACTCTTACAAAACGAATGGCAGAAGAGTTAACTAAATATTTAACGCGCTATGGAGTTAGATGTCGTTATATACACTCTGATGTAGATACGTTGGAACGTGTACAAATTATGGCTGACTTGAGAACTGGATTGTTTGACGTTTTAGTTGGAGTTAATTTATTACGTGAAGGTTTAGATCTTCCTGAAGTTTCTTTAGTTGCTATTTTAGATGCAGACAAAGAAGGTTTTCTTAGAAGTAATCGCTCGCTGACACAAACTGTGGGGCGTGCAGCACGTAACATTAATGGATTGGCAATTATGTATGCAGATAAAATTACTGATAGCATGAAGCAAACTATTGATGAAACTGAACGCAGACGAGAAATACAGATCAAATACAATAAAGATCATAATAAAGTCCCTGAAGCGCTTAATAAGAAAATCAACAAATTAAGTTTAGCTGCCAATGATTTTGAAAATAATCCATACGATCAAAAGAAAATTGTTGCACATGCTGCAGAGGATAAAATTGACTATTCAATAAAAGATCGGGATAAAATGATTCAAAACTTGCAGAAAGAAATGGAAAAAGCAGCAAAAAATTTAGATTTCATAAAAGCTGCTGAATTTCGAGATAAAATAACTCAGTTAAAAGAAAATTAATTAAATTGGGGTTTCTTTTGCTCAAGAGAAATCCCCTACAATGAAACCTAAATTTTATTTTTTTGTTATAATTTTTTCTGCATTTATCAGTTGTAATTCTCTTACCTCAGATCATGATAATATAAGCACAGATTTTCCACCAATTACAAGAAACGAAAAATTACTTGTTGCAAATGGTTATACTATAAATTCACGTTATAAGACTCCTAAAGGATATATTAAAATTAAACCTAACTCAGATTTCGGATTGTATTTAACACAACTCCCTATTTCTCGAAATAATAAAAATGTTAAATATTATGATGGAACTGAAAAAGAAAATTTGGGTAGTTATATTGATGTTATCGATTTAAAACAATCTGATAAAAACATACAATATAATGCAAATGCAATTATCAGACTACGAGCAGAATATTTGTATAATCAAAAAATGTATAATGAAATTGATTTTCCTATTAATGAGAAAATTGATATTAAAAAATACGTAGAATATGTACAAAACGATTATAGCTATGAAAAATTTCAGGAATATTTAGAATATCTTTTATTACAGACTACACCAAATACCATTCTATCAAAACTAAATAGTATTCATTGGAAAGAAATACAAATTGGAGATGTATTTATTCAAAAATCCTACTTACGTGGCCATGCAGCGATAGTTGTAGATATGGCTAAAAATAGTAAAGGAGAAAAAATATTTATATTAGCACAAAGTTTTTATCCAGGACAAGACATACATATCATTTCTAACCCAAACGAAACGGATCTTTCACCATGGTTTACACTAAACAACGGTGTGATTCTTACCTCAGAATGGCGATTTTTAAGCTCAGATTTAATGCGTTTTCAATAATAAAAAAACTATTGATTAAATGTAATTGAATTTATACATTTGTACTACAATTCATCCCTCAAAAAAACACACTTAAGTAATATAAGTGTTAAAAAATATTATCATGCAAAAAGTTTATTTAGATAATGCTGCGACAACAGCTATTCATCCACAAGTAATCGAAGAAATGGTTACTGTAATGAAAAACTGCTACGGAAATCCTTCATCAACTCATGTTTTCGGAAGAGAAGCTAAGGCATTACTTGAACTTTCGAGAAAAAAAATTGCTCAGCAGTTTAATGCATCTCCATCAGAAATTTATTTCACATCTTGTGGAACTGAATCCAACAATACAATTATCAAATCTTGTGTAAATGATTTAGGTGTTAAAAGAATAATTTCGTCTTATATGGAGCATAAATGTGTTCTAGAAAGTATAAATGATATTGAAAACAGAAATGGTATCGAAGTTATTCGACTTAATATTTTTAAAGATGGTTCTATAGATTATAGTCAGTTAGAAGACTTATTAAAAGATGATTCCAAAAAGACTTTAGTTTCATTAATGCACGCCAATAATGAATTAGGAAATTTATTAGATGTTGAACGAGTAGCTAAATTATGTCAAGAAAACAAGGCTCTATTTCATACAGATACAGTGCAAACGATAGGACATTATAAACTAGATTTTCAAGAGTTAGGAATTGACTTTGCATCTTGTTCTGCCCATAAAATTCATGGACCAAAAGGGGCTGGTTTTTTATACGCAAAAAAATCTACTCATATAAAACCTTTAATTGCAGGTGGTGGTCAAGAAAGAGGCTTAAGATCTGGAACAGAAAATATTTATGGAATTGTGGGACTAGCTAAATCTTTAGAAATTTCTATTGAGGAATTGAGTAGTCATAAAAAACACATTGAAGGAATCAAAGAATATGCAATAAACCAATTAAAATTAAATATTCCTGGTGTTTCATTTAATGGATTAAGTGCAGATTTTGAAAAAAGTTTATATACTGTTTTAAGTATTAAATTACCTTTTCATGATCCATTAATTAGCTTTGAATTAGAGCTTGCTGGTATTGCCGTATCTCAAGGTTCTGCATGTTCTTCTGGCGCTGCTAAAGTTTCTAAAGTTATGGAAACATTGTATACAGAAGAAGAAATTAATCAAATGACACCTCTTCGCGTTTCATTCAGCTATCTGAACACAAAAGAGGATATTGATGCATTAGTTAGTACGCTTGCTAAAATAGCTTCTAAACATCAATTAGTAAATTTATAAAACTTTAAACCTCCTAATGGAGGTTTTTTTATACACAATATTTTAGTGAGACATAAATCTTCACACTTTTTAACATTACAAATAAATATATTTGCAGCTAAATTTATCAAAATTGGATTACGTATCAACATTTAATAATTTAGATATTCTTATTGCATTAGCAGTAGCTTTTGGTGTAGTAAATGGTTTTTTTAAAGGATTTATATCCCAATTAATTGGATTATTAGGTTTTATAGTTGCAATTGCAATAAGCTTTAAATTTTATCAAATCGTAGAAACAATTATTGGAGCACAAAATATTGTTGCAGATGGTTTAGTATCTATTGTTTCATTAATATTAACCTTTGTAATTGCTTTTTTCAGTATTAAATTTATATCTAAAATTGCACAAAAAACTGTTGAATATATTGGTTTAGGAATTATTAACCGCCTTGCAGGTGCTGCATTGGGTTTAGCTATAATTTTACTTATATCATCATCTATTTTATTTTATATCGACCCTATTTTGGAAATTGGTTTTAAAGAAACTAAGGATGAAAGTATTTTATATCCTCATCTAATAGACTCTGCAGAATACATCAAAAATCTTTTTTACGAAACGAAGGATATCATTAGAGCAAAAAATAATTTAGAAGAACAGCCTATTATTTAGCCGAATCAACGTATTTTTATAAAAATTAAATACATGAATCCTTTTACAGAAACTCAACGCTTATTCGACTCTACATTCAATAAAATAATTGTTTTATTAGTTACAATTTTATTAGGTAAAATTATCTACAATAACATTACAGAAGGTTTCAAGATAATTTCTTTAGTCTCAATTACTATTTTATTTATAAGCATCTGTTTATTCATTCTTTTTAAAGTTAAAACAGAAATTTCTGAAGAAGGTATACAAATAAAGATTATACCTTTTAATGTTTACAATAAAAAAATTAATTGGTCTGAAATCAAAAAAGTAAACGTGATTGAATATTCTGCAATGAAAGAATATGGAGGTTGGGGATATAGAAGAAGCAAAAATGGAATTGCTATTAATCCTTCTGGTAATAAGGGTATCAAAATATTTTTTAAAAATGGTACAAATCTTTTAATAGGTACACGTCAACCTGATGAGGTTAACTTATTTCTAAAATCTATAAAAAAATAACATATTTACCCATTCAGCTCATGAATGGGTATTTTAATATAAACACCCATAAATATTTATAAATAGTCTTATTTCAATTTATTAATAGGATATAAAATAGTTATATAACTACAACCTTCAAATAATATCATTCTAAGCGACATACTTTGTCGATTTATTTCATTTCTTTGTATTAAAATAAGCTAAAATGAATGGTAATATGATTCTTATTTCGTTGGTATTTTTTGTAATTGGTGCTATTATCGCCTATTTATATACAAAAAGTAAATTATCTTCAGAACAAATAAAAAATAAAATCCAGTTTGAAGAATTAGAAAAGCAAAACATTCAATTAAAAGTTGAACTGAACGAGGCTAAAGACAATGCGAATGAATTGCAGCGCGAATGGTTTAAAGAAAAAGAACGCTATACTGAATTAAACGCTATACATCAAGAAGCCTTAAAAGCCACAGAACAACAAAAGATATTCCTAGCAGAAACGAATGATCGATTGAAAGAACAGTTCGAATCTTTATCTTCCAAAGTGTTGCAAAATAATAACCAACAATTTCTTGATCTTGCAAAAACAACATTAGAAAAACATTTCTCTGATTCTAAAAATGATTTAGATAAGCGCCAGCAAGCTATAGATTCTCTTGTAAAACCATTAAATGATAGTTTAAATAAATTTGATGGTAAAATTCAAGAAATTGAAAAAGCTAGAGAAGGCGCATATTCTGAGATAAAAGTCTTCTTGGATAATATGAAGTATACTACAGAAAAACTTCAGAAAGAAACTAATACTCTTGTCTCTGCTTTAAAAACATCTCATACAAGAGGAAAATATGGAGAAATTGGACTTCGCAGGGTTGTAGAATTTGCAGGTATGTCTGAGTTTTGTGATTTTGAAGAGCAAACTTCTGTACAATCAGAAAATGGTTTATTGCGCCCAGATTTAATTGTTAATTTACCTGGAAAACGAAAAGTAATTATTGACTCTAAAGTTCCCTTAAATCAATACATGATGGCTTTTGAAACAGAAGATGATTCGGTGAGAAGACAACATCTTGTTTTACATGGTAAAGCTGTAAGAGAACATCTTAAAAATCTTAGTTCTAAAGCTTATTGGAGCCAATATAATGATACCCCAGATTATGTTGTAATGTACTTACAAATAGAGAGTTCATTTGGAGCAGCATTAGAATTGGACCGAACTTTGATAGAAGATGCTTTAAATAATAGAATAATTATTGCAACACCTACCACGCTTATTACAATGCTAAGAACTATAGCTTTTAGTTGGCAACAAATTCATGTTGCAGATAATATTTATCAGATGCGTGATGCAGGTATCGAATTATATAACAGAGTCAATGTTCTTATACAACACTTTGCTTCTGTCGGACATAATTTGAACCAAGCTTCACAGAGTTATAATAAAGCCATAGGATCATTAGAAAGTAGATTTATTCCGCAAGTCAAAAAGCTAAAAGAAATTGGTGGAACTCTAATGGAAAAAGAAATTGTAGAAACTAAGCCAATCGACACAATGATTCGTGCAATAAATCAACAAGAATAACAATAATCATTCTATATTTGCACAATCTCTAAAATCAGAATGAAAAAAATTTTACTTTTTGTAAATATCCTTATTTGTTCAAGTGTATTTGCACAAATAGATTACGAAAATAACGCCGTACAAGTTAAACCTAATTGGGAGTTGAAGAAAATTTATAATTATAATTTTTCGGATAGAAATATATCAATCAATGTGAATGATACGGTAATGAATGTTGTAAACAATTCTAAAAAAACAGTACAAGTTTTAGATAAAAACAACTTTGCTTATAAGTTAGAATTAATAAATGGGAAAAACACTTCCAATGATCCTGATGATTTCTATAGAGATTTTATCAACAATTCTGACGGAATTAAATATCAATTTACAACTAATCTTTCAGGTGAATTTCTGGAGTTATTGAATATTAATGATATTCGAAAAAGTTTTTTAAAAGTAACTGATGAACTCTATGATAAAAAAAGAAAAGTAAAAGGATATAAAGAAAACATAGTTTCTTTAGAAAGCATGATTAATTCAGAAACATATATTCCCTATGTTTTTGAACAAGAAATCCAAGTACTTAATTTTTTTAATGGTTATTACTTAAAACTAGGCGAGGAATATATCGGTAAAACATTGCAAGACAATATATTTGGCTTTCCTATTTCGTCTAGTACAACTACATTTTTACAAGAAATTGATAAAAAAGATGAAACATTTACCATTGTTTCTGATCAAAATTTAAGTAAAGATGATTTTGAAAAATTATGGGAAGAAATGGCATATTACATGCTAAATGATAAAAATTTACAACTAACCCAAGATCAAATTAAGAAAGAAATAAAAAAATATTCAGAAACTATTGAACTTAAAGTTGGATATGTTTCTAAGTATGATAAAAATGCGATTTTATTAGAATCTGACTATAAATTTATTATGAATATTGGATCTAAAAAAACGATTAACCATCTTAATATAAAGCGTGATAAATAATTTTCTGATTTATTTTCATGAATGGATGTATTTTTAAATATTTCATTACTTTTGAAATATAAACCATCATTTTTACTGAAATGAAGAAATTTTATACTTTTTTATTTTTTACGTTTACTTTTATTATTTCATTTGCTCAAATAATCGAAGGTGATTCTATCGTAAATGTTAAAACATTTTGGAATGTAAATGATGTGAAAAACTATCATTTTACAACAAAAGAAACAAAATATACTAACGAAGAATCTATACAACAAGAAGAGATTTCTTACGATATACAAATTAAAGTTGAAGATATATTTGAAGATGAAACAACAATAAGTTGGACCTATTCAAACATAAAATTTAATTCAACTAAGTTTGTAAATAACCCTATTTACCTTATCGATAATCTTAAATTTTACTTTATTGTAGATACAGATGGTAGATTTTTGAGATACAGTAATTTAGATCATTCAATAGCGAATTATTTAAAATCTGCTGAGAAAATTCAGAATCAATATTTAGACGACACTCCTATTTTAGAAAAAATAAATGAATTAGTTAAAAATTATTCAACACCTGAAAATTTTGCTAAAATATTTGAAAAAGATATTAATCAGTATCATTTATTTTATGGTAAAGGTGAATTCATTAAGAATAAAAATTATGTAGAGTATAATTCATATATGGATAATCTATTCAGTATGTCCCCTACTCCTGCAGTTACTAATATTCGTCTTACAGATATTGCTTTCACAGGTACAAATTACATCATGAAAAGCATTCAAACTGCTGATAAAGAATGGTTAGCTAATTCTTGGTTTAATTATTTAAAAAAATTATCACAAGAATTAAATGTTGATGAACCTGACCAAAATCGTTTAAATGATAATATCATCTATAACGTTACAACAACATCTCGTATAAAGGATAATGGATGGCTATCGTATAGCCTTGAAATTAAAAAAGTTCATTTTCAAGATACGGATTATACCTTAGAAAGAAGATTTGAATTATTTTAAATCAAATCCCCATAAATCCCTTATTTTATCATACATATTCGAGTGAAATTAACTTCGGAAATCCGAATTAAATTTCATAATTTTGCAATCTATTTAAAAATAAATCATAACAATCATGCAATTGTCTGAACAAGAAATTATTCGTAGAGAAAAATTACAGCAATTAAGAGATTTAGGTATCGAGCCTTATCCTGCTGAAGAATTCGAAATTACTTCAAATTCAAAAGAAATAAAGGAAAAATACGAAGAAGGTAAGATTGTGAAGCTTGCAGGTCGTATGATGAGTGTGCGTGTAATGGGAAAAGCATCTTTTGCTGAATTACAAGACACTGAAGGTAGAATACAAATCTATGTATCTCGTGAAGATATTTCTTCAACTGAAGAAGCTGTTGAATACAACACGGTTTTCAAAAAATTATTAGATATTGGAGATTTTATTGGTATCGAAGGATATGTTTTCAAAACCAAAGTTGGTGAGATTTCTATACATGTTACAAATTTAAAAGTTTTAGCAAAAACTCTTCGTCCTTTACCTGTCGTTAAAACTGATGAGGAAGGTAAAGTTTATGATGCTTTTGTAGATCCAGAGTTACGTTACCGTATGCGTTATGTAGATTTAGTTGTTAATCCTCAAGTGAAAGAAATTTTCATAAAGAGAACTAAATTATTTACAGCAATGCGTAATTTCTTCAACGAACGTGGCTACATGGAAGTTGAAACTCCAGTTTTACAATCTATTCCAGGTGGAGCTGCTGCGCGTCCATTTATTACTCATCACAATGCGTTAGACATTCCATTATACTTACGTATTGCAAACGAATTGTATTTAAAACGATTAATCGTTGGTGGTTTTGAAGGTGTTTACGAATTTTCTAAGAACTTCCGTAACGAAGGTATGGACCGTACACACAATCCTGAATTTACAGCAATGGAAATTTATGTAGCTTATAAAGACTACAACTGGATGATGGACTTTACAGAGCAATTATTAGAACACTGTGCTATAGCTGTAAACGGGACTTCTGAAGCTACTTTTGGTGAACACAAAATTAACTTTAAAGCACCTTATAAACGTGTAACAATGCGTCAATCTATTATTGATTTTACAGGTTTTGATATCGAAGGTAAAACCGAAGCAGAATTATTTGAAGCTGCTAAAGGCATGGGTATCGATGTAAATGAAACAATGGGTGTTGGTAAATTAATTGACGAAATCTTTGGTGAAAAATGTGAAGGAAACTATATCCAACCTACTTTCATTACTGATTATCCAAAAGAAATGTCTCCTTTAACAAAAGAGCACCGCGATAATCCAAACTTAACAGAGCGTTTTGAATTAATGGTTTGTGGGAAAGAAATTGCAAACTCTTATTCAGAGTTAAATGATCCAATCGATCAACGTGAGCGTTTTGAAGAACAATTAAAATTATCTGCTAAAGGTGATGACGAAGCTGGGGAATTTATTGATGAAGATTTCTTACGTGCTTTAGAATTCGGTATGCCTCCAACAGGTGGATTAGGAATCGGAATGGATCGTTTAATTATGTATTTAACGAATAATCCTTCAATTCAAGAAGTTTTATTCTTCCCACAAATGCGTCCTGAGAAAGCTGCACCATCTTATGAACTAACTGAAGAAGAAAATACAATTATTGCTTTATTAAAAGCTAACAACAATATTGAATTAGCCGATTTAAAAATACAATCTGCCTTAAGTGGTAAGAAATGGGATAAATCAATGAAAAATTTAGCAAAATATAATTTAACTAAAGTCAATGTAAACGGTGATTCAAAAACTGTTGAATACTTAGGAGAATAAAATAATCTTATTTTATATAAATTTGAAAAATCACTACCTTTTTATAAATCTATAAAAGGTAGTTAAAAAAATAAAAGTCATGGAAATATTTCCATGACTTTTATTTTTTTAACTACTATCTATCAATCGAGTAACTTAAATTTATCTAATCTTCTATATCACTTACCTCCTTTACGTCTGTCTGCAAATCTTTCAAGTCGATTGCTATTGTATCTACTTCAATTATTGAATATTTAGCTTTCGGTGATTTATACTTACATCCTATTATAAAAAAGCAAATGATAAACATGAATATGTATTTCATCATTTTTCTTAATTATAATTCAGCTATCACAAAATATGTACCATTATTTATTTCAAAAAAGTCTTTTTATTAAAAGAATAAATCAAATAAAATAAAAATGGCAAAATAAAAACACTTCCTAGCAATAAAGCCCATCCTAGTAATTCTATAGTACGCTGAGAATGATTAGAATCTAATAGTGATAATGTTGTTCCATTTTTAAATAACAATAAATTCGGAAAATGAGAATAAGAAACTGAAAATAAAATCATTAAAACTATAAATCCTGCTAATATTCTTATTAAAATATCTTGTTCACGCTTAAGAGCTTGAGTTAAAAATATAATAGATATGGTTGCTAAACTTACAGAGAGATATCCTATCCAATGAGAAAAAATCCAATCTATTAGAGGAACATTTTTCCAAAATGAAATAAGGAATACCAAACCTCCTGTTATAAAAATTGCATATGTAAATTTGTTTGCTCTTATTCGTAAAAATTTTGCTTCATCTCTGTCATCTACTGTATAGATTGTGTATATAGAAGCTAAAAATCCACATATAGAAACTGTGAAAATTCCAACTGAAATATTAAACCATGTAAGCCATGAATATATATAAGCAGTTAAAAAATCTTTAGATTCAGTGTCAATAGAACCTGATACAGTAGCAGCTGCAATTATTCCTAAAAATAATGGAGTAATTAAACTAGAAAACGTGAATATATAAGTATATAACTTATGCCATCTATCTTTTATAACATCATAATTTCGAAATGTAAAAGATGTTCCTCTAGCAATAATACCAAGCAACATAATTACTAACGGAATATGTAAATAATTAGATAAATCTGCATAAATTTTTGGAAAACCAACAAAAAGGATTACAATAGCTATAATTAACCACATGTGATTGGCTTCCCATATAGGACCTATGGATTTATACATTATGGTCTGCGATCTTTCTCTATAATCTTTTTTTGAGAACAGTTCAACAATACCTGCTCCAAAATCTGCACCTCCAAATATAATATACATACCTAGAGCCGTCCATAAAAATGCAATTACAACATAGATCATATTTAATATTTTTTAGGATTATAGTCTGGATCATTTGGATCATATAATTTTGCCACCATTTGAATTTGTCGATTCATCAAAAACACTAATATAATTGATAATGAAACAAATACTGCGGTGAAAATATAAAATGAATATTGTATACCAGGCATGGGTGTTACAGCATCTATTGTTCGCATTACTCCATATATTATCCAAGGTTGGCGCCCAACTTCTGTTACAGTCCAACCTGCTTCTAGAGCAATATAACCAAATGGGGTAGCACAAACGAATAACCGAAACATCCATTTTTTCTCCATCCATTCTTTCTTGAAAAATTTTGCAAATAGATACACAATAGCAATGCCCATCATTAACATTCCAAATGTAATCATGATTTGAAAGGCATAGTGTACTATAGATACAGGTGGCCATTCATCCCTCGGAAACTCGTTCAAACCTTTTACTTCTTTATTAAAATCCGAATGAACAAGAAAGCTTAAAACACCAGGTATCTTGATGGCATAATTTACTTTTTCATTTTTTTGATCTACAATTCCACCCAAAATAAATGGTGCACTCTCTTCAGTTTTAAAATGAGCTTCCATTGCAGCTAATTTTATGGGCTGACGCTTTGCTACGTCTTTTGCAGAAATATCACCACTTAATGGCATTAATAATGCTGCGATAACAGCCATTGTAGCACTAATTTTAAAAGCTTTTTTATGAAACTCTATGTTCTTATTTTTCAAAATAAGATAAGCATGTAAACCTGCCACAGCAAATCCAGTAGCACAAAAAGCTGCAATAGTCATATGTAAGGCTTGAGAAAACCAAGCGGCATTAAACATGGCTTTTATTGGATCAATATTTAGATATTCTCCATTGATATAATCAAAACCCGACGGAGAATTCATCCATGCATTCGCCGCAACAACTAATATACCGGAAGATAATCCTGAAATACCGACTATAACTCCACAAATCCAATGGAACCATTTATTAAATTTCTCCCAACCATACAGAAAAAATCCTAATGCTATTGCTTCTATAAAAAATGCTGTTCCTTCTAACGAAAAAGGCATTCCAAAAATTGGCCCTGCATGTTCCATAAATTTAGGGAATAACAGTCCTAATTCAAAGGATAACATTGTACCCGAAACTGCACCAGTTGCAAACAATATAGCAACACCTTTACTCCATGCTTTGGTAAGCCCTTTGTAAATTTCTTTTTCTGTTTTTAAGTATTTATAATGCGCAATAGCCATCATAAATGGCATTACCATCCCTACACAGGAAAATACAATGTGAAAGCCGAGCGATAAAGCCATCTGACTTCGAGCTGCGATGAAATCATCCATAAAATTATTTTAAATGTTTGTTTTGTTGTGTTCCTTAAAATTAAAATAAAAAAAGGCATTCCCTTACGGAAATGCCTTAAAATAAATATGATATTCGTTATTATTTGCTAGTTGCAGGAATTAACCATTTGAAATCATAACTCTCTTCAGGAATTACTATTCTTGATGAGATACGCTCCATACGTCCAGGGAATTTCATGATATAATCACGAGCTTTTTCAGCTTCATCGGTTAAACCAGAAATGTTCTCAATATCCCAAATCTGAATTAATTTTTTCATAATATCTACATAATCTTGTGCAGTGTATACACCTATACGTTGTGCAGCATCTGAATAAGGTTCAAATAAATTTCCTTTTTGTTGTCCAGCTTCTCTTAAGAAATGAGCAGGCATCACAATTTTTAATTTAAACATATACTGTACTGCTAACATCATTTCTGACGGGTCAACTTCAAAAATACGACGTACAAATTCAGAATATGCTAAATGGTGTCTCATCTCATCTCCTGCGATAATCTTACACATACGAGATAATTTTTTTGCACCATAATCTTTCGCAATTTTTGAAACGTTATTATGTGAAATATATGTTGCTAATTCTTGAAAACTCGTGTAAACGAAATTACGGTAAGGATCATGAGATGTACCGATATCAAAACCATCATTAATTAAGTGTTGCGTAGAAATCTCTACTTCGCGCATATTAACACGACCAGATAGATACAAAAATTTATTTAGAACATCTCCATGGCGATTTTCTTCACCTGTCCAATGTCTAATCCATTTTGCCCATCCGTTTTCTAAATATCTTCCTTCTTCATCAACTACTCCATCCATGTTTAATAACCAAGATTCATAAGTTGGTAAAGCCTCTTCTGTTACTGCATCACCAATTAAAGTAACCCAAAAATCACTAGGTAAATCCTTAGAAATTTCTTGTAATTCCTTAATCTCATCAAAAAAAGTATCTGATTGAGCATTTGGTAAAAAATCAGTTGGTTGCCAAATTTTTTCAACCGGAACTAAGAACTTATCCATGAAAGAATCAACATCTTTCTCTAGAAGTTGCATTACTTCCAATCTAATATTATGTATTGACATATTTTTTATTTAATAGTTTATTTTTGATTTTACTACTTCTTCCGTCTTTGCAAAAAGTTCATCGAATTTATAGTCACTAACTTTCATAGGATCATGATATTCTACAGAAACTTTAGCTCCTAAATATAACGGAAATTTACCCCATTTTGTAATTTTCCATGTATTATTTAAAGTAATCGGTACAACGTAAGCATCTTTTGCATATTTAGTTAATACCTTTAAACCACTTTCTTTAAAAGCTTTTGGAGTACCATCTTTACTCCTTGTTCCTTCAGGAAAAATAATTGCAGAGTAATTCTTCTCTTGAATTAATAAAGCTAATTTTTTAATTGCATCTATTGCTTGCTTTCCATTTTTACGATCAATTAAAGCTGATCCACCATTTCTTAAATTATAAGAAACACTTGGAATTCCTTTACCTAATTCAATTTTCGAAATAAATTTTGGATGAAAATCGGCTAAATCGTATTCAATTGGAGAAATATCATACATACTTTGGTGGTTAGACACAAAAATAATTGGTACCCCTTTCGGAATTTTATGTTTACCTGTGTATGTATAGCTTGTAAATAATACTTTTGTTGTTTGTACCAACAGCCAATTCATTAATTTCACTGTCTTATGATGTCCCTCATAACCGAACAAATTGTACGCTATCCATTGTGCAACATGCATTACAATTAGCGTTAAACCATACAATAAATAAAAGATTATTGAAAATGGTAGAGCAAGTAATTTTTTCAATGTTAAATTTTTACAAAGTTAATTAAAATATGTTTTTAATATTCAGAAGGTTTTACTAAAATTTCCTGATAACAAGCAATTCTTCTTTATTTTCATTAATGAAAACCATTTGATTTATAGATTTTGCTTGTATAAATTTTGTTTGTTTTAAAATTTGATCTAAACCCAAAATATTATTACATGTTTTTTGAGTGAATATTATATCTGTAAATGATATTGCAGGATAAAATTTCTTATAATTAGCAGATACAATTTGGCAACCATCGGTTAAAACAATCTTTTCTAATTCATCTTCAAAATACACCTTGACGTGTTTACTATTATCAATCCACTTCCCTTCTGTTTCAATATTTTGTAGGGTTAAATCCTCCTTGTTATCGTTTGGAAGAATTGTTTTTCCACAACTAATTAAAATAAATAAGAATAACCCTAAAATCATTCTTACACTGGCTAATTTTTTCATAACATTTCGGCGAATTTATAAAATCTATTCAAAATAAAATAGCATTCTTAATTACAACATATAAAAATAGTGATTATTTACATTCACTAAATAATAATACATAATTTTGTAATCTAAAATTTTAAGATAAGTAATGGCAAATACCAGAAAAGCTGAAGTTTTTACCGATGCTAAGGGAAATAAAAAAGTAAAACTTGAACGTAAACCTACATTTTATAAAATTTACGATTTAATTAAAGAACATTGGTTTGTAGAAGATGGTCTATACGAATTAGACTTTTTTGAAACTCCAAGTGTTAACATTGAGTTAGAAAAACCTGTCATTAATTATAAACAATTAAGTGAAAAAGGCTTAAAAGAATTAAAATAAAAATATCCTTTTTAGGGTATTTTTATTAAAGAGTATGTTATTTAAATCTATTAGTAATATTATATTACAAAGATTAAACTACTCAATTTCAATTATTTTAAATAAAACAAATACAGTAATTTATTATTGATACAATAAATTAAATCTTTGAATTTTATCTCCTAAATTCTTTTTTGAATTAATATTCATTTTGCAATTATATAAAAACGTAAATAAATATAAACAAAAAAACCACACTTATTGTAAGTGTGGTTTTAAACATTAGATTGTGATCCAGTCAGGATTCGAACCTGAGACCTACTGCTTAGAAGGCAGTTGCTCTATCCAGCTGAGCTACTGGACCAATCCAAAATTTTCTATTGCTAGAAGTTTTGTCGGGGTGGCAGGATTCGAACCTGCGACCTCCTGCTCCCAAAGCAGGCGCGATGACCGGGCTACGCTACACCCCGAGGTGTAATTCAAAATTCAGAAAAAGCGGAGAGACAGGGACTCGAACCCTGGCATCGGTTACCCGATGACAGATTAGCAATCTGCTCCATTACCACTCTGGCACCTCTCCTAAACTCTTTCGAATTTACTTTCTATCTACTTCGATTTTGTGACCCAATCAGGATTCGAACCTGAGACCTACTGCTTAGAAGGCAGTTGCTCTATCCAGCTGAGCTATTGGGCCAATCCAAAATTTTCTATTACTAGAAATTCGTCGGGGTGGCAGGATTCGAACCTGCGACCTCCTGCTCCCAAAGCAGGCGCGATGACCGGGCTACGCTACACCCCGAATTTCTTGGTAGATAAAATAAATATTTTAATGAACTACTGCGGAGAGACAGGGACTCGAACCCTGGCATCGGTTACCCGATGACAGATTAGCAATCTGCTCCATTACCGCTCTGGCACCTCTCCTAACTTAGCTTTAATAACTGTCGTTACTTGTTCTAAGCGGTTGCAAATATAGAACGCGTTTTCAGTTTACGCAAGTCTTTTTGAAAATATTTTTAATTTTTTTAGCGTAATTTTGCCCCCACAATAGCTAAATTACAAGTAAAGAAATGAATGTTAAAGGATTAGTATTTTTAGGAGTTTTATCAATTTTTTCACTTTCCAGCTGTGGAAGTTCAAAAAATATCCCTCAAAAGGTCGTTACTAAGATAATTCGTGATACTGTAGTCATGAATTCTAAGACAGAAAAACCTGAAATGGCGCGTGCCGCAAAATTAGAAAACTACAAAATTAATAGTGATAATTACCCCGCAATCGGACAAGATGAACGAATCCGATTCTTAGTTTTACATTATACTGCATTAGATAATCCTACTTCTATGCGTGTTTTAACACAACAAGAAGTAAGTTCTCATTATTTAATTAATGATATTGATGATGATCAAATACATTTATTGGTAGATGAAACCAAACGTGCGTGGCATGCAGGTGTAAGTAAATGGAAAAATTTAGACAATCTTAATTTTACTTCAATCGGAATTGAAATAGTGAATAAAGGTTACACAACTAGTAATGGTGTACAAACACATTATCCCTATCCAGAGTATCAATTTAAAAAAGTAGGTGAGTTAACTAAAGATATTATAAAACGTTATAAAATATCTCCAGTTAATGTAATTGCTCATTCAGATATTGCTCCAGGTCGTAAACATGATCCAGGACCATTATTCCCTTGGAAACGTTTGTATGATGAATATGGCGTGGGCGCATGGTATGAAGAAGCAGATAAACAAGCATTTATTCAAATTGCTCCGTTTATTTTTGATAGTGAATTTGTAATCAAAGAAACTCAGACTGAATTAAAGAAATATGGATATGAAATTCAAGTAACGGGAGTTTGGGACGAACAATCTAAAAAAGTATTACAAGCTTTCCAATATCATTTCACCCCTTTAAAAACTGACGGAATACTAAATTTAGAGAGTTGGGCAGTAATAAAAGCATTAAACAAAAAATATAATCCGTAAATTTGAAACTCCTATTTTATAGGAGTTTTTTTATTTTATACTAAAATGTCAACTTATATCTACATCAAGAATTATTATCTTGAAGAAATTAAAACAATTATCCAAGAACATCTCAATTCAATCTATCACGAAAATAGTACAATTGAAGTGGAAATTTTAATGAAGAATTCGCGGACTTATTTTATTAAATTTAATGAAGAGTTAGCATTCGAAGAATTATTAGATTGGATAAACACTTTTTTCTCTAATAGACCATCTAATGAGCGTATAACAATAATCGAAGGATATCAACCGCTTAATAAAGTGGATTATAAATATTATTTTATAGAAGATAATTTATTCGCTAATAACTCAAAAAATCAAGTATTTAAAATCGAACATTTCGAAGAATTAATTTTAATTGAATCTAAAGAAATTATATTTGATACTACTCCTATTCCTAAAAAAAATATCCATTCAATGCTTACGCTGAAATTTGAAAAACCATTAAAAAAATGGTGGAAATTTTGGAAAAAACAGTCATAAATAAAATTTATATATATGAAACTAAATAAACTTACGCCAATAATTTGGACCAAAGATATTCATGCAACAACTACTTTTTACAAGAAATTAGGGTTTAAAATCAATGATGAAAATGAAGAATTGGTTTGGACTAACATGACAAATGGTGAAATAGAAATAAATATTGCAAACCCTGAAGCTGCTGGAGATTTTAAAAAACCAGAATTTACGGGTACATTATATTTTAATGTTGAAAATGCAGATGAGGCCTGGGAAGAACTAAAACATAACAAAGTTGTTTATGAAGTAGAAACTTTTGATTGGGGCGTTCGCGAATTTGCCATTGAAGATAACAATGGATATATTTTACAGTTTGGTGAAAATATCGAATTCGATTACGGCGACGAAGAATAATTTTTTCTTCAAGTAAAATAATATCATCGTATTCTTTCCTACATTTGGAAGGAATACGATTTTTTTATGCACAAGAATTACACTTTCGCCCAAGAATTTAGTAAAAATGATTTTACAAAGACTTCTCTTCTAAAAGGTGATTACGAACAATGTCAATTCATTTATTGTAATTTGAATGGAGTTGATTTAAATGATTTTAATTTTATACAATGTGAATTCATTGGTTGCGATTTAAGTCTTACACAAATCAACGGGACAAGTTTTCAGGATGTGATTTTTACTGAATGTAAAATGATTGGTTTTTCGCTTGAAGTGTGTAATAAATTTGGCTTAAAAGTAAAATTTACGACTTGTATTTTAAATGATTCTTCGTTTTATAATTTACAACTTCAAAAAATTCATTTCAAAAATTGCGCATTAGAAAATGTAGATTTTGCTTACGCAGATTTATCCCAAGCCTATTTTGAAAATTGTAATTTAAAGGGATCTATTTTTGATCAAACTAACTTAGAAAAAGCGAATTTAATCACTGCAGAAAATTTCAGCATCAATCCCACACAGAACAAGATTAAAAATACCCATTTTTCGAAAGAAAATTGCATTGGATTATTGGATACTTTTCAAATCAAAATTGATTAATTATCTTATTTATAAATCTTTTTAATTAAACCAAATTAGCGGTTTCAAAAATAATTTTAAAGACTTAAATTGCTTGCCTTACCTTTCTATGAATGCTTTTAAGCTAGTAGATTTATAATTAAACAATTACATGTTAGACGGTTCAAAAATTTCATCCATTTTACAGCGATCTCCCAGTCTAGATTTACTGAAAATGCGAAATCGAGAAATGATTATTCTATTTCTGGCGGAACAATTTGCGGAAAAACACCGCATTTTGGCAGCAGAAATCATTCATTCTCGTTTAACGGATTACTTAGAATATCGCCAAATCGAAAATGATGAAGAAAGCGACATCCAAGTTTTTGATTCATATGAATTAAAGGCCAAAAAATACATTACCGATTGGACGAATCGTGGATTTTTATCCAATTTCCAAACTGAGAATGGAGAAGTTTTCTATGAACTTTCATCACATACCAGCAAAACATTAGATTGGATTAATTCATTAGACAAAGATGAATATGTTGGTACAGAATCCAAATTTAAAACTATTGTTACTCAACTGAAAGAATTGGTTGAACTTTCGAACGATAATAAAGAAGAACGTTTAGCTATTTTAGAAGCACGAAAACAGGAGATTGAGCAAGAAATGATGCATCTACGATTAGGTGAATCATTAAAGGTTTATGAAGATTACGAAATTATACCGCGTGTAAATCAAATTACACAAGCAGCGAAAGAATTATTATCTGATTTTAAAGAAGTTGAAGATAATTTTAAAACGATTACGAAAGAAATCTATCAAAAACATAATGAAGGAAATTTAACGAAATCTGAAATTCTTGATTTTACGTTTAATTCCCTTGATGCTCTGAAAGAAAGTCAACAAGGAAAAAGTTTCTATGCGTTCTGGAATTTCTTATTAAATCCATCTTTGCAAAACCAATGGGACAAGTTAACCCAAGAATTGTATGCAACACTTTCTGACAAGGAAATAGAAATTCAAGATACGTACTTAAAAAACATGAAAAAGCATCTGCACGCAGCAGGTCAAAAAGTGTATAAAGCCAATGATAAAATGGCTGAAAAATTAAGTAAAGTAATTCGTGAAACACAAGTATCCAACTCGAAAGCAACAAAGACAACTATTCAGGCAATCAAAAAATCTTTGATTAAAATTAGTCAACAGAAAGAAACGCCAGACATTTCTTTATTAGTAGATGATGGAATTAATATTCATTTACCGTTTGATCGTAAATTAACTTTGGAGCAAAATCAAGAAATTATCTACAATGGTGCACCGAAATTAGCAGAAACAGACATTTCAAAATCTGAACATTTAGAGCGTATTTTTAATAAATATGCGATCGACAAGGAACAGATAAGAGAACGTATGAAGGAAGGAATTTCAATTCAAACGAATTTAAATTTAAAACAACTCATCGAAAATTCAGGTGGCTTACAAAAAGGCTTACCCGAATTATTTGCTTTCCTAAGTCTAACCAACGAATTTGAACACGATAAACTTGATGAAACACAAGAAATTATTTTCAATCAAGAAAAACAAAAATCGATTCAAATTCCTACCATTACATTTAAATCATGAGCAGTTTAGAACACCATATAAAACCCTATTCAAAAGCGATCGTAAAATTGCTAAAACAACCGATTGAAAATTCACAAAACCTTTGGATAGATGTGATCAATTACCAAGTTGAAATTCAAGAATATCTAAACCAAATCGGTTTAGAATTAGTCGTGAAGAAAGACGAAGGTTTTGCATATTTAAAAGAATTAGAAGACCGAGAAGGAAATACGTTAGGACTTGTTTCTAAACGAAAAATTGGATTTGAAGCTTCAATTATATTAGTCGTTCTACGTCAAAGTTTAGAAGATTTTGATCAAAATCCAACCCAATTCGAAGTAAGCGAAAAATTCATTTCTTCTCAAGAAATTAAAGAAGAAGTCGAATTATTTCTTCCAGAAACCTACAATAAAGTCAAACTTTTAAAAGATTTAGACCTCAATATTCGACGCATTGTTGAATTAGGTTATTTAAAAGAAATTGATAAAAACGACTTCGAAACCAAATATCAAATTCATCGTATCATCAAAGAAAAAGTAACATTAGACCAGTTGCAAGAATTTAAAAACAAATTAGAATCTTATGTTGAATCTATTTAGTACGACGTCGGACGAAGCTGGATTTCGTCTACAATACATGGAAGTTTACAATTGGGGAACCTTTACCGATCGTATTTTTCGTATTCAGCCAAAAGGAAATAATTCGTTGTTAACTGGTGCAAATGCATCGGGAAAAAGTACGTTTATCGATGGACTTTTAACGCTATTAGTTCCAGCTAAAAAAGATCGTTTCTACAATCAATCTTCTGGTGTGGATAAAAAAGGCGACCGTACAGAAGAAACTTATGTTTTAGGAAATTACGCCCATATTCAACGCGATGGAGATTTAGGTACTTTAACAAAATCTTTACGTGATAAAACGACCTATTCTATAATTCTTGCGCATTTTGATAATCAAGATGGAAAGAAGATTACATTATTCCAAGCGCGTTGGTTTTCTAATGATGAATTGAAAAGAACATTCGGAATTGCGCATGTGCCCCTAACAATCGAAGACGACTTTAGTCACTTTGATCAAAAAGGAAATTGGAAAAAGACTTTAGATAAAAAATACAACACCAATACAACGAAGAAGAAAATTGAGCTGATGGATGGTCCAATAGCGTACGGTGAACGTATGGCTGATCTTTTTGGAATGAAATCTTCACAATCTTTAACGTTATTTAATCAAGTGGTTGGTGTAAAAGTTTTGGAAGATTTGGATGAATTTATTCGTACCAATATGTTGGAAGAATGGTATGCCGAAGCTGAGTTTTTACAATTGAAAGAGAGTTTCAACACATTAATGGAAGCCAAAATTAATATTGAAAAAGTAAAAGATCAATTGAAATTTTTAGCCCCTATTAACGAACATGCGTCTAAAATTCAAGAATTAAATTCAAAACTAGAAACATTAACCCATTCTAAGGATACCGCTGTCTTTTGGTTTGCACAAAAAGGATTGCATTTAGCGAATGATGAATTTAACCAAGCGAATCAGAAATACGAGGCATTCAAAACTCAATTGAATGGTTTAAAAGATAAAGAAGCTCAATTAAAAGATTTAGAAACGAATTTAACGGTTCAGATCAAATCGGATAATGTTGGGCAACAAATTGAACAAATTAAAATTGATTTAGCAAAATTAGAAAAAGTAAAAGCTGATATTGAAGTAAAACAAACAAATTACAATCAACTGGTTCAAATTTTAGGTTTAATTACTGATCCAAATGCAACAGATTTTCAGCATAATTCTGTTCGAATTGAGGAAATTTCAGTAGAAAACCATGTTAAAAACGAGCACCTTTTAGAAGAAATTCGTTTACTAAAAAATCAAGCTGATCGCTTCGTCTCAGAAATTAAAATTGCAAAAGAAAAGATTGACTTCTTAGCTTCCAATCAAAATAATATTACTGGTCGAATTGCTGAGATTCGAGATCTAATCGTCCAAGAAATTAATGCTTCACAAGCCGAAATTCCTTTTGTTGCCGAATTAATTAAAATTCAAAATCCTGAATGGGAAATAGCTATTGAAAGTATTTTACATTCGTTTGCGACCCAAATTATTGTACCCGAAAAGTATTTGAATCAAGTTGAAAATTTCATTCAACAAAATGATTTAAATGCATCAATCAAGATTTTGGCTTATAAAGGATATACGTCTATAGATGGGTTAAAACCGCAAGCAGCAGCCAATCATTTAATTTTTCAATTGGATTTTAAACATGAAAGTATTTACGCCAAATGGATAAAAGATTTAATCGAGCAAAAATTTGATGCGATTTGTAATGAAACAACCTTAACTAATCAAACAACTTTATTACCAAACGGAACTTTAGTATTCTCTAACGGTAATATCCAGAAAGATGACCGTGAGGAAAATAAACGTAAAGAAAATTTTATTTTAGGTTGGGAAAACACGTCGAAGACACAAGCTATTTATGAAGATTTAAAAACGGTTGAAAATCAACTTGAAAACATTAACATTCAAATTCAATCTTCACAAAAAGAGATTTATCTTTTAGATCAAATCAAGGAAACGATTTCTAAAATCACCAATACATTTAGAGATATCTCTGTAATTGATGCGTCGAATGTAATTGCTGAAATTGAACAAAAAAATC
Source organism: Faecalibacter rhinopitheci (assembly GCF_015234135.1). GTDB lineage: Bacteria > Bacteroidota > Bacteroidia > Flavobacteriales > Weeksellaceae > Empedobacter > Empedobacter rhinopitheci. The sequence goes on along the minus strand of NZ_JADGIK010000004.1, from coordinate 50,452 downwards.
GATTAATCGAAGTATTAAACTCAGGTTCGAACCGAACAGAAGGTTTACAAAACGAATTAGAAATTGCGCAAAATGCGCTGAAAGAATTGACGGAGAAAGATATTTATGAATTAAATCGTGAGATTTTTAAAATAGAAACTCAAATTCAACAGATTACAAAAGAAATTAACCGAAATGAATCGATTTTAAAAACAGTAGAAGCAGTTGATATTTCCGTTTTCGAGGAAAAACATCAAGAATTATTAGCGATTGATTATTATTCGATTAAACTAAAACAAACTGAATTCCAAAAAGAATTAGAAACTCAAATTAAGAGTTTGGAATATTCGAAGCGTTTGACTGAAGATAAAATCAAGCAGAAGATTAATGAATTTAAAAATCCGAAAGAAGAAATTATTCTGAAATATAAGGATTGGAGATCTGAAGCTTCTACTCTACCCGATTCGTCACATTTAGAATTAGCTTCGGAATATCAAGATTTTTATCAGAAACTAAATGAGGATAATTTACCTCGTTTTGAAACTAAGTTTGAGTCTTATTTACAAGAAACGATTATGAATAAGATTGGTGATTTTCGAATGTTTTTTGAAAATTGGTCAGAAAGTATACAGGAAAATATTGCCTTATTGAATGAATCTCTTGCTGAAATCGACTATAATACAAAAGAATATACGACGTACATTCAATTAATCGCAAATTCACACTATATAGCTGAGATACAAGAATTCAAGTCATTATTAAACCGAGCAATTTCAACAGGAAATGATGGGTTGATGTTATTTGAAGAAAAACGAGATCATTTTAATGAACATATTGCTCCCTTAATCAAAAAACTAAACAAGGAAGATTGGCGAGCTAAGGTTATGGATGTTCGTTATTGGTTTAACTACAAAGCCGAAGAATTTAGACGAGATAATCAAGAAAAAGTAAAAACGTATGAACATATGGGTGCTTTATCTGGTGGTGAAAAAGCCCAATTAACTTACACTATTTTAGGATCTGCGATTGCTTATCAGTTTAATTTAATGCGCAAGGAAAAGTCAAATACATTCCGATTTATAGCTATTGATGAAGCTTTTAAGGCACAAGATGAGGATAAAGCAAAATACTTGTTACGTTTGTGTGAACAGTTAAAATTACAATTGCTTGTAGTAACGCCTGCAGATAACATTCACATCGTTGAAGATCATATTTCGTTTGTGCATTATGTAGAACGAAAAGAAGAAAAATATTCGTGGTTATACGATATGCCAATTACGCAATATAAAGCACAAAAAGAATTATTTGATATTTAGTCAAATTAAAAAACCACTCTTTTAAAAGAGTGGTTTTTTTTAAGTTTACTTTTTCTTTAATTCTGATTCTATTTTAGATTTTAGTTCAGTGAAATATTCTGGTGAATTTGTGTCTTTAGCAAGCGCTATATCTATCCATTCCTTAGCCTTTTTTAAGTCTAATTTTTGCATATAGTAATAATTAGCTGCACTATAAAAATCTCGCGCTGACGAATTATCATTTAATTGTGTCTGAATATTTTGTAAAACTTTTTGATGCGTTGGAACATCAATATTAACTTTTACCTTTGTTATATCCCATTGAAAGACTAGTTTTCCTGAATTAACATTCACCTCATCAAACCCAATTGTAAATGTTTCTACTTTTTCTGAAGTTTTATAAACAGGAACTGTAACTTTTAGAGCAACTTGAGATTCATCCCACGTCTTAGGATTTCCCCAATTATCTGAATTCTTATAAAATATTACATTCCATGATTTTTCTGTTGGTATAGTATATAAAGAATATTTTCCTTTCAATAAAGGCTTACCTTCCAATAATACATCAGTGTTAAATTCTATCGTTGTATTGTTATTGGCACCTGTTCTCCAGACTTCTCCAAAAGGTACAATACCTCCAAATGCAGATCTGTTATTCAAATTCGGACGATAATAATCCACTTCTACTTTTGTAAAACCGATAGTTTGTTCTATTTCAGATTTGTTACTTGCTTGTGGGAATTGAATTTGTGCAAATGCAAACCCAGCAAATAATAATGCGATTAATGTAGATTTTAATTTCATTTATATAATATTTTTACTTTTTTAATAATCCAGTTTTTTTATCAAATCCATATGGACAATGTTTACATCCACTCTTACAACAATATCCTCTTTTTTTAAGATATTGCTCAGTGAAAATCCTAAACCCTTCAGGTGAAAGATAATAATCCCCTTCTTCAAACTTACTCACAATATTTACTTTCTTAAAGAACTAATTTACGAAAATAGTAATTAAAACTACTTTCTGATAGCTAGAATGTTCATGAGAAGCGCAAAATCAATCATTATTAGGAAAATGCAATGGATAAGTTTAATTTTGTATCCCTAATAAGGAATTAATGTTTGTAATTGCACTTAGGTGGTTATTTAGAAAAAATTTTGTGGGAATGGCTATATTTCCTTTTATATTATTAAGAACTAAGAAGGATAAAAACGACTTACATCTTGTACACCACGAAAGAATACATATTATTCAACAAATAGAATTGTTGGTTCTTCCATTTTTCGTTTGGTATGGAATAGAATATATTTTTCGATTAATGCAATATAAATTTGATGGAAATAAAGCTTATCGTAATTTAAGTTTTGAAAGAGAAGCTTATGCAAATGAACATGATTTAGATTATTTAAAAAAACGTAAATTCTACGCATTTATCAACTATTTATAATGAATTGGAAGAATCAAAAAAGTAATATAGAATCTATTGATCATCCTTTATTAAAAGAGAAAAAAATTCATCTTTCTTTTTTAAGAGAAGATTTGCTTCATCCTTTAATATCTGGGAACAAATACAGAAAACTTAAATATAACATACAAAAGGCGAACACTTTAGGTTTCAGAAAAATTATTACCTTTGGTGGTGCATTTTCTAATCATATTGCTGCGACAGCCGCTGCAGCTAAACTTAACGGTTTGGAGGCTATTGCGTTTATACGTGGAGAAGAAATAGAAAATTTAATTGATGAGAACTCGACCTTAACTTTTGCCAAAAATCAAGGGATGAAATTTAAATTTCTAACTCGTGAGGCATATAGGTTGAAAGATACTGATGCATTTTTAGAAAATTTATATGATGAGTATCCAGATTATTATATTATTCCTGAAGGTGGTACAAATGATTTAGCCATCAAAGGTTGTGAAGAAATTTTATATGAAGAATGTAATAAATTTGAGTTTATCACGTCATCTATAGGTACAGCGGGTACAATTGCAGGAATATTAAATTCCACCACTGAAAATCAGCACGTACTAGGTTTTCCTGCACTGAAAGGAGATTTTTTAAATACAGAAATTTGTAAATTAACACTTAAAAGAAATTTTACACTTTTTAACAATTATCATTTTGGTGGATATGGTAAAGTAAATGATGAATTGATTGAGTTTATCAATCAATTTAAAGCTCAAACTAATATACAGCTAGATCCTATATATACAGGAAAAATGGTATTTGGGCTTTTAGATTTAATAAAAAAAGACTTTTTTAAGGAAAACTCTCGCATATTAGTAGTACATACTGGCGGTTTGCAAGGTATTGAAGGAGTAAATAAAATATTATTGAAAAAAAATAAAACAATTATACAATGAGAATATTGTTATTCGTTTTTGGCTTTTTAACAGCCATAGTCGGACAAGCGCAAGAAAACAGAGATATTACTTATATACGTAATCATGCAGCTTTGGCAGTTAAAGAAATGGAAATATATAAGGTTCCGGCAAGTATCACATTAGCACAAGGCTTATTAGAAACTGGTGGAGGGCAAAGTAGATTGGCAGAAAAAGCTAATAACCACTTCGGTATTAAATGTAAAGGTGAAGCTGAATGGCCATCTCATAAAGAAAGAATTTATCATAATGATGATGCAATTGGTGAATGTTTTAGAAGCTATAAGTCTGTAGATGAAAGTTACCGTGATCACTCAGAATTTCTTGCATTAAGACCATATTATAAAGCTTTATTTAACCTTTCTGTTACTGATTATAAAGGTTGGGCTCATGGGCTAAAAAAAGCTGGGTATGCCACAGATCCATCCTATGCATCAAAATTAATCAGTAGAATTGAAAAATATAATTTGCATCAATTCGATAATATTTCTTCCTCTGAAGTGTATGCAAAATTATATCATCTTTTTGGTAACGAAAAGGATAAATACTATGTAACTAATGAGTCTAAAACTATTGAAAAGACTCCTTCCACTACTACAATAAACAAAACTACAATTCACAAAAATGAAGATAAGCAATATGTAGAAACTAAAACGACTACAATTGCTAAAACATCTAACGAAACTCGACCATCAATTACAATAGAAACTCGTAAAAAAAATCCGACATTTCGTATTAAAAAGCACCCCAACAATCTTACTTATGTAGTAGCTGAGGCCGGTGAAACTTTAGGAACATTAGCTAAATTATATAATAAGAAACCTTCAGATTTAGCAAATTTTAATGAAATTAATATGGGTACTAAATTATCCGAAGGTCAGATTGTGTTTTTTGACAAGAAAAAATCTAAAGGTATACAAAGTGTTTACAAAGCAAAATCTGGTGAGGATATGTATAGTATTTCACAAAAATTTGGTGTGAAAATCAGTAATTTATACAAATTTAATAATATGAATCCTGGACAACAACCAAAGGATGGACAACATATCTATTTAAAATCAAAAAAGAAGTCATAAAATACAATTGAGTTTAAAATTAGATTGGTAGAAATATCGCTTTTTTTTGTTACATTTAAGTTCTACTTAACACAAAATATTATGAATCGTTTTACTATCAATCAATTGAGTTATTTATCTGGTTTACCAGATAAAACAATTTTATTTTGGAAAAAAAAGTATAATGCCTTTCAGGATTGTAATCTTGAAAATAAACCAGATTTTAAATACAATACTGAGCATCTAAATCGCTTATTAAACATTTCTACATTATTTCATCTAGATAAAAAATATGATTTACAAAGTATTTGTCAATTGGATAATGACACATTACAAGTAAAAGTAGAGATTGAATTAATGTCCAATTTGATTAAAAAAAACCTGAATGAAGACATTATTAATCAACTAGTTGCTTCTTGCTTAACATACAATGAAACTCGATTTAATTTAATCATTGATAGTGCAATAAAAAAATTAACAATTAGCGATTTTTATAATTTTATTTTATATCCTTTTTTAATGAGGATTTATGAAACTTTTCAAGCTAATGAAGAAAAACCAGTGCAATTCTTCTATATGAAAAGTTTATTGAAAGGTAAATTTCATTATTTGATAGAATGTTCACCAAATTTCGTAGACAAGAAAAGCAAAGTTCTTCTATTTTTACCGCATGGAGAAGTAAACGAAATTGGATTATTATTTTGTAATCTAATTTTAAAGAATCATGGTTTTCAAACATTTTATATTGGTTCTAACCAAACCATTACTGCAGTGCAACAAGCGATTGATGATATTTCACCAGATCTTATAATATCATTTATACCTAATAATGATAATATTAAATCTTATAATGCGACACTAGAAAGTATTACGTTTGATTTATCTAAAATGATGATTCTCGGAATGGATTCTAATTTAAAAAATATTAAAAATACTGAGTGTACTAAAATCTCTAAATTAGAAGAGTTTCATATTATATTGGATGAATACGAACAAAAAAAGGCTGAAGTTTAAACTTCAGCCTTTTTTTGTTCGTATCTTATTTTAAACCTATTTATAAAGTCTTTTCAAAAATAAAATCATCCATGATGTAGTCATTTCCTATTTCAAATGTTTCTGACTTTTTATTGACAAATCCATTTTTCTCATAAAAACGTATAGCTTTTGCATTCTTTTTATTCACAGTTAAATAAATAGATTTCAATTCGTTTTCTAACGCAAATTCTATCACATGATTTAACATTGATTGACCTAAACCTGTATATGTAGGATCTTGTTTAAGATATATCTTCGATAAAAATAGTTTACTTTCTTCTATTTTATAATGCAAATATCCTACTGGCACATTATCTGCTTTTAGAATTTCCCATTGATCGCCATTTGCGATATTTTCGTCAATTTTAGATGTATTATACATCATATCCAACATATAATCTATCTGCTCTTGCGAGATTATATCTTTGTAACACACATTCCATATTTCATTTGCTAACGAAGAAACTAAATGTTTATTCTTTTCATTCACTTTATGAAAATGTAAATAAAAATTAGTTTTCACTGGAATAATATGTTTTACTTTAGTAACAGCTTCTTTCAACTCTTCTATTATAGGTTCTTGCTTTGCGATAACTTCTCTCATCCATTTATTTTTAATGTAGTTATAATAAATAACACCAATTAAAATAAACATAATTATTTCTAAAATAAGATTTAGATTATTCTCTTCCATGTATTTATAGATCGCTTCTTGGTCCATAAAATTTAGGTCTATTACATCAAACATCATCAATGACATTAAAATAAATGTGAACATGACAATGCCTAGGAAATATAATCCTATAGCAGATAGAATTACTTTTACTTTATTTTTTTTAAATACTCTTGCTAAAAAGTAAAATTGAAAGGCAAATATGACAGCTAAAAACACTTCTTTATAAATTTAATCAACTACAAAGTTAATCAAAACTAAGTTGAAACAATTATATTTGTAAGAAACAAAAGTGATTTATTATGTTTAGCAATAAATTTCAAGACTACTTACAAACGCAATTGGATGATTTACAAGAACAAGGATTATTCAAAAAGGAAAGAATTATAGCGTCTCCACAAAGTGCAGAGATAACTTTAGATAATGGAAAAACATTATTAAATTTTTGTGCAAACAACTATTTAGGTTTATCAGATAATACTGAGGTTATTGCTGCTTCACAGAAAATGTTAGATGAACGTGGATATGGTATGTCATCTGTTCGTTTTATTTGTGGAACACAAGATGTACACAAACAATTAGAAAAGAAAATTGCTAACTTCCTAGGTATGGAAGATACAATTCTATATGCGGCTGCTTTTGATGCAAATGGTGGTGTTTTTGAACCGTTATTTACTGAAGAAGATGCCATTATTTCTGATGAACTGAACCACGCCTCTATTATTGATGGTGTTCGTTTATGTAAAGCTGCACGTTACCGTTACAAAAACAATAACATGGCAGATTTAGAAACTCAATTAATTGCAGCTTCCGAAAAAAATCATCGTTTCAAAATAATTGTTACAGATGGAGTTTTCTCTATGGATGGTATTGTTGCTGATTTAAAAGGCGTTTGTGATTTAGCTGATAAATACGACGCTTTAGTAATGGTAGATGATTCACACGCTACAGGCTTCATTGGTAAAACTGGTCGTGGAACACATGAGCATAACGATGTTATGGGACGTGTAGATATTATTACTTCTACTTTAGGAAAAGCTTTAGGTGGAGCAATGGGTGGATTTACTTCTGGAAAAAAAGAAGTGATAGAAATGCTTCGTCAAAAATCGCGTCCATATTTATTTTCTAACTCTTTAGCGCCAGGTATAGTTGGTGCTGCTTTACAAGTTTTAGATATGTTAGAGAGTGATACGACTTTACGTGATAAAGTTATGTGGAATGCAAACTATTTCCGTACGGAAATGGTTGCAGCTGGTTTTGATATTCCTGATGGTGATGCAGCAATTGTTCCTGTGATGCTATACGACGCGAAATTATCACAAACTATGGCAGATAAATTATTAGATGAAGGAGTTTATGTAATTGGTTTCTTCTTCCCTGTTGTGCCTAGAGACAAAGCACGTATACGAGTGCAATTATCAGCATCACATACAAAAGAACAATTAGATCATACCATTGCAGCTTTCACAAAAGTTGGAAAAGAATTAGGTGTGATTAAATAAAAAATATTTTTCAATAATATATTCTAGCGACTAATTTCTTAGTCGCTTTTTTTATGGAAATGTATTAACTTTAATACATTATTTATTTTTTCAACTTATTTAGTAAAATTGAATCCAAGATATATATTGATGAAGAAACTTTTATATTTTATTATGCTAATTTTTATTCAAAGCTTAGCAAACGCACAAACACACTATGAAAAGATTATTCGTTATAAGAATGGTAATATAAAAAGTATTATTTCGTATAATTCAAATAATATAAAAGATGGCCAGACAATCAATTATTATCCAAATGGTAATATCCAAAGTTATATCCCATACATGAATGGTAATATAAATGGCGTTGTAGAAAATTATTATAAAAACGAAATATTAGAAAGTACTGGAATTATTGTAGATAATCTTTTAGAAGGAAAATTCTACTATTTTCATAAAAAATGGAAAACCGAAATCTATAATTAATTTTGAAAAAAATAAGCCCAAAAATATAGAAAAGTGTTTCGATAAAAAAAGTAATATTCTTTACTGTGGGCCATTCAACAATGGCAATGGTGAAATTTATATTTATGATGAAAACGGGAATTTAATTTCTAAAGATCATTTCAAAAATGGAGAATTTGTCAATTAAACGTCACCTATTGTCTTTTAAACTCCTATTTTTACAAATATATTCAACAGCTACAATTATATGTCTCATTTTATAGAAAGAGTTGTCACAGACTTATTAAACCAAAAATTAGATTTTTTTAATACTACTTTAGTCTTACCAGGAAAGCGCCCCATGTTATTCTTTCGCCAAGAATTTCAGAAACAAGCTCATACCATACTTTTGCCTAAGATGATAAGTATTGAAGATTTTATGGCAGAAATTTCAGAATTAGAAATTATTTCCGGAATTAATCTTTGGTTTAAAGCCTATCAATCGTATAAAAAGGTTGTGGATAAACCAGATACTTTTGAAGAATTCATAAAATGGGGACCAACCATTTTAAAAGATTTTGATGATATTGATGCTTCATTAGTTGATCCAAATAAAATCTTAGATTATCTTGTTTCTATAGAACGTATTGAAAAATGGGGTAAGGATGAAATTTTTGTGAATAAAAATGAAGTGATGCAAAAGCATATCTTGTTCTGGCAAATTATCAAAAAATTCTATTTTCAATTAAGAGCAGATTTGGTGCAAGAGAATCAAGGATATTCTGGATTAGTTTTTAGATTAGCAGCAGACAAAATAGAAGATATAATTGCTTCACAAGAACATCAATTTATTTTTGCAGGGTTTAATGCCTTAACCGAAGCTGAACAAAAAATCCTATTTTCTTTCGAAAAGAATAACATCGCTCAGATTTTTTGGGATGCAGATAAATATTATTTAGATAATCCAAACCAAGAAGCTGGAGCTTTTATGCGCAGATATCAAAATAAATTATCGAGCTGGAAATGGACTTTTGATGAATTTAATAATCCTAAAAATATACATGTTACTGGAGTTGCTAAACAAGTAGGCCAAGCTAAATATATAGCAGATATAATTGCAAAAATGGATGAAGATGAGATTAAGAATACTGCTTTAATTTTGGCTGATGAATCTATTTTACCTGCGATTTTAAATTCATTACCGGATAATATCTCTTACTTGAATATATCAATGGGAATTCCTCTAAAAACTGTTCCATTAGCACAGTTTTTTAAATCTGTTTTTGAATTACAGATGAATCGTGAAAAACTTGGAAAAGGAAAAACATTCTATTTTAAAAATGTTTTACAAATCTTAGAAAATAGAACTTTGTCTAAATTTAGTACAGAATCTTCACGAGAAATCGCTTCTATAATCCGTACGAACAATAGAATATTTAATGCAGAGAAAACCTTACAAGCACATCTTACGGACAATATTTTCGCTCCACTTTTTACAATTCCCGGTAGTTTAACGGAATTCGTTTTTCAATTGAAAATTTGGATTGAAAATCTAATGAATAACACTGCCCTTAATGATGGTTCTGATGTAAAACATTTATTACTAAGAGAATATTTGTTTTTTTTCAAAAAGGTCTTTATTCAATTACACGAAAATTTAACGCAAGTTACAGATGTACAAGATTTTCGTACATTATATTTATTATACAATAAAATTGTACAGGCTGAATCGATTTCTTTTATTGGTGAACCTTTAAAGGGATTACAGTTGATGGGACTTTTAGAAACGCGTTTAATTAACTTTGAAAATATCATTATGACGTCTGTTAATGATGAAATTTTACCTTTGGGAAGACAAAATAATACGTTTATACCTTATGATATTCGGAAAGAAATGGGCTTAAATACTTTTACTGAAAATGACTCAATTTATGCTTATCACTTTTACCGTTTATTACAACGTGGTAAAAATATCCATTTAGTATATAACACTGAAGCTGATGGAATGGGTTCTGGTGAAAAATCAAGATTTATTTCTCAAATTAAATTGGAAAGTAAGCATCAGATTACAGAATCTTTTGCTGCTCCAAGCTTTGTTAATAGACCGCTAAAGGAGATTGTAATTGAGAAAACTCCTCAAACCATGGAGAAGTTAAATAAATGGGCTGAATCTGGAATTTCATTTTCCTCACTTTCTACTTATTTAAGAAATCCTTTGGATTTTTTTGAACAACGAATTTTTAAAGTATCAGAAGTGGAAGAAGCTGAAGAGATGGTTTCAGCCAAAACATTAGGTAATATTGTTCACCATACGTTAGAGGAATTATACACGCCTTGTTTAAATCGAATTCTTACTATAAGTGATTTTCAGACCATCGCAAAAATAAAAGACTTAAGTCTACAAAAGTTCTTTAAACAAGAATACAAAGATGGACATATGCATCAAGGACCAAATTTTTTAGTATATAAAATTGCCGAAAGAATTATAAATGGTGTCCTAGAGAAAGATAAGAACACAGCTATAAATTCAGAATTTATTATTACTCATCTTGAATCTAGTCATGAAATTGACTTTAATTTAGATAACGGAAAAACAGTAAAACTTTATGGTATTATTGACCGTATGGATTGTGTAGATGGTCAAATTAGGATAGTTGATTATAAAACTGGATTTGCAAAAGATTTAAAAATTGATTCTGAAAAGGTGAATGTCGTTTTTGAGGATAGTGATAAAGCTAAGGAATTACAATTATGTTTCTATGCACATTTATTTTATGCAAATCCAATGAATAAAAATAAAACAATTGAATTGTGCATCTATCCTATAAAGTTTCCTAAAAAAGAATTATTCAAACTTAAATTAGATAAAAGCACAATAATAGATGAATCGATTATTGATTTAACTAATAAACCATTAAGTGCATTAATAGAAACAATATTAGACCACTCGATTCCATTTGAGAACAGTAAATAGGTAGAATTAAAGTTAAATATATTTAACTTTAAATAACATTACAATGTATTAATATACAGTGTATTGACACATGAAAACTGTAATATTAATAAATTTTAGTTAACTATTTCTAAAAATATGTTAGTTTTGGGATAAATAAAATTAATAATGAAAAACAATAAACTTTTCATCGCAATTATCATTGCGCTTGTATTAGGTGTTGGGATTGGAGGATACATCCATTACAATACATCACCCGAATTTATTGCTTCGTTTTCTAAAAATATTAAAATTTTAGGAACTGTATTTATTCGATTAATCCAAATGATTATTGCACCATTAGTTTTCTCAACTTTAGTTGTTGGAATTGCAAAAATGGGAGATATGAAAATGGTTGGACGTGTCGGAGGACGTGCTATGGGCTGGTTTATCACCGCTTCATTAATTTCTTTACTTATCGGACTTTTTGTAGTAAACATAACTAAACCTGGTGTTGGTTTGGATATTGTGATGGATAGCGGTTCTGCAGATGATTTGTTGAAAGCAAAAGCAAATTTATCATTAGAGCATTTTGTGGAACATATGATTCCAAAATCTGTTTTTGAAGCATTTTCGACAAACGAAATTTTACAAATTGTAGTTTTTTCTATCTTCTTCGGAGTAGCTTTATCTGCTTTTGGTAAAGAAGGAGAAATGGTTACCAAAGCTTTAGATAAAATTTCTCATGTAGTTTTAATCATGGTTGGATACGTAATGTGGACAGCTCCATTAGGAGTTTTAGGTACTATTGCAGCGGCTGTTGCAACTTACGGCTTCGGCATTTTCGCTTTATATATTAAGTATTTATTAGCATTTTCTTTAGGGATAATATTGCTATGGATTGCCTTACTTATTGTAGGATATTTTATTATAGGAAAACGTTTATTCGACTTATTAAGACATATTAAAGCACCACTATTAATTGCTTTTTCGACAACATCTTCAGAAGCAGTGTTCCCTAAATTAGTCGAAGAATTAGAAAAATTTGGTGCACAAAAGAAAATTATTTCTTTTACATTACCTCTTGGATATTCATTTAACCTAGATGGATCCATGATGTACATGACATTTGCATCTATATTTATCGCACAAGTATATGGGATTGATATGCCTATAGAAAAACAATTATTAATGCTATTAGTATTAATGTTGACTTCTAAAGGTGTTGCTGGGGTGCCTCGCGCTTCATTAATTGTAGTTGTTGCGACTTGTTCTATGTTTGGTATTCCGCCAGAAGGAATTGCTCTTATTTTACCAATTGACCATTTCTGTGACATGGCACGTTCTATGACTAACGTTTTAGGAAATGCATTATCTACAGTTGCAGTTGACAAATGGGAAGGCCATGTAGCTATTGAGCAAGAATTTGTTCATGACGATGAAGCTTAAAATATAATTAAATACGTAAAAAGCGAATCTTAAAAGATTCGCTTTTTATTTTTATTAGAGTTCTCCATATTTAGGAAAAGTTGTATCAACTATTCTCTTCCAGTCTGGATGTTTTTTTATATATGCATATACATAAGGACAATAAGGATACAATGTAAAATTATTATTTTCTAAATACACTAAGGTTTTTTCAACTAAAGTAGCTGCTACACCTCTACCTCCTAATTCTTCAGGGACCTCAGTATGAATTAATTTAATTAATTGATCTTTTTGTTTATAATCTATAAACGCTATATATCCATCAATTTCTAATTCAAAACGTGATTTATCACTATTTTTCACCACTTGATGTAGTTCATAATTTTCATTCATAAAATGCTTATTTACTACAAATTACAATTTTATTTTTTAGATATTACTTAAAATAATCATAAAGAAATATTATTCAGCATTAGCTAACTCAATAACTGTAATTTCTGGCCAAATACCTACTCTACCAGGATAAAAATGGTATCCAAATCCTCGGTTTACGTTAATCCATTTGTCTTTATATTGGTAGAAACCTGCCCATTGCGGATAAATATATTGTGAGGGACTCCATTTAAGACCTATACTTGGAACTTCAATTCCTAATTGCATTCCATGCGTATGTCCAGCTAGTGTTAGATCGTAATATTTAGGATCATTTTTTACTTCTAAATCCCAATGCGAAGGATCGTGTGACATTAATATCTTAAAAATATCTCTATCTAATCCTTCTGAAGCTTTTTGTAAATCTCCAGCTTTTTTAAATCTTGCGCCCCAATTTTCTACTCCAACTAATGCTATTTTTTCACCGGCTTTTTCTATAATTCTATGTTCATTCAATAATAGTTCAAAGCCTATTTTAGGAAATATAGCTTTTATTTTATTCAAGTTATCTTCTTTAGCTTCTTCAGATTTCCAATCCGTATATTCACCATAATCATGATTACCCAATACTGCAAAATTTCCATATGGTGCTTTTTTAATTTTACTAAAAACTGGAATCCATTTATCCATTTCCCAATAAAAATTATTTACAATATCTCCAGTGAATAATAAAATATCAAATTCTTGTTGATTTATTAATTCAATTGCTTTTTCTATTTTTTCTACATTATCTAAACTTCCTGAATGGATATCAGTAATATGTAAAATTTTAAACCCTTTAAAACCATCAGGCAAACGCTTCAGGGTTAATTTTTCTCGTATTACTTTATAGTTATATTTTCCAAGCGTCATTCCATGTATCAATCCTGCTATAGGGATTGCAGCTAGTCCCATTGCAGTATAATAGATAAACTTTCTACGTTCTGGTAAAAATTTATCCGCAGAAATTGGCGTATCAAAAATCATATTTTTACCCCAACCTATTAGCCGAATTATATCATCTAACAAAAAGAAAAACAAGAAAATAGCACGTGGAAAAGCAATTAACATAAACAAGCCAACACTCCACATAAATAATGGTGTCTGACCTATATTTCTATCAAAAAACAAGAAATTATAAGACATAAATGCCATTACAAAAACAGTAGAAAGGATACAACCAAATAATATTATTTTACTTGTAATAAAAGTTTTAAATGCGAAGTATAGATATACTTCGATGACAAACATTAGGATCAATAAACCTATTAATGAGTTTTGAAACATGTAGTTTTTAGAATTTAAACAAAAATAGACGATAATAGTAATCCACCAATATTTTTCATAATACTTAACAGATTTTTAGTAAAAATATCATTCAAAAATAAAAATTGAAGCTGTAATATTCTTTAAATTTGTATGATTTATACATCATACAATTATGCAAACTAAATTACCAGTAACTGTTCTTTCCGGATTTTTAGGAAGTGGAAAAACAACTTTACTTAATCATATTTTACACAACAAAAAAGGTCTAAAAGTAGCTGTAATCGTTAACGATATGGGCGAAGTAAATATCGATGCTCAAATGATTGCACGCGATAATAACTTAATACAATCCGATGAAAAGCTAGTGGAATTAAGCAATGGCTGTGTGTGTTGTGAAATTCGCGAAGATTTAATTGAAAATATTCACGAATTGGCACAGTCAGGTAAATACGATTATTTAGTAATCGAAAGTTCAGGGATATCAGATCCAGGACCTATTGCTCAAACATTAGACTTTGTATCGCCTGACGGGAAAATTGATATACCTAAATACGCTCGTTTAGATACTTTAGTAACTGTAGTTGATGCACTAAATTTCTTTAGAAACTTCGGAACAGATGAAAATGTTTTTGACCGTGGTTTAACTGAAAATAATGAAGATGATCGTCCGATTGTCAATTTATTGATTGATCAAATCGAGTTTGCAAATGTAATTTTATTAAATAAAATTGACGCAATTGATAAAGAAACCCAATCTCGCATAGAATCTTTTTTACATAAATTGAATCCAAATGCTCATATCATTCCAACAAAATTCTCAGAGATTGATTTAGCTGAAATTTTAAACACGAATCTTTTTGATTTTGAGAAAGCACAAGATATGGATGCTTGGGTAAGAATGCTAGAAGAAGAGGAAAAACAAAAGGAGCATCATCATGATCACGAGCATGGACACACTTGTGGACCAAATTGTTCACACGATCATCACCACCATGTAGAAGAAAAATATGGGATGACTTCGTTTGTATATCGTCAAAAAACACCTTTCCATGCAGAACGTTTCCTTACATATTTGAATGATTCATTTCCTCAAACAGTTTATCGATCAAAAGGATTATTTTGGATGGCAAATCGACCAGATGATGCTATATTTTTAAGTCAAGCTGGTGGAAGTATCCGTATTGATCCTGCTGGAGCTTGGTGGTGTGCAATTCCAAAACAAGAACGTGAAATGTATGCCGCTTACCAAATGAACAAAGCTAACATTGATGCAAAATGGTCGCAAGAATGGGGCGATCGTGTGATAGAAATAGTATTAATTGGTCAAGGTATAGATAAAGAACAAATCACAAAAGAATTAAATGCTTGTTTATTAAATGAGCAAGAAATTGCCGAATGGCAAGCAAAACACAACGCATAATACAAACAAAATACAATAGCCAAAAAATGGATAGAAGAAAGTTCTTTAAGAAAGGAACATTATTAGCGGCAGGTGGCGCATTATTAGGAAATCCGATAAGTGGTTTAGCGACTACAATGGAATATGACCTTTCTGCAAAAGGAAAACGTGCAAAGAATATTATTTTTATGGTTTCTGATGGTATGAGTACAGGAACACTTGCTTTATCTGATCATTTTCAAAATCATATTTTGGGTCATCGTTCTGTTTGGATGAGTGCTTATATAGATAATAAAGTAACGAGAGGTTTAATGGAAACTTCTTCTGCATCTTCTATTGTTACAGATAGTTCGGCAGGAAGTTCTTCTTTTGGTGGTGGAGTACGCGTTCCCAACGGATCTTTAAATGTTGGTGCTAATGGTGAAAAATATTTACCTATCTGGCAAAAAATGAAACGTAAAGGAAAGAAAATTGGCGTGGTTACTACTGTTACAGCTACTCATGCAACTCCAGCAGGTTTTAATGTTAATAATAATTCGCGTTATGCTGAACCACAAATTGCAATTGATTATCTAAATTTAGGCTTAGATGTTGTAATGGGTGGTGGAGATGAATTTTTCAATGGAGATAAACGTGAGGATAAAAAAGACCTTTATAAGGCTTTTGCAGAAAAAGGATATGCAATAGCGAAAAATTCGTCTGAATTAAAGAAAACTGGAAAAAATCAACCAATTCTTGGAATCTTCAATGAAGGAGCACTTCCCTATCAATTAGATCGTGAAAATACTCCTGAATTAAAAGCAAATATTCCGTCTTTAGCTGAAATGGCAAAGAAAGCGATTGAGCATTTAAATACAGGAAAAGAAGGGTTTGCTTTACAAATTGAATCTGGAAAAGTAGATTGGGCTGCTCATGCAAATGATTTAGGCGGATTATTATTTGAACAAATTCAGTTTGATGAAGCCTTAAAAGTAGCTTTAGAATTCGCAGAAAAAGATGGAGAAACTTTAGTTATTTTTACAACTGATCACGGAAATGCCAATCCAGGTTTAATATATGGTAAAAATGCAGATAAAGATTTTGAAACCGTTGCAAAATATAAATACACGAACGAGTGGATTTTAAACCAAATTGATAATAGTTTTTCTCCGAATGCAGTTCGTGATTTGGTTCAAGCTAATTTAGGATTTGAAATAACTTCATCAGAAGCTCATAAAATTCTTGGTTACTATAGTAATATTCAAAAAGAGGAACAAGGTTTATACAACTATAAACATTTACCTTATGAAGGTTTTGCTAATATGCAGAAGAAACACAGTTCTGTGGGATGGATTTCGATGGATCACTCGAGTGATCACGTTGAAGTTGCGGCTTTTGGACCTGGTAAAGAGTTATTAAAACCATTTGTAAAAAATACAGATTTACACTATTTGATGTTGCAAGCAGCACAAATTGAAAATAAATTCTAAAAATCTTTTTCTCGATACAAAATTCTCTCAGAATTTCACTCAAAATCAAGATTTTAAAAATAGTAAAGCGACTTCTGTATGGAGTCGCTTTTTTATTTATCCAATCCAAGCATATAGTGTTGATTTATATCTCCAATTATTGTCTTTAAATTCCATCAATATTAAATTTCCACCTCCACATAAGCCTTTACATTTTTCTTCTTCGTAAAAGATCGCATAATTATTATTTTTAGAAAATAATACTTTCGAAAATTGAATTCTATTATTTTGCTTGGTATGATGATTAATAAGAAATTTATATTTTTTTGAATTTAAAAGAATAGGATTTTCTAAATCAAATTCATTTTTTACAATCAGATAATTTTCCAAATCTTCATCGATAATATCTTCTTCAAATATTAATTGATAATAATCTTTAATTAATATTTTTAAAAAGTTTTTATTGGAAATTATTTTAAACGATAGATTTTTATTTACATTTTCTTGTAAAACATATGATTCAATCACTTCTGTTGGATTTTGAGCATTCACACAATTAGTAAATAAAAAGAAAATCAATATGAAAAGTTTATAATTTACCATTTATATAATTTTTTATTGTATTAAATAATTTAATGATAGATAGTATAATTGAAATCGGTAATAGGAAGAAAAATAAACTATACGTAACCCATCCTTGATCAATCAAATTATTATACTCTAGTGAATATATTCCAATAGAATACAAATACATAATTCCGCAAACTACTAGTAATAAATCTATTAACCTAAAATATTTCTTTAATATAAAGATTGTAATAATAGTTATTAAAAAAGGAATCAGAAGCGTATAGATGTAAAACATAATTAAAAGATACAAAAAAAGTCCACGCTAACACGTGGACTTCTGATATTATTTAAAAGCTAAAATTAAGCTTCTGGCTTATCTTCAGATTTTTCTTCTCTTTTAGGAGCTTCTTTTCTTTCAGGTTTTGGTAATAAAGCCTTACGAGATAATTTCATTTTCTTTTTATCATCGTATCCTAAGAATTTAACGTCGATTTTATCTCCGATGTTTAATGCATCTTCAACTTTTTCTAAACGTTTGTGCTCAATTTCAGAGATGTGTACTAATCCTTCAACCCCTTTAGAGATTTCTACGAAAGCTCCGAATGGTTTGATAGATTTTACTACAGCATTATAAACTCCATCAACCTCAGGAACGAAAGCAATTTGCTTAATACGCTCAATTACACGATCAATATTTGCTTGGATAACACCGTTAATCTCAACACGTCCGTGGTTTTCTTCTTCAGTAATTGCAATAACAGTTTCTGTCTCTTTTTGCATTTCTTGAATAACTTTTCCACCAGGTCCGATAATTGCTCCAATGAATTCTTTAGGGATTTCAACAACAACAACTTTAGGCGCATTTGGTTTTAATTGCTTACGTGGCTCAGATAAAGTATCCGTTAATTTACCTAAGATATGTAAACGTCCTTCTCTTGCTTGTAATAATGCAGTTTCCATGATCTCCATAGATAACCCTTGTACTTTGATATCCATCTGACAAGCAGTGATACCATCAGCAGTTCCTGTTACTTTAAAGTCCATATCTCCTAAGTGATCTTCGTCTCCTAAGATATCAGATAATACAGTGAATTTTCCAGATTTTTGATCTGTAATTAATCCCATTGCGATACCTGAAACTGGTTTTTTAATTTGTAAACCTGAATCCATTAATGCTAATGTACCTGCACAAACAGTTGCCATAGAAGAAGAACCGTTAGATTCTAAAACTTCTGAAACGATACGTACAGTGTAAGGACAATCGTCTGGTAACATTTGAGCTAATGCTCTTTGCGCTAAGTTTCCGTGACCAACCTCACGACGAGAAGTTCCTCTTAATGGACGAGCTTCACCTGTAGAGAATGGAGGGAAATTATAGTGTAAAAAGAATTTTTCGTCGAAGTTATTTACAACACCATCAACCATGTTTGCATCTTTAGAAGAACCTAAAGTTACAGTAGCTAATGCTTGAGTTTCCCCACGTGTAAAGATTGCAGATCCATGTGTAGATGGTAAATAATCTACTTCTGTCCAAATTGGACGGATTGTTTTAGGATCACGACCATCTAAACGAATACCTTCGTTTAAGATTAATTGACGTACAGCTTCTTTTTGTACATCATGGAAGTAAATATGTGCAAAAGGTTTAACGCGTGCTAATTCTTCTTCGTCCTCAGCGTATTGTGCTAAGAATTCTTCTTCAACAGCAGCGAATTTATCACCTCTTTCTGTTTTTTCTGATGGAGATTTGGCAATTTCGTAGAATTTATCATATCCGAAAGCCCAAACTTTTTCGCGAATTTCTTCGTCATGAGTTTCATGAGAATATTCACGTTTTGGTAATGATTTTCCAACTTTTTCAGCTAAACGTTCTTGCGCTTCAACTTGTTTTTTAATTTCTTCATGTGCAAATTCAATCGCGTCTAACATTTCACGCTCAGAAATTTCGCTCATTTCACCTTCAACCATAACTACTGAATCTTTCGATCCACCAACCATAATATCGATATCAGCTCTTTTTAATTGCTCTAATGAAGGATTAATCATGAATTCTCCGTCTAAACGAATAACTCGTGCTTCTGAAATTAAAGTGAATGGAATATCTGTAATTGCAATGGCAGCAGATGCAGCTAGTCCTGCTAAAGCTTCTGGCATTACTTCTTTGTCATAAGACATTAATGAGATCATCACTTGTACCTCAGCATGGAAATCTTCTGGAAACATTGGTCTTAACACACGGTCTACTAATCGCATTGTTAATACCTCATCATCTGATGGTTTTGCTTCTCTTCTAAAGAAGTTTCCTGGGATGCGTCCTCCTGCGTAAAATTTCTCTCTATAATCAACTGTTAAAGGTAAAAAATCTACACCTGGATTAGCGTTTTTATTTGCTACAACTGTAGCTAATAACATGGTATCACCCATGCGTACAACAACAGATCCATTTGCTTGTTTAGCTAATTTACCTGTTTCTATTGTAATTTCTCTTCCATCTGAAAGAGTGATTTTTTCTGTGATTGCCTGTGGAATCATTCGTCTTCTGTCTATTAAATTCGTCTAAAGTTAAGGCCGTATACCTTAACGTAATTATAAAAGTATAGTATTTTATCCTTTTTATAACAAAAAAAAAGGCAATATATTTCAATTGCCCTTTTTTATAAGTTTTAAAATTACTTACGTAATCCTAATTCAGCGATAATTGCACGGTATCTTGTGATATCTTTTTTCTTTAAGTAGTTTAATAATGCTTTACGCTTACCAACTAACATAACTAAAGATCTCTCTGTATTATAATCGTGGATATTTTTCTTTAAGTGACCAGTTAAGTGGTTGATACGAAAAGTGAATAATGCGATTTGTCCTTCAGCTGATCCTGTATCTTGAGCTGATTTACCATGTTTAGCGAATAATTCGCTTTTTACTTCTGATGTTAAGTACATGCCAATATTATTTAATAATTATTATGTGGTGCAAATATACAATATATATTTCAGCTACGAAATACCTATTTAATAATTTAAAGCTTCCTTAAATTGAATTTATTTTAACACTTTTAATTGAAGGAATTTAAAAAGGTTTTTATTTTTAAAAATAGAAAAGGACGGTATTTAATCAATGCCGTCCTTATACTATACATCTAGTGTCAATTTTATGCTTCTAAAACATCTAAAACATCTTGAAAACCTCCTCCATTATATACATCCTCAATTCCTTGAGATTGTAAATACATGGCTGCATTTCCAGAACGTTGTCCACTTCTACAAAATACGATAATTGGATGTGCCATTGCTTTAATTTCCTCTACTTGCGTAGGTACATCTCCTAATGGAATATTGATTGCATTTGGAACAAATCCCTCTGTATCTAATTCATATGGTTCACGAACATCGATTAATGTTCCTTTACCGCTTTTTATTGCTTCTACAGTTGTCATACTAATTACTCTATTTCTATTTAAAAACCAAGTTTTGATTTTTTTAAACATATATTTTTATTACCAAATTTTAATACGCTCTGCGGGTGCTTTATAAAGTTTATCTCCAGGTTTTGTTTGGAAAGACTCATGGAAAGCATCTATATTAATGATCGGAGCAAACGCACGATAATAACCTGGCGAATGTGGATCTGTCTTTACTTGGTTAATTAAAGCTTCGTTTGTAGCTTTAGTTCTCCAAATTGTTGCCCAAGATAAGAAGAATCTTTGTTGTGGTGTAAATCCATCAATATTTGCGTAAGTTCCTTTATCTTTTAAATACATTTGTAATGCATCAAAAGCAACAGAAGCTCCACCTAAATCTCCGATATTTTCACCCGAAGTAAATACCCCATTTACATGTACACCTTCCACTGGAGAGTATGCATCATATTGCTTTGCTAAAGCACTAGTTGCATCTTTAAATTTTTGCTCGTCTTGTGGTGTCCACCAGTTTACTAAATTCCCATCACCATCAAATTTCGCACCTGAATCATCAAATCCATGAGAAATTTCGTGACCGATAACTGCCCCAATTCCTCCAAAGTTTACAGCAGCATCAGCTCTATAGTCATAGAATGGTGCCTGTAAAATAGCAGCTGGAAAAACAATTTCATTATTTGTTGGGTTAAAGTATGCATTAACCGTTTGTGGAGACATTCCCCAACGAGTTTTATCTACTGGCTTACCAAAATCTTTTAAATTTTCAGCAAAACGCCATTTACTAATGTTTAAATTATTTTCAATTAAAGAACCTCCCTCTTGTAAAGATTTAACTGATAATCCAGAATAATCTTTCCATTTGTCAGGGTAACCAATCTTAACAGTAAATTTATTTAATTTTTCAATTGCTTTTTTCTTTGTTTCTGCTGACATCCACTCTAAGTTATTGATGTGCATATCAAATGATTTGAAAACATAGCTAATTAATTCTTCTGCATCTGCCTTAGCTTCTGGTGGAAAATTATCTTTCACGTAGATTTGTCCTAATAACTCTCCTACTGTTCCATTTACATACCCTAAACCTCTTTTATCTAAAGCGCGTTGCTCTTTTTGTCCTGATAATTTTTTACCAAAGAAATCAAAATTAATTTGCTCTAATTCTGTAGTCGATCCATCAGCAAAAGAATTAACTAATTTGAATTTTAAATAATCCTTAATGATTGGTAAATTCTCTGTATTGATAATTTTATCTAAGTTTTGGTAATATCCTAATTCACGAATAATTACTTGATCAGGATTAATTCCAAATGACTTTACATATTTTACTAAATCTACATTCTTAGTCAAAGCATCAGCTTCCGCTAACGTCATTTTATTGTAAGATTTGTTTGGATCGCGGCTTTCTTCTACAGTTTTAATGTATTTCGCAATCATTTTCTCGAAAGCTACGATTTTAGCCCCTTTTAAATCTCTAGTTTTAGCTCCTGTAAAAGGAAAAACTTGATCTACATATTGAGTAAATTGACCTAAAGTTTCTGTATTTTTCACATCTTCTTTTTGGTAATATGTTTTCCCAAGAGTTAAACGAGCATTTCCTAAGTAAACTGCATTCTCTTTACTGTTTTTCATATCAGTAGAAATCCCAATTCCAAAAAATGGATTTTCCCCAATAGGAGTTACCTCAGTTAAATAAGCTTGTAAATCATTTAAGTTTTTGATATTATCAATTTGCTTAAAATATTTTTGAATAGGTGCTAAACCAGTCTTATTACGAGCCTCTAAGTTTGTATATGCATTATATAAATCTGCGATTTTTTGTTCATTAGAACCTTTCGCATATTTTTTACCTAATAAATCATTAACTAATTGTAAAGAAACTTTATCTGTATTTTCTCTTAATTCATCAAAGCTTCCCCAACGTGCACGGTCTGAAGGAATTTCTGTAATTTTATTCCAGTTTCCGTTTACAAATCCATATAAATCATCTTGAGGTCGAACACTTTTATCCATATAATTTGGATTAAAAGCTTGATAAGGTGCTTGTGCATTAACTAATACCGAAGTACAAGCAAATGCAGCAATTAAAAATTGTTTTTTCATTATAGTTAATTCTTTTATGTTGTCTAATGCTATTCTTACAAATTTAACGAGATAATTGAATTAGCCTTCATTTATAACCCATTTTTTAAAAGAAATAAATGAGAATTTATTGATTAATTAATAAAACAGCTGTAATTTATTAATTTAAGACAAACAGAGGGTTTAAAGTTTTAAATATTCATTTAAAATATGAAATAAAATTACTTCATTTTATATTTTCACTATCTTTGGGAGGCAAACAAATTAATATTTTTTGAATGGAAACCGAAACCATTTTAATTACTGGTGCATTAGGTCAAATTGGATCTGAACTTGCCGAAAAATTAAAAACTATCTACGGAAAAGAAAACGTAATTATTTCAGATATTCGTGATCCTAAAGAGGTGAACTACGATGGAATTTATGAAGTAATTGATGTTTTAGATACTGATCGTATAAAAGAAGTAATTGCAAAACACAACATTAAAACTGTATACCACT
Source organism: Faecalibacter rhinopitheci (assembly GCF_015234135.1). Classification (GTDB taxonomy): domain Bacteria; phylum Bacteroidota; class Bacteroidia; order Flavobacteriales; family Weeksellaceae; genus Empedobacter; species Empedobacter rhinopitheci. The sequence goes on along the minus strand of NZ_JADGIK010000004.1, from coordinate 26,652 downwards.
TAGCTGCTTTACTTTCTGGTACAGCAGAAAAAAATCCAATGTTTGGATGGAAATTAAACATGGATACTCTATTAACTTTCTTAGAACTTGCTAAAGATAAGGTTATTGATAAAATTTTCTGGCCTTCATCAATAGGTGTATTTGGACCAGATACGCCAAAGGATAATACACCTCAGAATACAGTTCAAACTCCATCTACTGTATACGGAATATCTAAGTTAGCAGGAGAATATTGGTGCAAGTGGTATCAAGAAAATCATGGGGTTGATGTACGTTCAGTTCGTTTCCCAGGTTTAATTTCTTGGAAAACACCAGCCGGTGGTGGAACTACAGATTATGCTGTAGATATCTATTATAAAGCAATAGAAGAAGGTAAATACACATCATTTCTAAAAGAAGGAACATATTTACCTATGTTATATATGGATGATGCAATTGATGCGATAGTACAATTAATGACTACTGATGCTGAAAAATTAATCGAGTTTAAATCATACAATTTAGGTGGTTTAAGTTTTGCACCAGAACATCTAGCGGAAGAAATTAAAAAACATATCCCAGAATTTGAAATTGATTACGAACCAGATTTTCGTCAAGCAATTGCAGATTCATGGCCATCTTCTATCGACGATTCTGTAGCTAAAGCTGATTGGGGTTACGCTCCAAAATTCTCTATAGAAAAAATGACAGAAACAATGTTAGAAAACTTAAAAGTGAAATTAGCGAAGGCTTAATTTTTCCACAACACAATATTTAGGAATGCTCTTTGATAAAGTTTTGGAAACCAAACCAAAAACTTATGTCAGGAGCATTTTTTAATACAGAAGGAATTTCTGCATTACTTCAACAACTCGATGTTAAAAAACTTGTTGAATTATCTAAAAAAATTGATTTAATACAAGTCGTAAAAAATCTCAATTCAATGGACGAAAGTCAATTGAATATGATGCTAAAAATGTTTAATCAAAAACCTAAGCATCGCGAATTACCTGAAATTGACGGCGATTTTTACGATGTTTTCCATACACTTTCTCCTGAACAGCGCGAATTACAATTAAAAGTACGCCATTTTATGGAAACCGAAATCAAACCTATAGTGAACGATTATTGGTTGCGAGACGAATTTCCCTATGAAATTATACCAAAACTTAGAGAACTTAATATTTGTGGACTTACATACGAAGGCTATGGCTGTCCCAATTTACCTTTTCTTATGGAAGGTGTAGTGGCCATGGAAATGGCACGCGTTGATGCGTCAATTGCCACTTTTTTTGGTGTACAATCGGGTTTATCAATGGGTTCAATTTATATGTGCGGATCAGAAGAACAAAAACAAAAATGGTTACCACAGATGCAAAATTTAGAAAAAATTGGAGCATTTGCCTTAACTGAACCTGAAGTGGGCTCAGGCGCAGCTGGCGGATTAACCACTACTTGCAAAAAAACTGATGAAGGTTGGATATTAAATGGGCAGAAAAAATGGATAGGAAATGCTACCTTTGCCGACCTTATTATCATTTGGGCAAGAGATGTTGACGATAATCAAGTTAAAGGATTTATTGTAGAAAAAGACAATCCAGGATTTTCAGTTGAGAAAATTAAAGGAAAAATGGCTTTACGTATAGTTCAGAATGGATTAATCACTTTGACAAATTGCATTGTGACCGAAGATAATAGATTGCAAAACGCAAACTCTTTCAAAGATACAGGCAATGTATTAAGAATGACGCGCGCTGGTGTTGCATGGATGGCTACGGGTTGTGCTAGAGGTGCCTATGAAAGCGCATTAGACTATACACGAAAAAGAAAACAATTCGGAAAACCCATTGCTTCATTTCAAATGATTCAAGGACATTTAGTTGAAATGCTTTCTAACCTTACAGCAATGCAAACTATGGTCTTTCGATTATCACAAATGCAAGATGAGGGAATTCTAAAAGACGAACATGCTTCTTTGGCTAAAGTATTTTGTACTATGCGCACCCGAGATATTGTTTCGAGAGCAAGAGAAGTAATGGGCGGAAATGGAATTCTTTTAGAACACGATGTAGCAAGATTCGTTGCCGATTCAGAGGCAATTTATTCATATGAAGGAACAAAAGAGATTAATTCCTTGATCGTTGGACGATCAATTACAGGTTTTAGTGCTTTTGTCTAAATTCAAATGTGGTGTTTGAAATACTTAAAAGGTCAACTTTGCAGAGTTGACCTTTTTTATTTTTAAGTTATTTTTATTGACATTCTATTTTGTATAACTTATGCCATCGGCAGATATAAGAGATGCTTTAGTTCAATTTTATTCTCATTCCACCAATTTTTATCACGAATTCCACCATCAAAAAAAGTTCCTGTAGCACTTACATTTTCATTTTTACGCCTTAATGTTTTACATTATTTAAATCATTGGAAATAATTTTTACAGTAATACAAGCTTGTAAAGTTATTACAATAAAAAGTAAAAGTATATTTTCACAAATAGCAGGTTTTATTAAATAGACGTTATAAAATGAGAAAGGTTACAAGTAATCCATTTTATGAAATGAAAGATTCGATGTAAATTGCAGAAAATTGTACAAATGGATTCAAAGATTATCGATTTTTTAAAAATGTATTATTCCCAAGAAGCATTAAATACAGTTACTTTATTAGCTGGTGGAGGATCTTCTCGTAAATATTACCGTTTTTGGGATCAAAATCAATCTTATATTCTCTCTGAAAGTAGTAATGTAGACGAGAATAAAACTTTTTTCAGTTATACCAAGCAATTGCAAACGATTATTCCTAATGTACCTACTGTTTATCATATCAATGATGATAAAACACTTTATACACAAACGGATTTGGGAGATCAGACTCTAATGAATCTTATCCAAGAAGATTTAGAAAATGCAAAACCATATTTTTTTAAAATTGTGGAGCAATTGGCTGAAGCACAAGTAAAAGGAGGAAAAATCATTGAATTTAAAGACGCTTTTTCTTACCCAAAATTGGACAAAACATTAGTATTAAGAGATTTATTCCAATTTAAATTTTATTTCTTAAATACAATAGGAATAGACTATAAACAAGGAAAATTAATCAAAGATTTTGACTTGTTTGCTTCTCAATTTGATAAATTATCACCAAAAGGATTCGTATTTAGAGACTTTCAATCGCGCAATATTATGATTAAAGATGAAAAACCGTATTTTATCGATTATCAAGGCGGATTATACGGTCCTATTTTTTATGATTTAGTTTCCTTAATTTGGCAAGCAAAAGCAAATTTGCCGCTTGATTTTAAAAAAGAACTTTATAATCATTACGAAGAAAAGATTAAAAAATTAGATACCAATGCGATTACAATTGATTCTCGTGTATCTTATGAATATTGTGTTGTTGCTCGATTATTACAAGTATTAGGCGCATATGGTTTACGTGGTTTGATTGAAAAGAAATCGCATTTTACGGAAAGTATTTCATTTGGTCTAGCTAATCTAAAAGCAATTATTGATTATCCTATTTTACAGAATTATCCAGAATTAAAACATATTATTAAAGTTCTTATCCAACCGGAAACATTAGAACGTATAAACCAAAAAATAAATGGCGAAATTAAACATTAACGTACGTAGTTTTTCTTATAAAAATGGAGGAATCCCAGCTGATCCAACAGGAAATGGAGGTGGATTTGCATTCGATTGTCGTGGTGTACTAAATCCAGGTCGTATACAAGAATACAAAACACAAACAGGTCGAGATGAGGCTGTAAAACATTATTTGGAAACCGAAACGAAAATGTTGGATTTTTTGAATGGCGTTTACCAAATCATTGATATCTCAATTGAAGATTATTTGAACCGTGGATTTGAGAATTTAGAAATTAATTTTGGATGCACAGGAGGTCAACATCGTTCAGTTTATTCTGCTGATGCTACTGCAAAACATATTGAAGAAAAATTTCCTGAAGCTCAAGTTACTATTCAACATGTAATTCAAGAAGCTAAAAACTGGATCAACGAAGGATACTAATTAATGAAAGCAATGTTATTTGCGGCCGGATTAGGTACGCGTCTTAAACCTTTTACAGAAAATCATCCCAAAGCTTTAGCTCCAGTCAATGGAAAACCTTTGTTACAACGAAATATCGAATACTTAATAGATTATGGAATTACGGAAATCATCATTAATGTTCATCATTTTGCGGATCAAATTATTTCGTTTTTAGAAGAACATAATTATTTTGGGATTGAAATTACAATTTCTGATGAAACTGATCAAGTTTTAGAAACTGGTGGTGGATTACTTAAAGTTAGAGAGCTTTTAACGGAAGATTTCATTGTCATGAATGTCGATATATTAACGGACTTAGATTTAAATGCTTTGATAAAAGCACACCAAACGCAAAATGCTTTAGTTACTTTGGCCGTTTCTGACAGAACCTCATCTCGAAAACTATTTTTCGATGAACAAAATACCTTGAAAGGTTGGCGAAACTTGAATACCAATGAAGAGATAAGCGCTATTGAAACGTTAGATCATTGTAAAGAACTTGCTTTTAGTGGTATTCATGTAATTCATCCAACTATATTTGATAAAATTACACAAAGAGGAAAATTTTCGATTATGAAAGTTTATATGGAATTAATGGCTCATGAAACAATTGTAGGTTTTGACCATTCGGGCGGAATTTTAATTGATGTTGGTCGACCATCTAGTGTGTTGGAAGCAGAAGAAATTTTTAAATAAAATATAAGCCGGATTGCTCCGGCTTTTTTGTATCTTAATTCTAAAATCTTTAAAACATTAAAATGAAAAAACCGAATAATGTTTACTTAATTCTGGGACTCTTATTTTTTATATTAGGAATAACAACTAAAAATTACTTCTATTTAGCTCCAGCAGTGTTATTTATACTTGCTAATTTCTTTAGAAAAGAAAAAACTAAATCAGAATGATTTTTTACAAATCAAATTTCCCATCCACATAATACCACTTCCCTCCTTCTTTTTCGAAGCCAGAAAGTTCTTCGTGCTCATAAAAATCACCTAAATTATCTTGGTAATAAGCTTTAAAGTGAACAAAATTATCCCATGCTTTTACAATAACTAATTTCAGCCAGGTATTTTGTTTTGACCATTGGTCTATTTCAGATTTTTGATGGTAAGGACGTTTACTGGTATGCGTTGTTTCAACCAAATAATCTGTGAGATTTAACGCGAAAGCAGTATAGCGAGAACGCATTAACAATTCTGGGGTTGAAGGATTTATTTCATCTAAATGAAAAGGTTCACAACAAACCGAATAATCTTTTCCTGAACAACAAGGACATTCCATTTTCTATATTTTTTTCTCAAAGGTAGCCTTTTACTTATTGCGATGAAAATGATAGTGATCTTGAATTATTCTTTGTATAAAATCTATAAAACCCATTCCATCACTTTTTACGCCTGTAATTTCTTCAATTTTACGCGTTAAAGCCTCTAATAATTCAAAATTATTTGATTTTAGAGCAGTTTGAAAATTATCGTTGATGATATTAATATCTCTATCAGATAATTTGGCTACTTCTGGAAATTTAATAAGATAATTTTCTGCAAGATCATTAAAAATAGTTTGATGCAAATCTAATTGTGGTTTTAAGCTAATTAAAACTGTATTGGCTGCTAAATCTCCTAAACGTTGTCCATTTTTATTAATTGCAATTGTAATAAAAGCTACAGCCCCAAAAGTTAAATTAATTTCAAAAATCCCAATAAGCCAACGTGCAAAATAATTGTAAAAAGAAGCTTTTTCTCCGTCCATCTGAACCACCCTAATTTTTGTAATCCATTTGCCGATCGTTTGCCCATTCATTAATGTTTCTAAAATTACTCCATATAATAAAACAGGAAGTGTAATTAGTGAATAAATTCCCAAATTTAACCATTCATCAGTAATTTTAAAATAAGAAATAAATTTATAAGCGACTATTAAATATGTAATTCGGATGATGATATCAATTATAAATGCTAAGATTCGTGATCCTAAAACAGAAACGTTGTATTCAATTTGTACGTTTTGTGGTGTATTGACTAGAAGTTTATTCATATATTTGAGTTAATCAAACGAACTACTAACACTTTATGCGCGAGGCTCATTTCATTGATAAAAATAAATCGAAATGGTTGAATATAGAAAATAATTTGAAAAATAAATCAAAGATTCATCCAGATATTTTATCTAATAATTATATCGAAATTACAAATGATTTGGCATATGCCCAAACCTATTATCCTCAAAGTAAAACTAAAGCTTACTTGAATGAGTTGGCATTGTTTGCTCACCAGAGCTTATACAAAGACAAAAAAATTGATCAAAATCAATTGATTGACTTTTTTCTATATAAAGTTCCAAAGTCAGTGTATACAAACCGTAAAATGCTTTTAATTTCATTTATAGTTTTTTCATTCTTTATTTTAATTGGACTTATTTCTTCTATATACGATGTCAATTTTGTACGTCAAATCTTAGGAAATGAATATGTTAATATGAGTTTGGAAAATATAAAAAAAGGAGATCCTGCCGCAGTTTATAAGGGAGGAAATGAATTAGGATCATTTCTAGGTATTACGATAAATAATATTCTTGTAGCTTTTTATGCATTTGCATTTGGAATTTTCTTTAGTATTGGAACAGGTTATATATTGATGCAGAATGGAATTATGTTAGGTGCATTTCATTATATGTTTTACCAAGAAGGGGTGTTAGGAAAAGCAATGTCAGGCATCTGGATTCATGGAACAATAGAAATTTCCGTTATTATTATTGCTGGCGGTTGCGGTCTTATGCTAGGAAATAGTTTTATGTTTCCTGGAACTTTAAAAAGAATCGAACAATTAAAAATAAAAACCAAAGAAGCAATAACAATTTTATTAAGCACAATTCCATTATTTATTACAGCAGGATTTTTAGAGGGATTTGTATCTAGATTATACGATGTAAATATTATTATCAGCTCAGGTATTATTTTAATTTCCTTATTTATTATGGTATTCTATTACATTGTTTTCCCTTATTCACAAGCAAAAAAATATAAATGGAAAATAAAAAACTAATCACAAAACCTAGGAATATTTCTGAGCTTATAAAAGATTATTTCATGGTTTTTTTTAATAATTGGAAAATTTTTATAGGATTTAATAGTATTACTGTTATAGGATTTTTTATTATTTATGCAACAAAAATTAACGACGTAACTATCGATAAAGTTTTAGGAGAATATGCTTTTAACAACATTATATATGTCGTATACTTTATACTTCCAGTAAATTTTATCACTACATTATATTTAACATTTATTAAAAACAAGTCGATTACAATCAATAATTTATACCACATATTTTCATCTAATTATTTTAAAATCACACTAGCAAACACCCTATTATGTTTAGCTCTATTTTTAATTAACATTGGAGTAAAATCTTCTTTACTAATGTTTCAATATCATACTATTTTTAATTTTATTATGATAGAATTTTTAGACACAATACTCTATTTTATAAGTATCATTATAATCTATTTATTGAATCCTTATAAGGCTAGATTAATCCAATATTTTTCAAAGGTTGTTATAAAATATATTGCTGCGTTATTTTTTCTACTAATTATATCGACATTATTACATAAAATCACATTCAATATATTAATAGAATTATTAGAATTAATCAATGAAAATAGTCTGATTTTTAATATAGATATGTTATATGAAGTAGGAAATATTTTAGTAGAATATTGCAACACGATGGCGACTTTTACCATCCTAATATACATCTATTATAATTTTACTTCCGAGGTGAAAAACGAATATAAACTAGATCAAATTAACCAAATACAAGGGCTAAAAAACGATGAAGACTAATTATTTTTTAATTCTTAATTTCCTTTCCGGATTTATTTTAGCAAATCAGAGTTCTACTGAATTTCAAGAATTACAAGAGAAATATAATTCGAAAACGTTTAATTACACAGTTGATCCTCCAAAAGATGAAACGAATTCGTTAAACTTAGATCCGTTAGCTAACTTACTAAGTTTAGTAAATTGGAACTTTGTGATGTATACCATTATCGGCTTATGCTTTTTACTTATTGTTTATACACTGTATAAAAGAGGTCTTTTCATGAAATATGATCAAAACAAATCCAATGAATCTGCTGTAAACCATTTCGATTACATTGAAAACAATTTACTTGAGATTAATCTTGAGGAAATGATTACACAGGCTATAATTGCTAAAGAATACCGCTTAGCAATACGATATTATCATTATTTGAATACACAGAATTTAGCCAAAAAAGGGTATTTTATATGGGATCCAAAAAAGACGAATGTTCAATTTATTACGCTGATAAAGCAAAGAAACATACAACAATTGTTTCAGGAAAATACACGAATATTCAACCAAGTTTGGTTTGGAAATTTTGAATTAGAAGAACAACAATTCAAAATTTATGAGAAGAGTTTTCAGCAATTAAATGAAGCACTATGAGAAAAAAACAACTTTTTGTACTCGTAGCAATTGTTGCCTTAATAATTGGATTATTAATTACTGCTTCAGTTTTTTCTAAAACTAAAACTGATTGGAATAAGAAGTTTGGGAAGGAAAATAAATCTCCTTTTGGATTTTATATTCTCTATAATGAATTAAAACAATTGACTCAAGCCAATAAAGTTTCAGAAATTAAAACTTTAGAAGAATTAAAGAACCTTGATCCTAAAACAGATATCATATTTTTTATCAATGAAAATCCAAATCAATCAACTGTGATTGTTGATGAAATTAATAAATTATATAAAAAACCTTTTACTATTTTCTACGCAGAAGAAAATCAATTCAACACCCTGCAAACATCTGAGAAACCAATAATCGTCCGAATTAAAGAGTTCTCTACAAATACCAATTATAATAGTTATACAAATAAAGCTTCTTTTAATCATACAATTCCAACACATAAAGCCTTAGGAACAGTAAGTATAAATGACTCAACATACACTAATTACTACCTTAACATCAATGGTAAAATGTTAGAATACACACATTTTGACCCAATTCTTTTTAGTAATTTTTATATTTTAAAAGAAAATGGTTATTTGTATACAAAAGAAGTTTTTAAACCATTAAAAGGTAAAAATATCTATTGGATAAATCCTAATCGTACATATACCCAGCCCAAATCTAGTTCAGCATTATCTTTCATATTATCTCAACCCGAACTAAAAACTGCTTGGTATATACTTGTATTTGCGTTGTTATTATATTTAATTTTCAAATCAAAGCGCGAACAGCAGTATATTCCTGTTGTGGAACCTGAGAAAAATTTGTCTCTAGATTTTGCAAATGTAATTGCTTCTATGTATTATGAAAGTGGAAAACCACATGATATAATTACTAAGAAAATCGATTATTTCTATCACACAATCCGTAAAGAATTTAACCTTTCTACAGAAAATATTTTTGATGAAAATTTTGTTTTTGTATTGGCTCAAAAAGCCCAAATTACAACAGAAGAAACTGTGGGAATTTTAACGGAATTAAAAAACTTATACGAGAATAATAAAACAGTTTTGAAAGATGTGCATCGCACGCATGAAATCATTGAAAACTATAAAAATAAAGCCCATATACTATGAGTACAACTGAACAATTTATGCCCTTAGAAAATCGGTTAAACACTGATGATATTCAACTTAAAATGAACGACATAAAAACCGAGTTACGTAAAGTAATTGTTGGTCAAGATGAAGTTATCAATCAATTAATTATTGCTCTATTATCAAATGGTCATTCATTGATAGAGGGTTTGCCAGGAGTAGCCAAAACAATGATGGCTAAATTATTAGCCAAAACAATACAAGCTGATTTTTCTAGAATACAATTTACTCCAGATTTAATGCCTTCTGATGTTACTGGTACATCTGTATTGAATATGCATACAAATGAATTTGAATTTAAAAAAGGACCCATTTTTTCAAATATTATTCTTATCGATGAGATTAACCGTTCACCTGCAAAAACGCAAGCAGCTTTATTTGAATGTATGTCAGAAAATCAAATCACGGTAGATGGAACAACTTATCTTTTAAATCCTCCATTTATCGTATTTGCAACACAAAATCCTATAGAGCAAGAAGGAACCTATCGCTTACCAGAAGCGCAATTAGATCGTTTTATGTTTAAAATAAATGTAGAATATCCAAATTTAGAAGACGAAATTACTTTACTTACTGAACAACAAAATCGTAAAAATATCAACAAAGAAAATTTAGTACAACCTGTTATATCTTCGCAAGAAATTATCGCATTTCAGCAACGTATCAAATCAATATATGTGCACCCTGATATTATCAAATTTATAGCGACAATTGTCTTTCAAACACGTACAGATCAAAATTTATACATTGGTGCTTCTCCTCGTGCAAGTATTGCAATTCTTGAAGCCGCGAAAGCTGCAGCAGCAATTGAAGGTCGTGATTTTGTAATTCCTGAAGATATTAAACATGTTGCCTATCCTATATTAGGTCATCGTGTAGTACTTGTACCTGAAAAAGAAATGGAAGGATATACTACCCAAAGTATTATTCAACAAATTATAGATCGTGTTGAAATACCACGCTAATGAAATGGATTAATTCAATCTACCTCAGAAACGAGCTATTTTATGCTTTATTAGGAATTGCGGCGCTATATATCGTTTCATTTTTCTTTCATTTTTTGTATCCAATTATTTCAATGATATTCGGAATTTTTGCGGTTATTTTATTTCTAGATTTCACCTTATTATTTTTCATAAAACCGTCGGTGATTACTGAAAGAATATATCCTGAAAGATTTTCTAATGGAGATGAAAATTTTTTAGAAATTAAAGTTAAAAATCAATATAAATTTAAAGTTAACATACGTTTAATAGAAGAGCTACCTGTTCAATTTCAAAAAAGAAATTTTAGTAAAATTTTAAAATTAAAATCGGATGAAGTTTCTTCATTCCAATATTCAGTGCGCCCTACTCAGCGTGGAGAGTATATTTTTCGACATTTAAATGCATTTATTTCATTTATTGGATTTTTTGAAAGAAGAATAATACAACAAGAAAAATTAACTATAAAAACTTACCCTTCATATCTAAAAATGCATCAATACACCTTGATGGCAACGACTAATAAATTGCATCAATTAGGTGTTAAGAAAATTCGTCGTATAGGTACAACAACAGAATTTGATAACATTAGAACTTATAGCACTGGAGATGAATATCGTTTTATCAATTGGAAAGCAACGGGTAAAACTCATCGATTAATGGTAAATCAATACCAAGAAGAGCGCTCTCAGCCTGTATATAATATCTTGGATTTGGGTAGATCAATGCGTATGCCTTTCAATCAAATGAGTTTATTGGATTATGCAATAAACTCAAGTTTAGTACTAGCAAATGTAACATTGGCAAAGCAAGAAAAAGCAGGGATTTTAACTTTTAATAAAAAAGTAGAGAAACATATAGTTGCAGATAGAAAAAATCATCAAATGCAAATGATTTTAGAATCGTTATATGGGGTAAATACCAATTTTGAAGAAACTGATTTCGGTCGTTTATACAGTTATACCAAAAAGCATTTAACGCAACGATCTTTACTTTTTATCTATACAAATTTTGAAACTTTAGATGCTCTAGAAAGACAAATTCAATATTTGAAATTAATAAAAAACAATCATGTATTGGTGGTAATCTTATTTAAAAATACAGAATTACAAAAGTTTATACAGCTAGCTCCCAAGGATACAATGAGCATTTACAGACACACAATTGCTGAAAAATTAAACTATGACAAAGAATTAATTATTCATCGCTTGCATCAATACGGTATACATACCATTTACACAGAACCAAATCAACTAACTCTAAACTCGATTAATAAATATTTAGAATTGAAAGCAAGAGGAATATTTTAAATTAATTAATGTAAAAATATTTGATTGCAAACTTAAACTCGATTACAAAATAGAACGATATTTGTATGGATTAAATCCTCACAAAATATACGCTTTATACACAGATGAAAAAATTACTTATTTTTTGCTCAATTATTTTAACTACTTCACTATTTGCTAATACTTTAAATGATGGAAAACGAATAATTGTTTTAGATCCTGGCCATGGAGGTGTGGACGGAGGTGTAAAAAAAGATGATTACCAAGAGAAAGATATTGTATTAGAAATTTCAAAACTTATAAAGTCTAGGAATCCCTATAAAGACACCGAATTTATTATTTTAAGAAATACGGATGAACAAATTAGTAATGAAAATAGAGCAAAAATTATTAAAAGTTATGAGCCCGATTTGGTAATTTCAATTCATGTAAATTCTAATATAAAATCTACAGTTAAAGGATTAGAAGCTTTAGTTTCACCTATGAATCCTTGTTTCGAAGACTCAAAATTAATTGCTGAAAAAATAAATAAAAATTTAATTTCTTTGGGATTTGAAAATCTAGGTACAAAAGAAAGTAACACGAAAATTTTACGTGATTCATCTGCTCCTACTGTTATGATTCATATAGGGCATTTATCAAATAATGAAGATAAAGCAATCGTTACAAATCCAAAAAATTATAATACTATTGCAGATCAAATATTGGCTGCGTTAGAATAAATAATAAATGCGAACTCAAAAGTTCGCATTTATTATTTAAAATTATTAGCAATTTCCGTCCACCCCACAAGAATTACCTAATGATGAAGTATTATTAAGATAATCTTTTTCGTAAGCTTGTGTTAATGCAGAAACAAAATATTCTATTGGTTGTGCTCCAGACATCGCGTATTTACGATCTATAACAAAAAACGGAACACTTGTTACACCTATATTTTTGGCATCTAAACCATCTGAGGCTACCTCAAAAACAAATGCATCAGAATTTAGCATTTCATTAACTTCTGTTTTATTTAATCCTATGTTTGCACCTAATTCAGACAACACTTCAAAATCTGCAACATTTTTACCATCTGTAAAATATGCTTTGAAAAGTATTTCTTCCGCTTCGCTAGCTAATCCTTTCGTTTGTGCAAACTGAATGAAGCGATGTGCATCACTTGTGTTGACTGCTAAAGCATTTTCTTGATTAAAAACAATATCTACTTCCTTTCCAAATTGAATAATTCCATCGTTCAATTGTGTAATTTGCTCATCCGTAAGGCCTTTTTTCTCTTTCAGATAATCTAAGGTATTTGTGGGTGATGTTGCACTTAATTCCTGATCCAATTGGTAACTTTTCCAAATTACATTAATTTGTTCCTTATAAGGAATTTGATTTAAAGCTGCTTCAAAGTTTTTCTTTCCGATGTAACAAAATGGACACATTACGTCAGACCAAATTTCTATTTTCATGCTGAAAAATTTTAGGTGTAAAAGTTTGTAAAATTAAGCTTTTATTTTGACCTGTTTCTCTTTAATTTTTCGTTTTTTTCGTTTTAATTTTAAAACTCAGCAGTTTAAAAATTTATCAACAATATTTGATAAGTTTTTGAGGAATTTAGCATTTAAAATTTGTTTAAAATAAGGTTTAAATTACCTTTGTGAAGAACCAAATAAAGAACAAAATCATTTTTGTTTCCAAAGATTCTTATTTAACAAACGAATACAAAACAATATGTCAACACATGTAGTTGTCGGTCTTCAATGGGGCGACGAAGGTAAAGGAAAAATTACTGATGTTTTAGCAGAAAAATCAGATTACGTTGTACGTTATCAAGGTGGTAATAATGCTGGACACACAGTATATGCAGGAGAAGACAAATTCGTTCTTCATTTATTACCTTCAGGAGTTTTACAATGTAAAGGTAAGTGTATAATCGCAAACGGAGTTGTTGTTAATCCTGAAGCTTTTTTCAATGAAATTGAGAAATTAGAAGCAAGAGGATTATCTACAGATCACGTTTTTATCAGTAAAAGAGCGCATATCATTATGCCTTACCATATTTTATTGGATGAATACCGTGAAGAATTAGCTGGAAAAGAAGCTCAAATCGGAACTACAAAACGTGGTATCGGACCTTGTTACGAAGATAAAGTAGCTCGCGTAGGTATTCGTGCAGTAGATCTTTTAAATCCTGAGATTTTAAAAGCTAAAATCGAAGAAAATTTAATTGTTAAAAACGCTTTATTCGAAAAATTATTCGAAAAGGAAACTTTAACTGTTGATGATATCTTCGAGAAATATGTAGCTTTCGGAGAACGTTTAAAGGATCGTATTATTGATACAGAAGTTGAAATCAACGAAGCAATTGATCAAGGTAAAAATGTATTGTTTGAAGGTGCACAAGCATTAATGCTTGATATCGACTTTGGTACTTACCCTTTTGTTACATCATCTTCTCCTACAACAGGTGGAGTATGTATAGGTGCTGGAGTTCCTCCTACTAAGTTACATAACTTGATTGGTGTTTCTAAAGCATATTGCACACGTGTTGGTAATGGACCTTTCCCTACAGAACTAGATAATGATTTAGGGGAACACATCCGTCAAATTGGACATGAATTTGGAGCTTCAACTGGTCGTCCTCGTCGTACAGGATGGTTAGACTTAGTTGCTTTAAAACATGCATGCATGATTAATGGAATCACGCATTTAGTTATTACTAAACTTGATGTATTAAGTGGCTTAGATAAAATAAAAGCTTGTACTGGATATAAAACTGAAGATGGTAAAATCATTAATTATTTTACATCATCTACAAATAAATTAGATCTATACGAAGCCGTTTATGAGGAAATGCCAGGTTGGACTGAAGATATTACTAATGCGAAAGCATTTGACGAATTACCTCAAACAGCACAAGACTATATTCACTTTATTGAAAAATATTTAGGAATTGATGTATATCTTGTTTCTGTAGGTCCTGAGAGATCTCAAAACATTATTAGAACAACTTTATTTTAATAAAGCTATAATTCAAATAGCCCAACATTCTTCTGTTGGGCTATTTTTCAATTTATTATTTTTATTTGACTTAAATTTATGAATGAAATTTTAGAGCGACTTAAATCACTTAACTTAGATATTGAAAACATTTTTCCTGTAAAAGGTGGTGATATAAATGATTCTTATAGAGTTGAATCTTATAAGAATAAATATTTTTTAAAGTTAAATACAGCTCAAAATTTCCCTCAACTTTTTGAAAAAGAAGCTAAAGGCCTTCAAACTATTTCTGAAACGGAATTATTTTCTACTCCTAAAATCATCAAGCACGGTATTACTAATAACGATTTTCAGTATTTATTATTGGAGTGGTTAGATCGTGGAGAACCCACACTTGATAATTGGGAAAAATTTGGACATCAAGTAGCTCAATTACATCAAATTACAAATGATAATTTTGGATGGGAAGAAGATAATTATATAGCAATTATTATTCAACCCAATCAATACAAATCTACTTGGGAAGAATTTTATGCTGAAAGTAGAATACTTCCAATGGTAAAACTTCTTGTGGATAAGAACGTATTAAACTCAAAAGAGCGCAAAGCTGCAGAAAGACTTTGCCTTGACTTAATCAACATTTTTCCGAAAGAGAAACCTGCTTTAATCCATGGTGATCTATGGAACGGAAATATTTTTCCTAAAATGAATGGTGAGATTACACCAATTGATCCAGCTGTTTATTACGGACATAGAGAAATGGATATTGCAATGGCAGATCTTTTTGGTGGTTTTGATGAATCTTTTTTCAATGCATACAATGAAATTAATCCATTACAAGATAATTTTGAAGAACGTAAACCTATAGCACAACTATTTCCTTTACTAGTTCACGCTTTTTTATACGAAGGTTACTACATAAAAGACGTACAAACAATTTTAAAGAAATTCTATTTCTAATTTCCTTTTATCTTACAAAACAAACAAACATGAATAAATATCAAAATCCATTAGAATCTAGATACTGTAGCGATGAAATGTTATACATTTTTTCGCCAGAAAAAAAATTTACTACATGGCGAAAGTTATGGGTTGCATTAGCTGAGATTGAAAAAGACTTAGGTCTTGATATCACAGATGAACAAATCCAAGAATTAAAAGATAATGTAGATAATATAGATTATGCAAAAGCTGCTGAATATGAGAAAAAGTTTCGTCATGATGTAATGGCTCACGTACATGCTTACGGAGACGTTGCACCAAAGGCAAAAGCAATTATCCATCTTGGTGCAACTTCTGCTTTCGTAGGAGACAACACAGATTTAATACAAATACGTGATGGTTTTCAGCTGATTAAAAAACAAATTATCAATGTAATTAATGGATTAGGAAAGTTTGCAAAAGAATACAAAAGCTTACCTACATTAGGATTTACACATTTTCAACCAGCACAATTAACTACAGTAGGAAAACGTGCAACACTTTGGTTACAATCTGTATTATTAGATTTAGAAGAATTAGAATTTAGAATAGAAACTTTACGTTTTCGTGGAGTAAAAGGAACAACTGGTACTGCAGCTTCTTTTAGCGAATTATTTGATGGAGATTATAACAAAGTTAAAGAGTTAGATCGTCGTTTATCAGAGAGTTTTGGTTTTAAAAATGTATTTGCTGTATCTGGACAAACATATGACCGTAAGATTGATGCACAAGCTTTAGCACTACTTAGTAACATTGCACAGTCTGCTCATAAATTCACTAATGACCTTAGATTATTACAAAATTTAAAAGAAATCGAAGAACCGTTCGAGAAAAACCAAATTGGTTCATCTGCCATGGCTTATAAACGTAACCCAATGCGATCAGAACGTATTTCTTCGTTAGCAAAATTTGTTATATCTTTAGCTTCGTCTCCAGCTATGGTTGCATCTACTCAGTGGTTTGAGAGAACCTTAGATGATTCTGCTAATAAGCGTTTAGCCATTCCTCAAGCATTTTTAGCAATAGACGCTATTATGATTATTTGGAATAATATTTTAGATGGACTAGTCGTTTATCCTAAGATTATTGAAAAACATATTATGGAAGAGTTACCATTTATGGCAACTGAATATATAATTATGGAAGGTGTAAAAAATGGTGGAGATCGCCAAGAATTACACGAAATTATCAGAACTCATTCTATGGAAGCTGCCAGACAAGTTAAAATGGAAGGAAAACACAACGATTTAATCGAGCGTATTGTGGCTGATGATAATATAAAAATAGACAAAGAAAAATTAATTGAATTATTAGATCCAAAGAATTTTATCGGTTTTGCAGAAGAGCAAACAGATGATTTCTTAAACAATTTAGTCAATCCAATTATTGAAAAATATCAAGATTATTTAGGTACTAACACAGACCTAAAGGTTTAGAATTAACTACCACTACATGAGGATCACTAAAAAAAGCATTTCTTTCGAAATGCTTTTTTTTATCTTTTAAAATGTTAATCTAGAAAATTTGTAAAATACATTTAAACTAACTGATGAGGTCTCTCCTAGCATATATTTACCAACGTCAAAACTAGAATTAAAATTATATCTTCCTTTTATCCCTAGATTTTTCCACTGATAACCTAATCCAAAACTAAAAGATGAAATATTACTTAACTCTTGTTTAAAAGACTCTGAATATAAAGCTTCTGCATAATTAGCTGAACTTAAATTAATTTTAGCATTATAATAAGCATCTATAAAAACTTTGTGTTCATCATTATTTTTAATATAATACTTAATACCAACTGGAACTTCAATAATTTTTCGTTCCATTCCCATCCCAAATCTTGGATTTACTTCAACTTCTTGTCTTTTAAAATGAAAATAATTAGCCTCAATTGCAAGAGCATATCTATTCTTTAAGAAAGGAAATTGATACTCAACATTTACACCAACAGTAGGCGAAGTACCTTTAAATTCATGCTCAATATCTAAAAATGGAAATGCAATCTTATTGTTTTCATTTCTTATTCCTACTTGTACTCCAAATTCTATTACACTTTTAGTATTGTTAACCGTTTTTGCAGATGTACCTTCATCTCCACTTACACAAGTATTGTATTTAATAAAATAATTCTCTAAATCGCTTTTGCTATATTTTAATTTATTCCAATTCGTAGTACCACAATGTACGTTAGCTCTTAATTGGTTTTTGAATTGCTCATTCTTTTTTACCGATACTTTATCGTTATAAATTTTGTAAATTAATGGTTGTATATTATTATTTGAGGATTGATAATAAAACGTTACGATATTATTATTATCATGCATTAATAAATTCGTATTACCTTTTACAATTGTTTTTAGAAATGTAGACTCCTCTTTCCAGATTGGTTCTCTACTTTCCGTTAATTGATTATAAAATTGTGAAGAAACATCAATCTTACCATTATAACTTAGGTATAATTGACCATTATTTGTACCAAAACCTTTGATTTCTTTTGGTGAGTACTGCTTTTTTTCACCATCCTGAATGACTTCAATTTTGTTTGGATTACTTGACCAATCTTCAAATTTAACTTGCAATGGAATTTTGCTTTCGTTTAAATTTATAATAAAACCATCTTCATAATTTGATTGAGCAAATAATGTTGTACTTGATAGTAAAAGTAGAGTAGTTAATTTAGTAGTGTTCATTAATATTTATTTATTATTTAATCATATCTAAAATTTGCGTTAGAGCTGGATTAATTCCGAGCGAAACAGGATCCATCGGCTGAGGAGCATCATCCAATAATATTTTACCATTGGGATCAATGAAAAGAAAACGTGGAATATATTCCACTTCATACACTTCTCCAAAACCAGATTCGTGACCTGCAAACAAATGTTCTCCCGCCATATTTTCTTCAGCAATCATCGTTTTCCATTTTGAATTATCTTTTTCTGGATCTACGGAAATACTTAAAAAAACTAAATTTTTATCTATATACTTTTTCTCCAATTCTTTCATTGCTGGTATTTGCATACGACATGGTCCACACCAAGTTGCCCAAATATCCATAAAGATATATTTCCCTCTGTAATCAATTAAAGATTTCTGCTTCCCAGATAAATCTGTTAAACTAAATTCAGGTGCATCAATTAAAGTTTTTAAATGTACTGTTTGTTCAGATTCTATACTTATAGAGTCAGTGATTGAGTTTTCCTTCTCTTCAGCAGGTTGTTTCTGATGACAAGATGCCAAAGATAAAATTGTAAATACAGTGTAAATAAGCATTTTCATAATCCAAATATATTGCATTCTAGGCATTATCATATAATTAACGTGAATATACTTGACAAAGGGGGTGTCGATAGCGTATATTTGTAAAAAATTCTTTAGTTATGAAAATGAAAACCTCCGATTTTGACTTTAATTTACCAGAGGAACTATTAGCTGAGCATCCTGCTGAGAATAGAGACGAGGCTCGTTTAATGGTTGTTCACCGTGATACCGGAGAGATTGAACATAAATTATTCAAAGACGTAATCGATTATTTCGACGAAGGCGATGTAATGATTCGTAACAATACTAAAGTTTTCCCAGCTCGATTAATGGGAAACAAAGAAAAAACTGGGGCTAATATTGAAGTTTTCTTATTAAGAGAATTAGATGCTGAGACTCGTTTATGGGATGTATTAGTAGATCCTGCACGTAAAATTCGTATCGGTAATAAATTATTCTTTGATAATGATGATACTTTAGTTGCAGAGGTTGTTGATAATACTACATCTCGTGGTCGTACTTTACGTTTCTTATTTGATGGATCTTATGAAGAATTCCGTGCAAAATTAAAAGAATTAGGAGAAACTCCACTTCCGAAATATATTATGCGTGAAGTTGAACCTGAAGATGCTGAACGTTACCAAACTATTTATGCTAAACATGAAGGTGCTGTTGCTGCTCCTACAGCTGGTTTACACTTCTCTAAGCACTTATTAAAGCGTTTAGAAATTAAAGGTGTTGATTTCGCTGAGTTAACGTTACACATTGGTTTAGGTACATTTATTCCTGTTGAAGTAGAAGATTTATCAAAACACAAAATGGAATCTGAGCAAGTTATTATTCCTCAGGAAACTGCAGATTTAGTTAATCAAGCAATTGATAACAAAAAGAAAGTTTGTGCAATTGGTACGACTTCTATGCGTTCTATCGAATCTTCTGTTTCTGCTGATGGTCATTTAAATGCATTAGATAGTTGGACAAATAAATTTATTCATCCACCTTATGATTTTTCTATTGCAAATTGTATGATTACTAATTTCCATACGCCAAAATCAACTTTAATCATGATGATTTCTGCTTTCGCAGGTCATGATTTAACAATGAAAGCGTACAATGAAGCCGTTAAGGAAGGATACAAATTCTATTCTTACGGAGATGCTATGTTAATCCTATAACAAAAGGTTTGAATACAAAAAAAGATATAAGAAGATTATCTCAATCAGAAATTGAAGAATACTTTAATTCTATTGGTGAAAAATCATTCCGTGCAAAACAGGTGTACGAATGGTTATGGAAAAAGAATGCGCATCAATTTGATGACATGACAAATATCTCAAAAGCTTTACGTGAGCAATTAGGAGATGCTTTCCAAATTCAACCTGTTGAGGTAGACCTTTTACAAAAATCTAATGACGGAACCATCAAGAATGCTGTTAAGCTTCATGATGGTAACGTTGTAGAATCTGTTTTAATTCCTACAGATACAAGAACTACAGCATGTGTATCTTCACAAGTAGGATGCAGTTTAGATTGTACATTTTGTGCCACTGCACAAATTAAACGTATGAGAAATCTAACTGCAGCTGAAATTGTAGATCAAGTTGTAATTATTGATGATGAAAGTAAACGTTATTTCAATCGTCCATTAAGTAATATCGTTTTTATGGGAATGGGAGAGCCTTTGTTAAATTACAATGAAGTTATTTCTGCCATTAAAAAAATTACTTTACCTGAAGGTTTAGGAATGTCCCCAAAACGAATCACTGTTTCTACTTCTGGAATTCCGAAAATGATTGAGAAATTAGCAGATGAAGATTTAAGAGTTAATTTGGCAGTTTCTTTACACTCAGCTCGAGAGGAAGTACGTAATGTGATTATGCCATTTTCTGTTAAATTTCCACTAACTGATTTAATGCAATCGTTACAATACTGGTATCAACAAACCGGTCTTCGCATAACTTTTGAATATATCGTTTGGGGAGGCGTTAATGATAAAAAAGAGGATATAGACGCATTAGTTAGATTTTGTAAAAAAATTCCATCTAAAGTAAATATTATCGAATATAACTCAATAGACGACGGAATGTATAAACAAGCCTCAGATAAAGCAATTGAAGATTATATCAAAGCTTTAGAAGCTAATAATATTGTTGTTAACGTACGCAGAAGCCGAGGAAAAGATATTGATGCAGCTTGCGGACAATTAGCCAATAAAAACGGTTCGAATTAACGAATTAAATGAAAATATTAACTACACTCTTATTTCTTTTTCTATTTTTAAAATTTAATTATGCCCAAGATGCGATGGTTAAAGATACCATTTCTGTGGACGAAATTGAATTTATAACAACTGAGTTACCCCTACAATTAGAGGAAATTTCAGCGTTATCATACGAAGATCGAGATAAGAGTGTAGTTTCATTTTGGGGATTAAATGATTCTGGAAATAAATCAGAATTATATCGATTTACTAAAGATGGCAATATCATTCAAACAATTTCTACTACAAATGCCCCTAATATTGATTGGGAAGAAATTGCAATAGATGATAATAAATTATTCTTCGCAGATTTTGGAAATAATTTAGGTAATAGAAAAGATTTAGCGATTTATTACATTAACCGTGATGAGATTGATTTAAATAAAGAATTTCAGTCTTTACAAGCTCATAAAATTGAATTTTTCTATCCAGAACAAGAACATTTTGGATATAAGAATTTAACTACAAATTGGGATGCAGAAGCGTTTTTTATTTATAATAATCAAATTCATGTCCTAACTAAGGAATGGACAAATAAAGCTACTACACATTATACAATTCCTATCGATTCAACAAAAAGACATGCAGCCAAAAGGATAGAAGTTTATCCTACCGATTTTATGGTAACTGGCGCTCATATAAGTACTAAATCTAATGATAAAGGTCTTTACATTATAGGATACACAATAGAAACTTTGGCAATATTACAATGGTTTGATTTACCAAAAGATAATTCAGATTTAATATTTACAAACAGTCCAAAAACTACTATTTTACCTTTAGGTTTTACGACACAATTAGGACAATTAGAAGGAATTTCCTTATCTTCAGCCGATCAAAATCAAATTTGTATGAGTGGTGAAAAATTCAAATTTAAAGGATTTCATGCTAAACAAATTTTACATTGCTTTAAAAATTTTACTAACCAAAAATAAAAAAATTGGGTAACACTGTTGATTTAATCAAGGCTCCTATTGCAAAGGAGATGAAATTATTTGAGAACAAATTCTTTGAATCTATGAAGAGTAATGTCTCACTTTTAGACCGTATTACTCATTATATAGTTCGTCGTAAGGGAAAGCAAATGCGACCTATGTTTGTGTTTCTTTCCGCTAAAATGCTAGGCGAAATGCAAGAAAAAACATATCGTGCTGCTTCTTTCATAGAACTTATTCATACCGCTACATTAGTGCACGATGATGTGGTAGATGATAGCCAATTACGTCGTGGATTCTTCTCTCTTAATGCCATTTGGAAAAATAAAGTTGCCGTTTTAGTAGGTGATTATTTATTATCTAAAACATTAATAATTTCTTGTAAAAACAAAGATTTTGACTTATTAGAAGTTGTTTCTGTAGCCATCCAAGAACTTTCTGAAGGTGAATTATTACAATTAGAAAAAGCACGAAAATTAGATATTACTGAAGAAGTATACTACGAAATCATCCGTATGAAAACAGCGACTCTAATCGCAGCATGTTGCGAAGCTGGAGCACGTTCTGTTGGAGTTGATGATGCGTTAGCTAAAAAGATGCATCGTTTTGGAGAATTAATTGGAATAGCATTTCAAATCAAAGATGATTTATTCGATTATACAACTTCCAATGCCATTGGTAAACCTGTAGGAATCGATATCAAAGAACAAAAGATGACATTGCCATTAATCTATACATTAAATAATGTGGATGATAAGGATCGTAAATGGTTAATCAATTCTGTAAAACGTCACAATAATGACAAAAAACGTGTTCGTGAAGTCATTGATTTTGTAAAAGCTAATGGAGGCATAGAATATACTCGTACCACAATGGAAAAGTATGCAAAAGATGCCTTAGAAATACTAAAAGAAATGCCCGATAACGAATACCGTAAATCATTAGAATTATTAGTGAATTACGTGATGACAAGAGATAAATAATATTTTAATAAGTAATATAATCCAAGCTCAACTTTTATTAGTTGGGCTTTTTTTATTTTATACAACAAATTGTTAAGGTTAGTTAATTATATTTTAAACTTGTTCCAAAGATGATTTAAATTTCAACGATGTGTTTACATTTATTAAAATTAACACAATGAAACACATTTTAACGTCAATATTTTTATCAGTTTTCGGAATTGTAAATGCACAGAAAATACCATTAGTTATTACATACGATAGCATCCAAAATGGAGATAAATTTTATATCAATAGAGAATTGCCACAAGAATACTATTCTCCTATTATTTTCGATTCTGCCTACACAAAAGATTATCAATTCAAAATTAAATTTGATCAACAGAATTTTGCTTCTCCATATCGATTAAACACAGAATTCAAAAATAATTTCTCTGCAAATTCAGAAGTATTTTATTTAAAGAATGCACCATTAAATCTAAAATTAAAAGATTTTCACAGCTCCATTAAAAATGATATTCCTGAAAGAACAGCTTACGAAAAACACTTTAAACAAAATATAAAAGAGTGGAATGCTTACAATGATTATCGAGGTCAATTATTCTTAAAGTATAAATTTGATACACCTAAAGAAAAGCAAGATTCTTTGAATACTTGGTATAAAAGAAATTGGTTGGAAGAAATGGATTTATTAAAATCATACATCAAAACTAATTCAAAATCAGAAATTGCACTTTGGAAAATAATAGCTAAATACGAATCATATAAAGAGTATACTTACGATGAACTTCTAAATCAGTTTGATCCTATCATCAAACAATCTTATCCTTATACAGTTTTAACTCAAAATATTCATCAAAATAAAGTATTTGCTATAGGAAAAATATTTACTGAAATGACTACGCTTAAAACTTTCGATGGACAACCTTATCTAACAGATTTATCAAAAAATAAATATACATTAATCGACTTTTGGTTCGGCACGTGTAAGCCTTGTTTGGTAACGTTTCCAAAATTAAAAGAACTTTACAGCACATATCATTCAAAAGGATTCGAAATTCAAGCAATTGCAGCCGAACATACGAAGTATGTTAACCAAACAAAACAAGTCATCGAGAAATATGAATTACCTTGGTTGAATGCGTTAGATGAAAATAGAACATTTGCTAATGCCAATAAGATAACATCTTTCCCAACAAGTTATTTAGTCGATCAACAAGGTAAAATTATACAGAAAGATATGTCATTACAAGAACTTGAGAAATTCTTAGCGAATAATCTTAAATAATAGTAATTTAGATAAAACCACCAATCAGATGAAACAACTTTTATTTATCCTTATAGCAATTGGATTTCAATTTAGCTTTGCACAAACAAAAAAGGAAAATATTCGTGCTATTTACACGACCGAATTTATATTGAATAATGATATTATAGAACAATTACCTGCAGCGTATAAAGAATTAGCTAAAGCAGAAATTGCAAAAGGTATTTTTGTGGATTTTGAGTTAGAAAGTAATGGCGAAATATCGAGTTTTAAACCTGAAATTAAGTTAAATAATTCGCAAAATAACGATGGATTAATTTATCGAGAGATTATTGCATCAGAAGCAAATCCTTTATATAAGGATTATAACAAGAATGAGTTTTATAATGTCAGAGAATTTGGAGGAAAAACCTTTTTAATTAAAGATCAACTTACAGATTATAAATGGAAATTAACAAGAGAGAGGTCAACGATTAATGGCTTTAATGTAACAAAGGCAAATGGTACAGATGATGAATTCCAAAACTTAGTTGTATGGTATTCGAACGATTTACCTTATAGAGATGGACCTTATCGATTTGCAAATTTACCAGGCCTTATCGTTAAAGCTGAATTTAATACAAACGAATTTAAAACCATTTTTACGCTGAAAGAAATTCAAATTTTAGACAAATCAATTAATATTTCTTTACCAACAAAAGGAAAAATAGTTACGGACCAACAATTTAGTGATGAAGTAGAAGAACTTACCAAAAGATACAAAGAGATGAATCAAGGTGTGGATACTTCTAAATAAAAGAATAATCTCCAAGTATTTAACTACTTGGGGATTATTCTTTTATTTTTAATTCTTATTTTGTAATAATTCTGCATTGATATAAGGTGATAATTTTAGAGGCATTTTGTCCCATTCTTTATAATTTCTTCTCATAAAACCATTTTTACCTAAAAACCCTGCACTAAACCATATTGATTCTTCAGTATCATTATACACTTCAATAGCTATATAAAAAACACCTTTTAAAATAATATCCTTATTATTTAAAGAAATTGAATAAACATTGTTATCTAAATCATTTTGATTGATTTCATAAAATAAATCTTCATTAGAGATAATAGAATTAGGTTTACCATCTTTTTCATCATATATCAATAAACGAAGCGCTGTATTTCCAGATTGTGGTAACTATGAAAATCCTACATTTACTTTATCTAACTTTGCTGAATCTTTAATAAATAAACGTACAGCAATTTCTCTAATCCTGTTTGAATCAGAAATTGGATTAAAATCAACGTGTACGGTAGCTCCTGAATTTCCAACTTTAATTTTCTTTCTATATTTATTAAATATTGAAACTTCTTTTAATGCTATAACTTCCTCTTTTAATACAATTGTTAAACTATTTAAGGTGTTATGGTCTAAATTTACTTTTTGCAATTTATAACCAGTAGCATCAACAATGATAGAATTAATATTTTTAGTTTTCTTAAATGAAAAATTTCCAACACTGTCTGTAATCGTTAAATAACTATTATCATCAGCATAAATAGAAATATAAGATAACCCTTTATTTGTCTCTTCAGCTAAAATCTTTCCATTTATCGATTGTGCATTTAAACAAAAAGTAATTAATGTAAATAGGTAAAATAGTTTCTTCATAAATATCAATAATGCATTAAAGATATATTAAAAAAATTATATTAGGAATAAACTCTTAGATAAATGTCATTCAGAACAAAGTGACAGCGAATTATTCTTTCATCATTTAGAGTGTTTAAAATGATTCATAAATCATATAAATTAGAAGTAAAAGGATTAAAAGTTGATTTTAATATTTAAAAATACTCAAAAACTTCTACTGACTAAAAATAATCCAATACATATTACTTTTTTACATACCACGTATTCTGAAAATTTATGGCATAAAAAAAGCCCAATCTAATTAAAGATTGAGCTTTGTTATAAAGACTGGCGACGACCTACTCTCCCGCAATAGCAGTACCATCGGCGCTGAAAGGCTTAACTTCTCTGTTCGGAATGGGAAGAGGT
>NZ_JADGIK010000039.1 GCF_015234135.1 Faecalibacter rhinopitheci | reverse complement strand
CGTTATACGATATTATTGAATGAAAATAACTGATATTAAAGAAACATACTCAAAATACATTTATACTGTAAATGAATTTAATGAAAGGGTTCGAATTCTAACTGACGTTGAAGTTAATCGAAAAGTAATTTCTGCGAGATTTAGTATTAGAATTTTAAACTTTATCATTGATGTTACATTTATTATTTTAGTATTATCTGTAATTTCAAAAATTTTAGATGATTTATTTTTTTTAAAATCCGCTAAATTATATCTACAACTTTTATCACCTATAATACTTATTTTATATTACACTTTTACTGAATATAAGTTTCAACAAACTTTAGGTAAATTTCTAACTAATACGTATGTTATAAATGAATATGCTGATAAAATAACTTTATATCAAGCTTTTATTCGTAATTTAAATAAGCCTGCTATATTCATATCACGATTTTTTCATGTTTCATATTTTGATGGTAAATCAACAGAACAAATTCCTCATGATATACAATCAAATACATGGTGTGTGACTGGTGAAGAATATAACTATTTACTAAGTAAGCTTAACAATAACATCGTATAACATAGTATTTAGCGAAAAACGGGCTGAAAGTAAACTTTCATCCCATTATTTTCCACTCGCAAAATTGCTTTTCTAAAAACAATAAACTAATTTAGTTTTAGAAAAGAGCAATTTGCTTGAACGGAACGAACTTGAACTTACGTTCAACTTCTCCCCGTTCTTCGCAAATACTCGGCTCGTTA
>NZ_JADGIK010000038.1 GCF_015234135.1 Faecalibacter rhinopitheci | reverse complement strand
TACAATACTACTCGTCTTTCGTATTGAGAGTGCAAATATAGAACATCTTTATTCACTTTACCAAACACATTTTAGAATTATTTCCTACGCTTTAACTAACTCACTGAACCTCCGTAGAATATTTTTTTCTTTTTATTTGAATCGCATAGAATTTTATACTGATTACAGCGCTTTTAGGATTAGCTAGTGAAAAATTCAATCTTTTAGATAAATGCTTTTGTTTATTCTAAACATACTAAAACTTAGTAAATACCAAAAATATATTCTCTTCATTAGCCGAATGGATGAATTAATCATCTAAAATTAGAGAATACAGAATAGAAAGTAGAAAGATAAAGTAGTTTAAACTAACTATAGAAGGGATCACGATTCAAATAGAGAGATACAAAATCAATATCTATTTATTAAAAGCAATTTCACCTACCCACCTACCAGCTTTAATCTGGCCTTAAATTCGAGCGTTAAAAAATTAAATAGAATGGAGGATAAGAAAGGTTTAGCGAGCGACAGTGATGCATTTAAATCTTTCCCGAAATAAATTTTAATTTTAGTTAAATAGATTTGAAGCCTTGATTTTTTTGGTTCCTTTTTCATCAAGGAAAAAAGAACATCTAAATAAAGAATAAGTTCACTAGTTCACCTACCAGCTTTAATCTGCCCTTAAATTCGAGCGTTAAGAAAAATAACGAAGAAGGCGTTAAAAATAATTTGCCGACGTCAGGAGCGATTCAAATTATTTAGCCAACTGAAGTTCTTTTTTAGCAAAGAATTTACAGCCTTGATTT
>NZ_JADGIK010000037.1 GCF_015234135.1 Faecalibacter rhinopitheci | reverse complement strand
ATATGAAATACCAATTGAAAGCATATTTATTTTTATTTTGTATAATTTTATTTTGTATAATTTCTACACAAACTCGTTCTCAAATTATTTTAGGAACTTATCCTTCAACTGAAGAAAAGTATAGAATCATAAAAACTGAATCTTTATTATCAAATTTAAATTGGAGAGGAATTAAAGAATTTTCTAAAATCAATAGTGGTCATTATACACACGAACAAAAAAACGGATTAATTGATGAATTTGAATATGTAAAACAAGGTTATACAAATTATTTTAAATTAAAAAGTTTTAAAGGTGATGTATTGTCATTTGAAAGCAATGGTGAAAACCAAAACATAAATGAATCTACAAATTATTTTAATAAGCAAATTTGGAAAAATTATGTAAATGAAGTTTTACCTGAAATACCTATTAAATTTCATATTGATTTAGAAAATAAGATAGATGTTTTAATTAGTTACTATAAATTACTTGGCGTTGATTCACGAGATGAATATGGTTGGATTTGTGAATATTCGTCTGCTGGACTACCGCCAGATAAAAGAATTGCAACAATTAACCTAATAAAATATGGAAGAACAGATTTATTAAGGCGATTGCTTGATTATCCAAATATTCAAACGCAAATCTACGCCGCAGATGCATTAATATATGTTGATTTTTACTACTCAAATAAAATTCAAGAATTTCAGAAAAGAGGAGATGAAAAAGACAAGTATTCTTATTTATATGAATATTTATTAGATGATTTTATACGTAAAAAAATTAAACAATCAAAAGATAAAAATCAATCTGTAAGAATATGTGGAAATAATGGTTCATATAAAGTGTATGAATCATTTACAAATGAACTATTGTCAGATGAAAGAGTACAAGAAATACCTCAAAAATATAAGTTTCTAAAAGAATTGGGTTATGAAATGGAATAATTCATACTGCCGATAACATCGGCTTGGCAAAATGCGGGGTTAAGTGCAAAATTGAACTTCTCGCCTTTT
>NZ_JADGIK010000036.1 GCF_015234135.1 Faecalibacter rhinopitheci | reverse complement strand
CTTTTTGATTGAAATAAAAAGCCAAATTAAGCAACAAGTTGTCAGAATGACTAAAATTATTAATAAATAAAATATTCCTATTCCCATTTTTATAACGATGTTTTTGGTAGCATTGCAGGTAACGAGCCGGGTATTTTGCGAAGAACGGGAGGAAATTGAACGAAGTTCAATTCGTCACGGACTGAGCAAATTGCTCTTTTGTTTTGATAAATTTAAGAAATAAATTGAAACAAGAGCAATTTTGCGAGAGAAAAAAATAGGCTGAAAGTTTACTTTCAGACCGTTTTTTGCAAATACCATGTTACACGCTTTTGCATAGCTGTATGAAAAATTTTGAATTGAACATTTGAAAACAGAATTTGCAGCTTGATATTCTTATAAT
This sequence comes from Faecalibacter rhinopitheci, assembly GCF_015234135.1. Lineage (GTDB taxonomy): Bacteria > Bacteroidota > Bacteroidia > Flavobacteriales > Weeksellaceae > Empedobacter > Empedobacter rhinopitheci. Next base: position 899 of record NZ_JADGIK010000036.1, on the reverse strand, counting down.
TTAATGGAAAAAGCGGAAGTTTCAATTTTGGAAAATGCACAGTTTTTTAAGAAAGCGATAAGTTTCAGAAAATAAAAGAAAACATAATCTCGGAATATAAAATTTCGGTAAAAAATCGAGTTTGAAAAAAGCAGAAAACGACGCAAAAAAATACAAAGCTGAATTTGTTCGAAAATTAAAGAAAACCAACTTTTGAAATATGAAAAGTGTGTTTGTTTTATAAACTAAATTACAAGAAAACGAAAGAATTTTGCTTTTATAAAATCCCAAAATCTTAAACAAAACTTCAAGAACGTTTGAATAATATTGAAAATGTAAAATTAGAAAACATCAAATTTTCGGTTCATAAACTAAGTTTGAAAATAACTAAATCCGAGGTTTGAAAATTGTGATAAATCAAAAATAAAATCGGTAAAAAAAGAAGTTCAAACATTACAAAAACCCATTTGGCAATTGCGTGTAACGAGCCGAGTATTTGCGAAGAACGGGAGAGAAATTGAACGAAGTTCAAGTTCGTCCGTTCGAGCAAATTGCTTGGCTGAAACTAAATTAGTATAAAGTTTTAAGAAAAGCAATTTTGCGAGTAGAAAATAATGACAAAAAAGTTAGCCTTCAGCCCGTTTTTTCGCAAATACTATCCTATGTTTGTAATTGATAATATTTAAGATATATAGCAAATAAAAAAAGAAAGAAATAAATGAGCAGATTAAGATCGTAAATACTATTAAGCATAAAGCTTTACTAACATGATAATCCCTGCTCATTTCTTGCTAAAAACCGTACAGTTTATTTGAACAAAAAGTTCGTGCTAGGATAGTAGGTTTCATTGCAAGATTAGTTCTCTCCTATAAAAATTAAATATAGAACAAATGAATGAAAAAATCAACTATTGTGGGATA
>NZ_JADGIK010000035.1 GCF_015234135.1 Faecalibacter rhinopitheci | reverse complement strand
ATTTTTAAAAGAACACGGTTAGTTGCTTATTATGGGGGTTATATGTTGATGGTAGCATTTACTGTTTATATCTACCTCATCCTTAATTTCAGTGATTATATACCTTGTTCTTGCGGTGGAATTTTGGAAAAAATGGGATGGACAGAACACTTAGTTTTTAATGTTATTTTTGTTGTATTTGCTCTAGTTGGTATATTATTTCTTTCTCCATTTTCTAAAAAAAATGCTACATCTATTATAGTAGCAGGAATAATTGCGATAGGAAGTATGATTACCTTATTTTTTAATTCAGAATATATTATCAAACAAGAAAATAATTTCACCCGAAGATATTTACCACATCCTATTATAGAGCAAGAAGCCATTAATTTAGGTGCAAACTCCTATTACTTTGCTGGTTTTGATGCACATAAAATATACCTCGGAAACTATACTGCGCCTTTAATCCTTACCAGTATTAATCTAGATTTAAAAGATGTAGAAAAACATCGCATCGAATTAGAACAGTCTAATTTTAATTTTAGAGCAATAACCATTAAAGTATTTGAGGATGAATTTTATGTATATGATGGTAATGTCCCCGTAATATTTAAAGGATGCTTGCCCAATTACAGGGCCGAAATAGTTAGTTATAATAAAGCCTATTTTTCTCAGCTAGTACCTTTAGGGAATAATAATTTTGCTATTAAAACACATAGTAGCACTTTAAACCAACAAGTACTTGGCTTAGTCAATACTACTACTGATGCTGTTATTTTAAAAAATGATATCCTTCAAAAACAATTGGATGGAGTGTTTGATAGTGATGGTCAAATCAACTATGATCCTATTACCACAAAAATAGTTTACAACTATTATTACCGCAACCAGTTTATTGTAATGAATGAAAATTTAGAGATACAAAAATCGTTGCATACCATAGATACCATCCAAGAAGCTCGTCTTAAAGTAACTGCTTTAAAAGATGGAACCAACAAAATGAATGCACCACCCTTATTGGTGAATAAAAATATGAATACCTATCACAACATCTTGTTTAATGAATCTAATCTGATGGGAAAACACGAATCCCAAAAACAATGGAAACAAGCATCGGTTATTGATATGTATTTCACTAATCGCAACTATTATATCGGCAGTTTTTATGTACATCACCGTCAAGGTGAAAAATTAGCAGATTTTTTGGTTACCGATTCACATTTTTATGCTTTAATAGGCAATGAACTGATTCGTTATAAATGGGCGCCCAATGTAATGAAGCAGTTCAGCATAGAGTAAGCCGAAAATCTATTAAAAAAAGAGTAGGCAAAATAAAAATCAACCAAGATGAAAAATTTAAAACAAGTCATTTTACCAGCTGTCATTGTATTGATGGGGACTGGTGCAGCTTTTGCAACAAATCAA
>NZ_JADGIK010000034.1 GCF_015234135.1 Faecalibacter rhinopitheci | reverse complement strand
GGAAAGTTTTTGATCTAAATATTTCTCAATTTTAAATCGTTCTTGTTGGGATAATCTTGTATAATTTTGGCTCATAACAACACTAAATTAATAATTTATAGTGTTGCATTAGTTTTCTGAACCCGCGGAAAAATTTCTGCTAACGAGCCGAGTATTTGCGAAGAACGGGAGAGAAATTGAACGAAAGTTCAAATTCGTGCTTTCAAGCAAATTGCTTGGCTGAAACTAAATTAATTGAAAGTTTTAAGAAAAGCAATTTTCCGAGTGGAAAAAGCTGGGATGAAAGTTTACTTTCAGCCCGTTTTTTCGCAAATAGTATGTTATATGTAGTTTTATCGATAACCAAATTGAAATGACATCATATATTTCTTATTAGTTGGTTTTCCATCTTTTAGTTTTGATATGACTATTTTATTATTTTTTTGTATTTCATTTTTAAATAATGATATTATGAAATCCCCCAAAATAACGTCATCAGAATTTTCTGTTTTTGCATCTATGTTCGTAATTTCACCTGTACTTGATATTTCAAATTTTAGATGTGCAACGGATTTTGAAATATTATTTTTTTTTGCAATTTCAGAAAATCCAGAAGATATTTTTGACTCTAAATTTTTATAAATGATAGCATAATATTCGTTAATTTCTAATTGATTTGAATAATCATTAAAATCTAATATTGTTGGAATATTTTGATATTGAAAAAGTAATTCATCGTTATATAATTTAATAGTGATATTAAATGGTAATTCACTTTCAACATCTTCATTATTAAAGTTTTTTGCTGGTTTTTCTACACCATTTAATATTAAAAAAAACTCATTAAAAAAAGGTTTTATTAATGGATTAATTTTATTTATAATATCCTTTGATATATCATTATTTAATGAATTTATATTTAAAAGTCTAATATCCTTTAATTGACCATTATTTGAATATACAATATCAAAATAGGCATTAACTATATTTTCTTTTGTTGATTTTATTGAATCAAATTTAATCGTGTTAATTTTTTTGAAATAATTATTAGAAAACGTTTCAAAATTATTATCTATACATTGAATTACTTCATTTTTATTATCACTGTTTATATGATTACAATTATTAAATGTAACTACATTTTTATAGGATTTTAATTTTGATATATTAGTTTGACCAAAAGTAAATATTGAAATTGAAATAAATATTGTTGTTATTAAATTCTTCATTTTATAAAATTACATATAACGTTTCGGGGCTTGGCGTCAGTGGCGGAAATTGAAGCGAAAAGTTTCAATTTAACGACACGGTAAGCAAAAGCCAATTAATTGAATAAATTTAAGAAAAAAGTCAATATAATTGGCTTTTTGCGGAATAGAAATCCAAAACTTTAAATTTTGCACTTAACCCGCCATTGCGCCAAACCCTTGTTATAC
>NZ_JADGIK010000033.1 GCF_015234135.1 Faecalibacter rhinopitheci | reverse complement strand
AAAAAAGTGCAACGTGAACTTAATGAAAGACCTCGAAAAGTGCTCGATGGATATTCCCCTGCACAAGTTTTTAATCAGATGATTATTCAACAAATAAAATAATCAAAATTTTTACTATTTTTATACTGTCGTTGCATTAGCAACTTGAAAACGCCTTCCGAACTCTACGTATAAATTGAATAAAAAATATTTTTACATATTAATCATCATTTTGATTATTCTAATTCCAATATTTTATTTCGGAATTATTAATACAATGGTAAGTTTAAAATACGAAACTGATTCTCCAACTGAATGGATATCAAAAATTACTGGTGACAATTTATGTAATTCTATAAGCAATTTGAAAACTTTAATTTATTCTGATATTGTTATAATTATTCTATTAATTATCTTTAGAAATAAAATCTCAAAAAATGGGATATAAAAAAGTATGTTTAAATTGTAAAATTTCATTCAATCGTGATATTGATTTAGGTTCAGAACTTTCATATCCTTGTCCGGAATGTGGTAAACCTATGACTTTATTATCTCATAGATTCAGAGCACCGAAAAAAAACGATAAAAAGGCTTGGGAAACTGTTAAGTTTTTAATCGAAAATGGTTTTCCTTTTCAACATATTTACAAAATTGAAGACGGAAAATTGACGAATGAATATGCAGAATTTCCCAACACTATGAAAGAAGCAGAAGAATTTATTGAATTGTATAAAGAACAAGCTTATAAAAAATAAAGCCATCGTGTAACATCGGCTTGGCAAAATGCGGGATTAAGTGCTAAATTGAACTTCTCGCCCTTTTATCCGCAAAAGCTGTTTTGCTATTGTTTTTTTATTAAATTTACCAAAAGCCACAGCTTTTGCTTCGTTCGGTTCTGAATTGAACTTTCGCTCAATTCAAGCCCGCACTTCGCCAAGCCGCGGCTCGTTATGCGACATTTTATAAAAAAGCTGTTTAATAAATGAAATATTATATAAAGAAATATCTGATTTTATTCTTTGTAATTGAATTAATTTCTCGATTAATTCCGGTTACTTTAAAATCAATTTTCCCAAATGTTTTTACTGAACAAATTTCCAATGGGGTTACAATAACATTTGGAGATGGATATTTTATTTTACTTGGAAGATATATTTTAAATTTTATTCTAATTTATTTTATGATAAAAGATTCAAAAAAGCTAAAACTACAAAACAATGTATTGTTTGTGTTAACATTTTTTTCTGGATTTACTGGAATAATATTGTTTTTACTACTAACTTTTGAAAAATTAAAAAATGAATTCAAACTTACTTGAATATCTTAAAAAATATATTTGGTTTTTTATTATTGGTGGAATACTATCACTTCCATTCAATTGGTTTTTCAAATTGGATATGGATAAATTTTTTGAAATTAATGCAACTATAGGATATCTACAAATAGGAATCAAAATAATAATTGCAATTCTGCTTTACTTTGACTTTTCAAAGGAAAACCTCTCAAATAAATATAAATATTTTGCTGTTTTTTCAAGCCTTTTTTATGGATTATTTGGAGTTGTAATTTTTTCGTTATTATTTCTTGAAAAAAATCTAAATAATAAAAGAAACGTCGCATAACATGAACTGTGTAAAAAACCAAGTTTTTTAAGCAATTTTTACAACAAAATTTTCATGGTAAAATGTTTTATTTTTTACCACTCCAAATACCAATTTAAGCAGCTTATTGCACACAGCGATTAACGCTGCTTTTTTGTTCTTTCCTTTCTCTACTAATCGATCATATAATGCACGACAATAACCATTACTTTTCT
>NZ_JADGIK010000032.1 GCF_015234135.1 Faecalibacter rhinopitheci | reverse complement strand
ATTCTATACTTTTCTTCAGTTGAAGGATAAGTTCCTAAAATAATTTGAGAACGAGTTTGTGTAGAAATTATACAAAATAAAATTATACAAAATAAAAATAAATATGCTTTCAATTGGTATTTCATATCATATTGCCGATAACGGGCCGCGGCTTGGCGAAGTGCGGGCTTGAATTGAGCGAAAGTTCAATTCAGACCGAAACGTAGCCAAAGCTGTGAGTCTTTTGATAAATTTAATAAAAAAACAAAAGTAAACAGCTTTTGGCGGATAAAAGGTGAGAAGTTCAATTTTGCACTAAACCCCGCATTTTGCCAAGCCGATGTTATACGCTGTTTTTTATTTTGTTATAGTTTTCATACTTTTTATAAGAGATGAAATAGTTTCTTTATTTAATTCAAGTTGATGTTTAATGTATTGATCATCAATTTTTTCTGGATTTAACATTTCTACGACTATTATTCCTAATGGATTCCTTGAATCTTCATTATTTATTCTTTGAATGTAAAATGAACAACTTTTCATCTTAATAGTTTCTAAAGATGAATCAGAAATATTGCAAATTGATTTCATATACCTTTTCCATTCACGACCTTTTTTTGAATACTTAGGAATATTAAATTCAATAAATTCATCTTTTTGCCAACCTTTTGCAATTAAACCTTCATTTTCTGCATAATGAGCTCTACCTGGGCCATTAAATAATGGATTTGGACAATATCTACCTAAAAGAGTAAAAGAATTATTATCGTATTTATAAATACTTATTCTTCCGTTACCATTTGATGAAAAGTAAAAATCTGTAAAAGTACTTCTAATTATATCAGAACAAAGTTTATAAAATTCTCTTTTTGAGTTTTTTAAACTTTCTTTTAATTCATTGTTCTCTGATAAAAGTAAAGAGTCATTAACAAAATTCTTTTTATTTTTGTAATTTAAATATAGATACAGAAATGCTAAAATAACACCTGAATAAACTAAAAAATTATTTAAATCTTTCCAGTTTAAATCAAATATAATTTTATTTTCACTATCGTTTTTTATGTCAGCTAAGAGATATAAGTAAGCTGATGTAACTCCTATAAATTCATTTAAATTTTTATATGCAAAATCCTTAGTCCATTTTATAATAAATAAAAGTAAAATAATGAAAAAGTATGCAACGAAAAAAAATATATCTGTAGACAATTTTATATTGGTTATTAGTTTATTGCAAATTTAACAAATTTAATAACTATTACAGATAAGTTTTTTTTTGTAAAATAGCGTATAACGTTTCGGGGCTTGGCGTCAGTGGCGGAAATTGAAGCGAAAAGTTTCAATTTAGCGACACTGTAAGCAAAAGCCAATTTATTGAATAAATTTAAGAAAAAAGTCAATATAATTGGCTTTTTGCGGAATAAAAAGCCAAAACTTTGTTTTATGACTTAACCCGCCATTGCGCCAAGCCCTTGTTAGCTGTAGTGCGAGTTTAATATTTCGCTTAAACGCATTTGATTTTCGTTATTTTCTTTTGTAAAATCTAAAAAATATCGAGTTTGCCAAATTTGAGTTTTTGCAGCTTGTTTATTTTCTGTCTTTGTCCAGTTTGGATAAACTCTAAAACCACGTTTTCCTTCTTTTGAATTTGTTGTAAGAATTTTTCTTTTTATTAATTCATTTTTTGGAAACAAGAAGAATCCATAATTTTCGTTTTCTTCAGTTACAATGATATAAAAATCAAAATTATCATATTCATTAAATGGCTCGGTTTCTTTTTGTGAGTTTCGCTTCCATAAAGTTACAAATTGACCAACTTTCTTAGGAGTAATTTTCGCTTTTCTAAATTTGAAATTCAGTTTTTCAGTTTGAAAATTATATCCGAAATATTCTTTCGCTTCTTTGTCTTCAATTAGATTTGAAATTTGAGATAGAGTAGTACCAAAAAGTAACTTTTCAATTTTTTTTAGTTCTTGGTTCATCATTTTTGTTTTGTGCGCAATTTTGGACGCATTACAGCTAACGAGCCGAGTATTTGCGAAGAACGGGGAGAAGTTGAACGTAAGTTCAAGTTCGTTCCGTTCAAGCAAATTGCTCTTTTCTAAAACTAAATTAGTTTATTGTTTTTAGAAAAGCAATTTTGCG
>NZ_JADGIK010000031.1 GCF_015234135.1 Faecalibacter rhinopitheci | reverse complement strand
AAAAGCACTAGCCACTAAAGTGACGTATGATGGTTTTGGACGTACAGATAAAGAATATTTACCAGGTGTAGTTGCTGGAATTAATTTTCCAAGTACGATTAATTATTCAAATTACCCAGAAACGGGAAAAGTATATGCTCAGAAAGAATACGAAAACTCGCCATTAAGCCGTGTTTTAAAACAAGGAGCTCCTGGTGAAATTTGGAAAGTCGAAGGCAACAATAATATAAAATTTCAATATCAAACCAATACTTCTAATGAAGTATTAAATTTTGGTGTCTCATTGGATAATAATTATGTTCCAACTTTAATTTTAAATAATTATTATTCTGCTGGTTCTTTATATAAAACAATTACCATCGACGAAAATGGTCAACCCATTCAAGAGTTTAAAGACAAGGACGGAAAATAATTCTGAAACGTATAAATATTAAAAGTAAAGCTGATTTTCCTAAGAATTCAAATGGTGATCACGATACTTATTATGTATATGATATTTAAGGCAATTTAACCTATGTCTTACCTCCACAATTAGTGAAAAGTGCTGGTAAAAGTGTTAGTGTTTCAGATTATATCAATCATTTACCTGAATTAGGATATCAATACCAATACGATGAAAAGAATCGTTTAGTCGAAAAACAACTTCCTGGTAAAGGCCGTGAATTTATGGTTTATGATAAAGAAGATCGTTTAGTACTATACCAAGATATCAATATGAGAAATGGTAGTGTAAATACGACTTCAGAAAATACTACACTCAATAAAGGTTGGACATTTACCAAATATGATAAATTTGGTCGTATACTTTATACAGGGTATTTTAAAAATACAGCTGATCGCAAAGCGATGGAAGCAGCTCTAAAAAATAAAACAACCCCTAATAATGAAGTAAAATCTTCTACAGGTTTTACAAATAATGGATTACGAATTTATTATACCACTAACGAATTTCCTAAAAGTAGTTTAATTGTTCATACTGTTAATTACTACGATAATTATGAGTTTCTTGAATTAAAACCTTCGGATTTAAACGAGCAAAGTTTGGTTAATGAACTTGATCAAGAATTAAAAGGTATTTCAGTTGCAACATTTTCTAATATTCTGGGTACAAACACCTGGAACAAGAATTTTACTTTCTTCGAAAATAAATACTTACGTCCTGTTATTACAACTCAATTGAATTATAATGGAGGTAAAACAGAAACTAAGACAGAATACGATTCGTTTAGAGGAAAAGTAGTATCAACTACAACTACTCATCAGTTAAGTTTAGATACAGAACCTGTTATTGTTAAAGAAAGTTTCAAGTATAATCCAGACGAAAGCATACAATACCAAACGCATCAAATCAATGATGGACCTGAAGAATATATTGTAAGAAATGAATACAATGACATTAAACAATTGGTTCGTAAAAAAATTGGAAACTCAAGTTTAAACTCACCCTTAGAACAAGTAGATTACAAATTTAACATTCGTGGTTGGTTAACGGATATAAATTCTATTGAAAATACTTCGGATAGATTATTCAGTTTTAAGATTAAATATCATGATTCTGAAAGAGGTGATAATCCTTACAATGGGAATATCGGAGAAATATTATGGAAAATAAACAATGGTGCTACGAAATCATATGCTTATCATTACGATGGTCTAAATCGACTACTATTAGGTAAATCTACTGAAGTATCAAATAGTATAGTTTCTACTAATCAGTATGATGAACGTATTTATGGGTATGATTTTAATGGAAATATTTTAGGATTATCACGTAATACTATTGGACATGAATTATCATTAAATGGAATTCAAAGTATAGATCAATTAGAATATCAATATAAACCTAATTCTAATCAACTTGAAAGTGTGAATGATCTTACGAGTAATGAACAAGGTTTTAACGATAAAAATACAACAGGTGCAGATTACGAATATGATTTAAATGGAAATCTAAAAAAGGATTTAAATAAAAACATTACGAATATTGCCTATAATCACTTAAATTTACCAATAGAAGTTCTTTTTAATAATAATGGTGAATTAAGTAAAATTCAATTCTTATATGATGCTTCTGGTGTTAAGGTTTCAAAATTAGTAAATGACAATTTATTAATTCCTTATTCAGAAAATACTTTCTACGATAATGGATTTCAATATAAACAATCAGCTGGAAGAGGTAATAATTTATCTTTACAATTCTTCCCAACAGCTGAAGGCTATGTAAATGTAAATGAAGGTATTTTTGAATATGTCTATAATTATACCGATCATTTAGGAAACGTACGCGTGAGTTATACGAAAGGCGAAGATGGAAACCGTAAAATTGTAGATGAAAACAGTTATTACCCTTTTGGATTAAAGCACAACAACCAAAGTATTGTTAATACAGCTAACCCAAACTATAAGTACAAATACAATGGTAAAGA
>NZ_JADGIK010000030.1 GCF_015234135.1 Faecalibacter rhinopitheci | reverse complement strand
TATCCCACAATAGTTGATTTTTTCATTCATTTGTTCTATATTTAATTTTTATAGGAGAGAACTAATCTTGCAATGAAACCTACTATCCTAGCACGAACTTTTTGTTCAAATAAACTGTACGGTTTTTGGCAAGAAATGAGCAGGGATTATCATGTTAGTGAAGCTTTATGCTTAATAGTATTTACGATCTTAATCTGCTCATTTAGTTCTTTCTTTTTTTATTTGCTATATATCTTAAATATAATCAATTACAAACATAGGATAGTATTTGCGAAAAAACGGTCTGAAAGCTAACTTTCATCCCAACTTTTTCCGCTCGCAAAATTGCTTTTCTAAAAACTTAAGCCTAAATTAGTTTTAGCCAAGCAATTTGCTTGAACGGACGAACTTGAGCTTTCGATCAAATTCTCTCCCGTTCTTCGCAAATACTCGGCCCGTTGTATGCAATTTTTAAAACATAACTTTATAAATATATGATTCCTACAGATGGTGAATTTTATATACTTTACGTTCTATATCTATTAGTTTATACATGGGGTATAATAGGAATTTTGAAGAACGCATTTAAACTAAAAAGAATTCTAATATTTATATTTACAATCAGTTTGATACTTAATTTATATCTATTTTGTAATCCTGAAAATTTTAAAGGTGGTGGTTCTTTGACCATATTATTTTATTCCACTTTCATCTTGATATTTAATGTATTATCTATTATTACTTCATATTTATTTAGAAAAAATCAATAAAAACTGCACACAACATAGTATTTAGCAAAAAAAGGGCTGAAAGTACACTTTCATCCTATCTTTTTCCGCACGCAAAATTGCTTTTCTAAAAACTTCAACTTAAATTAGTTTTAGAAAAGAGCAATTTGCTTGAACGCACGAACTTGAACTTCGTTCAACTTCTCTCCCGTTCTTCGCAAATACTCGGCTCGTTATCTGTAATAGCAAAATGACTCACGCACAAATAATTGAAGTTATCCAAAACGAATTAGAAAACAAAGAATTTGGAGTAACTGAACAAATTTTAGAAATACATAATCCTCTTTATGTTAATGGAATAATACAAATAAACAATATTCAAAAAAAGAATGATGAAATTATTGTCTTTATCCCAATTGAAGACGAAAAATTTTATTTAGCAATTTATATTGACGAAAAAGATAATCTAATTACTGGAATTTCAACAGAACCTTATATTTCTGTTTATTTTAGAGCCACGTCCGATGAATTAAGCGACAAAGAATTAAAGAAAATGACAACTTTAAACATTTCCAAAAGTTGGAATAAAGGGGATAAAAGAAAATCTGGAAATGGTTTTTACAGTTTTAGCAATATAACAATTGAACCAAATCAAAAAGCTGGTGATTTTGAATCAAAAATTAGTGAATTACTTTTAGAGCTGAATAAAGATAAAGAAGGAGTTAAAAAATTAATAGAAAATGCAGATGGTTATATTCAAGTTGCAATGGAATTTCATAATGGAAATGGAATGATTGGAGGCCCCAATTTAACGAACCAAATTATTAAATCATTAAGTAACTTGAATTTATCAATTGATTTTGATCTTTATGTTTCAGGAAATGAATATAAACCATAATTGCTACTACAGATAACATGGTGTTGGCAAATATGCAATTAAAGGCTTACTTTTTAGTTTTTTTTGTATATTTGAAATATAGGGTAAGGTCAAAGGTTTATACATTTTATTTTGCATAATCGCCAACACCCCACCCGTTATCTGCAATCGCAAAAAAACCCGAACATAAATAGAAAATCTATGAAATTTAGTGAAAAAATTATAATAATTTTTGTGATTCATCTTTCAATATTTAGTTTTTGTCAAAGCGTTAAATTGAATAAAGAAAATGTTTTAAAAGTTTTCAAGAGTACAATTAAACAGCCCAATAAAAAGCTAATTGATACAAGTTCAAATCCCTGGTTTACAGACAATACTGAAAATAAATATTATACAAGTGAATTTATTGAATTTAAAAATGCAAGAAGTTTTAAAAGAGATTATTGCAAAATAATTAATTGGAATTTTCACAAAAATGACGCTTTTATTCTTGGCGATGCAAATTATTGTTCTGAACCACCTACTCAAAAGGTTTCAAAGGCTGAAAATTATATCGAAATAAAATTAAGTAATGAAAAAGATAACTTAATACTTCAACTTTTTAATCAAAAAAAATTGATAGATAAATTCAGAATAATTGAATTGCAAAAGGTTGATTCTAAATACGAAAAAAATGAATTTGATTTTATTTTAAAACTGCAAAGGATTAAATAAATTGCGACTGCAGATAACAAAGTATTTGCAAAAAACGGGCTGAAAGTAAACTTTCATCCTATCTTTTTCCGCTCGCAAAATTGCTTTTCTAAAAACTTCAACTTAAATTAGTTTTAGAAAAGAGCAATTTGCTTGAACGGAAGAACTTGAACTTCGTTCAATTTCTCTCCCGTTCTTCGCAAATACTCGGCTCGTTACACGTAATTTTACAATCCTATGACTATAAAAAATCTCTTTGCTATTATCCTGAAATTAATTGGAATATTTTTTATTATTTTCATTTTTACTTTTTTTATTCCAGAACAATTTAATCTCCTT
>NZ_JADGIK010000003.1 GCF_015234135.1 Faecalibacter rhinopitheci | reverse complement strand
GCGTTAGCTTCTATGTTTTACAACTTCGAATTTCCTTTAGCTCTATTATTTAAGGATTGACCTAATTTGTATTCGGCTTTTATTTCTTTCGTCTTATATTATAATTTCAAATGAACTTCTCATTAATATGCAAACAGCTTTCGTTGTTTGCGGTTGCAAAGGTAATTGCTTATTTTTAAACTACAAAATAAAATCTTAAAAAGTTTTTACTCCCGTTTAAATCGCTATTACTTCACTATTTTTTCAATTTACAATACTACTCGTCTTTCGTATTGAGAGTGCAAATATAGGGCAACATAATTCGTTTTTCCAAATGGTTTTGGGAATTATTTTCACTTTCACCCCTAACTCACTGAACTTCGGTGAAATATTTTTTGAAATAATTCTTGACGTAATAGTTTTAGGAAATATGGGCGGTTCTTTTAGGCTTGAAATGGGAAATTTTTATTATATATAGTAAAGATATATTCATCGAAATGTTCGTTACAAGATATATATTAATAGAAAGATGACTATTATTATATATAAAGAATCAAATTACTTGAAATAATTCCGGATTAATATGCTCTGATTATTACAAAAGGTCTGCTCATATGAGCAGACCTTTTGTAATACTTTGAATAATGATTCCAGACAACTTCATACAACGTATGAAGTTTTAAACCTCATCATGAATACAAATAAAAAAAGGAGAGCTAATGCTCTCCTTCATATCGAATGCTCAAAGTTATTTCTTTTCAGCTTGATCTAAATTAATTGTTGGGTTTACAAATCCATCTAAACAGTTTTTAAGATTAACTCGGATGTATTGTGGACCTCCGAATTCTTGACCATTTTGAATGGTTTGAACTTTCATCAATAAAATTTGATCTGGTTGTAAATCGTAAATACGGTTAATTTCATAATGAGCTTCAGAATCACTCTCGAAAATTCTAGTTAATAAACTTTCTGGTAAAATTTCATCTTCTAACTCATCATAGCTATCTACGACAGTAGATGTTCCATCAGAATTTAAAATTGTTGTTTGCACCACTTTTCCTAAAGCAAAACTTACTTTATATTCTGTACAAGCACTTGGTTTTTGAATTTTTATAAAATCAGCAGCACAAATTTCTAAAGTATCTGTAACATTAACTCCATCAAAAATTGATTGAGGAACTACTGATACATCATGTAAGTAAATTTGATTCCCTAAGTTGGCTTGAACAATACTTGTGTATTTGAAAACAACTCTATTGAATGGTTGATTAATTCCACCAATTCTGAATCGAGGTACTGGAGTTTTGAATAATAATAAATTTAAATTTAAAACTTTGAATTCATTACTTGCTACTTCAGGACCTACTTTTTGGTCATCTAAATAACGTTGTACTGTAAAATCAGCTCCCAAATCTAACGATAATACGTTAGTTCCTTCATTTGTCATGATGACTTCTAACTCATCTCCAGGTCTTGCTTCTCTTCTTAAACGAACATCTAATGTTTGTGCATTTAATGCTCCTACCGTTTTATTAAAGATTGCATAAGTATATGGATCGTCGTCTACTGCTAAATACGGATAGACAACAGATGCTAATGAAGTTGCAACTCCTAAACCTATATCTTGATTACCCCATGAAATATCACTTACGTAATCGTTTAATTTTAATTTTCTCGAAATAATATTATTTCCTGCATCAACTTCTATATTTTCTGGTTTAACCACAACAATATCCTCCGGAGATGTAGGAATAATGTATTTTAGTTTATTTGGTTGTGTGTTAGAAACCGGAATTTTAGCACCACTAATATATATTGGTTGTACAGCAGTAGGTTCTCCATCTTGAATCACACGGTCTTTTTCGTAATAAGCTCCATAAAGAACTGCATTATTACCAATCGCCAATAATGATCCTAAAATAACACGCACCCCTTTGTAAGGTTTAGCTACTCCGTTACCATCAGCAGGAACAAATACATATTCGAATACATTATCACCTGTTAATAAATCTAATAATGCACCTTCACCTACTGATTTGATAGGTCCAATTGCTTTATCATTAGCATCTAATGCAACTATTGTTAGACCTCCACCAACTTGAGCACCACTATATTCTTGTCCTAATTTTACATGTAATGGTGTACCAGCTTCTACTACTTCATCAAAATATATATTTTGCCAAGTTGTACCTAAACCTAATAAACCTACCATTACAGAAATTGTAGAGTGCGTTGATAAATCGTTATCGTAAGCATTCTCTTTATTAGCCACTAGACCAGCTAATGTTGTTCCCCATCCACTTCCTGAAGGAGCTGCAGTTGCAATTACTTTTTCTGTAACAACTTTACATTTATTTAAATCATATACCGTTAATGTTAACGACGCATAAGAAACACATCCGGCTGTAACACCATCAGCAGCAACAGTTGTCACTTTTACTGTAAATGTATAAGTTCCTTCTGCTGTATATTGAAAATAATCACCAACATTATAAGATCGTCCATTTTGATCAATTACCTCAACAGTACTATTAACATCAGATGTAATTACAGGAATCTTATATTTGTTTAATTCTTGGTTTAATCGACCTTCATCAGCATTCAAGAAATATAATGGTTGAGAATGGAAATTACCTCCAGTGATTTCAATGTTATTTTTTTGAACATTTAATTTCAGAATGTTTGAATACGAATAACGATTAGGACGAGTACCTTCTGGTCGCTCCTGCGCTTTTCTTCTAATCCAAACTTTACTTTTTACATTTTGTAATATAATTTCTTTACGACCATTTGAAGTTTCTCCTTCTTGATTACCGTCAGAGTCAGAGAATTCATTCCAAGTAATTCCATCATCGTAGCTTACTTCCCAAGAATACTTTACACCATAACGTGCTCCGTTTGTTGTAACATAAGTACCTTGCGCATCTTGTTTATTGAAAATCTTAATCGGATTTTCTCCAACAATCTGACCATTTTCATCAATGATGTCATTTGTAGGACAAATATTCAGTTCCTCTAAAGTCGAATCTGAAGCTAAAGAAATTTCACCAGGCTTAGGTAATTCAATGGCAGTTTTAGAAAGTGTAATAAAACCTTTTTCACTCTCACATCCTGATGCAGATAATCTTGAATATGAATATTCCAATTCACCCGTAAAATTCATATTAATAGGGGTATTATATGGAATTTCTATACCAGCAGCATCATAAAACTTAAAGTTAACAGCTGCATCTCTTAATCCTGACGCTTGATAAATAGTAAAAGCTCCCGTTTCATTTAAAACTCTGGTAATATTATTTGGTTTCTCTGGAATTCTTGAAATATTATTCGAAACGTTCAATGTGACATCAGGATTATTCATAGGACCAGATGCAGAAGCATTACCGTATCTTAATTCTAAACCACCTACAATTTCGTCTGATAAATTTGAATAAGTATAGTTCATTTCAAAAACAACCACTTCATCCTTCGCAAATGTTTTAGCTTTTGCGTAACCAATGGTTCCTGTCAATTCTAAATTTCCAGAAATAACCGTTAAAGAATTTACATCGATATTACTTCCGTTGAATTTTAATTTCTTTCCAGCAGTAGAAATTCTACTTTCACCAATAATTTCTATTGGTCCGTTCGAAACATTTTTTAAAGTATATCTTACTTTCTTATTATTAGAATTACCTGTAAAACATGTTTCTAATATTTCTGATTGCAGATTGAATATTGGACTTGTAGCAGTAGATATTGACCCATTTGTAAAAGTAATATTTGCTATACTACATACTCCTAATAGATTACATAATCTATATTGCAAAGGTCCAGTAATTCTTCCAGATCCTTCAGCAATTTTTAATTCTCCCGTTTCAGTATCAATAGTATACCCTAATGGCCAATTACCTACTTGAGAAATTGTTGCATTACGATTATCACCTTTTAATTTGATACCTCCAACAATTCCTTCAATAGAATCATCAGAAATTATAGATGACGATTTCGTATTATAATTAATAACATTATCATTCGCCTTAATTACTTCATCGATAGTTGAATTTGAACATTCAATTGGAGCAATATTTTGATCTTCTATTTTTTCTAAAGTAATATCATCTACGTAGAAATCATTTCCTCCATCCGATTCTATGTCATTTCTCAACGAGATAGCTATATCTGAACAATTTATATTATTAGGAATTTTAAAAACCCATGAAATTTCAATCCATTTATCTTTTTCAGTAGTACTAATACCTTCTGAGTTACCTAATACCTGTTCAGTAGAAATGTTTTGAGCTTCAAATTTTATCTTTACATTGTTTTGACCATTCGCATATACATAAGCATTTACTCTATAAGTTTTTCCTGCTTCTAAAGAAACTGCACGTCTATAAAATTGGTTTAAAATTTTACCTCCATTTACAACTAATACAGCACCATCATCAGATGAATCTGTATAATTTGGAACATCTTTCCACCATGTTGCCCAACTAGGTTTATCTGCAGGCAAATTCGAATAGATATATTTTGGAGAAATTACCGCATAATATCCATTATCTATAACGTTTATTTTCTCATTTTCTCCAGAATAATTAGGAGCTATTTCCGCTAACTTATAAAATTTAGATCCATGCGAAAATTGTGTAGCAATTAATGTTGCATCTTTACCCACTTGAGGTACAAAGACTGAAGGTAATCGTGTTTTCGATTTTCCAAAATCTTCTTTAAATACCACCTGTGCTGAAGCTATCTGAAAAAATCCAAAAAGCAAAAGCCATGTATATATTAATTTATTTATTTTCATTTTGTATTAATTTAAATTAAACAATCTTTTCGTTTATACTACGGATAAACGATTATTTAACTTTTAATACAACGTTCATAAAAGATCCTGTACGAATAACTTTTGTTGGATCTACTTTATAAAAAAGCTCACCGTTAGTCGTAACAATTACATCAGAAAATAAAGTTTGGTCAATAAATGTTACATAGTACTCGTATTTATCCTTTGATAATACAAAACCACATAACCCTTTTGTTGGATTTGCTGTACAGTCTAAATCTGCAATTTCTGTATCTGTTAAAGCTGAAGAAGCTACAGGTTTTTCAAATTGTTTTTTGAAAATATTATATAAATCAACTTTATAAATATTATTAGCTGTATTTAATGAAAAACTCGTATCGTTTAAAACATCACCAGCAATTAAACGAGGGTCCACTGCAGTAGTTGGCAATGCTACAGAGGGCATATAAAAGAATTTAGACGATGAATCCATACGTTCCCAAATTCCTTCAATATTATCTCCTTCTGGGTGAGAATAATAAAAATATCCTGGAGAAGTAACTTTAACAGTTTTTCCAGCAGGAGCAGAATCCGCTTCAGTAACATATACAATTGCACCATTTTGAGCAGTTGTATATAAGTCATTTTTTGCTCTTAATTGATTTCCAGTAATACGAGGCGCAATAACCCCATCAATAACATTGTTATCATCACCTTTTCCAATAATATCTAATGTAGCTTTAGGCTCAGCAGTTCCTATTCCTACCTGAGCAAATAAACTCACACTTGACATAGCAAATGCTATCCCTAGTAAATACTTTTTCATAAATTTTTAATTAATTAAACCATCACAAAGTTAAGTTAATTTATTAAATACAACTATGTATTGATAAATTTTAAAAATGTAATTAGTACATAATTAAATGTATTATAAATATTTATTTCGTTTTATCTCTAAGAAACATAGATATTACAATAATAATAAACAGATTAAATAATTACTGTGATATTTACCTATTGTTTTAACGAAGTTTTAAGTAAACTATCGAAATAAAGAATAGCCGTTAAATTTATATAACTTCAGCAACAACAAAGGTTGATCCGCCTATATAAATAAAATCATTTTCAGTAGCGGCTTCTTTAGCTGCTTTTAAGGCTTTATCTACCGAATCAAAATAATGAATATCTTTTAACTCTTTCGGAACCATATTTCTTAATTCATCTATTGGTAATTTGCGCGGAACATTAGGTTCACAAAAATAATAAGTAGCCATTTTCGGAAAAAATGAAAGACTTTCTTTCACATCTTTGTCATTTACAAATCCTAAAACTAAATGCAAATTTTTGTACGGTTGCTCATTAATTTGCTTAGCGATTTCTAATAAACCATGGGGATTATGCGCTGTATCAGCTACAATTAATGGATGCTGACCTAAAACATCCCAACGTCCTCTTAGATTTGTATTTTTTACAACATTTAAAAGTCCATTAGATATATTTTCTTCACTAATTGTCCAGTGTTGATTTTGAAGCTGTTCAATTGCAGTTAAAACTGTTCGTCTATTTTTTACTTGATAAGAACCAATAAGATCTGAAGGTAAATCCTGATAAAATTTTTCTTCTGCAAAAATAATTTCCGAATTTCTTTCTAAAGCTAAATCAGCAAAAACCTTTTTTGTTTCTTGAGTCGTTTCTCCAATGACTATAGGTGTATTTGGCTTAATAATGCCTCCTTTTTCAAAAGCAATTTTCTCTAACGTATCTCCTAAAAATTGTGTGTGTTCTAAAGCTATATTAGTAATAATTGAAAGTTCAGGTAAAATGATATTCGTTGAATCTAATCGACCTCCTAATCCAGTTTCTATTACTGCAATATCTACTTGTTGTTGGGCAAAATATTCAAAAGCCATCGCAATTGCAATCTCGAAGAAGGAAGCACCTTGTGCAATGATCTTTTCTTCGTGTTGGTGAACAAATTTTACTACAAATTCTTCTTCACACATCGCTCCGTTAATACGAATACGTTCTCTAAAATCTTTTAAATGAGGTGAAGTTGTTAACCCAACTTTATAACCAGCTTCGTGTAGAATAGAAGCTAACATATGAGATGTACTTCCTTTACCATTTGTTCCGGCGATATGAATTGTTTTAAATTTAGTTTGAGGATTTCCAAGATATTCACATAACTCAGTAATATTCGTTAAATCTGCCTTCATTGCAGATGCGCCTATACGCTGAAACATTGGTAAATTAGAAAATAACCAATCAATAGTTTCTTGATACGTTCTCATTTGTTCAAAATATTTATACGAAGATACGCAGGTATAAAATAAAAGTCGATTTCTTCCAAAGAAAAAATCGACTTAAGTATAGGATTTATTTTTATTAAATTAATCTGAGAAATCCTGACGCTTTGTTAATGTAGTTTTTAAATAAAAGAACCCTAATAAAGCTGCAGTTACAGAAGCTACCAAAATCATTAATTTTGCTTCGTTGATATAATCAGGGTCATTAAAGGCTAACATCGAAACAAATATCGACATTGTAAAACCAATTCCACCAAGCATTCCAACTCCAAAAACGCGTTTAAAGTTTACTGCCGTTGGCAATTCACATAAACCAAGTTTTACTGCAATCCATGTAAAAAATGTAATACCTACTGGTTTTCCTATTACTAATCCTAAAAAGATTCCGGCAGCCAATGGAAAACTAAAATGAGAAAATCCACCACCTTCTATCGTAATTGCAGTATTAGCTAATGCGAATAAAGGTAAAATTAGAAATGCAACTGGGATATGTAATGCTTCTTGTGTTTTATACGATAATGATTTTGAATCATCTTTATCAAAAGGAATTGTAAATGCTACTAAAACCCCTGCAATTGTTGCATGAATTCCTGAATGTAACATAAACCACCATACTGCTATTCCTCCAATAATATAAGGAATAATAGATTTTACTTTCATCTTATTCAAAGCAAAAAGACCTAATAATATTGCAATCGCAATTCCGAATTGTGTAAAATCTAAAGGTAATTCTGGATTAGGATAGAACAATGCAATTACGACAATTGCTCCTAAATCATCAATAACAGCCAATGCAGTTAAAAATACTTTTAAAGATAATGGCACCCTACTTCCTAGCATCGTAATAATAGCTACTGCAAAGGCAATATCCGTTGCCATTGGTATTCCAAAACCATGTAAAGTATCGGTATTAAAATTTAATATCGCAAATATCCCAGCCGGGATTAACATTCCTCCCAATGCAGCAAAAATGGGTAAAATTGCTTTTTTTATATTAGATAATTCACCAACAAAAATTTCTCGTTTTAATTCTAATCCAATTAAGAAAAAGAAAATAGCCATTAATCCATCATTGATCCAATGTGCAAAAGAATGCCCAAACATATCTAGATGCCATAAGCTTTGATATGAATCAGAAAATAAAGAATTTGCTACGACTAACGAGAAAATTGTACAGAAAATTAAGGTAATTCCACCAGAAGTTTGGCTATGAAAAAATTTTTGAAATAGTTTAGAAACCATCTTTAAGTATTTGTAATTTTCGTAAATGTAATGAACTTAAAATTTCTTTCCCAAAACTTTAAGGTTTAACTCTACGAAATTGACAATCTGAAAATTATTTTACAGCTTCATAGATTATTCCTGAACAATGGTCTTTGATAGCACCAGTTACAGATGACAAACAATTTACTTGATTTGTAAATTTCCTGTATCCTAAGAACGCAAATATCAAAGCTTCTTTAAAATCAATTAAATCATCCTTTGGAATGATTATTTCAGTTGAGGATTTCTGTTTTAATAAATTGATTAATAATAGATTTCGAGTTCCTCCTCCAGTTATTAACACCTTGTTGATATCGTGTTTTTCGAATATCGTATTGATCTGATAAACCATATGCTCTATACAGCTAATTAGCTTATCTTCAATGGATAAATCATAGTTTTCAACAATTGTTAAAAACTCCTTTTCTATCCATTCAAAGCCTAAAGATTTTGGATAAGATTGTTGATAGAAATCCAATTGATTTAATTCATCCACTAATTCTTGATAAACTTTTCCTCTGGATGCATTTTCTCCATTTTTATCATAATCCAATCCCAATTGATTGGCATAATTATTTAAGACAATATTAATCGGGCAAATATCAAAAGCTATACGCTTTCCATTTCGATTCATTGAAATATTCGAGAATCCACCCAAATTCAAACAAGCATCGTATTGATTAAATAATAATTCGTCACCAATAGGAACCAAAGGTGCACCTTGTCCTCCTAGAATCACATCTTGTGTCCGGAAATCACAAATCACACGTTGTTGACATTTGGAAGAAATTGCTGCTCCATTCCCAATTTGTAATGTAAAATTTTTATTAGGTTGATGAAATATTGTTTGTCCGTGCGATGCTATAAAATCTAAACGTTTGATTTTATATTTTTCCACAAATAGTTTCACTTGTTCACCTAAATAATAACCAAATTGTACATCTAGTTCACACAATTGCATAGCCGACATTTGATATGCATTTTTCAATTGATTTTTCATCTCAGAAGAATAATTGATTCCTTCGGTTTGTAGAATTTCAAACGATGTGTCCGAGTCAAATCGAACATAACAAATATCTAATCCGTCTAATGATGTTCCGGACATTAAACCAATGCAGTAAATGGGATTTTTCATAGGGCTAAATTAAGGAATTTGATGATTTAATAATTCGTTCATTCTATGTTTTAAAAAGTTTAAATTAGAAGAATAATTATAGAATGATATTCTCCATTTGTCTTGTTGAACTTGTTTCAACATCACATCATTATTGGATGAGATCCTAAAACGAGTTCGGAATGACTTAGAAATTAGACGTGTGATTGATTCCTTCTTACTTCTCGATACAAATTTTCTGCATTACATTTCGAAAATTCACTCGAAATGACGAAACTTAGAACTTAGAACTTAGAACTTAGAACTTAGAACTTAGAACTTAGAACTTAGAACTTAGAACTTAGAACTTAGAACTTAGAACTTAGAACTTAGAACTTAGAACTTAGAACTTAGAACTTAGAACTTAGAACAAAATTAAAAAACACAGCCGAAGAGAACACCCAAAAAATAATAATCCGCATATTTTTTTGAATTTAAAATAAAGGATAAAAATCTTATCTTTGGTTGCATAATTTACAAACAAACAGAAAATGGCACATGACATTATCTTCGATTTGATCGAAGACGAAAAAGAAAGACAATTAAACGGGATTGAATTAATCGCATCTGAAAACTTTGTTTCTGAAGACGTAATGCGTGCAATGGGTTCTGTTTTAACAAATAAATATGCTGAGGGTTACCCAGGAAAAAGATATTACGGAGGTTGTGAAGTAGTTGATCAAATCGAAACAATTGCTATAGAACGAATCAAGACATTATTTAATGCAGAATATGCAAACGTACAACCACACTCAGGTTCACAAGCAAATGCTGCAGTTTACTTAGCGTGTTTAAAACCTGGTGATAAAATCTTAGGATTTGATTTATCTCACGGTGGTCACTTAACGCATGGTTCTCCAGTTAACTTTTCTGGTATGACGTACAAAACTTCTTTCTACGGTGTAGATAAAGAAACTGGTCGTATCGATTACGAAGCAATGGCTGAAACAGCTCGTGCTGAAAAACCACAATTAATTATTTGTGGAGCTTCTGCTTACTCTCGTGATATTGACTATGCAAAATTCCGTAAAGTAGCGGACGAAGTTGGTGCATTATTATTAGCTGACGTTTCTCACCCAGCAGGGTTAATCGCTCGTGGAATATTAAATGATCCAATGCCTCATTGTCACATTGTAACGACAACTACGCATAAAACATTACGTGGACCTCGTGGTGGAGTGATTATGATGGGGAAAGATTTTGAAAATCCTTGGGGTTACAAAACGTCTAAAGGAGAAGTAAAAATGATGTCTCAATTATTAAACGCTGCAGTTTTCCCAGGAACGCAAGGTGGACCATTAGAGCACGTGATCGGAGCAAAAGCAGTTGCTTTCGAAGAAGCTTTATCTGATGGTTATATGGAGTACATTTTACAAGTGGTTAAAAATGCAAAAGCATTAGCAGATGCTTTAGTGGCTAAAGGATACGATATAGTTTCTGGAGGAACAGACAACCACTGTATGTTAATTGACTTACGTAATAAAGGAATTTCTGGTAAACAAGCTGAAAATGCTCTAGTAGAAGCAGAAATTACGTGTAATAAAAACATGGTCCCATTCGATGATAAATCACCATTTGTTACTTCGGGTATCCGTTTAGGAACTGCTGCTGTAACTACTCGTGGTTTAGTTGAAACAGATATGCAAACAGTTGCTGATTTTATTGACGAAGTTTTAATGAACATCGGAAATGAGGAAGTAATGGATTCAGTGGCTGATCGTGTAAATGAATTTATGGCTGATCGTCCATTATTTCAGATGAACTAATTAGATACTATCAAATAGTACATAAATATAAGAAAGTCCTGAACGCTGTTCAGGACTTTTTATTTTCACAAGTATTTACTAATTCCACATTGAATTCTTTGACCACTTGATTTCCCCAGTCCATCAAAATATTAAGAACTGGAATAAAACTTTTACCCATTTCTGTTAAGCCATAAATCACTTTTAATGGTGGTTTATTTCCATAGACTTCACGGTAGACTAAACCATCAGCTTCTAATTGTTTTAACTGAATGCTTAGAGTTCTTTCAGTAACATCAGGTAATTCTTTTCTTAATTCATTGTATCGCTTTGCTTCATCAATTAAATGTGCTAAAATTACGGTCTTCCATTTTCCACCTATCATATCCATTGCTAAACTAATGGCACATGGATACGTCTTCCCTATAATTCGAGATGTTGTATCTAACATTATTTATTTGACTATCCAATTGGATAGTTCTTGCGAAGGTAAACTTACGGTACTAAATTTGCAACTATAAAAAGTATAGTTTAATGCTGAAAATTAATTTAATCCTGACTATGTTTTTGACATGTATTACAGGATTTGGACAAACAATAAATAATAAAAATATGAACGAGAAGATTTTATTTGTGATTACAAGTCACGAGGAAAAAGGAAATACAGGGGAAAAAACTGGATATTTTTTAGGTGAAGTAGCTCATCCTTGGAAAGTATTAGTTAACGCAGGTTATGAAATTGATTTTGTAAGTCCAAAAGGTGGAGAATCTCCAATTGATGGTTTCGATTTAGATGATCCAATTAACAAAGAGTTTTATGAAAATGAATATTACCAAAATAAAATCAAAAACTCAATGACTCCAGATGAAGTAAAAGTAGAAGAATATAAATCTATTTATTATGCAGGTGGTCATGGAGCAGTTTGGGATTTTCCACAAAACGAAGAAATCGCTGCAATTGCTACAAAGATTTATGAAAATAATGGTATTGTAGCTGCTGTTTGTCATGGACCAGCTGGATTATTGAATATCAAATTATCTAATGGAAAATACTTAATTGATGGTAAGAAAGTAAATGGATTTACAAACGTTGAAGAGGAAGCGGTAGGATTGACTGACGTTGTTCCTTTCTTATTAGAAGATGAAATGAAAAAGCGTGGAGGAATATTTGAAGCTGTTGAGCCATGGCAACCATACGTTGTAGTAGATCAACGTGTAATTACAGGTCAAAACCCACAATCAGCTACTAAAGTTGGTGAAGCAATTGTAGAAGCTTTAAAATAATTTTTATAAATACTTATAATAAAAAAGCCCCAAAGTATGTTGGGGCTTTTTTTATTATAATATTATGAAATAATACATTTTAGATTTCAAACTAGTTTACCATTTTTTTAACTACTGCATGTTACTGCATAAAAAAAGCAACCTCTTTTAGAGATTGCTTGATTGTATGTTGAATATAATATTCTAATCTTATGCATTTAATGCCTCTGCACCACCTACGATCTCTAAGATTTCGTTTGTAATAGCAGCTTGACGAGCTTTATTGTATTGAATTTTCAATGCTTTTTGTAACTCGCTTGCATTATCAGTTGCTTTATGCATTGCAGTCATACGTGCACCGTGCTCAGAAGCATTAGCATCTAAAACAGCTTTGTATAATTGCGTTTTTAAAGTTTGAGGAATTAAATCATTTAAAATTTCTTCTTTCGAAGGAGTAAAAATGTAATCTAATTCAGCTGCATTTTCTTCATTCCCTTGTTCTAAAACAACAGGTAAGAATTGCTCGTCTTGAACGATTTGAACTGCTGCATTTCTAAATTGGTTGTATACGATACGAATTTGATCATATTTCCCTTCTTTGAATTCAGCAACTAAACCTTCAGCGATTTTAGCAACATCTGCAAAATTTAAGTTATCCCATAAAGCAGATTCATTAGCAGCAATAGTTTGAGTATTTTTGTACGCTTCGTAAGCTTTCTTACCAATTGTAACTAACTCTACATTTTTACCAGCTAATTCACCAGCTAATAAAGTATTAACTTTTTTAATAATACTAGAATTATATCCTCCACATAAACCACGGTTAGAGTTAATGGCTACAATAAGCACATTATTCACCTCACGTTGTTCTGTTAAAGCTCCTCCTACACCAGCATCTAAAGTAGAACTTACATTTTGTAATAAGTCACGTAATTTATTTGCATATGGACGTAGTTGAACAATAGATTCTTGTGCACGATTCAATTTTGCAGCCGATACCATTTTCATAGCACTCGTAATTTGCATTGTTGAACCTACAGAAGTAATTCTACTACGGATTTCTTTTAAATTTGCCATATAACTTTATAAGTTGAAGGATTATATAGTATAAACTGGGAACCGAGATTCCCAATTTATATTAGATATTATTAATATTTAGCTGTTGTATCTGCTACCACTTGGTTTAATGTAGCGATGATTGTATCATCCCATTTACCTTTACGGATAGTTTCTAAAGTATCAGCATATTTGTTTCTCAATAACTCTACGAAGTCAACTTGCCATTCTTTAACTTTGTTTGTAGGAACATTTTTCAATAATCCATTTGTACCTGCAAAGATAACAGCAACTTGCTCTTCTACTGGCATTGGAGAGTTAACTCCTTGCTTTAAAAGTTCTACGTTACGAATACCTTTTCCGATAACCGCCATTGTAGCAGCATCTAAATCAGAAGAGAATTTCGCGAACGCTTCTAACTCACGGTATTGAGCTTGGTCTAATTTTAAAGTACCAGAAACCTTTTTCATTGGTTTAGTTTGCGCAGAACCACCAACACGAGATACAGAAATACCTACGTTGATCGCTGGACGAACCCCTGAGTTGAATAAATCTGACTCTAAGAAGATCTGACCATCCGTAATCGAAATTACGTTAGTTGGGATATAAGCAGAAACGTCACCAGCTTGAGTTTCGATAATTGGTAATGCAGTTAATGAACCACCACCTTTTACGATACCTTTCATTGATTCTGGTAAATCATTCATTTGAGATGCAATTGTATTATCAGAGATAATTTTTGCAGCACGCTCTAATAAACGAGAATGTAAGTAGAAAACGTCACCAGGGTAAGCCTCACGTCCTGGAGGACGACGTAATAATAATGACACCTCACGGTAAGCTACCGCTTGTTTAGATAAATCATCATATACGATTAAAGCTGGACGACCTGAATCACGGAAATACTCACCAATAGCAGCACCTGACATAGGAGCATAAACTTGCATTGGAGCTGGATCTGATGCATTAGCAGCAACTACTACTGTATATTTATCAGCACCATGATCTTGTAATGTTTTCATAATTCCTGCAACTGTAGAACCTTTTTGTCCAACAGCAACATAAATACAGTAAACTGGTTCTCCTCTGTCATAGAATTCTTTTTGATTCAAAATAGCATCTAATGCAACAGAAGTTTTACCTGTTTGACGGTCACCAATGATTAACTCACGTTGACCACGACCAACTGGAATCATCGCATCAATAGAAACGATACCTGTTTGTAACGGCTCGCTTACTGGTTGACGATAGATAACCCCTGGAGCTTTACGCTCGATTGGCATTTCATATAATTGACCTTCGATTGGACCTTTACCATCGATAGGGTTTCCTAACATATCTACTACACGTCCTAACATTCCTTCACCAACATTGATCGAAGCAATTTTGTTAGTACGTTTTACAGTATCACCTTCTTTGATTCCTGTAGACGTTCCGAAAAGTACAATACCTACGTTATCTTCTTCTAAGTTTTGTACCATTCCCTCTAATCCATTAGAGAACTCTACTAACTCACCATATTGAGCATTATCTAACCCATAAACGCGAGCAATACCATCCCCAACACTTAGAACGGTTCCTACTTCTGCTAATTCAACTGCTGAATCGAAGCTAGAAAGTTGTTGTTTTAAAATAGCTGAAACTTCAGCTGGATTTATTTCTGGCATCTTTGAAATATTTAATATTTAGGAATGTAATCTTTGTTTAAAAATTGTTTTTTAAGTGAAGCTAATTTAGTTTTAATAGAAGAATCAATTTGAGTGTTTCCTACTTTTAAAACGAAACCTCCGATTAAAGAAGTATCAATTTTATTAATTACTTTCACTTGTGCATTTGCATCTAAACCTTCTTTAGCTTTAGCTACAATTTTATCGATTGTTGGTTGATCCAACTCTACTGCAGAAGAAATTTCTGCTGTAACGATATTATTCATGATATCATAAATTGTGATAAATTGCTCAGCAATTTTTGATAACATATTTTCTCTACCTTGTTTTACAACTAATGAAATGAATGTTTGAGAAGTTTTAGAAAAGCTTGCAAAAATTTGCATTAATGTAGCTTCTTTAATTTTAGCGTCTAAAATTGGAGAGTTTAAGAAAATTCTTAAATCATCACTATTTTTAATAACGTTTTTAACTTCATTCATCTCAGCATAGACAAGGTCAGTTTGATTTGCCTCTAAAGCAAATAACATCAAACCTTTTGCATATCTATTTGCTGCTCTGAATCCTGCCATTGTTAGTTGAATTTAACTTGATCAATAACTTGATTTACTAAAGTTTCTTGAGCCGATTTATCAGCTAATTCTTTAGTTAATATTTTCTCAGCAATTTCAATTGATAATTGACCTACTTGATTTTTGATATCAGCCATAGCAGACGCTTTCTCATTAGAGATAGCAATCTTAGCAGACTCAATTATACGATCAGCTTCAACTTGCGCAGAACCTTTTGCATCAGAAACGATTTTATCTTTCATCTCACGTGCTTCTTTTAAGATTGCATCACGCTCAATTTTAGCTTCTTTGATTAATCTTTCATTTTCAGCATTTAATGCTACTAATTTTTCTTCTGCTTTCTTTGCTGCATTTAGCGCATCTTCTATAGACTTCTCTCTTTCTTGTACTGCAGATAAGATTGGTTTCCATGCTACAGATCTTAAGATGACTAATAAGATGATAAAAACTACCGCTGTCCAAAAAATAAGACCAACCGAAGGAGTTATTAAATCCATTGTATGTTTTATTTGATATTTTTAATTTACGAGACTAATTTTTTAATAAGATTAGCTCCTATAACCAACCGTTATAGAAGCTAAACCTGTGTCAAATTCTTATCCGTTACCTAATAACGCAACTACGATACCGAATAAACCTGCACCCTCGATTAAGGCTGCAGCGATAATCATAGCTGTTTGAATTTTTGAAGCCGCTTCTGGCTGACGAGCGATACCTTCCATAGCTGAAGAACCGATTTTCCCGATTCCGAAACCTACTCCTAATACTGCTAATCCAGCTCCTAAAGCTGCAATACTTCCTGTAATTGCCATAATAATATGATTTAGATATATTAAAAAATTATTTTATTTATTGTTCTTTTTGTATTCTTTAATTAGTGTGCATCGTGATGCTCGTGTTCAGCTGTTGCTGTACCGATAAATAATGCTACTAACATTGTAAATACGAATGCTTGTAATACCGCTACTAATAACTCTAAACAGTAAATAAATAATGCTAATGGTAAAGACCCACCTGCCATAAATTCTGTTTGGAAGATAAAGATTAACGAAATTAACGATAAGATAATGATGTGACCTGCAGTAATGTTCGCAAATAAACGAATCATTAAGGCAAAGGGTTTAGTTATAACACCTATCAATTCAATTGGCGCTAATAATAACTTTACAGGAACTGGTACACCTGGCATCCATAACATATGTCCCCAGTATCCTTTATTTCCTGAAACATTAATCACTATTAATGCAATTACTGCTAAAACAAAAGTAACTGCAATATTACCTGTTACGTTTGCTGCCCCTGGTAATAATCCTAATAAGTTATTCACCCATATAAAGAAAAATAACGTTAATAAGTAGGGCATATATTTTGCATATTTTTTCTCCCCAATATTTGGAACCGCAACTTCGTCACGAATAAAAATAATGATTGGTTCAATAAATCCTGCAATACCTCTAGGTACTAAATTTCCTTTTTTGTAATTTGATGAAACTGCTGAGAAAACTAAGATTAAAATCACAAAAGACAGTAACATAGAAGCTACGTTTTTAGTAATTGAAAAATCTAATGGTTTTTCATTCTCTACGTGAGTAACACCTTTTTCATCTACGTGTAGTGTAACTAATTCTTGTGCATCAGTTTTGTAGATTTTCTCATGATAAAGTAAGTAATGATTACCATTACTTTCCACTACATGTTCACCATGGTGGAATTTAGATGACATGAAAACATTTAACCCGTTGTCATCCCATAAAATAATTGGTAAAGGAATAGAAACACTATTGTCCCCTTCTCCCCATAAGTGCCACTCATGTGCATCACCGATGTGGTGCATAATTGTTGGTACAGGATTAAAAGTAGACTCACCAGATTTAACCTTAGCTAATTCTTCTGCCTTAACTTGATTATCCTTTTGTACTAATTCACTGAACGTTGTTGTATTCTCATGATGTTGTGCCTTGGCAAAACCGAATGTGAATAACATTAGAAACGTTAATAACGCTGAAAATTTCATGTTTAATTCCTTTGTATCTAAATTGCGTGCAAAATTATAGTAAATTAACCACTTACCAAAGCGTAATGCTAAAAATCATTAAAACTTTTTTAAGTCAAGTTTTATTAGACGTAGAAACATTAAAACTTCAATGGACAAAATTACAAAATATGCTAATACCAAATGCAAAACATTCGATTTAATTTGTTCATTTACAATAATCAATGCTAATGTGATTGCCATTTTAGCAATCATTCCACCCATAAAAGTAAAACCAACAAAATCAGAGCTTTTCACTTTCACTAAAAACCCCGCTTGGAGAATCATAAAAGTAATTATACCTAAAATAATATAAATTTTGTACACTATTGGCGGATTTTCGCTAAGATTCATTGAAGATACTATCCAAAAATGCAATGCCCCAACTAACAAAACTAATATACTATATATTAATGTCAGTTTAATAAATTCTTTTCCCATAACTAATCTTTCGGTAATTGTCTAATTACAGAATAAATACCCCCAAATACCCCAAAAAGCGACAAGGCAGCTGTCCAATAAGGTTGTTTTGTTTGATATTTCTGATCTAACCAATAACCAATTCCGGCAAAGATAGCAATCGTAAGCGCCATTTGAATTCCCATTGCTGAAAATTTCAAATAATTATTAACGTTTTTTGTCTTAGGTTCTTGTTTCATAATTATTACGTAATTTTGCAAAAAATTATTTTCTGTGGTAAAGATAGGAAACATAGAGTTACCAGACTTCCCTTTATTACTTGCTCCGATGGAGGATGTGAGTGATCCACCTTTCCGTAGACTATGTAAACAACATGGTGCGGATTTGATGTATACTGAGTTTATTTCATCAGAAGGGTTAATTAGGGATGCGATGAAAAGTCGCATGAAATTAGATATTTTTGATTACGAAAGACCAATTGGTATTCAAATATTTGGTGGAGATGAGGAGGCAATGGCCATGTCTGCCAAGATTGTTGAAACTGTACAACCCGATTTGGTAGATATCAATTTCGGATGTCCTGTAAAGAAAGTTGTTTGTAAAGGCGCAGGCGCAGGTGTATTAAAGGATATTGATCTAATGGTCCGTTTAACAAAATCAGTTGTTGAAAGTACTCATTTACCTGTAACTGTAAAGACACGTTTAGGCTGGGATCATGATTCTATTAATATAGATGAAGTCGCTCAACGTTTGCAAGATACTGGGATTAAAGCTTTGGCGATACACGGTCGTACAAGAGCACAGATGTATAAAGGTCATTCAGATTGGTCGCATATCGCTCGAGTTAAAGCCAATCCAAATATTGAAATTCCAATTTTTGGAAATGGTGATATAGATTCTCCACAAAAAGCAGTTGAATATAAGGAGAAATATGGGGTAGATGGAATAATGATTGGTCGTGCGGCAATTGGTTATCCATGGATTTTTAACCATATTAAACATTACCGTGAAACAGGTGAACTGTTACCAGAACCGACAATCTATGAACGGATGGAAGCTGCAAAAAATCACCTGATGTGGGCAGTTGAATGGAAAGGAGAACGTACAGGAATTTTGGAAACACGTATGCATTATACAAACTATTTTAAAGGTATTCCTAATTTTAAACCTTATCGTACAAAACTAGTTACACAAGATAATTTAATTGATTTAGAAAATACTTTTAAAGAAATCGAAGAAGAATTTATTCCAAACCTAATATAATTTAATACAGCCCTAAATCCATTATTGATTTAGGGTTTATTTTTTAAAATTTTTAGATATTTATAAATCCTATAATTAATTATTGGCCAAACTATTAGTGGATTTAAAATTAGAAATATTCTAAAAGCAATATAACAATATATCTTATTCGAATCAATCTCAACTTTAATCATATTTTTATAATTCTAAAAATCATTAAATCCTTGGAATTTATAAGGAATTCTTCACCTTTAGTGCGAATATTATTTCCTTATAATAACTTTTTACAGAATTTTATTAATTTAATCCATTCATAGTGATTGTTTTATAATAAATGATTTCATTTGTTATACACCTCCCTACTGATACAAAATAAAAAAAAATAAAAAGGTTAACCGCTATTGTGAATAGTTAATTTGTATTAATTATTTATGAAAAAAATAGCTACCCTTGTACTTTTAATGTTCACAATTATATCTAATGCTCAGGATACGATTGTTGAACCAGAAGACACTACTCAAAACCCAACAATCTTGGGGGATTTAACTACTAAAAAAGGGCCGTGGGAAATAGGCTTATCCGGATTTATAGAAGCTGACGTTATTATTGATAATAAAAAAAATGCATTTGTAGATGGTTTTATGCCTTCATATATACAATCTAACAAAACTGATTATAGCTCACACGCTAGTATTCGACAATCTCAGGTTGGATTAAAATTTGGAAATACTGATTTAGATTTATCTGTATATTTTGAAATTGATTTCATTGGGGCAGATAATAAAACTGCTCCTAGATTTAGAAAAGGGTATATTACCTATAAAAATTGGAAAATCGGACAGGATTGGAGTACCAATGCAGATATGAATACATGGCCTAATATTTTCGATTTTAATGGACCTAATGGATCCATAGGAGTTCGTCGTATGCAAATCCGGTACACCAAAGAAGTCAATGCAAAACATCAGTACTCTTTTGCTTTAGAAGATCCTGATATTCCCAGTATAACAGTGCCAGATGATTCCTTAGGTTGGAAAATGAAACCAGTCTTACCAAATGTTATTGCAACTTATCGATACGGGGGAGAAACCTATATTCGAGGTGCGCTAACGCTTAATCCGATCAGTTATGATAAACGTTACACGACAAAAGAAGATTTTCATACAGAAACCATGTTAGGGTATGCCTTAAATTTAAGCTCTGTGATTAAAACTGGTAAAAAAAGTAAATTGATTCTACAAACTATGTATGGTAAAGGGGCGAATACCATTACACTAGCTTTTGGTGGAGAGGGATATGATGCTGTTCCTGATTTAAATGATCACAACAATTTAAAGATGTTGCCCTATCAAATGGGTATCGTAGCTTATGAACATTGGTGGAATGACAAATGGAGTTCAGTAGCCTATTACAACTATTCAAAAATCGGAAAAGAGAAATACATGACGGAAGGAATGACAAAATCCATTCAACATGCAGCTCTAAACCTTGTCTATAATCCCACATCTTATATACGAATGGGGATAGAAGGCAATTATGGATTCACCACCAGATATCAAGTTGAAAATAAATTAGAAGCTTTCCGCCTGCAAATTTCAACGGCAATATGTTTCTAATCAATCTATTTAAACACCTCCAATTTTTTGAGAGGTGTTTTTTATTCACCTGTATTCATTATTCACAATTATCTACCAATAATACATCTTCTGGTACCAATGAATCGTATTTTACTAAAACCACATCATCCACATCCAAACGTGTATTAAACAATACTTCATATACTTCACCATTCACTTCGTATTGTACCGTGGCATTCGGTCTACGAATCGAATTTTTGGCAGAAACTACGACTCCTTCTGTACATTTTCCTGTAACATCTAACTGTTTTTCTAACTGATTTGATGCATATAGATTATAACCTAAATATCCTAAACCGATAACACCAATGCCTGTGTATATAATTTTTTTTATTTCCATCTCTTAAGGTTTTTATCAAAATTAACGGATAATATTAGGCTATAGAATCCCTATTCTCAGCCATATTCACTTTATGGATGAAAAATCAATTGATCATTTGAGGAATTTTTGGATTGATGCATTGACGTGTTCTTGCAACTGCTTTGCAGATTCTATTTCTCTTTTTGTTTTCAACGCATATAAGGCAAAAGTTCCTAGCCAATGACTTCCCATATAATCGTCATTCGAAATGTTATTAAACGAATAATTTAAATGATGATCGGCCCAAGAAATTAAATAATTTAATTCAGGTAATTTATTCGCAATTTGATACAAAGTGGTTGCTCGACTAAAATTCAGCCCATCCAAATGCACCAATTGCCCATCCGTACGATCCGAAACAATTCCTGGTTTTAACTCGTGTTTTTGATCAAATAATTGCGGTAAAAAGGCTTTTAACCATTTTTTATATTCTTGATGCGAATGAATTTTCGACATCAATAGAGCTTCTTCTAAACAAGCCGACAAAAAATCAGAGCCACTTGGTTCAAAACCAATATTACATTCTTTATCTTTTAGGTATAATCGATTCGCATTTTCGATAATCGATTGTTCAAATGTTTGATCATTTACTGATCGTGCATAATCAATGGCTAAACTCAATCCAAAAGCGGTATTATCATGCGTACCTGTACGAATCGGATAAACCAATTTAGGAAGATAAGATTTGTACTTTTCGACAATCAAATCACTTAAGGGTTGAAGATTTTTTGCCCAACGTTGCGCATCAGCATCTTGCCAATTGTTCAATTCCATTTGCAATTGTAACAACCAAGCCCAACCGTAAGTACGTTCGAAATTTCGGTTATTCTTATCTTCGAAAAATGCTTTTTCGATAGCAACATTTTCAGCTGTGATTAATGCATTTAATTGTTGGCGCACTTCACCATTTTTATCCAATTCCGGAAAATCTTTCATCAACTTTACAATCGACCAAAATCCGTGTACCGAAGAATGCCAATCAAAACAGCCGTAAAAAATAGGACGCAATTGCTTTGGCGTTTTCAAATCCGCATCACTACCTAAAACATTTCCTAATTTGTTGGGATATTCTATCGTGATGCAATGCGTCGGTAAATCGAAAATCTTTTGTGCTTGTTCTATTTTCAATTCTTGTGCAAAAGCGGTCGAAGCACATAATGTAGTCACGAAAAGAAATTGTTTCATTGGGAATGTTTTTACTAAACTAAGCAAATTATTCTATCAAGCTAAATTTAAATAGCTTCTCAGCAACTATTCATATCGAGAACTTAGACCAATTTCCGTCTTATTTCTCGATACTAATTTTATTCATTTCATTCCTAAAATTCACTCGATATGACGGAAATATCAAGCTGAATTTAGTTCAACTTCTCATCACCTATTCAACTTATAAAAGATTCCTTGACAAGCTCGGAATGTTCTGTGTTTATAAACAAATATTTTCGTTATAATTTTGATTAGATTTTCCAATAGCAAAAATCTGTTTGATAAGTTTATTTGCTATTGCAACTTTTATTACTCGTTCAGGTTTACCTTTCGCTTTTAATCGATCGTACATTTCTTTGCAAGATTTATTACAGTATTTGGCTGACCAACTGCATAAATAAAGTAATTTTCTAAGTTGAGCTTTACCCATTTTACAAATATGTCCTTTCCCTCGAACGCTGCTCCCACTTTGATAGATCCGTGGACTAAATCCGATATAGGCGATGAGTTGTTTATAATTATCAAACTTTTTGAAATTATCTGTGATTAAAGCCATCATCATAGCTGTTTTGGGACCAACTCCTGGAATAGATTCTAAATGGGCTAATGTTTCGCCATATTCAGCTTTAGATAATAAATGCATTTGTTGCTCTATTTTTACTTTTGATTTTTCTAAATAACATATATCTTTTTTAAGTTCTTTTTCTAAAAATGAATCTAAACATCCACTGCTAACATAAGACTCCAACTGATGGCTATTCTGATGAATTTGCTTGTTTATAAGCTCTAATCGCGTATAAAGCTGTCGAAGTTTTATATTATTTTCACTTTCTAATTTCCATAATTTCAAATCGTTTTTCATTCCATATTCAGCGATCATTTTGGAATCTTTTTTGTCTGTTTTAGCTCGATAAAGCATCATCTGACTGAAACGTTTGATCACCAATGGATTTTCTACGCAAACTTGAATATGCTTTTGAAATAGATAACTTGCTAGCGCAAAATAATAGGTGCGAGAGGCTTCCATCACCACCCAATCATCTTGATTAATCAATCGGTTTAACGCTTTAAAACCTTTTGATTATTATCAAAAATTAGGTGTTGCCACTTCTCATTTTCAAGAAAACTTACATCAAATGTTTGTTTACTAATGTCAATTCCTATAATTTTACTCATAACAAATGTTTTAATCGAAAAGATCTCTACATTAATTTATCTATTCTAAATACAGGATTTATAACCTAATGTTCTGTTCAAATTTTTGTAGGAAGGGTAAAGGAACTAACATCCCGAACGGTCTACAACGACAAATGACAAGCTATAGTTTTTTTCTTTACCCTGGTCTTTTCTTCTATGTTTTATCTTCTAATTTAAACTTTTACAAACATAGAATGACATTTACCATTGATTAGTAATTCGTCAGTTCGAGTGAAAATCTTTGATTTTTATATCGAGAACGTAGACGAATTATCTTCTATATTAACTTAAAATGATTCTGAAACAAGATCAAAATAACTATTCTACTTTAAAATTTTTCAAAGCTTCTTTTGCTTGTTCACTTTGCGGAAAATGATTCACATTATATTCAAAATACTTTTTTGCTAAATCAAATTTCTTTTGTTTGACTAAATAAGTTGCCACCAAATGAATATATGTTTCTTGGGGTTGAAATGTAAAATTTCTTTTCGATGAAAATGCTTTAAACGAACCTTCTATTAAATTTGGTTGATTAGGAACATCTTTAATGTTGATGCGATAGCCGTCGAACATCCAACGCATAAAATCAATGTTTCCAATCATTGGTACCGATCCGTGTTCTTCGTCTGCGTATTGACGGTAAGTATAATTTAACGATTGATTTTTTGCTTCATTAATCAATGAATGAACCGCTTTTATTCCACCATAATGATCTTGCAAATGTCCAAAATTTTGACGTTCGCCCACTTGTGTAATCATTAATAATCGATTTTTAAAATCGTTCAATTTTACATTTTGATATAATTTTTTCAATTCAAAATCATTAAACCAAATACTTGGATCGTGCGCCACATAACCATTAAACATTTCTGGTTGATTGTATAATGTTTTTAAGGCAAAATATCCGCCCAATGAATGTCCAAGCAATAAGCGATAATTTTCAACACGATAATTTTTCTCCATAAACGGGAATAATTCGGTTTGGATAAATTGCAAAAACTTTGCATCATTTACGTGTGTAAAATCTTTTGTTCGGTCGCCATTTTTATTGGTAATCCCAACTATAATCGATTCTGGCATTTCTTGGTAATGTCCTTTTTGAAATTTATTCACAATTCCTGTTAAAAACGTAAAATTATCTTCAGCATCTAAAACATAAATGACTGGATATTTCGCAGGATCTAATTTAGAATTACGATAAGATACGGGCAGGTTAATCCAAATTTCCCTTTCAGTTCCCAAAACATTCGATTGAATCTTTTGTATTTCACCAATTGCTACTTTTTCTTGAGCAAATAGGTTTGCAGAAAAGAAGATTATGAATAAATATAGTAGTTTTTTCACAGCGTTGATTTTTCTTTAAATTTAATTATTTAGAACTAATCTAAAGAATGATTTTAGGCATAAAAAAACGACCTCATCAGAAGTCGTTTTTAATTATTATGAATACTCGGAGTACTTTTATTTTTTATGTGAAAATATTCCACTTTAAACCTAACTGAAATTTAAATCCTCTGTAAGGTACACCTGGTGCAGAAAAATAAGTTGGTTTTCCAAAGGCAGAATTTAGATGTTCTCCTCTAATGTAAAATCGCATATTCTGCACTTTAAAATTCAAGAAAGCATCAATAATAGGAAAGTCTCCAATTTCTTGTATTTGATCTCCATTTTGCATCATCATTTCTCCGTTGATTGGAAAATATTGAAACGCGTTATATTTAGAAAAATATGTTCCGTTTAAACCAATTTGAAGTTCTGCTTTTCCATCAAAAACTTTTCCTTGCCAATACAATGTTTCTCTTAATAACAAATCGGGTAAAGGCATATACTCCTCATTATTGGTTACATTTTGATATTGTAAAGTAGAAACTAAATTAAATTTATTCCAAAATCTTAAATGATTAATAAACTTAAATTTAAAGTAACTTATATTATCATTTAACTGTTCTGGTTTATAATCTGCATTTACAAAAACGTAATTATCTATATTATATACTGCTGCTTCAATAGATGTATTTATTTTTTCAAAATTTAAAATACCATATATTTTCTGCGTATTTTCTTTCGAGAAATTATTGTAATATGTAAAATCTGTATAAAAACTTTGATTGTAAAGTAAGTTAAGAGACGGAATATTAGATTGAGCTAAAACACCAGCCGTCAATGTATATCCCTTAACAGGCGTAATATCTACAACAGCGTCTAAATTATATAACCCACTATATTTTCCTCCTTGTAATAGTTCTCCATTTGCACGAAGTTTCACCTTTTCATTCCAATCAAAATCTAAATTGGCTACTGCTCCAACTAAATTTTCTGTCCATTTATCAGGAATTCCTACAAAATTTGTTACTAGTTTGTTATAAGAATCATCTACATATGTGCTTACATTCTGAAACTTAAAACCTGCCTCAAATTTTAGACGATCTGTCCATTGGAAACCAGCTGTAGTTATATTACTGAAATTTGTTGCATATTTTTTATCTTTCAAAATTCCTGGTATTACAGGAGAAGTATAAAATTCTGAAGATCCTTGCTCAAATCTCATCTTTTGTTTCTCGTACGATAAAGTATTTTTTAACTGAATTGGATGATAAACAGATGAATCTGCTTCGTTTATTCTTTTTAGAATACCATAAGTTCCTGTTAAATGGATTCGACGAGCATCAAACTCTGATCGCGCATTTTGTAGATTGACTTTTATGTTTCTTACGTTGGTAAGCCTGCGGTCATCTTTTTCAATGAAGTCATAAATATCTTGTACACCACCATTTTCTTGTGTTTGAAAATTTTGAGCAGCCCAATGTGCTTGAATTTTTAAACGTTCGTTCTTAGATTTATAATTGGATGAAATCACAAAACTATTGTTTTTATTTCCTTCGTTTTTAAATCTACCTTCTGAGTTTAAACCGCGGTAATGTAAGGTGTAATTAACTCTTGAGTTAAAATTATGAGAAAATGTAGTGGATAAGAAGTTTCCTTCTTTAACTCCTGCTTCGTAGACAAATTCTGTATAAGGTGTTTTTACATCAAAATAGCGTACATCATCTACTCCGTAATAATTATATTTTTTACCAAATGGCAACATAGAAATGGTAAATGGCTTGTCTTGCATTTCTAAATCCATCACCACAGAACCACTGTTCGGGAAAATCATTTTTCCGAATAAATCTTGTTTCGTAAAATTTTGGTTGTAATAATTTTTTATTGATAATGTTGTATCTACTACTGATACCTTGGAATTTTCAGTCCAAAATTTATAATCGTCAATTTTAGTTTTAAAAATTACGACAGAATCATTTGTAGAATTCCCACGCAATGGTTTCTTCGCTAAAGAATTATTTAGAGAATCTACTTGTGCGAAACATGCAGATCCGATCCCTAAAGCGGTGATGAAAAAAATTTTCTTCATAAAATTATTATAACAGCTACAAAAGTAAACTAAAATATTAGAGAACAAAAAACCCACTCGCTTGGAGTGGGTTAAAAATGTTATAAAATTTAGTAATTATTGATCCCAACCAGGATATTGTGTCATTAGCGTATTTCTACCTAACTCTACTCTATCTACTGGAAAAACAAATAAACGATCTGCTGGACTTACATCGCAAGTAGTACAGTTTGTTTCTTTATTAATTGGTAAGTTGTTTCTCTTTAAATCAAAGAAACGATGACCTTCTGTAAAGAATTCTTTACGTTTTTCTATTAATACATTTTGTAAAACATCTCCAGATGTATATGGCGTTGCATTTCTAGAAACAGCAAGTTCATTTAATAATGTTGTAGCTTCTGCACTTCTTCCAAGTTTAGCAAGCGCTTCCATTTTAACAAATAAAGCTTCTGTCATTCTAAATACTTTTACGTTACCTGTATAGTTTCCTTGAGAAGTATTTCTTGACCATTTTTTAGACCAAACACCTAATGGATTATCTGTAACTGGAGTACCTGCTGTAGACATTAACCCTGTTCGGATATCTGCAGTTTCAAACGTATCAAAGAATGTTCTTCTTAATAAAAGACTTCTATGAGCTCCTGTATTTGAGTAAAATGCACCTAAATGAGAATTAACTCCAAGTGTATTTTTTATTGTTTGATCAATTTCAAAGATAGTTTCGTTTTGATCTTCAGATTTAGTTATATCAGTACTTGAAAAGTATGTTACATAGTTTGCTTTATCAATCAATTTAAAGTTTGATGGTGAACTTGTTAAAACTTCATCTGCTAATTGAATAGCTTTCTCATAATCTCCTGCTTTACCACGTGTAAGATATACTTTAGATAAGATATGTCTTCCCGCTGTTGGTGATAAAAATGTTTTAGAAGTTCTTTGAGTAGGAGACATTTCTGAAATTCCTTGTTCTAAATCACTTATAATTTGTGCATAAACTTCATCAACAGTAGAGCGGGCAATATCCATTTTAGTCGTAAAATCTACTCCACCTGGAGATAATTCTAATACTAATGGTACACCATACTCTTGGTTTAACCCTGAAGTTGGATTAGCAGAAAACATTTGAACTAAGTAAAAATAGGCAAGACCTCTTGATATCTTTGCTTCTCCTTTTAAACTTTTTACCTTATCCGTGTTTTCTAACGAACGCTCATTGATTACCATATTAGATCGTTGAACAACAGTATATAAACTTCTCCATTCTCCACTAAAAGGATTACTTACACCAGACCATGCCATATTAGATTTCGTTAAATGGTATCCGTCATTTGTAGTACTTACAAATACATTGTCAGAAATTAAATCTCCATCTATCAGGATATCAGCTCCAAATCCTGAAGAACTACCCAATGAACTATAAATTGCGTTCACTGCGTAACCCATTTCCTCTTCACTCTTTAAATCTCCTGTAAAAACATCTCCAATTTCTGGAGTTAAATCTAAACGATCTTCATCACATGCTACAAATAATGGAAAAAGGGCGATTAATGCTATTTTTAATATATTTTTTTTCATATTAATTCTTCTTTTAAATAATTAAAAATCAAATGATATACCTAATGAAATGGATTTCATAATTGGTGAAGTATTATCATATAATCCTTTACCTTCCCATCCTCCATAAGCATTAGAGTTTGATTCTGGGTCGAATGTTAATTTATCATCAAATGCCCATAACCATAGATTAACTCCTTTTACATACATTGTTAGATTATCTATCCCTGTACTCTTTTTAAATAAGTCATTAAATGTATATGCTAATTTAACTTCTTTTAAACGTATGTGATCTCCTTTTCTCATCCATCTTGTAGAAGGTAAGATACTGTAATCATTTCCTCCTTGAATTGGTTTTGGATTAGACGCATTTGTATTAGAAGGCGACCAAACATCATACAACATATCTTTAGTCTGTGTATAATTAATAGAGTTACCATCAGAAGCTACATAGTTTTGCCATCTGTTATGAACTGCATAGTCAAACTGTCCTGTAAAGAAAATCGATAACTGAATTCCTTTATAAAAGAAATCATTCTTAAAACCAGCAGTATATTTAGCAAATGGTGACACTCC
Source organism: Faecalibacter rhinopitheci (assembly GCF_015234135.1). Taxonomy (GTDB): domain Bacteria; phylum Bacteroidota; class Bacteroidia; order Flavobacteriales; family Weeksellaceae; genus Empedobacter; species Empedobacter rhinopitheci. The sequence continues at coordinate 304,916 of NZ_JADGIK010000003.1, read as the reverse complement.
TTGGAAAGTTCTTTTAGCCTCTCTTCTATCAGTTGTAGTTGTAGTAAAAGTTTCATCTACATAGAATAACCCAGCACCAGTTTCTTTATCTACACCAGCCCAGTTATATGTATAATACTCTCCTACTTCATGTCCTACAGCTAATGCTCTCATAGAAGATGCATCATTAATATCTTCTGGATTTTCTAATTTTTCTACACGGTTTTTATTATAAGCAGCATTTGCATAAATACTCCATTTAAATTCCCCTGTAAGTGGACGAGCAGTTAATGTTAACTCAACCCCTTTATTAGATAATTCTCCAATATTTGTATAATTTGATGATGGTGATCCTAAAGAACCTGCAATATTAGCTTGCATAATAGCATCTACTGTACGTTTATTATACACATCGATACCAAAAGTTAAACGATCTTTAAAGAATCCGAAATCAGCTCCAACATTCCATTGTTTTGAAATTTCCCAACCTAAATCTGGGTCACCTGCTCCATCAATGTAATAGGTAGGAGAATCATCTCCATAAACACTTAGTCCATAAGTAGAAAATGCATTATACTGTGGTCCCCAGTTGTCTGCATAAGGAATATTTCCGATTTCACCATAGTTTGCACGTACATTTAAACTACTAAAGATATTATCTAAGAATCCTTCTTTGTAAACATTCCAGCTTCCTCCTACAGACCAAAATAATCCTGACTTATCATTCTTACCTAGCGTTGAATTAGAGTCATGACGTAATTGTCCTGAGAATGTATATTTAGTATCTAACACATAATTAAGACGTGCGAAATAAGAAATTTGTGCCCATTTTAAGAAATCTTCACCTGTATTTCTTGTTGTAGCATCAGTATAATTTAAATATGGTTTAGGCTCAGTTAACTGACTTCCTGTTCCATATAATAATTTATATTGATGTTCTTGGTATTCAACCCCCGCGAAGACTTGTAAATCATGTCTATCTGCGATTACATTTCTGTAACTTACAGAATTTTGCCAGTTCCAATCAAATGCAGATGTACTTGTAGTTTGTACTACCCCTCCATTGTTAAAACCATCCCCTCCTGAAGGATCCCAATATTCTTTTTCACTTATGTTTTGATATTGAACTCCAAATAATGAATATAGATAAAAGTTTTTAGCAAATTGTAATTCTCCATTTATCGATGATAAATAGGTTTGAATATTACCTGATAATTTATCTTTTTCTAAAATTGAAATTGGATTAAAGTTATCGTTACCAGGCCCTAAATTTGTTTGGTTATAACTTCCGTCCTCATTATAAACTTTATATACTGGTGGTGAAGTCCAACGCACGTTCCAAGGGTTACGATAAGCTCCACCATCACTTGTTGAAGTTCTCGCTACATTAGAAAAATTCCCGTTAAAACCTAATACAAACTTATCATTTACTTTATGATCAATTGCAGCGTTAACACTTAAACGATCAAACTTAGAATTTAAAATTAGTGGTAAGTTCTCATAGTAAGATCCTCCTACGCGGAATGATGTATTTTCACTACCTCCTGTTGCAGAGAAATTATATGTTTTAACTACAGATTGAGAACGTTGAATTTCTTTTTGCCAGTTTGTGTCAGTTCCATCCCACTTGATTGATTGTGCAAACCAATTAGAAGCAGCTTCTACTGAAGCATGTTGATTATCTGCTCTATTATAATAAGCTAATCCAACCCATTGCACATATTCGTTAGCATTCATCCAATTTTGCTCGTTAAAAGCAACGGATTGAACCGCCATATCTGTAGATAAGTTAAATCTTGTTTTCTGATTATATTTACCTTTTTTAGTTGTAATTACAATTACTCCATTGGCACCACGAGCACCATATAAAGCTGTTGCTGAGGCATCTTTTAAAACAGATACATTTTCAATCGCATTTGGATCAATTGCTGCTAGAGGATTCCAAGATTCCATTAACCCTGCATTATCAGAACCTTTACCTACAACAATACCATCAATAACATACAATGGGTTTGTAGTACCTACTAAAGATCCAACACCACGGATTGTAATAATGTTTGCAGAACCTGGATCTCCCGAGTTAGTAGAGAATACTAAACCAGCCACACGACCATTTAAAACCTCATCCACAGAAGCAGTCGGTGCTAATTCAAAATCTTCTTTCTTGATAATATCGTATGCTCCTACTTTTTGAGAAGCATCCATCTTAATACCTCCAATTAAGTTTACAGTTGCTAAACTAATCTCATCTGATTTTACTGGAGCTATCTTAATTTCTCCTAATTTTGTTGAAGTTACTTTGATAGTTCTGATTTCCCCTGAAGCATCAATGATTTTTAATGTATCACCCACCTGAGCATCTACATTAAATGTTCCATCTAAATCAGTCATTACTGAAGCGCCTGTTCTTTCAACAATTACTTCAGCTTCTTCAAGTGGGAATCCATTAGAGTCTTTTAATACTCCTGAAATTTGAGCGTAAGCCATTCCTCCCATTAGGAATAACGATAACACGCCTAAAGACGTAAATTTTTTCCTCATGTGTTAATTTTTTAGTGCTAATTGTAACAAATATGTAACAAAATGAGGATTTTAGCAAATGTTATCTTAAAATTTTCAATAACAGTTAAGCATTTTAACAAAAAAAGCGCCCAAATTGGGCGCTTTTTAGTTAAATATTTAAATTTTATTTAGTTAGAACGTATAAGTTGTTCCTTCTTTACCGTCTTTTAGCTGTATTCCTAACGCAGCTAACTGATCACGTATTTGGTCAGACAATGCCCAGTTTTTATCTGTACGTGCTTGCACACGCATATCAATTAACATTTTTACAACACCATCTAATTTTTCCGTACCTGCATTTCCTCCTTCTTCATTTTGGATACCTAATACATCTAATACAAATCCTTTGATTGTTGTTGCTAGTATTTCTAAATCTTCCTTGGTAATTGTTTCTGTACCATCTTTAATAGAGTTTATCATCTTAACACCATCAAATAAATGAGCAATTAAAACAGGCGTATTAAAATCATCATCCATCGCTGCAAATAATTTACCTGCCCATTCTTGGATATTAACAGTTGATTGTTCAGAAGTCGCTAAGTTATCTACTGTTTTTAATGCTTCCATTAAACGGCTGTAACCTTTCTCAGAAGCTAATAAAGCATCATTCGAAAAATCTAACATCGAACGATAATGTGCTTGCATCATAAAGAAACGAATGACCATCGGTGAGAAACCTTTCTCAAAAAATTCATTATCACCTGTGATTAACTCATTTGGTAAAATCGTATTTCCTGTAGATTTTGACATTTTCTGACCATTCAATGTTAACATATTAGCGTGTAACCAATATTTAACGGGGGAATGACCATATGCTCCTTTGGCTTGAGCAATCTCACATTCGTGGTGAGGAAATTTTAAATCCATTCCACCTCCATGAATATCAAATTGTTCTCCTAAATATTTTGTTGACATTACTGTACACTCTAAGTGCCAACCTGGGAAACCTTCTCCCCAAGGCGAAGGCCAACGCATGATGTGTTCAGGTAATGCTTTTTTCCATAAGGCAAAATCTTGTGGATTATGTTTTTCATCTTGCCCATCAAGAGTTCTTGTGTTAGCAAATAACTCGTCAATGTTACGGTTGGATAAAACACCATAATCACCACCTTCTTCGTTGTATTTTTTTACATCGAAATAAACAGATCCGTTTGATTCGTATGCAATTCCTTTCGCAATTAAATCTTGCGTAATTTCGATTTGCTCAACGATATGTCCGGTAGCTGTAGGTTCAACATTTGGCGGAAAATTATTGAACTTTCTTAAAACTTCGTGGAAATCAACTGTATATTTCTGTACAATTTCCATTGGTTCTAATTGCTCTAAACGTGCTTTTTTAGAGATTTTATCTTCATCAGTATCGTCTAATAAGTGACCTACATCCGTAATATTACGGACGTAACGTACTTTATATCCTAAAAATTTTAGATAACGATAAATCATATCGAAAGACATAAAAGTACGAACGTTTCCTAAGTGTACATTACTGTAAACTGTAGGTCCACAAACATACATCCCAACATAATCTTTGTTGATTGGCTCGAATGTTTCTTTTTGTCCGGATAAGGAGTTGTGTACTTTTAATTGATGTTCTTTTACCATCTATTTCGATTTTATTTAGCTAGTATTATACTTGGAAAGGAGTTTTCATCCCGATGTACGAAATAAACTCTTTTCTTAATTGCTCATTTTCTTTAAATTCTCCACCAAATTCAGCAGTTACTGTACTTGATTCGATATCTTTAATTCCACGAGAATTTACACATAAATGTTTTGCATCAATAATACATGCTACATCATCCGTCCCTAAAGCTTCTTGCATTGCTTTAACAATCTGCATTGTTAGGCGTTCTTGTACTTGTGGACGTTTTGCATAATATTCTACAATACGATTCATTTTAGATAATCCAATTACTCTACCTTTTGAGATGTAACCTACGTGAGCACGACCTACAATTGGTAAGAAATGATGTTCGCAAGTTGAATAAACTACGATATCCTTCTCAACCAACATTTGGTTATAGTTATATTTATTGTCGAAAGTTGACATACCTGGCTTACACTCTGGTAATAATCCTCCAAAGATTTCTTTCACGAACATTTTCGCTACACGCTTTGGTGTTCCTTTCAAACTATCATCTGTTAAATCTAAACCTAAAGTCTCCATGATATGACGGAAATCCGCTTCAATCATTTCCACTTTTTCTTCTACTGACAACTCAAATGCATCGTTTCTTAAAGGTGTCTCTAAGTTCGCTGACATGTGGTCGTCTCCTATTTCGTCATGAAGATGTTTATCACACATTACTTTAAAATTTTAGCAAATTTATAAAAGTTGGTGAGATAAAACCTTATCAATTATCAATTATTAACTCGAATTCAATAGTATATTTTCCTAAATCTGAGAAAAGTTTATCTTTGAGTTGAAGCAAACAACAAAAAAAATGAAAACGAAAACTTTAGGAGTAGATTATATTTCTTTCGAAGACTTTAAAGCTATTCAAGCTGGAAATAATCAAATTATACTAACAGCAGAAAGCAGAAATCAATTACTAAAATCAAAAGAAAATGTCCAAAAAATAGTTGCATCAGGCCAAACTGTTTATGGAATAAATACGGGATTTGGACCTTTATGTGATACTAAAATTTCTGAAGAACAAACACGTCAGTTACAACACAACCTTTTAATTAGCCACGCTGTTGGCGTAGGAAATCCAATCAAAAAAGAATTGGCCAAAACAATGCTAGTTGCGAAAGCACATGCATTAGCAAAAGGTTATTCCGGCGTAACATTAGAAGTGGTTGAACGCATCCTGTTGATGGTTGAAAAAAACATTATTCCAGTTGTTCCTGAGAAAGGATCGGTTGGTGCATCAGGTGATTTAGCTCCTTTATCTCATTTATTCTTACCTCTAATTGGGGAAGGTAAAGTTTGGGAAGGTGATCAGATTATTTCGACGAAAGATGCTTTAGCCAAACACAATTTACAACCGCTACATTTATCGGCAAAAGAAGGTTTAGGATTGATTAATGGGACGCAATTCATTTTATCACATGCTTTACACGGTTTAAAGAAATTTGAATATTTACTTAACTTAGCTGATATCGTAGGCGCATTATCATTAGAAGCTTACGAAGGTTCGCCAAGTCCATTCAGAGCAGAATTACATGAAATTAGACCATTCAAAGGAACAGTTTTAGTCGCAGAAAGAATGCGAAAATTATTAGAAGATTCAGGAATCGCTCATTCGCATATCGATTGTGGACGCGTACAAGATCCTTATTCCTTACGTTGCATTCCTCAAGTTCACGGAGCATCTCGCAATGCTTTCTTCCATTTACAAGAATTAGCCGAAATCGAATTAAATTCTGTTACCGATAATCCAATTGTTGTATCAGATGAAGAAGCCATTTCAGGTGGAAACTTTCATGGGCAACCTTTAGCCATGGCGTTAGATTACGCTACAGTTGCCGCTTCTGAATTAGGAAACATTTCAGATCGTCGTCAATATTTATTGATTGAAGGAAAATATGGATTACCAAAATTATTAACCGAAAGTTCAGGTTTAAATTCAGGATTTATGATTCCTCAATACACTTCAGCAGCGCTATGTACAGAAAATAAAACCTTATGTTTCCCTGCTTCTGCTGATAGTATTCCTACTTCGTTAGGACAGGAAGATCACGTTTCGATGGGAAGTATTTCGGGAAGAAAATTCAATCAAGTTTTAGATAATGTCGAACGTATTTTAGCCATTGAAATCATGTATGCTTGTCAAGGACTAGAATTTAGAAGACCAAAACAAACTAGTCCATATTTAGAGCAAGTGTTTGCAGCAGTGCGTGAAGTTTGTCCAAAACTGGAAGACGATCGTTTGATTGGAGATGATATCAATAATATTATTGACTTGTTACAAACGGAATCGTTTCAAGAATTAATTATGAAGTTTTAAAGTATACTTAAATAGGATGTGATCCTGAAACAAGTTCAGGATGACTTCTAAATCGTCAAGCTGAATTTATTTTAGTTTCTCATCATGATTAAATATTAGTTAATGCGATTCTAAAACCAGTTTAGCATGACATTTTATATTAAATAATATTTGTCAAGCTGAAGTAAATTCAGCTTCTCATCAACTGATTAGTATTCTTCAATAAAAAAATAAATACAAAACGCTTAAACTCATAAAACACACAAAAATGACATTTCAAGAACAAATAAAACAAGGTATTCCATCGGTTTTACCACCGAAAAAAATAGTTAATGAAAACGTAAGTCACGCACCTAAACGCAAAGAAATCTTATCAGATGATGAGAAAAAATTAGCGTTAAAAAATGCTTTACGTTATTTCGAACCTCAACATCATGCAACTTTAATTCCTGAATTTAAAGCAGAATTAGAACAATACGGACGCATTTACATGTACCGTTTCAAACCTGATTATGAGATTTATGCTCGTCCGATTACAGATTATCCTGGAAATTCTCAGCAAGCGAAAGCAATCATGTTGATGATTCAGAATAATTTAGACCCTGTGGTCGCTCAACATCCGGAGGAATTAATTACCTACGGAGGAAATGGAGCCGTTTTCCAAAACTGGGCACAATATTTATTAACGATGAAGTATTTGTCAGAAATGACTGATGAACAAACTTTAGTGATGTATTCGGGTCATCCGATGGGATTATTTCCATCCCACAAAAATGCACCTCGTGTAGTGGTTACAAATGGTATGGTGATTCCGAATTATTCAAAACCGGATGATTGGGAAAAAATGAATGCTTTAGGCGTTTCACAATACGGACAAATGACAGCCGGAAGTTACATGTACATCGGGCCTCAAGGAATTGTTCACGGAACAACTATTACAGTTCTGAACGGTTGTCGAAAAATTGATGATCAAGGAACGGCTGGAAAATTATTTGTAACGGCTGGATTAGGTGGAATGTCAGGTGCTCAACCAAAAGCAGGAAATATAGCAGGAGTTGTTTCAGTAACTGCTGAAGTTAATCCTGCTGCAACTTGGAAACGCCATGAACAAGGTTGGGTCGATGAAGTGATTTCTGATTTAGATGAATTGGTAAAACGTGTTCGCGAAGCTAAAGAAAATAAAGAAGTAGTTTCAATCGCTTATGACGGAAACGTGGTTGAGGTTTGGGAAAAATTCGATGAAGAAAATTTATACATCGATTTAGGATCCGATCAAACTTCTTTACATAATCCTTGGGCTGGTGGTTATTATCCTGCTGGACTATCGTTGGAAAAAGCAAACGAAATGATGGCGAATAATCCAGAATTGTTCAAAGAAAAAGTACAAGAATCATTACGTCGCCATGCTGAAGCAGTGAATAAGCATACCGCTAAAGGAACCTACTTCTTCGATTATGGAAACGCTTTCTTGTTGGAAGCTTCTCGCGCTGGAGCGGATGTAATCGCAGAAAACGGTATCGATTTTAAATATCCTTCCTATGTACAAGACATTATGGGACCAATGTGTTTCGATTATGGATTTGGACCTTTCCGTTGGGTTTGTGCTTCTGGAAAACCAGATGATTTACAGAAAACAGATGAAATCGCTTGTCAAGTTTTAGAAGAAATCATGCAGCATTCACCTGAAGAAATTCAACAACAGATGCAAGATAACATCACTTGGATTAAAGGCGCACAACAAAATAAATTAGTCGTAGGATCGCAAGCGCGTATATTATATGCCGATGCCGAAGGTCGAATGAAAATTGCAAAAGCGTTCAATGATGCGATTGCCAATGGTGAAATTGGACCTGTAGTTTTAGGACGCGATCATCACGATGTATCGGGAACAGATTCTCCTTTCCGTGAAACGTCTAACATTTACGATGGTTCGAAATTCACAGCAGATATGGCGATACATAATGTAATTGGGGATAGTTTTAGAGGAGCTACTTGGGTTTCTATCCACAACGGTGGTGGCGTTGGTTGGGGTGAAGTCATTAATGGTGGATTCGGAATGTTATTAGACGGATCTACTGAATCTGAAACGAAATTAAAATCCATGTTGCATTGGGATGTGAATAACGGAATCGCTCGTCGTTCATGGGCAAGAAACGAAGAAGCTATCTTTGCCATCAAACGTGCGATGGAAGACGAACCTTTATTAAAGGTTACTTTACCGAATATGGTAGATGAAGAATTATTGTAAATATGAAGAAATTAATTGTAATACCTTTTTTAGTTCAATTAATCTCTTGTAATCAAACACCTAATTGTAATGCTTTTGTCGATTTTTATAGAGAAAGTGAATGTTTTCTTTTAGTTGAAAAAAAATATTGGGGAACAAGAGGGAATTTAGCTATGGAAGGTATTGATCCTTTTACACAAAAAAAATGTGAATGTAATGAACAAAATCGTTGGTGGGCTAATTATCGAAAAGAAATAAATATTGGCGATACCATCATCAAAAGAAAAGGTGAATTAACATTTAATATTCATAAAAATGATACGATAATTTCTCATGAATGGGAATGTGATGGTAAAACATTTCATCCTGATGGAACAGTAAAATCTGAATTATAAAAATAAATCCACTACTCTAATGAGAAGTGGATTTATTATATAAAGGAATACTATTTTCATTTTTGTCTTGACACAAAAACGAAACAAAAAAGTCAAGGCTTTAAATCTATTAAACTAAAAATAAATTTCATTACGGGAATGAATTAAATGATTCGCATTCGCTCACTAATTCATTCTTTTCCTTTATTCAAATTATTTTCTTAACGTCATAGATTTAGAGGCCAATTCTTAACAATCAGAAATGTCAAGCTGACTTTATTTCTGCTTCTCATTATATAAATCTACCATTCCATTGATTTAGATCAATTAATTCAAGTACAACTTCTTATCTTACATCAATATAAAACATATAATGCGGTGCTAAATTTGTGTAACAAAAAGAAATAAAGTTTTAAACATAAAATATTAGACGATGAATACAAAAAATATAGAAGCAGTTATCGCACCAAGAGAGCCTCATTTTGTGGGAGATGGATTTAGAGTTCACAATTTTATACCAAGTTTCGCAAACCTTAGCATGAGAAGAATGGATCCATTTATTATGATGGATTATAATTCTAAATTTAACTTTCCTGCAACTGATGTTCCAAAAGGTGTTGGTGTACATCCACATCGTGGTTTTGAAACTGTAACTATCGCTTATCAAGGAAGTGTTTCTCATCACGATAGTGCAGGCGGTGGTGGAACAATTCATCAAGGTGATGTACAATGGATGACAGCTGCCTCTGGGGTATTACACAAAGAGTATCACGCAGAAGAATTCTACAAAAAAGGTGGAATCTTTCAAATGGTGCAATTATGGGTAAATCTTCCTGCTAAGGATAAAATGAGCGCACCAAAATACCAAGCCATCGAGCATCAAAATATACCAACTGTTGAGGTAGAAAATGGCTTTGTAGAAGTTATTGCAGGAGAATATAATGGTGTAAAAGGAAGTGCGAGCACATTTTCTCCGGTTCATATGTTGAATGCTAAATTAAATCTTGTTGGAAAAGCTGATTTCAAATTCCCAGCAAATTATAATACGATTGCTTTAGTTATCGAAGGTGAAATTAAAGTAAATGGAAATCAGATTGTAGAAACAGATCATTTTGTTTTATTTGAAAATAAAGGTGAAAACTTCTCTATCGAAGCCACTGAAGAAAATACTGTGGTATTAATTTTGAGTGGAGAACCATTAAATGAGCCAATTGCTTCTTATGGACCATTTGTAATGAATACGCAAGAAGAAATTCGAGAAGCTTTCGAGGATTATAATAAAGGTGAATTTGGTACATTAGAGGATTAATCAGAAAATTAATAATAATAAAATACTATGGAATTTATAAAAACAGATGATGGAAAGAAAGGAATGGTTCAGGCAATGGATGGTTCTACAGAAGCTGGCGCAATGACTTTTACTTGGGCTGGTAATGATAAAATTATCATTGATCATACTCACGTAGATGACGCTTATGGTGGACAAGGTATTGGAAAAAAAATTTTAGAAAACATCTTGGATTGGGTAAGAAAAGATAATGTAAAAATTATTCCTTTGTGCCCATTCGCTAAAGCGCAGTTTGATAAAAACGAAGATTTCAGAGACGTATTATCATAAATAAAAAAAGGTATAGAAATTTCTATACCTTTTATACTAATCAATCATTACTGCTAGAAAATTACTTTCTAATCTTTAATTATTTTTTGGGTAATTATCCCATCATAAGTTGTAATTTCTACTATATAAATTCCTTTATTTAAATTTGAAATATTAATTTGTGGATTAACCTTATTAATATTTAATTTAATTATTTCTTGTCCTGACAAATTGTAAATCTTAATCGCTTTTACTTCGTTATTTGTTTGTATATGTAATATATCTTTTACAGGATTAGGATAGATTTTATTTAATTTATTAGACCACTCATTCGTATTCAGATTCTCTTTTACGTTTATCATATAATCCTCACTTTGTCCATACGCATATATTAAAGAACATGGATTTTCAGGTACTAATCGATACGATTTCATTACACGCATTCTTGTTTTACCATCTAATGCATCTGTAGGAATTGCAATAGATTTAGTAATAGATTTTCCATCTACACCATTAGATCCTGTGATTGATCCGATATAGAATCCTTCCGTATCTGAATTAAAAATCCCGTCATGATTAAAGTCAAAGAAAACAGTAAATTCACTAGTTTCTGCTACCCCATTTGTATTTCCAGAAACAGTAATATTATAAGTTTTCCCTTTTTCTACATCTGTTGATTGATTTAAAAAGTATTCGTTTTCTAAAGACGTAACATACGAAGATGACTCGTTATTAATTGTTCCAAAAACAACTTTTGTAATAGGCTCCACAATTGCTGTAAATCGAGGTGTACAATATGAGTCCTTTACATTTACCTTAAATGAAGCAGATGCTACTACATTTCCTTCACTATCTATAGAATTGTAGGCTACAGTAGTAATTCCTAAAGGAAAATTTTCTCCTGATGCAATCCCACTTACCATTACTAGTTGATTTTCTGGACAATCTGAAGTAACCTCGTAAGTTACATTTGCAGAAGTATCACCCAAATTAGTTTGTATCTCCATATCCGAAGGAACTTTAATATGACATTCACGTTCATTAAAGTATCCATTTAATTTTAAGATCCAACCTGGAGCAATGTTTCCATTTCCTATTTCATTTCCACCAACAAAGTCTCCATTTTCAGAAATAGAATTTGCGCCTCCTAATTTTCCTCCCGGGATTGTAATTTCTATACCTTGTTCGATTAGTAAATCTTTAATTAACTTAGGCTGATCTCCAAATGACTCATGGTATATAATAGCATCACGATCCGTTACCATATTTTGAACATACCCTACAATTATTCCATTAGAAGAGGATTGAAAAGAACCTGTTCTATAACCTGCAGGTAAATCATAAATTTTAAATTCGTCTGTATTTAAATTATAACTAAAAGGTTTTAAATTTACTTCGCCCACTACCAATCCATTATCATCTATGTGCCAAATATGATTGTTAACTGGAATAGCATAATCTGTTAAAATTTTTCGGAATGGTAAATTTTTATTCATCACACCTAACTCGCGAAAAGTACCACTAACTGCAGCATCTACCCAACCAACGGATGTTCCTTCATTATTTACACTATACCCTGCTCCGTATACATAGTCTGAAGGAAGTAAGTTGGTTAATTCTTGGGGTTGTATATCATATACAAAAGGCTTTGCTTGCATTTGGCCTGTTATATAACGTCCATTTTGACTGATTGAATACATTGTAACTCCATCACTTGCAGTCATATTTGAAAAGACTGGTGCTATAGTCCATGCTGATTCGTTTACTAGTTTATACGCGGGGTGAACTATTCCGTCAACTATTATAGTTCCAACCATATCCCCGTTTGCATTTATATTTGAATAAGTAGCAATTCCTGTTTCTTTTGGAGTAAGGGTCGCAGTCTCATAATTGTATGTATATCCCGCTAATAACGCATCTCCATTATTTAGCAATCCTCTTACTCCTGTAGAAGCAATATCTAAAGGACGAAATTCCATAGTTTGGGCAAATAATCCAGACGATAGAAGTATACACACAAGAGAAGTTTTCAAAGTAGATTTCATTTTCATTTTTTCATGTTTAATTTTTTCAAAGAAAATGATAATAGCAATACTCCTATAAGATATGTATTATAAAATGCATGAAATTCAATAGTATTAATCTCATGAAATAATATTCTGAAATAATATTCTGAAAAACAAAAACATAATTAATTGTAATATAAATATTTAACCTTTTCAAAACTAACTATATATGATTTATTTTACAACGTATTAAAAGAATGAAATAGAACAATAATTAAAAACCGCTTGGTAATTATTGTTTAACAATAGAAAAAAACTTAATTAAGAATATTAACAGTACCTAATAACAGAGTTAGTGTATTTTTTCATAAAAAAGAATAATATTCTTTTAAATCAATTTAAACAGAAAATTATTATTTATAAAATATAATTATAGCTTCATAAGTTGATATTTTTTTGATAAATAAAATATAAGTCTATAAATTTGGTGGGAATTTAATGAGAAAAATATAAAAATAAACCAAGAAATTTTAGTGCCATCTCATCGCTTCATCAATTAACAAGATGGAAATATTTCTAAAATTATAGCCTATAATATAACCTTTCATTAACCAATATTTTGAGAGGTTTTCATAAAACAATAATGATTCTATTAAAAAATATATATAAAAAATTTAAAACATCGTCACAAGAAATTACTGCATTGGATGACGTTTCTTTAACAATTAATGAAGGAAAAATTTTTGGTGTCATTGGACAATCTGGTGCGGGTAAAAGTACTTTGATTCGTTGCATCAATCTTTTAGAAATGCCTGATTCGGGTGAAGTTTGGATCAATGGAGTTAATTTAACTTCTTTGCCTCAAGCCAAATTAACGTTAGAAAGAAGAAAGATCGGAATGATTTTTCAGCATTTCAATTTATTATCCTCTCGTACCATTTTTCAAAATGTGGCTTTTCCGTTGGAATTAACAGGTACTTCGAAAAGTGAAATTCAATCGAAAGTAAATGAGTTATTGGATTTGGTTGGAATTTTAGATAAAGCCAACGAATATCCTGCAAATTTATCTGGTGGCCAAAAACAACGCGTTGCAATTGCTAGAGCTTTAGCAAGCAATCCGACCGTTTTATTATGTGACGAAGCGACAAGTGCTTTAGATCCATCCACAACAAAATCGATTTTAAACTTATTGAAAGAAATCAATCAACGTTTAAATATTACGATTGTGTTAATTACCCACGAAATGGAGGTGATCAATGCCATTTGTGATGAGGTGGCGGTAATGAAGAATGGAAAAGTAGTTGAACATGGTTCAGTTGAAACAATTTTCACCAATCCAAAAGAACAAATCACCAACGATTTCATCAAAAAATCGTTGGATATAGAATTGCCTTCTGTTTTTAAATCAAAACTTGAAAGTGATACCACATCCGATTCAGCTGTGATTTATAAAATTAGTTTTAGCAATCAACCACATTATAACGCGGCTATTGCTGAAATTAAAAATCAGTTTGAGTTCACGCCAGAAGTGATCACTTCACGTATCGAATATGCCGGAAGTATCAATTATGGAACATTATTTATAAAAATTGATCAGCTCTTTAACCAAGAAACGAACATCGAAAATTATTTCATCTCCAATCAGTTTAACATCGAAAAAATAGGCTATGTCAGAATCAATCATTAATCTTTTAGTGAAAGGAACGTGGGAAACGATTGTAATGACGTTTGTCGCTGGATTTTTCGGTTTCGTAATCGGTTTACCTTTAGGAATTATTTTGTTTTTAACACGTAAAGGACAATTCTTAGAAAATAAAATCGTGAATCAAGCCTTATCATTTTTCGTGAATGTTTTCCGTTCGATTCCGTTTATTATCTTAATTGTTTGGATGATTCCATTTACACGCGCTATTGTCGGTTCATCCATCGGAATGGCAGCTGCGTTAGTGCCATTAAGTGTCGGAGCAGCTCCATTTATCGCTCGATTGGTAGAAAATAGTTTATTGGAAATTCCTGAAGGATTAATTGAAGCCGCTCGCGCAATGGGAGCAAAACCCATGCAAATTATTATGAAAGTATTATTACCTGAAGCTTTACCCTCTTTAATCAATGCCGCAACCATTACTTTAATTACTTTGGTGGGTTATTCAGCCATGGGCGGTGCAGTTGGTGCTGGAGGTTTAGGACAAATCGGTTATCAATACGGTTATGTGGGTTATGATACTTTAGTTATGAACGTTGTCTTAATCTTATTAATCATCATCGTTTTCATTATCCAATTTGCAGGTGATTTCTTATCAAAAAAATTCAATCATAAATAAAAATATATCGAATGAAAAAGTCAATCATAAAATCAGTTTTAGCAGGAATTTCGTTTTTAACGATTTTTGCTTGTGGTGAAAAAAAGAATGATGGAACAGGAGCGCTTAAAGTTGGTGTAATGTCTGGACCTGAATATGCCTTAGCGGAAACTGCACAAAAAGTAGCGAAAGAAAAGTATAATTTGGATGTTGAATTGGTTTCATTCAATGATTATATTGTACCAAACGAAGCGCTTAATAATGGAGATATTGATGCAAATGCATACCAAACGCAACCATTTATCGATTCACAATCTGAACAACGTGGTTATAAATTCGCAGCTATTGGAAATACTTTTGTTTATCCCATCGTAGGCTATTCAAAGAAAATTAAATCGTTAAATGAATTAAAGGATGGAAGTACGATTGCTATACCGAATGATGCGCCAAACGGTGGACGTTCATTAATTTTATTAAACAAATTAGGTTTAATT
The DNA here is from genome assembly GCF_015234135.1 of Faecalibacter rhinopitheci. Lineage (GTDB taxonomy): Bacteria > Bacteroidota > Bacteroidia > Flavobacteriales > Weeksellaceae > Empedobacter > Empedobacter rhinopitheci. The sequence continues at coordinate 289,445 of NZ_JADGIK010000003.1, read as the reverse complement.
CAGTTAAAAGAAGGAGTTGGCTTATTCCCTAAATTAACGGATATCGTTGCCAATCCAAAGAAATTAGAAATTATTGAATTAGAGGCACCACAATTAACACGTGTTTTGGACGATGAAAAAGTTGTCATCGCTGTAATCAATAATAACTTTGCAGGTCAAGCTGGGTTAGATGCGACAAAAGATGGGATATTTACAGAAGATAAAGAATCGCCTTATATGAATTTAGTGGTTTCGAAAGAAGAAAATAAAAACGATCCTCGCATCAAACAATTCTTACAAGCGTACCAATCTGATGCAGTTGAACAAAAAGCAAAAGAAATTTTTAAAGATGGAGCCATCAAAGGATGGTAATTCATATACTATTGAAAGCAATACTAGGATTGCTTTTTTTATGTGCCTTATTTTTGTTTCTTAACGTATATCAATGCAATCCATCCCATGTTGTTGTACTTTTGAAATGTGGATAGAAAAAACTTTTTAAAATTGTTAGCAGTAGCCCCATTAGTAGGAAGTGCGATGAGCCTTCAAGAATTAGGAAAATTTACCGATACGTTAGGCGAATCGGAAGAAATGCCTGTGTTATTTTTAGGACACGGAAGTCCAATGATTGCGATTGAAGAAAATCAATTCGTAAAAGGTTTCCGTGATATTGTTCAAAAAATTCCTACACCAAAAGCCATTCTTTGTGTTTCGGCCCATTGGGAAACGAGAGGTACTTTTGTGACTGCAATGACAACTCCTCCAACCATTCACGATTTTGGAGGATTTCCACAAGCCTTATTTGATGTACAATACCCAGCAGCTGGAAATCCTGCTTTGGCACAAGAAATCAAAAATTTAGTTCAATCGACAGAAGTGGGATTGGATGTCGAATGGGGATTGGATCACGGTGCTTGGACGGTGATAAAACATATGTATCCTGATGCGAATATTCCGATTGTGGAATTTAGTTTGGATTACAGAAAAACTCCAGAACAGCATTATCAATTGGCAGAAGAATTAAAGACTTTACGTAAAAAAGGAGTTTTAATTATTGGAAGTGGAAATATTGTGCATAACCTACGTGCTGTCGCTTGGAATCGCATCAATGATACCTTTGGATTTGATTGGGCGCTTGAAGCAAACAATGTGGTTAAAACTGCGATTATGGAACGTAATCATCAATTGTTGATGAATCCATTCGAGCAAGGACAAGCATTTCAATTGGCTATTCCAACACCTGAACATTATTTGCCTTTATTATACGCCTTAGCTTTACAAGGAAACAAAGACGAAATCGCATTTTTCAACGACGAGCCAGTTGCTGGTTCATTATCGATGACATCGGTCTATATCGGAAAAAATATATGATTCTTTTAATCCATTAATTGATGTTAACTTAAAAGTCGAATAGCTAAAGCTATTCGACTTTTTTAAATTATTTTTTAAATTTTAAAGTATATATTACCTTATAAACAAGTTAATATCCTTCAGCTTTGTCATCTCCACGTGGATCAGCTCCAGATTGATATGTTCCATCAGCATTAACTAAAATTCCTTCTACACGACCATAAGGTTTACGCTCTTTCAATTCATATCCTTTATTTATCAAAGAAGTTCTAACATCAGTAGAAATAGCATTTGGTTCGATATCGATGCGATCTGGTAACCATTGGTGATGGAATCTTGGTGCAGCAACTGCTTCTTGCATGGTCATTCCAAATTCTATCACATTTAAGATAGTTTGAAAAACAGATGTAATAATCGTTGAACCTCCAGGCGTCCCGACTACCATGTATAATTCTCCATCTTTTTCTAAAATTGATGGCGACATTGAACTTAACATACGTTTAGAAGGTGCAATCGCATTCGCTTTTCCTCCTACTAATCCATATAAATTTGGCGTTCCTGGTTTTACAGAGAAATCATCCATTTCGTTATTCAATAAGAATCCAGCACCATCAACTACAACCAATGATCCATAAGAACCGTTCAATGTGGTTGTCACTGAAACAGCATTTCCTTCTTTATCCACAATTGAATAATGCGTAGTTTCCATTGATTCTTTTCCAATCATTTCACCAGCTTTAATTTCGGAACTTTTAGATGCACGATCAAATGAGAAATCATTCATTCGATTTACATTATAGGCTTTATTCAATAATTGCGTTTGAGGCACTTTGATAAAATCAGGATCACCTAGATGCTCGGCACGATCGGCATAAACACGACGCTCTGCTTCTACCATCACCTGAATAGACTTCTCTGATTGAAATCCCCATTCTTTTAATGGATATTTTTCTACCGATTGAAATAATGAAACTAACGCAATTCCTCCACTTGATGGTGGTGGCATTGAAATCACTTTAAATCCTTTGTATGTTCCTGAAACTGGCGTTCTCCACGCTGATTGATATTCTTTTAAATCTTTTTTAGAAATAATACCATTACCTCGTTTCATTTCTTTCACAATCAAATCTGCTACTTTTCCTTCATAAAAACCTTTTCGTCCTTTTTGTTGAACTAATTTTAGGGTATTGGCTAAATCTTTTTGAACAAACAAATCGCCATTTACCCAAATATTTTTAGTTGTAAAAGGGTTCTTAGATTGATTATACTTTTTAAATTCTGAAAATTTCTCATTCAATTCATCCGCTTGCATTTGGGTAATTGGAAAACCTTTTTCAGCTAAATCAATTGCTGGTTGAATTAATTCATTCCAACTTAATTTCCCATATTTCTGATAGGCTTTTACCATCCCATCTACTGTACCTGGAACTCCAGCTGCTAATTGACCATATAAACTAAGCTCAGTAATAGCATTTCCATCTGATCCCCAATACATATCTTCCTTGGCAGCTAAAGGTGCTTTTTCACGATAATCTAATGCGTCTACATTTCCTTTCGCATCGCGATAGACTAAAAATCCACCTCCACCAATGTTTCCTGCATTAGGATAAACTACGGCTAAGGCAAATTGTACGGCAACAGAAGCATCAATTGCATTTCCTCCTTTTTTAAGAATATCCACACCAACCTTTGATGCTTCGGGGTGAGCAGATACCACCACTCCGTTTTTAAAATTTTGTTGTGCAATACTTTGGATTGCTGTCAGAATAAATAATAGTAGAAAGTTTACTCTTTTCATTTCATGTGTATTTATCACAAATGTAAACTATTCCAATTTTTAAACATAAAAAAAGGCGATTCTAAATGAATCGCCTTTTAAATTATTATGTTGAAATTATTTTAATTTCTTTTTAACCTCTACAGTTTCGTAAGCTTCGATAATATCGTTTACTTGAATATCGTTGTAGTTTTTAATATTTAAACCACACTCATATCCTTTAGCAACTTCTTTTACATCGTCTTTGAAACGTTTTAATGAAGCTAATTCACCTTCGTGAACAACAACACCATCACGGATAATACGGATTTTAGAAGTTCTGAAAACTTTACCATCGATTACCATACAACCTGCAATTGTACCAACTTTAGATACTTTGAAAGTTTCACGAATCTCAATGTTACCAGTTACTTGCTCTTTCAACTCTGGAGATAACATACCTTCCATTGCTTCTTTGATGTCATTAATTGCATCATAGATGATAGAGTAAGCACGGATTTCGATTTCTTCTTTTACTGCTAAATCACGAGCGTTTGTACCAGGACGAACGTTGAATCCTAAGATAACCGCATCAGAAGCAGAAGCTAATAATACGTCAGATTCTGTAATTTGTCCAACACCTTTATGTAAGATATTAACGATGATTTCGTCAGTTGATAATTTTTGTAATGAATCTGTTAAAGCTTCTACAGAACCATCCACATCTCCTTTTAAGATAATATTTAACTCTTTGAAGTCTCCTAAAGCTAAACGACGACCAATCTCGTCTAATGTAATGTGTTTCTGCGTACGAATAGTTTGCTCACGTTGTAATTGTTCTCTACGAGATGCAATTTGTTTTGCTTCACGCTCGTCTTCGTAAACTTTGAATTTATCCCCTGCTGTTGGAGCACCGTCTAAACCTAATACTGTAACTGGAGTAGATGGACCTGCTTTCTTCACTGGCTTACCACGTTCGTCTAACATTGCACGAACTTTACCATGGTGAGATCCTGCTAAGATATAATCTCCAATTTCTAAAGTACCATTCTGAACTAAAACTGTAGAAACATATCCACGTCCTTTATCTAAAGCAGCTTCAACAACTGTACCTACAGATTTACGATTTGGATTAGCTTTTAAGTCTAATACTTCAGCTTCTAATAATACTTTTTCTAATAATAAGTCAACATTTAACCCAGATTTAGCTGCAATTTCTTGAGATTGATAAGTACCACCCCAGTCTTCAACTAAGATATTCATTTGAGCTAATTGCTCTTTTACTTTTTCTGGATTAGCACCTGGCTTATCAATTTTATTAATTGCAAAGATCATTTTTACATCAGCCGCTTGTGCGTGAGAAATTGCTTCACGAGTTTGTGGCATGATTTGGTCATCCGCTGCAATTACGATAATAGCTATATCAGTTACCTGAGCACCACGAGCACGCATTGCTGTAAAGGCTTCGTGACCAGGAGTATCTAAGAATGCTACACGTTTACCATTAGCTAACGTTACATTGTATGCACCGATATGTTGAGTAATTCCTCCAGATTCACCTGCAATTACGTTTGCTTTACGGATATAATCTAATAACGAAGTTTTACCGTGATCCACGTGTCCCATTACTGTTACAATTGGAGCTCTTTCTAATAAATCTTCTTCGCTATCAACTTCTTCAATTTCTGTAGATTCATCTTCAGCTGAAGAGAATTGTACTTCATATCCAAAATCATCTGCTACTAATTGAATTGTATCTGCTTCTAAACGTTGGTTCATTGTTACCATGATACCTAACGACATACAAGCTGAAATAACTTCTGTTACAGAAACATCCATTAATGACGCTAACTCATTTACTGTAACGAATTCCGTTACTTGTAAAGTTTTGTCTTGATCCATAGCCTCTTGTTCCATTTCGGCTTGGTATCTACGCTCATTACGTTTGTCTTTTCTGTGTTTCGCAGATTTTTTATTTTGACCTTTAGAAGTTAATTTATCTAAAGTATCTTTAATTTGTTTCTTAACGTCATCGTCGCTTAATTCAGCTTGAGGAACTCTCGGTCCACGATTATTGTTATTTCCAAAACGATTACCGCCTTGTCCACCTGGACGATATTGACCTGGACCTCCTGGACGGTTTTGTCCTCCTTGTCCACCTGGACGGTTTTGACCACCTTGTCCTCCTGGACGATTTTGTCCTCCAGTTCCTGTTGGACGGTTTTGACCACCTGTTCCTGTTGGACGGTTTTGACCACCTGTTCCTGTTGGACGGTTATTATTCGAGTTATTCGAATTATTGTCACCTGGTTTTACGTCTTCAGGTTTTACCCCTTTATGAATACGTTTACGTTTTTTCTTATCTGCTGGATTGTTTGATCCTTTCTTGTCGTCCGCTTTTTTAGGTGCTTTAGCAAATTTCGATAAATCGATTTTTGCACCTGTAAAATTTGGTCCATCCAATTTTGTATAAACAGTCTCAATTTTCTGAGGAGCTGCTGCTACTTCTTTTTCTTCTTTCTTCACTTCAGGCTTCGCTTCCGATTTTATTTCAGGTTTACTAACCACTGCTTCTTGTTTCGGCTCATCTTTGGTCACTACAGCCTTAGGTGCTTTGGCAGCAGGCTGCTCTTTAACCACATTTTCTTTTTTGGGTTTAGGAGCTTCCTCTTTCTTAGTTTTACCTGTATTATTTAATTTATCTAGATCGATTTTACCAATTACTCTTGGATGAGATTGTTCATCCTTCACTGGAGCTTCAACTTCTTTTTTAGGTTCTTCCTTCACAGGTTGAACTTTAGGAGCTTCTACCTCGATTACTTTTTCTTCTTGTTTTTCAACAACTTTTTCTTCCTTCTTTGCTGGCTTCAACGTATCTAAATCTATCTTACCTGATATTTTAGGACCTTGTAACTCAACTCTAGTCGTAGTGACAACTTCGGGTTTTTCCACAACTGGTTTAGCTGTAGCAGCTTTTGCTTCAGCTTCTTTTTTCTCAGCAGCTTTAATTCCTGATAATTTGTTAATGACTATTTCTCCGGAAGCTTGCTTTTGTTTAGCATCTGAACGGAACTCATTAACTAAAATATCATAAGTAGGCATATCAATTTTAGCGTTAGGGTTCTTGTCTACTGCAGTACCCTTATTTTCTAAAAAATCAACAGCACGATCTATAGATATGTTTAACTCCTTTAATACTTTACTTAATCTAATTGTTTCCGGCATATATGCTAATCGTTTATATTATTTTTGCAAATTTACAAATTGTTTATGATTTAAAGACTATTAATCTTCAAACTCTGACTTTAAGATGTTAATTACGTCTTGAATCGTTTCCTCTTCAAGATCCGTTCTCTTCACTAAATCATCCATATCTTGCTCTAAAATACTTTTTGCAGTATCTAGTCCAATTGCTTTGAATGCTTCAATAACCCAGTCATCAATTTCGTCTGTAAATTCAGTTAACTCAACATCTTCGTCTTGTACTCCTTCTCTGAAAATATCAATTTCCATTCCAACTAATTTAGAAGCTAAACGAACGTTATATCCTCCTTTACCAATTGCTTTAGAAACTTCTTCAGCGGCTACATAAACTAGTGCTTTATTTTTTTCTTCGTCAATTTCAATATTTGAAATTTTCGCTGGATTTAAAGCTCTTGTAATTAATAAACTCATGTTGTTTGTGTAGTTAATTACATCAATATTTTCATTGCGTAATTCGCGTACAATTGAATGGATACGAGATCCTTTCATTCCTACACAAGCTCCTACAGGATCGATACGATCATCGTAAGACTCTACTGTTACTTTTGCTTTGTCTCCTGGCATACGTACAACGTTTTTAATCGTAATTAAACCGTCATAAATTTCAGGAATTTCTTGTTCAAATAATTTCTCTAAGAACTTTGGAGAAGTACGAGATAAAATAATTTGAGGTTTAGAACCTCTTAATTTTACGTCTTCTACAATTGCACGTAATGTGTCTCCCTTACGGAAGAAATCAGCTGGAATTTGATTTTCTTTTGGTAAAATCATTTCATTTTGCTCATCATCCATGATAATTACATGTTTGTGACGTACATGGTGAATTTCACCTGAAACAATATCTCCAATAATTCCTTTGAATTTCTCGTATAAGTTAGAGTTATCGTGCTCCATTACTTTAGCCAATAAAGTTTGACGTAAAGTTAGAATTGCACGACGTCCTAATGCTTCGATTGGAATTTTCTCAGATACTTCTTCTCCAATTTCAAAATCAGGCTCAATTTTACGAGCTTCTGCTAATTCAATTTCTAAGGCATCGTCTTCAGAAAATCCATCAGCAACAACGATACGGTTGTGCCAAATTTCTAAATCTCCTTTATCAGGATTTACGATAATGTCGAAATTATCATCTGATCCGTATTTTTTTCTCAATACACTTTGAAGAGTTTCTTCCAAAATCTTCATTAGCGTAATACGGTCAATATTTTTATCTTCTTTAAAATCTCCGAAAGATTCAATTAATGCAAGATTGTCCATTTTACATTTATTTTTTTAAAAGGTAATTTTGATGATCGCTTTTTTGATCTCAGTGTAATTTACTTTTTCTTCTTTTTCTACAGTAACTTTCCCTTTACCTAGTTGTTTTGGTTCTCTAGTTTCCCACCATAAGGTAACACCTTCGTCATCAGCTTCTACAATTTCACCCTCTAAGACAGTGTTATCTAATGTAACTTCTAATATTCTTCCGATATTTTTCTTATATTGACGTGGCATAACTAATGGAATTCCAACTCCAGGAGAAGAGACCTCTAATGCAAAATCACATTCCTCACGATCGAGGTTATGTTCTACATATCGACTGATACGAACAATTTCTTCTACTGATAAACCTTCATCTCCATCTGCTAGGATTGAAATTTTGTCATCTGATGAAATTTTCCAGTCTACAAGAAACAATGCTGGATTTGCAGCGATCGCTTCTTCTACTATTTGTTTTACTTTATCTGAATCCATATACAACGAAAAAGAGAGCTATGACCAGCCCTCCCCCATTTAGATATTCTAAAATTCTATGCAAATTTAATCATTATTTTTTAAAAACACTATAAGAAATGTATTTATCTGAACAAAAGATTTTAATTTATGTAATTATTTAACTGATAAATACATCGTAGATTAATATTCCTGCGAAGATTAAACATAATATAAAATCATATCCTGTGGTTAACAAAAAACCAACGAACGAACCGAAGGCCGATTTAATTGCTGATTTTACATCTTTAGAAGCAAATATTAATTCTGCTAAGAAAGCTCCGATAAATGGTCCTATAATAAATCCAAAAGGTGGAATAAAAAGCCCTATGATTAGTCCTACGATTGATCCCCAGATTCCGTATTTAGATCCTCCAAATTTTTTGGTTAATGCCACTGGAAGTAAATAATCTAAAATGGAGCCTATGATAACAAAAATTCCTCCAATAATGATAACCTCCCACCCAAATCCTGCATCTCCACTAAAAAGTTTAAAAACTAATAGTCCTGCTAATGCCAATGGAGCGCCAGGAATTGCAGGCAATACAGTTCCTATTATCCCTACAAATATTAATATAGCTGCAATTATATTGATGATAAAATCTTCCATATTTATAATTTATTTATCTTTAAGCTAAACTACAAAATGTACCTTTGTGCTACGGTTATAAAATCTCAATAAACAAAGTTTACAATGCAAGATAAATCATTTTACCAAGAATTTGCTGACGGCGTAAAAATATTTTTTAATGAACAGTTAAAAATTGATATCTCTGGAAATCTTTTTACAGCTTTGGAAGTTATTTCCTGGATTTCTATTCTTTTTATAATTGATTTTGTAATCCGAAAAGTGTTGATTTCAATAATCAGAAAAATTGTAAACCGAACAAATATTATTTGGTTAAAGAGTTTTTATAGAAATGATGCTTTTGTAGCCATTATACATATACTGCCACTAAGTTTTGCTTCAAAAATGAATCCTATCCTTTTTAAAGGTGAAGGACCTATCTATTACTTAATTCAACGTTCAACGGAATTAGCTTTGTTAATTGTATTGACACAATTGGTCTTTCGGATCATTAATACAATTATAGATGTTTACAATGAAGAGAATAGTTACACGACTGTTGGAGTAAGAACCTTTGGACAAATGATGAAATTTGTAATAACATTTTTTGCTATATTGTCTGGAGTAATGATTTTGTTCACTGTAAATCCTGCTACAATTATTACGGTTTTAGGAGCCATGACAGCTGCTGTTTTATTAATATTTAGAGATGCTATTTTTGGATTTGTATCAGGATTACAAATTGCCTATTCTAAGGTTATTAAAATAGGAGATTGGGTAACTTTATCAAAGGGAAATGTTGAAGGAATTGTAAGGGAAATTAACATCAATTTAGTGCGAATAGAAAAGTTTGATAAAACTATTGCAACAATCCCTACAGTAGATGTTGTTACTTCACAAGTAACGAATCATATGCCTATGATGGCTAGTGGAACCCGACAAATAAAAAGAGCAATATCATTTAATGTAAATTCTTTTCAATTCTGTTCTGAAGAAATGCTGAATAAATATGAAAATTATAATTTAATCCAAAATTATATTATCAATAAAAGGAAACAAATAAATGATTACAATAAAAATATTGCACATGCTGATATTGATATAAATGGACAACAATTAACAAATATTGGTGTTTTTAGAATTTATGTAGAAAGTTATTTAAAGAAGATTTCTACTATATCAACATACGATCCTATTATTGTAAAACAGCTTCCTGTTACAATGGAAGGTATGCCAATCGAAATTAACTGTTTTGCAAAATCAAGTAATAATTCAGAATTTGAACGTATTCAATCGGATATATTTGACCATTTACTGACTGCTAGTCGTAAATTTGATTTACAAATTATGCAGTCCATTACTATAACAGATTTAAAAGAAAAATAATATTATAAAGATGACTAAATTAAGTGTTAATATAAATAAAATTGCAACTATTCGTAATGCACGTGGAGGAAACACTCCAAACCTTGTAGAAGCTGCAATTAAAATTGAACAATTTGGAGCGCAAGGAATTACTATTCACCCACGTCCAGACGAACGTCATATACGCTACCAAGATGTATACGATTTAAAGCCTGTAGTTAAAACAGAATTTAACATCGAGGGGAAACCTGTAGAGAGCTTTATGGAATTAGTGCTTGCTAATAAACCGGAGCAAGTGACATTAGTACCGGATGCTGAAAATGCAATTACATCTAATGCAGGTTGGGATACGGTAAAGCATTTTGATTATTTAACAGACGTAATTAAAATCTTTAAAGAAGCTGGAATTAGAACTTCTATTTTTTTAGATCCAAATCCTGCTTTAGTAGAAGCTGCAGCAAAGACTGGTGCTGATCGTATTGAATTATATACTGAAGAATTTGCTACCCAATACGGATTAGGGAATTTAGCTGCCATTAAACCTTATAAAGAAACAGCATTATTAGCCATAGAAAATGGATTAGGAGTAAATGCTGGACACGATCTAAGCTTAGATAATATCCAATATTTTATTGAAGAAATTCCTCAAATTGCAGAAGTTTCGATTGGTCACGCTTTAATTTCTGAAGCATTGTACATGGGATTAGAAAATACAATTCAATCTTATTTAAGAAAAATTGAAGTTGCTAATCTAAAATAATATGGAACAAGATATTATACATAGTAAAATTATTGGATCGGGAACAGAACATCTGATTATTTTACATGGACTTTTCGGGCAGCTAGATAATTGGAATACACATGCACGCCAATTTGGAGAAATTTATACTACTCATATTGTAGATTTAAGAAATCATGGGCGCAGTTTCCATTCGGATTTTTCTACAATTAGAGTAATGGCAGAAGATGTACTAAATTATATGAATTTTCATCAAATTGATAAAGCGCATTTAATTGGACACTCATTAGGCGGGCGAATTGTAATGGATTTCGCCATGTTATATCCAGATAAATTAAATCATTTGGTCGTAGCCGATATGGCGCCAAAAGCATATGAACCTCATCATAATGCAATATTCAAAGCTTTATCTTCTGTTGATTTTTCCCAAGTAACTTCACGTAAAGATGTGGAAGAAATTTTAGCACAATACATCCCTGAAATTGGTGTACGCCAGTTTTTATTAAAAAATGTATACCATGCCGAGGACGGACAATATGCTTTCCGATTTAATTTACCCGTTTTACATCAAAGTTATTCTGATTTGGTGGGACAAAATTTATTAGATGGCATATTTAATGGCCCTACGCTTTTCCTAAAAGGTGAAAAATCTAATTACATTATGCCAGAAGATGAATTCATAATAAAGAAACGTTTTCCAAATTCTGCAATAAAAACAATTGCAAATGCTGGACATTGGCTACATGCAGAAAATCCAAAAGATTTTATAAGTACTATTCTAACATTTCTTATTTAATAAATCATAAAAAAATCCGAACGTACAGTTCGGATTTTTTTATGATTTTATGATTTTATAATTCTATTATTAGGAATAGAGAATTTAATTTGGAGTCCTTTTTTCAACTTGTATGGATAGTAGGTAAAAAGCTCAAAATCCAGATATTTTAATTTAATTAAATAATCTCTTCCTTGAAAACTAGAATTTATTATTTCGCCTATAAACTCCCCATCATCATTCAACCAAAGTTCCTCTGGATAAACTAATTGATAATAGTTATAATGATCTATATCGCTTAATTTCATTTTATTAAACACTCCTACTTCTACTAAATTGATATAGCCAAATAATTTTGCTACATAACTATTTGTAGGGCTTTCTCTTACTCTTTCTACATCTCCATACTGAAGTATTTCACCTTTTTGTAATACCAGAATTCGATCAGAGGTATAGAATGCATCATTTAAATCGTGCGTTGTGAAGATTACTGTAATCTGGTTTTCTTTGCACCAATCTATAATTTTTTCTCGGATAGATAATTTAAGCGATTGATCTAAATTAGAAAATGGTTCATCTAACAATAGTATTTCTGGCTTTTGTGCCAAAGCTCGTGCAATTGCAACACGTTGCCTTTGACCTCCACTTAGCTTATTAGGAAAATAATCTTTTAAATCTAAAAGATCAACAATTTTCAAAGCTTCATCAATTTGTTTTTGCTTTGTTTTAAGGTCAAAGTTGCTTAAGAATTTACCTACATTTTCTCCAACAGTCACAAAGTCTAATAAATCATAATCTTGCGCTACATATTTCATCATTTTGTGACCTGGAATAATATTAAACGATGGACCTTTTAATTTTTTATTATTCCATTCAATTTCACCCTCATCGTAATCTTCTAAACCATATAATAAACGGAGTAATGTCGATTTACCACTTCCACTTTCGCCTATCACACTTATTACCTCCCCTTTTTTTACTTGGAACGAAATATTTTGAAGAGCAAAGGCATTTGCTGGTTCATATTTAAAATTAAGATTGGCTATTTGTAACATTGGTCTAATTTAGATTATAAATTTGATGATTTAATTTAGAATTATTAAATTTAACAGCAAATTTATAATCAATATTGATATATATCAATGTAAATTATAAATGAATCCAATAATTTCGTAAAAATTTAAATCAATCAACATGAAAAAATTATTATTAAGCTTAACATTAGTTTCAGCTGTTGCATTAACTTCTTGTGGAGGAAATACAGATACTGTTGCAACTTCGGATGCTCAAGAGACAGCAAATTCTACTGAAGGTGCAGTGTCTTATGTAGCAGACTCTACAGCTGTAATAAACTGGAAAGGAGGAAAAACTTTTGATGATATCACTAAGCCAGAGGAAGGACACTGGGGAGTAGTAAAGTTAAAAGAAGGTAATGTTACTGCTAATAATGGAGTGTTAGAGTCAGGGAAATTTGTAGCTGATTTTGCAACTTTTGAATCTAAAGATTTAGACGCAGATCCTGAAACAAAAGCAAAATTAGATGGTCATTTAAAATCTGCTGATTTTTTAGACGTTGAAAAATTCTCAACAGCTAGTTTTGAAATTACAGGAGTTAAAGCATTAGAAGGCGGTGATTACAATACAGAAATCTCTGGAAACTTCGATTTCCGTGGTGTTCCTAAAAATATCACTTTTAAAGCTAATGTAGCTGTAGCAGATGATGTTATTACTATTAAATCTGAAGAATTCGGAATTAATCGTAAAGATTTCGGAATCACTTTCACAGGTGGTGGTGGATCTATCATTAAAGATGAAGTATTATTACAAGTAGATTTTTCTGCAAAAGCGAACTAATCTATTTTTAAAATAATTAAAACAAAAAAAAGAGCTTCTTATTAAATTAAGTAGCTCTTTTTTTATAATTATCTGAACATCAAATATAAGCTAAAAAAAAATACCTAAAGATGAATTATTTGTGTTTGATAATTAATATCTTCGTACCATAAATTTTATTTCAGAAATATTAACAATGAAAACGATTAAATTCTTCCATCAAGAAGAAACATTTAATTATCACATCGAAAAAAGCCTTTGTAAGGTTGTTTATCAAGGAGACAAACAAGTTCTTTTAATTGAGATCCACTCTAATGACGATCTTGAACATGTTGAAGTAGACTCACTTCAAAATGAATTTCCTCAGTTATCTTTATTTATTGATGATTTTCCTATTGATGTTACCTCTGCTAAAGAGTTGCATGGTAAAACTGTTTCTATACCTCATGGATTTGTAGAAATTGAAGATGAAGATGGTGACTTACATGAAGTGTACTACACCTCTCTTACTACAGCTAATGAGGATTATGAAACAGTAGATAATACGCTTAATTTTTCTATGACAGATGCAGGTGTTCTTTCTTTAACTTGGCAAGGAAAAGTACAAGATTTTACAGAAGAATCATCTGATGATCTACCTTTTGAAATAAAATGTACTTTCGAAGAGTTTGAATTTACCGATGATGATTTCGAATAATTAATTGAGAAGGATTTAATTCTCCACATATAAAAAAAGGTCTTGTGTAGCACAAGACCTTTTTTTATATAATTATAATATTATTTTAACTGAATTTTGTTTTCATAAAGTACACCATTAATACTCCCCAACCGGCTAGCATTAATAAACCTCCTAGCGGTGTAATAGGACCTAAGAATTTAAGATTTACTCCCCAATAATCAGCAAAAGAGAGTAAATAAATACTTACAGAAAATACAAGTGTTCCTGCCATTAATAACCATGCGGCAGAACGTTCCATCCCATTAGAGAACTGAAAGAACATCCCAATTACTAACAAAGCAAGTGCATGATACATTTGGTAACGAACTCCAACTTCAAAGCTTGATAACTTTTCTACTGCCAAAATCTTTTTAAAGGCATGCGCTCCGAAAGCTCCTAAAATTACAGCTGTCATACCATAAAAAGCAGCAACTGTTAATACAATATTTTTCATTTTGACTTATTTTTCAGTTTTGTTTTTCCCTGCAATAAAATCTTTTAAATAAAAGGGTTCAAAATATGCAACATCTTCAAATTGTAATGTACTAAATTTTTCATTAGATATATGAATCATATCTTTTGAAGATGGAAAAATTTGAATAAAATCAGCATCTAAAAAAGATAAAATTTCTGCACATTTTTCTGCACCATCCCCTACGAAAACAATTTTTTTACCTTTTAATTCTTCAAATGAAGTTTCATCAATTACCTTAGCTTCAGTTTCAGTTAATTTATTTCCAGCACCATCATATAAAGCTGTATATACTTCCATACGACGCGCATCTATCATTGGAATTATTAAATCGTATCCTTTATTTAACTGAGTTTGGACTAAAATTTCTAATGAGTTAATAGATAATAATTTTTTATCTAATCCGTAAGCCAACCCTTTGGCAGATGAAACACCAATTCGTAAACCTGTATAAGATCCTGGGCCTTTGGATACACATATTGCATCTACATTAGCTAACTGGATTCCTGCTCCTTCTACACACCAATCAATAAATTGATGCAGTTTTTCACCATGTTCAAACCCTTCATTTGCTTCTTCTACTACGCATAAAAGCTTACCGTCTTTAGCAATGGAAACTGAACAATTTTTTGTCGAAGTTTCTAAATTTAAAATTGTTGCCATAGTGCAAAGATAAAATAAAGATTGTTAGATCTTAAAGATCTTATCTATGATTATTGTAAGATTATTGGAATACCAGCGTAGAAATCTAAAACTTTCGTTTTAAATATAAAATTATATTTTGCTTGCAACATTTGAGATCTTGCAATCAATAAATCATTTCTAGATCTGTTAAAGTCATATAAATTAATAATACCTGCATTATATGATTTTTGTGCAAAATCAAATGAAATCTCCGCATAACGAACTGCTTCTCTCGCCGACTCGAAAGATGCAAAAGATGAGTTTACTTCGAAATATGCAGACTGTACATTTTGTAAAACTTGTTGCTTTTGAATAGAGAAATTATTAAGGGCTATATCTTCATTAATTAATGATTTTTGGATATTGATTCTGTTAGAATATTGATTCCAAATCGGAAATGAGATAGAAACACCAATTACGTTGACAATATTTTCTCTCCATTGGCTTAACCAAGCAACTTGATTTAGCCCTTTATTAAAATAATCCATGTAATTTGTTCCTAAACTATAGTTCCCAGTAACCCTTGGTTTGAGATATGTTTCAGAAATTTTAGTAGCTTTTTTGGCTGATTCTATATTTACTTCTGCTAATTTTATGACAGGTTGTGTAGCATATGCATTATTTAAGATATCCTCTAAGTTGTACAAATCTTTCTCTATGGTATCTGGTAAACTTACATTTTTAATATTAAAATCACGGTAATCTTGCAATTGTAATAACATTGCTAAATTAAATAAAGAGCGATCTATTTCAATCTGTGCATCGGTAATGTTTTTTATATTAGATGCTACTTCTGCTTCTGCTTGAACTAATTCGGCTCTCGCTATAGTCCCAGCATTAAATTTTTTCCGAGCTTGGTCTAACAATTGTTTTGCAATATCTAAATTTCCTTCCGCTACACTTTTTAGTTCTCTATTAAGAAGAATAGCCAAATAGTAATTAGCTACTTGTAGAGAGATATCATTTAGAGTTGTTAGCGTTTCTATTTTTGAAGCTTCTAAATCTAAAGTCGATTTTTCTTTTTGTAATTTTACGATTCCTCCACTATATAAGTTGACTTGGGATTGCACACCAAAGGAATTAGAAAATTGATAATAACCTTTCTCTATAACGGGATGATATGAACCTATATTAATATTATTATCAAAATATCCCGAAACTGTAGGTAACCAATTATTATTAGCTTGTTCAAGATTCTTTTCAGCTAATTTTACATTTAACTCATTTTGTTGAATGGTTAGATTATTCTTTGCAGCATACTCAATACACTCCATAATACTCCAACTTTGTTGAGCTGATAAAAATGAACTAAATCCTATGGTAATTGCAAGAATAATTTTCTTCATATTTCTGATTATAATTTAAATGTAAAAAATAAGTCGAACTTCTAACACATTTGTTACGAAATTCGACTTTATTTTTGAAAAAGATTATTTCTTATCCTTTAATTTTAGCTGCATATGCAAATTCTTCTGCAAAAGCTGCAATTTTTTGTGCAACTTCTTCTTCGTCTGTTGCTCTTTGATAAGAAGATGACATTGAAATAAAGATTTGGTGAAAGAAACGTTTCATATCATCCTGCGTCATATCTTTTGTCCATAAATCAATTCTTAAGGCTTCTTTCGCTTTATCATCCCATACAGAAAGTAACATTGCCTTAGTTTCCTCATTATTAACACCTCCATCTGGAGCATTCCAATTCATTTTTTCTGGAACGTGATTTTCGTCTAATTCAATCTCGATTGCAATATTTGTTTTTCTCATAATTATTTGTATCTATATTATTCTGCGTAGTGATACAACTCATCTACACCTTCTTTTTTCTTTTTCTGATATTTTGTTGTAGAATTTCCATTAACTTCCGGCTTGTATTTAGAAGCTTGCAAAATTTTCTGACTATCCATATCTAATAGTAAGTCTTGTAACTTAACATCAGGATTTTCTTGTATATATTTTCGTATTATTTGCCATCCAATCCAAGCACCAATTTTACCTGGTGATTGTTGTTCTACTTCATTATTAAATTTTGAGAAAGGAGCAACTATTAAGAAGCGTTTTTCTAACGTGCGATCGTCACTAAAAACGTAATTTTGTTCTACAAAAAAGTTCCAAATATTTCCTTCATTTTCAACACACCATGCCATTTGTTCTGGTGTATAGCCAATCTTATATTCATCTGGTGTATCAGTTAACAAAGCATCTTGCAAAATTAGCTTTTTCCCTTCGTATAAAACTAAATCTAAGAATTTTTGTTGTCTTGGTGAATAAGTTACAATATTTTCAGCAATTGCGCTAACCACTTGAGCAGGAACTCTTTCTACATACATATTTCTACGTAAATAATTCTCTACACGCATACTATCATAAAATTTATTCTTTTCCCCTAAAAAAGCATCCATCGCAATAAACATCAATTTATCTTGTGCGCTGTATATTACTGGATAATCTAAACTCTGCAAACCAGAAGAGTATAAGAACACTGTAGGCGTTTCATGTTCAGGAAAATAATATTTATATTTTTGAAAAATAGGAATCAATTCATTATCTAATTTCTTAAAATCTCCAAATTGCTTTAGCGATTCATTATAAATCAATTTTTCTTTAGGATCTAAGCGTTGTGCGTCCCATATACTATCAGAAGAGTTGTCAAAAAAGAAAGGATAATCAGTCTTTAGTTTACTTAATGGAATACTATCATTAAAGAAATTTTTACTAATATCATGTATTACTAAATTAACATCAATCCCTGAAGAATCAACATCCCATGTATGCTCTTTTTTGCAAGAACTTAGCATCAATATAAAAATAATTGCAATGCTATAAAATATCCTCATTGTGTTTCTTGTTTAGCTAACAAAAATAATAATTAATACTGAAATGAAATCTTAATTCTATAAGATTACACACTTTCATTTCTTATATTTGATTATTAAACTATTTTGAAATGCAAACTGAAAAAATAATTCAACATATTGTTTCATGGCTTAAAGACTATATTGAAACTTCTCATCAAAAAGGTTTTGTCATTGGGATTTCTGGAGGGATTGATTCTGCGGTAACTTCTACTCTATGTGCAATGACTGGTTATCCTTTATTAAATCTTGAGATGCCCATTCATCAGGAAGCAAACCAAGCTGACCGTGCTAAAAAGCATATTGAGTGGTTAAAGGATAATTTTAATTCACCTATAGATTCAATTGAAGTGGATTTAACCTCAACTTTTGATGATTTAGTAAGTGCTTTGCCAACAATCGAAAAAACAGATAAAGTTAACTTAGCTTTAGCAAATACGCGTGCAAGATTACGAATGACTACTTTATACTATTTTGCTGGATTAAACAATTATTTGGTTGCTGGTACAGGAAATAAAGTAGAAGATTTTGGAGTAGGGTTTTATACAAAATATGGTGATGGTGGGGTAGATTTAAGTCCTATTGCCGATTTAATGAAATCAGAAGTATATACTATTGCTAAATACTTAGGTATAAATACAGCTATACAAAAAGCTAAACCTACAGATGGTTTATTTGGTGATGATCGTTCAGACGAAGATCAATTAGGCGCATCGTATGATGAACTTGAATGGGCTATGCAAATGAAAGAAGAAGGTCATGATTTAGACGAATTTGAAGGAAGACAAAAAGTAGTTTTTGAAATTTATAGTCGACTGAATCGAATCAACCAGCATAAGATGATTCCTATTCCCCTGTGTAAAATTCCTGAAGAATATAAAGATTAAAAAAAAAGCGAAGAGTTAACTCTTCGCTTTTTTTATGGATTGTACCAATCCAGTTGCCAGTAAAATTCCAAAAGTATTAGCGAGCAAATCGTACCAATCAAATGTTCTTCCATAAGGCATAATTCCTTGTAAAATCTCAATCATAAAACTGATCAAAAATGGAATTAAAATGTATTTCTTAATTGATAATTTAAATGTGGATTGAATTAGAAAAGCTAATCCAAAAAACATACAAGCATGTACTACTTTATCTGAATTATCAAACTTAAGCAAATTACTAAAACCAATATGATCCATTGATTTTAGATTGCTACCAGGCATCAGTGTTGCATATAAAACTGATGCCAAATAGCTATAAAAAATTATTTTTTTAAAAGTATTATGCACCGATTAAATCTGCATATACTGAAGAATCTAATAAAGAATCTAATTCAGCAATGTTTTCAATCTTCACTTTAATAATCCATCCTGCTCCATAAGGATCAGTATTGATTAATTCTGGTTGAGATTCTAATTCTGCATTGAATTCTGTGATTTCACCTGAAATTGGCATGAATAAGTCAGAAACTGTTTTTACAGCTTCCACAGTTCCAAAAACCTCTTCTTGTCCAAGAGTTTCTCCTTCTGTTTCTACATCAACATAAACGATGTCTCCTAATTCTCCTTGCGCAAAAGCAGTAATCCCGATCGTTGCAACATCTCCTTCTACTGAAATCCACTCGTGATCTTTGCTGTACTTTAAATTGTTTGGAATGCTCATAATTGTCTGTTTATTGTTTTATTAATTTCCGAATGTAAATGTAGCACTAAATCCGGCACGAATTTGAGAAATTGGGAATGCTGTAGAAATTTTATATTCACTCATCATTTGATCCCAATAAAATCTTAAATTCAGACTTTGGCTAATATTATAATCTGCTGATAATTTGAATGACATTATTCTTTGTCCTCCAGTAATTTGTGAATAATCCTCTGTAATATTAGGATCTATTGTACTAGAAGCGAACATCTCACCATATCTTCTGATTCTTGTTTCATTATCACGAACAGATAAATCTCCACGAATATTTAAATCTCCTTTTACCGTTTTTTGTTGACCTTGGTAACGTAATTTCACTTTAAAATCTTTGAAAATATACCCAAATCCTACAATAAACTCAGACCCATAATCTTCTGATAAAGTATAGTTACTTAAGCTTAAAGACAACATACGGTCTCTGTTGTATTGTGCACGAACTTGCATACTATTACGGAACGTAACATCTACTCCTACTAATGGAGAAAATGACTCAATCATTGCTACAGTACCAAATAGGTTTTGAGAATAATAATTTCCTGTAATATCTTTCCCTATTACGTTAGGATTATCTCTAAAATAATAATTAGGGTTTGATTGTATATTACTTACTGTATAACTAGAATTATAAGCATGCGAAACTTCAATCTGGTCTACATATTTATTAATAATAGGTATACTTTTTAGTCCATTATACGCCACTCGCCAGTTTGGTAAAGGAATTTTCTTATTGTATCCTAAGTTTGCACCACTTGCATCTTTTCCTTCAACCGCAGAGACAAAAGCTGGTAATGCTACATCTGGGTTGGTAATGCTATATCCATCTACAAAGTCACCTTGACTTGCTAATTGACCACCTAGTCGTTGTGAAATTACTTTCGCATTTGTTAAGAATTGAGAAAATATTTGATCACGATCAGAAAAAGCCGTTGCAATATTAATGTTAGAAACATTTAAGTTTCCTAATTGATCTATGTATGGATTTGGACGATAATTTCCTCTTACAGATTCTCCTGTAATTGGATCCTCAATCCACTCAAAAGTATTAAATCCGGTATGATATAATCTATTATCTTTTGTACGTTTTGCATTTAAATCAATTCTCAAATTTGGAATTGGTTCAATTAATGCATTTGCATTAAAGTTACTTCCTTTATTAATTTGATATGGATCTGTCATTAAATCACTATCCGAAACTAATCCTCTTTCTACTAAACGAGCTTTGATATCGAACTGTGATCCATAAATGAATCCTAATGTTGGCGCACCTTTACTATTTGTTCCGAAGAATCCTGGCTCCGAAAATAATCCTGGAATTACAGCTCCGTTCGTCTGGTTATAGTTAAAGTTAATTCGTTTGATAGAAGACAACACCATCCATCCGTAATCTTTTCCTCTAAATTTATTTTTGAATTTATAATCGTTTTTAGACTTACGTTTATTTTTCTTCAAAGCAAATTCAGAGTATACAGTATTTAAAGAATCTATTTCTGCACGACGCCCTTTTAAGATTGAATCAAACTTTTTATATCCTTTAAATTCTGGATAAAAACGCGAGAAATCCATATCTCCAATTAAACTAATTGAATTAGAATTCTGAGCAAATCCATCTCCTAAATTATGCGTTCTAATAATAGTTCCATTGTTATCATATTCTTTATAACTACGAGTTGCTAATGAATTTGCTTGCCAGTTATAATTAGCTGTATAAGCAAGTTCCATATTTACCCAATTAAGATATGGAAAGAACTTTAATGGTAATTTATAATTTAATTGTACTTGCTGATCATAATTTACTGGACGACCAACTTTTAATAAATTTTGCCAAATTAAAGATTGATCTGCTTTATAAAACATTTCTCCATCATTTAGCGTAGTTGTAGATGCTGTTAAATCTAAACGTAATGATTTCGTTAAATCAAATCCTAAATTATATTGCCACGAAAACAAGAAATTATTACTGAAATATGGCGCCATATATGCACTAGACCCTCCTAAATATTGATTAAGATCGCGGTATTGTCTTTCGCTATATGTACGCGCAACTTCTGTTCTGAAAGAAAATCTTGTCGGAATCGGATTTATATTAAATTCTTTAGCGAATTGTAAATATTTTCCAGACGGTTCTGACTGTTGAGCTGCTTTCCATTTTTTGAAAGGCTCAAAAGGTTTATTTTTAAATTGATAATTATAGTTAAGTGATGCGCGCAATTGCTGATCTACCATATATTCTGTATATATATCACGGTAGTAATTGTTGGCATACATCATAGACAATGAGAAATTAGACACATCATAAAAACGAGGTGTTTTCTTTGATGCTCTTATCTTACGAATATTATTAAAGGCAAAACTTTTATATTGCGTGTATGTTCTAACAATTTCTTTTAATTCTTCTTTGTTAGGAGCTTCATCAAACTCAATATCGTTGTCCAACGGATTGTATTTTGGATCTACAAAACGTTCTTGCATTGTGAAATTAAATGGAATTTCTACTCCCCATTTTTTTGGTAAAAATTTATCTAATTTAACTTCCGCATTCAGTGCATATTCTGTTGTCTCATCTTGGTTACGGTTTGCTGGCCCTTGATCTATTGCACCAAAACCTACCGAACTTGTGCTACCAGATAATTGTACGTTTGCAAAATCACCTAAGTTAAATTGTAAACTTGCAGCACCAGCATATCCACCTTCATTATCAATTTCACTTAAGCGTAATTCATTTACCCAAAGTAAAACTTCTTTATCTGATGATCCACCTGTGTTACGAATACCGATCATTAAAGAAGAAACATTCCCTAACGTTGGACGACCTTTTACATATACAGACTTCAACGGGTTTGCTTCATCAATAGGAAATGCAAAACGATTTCTTGTACTGAAATTTTCTGAATCTCTTAGCTTTTTCGCATCCGTGAATAAATCTGTGTTTAATTCTATTTTATTTTCTTGTGGCCAAATATCATTTTCACTCATTGCTGAGATTGCTGTATATTTTAATGGCATTTCATATTCATAGTAATTATCTGTATAATCACTACCTACACGAATAAATAACTTTGTATCTGGGTCTAAATTTGCATTTGCACGATTAATTAAATCTTGTGCAGAGACAAACATTTCTAATTTTTTATAACGGCGTAAATCTAAATTAACATTTTTGAAAATTGCTTTAGATGTACTTCCTCCTTTAAATTTTGCCTTTAAT
This sequence comes from Faecalibacter rhinopitheci, assembly GCF_015234135.1. Lineage (GTDB taxonomy): Bacteria > Bacteroidota > Bacteroidia > Flavobacteriales > Weeksellaceae > Empedobacter > Empedobacter rhinopitheci. The sequence goes on along the minus strand of NZ_JADGIK010000003.1, from coordinate 266,447 downwards.
GTTAAAGATGACTCATTCTGACTTTGGTAACCTGTTGCTCCTTGTGTTTGCTCACGGTAAACTCCAGGAGGAATTTTGTAAGGAGGTCTATTTGTTGAATTTTGTTCAATATTAACTTCTCCAATTTCTAAATCTCCAATGTTACGATCTTCTTGCGCCCCTTCTTCATTATTAATAATATAAGGGAAAATATTTTTTGGATAACGTCTCCATTCTGATCGAACTAAGTCGAACGAACCTAAACGTATCGTAGTTTGCTCGTCGAATCCACGCATTACCATACGCATAAAACGTGCAGATGATAATACACTTTCTGCCTGAGCAATAGATTGTTCATTGTTTAATTCTTCTACTCCATCTCCATCAATATCTAAATCATAACCATCTACTGGGATACGTACTTGGTACCATTTTACAGTTGACTTTTGTCCATTTGCAAATTCTACAGGAGATTCTTTTCTCGCAACTATAAATTTGTTTTCGGTATTTTCTAAATCTTGACGAGTAATTTTTAAGGAATATTGATTATAATTTTCAGTTTGGTCTAAATTATAATCTCCATTTATATCCTCAACATCAGGAATTAAACTTGATGCTGCTAATGGGTCTTCAGTTGAACTATTTCCTTGTGGATTTCTAAAAAATCTATATCTATCAGGGATGTTATCTCCTAAAGGATGTGAGTTGTAACGTTGATCCAGATAAAAAAGATAATTATCATTAGCAGGGTCTAAATCTCCTGTAATAGTATTATTAGAAGTAAATCCATATTTAACGGCCTCTTCTTCATCATTTATACCATTAAATCCTAAATCTTGTTGTTTTCTATTTTCACCTTCAGTTCCAAAAGCATATAAAACAGGATTAATAGCGGGTTGTTTCCCCCAATTAGTTTCTGTTGTTTGTGTTTCGCTTCCTGCATATGGCAATCCATTCTCGTAAGACATTTCACCATCCTTTAGGATATCTTCAGATACGTTACCTAAATGGATTAATAATTCACCTTCACCACCATTTCCATCAGCATAAGGATCCATCATCCAAAATTCAATATATTCCACATTAGAATCACGGAAGTTAGAAACATTAATTGGTCGCATCATAGCTGCCCATGATTTTGTATCATTGGCATTTGGATTTACGTTATAAGCACCTCTTTCTTCTGGATAAAATGTAATATCCATTGTATTAATATAAGAGTTGGTACCTGCCATAACATCACGCTGATCAAAAAGTTCACGTAATAATACTCGACGAGATTTATGGTTAGAAATTGCAGCATCAGAAACTGGAGAACTTCCTCCTAATCCATAGAATCTAGGATCTATCGAATACCACGACATCATTTTACGTCCATTATTGTACGTTAAACTATTGTCTGCAGTTCCGTTCGGGAAATAAGGGTGGAAACTTTGCTGGTTATAACCTGCAGGACGTCCTGGAGTAGAACCAAATTTCCATGAGGCTACATCTAATAAATTGATTCGAGATTGTGCATCTTCAAAATCATCTATGTAAGAAAATCCACTTGTTGTTTTATTAATTCCTGGTAATAAATAAGCCCCTTCTGCTTGGAAATTGATATTCGAAACTTCGTCTGTTTTAATTCCAGGAATTTTATTTGTAATACGAGTTAAGAATTCTGATTGTGAATTATATTGCGTATTAACACCAAAAACTGTATTGTTTACAGGCTCAGAGCCAAATTGAGTTTTTTGAGTAATCGGTCTTTCTTGGTAATTAATTATTGTACCACCAACCATAAATTTATCAGAAAATCTATGTTCCACATTAACTCCCATGAAACGTTTTTTCTGAAGATTAAATGTAGATTGATTTTCTAGGCTTATATTAATTGGTGTTCCAGAATTTTTTAATTGTTCATTTAATATTTTTACACGTCCTAATTGATAATCTACCGTATAGTCTGCTCCTTCAACTAATGTGACCCCATTTGCAGTAACCTTTACCGAACCTTGTGGAACATTAAATGCGCCTAGTGAAATTCCATCTCCTACAGTACCTTTGTAACGACCTTCTAAATGGTAACGATTAGCTAACTTCTCTGCAGTTAATACATTCGGAAGCTTACGGTAAATTTCATTAAATACATATTCTGGATTTTGACCTTGTAATTTTCTGTTCAAATAAGAACCAAAAGGTTCTACTGACGTGAAAATAATTGATCCTCGCTGAGTGTCAATTGTAATACCAGGCACAAAATCGAAAATACCATCTCCTGTATTTCCATTTGGATCCTCACTTGGTTGACCATTCTGATTTAATCTATCCATATTCAGAACCTGAATTAATGGACGATTATCTGTTGGTGTATTAGGTAAATAGTTTATAGTTCCTGAAGAATTTTCTGAATTATCCTTGAAGGTTACATTCATTGTAAAATCTTGTGGATCTACTCCATAAGCTTCTAATGAATAAATATTCTTCATCATCAAATCCCACATTGGAGACGCTAAATTTACCGCTGAATTTGGCTTTACTAATTTTGTAATTAATGTCTTATCATATTCATCCGACATTTCCCCAACTTTATACACCTTAGTTGGATTATCACTTAAAGTATACTGAAAAGATACAGCTAGTAAATCTTCCCCATCTACTAAGGGAGAATTTAATGTAATATATCCCAATTGAGCATCAAATGAAAATTCAGAAGGATCTAATTTTCTAACATTTTCATTAACTAAATAATGCTCTCCATCTCTGAAAGTTTCATTACCACTAGCATATCCATTTAATACAGTTCTAGCTGTACTAAGATTACGAATATTCCCGATACTATTAATCGAGTTATATAATTGATCATTATCACGATCTGGGTAGGTATTTCCATTTTCACCAACGTCACGAATGGCAATAATAGAACGTCTATTTTCCTGATTTCCTCCTGATCTATCCACTTTCCAAACCTCCATTCTAGTAATATTAATTTTACTATTTATGGTTGGATAGTTGGCTAATGCACGATCATATTGGTCACGAAAATAATGACCTACAAAAAAGTGTCGATTGTATTCATATTTTTCTGCAGGAATCTTAAAATTGGACATCACTCCTCCTCCTTGCACACTAATATTTCTCGCTTCAGAACGTTGTTCAGAAAATACAGTTGTTACATTTGTACGCCCAAAACGCATGTCTGCACGCACTCCAAAAAGAGATTGTGCTCCACTAATTAATGAAGTACTTAGGGGCATACTTATATTACCAACTTCGATGTTTTGAAGAATATCATCTTCTCCACCGAATGGATCTAACTTATTCCCTAGTGCTTTTCTCCACTGTAATTTCATTTGGTTTTCAAAACCAAAACCAGCTTGAGTATCGTAGTTAACTTTTAATTGTAAATTTTCCCCGACTTTACCCAAAACACTCATTTGCATACGCTGTTGCAAATCCATAGTTAGGGTTTGTCTATTTTGGGGTAATAATAATGGGTTGTCGATCTTTTGAAGATAAACGCCTAAATCTAAATTTGCATATCCTTGAGGAATTAATTTTATTTCTGACCCACCAAATATTGTTTCAAAAGCTTTTGATTTTACTTTGAAACTAGGTAAAATACTACCTTCTTTGTCTTTTACTTTATCTCCGAATTGTTGTTCTCGATAATATTGATCATTCGTTCTTGACTTTGTACGATAATATGAATTCATATCCTCGTTCTGAACCAATTCTAAATATTCTTTTCGAGACAAAATAATTGGATCACCAGCTAATGTATTTCCAATTTTAGGTACAATACTGTATTGCATAAAAATAGGATCATACGTTATCTCATAAGTAATTTGGTTGTCTAAAAATAATCCTCCGGTTTGGTTGCGAATAGGAAATTTGATGGTATCAGTAGCGTCTTGTGCAATTGCAGTTGTAGATGCCCCTATCGCAAATAATAGGCACAACGATGCAATCGTAGATTTACGATACTGATTAGACTTTTTCTTTCGATCTAACTTCATTAAATTTTCTTCAAGGTTTCTTTAACTAAAAATTCCACATCAGCATCTGGAAAAGTAGAAAGAATCTTATCCATTACTTTTTCTGCTGATTTTTTAGGAATTCCTAAAACTTCTAAAGCAGATAACGCTTCATTTTTAGATTTATTTTTGTCTGGCCCTGAATTAACATTAAGAATTAAAGTTGGATCTAATTTATCTTTCAAATCAATGATGATTCTTTGTGCAGTTTTAGCTCCAATACCTTTTACACTTTGTAGTACTCCAACTTGATCATTTGCAATTGCATTTGCAATTTCTTGCGCAGATAATGTTGATATCATCATCATACCAGAAGCTGGACCAACGCCATTAACGCTGATTAATTTTAAGAAAATTTCGCGTTCAGATTTTGTAGCAAAACCATAAAGTATATGCGCATCTTCTCTAACAATTAACTGTGTGTAAAGTGTGATTAATTCTTCTAACTCTAAGGCTGAATATGTATTTAAAGAAATATTAACCCAATATCCAACTCCATTACAATCTATTACAGCATTAGTAGGATTAACTTCTACTAACTTTCCTCTTAATTGTGTTATCATTTCTATGTATTATATTCTTATTAAGTTTTTTACAACAAAGTCAAAAATACAATTTATTTAAACATATTAACTTTTTTTTAGTTAATGTTTAAGATTTACATAGAGTGATCTTCCATCCCGTTTAATTGAAGAGCTTCGGATGATGGTGATATAAATGGAATATTCAATTCAAGACCTCTTAGAATAAATAAGACGCCTAATATTAGAGTAATAATTGGTAAAATTTTAAGGATATTTTGTCTCTGTTTGGCAGATAAGAAGTTACCAAACAATAGTGTTGCAAACATTAATGGTAATGTCCCCAACCCGAAGAAAAACATAAATGTTGCACTTTTAAATATAGATCCCATAGCTACAGCAGCAGTTAATGTTGCATAAACAGCTCCACATGGTAAAAGTCCATTTAAGATTCCTATTATGTAAAGAGACGAAGAATCTTTTTTTATAAGGTGTTTTCCTAACATCATTTTTACTCTTATCATAATAAAATTGATAGGCTTTAATGAAGTTGCACCATTTTCGTAGAATTTAGGAATCATGACCATAACAATCATTAAAATTCCGATTCCTATACTCAAAAAGTTTTGTAAACCAGCGAATGAAAATGATTCGCCTATAATTCCTAAAAACGCCCCGAGTATTGTATAAGTCGTTACACGACCTAGTTGATAGGTAAGATTACGTATTGAAAACTTAAGTCTATTTTCAGCATTCAAACCTAATGATAAAGCAATAGGACCACACATCCCTACACAGTGTAGAGATGAAGTAAGTCCTATTGTTAAAGCTAATATTATTATTGTGAAATCCATTTAATGGATTTTTTAATCAGATAATCTTGATCTTGATTTTTAAATTTTAGAAACAATTCATACTCTCCTTCTACTAACTTAGCAGATGAGATAAGCATTCTTCCTTTACTATCAATTTTTAGCGGTAAACGAACATCTTGTAATTCATTATTATTTCGCATCAAATATACTTCACCTTTAGAATCCTTTAAGGCCTCTGGAAAAGTTAAAACAAAACCATTAGCTTGTATATTAATTTCAGGCTTTTCAGCTAACGCATTGGCATTTTTTTCAGAATTAATTTCATCTTGAAAGTATAGTTCCTTTTCGTAATAATCTTCTGTTACCATTGCATGACCAGAATCTCCTGAAGAAAACAACAGTGATAAGATAAAAATCATAAAACATCCTAATGCTATGGCAATATAATGCCCCCAATTTAATTTCATAATTTAATATTTATATGGTGAAGAGAAACTTGTTTTATATTTATCAATTACTTTTCCTTTTTCGTTTACTAACCCTACAACAATTAATTCTTTGTAAGATTTCACTTCATTTTTAGGAATTTTGATATAGAATTTTCCTTGAATAATTTCACCTTTATTTAACGCTAAATTATTATCCCCAGCAAACATTTCAATTTTAGTATTCTTATGAGATAATAATTTGATTTTCACGAATTGATCTTCTGTCGTTTTATTATACAATGTATATTCAAACTGATTAACATAGTATTCTCCTTGTGTTGTAAATCCAGACCCTGGTACTTTTAAAAATTTAGATTCAACATCTGATCGATTAAACATAAAGGCTGACATTACACCAATAAGAGCAACTAAAGCAAAAGTAAAAAAGCCAAGACGCTTAGTGAATTTAAATTTCTCACCATTTTTAATATTATCTTCAGAAGCATAGCGTATAAGTCCTGTAGGTAAACCAACTTTTAGCATTACTTCATCACAAGCATCTATACAAGCAGTACAGTTCACACATTCTAGTTGTATACCATTTCTAATATCAATACCTGTAGGACATACTGCAACACATTGTCCACACTCTATACAATCTCCTTTACCTACGGCTTTACGATCTTCATTCTTCTTGAAAGGAGCACGACCAGCAGTTCTTTCTCCTCTTTTATAATCATAACTTACACTTATGGTTTGTGAATCTATTAATACCCCTTGCATTCTACCGTAAGGACATACCAATGTACATGCTTGTTCACGAAACCAAGCAAATATAAAATAGAAGACAAGTGTAAATAAAATAAGTGTAAAAAATGTACTGAAATTTTCGATTGGCCCATTTTTCACTAATTCGATCAAAGTTTCTTTACCAACTATATAAGCTAAAAAAACGTTTGAAATAAAAAATGATATAAGTGCAAAAATTGACCATTTAAGTAATTTCTTTCTTATTTTTTCTTCATCCCATTCTTGTCTATCTAAACGCATCTGTTTAGCTCTATCACCTTCAATAGCATATTCTATCCTTCTAAATACCATTTCTAAGAAAATAGTTTGCGGACATACCCATCCACAAAATAACCTTCCGTAGGCCATTGTAAAAAGAATAATAAATATAAATGTTGCTATACCTCCTATGGCTAGTAAGAAAAAATCTGATGTGAAAAAGGGATAACCTAGAATAATAAATTCTCTACTTAAAACATCAAACTTTAAAATTGGATTACCATTTGGTAAAGTAATAAAGGGTGTGATAAATAAAATAGCTAATAAAATATAACTAACATACGTTCGTTTTGTAGTATAATTTCCTTTTGGCTTTCTAGGATAAATCCATTTTCTTTTTCCGGATTTCTCCATTGTTCCAATAGAATTACGTACATCTTCAGTCATCAAATCTTGAGGATCGGAATATACGTCTAATTGAATTTCATCTTTATTATCTTGTTCTGATGTACTCATTTTTCAAACTATTGTGTTTATAACAAATTTACGATAAAAAAACAAAGAGAGCTTATAATAAGCTCTCTTTGTTAATGATATTTATTTGTTTAGCAACATCTATTTTTGTTTCCATTTTTCAACTAAGTCTCCTTGAGGAGCAGCAGCTCCATCTGCCTCAGTTAAAGATTTCTCAACTTGATTGATGTGATATACGTAAGATGCAACTTTCTCAATCGCTAATCCAGATAATTCTTTACGTTGTCCAAAAGGTCTCATCTGAGGATTGTGAGGAGCACCATTGTAAACGATATCATAGATATTCAAGAATAAGCTATCGTTTTGCTCATGATTGATCCAGTAATCATCTGTTAAGTTTGGTCCAATACCACCACGTCCACCTTCTAAGTGACATTGTACACAATTTTGTTTGAAGATTTTTCCACCTTCTTCCACAATTGCAGGATCGTTAGACTTATTAACAGCACCTTCGATAGTAATATCGTTAGCTTCTGCCCACTTCATATCTCTTTCATCTAAGTAAGCCATTTCAGCTTCAAATTCAGAAACTGGATGAGCGAAATCTGTAAATGCATAAGATAATACGTAAGTGATACAAAAAACTACACCAAAGTAGAATAATGATAACCACCATTGTGGTAAAGCGTTATCTAACTCTTTAATTCCATCGAATCCGTGATCAATAATAATAGCTTCTTCTTCTTCAGCAGTTTGCTTTTTAGAAGCACTACTAAATAGACGATTAAAAAATCCAATTTTAGAATCTTCTAAATATTGTTGTTTTTCTTCTTCACTTAATTGTTTGAACTTTTGTGCTTCTACTACTCTGTTTAATGCATTAATGATTAATAACATTACTAAAGCAATAGCAATAACAGCCCAAACTATTCCTTGTTGAATTACATGTGACAGATGAGTAATTAAGTTGTTAACCATTCCATTGAATCCTGGTTCAGCAACTACATCAACTGGCGTTACCATTGTGAACGCTAAAATAACAGCGATCATTGTTAATGGGATAAATATATAAGCCGGGGTACGTTGTCTCATTTTATAGTATTTTTTTCATTTTCCTCCTCTTCTACGTCAATGTCTAGAGCAGCACTTTCCTGCTCTTTATAATACCCTTTTGGTTTCTTCCATACAATGTAGAATAATGCTACAAAAAATATGATGAAAGCCAAAAGGATTAAAGTTTGTATTAAACTTGCATTTTCATAATTAGAGAAAAAATCTTTGTAATATTTTAACATTAATTACTTGCTGTTTCTACTTGATCTGCTTTGATATCCGTTCCTAAGCGCTGTAAATAAGCAATTAGGGCTGTAATTTCACGTTTACGTAAAGGCGCAAATTCTTTACCTTCAGCTTTTGCCTCTGCTTCTTTAGCAGTCCAGAATTCTTTTAAATCTGGTGCATCTTTAAAGATACTAGTTTCAATTGCTAAGGCTTGACGATCCATAGAAACTCTCATACTATCAAAATCTTCTTGTTCGTAAGGAACACCTAAAGAAACCATAGCTTTCATTTTATCCTTTGTTAGCTCATCTTTTAATGTGTTTTCTGCTAACCAAGGGTAACGTGGCATGATAGATCCATCTGATGTTTCACGTGGATTCCACATATGTTTATAATGCCAAGCATCTGGGTTTTTACCTCCTTCACGGTGTAAATCTGGACCTGTACGTTTAGATCCCCATAAGAATGGGTGATCATATACAAATTCTCCAGCTTTAGAGTATTCACCGTAACGTTTTACTTCATCACGGAATGGACGAACCATTTGCGTGTGACAAGCATTACATCCTTCACGGATATATAAGTCACGTCCTTCTAATTCTAAAGGAGTGTAAGGTTTTACACTAGAAATAGTAGGGATATTTGATTTTACAGTTAATGTAGGTACAATTTCTACTAAACCACCAATTGCTAATGTTAAGAAAGCTCCAATTGTTAATACGATTGGCATACGCTCAATCCAAGTATGAACAGTTTCACCTTCAGCACGAGCAGATGTTTTAGGTGCTAATGCAGGCGCAGATACTTCTTCGTTTGCAATAAAATAACCTTGTTTAACTGTTTTAATTACGTTAATAATCATTAAGATAGCTCCTATTAAATAGAAAGTTCCTCCTAATGCACGTAATGGGTATAAGTATTGTTTTAAAATTGTAACTGTTTGTAAGAAGTTACCATATGCTAAAGTTCCGTCTTCTGCAAATTGTTTCCACATTAAACCTTGTGTCCAACCAGCAACGTACATTGGAATTACCCAAAATAAAATACCAAATGTACCAATCCAGAAGTGTGCATTTGCAAGCTTGTTAGATGCTAATTTTGTATTAAATAATTTAGGTACTAAATAATAAACAACACCAAACGCCATAAATCCGTTCCATCCTAACGTACCAACGTGTACGTGAGCAGGAACCCAGTCAGTAAAGTGACCAATTTTATTTAATGTTTTTGTTGCTAATAAAGGCCCTTCGAAAGTTGCCATACCGTAACATGTTAATGCTACAACGAAGAATTTTAATACTGGATTTTCTCTAACTTTATCCCATGATCCACGTAATGTTAATAAACCATTTAACATACCTCCCCAAGATGGAGCGATCAACATAATTGAGAAACCTGTCCCTACAGCTTGCGCCCAACCTGGTAACGCTGTGTATAGTAAGTGGTGAGGTCCTGCCCAAATATAAATAAAGATTAAAGACCAAAAGTGGATAATTGATAACTTGTATGAGAATACAGGTCTATTAGCAGCTTTAGGTACGTAGTAATACATTAAACCTAGAATTGGTGTTGTTAAGAAGAATGCTACTGCATTGTGTCCATACCACCATTGTACTAAGGCATCTTGTACTCCTGAATAAACTGAATAAGATTTTGGCGATGATAAGCTGAATGTTACAGGTAACTCTAAGTTATTAAAGATGTGTAACATTGTGATACCAGCCCAAGTACCAATAAAAAACCAAATCGCTACGTATAAGTGACGTACACGACGGTTTGCAATAGTTAAGAACATCTGTGTTCCAAATAGAACCCAAACTACTGCGATTAGTATGTCAATTGGCCATTCATGTTCAGCATACTCTTTAGAAGTATTAAAACCTAAAATGAATGTTACAAATGACGATACAATAAATAATTGCCATCCCCAGAAAATTGTCCAGCTTAAAACATCGCTGTACATTCTAGTTTTTAACAATCTTTGAATTGAATAGTACGCTCCCATGAAGAAACTATTACCAACGAATGCGAAAATCGCAAAAGTGGTATGTATCATACGTAGCCTACCATAACCTAGCACCCCTTGAGAATTAACAAGACCTTGAATTCCTGCTCCTGATCCACCTACTGTTGCATCATCACTACCAAAAATCATCTCTGGTAATGTTGGAAAGAAAAGCAATGTCGCCACTAAAACTCCAAAGAAAAATGCCATAACTGCCCAAAATAATGTGGCATAAACGAAATACTTTACGATCTTATTGTCGTAACTAAAAGTCTGCATTTGCATTATGAGTCGATTTTATCCTTAGTTTTTTTATCTTCTTTTAACATTCTTACTGCTGGTGATTCATCATCATCAAATTGTCCTTTCTTATACCCTACAAAAAAGAATATAAGAAACATTATACCTAGCGATACACTAACCATAATCATTAATAATAATATCCCCATATCATTTACAAAATTACGAAGCCTCAACTTCTTATCACAATGATTTTGGTCAGAGGCCAATGTAGTTACTTAATTTAAACTCATTCTAAATTCCATTTATGTATATAATCTGATATTCGAGTTGTAGCCGTAGCAAATAACAACACAGATACCGAACTTATTGGCATCAAAATAGCCGCTACTACAGGTTCTAAATATCCTGTCACTGCAAAAGCTAATCCAATAATATTATATCCAAAACTAATGATAAATGCCATGATTATTAGACGCATAGATGTTTTTGATAAACTTAAAAAATCTGGAATTAATTTAAAATTCCTTGCATCTAAAATCCCATCGCATGAGGGTGAAAAACTATTCATATCATCCGAAATAGAAATTCCGACTGTACTTTGTTTTAAAGCTCCTGCATCATTTAAACCATCACCTAACATCAAAACTTTTTTGCCATCAGCCTCCATATTCTTAATATAATCTAGTTTATCTGCCGGAGATTGATTAAATTTTAGCGTGGCATTCTCTGGAAATATAGATAAAAGGAAATCACGTTCTGAATCATTATCTCCAGATAAAATATGTAATTTATAATTTGATAACTGATTGATCAATTCATTCAGGCCTTTTCTATATCTATTTTTGTATACGTATTTTCCGTACACTACATTATCAATTGAAATATAAACTTCAGTCTGATTAATAGAACTTTTTCCTTCCGCATTTACAAAACTTCGTGACCCAACTTTTACAAGTTTACCTTCCACAAATCCTTGCTGACCTTTACCTATAATTTCTTTATAATCATCCACATGTAATTGGTCATTCACATTTAATTTTCTATGTAATGTCCTACTCAACGGATGGTTCGAATTACGTAATAAACTTCTTACAACAACTTGATTTTCTGAAGATAATACTTTTCCTTCATATGATATGTTTGAATCATCACTTTCTGTAATAGTTCCTGTTTTATCAAAAACAACATCTGTTATTTTTGCCAAATTTTCAATTGTAGAAGTATTTTTGATGTAAAATCTCTTATTTCCAAAAACACGCATAATATTTCCTAAAATAAAAGGTGAGGATAACCCTAAGGCACAAGGACAAGCAATAATTAATATGGAAGTTACTACTTTAAGAATTAATGATGGGTCAATTATCCACCAAGTAATTGCAGAAATTAAAGTTATCCCTAAAATAATAATTGTAAAATAATGACTAATGTGATTAGTTAAAGCATTCAATTCAGACTCTTGTTTACTAAATGCATCATTATTCCATAATTGCGTTAAATAACTTTGATTTACTTCAGAAATAATCTCTAGTTCAATAGCATGGCCAGATTGTTTCCCTCCTGCAAAAATCTTATCACCTGATTTCTTTGGAATTAAGCGAGATTCACCCGTTACAAATGAATTATCTATCATAGCTTCACCTTTGATTAAAATCGCGTCAGCTGGGATAATTTCTTCGTTACGAACCAAAATACGATCTCCTTTTTTTAACTCTGAAAGTAATATTGGAGTTTCAATTTCCTTTTCCAGACGAGCAACTGCAACAGGATAAAAAGATTTATAATCTCTATCAAACGCTAAAGATTTAACTGTCTGTTGCTGAAACCATTTTCCTGTTAACATAAGAAATAATAAAGCAGCTAACGTATCGAAATAACCTGGTGAAATATCTAAAATAATATCATAGGTAGATTTAAAGAAAATCACAATAATTCCTAAGGCAATAGGTATATCAAGATTAATGTATTTATTTTTTAAACCTTGCCACGCAGATTGGAAGTAATCTGTGGAAGAGTAGAAAAATACTGGCAATGATAGGAAAAACATTGCCCATCGAAAGAACCCTTTATTCTCCTCAAGCCATTGTTCTTTAACTTCTCCAAAAACTTCTACGTATTCTGGAAAAGATAAAAGCATGATATTTCCGAAACAAAATCCTGCAATTACAAGTTTACTAACTAATGCACGATCTGCTTTTGGTTTCTCTTTTTTATCAATAGATTTAAGACTAATTGCTGGCTTATAACCAAGATTAGTCATTAATCTAGCTACATCTCCTAATGTAATTTCTTCATCACGAAATGTAATTTGAACCGTTTTTTTAGTGAAATTTACATTTGAAGAAATAACAGATTGATTAATCGTTTCTAAACTTTCTAATAACCAGATACACGATGTACAATGTATAACTGGCACCTCAAATGTAACCACAGTAATCCCATCATCAGAGAAATCCACTACTTTATCGAAGATTTCTTTGGTGTTAAGAAAATCAAATTGATGATCTCCTCTCGCATCTGGACGTACGCCAGCATTATGATTTAAGTTATAATATTCACTTAAATTATTAACGTTTAAGACTTCATAGACAGTCTTACAACCTTGGCAACAAAATTCTTTTTGATCGAATTGAATTCTCTCTTCTTCAATTTCTTGCCCACAATGAAAACAATTATCTGCCATATTCTTTTGCAAAATTACTTTCCTTTTATCAGAATTAACCTTAACTTTGTATGAGATAAGTCATAACGAATAGCAATGTCAGAATTTAATGAAAACGTAGAAACTATCAAAAGATTATTTGATAACCCAAGTAGTTTTGATAATTTTACTAAAGAGGAATTAATAGAGTTTGAACAAGAAAAAAAAGTTCTAACATTGAAAAAGGGTGACGAGATCATCCAAGAAGGGGCCACACCAAAAGGGATTTACTGTTTAGTTAAAGGTACAGCTAAATTATTTAAAATTGGATTTAATGGAAAAGAGCAAATTTTAAGATTTGCAAATGCTGGAGATATTATCGGGTATAGATCAATTTTGAGTCAAGAAGTTTTTGGAGCTTCTTCAACTGCAATGACTCCTATTGAGATTTATTACATTCCAGAAAAATTCTTTTTAAGATTACTTGAACATAATCCTAAATTAGCATTTGATATTTTACAACGTATTGCTAAGGATTTAGGAGAATACGCACGTACAATTACTTATTTGGCTCAAAAAACAGTTCGTGAGCGTCTTGCAGAAGTATTATTACTTTTAGAAGGTAAATTAGGAACTGACAAGGATGATTTCATTAATATCTCTTTAACGAGAGAAGAAATGGCAAATTTAATCGGAACTGCAACAGAATCAGCTATCCGATTAATATCAGAATTTAAGACCGATGGATTAATTGAAGTGGAAGGACGTAAAATCAAAATTTTAGATCACCATAAATTAACAAAATTAGGCCACGTGATTTTATAACTATAAAATTCATAATATTCTAAATAGCCTCTTAATTGTGAGGCTATTTCTTTTTATAAAAAAAACGCCTTGGTAAATCCAAGGCGTTTTTATTTTATGTTTTTTTTTACCGAATTATGCTTTATAATTTTTAAAAAATTGATTTAGTAATCGGATTCCAACTCCAGTTCCTCCTAATCCTTTGTAATTTTCTACTGCTGTCGTAAAGGCTGGTCCCGCAATATCTAAGTGAACAAAAGGATAAGTTGTAAAATGTTCTAAGAATTTACCTGCTGTAATTGTACCTGCATAACTTCCCCCTATATTTTTTAAATCTGCGATAGATGACTTAATTTGCTCTTTATAATCATCCCACAAAGGCAACTCAACTAAACGTTCATACACTTCATTACCTGCATTTTTTAGTTGGTTATTAACTTCTTCTCCCGCATTACTCATCATACAAGAAGCTCTTACCCCTGCTGCTACTAAAGCTGCACCTGTTAAAGTAGCTGCATCAATGATTAATGATGGTTCGTACTGATTTGCATACGCTATTGCATCTGCCAAAATCATTCTACCTTCTGCATCTGTATTTAAAACTTCTACTGTAGTACCATCATACATAGTAACTACATCACCTGGTGCATAAGCATCACCTCCCGGACGATTATCAGTTGCAGGAATTAAGGTTATAATATGTAAATCTAATTTATTTAATGCCGCAGCATAAATTGTTCCTGCCATACAAGCCGCACCTCCCATGTCAGATTTCATAAGATCCATTGAGTTTGGAGTTGGTTTTAAACTTAGACCTCCCGTATCGTATACAACTCCTTTACCTACTAAAACAATAGGTTTTTGGTTACGCGCGTTATCTGGTTTATATTCTAAAATAGTAAATGTAGGTGGCTGAACAGATCCTTTGTTTACAGCTAATAAACCTCCCATCTTTAATTCTTCAATTTCATTTTTATGAAAAACTTTTACCTTTAAAGATGATTCTAAACCTATTTGTTGTAATTCTGTAGCTAATTGAGAAGCTGTAAGAAAAGAATTTGGCTCATTTACAATGTCTCTCCCCCAACAAACTGCTTTGTTTATATTATTTAATTGTTCAATGTCTTTTATAAGCACATTTCCTAAGATTACAATCGTTTTTAATGCATTTTGTTTATCCTTAGAATCTTTAAAATATTTTAAAAATTGATAATTAGAAAGTTCTAATCCTTCTGCTAAAGCTAAAACTTTGTCGCCACTACCTATTAATGTAATTGCTTCAGCATTTTTATTTAGTTGCTGACGAACATTGAACCCATTTACACGTAATGATTCTAAATCTTGATTATCGTCCACTAAAGCAATAATTTGCTTTCCTAATTTAATATAATCAAATTTTAAATCTCCTTGCTTAAATTCTTCAATTAAGTTTTGAATTAATTCATTATTCTCTATTTTAAAATCAGATTTTTTATCTAACAAAAAGACAACATTATCTTGATTTAAATTATAGGATTGTATTGTAGTAATCATTTTTTTCTAAAATTTATGATTTCAAAAATACAAAAATTGAAGAGGTGAAATTGAAGTTTCCTTTTAAGTTTTTTGAATGTATTTTTATCTCAAACTTTCAAGTATGTTATATCATCAAGTTATAGGACAAGGAAAAGCAATTGTTTTACTCCATGGATTTATGGAAAATAGTAGAATTTGGAATGATTTTGTTTTACATTTTTCGAAGACACATCAACTTATTATGATTGATTTGCCTGGACATGGAAAAAGTAGACAAATTGATGAAATTAACTATATGGAAAGTTTAGCTGATAATATAGTTGGAATACTTCGTTTTCTAGAGATAAAAAAAGCTTCTTTCATTGGACATTCTATGGGTGGTTATGTAAGTTTAGCTATTGGAGAAATATATCCTCAGTTAGTAGAAAAAATAATTTTAGTAAACTCAACTTCCTTACCAGATTCTTATGAAAAGAGAGAACAACGCCTAAAAGTTATTCCTACTGTGCAACGTAATTTTCCTTTGTTTGTAAGGTTAAGTATACCGATGCTTTTTAATGATGAAGAAAAAAGCAATTTGCAAGAGGAAATGAATTATTTAAAGGAAATAGCTCTAGAAACTTCTATTGAAGGAATTGAAGCTTCACTAAAAGGAATGCGCGATCGCCCAGATCGGACTTTTGTTTTGTATGATTTAGACATTCCAATTCTTGTAATTAATGGAACTAAAGATAGAACGATTAACGTGGATTTATTTGAAACTGTGATTCCAGAAAAAGCCAATATAAAAATAGTACGTTTAGATTGTGGTCATGTTGCATTTCTAGAAAAGAAAAAACAATTTATAGATACTGTCGCAATGTTTATCTAGTCATGAGAAAATAATCTTTTATATAAAAGATTATCTATATTTAATGATAATCATTAAATATAGATCCAAAAAAAAGAGTTCATAAAATGAACTCTTTTTTTTAATTATTAATCTTCAGATTCTTCAGATTCATTTATTTCTTCCTCTTCATAATATTGAAACAAGAAATTATTGTACGGAAAACGTTCCATATGAATCGATTTTACTGTTTCATAAATCGTTTTTCTTAATTCTTCTAAATTATCTTTTTCTGTAGCAGAAATAAATAAAGTCTGATTTTCATTTTTTGACATCCATGTACGTTTCCAATCATCTAAAGAATAATTTTCAAAAGTCATTTCAGTTAAATCATCTTCATCCTTTTTGACATAAGAAAAATTATCGATTTTGTTGAAAACCATAATTGTTGGTTTATCCTTAGATCCTATATCAGACAAAATTTCATTCACAGAGTTTACGTGATCTTCAAAACTTGAATGAGAAATATCTACCACATGAACCAATAAATCAGCCTCTCTAACTTCGTCTAAAGTAGATTTGAATGACTCAATTAATTGGGTCGGTAACTTACGAATAAACCCAACTGTATCAGTTAATAAAAATGGTAAATTACTAATTACAACTTTACGTACAGTTGTATCTAATGTTGCAAACAATTTATCTTCTGCAAAAACATCTGATTTTGATAAAACATTCATCAACGTAGACTTACCAACATTGGTGTAACCCACTAACGCAACACGAACTAATTGTCCACGATTTTTACGTTGAGTTGCCATTTGTCTGTCAACTGTTTTCAGTTTTTCTCTTAATAAAGTAATTCGGTCACGTATAATACGTCTATCCGTTTCAATTTCAGTTTCACCAGGACCTCTCATTCCGATTCCACCTCGCTGACGCTCTAAGTGAGTCCACATACGAGTTAATCGTGGTAATAAATAAACATATTGTGCCAATTCTACCTGAGTGCGAGCGTAAGAGGATTGCGCTCTTTGTGCAAAAATATCTAAGATTAATTGTGTACGATCAATAACCTTTCTTTCTACAACTTTCTCTATATTTTTTAATTGTGATGGTGTTAATTCATCATCAAAGATTAATGTATCGATGTTATTTTCAACAACATAATCTAAGATTTCATTTAATTTTCCACTTCCCACAAATGTTTTAGGATCTGGTTTATCGACCTTTTGAGTGAATCGAGCAGAAACTTCAGCACCTGCTGTAAAAGTTAAAAACTCTAATTCATCCATATATTCAGTTAGCTTCTCTTCAGATTGCTTTTGTGTAACCAACCCAATCAAAACTACTTTTTCGTAATTTATTTCTTTTTTCTCTAACATTAAAAATTATAGATTTCTAAATTTTTATACAAAGTAAAAGTATTCTACTTAAATAACATAATCTTACCAATTATTATACCCTAAATAAAAAAAATACATAAAATGTGTATTAAATAAAATTAGCGTTATAGATTTATAGCAATAATACTATGAATTAACATTGATGAGAAAAAAATTATTTACATTATCCCTATTTGCATTAATTTTCAATCAAGTAAGTGCACAAGAAAAAAATATTTCTTTTGAAGAAACAGAAGGATATTCAACAGGATATTTAGTTGGTCAGAATACATGGGAAAGTTATGGATACATAACGGAAGGTTATGCAAATGTTTCAAATAATAAATATTCTGATGGAAATTTATCTGCCCAGCTTATTGCAGACCCAGCAAATGAAGGGAATTGGGGCGGAATTGTATATAAATTACCTGAAGCAAAAAAGTTTATTATTTCTGCAGATGTTAATATGGAAGAATTGTATGGATCAGATCATGATTTATTAAGCATTTATGACAACACAAATGGAGAATATGAATACATTAGTGGTTTCTACTTCGATTTTTTAGGTGATATAATCATTGGAGATGAAACAACATCTCAATCATCTGGGAACTGGGAACCAAACACTTGGTATAATCTAAAAGCTGATTATGACTTTAATACACGAAAAATTGATTTATATTTAAACAATAATCACATTCGTACAGTTGCTATTCCTTCTCAAATTCAAAAAGTAACCGAAGTTGATTTTGAGTTTGATAATTATTCAGGTTTTAATGTAGATAATATAAAAATTGTCAATTTAGATCATTTATCAAACAATGAAGTTTCTATTAATACTATATCTATTTACCCAAATCCTACATCAGATTGGTTAAAAGTAAATTCTATAACAAATATTAAATCTCTAGAAATTATTGATTTTAATGGAAACAGCATTTTAAGAAAAGAAAATACAACAGAAATGAATGTTAAAGAATTATCTAATGGAATCTATTTTATAAAAGTACACACTGATAAAGATAGTAACACTTATAAGTTTATAAAAAGATAACTTTACAAGGATAATATACTATTCATGATTTGAATAACCGAATAAAATTCTATAGAATAGATTTAATCTTTATTATTTACATATTTTATAAAATAATTTATCCGAAACAATAATTTCTGATATATCCTTTATAACTTTGCACAAGCAAAAAAAAGAAAATGTTTTTCAATCAAACACATCATATCCATCATCATCATAGCTCCCATCAGGCGGCCTGATATGTTGTATTCTGTATTGAACTAAAATATAATATAAAACCGTCTGAGTAAATCAGTCGGTTTTTTTGTTTAATAACTTTTCACTTTCCGCTTTTTACTCAGACTTCATTAATAAAAAATATAAAATGAGTAAATTAAAAATTGCCATTCAGAAAAGCGGAAGATTAAGTGAAAAATCCTTAGAACTATTAAAGGATTGCGGGATTAAAATTTCTGCTAGTGGTAGAAAATTAAGAACCGAATCATCTAACTTTCCAATCGAAGTATTATTCTTACGCGATGACGATATCCCACAATATGTAGAACAAGGTGTAGCTGATATCGGAATCTTAGGTGAAAATGAAGTTTGGGAAAAAAATAAAGACATCAATATTGTTCGTCAATTAGGTTTTGCAGGATGTAAATTATGTTTAGCTATTCCTAAAGATGAAGTTTATACTGATTTATCATTCTTCAAAAACAAAAAAATTGCCACTTCTTATCCTCGTATTTTAGGCAACTTCTTCCAAGAAAAAGGTATTAACGTAAAAATCGAAGAAATCGGTGGAAGTGTAGAAATTGCACCAAGCATTGGTTTGGCTAATGCTATTTTTGATATTGTTTCTACAGGTTCTACATTATTAACAAACGGTTTAAAACAAGTGGAAACAGTTGTAGAATCTCAAGCTGTTTTAATTGCAAATAAAAACTTAGAAGCTGAAAAGCAAGCAATCGTAGACCGTTTATTATTCAGAATCGAAGCCGTAAAACAATCTTCAGAAAACAAATACATCTTATTAAACGCTCCAAATGAAAAGTTAGAAGAAATCATTGCTTTATTGCCAGGAATGAAATCTCCTACAATATTACCATTAGCGCAAGAAGGTTGGTCATCTATTCATACAGTAATTAAAGAAGATACTTTTTGGGATATCATCGAGCAATTAAAAGCTTTTGGTGCCGAAGGAATTTTAGTATTAGAAATTGAAAAAATGATTTTGTAAGACGTAAGTCTTAGAATTTAAAACTAACAATAGATGCAAACCTATATAAACCCACAACTTTCAGATTGGTCAGATTTAACTTCTCGTCCAACCAAAGAAGCGCAAGATTTACAAAAAATTGTTTTAGATGTTTTTGGTAAAATCCAAACGGAGAAAGATCAAGCTTTAATCAACTTTACAGAACAATTTGATAAAGTTCGATTAACTTCTTTAGAAGTTTCTGCGGAAGAAATTGAAGAAGCAAAAGCATTAATCTTTGAAGATTTAAAACAAGCGATCAAATTAGCAGCTTCTAATATTGAAAAATTCCACGCGGTACAACGTGAGGAAGTAAAAGTCATTGAAACAACAAAAGGTGTGAATTGTTGGAGAGAATCGCGCGGAATTGAAAATGTCGGAATCTATATTCCTGGCGGAACTGCACCTTTATTTTCAACAACATTAATGTTAGGAATTCCTGCAAAATTAGCCGGATGTCAAAATATTATTTTATGTACACCTCCAAATAAAGAAGGAAAAATTCACCCAGCAATTTTATATACAGCAAACTTAATCGGAATCGAAAAAATCTACAAAGTTGGAGGAATCCAAGCGATCGGCGCTTTAACGTTTGGAACAGAAACGATTCAGAAAGTCGATAAAATTTTTGGCCCAGGAAACCAATATGTAACGGCTGCAAAACAAGTAGCTCAAAATTTTGGAGTGGCGATTGATATGCCTGCTGGTCCTAGTGAAGTTTTAGTGATTGCAGATGAAACTTCCGTTCCGAAATATGTAGCTGCCGACTTATTGTCACAAGCAGAACACGGAATTGATTCTCAAGTGATTTTATTAACAACGAACAAGCAAACGTTAAACGAAACAATTGCCGAAATCAACGCGCAATTAGAAGTTTTACCACGAAAAGAATTAGCAGCTAAAGCATTAGAAAATTCGAGAGGAATTGTTTTAAATTCGATTGAAGAATGTGTTGCTTTCTCTAATATTTATGCGCCAGAGCATTTAATTTTCGCTTGCGAAACTGCGGAAGATTTTATTCCAAAAATCATTAATGCAGGTTCTGTTTTCTTAGGAAACTATTCGTGTGAATCGGCTGGAGATTATGCTTCAGGTACAAATCATACCTTACCTACAAACGGATATGCAAAAAATTATTCGGGCGTTTCTTTAGATAGTTTTATCAAGAAAATTACCTTCCAAAAATTATCAGCAGAAGGAATTCAAAACATCGGTCCTGCTATCGAATTTATGGCAGAAGCTGAAGAATTATTTGCGCACAAAAATGCGGTTACTTTACGCTTAAACGATTTAAAATAATGAACAATTTCAACTTAGATACAATCATTCGTCCAAACGTAAAAGCAATGAAA
Organism: Faecalibacter rhinopitheci; assembly: GCF_015234135.1. Lineage (GTDB taxonomy): Bacteria > Bacteroidota > Bacteroidia > Flavobacteriales > Weeksellaceae > Empedobacter > Empedobacter rhinopitheci. The sequence goes on along the minus strand of NZ_JADGIK010000003.1, from coordinate 244,878 downwards.
GCGTATTCATCTGCTCGCGACGAATTTCAAGATATCAATAACGATTTCGTTTTCTTAGATGCCAACGAAAATCCGTTTAACAATGGATTAAATCGTTATCCAGATCCTTTACAACGAAATGTAAAATCGATTTTAAGCGAAATTAAGAACTTCCCTGCCAATCAGATTTTATTAGGAAACGGAAGTGATGAAGTTTTGGATTTAATTTTCCGTGCGTTTTGCGAACCAAATAAAGATAATGTCATCGCCATTTCGCCATCTTACGGAATGTACGGTGTTTTAGCTAATTTAAATGCTGTTGAATACCGTAAATCATTATTAAACGAATCCTATTTTCAACCCAACATCGAAGATATTTTCTCGAAAGTGGATGAAAACACGAAAATGATTTTCTTATGTTCGCCTAACAATCCGACGGGAGAAATCATCAAAAGAGAAGCGATTTTAGAAATTGTCAATCGTTTCAACGGATTAGTAATTATCGACGAAGCCTATATTGATTTCGCAACTGAACCATCTTGGATCGAAGAAATTAACAATTATCCAAATGTAATCGTTACCCAAACGTTATCAAAAGCTGTTGGTTTAGCCGGCATTCGTTTAGGAATTTTATATGCTTCACAAGAAATTGTAGCTGTTTTAAATAAAATTAAACCGCCTTATAACATCAATCAATTAACACAGTTAAAAGCAATTGAAATTTTAAGCGATTACGAAAAAGTGGTAGCTGCAACAAATACGATTATTCAACAAAAAGAAGTTTTAGAAAATGCCTTAACTGAAGTTTCTTTTGTAGAAAAAATCTATTCAAGCGATGCGAATTTTATCTTAATCAAAGTGGATAATGCCAACGAGCGTTATAACCAATTAGTTGAAAAAGGAATCGTAATTCGTAACCGTAACAACGATGATTTATGTGAAAATTGTTTACGTATTACAGTTGGAACGGAAGAGGAAAATGGGAAGTTGATGGAAATGCTTAAGGGGTTAAGTTAGTAAGTTAGTAAGTGATTAAGTTTTTATGTGGTTAAGTGTTTAAGTGTCTAAGTGATTAAGTTTTTAAGTTTATGATATTTCACTTGATTAAATTTTTCAACTTATAAACTGAACAACATACTAACATAAAAACTGTCCAACTTAAACATTTTTCATAACTTAATATACTAACCTTTAAACCAAATTATTATGGGCCTAGTTTATGATTTAAATTTATGGAAAGAAGCGCATCAACTTGTTTTGGAAGTGTATAAAACGGTAGATAAATTTCCTAAATCAGAAATATTTGCATTATCGAGTCAAATGAAACGATGTGCAGTTTCTGTTCCTGCCAATATTGTTGAAGAATATAAGAAGCAAACGAAAGCTCATCAAATCCATTTTTATAACATTTCAGATACATCTTTAGAAGAACTGAAGTATTACTTTTTACTTTCTAAGGATTTGAATTATATAACAGAAAAAGAACACAAAATATTGATGAGTAAAAGTGAAGAAGTAGGAAAAATGATTGCCGGTTTTATAAAACATATAGGCGCGAAATAACTTAAAAACTTCATCACCTAATCACTTACAAACATACAAGATGAAAAAAATACTTTTTATAGATAGAGATGGAACAATGATTTTAGAGCCGACTGACTATCAAGTAGACAGCTTTTCTAAATTAGAATTCTATCCAGAAGCATTTACTTATTTAGGTAAAATTGCAAAAGAATTGGATTATGAATTAGCGATGGTAACGAACCAAGACGGTTTAGGAACGCCTGCTAATCCAGATGAATTATTCTGGCCAATTCAAAATTTCGTAGTGAAAGCATTCGAAAATGAAGGAGTTAAATTTGAAGATATCTTCATCGATAAAACGTTTGCACACGAAAATGCTCTAACTCGTAAACCTGGAACGGCGATGTTAACCAAATACATCAACAATCCGGAATATGATTTAGCGAATTCTTTTGTAATTGGAGATCGTATTACCGATGTTAAATTAGCGCAGAATTTAGGGGCAAAAGGAATTTTCATTGCCAATGATGAAGCCTTAGGAGCAGACGAAATCCAAGATAACGAAGGCTTAAATGATGCTATTGCATTAAAAACAACTTCGTGGAAACAAATTTACGAGTTCTTAAAATTACAGAATCGTACAGCTTCAATTGTTCGTAATACCAACGAAACAAAAATCAAAATCGATTTAAATTTAGACGGAACAGGAAAATCAGATATTTCTACGGGTATCCACTTTTTCGATCACATGTTAGATCAAATTGCGCGTCACGGGCAAATGGATTTAGTGATTAAAGTGGACGGCGATTTAGAAGTAGACGAACACCACACGATTGAAGATACTGCAATTGCTTTAGGAGAAGTTTTCGCTCAAGCGTTAGGAAATAAATTAGGCATCGAACGTTACGGTTTCACTTTACCAATGGACGATTGTTTAGCGCAAGCAGCGATTGATTTTGGTGGAAGAAACTGGTTAGTTTGGGAAGCAGATTTTAAACGTGAAATGATTGGTCAAATGCCAACAGAAATGTTTTATCACTTCTTTAAATCGTTTACAGACGGAGCAAAAGCCAACTTGAATATCAAAGCGGAAGGAACAAATGAGCATCACAAAATCGAAGCGATTTTTAAAGCGTTTGCAAAAGCAATTAAAGTAGCGGTAAAACGCGATCCAGAAAAAATGATTTTACCTTCAACAAAAGGAATGCTATAATGATTGCGATTGTAAAATATAACGCAGGAAATGTAAAATCGGTTTACAATGCCGTAACTCGTTTAGGTTACGAAGCGGTAATTACAGACGATTTTGAAACTTTGCAAAATGCAGATAAAGTAATTTTTCCAGGTGTGGGAGAGGCGAGTTCTGCAATGACTTATCTCAAAGAAAAAGGTTTAGATGAAGTCATCAAAAACTTAAAACAACCAACCTTAGGAATTTGTTTAGGTCAGCAATTGATGTGTGCTTTTTCGGAAGAAGGAAACACGGATTGTTTAGGAATTTTTCCAATTCAAGTAAAGTTATTTCCATCAACGGAGATTGTTCCACATATGGGGTGGAATACCATTTACGATTTAAAAACCACTTTATATAAAGGAATTGAAGAAAACTCGGACATTTATTATGTACACAGTTTTTACTGCGAACTTTCAGAATATACGATTGCGAAAACCAATTATATTCTAGAATATTCAGCTTCTTTAAATAAAGATAATTTTTATGCAACTCAATTTCACCCAGAGAAATCAGCTGGAATTGGAGAGCAGATATTGAAGAACTTTTTATCGCTATAAGTGATTAAGTTGTGAAGTTTTTATGTGCTAAAGTTAAACTAGACGAACTTAAACACTTACAAACCTAATAACTTAAAAACTTGAACACTTAAAAACTAAAAAATATGAGAATCATCCCAGCAATAGATCTAATCGACGGAAAATGCGTTCGTTTATCTCAAGGCGATTACGATACAAAAAAAATATACAACGAAAATCCATTAGAAGTTGCGAAAGAATTCGAAGATTACGGAATCGAATTTTTACACTTAGTGGATTTAGATGGTGCGAAATCAAAGCAAATCATCAATTATAAAACATTAGAATTAATCGCATCGAAAACCAATTTAAAAGTGGATTTCGGTGGTGGAATTAAGGCAAATGATGATATTCGAATTGCTTTTGAATGTGGTGCGAATCAAATTACAGGTGGAAGTATTGCTGTTCAAAATCCTACTTTATTTCAAGAATGGATTTCTCAATACGGAAGCGAAAAAATCATTTTAGGAGCAGATGCTAAATACCGTAAAATTGCAACACACGGTTGGTTAGAAACTTCTGAATTAGATGTGATTGATTTTATCCAAGAATACAAAGCCAAAGGGATTGATTATGTGATTTGTACTGATATCGCGAAAGATGGAATGTTACAAGGAACATCGAACGAATTGTATGCAGAAATTTTAGCTTCTGCAGACGTAAAATTAATTGCTTCTGGAGGAGTTGCTTCTATCGACGATTTAATTAAAGTTAAAGAATTAGGTTGCGAAGGTGCTATTTTAGGAAAGGCGATTTACGAGGGACGTATTCAGTTGAAGGATTTAGTAGAGTTTATCAGTTAGTAAGTGGTAAAGTGTTTCAGTTGGTAAGTTGTACAGTGTTTCACTTCTAAAACTGGATTATGTCTAAATTATAAGATTTAAAAACAACAACAACTTAAACACATTAAAACATACTCACAGAACAACGTCAACACATAAAAACTTTAGAAGGTGTTAAAAAAAAGAATCATTCCCTGTCTCGACATCAAAGATGGAAGAACAGTAAAAGGAGTTAATTTTGTTGGATTACGCGATGCCGGAGATCCAGTGGAATTAGCAAAGAAATATGTAGAAGAAGGCGCTGATGAATTGGTGTTTTTAGATATTACAGCGACGATTGAAAAACGTAAAACCTTAGCTGAAATGGTCGAAAAAATTGCGGCGGCAATTAATATTCCATTTACAGTGGGTGGCGGAATCAATTCGGTAGAAGATGCTTCGGTTGTAATTCAAGCAGGTGCGGATAAAGTCTCTGTAAATTCATCTGCAGTAAAAAATCCTCAATTGGTGGCTGATTTAGCAGCTCGTTTTGGATCTCAATGTGTGGTTGTTGCTGTGGATACACGCGATGTAAACGGTACACAAAAAGTTTTTGTCAGTGGTGGAAAAATTGAAACCGAATGGGAAACGCTAGATTGGGTAAAGAAAGTGGAAGAATTAGGAGCTGGAGAAATTCTATTAACATCGATGGATGGAGATGGAACAAAAGCTGGCTTTAAAATTGATATTACGAAATCCGTAGCAGAAGCTGTAAATATTCCGGTAATTGCGTCTGGTGGCGCAGGAAAAATGGAACATTTTACCGAAGTGTTTACCCAAACAAAAGCAAGTGGAGGTTTAGCGGCAAGTATTTTTCACTTTGGTGAAATTCCGATTCCGACACTTAAAAATTATTTAAAAGAACAAAACATTCCGATACGATGAAAATCGATTTCACAAAAAGTAACGACGGATTAGTTCCTGTCATTATTCAGAATTACCTAAATAATCAAGTATTGATGTTAGGCTATATGAACGAAGAAGCATTTGCTAAAACTGAAGAGTTAGGAAAAGTAACTTTCTATTCTCGTTCAAAAAATAGATTATGGACAAAAGGGGAAGAATCAGGAAACTTTTTAGAAGTAAAATCAATTGCAATTGATTGTGATAACGATACAATTTTAATCAAGGCAAAACCATTTGGACCAACGTGTCATACAGGTTCTACAACTTGTTTCAACGAAGTATCAAATCGTGGATTTGTTTACGAATTGGAGCAAACCATTAACGACCGTATCGACTTAGCAGAAGATAAAGATTCATACACGTATAAGTTATACAATAAAGGAATCAATAAAATTGCACAGAAAGTTGGTGAAGAAGCGGTTGAAATTGTCATCGAAGCAAAAGATAACAATGATGATTTATTCTTAGGTGAAGCAGCAGATTTGATGTATCACTATTTGATTTTACTTAAAGCAAAAGGATTTAAATTAGAAGACGTAGAAAACGTTTTAAAATCGAGAGAAAATGGTCCAAGACGACCGGAATAATATAACAAAAACCTCATCCTAAGGATGAGGTTTTTGTTTATTAAAAAATATGGAAAGGATTTTCCCAAGTGATATCTACCGAAGCATAATGTGCACTATGCGTAGAATTCTTTTCGATTAAATTATTCATATAACCTACGCTTATTGCAATTGGAGTTTCTTGAGGTCGATAGGTATAAAACATAGTAAAACGCGCTTCTTGGTACTTAAAATCGCTCCATTCTTTTGTAATATTATCTTTACTTGTAGAAAATAACACTTCTGCTCCAGCTGTTAAACTATGTTTATCATTCTCATCTAAAGAAATTGAAGCTTGAGATTTTAAACGTGATCGTAATTGCAATGGTTCATCAGTATTTTTCCAATCTTGATCCATAAATTTTCTTACTTCCTGACGAGCAGTTTGAGTCAATTTCACTTTTCCTATTTTCGTAGAATATGCCATACGAGCATATAGTCTTAATTCTTGCTGAGTTGCAATATTTTCAGACATATTTACTACATCCATAGAATAATCCATCTGTTTACGGTAACTTATTGCATAGGATACTTTCCAATTTTTATCCAATTCATTATAAAATTCTTGGTTCAATACTACAATTGCAGGCTTTGAAATTAAATTATAATTATCTTCATCACTTTTAAGCCCCACTCCAATATATGTCATTGATTCAAAAGTCTTATCTTCATTCAAATCTTGTCGTAATCCCATCGCATACCAACTTGCAGAATTAGTATCCCCTAAACCTGGTGGAGATACTTGTGCTTCTAAAAAAGTTGATAATAATAGAATGATAATTATATTGAAAAATTTCATAAAAGTAGTTTAGTCTTTATTTGAAAACAAAGCTAGTTACGAAATCTGTAACAAATTAGGATTTAAAAAATTTATCCTAAGATTATAAATTAAAAGTTACTTTAATTTATAGAAATTTTATTATTCGATTAGAATATCACAAATTACATATAGAAATTTATTAAATCACATTTTGATTCAAGAAGTCTTGTTATGATTTTATCAATTATAATATCGGTTTAACCAATTCAAAAATAAGTGTGTAAATGAAATCCTAATATTTATGAGTTTAATCATTAATTAGTTTTTTATACTTAATGTTTAGAATAATTATAAATAATGTATTATTTTTGATATCAAATTAAAATTGGTCTAAATAACAATTAAACAAAATAACTCTATATATGAAGAAATTATTCATTACTGTTGCGGTATTAGTAGCATCGTTTTTACAAGCGCAAACAAATACTTTAATGGATGCTAGTTTTTGGAAGAATAATCCAACATTAGAAAACATCAAAGCTGAAATTGCAAATGGGAATAATCCGTCTTTTCAAAATGGAGGTTTTTTTGATCCTGTTGTTATAGCAATTAATAATAAAGCAAATACCGAGATAATTAAATTTTTAATTGAACAAGAAGGAAATAGTGTTGATAAAAAAACACACCACTCCAGAATATATTTACAGTGGGCTGCAGCTGCAGGAAATCTAGAATTAGTAAATTATTTAATTTCTAAAGGTTCAGATGTACATTATAAAGACAGCCACGGTGATGATGTGATAACATATGCAGCAAGTGCAGGGAACAAGAATTTAGCGGTATTTGATGCGCTAATTAAAGCAGGTGCAAATCCAAAAGTAAAAAACGAAGAAGGTACAAATTTAATTATGGCTGCTATTGCTAACGATTCAGATTTAAGTGTAACCAATTACTTGATTTCAAAAGGTGTTTCTTTAACAGAAAAAGATCAATTTGGTCGAACAGTAGCAGATTATTCAATCAAACTAGGAGATTTAAAAATTGTAGATCAATTAATCGCTAAAGGAGTCAAACCTACAGATCAAGCTTTATTTTTTGCGACGCAAGGGTCAAGAACAAAAGAAAATGGAATCGAAGTTTTCAAATCTTTAATTGAAAAATATAAATTAAATCCAAAAACTTTAAATCTTCAAGGTCAATCCTTAGTACATGCGTTATCTCGTAGAGGAAATCTAGAAATTATTAATTACGTATTAGCTAAAGGTGCTGATGCAAAAGTCGTAGATAAAGAAGGTAACACCGCTCTAATGGTAGCTTCCGCTGGAAAAAACACGGATTTAATCAACATCTTATTAGCTAAATCGAATAACATTAATGCAGTTAATTCAATAGGCGAATCGGCTTTAACTAAGGCGGTGGCTTCTGGTTCTTCAGAAATTGTGACTTTGTTAATCGATAAAGGTGCTAAATCAGAAATTGTGGATAAAGAAGGAAATAATTTAGCCGTTCATTGGTTCAATTCATACAAACCAAAAGATGAAACTTTTGCTCAAAAACAACAAATTTTAACCAACGCGAAAGTTAATTTTAAAGCAACTCAACACAAAGGTGCTACTTTATTGCATTTAGCAGTTGATAAAGGAGATGTGGAATTGGTCAAAAAAGCAATTGAATTAGGTGTTGATATCAACGCTCAAGATGAAGATGGTAACACAGCTTTACACAAAGCAGCTTTAATTGCGAAAGATGATCAAGTTTTAAAAAATCTAGTAGCTGCTGGTACGAAAAAAGATTTAAAAACAGAATTCGAAGAAACTGCATATGAATTAGCAGAACAAAACGAATTTTTAAAGAAAAATAATGTATCGATTGACTTCTTAAAATAATATAGGAAATGAAATTTAATATCATAAAAAAAATATTTAGTGTTGTTGTCATCTTAATGGCTACAGCCACTTTTGCTCAAACAACAAAGTATAAAACAATGATTCAGATGGAAAATTACACAGGTAAGGAAGCTTACATTGTAATTTCTTTAATCAATCCAAAAGGTCAATACGAAAAAACATTAGGAATTTTAGGTCCTGATAACGAATGGTACAATACGCTAAAAGAATGGCACAAATTCAACAGTAAAAAGAAAGAAAAACTAAACGGCATCACAGGTGCCTCTGTTGCAGGTGGAGCAAGAGCAACACGTGTCATCGAGTTTGATACAGCTAAGTTAAATAAAGGCTACAAATTACGTTTCGAATCAGCAGTTGAAACTCAAAAATACGTAGTAAAAGATGCTGAAATTGTATTAACTAATGCGGCTTTAGACAACAAAGCAGGTATCAAAGGAACACAATACATCAAAGCCGTACGTTTTATTAAAGTACAATAAGAATGACATTATCGATTTGGAGATATGCTCATTTAGCGTTGGCATTTATTTCTTCAGCCTTTTTAATTATTCTTTCAATTACTGGAGTAATTTTAGCAGTTGATGCCATCAATGAGAAATCTCCGACCTACAAAGTAGAGAATTTTGAAAATATTACACTCGCGCAAGTCTTACCCATTTTGCGCGAGAATTATTTTGAAATATTAGAAGTTAAGATTGATCACAATGATTTTGTGACGATTGATGCGATGGACGAAGATGGAAATCAGATCCAAGGGTACATCGATCCAAACACCGGTAAAAAAATTGGAGAAATCGCTCAAAAAAGCGAATTCATCAATTGGACAACTGCTCTTCACCGTTCTTTATTTTTAAAAGAAACTGGACGGGCAATTGTTGGTGTCGTTTCTTTCTTATTGTTATTAATTTCCCTTAGTGGATTAATCTTACTGATTAAACGTCAGCAGGGAATTATAAACTTTTTTACCAAGGTCAATAAAGATTCTTTTGCTCAATATTTTCACGTCGTTACAGGACGTTGGTTGTTAATTCCAATCTTAATTGTCGCCTTAACTGGAACATTGATTTTCTTGGCGCGATTAGAACCTTTGGTTGGTCAGCCTACAGAAATTAAACATCAAGTCGCTGAAGATTTATCAGCAAAAGATTTAAAAGACATCGAAATCTTTCAAAACACGAAATTAAGTAGCGTCGAAAAAATTGAATTTCCTTTTATTCCGGATGACGAAGACGAACCTTTTATTATTCATTTAAGAAAGAAAGCGATTTCGGTTAATCAAGTCAATGGATCAATTATTTCTGAATCACTGAGTCCTTATTCAGCCATTGTTGAAAAATTCAATATTGATTTACATACAGGTCGTACTAATGTAATTTGGGCAGCTGTTTTAGGAATTGCTTCTTTAAATATTCTATTCTTTATTTGGTCTGGGTTTGTAATTACTTATAAACGCACCAAAACGAAGCTAGGTAAAAATAAATTTAAATCTTCTGAAGCTGAAATTATTCTCTTAGTAGGTTCTGACAATGGTTCGACAGTTGGATTTGCAAATAAAATTCATCAACAATTTTTAGCGAACGGAAAGAAATCATTTATGGTTCAAATGAATCAATATGAATCGTATCCAAAAGCGGAACATATCGTGGTTTTTACTTCAACTTACGGGATTGGTGATGCGCCAGCTAATGCCAAGAAATTTGAAGAATTAATCGATAAATATCCGCAACAACAAAAGGTAAAATTCTCTGTCGTTGGATTTGGTTCAAGAGCTTACTCCGATTATTGTGGTTATGCGGTTAAAGTAGATCAATGGTTCGAAAAACAATCGTGGGCAACGCGTTTATTAGATTTAAAAACCATCAACGATAAATCTCCAGAAGAATTCACCAATTGGGTCATTGCTTACAAAGAAGCAACGGATATTCCGTTAGCGACAACTCCAGCAATCTATGTTGGAAAAGCACCTAAATTAAAAGATTTAAAGGTGATTTCGACGACACAAGTTACCGAAGACGATGCCACTTTTATTGTTATTTTAGATTCGAATCAGAAGTTTAAATCGGGTGATTTATTGGCTATTTATCCTGCCAGCGATCATCGTGAACGTTTGTATTCGATTTGTAAAGTCGAGAAAAAATTGCAGTTGATTGTGAAGTTGCACGAATTTGGTTTAGGCTCTCAATATTTACACCATCTAAAAGCTGGTGAATCCATCAAAGCACACATCGTAAAAAACAAAGCGTTTCATTTTCCAAAACAAGCATCAAAAGTGATAATGATTGCCAATGGAACCGGAATTGCGCCATTTTTAGGAATGGTAGATGAGAATAAAAAGAAGGTGGAAACACATTTATATACAGGTTTTAGATTTGATAATTACATCACAAAAGGGTATCAACAATTTGCGAAAGAACAGATCGAAAAGAATCAATTAACGCAGTTTCATATTGCATTTTCTCGTGAAGAAAATAAACAATATGTGATGGATCTAGTTCGAAGAGATGCGAAATTCTTTGCAGAAATATTACAACAAAATGGTGTCATCATGATTTGTGGTGCTTTAGTGATGCAACATGATGTCGAAAAAGTATTGGAAGAAATTTGTCAAACCCATCTCAACCAATCATTCGATCATTTTAAATCAAACGGACAGTTTTTAACGGATTGTTACTAGATTAAAGTTGATATTAGAATTAATATATTATGTGATCCTGAAACAAGTTCAGGATGACTTAACATGTCAAGCTGAATTCATTTCAGCTTCTCATCCATTGTGTTAAACCACAGATAAACAATGAAATCCTCATTTTTTAAATACATATTCATTTTTATACTATTTGTATCACTAATTCCGGCAAATGCACAAACGGTCGGAATTAGGGATACTGTTTTAATGGGAAGCCGATTTAAAATTACCTTGGTTGATATCGATGCCATTTCGGTTGAAAAAAACATCAACAAAGCCATTGACGAGATGGTACGAATTGAAAATTTAATTTCGGATTGGAAACCAACTTCACAAGTTTCTCGAATCAATCAAAATGCAGGAATTCAACCAGTAAAAGTGGATCAAGAAGTTATCGACTTAACCAAACGCGCTCTTTACTTCTCCAACATAACAGAAGGAGCTTTTGATATCAGCTTTGCGGCGATGGATAAGATTTGGAAATTCGATGGTTCTATGGAAGAAATTCCGACCTCATTAGCAATTCAAAAAGCCATTGAAAAGATCGGTTATCAACATATCATCATCAACGAAGAAGCTTCAACTATTTTCTTAGAAAAACCAGGAATGAAAATTGGCTTTGGTTCAACAGGAAAAGGATATGCGGCAGATAAAGCCCGTGAATTAATGCTTCAATTGGGAATAAATGCTGGAATTATTGATGCTTCTGGCGATATAACCACTTGGGGAAATCAACCCAATGGTGAACCGTGGAAAATTGGGATTACTCATCCTTTTCGAAAATATAAATATGCCGAAATTTTAACTTTTAAGAATGCTGCTGTAACCACTTCAGGCGATTATGAGAAATTTGTCATGATTGATGGAGAACGTTATTCCCACATCATCAATCCCAAAACAGGAATGCCTTCGACAGGTTTAACAGGTGTAACAGTTATTGGACCAAATGCTGAAATGTGCAACGGTTTTTCAACTTCCATAATGGTTTTAGGTGAAGAAAAAGGATTAGCATTCATCAATCAGCAAGAAGAGTATGCAGCACTTTTAATTACTGATAAAGGAAAAATCATCCGTTCAAAACGCTACAAAAAGATTAAAAAGAAACTTAAATAATCGATAGAATTTCTACCCTACAACTTCAAGATATATTCCTGCAAAATAAGATTGGTTGATCACCTCATCGGCATCTTTTAAATCAATAATAAAGAAAAAATAGCTATCTCCAAACGAATTATAATTCATCAAGATTTTACCATTTTGCTTTAGAAACAATTGAATGTAAGGAAACAAATCGGCTGAATAAGTATCTTCTGGAATTTCTATTTGTAACGGTTGATCGACTGCTGAAGCAATAAAATCTTCAAGATCTTCAAACTCAAATTTCCAATCCGATTGCCAATAGAATTCTAAAAGTAAATCGGCATTATCGCCCTCGTCTTCCATTTCATCCACTACCAATTTTTGATGTAATTTTTTTGCGCGATGCAAGACTTCTGATTCATCGGTCAACGGATTAATCAATTTCAATAAATTAGCATACAATTGTGCATTGACTTCATAATACACTTCTTTTGTAGCGTCTTTGAACATTTTATCCAAATGAGGTATGCCCATCGTTTTACACAATCCTAACAACACATCTTCTATCTTTTCAAGCGCTTCCGCGTGATCGGAATTTATGGGTAAAATCAAACTACACGGTTCGGCTTTTTGCCAAAAATCAATAAAATCTGTATCAAATTGTGACGAATAAAGCACCTCATACACATTGATTTCATCGGAATCTTGATATCCACAAAAGATTAAAAAATCGTGATTAATCCATTGAAATTTATTTTCTGGATGGGAAGTTTTAAAAAACAGATGTAAGAAGTTCACAGAGTTTTCATTAAAGTATCCTGCTTCTACGGTTGAAAAATTAATTTTAGGAGCGATGATCGCATATAAATCTTCATAGGTAGAAATGCCGTTTGGAATTAATTGATTTTCCAAATCAAATGCATTCGGTATCAAATAATAATTCAATTCACAAAATCCCTCCGTACCGATCACTTTTGTACGATAATTGAATTCATCATCCTGTTCATAAAACTCAAAAATAGATTTAAAAATTTTAAGAAAATCTGTAGCTCCTTGTGAGTTGGATTCTTGCTTGGGATTAAAAAATTTTGAGAACATTATGGGGTAGTATGAGGTATAATTTGACGTAAGGCTTTATTGTTCTGTTTCACATCTGTAATGATCCATCGCAATTGCGGATCAATATTTTTTATACGATCTTCTAAAGTCGTTTTAATTTCTTTATTTGGAAATATACCGTGGCCCTTTACTTCCGTTTGATAGTATTTAGGCTCTAAAAATACGGTACCAATATGCAGCTTTAGTTTCGAATGAGGCAATTCATATTTCGGCATTAGTCCCGCCACACTTCCATTGGCATCGCCCCCCGTTTCTTCACCCACAAAGTAAGCGCGGTTAAAACCTTTTAAATTAGATGAAATCAAAGATGACGCAGAAAACGAACCTCCATTAATAATTACGTACAGATTTCCGGTGTAAGGATGATCAGGTTGATTATTTCTAATGCGACTTAATTGTGGCTTAATATAATATCCCGTGTCGTCCTTTCGGGTGATCAAATGAGACAACAATGATATTGGATACACTATTGGCCGAGACCATTTAGAGAAAAGGGATACAATAGCATGCTGAAATGCTGAAGGTTTTACGATGGATTGTTTGGCTAAAAATTCTTCTTGATCAGGTACAAAATAAGAAAACAATTGAAAAGCATCAGCTAATCGTCCACCACCATTATTTCTTAAATCCAACACCAGATTTTTTACCTTGTGTGTTTTTATCAATTCAAAAATCTTTTGATAATCCTTTGTATAATCGCCATAACTAAAAGTACTTACACGGAGCACGGCAAAGGTGCTATCATTAGTAGGAAACGATAATACTCTGGCGTAAGTCTTATTGCTTTTAATGAATGAAAACTCATACGATTTCAACGGATTAACTTTTGCTACTTTCTTTGGCATTTGAACCCGAATCGTATCTTTTTTATCGGCTATTTTTTTATTTTCTTCTCCTTTTTTAAACGTACGTTTTGCCCAATACGGATATTTTTTTCCCTGATAGGATAATTCGAATAAAACAGAATCCTTGATGGGATGTTCTAAATTATAATAGTAGGTAAAGAATGTACGATTTAGCCGGTTTTGAAAATAAGAGGTATTAAATCCATCACCATAAAATGTATGATGAAATTTATTTAAATAGTAAGCGGGAGCGATTGAATCAATACTAAGAATAACTGCACCTAGTTTTACCAATGAATCTTTTGATTTGGTCTGTACCAAATACAAAGAATCATTTTGCCAAAAGGTCGTCAATTGACTCAATGGTCCAGATGAATCTTTGATGCGTTTTAATTCATGTTTAGGATACCTCGGAAACAAAGGCATCACATCCGTATGACCATGTCGAATTTCACTCACTACGGGTTGTAATTTCAAGAAAAATTCGTTGGGTTTCAATGTTTGTTTAATCGTAGCTTTTAAACTATCAAAACGAAAATCAATCATTTCTTGCGAAACATACCAATCCAATTTGGGATGATTCTTTTTTAATTTCCGGTGAACAAATTCAATATCTTTTAGTTGTTGTTCAACCGTGAGATCACGTTCCAAATGCGCATTATATCGCTCAACTGATAAACAACCAGTTGAAATCAGAATTAAAAATCCCAATACGATATAATGCTTTATTTTCATTGTTTTTTCTTCTTTATATCTTCTAAAATCCAATCCAATTGAGGATCATGTTCTTGCATAAAATCTGAGAAATGATAGGGTATTTCCTGATGAGGGAACACGCCTCTCCCTTTCAATTCTCGTGTTTGATTCGGTTGAAAGACCATTTGAGGAATTAGAATTTTTATTTTCGAATGGGGAAGTTTATAATCTTCTGAATAACCTGCCACTGTTCCATTATAATCTCCTCCAGTTTCTTCACCTACAAAAATAGCTTTACCTTCAGCATATAATGCAGACGAAATTAAACTGGCTGCAGAATAACTTTTCCCACTCGTTAGTACATACAAATTCCCTTCATAACGGTTCTTATCTTTGAAAAGAAAATTTTTCTTGCGACCGTCGTTATAATAATATGCGCCATCCATTTTCGTTGTACGAAAAAATGACTCCGTTGATTTATAAACAATTAAAGGTAAGAATATTGTATGTGAAAATGGATTTGGTTTACGATAAAATCGAGAAAATAAAGTCCATTTCGATTTCACTTTCAACAAGGGATCAATCACCATTTGAGGCTCGCTCTTCGTTGTCAAATAAGCAAACAGATGATTGATATCTTCAGGATATCCTCCACTATTCTCTCTTAAATCTAAGATTAAATTTTTTGTACCTAGTCTTTGTATAGAATCAAAAATATGATCATACGCTTTCTTATGAATTCCTAAAGTAAATGAATTGATGTCGAGTACCACAGTTGTTGAATCTTGTGGATTAGGAAAATACAAGGCACGATTGTATCTCTTTTTCACTCGATCAAAAGCATAGTATTTATTGATTTTACGTTCTAATTGTAGACTATCTTTTACTTTTAATCGTTCCGCTTTCGTTAATTTTCTTTTTTCAATTTTCAGATGATCTTTAACAGACTGAATCGAATCTTTTTTGGAAGTGAGTGTATCTTTTTTCTGTTTATCTTTTTTCTGTTTATCTTTTTTTAATTCACGATATAAAACATGTTGAAAAACTGAATCATTCTTCTTCAAGGTTAATACAACAGAATCTCTCACTTTCAACTTACGATCGACGTAATTGATATAATATGGCGCATTATAATTTTGATTCAACACTTTTGTATACCCATCACTCGCACGAATATTTGGATTCTTTTGAATAAAATCTTGATAAGAATACCCATCAATAGCTAAGAGTTCTGAATGAACCAATAAAGTGGAATCTTTCGTATAATTCTTATCCAAAAAAATACGATTTTCAGCATTTTTAAAGGCCAATAATTTCAATGGATTCTTCGATCCTTTATACTTTTTTTTGGCTTCTTTTGTTAACTTGTAATCAAGTGGCGAAACATACGTATGCCCATGCCCAAAACTAGAAACAACTTGCATCAAATGCATGGCAAAATCATTGGGAACCATCGGCTGAGTAATGGTCGATTTAAAACTATCCAAACGGAATTTTATCACCTCTTCGGGATAGTACCAATCCAAATTCACATGTTTTTTCAGCAATTTATTCGTAGTAAAATCCACATCTTTTCTCAACGCTTCTACACTTAAAGGTTGATCCAAATGTTGATTGAATTTTTCTTTCGATACACATGAAAATGTACCCCATACAAGCAATAAAAGTCCAAAATATTTATTCATGGAAGTGATTTATCAGTAGAGACGCTAATAATTAAAAAAGGTTACTTTTTTGTTGAATTTAATATGTACTTATAGGTATAATCCATTTTTATCGTTAAACCATCTTTTTCCATGGTCATTTTCATTGGTCCTTCGAATGATGAATCATAGATGTTATTATCTTTTACAGAAACCTGCATCTGCCCCATCACCTTATAGTTATCTATGCTTATCATTAATCCGTCTAAATTTTGCTTTTTTTGATCCGAAAACAATAACACATCAAAATAAGCCCAATCGTTTTCTAGATTTTTTAAAGTATATTTTACGACGAAATCCATCACATAATTTTTCCCATTTTCTAATGGAATATCCGTACTAAATGGTAAGGAATGACTTTGACCAATAGTAAAAGTTTCTGTAGGATATTTCGTTAAACTTTCAAAACTTTTTAATATTCCTGAAAATACATCTTTGTATTGTGCTGGACCAACATACTCAAATTTTTCACGTCCTTTATCATTTGAAATTCCTTTTAATTTTACTTCATACAGCCCTTTAAGTTCGTCTGAATTATAAGGAATGGGCTGATTGTTCATTTTAAGCTTCATATCAATATTCGTATAAGTCACTTCAAATGGAACGTCTTTATTCGGTAATTGATGGAAGGATTGAGTCTGAATATCAAAAGTAGAAAGGGTATGTGAAGTTGTTTCTTTTTCTATCCCTTCGATTTCAATAGGAGCATCAATTTGCATTTTTAATTCCAAATCAGAATTCATCTTCATCATATAAATGCTATTGGGCGCTAATGTCCCTTTGAATTGAAATGTATCTTGCGCAAATGATGAGATGGATAATAAACTAAATAATAGGGTTGTTTTTAAACTTTTCATAGCCTTATGGTTTTACTTCTGAATAAAATTGTTGGATAAAATTTTCCATGTAGACATGTCTTTCTTGGGCGATGGCTTTTCCTGTTGCCGTATTCATCAAATCCTTTAATTTGAATAATTTGTCATAAAAATGTTGAACGCTGGAAGCATTTTTACTTTGATCGAAGGGATGATATAATATATTTCCTGTACTTCCTCCATAGGCAAAGCATCGCGCTATCCCTACAGCTCCAATTGCATCTAAACGATCCGCATCTTGTACGATCATCGCCTCGATGGAAGTTGGTTGATTGCCTTTGCTAAACGATACTTGAGAAACAATCTCATTTACGCGTGCTATAATTGCTGCATCCAAATTCAAGGATTGTAAATACGATGTGATCATTTCTTCTGATTGGTCTACACCGCCATGCAATTTATAATCTCCAATATCATGCACCCATGCGGCTAATTCGACTAAAAAAGCATCTGCATTTTCGTGAGCTAAAATCTTTTTGGCATTGATTACCACACGTTCGATATGGAAATAATCATGACCTGTACCTTCATCCAAAAATGTCTTTTTGATGTAGCGTTGTACCTTATTTAATATCTCTTCTTCTTTTTTCATTTTTTAAATTTTAGATTATCGAACTGCTTTTTCCAAAAAAAAACTTCAATAGCTAAGCTATTGAAGTTTTTAATAAAATTAAAACTTAATAAAAATTATTGTTTAATGAACTTTTTAGAAGTTACACCTTCATTTGTTGTTATGTTAATAATATAAATTCCACTTGATAAAGATGAAACATTTACAACATCTTTCTTAGAAGTTGAAATTACACGTCCTGTTAAATCCACAATCTCAATTTTGTCAATTTTAGATGTTGATTTCACATTTACTACATCTTTTGTAACTGTCGGGTAAATAGATACTGAATTTTTAGAAACTAAATCGTTAGTAGATAAATAAGATCCTGCTCCGGTTGCAATCATCACATAATTTTGTTTGATTTCTATTCCATCATAATCTACAAGTTGCCCTTTATTAGAAACAACAATTTTATATTTTCTACCAGCAATAGGATTTTTAACTAAAACTTGCTCCACATTATCCACATTATTATCTCCTTTTACTGCAGCTCCACTTACATTTGCTAAGTCTAATTTCCAAGGCATATGTACTGTGCCATCTTCCAAATCTATGATTCTTAAATCTAAATCGTTTACTAATTTTGAAGTTGTATCTTGTGTAGGATTTGATGTAGGTCTTGCTGCCGTATCAATCCAAGTGATTGTAACTTTTAAATCTTCTCCTTCTTTAGCAGTAACAATTTTTTCGTAATCTGTACCTGAAACTTTTTCGTTTCTTTCATAAATATTTTCGCCATTATTTGTAGATAAAACTAATTCTGCGGCGGCTTTTGCATCTACCATTCCCCATCCAAACCAGTTGTCAGGTCCATCATAGTCTCCTGCTTCCATTGCAGAGTGAATAACATAAGCTTTAGATTCATCAGCAAATAAGTCATACGATGCATCATTTATTAAAACTCTTTTTAATTGATTTAGAGCACCAATTATTCCTGTTACTTTCGGTGCTGAGTAAGATGTTCCACTACCTGCTGAATAAGAATTTACAGCAGTAGAACCAGCAGATATTACAGATGTTCCTACAGCTACCACGTCAGGTTTTATAGCTCCATCTTTACGAGGTCCAACACTACTATAACTAGATCGGATAATATCGGATGTTTTTGTAACTCTAAAATCGTTTGTTTGGCTAGGTAAGTTTACTGCACCTACAACAATAATATTTTTAGCTAAAGATCCTGTCCCAATACAATATGCATCTGTAGAACAGTTATCAGCAGGAATAATTTCTCCTTCATTAAAAGGTACATATCCTGCTGCGGCACTTTGATATCTGTATATTGGTAGGTTAGGATTGTTGCTTGGTCCTGTACCAAAATAATTCCCTGAAGATTTAACAATCGTTAAATTAGGATCTGTACTTACAATCAAATCATAATTCGTATCATTTCCTAAATACGCACTAAAATACGTTTGTAATGGATCTGTAAATGAAGAACTATTTACTGGATAGTAAAATCCTGCTCCACGAGTTCCAGTTTGAGCTGATTCTTGAGACCATCCATAATTGACACCATAAGAATGATTAGAGATTGGATCTGCAAATTCTAATATTTTATTATAAACACTTCCATTTACAGTAGTTGCAAAACCTGCATGATTTATAAATGCTTTTGGTAAAATACCTTTCGCCGCGTTAGCAATAAGACCACCACCATAGTTAACATTAGCTACTCCTTGAGCTGCAATTAACGATGAAACAGATGTAGCATGAGAACTTAATGCTTGGGCTCCATTTTCTAAATCATTAATTCGGTAGCTTCCTTCGTTTTCTAAATCCTTAAATTCATTATGGGTATTAAACACCTTACCTCCATCAAAAATTGAGATAACCATATTTTCACCATTTAAACTTATATCTCCTACTTCTCCATTTTGAAGCATATCGGCATTAGATGCTTTATTTGCTCTTATATCATCTTGAGTATAAAAAATAATATAATCATCAGTAATTCCGGCTAAGGTAGAGGCATTATATTTTGTATTTTCTATACCTTTTAGTTGCGGATTATTACTATTATATAAGGCTTGATTTGCGGCTGTTTCTTGCGTAAATTTTTGCTTAACAGATTCTTTTGTTTGAGCATTTACTGTAGTAAAATTAATTAAGGTAATTAATAGTAGAGGTAGTAATTTTTTATTCATACTTTTTAGTGTTAAATTTTTTAATTTAATTTATTTTATTTCGTTTCAGTTTGGTTAAATATAGGAGCTTCATCAACAAAGCCACTTAAGGTTGATTTATTTTTTAATGAATCTTCAATAAGTTGTAGACTATCAAATTTTCTTTCATTTTCTTTTTGTTGTTGAGTGAACTTCTGTTTCAATTCTTCTCGTTTTTTTTCAATAGAATCTATTTCTTTATTATCAGACTCTAACTTCTTATTTGTATTACAACTCATCATTACAGTAACAATAAAGAACAGTATATTGGTTATTCTAAAATATTTCCCCATATATATTTATGATTCTATTTAACTAAGTTATAAAAAATATTATAAAAAATCATATCTTTGCATCTCAATTTTATAAACGGGACGAGTTCCCATATTAATTAGTTATACAATGGCTACAAAAATTAGATTACAAAGACATGGTCGTAAAGGAAAACCATTCTTTCACATCGTAGTTGCTGATTCAAGAGCAAAACGTGATGGTCGTTTCATCGAGAAATTAGGTACTTACAACCCAATTACTAACCCTGCAACAGTTGAATTAAACGTTGAAGCTGCAGTAAAATGGTTAATGACTGGTGCTGAGCCTACAGAAACAGCTAAAGCTTTATTATCTTACAAAGGTGCTTTCATGAAGAAACACTTATTAGGTGGTGTTGCTAAAGGTGCATTTACTCAAGAAGAAGCTGAAACTCGTTTCGCTGCATGGTTAGAAGCTAAAGAAACTAAAGTACAAGCTAAAAAAGACGGTTTATCTTCAGAAGCTACTGCTGCTAAATTAGCTGCATTAGAGGCTGAGAAAGCTGTTAATGCTGCTCGTGTTAAAGCTGCTGAAGCTGCTGCTGCACCAGCTGAAGAAGCTACTGCTGAGGAAGCAGAAGGTACAACTGAAGAAGTTGCTACAGAAGAATAATTTTAAAGTTCAAGAAAAGATCCAATGACAAAGAATGAATGCTACTATTTAGGTAAAGTTACTAAAAAACATGGTTTTAAAGGTAATTTAATCATTCACTTGGATACAGACGAACCGGAATTATACGATACTTTGGAAGCAGTGTTCATCGAGCAAGATGGAACACTGGTTCCTTTTTTCTTTGAAACTTCACAACCTTATCAAGGAACTAAATTATTAGTGAAGTTTGAAGATATTACTCCTGAAGAAGCTGAGCGATTAGTTAATCGTGAAATCTATCTTCCTCTAAAAACATTACCTAAACTTACAGGTACTGCTTTTTATTACCACGAAATTATTGGTTTTACAATTTATGACGAGTCTAACACTGAAGTTGGAACAATTAAATCTGTAAATGATTCTGCTGCACAAGCTTATTTTGAAGTCGATGCAAACGGAAAAGAAATCTTAATTCCAATGATTGATGAATGGATTTTAGAATTAAATCGCGACGAAAAAGCGATGTTAATGCAAATTCCAGACGGTTTATTAGACATCTATTTAGGTTAATATCCTTTTAAATTTTATTGTAAAATAATTCTTCTTCTTACAAATTGATAAGTAGAACGATTTGACGCATATAAAAACTATACCTTGGTCTTTATATTAATTGTCAATTTCGTAACTTTGCAGACTCAATCGTAAAAAACAATGGAAGAAGAAAAAAAATCTTTGAACTTTATCGAGCAAATCATTGAAGATGATTTAGCCAACGGGATGCCAAAAGAAAACTTACGTTTTCGTTTCCCACCAGAGCCAAATGGTTATTTACATATCGGTCATGCAAAAGCAATTTGCTTAAACTTCGGTTTAGGTGAAAAATATGGTGCACCGGTAAACTTACGTTTTGATGACACAAACCCAGCTAAAGAAGAGCAAGAATTCGTTGATTCTATCCGCGAAGATGTAAAATGGATGGGATTTGAGTGGGCAGAAGAACGCTATGCTTCTGATTATTTCCAGCAGCTTTACGATTGGGCTGTACAGATGATTAAGGACGGGAAAGCATACGTAGACGATCAATCCTCAGAAGTAATTAATGAACAACGTAAAACACCTTTCGAACCAGGAGTAGATTCTCCATACCGCAATCGTTCGGTAGAAGAAAATTTAGAATTATTCGAAAAAATGAAAGCGGGTGAATTTGAAGAAGGTTCTCATGTTTTACGTGCTAAAATTGATATGACTTCACCTAACATGAATATGCGTGACCCTGTTATGTATCGTGTTTTAAAACGTCCTCACCACCGCACAGGTGATACTTGGAAAATGTATCCAATGTACGACTGGACACACGGTGAGTCCGATTATATTGAAGGTATTTCTCACTCTTTATGTTCATTAGAATTTAAAAATCACCGTGATTTATATGAATGGTACGCAAATAATGTAGATTTACCAAATCAACCACAGAAGCCAAAACAACGCGAGTTTGCTCGTGGAAATGTTTCTTACATGATCACAAGTAAACGTAAGTTGATGAAATTGGTGGAAGAAGGTGTTGTTACAGGTTGGGATGATCCTCGCATGCCTACAATTTCTGGTTTACGTCGTCGCGGATATACCGCAGAAGCTATCCGTAATTTCTGGGAAAAAGCAGGTATCGCAAAACGTGATAATGTTTTAGATATTTCTCTATTAGAATTCTCTATTCGTGAGATTTTAAATAAAATTGCGCCTCGTGTATTTGCAGTAGTGGATCCAGTAAAAGTAGTCATAGAAAACTATCCAGAAGGTCAAGTTGAAGAATTAGAAATCGAGAACAATCCTGAAGATGAAAATGCAGGTACACGCATCGTTCCTTTCACTCGTGAAATTTACATCGAACGTGAAGACTTTATGGAAGAAGCACCGAAAAAATTCTTCCGTTTATCTCTTGGAAACGAAGTTCGTTTAAAAGGAGCTTACTTTATCAAAGCAGAACGTGTAGAAAAAGATGCGGAAGGAAATATAACTACAATTTATGCAACTTATGATCCTGAAACGAAATCTGGAAGCGGAACTGAAGCGTCTAAACGTAAAGTAAAAGGAACATTACACTGGGTTTCTGCAACAGAAAATATTCCAGTAGAAGTTCGTGAATATGATCGTTTATTTACTGTCGAAGCTCCAGATGCAGAGAAAGATGTAGATTTCTTACAATATGTAAATCCTAACTCTTTGACTGTAAAACAAGGTTTTGCTGAACCAGCTTTAAAAGATGCGAAAGTGGAAGATAAATTCCAATTTCAACGTATTGGATACTTTGCTTTAGATAAAGATTCTACAGAAGAAAAATTAGTATTTAATCGTACCGTTACATTAAAAGATACTTGGGCAAAAATTAATAAATAATTATTTTCCCAAACAATTATAGCAAAAGCTCGAACAATAAATGTTCGAGCTTTTTTATTTTAAGTAATTATATACCAGTTAATTGAGAAATATTTTATAGCTTAAATAATGGAAAATTATAATCAAGAAAAACAATCTATAAAAAATTGGAATGAAGATGATCGTCCACGCGAAAAATTAAGTTTAAAAGGTCGATCTTCCTTATCTGATGCCGAATTATTAGCAATTATTATGGGAAGTGGTAATCGTGAAGAATCTGCGGTTGAATTGGCTAAGCGAATTTTGAATTCTGCACATAATAATTGGAATGAACTGGCAAGATATAGCATTCTAGATTTATGTAAATTTAAAGGTGTGGGAGAAGCTAAGGCTATTTCAATCATTACTGCTTTAGAAATTGGGAGAAGAAGAACTTCTCAGGAAGTATTAGATCGTGTAAAAATAAATTCGAGTAACGATGCAGCACAGATTTTACAACAACAGATTGGCGATTTACCTATTGAAGAATTTTGGGTAATGTTCTTAAATCAAGGAAATAAAATTATCAGAACGGAACAGATTTCTCGTGGGGGAATTACACAAACATCGGTAGATATACGAGTAATATTTAAAAGAAGTATAGAGTTAATGGCAACTGCATTGATACTCTCTCACAATCATCCTTCCGGAAATATAATTGCGAGCGAAGCTGATAAATCTTTAACTAAAAAAATTATTGAAGGCGCTAAATACTTAGATATTCAAATATTGGATCATATAATTGTTTCTCAAAAGGATTATTTCTCATTTGCAGATGAAGGATTGATATAGAAAATGCTTACTTTTAATCATCCTTGGAAAAAGTAAAATTTTGACGTCTGATCTTATTATATATACAGAGAAAATAACTCCTCGAATTAAATATATTTTCGATTTTATTTTTAGAGAATTTAGTGGAATTAAATTTACTTTAATTTCAAACCAAGAAGAATTTATCCAAAAAAATTCTGCTAAAATTAATTTCTCAAATCATTTTTTTGATCAAGAAATAAACTTTCTTGTAGATGATATTTTATTGGAAAATGATATCCGAACTTCCATAAATTATCATACACTCTCTCCTATTGGACGATGCTTTTATTGGCTTTCTCGCTATGAAGAATATATAGCAAAACCTGATCAATTTGATCAACATAACCGCTTTTTAGGTTCTGATTTAGATTATTCTCAACCTATAGTTGACTTTATTTGTATAGAAATCCAGCATCAAATTAAGGAGAAATTTCCTGATATTAAGTTTAAAGAAAGATCCTTTAAGCAAATTAATACACATGATGTGGATTTTGCTTGGAAGTATTTACATCATTCTGTAAAAATAAAATACGGTTCTCTATTTAAAAAACTCTTAAAAGGAGATTTAAAAAATTTTAAAACTCAAATCTCAGTTTTAAATAGAAAACAAGATGATCCTTATGATATGTATAATTACATCGAAAACTTAGCTAAAAATAAAAATATAGAAACCATTTTTTTTTGGTTATTAGGTGATTATTCTGAATTTGATAAAAACCATTCGTGGAAAAATAAAAATCAAGTAAGCCTAATTCAAAAACTAGCTAAATGGGCAAATATTGGAATTCATCCCTCTTACCTTTCTAATTTTGATGCTCAATTACAAGAATTAGAAATCAATCGATTAGAGAAAATACTTCAAAAACCAATAACAAAATCAAGACAACATTTCATTAAATTGAACTTTCCATCCACTTATCAACAATTGTTGAAAAACAAAATAACAGAAGATTACACAATGGGATTTGCGCATCAAATAGGCTTCCGAGCAGGTACATCTACCCCATTCAAATGGTTTGATTTATCCACCAATCAACAAACGTTATTAACAATCTATCCTTTTGTAGCGATGGATGTTACATTACGAAACTATTTAAACCTTTCACCCGAAAAAGCGGTCGTAGAATTAAAAAGATTGAAACAAACAATTAAAAAAGTAAACGGAACGTTTATAACATTGTTCCACCCATCGAATTTAAACGACTATTGGAACGACTGGAAAAAAGTGTACGAAAGCATTTTCAATGATTAAGAAAATTAAAAGATCAGCTTTAGATCTCGATAAATATTCGGCTTGTTTGCAACGCGCGATCAACTATCGTGTGTATGCAGAATATTGGTATTTAGATACCTTAACGGATTCGCAATGGGATTGCTTAGTCTTAAATGATTATGAAGCGATTATGCCTTTGCCTTATCAAAAAAAATTAGGGATTAAATTCATTAGTCAACCTACTTATTGCCAACAATTAGGGGTTTTTTATGCGAATTCATTTCCTCAAGAAATTGTTCAATTATTTTATAAAGAAATAAACCATCAACTGGTTCGCTATTATACATTTAATGAAGAAAACACCCAATATTTAGCTCCTAATCTACCACAGAAAGTCAACCAGATTTTAAATTTAAATGTGGAATATAATCAGTATAAAAAAAGTCTGCGCAAAAATCGAAAACAAGAATTAAACAAAGGTTTACAAGGGGCTCAGATAATATATTCTGAGACTGCACAAGATTTTATTGCTTTATTGAAAACAGAATATCCTGCAATTCAAAAACAACTGGCTTTAGATAAATTACACCCGTTAGTCCAAATTATCCAACAAAAAAAGTTGGGAATAACAATCAACATTATAGAGAATCAACAAGTCGTTGCAAGCTCTTTCTACATCAAATCGGGGAACCGATTGATCCAATTGTGTAATGCCAAAAAAAACAATTCAATCTTCAATTACAACACCTTTATCGTAGATCATATGATTCAAAAATTTAATCAACAAGGATTTATATTGGATTTCGAAGGTTCAAGCATAAAAGGAATTCAAGATTTCAATGCAAGTTTTAGAGCTGAGAAAAAAACTTTTGTACACTGTAAAAGTCCTCTTTTCTAACAGATATATTTTTTGTAAATTACATAAGACCAATCCAATACCTATGAATAAATTTTTAATACTTTGTATGGTTTTTATGTGCAGTGCTTGTACGACACAAACCATCGGAATTGTTCAACCGCAGGCAGCTGCTACTCCAACAAAAAATACATCTCCTCTTGATAGTAAGTTATCTTCCACCGCTACGATAGATAACTTTACGATTACAAATCATTTAACGCCAATCACTTTAAATGTGAATGTGATTATTTTGACAAATGATCAAAAAAAACATTCGAATTTTGATTGGAACAATGCAGAAGAAAAGTCACTTGTCCAAGATTATTTCGAAAAAATAAATGAGGTATGGAGCCACTTTTATCAACCGGATAATTTAACAGGTTGTTATACAGGTACCGATTTCTACAACGACTCTAAAATTAGGTTTAAATTCAATTACATCACCTATGAAGATGCAACAGCATGGAATTATAAAAATAGTGGGGCCAATATTGAGAAAAAAAATTACAGCGGTATTTCTCCATATGAAGGGTGGTACTTAAAAAATCTAGATCAAAAATTCTCAAATGACCCATCTATCCCGAAAGGCATATTGGTCTATCTCACAATGGATGGAGAAAATTTTGATCGTTTCGCTTCCAACAACGCTAAAGGATATAATATTGCAGGAGTTGAAGCTTCTCAATTTCCCACGACAACCAATCTTACGCGAACTTCAAGTATTCATATCCCTAATCGATACCTTAAATACCTTTATCATCGCTATCAATTAACCACAGAATATAAAACCAATTGGCAAGAGACACGTAAATGGCACGTGAACGATGCCGTAGGTTCTGCACACGAATTTGGGCATACCATGGGCTTAGAGCATAGCAACCAATACCACAAAGCCAATCAATGCAAATATGCATTAATGTCGCAAACAGGATCTGATCCAAGAAATTATTTACAACCCACGGAAATTTTAAAAGCCCATAAAAACTTGCGTGAAAGTAATTTAATCCAATTTGTTACTGAAAATTCATTCTTAGGAAATACATTCCTAATTCCTCAACATACCACTTGGACGAAAACTCAACGTTTCTATTCTAATCTAAAGGTTGCTGATAATGTTACTTTAACAATTAAAGAACCTATTATTATGGCTCCACAAGCTAAAATTACTTTTGGAAAAAATGCGAAAATTATTTTTGAAAAGAATGGGAAGATAACGTATCCAAATGGTAAAGAGTTTACAGGTTATGTAAATAAATCCACTGATACAATCATCAAAAATTGATTAGACGGGTAAATCTAAAGCTTGAAATTTTTTTCTGAATAATATTCCTAATGTCAATAAAAAAATTGTTCCTTCTATGATTGCAATCCAAATATTGAAATCAATAATTTTTCTTAATAATTGATCAATTATAAAAAAAATTAGTAAAACAATTAACTGATTAGCTATAGATTTTAGGGCTAATTTATCTTTTAAAAAATTTAGAGAATCTGCTTTAAAAAATAAAATAAGCATGATTATATAACTTATAAATGTTGTAATCGCTGCTCCTAAATATCCAAAACTTGGAATAAATAAGAAATTTAGTATTAAGTTTATAAAAAAGCAAAAGGATAAAATCTGAACTATGATTTTTAATTTATTTTTAAATTTTAACTTATTTTGATTAAAGTTTATTATTCCAAAAATAAAAGCACTAAAAAATACATATGGCATAATAATATGCCCATTTCTAAATTCTTCACCTAAGAGTAAATAGGAAATCTCTTTTGAAAATATTGAGAAAAGTATCGTAAAAGGTAATAACGTAAATATATAAGCAAACAAATATTTACGAAGCAGAATATCAGCATTTTCTAAATTATGTGTTAATTCTCTATTCATATTAGGGTTAATCACATTAAAGAAAACGAACACTAAAGCAGAGATTGACAGCTGAGCGATATCATAAACTTTAGTATATATACCAACATTTTCTATACTATCATACATCGCTAAAATATATCTATCACTAGAAACTATTAATAAAGTTGCTAAACTTGACAGTAGTATAAATGATCCAAAGTGAGTAAATATTTTTAAATATTTTTTATGAACGAGCTTAAAACTTAATAATTTTATTCTTTTTGTTTTAATTAAATACACTGCGATAGAAAGCACGAATAAAAGGTCAATAATTATTGAACTACTTATTAAGGCAGTAATATCAAAATTATATACAAAAGCAAGTAAAAGTAATACTGTAAAACTTAAACCAACTTGTGCTATCAGCAAAATATTGTTCAATTTTGCATATCCTTTTACACGAATTATAAAATAGAATAACCCTAATAATTCCTTGATTATAAAATGTGAAAAACATAATATAATCAGATTAAAAACTAATAAAGGTTCGTGATAAAATGTAATAAATATTAGTGTAAAAAAAAGAATAACCAGTGAAGATATACAGTATAAAAATAAAATATTAGAATAAAATTTATTTAATATTTTATTTTTTTCAAAAGAATTGTAAAATCTCCAAATACAACCTGCTATCCAAGAATAAGAAACCGTTGACATGTAAAGAAAAAATGTCATTACTAACCCTAAATATCCATATTCTTCTGGAGAGTAATGTCTCGTAAAAATTGGCGTTTTTATTACATTAATTCCCATAGGAATCATCGTTCCTAATGCATACCAAATTAAATCTTTATAAAAAACGTTTTTAATTTTTGACATTTTGCCTAATTATATGAGATTGAAAAAAATATTAATTATTTTCTCTTATTCTAATTTTTAATCTGGAAGTTTAAACTATTTTTCAGTTAATAATTTATTATAAACTTCTAGCATTTTATTTTCCATTAAATCCCAATTGAATTTTTCATCAACTGATTTGATACCATTTTGCGCAAACTCATCAAACTTTTTTCGATTATCCAAAAGCTCTACTATTGTATTCGCAAGCAATTTCTCATCATTAGGCTCAATAGCAATCCCAACATTATTATCAAGTACATATTGTTGCATGTAGCCAAAATTGCTCGTAATAATTGGAATTCCAAAATTCATATATTCAAATAATTTTATCTGGATAATTTCTTCATGAGATTTAGCATAAAGTAAAGGATTCAACCCCATTTTTATTCGATTAAAATAATCTGAAACTTCTTGGTGCGGAACAAAATCCTTTAGCACAACATTGCCTTTTAAATTATGTTCATCTATAAATTTTGTTATCTTATTCTGTAGCGTAACATCGAATATTTGACCTAAAAATAATAATTTATAATTAGGAATTTTTCCTACAATATATTTTGTTGCTTTCAAAGCAACCATAGCTCCTCTAATTTCAGATAATCCGCCTATATATGCGGCATCGTATATTTTTTCTTCGTAGGTTAAATTTTTTCTTTGACTTTTTAGATTTGTAAAATTATATAAGTTTTGAATAGGAACATTTTTTACATGGGTCTTAAAACGATTGTATAAACCATCGTCCACAGTAAATATATAATCAAATTCTTTTACCTTTTTATACTCCCAATTTTGGATATAATCTGCATATCGATGAGTGATAAATTTTGGAATTTTGGAATCTTTAAAACGATAATCTTTCATGTTTTTATCCAAAGGTTCGCGTCCATCATATATAAATTTAGGATTTTTACCAATGCATTTCAAATCCTTTAAAATTCTATTGATCCTCGAATCATGAATATGAAATAAATCAGGTTTAATTTTCTTACAATAATCTAAAGCTTCATCATACTCAGTAGTTACAAAAGGTATTTTTTTGAATAAATAATTTAAAGCTACTGTTGGCAAATATTTTTTTCGTTTTAACTGTAAAAAGTGAATACCCTCCTTGGTAGTTCCTTTACCTTCAACATTTCCTATCGTTACATAATGTACTTCGTAACCATTATTTACTAATGAGAGCGCTTGTTTCCAATAAATTCTATCATCATATAAAGTATGTAAATCAGCTAAAAAGCAAATAATAAATTTCTTTTCCATTATTTTAAGAGTAAACTTGTTGAAATTAACAGCCATTTTTTTGTAGAATTATTTAACCAATCCATAGAAATATCATCAAAAAAATATTCTATTTCTGGGAATTCTTGTATTACATCTACAGAGTTCAACCACGATTTAGTAGGCATAGAAAAACCTTTTTTAGGCATATTCATCACATCATTGGGTAAAATATTTTTTACACATTTTCTTAAATATGGTTTATTATTTTTCATTGATAAACCATTATCAAGGCGAGAACAATTGAAATATTTTTGAATAAATAAATGATCTAAATACGGAAAACGCATTTCTATATTATTTACCATACTCGGCGAATCAGATCTTAAGGAATGATGAGAACTTATGTAATAATATATATCTAAATATGATATTTTTTTAAGCAATGGATAGGTATCAAAATTAGGATTATTTTTCCTCACTTGATTTAGTAAAGTAGCTACAGGATGTTCCCAATTTTCGCTTCCATATTTTTTAAATAAAGTTTTTATTTCTTGCCAACTCGCAATACTTCTTAAAATAAACGGAATGCCTTCTAATCCAAAAATGGTAAGATCTTCATATTTAAATTTTTTATTACCTGACAAAAACATTTTTAAACTTGGATGTAAGAATAATTTTACATTCTCAAGTTGCTTAGCTTTATAATAATAAGAATATCCATAAAATAATTCATCTAATCCTAAAGCATTGTGCAACACCACATAATTATTTTCTTTTGCTTTCTTAGATAAAAAATAAGCTGGTTCTGGCGAATAATTGGGTTCTTCTTCCGCTAAAATATATTCTTTTAGCTCTTGTATAGAAACATCATTAGGAATTTCAATTTCTAGTAATTCTAACTCCGAATTAATTGCGTTACTTCGAGCGAAAGTTAATTCATTCTGTTCATCCGCTTCCTCGTTGTAAATTGTAATTGCATCCACATCTACCGAATTTTGATGAAGTTGATAAGCTAATAATCCAGAATCTAGACCACCACTTAGCATTACTGCTTGTTGAACATCTGAAATAGATGCTAATTTTACCACCGATTTAATATCATCTAAAAACTCTTCTTTCGAGATTTCCTGATTATTTGGAATATAATCTAATGTCCAATAAATTTCTTTCTTAAATTTAAATGACAAAAAATCTACGGTAAGTTTATTAGCCGCTTCTAAGGTGTAAATATTTTCATAAATTGTATGAGGTGCAAAACTAGAATTAAGATAAAAACTATAGGCTAAATGTTTATAATTAATTTCTTTTTTTACTAAACCAGTTTCAAAAATTCCTTTTATTTCTGAGGAAAAAATAAACTGATGTTCATCCAAGTAATAATAAAAAGGTTTAATACCAAATCGGTCTCTCCAAATCTTAATTTTATTGTCATAATAATCTATTACAACAATTACGAACATTCCTTGTAGTAAATCAATAAATTGATCCCCAAACTTTAAGTATAATTGAAAAACAACTTCGGTATCCGAGCCAGATTTTAGATCAATTCCTATAAGATATTTATCTTTTAAAGTTTTAAAATTATAGACTTCCCCATTTAATAAAAAAGCAATTTTAGATTTTGTATCATAAAATGGTTGCATTCCATTATTTGATAAATCTAAAATTGAAAGTCTATTAAATCCAATCCAATTTGAAGATAATTTATGAAAAAAGTTTGGATATTTTAATTGAGTTTCTTCATCTGATAAATCGCTAGAAAATAATTTCAAATCATCTTCAAAACATGCATGTAACGTATTATTCGGGCCACGATGTTTTATAGATTTTAATGAATTTACAATTACATCTTCATTTAATTCTTCTTTAGAAAAAACACCAGAAAATCCACACATTTACGCTTTATTTTTTAAGTAATTTAGATGTCTCATCACAAAATATAATTGGATTAAATATCCTATACCCGCCATGATTGAATAGATATATAACGTAGCAAACATGTCTTTTCTTGCACCACCTATTAAAACTGAAACAATAGTAATGAGAACTAAGTAAATATTAAAATATAAGGCATAATGATTTTTCCGAATAACTACCACAATTTGCGAAATAGGATTCATTGCCGAACGACATAAAATCCAGAACGAAAGTATAAATACATAAGTTTGCAATCCCACCCAATCGTTACCTAAAATCCATTCCAAAATATAAACTCCTATCACATTCATAGCCAACAGAAAAGCACCAATAGCTCCTACATTGTATAATACTACTTTTAGCGATAAGTCGTATAGTTTCTCAGGATGATGATTCATCATACTTGCAGATTTCTGAAAGAAAACCTTAGACATCGCATTAGATAGAATAATTAAAGGTGTTACTAACATTTTGGCTGACATTGCAAAAAAAGCTACCTCGATCTTAGTAAAATAGAATGCTATTAAGATGGTCATCAAATTATTTGCAACAGCGTTTAATGAATCTGATGGTAATGTATATTTTACAATCTCTTTATTCTTTTCCAACGTTTGTTTAAAAAGTTGGAAACGTGGATTCTTGAATCTTCCTTTTGTAATTGTAAAAAAATATAAACATGATATGATGGTTCCGATAATAGTTCCATAAATTAATCCATTAGACTCAAAGCCTAAAAAGAAAAACACAAATTGTAATGCGACAGAAACAAATGCATTGATTACAAATCCTGTAGAGATGACATTGAATAATTGATACTTTGTAAATAAAGATGTTTGTACATTATTCCATGCGGTAAATAATCCTGCTATCGAACTTAGTAAAACGACCCAGATAGAAGTTTTAAAATCAAAAATTTCATGCAGAACGGTATATCCTAAAAAGAAAATAAACGTAGCAAGTGTAGTGATCATCAAAAGCATTGAAAATAAATTTCGGATTGCTTTTGAAGATTTAGAGATTACAAAAATATTTTCTAATCGAAATGTTGTTAAAATAGATAAGATTGCTACAAAGCTTAAGAAAACATTATATGTACCATTATTTTCTGGTCCATACCATCTTCCCAAAACAAATCCACCTAAAATCATGATGATTTGTGCAACGGTATTTCCTGCCATTAATGAAAGGACACCTTTGGCATTTTTGGTTTTAAATTTTTCTAAT
The DNA here is from genome assembly GCF_015234135.1 of Faecalibacter rhinopitheci. GTDB lineage: Bacteria > Bacteroidota > Bacteroidia > Flavobacteriales > Weeksellaceae > Empedobacter > Empedobacter rhinopitheci. Next base: position 211,438 of record NZ_JADGIK010000003.1, on the reverse strand, counting down.
CGCTTCTTCAATCTTACAATTTCTTAATCACAAATCTACATCATATTGCTTAACTTTGCGTCCATGAACACAATAAAACATGTCTTTTTTGACCTAGACAACACGCTTTGGGATTTTCGTAAAAATGCTCGTTTTGCATTAGCAGAATTATATATAAAACATGATGTGGAGAACCGTTATGGTTTTACATTCGACGAATTCCACCCACATTATCATGAAAGCAATGAAAGCCTATGGGCACTAATTCGTGATAAAAAAATTACGAAAGAAGAATTACGTGATCGACGTTTCAAAGAAGCTTTTAATAATTTAGGGATCGATAATGATGCTTTAGCTAAAATCTTTGAAGATGAATATATGGAAACCATCACAAATTTTAATGAAGTTGTAGATGGTGCAATGGAATTATTAGATTATCTAAAACCTAAATACCAATTACATATCATTACGAATGGTTTTATTGAAGTATCAAAACGTAAAATTGAAACTTCAGAATTAAATGGTTACTTTAAAACGGTGACCTATGCGGATGAGATTAAAATCTTAAAACCAGATCCACGTATTTTTGATTTGGCCATAGAAAAATCAGGTGCAAATAAAGAGGAATCTATTTATATTGGTGACGATTGGATTGCAGATGCTGTTGGTGCAAAAGCATATGGAATGGCTGCGATTTTCTTTGATAGACTGGATGAAAATTTACAAATGGATGGCGTTCCAACCATTACACATTTAGATGAAGTACGAAATTATTTATAATAAAAAAAAGCTGAAGTGTTTGCTTCAGCTTTTTTTTATTATTTTTTTCTTCCTTTAAAATCTTCCATCGAATCATAAATTCCAAAAACATCTCCCATTACAAAATCATAAAGCTTATTAGGTAATAAAGCTTGAGCTGTACGGATAAACCAATACGGCATGGGTAATGGTGTTCTGAATTTACCTTTTTCAATATTTGAAATAATTTTCGTCGATACTTTTTCTGGATCCAGAATTGGTACAACTCTCGATTTTACCCCATCAAACATTCCTGTATTGATATAGAAAGGCATTACACAATTGATTATTACATCTTTTTTTAATTGTTTCATTTCTAACCATAATGTTTCTGAAAATCCCACAACTGCCCATTTACTTGCTACATAAGCAGCCATCTTTGGTGTAGACGTTAATCCTGCCATCGAAGCAATATTACAAATCACCCCTTCATTACGATTAACCATTTCCGTCATAAATGCATTTGTTAATAACATTACTGCCATTGTATTAATATTCATTGTATAATTTATATCATTTACGGAATGATCTGTATAGTATTTTCCCACAATAACACCTGCATTATTGATTAATACATCTACTTTTGAAATATCATTTTTTACATTTTCAATAACTGCTAACACTTGATCTTGTTGTGATAAATCTACTTGATAGGTATGAATTGTTTTTCCAAAGTATGCAAATTCTTCTTTTACTTGGTTTACACCTTCCAAATTATAATCTAACATGATAACTTTCTTTGCACCTTTTTCAAGTACTTTTCGAGTCAATATCTTTCCAATTCCTGATGCAGAACCAGTTATTAAAACAACTTTATCTTTAAAATTGTATTTCATTTTAGTGTGAGTTTTTCTGTTTAAAATTAATTTACTGAAAAATTTAATTTATTCGTTTATTTTTGAAAGATATAACAATAGAATTATGTCAATCAACCAACTACAATTCCCTTTAGATTTTAAATTTCATATCGGAACGTTATCCAACGATTTTTCAGTAACCGATGCTTCCGGACAATCTATATTTTATGTCAGAGAAAAAATGTTTTCATGGAGAGATCGCATTAAAGTATATAGTAATTCAAATAAAACAGAATTATTGTATGAATTAACATCTAATAAATTAATTGATTTTCAACAAACCTTTACAATTACTGATGCATCTGGGAAAATTGTTGGAAAAGCACGAAGAAAAACTTTAAAATCATTTTGGACTGCTACTTTCCATATTTATGACGCGAACGATAACCATATTTTTACGATTAAAGAACGAAGCGGAGTAGTTCGTATGTTGGACGGAATGGTAGGAGAAATTCCGGTAATCGGATTCTTTACAGGGTATATTTTTAATCCAAAATATGCTTTAACTGATTTGAACAGGAAAGAATTGATGGAAATTTCAAAAGAACCTTCTTTTTTTGGTAGAAAATTTAAATTAGATAAATTAGCTGATACTGAACAAAATGACGAATTATTTATATTAAGTTATATGATGCTTTTAATTGCTGATAGAAATAGAGGATAAAATATTTTTGAAAATTATTTGGTGAATTAAAAATTCGCCTTATATTTGCAGTCCAAAATAAGAACAACAGTTCTGAAATTGGAAACGGCCGAGTGGCGCAACTGAATAGCGCACTTGATTACGGCTCAAGAGGTTACAGGTTTGAATCCTGTCTCGGTCACAAAAAAATCCTATCGAAATTCGATAGGATTTTTTTTTATTCTTGCGATTCATGTTTATATAACGTGTCAAAATCATGCATCTCTATTTCTTTTTTCGTTAATATTAAATAATAAATACACGAAATAAACCATCCTATCCAAAATAAATAAAACCCCATATGAAAACTAGTTTTCATTAATCGATGCGAAGTTTCGGTAAAATCATAATAAGTATAATACACGCCTATTACACCTATAATGATAAATATAATCGGTACTATTTTTTGTTTAAACACAGAATTGTTTTCAAAATGAAAGAAGGATAATAACCCAAAAATAATCATTTGTATTACGAAAAATAATAGCCCTGTTTTCCACCAAGATTTAAAAATGGTGTATTCGTCATAAAAAAAAGTAATGCCTACTTTTCCTATAAATGACATCTTAGAAATTAAAATACCGGATAATAAAGACAAAAATGCCAAAATTAAAACAAGGATAATTCTATTTTTCATAACAAAGATTTTGATAGTTTTAATTTACTAAAAATCAAGCCAATAAAAAAGTCCTTTCTAAAAAAGAAAGGACTAATATATTTCAAGTAATTTCTTACTAGAATTCAATTTGTTCGAAACGCATTAACTCGCGGAACTCGTTCAAACGAGCATTTAACGCGTCAACATCTAAATTTTGTAAAGATTCAGTACCGAATTTTTCACATGTAACAGATGCTAATGCAGATCCGAAGATAATAGCACGTTTCATGTTCTCGAAAGAGAAATCATTTGTTTTTGCTAAGTATCCAGAGAATCCACCTGCGAAAGTATCTCCTGCTCCTGTTGGATCAAAAACTTCTTCCATTGGTAAAGCTGGTGCGTAGAACACTTGCTCTCCTTGGAATAATAAAGCTCCATGTTCACCTTTCTTGATGATTACCGTTTTAGGTCCCATTGCAGCAATTTTACGAGCTGCTTTACGTAAGCTATACTCACCAGACATTTGACGAGCTTCTTCATCGTTAATAGAAATTACATCAACATTTTTGATCACTGCCATTAACTCTTCCCAAGCACAATCCATCCAGAAATTCATTGTATCTAAAACAACTAATTTTGGACGATTTTCCATTTGCTCTAAAACTCCTGCTTGTACTAATGGGTGTAAATTCCCTAACATTAACACATCAGCATTTTTCCAGTTTTGAGGAACAACTGGGTTGAAAGTCTCTAATACATTTAACTCAGTTGTTAACGTATCACGAGTATTTAAATCATTGTGGTATTTCCCTTCCCAAAAGAAAGTTTTACCATCAGCTACAATTTCTAAACCTGCTAAATCAACATTTTTTGATTTTAATAAATCAATGTATTCCTCAGGGAAATCTCCACCTACAACAGAAACTAATCCAGTTTCAACACCTAATAATGAAGATGCCATACTGATATAAGTTGCTGCTCCACCTAAAATTTTATCTGTTTTCCCGAAAGGAGATTCTAATTTATCGAAGGCAACTGTGCCTACTGTTAATAAACTCATTTTTATCTTGTAAATTAAATAGTTTGCAAATATATAGACTAATTTTCAGATTATAAAGCATTTACCAAATCAACAAAAGCAACTTCTGTTTGCTCTCCCGTAACCATATCTTTTACGGTTGCTTTTTGTTCTTGGATTTCTTTATCACCTAATAAAATTACTTTCTTAATTCCTTTTTTGTCAGCATATCCCATTTGCTTTTTCATCTTCGCATCATCTGGATATACTTCTGTATTAATTCCTTGTTGACGCAATTGTTTTACCAACTTCATCGCTTCAGCTGCTTCTTTCTGTCCAAAATTGATGAATAATGCTTGGATATTCGTAGAATCCTCTAACGCTGGAAATAAATTATTTTCTTCTAACACAAGGTATGTACGGTCTAATCCAAAAGAGATTCCAACTCCTGAAATATCTTTTAAACCAAAAATTCCAGTTAAATCGTCGTAACGACCACCACCACCAATTGATGAAGAGAATTCACCAATCTTCGCTTTTACTTCAAAAATTGCACCTGTATAATAATCAAGACCACGTGCTAACGTTAAGTTTAACACTAAATCTGCTGATTGTAAACCGATATTTTCTGTATTTTCAAAAACAAATTCTAACTCTTCAATTCCTTTTAATCCAGTTGCTGAAGTTGCTAAAATTTCTTTTAATTGAGCAAATTGAGATTTGTAATCACCATTCATTGAAAATAAAGGTGATAAGATTTCGATTGCAGTTTCAGAAATTCCTTTCCCACGCATTTCTTCCTTTACAGCTTCTTCACCAATTTTATCTAACTTATCTAAAGCAACAGTAAAATCAATTAATTGAGCTGAAATATCTGCTACTTCTGCTAAACCTGATAAAATTTTACGGTTGTTGATATGGATTTCTACTGGAGTTTTTAATTCTGTAAAAACTGAATCGTATAATTGTACAAAATCAACTTCTTGCAATAAAGAATCTGAACCTACAACATCCGCATCACATTGAAAAAACTCGCGGAAACGACCTTTTTGAGGACGATCTGCACGCCAAACCGGTTGAATTTGGTAACGTTTAAATGGGAATGTAATTTCGTTTTGGTGTTGTACTACGTAACGTGCAAAAGGCACAGTTAAATCATAACGCAACGCTTTTTCTGAAATATGTGGAATAACCTTTTGACTATTTCTATCCGCTAATAATTGCTCATCTACTTTCCCTAAGTAATCTCCAGAATTTAAAATCTTGAAAATTAAACGATCTCCTTCTTCACCATATTTACCAGTTAACGTTGATAAATTTTCGAATGAAGGTGTTTCGATTGGTGAGAAACCAAATAAAACAAATTGCTTCTTGATGGTATTGATAATATATTGACGGCGATTCACTTCTAAAGGAGAAAAATCTCTAGTTCCTTTTGGAATCGATGGTTTTTGAACTGCCATTTTTTTTTAAATCTTACTATTAAAGATGCAAAAATACATCATTTTGAAATTTTAGTAGGTTATAATGTGATAAATCATTGAGAGAAAAAGCTAAAAATAAATTTATAGGGAAAGATTTAGAAATTTCATCGTAAAACAAGAAAAGTATAAATGCGTAAAATAGTGTAAATTTGTAGCATGTATTTAAAAGAACTTAAAGCAAGGCAATTCAAAAATTTTGGAGAAAAAGATTTACAATTTTCATCCAAATTAAATGCATTTGTAGGTCAGAATGGTAAAGGAAAAACTAACATTTTAGACGCCATTCATTATTTAGCTTTAAGTAAATCATATCTGAATCATTCGGATGCAATGAACATTCAATTTGATTGTGATTTTTTTACCTTAGAAGGTACTTTTGATAAAAATGATAAAGAAGATATCATCTTTTGTTTAGTTAGAGCTGGACAACCTAAACAGTTAAAAAGAAATTCTAAGTCCTACGATCGTATTTCGGAACATATTGGACAATATCCATTAGTTATGATTTCTCCTTATGACAGCGACTTGATTAAAGAAGGAAGCGATGTAAGACGTAAGTTTTTGGATAATATTATTTCGCAATCTAATAAACAATATTTAGCAGATTTAATTCGATACAATAAAGTTTTATTACAACGAAATACTTTATTAAAATACTTTGCAGCAAATCAAACATTTGATGCATCTACGTTAGAGATTTATGATATAGAATTAGTTCATTTAGGAAATCGAATTCATGAAATTAGAAAAGATTTTGTGAAAAATTTCTTGAATGCATTCCTAAAATATTATGAAGCGATTTCTGAAGGATCTGAAAAAGTAAATATTGAATATGTTTCCCAATTGAATGAAACTGATTTTGAGACATTGCTTAAAGATTCAATATACAAAGATCGTTCTGCACAATATTCTACGGCAGGAATACATAAAGATGATTTATTGTTTACAATTACGAATTATCCCATTAAAAAATTTGGTTCACAAGGTCAACAAAAATCTTATTTAATCGCTTTAAAATTAGCACAATTAGAGGTTATTAAATCCGCATTAAACGTGACTCCTATTTTACTTTTAGATGATATTTTTGATAAATTAGATGAGCATCGGGTAACACAATTGGTGAAATTAGTAAACGAGGAACATTTTGGTCAAATATTTATTACAGACACACACTCTGACCGTACAGAAGATATTATTAAGCAAATAAACTCTGAAAGTAAAGTTTTCCGATTATGAAAAAATTAGAAAGAAGACAAAATAGCCAAACAGTTGGTGAAGCTTTTAGCTTTTTCATGAAGCAAAATGGAAAAGAAGAGTTGATGTGGGAAGTAAAAGCTGAAGAAGCATGGCGTACTGTTATGGGGAAATTTTTTGAGAAATACACTGATAAAGTCGAAGTAAGACAACGCATATTATATGTGAAAATAAATTCACCTGCTATGCGCCAGGAATTAACCTACGGAAAGTCAAAAATCATTACAAATATCAACGAGGAAATAAAAGCTAATTTCTTAATTGATGTAAAAATTTATTAGATTTTATTTATGCCACTTATTGAAAAATCGACTTATAAAGCTGAAGGTTTTTGGCGAAAGAATTCTCATTTATCTACCATATTTGGTACACGTTATAAAAAATATCCTGTTCCCAATTATACCCGTGAAAAAATATCAACAGATGATGGTGACTTCCTAAATTTAGATTGGCGCTATCAAACTGATAAAAAAAAGTTAGTGATACTTTTTCATGGTCTAGAAGGAGATTCTAAACGTACATATTTAAATTCTTGTTCAGATTATTTTTATGATAAAGGCTACAATGTTTTAGCATGGAATCATCGTGGTTGTGGAGGTGAAATTAATCAGACTTTACGTTTATATCATCATGGTGTTATTGATGATGTAGACCGTATCGTTTCAAAAGCTATTCAAGAAAAGTTCGAAGCAATTTATCTTATTGGCTACTCTATGGGAGGCGCTTTAATTGTCAATTATTTAGGAGCTTATAAAGTTCCAGAACCAGTAAAAGCTGCAAGTGTTTTTTCCATTCCTATTTCATTAAAATCATGTTCAGATACCTTAAAAGTATTTCCAAATACAATTTATTTAAATAATTTTAGAAAAACTTTAGTTCCTAAATTTCAAAAAAAAGCGATACAATTTCCTGGAAAATTAAACGAAGAAATGATTCCTAAAATTAAGTCATTTGATGAAATTGATGAATATTTTACGGCACCATTGCATGGATATACTTCTAAGGAAGAATATTATCATAAAGCTAGTCCTGCTACAGTTTTAGATCAAGTTACGATTCCTACATTAATCGTCAATGCAGCGAACGATCCATTTTTAGGGGAAGAATGTTATCCGAAAGATCGATTCAAAGCATACAATCACATTTATTTTGAAGTTCCGAAACATGGAGGACATTGCGCTTTTCCTTTAAAAAATAATCTAAACTCTTGGGCTGAAATTAGAGCATTTGAGTTTTTGAAGGATTACTAATATATTAGAATAGTAAATATTGTTTTTATATTTATCGATTTATAAATTTTGTTAATTTTATAAGGTCTACTTCAGAAATCATTGAAATCTTTTCTTTTTTTATAAAATCTTTTATTGATTGATCTTCTATCAATTTTATTAAATCCTCTTTACTTTTAGATAATGGAATAAATTTATTTTTAATATTTATATAATATTGAGGTTTTTTAGGAGTGTATTCGTTTATTGTAATACCAGTATCCATAATATCCTCTTTCATCAACTTTTTTTCTACCATTACAGAAGTTTTTTTATACAAGGTTGCATTTTCACCTTCCTCCACAATTTGTAAATAACCTGATTGTTGCCCTTCTAAAGTTGGATAATTAATAAAAAAGATAAATTTTCGGTGATCATTATTGAACGATATTAGAACATTTTCAGCCCTATCTAAATCGTAAACCACGTTACCTACTAAGTACTCCATTTGATCTGTAAAATAATTATATCTTAACAACGATACATTCTTAACTGTAGCTCCTTTTAAAGTAAATGGGGATAAATTTTTTCCTAAATATGGATCTCCTTTAATTTCATAATCAATTTTATAAGATTGCGCTCTATTTGTTCCAATATTTAATTCAACAACCGAAGGACTTAATGCTACTTGTGCAAAAAGATTATTAATTGAAATAAAAAGAAAGATTATTGAGATTTTTATTTTCATTAGATTTTATTTAGTTCTTGAAGTTAACTATAATAAACAAAAAAATCCCCTCATCAGAGGGGATTTCTTATTGTATTTATTAATAATCAGCTGTTTGCGTCATATTAGGATTACGATTAATTGTTCCTTGATCAATTGGTAATTGCCATTTATAGCTTGACGGTGATAAAACTTGTCCAGCTGGAACTGAACCTGATCCGTCTGCATAAAATCCATTCCCTGAACGAACTACACCTTGTTTGTAAGCAGCTGGTACATTAACGTTTTGTAAACGTTTTAATGTAAACCATCTATCCCCAGTTTCAAATGCTAATTCTTTTCTTCGCTCTAAAAGAATCGCTTCTATAAGAGCTGTTCCTGTTTCACCTCCCGTAAATGTAGAATATCTGTTAGATCTTAATATATCTAAAGTAGCTAAGGCTCCTGCTTGGTTACCAGACAAATATTGTGCTTCAGCTAAATCTAAGATTGTTTCTTCAACTCTTAAGTATCGTCCATTATTTACACCTGGGATATTAGTTGCAGGATTACCTTGTATATATTTATTCACTGCAATAGTTGCTTTACCTGAGGCATTTGCAGGATTAAATATTTTAAAGTTTGCTGCAATTCTTTCAGGTTCTGTTGATTGATTAAATAATTCATAAAATCTTTTATCAACTGAATACTCCATATTAATAGTAGCATCTGTAACCCCTTGGCTATAACTTACTCCAATAGCTGGATCATTTGTTAATACAAATGGTATTTCAAATAAAACCCCTGTGCTATTTTTACCTAACCATAAGTTCTGTAATTCAGCCTTTGCAACTGGTTTCACTTGGTCCACAACAGGTGAAGCGAACTCAATTACTTTAGCATAATCACCTAAGTATAAATATGTTCTAGCTAATAATGCTTGTACAGTTGATTTACTAATTCTACCTGGAGTGCTTGAAGTATTTAAATTAGCTAAAGCATCATTAAAGTCTTTAATTATTTTAGTATAAACTACTTGAATATTTTCTTCTCTTGCAGGTAAAGCAAATGGATCATAATAATCTACATATGGAATACCTTGAGATGTTAATGCATTTGCACTCTGAGTTGGAATTTTAGCATATGTTCTAGCTACTTCTAAATGAACTAATGCTCTTACAGCTAATGCTTCTCCTTTAATTTGGTTTTTAAAAGTACCTTCAGGTAAATTATCAATTTTTGATAACAATAAGTTCGCACGCATAATAATATTATACGACGAATTATATTTAGAAGTTGGAGTCATATTACCATCATACTCCCATGTAGTAGAAGCTAAACGATTTGCTTGACGACCATTCGTGTTAAAAATAACGTCATCGGCTAAAATATCACCCAAAACGTTAATATCTGATGAACCATTAGAGGCAGCATAATATCCAGCTTGTTTGAAACCTTGATATACCCCTAATATTGCTCTTGAAAAATCTTCTTGTGTTTGATAAAAATTTTCAACTGCTGTTCCTGTTGGAGAATCTTGCATAATATCATCATCACTACAACTATTAAATGATAATAATAGAGATAAAGCTATAAATGTTATTTTAAATTTTTTCATCTTTTTTTTTTAGAAATTAACATTTAATCCTAACGTATAAGTTCTCGTATTAGGATATGAGAATAAAGAATATGAGTTAGCGATGAATCCTGAATCACCTGCTACTGCATAACCACTACTAGCGGTACCAACGATTGGATTACCATGGAATTTAGTCCATAATGCTAAATTTTGTACTTGAGTAAATACTCTCACACCTTTAACACCAGTACCTTTCAATAAATTATCGAAAGAATATCCTAACGATAAACTTCTAAAGTTGATATAATCTGATTTTTCTAAAAACTGATCCGAGTATCTGAACCCTGCAGACGTTAGTTTTTGGAACTCTGTTACATCACCTGGATTTCTCCAATAATCATCCGCTTGTACAGCTTTATTATTTGTTGTAGTTGGAGTTGTTAAAATTTGGTAAGTATTATTGTAAGTATAACCTCCAGCACTAAATACAAAATCTGCATTTAAATCAAAACCATAGAATTTAGCATTTAACCCAAATCCTCCTGTTAATGTTGGCATAGGCGATTTATCTAAAGCTACCGCGTCATTAGCATCATAAACTTCGGTAATATTACCATCAATATCATAATATTGTGCATTACCATTATCTCTGTTAATTCCAGCAAATCTTACCATATAAAATTGATATGGAGCTCCACCGTTAATATGCTTCATATCTTCTACAGATCCTGATACAATTAACTCGTCTAAACCATTAAGATCATTAATTTTATATTTCATCTTTGTTAAAGTTCCATATAAACTTAAGCTATAATCTTTTTTACTAATTACATCAAAATTCAATTCAACTTCTACACCGCTAGAAACTAATTCTCCTGCGTTTATAGTAGTAGTAAAAGATCCAGTTTCTCTAGGTAATTCTTTATTAAATAAGAAATCTGTACGAGTATCTTTGAAATAAGATACATTACCTGATAATCTTCTTTGTAATAATACAAAATCTAAACCTACATTTAATTTCTTGTTGATTTCCCAAGTTGTTTGAGGGTTTGCAACATTTAATGAAGGTGCTCCAATACCTTGATTGTTATAAGTTCCTGTTAAAGACATTAATGTTAAATTAGAGTATCTAGCTAAACCAGAATCATCCCCAACTTCACCATAAGAAGCTTTTAACATTAAACTATTAAAAAATGAACTTGATTTTAAGAAGTCTTCTTTCGCAATATCCCATCCAACAGATGCTCCCCAGAAAGTTCCGTATTTATTATCAAGACCTGCTAAAGATGTTCCATCTCTTCTAATATAACCATCAATGAAATATTTCTTTGCATAATCATAGTTTATCGACCCTAAGTATCCAAATCTAGTAACTGCCCATCTTGCAGTGTTTGATGATTGTAATTTAGTAGTAGCTAAACTTTGTACATCTTGTTTATCATTTGGAAAACCTTGAGAACTTAATGTCATAGAATAATTTGACTGATCAATGTATTCAGATGCAACAGTAGCTCTAAAATTATGATCTCCAAATGATTTAATATAACTCAACTCATTTCTCCAGTTATAGTCTAAACGATCAATACTTTGATCACTTTTAGAACCTCCAGAACCTAAAATTGACATTAAATTTGCTGAAGGAGCTGTAAAGCTCTCATATTGTGTTCTTCTATAAGTAGCACCAAATGTAGTTCTTGCAAATAAATTTTTAGCTAATTCATATTCAAAAAATGCTGATCCATATACCCTGAATGTTCTTGTTTGGTTTTTTGTATAATACATTTCATCTAATGCATTATAACCCATCGCATTTACAGATTGGTTAAAAGTTGGATCACCATTAGGTTTATAGATTATTTCTCCATTACCATCTAATTTATATACATCTGCAAATGGTCTATTTTGTAATGCACTATAAAAAGCATTCTGCCCATTATTAATATCTCTAGGTTCATCTAATGTTTGGTAAGATCCATTTACATTAATTCCATATCTGGCTTTATCAGATAATCTAGATGACATATTTAATGTTCCTGTAATTCTGTCTAAACCTTTATAATAGTTAACAGCTCCTGAATTCTTATCATACCCTAAAGAGAACGATTGTGAATCTCCATCTGTATTACTCGACATACTGAAGTAATGAGATGTCATTAAACCATTCTTAAAGAAGGCATCATCCCAATCAGTATTAATTTTAGATAAATTCGCTATTTGTTCAGGTGTTCTTGCAACCCCTCCTGCAATTCCAGGAATTTGAGCTAAATCATTTTGATAGTTTAGCAATTGATTAGAACCCATTACATCCATATCATTTTGTTTCATCATTTCTGTGAAACCAATACGAGATGAATATGAAAAGTTTTTAGAATTTCTTTTAGCGCTTTTGGTTTTAATAATAATAACACCATTCGCACCTCTAGCACCATAAATAGCTAATTGTGAAGCATCCTTAAGCACAGTAACATCCTGAATATCTTGTGGATTGATAGTATTCATGTCTGTAACAGTCATATAAGTACCATCCACTACAAATAAAGGTGATTTGTTACCTCCACCTAATCCCATAGCACCACGAATTGTAATGTTCGAAGTAGCACCAGGCGCTCCATTTTGAGCTTGAGATGTAAGACCTGAAACCTTACCTCCTAACATTTGATCCACTGATAATGTTGGATTAAATTGTTGTAAGCTCTCACCTGTAACAACTGTTTGTCCCGATTTAGAGGGAGCATCGAAGATACTCGTAATTACCACCTCATCTAAATCAACATTTTCAGAGACCGATTTTAATATTCCTAAATTATTAGATGTAACTACAAATTCTTTTCCATTAATAATTAAGACATCTCCAATTTTAGCATCAATATCAAATTTTCCATTTTCATCAGTGTAAGCAACTTTATCAGTTCCTTTAACTACAACTTCAGCATCCATCTCAGGAAAATTGTTACCGTCGTTAACTACACCCGTTACTTGAGCAAAGGCTAGAGTTCCTAATCCTAGGAAAGCCAGTAAGCTCAAAGATGTTAATTTTCTCCTCATAGTCTAATTTTTATAACATTTGGATACAAATCTGTAACATTTTTTTAAGATTTCCAAAATAATTAACACATTGATTGTATTTGTAAACATTTGTAAATAGAACTATAATTACATATAATTATATATATAATAACATTTATATTTATCAAACACAGCCTTTATAGACTATATAATTAATAAATTACTAATTGAATATTTTGCTCATATGAAATGTTACACGTGAATATTATGTTAAATAAATGGGATTTTACTGGAAAAAATTAAGTTAATAGAATTACATGATGAATTATATGAAGCATGAAACTCGTTTTATATATGCATAAAAAAACCCTCGAGTAATCTCGAGGGTTTATATAAAGTTATGTTATTAAATTGTATTAATAACCAGGATTTTGCTGAATTGTTGAATTAGCAGAAATTTCTTTTAAAGGAATTGGTAAAGTATATTTATAACTTCCATTCTCTAAATTCTGTGTTTCTACAATATCATCAGTTGCATTACGATCCATCGTTACACCTGCTTCTATAGCTAAACGTTTTAAATCGATAAAACGGTGCCCTTCTAAGGCTAACTCTACACGTCTTTCTTTCAAGATGTCTTTTAAAGCATCTGCTACTGATGTATAAGTTGGTGTGGCAGCTAATCCTAAATAATTACGCGCCTCACGAATAGCTTGTACAGCCGCATTTGCTTGTGCTAAGTTTCCTGATTTAGCTTCTGCTTCAGCAACGATTAAATACATTTCTGCTAATCTAAAAACTTTTAAATCGTTCTTTGTAGAGAAATTAGTTTTACCAGGATATTTATCTATTACTAATACATCTGAATTAAATGGTGAAGAAGCCGTTGCATAATCTTCATCAATTAAAGCTGTAGGATCCACATATGATAAACGACGAACATCTCCTGCAGTTTGATCAAAAATATTGAACAAGTTACGTCCCCAAACCCACATTGGCGAACCATCATAGTTTGAATTATTTGTATTGAAGTATGAACCTATATTTCCTGTAGGTCCTGACCCCATACGTTCAAAAGACGTAATGATTTCTCCACGAGCGGTATCATTCCATATATTTCTATATGCACTAAATGAACCTTCGGTCTTATAAAAACCTTCATTCCATTCTGGTGATCCAACCTCTCCTAAATCTTCGTTAATTACAGAACTTGCATCAGTTAATACTAAACCTGAACCACTGATTACTTCGTTTGCATATTGTTTTGCTAACTCATAGTTTCCTTTATATAAGTTGAAACGAGCTTGTAAAGCATTCACGAAATTTAAGTCTACTCTATAATGATCAGCACCTGTTGATAGTACAGAATTAGCGAAAGCTAAATCTTCTTCAATCAAAGCATATACTTCCGCATTAGTTACACGAGGTAATTTTTGCTCAGCATTTGGTACATCTTTTAATAAAATTACACCTAATGCATTTTGATCTTTCATATCTGTTGAGAAGTAAGCTGATAACTGAACGTATGCCCAAGCTCTTAATGCTTTTGCTTCTCCGATAATTTTATTGTACTTCGCTGTTTCAGCTGCTGTTGGAGTAATTTTTTCTGCTCCAGCTAATAAACGATTTACTCTATTGATTAATTTGTAATGTTGAGCCCAAATATTAGATGTGTACTCTTCGTTACTAGATAAGAAATGTCTGTGTAAACTATACTCTTGCCCACCACTTCGGTAACCTGGCTTTACCTCATCAGAAATTACTGCTGAAAGATAGATTTCATTACTAGGGTCTGCTGCACTATAAACATCACCTTCTAAATATTTCTCTAAATTAGAAACACTTGTAAAAATCGCTGCTTCGTTTAACTCTCCTTCTTGAATAATATCAACTGCATCGTTACAACTAGTCATTACACCTGCTGAACCTAATAATGCACTTAATACTAATGATTTTATGATATTTTTTTTCATTACATTAAATTTTATAAACCAATATTAACCCCTAAAGAGAAAGTTTGTGGATTAGGATAAACACCTAAAGAATATGTTGTCACCGGTTCTGGATCGAAACCTTTCCAATCTGTCCAAGTCGCGATATTTTCACCTGAAACGAAAATTCTAAAACTCTTAATTGGTAAACGTTCTAAATCTTTTTTAGATAATCCGTACCCTAACGTCACATTCTTTAATCTAATGAAATCTGTTTTATATAAGAAACGGTCAGACATACCTTCCGTACCTAAATTGTACGCATTAACACTTGCAATATCTGTATTTGTATTTTCAGGAGTCCAAGCATTTAATAAGTTTGCAGAAACATTGTAACTGTTTGCTGATGTTGGATCCATTAACCAAGAATAAATGTTGTCGTAAGACCATCCACCTGCTTGGAATGAGAATAATACATCTAAATAGAATCCTTTGTAATCTGCATTAAATCCGAAACCTCCTGTAAATGGCGCATATGGCGTTTTACCAGTTAATCTACGGTCATCTGCTGTTGGTTCTTCTGTAATGTTTCCATTTTTGTCGATGTATTGTTGCTCACCAGTTTCTTTATTCACCCCAACATAGTGGTATAAATTCCATTGGCTCATAACTCCTCCAACTGCATTAACATTATCATCTGTTAAATTTTCTACATCCATAGAAACAATTTTGTTTCTGTTGTATGCTCCGTTAACAAATGCTGATAAATTAAATGGCTTGTCCTTTAACAATTTAAAACGTAATAAAGCTTCAATACCTTTATTCTCCATCTTACCGTTGTTCCCATCTACAGACCATTGTCCTGTTGTAGCAGAAACATTGATTTGATTGAACATGTTTTTAGTAGTCTTGTAATAAGCATCTACCGAACCTGATAAAAACCCGTTGAATAAATCAAAGTCTACCCCAACGTTAGATTGAGTCACTGTTTCCCATTTGATGTTTTCATTTGATAAATTACCTAATAAGAAAGCTTGCGCTCCTTGGTAACCCGCAACATCTGTTCTATATAATTGTCTAGTTAACTGAACACCTGTAAATAATGGGTTAGCATTATTTGTAGAAGTAACTAAATTTTGATTCCCTGTAATCCCGTGAGAAGCTCTTAATTTTAACATACGAACGCTTGTTCCTTGTAAAAATTCTTCTTTATCTAAGTTCCAACGTCCAGAAACCGACCAGAAAGTTTCCCATCTGTTTTCTTTACTGAAACGGAAAGATCCATCACGACGTACAGTAGCTCCAAATCCAAATCGGCTATCGTAATCATAATTTGCTGTTGCAAAAAATGCTAATGTTCCTGCATTTATTTTTTGTGCAGATACATTTGGTACATATTGGTTTGGATTATTTGAACTATACTGTGCCCAACCAGTTCCTGATCCTAATGACCAGTTTAATGGATTTAGACCATTTTGTTGTTGATAATCATAGATGTAGTGTGCTTTTGTATATTCTATATAACCAGCTACACTAAATTCGTGGTCATCAATTTTCTTATCGAAAGTAATATCTGCAACATTGTTAATTGTTACATCTTTTGTATTTTCAATACGATCAAATCCTCCGAATTCAATTCCGTTGTTTGCAGCAACGTTCACAGATAAATATCCATTTGGCGTACGTGCAAAGTTGCGAGCAGATTCTTTGTAATCAACCCCTAAACGGTTACCCACAGACACTTCATCCGTAATTTTGTAACGCGCATTAATTGTAGAAAAAATAGTCGTTTCTGCAAATTGGTTAACTACACCACCATTCAATAGATCTTGTAAAACGTGTGTATGCTTGTAGTTACCTCCAATCTCATTGTACATTTCACGACCATTGTTCCATTTGTAAGGTTGTAAATTAGGCATTGCTAATAAATAACCAAATAATGGATTCTGAATAACGTTGTTAGAAACTCCGTCATTTGTTTCTTGATCTAATTGATTTCTCTTAGAATAAGATAATGCAACTTGAGCATTGTATGTAAAACGTCCATCTTTTGATTTACCATTAATAGTATTTCTAAAAGTTAAACGTTTAAAATTAGTTGTTTTAATGTTACCTTCTTGCTCCATGTAACCAAGAGAAGAATATACGTTAACATTTTCACCTCCAAATCTTAATCCTAATGTATGTTGTTGACTAAAACCTACACTGTTAAAGAATTGCTTCTTCCAGTTTGTATTCGTTGTTTGAGCTGCAATTTGCGCATCTGACATTGATGTTAAACCTACTGCTTTTTGGATATTTAAGTTTTGCCAAGTATTGGCTACGTTATAGTGATCCGCAGGAAATTGAGATAATGAAGTTAATCCACTGTAGTCAATTTGTAAACCAGAGTTAAATTTACCTCCTTTCGTTGTAATAACGATTACACCATTGGCCCCTCTATTACCGTAGATAGATGTAGCTTGCGCATCTTTTAATACCGAAATATTATCGATATCTTCTGTATTTAAACTTCTGAACTGTGTTGCTGAAGTTGCAATACCGTCGATCACATATAATGGATCCGAAGATGCATTAATCGAGTTAATCCCACGGATTTTTACATTAATTTTTCCAGATCCTGGTGAACCAGATGCCGAGTTAATCGATAAACCTGGTGCTGTCCCTTGTAAAGAGTTTAATACACTTGAGTTTGGTCTATTTGCTAAAGTTTCAGCAGAAACTGTAACAACAGCTTCGTTAGATTTTGGCTTAGATTGCGTTTTTCCGTATCCTAATACTACAACTTCACCTAAGTTTTGTACTTCTTCTTGACTTATATATTTTAATACACCTAAATCGTTTTTTGAAACTGCGAATTCTTTTCCATTAATTACAATTACATCACCAATTTTAGCATCAATATCAAATTTTCCGTCGATATCTGTGTAGGTAACTTTATCAGTTCCCTTAACCGTAACCTCTACGTCAGATTCTGGAAAATTATCTGCATCATTAACTACACCTGTGATTTGAGCAAATGCGATACTTCCTAATCCAAGGAAAGCAAGTAAGCTCAAAGATGTTAATTTTCTCCTCATAGTCTAATTTTTTAACACTAATTGGGACAAAACTCTATCAAATTTTTTAGACAAAAAAAGATTTAATAAATAAATATTAATTTTATTAAATAAAGACATTTTTTCTTTTTTATATCATATATTTTTAAAAAATGAGTTATTGTATATATATTAATACTGATTTTAACATTAATTAATAAAAGAAATAAAATATTTATAATTATTTTTTAAACATTTATAAATATCAATATAGCTATACAATAAATTATTAATTATGATTTTTATAACTTTTACGTTGTTAAGGAATTAAGAAAATGTGAAATTTATTTAAAATTTCAAAAAAAAGGGAGACAATTGTCTCCCTTTTTTTAGGTAAAATACTAATTATTCGATGGTAATATTATCAATCAATAAATCATATTGTTCATTATTCCCCGTCCTAAAAGCTAAAAAATTTCCTGAAGAATTTGAAATATTTATATTTGATAAGTCATCAAGATCCAATTCAACAAATTTCCATTCTCCATTTGTATTGATTTGTCCTATGTAACTATTATTAGATCCATTATTCTCAGTTACAAGTTTATTATCTGTTAAAGCACCAACATTAAACGCATAATAAGAGCCATCTTGCTTATACAAATAGATATTTAACGATTTACTCGCATTACCTTTTATCCAAAAATGAAGTTTAGATGGATTTTCTGGCAAATTACTACCAGTTGGTCTTACAGTAAATGCAAAACCATTCTGTGCACGTGTACCTTTTATTTGTAATGCACCTGTCCCATCTATACCTTGCCCCGGAGCTTCTTTTACAGTAGGATCGTATGCGAAATTATTTCCACTAGCGATAAAATCAGACCAATTGTTAAAATCTGCTCCTTTAAATGCTGTTACTGCAGAGGCAGATGGTAAAGTAGCTTGACCGGCAACAAATCTTGGATTGTTAAATTTTACATCTTCAGTATCACGAATATATAACTGATAGCTGCTGTTATAGATTGAAACAACAACTGTAATTTCTCCAGAACCTTTTGGCAGTTCATCACTTGCAAATTTAGCGTAACCACTATTGCGTAAGTCTACACTTTTCCCTTTGATATCAACAAGTTTTCTATTCACAGTAGTTAATCCAATTGCATCACCATATGTTAGATCTGTTTCTGGAGATTCAAACTGAATATTTTTTATTGTAACCAATGTATTAATGTTTTCGGGTTTTAAAGCCTCACTAATACTATTGTAAATACGAGGAGTAATGATTGCATTACCATCACACGTTTTCTTAACATTAGATTCTCCTAATGCTTGCGTCATGCGCCCCACTCTAGTTTCTCCATTTTGAATGTAAGTTGAACCTAATTTTATTAATCCTCTATCATCTCCTGCAACTAAACCTTTTAATTTAATTTGTACCTTGGATCCTATTGGATATTGCGTATAAAGTGAATTTGCATCTATCTCTACTTGAATCCCTTTAGAAGTAGGATCTTGAGGATTATTCTGTATAGAAATAGTTTTAAAGAAATTTCCCGTTTCATCACTAGATATTACATACCCTTCTAAAATAGCATCTTCTGTATAATATACTAGTTTATTGGTAGCTGTGGAAGCATTCACATCTGCAAGTATATCTGCTATATATTTATTGGTTACCATTCCGGTACAATCTATTGGTGGGATGGAATAATCATCATCTTGTACACACGAATTAAAGAAGAAAAATCCAAACGAAATTGTTAGTATAGTCGATATTTTATTGAATTTATTCATTTTTATTATTTTTTAGAATCTTGAATAGATTAGTTATTGAATTAAAATCTTACAAACACATTAAAGAAAAATGTTCTTCCAGCACCATAAAACATTCTTGGTCCAAATAGTGTTTGTTGATTTTCATTAATTGCATTATCATAATTACCTAATCGTAATTGTTCAAAACCTCCTGTTATATAATTTTTATTATCTAAAATATTATTAACAGTTAAACTTGTTCCTAAGTAATAACTTCCAAATCGGAATGTTTTTCCTACATTAAGATTTAACATAAATTCATCGGAAACACGACTTTGTTTTAAAACCTCTTTTAGCTTTTCTTCGTTTATTTCATTTTCTATGTCTCTTATAAAATTGACTGTTCTACGGTAAGGTGCTACGTCTAAATAATTATTTGTTAAATAATTCCCCGAAACACCTAACCACCAAAATTTAGGATCTCTATATTCTATACCTAATGAATATCCAGTCTGAGGACCGGTTTGTAACCTGTAATCTTTTAAATAAGAAATATCATAATCACGAAAAGCTCTCCCGTCAGACTTTATAAAATCATCAGAAAACAAATAATAATCTGGGTTATTTGTATAAGTATATTGCCCTAATGCGGCAACACCTGATACCTTTATAGTTGGAGTAATTTGAGCTTCAATAGCCAATTCTGCACCCAGATGTTGCTTATCCACACCCGTCATTAACTCCGCCACAAAATAACTTCCTTCTCCACCATCAATGTATCCAAATCCCTTTTCTATTTCATCTTCTATTTTAGTATAAAAAGCCGTAGCTCTAGCTTTTACCTTAGGCCCTCTAAAAATATATGATACATCGCCAGAATAGATTTTTGCATTTACAATACTTTCCTCTACCGTAATATCATGCAGTCTTGCGTTTGGAAATACTTCATCCGCAGTAGGAGCTTCGGTAGAATATTGTCCATTAACAGCTATAAAATTTCGTCCATTTAATTTAAACAAGAAATTAGATTTTATACCATAATTAAAGAAGTCATATGTTTTTGATTTTCCATACGAATTATCCAAATACAACCCATGTTTAAATTTTCCTTCTCTGTAAAAATCGGTATAGGATCCATGCATACCAATTGTTACATCCAAAAGGTTACCTTTTATCTTGGATTGAATATATAAGTCTGCATGATTTCGATTTATCTCATAATCATACTCATGTCTGTCTCCTACTTTAGCCACATAATCAGGATTATTTACATCCTGTAATACATTACTAAAATCATCATGATTCTTTGCATATTGTCCCCCTAATAAATCTTCCACTTCACGAAACAATTCTGATTTTACATTCTGATATGTACCTGCAATAATTAACTCAATATTATTCGTTAAATCTGTTTTAAAGTTAGTATAAAATGAAGCCGTTTTATCTTCATTTACATCATTTGTTAAATAATAAACTGAATGCTTACCTACGTTTAAATTAGCTTGATACAACTTATTCCAATTTAACTGAGATGCCGAACCATTTAACCAATCCTCTTTTTTAAGATTATATTGTTCCTCATTTCCTAAAAATAATTGCCAGCTAGGCATATTTCTATAATAATTTGGTGTTGGATTTGGAGCGTTATACCAATTTAAACGTGAGCCAGCCTCACGACCTGTTTGATAAGATAGTGTTGTAAATAATTTGGACTTTGAGTTAAAATTCCAATGATGTGATAATTGAAAAACCGGTTCAAAAGTTTCCTTTACTCTCTCATTTCGTTTTTCTCCATCTTGCCACCCCCAGAAAGAGTTGTAATAAATTCCTTTCATATCTACCATTTCTTGTGTATTCACAGATCCAGTAGACCGGCGATTTGGAGCACCAAAGGCCGTAAAATTTAAGGTATGATTTGAGTTTAATCTTTTTTCTATTCCAATAAAATACCCCCAAGAATCATGAAAAGTACCTTCAGTTAATCCTTCTTCAGCCCAACGGCGAGAACCAGAAACCATAAAAGCCCATCCATTATCCATTAATCCTGTATTATAAGTGGCCATTATTCTGTTACGGTAAGAACGATTTGTTGCAGAATACGCTAAACTAATACCTTTTCGTAAGGTAGATGGTCGAGTATCAAAATTGGTTACTCCTCCAATATCTCCGAATGAATAAACTGAAGGCTCTAATCCATATGTTAATTCATCGGGTCTACGCGTTACATCGTTTAAACCTCCCCAATTATTAAATGTAGCCCGGCCATTATCAATTTTATTCATTCGAATACCGTTGAAATGAATATCATTATACTTATTGTCATATCCTCTTGGCTTAAACCAATAAGACCCCAATTCAAAAGCAGCTACACGTGCAAACACATCACGTGAAGACTGTAACAATCCTGCATTAGAAGCGGTAGAAGATTCGTCAGCAGACAACTCATCCTCATTTAAAGTAATTAAACCGACATCAATATTATTAGGATTAAATGTTAATAATATTTCTCCAAGTTCAATTTCTTTTTCTCCTGCAACGTTTATTGATTGTTCATACGGATCAAATCCGACACCCAATATTTGCAATTTATAATGTCCATCAGGAACATCTATAAATTGGAAATACCCGATACGATCTGTCATTACAGCTTCATTAGACATACCGTCTAACCTAACTGTAAGATTGTAAACCTCTTCACCTGTTACTGAATTTTTTGCAATACCTGTTATTTTTGATTGAGCTTGCATAGTTCCAACAACTAAAGTGATGAGTGAGATACTTAACAATAATTTATTCATTCAAAAGAATTTTTATTTATAAATTAGCTATATTTAAGAAGTTTTAACAAAGTTAATGAATTCATAATTAATAACATATGGTTAAATTTAAGAAATGTTTAAGTCTTTTCATACCTGCTCTTGTATTTTTCACAACAGATATTTTTGCGCAAAATAAATACAAGAGTGCAACGGTTGGATTTTACAATGTTGAAAACATATTTGACACGATAGAATCCGCTGGACTCATCGATGGAAATTTAAAATTTAATGATCCCAATTATCATATATCAATTCCGGTATCTGAGATTTCAAAATATGATACCGTTACCTTTAGACAGCAATACACGTATGAAAATATATCAGGTAAAAAAATCATAAGACCCGTTATTTTACAAAATGAATTTCTCCCAAAAGGAAAAAAATATTGGAATAGCGAACGTTATTTTCAAAAAATAAACAACGTAGCGAAAGTAATTGCAGATTTAGGAAAAGATGTGACTGGCACATCTCCTGTTATTGTAGGATTATCTGAAATAGAAACACGGAAAGTAGTGGAAGATATTGCCAACTCTATACATTTAAAAAACTCAAATTATGGTGTTGTACATTTTAATTCTTTTGATGCACGTGGTGTAGATGTCGCATTAATGTATCAGAAAAATAGATTTGTAGTAACTGAAGCTCTACCTCATCCTGTTTTCATCTTTGAAGCAGATGGAAAAAGAAAATACACGCGAGACATTTTACAAGTCACAGGATTACTTGATGGTGAAGAAATTTCTTTTTTAGTCAATCACTGGCCTTCTCGTAGTGGCGGAGAAAAAGTATCTATGCCTGGACGTATAGAAGCTGCTAAAGTTGCTAAAGTTATTATTGAAGATTTAAAGGCTAAAAATAAAAATGCAAAAGTAATTTTAATGGGAGATTTAAATGATGATCCTACTTCTCCTAGTATAAAACTTACATTTGATCCTGCTGCACATCCAGAACATGTAAAAGAGAATGGATTTTATAACCCAATGATTAACCTTTTCAAAAAAGGTTTTGGTACCTTAGCATATCGTGACTCGTGGAATTTATTTGACCAAATCATTGCTACAGCTTCCTTAGTTACATCTACTAAAGATTTTTCTACTTATAAAATACATAAGACTGAAATTTATAAAAAAGATTTTTTAGTATCTAAGGAAGGACAATATAAAGGATATCCACATCGTATGTGGAGTGGTGATACTTATAGAGCAGATGGTTATTCAGATCATTTCCCAGTATATACAATTTTATTAAAAGCAATTAAGTAACATGAAAACACTGGATTTATTATTTCAGGAGAAAAAAGAGAATTTAATTACGATATATACAACTGCGGGGTATCCAAATTTAATGGATACCCCAACTGTTTTAAAGCAATTGCAAAATAACAATGTTGACATTATCGAGGTTGGAATTCCATATTCGGATCCATTGGCAGATGGCCCTACTATCCAAGCTACAAGTGAGAAAGCATTAGCTAATGGAATGAATTTAAAAACACTTTTTGATCAATTAAAAAGCATCAAAGAAGAAATGCATACGCCTATTGTATTGATGGGATATTATAACCAAATGATGAAATTTGGAATAGAGAAGTTTTTAGGAGAATGTAAAGAGTCAGGAGTCTCTGGATTAATTTTACCTGATATGCCATTTGAAATTTATTTAAAAGAGCATCAATCTTTATTTGAAAAATACAATCAAAAAGTTGTTTTCTTAATTACTCCACAAACACCAAAAGACCGTATCAAAGCAATTAACGACGCAACTTCCGGATTTGTTTATGTTGTATCAAATTCTGCAACGACAGGTGCTACAGAAGCTAATTATAATGAAGATTTTTTAGCTGGTTTAAAAAATTTAGGTTTAACTAAACCTTACCAAATTGGATTTGGAATTTCTACGAAAACTGATGTAGAAAAAGCATGGGGGTTTGCGGACGGAGCAATTATAGGAAGTGCTTTTTTAAGAGCCATTGAAAATTCGAACGATTTAGAAAAATCTGTAGACGATTTTATTGCTACTATCAAATAATAAAAAAGGAGCTCAAATCGAGCTCCTTTTTTATTCTATTATTATTAAAATTATTCAACAATTAAGATGAAATAATTCTTTTTACCTTTTTGTAATAAAACATATTTATCAGCAATTAAGTTTTCGTTTGTTAACACAAAATCTTCACCAATTTTTTCTTTATTTACAGAAATTGAATTCGCTTTTAATTCGCGACGCGCTTCTGAATTTGATTTTAAGAAACTTGTTTTATCCGCTAATGCTGCAACAATATCTAATCCAGCTTCGATATCTGCTTTTGCAATAGTTGCTTGTGGAACACCTTCAAAAACTGATAAAAAAGTATCACCGTCTAGTTCTTTTAAATCTTCAGAAGTTGATTTTCCAAATAAAACTTGAGATGCTTTCTCAGCTTTGCGTAATTCGTCTACACCGTGTACTAAAATTGTAATTTCAGTCGCTAATTTACGTTGTAATTCACGTAAATGAGGTTCTTGGTTGTGACGTGCGATTAAATCATCTATTGTTTCTTTATCTAAGAACGTGTAAATTTTGATGTATTTTTCGGCATCAGCATCAGCTTGGTTCAACCAGAATTGGTAGAATTTATAAGGAGAAGTACGATTTTTATCTAACCAAATATTTTCTCCACCTTCAGACTTACCAAATTTAGTTCCATCTGCTTTTGTTGTTAATGGACAAGTAAAAGCAAAACCTTCACCACCATCAATACGACGAATTAATTCTGTTCCTGTTGTAATATTTCCCCATTGATCAGAACCACCCATTTGCAATTTCGCTCCGTATTCACGGTTTAAATGTACAAAATCATATCCTTGAATTAACTGGTATGTAAACTCTGTAAAAGACATTCCTACGTTAGATTCTGATGATAAACGAGATTTTACAGAATCTTTAGACATCATGTAATTTACTGTAATATGCTTACCAACTGTACGAGCAAAATCAATGAAAGAAAATTCTTTCATCCAATCATAGTTATTAACTAAAATTGCAGAGTTTCCGTTGTTTGAATCAAAATCTAAAAAGCGTGCTAATTGCCCTTTGATTCCTGCCACATATTTATTTAAAGTCTCTTCATCTAATAAACTTCTTTCCGCAGCCTTACCTGTTGGATCACCAATAAATCCTGTAGCTCCACCAACTAATGCGATAGGACGATGTCCATGACGCTGTAAATGAACTAATAAAAAAATCGGCACTAAACTACCTACATGAAGAGAATCTGCTGTTGGATCAAATCCTACATATCCAGAAGTCATTTCTTTAGAAAGTTGTTCTTCTGTTCCTGGCATAATATTATGTACAAGCCCTCTCCAAGTAAGCTCTTCAATTAATGGATTCATAGTATTTATATGTATTATTTTCTAAAATTTACGAGCGGTAAAGTTATAACTTTCTGTTCTATTATTTAAATTGAAAATAGTTATATCACTAAATTCTATATCTTTAATATTGATCACCATAAACCTCAATAAAAACCATGGAAGTTATCTTTCAAAATAATCAGATTAAATGGATTAGTTTAAATAATCCTTCTCACGAAGAACTCATCAATATATCTGAAGAATATAATTTTTCGAATTTAATGTTGGAGGATAGTTTAGAACCTGGCCATCTTCCTAAGTTTGAAGTAAATGAAGAAATTTCTTTTTTATTAATCCGATATTTTGAAAATGAAAATAGACCTTTAAAAAATATTGTAAGGGAATTTAGTCATAAAACCAGTATTTTCTTTGGGAAAAATTTTATCCTAACAGTACACAACAATGCGCCTTATATTATCAATCAAACCATGAAAAATTATATTCAGCTTTCCGATTCCTCTAAGATTACAAAAAAAGGAATTATATACCATTTGATTTCGGAAACACTTAAAACTTATGAAAAACCCGCAATAAGAATGGATGAAGAGATTGATAATTTAGAAGAATTAATTTTTACAAATGATATTGATAAATTAAAACTCCACACTTTATATCATCTAAAAAGGGAAGCTTCTGCGTGTAAAAAAATATTAGATTATACATTGGATGCTTTAAAAGATTATGGTTTAATCTATTCTAAAACGAGTTCTTTACAAGATTTGAAAGAAGATAATATTAAAATGCTTCATTTTCATACCCAAATTGTAGAAGATGTTCAAAATTTATTATCGATTTATCTTTCAATAAATAGTCAGAAATCTAATGAAATCATGAAAACGCTAACTATTTTTTCTGCATTCTTTTTACCTCTTACTTTTATCGTTGGAGTATATGGAATGAACTTCGATTACATGCCTGAATTGCATTATAAATTAGCATATCCTATTTCATTAATCGTAATGGTTACAATTGTTGTAGTAATATTTTTATGGTTTAAGAGAAAGAAATTTTTGTAAACAAATAAAAAAAAGGTCAGCTTTAGCTGACCTTTTTTTTTATTTAAAAATGTTATCAAAATTAATCTTCTATTATGAAGGATTTTGCACAGCTAATGGATTAGCATTTAATTCTGAACGAGGAATTACATATGTCCATCTTTTGTCACCCACAGGAATTTCCCATGTGTTGTTGATTACAGCTGCACTTGCTCCTGTATCACGACGGTTTAATGGTGAATTTGTACGTTTTAAATCAAAGAATCTAAAACCTTCTCCCCATAACTCTAAACGTCTGTTCAGCATGATTTGCTCTAAATATTCTGAACCTGAAGCTGTAAAGCTAGTGAATTCAGAATCACGAGAAGACACTAATTCTGCTAATACAGCTTTAGAACCTGCTTCGTTACCTAAATGGAATTTTGCCTCAGCTTCAATCAAATACATTTCAGCTACACGCATAAAAGGAACATCTCCTAATGCTGTATTATTATCTCTGTTACTTGTAATAAATTTCTCAGATGTATATGGGAATTTACTATAACTAGATGCTAAATTCAATTCTGGATGTTCTCCCGTTGGACTAATTAATTGTGTACGTACATCCGAAGAAGGGAACGCATTGTATAATTTAATATTCGCAACTTTTGGAGCTTGACGAATTTGAGTTGAATTATAATTACGAGACATGTAAGCATGGAAATTTCCGAAATAATCAGATTGATCTCCTACAATTTTAATACCCCACATCCATTCTGGATTAGTATAATCATTGAATCCTTCTTTGTACTGAGCTTGAGACATTAAAGATTTACCTTTACGTGCCAATTCAGCATACTGAGCTGCCATCTGATAATTTTGTTGAACTAAAGCTACACGCGCTTTAATCCCTAAAACATTATCTAATGCAAAGTGAGAAGCGTTAGTTTTAGTCTTACCTGTTAATAATTCTTCTGCTTTATCTAAGTCCGTCCATATTTGTGCATAAACTTCTTCTACAGTAGCTCTTGCTTTTGGAACTTCAATTAAATCAGTTGAAGGATCTAAATGAATAATAACACCCATTTGATCATTATTAACTCCTGCTTGGTAGCGGTTTGCATACCACTGCACTAATTGAAAATATGAGAACGCACGGTAAGCATAAGCCTCTCCGATTGCTTTTTCTTTTGTTGTCGTACTTCCTGTAGCTTCTGTTCCGTAAGTAATTATATTATTTGCATTACGAATCATACCGTACCAAAAGTTCCAAGGATAAGACACTCCAGCTGCAGCCTCGTTATTATTATCTAACCATCTAAGTGTAGATACAAACCATCCATTTCCTTGAGAAGGAAAGATAACATCATCACCTAATACATCGTTGTATATCATTTGACTTGTATATCCATTATTCCCTTGAGAATCATTTTGACGAACGTACATATTTCTATGCATCCCGTTGATAATAACCATTAAGTTATCTGCTGTAGAATAAGCAACTACATCAGGAACATCAGAAGTTGGAGTTGTATCTAAATAATCATCAGAACAAGAAGTTAAAGTCAACGAACTTCCTAAAACTAATGCAGCTAATATATATTTTATCTTTTTCATTTTATAAATTATTAAAATTGAACATTTAATCCTACACTCACGATTCTTGATGGAGTGTAACGGTAAGATGTTGTACCATTAAAAGATTGTACTGGTTCTAATCCTTTTTTAGCTGTCCAGCTATATAAGTTTTCACCTGATACAAATAACTTCATTGAGCTTACACCTAACTTTTCAATTTGGTCTTTTTTGAAATTATATCCAAATGTTGCACTTCTTAATGATAAATAATCTGAATCTACTAACCAGCGAGACGATGCCGCTAAATTTTGAGTAGTATTATTTGTCGATAACTTAGGTAAATTTGAAATATCTCCTGGGTTTTGCCAAGCTGTTAACATATCTGTATGTAAAGCTCCTCCAGTTGGTGAGATATTAATAAAGTTCGAATAATTTGAATCGTATGTCTTTCCTCCTAATTGGTAAGTAAATAATGTATTTAAGAAGAATCCTTTGTATGAGAAATTATTCGAAATACTACCATATAAATCAGGAAGTGCACTTCCTACGTATGAAAACTGAGCATTATTATGATTTACCGTATATTTCTTACCATCGATTGTACGTGTATCACTTGTATCCTCTTTCGTTGTATCTTGAACATATAACGTTCTACCATCATTTGGATCGATACCTGCATATTCACGTAACCAATAATCATAAATTGATTGACCTTGAGCTATACGTTTAGTTCCATTAATAATTGCATCTTGTCCGTCAGGCATTTTAATCATTTCATTTTTCACTGTAGATGCATCAACATTTAAATCCCATCTAAAGTTTTCATTTCTAATGATTCCTAATGATAACTGAACTTCTATACCTCTATTTTCTAATGTACCAATGTTTTTATTAATACTTCTACCTGGTACACCTACAGAACCAGCAGTAGGTACAGCGAAAATTAAATCTTCAGTTCTTCTTTGGTAATATTCAACCGATCCAGAAATTCTATTATTTAAGAATCCAAACTCAAGAGCAACATCAAATTGCTGATTCGCTTCCCATGTTAAATTTGGACTACCTATTTGAGAAAGTAAAATACCTGATTCCCCTGCATTGTTATATCCTAATTCATATAAATTTAAATCAGTTTGGTAACCAGGATTTGTACCAATACCTCCATCATTTCCTACTTCACCGTAAGAACCACGTAATTTTAATAAATTAACCGCTGATGAATTTGCTAAGAAATCTTCTCTATGTAAATTCCAAGCAGCACCTGTTGACCAGAATGTTCCTTTATCAAAACCTGGTGCAAAACGAGATGACTGATCTTGTCTAACAGAAGCTGAAACAGAATATTTGTTATTGTAATCGTAATTAATACGCCCAAAGTAAGACTCTTTTCTTAAGTCGTATACATACCCATTGGCATCAGTAATTGTTAAGAAATTAGCTAATTCTTTAATTCCTGAAACTACCTCATTAGTTTTTCTTGTATAAGAATATTGAGTACTTCTCTCAAAACTTTCGTGACCTAAATCAACTTGGAAATTATTCTTTCCGAATGATTTTTGGTAAGTCAAGATTTGATTCAATGTCATTGCAGAAGTTTTGTAATCTGTAAATGATAAAGATGCTGTACCAATTGCATCACCTACTTCTTTGTTTCCATAAGCTTTAGTTGAACGGTTTTGTAAATCATAAGAAACATTTGTTCTTAAAGTTAACCCTTTCGCTAATTTTAATTCAGCAAATGCTCTTGTAGTGATATTATCCGTTGTTCTAATATTATCATTTAATAATGTTTCTTGTAAAACATTACGTCCAGCTCCAGCTCCAGCTCCACGACCTCTTGTTACTGTACCGTCGTATAATACATTTCCATTATCATCATACATTCTATTCCCAAAACCATCATATAAAAATGGTGAATAGATTGGTCCCATGTAACGAGCTGTATAGAATGGATTTATGTAAGAAGTTCCCTCACTATCATTAGCTTGCTTTGATTTTGTTAATGTACCTGCTACATCCACTCCTAATTTTAACCAATTAGTTACTTGGCTGTCCGCTTTAACACGAGCATTATAACGCTCAAAATCAGATTTAATAATATAACCTTCTTCGTTGTTATAACCTAACGATGCAAAATAAGTTGAGTTATCATTCGCTCCACTATAATTCAGATTGTATTGTTGAATTGTACCAACTCTTGAAGTATAATCTTGCCAATCAAAATCATCATATAATTTTTTAGCATTTGGATTTAATTGTCCATTGATAATTATTTGATTATCTGGTACGTTATAAATATTATTTTTTAAATTACCAGAAATTAAATTTTCTGAAGCCCATGTATTTGCTTGCTCTAAAGTTTTACCAGGATTAGATTCTTGGTAACCATTACGCATTGCAGTCCATGTAAGTCTGTAATAATCATCAGCACTAATACGATCGTACTCAGGAGTTCCACGAGTAACTACACCCGTATTCATACTGAATGTTAAATTACCTTTTTTACCTTTCTTCCCGTTTTTAGTGGTAATCATAATTACCCCATTAGCAGCAGAAGAACCATATAAAGATGTAGACGCTGCATCTTTTAAAATACTGAAAGACTCAACATCATTAGGATTAATATCAGATAATGTCCCCGTAAAAATAGCTCCATCAACTACATATAAAGGCGCATTAGATAAGTTATACGAAGATACCCCTCTAATTTGAATATCAGTAGAAGAACCTGGTTGACCTGTAGTTGTAGAGAATTGTACACCTGGCGCAGCACCTTCAAGAGCTTTAGCCACATTTGTTAATGCTCTATCTTCAAATTTTTCAGATTTAATCTGTACGTTAGAACCAACAACAGTCTCCTTTTTCTGAACACCATATGCTGTAATTACAGTTTCTTCTAAATCAATATTATCAGTAGTTGATTTAGTTTCAATATTTCCTAAACTAGTCGATGTTACTAAAACCTCTTTTCCGTTAATAAGTAATACATCACCTACCTTAGCGTCTATAGAGAATTCTCCATTCTCATCTGTATACACTACTGTATTAGAACCTTTTATTTGTACAGGCACATCCATTTCTGGAAATCCATTCTTATCATTAACAGTTCCAGATGTTTGAGCATAAGCAATTGCTCCAAATCCTAAAAATGCTAATAAACTTAATGATGTTAATTTTCTCCTCATGATTTTAACAAGTAATTAATTTATTGGCAATATTAACTTAATTTTAAGAAATAGTTCACATTTATAAAATAATTCAATACTTTATATATTAACTTACTAGCAATTGGTTCGTAATTATAAATAACTTTATTACGTTTTTATCATATTAAGCTTTGATTTTCTACACTTTGATTTACAGATAATTACACGTTTTTACACACAATATAGTTTTAAAGAATGTATATTTATACGAAAATTTAACATAATAAATTATGCTATTTAGGATAAATCTAAATTAATCAACATACACAATAACCTATTTATTACTATTCATTTTTCCTTGATCTGCAGAGCTATATTATTTTTCTTATTTTTGAATATGTTTTCAAAAGAAAAATAAAAAATGATATTTGTAACTGGTGGAACTGGCTTAGTAGGAAGCAATTTATTACTGCAATTAATTGAGAGAGGAGAAAAAGTTCGTGCTTTAAAGCGTTCTACATCAAATATCCGAGAAGTTGAATACTTTTTTAAAAGGAATAAATCGCAAGAAATTTTTCATAAAATTGAATGGATTGAAGGCGATTTATTAGATATTACATTTTTACCCGTTGCACTAAAAGATGTTACAACCATATTTCATACTGCTGCATTTGTAAGTTTTGATCGTAAAGATGAAAACAAAATTATCCAGACTAATGTGGATGGAACAGAGGCTTTAATAAATGAAGCAATAGCTTCAGGTGTAAAGAATTTTATATACCTAAGTTCTATTGCTGCAATGGATGATTTAAATCCGGTTACGAAATTAATAGATGAACAATCAACTTGGAATAGTAACGCAAGACATTCAATGTACGCCATCTCTAAATATAGATCTGAAATGGAAGTATGGAGAGGATCTCAAGAAGGATTAAATGTACTGGTTGTAAATCCTTCAGTAATTATCGGATCTTTTGATGGGAAACGAGAAAGTGAAAAATTATTTCAAGATAATTTTATGAATAAATATGCACCTTCTGGCGGAACAGGATTTATTGATGTAAGAGATGTTGTAAATATTATTCTAGAATTATATTCAAAGAAAATTTACAATCAAAAATTCATTTTAAATGCGGAAAACTTATCCTACACTACAGTACTAAAAAATATTGCAGATAAGAAGCAAAAACCTCTAAAGTCTATTACAAATAATTCTTTAAAAGCTATACAAATTGCTACCAATTTCACTAAGTTTTTAGGAACGCCTTCGCTAGACAAAGGAACTTTTCAGGCGTTAACAACATTTACCAAGTACGATAATTCAAAAATAATTAAGACCTTAAATTATAATTTTATTCCTATAAATGAGGCGCTAGATTTTCATTTTAAAAACTATCAAAACCTTATTTCTTCTAAATAATATATTTTCACCTTTATGGAAAAGCAATTTCACACAACTTTACAATCTAATTACACACTATTTACAGGGGAAGTTTCTGCACATAGTCCATCTAATATTGCATTGATAAAATATTGGGGAAAAAAGGAAAATCAAATTCCGACGAACAGTTCTATTAGTTATACTCTAACAAATTCATATACAGACACTATTTTAAAATTTACACCAAAAACTGAAAAAGGTTATGATGTAAAAGTATATCTAGAAGGTGAATACAAAGAAAGTTTTGCGCCAAAAATTATTACATTTTTTGAAAGAATCACAGCGTATATTCCTTTTTTAGAACAATTTAGTTTTGAGGTATTCACTTCAAATTCATTCCCTCATAGTTCCGGAATAGCATCTTCTGCTTCTGGAATGAGTGCAATGGCTATATGTTTAGTACAAATTGAGCAACAATTGGGAGCAATTTTATCAGAAGAAGAAGCATTAAAAAAAGCTTCTTTTTTAGCTCGACTAGGTTCAGGAAGTGCATGTCGATCGGTATATAAAGGATTGGTTGAATGGGGAGAAAATGATTTTATAGAAGGTAGCTCTGATCTTTACGGAACTAAATATCCAGATCATGAAATACATGATGTTTTTAAAACTTTCCATGATACAATTTTATTGATTCATGAAGGACAAAAGACTGT
Source organism: Faecalibacter rhinopitheci (assembly GCF_015234135.1). Classification (GTDB taxonomy): domain Bacteria; phylum Bacteroidota; class Bacteroidia; order Flavobacteriales; family Weeksellaceae; genus Empedobacter; species Empedobacter rhinopitheci. The sequence continues at coordinate 177,536 of NZ_JADGIK010000003.1, read as the reverse complement.
ATCCTCTACTGTAGGACATAATTTAATGAACGGTCATCCTTATGCTGAACGTCGATTTATAGAAGCAAATGAGAATTTACAAAAGCTTCTTCCTATTTTAAAACAAGGTGATGTAAAAGCATTTGGAGAATTAGTAGAACATGAAGCATTAACATTACATGCGATGATGATGATGTCTAATCCTGCATTTATTTTAATGAAACCTAATACCGTTGCTGCTCTTGACAAATTATGGGAGTTTCGTCGTGAAACAGGAAATCAACTCTACTTTACATTAGATGCTGGTGCAAATGTACACTTACTATATCCGGCACAAGATGCTGAAGCGATTGAAATTTTCATTGAAAATGAATTAAAACAATTTTGCCAGAACGGAAATTATATACAAGATAAAGTAAGTTTCTAAATAAATTTACAGCAACAAAAAACGTCTTTATTTGAAATAAAGACGTTTTTTTTTATTGAATTAAAAGAATTAATAATCCCCTTTAACTTGTTCACCATTTACTATAGCTAAAGCAGAAGAAGTACCAATTCTTTTGACACCTAAATCAATCATTTTTTGAGCTTCCTCAATATTACGAACTCCTCCAGAAGCTTTAACTGGTAAAGATCCTGCATTATCCAACATTAGTTTAATAACATGCTCATTTGCTCCATTTGGTTCACCATTTGGAGTTTGATAAAAACCAGTCGAAGATTTCACAAAAACTTTATCAGCATATTCTTGTCCAATTTTATTATTAACAGTATTTCGAACCAATTTAGTAATCGCAACAATTTCGTCATCCGTTAAAGCAGCAGTTTCAATAATCCATTTTACTACTTTACCTTCTCTTAAGGCTACAGTAGTACAAGATTCTACTTCTTCTTCAACCTTACCTATTTCACCTTTTTTAAAAGCTCCATAGTTTATTACAAAATCCAACTCATCCGCTCCATCCGCAATCGCCTTCTGAGCTTCTCTTAATTTTTCGTTGATATCATTCTTTCCTTCCGGAAAATCAATTACTGTTCCTAGTGTAACGTCTGATTTATTTTCGTCTAACAATTCACGAATCGAACGTACATAATCTGGGCGAATCATTACAGCAAAGATTTTATTCTCCATTGCTTCATGTGCCAAAGCTCTTACTTTATCTAAAGTTTCAGAATTAGAAATTCCGGCTTGCTCTGGTGTTTTAAGATACGTCGAGTCTAAATATGTTTTAATACTCATCTTTATTTATTAAAGTTTGATTTGTCTATTAATTGTTTGTTCTAAAGAAATAATTGTTTCGGTTCTAGTAACTCCATCAATTTGTTGAATTTTTTTGTTCAAGACATTCATTAAATGCATGTTGTCTTTACAAAGAATTTTCAAAAATATGCCATAATTTCCAGTTGTAAAATGAGCTTCAACAACTTCTGGAATATCTTCTAATGATCGTATAACAGTTTTATAAGCGGATGGTTTATCCATAAAAACTCCTACAAAAGACATCGTAGTAAATCCTAAAATACTAGGATTTATAATAGTTTTGGTTGAATGAATTAAACCTGAAGTTTCTAATTTTTTGATGCGCTGATGCACCGCTGTATTAGAAATTAATAATTCTTTGGCAAGCTGTGAAACTGGAATATTTGCATTTTCCATAAATGCATTCAGAATTGACTTATCAATTCCATCTAATTCAACTTGGCCATTGTCTTGAATTCTCACTTCAAAATTAATTTAATCCTTGCAAATTTAATATTTTATTATTGTATAAATCGGAAAATGATCACTATATCCTCCTAAATATTTTGAACCAATAAAACTACGATGCGGAAAAGCACCATATTTAGCAACATTTGTCGTTAAAAAAGATGCATCAAAAATATCAGTTTTTAGATGTTCTATAGCATTTTTGCTTGTTAAAAATTCTTTAGAAAATAACATTTGATCAAAAAGCATCCATTGTTTTTGATGTACTAAAGAACCACGTTTATAGTTCATTAATTCGACCATTGGATTAAATAATTCATGATGAATTATTTCGTGTTTTTTTGATCTTGTATCTAAAATCTCTCTTAAATCGTCATTGGAAGGCGTATCGTTAAAATCTCCCATCACCATAATTTTTGCTTTTGGATTTTCAGATAATAGTTCATCCACACGAGATTTTATCTTAGTTAATAAGATTTTTCGCTTCATTTGATTTAATTCCTTATCAATTTTAGAAGGTAGATGAACTATAAAAAAATATATGGTTTCCCCTGATAAATCTGCCTCTAGATATAAAATATCTCGTGTATAAGATTTTTCTCCTAACTGATTTTTAAAAACGATTCTGATAGGTTCGGATTTATTTATTGTGATTAAATCTTTGCGATAAATACACCCTACATTAATATTTCTTTCATCTAAAGATTCATGGAGTATATAATCATAATTTCCTTCTTTTAGGTTAGTATGATTAATTAAATCTTCCAAGACAAAATTATTCTCAACCTCAGCAAGACCTACCAATAAAGGTAATTGATCTGTATCTCTCTTTCCTATCTTTGCTATAGCAAACGAAATTTTATCTACTTTTAGATGATAACGCTTCTCTTTCCATTTAGAAAAGTTACTTGGAAGAAAGGTTTCTTCTTTTAAAGTACGATCTGCATAAAAATTTTCTACGTTATAAAATGCAATTGTTCCTAGGTTAGTATTCAAATTTGATAAGATTTTTGCTAAAATATAAATTCAAAATTAGAAAAAATTGTTTTTTAGTTTCATTACCTCAATGCACATCCAAATTAATTCCCTCTAAAATGTCTTAAATTAATAATTTTAAGATTAATTATTATGCAAATTCACTTTTTTAAGGCCATAAAATTATCAACTTGAATAGTTCAAAATCAACTGTGAAAATTATGCTAAAAATCAAGGAAAACAAGTTGTTACGCGCTGCTAAAAAACATTAAAAATTGTATATTTGCTGTGCTTATTCATTAAGCACAATTTAAAATTGAAAAGTAATATTTTAATTGACTTCACCTGAAGTCTCAAAAATTAAAAATAATGTCAAAGTCAAAAATTATTTACACTCTTACAGATGAGGCGCCAATGTTGGCAACTTATTCTTTATTACCAATTGTTAAAGCTTTTACAGCTACAGCAGATATCGAGATGGAAACTCGTGATATCTCTTTAGCAGGAAGAATTTTAGCAAACTTTCCAGAGTTTTTAAAAGACGACCAAAAAATTGGTGATGCTTTAGCTGAATTAGGAGATTTAGCAAAAACTCCAGAAGCAAACATCATTAAATTACCAAATATTTCTGCTTCTATTCCTCAATTAGCTGCTGCTATTGCTGAATTACAAGCACATGGATTTGCTGTTCCTAACTACCCAGCTGATGCTGCAACAGAAGAGGATAAAGCAATCAAAGCTAAATATGCTAAAATTTTAGGTTCTGCGGTTAACCCAGTTTTACGTGAAGGTAACTCTGACCGTCGTGCACCTAAAGCCGTTAAGAATTATGCTAAAAAACACCCACACTCAATGGGAGCATGGTCAGCAGATTCTAAAACGAAAGTTGCTCATATGGAAGCTGGAGATTTCTACGGAACTGAACAATCAGTTACTGTTGAAAATGATTCTCAATTCAAAATCGAATTCGTTGGTAAAGACGGATCTGTGAAAGAATTAAAAGGATTATCTCCTTTAAAAGCAGGTGAAGTTATTGATACATCAGTAATGAACTTAGCTGCTTTAAAAGCTTTCGTTAAACAAACAAAAGAAGAAGCTAAAGAAGCTGGAGTATTATTATCTGCTCACTTAAAAGCAACAATGATGAAAGTTTCAGATCCAATTATTTTTGGAGCTGTCGTTTCAGTATACTTCGAAGACGTATTTAGTCAATTCGCTGATTTATTTGCTGAATTAGGTGTTAATCCTAACAATGGTTTAGGTGAATTATACAACAAAATTGCTGGTCACGCTCAAGAAGCTGAAGTAAAAGCTGCTATCGATGCTGCTATTGCTAACGGACCTGCAATTGCAATGGTTAATTCTGACAAAGGAATTACTAACTTACACGTTCCATCTGACGTAATCGTTGATGCTTCTATGCCAGCAATGATTCGTACTTCAGGACAAATGTGGAATGCTGAAGGTAACCAACAAGATACTTTCGCTATTATCCCAGACCGTAACTACGCTGGTGTTTACCAAGCTACAATCGAAGATTGTAAAGCAAACGGTGCATTAGACCCAACAACTATGGGATCTGTTCCTAACGTTGGTTTAATGGCTCAAAAAGCTGAAGAATACGGTTCTCACGATAAAACTTTCCAAGCTGAAACTGAAGGAGCAATCCGCGTGGTAGATGCTGAAGGAAATGTAATCATGGAACAAGCTGTTGAGACTGGAGATATCTTCCGTATGTGTCAAGCAAAAGACGCTCCAATCAAAGACTGGGTTAAATTAGCTGTTACTCGCGCTCGTTTATCTTCTACTCCAGCTATTTTCTGGTTAGATGAAAATCGTGCTCACGATAGAGAAATGATTGCTAAAGTAAACAAATACTTACCAGAATTTGATACAACAGGTTTAGATATCCGTATCATGAACCCAGTTGATGCAACTAAATTCTCATTAGAAAGAATCCGTCAAGGTTTAGATACTATTTCTGTTACAGGTAACGTATTACGTGACTACTTAACAGATTTATTCCCAATCTTAGAAGTTGGTACTTCTGCGAAAATGTTATCTATCGTTCCATTAATGAACGGAGGTGGTTTATTCGAAACTGGTGCGGGAGGATCTGCTCCAAAACACATCGAGCAATTCAAAGAAGAAGGTTACTTACGTTGGGATTCATTAGGTGAATTCTTAGCATTACAAGCTTCTTTAGAGCATGTATCTCAAACACAAGGAAACGCAAAAGCTCAAGTTTTAGCGGATGCTTTAGATGAAGCTAACGATAAATTCTTAGATACTGACAAATCACCAGGACGTAAATTAGGAACTATCGATAACCGTGGATCTCACTTCTATTTAGCAATGTACTGGGCTCAAGCGTTAGCTGCTCAAACTAAAGATGCTGAAATCGCTGCTAAATTTGCTCCAGTTGCTGAAGCAATGACTGCTCAAGAAGAAGCAATCGTAGCTGAATTAATCGGTGCTCAAGGAACTGCACAAGAAATCAAAGGTTACTACCAACCAGATTATACTGCAACTTCTGCTGCAATGCGTCCTTCTGCAACTTTAAATGCAATCGTAGATGCAATCTAATTTTTAAATTAGATTCTAAATATAAAACCTCGCTCAATGAGCGAGGTTTTTTTATGTTTTATAATTATTACTTTATTAATATTAGTATGACACTTTATAAATATACTGAACTCATCATCAGAATCACATTTAATGATATAAGAAATGAGATGTTGAAACAGGTTCAACATGACTTTGGAATTGAATAAATATTAGATTCCTCGACAAGCTCGGAATAACAGCTCTATTTCTTCATCCTGAATTCATTTCAGGATCTTATCAAATGAGAAGCTGAAATGAATTCAGCTTGGACTAAAATTCATCATTCGATTAAAACCTTGCTTGTAATTGCACACTTCCCGTATGAATCGCTTTATTCTCTTCAGTTTTACGACCGTCGTACGAAATATTCAGTTGTAAGAAGGAGTTGATTTGTCGCTGCACTTGTAATTGCCAAACCATATTATTTCCGGCACGTAAACCATCCATCATTTGGTTTCCTACAACAGATTCTCCATTTCCTATAAAAGCATTTTTTACAAAAGAATAACTTCCTAATAAACTCATTTTAGAAACCTCAGTCCATTGAATTTCAGCACCTAATTCTGATTGATTTAATTCTTCAATTCCTATTTTATTTCGTTTATGTTGATAAGCATAAAACAAAGATGTATGTAGACTTTTTCCGTATTGGTAAGTAACTTTAGGATATAATTTATAGTTTTCTAGTTGATAACGACGAGATGCAAATAAATCTGAATTTGTCTTAATTTTTGATACTTCTGTTTCGTTTTGTACATAAAGACTTTCATTCAAATTATAGCGAACTAATAATGTATTAGTTTGCATATCTCTGGCTTCAGCTCCTGTATATACATAGGTCTGATTCGCTTGTTGATTAAAAGTATAAGTTGCTAACCATTTATAATTCGCTCCTTGATTAAAATATACAATCGATCTGATATTTCTAGTTTTACCTAAAATTGACGCTGAATTTGTGAATGGATTCCACTCTAATGCATCATTTTCTTTACGCAATGAATTTGTAGCAGCAATTACTTGTTGAAATGACCAACGTCCTAAAAACTTATTCTTCGATTGAAAAATCTGTTGAGGACGAATGCGCATCGAGAAATTAAATTCGTTTTTATTTGTTTTTAAATACTCAATTGTATTTGTATAGACACGAATATAATTTGCTTGATCTACAAATTCAGCAATTTCAAATTCATCCAATTGTTCAATTCCATCACCATTATAATCGGTCCATTTATAGATCCCCATTCCATCGGCTACTTTCACATACTGAAATTCTCGTTGAGGTTCTACTCCACTTCCTAAACCATAATCCATATTAACGGTTAAACCTTGATGGAAAAAAGCTTTATACCATTTTACATTTCCAACCATAAAAGACTCATTGGGTGAATTTTCATATTCGTAATTTACTTTACGATAATGAAAATTGAATGTTAATTGATGATCAGCTTTTTGTATTAATTGCGAATTAAAAATAATTCCTTTGCTATTTTGCATATGAACCCAATTATTCAATCGAATAGAATCGTCTTTTCTCGTATATAAAGTAACATCTATCTTTCTTCCAATAGAATCTGCCCATCCACCCTTTATTTGGAACTCATTAAATTTAAAACTTAAGGGAGATTTAAGTTGATTTTCGTGAATATTTAATTCATTATTTTCTCCATAAAAGCGTGTCCCGATATAAATTTCTTTAGCTATTTTTCTCTTTCCTTCTGTATTAAATCGAAGATATTTTGAATCTTGGTCTGTAGCTTGAGTATTTAGGTGATTAACTTGGGCAGACCATTCGTCTTTATCAGTTATAAAGTTAGAGGTAATTTCATTTTTAAAACCTTTATAATAATCTTTAAAATCTAAGTAAGAAAAACGGTAAGTTGTTTTTAATTTATTATTCCAATCAGTCTCTAGACCAGCTTTTGCAAAGAGTTGTCGAAGACCTAAAAATTCTTGACTAATATTAAAATCACGTGCAAACTCAACATTTCTGATACCTTCAACTGTATAATAATTTTGATTTAAAAATTCTAATTCTGCTGTGGGAGTTAAACGCCATTTTTTATATTTAAAATCTTTTTGAGCCATCACTCTACCAGCCAACCCTATATTTTCTTCATCATCGAGAGGAGAAAACAAATTGGTATCGTGATTACTAATTCCTCCATCAAATTGAATAAATCCACCAGATTTAAAATCATATTTCCCATTCAAAGTATAAACTTGTATCTTTTTAGGCGCAACTAATTGCTTTATTGGTTCATAATCTCCTTGCGGAATCCCAGCAATTGGTTCTATAAATTCATATACTTTACCATTTTGCGTAACGTTTATCGAACGATAATTTCCTTTGTTTGCACCCATGTAAGTAAAAGTAACTTGATACAATTCATCATCAGGATTAGCTGAATATTCAAACAATTGATAATCTCCTAGAAAAGATTTTTTATATAAAATTTTATTAGAATCAAATTCCGATAAGATGGCAGAAACACCATACATTTTAGATTTATCATTTCCAGCATCAGCTAAGATTTGTTTTTCTTCATTTGATAACTCAGATCCTAATGCGTTATTTTTGGAATCAGTTTGGGAATAAAAATGTCCTGCAATTTTAAAACGATCTCGTTGATGTTGAATTCCACCGTATATAAATAATTGAGAATAATTACGACTATTGTACAGATATTCTACATGAATACGCGTATTGGAAGTAATTAAACGATTGGTTGTAAATGTAATTTCACCAGTATTGTAATTAATTACATAATCATTAGTTTCACCACGAGTCAGTTGTACCCCATCAATAAAAACTTTTTCTGAACCTGAAAGTACAATAACATATAACTCATTATTTTGTCCAGTAAGACGGTAAGGTCCTTGATTTCCATCTTTACCAATAAAATCAATTTCTTTAAACTCTCCTCGTGTTACACTTCCTGTTGCAAATATATCAGTTGTTGAATTTTCATTTTCTAATCGAGTAGACAATTGTAAACCAGTAACTTTTTGTGAAAACCGATTATAAAAATCTTCTGTTTGATTAATATCTATATGTCCGGCTCTTACTTTAGAATTCTTATTTGCAATCTCCACATATACTTTATCAAAATCTTGCAATTTTTGCGTATATCCATCAGTCTCGATAGGTACATTATTATCTGAAATAGCAGCTTTAATCGTAAGATCATCCGATAAATTTCCACTTAATTCTAAATCTAGTGAAGATTGAACAGATCCACTTTGATTGTTCCCAAAACGTATTCCACGTATTAATGAACCTTTACTTTCTAACCCTTTAAAAACATCAAATCGTTGTGTTTTATTCAATGGATCAATGCGGTGAAATTCATCAATTTCTTTATCATTTGTAACAATTAATGAAGAATCTCTTTTATAAATAATTGATTTTGTAAGTTGTGGATTTACGAAATAAGTAATTTTAATAGGTTTTCCATTGTAAATAGAATCAAGATATATTTCGTTTCTATAATAATTGATTGTATAGTTAGAAGGAGAAATCAGTTGATTATTTTGATCAAATATTTGAATTTTTTCACCTAAAACTCCTGAATTCTTAAGGCGAATAGTGTCATTTGCTTCAATATTTTCTACTCTGTGATTTGGATTTTGCCAACTATGTTCTTGTGCTTGCAAAATTGCAAACATAAATAGGCATAAAATAAAAAAGTAATATTGTCTGAACAAACGTAATTTTTACTACAAATTAAGTAAAATTCTCTTCTATAAGTTTAGTTTTAATGTAATTAGATTATTTCAATATTTTGTCTAATGCCTCGATAACTGGCAAATGGTTATTATCTTCAACTAGCACCATTGTATTTCCTTTGCCATATGGTTTATACTTGTTAAAGTGCCCTGACTTAAATAATCCTATTGTTTTTGTAGGAGCTGCAACACCTAAATGCATCATGCCTGAGTCTGCTGCTACTAATAACTCACAATTGTTCATAAAAGCAGCAATTTCTCGTACATCTTTACTGTAAAATGTTGGTAACTTTCGATCTAACATTGAGATATCTTCAACCGGTAAAATTTCTACTAAATTATATTCAGTCGCATATTTTGAATAAAAATCGTTGTAAAAATTTGTCCACCAATTTGCTACATAACATTTATCACCTGTCGCGTACGTAAAAAATGCTAAAGTCTTTTTAGTAGGATTTTCAATGATGGCATTAAGCTTATTTTTACCATCTTCAATTTCTTTTTGAGACAAGTTTAGATTCATAATCGGATAATCAGAATCATCTTTTTTTCCTTTTACAGTTTCTAAAAATTGACGAAATTGATAAACTGGTATTTTAGCCAAATGTATTTGTTCAGATGAAGAATCATCTTGTAAAAACTCATCTCCAAAAAGCTTATATTTTGATTTTGATACAATTGTAGATATACGACCCGAAGAAGATTCTTGATGGACATTAATAGCTAAATCGTATTTATTATTTCGAATTTTAAACCAAACATTTATGTAGTTAATTAATTCTTTAAATGGTTTTTTCGGCAATTCAATGATTTGATCTACCTGTGGATAATTCTGAAATATAATAGGTGCAACGCGTCCTTTTACAAAAATATCAATCACCACATTTGGGTTTTCTTTAATAATTTCTTGTACCAATGGAGTAATTAGTAAAGTATTTCCCAAACGCTGATTAGGTCGACAAATTAATACTCGATTAATATTTAAATTAGAATCTATTTTCCCTTTTTTAATTAAAACACCTTTTCCGATGTTTCCTGTAAGGGCTTTCATTATCGTACGACGGTAATGATTAATAATACTTTTAAAGCTCATTGGTATTCTATAGATCTAATTTATTTTTTTATTGAAATATCTTGCAAGTGTAACGGAATTTAATCAGAAATCTTATATACTGTCCCTAAAAAAAATAAGCTCAAAATGAGCTTATTTAAAATTATTTCGTTTTCGTTGGTCGAACTTCAATTTTACTTGGTAAAACATTTGGATTCATTTTCAATAAATCCACCACCATTTGTCCTAAATCTTCTGGTTGAATTTTCCATCCATCATTTTCATTTGGCTGATGATCATTGAAATGAGAAGTTACAGATCCAGGCATAATCGTTGTACACTTAATGTCATAATTTCTTAAATCTAACATCGCTGCTTGTGTAAATCCAACTACTCCAAACTTAGAAGCATTGTATCCAGATCCTTGAGGGAAGAAGTTAGTACCTGCTAATGAAGCAATAGAAATATAATAACCTTTATTTGCTTTTAATTGCTCAACAGTCGCTTTCATGGTATGAAAAACACCCGTTAAATTGGTATCAATCATCGCATTCCAATCTTCTAATGATAATTGATCTATTGGTGCAAATTTTCCTAAACCTGCATTTGCAATTACAATATCCAATTGACCGAATTCAGCTACAATGGCTTCCATAGCTTTCACCTCATCCTCGTAATTACGAACGTCGGATTGTAAAGCCAAAACATTTTGATTTCCTAAAGCTTGCTTTGCCTTCTCAGCATCTGTGATATTTCGTCCTGAAATAGCCACCTTAACTCCATTTTCTACTAAAGCTTTCGCAATACCCAAACCAATTCCTTTTGTTCCTCCTGTAATGTATGCTACTTTATTTTCTAATGTTTGCATTATTTTTTATTTTAAAATATTCCACTTTTTCCCATAACGATAAATGTATCCTCCATTATTTTTTAAATCATTTAAGTACAAAGCATCATACGTAAATGTTTTAATATCATTTTTAGAGACTTGGTTCATTAATTTCGTTCCATTTCCATCTGCCCAAAATGGTGTATTTTTTGGCACTTTATAAAAATAATCGAAATGATAATCTGCAATTCCAAATGGATCTTTCGGTCCACCTAAACCATAAATATCACTTCCTACTTTTTTATTATTAATCGCCATAATGCGCACATTACCATCCGGCGAAATTAATCGGAAGACATCATCTTCTATACCATCAGCAAAGAAATCTCCTTTGATTGCGAATACTTTATATGATGTCGCTAAATAATAATCTTTTAATGCTGGATGTTTGGCAATTTTATTTTCAGCTTGTTTAATAAAATCTTTTTGATTCGTTAAATATCCATCAAAAACATACACACCTTGTGGGTCATAACTTTCATCAAAGCTTGGATCTATGATAATTTGCGTCGATTTGCCATCAATTTTCACCCAATTCCCACTAATCGATTTGCCATCGTCTTTAATGACTAAGGGATCTGATTTTTCTAAAACTTTTACTTGATAACCATACGGAATTTTACCAATTTTTTTCCCACTAATACTAGTTCTTACTGTTAAACCATCTACTGAATTTACATGATAAATTCCTTGTGCCGATGCTAATGATCCAATCGACAATAATAACATTAAAAGTTTATTCTTCATTTTTGTTTTAAAAATAAAAAGCTCCCATAAAGGAGCCTTTTAAAACTAATTTTATTTAAAATTTGGTTTTCGTTTTTCGACAAAGGCTGTCGTTCCTTCCTTGAAGTCTTCTTCTTCAAAAAGGTTACCAAAACTCTCTATTTCGATTGCAAATCCATTTTCTTTATCCGATGCATTGATGGCATTGATGGCCTGAGCAATTGCAATCGAAGAATTTCTCGTGATTTTACCAGCTATTTCTTTTGCACGATTCAATAAATCAACTTGTTCCACCACTTCATTCACTAAGCCAATTTGTTCTGCCTTTTCAGCTGTAAACATATCCGCTGTCATAATGGCTTGCATCGCTCTACCTTTTCCGATTAATTTTGGCAAACGTTGTGTTCCTCCATATCCAGGGATTAATCCTAACGTCACTTCTGGTAACCCTAATTTTGCATTTGTTGAAGCAATACGGAAATGCGCTGCCATGGCTAATTCTAATCCACCTCCTAAAGCAAATCCATTGACTGCAGCAATAACTGGCTTCGAAAAATTCTCTACTTTATTGAAAACTCGCTCTTGCCCTTTTCCTGCCAATTGTTGCCCTTCTTCTGCATTAAAGCTTGCAAATTCTTTGATATCAGCTCCAGCAACAAATGATTTTTCTCCAGCTCCAGTTAAGATCACTACACGGATATCATCGTTTGTTTTGGCTTCATCAAAAAATGCAGATAAATCATCTAATAATCCTTTGTTTAACGCATTTAAAGCTTGTGGACGATTTAAAGTAACTACTGCAATTCTATTTTCTATTTCTACTATTAAATTCTCGTAAGACATGGTATATTTTTTTGTGATTAGAATCAATTCAATTTCGATTCTAAAAATAATAGATTTTTATGAATTATTTACTTTTATGAATTTTCTATTTAAAACTAAATCTAAATTCATTTTTAAAAATTTAACCCAAAAATATTTGCAGAAAATAAAATCCTTTATACATTTGTCCCAATGAAAACATTATTTACAAATAACTGGTGGTGGAAATTCGAACAGCAAAACGTTGGTTCGTAATAGCGCTATGTAGTTATATGTAGAAAAGGCTTGTCGGAACCGACAAGCCTTTTTTTGTACCCAAAATTTAAAAAATATCCCTATTTAAAATATCAAAAATCAATGAATCTAACTTTCAAAACACAATCTGAAAAACGCTTAGGAGATCTAACTACTCCGGTACAGATGTACTTAAAATTGCGTGATATATTTCCAAATGCATTGCTTTTAGAAAGTTCGGATTACCATTCGAAATCAGATGCCAACTCTTTTATTTGTCTGAATCCCATTGCGACAATTGAGATAAATAAAGGAATTGTAACTGAATCTTATGCGAATGGTGAAACAAAAAATTATCCGTTACAAGGGCAAGAATTAGCAGAAGTCATCAAGAATTTTGCTACTCAATTTAAAATTGAAACGGAAGAAGATTTAATCGTTAATGGTTTATTTGGATACATTGGTTGGGATGCCATTCCGTATTTCGAAACGGTAAAATTTAAGAATGAAGGAAATGAAGCGACGATTCCAGAAGTTCGTTATTCATTCTATCAAAACATTATTGTTTTCAATCATTTCCATAATGAAATTCAGTATTTGGAATTCCAAAATAATCAAACTGAATCTCGTTTTGAGGAAATTAAAGATATCATTCGAAACAAAACTTTTGTGGAATATCCATTCCAAATCGAAAGTGAAATCGAATCCAACTTGACGGACGAAGAATTTAAAAACATCGTGAGCCAATGTAAGCAATCGTGTTTCAGAGGTGATGTTTTCCAGATTGTACCATCAAGACAATTCAAGCAAAAGTTCTCCGGTGACGAGTTCAATGTTTATCGCGTTTTACGTTCCATCAATCCCTCTCCCTACCTATTTTATTTCGATTATGGAAATTATAAAATCTTAGGATCTTCGCCTGAAGCCCAATTGATTGTTCGCGATAATCAAGCACAAATTCACCCGATTGCTGGAACGGTTCGTCGTACCGGTTCACCAGATTTGGATAAACAATTAACCGATCAGTTAATCAAAGATCCAAAAGAAAACGAAGAACACGTGATGTTAGTTGATTTGGCTCGAAATGATTTAAGTCGAAATTCGAAAGCGGTTACCGTAGAATCTTACAAAGAAATCCAAGTGTTTTCTCACGTGATTCATATGGTTTCGAAAGTGATTGCCGACATCGAACCTTCTATCAATACAATGAAAGTTTTCGCCGATTCTTTTCCGGCTGGAACGTTATCAGGCGCTCCAAAATTTAAGGCAATGGAATTATTGGATCAATACGAAAATCAAAACCGTGGAATTTACGGTGGAGCGATTGGGTATTTAGGATTTAATGGAGATATTAATATGGCTATTGCGATTCGAACATTCGTCAGTAAACAAAATACATTGTATTTCCAAGCGGGTGCTGGAGTCGTTTCCAAATCTATTGAAGAAAACGAGTTACAAGAAGTTAATCACAAATTAGGCGCTTTACGCAAAGCCATTCAATTAGCAGAAAACATTTAATCTATGAAAATTTTAGTTTTAGATAATTACGATTCGTTTACTTATAATATCGTTCACGCACTACGCAAATTCACGGATAATATTGATGTTTTTCGCAACGATGAAATTGCATTGGAAGACGTCGAACAATATGATAAAATCTTACTTTCTCCAGGCCCTGGAATTCCGGACGAGGCGAATTTATTAAAACCAATTATTGAGAAATATGCGCCGACCAAATCCATTTTCGGAATTTGTTTAGGGCAACAAGCAATTGGTGAAGTTTTTGGAGGAACATTATTGAATACGCAAGAAGTTTTTCACGGCGTACAATCGGAAATTAAAGTGGTTCATTCGGACGAAATTTTATTCCAAAATATGCCGTCTCACTTACAAGTTGGTCGTTACCATTCTTGGGTCGTTTCAAATGAAAACTTTCCTGATACTTTAGAAATTACAGCGAAAGGACCTAAAGGTGAAGTCATGGCATTAAGACATAAAACATATGATGTGCGTGGAGTTCAGTTTCATCCGGAATCAATATTAACGCCAGAAGGTGAACAAATGATTGAAAACTGGTTAAAAGCTTAAGCGATGAAAAAGTTATTGAATCAATTGTTTGAAAACTATACGTTAAACGAAGATGAAGCCTACCAAATTATGGTGGATATCTCTGAATCCAAGTATTCGGATATCGAGTTGGCTTCGTTTTTAACGGTTTTCAATATGCGTAATATTACGTTGGACGAATTAAAAGGTTATCGTAGAGCTTTATTGGATTTATGTTTAAAAGTAAATTTACCAAAACAAGCATTAGATATTGTTGGAACCGGTGGAGATGGAAAAGATACATTCAATATTTCGACATTAAGTGCTTTTGTGATTGCCGGAACAGGCGAAAAAGTGATTAAACAAGGAAATTATGGTGCTTCATCGGTGAGTGGTTCTTCGAATATGTTGGAGCAATTTGGGTATCAATTTTCTTCGGAGGAAGCGAAATTAAACCAAGAATATGAGGAAGTTGGATTAACCTTTTTACACGCACCTTTATTTCATCCCGCATTGAAAAAAGTCGCGAATTTAAGACGTGAATTAGGGGTAAAAACGTTCTTTAATTTAATGGGACCTTTAGTGAATCCGGTACAACCCGATTTTCAAAACTTAGGAACATTTGATGTGAAAACCGCTCGTTTGTACCATTATGTGATGCAAAATTCGGGTAATAACTATGCGATTTCAACAGCCTTAGCTGGATACGATGAAATCTCATTAACGTCACCAACAAAAGTGTATACGAATCAAGGTGAATTTTTGTACCAAAGTGAGGATTTTGGATTAGAAACGATTCAAGCCGATCAAATCGCAGGAGGAAAAACGGTAGACGAAAACGCAAAAATTTTCTTGTCCGTATTACAGAATGAAAGCACCAAAGCACAGAAGGAAGTGGTGTTAGCCAATTCGGCTTTAGGATTAAAAACGATTCATCCAACCAAAGATTTGAAAGAATGTGTTGCGATTGCAAACGAAAGTTTAGCATCAAAAAAAGCATTCGAAATCTTTCAAAAACTAACCAACCGATGAAAAATATATTAAACCAAATCGTTGAACAAAAACGAATCGAAGTTCAACAAAAAAAACAAGTTCAATCCATTGAGTATTTAAAACAAAGTATTCACTTTTTAAATCCGGTTCGTTCGGCGAAAGCTTCAGTTTTAGATGAATCCAAAACGGGAATTATTGCGGAATTTAAACGTAAATCGCCATCGAAAGGTTTTATTAACGAAAATGCTAAAGTGGAAGATGTTGTTTTAGGTTATGAACAATTTGGTGCTTCTGTCGTTTCGGTTTTAACGGATGAAAATTTCTTTGGCGGAAGCATTAAAGATTTACAACAAGCGAATGAAGTTTTATCGATTCCTGTGCTTCGTAAAGATTTTATTGTGGATGCCTACCAAGTATACGAAACGAAAGCAATTGGAGCCGATTTGATGTTATTGATTGCCGAATGTTTAACGAAAGATGAAGTGCACGATTTAGCCAAATTGGCGAAAGAAATCGGATTAGAAGTTTTGTTGGAAATTCATTCGGAAGATCAATTGGAAAAAGTCAATGAATACATCGATTTAATCGGAATCAACAACAGAAATTTAAAAACTTTTGAAGTGGATACGGAGAAATCGAAACAGATATTAAAGCAATTACCCGAGGATTTGATTAAAGTCGCGGAAAGTGGAATTTCTGATCCAGAAGTGGTCAAAGATTTAAAAGCTGCAGGATTTCAATCGTTTTTAATTGGTGAAAACTTTATGAAAAACGAAAATCCAGGGAAAGCCTTTCAAGAATTTGTGAATCAATTGTAATGAAAAGATTTCAAGTAAAAGTATGTGGCAATAATTCGGTTGAAAACTTTAAAGCCTTAACCGAAATCGAACCCGATTATGTGGGATTTATCTTTTATCCAAAATCTCCACGATTTGTAAAAGATGAAACCATTTTCGACATTTTTCCAAATGCTGAACGTGTAGGTGTTTTTGTGAATGAATCCATTGAAACTATTATTCAAAAAGCACAAAAATTCGAATTAGATGTGGTGCAATTACACGGAGACGAAACGCCAGCATATTGTCAAGAATTAATCGAAGCCAAACATCAACAATTATTAACTTCTGAACAGTTTTTGGATTTTAAAATTTGGAAAGCTGTCGGTATCCATGAAGATACAGATTTTGAAGAATTAAGAGGTTATCAACAAGTTGTTGATAGTTTTGTATTTGACACCAAATCAAATCAATACGGCGGAACTGGTCAGAAGTTTGATTGGCAACTTTTGAAAACCTATCAGTTATCAACACCCTTTTTATTAAGTGGTGGAATTCAATTAGAAGACGCGTTGGTCTTGAAAAATTTCCAACATTCCCAATGCATCGGTTTTGATATCAACAGTGGTTTTGAAATTGAACCCGGAATCAAAAACATTGAAAAAGTAAAACAATTTATCGACACGATTGATGGTCGAATTGAACAAAATTAAGAGAACAAACAAAATGAAATATTCAGTAGACGAAAACGGATTTTATGGTGATTTTGGAGGAGCATTTATCCCTGAATTATTACATCATAACTGTCAAGAATTAAAAGAAGCTTTTGACCAATACTTTTACACGGAAGAATTCCAAAGTGAATTTCGTGGTTTATTAAAAGATTATGTGGGTCGACCAAGTCCATTATATTATGCACCAAAATTATCGGAACGATATGGGGCAAACATTTTATTAAAACGTGAAGACTTAAACCATACAGGTGCACACAAAGTTAACAATACCATTGGACAAGCTTTGTTGGCAAAACGAATGGGAAAAACAAAAATTTTAGCGGAAACTGGAGCCGGTCAACACGGTGTTGCAACGGCAACCATCTGTGCCTTATTAGGTTTAGAATGTACTGTTTTTATGGGCGAAATTGATATTGCACGTCAAGCACCAAATGTAGCGCGTATGCAAATGTTAGGGGCAACTGTTGTAGCAGCCACTTCAGGAAGTAAAACTTTAAAAGATGCCACAAACGAGGCGATTCGTTACTGGATCAATAACCCTGAGACGTATTACTTAATTGGTTCTGTGGTTGGACCTCATCCTTATCCTGCGATTGTTGCTGAATTTCAAGCGATTATTTCGGAAGAGATTCGTAAACAATTATTAGAAAAATACGGAAAAGAAACACCGGATTATGTGATTGCTTGTGTGGGTGGAGGAAGTAATGCAGCTGGCGCATTTTATCATTTCTTAAACGATGAAGAAGTAAAATTAATTGCCGTTGAAGCGGCTGGATTAGGGGTTGATTCTGGAGAAACGGCTGCGACTATGCAAAAAGGAACAGAAGGTATTATCCACGGAAGTAAAACGATGTTGATGCAAGATGAAGACGGACAAATTGTAGAACCGTATTCGATTTCTGCGGGATTAGATTATCCTGGTGTTGGACCATTACACGCTCATTTATTCAAAACAGGACGTGGAACGTTTTTAAATGCAACGGATGATGAAGCATTACGCGCCGCATTTTTACTGACAAGAGAAGAAGGAATCATTCCAGCCTTAGAATCTTCACACGCTTTAGCGGCTTTAGAAAAAATCGATTTTAAATCGCAAGACATTGTGGTTCTGAATCTTTCGGGTCGTGGAGATAAAGATTTAGAAACATATATGAAATTTTCTGAAAAATATTAATTAAAATATTTGGTGATAATTAAAAAATAATCCTACATTTGCACCTCGATAATCAGATATATCGGGGTGTAGCGTAGCCCGGTCATCGCGCCTGCTTTGGGAGCAGGAGGTCGCAGGTTCGAATCCTGCCACCCCGACAATTTTTTACCTGAAATTTGATTATCGAAAAAATTACACCTTAATCGGGGTGTAGCGTAGCCCGGTCATCGCGCCTGCTTTGGGAGCAGGAGGTCGCAGGTTCGAATCCTGCCACCCCGACGAAAACAAAAAAGCCTCTTCAATTTGAAGAGGCTTTTTCTTTATATTCTATTTTGACTAATAGGTTTTCTCAATCGCTTTCACCATATTATAAATCAATTCATTATAAGGAGTTTCAATTTCATATTGTTTACCTAAACGAATGATTTCTCCTGAAAATTCATCTACTTCCGAATAACGTTTTGCTTCACGATCTTGTAACATCGATGTTTTTCCATTCTCATCTACAATTTTCATCGTCTTTTTTAATTTGTCTATTTCAGGTTGACCAATCGACACACCGTAGGCATTTGCTACAGTTATCACTTCCTTTCCGATTAAATCCACCAGATGATTTAAATATTCATTCGTACGGAATTGTCCGTAGGGAAATTCCAACAAATAAGTTAACTGATTTCCCACAACATTTACAATATACTTCGCCCATTGTGCTCTTTCAATTTCAAGTGTTAATTCATTTGGAATCTCGGCATCATTCAATAATTGATGCAATTCATTTAAAATATCTTGGCTTTTATTCTCAACATGACCAAAAATAATTCGACCTATACTTCCATACGTCACATGATTCCCTTGCTTTACCGCATCCATATAAGCAACTGCATTCACCACACGATTCCAGCCAAATGTTTCAGCCAATATACGTTCTGATGTAATGCCATTCATTAAACTTACAATCATCGTGTTTTCTCCAACAAAAGGTTTTAAATCATTAATAGCATCATTTAATTGATTACTTTTTACAACTAAAAAAATTAAATCTGGAAACTGATTATTTTGGATTGAAGTAACATATTCAAAATCGTATTTTTTCCCATTAACACATATCGCTTCAGTTTCATAACGTATTTTACGTTCTTCATTAACGATGACTTTAACTAAATTTTCATTATAGTCAACTAAACTGGCAGCATACTTTGCTCCTAAAGCACCAAGCCCAAGGAAGTAGATCGAATTAATTTTCATTTATATTGTGAATTTGGTAATAAATATAAATGAAAATTTAGATATGATTAATTATTATCAGTCAATCTCTTCCTCAACCTTTTCTAAAATATTTTTTTACATATCTTTAACAAATAAATAAACAAAAGTGAGTCAGAAAGAAAAAACTGAAAACAAGGAACTTCAGCGCGGTTTGACGAATAGACACATCCAATTAATTGCTTTGGGTGGAGCTATCGGAACAGGGCTATTTCTTGGGATTGGACCTGCAGCAGTTTTAGCAGGACCATCTGTAATCTTAGGATATGCAATTGCCGGAATCATCGCATTTTTTATTATGCGTCAATTAGGAGAAATGGTTGTAAACGAACCCGTATCGGGAAGTTTTAGTCACTTTGCCTATAAATATTGGGGTTCATTTGCTGGTTTTGCTTCTGGTTGGAACTATTGGATTTTATATGTTTTAGTAAGTATGTCCGAACTAACTGCAATCGGTATATACGTGCAGTTTTGGTGGCCTGAAATTCCATTGTGGGCATCCAGCCTCTTCTTTTTTGTGATTATTAATGCCTTAAACTTAGGATCTGTTAAATTATTTGGTGAAGCCGAATTTTGGTTCTCTATTATTAAAGTGGTAGCGATTATAGCTATGATTTTATTTGGAGGTTATTTATTAATAAGTGGAACAGGAGGTGAACAAGCAACCGTGGAAAATTTATGGAATAATGGTGGATTTTTCCCGAAAGGATGGTTGAGCGGAACCGCAGAAAATGGATTTTCTGGATTATTTGCTGCAATGGCCTTAATCATGTTTTCTTTTGGAGGATTAGAATTAATTGGGATAACAGCAGCTGAAGCCAAAAACCCAGAGAAAACTATTCCGCAGGCTACAAATCAAGTAATTTATAGAATTTTAATTTTCTATGTTGGAGCTTTAGTTATTCTGTTTTCATTATCACCTTGGGAGACGATCACAGTGGAAAGTAGTCCATTTGTTACCGTATTTGATAATTTAAAAAGTTTAAATATTAACTTATTCGGACAAGATATTGCGTTTTCAAGAATAATTGCAAATGCATTAAATATTATTGTATTAACTGCAGCATTATCTGTTTATAATAGTTCGGTATACAGTAATTCAAGAATGTTATTTGGACTAGCTGATCAGGGAAATGCGCCAAAATTCTTAAAGAAATTAAATAAAAATAGTGTTCCAGTAATGGCTATTTTAGTTTCATCTGTATTTGCTGCTATTTGTATTTTAATCAACAAAATCATTCCAGAAGATGCATTTCATGTGCTAATGTCATTAGTTGTTTCTAGTTTAGTTATTAACTGGATTATGATCTCATACACTCATATAAAATATAGAAAACAAAAAAGTATAGAAGGAATCTCTACTTTATTTCCTTCATTTATGTATCCAATAAGTAATTATATTTGTTTAATATTCTTATTAGGAATATTAGTAATTATGTGGTTTACTGGTCTAAAAATTTCTGTGGAATTAATACCTGCTTGGCTACTATTTTTATTTATTGCCTACCAATTAGTAAAAAGAAATAAAGCAAATCAATAAATTAAATATTAAAAAAAGCCATCTTAAGGGAGATGGCTTTTTTAATAATATTAATCAATATATTGTGAAATAATTTTTACTAATTCTTCTTTTGGACGAGCACCACTTTGCTTCCAAAGCAATTCTCCTTTTTTAAATATAGCAAATGTAGGCACACCTTGTACTTGATATCGCTGTGCCAATGATTGGTATTTATCTACATCTACTTTTAGAATTTTAACTTCCTCTCCTAGTTCTTGCTTTACTTGTTGTAAAATAGGCGCCATCATTTGGCAAGGCCCGCACCAAGTAGCAAAAAAATCAATTAAAACAGGTTTTTCTGATGCTATAATCTCTTCAAATGTCATTGTTTCGTGTTTTTGTATGTTAGGATTATCTTTTTTAATAAACAGATTTTTAAAAAAATTCATGGATTCTATTTCATACTAATATAATACAAAAAAGCACTCATAATGAGTGCTTCAATTAAGTTTCCACTTAATTACCAACCTAAACCTATGAAAAAATTATTAACTCATTGCTGAGCTATAACATTTTTAATACATCAAATTAAAGACCAAAACCAGGAATCTAACACTTGTAGATTAATAATTATAAATATATTAACTATTTGTTTTATAAATATTTACATATCTATAATTCACAAACAAATTTAGGATTATCTACTCTAATTTCATCTAACACTGCCATAACTTCTTCTTGTGAAGAGTTATTTTCTAACCTTTTTAATTGAGCTGAATTTAAACCAACCATTTGTAAAAAAATAACTTTTCCGTGTGGAGTTTCAATTTCATCTAAATCTGCATCTTTTACAAAAGCCAATCCTACAATATCTGTTTCACTATCAGTTCGGATTGCACCACCTAATGGTAAAAATTGATATTCATTAAACCAAACTTTTGTATCGTTAACGAATCTTCCTAAGTTATTCATTAATTGAATTACCCAAAAAGGATCCTCACCATTATCTTCTGCCACTGGCTTGACTCTAAATGTGAATTCAAAACCCCATTTACTATATTCTTCACCGACTGCACTTTCATTATAATATAAATGAGACATTCCATAAGAAATTAGATGCTTATAACCATCATTATCATAGACTGCTACTCCATCTATAGGGTCGTCTCCTCCTTGAAAAGACATTACTTGAGGTGAATAAAAACGAGCCTCTAAATTAGAATAAACCTCTTTTAAACGATTTTCTATAGATAAAGCACCAACTGCTTGATCTTTTTTATATTGACTTTTGTACTCTTCTAAATTCATACTACAAAAGTACTTCTATTGAATTTATTTTCAGAATATATCGCAAAAAAAAAGAGTTTCTTTAATTAAAAAGAAACTCTTTTGCCTATGTAGCGAGGACCGGACTCGAACCGATGACCTTCGGGTTATGAGCCCGACGAGCTACCTACTGCTCCACCTCGCGATATTTAGTAGCGAGAACAGGACTCGAACCTGTGACCTTCGGGTTATGAGCCCGACGAGCTACCTACTGCTCCATCTCGCGATATTGTACGACAAAGTTAAGGTAGATATATCAAATAAACACTACTTTTTACTAAATATATTTAAATAAGCCAAAAATATTTCTTTAATATATTGATCTAGTGGAAAGTATATCGCAAAAAAAAAAGAGCTTCTTTAATTAAAAAGAAACTCTTTTGCCTATGTAGCGAGGACCGGACTCGAACCGATGACCTTCGGGTTATGAGCCCGACGAGCTACCTACTGCTCCACCTCGCGATATTTAGTAGCGAGAACAGGACTCGAACCTGTGACCTTCGGGTTATGAGCCCGACGAGCTACCTACTGCTCCATCTCGCGATATTGGATTGCAAATATAAGGACTATTTTTAATTTACAAAATTTATTTTCTTTTATTTTAATAATAACTGTAAAATACCCTTATTTAGGTATTTGATACACTATCATATTTAAATACTTTTACATTCCTAACTTAACAAACTTAAACTTTTATGAATACACATTTCCTATTGTGTAATCTGAGTAATATGATATATATTTCTCAGGCTATGAGATTTGAATGGCTTAGTATATTTAATACTATATTAATCATTTGTATTGCTATAATACTATGTATATTTTACTTAAATAGCAAAAAAAATCAATCTAAAACATCTGAGCCATATCCTTTAAAAGATGAAACACTTTCTCCTACGCCTTCAATTGGAATTTCTGAAACAACTAAACAAGAATTAATTAAGAAACTTATTAAATTTGAAAGTTCTGAGCTGTATCGTGAAAAGGATTTAACGCTTACAAAATTAGCTACTGTTTTAAATACAAATACAAAATATTTATCCTATGTAATTAAATTACATAGTAATAGAGATTTTAATAACTACATCAATTTATTAAGAGTACAATATATTGTAAATAAAATACAATATGATCCTAAATATATTAATTATAAAATAAGTGTAATGGCAGATGAAGCAGGTTTTTCTTCGCATAGTAAGTTTACACATTTTTTTAAATTAATAATTGGGGAATCACCTTCTGCATATATTTCTAGTTTAAAAGAAAATAATCCTATTCATTATAATGAAATAAACCTTTAAAATTTCGGTAAAAATACCCTAACCGTTATATAGAATTAAATTATATTATATTAACAAGGAATAATAGTTAATATGCTATTTTACATGCTATTAAACGATTATTCCAGAATACATAACATACTCATTTTCATGAAAATGAGTATGTAAATAAATTGTATCAGATACTAATTTATATAAATTAGCATACACATTAGGACACAAAAAAAACTAACTAAACTAAACTATAAAATTTATGATTAACTTTTGTCAAAAAGCATTAGCTATATCTGCTATTTTCTTATTTCATACAGTTTCTTCTCAAGTAGGAATTTCAGCAAATCCGAATTTTAGACCAGATCCTGGATATACACTTCACGTTGATGGTGAATTAAACGTAAGAGGAAAATTCAAAACCACCTCTGACCCAGATTATGGAATGGAAAATGGTGCTAATGGCCAAGTCTTACAAATGAAAAATGTTGACAATCAATTAAAACCTCAATGGGTAAATACTCCTGTATCCTTGCTAGAAGAAGGAATGTATTATATAGAAAATACATTCACTACTACCAATACTACAGGTGCAATTTTTACATCAAGTGATACAAACTCTTATGTAAATGCTGATATTACAGCTGAATCATTTAGTAATGGGTGGAAAAAAATTGCTGACTTTAAAGAAAATGGAAATGTTAAAAACTTCAATATTTTAAAAAGCAGCAATAATATCAATATTCATATTGAAACTGGTGTACAGCTTCGAAATACAACTTCATCTTCGATTGCAAATTTAAGTAATGCACAATATGCTTGCGGATTATTTTCTAAAGCAAATGGGGCAAATGATAACACAGCTAAATTAAGAGCTTATCGTGTTGGCCAAATCAATTGGCTTACAAATCAAACTATGCAGCATACGAATTTCAATCTTTTATATACCATTAAAAATTTTCCGATTGGAGAATATAACTTTTTTGCAGCATGCAAGAAAATGAAACAATCAGTAACTAATCTTGAATTACGCATTGGCCAACCTAATCATAATAATCTATCTCAATTTACAGATCGTCCTTTAGTAAAATTAGATATCTTATATCAATTATAAACCTATTCCATGAAAAAATTTATCTATATACTTATCAGTTTATTGACTGCAAATACATATGCCCAAGTTGGATTTGGAACAAATGATCCCGATCCAGCCTATTCACTTACTGTACAAGGAAAAGTGAAAGCAGAAGAAATTAATTTAGAGAGTGCTTTACCTGGAATGATATACAGTTCTAATGGCCCTTCAGCTGATCCTTCTTGGAAAGTGATTCCAATCGATAATACATCCATTCCTAATTTAAACTTTCTTTTATTTTCAAAATCATTAAACAATTTTAGTTCATTAACTATAAATAATAATCAATCAAATGGTGATGAAGTTTATACTTATAATGAGTCAATAAGTGGATGGAAAATCATTTTGGATAATTCTCAAGATTTAACTTTTAATGTATCTAATCCAACATCAAAAGTTTTTGTCACTTTTGAAAGTTTAGCACAAATAAGTGGTACAGGGAATGGAACAGGGACCAATTTTGCTTGTGGAATTTTTATGGCTGAATCAACAAGTCCTACATCATATAGTACTTATCAACTCAAAGGAGTAAGGGTATTTACTGCAGAAAGAGGCCATGCCGAAAATGCCTTCTTTAATTTTTCAGTTTCTACTGAAATTAAGTCCGAAGGGAATTTCAATTTTGACCCTATGAAAACTTATAAAATACAAGTTGCATGTAAACGTAGAAGTAATTTTGGATCATATTCAGGAACATTAGTTATTGGTGGGGGTGTTGATACATCAAATGCTTGGACATTTAATTCTCGTTCCTTTTTAAAAATTAATGTATTTGAACCTCTAAATTAAACACTATGAAATATCTATATATATTATCACTTTTAATCCTTCCTAAATTGTATGGACAAGTTGGTATTGGAGTAGAAGAACCTCAAGCAATGCTAGATGTTGAAAGCATGCTAATTAAAGGTGAATTAATATCACCAAATCCTGCTGGGACTGAGAATACATATTATAAAATTTTAAGCAACGGATATCCTGGATGGGATCACTTACCTCAACCTGTTGATTTTAGTGGGTCTGTTATGATTAAAGATAAAATGATTATGGAATCAACTTCTGGATTACTTATATCAAATATTTCTGTAACGACAAATGACTCTGAAAATTCAGATTTTAATTCGAATTGGAAAATTATTGAAGGTTTAAAAACTTCATTTGTATTTGATATGCCTAATAATAGTATTAGTGCACAATTTCAAACATTAGCTTCTAAATATTCTAGCCCAAGTAGTGGTGTTAGTTTTGCCTGTGGATTTTTCGTAAGAAAAACGCCTACTCAAAACCCAAATAGTACTACAGGGTACAAATTAAAGGTTATTAGACCTGAAGTTTTAATAGGACCTAATAACGCTTTTAAAACTTTAACTGTATCAGGATTGATAAATAAAGATAGTAATAATCAACCTTTTGAAGTTGGACAGTCATATGACATTGCTGTTGCGTGTAGAGGTAGAAATGTTAATGGACCAGTATTAAGAATTGGTAGGTCTGTAACGTCCACAAATGAATCTAATTCAGATGCAGAAACTAGAAATTTATTAACTCCCGCTAATATTAAATCTACATTTATTGTAGAACAATATCAGACACCTTAAAAAGAGATAATAAAAAAGCGAACTAAATTGTTCGCTTTTTTTATTATACACGTATCGGTGGATTATTTTCAATAAAATCAATTGATGATTCTGCGCTATCTGTTAAGAATAACAAATCTTTATACACTCTTCCTTGTGCTAATTGATGTACAACAGAATAGATAGAAGTATCTTCGACATATCTCTTTTTACCTAAAAAAACCATCGGACTATAATATCCGGAAGTTCCATAATGATTTTGAGCTGCTTCCTGAAAAATTTCTTGTGTTGTTCCTGCACTTCCTGGAGCGAAAACTAAGCCATATAAACTAATCGTTAGTAATATATCTTCCCGAATACTATTTGAAAAGTATTTCGCTATATGTTTTGCAAATAAGTTTGAAGGTTCATGACCATAGAACCATGTAGGAATAGCTAAACTCTCCGATCCATTAGGATATTTATCTAAAACTTCTAAGGAACGTTGCATAAAATTTTCAGCCAAATAATCAGGCTCTTCTATATTATGAAAATGAAGACTCTTTAAAATATCTATTGCTTTTAGCAAATCATCTTTCGTATAATGCGCCATATACGCTCCAAGATTCGCTGCTTCCATAATTCCAGGTCCACCCCCAGTTACTACATAATACCCTTTTTGAGTAGCTAACTGAGCAGCAATTGCAGTTTCTACGTAAAATTGGGAACCACGTCTAGTGGAGTGACCTCCCATAAAACCAACAACTTTCTTTTTAGTCATTCCATCTTTATCATATTCTAGTATACGACGTAGCCCATCGTCTATAGAATGATCGTGTAAACGTTGTGCCAATGCTTCAGAAACAGACGGGTTATATTTATTTTTTATAAAGTGCTTATAGATATTAATATCAATACTATTATCCTCTGCTGCATCATAACCTTCCATCAATTCTTGCCAAGTATATAAACTTCCTCGATATGGATTATATGGTAAATTTTTAAATTTTGGATAAACAAATGCTCCCCTTTCAATAAGCTTTATCGCCTCATCTTGTTTAAAAGTACAACCTAAAAAAGAAGTATTGTTTATTGTAAATTTTTCCCATTCAACATTCTTATTGCAAAAGTTAACATCTTGTATCACTTTGTTTTTTAAATCAGTAGAATTATTCACTAAATCATTCCACTCTTTATCATTATGAATAAGATTCTTTATTAATTTTATTTTCATTCCTGTGCTGGTTATAGGCTCTAATTTACTAGATATATTTTAAAATATTGAATTAGAAATATTTTCAAGTAAAAATTCAGTATTCTGCTTTATCTTTGCAAAATGCTCGAACTTAATGCTTGGGGAATCGTGTGCAATTCACGAACTGTCGCGCAACTGTAATTCATTTTCATGATAAGTCAGGTTACCACATTTAAGTTTTATTGATAATGCTTTCGCGGAATGAAGCCAATTCAAAAAAATTAGAAATGATATTTATTTCTAAAACCACCACAAAAACATTATCACATTATATAATAGCTAAAGTATAACGTGTATATATGATCAAAGAAATGGAAATTAAAACAAGAGAGGAACTGATTGAACAACGCATCATTGAATCTGAAACTCGCGTTTTTAAAGCAGTTTTTCCTGGAGATACTAATCACCATAAAACTATGTTTGGAGGTGCAGTAATGTATCTGATGGATGAAATTGCATTTATGACCGCTACTCGTTTTTGTCGCAAACCAATTGTAACAGTTAGTAGTGATAAAATCGATTTTAAACATTCTATTCCTGCAGGAACATTAGTAGAATTCGTAGGGAAAGTTACTCGTGTAGGAAATTCAAGTTTAGATGTACAAATTGATGTTTTTATTGAAAGCATGTACAGAGATGGACGTGAGAAAGCGATTTCAGGAACTTTTACGTTAGTTGCTATCAACGAAAATAAAAGACCTGTTCCGGTAATTGACTAAATTCAATTTTTTTATAAAGAGAACCTTTACGCTAGTAGAGGTTTTTTTTATGCATATTATTAATTGAATATTTACTAAAGGTTTAATACATTTACAGTTAAACGCAAACTACAAAAAAAATGGAATTACCTTTCGCTGAATCTTTTCGCATAAAAATGGTCGAAGAGATTTATCGCTCAACACGTGAAGAACGTGAAAAATGGATTGAAGAAAAAAACTACAATTTATTCAATCTTGAAAGTCAAAAAGTTTTTATAGACTTACTAACTGATTCAGGAACCGGAGCAATGTCAGATAAGCAATGGGCTGAAATAATGACCGGAGATGAAAGTTATGCAGGCTCTCAATCTTTTCAAAAACTAAAAGCTACAATTAATAAAATAACAGGTTACGAATATGTTTTGCCTACCCACCAAGGACGTGCGGCCGAAAACGTATTATTTTCTGCATTAGTTAAAGAAGGAAATGTAATTCCCGGAAATTCACATTTTGATACGACAAAAGGTCATATAGAAATGAGAAAAGCGCATGCTATAGATTGTACAATTGATGAAGCTTTTGATAGTGAACTAATTCATCCTTTTAAAGGAAATATAGATTTACAAAAATTAGAAGAACAGTATAAAAAACATGGAAAAGAAAATATTCCATTCACATTAATCACTATAACATGTAATTCTTCTGGAGGACAACCTGTTTCCGTAGATAATATTAGAAAAGTAAAGGCTTTGTCTGATCAATATGGCATTCCTATCTTTTTTGATTCAGCACGATTTGCAGAGAACGCCTATTTTATTAAGGAACGAGAAGAAGAATTTAAAAATCATTCGATCAAAGAAATTGCAAAAATTGTATTTGATTTAGGTGATGGAATGACAATGTCATCTAAAAAAGATGGATTAGTAAATATTGGAGGATTTATAGCACTTAATAATGAAGAGCTATATAAAATATGCGGTAATTTTGGAATCATATATGAAGGGTATTTAAGTTATGGAGGATTAGCAGGACGCGACTTAGCAGCTTTGTCACAAGGACTACATGAAGCTACGGAATATGATTATCTAAAATCCCGAATTTCGCAAATTGAATACCTTGGAAATAAACTAATTGAGTATGGAATTCCAATTCAGAAACCAATCGGAGGTCATGCTATTTTTATCGATGCGACTAAGTTTTTGCCTCATGTAAAACGAGAAGAATTTCCTGCTCAAACTTTAGGAATTGAGCTGTATAAAGAAGCTGGAGTTCGTGGTGTAGAAATCGGAACAATTTTAGCCGATCGTGATCCTGAAACACGTGAAAATAGGTATCCAAAATTAGAACTTTTGCGCTTAGCGATTCCTAGACGAACTTATATGCAAAGTCATATGGATTATATTGCTGTCGCACTGAAGAATATTTTTGATCGCCGAGAAGAAATCAAAACAGGTTACGAAATTACATGGGAAGCCGATATTTTAAGACATTTTACAGTAGAACTAAAAAAGAAATAAATATTCGTATCAAATAAACCTCAACTAGAAATAGTTGAGGTTTATTATTTTAATAAATTACAACTTTAACCGTTGAAGTTAGTGTTTTCAAAACATATACTCCATTTCGTAAATAAGTTTTAAGCGTATTTTTTCCTTTATTTAATTCTCCAGACATCAATAATTTACCTGTTAAATCATAAATTTGGTATTGATCTTTTGTTTCTGTATCAATAAAAAATTCTCCTTTATTGGGATTGGGATATAATGTTATTTTTTTATTTTCTACATCATTTACACCCAAATTACATTGTGCATTTGAGTAATCCACTAAACCTAGATTTGGATTATCAATTTGATGGACAATCACATTTTCTGGGGATAAAATCGGATCCCAACAATTTCCTTGTGCAGATATGTTAATCGCAGAATTATTATAAAATGCATAGTTTATTCCGCCGTTTATATTATTTTCAAATACATTATTTCCTAAGCGATCAGCTGTCCCAAGATTTATAAAAGCTCCATTCCCGATATTTGTAATTCCCCATAAATTTCCATCAATAATATTGTCGAAAATATTAATTACATAATCTGCTGGATTAGACGCAAGGTAAATATTTATTCCACTTCCCCCATTATCTGGTATAGTTTCCGTATTATTATTTCTAATTGTATTACCTATTATATTTCCATAAGAATTTCCTCCGGAAATTGTTATTCCATATCGATTATCTATAATTGTATTATTCTCTATTAATACGTGATTGGATACGCCTAATAAACTTGAAACAGAAATTCCTCCAACCCTAGTCTTGGTACGATCTCCCTTAATCAGATTATTCTTTATTACGGTAGGATTAGCTGACCCACTCGGTCCCATATTAATTTGTGGGCGATTAGAATCATCTTGATTGTTGGCTTCTAAATAATTATTTAAATAATTTAGCGCAACTGATTGATTGGCTCCAGATGCCACCGCTGGAGTAGCATTAAATCTAAAAACTGAATTTTGTATTGTTGGATTTCCTTCAGAAAAATTGATTGCTCCACCTGTAGATGTTCCTGAATTTTGATAGGATACTTCAGAATCATTCATAAAAAAATCTCCTGATAAAGCACGAATTCCACCGCCATATGTCATTTTAAAATTATTAAAATAAGCTGATGAACCATCGTTTAATCTTAATCCTTGAAAATATACATTCCCGGGATTTACTGAAGTAAAGTGTACCGTTTCTGGAGAATCAATACGTATATTACCTTCAATAGTAATTAACACATTATCTGCAATTGCTAAAGTATATCCCGTTGAAGATATAAATGTGTCTGTAGCACTAATTTTTAAATCCTGAGAAAGTAGATATTGATTTGACGAAGCATCAAATGAAATAGCATCGGTTAAATCATCTAATTGAGCAATTGTATAGGTTTGCCCTGTACCCGATGTAGAAAATTGTCCAAACAATAATACGCCTACAAAAGAGAGAGAAAGTGTAAAAAGTTTCTTCATAATAATATTAATTAATTATCTAAAGATAAGTTTTTTACGTAAAAAAGCCATCCTAATAGGATGGCTTTAATATATTTTTAGAATCTACTTATTAGTGAGAACCTTCTGCAGCAAAACGCTCGATAGATTCTTGTAATAATTGTTCAGCTTGTGCTTTATCACCGTAACCTTCAACGATACATGTTTTGTTTTCTAAATCTTTATACACTTTAAAGAAATGCTCAACAGCTTTTAATGTATGCTCGTTCATATCTTTTAAGTCATTTAATTTATTCCATGTTGGATCTGCAACTGGTACACAAATTAATTTTTCATCACGACCTTTATCATCAGACATATTTAAAACTCCAATAGTTTTAACTTCGATAACACATCCAGGTACAGTTGGTTCAGTTAAGAAAACTAAAACATCAATTGGATCACCATCTAACGCTAATGTATTTTCTACAAATCCGTAATCTGCAGGATATTGCATTGGAGAATATAATACACGGTCGAAACGGATTCTTCCTGTTTCATGATCCATTTCGTATTTGTTACGAGATCCTCTTGGGATTTCTATAATTGCGTCAAAAGTCATTTTTAACTATTTTAAAATTATTATTAATCAATTCAATACTTTAGAAGTCCCACTGTAATCCTAAAGTGACCCCAAATTTACGAACATCTGGCAAATTATTATAATTTCCTCTCCAATTAAAATCAATTCGGATTGGACGAATGTTTCCCCAACCAATATTTTCTATACCAAAACCATATTCGTAATAGATTTGCTGGTTAGGTGCAAAATATTCTATTGAGGATCTATTTATATTTTTAGTCTTCTCAGAAATATCACCGTAAGCTGCTCTTAAGAATCCTACTTCTCTTAGTTTTAATTTTTTAATTAACGGTATTTTATTTAAAATCCATCCATTAAAATGATGTTCGTAATTTAATGTTACATATTCATCTGTTACAAATTCGTAGTAATCTAATTGTGAAAATGTACCATAAACCTGACCATAACTTTCGTTTCCTGGAATAGCACTTAATAAAGATAATGGCACACCCTGGAAAGTTTTACCAGCTTCTACTGTAACCAATGATTTACCAAATGATCCCACTAAAATGGGTTGTGTATATAAAAATTGGATTTTATCATATTCAAAATCAGAATCAATTACACCTTTTAATCCTTTTGTATAACGCAACATTAATGTTGGAGCTAAGGAAGACATTTCGATACGATCAATTCCATATTGAGAGTATTTAGCTCCTGGTCTAGCTATCACAGAAACACTTAATGATGAATTGGTTAAATTTTGTTGAATTACACCATCTTTTTCATAAGCTATTGAAAAATATTCGCTTGATGCAGGTTTTACACGTTGGTAATTTCCATCTAAGCGAAATGTTACATTTTTCCAAGGTTCAACTGAAGTGTAAATATTCGTTAAATTATTAGAACTTAAAAAATAGTTATCTCCTTGGTTAATTATCGATGAAGATGCAAAACTACGCGTCATAATCCCATCTGATGCTGTTAACTGTGCTGCTAATTGCTCTACATCTCGTTTAGTTCCTATCCCCACTTGGAATCGATTATATTTACTAAACATATAACGGAAGTCAGCTCCATATTTAAATTTATCGTCTCTAAAACCATATGCCATAAACCCTTGTGCTCTCCACATATCATTCTGAGAAAAATATGTTCTTGCACCAGCTCTTAGACGTAATCCTTCGATATTATTAAAACCAAATGACGAATATAAGTTACCAATATCTATAACTCCCACATTCCAATATCCTGAACCTAAAACTTCAATTCCCTTTACTATTCTATTAAATTTTGGAACTTGGTTTAATTGATCCAATGTTTCATAAATTCCTTCTTGATCTTTGGTTAAAACCTCCGGACGATTTTCTGCCCAATATTCACTTGTCTTCTCATTCAAAGCAGTTTTAGCAGGATCTATTCTTCTGGAATAATAAGTATCTGGTTGGCGAGTTTCAAAATCATAATTGTAATAATTAACCGTTTTATGCGCAAATAAACCTTTAGAACCTTCTTTTTTAGATAAGATGGACATATCCAACATTGCATATTCCTTCTTTGGATAAAACACTGAATCGTTTGCCACGTCAAAATCTAAAGCCATATAAATATTACGGATAAAATTAACGTTCATCGCTTTTGTCGTCTCTAAATCTATAGATTTTACTGCATAGGAGTTTTTAGAGATATACATATCACCTTTAAAGGTTAATTCTCCTTCTCTACGTGGAAAATATTTGATTCGGTATGTTTCAATCCCATCAATATCAACAGTATCTTTTAACTCATAATCATAGACTGAAAAGCCATCGGTTGCAATAGGAGAGACAAATTTTATATCTAGAAAATTTAGTCTATTATCATAAATATTAATATCCTTAAAAAGATTTTTTACAGTAGATGCCACTACTTCATTATTCTCGAATCCAGAAGTTTTGTTGGCTTCTAAAACCTTTCTTTCTTGTGTTTGAGGAGTATTGATCCCTTCTACCTTATATATTGATTCATTAAGAAAAGCGGGTAAATATGTTTTTCCATTAATAGATGAAGTATCTACTTTATCAAAAACAAATTCAAATCCACGGAAGATTTTTTTCTTCATGAATGCCGAATCAATATTGCTCAAATCAAATTGTAGTTTCTCGTATTCATTATAAGAATATTGAGGTACCATTTTTAAACCATTTGATTTCTTACGCGCCCATACTTCTCTTAAGATAGCATAAGCAGGATTTTCTTTCTTTTTAAGCCGTGGCTTTTTCTTCCCACTAATTGTGGCAACTTGTAAAGCAATACCTTCGCCAGAATCGTCTAAAATATCGGAATCATCTTCTTTCTTAACTTCTAATTCAGCTAAAAAATTAAAATCAATTCTTTCAATAATTTCATAATCATATACTTGATATCCCGACTTAGAAATAGAAAGTTTATTGGTATTATTGGATGATTCTATATAAAAACTACCATCGGAATTTGTAGTAGCTACAATTTTTAATTCAGGTAGACGCACATCAGCATAAGAAATCGGTTTTCCGGTTTCTGCATCCAATACTTTTCCCTGAATTTTTACTTGTGCATAAATAATGACTGAAAAAAATACAAAGAGTAATGATAAATTCCTTTTAAATGACATTTAGATTTAGTTAAAAAAAGAAAGCCTAGCAAAATATATGCTAGACTTAAATATAAGGTTTATTTTTTTATTATTTTAAGACTTGTACATCACCGCTTTAACAGCTGCAACTACTTCTTTAGCTTGTGGAAACCATTCTTTAAATAAGTTTGGTGCATATGGAGCTGAAGTGTCTTTTGTAGTAATACGTTTTACTGGAGCATCTAAATAGTCGAATGCTTTTTGTTGAACCATATAAGCAATTTCAGTAGAAATTGATGCTAATGGCCATGCTTCTTCTAAGATTACTAAACGATTTGTTTTCTTAACAGAAGTAATAATTGTATCATAATCTAAAGGACGAACTGTACGTAAGTCAATGATTTCTGCTTCAATACCATCTTTTGCTAATTCTTCCGCAGCAATGTATGCTTGTTTAATAATTTTACCAAAAGAAACGATTGTTACATCAGTACCTTCACGTTTGATTTCAGCTTTTCCGATCGGAATTAAATATTCTTCTTCAGGTATCTCCATTTTATCTCCATACATCTGTTCAGACTCCATAAAGATTACAGGATCATTATCGCGAATTGCAGATTTTAATAATCCTTTTGCATCATAAGGATTAGATGGAATTACAACTTTTAAACCTGGTACATTTGCAAACCAGTTTTCGAAAGCTTGTGAGTGTGTTGCCCCTAATTGTCCTGCTGACGCAGTAGGTCCACGAAACACAATTGGACAATTCCATTGTCCTCCTGACATTTGTAATATTTTAGCTGCATTATTAACAATTTGGTCAATTGCAACTAATGAGAAATTGAACGTCATATATTCTACGATTGGACGACATCCTGTTAATGTTGACCCTACTGCAATACCTGTAAAACCAGACTCTGCGATAGGCGTATCAATAACACGTTTTGGTCCGAATTCTTCTAACATTCCTTTAGAAGCTTTGTAAGCACCATTATATTCGGCAACCTCTTCCCCCATTAAGTATACAGATTCATCGCGACGCATTTCTTCGCTCATTGCTTCTGCAATTACTTCTCTAAAAGTTTTTATAGCCATTGTGATTTGATTTCGTTACTTTATTTTTTCCTAAAGCAAATGTAATAAAAAAGTTAGAAATTAATCCCTATCACATTCAATCCTCAATAAATAATAAAAGTATAAAGCTGAGACGAACTTTCTTAGAGGTTATTTTCCTATTCTTAAAACCAACCTTTCTTTCCTTGTATATAGGTTTTATCAAATTCTTCATCCGATTTCATTAAATACATAATTCCTTCTACAAATGGAATAATACCAGCAAAACCAAATGTTACGAATGTTAAAACAATTTGTATAATACCTTCTTTTTTATATCCTAAATAAAATTTATGAATCCCTAAATAGCCCACTAAAATCCCTAAGATTCCTGCTGCTAATTTTTTTTCTGATTTGTAAGATTGATTATTTTCCATGTTTTTAAATATTATGAATACAAACCTACTTAGATGAATTGACGTATAACATCCCTGAAAATATGGATATTGTAAGGATTGAAGTTGTTTAAGCTTTAAATATTTATATATTTGTGATCTATGGTGCTCAAAAAGAGTTAAAAGGGAATCTGGTTAAAATCCAGAACTGTCCCCGCAACTGTATGTTTTAGTAAAATTCTTTTACAACTTCTGCCACTGTTTTCAAAACGAAGATGGGAAGGCTTTAAAAGGATAAAACAAGTCAGGAAACCTGCCATAGTATAATCTAAAAATAAGATCACTTTCGGGGCGAAGAGTGAATATTAAGTATGAAAAATAAAATCATTTTTTTAGCTTTTATTTCAAGCTACACATTTGGCCAACAAGATTCTATCTTATTACAAGAAGTTGTCGTAAATGATCCATTCTTAAAAAATCATTATAATAGTCAATCTCAAATTCAGCTAACAGACAGTATTATAGCAAAAAATAATGCTACTCTAAGTAATTTGTTACAATTTGAAACTCCCGTATATTTTAAAGAAAATGGACTAGGAATGGTTTCTTCACCTTCTTTTCGTGGCACAACTGCTTCTCAAACCGCAGTGATGTGGAATGGATTAAATATCAATTCATCCATTAATGGCCAAACGGACTTTAGCACCATTAATGCTAAATCTTATGATGGGATTTTGATAAAGCCTGGAGGGGGAAGTATTGCTTACGGAACGGGAGCAATTGGAGGATCTATTCATCTACTAGACCAATTAAACTATGATAATATCTCCCAACATAACATTGATATTGGGTACGGTAGTTTCTCTTCCTACCAAACAAATTATCGCTTTCATTATGCAAAAGATAACTTAGTTACTAATATTGGCTACGCGAGATTCCAATCTGATAATGATTATAAA
The DNA here is from genome assembly GCF_015234135.1 of Faecalibacter rhinopitheci. Lineage (GTDB taxonomy): Bacteria > Bacteroidota > Bacteroidia > Flavobacteriales > Weeksellaceae > Empedobacter > Empedobacter rhinopitheci. The sequence goes on along the minus strand of NZ_JADGIK010000003.1, from coordinate 140,562 downwards.
ATTGATAATTATCTCCATAAAAATCGTAATGGAAAGTATTATTTTAATACAATTGATGCTAATGTTGGATTCAAGATAAAAGCACACGAATTAAGATTTTTATCACAATTTAATTTTGGAAAAAGAGAATTCAGTTTAACTGATATTTACGAGTCACCTACGATGTATGAAAACAAGGATTATCGTATAATGGGACAATGGATATATAATAAATCTCGATGGAATTCTGACTTTAAGTTAGCTTACTTACATGAATCAAATTTATATTTTCCTAATCGATACGTAAATAACACACAAGATTTAGAAGTAAATAATTGGATTGCAAAGTATTATTTAAAATATAAGATTTCAGATAATCAATCAATTAGTGGATTTTCAGAAAACATTTATAGTAAAGGAAACGGGACGAATATATCTACTTCGGATCGAAATACATTTGGATTTGGTGTAATTTATAATCATAAAATTTCAAATCAGTTAAGATACGAAGCTAGCTTACGCCAAGATTTATCATCTGTTTATAATGTTCCTTTAATATATGCTGTTGGTGCTACTTATCTACCACTTGATTTTTATACAATCCGTTTCAATTTTTCTAAGAATTATCGTGTCCCAACTTTCAATGATCTGTTTTGGGAAACTGGTGGAAATCCAGATTTAAAAGCAGAAAATGCGTTACAATTTGAACTTGGAAATGATTTTAAATTTGGTGAATTTCATCTACAAACAAATGTATTCTATAACGATATAAAAGATATGATACAGTGGATTCCTTCATCAGAGAGTTCATTTTGGAAACCAATTAATCAAAATCATGTCAAAACGTATGGCGCTGAAGTTATTGGTAAATACACATGGAATCAATTAAATTTTAGAGGAGTATATTCTTATACAGAATCAATTAATCAGATCACTAAAAACACTTTGATATATATACCTAGACATCAATTTCATATAAACGCTAATTACAATTTGAAAAAATGGAATATTTATTCACAAAATCGTTGGGTAGATAAGGTCTATACACAAACAGATAACAATAAATCTATCCCAAGTTATTGGACATCGAATATAGGCTTAGGATATAAATTTAATTCAATATTACGCACTCAACTTACTGTAAATAACATTTTCAATCATGCCTATCAAAGCGTTGAAAATCGATATATGCCTGGAATAAACTATCAACTATCAATAAATATCAAACTATAATTAAATGAGAAATTTTAAGACTTTATTTTACGCCTTATCTGTATCTATCGTTACGCTACAAGCTTGTTCATCAGATGATGATACACCTACAACTGAACAAAACACCGAGTATAAAGAAGGAATTTTTGTATTAAATGAGGGTAGTATGGGAAGTAGTAATGCTGAGGTAACATTTTATAAAAATGGAACAGCTTCTCAAAATATATTTAAAACTGTTAATCCAAAACTAACCTTAGGAAATGTAGCTACGAGTATGCATTTTGATGATAAAAAAGGTTTTATAGTTGTAAATCTTTCAAATAAAATTGAAGTTGTAGAAGAAAATACATTTCGTTCTATAGGAACGATTTCTTCAAATTTAAATAATCCAAGATATATTACATCTGATAATCAAAACATTTATATTACAAATTGGGGAGATGCTTCTAATCCTAATGATGACTTTGTTGCTGTATTCAGAAAAGCTGATTTAAGTTTTGTAAAGAAAATTAACGTCGTAGAAGGACCTGATAAAATATTGGTAGAAAATAGTAAATTAGTAATTGCCCATTCGGGTGGCTGGAGCAATGGTAATTCAGTATCAATCTATAATCTAACTTCTAATGTTTTGGAAAATATTGAAGTTGGCGATGTACCTAATGGTATGGTTGAAGAAGATGGGTTTGTATATATATTATGTTCTGGTGTAACATGGGGAGGGACACCTTCTTCTGGTAAATTAGTTAAATTAAATTTAGCCACAAACTCTATTACACAAACAATCGACTTTCCCGATGGACAAAATCCGCAATTTTTAGTTGAAGAAAATAATCAATTGTATTACACCTTAAACAACAGTATTTATAGTCTAAGTACACAAGCTACAAATCTACCTACGTCTGCTCTATTTACATCGAATGCAACTTACATTTATTCATTTGATATTATTAATAATACAATTTATATCGGAGATGCGAAAGACTTTTCATCTTATGGAGAAGTTCAATATTATAGCTTATCAGGTAATATTTTAGGAAAATTCGGAACCGGAATTGGACCTAATTTTATTACAAAAAATTAATATATAAAATTTACTATTTATAAAAAATCCGAAGCTTTAAACTTCGGATTTTTTTAAGTATTTATTTTTAAGAATAATTTGAGAATTAAAAACCAATATTGCTATTAAGACTAATCCGTAACCAATAATTTGTATCGTAGTGATAGGCTCTTTATAATAAGTAATAGCTAAGAAAAAATTCATCATTGGATTTAGATAAATCAAAATTCCTACTGTGGATGAATTTATTCCTTTTAGAGCAAAATTATTTAAGAACATTGGTATAATTGTAAAGAGTACTACAATTGCCATAATACATTGATAAAATAATGTTTCTGTTGGTAATGGTCCTGCGTACATTACGACTAAAGGTGTCATTAATATAGCCACAATAAGAAGCTGAGTCATCAATAAATTGAAACTATCAAAACGATTTAAACTTCTTTGAATTAAAATATATAAGGCAAAGGCAACTGCTACAAATAAACTATAAAGTAAATCTGTAAAATGACCTACCGATAATATTCCACATGCCATAATACTAATTGCAACTGCAAACCATTTAGTTTTTGACAATTTTTCTTTTAATATAAGAAATGCTAACACAGTCGTTATAATGGGACAAACCAAATATGACAAGGAAGCTGCTTGTACACTGACGTGATTCATAACCACGATAAAAACGAGCCAGTTTGCCATCAAAATGATAGAACCTCCACTAATTAATACTGATAATTTATTTCTTTCCTTTTTTTCTAATGATTTAAATAAATTCCAATCCGATTTTATTTTATCTCGTCTAAATCCAATATTAATAATTAATAAAAAAAATACGCTGATGAATAAGCGATAAAATAAAATATCTAAGGATGGATAATGAGCAATAGGTTTTAATCCGAAACTAAAAAAGCCCCATATAAAGTAAGCTATAACTGCAGAAAATATGTATTTAGATTGATTCATTTAGATTTTAATATATTGTATTGTAGGAATTATAAAACAAAAATAAGTGTTTCTGGGTTCTCAGCTTAGGATGCATCTAATTTCTTTACCTTTGCTGATAATTACAATAAAAAAATGGCCGAATTATTTTCAGATGAATACTATATGCAACTTGCATTAAACGAAGCTGTAAATGCATATGAACGAGACGAAATTCCGGTAGGTGCAATTATAGTATGTAATAATAAAATCATTGCAAAAGCGCATAATTTAACAGAAACTTTAATTGACGTAACTGCACATGCAGAGATGCAGGCCATTACTTCTGCTGCAAATTATTTAGGTGGAAAATACCTTCAAAATTGTACACTTTATGTGACTTTAGAGCCATGTGTGATGTGTGGAGGTGCATTATACTGGAGCCAAATCTCTAAAGTAGTTTACGGAGCTTCTGATCCGAAACGTGGTTTTAAGGCAAAAATTGGAGAATTGCATCCCAAAACTGAAGTTATATCTGGTGTATTGGAAAATGAATGTGGTGAAATTATGAAAGCTTTTTTTCAGCGAAAAAGATAATTGGCAGGAATTTGGTATGTTTAACTAAAAACTAAAATGATGAAAATTTTATCTTTCTTATGTATACTTTTTCTATTTTGGAATTGTAAGCCCAATACAAAAACTAATGATGCTTTTATCAATGAAACTTCACCGTCATTAATGGACTCTGTAAAGCCTACAGTTAATTACGATAGTTTTGTTGTGAAAAATAAAGATATTTTACCTTTTGATTCTAAAGTCAATAAAATTACTGCTTTCGCGGAAAAAAAAGATGGTGAAAAATTTTCATTATTTTTTGATGTTACGACACAAACCAAAGCTTTTGTAAAGATTATAACTGATGATGAATTGGCTAATATTCGAATCAATCAAGTCATAACTCCAGATCAACAATCTGATGGTCCATTTGGAAAAGAAATTGAATTTCCTCTTTATCAAGGTGGAACTTACCAAATTGTTATTGCAGAAAGTTTAATGCAAGGAAATCCATTTCACGGAAAATTTAAGGTTGAAATCGAGTTAAAATAATTACTTTTACGCATCAATCATATGCAATGAAGGTTATTCAGTTTTTCTTTTTAGTTGTTTCAATAAGTCTTTCACTTTACAGTTGTGAGCAAAATGCAACGCCTACAATTTATCCTTCAAAAAAAGGAGTAGATTCTGCTTATGCAGATTTATTAAAAATCAAAAAAGTAGAAGAAAAAGTAAGAGATGATAAATCGGAAGCCAACCCAAAAATGGCTAAAGTAAAAACTCAACCTAAAAAAGTTATTGCTCCAATCTCAACAGTAGATAAGATTATTCCTTTTAGTAAAGATAATACGCGTGATACTTTAAAAATAACTTATGCTAAGGCTAAACAAACTGTTACTAAGAAGCCAGGGCAAACCAATACATTTGTATTCAATTCCGATACCGCGAAAAAGGTAGCGATTAAACTTTCTGCTGCTGATACACTGGCAAATATCCGAATTAATCATATTAAAGGACCCGTAGATTCTATCAAAGGCGGACCATTTGGTAAAACTTTAATTTTTGATTTACCTGCTAAAGGAAATTATAATTTTTCAATTTCAGAAAAACCGACGGTTAAAAAACCATATCAAGGGGAATATCATGTCGAATTACAATTACTTTGGAAGTAAAGTAAATTTGCTAATGGGTTAATTTGTTGATGATTTAATTTGATCACAGCATTCATTTTAAGAAGTGAAAAATTAAACTAAATCTTAATGCGATCCTGAAACGAGTTCAGGAGGACAAATCGTACTTCAGAACCACAATCGTCAAGCTGAATTTAGTTCAGACTTCTCATCCTATAAGTCAAAATCTACTTGTAATACAATCGATAATTAATGGCGTGATTTTTTAATGAATTTTGTTCCAATAACTGATTATTAATTTCATAAAACAAATTCGAAGCTGATTTAGTTTCAATTAAATCGAAATACCCATTTCCTTCTGGACAAAATGGATTTTCGTAATGCGTTTCATAACCAATCAAGAAATTTTTAGCATCACTTGATTTTATTTTTAAATGAACTGGAAAGATGTATTTCCCCGCATAATCTTTATCCACTTGAAACCATTTTTCACCAATTAAGCTTTGCATAGAATCTTTATCTGAAAGAATTATTGGTTTAAAATGATAGTATTCGTTGCAATAATTTTTCTTCTTAATCTTAGATTCGAATAGAATTTCAATCGCGACAATTTCGATTTCTCGTTCATGAGGTAATTGCAACGTTGAGAACACTTTGATGCCATACGTCGTATGATCTGTTAAGCGCGTAACCTTCTTGTATTTTGGACGAAATTGCTTGTATTTGGAATAATCCATTAATTGAAATTCATTCAGATTTATGGTGTCATTGGTTTGAGCAAAGCTGAAAATTGAAAGTAAAAAGAGGAATAAGAATTTCATTGTACGAATATATAATTTTTCGTCAGTTTGAGTGAAAATATTTGATTTTTGTAGCGAGAACTTAGACAAAAACCGTCTTATTTCTCGATACAATTTTCTTTTTCTTCGAAACGAAAACCACTCAAAATAAAGGAGTTTATCTTTTAAACTTGTCGAAGAGTAATCAATAAAAAAATCCCGAATCAAATGATTCGGGATTTAAGAAATATTATAATTAATCGATTAGATTAAATCTAAAACTTGTTCTAAATCTGCTAATAAATCGTCGATGTCTTCGATACCAACAGATAAACGAATTAAATCGTCTGTAATACCGATTTCAGCACGTTTTTCAGCAGGAATAGATGCGTGAGTCATTGTAGCTGGGTGATTCGCTAACGATTCTACTCCTCCTAAAGATTCTGCTAACGTGAAAACTTTTAAGTTTTCTAATAATTTGAACGCATCTTCTTTTTTACCAGAAGTTAATGTGAAAGTTACCATTCCACCGAAATCTTTCATTTGCTTTTTCGCGATTTCGTGTTGTGGGTGATTCTCTAAACCTGGGTAGTACGTGTGCGCTACTTTTGGGTGAGCCTCTAAAAAACGAGCCACTTTCATACCGTTTGAACAGTGACGATCCATACGAACCGCTAATGTTTTGATTCCACGTAAAACTAAGTAAGAATCTTGTGGTCCTAAAATTCCACCAGTAGCAAATAAATTGAAGTGAACATCAGTTGCTAATTGCTCTGAATTCACAATAATTGCTCCAGCAACTAAATCCGAGTGACCTCCTAAATATTTTGTAGCAGAGTGCATCACGATATCTACACCTAACTCGATTGGACGTTGTAAATATGGAGAAGCAAATGTGTTATCAACAGCAACTAGAACATCCGCTTTTTTTGCTTTTGCAGCATCGTTGATAGCTTTGATATCAACTACTTTCATTAATGGATTAGTTGGTGTTTCAATCCAAACCATTTTAGTGTTGTCGTTGATTAAAGCTACAGTAGCCTCAGCATCTGTCATATCTACGAAATGGAATTTTAATCCGAATTTTTCGTAAACACGTGTGAATAAACGGTAAGAACCTCCGTATAAATCATCCATTGCGATGATTTCATCACCAGGTTTAAATAATTTTAAAACACCGTCAATTGCTGCTAAACCAGAACCAAATGCAAAACCTGCTACACCACCTTCGATAGACGCTAAAGCATTTTCTAAAGCTGAACGTGTAGGGTTTGCTCCACGAGAGTATTCATATCCTTTATAATCTCCAGGAGAACGTTGTGCAAATGTTGATGTTTGGTAAATTGGAGTCATTACAGCTCCAGTTGATGGGTCATGATGTTGACCACCGTGTATAGCTTTTGTATTGAATTTCATTTTGATTGCATTTAAACTATAGCAAATATATGGAGTTTTATTTATTCTAAGTTTTAAAGTATTGTTAGAAATATATTCCTAGCTAAACAATTCGTGTAAGACTTGTAATGAATTCGGCTTCTTAAAATTGTTGGTATGGATTTGATAATACTTCACCAAGATTTCCAATAGCAAACCACGTTGCTGTTGATTGAAATGATTTTTCGTCGTTAAATCGAAATGTGTATTCAATAATTTTTTGAATAATTGTGTTTCAATTGGATTTAACATATTAATCGATGAATTGATTTCAGAAAAGAATCCATTTTCTAAATCAAATAACAGGGCTTTTTCATTTTCATTATTTGGATAGAATCCTAAGAAGTGTGTTAGATTCATCAAGAAAACTAAATGAAAATCTGCAAAATCGTCTTTCTTATCATCAAACAAAATCAAACTTTGTTTAATGAACTGGTATAAATCCGAGTTATGTTCTTCCGCTTTAAGAATTAAGTTTAATAATTCCGCCAAAAAGAAAACAATGGCTGATTTTACTGGATGAAAATGCAAGGATTCGTAATAATAAGCTGTTTGTGCTGACTTTAAAAAGACTAATTGTTGATCGTTATTTTTAGGTGTATACGCAATATCAATTTCGTTTAATGGAAAATAAATCGATGTACTTCTTTTCTTTTTAGAGAATACACCTTTTGCTATAAAAGACTTCAAGCCTAATTGTTCGGTATAACAACGAACAATTAAGCTTGTATCTCCATATTTTAAAGTTGATAAAACAATTGCTTTAGTTTCTATCATTTTCATTATCTCACAACTGCTATTTTTAGGGTTTTAGTTTCTGTTCCATCATCATTAGACATTAAAACTAAATATACACCTGATGCTACTTCTTTACCCTTACTATTTCTTGTATTCCATTCTACAATACCTCCATTAGCTTTCGTTTCATAAATCAAATTACCTACGACATCTGTAATTTTTACTGAAGCACGATTGGGAAGGTTTTTGATGATTACATTACCTTTAAAACTTGGTCGAACTGGATTTGGATAAGCTAAAGCTTGATTAAAATTAGTACCAACATCTTGTACGTCTCCATTAAATACAACTACTCCTTTATCTGTAGCAAAATATACTTTACCATTACTATCATCGATTTCAATATCATATACAATATCTGATGGAAGTGGTGAATTTTTAGATGTAAAATGATGAATTGTTTGCTCGCCATTATCTGAAACATAATATACTCCCGATGAATTAGTAGCAATCCATTTACGATTAGCTTTATCTACTTTTATATCATTAATACGAATAGAAGTTAACAAAGCTTCTGGAATCCCATCTTGAATAATAACTATTGGTTCTGTCTTATAATTTCCAGAAGCTATGGATGCATCTGCATTATTCAAAACTGTAATCCCTAATAATGTTCCAATCCAAACAGAATTATTTTGATCAACTGCTAATGAGATAACGTTATCTTCGTATAGATTTGCATTTGATTGTGTTAAGGTTATAATCTCATTCATTTCTTTATCTAAGACTGTAACCCCTCCATTACGCGCATTAGGAAACCAAATATAATCATTACTAAAATCTGGTGATAGCGTCGTTGATAGATTTCCTTTCTGAGATAAAATATTTTTCCATGTATTCCCTTTTCGCTGATAATAATAATTTGAGTTATAAACTGTTGTTCCATTTATTTCAGGAAATGAACTACCTAAATATAAATTCCCCGATTCATCAAACGCTGCACTTGCTATCCTATATCTCCATTTTAGAGGCGAAATAATATGATTATAATTATATGAATTATCTTTCAAATTAACTTCCATTACACCGATTTTTTGTGTGTAATTCCAATTTGTAGCTTCAAAATATGGTACAGCTACAAAATGATTGTCATCATTGGGATCAACCGCGATTTTTACAAAATCTTTAGCATTTTCAAATTGATTACTTTTAAAATGTTTCCATATATATTTATCAAAATAATAAAACCCATCACTATTTTCTAATGGTTGATTAAAATCACCTATTCCTCCTGGCGCAATCCAAACTTTATTATTTTTAACAGCCAATGAGTACGATAAATTATTATAAGGTCCATCCGGTAAATATCCTTTAGGCTCAGTATAATAAGTAGTTACTAAATCAAAATCTACTAACCCAAATTTCATTGACCCACCATAATATTTATTATTAAAATAAATACCTGTGTTCATTTCCATTATATATTCTTGAATATTACCCTGACTATTAGAATCTTGATATTTTATAATTTTTTTTGAAGTTGATTGATTCGTGTCGATAAAAGTAATTCCAGATTTATCAGTAATAGCTAATTTATCTTTATTCGATTTTAAATCAATTATCTCTTCTAAATTTAAAATTGAAGTAGTTTGATTTGTTGCATTTATTTTATACAACTGATTTTTTGTTGAATAATATAACTCGTTATTGAATAATTCTAAATTTAATACATTTTGACCTTGAGTAGAAGGTTGAATTTTCCATTCATAGAAATTCGGATAATTTACATTATTAACTAAAGGATACGTATAGACTCCATCGGATGTTGCTGCATAAATATTTCCATTAAAAATAGCAGCCTCGTTAACTGATAAATAATTAGAGTTTTTATAAAAAAAAGTTGTCTCCTTAAATTCCTTTTCTGAAATACTAAATGATGCAATTCCAAAGTTGCCAGAAATAATTGCAATATCTCCTGAAATAGAAATATGATTAACTCTTTTTGAGCCAGAAAAATTATTCCAAGGAATATCTAGCACTATTGATGATTTACCTGCTTCTAATAAATCGATTGCGCCACTTTCATATCCTACAACAAGTGTATTTGTAGAAGGTTCATAATCCATAGCTGATATTCCAACATTACTTAGAATATTTGTCTTATTATATTTAACCCATTCGTTATCAGTAGATGAATTATCATAAATAAAAATACCATTTTCTGTGGCGCAATAAAGTACATCTTGAACTTCTTCGATAAACTTTACATTGGCATAAGAAAACATATCCGTCCATCTTCCTTTATTTTGCTGAGCAAATAAGGATAAAAATGGGAAACAAATAATAAGTAATAAGTACTGCTTCATAATCAACAAAAATACTGTTATTTATAACACAGATTTATCTTAAAAATTGTAATGTTAGCTATAAAGATCAAAATATTTTCCTGGTAAAGGTTTGATCACTTGTTTTAGTTCTAAGTTTAATAAAATAGGCATTAGCTCATAAGTGAGGAGTTGTAAACTAATGGCTAAAGCATCTATATGTGTTTTTCCATTTTGTTGTAAATAATCAAAAACTTTTTGTTCCTCAACATCTAAATCGATGAACATTGCAAATTGATTCGTCCTTTTTGGATTATTCATAAAATCCAAATGATAAATCAAGTCTTTTGAAGATTCTATCAAATACGCCTGATGTGTTTTTATGAGATAATTACATCCAATACTAAACTGATCAGTCATTTTTCCTGGCAATGCAAATACATCTCTATTATAATCATTAGCGAACTTTGCAGTTACTAAACTTCCTCCATGCGCAGCTGATTCAACTAAAATGGTTACGTCAGATAATCCTGCAATTATCCTATTACGTTGAATAAAATATTTTGGCTGAATACTTTTAAAAGAGGGTTGCTCAGAAATCCACCCACCATTTTCTAACATATCCTCCGCTAAGTAACGATGCTGGGTAGGATAGATATGATTAAGATGATGTGCTAATACAGCCCATGTAGGCACGTTATACTTTATGGCTAATGCGTGAGAATAAATGTCACATCCATATGCTAAGCCACTTACAATAGTAATATCAAAATCTTGTAAACTCTCTATTAATTCATTAATAAAAAGTTTACCATAATTTGTCATTTTTCTGGTTCCTACGACAGCTATTTTCTTAGATTTCTCAAAATTAATATTTCCTTTTTTATACAAAACTAAAGGAGCGTCTGGACATTGTTTTAATAATGATGGATAATCTTCATCAAAAATTGTTAAGATATCAATATTGTATTTTTTACAGAATTCAATTTCTTGATCTGCAAGATCTAAAAATTTTGTTTTACCAATATCTTGGATAGACTTAGGTCCAATTCCTTTAATGACTTGTAAATCTTGTTTAGATTTTTCCCAAACACATTGCGCACTTCCAAAAAAATTAATTAGAAAAAATATACGACTATCGCCAATTCCTTTGATAAATGACAAAGCTAAAATGTATCTTTGCTCTGAAATCATTTTTAAAACTAAGTATTTAATCATAAAGTACACATTTTTAATTGATTATCTTTATTAATCAAAAAAAAATGTTAAATTCGTTGTTATGAGGTTAGAAAAATATATCGATCAACTATTATTTCAGCACGATTGTGTAATCGTACCGAAATTTGGAGCCTTTATTTCGCATCCAACGAGTGCTACTATTAATGCTGAAGATGCTTCAATCACTCCTCCACATCATGCCATTTCATTTAATTCTGCATTAACAACAAATGATGGTATTATTGAACAAGCCTATGAAATTGGAGAAGCAATAGATAGAGAAGAAGCTTCTCTCCTTCTTGAAGATGATGTAAACAATTGGAAAACTCGTATAGAGAATGGTGAAAATATCCATTTAAAAAAAGTTGGATTCTTAAAAAAGGATCAAGATGGAAATTTAAAATTTGAACCTCATACTACTTTAAACTTACTTCCTGATGCATTTGGTTTAACTACTATTCATCCTAATTTAATCTTACCTATCGAACCTGAAGAAAAAAATATTACTGAAGCTAAGAAAAATTGGTCATCTATCTTGGCTGTAGCTTCCGTTATTCCTATTATAGTAGGTGGTTACTTTTATTTTAACACACCTCAACCTGTACAAAAATTTGTAGATCATCAATGGAGTGGCATAGTTATTCCTGCAATTAAAGAAGCTGCACCTAATCTTTTAAACTCTAATCAGATAAATAAAGCTGATACATTAAAAGATGTTATTCATAATTTACCCACAACAATTGTAGATCCTTTAGAATATGTACAAACAGGAACATCGATTTCCTTGCCCGCACAAGAACATATAGACTCTGCTGGAAATAGTATAGTATCTAAATATGAAATTACAGTAGTTGAGGAAAAGCAATTAAATGATACAGAAAAAGAGGTAAAAGCAATTATTCGTAATTCTACAAATGATACAAAAGAAGTTGCAGCAAACTCTCCAAAAAAAGAGGATAAAAATAGTATTAATAATAGCGATAAAAAAGTAGATGAAGTTGTAAAAACGGATACAAATCCTAAGAAATTTCAGGTTATTGCTGCTTCGTTAAGGAGAGCGGATGATGCTGCAAGAATGCTTCGTTCATTAGAAAACGAAGGGCATAAAAATGCTAGTGTTGTATATGTAAAAGGACGTTTTTATTATGTAAATTTTGATAGTTTTGATACAATGGATAAAGCTTCGACATTTTTAAATCAATTACATTCTAAGCATCCTGACGCTTGGATTAGAGAGCATAAATAAGCATATTATATTTAATCAATAATTTTCAAGACCTTTGTATCTAATTAGAATACAAAGGTTTTTTTATGGCTAAATCAAAAACAGCAAAAGAATCATTAGCAGTAATGACTAATTTAGTTTTACCTAATGAGAGCAATCAGTTGAATAATATGTTTGGAGGCGAGCTTTTAGCTCGTATGGATAGAATATCTGCTATCTCTGCAAAAATGCATTCTGGGAGCTTACAAGTAGTAACAGCAAGTGTAAATCATGTTTCTTTTAATCAACCAATTCCATTGGGAAGCACTGTTAAATTAGAATCTAAAGTTTCTCGTGCATTCAAAACTTCAATGGAGGTATATGTAGATGTATACATCTATGATTATGATGCAGAAAATTTTATTAAAACTAATGATGCAATATATACTTTTGTTGCTTTAGATGAAAATAATAAACCTGTACAAGTTCCGGAATTAGTTGCAGAAACAGAGGTTGAAATTGAGCGTTATAATGCAGCATTACGTAGAAAACAACTAAGTTTAGTCTTAGCTAATAGAATGAATCCGAGCGAAGCCCATGAGTTAAAAGCTCTTTTTATGGATTAAATAAAAAAAGCCACTTACTAGTAAGTGGCTTTTATTTTATTTATTTAGAATTGCTAAACGATCTTTCACAAATTCTATTTTCTTTTTACCATGAGGTTTGGGCTTACCTTCCTCATCTAAATTTACCATTGTAATATTATCTACAGTGATAATTTTTTCATGAGTCATCATATTACGTACCTCACATCGAAGGATTAAGGATGTGTTACCAAACTTTACGACATCTATACCAATCTCTACAATATCGCCTTGTTTTGCAGAAGCCATAAAATTTATTTCAGACATAAATTTTGTTACAACATGCGGATTTTCAAGTTGTACTACACTGTAAAGAGCAGCTTCTTCATCAATCCAAGCTAATAACTTGCCTCCAAAAAGTGAACGATTTGGATTTAAATCTTCTGGTTTTACCCATTTACGCGTGTGAAACCTCATATTCTTTATTGGTTATAATTTTATTACTTTTTGAAAAATTGTTCGCATCATCTATAAATTTAACTAAATTAATAGCATGTATACCATCTAAAATACTCTCATTATTTCGCATTAAAGCATCTGCAACTTCGTAAATTGCATTAGGGTGAAAGTTTTTTTGATCAGTAGAAACATTCTTTGAACAACAAACATTTTTAAGATCACTATAAATCATCTGGTTAAGATATTGATCTCCAACTTTAATCGTTCCTTTTTCTGCAATGATAACAATATCAGATTCAAAATTTTTATTAAAAACTGAAGTTGTATATGTCATATGACCTACAGCTTCGTTTGCAGTAAAATCTACATATCCACTATCATCAAACTCAGTCACATTAGTATGAGAAAAATTATAACTTTTTGCTCCAATACAATCAACTTTTTCAAACCAAAAATTAAGAATATCAACGAAATGAGAAAATTGAGTAAATAAAACTCCTCCGTCCATATCTTCTGAGCCATGCCATTCTCTTAGTTTGTAATAGTTTTTATTACGGTTCCAATAGCATTGCACGTTAATCATATGTATTTTACCTAAGGCGTTATTTTCCAAAAGTTTTTTTACATATTGTATTACTGGCGAAAAACGCAATTGCATAGAAGAGAAAACACGCAATTTTTTCTCCGCTGCAACAGCAAGGATTTCCTTTGCATCTTCAATATTTAATGCAAGCGGTTTTTCTATAAAAACATTTTTCCCTCCTTTTAGACATCTAATTGCATGTTCTCGGTGCAATCCATTTGGTGTAGCAATAACCACTACATCAGTCTCTTTATCTTCTTGTAAGAAAATTTCTAAAGTAGAATAAGTTTTTACACCTAATCCAGAAGGTAATTCAAAATCAATAATTGAAATTAAATTGGCATTATCTGATGCTAATATTGCTTGTTCATGAACTTTACCTATATGCCCATATCCAAGGATGGAAAAATTTTTCATATTTTATTGAATGATTTTTTCTAAAATCTTTTGCGTAATTAAATAAGTTGGTTTAACTCCTGTAAGTCCTAAACCTCCTGATGCTAATGTACTTCCTGTTTCTAAAGGATTATCTGATGCATAGTACGCATACATTACTTTTACATCTTTATCGATATGGTGACGAATCTTAGAGGCTACTTGTATCGCTTTATGATAATGCGCACCTTCCATTTCTAAACCGATTGCTTGGAAAGATGAGTTTTTAAAGTATTCTAAAATATCTTTATTTTGTAAAGAAGTTCCTAAAACTGAAATCATTGGACCTTCGTAAACTCCTAATCCACAATCTTTGAAATCTTCAGAAGATAATTCATTATCAAAGAAATAATTATCCGTAGTTCCTTCAAAAACATGCGATGTAGCAATCATAATATCTCCTTTTACTCCTTCTAAAATTCCTGCTTTCCCCATGATTGACACAGATTTTACATTCATTTTAAAAGTAGCTTCTGGTGATTTATATGGTTTTAATAACTCATCCATCGCTTCAAAAGCTTGTTCTCCAAATGCGTAATCCATTACGATAATAACTTCATTATCTTTTGCTTTTGCATGAGAAAAAGCGGTGTTTTTAAGATCTATTTTTGATAAATCAATGATCTGAATATCAATGTTAGTTCCTGATTTATCTTTGATATAAATTAATCCTTTCTGTTGTACATATTCATGTAACTGATCGCGCATTAATTTATTGTTAGCAGCACTTAGATCTTCATATATTTCTACAGATTCTTCCTTGTATTTACGTTTTAATGCATCGTGTGCATACAACATATTAGAAACTGAGTGCATATTAGCACTAACGATATGAATATTTTTTTCTTGTAAATTATTAGCTAATAAATTACGTTTAATCTCATTGGCCCATTTTTCTCCAATTACATGGTGACCAATAGATTCTCTTAAAGTTGATGTAAATGTAACTTCACGTTTCTTAATCCCAATTCTATCTGCCTGGCTTGTTGTTCCCATCCAATAGATCGTTGAGAAAAACTTATCTGGATTATCCGTAGTACTAAAGTAAGCGTGCATTGCTTGCGTTTCTTCGAATGTTCTTCCTAAGATTGTTGATAAATGCATGATTGCAACTTCACGATCTTTGCGAGATAATTCTTTTTTAGATAAAACAATATCCTCAATAATTTCCCAAACTCTATTTTTTGCTAAAGTTTGATTATCAAATGCACGGTTTCTGATTTTATCTGCTTCGTTGAATAAGAACGTTAAGTGTGTTAAAATATCATAGATTTCTGAACGACCTCTAGAAATTTCAATGTTCATTTGGTCATCATCAATTCTGTAACAAAAACGACGTCTTTTCGCAGGAATAATTGGCGTGAATATAGAACGATCATACCCTTCATCTGCTGTAAAAGAAATGAATGGTGTTTCAACGATTCCTTCTGGTAATCGGTCTAACACGTACATTAAACCACTTAATTCAACCTTATTTGGATCTGTCATAGAACCATAAATCTCTGGTTCTAATTCAAATAATAGATTTCTTAATATTTTGCCAGGACCCCCTGAAATACGATAAACGCCTCTATGAAACAAGTGGCGCATTGAAATATATAATCTTTCGATCGCATCTGTGGATCTTCTAGCTCTTGTTATTGACATAAATTTACTTTTTTTGGTTGTTTACTTCTTTTTGAACTTCCATAAGTTCTTCGTACCATTCTTCTCCAAACTTTCTTACTAAAGAATCTTTAGCAAATGTGGCAACATTCACCTTTAATTCTTTTCCTAATGTACAAGCATCTGAGCAAATATCCCAAACATCATAATTAACAGCAGTAAAATTTGAATATTCCTTAATACGAACTGGGTATAAATGGCAAGAAATTGGTTTCTTATAATCAATTTTACCATCTTCATATGCTTTTTCAATTCCACATTTCGAGAAACCATTCTCTTCGAAAACTAAATATGCACATTCTTTATTGTTTACTAACGGTGTTACCCAATCTCCATCAGTATCCATTGTATATTTTCCTTCATTTTCGATTACTTGAATTCCTTCAGCTCTTAAATAAGGTTTTACATCCTCATAAATATCATCTAAGATAGATAATTCATCTTCATTTAAGGGTGCTCCCGCATCTCCCTCAACACAACAAATTCCTTTACACTTATTTAGGTTACATACAAAGTCTTCATTTAATAAATCAGCTGAGACCAACGTTTTTCCTATTTGGAACATATTCTATCTGGTTTTTGTAACCGACAAAGATACGGTCTTTTACTTAAATTAATGTAATTTTGTAAAGTAATAATGAATACAGTTATCCATAAAATTAATCAACCTAAGGAACTTAGGGAATTAAATCAAGCAGAATTACCTGATTTAGCAAAAGAATTACGCGAATTTATTTTAGATACTTTAAGTGTAAAACCTGGTCATTTGGGTGCAAGTTTAGGGGTTATTGAACTTACTATTGCTCTGCATTACTATTTTGATACACCTAATGATTTATTGATTTGGGATGTGGGGCACCAATGCTATCCACATAAAATTTTAACTGGTCGTCGTCAAGAATTTGATACACTTCGTCAAGAAAACGGGATTTCAGGTTTTCCTACACGAGAAGAAAGCGAATTTGATACTTTTGGCACAGGTCATTCTTCTACATCTATTTCTGCGATTGTAGGTATGGCCACTGCTGATAAAATTAATAATATTAATCGTCATCATATTGCAATCATCGGAGATGCATCAATCACCTCTGGCATGAGCCTGGAAGCGCTCAATCATCTTGGTTCTACAGATTTAAATGTACTTGTTATTCTTAATGACAATTCTATCGGGATTGATCCTTCTGTAGGCGGACTAAAAAAACATTTTAATAATTTAGAAAATGACAGTTCTATTTTTAATGATTTTGGATTGAATTTTTTAGGAACAATCGATGGTCATAACTTTGATGAATTAGCACATGCTTTAACAAAATCTAAAGCAATTAAAGGACCTAAATTTTTGCATGTAAAAACAGTAAAAGGAAAAGGCTATCAAAAAGCAGAACTAGACCAAGTAAAATGGCATGCTCCTGGCTTATTTAATAAAGCTACTGGAGAGATTACAACTTTTGAAAAGCCCAAATCTTACCAAGATGTGTTTGGCGAAACAATGATGGATTTATTATCAAATAATTCCCAAATTATTGCCATTACACCTGCTATGGTTACGGGAAGCAATTTAGTCAAATGTCAACATAATTTTCCTGATCGTGTTATCGATGTTGGGATTGCAGAACAACATGCTGTTACTTTTGCTGCAGGTTTAGCAACTCAAAATACTATTCCATATTGTACCATATATTCTACATTTTTACAACGTGCTTATGATCAAATTATACATGATGTAGCTTTACAAAATTTACCAGTTATTTTTTGTATTGATCGTGCAGGTATTGTTGGTACAGATGGTGCAACCCACCATGGTTATTTTGACATCAGCTATTTAAATTCAATTCCGAATATGGTAATTGCTTCACCAAGTAACGAAAAGGATTTTAAAAACCTTCTATATACTGCTCAGTTCACTAAAAAACCTTTTGCTATTCGTTTTCCTAAAGAAACTATCGAAATATGTAAAGAAGACTATAGTTATGAAAAAATAGAAATTGGTAAATCTAAACGTATTACGGATGGAAATAAAGTAGCAATTTTTAGTACAGGAAATTTTACTCCTAGAATACAGCAAATTCTTAAGGCCAATGAATTAGAGGAAAAAGTCTGCTTAATTGATTTTCTATTTATCAAGCCTTTGGACGAGCAGATGATTAAAATTGTAGCTTTAAAATTTGATACTATCATTTCTTATGAAGATGGCATTATTAATGGGGGATTCGGTGATGCTGTATTAAAAATTTTGAATCAAATTCATTATAAAGGAAATTTTAAAATGAATGGATATCCGGATCAATTCATTACTCATGCTACTATCAACCAGTTATACAAACAATTAGAATTAGATGATGAGTCTATTTTAAAATTTATTTATTCATACCTATAAATTGGAATAACAATTGTTTTAATTCATTTATTAAAAATAAAACATGAAAAAAATAATACCAATTCTAGGTTTAGCTTTATTTACATTGGCTTCTTGTGCATCTGTAAATAGCATGAATGAATTTTACGATAAATATGATAAACAAGCTACAGTTATTCCGTTACCAAAATTTGCTGTGAATTTGGCTAAACGTACTACCGATGCTAAAATTTTTGAATACATTAAATCTGCAAAAGTATTTGTAATTACAGATGCCGGAAAAGGGAAACAGAATAGTGTAATGAAAAATTTAGCTTCTGCTACAAAAGGTGATAAATACGAACAAGCTGTAAAAGTGAAAATTAAAAACAGTAATGTAAATGCTTCATTTTTAGAATCGAATGGTAAAGTAAATAATTTAATTCTAGGTGTAAATGGATTAAAAAATGTCCTAGTAATTGATTCTAAAGTTGATTTAACACGTGCTCAGCTGGATGAAGCATTAGAAAATATTGATCTATCAGATCTAGAAGGAATTACAGATATCCTAAAATAGTTACTTTTTTGTTGCATAAACTCAACGTATATTTGGACCATGAGTGGAAAATTGTATTTAGTTCCTACGCCAATTGGAAATTTAAAGGACATGACTTTTAGAGCGGTTGAAATTCTAAAAGAATCGGATGTAATCTTAGCTGAAGACACAAGAAATAGTGGAATTCTTTTAAAACATTACGAAATCGAAACTCCGATGCGTAGTTATCATATGCATAATGAACACCAGGCAACCGAGGATATTATTCGTCAATTAAAAGATGGACAAATCATCTCCATTATTACAGATGCTGGTACTCCTGGCATTTCTGACCCTGGATATTTACTTGCAAAAGAATGTGTCGCCAACAATATAATTATTGAATGCCTGCCAGGCGCAACGGCTTTTGTTCCGGCATTAGTAGTTTCTGGGTTACCAAACAATGAGTTTACATTTATCGGATTTATTCCTGTAAAAAAAGGTAGAAAAACAAAGTTAGATAGCTTAATTGAAGAGAAAAAAACGATGGTTTTCTATGAATCTCCTCATAAAATTGGTAAAACTTTGAGAGATTTTGCTGAAACTTTTGGGAATGAAAGAAGAGCAAGTTTATCAAGAGAAATTTCTAAGAAATTTGAAGAAACATTACGTGGAACTTTGGAAGAATTAGCAATAATTGCTGAAACAAGAAACTTAAAAGGTGAAATGGTTGTAGTGGTCGAAGGAAGCAACAACTAATCTATAATTATAAAATATATTGAAAAACGACTTTATTAATAGAGTCGTTTTTTTTATTCTCTAAAACGTATATCTTTTATATTAAATTGCCAAGTTCCTTTCCCTTGCCAATAATTCATACCTATGGTATAAACCATATCAAAGGAACACCCTTTCTGCAATTTGTCTCCGAATTTACCTAACTTAAATCCAATTGCTGCATAGGTAGATCGTGTATTTTTTTGATGCACAAAAAGTCGCGCATGTTCTTTTCCTACTAATCTAAAGTCTGTTGCTACCAAGTTTTTAGACAAAAATACTGGTGTCATATTTTCAGGACCAAAAGGTGCCATTCGCATTATCACCTCTAAAAATGATTTATTAATATCGTTAAATGATATTTCTTTATCAATTTCTATAGAAGGTTTAAAATGAGCTGACTTACTTTCTTGCTTTACAGTTTCTTCAAAAGCTAGTCTAAAGGCTTCAAAGTTTTCTTCTTTTAAAGCTAATCCCGCGGCTGCCATATGTCCACCAAACTGAGTCAAAAGATGAGAGTTTTGTTCAATCGCTTGATAAATATTGTACTCTTTAATAGATCTAGCAGAAGCTACTAATTCTCCTTCATTATTTTTTGTAAATACAATAGTCGGTTTGTAATACATATCCACTAATCGTGAAGCAACAATTCCTATAACGCCTTTATTCCACTCCGGATTGTAGACAATTGTAGAATATGTATTTAATTGATTAATATCTTTCAGTTGATCTAAGGCTTGTTCTGTAATAGTAAGATCTAACTTTTTACGCTCATTATTTAATGAATTAATATCTGCTAAATATTTTTTACAGTCTTCTTCATTTTTACTCAACATAAAACGAACAGCTTCCGAACCATGTTTTATTCTTCCGGCTGCATTAATTTTAGGAGCTATTGAAAAAACAACATTAGATATGTTTACGTTTCCCTTAATATTGGTAGGAATCATCTGCTGAAATCCCATACGAGGTTGATCATTCAATCTTTTTAATCCCTCATAAGCCAATATTCTATTTTCTCCCGTAATAGGAACTATATCTGCTGCAATACTTACTGCAACCAAATCTAATAACGGATGAAGAATATCTTCGGATAAGTTAAACTGTTGAATATAACCTTGGACTAATTTAAAACCTACACCGCAACCACTTAAATCTTTATAAGGGTATAAGCAACCTTTACGTTTAGGATCTAAAACTGCGTAAGCATTAGGAATAGATTTATCAGGTAAGTGATGGTCACAAATAATAAAATCTATATTTTTAGAATTTGCATATTCAATTTGATTATGAGCTTTTATTCCACAATCTAATGCAATAACTAAAGAAATATTATTTTTAACTGCGTGATCTATGCTTTGGTAAGAGATACCATAACCTTCATTATTACGGTCTGGTATATAATAAGAAACTTGCGAGTAGATAGAAGACAGAAATTCGTAAACTAATGTTACCGCTGTCGTTCCATCTACATCGTAGTCTCCAAAAATTAAAATATTTTCTTCATTATCTATAGCCCATTTTATACGAGATACGGCAACATCCATATCCTTCATCTTAAAAGGGTTATGTAACTTATCTAAAGACGGATTGAAAAATGATTTCGCTTTATCAAAATCAGTAATTCCACGCTGAGCTAATAAAATAGCGGTAGTTTCAGAAACGTTTAGTACATTTCTTAAATCTTCTACAACTTGCGCAGTAGGAAGCTCTTTTATTTGCCATATCTTGTCCATCTGTAAATAGGTTATCTGCTATAAATTTATACTATTTAAAGATAAGATTAAAGAGAAAAATAACTATTTCGACTTATTTGCTTCTTTAACGTATTTATCTAAGGCCATTGTCATAGAAGGTATCTCTTTTGTTGGAACCTCTATATCAATTCGTAAGCCCATCCTTAATGATTCTTCAACAGTTGCTTTTCCAAATACCGCAATTCTAGTTTCTCCTTGTACAAAATCTGGAAAATTTTCAAACAACGATTTAATTCCTGATGGTGTAAAGAAAACTAAAATATCATATTTAACATCTTCTAAGTCTGATAAATCGCTAGATACGGTTCTAAATAAAGTAGCTAATTGCCAATCTAAATTTAAACTATCCAATAATTTAGGAACATCAGGCTTAATAACGTCGGCTGCCGGTAGTAAGAATTTTTCGTCCTTATGTTTTTTAAACAAAGGAACCATGTCTGCAAACATTTTTTCTCCAATATATACTTTTCGTTTTCTGTAAACGATATATTTCTGAAGATAAAAAGCAATTGCTTCAGACTCACAAAAATATTTCATAGCGTCTGGAATCTGAATTCTTAATTCCTCTGCTACGCGGAAAAAATGATCAATTGCATTACGACTTGTAAATATAACTGCGGTAACTTTACTAAAATCAAGCTTTTGTTGTCTTACTTCTTTTCCATCTACACCAACTACTTGGATAAATGGTCGGAAATCAATTTTAATTTTGTGTCTTTTCTCCATTTCAAAATACGGAGAATTCTCGACTAGTGGCGTAGGTTGTGATACTAATATCGATTTAACTTTCATAGTAATTATTAGATTACTTTACCTAATATTAATAGTTTCGATAAAACCATTATTGGTAAAATTTCTAGGGTGCAAAGGTACAAAATATTGTAATACCAAATTGATTTATTGGCTGATATTTGATTGGCATATCTAAAGTATATTTCCCATACCCTATTAATACATAAGAGTATAAACCAAAAAAACATTATAATATTGGCATCTATTTCTGAATAAAAATATAAAAATGAACAAAAAATTAAAATAAGCACATTACGAGCATTTACATAACTCGAACTTTTCATAAAAAATGACCAAGAACTGTCATGATAAAACACTCTAAAATACGCCATTTCAATGATTAACTTTATGATCATTATTCCAGATATTAATCCAAAACATGCTGCTATTTGAAGGGGCAAACTTAAAGGTAGATTAATGATTTTTACGTCAAAGTGAGAAACTATAAGTACACTCACTAATACAACCATAATTATATTAATGATTAAACTAAACAATGTAGTATTATCATCCGTAAAACTTAAATACTCTGTTTTATTCTTTAGCGTTTTAAAATTTTTAGCAAATAAATATTTTGAGGCGCAAACAATTAATAAACAAACTACAAGTATGATAAATACATAATCGTTGTTTTCTGTGTTTCTTGCAATACTAATTAAATCCGTAGCTTTCATAATCTTTTCCAAAAATACAAAACCCTATTAATCTAATAACTATCTTTATGCCCACAAAATGATATTTATGTCAGACAGACTTGTAATCATCCCTACATATAATGAAAAGGAAAATATTGAAGCCATTATTAGAGCAGTATTGGCCGTGGATGATTCATTTGATATTTTAATTGTAGATGATAGTTCTCCTGATGGAACAGGCGATATTATTCGTCGATTAATCCCGGAAAGCAACAATCGTTTAAATCTAGAAGTTCGCACTACAAAAGATGGACTTGGGAAAGCATATGTACATGGTTTTAAATGGGCTTTAGCAAAGAAATATAAATTTATCTTTGAGATGGATGCAGATTTCTCTCATAATCCGAATGATTTACCTCGCTTATACAAAGCATTAGTAGAAGGTGCAGACTTAGCAGTTGGCTCTAGATATAGTAATGGTGTAAATGTGGTCAACTGGCCTATGGAACGTGTGTTACTTTCTTATTTTGCATCTAAATATGTGCGTATTATCACTTCTTTACCTGTACACGATGCAACAGCAGGATTTGTGGGATACAAGGCTGAAGTATTACAAGCATTAAATCTTGATGATATAAAATTTAAAGGGTATGGATTTCAAATTGAGATGAAATATAAATCTTGGATTAATAAATTTAAGATTCAAGAAGTTCCTATTATTTTTACTGATCGTACTTTAGGTGAATCCAAAATTAGTTCGGATATAATTGGTGAAGCTGTATTTGGAGTAATCTTGTTGAGATTACGTAATATATTTGGAAAATTATGAGAAAAATATTTTATATTTTTATAGTGTCAATAAGTCTATCTTCTTGTTCAAGACCATATATTGATACACCAGACAATCTAATCAGTAAGTCTGATATGGTTGATATTTTAGTTGATATTTATAAATCACAACAGATGATTAATAACACTCAATCATCTAATCAAATATTAAGTATTGCTGAGGGAACTTTATATATTTTTGAAAATCATGATGTAACTCGCCAAGAATTTGAAGAGAGTTATAAATACTACTTCACACAACCTCGTGTATATCAGAAAATATTAGACCAAGTAAGAGACGATTTATACGATCAATTATCAGATGACGAAAAAGCACGTATTTCAGAATTACAAGTAGAATAATCTTTTAAAGAAATACAAAGTATATAATACAATAATGCCTTCTAAAAGTTTAGAAGGCATTGCTGTTATATTTATGATTTATTATTAATTAAAATCAATATTTCCTACTATTTCTTTTAACTGAATTTCTGAAAGTTTAGTTTGCAATTTAGCTGAATTTAATCTTGCTGATGCGTTGATAAAATTTTCTTGTGCATCTCTAAATTCAATCGCACTAATTGTTCCTATTTTAAACTTATCTAAAGTAATTTCTAAATTTCTTTTTGCAATTTGCTCATTACTTTCCTCAATCTTCGCTAATGCTAGATTTGTTTCATAAGTTTGGAATGCTGTTGCCATTGCAGTTGTAATAACGAGATCTTGCTGATTAATCTGCAAGTCTGCATTCTGAATTTGAATTTTAGCAATTTGCTCGTTTCTTCGTTGATTAAAACCATCAAAAATATTTAATGCAACTGTAACACCATAATTTAAACCTCTTGCATTGGAATTGGTTGTAAATCCTAAACTAGACTCTGATTCAGAAAAATTGTATCCTGCATTTAGTCGTACAGTAGGATAGCGATCCGCTTTAATTCTTTTTAATTCTAATTCTGCTAATGTGCGGTTAATAGCGATAAGCTGCAAATCAGGATTTTGATTTTTAGCTTTATTTACTAAGTCTTCATAAATTAAATCTGAATCAAATATTACCTCATCTTCCACATCAAATTCTGTCATTAAGTCTCTTACCAAAAGACTATTTAGTGCTATTTTTAAGTTTTTAATGGAATTAATTTGACGCAGTCTATTAGATTCATCTTCATTTAAATTTACTTGGGCATTTAGCACTTCTAATCGCGAAGCTTTTCCGATTGTAAATCTATTTTCTGCAGTTCTTACACGTTCTTTAGTGATTAAGATATTTTCATCAATAGCTTCTAAAAACTTTTTTTGTTCTACGATGGTATAATAGTTCGTAATTACATCTGAAACTCTTAATAATATTGTTCTTTTTAAAGATATATCTCCTTTTTTTTGATTTTCTTTTAAGATATCATATCTCGTAAACATTCCCATTCCATCAAAAATCGTCCAACCTAGGCTTACACCATAGTTTAAACTATTATTTTTTGCGTTTTTTAAGGACTTAACTTCTCCTGAAGATTGCGTTTGATTTATATTCTGTAGATTATTATTTTGAGTCAGATTACCTGTTAAATTTGGTAAAAATCCAGCGTTACCATACGTTATATTTTCTTGTGCTATTTCTAGATCATTTCGAGAAAGTTTTATATCGTAATTATTTGCAAGAGCAATCTCTACTGCATCTTTCACAGTTAATAAATCTTGTGCCTTTGCTATACCGATCGTAAAAAAAAGCTGTAATATTATAAAGTTAACTTTCATGATTAATCTTCAGTAAATTCAAATTTGGGATTATTTTTTTTCTCTTTGGATAGAATTAAATAGAATGCAGGAATTACAAATAAAGTAAGAACTAATGAAAATGTAGTTCCACCTACAATTACAACTCCCATACCTATACGACTTGTAGAGGCAGCACCTATAGATAACGCAATTGGCAATGCTCCTAATGCAATTGCTAAAGAAGTCATTAGAATAGGACGTAAACGGGCTTCTGAAGCATGTACAATTGCATTGTATTTAGAATAACCTTCCTCACGTAATTGATTCGCAAATTCTACAATCAATATTCCATTTTTAGTTACTAAA
This sequence comes from Faecalibacter rhinopitheci, assembly GCF_015234135.1. Taxonomy (GTDB): domain Bacteria; phylum Bacteroidota; class Bacteroidia; order Flavobacteriales; family Weeksellaceae; genus Empedobacter; species Empedobacter rhinopitheci. The sequence continues at coordinate 114,544 of NZ_JADGIK010000003.1, read as the reverse complement.
CCTATCAACATGATGGTTCCGATTTGACTAAATATATTCCACGATTGACCAAATAACCATAAAGAAAATAAAGCTCCAGCTACGGCTAATGGTACAGTAAGTAATATGATAAATGGATCTATAAAACTCTCAAATTGTGCAGCTAAGATTAAGAAAATTAATAACACTGCTAATCCAAAAGCAAACATCGTATTGGATCCACTTTCCATAAAATCGCGGGATTCTCCACCTAAATCTGTCGTAAATGATTCATCTAAGACTTTTTCTTTAATACGTTCCATCGCTGCAATTCCTTCTCCCATACTTTTGCCTGGCGCTAAACCTGCCGATATAGTAGCAGACATATATCTATTGTTATGATATAGCTGTGGAGGACTGCTATGTTCTTCCATTTCTACTATATTATCCATCTGAATCAATTCCCCTTTGTTATTTTTTACATACATAGAATTAAGATCCATAGGAACTGAACGGTCATCTCTATCAAATTGTCCAATTACTTGATATTGTTTTCCATTCATCATAAAATAAGCAAATCGCTGACCTGAAAGTGAAAGTTGAAGTGTTTGTGCCACATCAAGAACTGATACGCCTAAATTTTCAGCTTTTTCTCTATTGATGGAAACATGTACCTCAGGCTTGTTAAATTTTAAATTCACATCAGTAATGGAGAAAGTATCATCATTTGCTAATTCATCCATAAACAAAGGAACTTTTTCTTCTAATTTTTGAAAATTATTGGCTTGCAAAATATACTGTATTGGCATTCCTCCCCGTTTATTCACAGCAATTGTTGGCTGCTGACTTACGGTAACTTTTCCTTGTGAATATTTTTTAGTTAATTTCGTTAAGTTATCAACAATTTCAGTTTGAGATCTTTCTCTTTCACCAGGCTGAACTAAACCTAATCGTACAAATCCACTATTTGCAGCTCCAGAACCGAAACCTGGAGAAGTAATCGCAAGCGCTACCTTTTTTTCTGGAACGGAGTCATTTATTAGTTGAGTTAAATCTTTCATGAAGTTGTCCATATAATCAAATGATACACCTTCTGGTCCATTTGCTCTCACCACTACATAACTTCTATCGTCATATGGAGCGGTCTCTTTTGGAAGAATTTGAAAGAAGAAATAAATCATTCCGAAACACGCAACAATTATAACATAACTTAACCATTTAAATTTCAAAAAACTTATTAAAGAACCTTCATATTCTTTGTTCATACTTACAAAAAAAGGCTCTGTTTTTAAATAAAAATTTGATTTTTTCTGCTTACCTCCTTTTACTAAATAAGCATTTAGCATTGGAGTTAAAGTTAAAGAAACAAAGGCGGATATTAAAACTGCAGCACCAATCACTACCCCAAATTCTCGAAATAATCTTCCTATAAATCCTTCTAAAAATATGACAGGTAAAAATACAGCTGCCAAAGTAATTGAAATGGAAATAACAGCGTAAAATATCTCGTTAGAACCTTTAATAGCAGCTTCTATTGGAGACATTCCTTCTTCTAATTTTTTATAAATATTCTCTGTAACAACTATCCCGTCATCCACTACTAGACCTGTAGCTAATACAATTGCAAGTAAGGTCAGAACATTTACGGAAAAGCCACAAATGTACATGATAAAAAATGTAGCTATTAAAGATACCGGTATATCAATTAAAGGTCTAAATGCGATTGCCCAATTACGGAAAAACAAGAAAATAATTATTATTACTAAAACTACAGAAATCGCTAATGTTTCTACAACCTCAATCACTGCTTTACTTACAAATAATGTATTATCAATAGCAATTTCCATTACAAATCCCTCTGGTAAATCGGCTTGTAATTTTTCATATTCTTTATAAAATTCCTTCGCAATGTCTAAATAGTTAGTTCCTGGCTGAGGTATGATGGCTAAACTTACCATTGGCTTACCAGATTCAGTCATACTCGTCTCAAAATTCTCTGCCTCTAAATAAGCATTTCCTATATCTTTTAACCGTATAACCTTATCATTCGTAGATTGAATAATTATATCATTAAATCCTTCTTCTGAAGAAATATTACCAATCGTTTTAATTCCCATTTCCGTACTAGAACCTGTTAATTTACCTGATGGTAATTCAACATTCTGTGTACGTAATGCAGCTTGAACATCTAGAATAGTTAAACCATAGGCTGCTAATTTATTGGCATCTATCCATAATCGCATAGCATATTTCTTTTGCCCAAATATTGAAACTGAACTAACACCCGAAATAGATTGTAATCTTTGAGCAATTACATTTTCTGCATAGTCAGAAACTTCCAATATATTTTTTGTAGAACTTTCTAAAGTTAAAGTAATAATAGGCTCAGAATCTGCATCTGCCTTAGAAACAACTGGAGGAGCATCTATATCTTGAGGCAAACTTCTGATTGCTTGCGATACTTTGTCACGTACATCATTTGCTGCTTCTTCTAAATTTTTATCAAGTTTAAACTCGATATTAATTGTACTAACTCCCTGTGCAGAGTTAGAGGAAATATTCTTAATTCCGTCAACAGAATTAATTGCTTTTTCTAAGGGTTCTGTGATCTGGGACTCAACAATCTCTGAATTGGCTCCTGCATAGTTTGTACGTACAGTAATTTGTGCAGGATCAATAGAAGGATATTCTCTTACACCTAGAAATGTATAACCAATAATTCCGAATAAGATTAAAATCAAATTCATTACAATGGTTAATACTGGCCTTTTTATACTTAAAGTGGATAAGCTCATATCTTTATTTTCTTAAAACCACTTTAACAGGTGAATCATTTTTTAATGTCATTACACCAGTTGTTAAGATGGTATCACCATCCGATATACCTGAAGTTATTTGTATATCATCTTTTGTACGCGATCCTATTTCTACAATTACTTCTTTTGCTTTACCAGATTTATATACAAATATCTTTTTCCCATTCTGAATCGGAATTAAAGCCTCGGCAGGTACCAAAAGTGCATCATTAGTAGATTCTAATGGAAAAACAATATCTGCAAATGTTCCTGGTATTAATTGATTAGAATTATTAGTTGTAATAGCTTTTACTAATAAAGTTCTTGTGGCTGTTTCTACAACAGGCTCTGTTGCATATACACGCGCATTAAAATCATTCGGATTTCCTTGTACATTAAATTTAATCACATTATTAACCTTTACCATATGAGCATATTTCTCTGGTATAGAAAAAGTAACTTTAATCTGATCTGTATTAACTAATTTTGCAATAATAGTAGATGGAGTAATATAACTTCCTTTCGAAACATTGCGCAAACCTACCTTACCAGAAAATGGTGCTCTAATAACCGTTTTACTTAACTGAGCTTCTATAATTTGAATTTGTGATTGAGAAGTTCTATAATCAGCTGTTGCTATATCAAATTCTTCTTGGCTTATCGCTTCTTTTTCTAAAAGTAATTTTGCTCTTCTTTGGTTTTCTGAAGCTAAAGTATTTCTCGTTTTAGCTTGCGCCAACTGCGCTCTTAGCTCTACATCATTTAATCGAATCAAAATTTGTCCTCTAGACACATATTTCCCTTCATCAAAATTTATAGATTCTATAATACCGGAAACTTCACTCTGTAAATCGATTTGTTCATTTGCCTCCATCGATCCTGATAAAGTTAAGAAATCTGAAAAATATTGTTTTTTAATTATTTTTCCTTCTACAGATATCTCTTTAGATGGGCCTGCTCCTTTGGTTGGCTTTTCATCCTTACTTTGATTGGCGTTAATTCGATATATAATTAATCCCACCAAAACTGCAAGTGAAATTATAATTATAAATATTCTCTTTTTATTCATGTGTAGTGTATGTCTATTAGATTTATACTATTATGTAAATAAATCTTAATGAATAGTAAAGATATAATTTTAAAGAAAAGTTAATAGAAAATTATTTTAATAAAAGTATAAAATATCGCTATCAATGAATATATATACATTAAAAACAGAAATTTTAATCTAACATATACATTTTAGATACGAGAAAAGAAAGAATTACAAAAATATAGTACATAAAAAAAACCTCTAATCTAAAGATTAGAGGTTTTAAAAATTTGGAGGTTCCTAGCGAACCAAAACAATACAATTCACACCTATTTTACATTAACATAAAATCATTAAAAACACAACAAAAGCCACTACACCAAAGGGTTAGTAAAAATATTTTTACTAGTATAATATTTTATTTAATCTTATATTGCGTGGCAAATGTGTGGCAAACCACTTTTAACCACAATTAAAATGTATTATTTATGGCTAAAGTTTCTTATAGAATTAGATCTAAATCAAATTCATCAAATATTCTTATTCAATTCAATATTAATCGTGATATAAGACCAGAAGTAAAAACTGGATTAATAATAGATGCTCAATACTGGAATAGTAAAATTGAAAAGATTACAGATAAAAACGTAATTACAAAAAACTTAAAAACTCAACTATTAGATTTAAAAACTCATATTCTTAAAGAATATAACTTAGACTTTGAAAAAGGAATCGTATTTAATAAAGAATGGTTAGAGTTAAAAATCAATAACTTTTTTAACCGAAAAGATGAAACTATTGATTTAAATTTTCTAACAAACTACATTAATGACTTTATTGAAAACAGAAAGTTAAATCCAGATTTTAAACCTACTACAAATCAAAAGTTTAAAACACTCTTAACTAAGATTGAATCATTTGAAAAGCAGAACAAAGTAAAATACTTATTAAAAGACTTTGATCAAAAGCTATTTAACAAATTTAGATTCTATTTAATGGCAGAAGGTAAGCTAATGGAAACAACTGCAAATAGAACTCTTAAAAACCTTAAAACGATTCTTAGAGATGCTCGATTCAATGGTTTTGAAATTAGCCATCAAGTAGATGGAATTAAAACAGAAGTTAAATCTGATGTTAAGATTTATCTATCATTTGAAGAAATTGAACAAATCAAAAAAACTCATATCATAGGCTCAAATAATGCAATAGCTAAAGACTGGTTAATTATTGGTTGTTTTCTAGGTCAAAGAGTTGGCGATTTAATGAAAATGAACAAATCAATGATTTATAAAAAAATCAATGCACAAGGTCAAGAGTTTGAATTTATTGAATTAAAACAAGAAAAAACTGGACAAAATGTATCAATACCAATTCATTCAGAAGTAAAGAAAATTCTTAAAAAATATAATGGAGAATTTCCACCTCTATTTTCTACAAATGCAAGTGCTAACGCTACTTTATTTAATCGTTATTTAAAAGAAGTAGCTGGAATATGTGAAATAAATACAATTGTAAAAGGAAAAGTATTTAATGATGAATTAGGTAGAAATGAAATAGTAGAAACAGAAAAACACAATTTAATAACATCACACGTTTGTAGAAGGTCATTTGCTACTAATTTCTATGCAGATAAAAGATTTCCGACACCATTATTAATGGCTATAACTGGACACAAAACAGAAAGAGTATTTTTAGAATATATCGGTAAAACTTCATCTGACTATGCAATGGACACAGCCGAAACTTTCGCACAAATAGAAAACGAAAAACAAAAACTAGCTTAATATGAATACTAAAATCGAATCAATACTTCAACTAAATTCTGATCTTGAAAAGTATAGAAATGAACATTTATACATTTTAAGTATTGAAAATAAAATCGAATTTTTAGGAGAACAATCTCATTATATTGAACTAGAAAAAAATAAGATCAAACTAATTGATAAAAATCAATATAGATTTGATTTAATAGAAAAATACAAAAAAGGTATTTATGATATTTTAAGTTTTGATTTTAATCAACAATCTGATCAAGGAATAAGTTTAAATAAAATAGGTTTAAAATTCATTTCCTTCTACTACGAACTAAAAAGATCCTTTACAGAAAATACATACAATATTCAAGCAGAAAAACAGAATGAATTAAACTTTTTTTATAATCAAGTAGGAAAAGATTTAGGAATTAAAAAAATAGAAAATCTTTTTCCTATTGACAAATCAATAACAACACATAACATTGAAAATGAATATTATAATGAATTAATTAAAGAGTGGAAATACGGAAATAATTTAACCTTCTCTAAAAATATATATAGTTCAGAAGTAGAATACTTAGCAAATAGAATACTTATTAATAAAAAAGATATGGAAAGTTTTTTAAATAAACTCGTAGAACTTAATGATCGATATGATGAAAAAAATGATGATCTAAAGTTCACTAACATATACTTATATTTTAAGGAAAAAGATGAATATTTAAAACGTCATTCTGTAAAACCATACAAAGCTTTAATTGAAAAACTTTTTAATTATAAGATAAAACGTGAACAATTACGAAATGACCATTTTGATGAAAATAAACTAGATAGATTATAGAAATAGATTTTATTTAGTGTTATTTAACACAATCCAGTAGGTAAAGTAGTTACCAACTAGTAAGTTTCACAAACAAACTTTGTTGCATAGAAATTTAAACATAATTATATGCAACATTTACATTTTGTAGGATTAAATCCTAAAGATTTTATTGATGATTTAAAACAATCATTAATCCCAGAATTAAAAAAGCAATTAGCAGAAGAATTTCAACCTAAAAAACCAGTTGAATATCTTTCAAGAACTGAAACTGCTAAACTTCTAAAAGTAGATCTATCTACATTACATAGATGGACAAAAACTAATCTATTAACTGCATACGGATTAGGGAACAGAGTTTATTATAAAAGATCTGAAATAGATCAATACCTAGAAAATAATAAACTTTTATAATACTAGATTATGAAAAGTATATCTAGTTTAAATAAAGAATTTCAAAAGGTTAAAGCTTTAACTTTTTGGAAAAAATCGAAATCGAAATTTATAATTAATCCATCTGAATTAAAACAATTTTTAGAATTAAATGGATTCTGTTTATACAACGATAAACTAATTCAGATATATGAAAATATAGCCATTGAATTAAATCCCCAACAAGTCTTTAATTATTGTTTAAAGCATATTCAAAGTTTAAAAATAAGCGATTTAGATAATGAATTTATGCGTCAAGGCGAAACATTATTAATGACTAAAAAAGCTTTATTAGGATCATTAAAACAATCTAATATAACACCTCTTAGAGATGATTTAAAGACTGGCTACATACTTTTTAATAATGGAATTCTAAAAGTTACAGAAAACAAAAAGGAGTTAATTGATTATAATCACATAAAAGATAATTTCATCTGGTTAGATTCTATTATTGAATGTGATTACACAGAAAATAATGAAATTTCAGTTTTTGAAAAATTCCTTAATAAAGTTACTAATGATGATAAACATAAACTTTCTGTTTTATCATCAATAGGATTTGCAATACATAAATATAAAATTCCTAGTTCAAATAAAGCCATTATTTTAAGTGATGAGAATACAGAATCAGAAAATAATGCAAATGGTAGAACTGGAAAAGGTTTGATTGTTCAAGGCATAAGTAAAATGGTTAATCTGATTACTCAAAACGGAAAAAATTTGGACCTAACAAATAATAGATTTGCTTTTCAAGATGTAACACATCAAACAGAAATAATATTTTTTGATGATGTAAAAAAAGCGTTTGATTTTGAGCAACTTTTCTCAATTCTTACTAATGATATAACAATCGAAAAAAAGAACAAACAAAGTTTTATTATACCCTTTGCTTTAAGTCCTAAAATAATACTTACAACTAATTATCAAATAAATGGTAATTCAAGTAGTCATAAAGGTAGAAGGTTTGAAATATATCTAAATAACTATTTCAATGATAATCACACACCCTTTCTAGAGTTTAATCATCACTTCTTTAATGACTGGGATTCTTTCGAATGGAATAAGTTTTACAACTTTATGACTAACTGCTTACAAACATTTTTAAAATCTGGTTTAATACCATATAACAATATTGATCTAAAGCAGAAAAAAGTGGTTTGCGATATAACAAAGGAATTATTTGATAAACTCGAAAAATGCGAACTAAACAAACGTTATTTTCTTAAGGATTTTGATAAAAGACTTGATCCAATAAAAAAATATGCAGAGTTCAAAAATTACACAATTAAAAAAAGTGAATACAATGGACTTACAACCTTTACAATTTACGATTAATACACTTTATATCAACATATTAAGAACTCAAAATTTAGACATTTTTTTGATAAAAGTATTAAAATGAATTTACTAGGTAATTGCATTAAATAGAATAACAATTTAACAAATATCAACTTGTAGACTTTGTAGACTTATTTACCTATATAATATTTTAAAATAAAAATAGAATATATATAAAGAATAAGTGATGATTTTAATCTACTAAGTCTACAATAAAAAATTAGAAAAATGAAACAATATAAAATTTTAAGAGATTCAAATTTAAAAGATTTTGAAACAGAATTAAATGAACTTATAAAAATCGGTTGGATAGTTCGTGGTAGCATAGTATTTAGCAACGATAACGACTTTCATATTCTGCTTTATAAATAACAAAATATCGATATAACACGATTTTAGAATGTGTCAAGTGTGTATAAAAAGCAGGTCGCAACACATCTCAACAAACCAAAACAACTAACGGAGTACCTTTTGACAATATAATAGATAAAAAATCTTATTTAAAAAAACATAAAATTCAAATTTGTTATAAATAATGTTATAATTTTTTGTATATTTGCGCAAGTGGTTTCAAAAAAAAGTATTTGCAGGTGATACAAATACATAGAAAATATGAGACAAAATTTTATAAAAGATAATAATTCGACCCGCCAGTTGAATAAAACTTTAGAAGTAAAAAATCTTGTATCTGGTGACAAAGATACAAATTTCGATTCTTCTGACAAAGAAAATTTAGTTATATATAAAGATATAGCTAATCAACAAGCTGTCAAAGAAGAAATAGGTGATGTTCTTTTAGAATTCGATAGTATTATAAGAGATTCTATTGATGAAGTAAACGAAAGTCGTTTAAGAGATAATATTAAATATTCTCAACGTGGATATTATTCACAAGATTTAAACGCTACCATTAAAAGTAAAATTTTAAAACGAATTGGATCTGATAGTAATTTCAGTAATAAAATTCAAGTTAAAACTAATAGTGGTTCAGTTTTCTTCATTGTAAAGAACAAGTATGTTTTATACGTAAAGAGACTATATGGTCAACTTAATAAACCTAAATCATACCCAACACCAAGCAGTAATAAGTTATATGCGGGAAAGCTTTTTCCAGAATTAGCGCATATTCCTTATTTATTTATAGGTCCTAATTTAGGGTCTGAAGGTAATAATTCATTTGTAACTTCATTAATTAGCAAACATGAAGTTAATTGGACACAAGCAACAATGAATTTATTTGAAACAGATACTATTGATATTAATCGTAGATCAGAAGATTCTGAATTAAACGATCAAATTTCAATTTTACACGTTAAAGAAAATGTAAAGATTAAAAGAAGAAACATTAAGTAATATTAACAATCATCTGCAAACACATCTTTTAACTTTACGCTAAAATAATTAAGTAGGTCATTTGACCTACTTTATTTAATTCATTTTATTAAAATGATGGAAAACGTTATAAACACTGAAAGAGTAAAACTAGCTAGAGAAAGTCGAGGACTATCTCAATCTGCACTTTCTAAAAAAATGAAAACTGCCTCTCAAGTATTATTATCAAAAATTGAAAAAGGCATTTCAAATCTAACACCCGAAGTTTTAGATGAACTATCACAAGTATTAAACTATCCTAAATCATTCTTTTATAAAAATGATGAATTAGTACCATTAAAACATTTTTATTTTAGAAAAAATCTTGGGACTAGTCAAACAAAATTAAAATCATTAGAAGCTGAAATAAATATCATTAATTCTAATATAAATGAACTTTTGGATTCAATAGAAATTCAAAATTCTATTCCATATTCTAATTTAGAAGAATTCAAAAATTCCCCTAAAATATTAGCATCAAGAATTAAAGAATTCTTAAATCTACCCAGAGGACCTATAAAAGATATTGTCAATTTAGTTGAAAAACTTGGAATTATTATAGTATACCATAATTTTAATACAGATATTAAAATAGATGGAGTAAGCTTAATTGGAAATAATGGAGTTCCTATTATGATTATTAATAAAAAGATTCCAGATTCAAGAAAATCCTTTACAATAGCTCATGAATTAGGGCATATAATTATGCATTTTAAATACGGAATTATAACAGAAGATCGAGATGTTGAAAAAGAAGCAAATGAATTTGCCTCAAATCTATTAATGCCTAACGAAGATATAAAAGGAGACCTATTTAATCTAAATTCGGAAAAACTATTCGATTTAAAAAGGTATTGGAAAGTTTCTGCACAAGCAATATTATACAAATCCAAAGATTTAGGTGTGCTTACACCTGATCAACACCGAAGATGGGTAACTAAATTTAACTATAACGGTTGGAGAGTTAAAGAACCTAATGAATTTAATTTAACGGAACCTAAGTTAACTCAAGAACTTATTCGAATACATTTAGAAGAATTAGAATATACAAAAAATGATATTTCTGAACTTTTTGGTTTATCAGAAACTGAATTGGATCAATATTATTTTAATAACTACTCTAGTATAAAACATTATTCTTCATTTAAAAATAATGTGATTAAACTTAAATTATCGGTATAATATAAAGGGTGGTATATTGCCACCCTTTTTACTTATATAAAATTTTGCGTGGCAAATGTGTGGCAAACATAAAAAACAAAAACCTCAACTATCTATATTTCAAGAAGTTGAGGTTTTTTAATGAGGTTCCTAGCGGATTCGAACCGCTGTGGACGGTTTTGCAGACCGCTACCTAACCGCTCGGTCAAGGAACCATTTCCATCATTTTGGTTTGCAAATATAGCAATAATTTTAAAAAAACAAAGCCTAAAAATGTTTTTCTAAAATAATACTTACTTTTTCTACGTGCCCACCAATAGGAGGATTCAGCTTAGATAATTTAACCTTCGCATACGTTACATTTGTAAGTTCCTGACTTATACGAGTTAAGATTCTTTGACATACATGTTCTAATAATTTTGAACGGATTCCAACTTCTTCTTTAACGATTGCATTTAAAGAAACATAATCTAATGCATCCACCAATTCATCTGACTCACATGCCTTAGAAAAATCAGCATGTGCCTCTAAATCCACTAAATAATCTGAACCGATGCGTGCTTCTTCGTCCAAACAACCGTGATTAGAATAAATTTTTATATTTTCTAAAATAATAATTCCCATATCCCAAAATTAAAAAAGACTTGCTTAAAACAAGCAAGTCTTTTAAATTATTTCTGTTAATCAGATTTTAATTATTTAGCTGCAGCGTATAATTCAGCAACTTTTTCCCAGTTTACAACGTTAAAGAAAGCGTTGATATAATCAGGACGACGGTTTTGGTAGTTTAAGTAATAAGCATGTTCCCAAACGTCTAATCCTAAAATTGGTTGTCCTTTAACATCAGCAACTGGCATTAACGGATTGTCTTGATTTGGAGTAGAAGTAACTACTAATTTCCCATCAACAACAACTAACCAAGCCCATCCTGAACCAAAACGTGTTGCAGCAGCTTTAGAAAATTCGTCTTTAAACGCATCAAAAGATCCAAAAGTAGCAGTAATTGCTTCTCCTAATTCTCCTTGAGGCTCTCCTCCTGCATTTGGAGCTAAAGTTTCCCAGAATAAGTTGTGGTTATAAAAACCTCCACCATTGTTACGTACAGCTGGTTTATCAGTTCCGTTTGCTAAAATTTCTTCGATTGTAGCACCTGCTAAATCAGTTCCCTCGATTGCAGCATTTAAGTTTGTAGTATATGCAGCATGGTGTTTATCGTGGTGAATCTCCATTGTTTTAGCGTCAATGTGTGGTTCTAATGCATCAAATGCATATGGTAATTGTGGTAATTCAAAAGCCATAATATTGTATTTTTTAGATTTAATATTTTGATTAAATTTAATTATAATACTACAAATATAAGACCGAAAGGATTAAATTTTAACAATAATTAAACTTATTCATTTAAATTAGTAGAACCATAAAAATTCGTACTATGAAAAAAATATGGAAAATCATTAAATGGTTTTTTATAATAATTGCTTTAATCCTTATTGGACTATGGGTTACAGGGAATGATTACATCATTAGAGGTTTACAATTAACCTATTTAAAAGGAGAAAAGACTGCTAATATTGATGATTACAAAGACTTTGATAACAATGTAATTTTGGCAGGAAATCCGCAAAATTGGCAACAACATAGTTTTTATAATAAAATTTCTTTAAATCCTTCTTTCGAAAAAGAAATGAATGAGTTTAAATCAGCAGCATTTCTTATTATTAAAGATGGAAAAATCATCAATGAACATTATTTTAATGGATATAATGAAAAGAGTTTAACGAATTCATTTTCGATGGCGAAATCAATCACTACAATGTTGATAGGAAAAGCTATTGAAGATGGATACATTAAAAGTTTCGAACAAAGAATCACTGATTTTTTACCGGAATATAAAGATGATGAATTTAGTAAAGATGTAACTATTGCGGACTTATCTGCGATGACATCTGGTTTTGATTGGACAGAGGATTATTATTTACCGTTAAACCCAACAGCAAAAGCATATTACGGAGATAATGTAGAAAAGCAAATGCTTGCTACAAAATTCATTACACAACCTGGTGGTCACTTTAAATATGCTTCAGGAGATACGCAACTGCTAGGAATTTTATTAAAACGCGCATTAAAAAATAAATCAATCTCTCAATACATGCAAGAATCGTTTTGGCAACCTATGGGAATGGAATTTGATGCACAATGGTCCAAAGATAGAGCAGATGGAATGGAAAAAACCTATTGTTGTTTCAACTCAGATGCGAGAGATTTTGCTAAACTTGGTCAATTACTTTTAAATAATGGAAATTGGAACGGAAAACAACTTTTAGATTCTACATTCGTTCAAAAGATGATTCAACCTAATACAAAAGCTTTTAATGAAGATGAGGTTCCTGTATATGGACATTCAACCTGGATGGATCCTTCTTATAAGACTCCATTCTATGCAATGTTAGGACATTTAGGGCAACGTATTATTATAATCCCATCTCAACAACTTGTTGTAGTTAGAACAGGGAAAACTCATGACGATAAACCATCGAATAAACCACTTTCAGATGGAGATATTTATAGATTAGTTGACGAAGCTATACGCATTAATTCTAATATAAAATAGTATGCTAGATACAATACCTTACCGCAAAATATTATTCCTAGATATAGAAACTGTTCCGCAAACGGATAATTGGGATTTATTATCTGAACGTTCTAAAGATTTATGGGCTAAAAAGACCGCTTTCCAACGTAATAATAATGAAATTTCGGCCGAAGAATTTTATCATGAACGTGCAGGGATTATGGCTGAATTCGGAAAGATTATTTGCATTTCTTGTGGAATTGTTGTGAATGAAAATTACATTCATATCAAAAGTTTTTATGGGGATGATGAACAAAAAATACTAAATGAATTCAATACACTTTTAAAAGATAATTATTATAAACCAGATCATTTATTATGTGCACATAATGGGAAAGAATTTGATTTTCCCTATATCGCAAGACGAATGATTATACATCAAATAGAAGTTCCTAGAATTTTGCAATTATTTGGTAAGAAACCTTGGGAAATCCCACATTTAGACACCATGGAATTATGGAAATTTGGGGATTATAAACATTATACTTCTTTAGATTTATTAGCTAATATTTTTGAAATACCAACTTCTAAAGATGATATTGATGGATCCCAAGTGGCTAAAGTTTATTATGAAGATAATAATATAGAACGCATAAAAGAGTATTGCGAAAAAGATGTTATAACGTTGATTAATGTCTTTCGTAAAATGAGATACGAAAATACAATCGGTCGTAGAGATGAAGAATAAAAAAACCCTTGCATTTTGCAAGGGCTTTTTTTGTATTATATGAGAAGTATTATTCTTCCTCTTTTACATAATCTTCAATAATATCAACTCCATCATGAATTGTCAAAACAACTTGTTCCACAGAATTGCGATACATCTTGGTAATCACACCAGAATATTCGTTTAACTCTATTTTATCATCAACTTCTAATTCACGATCAAAATAGATTTCTGAAATTAATCCAGCTAATGTATCATAATGTTCAGATTCTTCAAATTTATAAGGCAATAATCTATTGATATCAGAGATTGCATTATGCGTATTTACTAAATAAACACCATGATCTAAACGTTCTACAACAGGATCTTCATTATCATATTCATCTTGTATTTCACCAACTAATTCTTCTAATATATCTTCCATTGAAACAATACCAGCAAGCTCGCCAACTTCGTTTGTAACAACGGCCATCTGAACGCGTTTTTTCTGAAACTGTTTTAGCACATGCTTAATCATAGCACTTTCAGAAATAAAGATAGGCTCACGTAGAATTTCTCTAACATCTTGTTGAGATGGATTCTCAATCAGTTGTTTCATTAAATCTTTAGTATATAAAATACCAATAATATTATCCAACGATTCTTCATAAACCGGATATCTAGAATATCCTTCTTGTATTGCAAAATCAATGGCATCTTTTACAGTTGTCGTTACATTTATTGCAGATACATTTTTTCGTAATGTTTGAATGTTAATAACACGGCGATCATCAAATTCAAATACATTTTGAATTAAATCTCTTTCAGATTCTTCAATTGCTCCACCTTCAGAACTTTCTGTAATAATCATTTTCAGTTCTTCTTCCGTATGTATATCTCCACCATGAATTGGCTTAATACCAATTGTTCTTAAAATTAACGTTGCAAAACCATTCATCAACCAAATAATTGGTCTAAATACAAAATAGAAAACACGCAATGGCCAAGCGATTGTAAAAGTCGTTTTAGCTGGATATTGTATAGCCAAAGATTTAGGAGCTAGCTCTCCAAAAACAATGTGTAAAATGGTGATGATAACAAAAGCAATTATAAATGAGAAACTTTGTGCAAAGCTCATCCATTCTGGACTTGTTAAACCAAAAATTTGAAAAATCTTAATTATAACAGGCATCAAAGATGATTCACCCACCCACCCTAATCCTAAGGATGCAAGTGTAATACCTAACTGAGTTGCAGCCAGATAAGAATCAAGATTATTTACAATTAATTTAGCGACGTTTGAGACTCCAGAGTTGATATCTTGGTTAACCTCAATTTGGGAAGATCTTACTTTTACGATAGCAAACTCGGCTGCCACGAAAAATCCATTTAAGAAGACAAGAAATATTGTTAGCAAAAGCTTTGCTATAGAAATTTCATTAGTGACATTGTGATTAGCAACTAAAAACAATGTCGAAATCTGGGAGTATGTATCCATTAGTTAAATTTAAAAACCAGCTTGTTCAATCTTTTTTTAGCTGGGAATCAATTACTCTAATTTAATTATTTTTTTTTAATTAAAATTAGATTTTTGATTCTCAACAAATTTAAGATTTTTTTGAATTGGTTTTTAAAATTTCTAACTCTATCTAATCAATATTTTTTCAGTAAATTTCAACCATCAATTTATAGGCATGGATGTAGCAGAAACACAGCAATCTTGGATTATCGAAGTAAAAAATTTATCTGTTTCTTTTGGAGAAAAACAAGTATTAAAAAATATCAATTTTAAAGTTAATAAAGCAGAAACTTTAGGAATTGTAGGAGAATCTGGTTCCGGAAAATCGCTTACTTCATTAGTAATTATGAGCCTGCTTTCACCAAATGCTACAATACATGCAGGAAGCGAAATCCTCTTTAATCATCATAATAAAACCATTAATCTTCTGTCATTAAGCCAAGAAGATATACGAAAAATTAGAGGTAATGAAATAGCAATGATATTTCAAGAGCCTATGACTTCTCTAAATCCTAGTTTACGTTGTGGTGAACAAGTTGAGGAATCTATCCTATTACATCAAAAACTTTCAAAAAAAGAAGCTAAAGAAAAAGTCATTCGATTATTTAATAAAGTTAAACTTCCTAATCCGGAACGTATTTATAAAGCTTATCCGCATGAATTATCGGGAGGACAAAAGCAACGCGTGATGATTGCTATGGCCATCTCTTGCGAACCGAAACTACTTATTGCAGATGAGCCTACTACTGCTTTAGATGTTACGGTACAAAAAGCAACTTTGGATCTTTTGAAAGAATTACAACAGGAACATCAGATGAGTATGATTTTTATTTCACATGATTTAGGTGTAATTGCTAATGTATGCGAAGAAGTGCTGGTAATGTTTAGAGGCGATGTAATAGAAAAAGGAAATGTAAAAAGCATTTTTGAAAATCCTAAAGAAAATTATACAAAAGGACTTATCGCATGCCGACCTCGATTAGAAGAACGTTACAAAAGATTACCTACTGTTACCGATTTTTTAGCTGATGCTAATCATCAGTCAGAAATATACACAAGTGAAGAACGTAATCGTTTCCATCAAAAAATATATCAACAAACACCTATTTTAGAAGTTAAAAATCTTAAAAAATACTTTTTTCCTTCATCATTATTAGGACAATCTAAAGAACCTAGTGTAAAAGCTGTAAATGATATTTCATTTAAAGTATATCCAGGGGAAACATTAGGATTAGTAGGAGAATCCGGCTCTGGAAAAACGACCTTATCTAGAACTGTTTTATTATTAGAAAAACCTTCTGCTGGAGAAATCTTTTTTAATGGTATAGATATTACACAATTAAAGAAGGACGAAATAAGAAAATTGAGACGTGATATTCAGATTATTTTTCAAGATCCATATTCTAGTTTAAATCCACGCCATAGTGTAGCTCAAATAATTATTGAACCTATGGATGTACATAAAATAGGTTCTAATAAAAAAGAGAGATTAAAAATTGCTGAAAATCTTTTAGAGAAAGTAGGTTTGTCTGCAACAGATTTAAATAAATATCCACACGAATTTTCTGGTGGTCAGAGACAAAGAATTGGTATTGCAAGAGCTCTTGCATTACAACCAAAATTCATTATATGTGATGAATCTGTATCGGCCTTGGATGTTTCAGTTCAAGCGCAAGTTTTAAACCTTTTAAATGATTTAAAAAGCGAATTTGGATTTACCTATATCTTCATCTCTCATGATTTAGCTGTCGTAAAGTATATGTCAGATCAATTGTTAGTAATGCAGCATGGAGAAATGATGGAGTTAGATGATGCAGATAATGTATATGCTAATCCGTCTACCTCTTATACTAAAGAACTGATATCTTCTATTCCTAAATTATAGACCATAAAAAAAAGCCTGAATCTAATGATTCAGGCTTTTTATTTATATTAAAATAGCAATTATTTTATTACTCGATCACGGTTATCTTTAATGTCAGCCGCTTGTATTAACGATGGTAATAATGTTTGAGAAATGCGTCCTTTTATTTGACGATTTAAGTTCTCTAACAGCATATCACCTTTTTGTCCTGTAGGAATGTTTTGAGTCTTTGGAGTAATGTAAAAAACTCCTGCATTACCAGCAATAGCTTTAGACGATGTATTCGGCTTTACACCAAATGCAGCACCTACTACACGTGGTTCCATTCCAATTTCTTGAATATTTGAATTTGAAAAATTAACCATCGCAGTTGCTTTCGTACCACCAAATTCTTTCATAAAAGCATTGATACCACCAGTACCAATTTTCTCATCTACTAGTTTCGTTATTTTTTCTTGTAATAAGATTGGTTCTATAAACTCTCTTACTACTGAAGGATTTGCTAAACCTTTATCAAAACGAGAAGTTAAAAATACTACTATATAATCACCATTTTCTGAAGTGAATAAATTTGTAGTACCCGCTTTTACTTTTTTATCAAAAGCCCATGCTAATATTTTATCTGTTTGGTCAGCTGGTAATTCTTGAGCAATAAAAGGAGCAAAGCGCTCTATAGTCTCAGACGAACCATTTACAAAATTAGATTTTTTAGCTGTTGCTTTAAATTCAGCTAAAGATTTATTTGTAACGTTTTGTACAAATGTTCGTGCATCACTAAACGCTTTATCTGTAGTAGCTTTAGACGGTTCTATACGTTTTACAATATTTGCAATTTGGTAAACTGTTTTAGAGCTAACAGAATCTTTTTGTTCTTTCGATTTAGATAATTTATATAATTGGTAAGAATCACCAACTTTATAAGGTCCACCAACTTGTCCTACTTGTGCAGTATTAAAGAAGTTTAAAATTTCTGGTGTTAAATTAGCTTTAGCTAATTCTTCTTTAGAGAAATAATTAGAAATAAATGGCTGATCCGAATTTAATGAAACATAGATTGAATCATTTTTTGTAGATCCAAACGCTTCTATCGTATCTGTAACATTATTTACTTCATCGTGTCTTATCTGTTGACCTAAATATTTTTTGATATTTGCTAACGCAACAGCATCATCTGCTGTAGAAGCTTTTGCTGGAAAATAAGCATAAGCTATTTTAACTAATCCTTGAGCTTCAAAACGTTTCGGGAATTTATTCTCGTATGCTAAAATCTCTTCATCAGAAATTTTAACATTTAATTTTTTTGCTAAAGTTTTATAATCTACAAATGCATAGTCTATCGTTGCATTCGATCCATTATAAGTTTGTTGTAAGTCAGCCTCTTTAGAAGTTACCGCAGAACCAGCCATTACATAGCTTAAGTATTTTTGAGATAAAATTTCTAATTTTATTTGCTCTGCAGTTTGTAACCAACCTTTATAATTTTGCATCATATTAGGATCTGAAGCAGCAGCTTCTTCTAACTGATTAATTTGTTGTTGAGCCTCAGCAGGAGATTTCATCCCAAAATTCTGTGCTACATAACCCCAAAACTCATCATCAGAAACCTTTAAACCTAATTTTTCTGCATGTTGTTTTAATATTCTTTGGCTAACTAAACTTGACCAAGTTTGTTGAGCTAACTGGTTACCAGTTGCATTTTGCCCTTGCTGCTGTAACATATTTTGTACAGCTTCTTGCTGAGAATAGTATTCACTTATACTAATACTCTCACCATTGATACTTCCCACTTGGTTAGGATCTCCAGTGAACAACTGTTTAATTTTAGAGTTTTCTCCGAATAAATCACCTGCTACGAAAGCAAGCATTGCTATTCCGATTACTACGAAAATTAACCAGGTTTTCTTACGAATTTCTCCTAAAATTGCCATTCTTATGTTAATTTATATACGATAATAGGTGGCGAAAATACGACAATACATTGAATAATAAAACAGAAGAATTAGAAGATTGAGGTGTATTGTAAAAATTTTTAAAATTTTTGATCCTCTCCCATTAAGATATACCCTTCGTTATTGAAAAGTGTATATTTTTCTAAATCATCCGTTGCTTCTATTCCGTTTTTAGCCGTTACTTTACTCCCATCTTTACCAATTAATTCTACTTGTTTTGTTGAATATATAAGCTTGCGATTTTTATCCCAAAAAATTTGCTCTGATTTTACAGAGTCTCCATCTTCTGTTATCATAACCACATTTCCTCTTCCTTCATAAATCCCAGTCTTATCGCTTAATTTGCCCCAATCAGCTTTCAAAAATCCTGGTTTATCAGATCCATCATTAAAAAAATCAAGTTCTAAACCTTTTCTGAAAATAGTATAAGGTGTATCAATTAAGCTATATTCCTCTATAAGTGGGGAACGAAGATTCATTGTTATTTTCCCTGAATCTTTGAAGATAATATTTGCATCTATTAAACTACGATTAGGGAAATTTGTCTTTAATCCTTTAGTTATAACTGGTGCCGTTCTTTCGCATGAAAAAAGTGTAAAAAACACTAGAAGAATATAACCTATTTTCATAACGTCACTCCACATAAAATTTTTCACACTTTTTTTCATTATTCTATTTTTCATTGATTAGCTAGCTCTTAATCAATTACTCTTTTTCTAAACCATACATCGTTTAAATCAAAGCCTACTTTCACTCCAAAATAGTTTTCTTTGATCAAACCATAGCTATCTGTTCCTTTTTGGCCATATTCTAATGCAAGATTAATCATAGACCCATCATTTGTTTTCCCTACAGGTAAGCCAGCTCCTAATGTAACTCCGTATCTATTAATATCTTGTCCATATACTGAAAACGATGCTGATTCATAGTAAACACCAGCACGATAAATTACACGGTTTAAATAACTTTTATAACTGTTAAAGTCTGGTATCCAGTATCCTCCTACTCCTACATACATATTGTTTTTATATTCTGTATTTGAAGAAACGTTATTTGCACCACTTAAAGTAGGTTTCTCAAAATTTGACCATGTATTAAATTTTACTTCTCCAGCTAAAGCCCATGCATTATCCTTTGTATAAGATGCTCCAAAAGCAATAGTATGAGGTAGTTTTGTAGAAACATCCGAATTTCTAAAATAAGAAACTGTGTCGATTGATGCTGGTGTAGACCCCATAAAAGTATAGGTAGATGTCATTTCCTTTAAATCTGTATTTAGATCAGATCCAATCGTATAATAAGCTCCTAAATATAAATTATTATTTTTTCCAATCTTCTTTTGATACATTGAACCTAGAGTAAATTGTATCCCTCTATAATTAGCTTTTGTATCGTAATCAGTTAATAAACTAGCTCCATCTAAAGATACCAATTCATTCGTTTTTAATGCTCCAAATAAATAATTAGCACGTATACCTACTGAGAATCCTGAGGCTATGTTATGATTATAAAATGCGTGAATAGAATTAATTCCTCCTTCTCCTTTCATAGATGAAGTTTGCTTTAAATCTCCTCTCTCTGAAGTATTTAAAACATTATATCCTAAACCTGTGTATGGTTGAAAACCTACACCAACACTTCCTTTTTTAGAGACAGGGAATGCTAATGAAACATTAGATAATTTAAAACTTCCTGTTGATTTTTTCTCTGCTTCTGACTCAAACGAGCTATTATCTCCTCTGGCACTAACATTAAAGTTAGTCATACGAATATTCTGATTCGCTGCTGGGTTTGAAAAATTAGCATTTTGACCGTAAGGGTTGGTTGGTACAGTAGAGATTCCGCCCATAGCACCTTGTTCTGCGTTATTATTAAATAATTGTTCACCTACTCCAAATGAAGAGTACGGAGATACAGATACTGTTTGTGCTTGAACAGTCATCGCTCCAAAGAGAGCAAGACTACAAATAATCCATTTCATATGACGTGTATAGAATTCTAAGGCACAAATATGATGATTTGTTGTTAAACTGAAAAATTACAAAGCAAAAATGCATTGTTAAATGTCTATTAAATTTTAAATTAGCCCTAATTATAGCTACATCATCTATAAATTTATTTTTCAAAAAATATTTTATAACATTTCTACTTCTTTAATAAACTTTATAAAAATAATTAAAAAAAGATTTGGAGGTTAAGAAATTCGATATATATTTGCATCACAATTAAGGCGGTGCCTTAGCTCAGTTGGTAGAGCAAAGGACTGAAAATCCTTGTGTCCCTGGTTCGATTCCTGGAGGCACCACTGCTTAAAATCTCAATCACTTCGATTGAGATTTTTTTTTGCTTCATATTTTAGGGTTTTGATTTTTTAATAAAAAAATATTTAACCTTAAAATTTCACACTATCAAATACTTAGATAATATCTCTAAAAAAATATTAAAAAAATATTTGGAGGTTCAGATTTTCGATATATATTTGCATCACAATTAAGGCGGTGCCTTAGCTCAGTTGGTAGAGCAAAGGACTGAAAATCCTTGTGTCCCTGGTTCGATTCCTGGAGGCACCACTGCTTAAAATCTCAATCACTTCGATTGAGATTTTTTTTGCTTTATATTTTGGTTTTTTTTTAGATTTATATATCTAATTTAATCCAACTATGAAACTCAATAAAATTTTCTATTTTATCCTTATTACTTTATTCTTTATTTTAACTATAAAGAAGATTATAAGTTTATATTACTTTGAATTTAAACAAATTGAAAGCTTATCGTATCATTTAGGTGAGATAACAGGTTCTATCTTAGCGATTATAGCATGTTTAGGTTTCATAAAATTATTTTACAATAAAAGTCAACTTATAAAATAAAAAATCCGATACAAAAATGTATCGGATTTTTTATTTAAAAACTATAATATGAGTTTTATGCTTTTCCAGCTTTAATTAAATTAAGCGCAGAACCAGCTTTAAACCATTCTATCTGCTGAGAATTATAGGTATGATTTGCTAAAATAATATCCTTAGTACCATCTGTATGAACAAATTCTAATTTTAATGGTTTTTCTGGTGCAAATTCTGTTAAATCTAAAAAGTTGATTGTATCGTCTTCTTTTATTTTATCATAATCTGCTTTATCTGCAAACGTTAACGCTAACATTCCTTGTTTTTTTAGATTCGTTTCATGAATACGAGCAAATGAACGTACTAACACAGCCACCGAGCCTAAATGACGAGGTTGCATTGCTGCATGTTCTCGTGATGAGCCTTCTCCATAATTCTCATCTCCTACTATAATTGATGGAATATTTGCTGCTTTATAAGCGCGAGCAGTATCAGGAACAGTTCCGTATTCTCCTGTTATTTGATTTTTAACTTTATTTACATCTTGGTTAAATGCATTCACCGCACCAATTAAAGTGTTATTAGCAATATTATCTAGATGACCACGAAAACGTAACCATGGACCAGCCATGGAAATATGATCGGTAGTACATTTTCCAAATGCTTTAATTAATAATTTTGCACCTGTAATATTCTGACCATTCCAAGGTTTAAACCCTTCTAATAATTGTAAACGTTCTGAATTAGAATTAACAATAACATCTACAATAGATCCATCTTCAACTGGCGCTTGGTAGCCATTATCTTCAAATGCATACCCTTTCGTAGGAAGTTCATCTCCTTTTGGCGCATCTAACATTACTTCTTCTCCATTTTTATTAACTAGTTTATCTGTTAGTGGATTAAAGTCTAAACGTCCAGCAATAGCGATCGCTGCTACCATTTCTGGTGAAGTTACAAAGGCATATGTATTAGGATTTCCGTCTGCACGTTTTTTAAAATTACGATTGAAAGAATGAACAATGGTATTTTTTTCTTCTTTATCTGCACCTTCACGGTCCCATTGTCCGATACATGGACCACAAGCATTCGTAAAAATTACGGCATTTAATTCCTCAAATGTTTTTAATAATCCATCACGATCTGCAGTATAACGTACGACTTCAGACCCTGGATTAATCCCAAAAGAAGCTTTTGTACCTAATCCTTTATCTATAGCTTGTTGAGCAATAGAGGCTGCACGGGATAAATCTTCGTAAGATGAGTTTGTACAAGAACCTATTAATCCCCATTCTACTTCCAGCGGCCATCCATTAGCTGCTGCAGTTTCTTTCATTTTAGACACTGGAGTCATTAAATCTGGCGTAAAAGGCCCATTTAAACGAGGCTCTAATTCTGATAAATTTATTTCAATTAATTGATCATAATATGCCTCGGGATTAGTATATACTTCTTCATCAGAACGTAAATAAGCTTTCATTTGGTTTGCAGCTTCCGCTACATCGTGGCGATCTGTGGCTCTCAAATATCTTTCGGATGCGTCATCATAAGCAAAAATAGATGTTGTAGCTCCAATCTCAGCACCCATATTACAAATTGTACCTTTTCCTGTAGCAGACAATGATTCTGCACCCTCACCAAAGTATTCCACAATTGCACCTGTTCCTCCTTTTACAGTTAAACGACCTGCAACCTCAAGAATAACATCTTTTGGAGAAGCCCAGCCTGATAATTTACCAATTAATTTTACACCAATGAGTTTAGGCATTTTTAATTCCCAAGCCATTCCCGCCATAACGTCTACTGCATCGGCACCACCTACACCAATAGCAACCATTCCTAATCCTCCGGCATTTGGCGTATGAGAATCAGTTCCTATCATCATTCCTCCTGGAAAAGCATAGTTCTCTAAAACAACTTGATGAATAATTCCTGCTCCTGGTTTCCAAAATCCTATCCCGTATTTATTAGATACTGATTCTAGAAAATTAAATACTTCTGACGATTTACTTATCGCTTCTTGCAAATCAGTTTTAGCACCTACTTTAGCTTGTATTAAGTGATCACAATGAACAGTAGAAGGAACTGCAGTTTTTAATTTGCCTGCTTGTATAAATTGTAATAAGGCCATCTGTGCAGTAGCATCTTGCATTGCTACACGATCTGGTCTGAAGTCTACATAAGATTCTCCTCTTGTATAGGCTACTGCTGGATTACCATTATATAAATGTGCATATAAAATTTTCTCTGAATAAGTTAAAGGTCTTCCGACGATAGTTCTTGCGCTATCTACACGCTGTTGCATTTGCGCATAAACTCCTTTAATCATATTGATATCAAAAGCCATAAATATTAATTTTAATTAGTATAGTTGTTAATAAATTCAATATACAATATAAAATTTTTTATCCATTTTAATAGTTAATTAATGTTAAATGATTATCCGTAAACTCTTTATATCTCTTTATAAACTATACAATAATAAAAAAGGCTAACCATTACGGTTAGCCTTTTTATAATATATTATAATAAATTAATATCTATTATTTTGTTGAAACTGGTTTAAACTTAGTTAAGTTAATACCTTCTACAGCAGCTTTGTATTCTTCAATAGAAGGAATACGTCCTAAGATAGCAGATAAAACTACTACTGGAGTAGACGCTAATAAAGATTCACCTTTTTTACCGTCTCTATCTTCTACAACACGTCCTTGGAATAAACGAGTTGAAGTTGCCATTACAGTATCACCTTTTTCAGCTTTTTCTTGGTTACCCATACATAAATTACAACCAGGACGCTCTAAATACATGATGTTTTCGTATTGAGTACGCGCTTCACCTTTTGGTAATAAGTCACTAAATTCGAAACCTGAATATTTTTGTAACATTTCCCAATCACCTTCAGCTTTTAATTCATCAATGATATTATAAGTAGGAGCAGCAACAACTAATGGTGCTTTGAATTTAACTTCACCATTTTGTTTTTCAATGTTTTTCAACATTTGAGAAACAATTTTTAAATCGTCTTTATGCACCATACAAGAACCTACGAATCCTAAATCAACAGATTTTTCTCCGTTGTAGAAAGATAACTCACGGATAGTATCGTGTGTATAACGTTTAGATACATCATCGTTATTAACATCTGGATCAGCAATCATTGGTTGATCAATGATATCTAAATCAATTACAACTTCTGCATAATATTTTGCGTTAGCATCTGGTTGTAAAGCTGGTTTAACACCAGATTTAATTTCCTCGATACGTTTGTTCGCTTTTTCAATTAATCCATGTAATACGTTATTATGATTCTCCATTCCTTTATCAATCATGATTTGGATACGAGACTTAGCAATTTCTAATGATTGGATTAATGTTTCGTCTTGAGAAATACAGATAGATGCTTTCGCTTTCATCTCTGCAGTCCAGTCAGTAAATGTAAACGCCTGGTCAGCTAATAAAGTTCCAATATGTACCTCGATGATACGACCTTGGAAAACATTTTCACCGTCAAATTGTTTTAACATTTGTTGTTGTGTAGCATGAACCACATCACGGAAATCCATGTGTTGTTTCATTTCACCTTTAAATGTAACCTTAACAGATTCTGGAATTGGCATAGAAGCTTCACCAGTTGCTAAAGCTAAAGCTACTGTTCCAGAGTCAGCTCCGAAAGCTACACCTTTAGACATACGTGTATGAGAGTCACCACCAATAATAATTGCCCACTCGTCGATAGTAATATCGTTTAATACTTTGTGGATAACGTCTGTCATTGAGTGGTAAACACCTTTAGGGTCACGTGCTGTAATAACTCCGAAATCGTTCATGAATTTCATTAAACGAGGAATATTAGCTTGTGCTTTTTTGTCCCATACAGATGCAGTGTGACATCCTGATTGGTATGCCCCATCAACAACTGGAGAAATAACTGTAGCAGCCATTGACTCTAATTCTTGAGAAGTCATTAAACCTGTAGTATCCTGAGAACCTACGATGTTTACTTTAACACGTACGTCAGATCCTGCATGTAAAACTTTACCATCAGCAACACCAACTGCATTGTTATTAAAGATTTTTTCTACTGCAGTTAACCCTTGTCCTTCTACAGAAATTTCTTTTGCTGGAGCATAAACTAATGGAGCTTCAATTCCTAAAGTTTGTGCAGCGAAAGTTTGAATTTTCTTACCAAATACGATAGCATAAGAACCACCTGCTTTGATAAATTCTAATTTTTGCGGTGTGAATGATTTAGAAATATCTTTTAATTCAACCTCACCGTTATATAATTTTTTAGTTTTAGTGTTAATTGTTAAAACTGTACCAGTTGCTACAGAATAAACTTCCTCTAAAACAGGATCCCCATTTTCATTACGAACAACGTTTCCATTTTCGTCTGTTTTTTTCACCCAGTTTTGTAAGTCGATACCAATACCACCAGTAACGTCAACTGTAGTTAAGAAAATTGGAGAAATTCCATTTGTACCTGCTACGATTGGAGCAATATTTACGAAAGGAATATATGGAGAAGCTTGTTTACCTGTCCATAAAGCAACGTTATTAACTCCTGACATACGAGAAGAACCAACTCCCATTGTACCTTTCTCAGCGATTAACATTACAGAAGCATCTGGATGTTTAGCTTGTAAAGCTTTGATTTCCTCTTGAGCTTCTGGTGTAATCATACATTTTCCATGTAATTCACGGTCAGAACGAGAGTGTGCTTGGTTACCTGGAGATAATAAATCTGTAGAAATATCACCTTCTGCAGCTACGTAAGTAACAACTTTAATTTCTTCTGCTACTGCTGGTAATTTTGTAAAAAATTCTGCTTTAGCGTAGCTTTCTAAAATTTCTTTAGCGATTTCGTTACCCGATTCGTAAGCAACTTTTAAACGGTCAGTATCTGCTTCATATAAGAAAACTTGCGTTTTTAAAACTTCAGCAGCTTGTTTAGCGATTTCTGCATCATTTCCTAATGCTAAATCTAAAAGAACATCGATAGATGGTCCTCCTTTCATATGAGATAATAACTCAAATGCAAAAGTTGGAGTGATTTCAGCAACAGCTTCTTCACCTAAAATAATTTCTTTTAAGAATTTAGCCTTAACAACTGCAGCAGGAGTTGTACCTGGTAATGTATTATAGATAAAAAATTTAACTGAATCCTCACGGTATTCATTATTTAAATCTTTAATTTGTGCGATAACTTCGCTTAATAACTCAGCACCATCTATAGGCTTTGGATTAAGCCCTTGACTTTTTCTTTCTTCAATTTCTTTGATGTACTCCTTATAAAGGCTCATAATTCTAAATCTTTTGAATATTTAAAGCTGTTCAATAAAAATGAGTTAACACTCCTACCTTACCAACCGTTAGTTTTTTATAACTTTCTCTTTTATAACAATAATGTCTAAGAAAAAATTTCTTGGCAAATGTATATAAGATTATATTATTAATTGTTTAATTATTTACTACAAAAATACGTCTAAGCTGAATAATCTTAATAAAACTACCATTAATTTTATTTATATTCTAATAATTTAGAACAATTACAAAAAAGAATTAAATTTCACATTATTAATAATTTAGGCCAAAAAAAACTAACTTAAAAATTTTATGAGCGTTAAAATATCTACTTAACAATTTCTAGGTCTATTTTTTGCTAAGTTGCAGATTTTCTATATTTTTTAAATATTTTTTTGAGCCTCAGAAATGCACCCAACTTTATCGATTTGTATAAAAATAACATCTTAAATTACGATATACATAATTAACGTATAATTATAAGTTATTTAAGATATTTATTCATTTATATTGTAATTTTATACAAAGCTTTTTATAAATTTGCACCCTTAATCATTATTCAACATATGAAACTTTGGGATAAAGGTTTTACCATTAATGATAAAATCGAAAAATTTACCGTCGGGAAAGATAGATTACTAGACGGTTACCTTGCTAAGCATGATGTTATCGCCTCTAAGGCACAAGCTAATATGCTAGCAAAAGTTGGTTTAATTACCAATCAAGAAAATGAAGCTTTACAATCTACATTAGATGAGATTCTTGTATTAATTGAAAAAGACGATTTTAATATTGATGATAATTTTGAAGATATTCATTCAAAAATAGAAGCTTATTTAATTGAGAAAACTGGAGATGCCGGAAAAAAAATCCATGTAGCACGTTCTCGTAATGATCAAGTTTTAGTTGCTATTCAGTTATTTGAAAAGGAATATTTAAAGGATATTAATAAAAAGCTATTAAACTTAATTGATATTTTACTTCTTAAGGCAGATCAATATAAGGATGCATTGTTACCAGGTTACACACATTTCCAAGCGGCAATGCCAAGTAGTTTCGGGATGTGGTTTTCAGCATATGCAGAAAGTTTATTGACTGATTTATACTTTTTTGAAGCAGCTTATAAAATAGCAGACCAAAATCCATTAGGTTCAGGTGCAGGATTCGGAACTTCATTCCCTATCGACCGTTTACAAACAACACAAGAGATGGGATTCTCTGAAGTTTTAGTTTCTTCAGTCGGAGCACAAATGTTACGTGGAAAAACAGAAAAATCGGTTGCAACTGCTTTAGCTATGATATGTGGTACATTATCTAAAATGTCTTATGATTTGGTTTTATACAATTCGCAAGATTTAGCTTTCGTGAAGTTACCAAACGAAATGACAACTGGTTCTTCAATTATGCCTCACAAAAAGAATCCAGATGTATTTGAATTAACACGTGCACATTGTAATCGTATCCAAGCATTGCCAAATGATATTATGCTAACGATTAATAATCTTCCAAGTGGATACCATAGAGATTATCAAATCTTGAAAGAAATATTATTCGAGCCTATGATGCAATTCGAAAATATATTGGACATTTTAACTTTTGCGATTCCACAGTTAGAAATTAAAAGTGGATATATGGAACAAACAAAATATGATCCGATTTATACTGTAGAAAACATCAATGATGCAATAAAGAATGGAACACCTTTCCGTGATGCTTATCGTGAAGTAGGATTATCTGTGGAAAATGGAAACTATGTTCCACATAAAGAATTTAAAACTTCACATGTGGGAAGTATTCATAACTTAAGATTAGATTTAATTCAAAATAAAATCGAAAATTTTAAACTAGATTCTTCAATCTGTAAATAATTTAGATTAGACAACTTACAACAATAGCTTAAATCAATGTATTTAGGCTATTTTTTTGGAGCATAATTCTTTCAAATTTCAGAAAATTATCAACATAAAGTTTTGTATATAATACATTTGTAAATTATTATCTATTTTACAAATGTATTACAACATCATTACTGATAAAAACTTAAAAATCTATCTAAATTTGACTTGTCAAGTTAACAAAACGTTTAATCGATTAAATTAAAAAAGATGAAAAAATTTTTCGCATTAGTTGCAGTTGCAACTTTATCATTAGGAGCAGTATCTTGTGGAGAGAAAACTGAAACAGTAGAAGTAGAAGGAACTAACGATTCAGTTGTTGCTGAGGTTGTTGATACAGTTGCTGTAGATTCTACAGTTGTTGTTACTGATTCTGCAGTTGTTGTTGCTGATTCTACAGTTGTTGAAGCGCCAGCTCAATAATTATAAAAAAAAGCGAAGCTTAAAATATAAAAAGCGCCTAACAATTGTTAGGCGCTTTTTTTTATACTTATATTTAATAAAGGAATATTATAATTCCATATTACCTTCTGGCTTTACCGAATTTATTTTTCGTTCAAGTTCAGCTTGAATATCTTCTATTACTGGACGTACTGTAGACTCAGGAATATCTGCAACGCGGATATACATTAAACCATCTATAGCATCGTTAAAGTTTGGATCTACATTAAATGCAATAACTTTTGCATTTTGTTTGATGTATTTCTTAATTAAAACCGGTAATCGAAGCATGTTAGGCTCTACCTCATCAATCAGTTTATCAAACTTATTTAAGTCAGCTTCTGATTCATCAAAAATAAATTGTTTATCTTCATCAGATAATTTTACTTTATAATCCTTTTTTGGACGCACATATTGAGCAATTGTAGAATCGTAGTAGTGTGATTTCATAAACTCAATCATCAACGATTTTGAGAAATCTGAAAATTGATTACTAATACTTACCCCTCCAATAATAAATTTTTGGTTTGGATTACGTAAAGTTACATGGACAATTCCTCGCCATAATAAGAATAAAGGCATTGGCTTTTGTTGGTATTCTGACGAAACAAATGCTCTTCCCATCTCTATACATTGACTAAAAAATGGATGAATTTCTTGATCAAAATTAAACAATTCATTTACATAGAACCCTTTTATACCATATTTTTCATATACCTCAGCTCCAATTGCCATGCGATATGCACCTGCAATTTTATTGGCATCTTTATCCCAAAGAAATAGATGGTGATAATGATTATCAAATCGATCTAAATCAATTTCATCATTTGTTCCTTCACCAATCTCACGGAAGGTAATTTCTCGTAAACGTCCAATTTCTCTTAAAACATTTGGGATATCGTCCGCTTTAGCAAAGTAACATTCATAATCATGATTTTTAAATAATAACGATAATTCATCTTTTCTTAAATTTTCGATATCACTCTGGATCAAATCTATGGATGTTTCTGCTACAATATCTTTTACCATCGTCTTAGTATAGATTTTTGGTAAATGAATATTTGATGGATTTTTTATAACATCTTTAAATGATTTCTTCTTATTATAGTAAGAAGAAAGCATATAAGTTTTCTTACGTAAAAAAGCTTTGAATTCTTGAATATCATTAAATTCATCCTGCTGTTTTAGTAAAATTGGTTTACCTATACGAATTTGAATAGGACGTGTCCTTTTCTTCATCATTTCTGATGGTAGCATGGCAGTCTGAAAATCTGGATGAATTTTCGCTACACGATAAAATAACTCACTATTTTTTGCTCTAAAAAAAACAGGTATAACAGGTACTTTAGCCTTTTTTATCAACTTTATAGCAGCATCTTGCCATTCACGATCATTTAACTCACCATTTTCATTTCGGTAAGAAACTTCACCCGCCGGAAAAATACCAATACATCCTCCATCTTTTAATGTACGAAAAACTTCGCGCATACCGTTTAAACTATTGTACGCATCTTTTCTTGACTCAAAAGGATTTACAGGAATTACCATTGGCTCTAATGGTTTTATCTTGTGCAATAAGAAATTACCCATTACCTTAAAATCAGGACGAATTTTATTCATAATATGCATCAATAATATTCCATCCAATGCTCCTAGCGGATGATTAGATACTATTACAAATGGTCCGGATTTAGGAATTCGTTTTAAATCTTCTTCATGTATTTCATAATCAACATTTAAATCATCAATTAAATATGATAAGAAATCTACTGCTCCTAGATGAGAACCTCCATCGTATAATTTGTTCAGTTTATCAAGATCTAATAATTTCTTGACGCACCATGCCACAGGTTTTCCTATTATCCCTAAGCGAGATAAACCCGAAGCATTGTATATTTCATTAGTTGTAACTAAGCCCATTAATTTTTAACGACAATTTGTAATGTCTCTCGAACTGTTTGACGCAACAATTCTTGATCCTTGCTGATTATTGTATCAGAAGATACGTCAAAATGACGAATTGTGTATAATAATACATCTCTATCCAACTGAACTTTGAATTCTGTTTCTACATCTTGTAGAAACAATTCTAAATGATTGTATTTATCTTCTAAACACATCGAAAGTGAAATTGCAGAGTTTTGCATTAAGTTCACTTTTATTTGTCTATTATATAATTTTGTAAATATTCCGCTTAGTTTATCCTCTGTTATAAAAGAAAAATCTTTTGAACTAAGTCTAACTAAATGTTGTTCTTTCTTTAAAATAAAACAAGGAACTTTTGGTATTAAAGGTTGTCCTTTTTTTACAGCTGTACCAGGCTCTAATGGATTAATAAAAGATTTTACAAAGAATGGAATTTCTTTTTGCTGTAAAGGTTGTAATGTTTTTGGGTGAATTACAGAAGCACCGTAGTAAGCCAACTCTATTGCTTCCTCGTAAGAAATATGCTCTAGTAATTCTGTTTCTTCAAAATAACGTGGATCTGCATTCAATACCCCAGGTACATCTTTCCAGATTGTCATACTTTCTGCATTTGTACAATAAGCAAATATTGCCGCAGAATAGTCTGATCCTTCGCGTCCTAAAGTAGTCGTAAAATAGTTTGGATCTGATCCTATAAAACCTTGCGTGATATAAAATCCTACTTGAGGTAATTTTGAAATATTTTCTTCCGTTAATTTCCAATCAACTTTACTCTCACGGTAAGTATCATCTGTTTTTATATAATCTCTTACATCTAACCACTCGTTGACAATACCTATAGAGTTTAAATACATAGATAAAATCTTTGTAGAAATTAATTCCCCGCAACAAACTACTTGATCATACACATAACTTCTGTTAGGAGATTTATTTCTTCTTAAAAATGAGGTTAAATCATTAAAGAATTGACTAATCTCGTTTGATACATCTGCTGCATCTGCAAATAACTCAATAGCAATATCTATATGATGTTTTTCAACTTCATTAATCTTTTTAACGTAGTCTTCCTTTTCAAAATAATGTTTAACAACTTCTTCTAACGCATTCGTAGTTTTTCCCATTGCAGACACAATCATACATGTGTTTTGGAAGCCTACAGCTTGCAATAAATTAGCTACATTTCTGATTCCTTCAGCATCTTTAACCGATGCACCACCGAATTTGAAAACCTTCATATTAAATCATTTCTAATAATTAGCCTGCAAATATAAGCATTTGAGAAGTTTAAAATACTAACACATTATATAATGTACGTGTATTTTTAAAAAATATATCTTATTATTTTTTTTTACAATTTCAAACGTTTGAAATTGATTTATAAAATTAAAAATTCCGATATTTGAAGAGCAAAACAATACTATGACACAAAATTCACATCAAACTCTAGGTGAGTTTATTATTGAAAATCAAGAAGACTTTATTTACTCTACTGGTGAATTATCTCGACTATTAAGCTCTATTAAATTAGCAACTAAAATTGTAAATTATAAAGTAAACAAGGCGGGTTTAGTTAATATTCTTGGAGAATATGGAAATGAAAATGTACAAGGAGAGAAACAACAAAAATTAGATGTTTTTGCAAATGAGACATTTATTGAAACACTTTCACAGCGTGAAGTAGTTTGTGGTATTGCATCTGAGGAAAATGAAGATTTTATAGAAATTAAGGCAAATAGAAATCAAGTAAACAGTAAATATGTTGTATTAATTGATCCTTTAGATGGTTCTTCAAATATTGATGTAAATGTATCTGTAGGTACAATTTTTTCTATTTACCGCCGAGTATCTGAGCCTGGAACTCCAGTTACATTAGAAGATTTCTTACAACCTGGTAACAAACAAGTAGCAGCTGGATACGTAGTTTACGGAACATCTACGATGTTAGTTTATACTACAGGTAATGGCGTAAATGGATTTACTTTAAATCCTGGAATTGGTACCTTCTACTTATCTCATCCAAATTTAAGAATACCGGGAGATGGAAGTATATATTCTGTAAATGAAGGAAATTACGTAAAATTTCCTCAAGGTGTTAAAAATTTCATTAAATATTGTCAGACAGAAGAAGATAATAGACCTTATACTTCTAGATATATAGGTTCATTATGTTCAGACTTTCATCGTAATATGTTAAAAGGTGGTATTTATTTATACCCTTCTGGTACTAACAATCCACAAGGTAAATTACGTTTATTGTATGAATGTAATCCTATGGCTTATATTGCAGAACAAGCCGGAGGAAAGGCTTCTGATGGGTATAGACGCATATTAGATATTAATCCTAAAGAACTTCATCAACGTGTTCCTTTTTTCTGTGGATCAAAGAATTTAGTAGAAAAGGCAGAAGAGTTTATGGCTCAAAACCCAGAATAAACCTTATTAAGAGTATTTATTTTAAAATATAAAAAAAGCTTCTCAAATAATGAGAAGCTTTTTTTTATGTATTTTAAGTTCTTTATGTATTAAGGGATTTTAACTCCTGGATAATTTCCTGGATTAACCTTTCTTAATGTAGAACCATATTTTGCATTAATTGCATCAACAAACATATTAGCTACAATTGCATATCCCGTTCCTGTTAAGTGAATTCCGTCTAAAGAAAACGCTCCACCAGATACGAAAGTAGTTGTATATGTATTTCCGTAGAAACGAATACCTGTATTCGAAGATAATTTCTTCATTTCAGAATATGTATCAACAATTGCTAAATTATATGATCTTGCTAACTCTAATATTGCTGTATTGTATTTTGTTACAGCAGCTTCAGCTTTTGCAGTTTCTTTTTCTGATAAAACCCATTTATCTTCTAAAGGATAACTAACTCCTGCAACTGCTAATTGCGCAGCTTCTTCTTCAGATAAACCTAAACTTTTTAAAGTCTGAACACGAACGTTATCAACTTTACCTAAATAATTAGAAGATGATAATACTAATAAATCTTTAGCAGTAGCCTGACGAGCTTGTCCGTATGTCATACCAAACAATGTAGCTTTTGCCGCTCCAAATACAGGAGTTAAAGCAGCTGTAATTTGAGCTGATAAATCTGTTAAATCTTTATCCTTAATTACTACAGCACTTGCAGAATTTGTAGAAAATACGATTTTTCTTTCCGGAACACCTAAAGCTTCAAAAACTTGGTTTAACCCAGCATATGTTGCATTCAAAGTTGGGATCATCGGTCCAAAAGCAGGGTTTTTAGGATCTAACGGCGCATAAGGCACTGTTGTAAAATAAGGTACAGATGTAACAGATGGAATATTAGCAATTACACCCTTAGCTCCATTAGCCGTTAAAGCTTGTAAAGCTGAATTTATAGAAGATTTTACAACAAGAACATCAGAAATATCAGATGATCCATATTTAGATGGATCTAAATTTCCTGTTTGATCAACACCTACTCCACCAGAAATAGCATAACCCAAAACATCATTATTTCCAATCCAAAAAGAAAAGAAAGTTGGATTTTGTGCCACTGCATCTGCAACTACTGAAGTTGTTGCACTACTTGCAAAGCGTGCAAAATATGGATTAGCTAATCCTGCAGCTAACCCTGCAGCGTTTCCATAACCTGGAGCTACTAAATGATACGATTTTGCACCTGGAACTCCCATATTTTGGTATGGTCCTGATGCTGCAATATTATCCAATGCCGTTACACCTTCTAAAGGCTCTGGAGCTAAAGTTCCATTATTGTTTCTTAAAACTAATTTACCTGGAAAACCTGGTAAGTTTACAAAACCACCAATATCATCTTGCATATAAGGCGTCTTAAATTCACCACCACCGGCAGCTTTCATTAAACCAGCTAACATATTTGGATAAGAATTTTCTTGTCCTGATCTATACAATGCATTATCTGCATATCCTGATGTTAATGAATTTCCTAATGCAATATATTTTGAAAAGTTTGCTTCACCTGCAGAAGCTTGAAATTCCTCTACAGGATTTTCAAAATCATTATCACAACTAAATAGAGTTACAGCTAATGCTGCTAATAATATCTTGTTTAATTTTTTCATGTTTCCTGTAGTTTTATTTTAAATTATAAGCAACTCCTACCCCAAAATTGAATGCATGCATCTTAACATCTCCGATAAAATTATCAGCAATATTATGAATGTGTCTTTCTTCTCCTTTAACGTATCCCGCAAATAAATCTATGTAGAATCCACTTGGTAAATTAAATCCTAAACCTCCTGTAAATGAATGTAGATTAGTACTAGGAGTTTCTGATGACCAATATGAGCTTGGAACTGGCGACTTATCAAAATAGTATCCTAAACGACCTTGTATCAAGTCAGAGAATGTATACTCTGCCCCTACACGGTATATAGTATTATCTTTCCAATTCTTAACTGATACAGATTCTTGTTGATATCCTGTAGATGAGTTATATAAATTAATCGTTAAATTTTCATATCTCGTCCAATTTTGCCAAGCTACATCAGCAAACATCTGGAACTTAGGTGTAAACTTATATGAAATTCCTGCTGTAAATTCTGATGGTAATGGTAAAACTGTATTCCACTCATTTGTTTGGAATGTTTCATTACTTCCTAGACCAGATGGAACCCCAGACCATGTAATTTTTCCTTTATTCGCTTTTGCATCAACATTAGAACGGTAAGCTAATCCTAAACCAAATTTCTCTCCTGGTTTAAACATTACACCTACATTAAATCCTAATCCATGTGCATCATCATCTTCTAATTTAAGTCCAATATCATTACCTGCAACAGTTTGTACTTTTTCTAACGTCGCTGATCCATGTGTATAAATAAATCCTGCTCCTATACTAAACCAGTCGTTAAATTTATAAGCAACAGTTGGTTGAATATTAAATGCTTTTAAATCTATATGAGTAATATTTGCTCTATTCGCCCAATTTTCTGGCCAGTTCAAAGAACTTCCAAATG
This sequence comes from Faecalibacter rhinopitheci, assembly GCF_015234135.1. GTDB lineage: Bacteria > Bacteroidota > Bacteroidia > Flavobacteriales > Weeksellaceae > Empedobacter > Empedobacter rhinopitheci. The sequence continues at coordinate 77,884 of NZ_JADGIK010000003.1, read as the reverse complement.
GTGTACTAACATTTACACCTATTGCTAAATCATCTGTTGGCTTATAACTAACCGATAAATAGATTGGTGTAGATAACTTATTATCTGTATCTGAACGTTCTAAAGTTAAAGGATCTTGCCAATTCGCTTCAGAGTTTACTCCAAATCCTCCTACAGCAACACTTAGTTTAGCGTCTACAAAAGCTAACCCTGCCGGATTATAAAAAGCAACACTTGCATCTCTTGTTTGAGTAGCAGAAGTTCCTCCTAATGCAGCTTGTCTTACACCTTGTAAAGCTACTCGATATCCTCCTGCATATGCAGATGAGGATAAAGCTATCAAGGCTAATGTCAAGAAAGTTTTCTTCATATCTTTTTTATAAATAGTTTTTTTGTTAATTTCTTATTAACAAAAATATAATATTTTCTTTATAATGTTATGTTTACATAGTAAATTTTAATACTTCATTTCAAATAAAGTAGTTAAATATTTAAAAAACGAGTGTAAAAAATACACTGATTAATAAATATCCTTTAATTTATTAGAAATTATGTATGCCTCAGACCAACAAGCTTGGAAATTAAAACCTCCTGTAATGGCATCTATATTTAACACCTCCCCTGCAAAAAATAGGTTAGGAATTAATTTTGATTCCATTGTTTGGAAATTAACCTCTTTTAAATCAACTCCACCCGCTGTAACGAACTCGTCTTTAAATGTACTTTTACCATTTATCGCGTATTCAGCTTCTGTTAATTCTTTTGCTATTAAATCGATTTGTTTTTTAGATAAATCAGCAAAAACTAATTGTTCGCTAATTTTACAATATTGAAGTATACTAATCCAGAATCTTTTAGGAAAATCAAAAGGATTGTATTTATAAATAGACTTTTTAGGATCGTCAAATTTTTTATTGTGGAGAAGATCAACGACATCTTCTTTTGTTTGTTGAATGAAATTGATCTGAATATCAAATTTATACCCCTTTTCATTCAAAGCAATCGCTCCCCATGCAGATGATCGTAAAATTGCAGGACCACTAAACCCCCAATGTGTTATGAGTAAAGGACCATCATTTTCTAATTTCTCTGATTTCATTTTAATTTCAGCATTTTCAAAGGAGATTCCCATCAATCCTTCAATGCGTGGATCTTTACAATTAAAAGTAAATAAAGAAGGGACAGGTGAAATTATTTTATGTCCTAGTGATTTAAGGTTTTTCCAGAATTTAGGTGTACTTCCTGTTGTAACAACAACCGTTTCAAACTGATATGTCCCCGAAGAAGTCTCGAGTTCAAAACCTTTCTCAATTTTTCTTATTGATTTTACTCCATCTGAAAAATTTACTTTTACTTTGTTTTTTTCGACTTCTTTTAAAAGACAGTCTATAATTGATAAAGAACTATTAGAAACTGGAAATATTCTATTATCATCTTCTATTTTCAGCTCTACCTTTCGTTCTTCAAACCAAGCCATTGTATCCCCCGGTTGAAACTGATAAAATACACTCAGCAATTCCTTTTTACCACGAGGATAATACTCAACTAAATCTAAAGGATCAAAACAAGCATGTGTTACATTACATCTTCCTCCTCCAGAAATACGTACTTTTTGTAAAGGCAATAAAGATTGCTCAAATATTACAGTATGCTTCCCAATCTCTTTTCCTAGGTTAGCGGCAAGGAAATACCCTGCTGCTCCGCCACCAATTACTGCTATTTTTTCCACGGTGTAAAGTTAAAAGAATATTTTTAAACTAATTTTAACATAATTTTACAATTAGGTACAATAATTGTTTATATTTCCATCGTTATATAATGACTATGAAAAAATTACTATTTACAGCACTTTTAAGCTTATTTACTTTCAATTTTGCAACCGCTCAAGCATACTCAGGAAATGGTGACCAAAAAGTATCTTTAGGATTTGTTCCTTGGGGTTACGGGACAGGTTTAACAGCCATATATGATTACGGATTATCTGACTTAATATCTATTGGTGGTGGTGGAGAATTCTACTTTAGCGGAAAAAATGAAGATAAGGATAATTTCTATGTTTTTGGACGAGCAAATGTACATTTAGGAGAATTATTAAACATGCCTTCAAATATGGATTTGTATCCAGGATTAGACGTAGGTTTTAATCATGGTTTAGGTTTAGGTGCACATTTAGGATTTAGATACCTATTTAGTGATAATATTGGTGCTTATATAGAAGCAGGATCTAGAGGATCGTTAGGATTACTAATTCAATTATAAAAGATATAAATATCTAAAAAAGCCTCAAAATAATTTTTTGAGGCTTTTTTTAATGTGTATAATTTTTTTTCATTACATCTATATCTACTTTCAGTACATCTGTAAGATAATCTGTCACAGAATAATACTTGTTTATAATCATATCATAAGCATAATTAATATATTCACTTTTCACTAAAAACAAATCTTCTAATTCTGGGTTTAAAGAAATGTAACCCTCATATTTCTTCTGTAAGAAATGGTTAGAAAGTAGATAATCTTCTTCTATTACATTTCTATCTACATTTAAACATTCTAAAATTAAAGCTGTAGCTATTCCTGTTCTGTCTTTACCTGCTGTACAATGATATACTACAGAGCAATTCTCCTTATTTTGCAAAATTTCAAAAAAATGCTGATAGGACTCAATGGCATTAGGACTAGTTACTAAATCGGAATAAAAATGACTTAATATATTTTTATAATCACTATTTCCTTGTTTAATTTTAAGGAAAAAATCATTCATATTACCAGCCATAATATCTAAATGAAATTCGTTTTCACATGTCGTAGGAACTTTATCTACAGAAATTTCCCTTTCCTGTTTTGTTCTAAAATCTACAATGGATTTTACATTAATCTCGGCCAGATAATCTAAATCTTGATTTTCGAGATTACTTAATTCATCTGTTCTAATTAAAAGATTTTGTATAACTTCTTTTCCATCGTTAGTTTTTATTCCTCCTAAGTCTCTAAAATTATATCCACCTACAATCGGTAAAACTCTAAGTTGATGCGATAGTTGCATATCCAAAATATTTAACTTCAATCTACTCTAATTTTTGGTAAAAAATGAAAGATTTTGTTAAAAAATAAAATTATTTTTATTAATTCTAAATTTAGATTAGTTTTGTATGGAATTAGATTTAATCTAAATAAGATGGCTGAAAAAACTAAAATCGCAAAAGAAAAATTTTATTTGAAACGTAAAGAATATGTAACACCACATTTAATACGTTTATATTTAGGAAATGATGAGGTAGAAGTTTTTGAAAATACAACATTAGGTGGTACTTGTAAATTATCCTTTCCACCACTCGGAATTCGTGATATTCACTTTGCTGAATATGATGAAAATTCGAAAAAATGGTATACTCCATCAGATAAATTTAAGCCTGTAACTCGCACATATACTTTACGTGGTGTAAATGCTAATCATAATGAGTTAATCGTAGATGTAGCAGATCATGGTGATAATGGACCTGGTTCTCGTTGGGCAAAAAATGCAAAAATTGGCGACAGAATTGGTGTTTCTATGAAAGAAAAGAAAAAAGACATTGCACCAAAAACAGATTTTATTTGTTTAGCTGCTGACTTAACGGGGTTACCTGTAATTTCAGTCATTATTGAATCTTTACCTGCAACTACGAAAGGAATTGTTTGTATTGAAATTCCGACGAAAGAAGATGTTCATAAAATTGAAACTAAAGCAAATCTTGAATTTAAATGGATCGTTAATCCACAACGAGGAAAAGGAACAGCATTAGCGAAATTAATTACGAGTCAAAAATATCCAAAACGTAAAGAAGGAAAACGCTTTATATACGCAGCTGGAGAATCTCAATCAATTAAAAAAATTAAATCTTTTTTTAAAGAAGATTTAGAATGGGCAAAGGACGAAATGTATTGTACTTCACATTGGAAAGCTGGTAAAGCTGAACGAAATGGGTTAGAAGAATGCCATGATAGAATAGAACAAACAGAAACTGTTAAGGTTTTTTAATTCCAAATATTTAAACTTTTTTAAAAAGGCTTTCATAAAATGAAAGCCTTTTTTTTATTATATTTATAAAATTAAACCACTGATTATGAATTTATTGTATCTTAATTTATTATTCTTTTCTATCTCAGTATATTCCCAAGATAAATTTAATATTGAGTATGAAAAGAGAAGTTTCCTTAAAATAGAAGGTAATAATGCTGAATATAGACATATGGAAGAAGAATTTTCCAAACCATCTTATATTCAATTATTAGGTGATGAAAATAAATGTTCTCTGAAACAAATAGATAGGATTAGTAATTCACAAGGTCCGAGAACACAGATGACAATGATTGGCGCAGAAAAGGATCTAGAATCTTATTTAGATTTTACTACTAATGAAATGATTGTTTCAAAAGAATTAGATGGAAAGATATTTCTAATTACATCTAAGATTCAACCTTTCGAATGGAAATTATCTCGAGAAATAAAAAAAATAAATGGTTATAATACTAAAAAGGCAACCTTTGAAAAAGATGGATATGGTTATGAAGCATGGTATTCCACTGATATAAAATCAAAATGTGGACCAGATAATACTTTTGGATTACCAGGATTAGTAATTGAGGCTAAAATGACATTTCTTGAAAAACCCGAAAATTACACACAATATAAATTAGATAAATTAACGATAGATCATAATCTAACATTTTCTGTGCCTAAAAAAGGAAAAGCTATATCTGCACAAGAGTTTAAAACATATCGAAAAGAATATGATAAACGATTATCAGAAATGTATGGAAACAAAGGAGTTGATAAAGATTAAAAAATAAGCTATAGAAAAAGCCTCGCATTGCGAGGCTTTTTTAATTTGATTCGTTGTAAAGTGTATTGTGATTTTTATCCAAGAAATTGAATTGTAAATATTTATACGCATCTCTTGGTACAATCTTAATCCACTTTTTGTGTTTAAAAAACCATTTCATTTGAATGCTTGGTAATCCATTTTTTAAGTACGCCGCAACGAACGGATGCACATGTAAAGACATCTTACTTAGATCTTTATCTTTACGTTCAAGGATATTCAAGAGCACTTGTTCAATTTTGTCAATTGTAACGATAGGTGCCTCAACTTCATTCATTTCCTGGTTTGGATTTTCTTCTGTTGTGACAAAGTTGATCTCTGGTCTTACTCTTTGTCTTGTGATTTGGATTAATCCAAATTTACTTGGTGGCAAAATTTTATGTTTCGCTTTGTCTTTGCCCATTTCTGTGCGCAAATGCTCAAACAATTCTTTCTTATGTTCAGCATCTGTCATATCAATAAAGTCCACTACAACAATTCCTCCCATGTCTCGTAACTTTAATTGGCGTGCAATTTCTGACGCAGCAATTTTATTTACAGCATAGGCCGATTCCTCCTGATTTTTTGAGTTTCTTGAAATATTCCCAGAGTTTACATCAATAACATGTAATGCCTCTGTGTGTTCTATCACTAAATATGCTCCTTTAGATTGTGGAATGGTTACCGTTTTTCCAAAAGCTTGCTTTATTTGACGTTCAACATTAAATTTTTCAAAAATCGGAACATATGGATCATCATATTCTTTAACTAGATTGATGACTTCTGGCGCGATAACTTCCAGATATTCCCTCATTTCTTCAGCAAGTTGCGCATCATCTACAGATATTTTAACAAACTCTTCGTTAAAATTATCTCTTAAAATAGATGAAGCTCTATCCATCTCACTCAAAATCTTAGCGGGAGCAACTTTCTTTTGTAAGTTTTTAAAGATTTGAGCCCATTTATTGATTAAATAATTTAAATCAGCTTGTAACTCATCAACTTTTTTCCCTTCAGCAACCGTACGGATAATTACGCCAAACCCTTCAGGAGCCAGTCCTTCTAGTATATTTGTTAAACGTTCTCTCTCGGGTTTTGATTTTATTTTTTGTGAAATAGAAACTCTATTCGAAAATGGAACTAAAACTAAGAATCTACCAGCAATTGAAATTTCTGATGTAATTCTTGGCCCTTTCGTATGTATAGGTTCTTTTGTTATTTGAACTAATACTGAATCGCCTGAAGCAAAGATTTCAGATATAATCCCGTCTTTGTCTATAGGCTCTTCCATACGGAAGTTTTTTAGTTTGTCAGTTTTATACAAACCATTTACTACTTTTTTAGCAAAAGTATTAGATGATCGTATTTGTGGACCTAAATCATGGTAATGTAAAAAGGCATCTTTAGAATACCCAATATCTACAAAAGTCGCATTTAGGCTAGGTGCTAATTTTTTTATTTTCCCCAAGTAAATATCCCCAACAGCAAAACCGTCATTTATAGAATCTTGATGAAATTCCATCAAACGACCTTCATCAAGTACAGCTATACGTACCTGATCTCCTTTTGTTGATATAACTAGTTCTTTGCTCATCAAAAATTAACAAATATTAACTTTAATAAAATGATAAAAGCACTTTCCAAAATCTGTGTTGAAAAGTGCTAATCTTCAAAAAAGATTAAAATATCAAACAGTTACCTGTTTATTATTTTTTCTTTTTGTGTCTGTTAAGACGACGACGTTTTTTACGTTTGTGCGTCGCTACCTTATGTCTTTTACGTTTTTTTCCGCTTGGCATGATACAATTATTTTACTTGTTATTTTACTTCGTTTACTTCGCTAGTCTTTACATCTTCGATGAAAGTTTTAGCTGGTTTGAATGTAGGCACGTTATGCGCAGGAATAATGATAGATGTTCCTTTAGTAATGTTTCTACCTGTTTTTTCAGCTCTCGTTTTAATAGTAAAAGAACCAAAACCTCTTAAGTAAACATTCTCTCCATTAACTAAAGATTTAATCACCTCCTCCATAAACGATTCTACTACTCTTTGAGTATCGCTCTTTTCAAGTCCTAATTTACCTGAAATATTATTTACTATTTCTGCCTTTGTCATAATTCCTTTTATTCTTCTTAAATTTGAAAGCGGGTGCAAATATAACTATTACATCTTAACAAAAAAAGCATTTTAGCAGATTTTATGAAATTCAACTACCTGATTTTGTCATGGTTTGACCGCAATAAAAGAGAATTACCTTGGCGCAATACTCGAAATCCGTTCCATATTTGGTTGTCAGAAATCATCCTTCAACAAACAAGGGTGGACCAAGGTAAGAATTTTTACCTTAATTTCATAAAAGAATTTGATACCGTAAAAGATCTTGCATTAGCAGATGAACAAAAAGTATTAAAATTATGGCAAGGATTAGGGTATTATTCTCGTGCAAGAAACCTACATTACACCGCTCAGTTTATTGATAAAGAATTGAATGGAGTATTTCCTGATTCTTTTATTGAGTTAAAAAAATTAAAAGGAATTGGTGATTATACAGCGGCGGCAATTGCGTCTATTGTCTACAATGAAGCTGTTCCTGCAGTCGATGGAAACATGTTTAGAGTGTTTTCTAGGTACTATAATATCGAAAATGACATCTCTAATTCGCAAACAAAAAAGATATTCTGGGAACTAGGACTAGAAATTATTGACCAAAAAAGACCTGGAGATTTTAACCAAGCTGTTATGGATTTGGGGGCGACGATTTGCACACCAAAACTTCCAAAATGTGATATATGTCCTCTAAATGAATCCTGCGAAGCACTTCGTTTAAATAAAGTTCTTGCATTACCCGTTAAAACAAAGAAAATAAAAGTGACTAATCGATTCTTACATTTTATCCTTATTAAGGATGAAGATAGAATCGCTTTATCAAAACGAGAAGGTAATGATGTTTGGAAAAACCTATATACTTTACCAATGCTGGAAACAATTAGTGATTTATTGGATCATGAAGCATTAATTGAACAAAGTTTACACCTCGAGTTAAGCTTTATTTCAGAGGAAAAACATATTCTATCTCATCAAAATTTATTTATTAAATATTATACATTACAATCTCAGAGCGAGAACATAACACGTTTGCGTAATATTACTGATTTTGAATGGGTAAAACTAAATGATATTGAAAATATCCCTTTACCAAAACCGATTGAAAAATTTATAAATTATCATTTTTTCGATTAATTTCGTATCTTAAAACCACGAAATTAAAAACCACGAAAAGCTATGAACGGAACTACTAACAAAGTTATCTTAATCGGAAATTTAGGCGATGATGTAAAATTGCATAATTTTGATGAACAGAATTGTATTGGGAGGTTTCCTATTGCAACAACAGAATCTTACATCTCAAGAACTGGAGAACGTATAACCGAAACAGAGTGGCATAATATTACAACTCGAAATAAATTGGCTGAATTATGTGGTCGATATCTTAAGAAAGGAGATAAGGTTTTTGTGGAAGGACGTATAAAAACGAGAAAGTGGGATGATAATGGCCAAACGCGCTATACAACAGAAATTGTTGCTAACTCGATTGAATTTTTAACACCAAAAACTGATTCTGAATCAAAAACATCAATACAACCCGAACAGATAAATCCTTCTACAGGAAATACATCTACCAACATAGATGTGGAATCTATCGAAGAAGATGATTTACCGTTCTAAAAAAGAAATTAATAAGAATGAATAACAATTTACAGCGTTCTATACTTGTAAAAAAAACTTTATGTTTAGTAGCATTATGTATTAGTGCTATTTTTTTTATGTCTTGTTCAGATCAATCTGAAGCAGTTAAACCGTTAGGCCAAGTTAGATTGGAATATCCCGTTGCAGAATATATTGAGTTTAAAGAAGAAACACCTTATAAATTTGAATATTCAAATTTTGGGAAAATTAAAAAAGGAAAACAAAAGGATTGGTATATTATTAACTATCCGAAAATGAAGGCTAATATTTATTTAACTTATTTCCCTGTAAATTCAAAACAAGATTTAATTTTAAAAATTAAAGAAAGTGAACGATTTGTTCAAGATCAAACGGTGAAAGCTAGCTTTATATCTCCACAGATTTTTGAATTTCCTGAAAAAAAAGTTTTTGGTACGTTATATGAGTTAGGTGGAAACTCTGCAATTAATCTTCAATTTCATGCAACAGATAGCATTCATAATTTTGTTTCAGGTTCAGTCTATTTCTCCACTGAGCCCAAAGCAGATTCATTAGCACCTGCCATAGAATACATCAAAAAAGATGTACAACAGTTAATTGAAACATTATCTTGGAGAAAATAAAATCTATTAATCTTTAAATTCGATTATTTTTGTAATTGAAAAAATTTAAAAGCAACTAATTTTTATAAATATGTTAGTACAAATCGGGCATTTAATGCTCAGTTTAATGTTGTTAGTAATGTTACACGAATTAGGACATTACGTTACAGCACGATGGTTTGGCGTTCGTGTAGATCGTTTCTTCGTCTTTTTTGATGTAAAATTTGCAATCTGGAAAAAGAAAATCGGTGATACCGTATATGGTATTGGATGGCTTCCATTAGGAGGTTATGTGAAACTTGCCGGTATGATTGATGAAAGTATGGACACCGAACAAATGAAAGGGGAAATGCAACCCTGGGAATTTAGATCTAAGCCAGCTTGGCAACGTTTAATCATTATGTTAGGTGGTATTATTGTAAATATCGTTTTAGCGATGATTATATATGCAGCTTTATTAATTGCTAATGGGGAGCGTTTTACCAAAGTAGATAACATGAAATATGGAATTGTTACAGATTCTATTCAAACTACTTTAGGTTTACAAACAGGAGATATTCCTGTAGGTGTAAATGGGATAAAATATAATTCTTTAGAAGAAATAAATAAAGAATCTTTGCTTGGAGGTACTACTCTTGAGGTAAACCGCCAAGGAAAAGAGATTTCTTTACCTATTGATGAAAACTTTAGAACTCAAATTTTAAATTATAAACAAGGTTTTTTTGTACCTCAATTTACATTTGAAGTTGATACAGTTTTAGTTGAAACTCCTGCACAAAAAGCTGGAATTTTGAAAGATGATAAAATCATCGCTATTGATGGATTTACTACGCCATATTACCATGATTTTACTAAAAAATTAGAGCAATATAAAGGTAAAACTGTAGCATTAAGCGTTGAGAGACAAGGTCAGCCTGTTGAATTAATGGTTGCTATCGATAAAGAGGGGAAAATTGGTATAGGTAATAAATCTAGTTATATTGACTCATTAGAAGGTAGAAGAAATTATTCAATTGGAGAAGGCCTTAGTGCAGGTGTCGTTAAACCTTTTGATGCAATCGCTACGCAAGTTCGTGGTATTGGAACATTGTTCCAAGTAAAAGATGGACGTAAACAAGTGGCAGGACCTATTGGGATGGTAAAACAAATGCCAACGGAATGGAACTGGTTATTTTTCTGGTCATTTACAGCAATGATTTCTGCATGGCTAGCCTTCATTAATTTACTTCCAATTCCAGGATTAGATGGTGGACACGCAGTTTTTGCACTTTACGAAATGATTACTGGGAAAGCTCCAAGTGAGAAAATTTTAGAAAAAGCACAAATGGTAGGAATAATCATAATCCTTGGTTTAATGGTATTTATCTTCGGAAATGACATTGTAAATATAATTTTTGGATAAAAAATTTTAATTTTTTTTTGTGGGTGTAAAAAATCCTTTTATATTTGCACCCACAATTAAGCAACATTCCTCCTTAGCTCAGTTGGTTAGAGCATCTGACTGTTAATCAGAGGGTCCTTGGTTCGAGCCCAAGAGGAGGAGCTTTTTTAGTGAAAAACTAAGTCAAACAAAGACTTATTCAAAAATAAATTTGGATTTTCCTCCTTAGCTCAGTTGGTTAGAGCATCTGACTGTTAATCAGAGGGTCCTTGGTTCGAGCCCAAGAGGAGGAGCATCAAATAATAAAAAGGCTATCAAAATTTGATAGCCTTTTTTTATTTATAATCCATTTACTTCATCCATTCTTTAGCCATTTCATAAGCATTAACAAAAGATTCATCAAATGGTTTAGCTTTTAATTTTTCTTTGGTTTGCCTTTCTATAATTTCTAATACATAAGTTTCGGCTTGAAGAAATTGTTGTTGTCTCCTATTTTTTTCATAAAATCCATTATGATTTATAACTTCAAAGTATTTCTCTATTGTTTCCCAAAGCTCATTAATGCCTTTCTCTTTCAATCCTGACCCTAAAATCGTTTGGCGCTTCCATTGAGAGGCTTTTGTAGGTAAAAATTGCAGAGAACGGGCTAAATCGACTTTTGCATCTTTTATCAATTTTTCTTGGAAAGCATCAATTTTATTGATAAAAATTATATCTGCCATTTCCATTATACCTCTCTTTATCCCCTGCAGATCATCTCCTGATCCTGGCAATTGTAGAAATAAAAAGAGATCCGATATTTTATTTACTAAAGTTTCAGATTGTCCTACGCCTACAGTTTCTATTAAAATATGATCATATCCAGCAGCCTCACACAGTAACATTGCTTCATAAGTACGAGAGGTTATTCCCCCAAGATTTCCATTTGTAGCACTCGGACGTATGTAAGCTAAATCGCTTTTAGAAAGCTCTTCCATTCTCGTTTTATCTCCTAAAATACTTCCCTTAGATAATGAACTACTAGGGTCAATTGCTAAAATAGCAACCTTTTTACCTCTAGAAACTAAGAATTGCCCTAAGGCTTCGATAAATGTACTTTTTCCTACTCCTGGAATACCAGTGATAGCAATCCGTTTTGATGACTTGGTCAACGGAAAAGCTTGTATTATTTCTTGTGCAACTTCTAAATGATCTATACGGGTACTTTCTGCTAAAGTTATTGCACGGCTAAGAGCAAATGTTTTCCCGTCCTTTATATCATTTATTAATTGTTGTGTATTAATTGTTTTAGACATCTTTATCAGATATTTTTTTTGAGATATTAAAAAACTACTTCTTATCTAGAAATAGTTCAACATAAAAGTTATTTCATAAGCTCAGCAGTATTTTTAGCTTCTTTTAATTTCTTAATATATTCGGAGGGTGATTTACCAACATATTGAGTAAAAAGTGTTGAAAAAGAACTATGAGAACTAAATCCCATGTCACTCGCTAAGTAACTTACTTTCGTATTTAATACCTTTTCATTATTTTCCAATTCATTTAATAAATGATTTATTCTTAACTCATTTAGATACTGATTGAAGTTCTTTTTTTTATAGCTCTTTATAATTTCGCTTAAATATTTTGTATTAGTATCAAATTGCTTTGCTAAATTATTTAGATTAACATCTTTTTTTAAAAACCCTTTATTTTTTTCGAAATTTTCTAATTTTTTCAAAAGAACCTTTTCAGTTTTAGAAGAAATATTTATTCCTAACTTACTCTGTGATATTTCTTCATTCGCTATATCATCCTGTTTTTCATCTAATTGAATATTATTTTCTGGTTTTTCTATTTTCTTATCAATAATAATTTCTAGAGATGGTTTTTCAGTTTCTTCGATAGGATGAATATCATTTTCAACCTCAAGAGACGCTTCCGGAGTTGTATTTTGGATAGTATTATTTTGTTCAGTTTGTGAGCTTTTTTTCATCAAAAAGTATAAACTGATTATAAGTATACATACAAGCGCAATAACAATTATTGTAATAGTTGTAAAATCTAAATTATTCATAAGCGTTAAATCTCAATTCTTTTTTATTTATATCTTAAATTATAAAACACATTAACATGAAAATGAATATTTTAAGTTCATTATAACACTTTGTAAATTTAAGAAAATATTTAAAAAAATAAGGCTTAAGATTTTCGTCTTAAGCCTTATTTTTAATATTAATAATTTTTAGTCTTTTGGAGTAGATGAACATCCGCATCCTTTTGAACATCCTCCACTATCTTTTTTGAATGAATTTTTTATCATTCCTATAATATACCACACAGCAAATCCTAATAGAAAAGCTATAAAAGCATATTGAATATATATGTTATCCATTTTAAATTATTTTAAAAATTGATAAGCAATTAAAGCTACGATATAAGCTAATCCTGTCATAAACCCGGTTTGAATCAATGTCCATTTCCAAGAATTAGTTTCTCTTTTAACGATTGCTATAGTACTCATACATTGCATTGCAAAAGCATAGAATAATAATAATGATATACCCGATGCAAATGTATAAGCCTTTTCCCCTGTATTGCGATTAATCTCCGCTTTCATTCGGCTTAAAAGTTTACCTTTTTGAGCGTCATCTTCAACATCAATTTCCCCTAAACTGTACACTGTAGACATTGTACCAACAAATACTTCGCGTGCTGCAAAAGAAGAAATTAATCCGATTCCCATCTTCCAATCATATCCTAAAGGCTTAACAACAGGTTCAATAACCGAACCAATTGTTCCTAAATAAGAATGTTCTAATTTATAAGATGCTATTTCATTTTCTAAATCTTCATCCGAAATTCTTGGGTTATGCGCAGTTACAATTTCCTCTGCATTATTAAATCTTTCTCCCGGTCCAAATGATCCTAAAACCCATAAAATGATAGATATTGCAAAAATAATTTTACCTGCATCGATTAAAAATCCTAAGGTTTTTTCCCAAACATTAATACCTACATTTTTCCAATCTGGTAATTTATAAGTTGGTAACTCAAGTATTAATAAGCTTCTGTGTTTTGCTTTTATAATTAAGTTTAGAATCATTGCACTTCCTAAAGCACCAACAACTCCTAAAACATACATTATAAATAATGCTAAACCTTGTAAATTAAGCCCCATCCATTTTTCATCTGGTATAACTAAAGCGATAATCACTATATAAATAGGTAAACGAGCTGAACAAGTCATGAAAGGAGTTACTAAGATTGTAAGCATACGCTCTTTAGCATTTTCAATATTTCGGGCAGACATAACCGCAGGAACGGCACAAGCAACCCCTGAAATTAACGGGACAACGGATTTTCCACTTAATCCAAATGGCTTTAACCAGCGATCCATCAAATATACTACACGACTCATATAACCTGTTTCTTCCATTAGAGAAATAAATAAGAACAGAATAGCAATTTGTGGTACAAAAATTACAATTCCTCCAATTCCAGGAATTATAGCTTGGGAAATAATATCTACTAACGGTCCTGCTGGAAGTGTAGTTGTTGCCAAATTTTGTAATGTACCAAACAATCCATCAATATAATCCATTAATGGTCCCGACCATGTATATACCGCCTGGAACATTAAAAGTATAACTAACATAAAAATTCCGTACCCTAAAATAGGATGCATTAAAACTTTATCTAACTTTTCTGTAGAAGAAGTCTCTTTACGATGAGTATATGTAATTATATCTTTGAGAGAATTATCTAAATATTTATTACGATCTAACGTTTCTTTTACTTGTAATCGTCTTTCAATTATTTTATACGATTTCTTAATTGATGCTAACGAATTTTGTAACTCTGAAGATAAATAAGAAACATTTTTCTGACCTAAATATAACCAAGCCAAGTAATCTGAATCAATTTTAAAAGTAGATTTAACTTCGTGTATTGCCTTATCATATAATTGTCCTGCTTCAAAAGTAGATTCGGCAATTTTTGGTTTATAATTAAAATGCTGAATGAGCTCATCTAGCCCTTCACTTGTACGAGCATTGGTTAAGACAACCTTAGTTTGTAAAAGCTCTTCTAATTTATTAAGATCAATTTCTAATCCTTTCGCTTGTATTTCATCCTTCATATTAATAACGAAAATCGAAGGAACATTTAAATCTTGAATTTGTTTAAATAAGAGAATAGAACGTCTTAAATTACTAGGTTCAGAAACCACTACAGCTAAGTCAGGATAATCTTTGTTAGCTTTATTTCCTAAAATCTGAAAAACAATTTCTTCATCTAATGAATTAGGGTAGATAGAATATGTACCAGGTAAATCAATAATATGATACTTATTGCCGTTATGTTCAATATTTCCTTCCCTTTTCTCAACAGTAACCCCAGGATAATTCCCTACTTTCTGACGAAGGTTAGTTAATTTATTAAATAAAGATGTCTTACCTACATTGGGATTTCCTATTAATGTAATTGTATATGAATTCATTATATTTTCTCAATCAAAATTTGACTTGCTTCCGACTTTCTTAATGCCAAAAGTGATTTGTTATTTATTATACTAATACAAATTGGGCCTCCAAAGGGAGCTTTATTCTTTACCTGAAACTCAGTCCCCGGAATAAATCCCATATCGTATAGCTTTGCGGGAACATCCTCAGTTACAAATCCACTGATAATTGCAAAGTCTCCTATCTTTAAGTCTTTTAATGTTTTACTCATTGTCTCGTTGTTAAAAACATCTTTCCAGCAAAGTTATTTAATTTTTAATTAATCCAAATAGAAGAAATATCATAAATAGAAATCTTTTAATATAAAAATCAATAAGTTCAGATTGCTGAATGAAAAAAAGTTTATATATTTGCAGTCAATTTTATATCAATAAATATTAATTTTATGTACGCAATTGTAGAGATAGCAGGGCTTCAATACAAAGTTGAAAAAGACCAACAATTGTTTGTAAACCGTTTGGCAGGTGAAGCAGGTGACGAAGTAAAATTCGACCGTGTTTTATTAACTGACAACGGAGCAATCACAGTGGGCGCCCCAGTTATAGATGGAGTTACAGTAGTAGCTAAAATCGTTGAACACGTTAAAGGTGATAAAGTAATCGTTTTCAAAAAGAAAAGAAGAAAAGGTTACCAAAAATCTAACGGACACCGTCAACAATTCACTAAAATTGAAGTAGTAACAATCGGTTAAGATTGTACTGTTTAATTTAATTATTAACCTTAAAAGTAAAACGAAATGGCACATAAAAAAGGGGTCGGAAGTTCGAAGAATGGTCGCGAATCAGAATCGAAACGTTTAGGAGTTAAAATTTTTGGTGGACAAGCAGCTATCGCTGGTAACATTATTGTTCGTCAAAGAGGAACTCAACATCATCCAGGTAATAACGTAGGTATCGGAAAAGATCACACGTTATTCGCATTAGTAGACGGAAAAGTTGTTTTCACTAAAAAACGTAACAACAGATCTTACGTTTCAGTTGAACCATTAGCTTAATTATTTGCTAAGATTCAATTGGTGGTAAAACACTAAAAATATAAGCTCATCTTAGGATGAGCTTTTTTTATACCATAAAAAAATCCTCTTCAATTATCATGAAGAGGATTTTTATTCCTATTATGTTTAATTCTCTTTTTCTTCTTCAGCAGTTCCCCAACCTTGCGCAGTTAAAGGAATCATTTGTTCGCTTCCACGTGTAATCAAGAAATTATCAGCTCCAGTAGTTGTTGCATGACCTATTACTGTTAAATAAGGATTTCCTTTTATTTTATCAAAATCAGCTTGTTTAATTGTAAATAATAATTCATAATCTTCTCCTCCACTTAGTGCACAAGTAATAGGATTAATCTTAAATTCTTCAGCCGTACGAATAACTGCAGGATCTAATGGGATTTTTTCTTCGTAAATATTGAATCCGATATTATTCTCTTTTGATAAATGGATAACTTCTGAAGATAAACCATCTGATATATCAATCATAGAAGTTGGCTTAAGATCCATTTCTGCTAATAGACGAATAATATCTAAACGAGCTTCAGGTTTAAGCTGGCGTTCTATTAAATATGAATATGGTTCGAAATCAGGTTGATTATTTGGATTTACTTTGGTTACTTGCGCTTCACGTTCTAATACTTGTATTCCTAAAAAGGCAGCACCAAGATCTCCTGATACAACTAAAAGGTCGTTTTCTTCTACACCTTTACGGTATACAATTTTTTCTTCTTTAGCTGCCCCTACTGCCGTCATATTTAATATTAATCCGCTTAGAGAAGTAGTTGTGTCTCCCCCTACAATATCAATTTCATATTTATCACAAGCATATTTCATCCCATTATAAATCTCATCAATTGCTTCTAACGTAAATCGATTAGATACTGCAATAGAAACTAATATATGTTTCGGTATTGCGTTCATCGCCAAAATATCACTAATTGCAGTAACTACAGCTTTATAACCCAAATGTCTTAATGGCATATAAGACCAACTAAAACTTACACCTTCTACTAACATATCGGTAGAAATTACTGTTTTTTCAGTCCCGTAATCAATTACAGCAGCATCGTCTCCAATACCTTTTATGGATGTTTCTAAACGAATAGGAAATCCTTCTTTAATTTGTTCAATTAAACCAAACTCTCCAATTTCGGCTAAACTTGTTTTTGAAACACTTTTATCTTCTAACATTGTCTTTTTTATATATTAAAAATTGAAGGATCTACATTTTTCGCTCGTTTTGGTAAACGCATCAAATCCATTTTAGTTAAAACTTTAACCTCTTTTCCTTCAAATGATTTTCTTATTTTATCCACCATTTCTACGGCAGGAATACTCATTTTACGCTCTTTCATAGAGAACCAAACTCCTATTAAATCTGATGAGCATAAATGTGTGCCATCTGCACGATATAGGTTTTGATTAAATTGAAATATCATTCCATCATCCGACATTCCACCAACTTCTACTGTAATATAAATTTCTTCACCTTCATGTGCTTCTCTAAAAAAAGAAAATTCTTCGTGTAAAACAGCTGGACCAATCCCATAATTACCTAAATCTTGCATCGTTATTCCATAATCACGTAAAAAAGCAATACGAGCAAAACTAGTGAAATTCATATAAGATGCATTGGCTAAATGCTTATTTGCATCTAAATCAGACCATCTTACTATGGTTTTTTGAGTATAAATTTTGTTCATAATTGAAAGTAGAATTGTTCTACAAATGTAATAATTTGAAATGAATCAATTCTTTCTATTTTTTGTCATTACAAATAAAAAAATTGAGAATAAATAAATCTAAAGCATTAACTAGAAATAAGATAATTTACTTAAATTTAATATAAACAAAAGGTCCACATTATGAGAAAGATATTATTTCCTACCGATTTTTCTGAAACAGCAAACAACGCATTTCTATATGCTTTAAGTTTAGCTGAAAGTCAAGACGCAATTGTATATATTTTGCATGTATATGAATTACCTATTATAAATGGTGGCTTGAGTGCTGGATTAATCCAAAATGTATATGACACCGTAAAGCTAGGTCAGTTTGAAAATTTTAAAGATAATATTCCTCAACTTAGAAAAATAGCTGACAATCATGGTTTAGGCCATATCAATATGAAATTCATATTAGAAGAAGGGAATTTTCTTTATTTGATGCGTGAAACTATTGAAGAAGAAAAAATTGATTTTGTAGTAATGGGTACCACTGGTAATACTGGTTTAGAAAAAATTATTTTCGGATCCAATACGATTAATGCGATTACATCTTTAAAGGTTCCTATTTTAAGCGTTCCAAATCATATAGAATTTAAAGGTATTAAGAATATAGGCTTTACTACTGTTTTTGATGAAAAAGACAAAGAATCATTATATTATTTAACTGAAGTTGCCAATAGACACAATGGCAATATAAAATGTCTTCATGTTACAAAAGATGGAAAATACAATGAAAATGCATTGGAGAATTGGAAAACAGAGTTTAAAGATGAGCCTGTAAACTTTAAAGTAGTCAAAAATCCTGAACCAGCTGATGCTGTGTTAGAGTTTATTGAAACAGAAAAATTAGATGTACTAGCAGTTGTAAGTAGAAATAAAGGTTTTTTTGATAAATTATTTTCTCCTGGCTTCACGAAAAAAATTGCATCAAAAAATAAGGTTCCATTATTTGTATTCCACCAAAAATAAACACAAAAATAAACCGACTTTATTATTTTTTTAAAAGTCGGTTTACTTTTATTTAAAATCCATTCGCTGAATTCTAACAGCGTTTAAAATTGCTAATAAGGCAACTCCTACATCCGCAAAAACAGCTTCCCACATATTAGATAAACCTCCAGCTCCAAGAATTAAAACAATTGCTTTAACAATTAATGCTAAAGTGATATTCTGAATTACAATTTTTCTTGTTGCACGACCAATTTTAATTGCTGTAACAATTTTAGAAGGCTGATCAGTTTGAATCACAACATCTGCAGTTTCTATAGCTGCATCACTTCCTAATCCTCCCATTGCAATCCCAACATCGCTTAATGCCAAAACTGGTGCATCATTTATTCCGTCACCTACAAAAGCTATTACTCGATTTTTATCCGTTTTTAAATATTGCATTTTCTCGACCTTACCTTCTGGTAGAAGTCCACCATAAGCTTCATCTAAACCAATTTCTTTCGCTACTTTTTGTGTAATTATATTTTTGTCACCACTCAACATCATGGTTAAATCAACGCCAACTTTTTTCATTTCTTGGACTGCAATTATTGCATCTGGTTTTAGCTCATCTGCTACAATAATATAGCCTGCATATCTATCATCTATTGCAACAATCACAATACTTTCAACAATTTCATCAATTTCTGCTGGATAAGAAATTCCGAATTGCTGTAATAATTGAGCATTTCCAACATATATATCCTGCTGATTTACTTTCCCTTTTAAACCCTTTCCTGAGATTTCTTCTACACTTTCCGCATTTAAATTGGATGGAAATTCATTTACAATAGCCTTAGCTATAGGATGAGTTGATTGAGATTCTATAGCGGAAACAATATTTATAAAGTAATCTTTTTCTAGTAAAGTTTCCACTTTTTGAACTTTAAACACTCCTTTTGTTAAAGTTCCTGTTTTATCCATTACTACAGTATTTATTTTACTCATTAATTCTAAATAATTAGAACCTTTAAATAATATACCATTTCTTGAAGCAGCTCCAATTCCTCCAAAATAACCCAATGGTACAGAAATAACTAATGCACAAGGACAAGAAACTACTAAAAATATTAACCCTCGATATAGCCAATCTTTAAACTCATAGTTTTCGACAAATAGAATCGGTAAAAAGGTAAGAGCAACTGCACAGAAAAAGACAATTGGAGTATATATTTTAGCAAACTTTCTAATATATAATTCCGTTTTTGCTTTTCTAGAACTTGCTTCTTGAACCATTTGAAGAATTTTAGCTATTGAACTATCTTCAAATTTTTTAGTTGTTTTAATTTCAATTACATTTTCTAGATTTAGCATTCCAGCCAAAACATTTTCACCTTTTCGATAAACTGATGGCTTACTTTCTCCAGTTAATGCTGATGTATTAAAACTTCCTTTTTCTGAAATCAATTCCCCATCTAATGCTATCTTTTCTCCAACTTTAACTTGGATTATATCTCCAATATTTACTTCATCTGGATGTACTGCCATATATTTTCCATCGCGTAAAACATGGGCCAACTTAGGCCTAACATCTAGCAGTGCTTTTATATTTCCTTTTGCACGATTAACAGCAGCATCTTGAAACATTTCTCCAATGGTATAAAAAAGCATTACTGCCACACCTTCAGGATATTCTTGAATAAAAAAAGCGCCTAAAGTGGCAATTCCCATTAACGAAAATTCATTAAAAAAATCTCTTTTAGCAAATAATTCAAAAGCTTCTCTCCAAACAGGAAATGCTACAGGAATATAAGCAGCTAAAAACCAAATAAGACGAACCCATTCAGTATTAATAAACCATTCAGGTTGTATGATATATTGAAGAAGTATACCAATAAAAAATATTGCTACACTTATATAAAGTCCATAAGAACTGTTACCATGGTTATGTTCATGCTCTTCGTTGTGTACATGATTTTCTCCACTACATGTTTTACAATTTGACATATATATTGTTTTTAAGCTACAAAACAAATGTATAAAATGATTTATGCAATCTGATTGCAAAGAAGATTAAGCATTACATTGATCACAAATTCCTTTTAAAGTGAAAGATGTTTGATCAACTTTAAAATTTCTTGGCAAGGTAATTTCCGGAAGATGAATTTTACGTAAACAAAAAGTTTGATTGCATGAAGTACAATGAAAATGGGCATGTGTATACTCTGGCGTACATTTACAATTAGATTCGCAAATGGCATATTTTATAGATCCCGTACCATCTTCAATACTATGAATTAATTTATTCTCTTCAAATTTTTTTAAGGTTCTATAAATTGTAATTCGATCTGCTTGATCCATTTCAAACTCCAAATCTGCTAAGCTCAATGCAACATTAGATTGCATTAATTTATCTAAAACCAGTAAACGCATTGCAGTTGGATTAATAGCTCTATTTTTTAGAAGATTAGTTAGCTCTTGCGTTTGCATTTTTATCAATTTTACATCTATAAATTTACAAATTTTACACCAGACTAAATCATAAAGAATTTTATTATTCAATAGTATAATACCTATTTTTGTTGTTTAATAATCTGAATTATGTACAAACTAGAAATTGCTTGTTTTAATCTTGAATCAGCTTTAATAACAGCAAAATCGGCAGCAGATCGAATTGAATTTTGTTCAGATTTATTAGCTGGAGGAACTACTCCAAAAATCGAAGATATTAAAATTCTTAAAGAACATTCAAGTCAAGCAATTCGAATAATGATTCGTCCAAGAGGAGGTGATTTTTGTTATTCAAAAGATGAGTTTGAAGAAATGAAATCTGCAATAAAAATTATCAAGGCATTAGATGTAGAAGGTTTTGTTTTCGGAATACTTAATTCTGACCACACAATTGATATAAAAAGAAATAAAGAATTAGTTGATTTAGCATATCCTTATCCATGTGCATTTCATAGAGCCTTTGATCGCACACAAAATTTAAACGAATCATTAGAACAAATTATTTATTTAGGCTTTAAAACCCTACTAACTTCTGGGATGAGCCAGAATGTTGATTCAGGTATAACAAGACTCAAAGAATTGGTTCGACTAGCTCATAATAGAATTGAAATAATGCCTGGTGGAGGTCTAAGATCTACCAATATTTCTAAAATTAAAATTGAAACTAATGCTCCATATTATCATTCTTCTGCATTATTAAATAATTCTGAAATTGCTAATTTGGAAGAAATCAATCGTTTAAAAAAACTCATCAATTAGCTTTAATAAAAATCATACCTTTGACTTATGCTTTGGGACAAAACTGTAGGACAATCTGAAATTAAATCGAAATTAAGACAATCTATAAAAGATGGGAGAATTAGTCATGCTCAACTGTTTGCTGGTCCAGAAGGGTCAGGAACTCTAGCATTGGCTTTGGCTTATGCACAAGAAGTATTATGTGGACAAGAGGAAAATAATTGTCATATAAAAGTCAATAATTTACAACATCCAGATTTGCATTTTTCTTTCCCTTTTTCGGCAACAGAAAATGTAAAAAAACCTACAGCAAAACTTTTGCTAAAAGAATGGCGTTCATTTATACAACATAATATTTATGGAAATCTAAGTGATTGGATGAAACATCTTGGTATTGAGAAAAAACAAGGTGCTATAAATGTTGATGAAGCGGACGAGATCGTAAAAACCCTATCTTTAAATAGCTATGAAGGAGGTTACAAAATTATGATTATTTGGATGCCTGAAATGATGAATACTGCCTCAGCAAACAAGTTGCTTAAAATCATTGAAGAACCACCACAAAAAACACTTTTCCTTTTAGTAACAGAACGAGAAGATCTATTACTACCAACAATTACTTCTCGTTGTCAATTGGTAAAAATACCAAACATAGAAACGAAGGATATTGAAGAATATTTACAAAAGTATGATTCGGTAGACAACGAAAAAGCTAAACATATCGCATTCATAGCACAAGGAAATTTGAGAGAAGCTTCTCTATTGCTTCATAACACGAGCCAAATATTTGATAGTTATTTTGTGACATGGGTACGCAAAGCGTTTATGGCAGCCAAAACACCTATTGTATTAAAAGATTTAATTAATTGGTCGAATGATATTGCATCATGGTCGAGAGATGAACAAAAGAATTTTCTTAACTTTTGTAGCGAAATTTTTCGCCAAGCCTTACTGAAAACTTATCAAGCCAATGATTTGGTTAATATACAAATCAATGCAGAAGGATTTAAGTGGGAAGGTTTTGCTCCTTTTATTCATGGTGCAAATATTGAAGAGATATTACATGAAATAAATGAAGCTTCTTACCACATAGAAAGAAATGGAAATGCTAAATTTATTTTCTTGGATCTCTCGATTAAATTAACACGACTTTTACATCGAAAAACAATATAAAAAAAGCGACTCTTACGAGTCGCTTTTATATTTTAATTAGTTTTTTCTAATTAGTTAGCTGGAGCTGCTTCAGTAGTTGTAGTAGTTGTAGTTTCAACTGAAACTGCTGTAGAATCTGAAGGAGTTTCAATTTTAACTGAATCACCTGCTGGAGTTTCTAACATTGTAGAATCTGTTGGAGTTGCGATTGTATCAACAACTACTTCTTCAGATGTAGTTTCTTCAACTTTTTTCTCTCCACAAGATACTGCTCCTAATGATAAAGCTGCAACTGCAACTAATGCAAAAAATTTTTTCATTTTAATATTTTTTATAATTTGTTTAATAAACTTCTAATTGTTTAACAGGACAAATTTACCTCAATTACAGTGTGTTAGCATGTAAAATCAATGCAATATAATTGTAATATAAGAATTCTAAAATATGATAAAATAAAATACTGATAATCAATACTTTATTTTATTGTTTTACAATGAAAATATCATATTTGTAAAATATAATAATTTGATTTTTATTAAGTTAAGTCAAATAATCCAGTATTAAAGTTTATTATTCATCATTAAATCTTTTAAAAAATAAAATTGAATAATTTTATTATAAAATATTATCCTTAAACAAAATAAACCAACATTTATCGGATTAAAGTAGACATTAGTTATAGAATTAATTAATTTACATGAAAAGTTGTGAAACAAATTCTGTTTTTATACGATATATTATTTTTACATTTGTAATGAAAAAATAAATTTAGATATGCTTGTAGTTTCTTATATTCAAGAAAACAAAGAGAAAGTTATTGAAGGATTACAAAAACGTAACTTTAAAAACTTAGCTATTGTTGACGAAGTGTTAAATGTTGACGAACTTCGTCGTAAAACACAATTTGAATTAGATAATATATTAGCAGAATCCAATAAGTTAGCGAAAGAAGTCGGTAATTTATTTAAGCAAGGTAAAGCGGAGGAAGCAAATGTATTAAAAGAAAAATCGGTTGAATTAAAAGCTTCATCCAAAGAACTACAAGATGCATTATCGCAACACGAGGAAGCTTTAAAAGGTTTATTGTATCAAATTCCTAACATACCTCACGAAAGTGTAAAAGCTGGAAAAGACGCTGATGATAATGAAACAATTTTTGAGCATGGAGTAGCAACTCCAAAACCAGAGAACTTACCTCACTGGGAAATCGCTAAAAAATATGATTTGATTGATTTTGAATTAGGTGTAAAAATTACTGGTGCTGGTTTTCCTGTTTATAAAGGAAAAGGTGCTCGTTTACAACGTGCCTTAACTCAGTTCTTTTTAGATTACAATGCAGATGCTGGTTATGAGGAAGTGGTTCCTCCATTCGTAGTAAATGAAGCTTCTGGATATGGAACAGGACAATTACCAGACAAAGAAGGTCAAATGTACTACATCAACGAAGATGATTTATATTTAATCCCAACGGCTGAGGTCCCTGTAACAAATATCTATCGTGATGTGATTGTAAAAGCAGACGAATTACCTATTACAAATACAGCATATTCACCATGTTTCCGTCGTGAGGCTGGATCTTATGGTAAAGATGTACGTGGATTAAACCGTTTACATCAATTTGAGAAAGTAGAAATTATTCGTATTGAAAAACCAGAAAATTCATACCAAGCTTTAGAAGGAATGGTTGAACATGTAAAAGGTTTATTAGAAAAATTAGAATTACCATACCGCATCTTACGTTTATGTGGTGGTGATACTGGTTTCACATCAGCTTTAACATACGATTTCGAAGTTTTCTCTGAAGCTCAAGAAAAATGGCTAGAAGTTTCTTCTGTATCAAACTTTGAGACATTCCAAGCGAATCGTTTAAAATTACGTTACAAAGACGAAAACGGAACGCAATTAGCGCACACATTAAACGGTTCAGCATTAGCTTTACCTCGTATTCTAGCGTCTATTTTAGAGAACCACCAACAAGCAGACGGATCTATTGTTATCCCAGAAGCTTTACGTCCTTACACTCGTTTCGACGTGATCAACTAAGAAATAAATTTCTTTATATAACATCAAAAGCCACTCGATTGAGTGGCTTTTCTTATTTTATGTTGATAAGAGTATTAAACTCCCATTGCTTTCAATTCTTTTGATAAACTTTCTTCCCAATTTGGGATTTCAATTTGATACGTTTCCTTAATTTTTGATTTATCCAATAAGCTATACGCTGGACGTTTTGCAGGAGTTGGATAGGACGTTGTAGGAATAGGATTGATTATGATTGATGAATTAGTTAACGCTTTGATTTTAGAAGCAAATTCGAACCAAGAGCATTTTCCTTCATTCGAATAATTATAGATTCCATAAACCAGGTTATCTTTTGATAACATCTGTGCAATTGCATCTGCTAAATCAACTGCATTCGTAGGGGAACCAATTTGATCATCAATAACACCAATTTCTTCTTTCTCCTTGAACAACCATAGCATCGTTTTAACGAAGTTTTTACCATATTTCGAGTAAACCCAAGCCGTACGAATAATAATTGTTTGTGGATTGATAGAAAGTGCTAAATATTCACCTTCTAGCTTCGTTTGTCCATATACTCCAATTGGATTAGTTGGATCAGCTTCTAAACGTGGTGTAGAAATAGTTCCGTCAAAAACATAATCAGTAGAAATATGAATAAAAGGTATATTCTTATTGGCTGTAATTTCTGCTAAATATTGAGTCGCTGTTGCGTTAATTAGCCGTGCATTTGCTATATCTGATTCAGCTAAATCTACTGCCGTATAAGCCGCACAATTTACAACTGCATCAAATACATTATTTTCAAAATAGTTTTTAACTAACTCTTGGTTCGTAATGTCCAATTCATTTCGAGAAACAAATACAAATTCTAATTCTTTATAATTTGTACTAATTTCATGTATAGCTTGCCCCAATTGGCCATTTGCACCAGTTACTAATATTTTTTTCATCAAAGAAATTTAAAAGTTTAATTTAAAAGTTTCAAAACTTTGTGCTTCTTGATCTTTCTCTGACAAAATCATTTGATCTACAGAAATTCCCCAATCAATAGCCAAGGATTCATCTAATGGAGTAACTCCATTTTCTGATGCTTTATTATATCCATTGTCACATTTATAAAAAAATGTTGCTGTGTCTGAAATTACAGAAAACCCATGTAAAAAACCACGTGGGATAAACAGCTGTCTTTTATTTTCTGCCGATAATTCTACAGCTACAGATTGACCAAAAGTTGGCGAATCTGGTCGTACATCTACTGCAACATCAATTACTGTCCCTTCTATTGCACGTACCAATTTGGCTTGAGAAAACTCCCCTGATTGCATATGCAAACCTCTAACTACTCCAAATGAAGATTTTGATTGATTATCTTGAACAAAGGTAGGCTTGTAACCTAGAATTTGTTCCATTTTATGCTCATTGTAAGATTCAAAAAAATATCCTCTCTCATCTTCAAAAACGGTTGGTTCTAAAATAAAACAACCTTTTAATTTCGTCTCTATTGCGTTCATTTTGTTGTATAAAAAAAGCCACTAAAATTAGTGGCTTAAAGATATTTATAATTCAGATTATAATCCTAATTCTTTTTTAACATCGTTGAATAAATCGTATCCACCATTTTTGTAAATAGTTACTCCAGCTGGTAATACATATTTAATTCCTTTTTTAGTTGCTGCTGCAGAAATCGCATCATTAACTCTTTTTTCGATTGGATCAAATAATGCTTTTTCTTTTGCTACCATTTCTTCTTGTGCAGCTTGGCGGTAAGCTTGGAATTTTTGTTGTAATTCTTGATCTTTCTCTTGGTATTTATTTGTTGTAATAATTTTTTGAGATTCCTCAGGAGATTTACCTGCTAATTGCTTCTGAACACTTTCCATGAAAGTTTTATATTCAGCTTCCATTGTTGCAATTTTAGTTTGGTGCCCTTTACCCATTGTTTCTAAATCAGCTTCTGCTTTTTTATAAGCTGGCATAGCTTCTAAAACTGCTTGTGTATCGATGTGAGCGATATCTTGCGCGAAAGTAATAACACTTCCGATAACCATCATTGCTAAAAATGCTATTGATTTAAATTGTTTCATTTCTGTTATGTTTAGTTTAATTTAATTATTTCTTCGAAGTTCTATTTGTTGTATTTACTTTAGAACCAGAATTACTTTTATTATTATTGTTATTATTTGATGTTCCTTTTTGGTTTGTTTTCGAGTTTTTTTCATCAGGAGATAATACATTTAATACTTCTCTACTAATGTCAAATTTTGGATCAGTATATATCATTATCAAATCCGAACCTTTATCGAATACAAAACTGTAACCTCTTTTATCCGCTACTTGTTTTGTAGCATTATAAATTTGATCTTGAATGGGCTTAACTAAAGCTCTTCTTAAAAATACTAAATCTCCCGAAGGACCATATCTCTTTTCTTGAAGCTCTTTAATAGCTGCTAATTCTTCTGCTATTTTCTTTTCTTGCTCTTTTACTTGATCGGCAGTTAAAAGAATTTTTTCAGCTTCAAAAGCATTTTGAACTTTGTTTAAGTTTTCTTGTCTCACTTCCAGCTCTTTTTGCCAAGCTTCTGTTTGAGTTTTTAATCTTGATTGAGACTTTGTATACTCTGGTAAATTTTCCAAAATATATTGAGAATCTACGTAACAAAACTTTTGTGCCGAAACTGAGTTAAATAACCCAAAGAATACAACTATAAAGCTAATCCATTTTTTCATATTCAAGGTGTGTTAATTCTAAAACTATGCCAAATAATTTGGTAACGCTAATGTAATAAATTTAGAATTGTTGTCCAATAATAAAATGCGTTTGCCATCCAGAACGCTCTGTTTGTCCAAATCCTTTATCAAATCCGTATCCGAAATCAAATCCTAATAATCCAAATGCTGCCATATAAATACGTACACCTGCACCTACAGATCGCTTTAACTCAAATGGTTTGTAATCTCTTGTACTTTCCCAAACATTTCCACCTTCGGCGAAAGTTAAACCATAAATTTTAGCTTGTTGGCTCATAGTAATTGGGTAACGTAGCTCTAAAGAGAATTTATTATATATAGTTCCTCCTCCTGTAGGTGTCAAATCTCCGACTTGTCCTCCTCCTGTTGATGAATCTTCGTATCCTCTTAATGCAACAATCTCACGACCATCAAATCTAGATTGAGATAATCCAGTTCCTCCAAGATAAAAACGCTCGAATGGAATTGTTCCTACTTTACGATTATAATTACCTAAAGCTCCAAATTCACCACCAATTCTTAAAACTAGTTTACCTGCTATTTGTTTATACCAATATGCTCTAGCTTTAATTTTATAGTATTCTAACCACTCAAATTTCTCTGTATCAGACATTGTAGCATAATCTTTATTTTTTCCTAATAAAGAATATGGTAATGTTGCTGTAGCAGAAATACTCATTTCTGATCCATCTTCTGGGAAAATTGGATCTGGACCGGCAGAATTTCTAGTTAATCCTAAAGTATAATTAACATTATTTGATGATCCATTTTCATAATTTAAATTACCTACCGTTAAATTATAATTGTCAAAATTATAGCGTTGGAAAGCGATAGAGTGTGATAAACGGAAATAATCATCTGGCCAAGTTAATAACTTAGTTAATCCTACAGTTGCTCCAATGATATCTAAATTAGCTTTTTCACCCCATTGGTCAGTATAACCATATTGTGAGAAATAGAAAGATGTAGATAATGCAGTTGGACGTTTTCCTCCTATCCAAGGTTCTGTAAACGATAAACTGTAATTTTTATAACCATTACCTGCTTGTGCACGAACGGATAAAGACTGTCCATCTCCCATAGGAACAGGTTTCCAAGCTTCTCCTCTAAATAAATTTCCTATAGAAAAGTTACCAAATGTAAGTCCTAAAGTACCAATAAAAGTTCCTGCACCGTAACCTCCTTGTAATTCTACTTGTGATGAAGATTTTGGAGCAACTCTCCATTCAATATCTACAGTATTATTTTCTGGATTTGGTTGAATATCTGGCGAAATCTGCGTTGGCTCTAAATATCCTAAAGAGGCTAATTCCATCAACGTACGACGTATCTCAGTTTTTGAAAATAAATCTCCTGGCTTTGTTCTTAGCTCACGATATAAAATATGATCATGTGCTTCAGAGTTTCCTAAAATTGTTACTTTATTTAAAGTTGCTTGTGTTCCTTCATAAATCTTGATTTCCAAATCTATGGTATCATTTTTTACATTTTTTTCCACAGGGAAAACACGTGCAAATAAATATCCATTATTCATATATAATGTTTGGATATCATCATCTTTATCTGAACCTGAAATCTTTTTATTAATACCTACGGCATCATAACGATCTCCTGACTTGTAAGAAAATACTCGTTTTAATTGCTCTGATGTATAAATTGAATTTCCTGAAAAAGTAACCTCACCTAAGTAGTATGGCTTACCTTCTTCTAGGTTAATTTTTACAACTAAATTTTTAGGATCCACTTGCATAATTGTATCTGAAACAATTTTTGCATCACGAAAACCTACAGATTTGTATTCATTTACAACGTTTTGTAAATCTGTTTGATACTTATCAGGAATCATTTTCGATGATTTGAAAATATTGATTGATTTCTGTTTTGTATCCTTCATCGATTTACGTAATCGTTTACTAGACAAGTCTTTATTCCCTTCGAAAACTATACTTTTAATCTTTACACGCTCACCTTTGTCAACATTTAAAACTAAGTTTTCTTGATCTTTTGATCCTTCTACTAAATTATGTTGTACATTAATTGTTGAGTTTGGAAATCCTTTTTGTGTATAGTATTCTTGAATTTTATTTTTTGTAGAATTCAATAAATTATTCGTGATTTTAACACCAGGATTTAATTTATTATCTTTAATGATATCTTCTCGTTGAGATTTTTTAATACCATTAATTTTAATATCAGCTAATTCTGGTACCGAAACCAACTCTAGAGTAAGAATTACATTACTCCCGTTTATTTCTTTGATATAAATATCTATATCAGAAAACATTTTTGAACGCCATAATTTCTTTACTGCGTTGTTTACCTTAGTACCAGGCAATTCAATTTCTTCTCCAATAGAGAAACCAGCATAACGAATTATCTGATTTTTTGAGAATTTAATGTCTCCTACAATTTCAATATCTTGTAGAATAAACATTCTTGGATCCATGTAATCCACCTCATAATTCTCTTGTTGTGCTGAAACAACATTCTGTATTGAATCTACTTGCGCATTAGCAATGTAGGCTCCAAACATACACATTGTCCAAATAATTTTCTTCATAATCCCTCTATTTCCAGTTCGATCAGTTCGTTAATTGTTCACTTATTTTACCAAAACGGCGTTCTCTTCTTTGATAACACAATATTGCTTCATAAAATGAATCATGTGTAAAATCTGGCCAAAGTACAGGTGTAAAATACAGCTCTGCATAGGCAATTTGCCAAAGTAAGAAATTGCTAATACGTGTTTCTCCACTGGTACGAATCATCAGATCGACCATAGGCATATTATGGGTATATAAGTTATTGTTTACAAGTTCTTCAGTAATATCATCTTCAATGATTTTACCTTCTTTATATTGGTTAGCAATTGTTTTTATTGCACCGATAATTTCCTCTTTTGAACCATAGCTAAGCGCTAATGTCAAAACAGAACCTGTGTTATTTTTAGTAAGTTCTATAGCTTTTTGTAAATCTTTACGAGCTGACGAAGGTAATTTCGTTAAATCTCCGATAATATTTAAACGTATGTTATTGCTATGAAGTTCTTTAATTTCCTTATTAATAGCATTACTTAATAAGGTCATTAAAAATGCTACTTCTAATTTTGGGCGATTCCAATTTTCTGTAGAAAACGCATAAAGTGTTAAATATTTGATACCTAACTCTCTGCAACACTCAATAGATGCTCTCACCGCTTTCAGTGCATTTTTATGCCCAAAAGTTCTTTCTTTCCCATTTAATTTCGCCCAACGTCCATTACCATCCATGATGATTGCAACGTGCTGAGGTAATTTATTTCTATCTATTTGATCTATTAAACTGATCTCCATTTTATATTAATTGCAATAACATGCTGGTCGTCCAAAACTATAAGTAAGAGATAGACCAGTTTGAACATACCAGTCGTTATTACTCTTATTTCCAAAATTCTTATCTAGAATTTGTGCATTAATTTTTGGATCAATTTTTCCCGCGTCCATTAATTCGGTTGTAATACCTGCTGTATTGTAATCCAAGAAATCCTGATTTGTATATCTAAATCCAGTTTCAAAGGCTAATACCCAAGCATAATTAAATCTTATTTTATATCCAACTCCAAATGGGAATGTAATTTTGTTTTCCTTTAGTGATTCATGAAATACTTTCCCTGTTTTTTGATCATAATCATAAATTCTATTTTTGGCATTAAAAATTGCTCCACCAAAGAAAATATATGGTGAATGAGCAAATTCTTGAGCCTCATTTATATCATTAAAATTATATTCAAATAATAGAGCCCCTTCTTTAATATCATTCGTAAAACTCTTATTACGATCAATTTTATATTGTTCTCCTGAGTTAAAATCTCCTGCTCCAACATGTGAATAAGAAAGATTTACTCTGAAACCCATATGTGGATTAATATTAAAACGGTAAAGACCTCCTATTGAGATGGGTAAAACTATTTTACCTCCTTGTTCTAATCTTGTAGGAAATGGATTAATATAATAACTACTTCCTATGTCTCCTATCACATTTGCTCCTCCAGCAAAAATTCCGATTTCATGTCTTTGGGCAAAAATGCTTGATGAAAAGCAGATGACAAAGATGAATAATAAAATTTTTCTCATGTATTAATTTTACGGCTTTTGCTAAATATTTCGAACAAATATAAACAAAAGTCAATTCAAGATAACTGATTTAACAAAAATTAAGAAGATTTATTGTAATATTAATTTCTTTTATCTGACCCCCACAACATTTTATCTCTCAAAGTAGTAAAATAACTTGCGTCATTTGCTTCTACTATATTGATTTTAAATTCTGCTTTAGAAATTCTTAACTCAACGTCTGTTGTTAAAGCTAAATTTCTTGAATCTAAGGATAAAAAATATTCATTTGCTCTACTTCTTATCTTTAAATCTATGCATGAATTTTCTGATACAATAAGAGGTCTAACATTTAAATTATGAGGTGCAACAGGTGTTATAATGAAGTTTTGGTTAGAAGGATGAACAATAGGACCTCCACAGCTTAAGTTATAACCAGTAGATCCTGTAGGTGTGGAAATAATTAAACCATCTGACCAAAATGAGTTTAGAAATTCTCCATCTAGATAAGTATCAATAGTAATCATAGATGTTGTTTCTCGGCGTGTAACGGTAATTTCATTAATCGCATAATTATCTTTTATTTCTACTCCATCATTTCTTTCAATCTTTAATAATGATCGAGGTATAATATGGTAATTACCATTAAAGAAATTCTCTAATTGTTCCAATAATACACTTTTATTGATTGTAGCTAAAAATCCTAATCGTCCTGTATTAACACCAACAATTGGAATTTGCGAATCTTTGACGATTGTAGCAGCAGATAATATTGTTCCATCGCCTCCAAAAGTGAAAAATAATTTTACTGTTTTATCTAAATCTTCGTAAGAAGTAAAGGTTTCAACATTTGTAAGATTAACATCTGTAAGCACAGATATTGTTTGTAAAAATTTTTCTTCTATACAATAATTTACTTTATGTGAAGATAAAAAATTTAAAAAAGGTGTTATAACGTCTTCTAAAGAAGTGCTTGTTTTTTGACCAAAAAGAGCAACTTTAACCATTTCTATGTATTCATGTATTTTAAAAGTTGTGCATATCTATTTTGCAACAACTCTTGTTTTTCATCATTATAAAATTTCTGAATCACTTGATAACCATATCTTTCAAAAGTTTCTCCTATAGATAATAAATTCGAAGAACTAAATCTAACTAAAACATTGGTTCTGTCTTCAACCTCATCTATAATCATCAATCCGAAGACTTTTCCATTATTTGCTTCTACAATATTTGTAATGGCACTCATAGACAACTCTTTTGTCGCAGTGGATACCACCATAGAAACTGCAATTTCTGATATAAAAGGAAAATTAGTCATAGCTTCTATGAGAGATTGGGCTGTTACACAACCTATATACTTTGAATCTGGAGTAATAACTGGTAATATATTGGTGTGATTCATGTACATTAATTGGAAAGCTTCAAAAATGGTGTGATCTTCTGACAAGAAAAAGGATTCAGTATAATCATAAAATTTCACTTCAGATTGTTCTAACGTAGAAAGTTCAATTAAATCTTCCTCTGCTATATTTCCTATAAATGTAAGACCACTAAACATAGGAATATGAGTTAATTTCATCTCCTGAACCATTTTTAATAAATGTTGTGGGGAATAATTAACTTTACCTGGGATAATATCTTTAGATAGGTAAGCTGTAACGTACATGCTGCAAATTTAAAATTTTTAACTAGATATCTCTTATTATATAGTATACCTTTTGATATTTAACAAAAATTTGTAGATATGTTAAAAATCTGGTTTATAACCCCATAAACAAATAATAAGCCATTCTCTAAATCCATTAAAAACAAATAAAAGTGGTGCATTTATTGTATATTGAAGGTATAATTAACGTTCAGTAACTTAGACTAAAAGTATTTTCGTAATTTTGCTGAACAGAATTAAGTTTTTTAATGAAGAATCCACTATTTTACGCGAAAATATTATTATTTGGTGAGTACGGAATTATCGAGAACTCAAAAGGCTTAACGATACCTTATAATTTTTATCAAGGTGCACTGAAATTTGAATTAACTCCAGAATCAGCTTCATCTAACGAGAGTTTGCGTAAATACGCACAATTTTTATCAGAAAATTTCTCAGATCAATTTAATACTGAATCTTTTATTGAAGATGTTAAGAACGGAATGTATTTCGATTCTAATATTCCTCAAGGTTATGGTGTAGGTAGTTCGGGTGCATTAGTAGCTGCTATCTATAACAAATACTCAAAAGATAAAATTGATATTCAAGCAGATCTAACAAAAGATAAAATAGCTGAATTAAAATTAATTTTCGGGAAAATGGAATCTTATTTTCATGGTAAATCTTCTGGTATAGATCCACTAATTTGCTACATGAATATTCCTTTACTAATTCAATCCAAAGATGATATCTCTACTGTTGGTTTACCTGCTGCTTCTATAGATGGAAAAGGTGCTGTATTTTTAATAAATTCTGGAGAACCAGGTGAAACTGCACCTATGGTACAAATATTTTTTGAAAAATTAAAAGGAGAAGGATTTCGTAAAACGTTAAAAGAAGAATTTATTAAATATAATAATGCCTGTATAGATTACTTTGTAAAAGGTGAATACAATCCTTTATTTGCAAATCTTCAGAAATTATCCTCTTGGGCTTTTGAACATTTTCGTCCAATGATCCCACAAAAGCTAGTGGATGCTTGGAAAACAGGAATAGATACAGATACTTATTATCTAAAACTTTGTGGCTCTGGCGGAGGTGGATATGTACTAGGATTTACACAAGATTATGAAAAAGCTAAAACACATTTAAAAGATTTCAATACAGAAGTTATTTATCGTTTCTAATCTTATACATTATTATCTATGACTCTACAGAAGATAATCATTAAACTATTTGCTTTATTTTCTGTTGTACGAGGATACAATTTAATTATTTTGATGCTTGCACAGTATTTAGCATCACTCTTTATTTTTGCATCTCACGACAATCATCTTAGTATATTAACTAATCCTAAGATCAACGGGATTATACTAACCTCTATTCTCTGTGTAGCAGCAGGGTATATTATTAATAATTTTTACGATTTAGAAAAAGATCTAATTAAGCGACCTATGCAAACCTATCTGCATAGGCAAGTTTCTCAAGGCTTTAAACTCTCTGTATATATCACCCTTAATATTATATCCTTATTAATTGCTGCAACAGTTTCGTGGCGGGTATTTCTCTATTTTTTAATCTATCAAATACTCGTTTGGTTCTATAGTCATAAGATGAACAAATTTGCATTGATTAAAAACATCTACTTAGTTATATTAAGAGTATTGCCATTTTTTGCTTTACTAATATATTTTGATAATTTTGATTACACACTTTTCTTACATGCTGCTTTCCTTACTATTCTACTTTTAATAACAGATATTGTAAAGGACTTATCTTCTATAAGAGTGGATTTAATTTATAATTACAACTCAATTCCAATAAAGTATGGTACAACATTCACCAAAAAGATACTCTACATTTTAATTTTAATGGATATTTTATTGAGTTTCTATCTTATTAATAACCATGAAATTGGTCAAATGAAATATTTTTTCATTTTTGGAATTTTATGTTTTATAGTGAATGGAATCCTGATATATAAAGGACGCACTGAGCAAGAATATAAAATTCTGCATTACTTTTTTAAAGGAATGATTGTTGTAGGAGTTTTTAGTATCGCATTTATCGAAATAAATCCCTTAAATTTGCAAACTATTGCGCAGAATTTAGGGAGCGCATCAATTAATATATCATGAATAACAGACGAAATCAATCCAACAACAAAAATTCCCAGGGCGGGAATAATCGTGGAAAAGGAGGAAGTACATCTTCTTCTTCATCTAGACCTACCGGAGGAAAAGGAAAACCAAGTTTTGGAGCTAAAAAAACTGAAGGTGGGAGACCAGCTTTTGGTGGAGGTAGCAGAACAGAAGGAGGTAAACCAAGCTTTGGAGCTAAAAAAACTGAAGGCGGGAGACCAAGCTTTGGTGGAGGTAGTAGACCAGAAGGAGGAAAAAGTTTTGGAGCAAACAAACCAAGCAACAAATTTGGTCAGAAGCCTTTCGTAAAAAGGCTTAAGGCTGCACCTGTTGATGATGGGACTATTCGTTTAAATAAATATGTAGCGAATGCAGGGATTGCATCCAGAAGAGAGGCCGACGAACTGATCAAAACTGGAATCGTTACAGTGAATGGTCAAGTTATCTCAGAAATGGGTTATAAAGTTCAACCAGGAGACGAAGTTCGTTTCGATGGAAAAAGAATCTCTTCAGAAAAGAATGTTTACTTTTTATTAAATAAGCCAAAAGGATTCATTACAACTTCTAAAGATGAGAAAGATCGCTCTACAGTAATGGATTTAATGCGTCCTGCTACAACAGCACGTATTTTCCCAGTAGGACGTTTAGACCGTCAAACAACAGGAGTTCTTTTATTTACTAACGATGGTTACTTAACTAAAAAATTAACTCACCCAAGTCACGACGTTAAAAAAATCTATCATGTTACGTTAGATAAAAAATTAACAGCAAATGATTTGGCTGAAATTAAGAAAGGTATCCGTTTAATTCCAGAAGGAATTGCAATTGTAGATAACATTTCTTACATCGAAAAACGTCCTAAAAACGAAGTCGGAATTGAAATCCACATTGGATGGAACCGCGTTGTACGTCGTATCTTCGAGAAATTAGATTATAAAGTTGAAGCTTTAGATCGTGTATCTTTTGCTGGATTAACTAAGAAAACAGTTGGACGTGGAGATTTCCGCCCTTTAACTGAAATGGAAGTTAACTTCTTAAAAATGATGTAATCATCTTTTTGATTCAAAATATAAAGCCTCGCATTGCGAGGCTTTTTTTATTAAAATAAAAAGCGACTACAAAAGTAGCCGCTTTTAAAATTTTCAGAAATTATTTTTTCTTCTTCGCTTCAGTCGAAGTTTCTTTTCCTTTGTTTTTTACGTATTTTTCTAACCATTGGTCCTGCTCCCATAACATATGCATAATGTTTTCGCGTGATGCATATCCATGCGATTCTTTTGGTAATAACACTAAACGTGTTGTAGCTCCTAAACCTTTTAAGGCATTAAAGTAACGCTCTGATTGCATTGGGAAAGTTCCTGTATTGTTATCCGCATCTCCGTGTATTAATAACAATGGTGTTTTCATTTTCTCTGCATTCATAAAAGGCGACATCGTATTGTACACTTCTGGCGCTTCCCAGTAGTTACGCTGTTCTGATTGGAATCCGAATGGTGTTAATGTACGGTTATAAGCTCCTGAACGTGCAATACCAGCTG
Source organism: Faecalibacter rhinopitheci (assembly GCF_015234135.1). GTDB lineage: Bacteria > Bacteroidota > Bacteroidia > Flavobacteriales > Weeksellaceae > Empedobacter > Empedobacter rhinopitheci. The sequence goes on along the minus strand of NZ_JADGIK010000003.1, from coordinate 40,610 downwards.
CGAATAAATTAGAATGTGATAATAAGTTAGCTGTCATAAACGCTCCATACGAGTGTCCTCCTACTGCTACTCTTTCACGATCAATAAATCCTAATGCATCAACTGCATCAATCGCTGCTTTTGCATTGGCTACTAATTGAGGGACAAATGTATCATTTGGTTCGGCTTTACCTTCTCCAATAATTGGGAAAGCAGCATCATCTAATACGGCATATCCTCTCAAGGCCCAATATACTGGACCACCATAAGATGGCGAAGTAAATTTATTTTCTGAAGTTGTTACTTGACCTGCAGTTGCAGCATCTTTAAATTCGCGTGGGTAAGCCCACATCAACATCGGTAACTTCTCTTTTTTAGATTTATCGTAATTTGGTGGTAAATATAGTGTTCCAGATAATGATACACCATCTGCACGTTTATAGGTAATTAATTCTTTCGAAACTTTATTCATCGCTTCAAAAGGATTCTTCGTAAATGTTACTTGTTTTGGCTTTCCTCCTTTCTGGAAAATATTACGCACATACAAATTCGGATAATCTGATTTTGATTGAATTTGTTGTAAAATAAGTCCTTTCTTCGGATCAATTACACGTGCAATTGATTCCAATTGATTAGACTTTTGAGCTCTCCATAAACGAGATGTTTGTAAAGTCTTCGTATCAAAATCATCTACGAATGGAAGAATACCATCTTTGGATACTCCATCTCCAACTAACATTAATTTTCCTTTATTGATAGACAAAACGCTAAATCCATTATCATTAACTTCAGTTACAAAGCTACCCGGATTATTGTATGCGTCTTGAGAGTTACGGTTAAAGAAACGTCTAGGTTCTTCATTTGGTTTTGAAGGATTGAAGATATAAGTACTTTCAGAACGTGTATCATACCATGTATCACGAACTAAAGCAACTTCATCATTTCCCCATGTTACTCCACGATAACGATCTTTAGTTTTAACAACTAATTCTTTCTCTGCAGTAAATGGTGCCGCAACTTGATAAACTGCATCACGATATTCTGCTGGTTTATTTGCATCTCCTCCATCCAAAGCTTCTACCCAATACAACGTATTTGCTTTATCTGCTCTCCAGTAAATTCCTCTTTTCCCTGTTTTAGTTGAAGAGAATCCTTTAGGAACAACTTCTTGTAAATCTTTACGATCTATTTCCTTTACTAATTTTCCTGTAACATCATACACAGTTTCTACAGACGGAAAACTATTGTATGTCACTAAATAAGAAAAGGGTTTTTGAATTTCACTCACCAATACATATTTTCCATCTGGCGAAGCAGTAACATCTGTATACATTGCTGCATCTTTCCATTTAGATTTAGCACCAGTTTCAATATTAATTTTTACTAATTCTGATAATGCTAATTGCTCAAAATTGAATTCGTCATTTTTATTTTGTAACAAATCTTGGTAAGTTCTATTTTGTGCTTCTTTTCCATCTGCAACAGATACTGTTGGTCCAGTTGGTAAAGCTACACTCGTATCAATTAATGCTTTTCTTGATGATGGTATAACATTAACAATTACCTCATTATTTGAAAGCCAATTAAAAGGACGACCTAAATTTGCATTTAATTTATCTTCATAAACTTTTGTTGCAGACTTTGCTTTAACATCAATAATCCATAACTCTACACCTTTTTCAGTTGTATTTGTTACCGCATACTTAGTTTGTGCAGAATTCCAAGAAGCATTAGAAAAACGCCCTTTAGACGGTAAACCTGCTATCATTATTTCCTTAGAAGTCTTTAAATCGTAATAAGTAATTTTCTCTACAAAAGTTTCACGCGAGTTAATGTTCGTTATTGGATTAATACGTAATCCCGCTAAACGTAACTCGGTTTCTGATAATTCGTTTAATGTTTTATAACGACTTCTATATGACAAAAAAGCGTTTTCAGCTTTACGATCAGTAGAGATTGAAGGTGGCATATCAGCATCTGCTAATTGCAAAATTTCTTGTGGCGGATTTTGAAATGTAATGTTTTCTTGAGCATTTAACGAGCCTAAAGACATCGCTAAAAACATCAGAGAATAAATAATTCTTTTCATGTGTTTTTTCTTATAGTAGTTAAATATATAAATTTTATAAATGACGAACTAATAAGCACATATATAAAATAAAAAGCGATTAATTATGAATCGCTTTTTATTTTATTTCCTTTTACTAAATTTCCCTCCTTTCGACGTAGTGGGTGGTTTACTTTTACCAATACGCGCTTGATTTGTACTTTTTGGTTTATTCGTTTTTTTCTTTTGTGCTGAACGACCTTTATCATCTTTAAAATTAGGCGATAAATCTGCTGTATTTTTTGCTGGAGATTTCTTTGGTTTATTCGATGGTTTCTTTTCAGCAGTTTTTTCAGAATCTGCAGTCAAACGATTTAATTCAGCTAATTCTTCAGGAGTTAAATCACGAAATTGACCAATCGGAACATTCAACGTTAAATTCATAATACGTACACGTTCCAATTTCTTTACCGTATAACCAAAATATTCACACATACGACGAATCTGACGATTTAAACCTTGAATCAACGTAATCTTAAAAACATTTGTACTCACTTTTTCAATCTTACACTTCTTAGTCACTTGATTTAAGATTGGAACACCTTTCGACATTCGTTCGCAAAATTCATCAGTAATTGGTTTATTTACTGTAACAACATATTCTTTCTCATGATTATTACCAGCACGTAGAATCTTATTCACAATATCGCCATCACTTGTTAATAGGATTAAACCTGATGAATCTTTATCTAAACGACCAATCGGAAAAATACGCTCACCGAACGACAAGAAATCAACAATATTATCAGGATCCGAAGAATCTGTAGTACATGTAACACCTACAGGTTTATTCAACATAATATAAGCTGCATGATCTTTCTCTCGCGGCTCTATCTCAACACCTTTCACCGTCACTACATCTCCAGGACTTACATGTTGCCCTGTTTTAGCAACGCGTCCATTAATATGTACTAAACGATTCTCTATGTATTGATCAGCTTCTCGTCTAGAACAATATCCACTATCACTAATGTATTTATTTAATCGTATGCTATTCTTCTCGTCCATGTCACAAAGATAAACCTTTCTTTAAACATAAATAAAAACACTAATGCGTTAACAATCCAACTTTAATTATATTTACATATCCATAAAAATCGAAAACGATGAAAAAAGTATTTTTTTTAAAAACGTGTGATACATGTAAAAGAATTCTGAAAGAAAATGATTTCACAGGATTTGATTTACACGAAATCAAATCAACAGCTATTGCTGAGGAAGAATTAACTGAAATGAAAGAGTTAGCAGGAAGTTATGAAGCTTTATTTTCTCGTCGTGCGCAGAATTATAAAAAATTAGGTTTAAAAGATATTGAATTGTCTGAAGATGATATTAAAAATTACATCCTAACTGATTATACTTTTTTAAAGCGTCCTGTTGTAGTTGATAATGACATCATTTTTATTGGAAACGAAAAAAAGAATTTAGAAGCTTTAGCAGCTCATTTAACGAAATAACATGAAAACGAAATTACTATACGCTACACTTTTATTGAGTACTTTATCGGTTGCTCAACAAAACGAAATTACGATGAAAGATGCCGTTCTTGGATTAGGAACTAATCTTAGAGTTGAAAACTTAAACCAAGTACAATGGCTTCCTAACGAAGATGCTTTTACACAAAATGTAAAAACGAAATACGGAGAAGCTTTAATCAAGAAAACAGTTCCAACAAATAAAGTAGATACCATTTTCCGTTCAACTCAATTTGAAGGAAATCGTATTCCATCGTTAAATTGGATCAACAACCAAAAAGCTTTTTTCAATCAAAAAGGAACTTTCAAAACAGTTGCTACAAATGGACAAATCAATAATTGGATTAATATTCCTGCAAAAGCTGAAGATGTAGAATTTGATGCTGATAACAATCAAGCCGGATATACGATTGATAATAATTTATACTTTGTAGATAACACAGGAAATACTCACCAAATTACTAAAGATGGTTCGTACAACATTGTAAACGGTAAATCTGTTCACCAAAATGAGTTTGGAATCCATAAAGGAATTTATATTTCTCCGAAAGGAAATTATGTAGCATTCTATCGCATGGATCAGACAGTTGTGACGGAATATCCAATTATCGATTGGTCGGTACAACCTGCGGTAAATAAAAACATCAAATATCCATTTGCTGGAACAAAGAATCATACGGTGACTTTAGGTGTTTATAATCCGAAAACGAAACAAACTGTTTTCTTACAAACTGAACCTGAAAAAGATCAATATTTAACTTCTGTTACTTGGTCGCCAGATGAAAAACACATTTACATTGGAATTTTAAGCCGTGATCAAAAACACTTAAAATTAAACCAATATGATGCTACATCTGGTCAGTTCATTAAAACACTATTCGAAGAAAAAGATGATAAATATGTAGAACCTCAACACGAATTATATTTTATTCCAGGGAAAAATAACGAATTCGTTTGGTGGTCGCAACGTGATGGATTTATGCATTTATACCGTTTTGATACAAACGGAAAATTAATCAACCAAATCACAAAAGGAGATTGGATTGTAACGGATATCGTTGGACAAAATACGAAAGCGAAAGAATTATTAGTTGTAACAACAAAAGATTCTCCTAACGAACGCCACTTATATGCGGTAAATTGGGAAAATGGAAAGTTACGTAAATTAACAAAAGAGGCTGGAACACATAACCCTTCCGTTTCTACTTCTGGAATTTATGCCATTGATAATTGGAGCAGCGATACCACGCCTCGTAAAGTAGATGTGATTGATACCAAATCAGGTAGAATTAATAACTTATTGACTGCGAAAAATCCGTTAGAAGGATACAAAACAGCTAAAGTTGAAAACGTAATGCTAAAGGCTGATGATGGTACTGATTTGTACGGAAAATTAATCTATCCTAATAACTTCGATGCATCTAAGAAATATCCCGTTATCGTTTATTTATATAATGGCCCACACGCTCAGATGATTAGTAATCGTTTTCCTGCGTCTGGAAATTTATGGTATGATCATTTAGCTGAAAAGGGATATGTAGTATTTACAATGGATGGACGTGGGTCAGCAAATCGAGGATTAAAATTCGAGCAAGCGATTCATGGACAAGCAGCAACAACAGAAATGAAGGACCAAATGAAAGGAGTTGATTATTTAAAATCTTTACCTTTTGTTGATGCTGAACGTATGGGAATTCACGGTTGGAGTTATGGTGGATTTATGACAACTTCATTCATGTTACGCAAACCTGATGTTTTTAAAGTTGGGGTTGCAGGTGGACCAGTAATCGATTGGCGTCAGTACGAAATTATGTATACAGAGCGTTACATGGAATCGCCACAAGATAATCCAAAAGGTTATGAAGGGAACAACTTATTAACAAAAGTGAATAATCTACAAGGAAAATTATTAGTGATTCATGGTTCGTTAGACCCTGTGGTAGTTTGGCAACAATCGATGGATTTACTACGTGAATCGGTGAAGGCAGAAAAGCAAATTGATTACTATGTTTATCCTAATCATGAGCACAATGTCCGTGGCGCTGAACGTGTACATTTAATGCAAAAAATTACAGATTACTTTGATTTATATTTAAAACCAGAATCAACAAAATAAAACAGAAAAGCCTCGCAATGCGAGGCTTTTTTATTATCGATAATACTTTTTAAGTTTCAAGAATTGTTTTTCGAATATATGATACGAAAGTATACTACTAAGAATTGTAGCAACGAATGCAAATAAAGCAATTAGTAAATATTGATTTGTAAATTTATTGAACAAATTAATCCATATGGTATGGAATAAATACATTCCATATGTATACTTCCCTAAGCGATTTATAATATTGTGATCTGATATTTTTAATGCATTTTTTTCTGGTAATGTTAATGCTAATAATAAGATTGTCAATAAAGAAATTATTAATGGCTCAATAATCAAAAAATCTAATTTGAAATTAGGAATAAATAAAAGTAACGTAAGAATAAAAAAGGCTATTACTCTTTTAAGAATAGTAGAAAAAATAGCCAATTTCTCTATCCATTCTGGTTTAAACAATAAAACATATGCAAGTATTCCTCCAAAGGAAAAGTAATGAATATTAGTGAAAATATCCATATCAATGAGACCTATTTTATAATAAATTAATCTGGAAACAAAAGAAAAGAATATGCTACCTATCAAAAAATTAAGAATACGCTTCATTGGTAATAATAGAAATGCTAATCCCCAAATAATATAGAAATGCTCTTCTATACACAAGGACCACATCACTCGTAATGGTGATACATTTGCAAAACTATTAGTCAGCATCATTTGATAATTCTCCAAAAATAACAAAGGATATAACCAATTTGGTGCGTATCCATCTCCTGAAGAATCCATAGAAAGTACCTGGAGAATAGTTGGTGTTATAAAAGCGAAAAACACCATTGCATAATACAATGGCCATATTCTTAAGATTCTTCTCATCATAAAGTTCTTAAGACTAAATTTTTTTTTATTTAATTTTTCATGAAATAAAATATAGGTAATCAGAAATCCACTTAACAAGAAGAATATTTGCACACCAATACCTCCACTTTTTGTAATTTTAGAAAAATATGAATCTATACTAATTGGTAAATGATGAATAAATACTATAAAAAATGCATAAAATCTTAATGCATCTAACGTATGAAAATGTTTCATAAAATAAGAACTAAATAGACCTATTATGTGTCTATAAGTATAATTATTAAAATTTATATATAAAATTATTGTTCATTAAATATTGCTTTTTCTCCTGATAAAATAAAGATAAACTAAGCCTATTGTATAAATAACTATACTCGAAGTCCACAACCAATAACCTGATGCATACCCTGTTATTGTACCTACATGGCCTGCCTCATTTATTAGAGTGACATCAACACTTAGAAAATACAATGCGAGTAATGTTGCTAAAAGACTACAAATAATCTTACCATTAATCCTACGAAAAGGGAGAATCCAAGCTATAAATATTAATGGATTTGCCAGCCAACTCAATGCACATTCTTTTCCAAAAATAATCCCTAAAAATCCCATAAGCAAAGTACCTAAGCCATTCCAATAATCTCCACAATCATTATCAACACAGTATGTTTTCATTGGTAATGAAGCAATAAAGAAAAAAATACTAATACTAAGTAAAATAGCTTTTGGACTTCTCATTTTATTGAAATTTATTTCTTCGTGAACTCAAATTCTTGATCGCCTTGTTTTAAAACAAAGATTTTCAAATCTTCTTTGTAAATAATTTTAATTCCCCCTTCATCAAAAGAAAATGTTCTTTTACCTTCGTATGTTAATGGAAATGCTGGTTGATTGGAAGCTTGCGCCACCAGTTCATTATTTTCTAATTTTACAACGATTTCCATACCAATTTTTGAATTGCTAAAAGTTCCTAGAAATGCGTAAATATCAATTCTTTCATTTGAAACTTCTTCTTTTGTATCCATTTTAAATGAATTATTAGATACATCTGCATCAGGATAAGCACCTCTAGGATCTACTGTTACTGTGGATACTTCTTTGATTGTAGGAACATGAAAATTCCATTCAGTATTACGTTTCCAAACTTCAATAGGTAATTTTACTTCTTCAGATGTTCCATCAACAAAATTAATTTGAACGGTAGTTGGCATTGGTAATTGCCCAATATTCTCCACTGTTATATTAATTCCATTTTTATAATCTCCATTCTTGTACTTAACCTCTTTTACAGCTTGGTCAATTTTCCATTTATTTATAAACCATCCTCTCCAAAACCATGATAATTCTTCACCTGAAACATTTTCAATAGTACGGAAAAAATCCTCTGGTGTTGGATGTTTATATGCCCAATAATCAATATATGTTTTTAATGCTTTATCAAAACGTTCTTCACCAATAATATTTTCGCGTAATAATTTTAACCCCGCTCCTGGTTTATAATATAATAACGAACCTATATTACGTTCTCTCATATTATCAGGCTGTGTAGTAACAGGTTCTAAGTTATCATTGTTAAAAATTGGTGCCATTCTTTGTAGAGATTGCGCTCTAAAATATTCCCCTTGGTTAAAATTTTTAGTCGAAATATCATTTATAAATGTGTTAAAACCTTCATCCATCCAACCATGAACTCTTTCATTAGATCCTACAATCATTGGAAACCAAATATGCCCAAATTCATGATCAGTTACTCCCCATAAACCTTCTCCCTTTGAATTCATATGACAAAATACAATTCCAGGATATTCCATTCCACCTTCATTTCCTGCAACGTTAATTGCTGTTGGGTAAGGATACTCTGACCATTGCTGAGAATAATGTTCGATAGATGCTTTAGTATATTCTGTGGAACGAGCCCAAGCGTGTTGCCCATCACTTTCCACTGGATAAGCAGAAATAGCTAATGACTTCTTACCTGAAGGAAGATTAATCTGAGCCGCATCCAAGATAAATGAAGATGAGGACGCCCATGCAAAGTCGCGTGTATTTTTAATCTTAAATTTCCATGTTTTACTTTGAGATGAGGTTCTGCTATCTGCTTCTACTTCGGCAGCAGAACGTATTATAACCGTTTGATTACTATTTTTAGCTTTATCCCAACGTTTAAGTTGTTCCGAAGAATATACTTCTTTCGGATTTAGTAATTCACCTGAACCTACTACGTAATGATGAGCAGGCGCTGTAATCGTTGCAGTAACATCTCCATATTCTAAATAGAATTCTCCAGGTCCTAAATAGGGTAACGTATTCCATCCATGAATATCATCATACACAGCCATACGAGGAAACCATTGAGCTATTGTATATATATCCCCATTCTTTGTTTCAATAACGCCTGTGCGGTCTGCACCTTCATTAGGAACGGTATAAGAATATTCCACTCTAATCTTTGCCTTACCTCCTTTGGCTTTTAAAGCTTTTGCTAAGTCAATTTGCATTCGAGTATCATACACAGAGTACTTCACTGATTTACCATCTACTGTAACTGATTTAATCTTATATCCACCGTCAAAAGTAGAAGATGTATCACCATAACGACTACCCGTATTAGGTATTAAAGACGAACCTCTTGAATCTTTACTAAATAAATTTTGATCTAATTGTAACCATAGAAATTCTAAAGAATCGTAACTGTTATTGGTATAAATGATTTCCGAACTTCCTGTTAATTCATTTTTCTGATCATTTAGCGTAATATTTAAATTATAATCTGCTCTGTTCTGCCAATAATTATGTCCAGGTTTACCACTTGCAGAACGATAATCTGTTCCGTTATTTTGGTAAAAAAAAGGTTTAAAAGCTTCTTGGTAATTATATTTTGAAATTTCCTGAGCATCAATACTTACAGATAAAAGACCCACTCCCAATAGTAGCGGCTTTAAGAATTTATTATTCATTTATAGTAATTGTGTTATCTAGTGAAATTAAGTATATTTTATCAAACAAAAAATCCATTCAGTAATTGAATGGATTTTTTGTTTATGCTGTATAAAATCTTGTCGCTGAATCTATAAAATCATTGAATGATTTGGTAACTTGATCTTGTATCTTATTGGTTAATGGAAAAGGTACCATATGCGAATATTCAAAAGGGAAATCTTCTATTTGGACATCTATCTTTATATTTCTATACCCACCTTGTAAAGTATTTAGTGCTTCCATTGGTGGTGCTACTTCATCTTTTTCTAATACGTATGCTTTAATTTGACCTTCAAAATCTTTAATTCTTAATTCTCTTTCTTTTTGAAAATAATTATAGCGTAACATCATCTTAAACCAACTTTCCTGCTTATGCAATATTTGATCCTGAAAATGTCCTAATCTCGGATCGGATTTAAAATTAGAGCTTAATAATTCAGCAAATACAGTTTGCATTTTTATTGCCGCACGCGCATCCATAATATATTTTGAAATAGGAAACATACGATCTATCGTCATTCCTCCACAAAAACAAAATAACTTTGAGTTTTTAAAAACCTCATCTGGATCAGCCATTTTTAAAATCATGGATAAAAAAGAACCGATAGAATATCCGAATAAATCAATTGTAGAATGACTATTAATACTCTTAATTTGATTATTTCGTATATCATTTATAACAGAAATAATATCAGAATAAGTTTGAAAACCTGACCAAAAAATACGTTGCGGATGAGCTTCTAAACGAGAACTGATTGCAGCATTTACAAATGAGCAATCGGTATTATCTTTAAAATTTGTTTTTCTATAATTAGAAACTTCAGCCATTTGGCGACGATCAGACCAAATTTCTTCCGCTCTATTCATATGAAACGCTATAGGAAATAAGATAATTGCTTTATTTGTTTTTTGTGCCAATTCGTACGCCCATGGTAAGTATTTATCCCATTTTTTCTCATTTAATCCATGAAAAAAGATAATAGATCCTTCTACTTTATCTATATCAGCTCTTTTTAAAACATAGTAATCAAAATTCTTATTGCATTCAATTTCAAAATCTTTTACATCTACTGAAGGTAAATTATAGTGCGTGAACGATTCGTTATCGATGAAGTTCTTATCATGTTTTACACATTTATATTGTGGAGATCCATTTAAAAAATCTACTCTTTGAGAATTAAAATGAACGGTTTCTATCGTTAAGTTTAGATCATTAACGATTTCAAAAGGCTCCTTATGCTCAAAAATATTTTTCAAAACCTCATATAATTCTTTGTAATTCATGAGTTTAAACAATTGTGTGATTAATAATTACGATTAAAATACAATATCAATATTGATTGGTAAAATTAATAAAATATAAGGCATGCATAATAATAATCTGGCATAAAAAAAGCCCAACATCATGTTGAGCTTTTATATAGAATGAATAAATTCTTACTTTTTGTTAGCGTATAATACGGGATTTAAAGACTCGTCATTATACATTTTCATTTGTTTGTACACTTTCATGTATTTACTACCATTCTGGAAATCTTCTAATAACTCCTCTATAGCAATAGACATATCTTGGTGTTGTTGCTTTAAGATATCTAACTTAGTTTGGCAAGCTGCAATGTGTTCTGGGGTTGCATCAGTACGGTCAACCTCTTGTTGCATATGATAAACTTTTAACGATAGAATAGAAAAACGATCTACAGCCCAGGCAGGAGACTCTGTATTGATCTTAGCATCAGCTTTTACTTCTACATTAGCATATTGTTGTAAGAACCAACTATCCACATACTCTACCATATCCGTACGCTCTTGGTTCGACTTATCAATCCAACGTTTTAAGCTTAATGCTTCCACTGGATCAATTTGTGGATCTCTAATAATATCTTCTAAATGCCATTGAACTGTATCAATCCAATTCTTTTTATATAATAAATGTTCAATTAAGTTAGACTCATCGTATGGGTTTTCAATTGTTCTATTTACATCATCATAGATATGATAATCATTAATTGATTGATTGAAGATTTGCCAAGCTTTCTCTGTAAACTTCATTGTAAATTCTGCGTTTTATATTTAAAATAAAAGCATTGTAATTAAAAAGTTGTTTCAACTACAATGCTTTGTATATAATTAAAATTATATCTTAATTTTCTTTTTTAGGCTCATTGTCCTTCTCTTCATTCTTCGTAGCATCTTTGAATTCTTTGATTCCAGATCCTAATCCTCTCATCAATTCTGGAATCTTTTTACCTCCGAATAATAATAAGACTACGATAATGATAAGAATCCATTCTTTACCTCCTAACATTCCCATATTGTACTGATTTTAATGCAAATATATTTATTTTTTGTTACATTCCTGCTATCCAAAGTGCAGGATTTTGTTTAGTTGCTCCATTCCAAACTTGGAAATTCATAATCGTTTCACCATTAGGAGTTGTATCAATAAGCCCTAAGAGTTGTCCTCGCGAAACACGATCATCTTTAGCAACATTAACTGATGTTAAATTAGAATAAGTTGTAAAGTATGTTCCGTGGCGTACCAATACTGTCTTATTACCTCCCGGAATTTGAATAACTCCTTGTACAATACCTTCAAAAACTGCTCTAGCGCTAGATCCTTTTCCTGTAGAAATATCCACTCCACTATTTTGGGTAGAAATATTTGATAAGATTGGATGCGAGTTAGTACCAAAGTGGCTTACAACTTTTCCTTTTGCTACTGGCCAAGGTAATCTACCTTTATTAGCTATAAAATCACCTGATATTCCACCCACTTCTGGCGTATCTGCAAAATTCTCTGCCGGTTTTGGTGCATCTGCAATAACAACCTTTTCTTTTTCTGGAACTTTTGTTACAACTTTTGCAGCTGCCTCTGCTTTGGCCTTGTTTTCTGCTTCTACACGAGCTGCAGCAATTTTACGCTGATCTTCTTCTTTCTCAGCCTTTATACGTGCCTCTTCTTCAGCTTTTCGTTGAGCAATCAAACGTTGACGCTCTTCTTCAGCTTCACGCTCTAATTTTTCAAATTTTGCCACCTCTGTACGAGCTGTAGATGCAAAACTTCCTTTCGGATTAGATTTTAAGTAACCTTGGTAAGATGCTTTTGTATGTGTACTACGCGCTATATTCCACGCCTTAGCATCTGCTTCTATAGATGCAATATTTCTGCGTGCAGAAGTTGCATAATCTCCTTTCGGATTTTCTTTTAAATATTCATTATAAGCTGCAATAGTATTAGAGCTACGTGCCAAATCCCAAGCTTTTTTATCTTTTTCAGCTCTAATCTTAGCCTGACGAATTTCTTCTTCAATAATTGCCTTGATTTGACCATCAACTTGACGCTGTGCCGCTTCTTTAGCATTAATTTCTGAGGCTATTAGACCTTCATTCTTTTTAAATTCTTCAACAGCTCTTTGTTTTTCTAATCTTTCTTTTTCCAAAGATTGAGAAAATAATTGTTGCTGAGTTAAAACTCTTTCTTTGTCTTGTTTTGCTTTTTCCTTGGCTTTTTGTTTAGATCTAATATCAGTAGTTTTACCAATAATTTCCTCCGCTTGACCAAGTTGATAATCTGAATACTTTTCTAAATATTTAACACGGCGATAAGCTTCACCTAAACTTTTTGAAGATAGTATGAATAGGAATTTATTATCTACAGATCTATTTTTATAAGCCTTTACAAGTACTTTTTTATACTCTGCTTTTAAAACTTCTAGCTCTCTGGATAATTTGTTAATATCTAATTGAGTCAAATAAATTTCATCTTCAATAAAGCGTTTTTCCTTGCTTAAATTGTTAACTAATTTTGACTGTGTATCGATTTTTTTAGAAAGATTTTGCACATATTCTACATTCAGTTTTGATCCTTCTTGATTTTTTTTCAAGGTTTGACCCAACTGTAGAATTTCCTTTTTTAGCTGTGCATTTTGTTTTTGCAAATTCTCTTTATTATAGGGTGTTTGCGCGTTTGAAAACACAGATAAAGAGAATAATAGAGCGGTAAAAACAATCCTCATTATTTTATTTCTTTTTTCGTATACCCACTTGGAATTGAGAATGGTGTATTAGTTTCTTGATATGTAAAACTATTATATTCCAAATCCACTTGACGCGTTTTTTTATCTTTTATAATAATTTTAACATTTTTAGGAAACTCTTCCTCACCTACTTTTGTCCAGTTTGCATAATTGATAGTAACTTCCATAGTGCGTTTTGGATCTTTTAAATGAGCTTCTGCTAATCTAAAATTTTGATCAAATACGTATGTTTGGATATATTCTCCAGCTTTTGGCTGAGCTTGGATAGCTGAATTTTTATTGTAAGTTATAATATATTGATTATTTACAAAATTTGCCGTATAATCATTCGTATTAAAATCTACAAATATTTTACCTAGCATCAAATTTTGTAATTTTTGATAATCGATAAAATCAACCTTTAGTAATTTATTGGCTAATGAAAAATCTCCTTCGTAATAAGTTCCACCTAACTTTTCATACGCTGTAAAACCATTTGGAGTTATCAAAGCACGAGCGCCTGTAAAACCAAATTTTGTGGCGTTAACCCAAATCTTAGATCCATTATTTACAAAGATAGTTGCTTTTACATCTCCAGCTAAGCCTTCTAAATCTGCGGTAACTTTAGCTTGTATCGTTAAATCTTTAAACTTAGATTTTTTAGCTATTGTTTGATTAATAATTTTAGAGGATTCTGAAACAACTGGTGTTGTTACCTCATCCTTTACAACTTTAGATGTGCTACAACTTACTATGGATAAGGATAATCCTAAGATTAAGGCTAATTTTTTCATATGTATATTTTAAGCTTCTTGAGATTTGAAATCTAATTCAGAATAATCTCCTAAAGAAATACTACGAGAAACTCCATAGTATTTGGCATTATTACCAATCATCGTATCTGTTAGATTTGCGTTTGCAATTATTGATTTTTCTTGAATCAATGAATTGTCAATATTTGAACATTCAACTTTTGTTCCATTTCCTAAAGATACATTAGGTCCAATTTTAGAATTTTTGATTACAACAGCATCTCCAATAAAACAAGGTGGTATAATCAAAGAATTTTCAATTGTAGCATTAGGGTTAATTGCTGTATAATCTTCTTTATCTAAGTTTAATATACGTGAGTTGGTGTCTACTGTAACAGCTTTATTACCACAATCCATCCATTCATCTACTTTACCTAAAGTAAATTTATCACCTTTAACGCGCATACTTTCTAACGCATCAGTTAATTGATACTCACCGCCTGTAGTAATGTTATTATCGATGATATGCTCAATTTCTTTGTATAATTTTTGACCATCACGGAAGAAGTAAATTCCAATAATTGCTAAATCTGAAACAAATTCTTGAGGTTTTTCTACAAAGTCTGTAATAACTTCATTTTCATCCAATTTAACTACTCCAAAAGCAGATGGGTTTTCTACTTGTTTTACCCAAACTACACCATCTGATTCCATATCTAGTTTAAAATCAGCACGGAATAATGTATCTGCATAAGCCACAACTACTGGCCCTTCTAAAGCTTCTTTAGCCATCCAAATAGAATGTGCCGTACCAAGTGGTTCTAATTGATGACAAATAGTTCCTTTAGCACCTAAATTTTCCGCAATTTTAATTAAATCCGCTTCTACTTCAGCACCAAAATCCCCAATAACAAAGGCAATTTCTTCAATTTTCTCAGAACTTACCTTAGCAATATCTTCTACTAATCGATGTACGATTGGTTTTCCAGCTATAGGAATTAGTGGTTTTGGTGTTGTTAACGTATGTGGGCGTAAACGTGACCCACGTCCAGCCATTGGGATTATAATTTTCATTTTATATTTTTGTTAAGTTAGTTCTTATTTTCCTGTACTTCCGAATCCTCCTTCTCCTCGTTCAGTTTCATCTAGTACTGTTACTTGTTCCCAAGTAATTGTCTCGTGTTTAGCGATAACTAGTTGCGCTATACGCTCTCCATCTTCTATCGTATAGGTATCGTTAGAAACGTTAGCGATTATTACACCTATTTCACCACGATAATCTGCATCAATAGTTCCAGGAGAATTTAAACATGTTAAACCATGTTTTAAAGCCATTCCACTTCTTGGGCGCACTTGTGCCTCATAACCTGCAGGTAATTCAATAAATAATCCTGTTGGGATTAATCTTCTTTCTAATGGCTTTAATTCTATAGGAGAATTAATATTAGCTGTCAAATCCATTCCAGCAGATAACGCTGTTTTATATTCAGGTAACGCGTGTTTTGACTGATTGATTACTTTTACTTTCATGGGATTTATTTACGTATCAGTTTTTTAAATGTTGCTTTTTCTGCAAATATTAGCAACGCAATGTACGAGATTAATAAAAGATTACCAATAATCAAATTAGAGTCTAATACATAATAATTAAAGCAAGCCAAAGTAACGGCAATTGCCATATAAATTAAAATTTTACCCGTTTTATAAGGTATTTTATACGATTTTTGACCCCAAATGTAGGAAATGATCATCATCGTTCCATACGCAATTAGAGTTGCCCAAGCCGATATCATATATCCAAATTTTGGTAATAAAACCAAATTAAGTATAACTGTAATTGCTCCACCGATTAAAGAAATTATGGTACCAATATTGGTACGATCGGTTACTTTGTACCAAGTGGAAAGATTATAATAAATTCCGTAAAATAAATTCGCAATCAAAATAATTGGAACAATATCCAAAGCAGTCCAGAACGAGGATTTTGGAATAAATAATTGTTTAATCCAACCTATATTGGCCAAAATAGCAAGGATAACAATATTACAAATAATACTGAAAAAGAATAAGATATTCGCATACATCTGTTTGGCATCCTTATCCTTTGCTACTTTAAAAAAGAAAGGTTCTATTCCCATGCGGTAAGCAGTTACAAAAAGCGTCATTAAGGTGGCTAATTTGTAACAAGCTGCATACGAACCTGCATCAGCCTCACTAATTAATTGACGCTGAACCAATTTATCAAAATTCTCATTCAAAATAAATCCTAAACCAGCAATCATAATAGGATAACCGTAAGAGAACATCTTTTTAAGAATTGCTTTATCCAATTTAAATTGCACTTGTCGTAATATCCCAATCAGTAAAACTAAACCTAAAATACTCGCAATTAAATTAGATATAAATGGATAAGAAATTGTGTTTGTAAACCCTAAATCTACCATAAAGTCAGTAGAAACATAATACAACAAAAAGATAGTAAGAGCCGCCTGAAAAACGTTCTGAAATACTTTTATGGCAGAATAATAAATTGGTCGGTTGGTAAAACGTAAAACCGCAAATGGTATAACACAAATAGTATCAAAAAAAGCAATCCATCCAAACCACAGTAAATATTCCGGATTTGCTGTATAATTTGCAAAATCTGCTAATGGCTGAAGAAATGCATATAAAAACACCATCATCAACGTAGATGTAATGGTCATAAACCAAAAAGCTGTATTTAAAACCTTTTGATACAATCCCTCTTCTGTGGCATATCTAAAAAAAGCAGTTTCAAATCCAAAAGTTAAAATTACATTCAAAAACGAAACAGCTGCATACAATTGTCCAAAAATAGAAAAATCCGTTTCTGCTGTTTTCCCAATTATAAAAGGGTTTAAGGCAAACATAATCAATCGGGGCAAGATTGATCCTATACCATAAATAATGGTTTCACTAAATAATTTTTTATACAACTTGAGGCGTTTTTTATAATTTTCAACTTCTTTTTAAAAATACAAAAATACGTATTCTACAAATTCCGTAACTTTGTAAGTTCAATAAAATTATACATGATTGAGTTATCAAATCGTAAAGTTGGATTAATCGGGAATGGAAGCTGGGCAACTGCGATCGCAAAAATGCTTAGTAAAAACCTAGAATCATTCAACTGGTGGGTAAAAGATGAGTATGTAAAAGACAGTATTATTAATAATCGTCATAATCCAAATTATTTAACAGATGTAGAATTTAATCCCAACCGATTAAATATTTCTACTAATCTTAATGAAGTAGTAGCCAATTCGGATATTATATTTATTGTAGTTCCGTCTATTTATGTCGAGAACTGTTTGAGTAAATTAACGATTTCTCTTAAAGATAAATTTGTTGTCACTTCTATCAAAGGAATTGTACCTAATCATTACAAAGCAGTGGGACAATATTTATTTGATGAGTTTAACCTAAAACAAGATCAATTAGGAATTGTTTCTGGACCATGCCATGCAGAAGAAGTTGCTTTAGAAAGACTTTCATATTTAACGATTGCTGCTTTAGACCAAAATAAAGCTAAAATTGTAGCAGATTGTTTAAACTGTGATTTTATCAATACAAAATTATCGAACGATATTTTTGGTACAGAATATGGCGCAATCCTAAAAAATATATATGCTATTGCAGCAGGTATAGCTCATGGATTAGGATATGGAGACAACTTCCAAGCAGTTCTGATGAGTAACGGAATTAGAGAAATGAATCAAATTCTGAAACAAGTTGATAAAACAAAGCGTAAAATTAACGACTCAGCCTATTTAGGAGATTTATTGGTGACTGGTTATTCTAACTTTTCTAGAAACCGAATGTTCGGAAATATGATAGGAAAAGGATATACTGTAAAAGCTACTATTATGGAAATGAATATGGTTGCAGAAGGGTATTATGCGACAAAAGGAATTGCTATTATGAACAAAGATTATAAAATAAAAGCACCTATTATCCATGCAGTATATAGTATATTATATGAAGGTACAAATCCTGCAAAAACGATAGAAAAATTATCTAAAAAATTAGATTAAAATGATAAAACAAGATTTTATTTCAAAATATATTCAGGAATTGGCTAAAACATTAGCTAAAATTATTTCGTTAGAAGCTGGAAATTCAGACGAAGGATTTTTGATTATTTTTAATCAAATGTTACAATCTTATTATAAAATTGATGATAATCAATTGAATATTTTATTGGAAGAAAATCAAGAAAGAGATCAATTCTTATTATCAGACGAACTCCGAAAGAAAAATATCCTAACATTTTTAAAAGCTACTGCACTATTCCTTAGAAATAATAACCAAGCAAAAGCAGAAAATAGTTTTAGAATTGTAGAGAGAATCCAACAAACAAATACAGGTATTTTTCAATTCCCTACGGAAGAAGATCAAATCATATCAAAAGAATACAACCATATTAAAAAGAGAATTAATTTTTAATTAAATAAGTTTTACTTTAAAAAGGGCTATCAGAAATGATAGCCCTTTTTTTATTTAAATATCAATTATATTCAAACAGTTAACCGATTAAACATAACTAATTAATAATCAATTAACACACCTTTAATAGGTATTGTTCTATTTATTAATAATATTTATATTTGTAAATTATTTTTGCACGAAACAACAACACTTTAAACGATATGAAAAACCACCTATTCCTATTATGCGCTGTATTGCCTATATTATCATTTTCACAAGTAGGTATTAACACCATTAAACCAAATGCATCATTAGATGTACAAGCAAATGCAACAACAGTAAATATCCCGGATGGAATAATTGCACCTCGACTTACAGGCGAACAACTAAAAGCGAAAGATAGTGCATACAATAGAGACCAAATAGGAGCTATGGTATATGTAACCCAAGGACTAGTGGAAAACGATCGTGTAGGAAAAACAATTAAAGTTAAAAATCCTGGGTATTATTATTTTGACGGAGAAATATGGCAAATAATTGAAATTGGAAAACAAGCACAAGATTGGTTTTATATGCCTTCATTTAACTTAGATATGGGTACGATAGGACAAAAAACAGTTAACTTGTATGAAAGTTATCGTTCTCAATTTGTAAATGATTCATCAAACTCTACACGCTTTTTTTCAAGCAACTCAACAACAACATATGTTTCTAATTCAGAGCAGACTATTTTTGAAGCAAACGAATTAGAATATATTGTTACATATTATAACGATTCATACCTTACAATTAATAGTATTTCGGCAGATGGCATGATGACTTATACTGTAAAAAACACCAATCCTCCTGCGAATTCTTTTATCAATATTATTTTAAAACCTTTAAAATAACGTGATAATGGTATATTTTAAATATTTAAGCTTATTTCTAAGCTTATGCACCACATTTGTACATGCGCAGAAAGAAAATTACAATTGGGTTTTTGGTGAATATGCGGGGTTAACGTGGAACACTGTTCAGAGTTTTACTGGTACCGATTTTTTTAAAACTGCAGGGGGAAATGTGATATTACAAGGTATTCCCACAGCATTTAAATCAAAAATTAGAACTTCAGAAGGTTGTTTTAATGTATCCGATTACAATGGTGAATTATTGTTTTATTCGGATGGAATACAAGTTTGGGAAAAACGACCAAATGGTGACGAAATTATTGCAAATGGTACAGGTTTAACAGGAAATTCAAGTTCAGTTCAATCTGGTATTATATTGCCCTATCCAGGAACTCCCTCAAGTTATATTGCAGTAACCTTAAATACGAAAGAAGGTGTTAATACTCCAATAACGACTGAAGAAACTCAAAAATTTCTTTCTTGGAGCCCAATTGTAAAAAATTCAGTAACCAATCGCTTTGAAATTCCTGAAGGGAAAAAAAATATTACCCTAAATCCACCTAAAAATCAATTTTATAAAGAAATTGTGAATGCGGTGAGACATGCAAATAAAAAAGATTTTTGGATAGTAGCTCCTTCAAGAAAAATTGATAATACTACAAATCGTAATTTTTATCAATTATCGGTTTATAAAGTAGATGAAAATGGAGTTACAGCTAATCCTATATTACAAAGAGATAATTTGAATTATATACAAACAGATATCGTAACACATTTTACATCATATGGTCAAATCAAATTCAATAAAAGTGGAACTCGCTTAGCGTTGATTTCACATAACCGTAACATTGGAAATACGATATATAATAATTTATTGATTGCTGATTTCAATAGTGAAACAGGGAAAATTACAAATTTACATCATCGCTCCATTGGTGTATCAAATGAACAAACATATAGTATTGAATTCGATCCCTCAGAACAATACGTATATATCACCTCATTGACAAATACTCCTGCTGAAGTAGGGAATCGAAAATACACACTATATGTATTTAAGGTAAGTGAATTAATCGACCCTACAATTGCAACAGCTGATTTACATGATTATGGTATAAAAGAAGGAATTGTAGTAAATAATTCAACAGTTCATTTCGGAGCTATATCTACTGGTGTTGATAACCGAATGTATATCACAGAACCAGGTACTCAAAATTTATTCGTAATTCCTAATCCAGAAAATCCAGCTTCAAAGAAAATATATCGTTTAGAAAATATATTACCTCAAGGGAGCACCGCTCGTTTAGGATTACCTTCTTATGCTTCATTTTATTTTAATGTTAATATGGATAAGGTAAATATTTGTAAAGATACACCTACTACTTTCACTATTAATATTACAGGTGGTGAAGGCGGAGACGATTATTCAAGAACAGAAATTGATTTTGGAGACAACTCTTCTATAGAAACGCTTGAAAATAATGGTCTAAACAAATCGTACACCTTAACCCATCAGTATCCAAATGATGGCATATATACGATTCGCATGACGAGCTACGATTTACAAAATAATGTTATAGAAGCTTCATCTAGTACCGTTGAAGCAACTGTATCTACTTGTCAAATTAAAGTAAATCCACACATTCGTATCAATCTTTAATTCTATTTATTCCAATATCATAAGCCGTTTCTTTAGAAACGGCTTTTTTTCTCCCCCTTTTTCAAAACAACATAAAACGAATTATAAGGCGAACTCCTATTTTGTTCTTATCTTTGCGCAAACACAACAAACAATGCAAATTTTAGATGGTATTAAACTTTCAAAAGAGATCAAGCAAGAGATCAAACTGAAAGTGGAATCGTACAAAGAACAAGGAAAACGTGTACCACATTTAGGTGCAATTCTAGTTGGAAACGATGGTGCATCACGCACTTACGTGGACAACAAAATCAAAGATTGTAATTACGTAGGATTTGAATCTTCAGAACTTATATTAGAAGATACAATCACACAAGAGGAATTAATCGCTAAAATCCAAGAATGGAATAACGATTCTAATTTAGATGGATTTATCGTACAGTTACCCTTACCAAAACACATCGATCAAGAGGCTGTAATTAATGCTATCGATCCTAACAAAGATGTAGATGGTTTCCATCCAATGAATTTTGGTAAAATGGCGTTAGAAATGGAAACATTTTTACCAGCCACACCGTACGGAATCATGGAAATGTTAGAACGTTATAAGGTGCCTACAGCAGGTAAACATACTGTAGTTATTGGCCGTTCTCGTATTGTAGGTCGTCCTATGTCTATCTTAATGAGCAAAAATGGTAACCCTGGGAACAGTACAGTTACACTTACACACTCTAAGACAGAAGATTTAGCAAAATATACAAAAGAAGCAGATATTGTAATCACAGCTTTAGGAGTTCCTGAATTCCTGAAAGCAGATATGATAAAAGATGGAGCTGTTATTGTCGACGTAGGTATTACACGTGTAGACGATCCAACTTCTCCAAAAGGATATAAATTAGCTGGTGATGTAGATTTCGAAAATGTAAAAGAAAAAGCTTCTTGGATTACCCCAGTACCAGGTGGTGTTGGACCAATGACAAGAGCTATGTTACTGAAAAATACACTATTGGCTTATAACAAAAATAACTAGTAAGCAATGATAAATATTACATCAACGACAACAGAGCAACAACAATTACTTAAAGAAGGTAAACTATTACCAATTATGGAGCATTTCTATACCATTCAAGGAGAAGGTGCTTATACAGGTGTAGCTACATATTTCATTCGTTTAGGTGGATGCGATGTCGGCTGTCATTGGTGTGATGTGAAAGACAGCTGGGATGCAGAAAAACATCCTCTTACTTTAGCAGATGATATTGCAGAAATCGCAACCGCACAGGCTTCAATTATTGTCATTACAGGAGGCGAACCATTAATGTGGGACTTAACTTATTTAACGAAAGTTCTACATGAAAAAGGTGCACGCATACACATAGAAACTTCAGGAGCTTATTCCATGTCTGGAGAAATCGACTGGGTATGTCTATCACCAAAGAAAACAATGCTACCTAAAGATGATGTATATAAAGCTGCTCACGAATTAAAGTGTATCATTTTTAATCAACATGATTTTAAATTTGCTGAAGAACAAGCTGCTCGCGTAGGGAAAGATTGCGTATTATACTTACAAACAGAATGGAGTAAAAGAGAGAAAAATCTTCCAGAAATTGTAGAATACGTCAAAGAAAATCCAAAATGGAGAATTTCCTTACAAACGCATAAATACTTAGATATTCCGTAGGAAATTTAAGCTACAAATAATTTTATTCTATTTCTATAAAAGCACTTCAAACTGAAGTGCTTTTTTTTATCTCAAAATTGCCGTATCTTCAAGGATAACAATAAAATTAATCACCATGAAAAAGATACTTATACTAGCTTTTGCTATTCCTATCTTATTTTCCTGTGGAAAAGAAGAAAAATCAAATGAGAATACGGATATCATAGAATACAACGAATCATCTCCCAACAGTACAACAACTACAACACAAGCTTCTCAAACAACCAACCACATCGTTATCAAAGCAAATGAAGACATGACCTTTGATCAGACAAAATTTAATGTAAAAGTTGGAGAAGAAATTACATTGCTATTAATGAACAACGGAACCAGCTCTAAAGAAGTGATGGGACATAATGCTGTGGTACTACAGCAAGGTGTAGATATCAATGGATTTGCATTTGCAGCGTCTTCAGAAAAAGAGAACGATTACATTCCTAAAGATAAAATAAGTGATATTATTATACACACCAAATTATTAGGTCCTAAGGAAAATGACCAAGTCAAATTTAAATTAGAGAATGCAGGTACATACGACTTCCTTTGTACTTTTCCAGGACATGCAGCAACTATGAGAGGACAAATTACAGCCGTTAATTAATACAAATTTATACCCTAAAATTTGTTTTGGCACACAAATTGCAAATACTATAATCGTATAAGATTTAGTAGAGTAAATTTTGTCCTCATGTGTTAATTTTAAGCCTGAAGTAGTGTTCAGGCTTTTTTTATGCCTTAAACTTTATAAAGTGTTCTAATATAATTATCTATCTACACATATTCTCAATAGTAATATTCTCCAATTATATCCCATTCTTCATGTTGAATATAAAGTAAAAGGAGGAACACTCAACGAACATCCCTCCTTCTAACATATATTTATTCACTAATTATTTTCTCCAATATTTATAAGCATTAATCAATCCATTCGTAGAAGAATCATGAGAAACAACATTTTCATTATCCTCTAATTCTGGTAAGATAAAATTAGCCAATTGTTTACCAAGTTCAACTCCCCATTGGTCAAAAGAGAATATATTCCAAATTACACCCTGTACATAGATTTTATGCTCATACATGGCAATTAAATTCCCCAAAACTTTAGGCGTTAACACTTGGTATAAAATAGAATTAGTTGGACGATTCCCTTCAAAAATTTTAAAAGGTGTTAAAATTTTAATCTCTTCCGCAGATTTACCAGCTTGTATCAATTCCGTTACCACCGTCATTTCATCTTTACCAAAGGCAAGCGCTTCAGTCTGTGCAAAGAAATTAGATAATAACTTCATATGATGATCTCCTAAAACATTCAATGATTTTGCACCAGCAATAAAATCTGCTGGAATCAATTTTGTCCCTTGATGAATTAATTGATAAAAAGCATGCTGACCATTAGTTCCTGGCTCTCCCCAAATAATAGGGCCAGTTTCGTAGTTCACTTTATTCCCATCACGGCCTACATATTTACCATTAGATTCCATATCACCCTGCTGAAAGTAAGCTGCAAATCGAGATAAATATTGTTCATATGGCAATAAAGCAACAGAATCGGCTCCAAAGAAGTTATTATACCAAATTCCTAATAAAGCCAAAATAACAGGAATATTCTGATCCAAAGTTTCTGTCCTAAAATGTGTATCCATTTCATGCGCACCTTCTAACAACTCTTCAAAGTTTTCATATCCAACAGCCAAACAGATGCTTAGACCTATTGCACTCCATAAAGAATAGCGACCACCAACCCAATCCCAGAACTGAAACATATTGGCTGTATCTATCCCAAATTCTGCAACACCTTTCGCATTTGTAGACAAAGCCACAAAATGTTTGGCCACATCAGCTTCCTTTGCACCATTAGTCAATAACCATTGCTTAGCAGTAAAAGCATTAGTCATCGTTTCCTGCGTTGTAAATGTTTTCGAAGCAACTATAAACAACGTCGTTTCCGGATTTACGACCTTAAATATTTCTGCTAAATGCGTCCCATCAATATTAGATACAAAATGTACATCTAAGCGAGTTTTATAATGTTTTAACGCTTCAGTAACCATCACAGGACCTAAATCAGAACCTCCGATTCCAATGTTTACAACGTCTGTTATTTCCTTACCAGTAAATCCTTTCCATTCTCCTGCAATTACTTTAGCAGAAAAATCTTTCATTTGGGCCAATACTTCATTTATCTGAGGCATGACATCCTTACCATCCACCAATACAGGATCATTCGAACGATTACGTAAAGCGGTATGCAACACGGCGCGACCTTCTGTTTGATTGATTGTTTCACCTTCAAACATTTGCTGTATTGCCTCATCTACACCCATTTCCTTAGCCAAGTCAACCAACAATTGTATGGTTTCACTTGTTATTCTATTTTTAGAATAATCAACTAATAAAGATGGATATTGAATAGAGAATTCTTCAAATCGCTTTGCATTCGATTCAAATAATTCTTTTATAGAAGTATGTTGTATAGCTTCATAATGAGCTTGCAGTTTTTGCCAAGCCGAAGTTGTCGTTGGATTGATCGTATTTAATGCCATAGTATGTTTGTTACCTAACAAATTTAAGCATTTAGATGGCATCATAAAAGAGATTGTTTAACGATAACGTTTGAGCAGTGATAAGATTTTTAAAAATAAAGCACAGACCATTCCTTACAACCGTTATACCCCATTAATAGCAAAAGAAAAAACCTGAAAATATTCAAAAAGCTGTAGTACAGAAAAACTAATTACAATATTATTTCACCTTCTTATTTGTCATGATAACTTTAGCCTCATCCAGCCAAGGTTGGTATTTACAATGCTTTACAATGGCATCATAATAAGCAACACTCATGCTATCAGCAGGATCTAAGCCATCAATTAGCGTACGCATAAAGGCATAACGAATAGATTCACTTTTTGTACTTTCTAAGATATCATTTGCAGATAGCCCACGATTTAATTGTTCATCTAAATAATAAGTAACAATATTTCTATAACTTTTAAATTGCTTAAAATCCTCTTCGTGGTCTAAATTATAATTAGAAAAGTTAATAAAATCAATCGGTAATTGTGTCTTCTGAGGATTAAAATAAGGATAAGAATCGCGGTAAGCATACAATAAATTACACTCATCAAAATAAAGATTCTTAGTTTCTATTTTAATAAAGGATTTATCAACCCCATTCTCAGCCATCTCTAATTTTAAATGATGGAGAAAGTCAGCTAAATTTTCTTGATATTCTTTAGGATCTAACCGAAAAACCAATTCGTTTGCTAACCAATTGTTTACCAAATTTTCTTTTAGAAAAAGATAATTGTTACGCGCTGCACCCGTTCCATTAAACACGAATGTATCATCAAATTTATGAAGATCAACACGAAGATGTAAACTATCTCCCGGAATTAAATACATCGAAAATTCTTCTCGATCAATGGATAAAGTTTTGTAACCTTCATCATTTAACTGAACAGTATCTGAGAAATTTCCATCAAAATCTAATGCAAAACCCTTTTCACGCTCATTCAAGATAATATAAACACTATCCAACTTGGCGTTTTTTATATGTCCACTAAAAGTTACAAACTGATTTTCCTTTTTAGGTTCGCTACAAGCAATCACACAAAGTATGATCGGAAAAATCAACCACCATTTATTCATTTTCATTATTCGGTATTCCTACCTACAAATTTATAACTTATTCGTCTTGATGTTGCTCAAAATAATGATCTATTTTAAAATTTTCTGGATTATTAGCAGCTTCTACCGCTAAAACATCAGCAAGTTCGTTCCATACATTACCTGCATGTCCTTTTACCCACTGAAATTTAACCTTTTGTAATTTATAAACTTCCAAAAAACGACGCCACAAATCCTCGTTCTTTTTCCCTTTAAATCCCTTTTTTACCCAACCAAAAACCCAACGTTTTTCCACAGAATCTACCACATATTTAGAGTCTGTAAAAATCGTGATTTCAGTATTGGTAAACTTCAACGATTCCAAAGCTACACAAACCGCCATTAGCTCCATGCGGTTATTAGTCGTTAGCCGAAAACCTTGAGAGATTTCTTTTTTTACCATCTTTTCCGTTTCCAAAAGAATCAATCCGTAGCCACCAGGACCAGGATTACCTAAGGAAGAGCCATCTGTGTAGGCGTATATTGCCATTAGTTTACTTTATAGTTTAGCATCACATCTAGGGTATTTCGCGCAACGAAATGATAATTAGGACGAGCATCTTTATAGATGTTATGAGCCAATTCCATTTGGTTAGTTTCTTTTAAAGCCAAATACAAAGGCTCCAAAAATTTGCGTCTTCCCACATGTACCAAGAAGTCTTTCGCATTTTTATTTACCACATCGTACTTCATCAAAAAAGCTTTTTCATACCATGCAGTTTGTATTTCAGGATTTTTAGAATTGGTAAAATCATAGACCTCATCCAAATATTTTAAATCTTGAAGGGTGTTCTTTTTTGGATCAATTAAGCGAATAAAATGAACCCATTCGTTCGTTGACTTGGTACTGATTTCAACTTTAGATGGTACCACATTTCCACGTGCCGCCTCTATATCTTTATTAAATTGCTGTTCTGCTAAATCAAATAATTTTGAAGTTGGTTTCTTTAAGTCCTTCGGCCAACCTGTTGTATAAATCCATTCTTGTACAAAATCATCTTCCCCATTGGTCAAATTCTTCTTCATATAATCCACAAAAACTTCAGTTGTAATAGTCTGAAAAGCATGCGAAGAAAAATATTGAATCAAAAATTGATCAAACTTCTCACGACCATAACGGTCTTCCAACATTTTTAGGAATAAATAACCTTTGTCATAAGGCACATCCGAGAATGCATCATCGGGGTTAGCCCCTTCCATATTCACCTTTAGCGAAGTATATTTTTCAGGTATTGTACGCATAGAAGTTTCTAAATCCTGAAAACCAATTACCGCAATCATATCAGCATAGTCCTTCCCTTCTAATTCTTCCATAATACGGCGTTCAAAGTAAACCGTAAAACCTTCATTTACCCAGAAATCATCCCATGTCGAATTTGTAACTAAATTTCCTGACCAAGAATGCGCCAACTCATGCGCAATAAGATTGGTCATCGAACGATCTCCAACAATCGCAGTTGGCGTAGCAAATGTTAAGCGAGGATTTTCCATCCCACCAAAAGGAAAAGAAGGGGGTAATACCAACACATCAAATTGTTCCCATGGATATTTCCCATATAACTTTTCTGCTGCATCTACCATTTTTCCCATTTGTGCAAATTCCCATGTAGCCGCTTTTAGCATGCCAGGTTCTGCATATACACCAGTACGATGATCCACAGCTTGGTATTCTACATCACCTACTGCCAACGCAACCAGATAAGGCGCAATAGGCTGAGGCATCTTAAAAGTATAAATACCATCTGCCGATTTCTCTTTTGGATTGATAGCACTCATCAAAGCCATCAGACCTTGAGGCACTTTTACTTTCGCATCATAAGTTATACGAATAGAAGGCGTATCCTGAATCGGAATATAAGAACGCGTTAAAATTGCTTGACCTTGAGTCAATAAAAACGGAGCTTTTTTATCATTCGTTTGAGAAGGATCCAACCATTGTAAGGCATTTGCTTCAGGAGAAGTCTTATAATATATTTTTACAATAGTATCAGCTGGCGAAACAGTAATATGCAACGGTGTCCCTTTGATAGAATCTTGTACGCCAAACGTAAAAGAAGTTTTCTTACCGTTAGCTAATAGTACTGAGTCAACCGTTAATTTCTCCGTATCAAAAATAATCTCTTTAGCTTCGTTATTCTCAAAAGAATATTGAGCCGAACCTTTTATAATATGTTGGTCAAAATCAGTTTCAATATCCAAAGACAAGTGTTTTACCTTGGCTTTAGAAATATCCGCAAAAGTCTGATTATCTATTACTTCATCCAATTCCGTTCCTACCACTTGCTTACTACAAGCTGTTGCTAGGACCATTCCGGCTGCTAATACTACTATTTTACGCATTATTCTATCTCTTTTCGTATGATGTTGTAGGTATACTCCTTTAATTCAGTTTTATGATCTTTTATATTTTTTCCTTCAGTTGGGATTACATCCAATAAAGTAACTTTTACCTTACCAGGATAACCTTTAAACCAATCAAATGGAAACATTTCTTTCAACCCCTCAATTGCCAATACCGCAATTGGAGTTTGAGTTTCAACGGCAATATTATATGCACCATCTTTAAATTTATCTAAAACGATAGACGTATCGTCCGACACGCCTCCTTCCGGAAATATAAAGATACTTAGATTTTGATTTAACTTATGTTTTGCATCAGGAATCACTCGCGCTCTACTCTTCAAACTCGAACGATCCACCATAATACAAATGCGCTTATAAATCCTTCCAAAGATAGGAATTTTACCCAATTCAGCTTTTCCAACAAAAACAATAGGATGATGTTTCAGCACCGTCAAAACAGTCATGATATCCATCATAGAAGTATGATTCGCAATAAAAACATAATTTTCATGGGGATCCAATTGCACACGTTCCTCATATTCTAATCGAAAACCTGTCGCATAAAAAGTTACTTTCCCCCAATACCTAATAATAGAATATACATACTTAAAAGAATTTTCTGAAATTAATAACGGAATCAACACAAATAACCCCAAAACAATCACATAAATTCCTGCCACAAGAATCATCCAAAGGCGCCAAATAAAAACTAAAATCGCTCTGATATACTTCATTTATTTATTTTAGTGTAAACGAAGATAGTATTTTTTATTGACCAGTTTTTGCTACATCAAAAGTTGAATAATGATTTTATCGCTACATTATATTCATTACCATATTGTATTTTTATATTTCACACCTTTAGGTAACCTTAAATTCCCGCGTTAAGAAAAAGAAATTAAAATGACTTTTTTATTAGATCATTTTTCTTTTGGCCTTAAATTCGCGCGTTAATAAAAAAAACGAAGAAGGCGTTAAAAATAATTTGCCGACGTCAGGAGCGATTCAAATTATTTAGCCAACTGAAGTTCTTTTTTAGCAAAGAATTTACAGCCTTGATTTTTTTGGTTCTTTTTGTATCAAGAAAAAAATGAACATCTAAATAGAAAAACAAATTTCTACTTATTAAATCAAATAAATCCTTCACTTTTTAAATGGCCTCTAAATCTATAACGTTAAGAAATTAAATACAATGGAGGATAAGAAAGATTTAGCGAGTGCCAACGAGTCATTTAAATCTTTCCCGAAATGAAATTTAATTTTAGTTAAATAGATTTGAAGCCTTGATTTTTTTGGTTCCTTTTTCATCAAGGAAAAAAGAACATAATTAAAAAAATACCTAAGCCACACCGTGGCTTCTCCTCTCAGATCAAATTTTTTGTATCAAGACAAAAATGAACATAATTAATAAAAAAAATTACTAAAACTAATTCACGAGATCAATCGTTTACAAATTAACTTTTTTAATCCGGCCTTAAATTCGCGCGTTAAGAAAAAGAATATTCTTTATTTATCACTTTTTGCTTGACCAAAAAGTAATCAAAAAGTCAAGGCTTCGATTTTCAACGGTCAATTCTCATTTCATTTCTCTAAAATGTTTAAATCATTCGCTATCGCTCAGTAAACATTTTTACGATCCATTCATTGGATTGACACTCGTCTCCAAATCGTTAGGCCAATTTTATAATTACATCTTCACAATTCTTTACAACCCACTTTTTAAATGGCCTCTAAATCTATAACGTTAAAAAATTAAAGAGAATGCAGGATTAGAAAGATTTAGCGAGTGCTAACGAGTCATTTAAATCTTTCCCGAAATGAAATTTAATTTTAGTTAAATAGATTTGAAGCCTTGATTTTTTTTGGTTCTGTTTTTTGTATCAAGACAAAAAATGAACATAATTAGTATAAAATCAATATTTACTTACTAAAACTAGTTCACTTCTTCCCCTATAAAAAAAAGAGAACCAACTTCCGTCAATTCCCTTTTTATTATTTTTACGTATTACCTATTTTGTAATCCGAACTACTTCCCAAATACTTCTTTTACTTTTGCAGCAATACGAGCACGATCTTCGTCAGTCAAATTAGAACCAGAAGGCAAACATAACCCATTATCAAAAAGCTTTTCAGCTACTATCCCCCCATAATAAGGTGCATCAGCAAAAATAGGCTGCATATGCATTGGTTTCCATAACGGACGAGATTCAATATCATCTTCCAAGAAAGCCAAACGCAAATCCTCTCTCGTAATACCAGTAATTTCAGCATCAATTAAGATAGCTGATAACCAATGATTAGAAAAGAAATCCTCATTAGGCTCTGTAAATACCGTTACTCCATCAATACCTGCGAATAATTCTTGGTAAAAAGCATTCATTGCACGACGCGCTTCAACTCGGTTATCCAAAACTTCCATTTGTCCACGTCCAATACCTGCTGTAATATTACTCATACGGTAATTATATCCAATATGAGAATGTTGGTAATGAGGTGCATTATCACGCGCTTGTGTAGCTAAAAATACAGCTTTATCCTTATCCTCTTTTGTATTACAAACCAACGCACCACCACCAGAAGTCGTAATAATTTTGTTCCCGTTAAAAGACAAAGCACCAAAACGCCCAAAAGTACCACACTTTCTTCCTTTATAAGTAGAACCCAATGCCTCAGCAGCATCTTCAATCACCGGAATATTATACTTAGCAGCAATAGCCAATACCTCATCAACTTTAAAAGGCATTCCGTATAAATGAACCACTAATATCGCTTTAGGCGTTTTTCCTTTTGCAATACGATCTACAATAGCTTCTTCTAATGCAATAGGACAAATATTCCATGTATCTTCTTCCGAATCTACAAAAATAGGAGTAGCACCCTGATAAGCAATTGGATTAGCCGATGCAGAAAATGTCATCGACTGGCAGATAACCTCATCCCCGTGCGTTACACCACATTCTATCAAAGCAAGATGCAAAGCAGCAGTACCCGCAGACAAAGCAGCTACATAAGAATCTACCTGTAGGTATTTTTCTAAATCCTCTTCAAAACCATTCACATTTGGACCAAGGGGAGCAACCCAATTTGTATCAAATGCTTCATGTATATATTTTAGTTCATTTCCTCCCATATGTGGAGACGATAGCCATATTTTTGAGCTCATTTATAGTGTTTTTCTACAACAAATTTAAGAATTAGATATTGGATATGAATCGTGTTTTTATGATTTGTTTAGATAAGCATGATTTCAGATATTTAACTGATTAAAAGAACATCTACTTATTAAAACAAATTCACTCATTTCCCTATATTACTTCTTCACAACTACCCTAATCGGCCTCTAAATCTATAATGTTATGAAAAATAATATTCTTTATTTATCACTTTTTATAAAACCATAACTCTATTATTCTTTTATACTCACGTTCATTTTTTTCGTCAAAAAAACGAACCAAAAAAGACATTGCTAAAATCTTCAACTAAAAATAAATTTCATTCGAGGAAAGATTTAAATGACTCGTTAGCACTCGCTAAATCTTTCTTTTCTCTACTTCAATTTATTTTCTTAACGTTTACGATTTACATGCAATTTTTTATCACACATTCTAATGAAATTTATGGTTTATTAATCAATAGCTGGACGCTAGTCTATTAAACGCTTCGACAAGCTCTGCGTGACAATTAATCGTCAATTCGAGTGATTTTTCGATTCTTTTGAATAAGAAAAATTGTATCGAGAATTTAGACGTATAATAACTCTGCTTTCCTTGTTTATCTGTTTTAAAACTCCCTAATACAACTTATACCTGAGAACTTACTTCTTCACTTTTTTAAATGGCCTACCGATTAGCAGACGAGTGTCAATTCATTGAATGAAACGCAAAAATTTTTAGTAACCGATAGGTTATCTTATTAAAAATTTTAGAATTTGAGATTAAGAGGAGAAATCATAATATGATTTCGGGTACTAAAGCTTATTAAGCTTTAGAAAATGAACATAATTATTATAAAATCAATATCTACTTATTAAATCAAATAACTTCATCAATCATTGCTTTTTAATTGGCCTTAAATTCGCGCGTTAAGAAAAAGAATAAAGTAGGCGTTAAAAATAATTTGCCGACGTTAGGAGCGATTCAAATTATTTAGCCATCTGAAATTCTTTTTTAGCAAAGAATTTACAGCCTTGACTTTTTTGGTTCTTTTTGTATCAAGACAAAAATGAACATCTAAATAGAAAATAATTCTTCACTTATTAAATAAATTATTCTTTAGTAAATTATATTCCAAAGCTTATTAAGCTTCTCCTCTTAAATCAAATGTTTTGTGTCAAGACAAAAATGAAAGTATAAAAGAATACCTAAGCCACACCGTGGCCTCTCCTTTTAATCTCAAATTGTTTTTTGTATCAAGACAAATCCGAAGGATTCATGAATACAATAATTATAAAACAATAAACACATGAATAAAAATGAACATCTAAATAGAAAAATATTCTTCACTTATTAAAAACAACTTCACTTCTTCACTCCTCCTCCTTTACTAACAACTAACTCTATATCATAACAAAAAGGCCTCTAAGCAAAACTTAGAAGCCTTTTTTTATATACTATGATTTGAAATGCACATACCGTTGTAAAAACAACGACATACCAAAACTAACCAAAGCACCAATTACAGTTAAAACAACAGTAGATACAATATTTTGCCACTGTATACTTGCCATAAATCCCGACATTGTACCGCCAAATGCCGCTATCTTAAGATGATCATCTTGAGGAATGGGATTCAAGGACAAAAGCATCATCAACAGTTAATTGACTTACACCCGATAAAATACCTCCAGCAACAACCAAGTATCCTCCTATCTGTACCAATAGAGTAGGAATAGCAATAGGTGCGGCAATTAGAGCTCCACCAATACTGGCAGCAACTAAACCTATTGTACGTAATTGTTTAAATATTTTTGGGGTGGGTTTCTGAATACGTTCTAGTATATTCATCTTTTTTAGATTTAATGATTAAATTAACCTCTTCACCTCTTTCAAAGCATGAAAAAACAATCGACCTAAGCTTTTCAAATGCCTTTTTAGAGTAACTACCTATTCCCTCACCAGTGAGCGAAGTAACCGGAGCAATACAACCATTTAGCTCCTTTAGTGCATAATTAGCAGGATGAATGAGAATGAGTGATCGGTTCAATACTTTATCAATCAATACATGCCATCCAAAACGTTGACTATAACGCTTTTTTAAAGGATATTTTCCTTCAGGAATACAAGAACGGTTTCGTTCATTGTTTTTCCAAGGTCGTTCAATAGTAAAACAAAGCTGTTGTTGTTGTAACCATAAAGTTCCATTTGTACCCTTTGAGAAATAATCCCTTACTAATACTAATTCCATAATACGTTAGTTAATGTTAATAAAAGGTTGATAACACCCTACGAAATAATTAATCCAAAGTAACTACCTAAAAATCAGAACAAAAAACGAAACGTACCATATGGCATTATAAGACATATTTAGGTAAAAAAAACATCAACATATTGCTTCTATCAAAATACAACGACTGTTTTTAAACAATTATATGCTCTTCTTAAAAATATTTAAATAACTAAATAATAGGTTTTAAATTATTATAACATTTTTAATCAAACAGTTATAAACACTAAAAAATTGAATATGAAATTTAAAAAAAGAGTAATTATTTATCCAAAGGACGTACAACTCTTAACTGGGAGAAGCTACCGTCAAAGTTTAAGACTTATGAATAAAGCAAAAGCAATATTAGGTAAAACAAAAGATGAATTACTTGGCTTCAAAGAATTCTGTGAATGTTATAAAATTAGTTTAAAAGAATTTAAAGATGAATTATGAATCAATCCCTTGATCCTATTTACTCCGTACAATGGTTCAATAATCTTATTGAGAAGATTAATGAACTAGAAAATAACTGGAAAAATCACATTCCAACATTCAATAAATCTATTTTTATTGAAGAATACAAAGTAGCACAAATGCTACAAATATCAGTCGTAACACTGAAAAGATATTGTAACAAAAAATATTTCAAAGTCTATCGCATAGGAAAACGAAATTTCCTCTTACAACACGACATTATTAGAGGCGTATTATTACATTTAGCAAAATAGAATATATCCGAACCTTCTTACTCTCACTACTTTTTTTCACCTCTTCACTTCTTCAATCATTGCTTTTTAAATGGCCTCTAAATTTATAAGAATATTCTTTATTTATCACTTGTCCTTTGGCCTCTAAATCTATAACGTTAAGAAAAAGAATATTCTTTATTTATCACTTTTTGCTTGACCAAAAAGTAATCAAAAAGTCAAGGCTTCGATTTTCAACGGTCAATTCTCATTTCATTTCTCTAAAATGTTTAAAATCATTCGCTATCGCTCAGTAAACATTTTTACGATCCATTCATTGGATTGACACTCGTCTCCAAATCGTTAGGCCAATTTTACTTCAGGTAATTAATTACATCTTCACAATTCTTTACAACCCACTTTTTAAATGGCCTATAAATCTATAACGTTAAAAAATGAAATAGAATGGAGGATTAGAAAGATTTAGCGAGTGCTAACGAGTCATTTAAATCTTTCCCGAAATGAAATTTAATTTTAGTTAAATAGATTTGAAGCCTTGATTTTTTTGGTTCCTTTTTCATCAAATTTGAAATTAAAAGGAGAAGCTTAATAAGCTTCGGAATATAGTATAAATAGAAAATCAATTTCTACTTATTAAAAACAATTTCACTCATTTACTCCTTCACTCATTAACTTTTTAAATGGCCTTAAATTCGCGCGTTAAGAAAAAGAACGAAGAAGGCGTTAAAATAATTTGCCGACGTCAGGAGCGATTCAAATTATTTAGCCAACTGAAATTCTTTTTTAGCAAAGAATTTACAGCCTTGATTTTTTTGGTTCTTTTTGTATCAAGACAAAAATGAACATCTAAATAAAAAAAATTACTAAAACAATAAACACATGAATAAAAAATGAACATCTAAGAACACTTATAAACAAACACTTATTCCATTTTAATTACTAAAAACCTCTTCACAACTCCCTTCCCCAAACAAACACCGAACAAACCCTATACAAACGATATAGAATGCCTACAGCGTGCATACAGAACACCTACAGAAACTACGCACAAAAACTTAAAATCGTTACACAAAACCTCTCTTGAAAAATCAAAAAACACTTTCACTGATCAATCTATTCATCACCTTATCACAGTACACAATATCTAAAACCATCCCTGTAATTTCACACTGTTGTTGTAATCATAGTATTAATCATTTAAAAATCAAAATCATGGGAAAAATTACAGATTCATTATTATCAGGAACAAGAGGACGCACAGGACGTATCGTTGTTTCGAATATCCAAGGGCATGAGATCTCTCGGATGAGACCACGTAAAACAGCACGAACAGCAACCCCAAAACAACAGCTGGTCAAAGAGAGATTCAATTTTGCAGTAAAATTTATACAAGGGTATAAAACAGTTGTAAAAGAATATTACGGCAAAAGAGTAGGACTTAAATCTCCTTACAATGTAGCGATGAGCAATTTATTAAAGTCGATTAAACTAGATGTGACAGACTTAACATTCAGTGTGAATCACGAGGAAATTATGTTTACAAAAGGAAATTTATTAGAACCTCAACCTTCAAGCATTACATCAGATGACCCATTAACAGTAAATGTTAATTGGATGGATAATTCTACAGACACATTAGATGAGAATGACATCCTATATGTAATGTATGCAGAAGAAAATCAAGACAAGCTCCTTAGCACGGTCGTAAAAACAACTGCTTTACGAAAAGATGAAAGTGTTGCATTCCAACTCCTTCCTAAATTTCAAGGTGTCGATTTACACATCTGGGTTAGTTTTGTAAATCCTATTTTGCAAGAAGCCTCCAATTCAATCTATTTAGGATTAGTCACTGTAACCTAAGTTTATATCCCCTCTCTGGAGGGGATATTTATTTTTATAAATAAACATATCAAATATTTAAAAATATTTTAAACAACGCATAATTTCCATTAAATTAAATAATGATATCACACTAATATACAATTGCTTATGAAATTTGAATTTTACGAAGAGTTAGTAGTTCGACTGAGTGACTATAAAGAAAAACTTTGCGAACTCTTAAACCATAATGATAACCGCTTATTCAACCAAGCATCACTCATCCAGCAACTAAGTTACCTCTATTTGGAGTCTATTCTCGAACTGTTTTATGACATTAATTTTTTAGGAATTAATGCATTCCATCATCAAATGAATATAGCTTTAGACAACTATTTCATGTACAATACAGACAATAAAGAATGGGTAAATACTAAAATAGATGATAAAATACAACATCACCTCCCTTATATCACCACTTTTTTATTAGAAAAAATAAACAAAATAAAATGGCAACAACATTACAAAACTTTTAATATTGATATATCTGAAATCTCAGAAGGATACCATCATCTCTTATTTTCAGGACACAAAATAGGCCAAAATACGTACACTTTTTATCTTACATCCATACAAGTGCACAGTACACAAGTTAACCTCAACAAAAGAATATATTACAACTTGAAAAAATCTGAGTTACTTAATATAAATGATATAAAAAATAAATACAGTTATTATAAAATAAGATTAGGCTACGAATTTTATTTCAATTCATCACCTTGTATGTATATGCAACATATACAAATCATAGATGCGTTTACATTAATCACACTAAGCAATTATAACTTTAAGGAAGTGGCATATAAAGTAGGCTTCAAAAATTACTCAACAATGTACAGAGTATTCAAAAAACATAATATTAATCTATCCAACCTACCTAGACTCGTGACATAAACATTCTTTCACCCTCCAAAATCAAAAACCCTCCCACATTAATAAAACAACTTATTCTTCGCTACCTGTAGAATTATAATACTTCCCTTCCTCACCTTCACAAATTCACACATTTACACTTCACTTTTTAATCGACCTTAAATTCGCGCGTTAAGAAAAGGAATATCCTTTATTTATCACTTTTTATAAAACCATAACTCTATTATTCTTTTATACTCACGTTCATTTTTTTCGTCAAAAAAACGAACCAAAAAAGACATTGCTAAAATCTTCAACTAAAAATAAATCTCATCCGAGGAATGATTTGAATGACTCGTTAACACTCGCTAAATCATTCTTTTCTCTACTTCAATTTATTTTCTTAACGTCTACGATTTCCATGCAATTTTTATCACACATTCTAATGAAATTTATGGTTTATTAATAGTTTTACATTCCTTTATTTATCACTTTTTCTTTTGGCCTACCGATTAGCAGACGAGTGTCAATTCATTGAATGAAACGCAAAAATTTTTAGTAACCGATAGGTTATCTTATTAAAAATTTTAGTATTTGAGATTAAGAGGAGAAATCATAATATGATTTCGGGTACTAAAGCTTAATAAGCTTTAGAGAATGAACATTGACCGTCGAAAATCGAAGCCTTGATTTTTTTGGTTCTTTTTGTATCAAGACAAATCCTAAGGATTCATGAATACAATAATTCTAAAATAACAAACACATGAATAAAAAAGAACATCTAAATAAAAAATATTCTTCACTTCTTCAATCCTTTACTTCTTAACCTTTTCACTCATTCACTTTTTAATCGACCTTAAACTCACGCGTTAAGAAAAAGAATATTTTTTATTTATCACTTTTTAAATGGCCTTAAATTCGCGCGTTAAGAAAAAGAATGAAGAAGGCGTTAAAAATAATTTGCCGACGTTAGGAGCGATTCAAATTATTTAGCCATCTGAAATTCTTTTTTAGCAAAGAATTTACAGCCTTGATTTTTTTTGGTTCTGTTTTTTGTATCAAGACAAAAAATGAACATCTAAATAGAAAAATATTCTTCACTTCTTCAATCCTTTACTTATTAACCTTTTCACTTTTTTAAATGGCCTACCGATTAGCAGACGAGTGTCAATTCATTGAATGAAACGCAAAAATTTTTAGTAACCGATAGGTTATCTTATTAAAAATTTTAGAGAGATGAAATGAACATTGACCGTCGAAAATCGAAGCCTTGATTTTTTTTGGTTCTGTTTTTTGTATCAAGACAAAAAATGAACATAATTAAAAAAAATACCTAAGCCACACCGTGGCTTCTCCTTTTAATTTCAAATGTTTTGTATCAAGACAAAAAATGAACATCTAAATAAAAAATAATTCTTCAGTAAATTATATTCCAAAGCTTATTAAGCTTCTCCTCTCAAATCAAATGTTTTGTGTCAAGACAAATCCGAAGGATTCATGAATACATTAATCATAAAATAATAAACACATGAATAAAAAATGAACATAATTATTATAAAATCAATATCTACCTATAAAATAACATCTTCACTTTTTAATCGGCCTATAAATCTATAACGTTAAAAAATGAAATAGAATGCAGGATTAGAAAGATTTAGCGAGTGCTAACGAGTCATTTAAATCTTTCCCGCAATGAAATTTAATTTTAGTTAAATAGATTTGAAGCCTTGATTTTTTTGGTTCTTTTTGTATCAAGACAAAAATGAACATAATTAGTATAAAATCAATATCTACTTATTAAAACAAATTCACTTCCTCCCTCCTTCACTAATAAACTATTCCATTTTTAAAAATATTATCACAAAAACTAAAAAAAAACAATCTCTATTAAAATAAATTTACCCGATTATATAATTGACCATAAATTAGTTAATAACACTAATTCAAAAGTCATGAGGAGCAATTTTAAACATATTACCATAACCATTATCTCCTACCTATTTATCTTATTATTTGTTTACGCAGCAATAAGTAAAATAATGGATTTTGAAACTTTCCAAGTCCAGTTAGGACAGTCGCCAATACTTAGTGCATATGCTGGCGTAATTGCTTATGGCGTAATTGCTACGGAACTTATTATAGCTGGATTGTTTATTTTTAAAAGAACACGGTTAGTTGCTTATTATGGGGGTTATATGTTGATGGTAGCATTTACTGTTTATATCTACCTCATCCTTAATTTCAGTGATTATATACCTTGTTCTTGCGGTGGAATTTTGGAAAAAATGGGATGGACAGAACACTTAGTTTTTAATGTTGTTTTTGTTGTATTTGCTGTAGTTGGTATATTATTTCTTTCTCCATTTTCTAAAAAAAATGCTACATCTATTATAGTAGCAGGAATAATTGCGATAGGAAGTATGATTACCTTATTTTTTAATTCAGAATATATTATCAAACAAGAAAATAATTTCACCCGAAGATATTTACCACATCCTATTATAGAGCAAGAAGCCATTAATTTAGGTGCAAACTCCTATTACTTTGCTGGTTTTGATGCACATAAAATATACCTCGGAAACTATACTGCGCCTTTAATCCTTACCAGTATTAATCTAGATTTAAAAGATGTAGAAAAACATCGCATCGAATTAGAACAGTCTAATTTTAATTTTAGAGCAATAACCATTAAAGTATTTGAGGATGAATTTTATGTATATGATGGTAATGTCCCCGTAATATTTAAAGGATGCTTGCCCAATTACAGGGCCGAAA
>NZ_JADGIK010000029.1 GCF_015234135.1 Faecalibacter rhinopitheci | reverse complement strand
TCAAGAATTTCAGAAAAGAGGAGATGAAAAAGACAAGTATTCTTATTTATATGAATATTTATTAGATGATTTTATACGTAAAAAAATTAAACAATTAAAAGATAAAAATCAATCTGTAAGAATATGTGGAAATAATGGTTCATATAAAGTGTATGAATCATTTACAAATGAACTATTGTCAGATGAAAGAGTACAAGAAATACCTCAAAAATATAAGTTTCTAAAAGAATTGGGTTATGAAATGGAATAATTCATACTGCCGATAACATCGGCTTGGCAAAATGCGGGGTTAAGTGCAAAATTGAACTTCTCGCCTTTTTATCCGCCAAAAGCTGTTTGCTTTTGTTTTTTTATTAAATTTACCAAAAGGCTCACAGCTTTGGCTACGTTTCGGTCTGAATTGAACTTTCACTCAATTCAAGCCCGCACTTCGCCAAGCCGCGGCCCGTTAGCGGAAATGTCAAATGAAAATACTGCATAAAATTTTAACCTCAATTTTTCTTCTATTTGCAATTAACATTTTTGCAAGTCCACAAATGCCAGATTATATAGTAATAGAAAATGATACAATTCCAACTTATAATCTAATTTTAGAACAATATTTACAGAAGAAAAATCCAAATGAAGATAAACTTTTTGGGTTAAGCTTTAGAAGTTCTGAAAACTTTGGAGTTTCAACAAATTGCTGGCGAGGTTATCAAGCTATTTACAAAATAATTAATGATAAACTCTATTTAACAAACATAATTTCTTGCGGAGAGTTAAATAGTAAATCAAGAATTAATTTAGAAGAGTCGAAAAAAAAGATCAAAGAAATTTTTAGTGAAAATAGTGATTCAAATGGAGTTTTTGTTGATTGGTTTTCAGGAGAAATCAATTTCCCTTTAAAAATAAAGAATAACAAACAAATTCGTTGGGATGGAGTTTTTTATAGAATTTTTGAATATGAAACTGTTATAAAATTTAATAATGGAGAACTCACAAATCAAGAAAAGTTTCATAATTATGAAATAGTTCCAAATGGCGTAAATCGTGAAAATAAAGCTTTAATTTCTGACAAAATATTTAAAGAATTAAAATCTGAAATATGGAATAAAGACTTCGATTGTTCTGAAAAATATTTGGTGACAATTGATGAAACTGGAAAAATTTCAAAAGTTAGAATGACATATACAGAAAAAGAACTCGAAGAATATTTTGAAAAAGATGAATATAATTATTGTATTAATAAAATAAAAAATGCTTTACGAAAAATGCAATTTGATATTTTAAAAGATAAAGGAAAACCAATTTCGGAGGATATATATATTGAAATTTGGCAAGAAGAGAACGGGAAAATAAAAAATTGGACAAAATAAAGACACTTCCGCTAACATAGTATTTGCAAAAACCGGGCTGAAAGTAAACTTTCAGCACATCTTTTTCCACTCGCAAAATTGCTTTTCTAAAAACTTCATCTTAAATTAGTTTCAGAAAAGAGCAATTTGCTTGAACGTACGAACTTGAGCTTTCGCTCAAATTCTCTCCCGTTCTTCGCAAATACTCGGCTCGTTAGCTGTAATCTTTACCAAAATGCTGCAAAATCCAACATATTTAAAAATAATACTAGATAATAATCAAAATGTAGAAAAGAATAAGCCAAATAAATTTCTGAAATTATTGAAAAAAATTTCAAGAAAAATTATTCCGCTCGCAAATCCAGATTTTGAAGATAAAATTCTTGAAACCAACATATGGTTAATTGAATTTGACAATGAAAATATTCCTGTGCGTGAAATTGGAATGAATAATTTAAATGAACCAATAATGATTATGCCGTACAAAAATAATTATGGTTTTTGGACAGATAATAATTTAAAATTGGAAGATTTCAAAAATGGTTTTGAAGTTTATGAAATAGATAAAGATGTATTTGAAAATAATTGGAAAAAATTCGTAAAAAAAGACTACAGCTAACAAAGTATTTCGCGAAAAACGGGCTGAAAGTAAACTTTCATCCCATTCTTTTCCGCTCGCAAAATTGCTTTTCTTAAAACAATACACTAATTTAGTTTCAGAAAAGAGCAATTTGCTTGAACGCACGAAATTGAACTTCGTTCAATTTCTCTCCCGTTCTTCGCAAATACTCGGCTCGTTAGTGGCAATTTTTTAAATCTCTACCTATAAAATTTAATGACAACATCCATAATAATTGATAAGTTAAATAAACTAACAATAGTTAATTCAGAAGATTATGATAATTTAGAAGTAGTTGATGAACTAACAAATTATTTAAGACAAAATTCTGATGGTCATCTTGCTTGTGAAGCTATGATTAACTTATTAGAAAGACATCCAGAAATTGAATTTGGAACACCTGGAGAACCTGTCCATACTATTGAAACATTTAAAGGTTATTATGAAGAGTTTCTAATACAATCTTTAGAGAAACACCCAACTCAAATGACAGTTTGGATGCTTAATAGAATTATTAATGGGCAGGAAGAAAGTTATAAGAGAAAATTAATTCAAATATTAAACAGCTGTATTACGCATCCTTTAGCTGATCAGAATACTATTGATAGTGCTAAAGATTTCTACGAATATCAAACTCAATAATAAAAAAACTGCCACTAACATGAACTGTGTAAAAAACCAAGTTTTTTAAGCAATTTTTACAACAAAATTTTCATGGTAAAATGTTTTATTTTTTACCACTCCAAATACCAATTTAAGCAGCTTATTGCACACAGCGATTAACGCTGCTTTTTTGTTCTTTCCTTTCTCTACTAATCGATCATATAATGCACGACAATAACCATTACTTTTCT
>NZ_JADGIK010000028.1 GCF_015234135.1 Faecalibacter rhinopitheci | reverse complement strand
GTATAACAAGGGTTTGGCGCAATGGCGGGTTAAGTGCAAAATTTAAAGTTTTGGATTTCTATTCCGCAAAAAGCCAATTATATTGACTTTTTTCTTAAATTTATTCAATTAATTGGCTTTTGCTTACTGTGTCGCTAAATTGAAACTTTTCGCTTCAATTTCCGCCACTGACGCCAAGCCCCGAAACGTTAGCAGAAAGT
This sequence comes from Faecalibacter rhinopitheci, assembly GCF_015234135.1. Classification (GTDB taxonomy): domain Bacteria; phylum Bacteroidota; class Bacteroidia; order Flavobacteriales; family Weeksellaceae; genus Empedobacter; species Empedobacter rhinopitheci. The sequence goes on along the minus strand of NZ_JADGIK010000028.1, from coordinate 2,683 downwards.
TCCTCCTACGATATGGTTAAAAAAAAGGTACTAGAAAAATTAAGTAACACAGAACTAGAAAAATATATTAAACCCGAAAGTAGATTTGTTTTTGAAGCAGTTGAAATCGCATACGAAATATTGCAATCTAGAGGAAGAAAATTTACTGAAACAGAAAATGAACAAATTCATAATTTAATTCAAACCAAAAAAGATAGCGAACCAAAATATGAAGAATATAAAAATAATGGTTGGGATAAAAATTATACCGAAGATGTAAATGCAATCGAATTGTATACCAATAAACTAATTTGGATTTATTGTTTACTTCTTGGAGTCATTTTTGGTTCTTTTTTACAGGTTTACAATTTTATCAAATTAAAACAAACCAAAGCAGCTGTAATAACTTTAATATTTGGAATTGTGTATTCTACTTTACAAGTAATAACACTGAATTACATTGGTGATGTAGAATACGGAAGATATTCTTTACGAATATTTCTCTCTGGACTTGGAGCACTTGGATTAATAGCTATTAAAGAAAATTTATTTAAGGATACGACTGAATATCGAGCAAAATCAATTGCTATACCTGTAATTATAGCAGTATTAATACACATTTATTTAATCTATACAATCTTTTTTGAATCTTAAAAAACCTTCTGCTAACATAGTATTTCGCGAAAAAACGGGCTGAAAGTAAACTTTCATCCCATCATTTTCCACTCGCAAAATTGCTTTTCTAAAAACTTCAACTTAAATTAGTTTTAGAAAAGAGCAATTTGCTTGAACGGAAGAACTTGAACTTCGTTCAATTTCTCTCCCGTTCTTCGCAAATACTCGGCTCGTTAGCTGCAAGTTTTAAAAATTCATCAATGAAAAATCTACTTTATTTAATCATAATTTGTTTCCCTAAACTAATATTTTGTCAAAGCAATGATGAAATTATTCTGAAATGGAAAATATCAAAAAATGATACGATTATTTATAACACAAAAATGAATTCTATTTCGAAGAATGATAGAACTATTTACGAAAAGGATTCTATTCATAATTCTTTCAATCAATTAAAAGAATCACTAAATCAAATAAATTCTAATTTAAAATATCAAACTAAACTTTTTGAAAATTCTAAAAATATAAATCACATTGATATTGAAATTTCAATGATAGAAGATAATTCAAAAATATCTAATGAAGAGTTAGATAAAATGATTAAAAAATTAGATAAGAAGAATAAAAAATCTAAGAAAAATGAGATTGAAGAGAAAGAATCTATTCTAAATGATTTCACTAACAATTTTGTAAACTCATTCAAAAATAATGTTGTTCTAAGAGGTCGTATTTCAAAAAGTGGAGAAATAATCAGTAATTACTACAAAAATGCTCAAAAAAATTTAATTTCAATTTTATTTGAACTTCCAAATAAGCCAGTTAAAGTTGGTGAATCTTGGTCACTAAACAACAACTTAATACAAATGGATCATAATTTTATAGCAGATAGTATTAATAGTTCTAATAAAATATATGTTGAAAAAATTATTGAACAAAATGGAGAGAAAATTGCTATCATCAAATATAATATTTATGAATATGTTGATGGAAATTATAGTAATCCATTTGGTTCAACGTTTGGAATGAAAAACAATGAACACATTTTTATGAAAACTACTTATTCTGCAACTGGACATTTTTCATTAACTAAAGGTAAATGGAGAATTTACGAAGGAATTATGGAAATCGATAGTAATTTTTCAATGATTAATGGAAAGACAATTACTGAATATAAACTAATCGAAAAATAAAACCTGCATCTAACACAGTATTTGCGAAAAACGGGCTGAAAATAAACTTTCATCCCATTATTTTCCGCTCGCAAAATTGCTTTTCTTAAAACAATAAACTAATTTAGTTTCAGAAAAGAGCAATTTGCTTGAACGGACGAACTTGAACTTCGTTCAATTTCTCTCCCGTTCTTCGCAAATACTCGGCTCGTTATACAACATTTTTCATTAACACTACCTATAATGAGACTAATAGTAGATTTATTAGGAAACAGACACAAAGATTTATTTTTAAAATTTGATATATTCCCTACAAACGAATTGAAGATTATCGATAGTTACTATTGGTCAGATTTTTTAAATATTAACTTAGAAAATTTTGAAGAATATTCAGATGAAAAGTCTTCACAAATAATAGCAACCGAAATAATTAATTATTGGAAAAGTATTTTTGAAAATCTTGAGAAAAATGAAATTAAATACTTTCCTATAGACTTATCTGATGAGTATGTATCAGTATTTCAAATCAAAAAACATAAATTAGGAATTCAATTTGAAGAATTTATTACTCAAAAATTTTCTGGTTGGAACTTCAATAAAAGTGATCTATTAGAAAATTTTGATATAGAATCATTACAGCCTACTAAAACTAAATTTTCAATCTCAGAACAAAATATTATAGATGGCTTAAATTGGAGTTTAAAAAATTTAAAAAACGTCGTATAACATGAACTGTGTAAAAAACCAAGTTTTTTAAGCAATTTTTACAACAAAATTTTCATGGTAAAATGTTTTATTTTTTACCACTCCAAATACCAATTTAAGCAGCTTATTGCACACAGCGATTAACGCTGCTTTTTTGTTCTTTCCTTTCTCTACTAATCGATCATATAATGCACGACAATAACCATTACTTTTCT
>NZ_JADGIK010000027.1 GCF_015234135.1 Faecalibacter rhinopitheci | reverse complement strand
GAACTTGAATATCAGAAAATTGAAGATTAAAAAGCACTGCAGGTAACATACTATTTGCAAAAAACGGGCTGAAAGTAAACTGTCATCCCATCTTTTTCCACTCGCAAAATTGCTTTTCTTAAAACTTAAGCCTAAATTAGTTTTAGAAAAGAGCAATTTGCTTGAACGGAAGAACTTGAACTTCGTTCAATTTCTCTCCCGTTCTTCGCAAATACTCGGCTCGTTAGCAGAAATATTTAATGAAACAACTTAAAAAAATCATCTACATTTTTGGACTCATTACAATCCTAATAACTTTAAAAAGTTGTGGTGGTTCATACGAATCTGAAAATAGAGAAGAATTAAGTTCTGCTTTCGAAGATTTATTTCATTTTAATCCTCCTAATTCAATTGAAGAAATCAAAGTTAAAAATTCAGTATATTATGACACAGTAATGTACTGGATGTATTTCACTTATAGCTTTGATGTAATAAAAAAAATAATTAGCAAAGATCAAGAACTAAAAATTGCTTTTAAAAACAGTTCTGAATTTAATCAAATCAGTGAATTTATTAAAAAGAATACTCATAATCCGAAATGGTTAAAATTACCAAATGAAAATACAAATCAAATTTATTATAAAAAAGACTTTAAAGAACATAGTGTATTAAGTGTATATTATATTTGGAGCGATTCAAAAAGTAGAAAAACATATCTATATATCCATGAATATTAAATACATCTGCTAACATTGTATTTAGCAAAAAAACGGGCTGAAGGCAAACTTTTTTGCCATAATTTTCCGCTCGCAAAATTGCTTTTCTAAAAACTTTAATCTAATTTAGTTTTAGCCAAGCAATTTGCTTGAACGGACGAACTTGAACTTCGTTCAAATTCTTCCCCGTTCTTCGCAAATACTCGGCTCGTTACACGCAATACACCAAAAACTATCTACATATGAAAATACAAAAGTTCTCTATTAAAAAATATAGAGCTATTGAGGAAATTGATTTTAATTTAAATTATTCTATAAATCCAATTATTGGAATAAATGAAGCTGGTAAAACATCAATTCTTAAAGCAATTTTAGCTTTCGATTGCACTCGTGACAAATATAATAATGGAGAACATTTAGATTTTAAAAACAAATATCACATTAATGAAAAAACTTGTACCATAAGTGCTCATTTCAATTTTGATAAATCTGAATTAAAAGAACTAATAGAGTATTTAAAATTAAGTACAGATTCCGTAGATTATAAAATCATTAATTCGTTCACTAAAGAAACTATATTTAAACTTAATAGAAATTTATCAACAGAAACTAAAGAGTATTCATTAGAAATTGATAGTTTGAATGAGAAGGTTCTTGAAAAATTTAAAAGATTCACATTACAGAAACTTCCGTATATATTGTATTTTGATGATTTTGCTGATAGAGTACCTGAAGAAATTAATTTTCCAACCGATTACATTACAAATAAAAAACTTGGACGAAGTAAAGATAGAGATTGGCAGGAGATAATCGAAGAAATTTTTAAACGCGCTGATACAGAAGATTTCGAAGATAATGAATCGCCACTTATTTCTTATTTAAAAGTAACTAATAAAGATACAAAAGAAGATATTCTTTCAGATGTAGAAGATACATTAAACAAGGAAATTATCAATGAGTGGAAAAGAATAAAAAAGAGCGGAACTAAGTTAGCAGATGATAGTGAAAAATTAGAACTAGTTATTTCTAATGAAGGAAATAAATTTAGCTTTAAAGTTAAAGATAAATCTAATCAAGATAAAAAAAGAACTTTTGATATTTCAGAAAGAAGTAAAGGATTTCAATGGTTTTTCAACTATATGATTAAATTAAAATTTAATCCAAATTACAAGGGTAAATCTGAAAATTCTCTTTTTCTATTAGACGAACCTGGTTCATATTTACATTCGTCCGCACAAAGTGAATTATTAAAAGAATTACACACAGTATCTTCAAAAAACACAATAATTTATTGTACTCATTCTCAATATTTATTGAATCCAGAATTAATTAAATTAGGCAGTATTAAGATAGCTGAAAAAAAAGATTCTGTGGCTAGTTTGAAAAATTTCGGTGAATATAAAACAAAAAATGATAGAGGTGCATTATCACCAATTTACCAAGCATTAAATTTGAATTTCACGAATGATTTTATTGGTAAAATAATAATAACAGAAGGTATAACTGACTTTTATTTTTTCGGAATGTTACATAAACATACCAAACTAATAAAAAATAATGTAAAGATTATCCCAAGTTCTGGTGCGAGTCAATCAACTACCCTATTATCAGTGACAATTGCTTTTAGTGATAATTTCTTATTATTACTTGACAATGATAAAGCTGGTAAAAGCGCTGAAAAAAATTATAAAAAAGAATTTGGTGATTCTATTGCTAATCACTTCCATTTCTATAAAGATTCTACAGATGATTTTGTTTTAGAAGACTTTATGTGTAAAATCGATCAAAAAAAGCTCTTAGAATTAACAAAATCAGATGATCTCAAACGAGCAATGAGCTTTTTATATTATGACTATAAAGATTTACAAAATGAATTCTTTTCAAAATTGAGTAAAGAAACACTTAGAAACTTAGAATCAACATTAGAAAGAATTAATACATTATAGTACTGCGTGTAACATCGGTTTTGCGAAATGGCGGGTTAAGTCATAAAATAAAGTTTAGGCTTTCTATTACGCAAGAAGCCAATTATATTGACTTTTTTCTTAAATTTATTCAATTAATTGGCTTTTGCTTACTGTGTCGCTAAATTGAAACTTTTCGCTTCAATTTCCGCCACTGACGCCAAGCCCCGAAACGTTATCGGCAATATGATCGCGGGTTCAGAAAACTAATGCAACACTATAAATTATTAATTTAGTGTTGTTATGAGCCAAAATTATACAAGATTATCTCAACAAGAACGATTTAAAATTGAGAAATATTTAGATCAAAAACTTTCCATTTCATCCATTGCTGTTTTATTAAATCGTAACAAAAGTACTATCTCAAGAGAAGTAAATAAGTTCAAAAAAAGGTGTTATGATGCTTTTATTTCACATCAAATTGCCTTTGAAATTTCGATGAATAAAAACTATGGAAGAAGCAAAATTTTACGCC
>NZ_JADGIK010000026.1 GCF_015234135.1 Faecalibacter rhinopitheci | reverse complement strand
CTCGACATTATTATAATTTCTCGAAGCGCAAGAAAAAGTGAAAATTGATAATATAAAAGTTAATAATAGTTTTTTCATATTCTATAATTTTAAGAAGTTATTCTAGGTCGATTTTTTAAATGTCGTAAAACGGGCCGCGTATTGGCGATAGTGGCGGATTGGAAGCCAAAACTTTTAATCTTGCACTAACTTAAGCAACAGCCTTTTATTATTTTCTAAATTTATGAAAAAAGGAAATATAAAAGGCTGTTTCGACAAAAAAAGGAGAAACTTTCAATTTCTCCCTTAAACCGCCATTTCGCCAATACGATGTTATGCACAGTTAAATGTTTCTTATTCTATTTATCAACTTGCTAATTGATCTCGGGTAATTTGTACGTGAAATATTTTCAATACAATATTTTAGATTTTCAAATTCCTTAATAGCCTTTCTATTATTTATAAATAGATATGGAAGATTACGATTAGCCGGTGGTATTGACAATTTGTTATACATCAAATTAATAGCTGAACTACTTGATAATATGTCCATTTCTAAATTATAATTCATAACAATACAATCATATCTTTCTGCAATATTTAAGGCATTTGTATGATTAGTTCGTAATAGTGTTTCCAAATTCGCTCTATCATTAACATCTGAAAATATATTATTAATTAGAGGTTGATCTCCTCTATATGATGTTTCATAAATAAAATAACCGTTGGGATTTCTACTTAGTGATTTTTCATTATTGTTAATGTACTTAAAGAAAAAATCTTTGTCTACTATAACTGTTTTTGGAATATCAAGTTCTTTAAGAAGATAATAAATATGCTTAAGTGAATTAATACTATCTAATTCGATAACAGAAATTCCTTTTTTAATAAGTGAAATATTATTTCTTTCAAGTAAGATTGTGAAAATTTGGCAATCTGTTTTACCTTCTGTAACTATTATATGATTTGCATAAAATATCTCAGAATTTTTGAACTTATGAAATGATTGATAGTTATCGAAATGAATGCCATTTCTAGTCCAAAAATCATCAGAGATTTGAGTGATTTTAGATTTGAAACCTCTTCTTAGATCGTTAATTTTTCTAACTAATACAACTTTATTATGAGGTAATTGGTCAATTAAAGTTGGGGAATGAGTTGTGAATAATATCTGAATATCATTATTTTCAAGTTCCTCAAATAAAGAAAGAATCATTTCTTTTTGACCTTGTGGATGTATATTAGTTTCTGGTTCTTCGATTGCTATAATATAATTTGTATTATCCGCATTAGCTAAGTAACGGTATATAGCGATTGCTACTAAACTTTGTACACCACTTCCACATTCGGATAATTTAAATTCATTTGTATTTTCGACAATTTTTATATTCAAAAAGTCAGTAAAAATCTGATAATTAATTACTTTGTTTGTATTTATGTTTAATGTAAATCCTTTATTTGTTAAGTAATTGCCATCTATTTGTTTAGCTAACTTATCTAATGCATTTGTCTTTAGATATGTAAATGTGTCATTAACTCGTGGAGTTAGTCTATCACGATGTCTTGTATGATTTTCAAAATATGTATTGACCAATTTTGACAATAAAGAATTTTCAATATTTTCGATAAATGTTGAAGATCTTTCAGAAGGAATTAATACAAATTTTACATCATCTAATAATCTGGATAATAATATATCTGAACAATTTTCAAATGCATTATTTCTTTTAACTTTATATGAATATCTGTTTGGTCTTCTAAATTCAAATTTTATAATAATTTCATCTCCATTTTTAAATTGATCATATATTCCATTGTTTGGAACATCATTAAAAGTGATTGTAATTTTTGGAACTGCGTTTGAAGATGAATAAAAATGTTCTCCGTTTATAAAATTTGTTAATTCGCTATCTATATTGAAAAATGAATTTAAAGCTTTTAATATTGCTGTTTTACCAGAGTTGTTTTGACCAACAATACAAATTATATCATTTAAATTAAACTCTCCACTCTCAATTGATCTAAACTTCTCAATCTTGATTTTAGAAACTTTCATTGATTTGGTTACTGTAGTTTTTGGTTAATTGTGCATAACGAGCCGAGTATTTGCGAAGAACGGGAGAGAAGTTGAACGAAGTTCAAGTTCGTCCGTTCAAGCAAATTGCTCTTTTCTGAAACTAAATTAGTTTATTGTTTTTAGAAAAGCAATTTTGCGAGCGGAAAAAGATGGGATGAAAGTTTACTTTCAGCCCGTTTTTTGCGAAATACTATGTTAGGCGACGTTATAGTTTTATAACATTAGATTTAAGACAACCATTTAAGTCATCCATTAAAATTAAGTAGCCTTTATAATACTTATGTAAAATTCTATTACCTCCAATGTTTTTATTTTCAATATTCTGTTTAATTATTTTTTCTAAAGTATCTTCTAGTTTATGTTTATCAGAGTATTCAAATTCTTTTAAAATTTCTAATGTGATAGTTTCAAATTCATTTAATTCTATTTTTTCAAGATCTATTCTGTAAATAATATTAATTAATGCATCAAATACTTCATTTTCATAAACTTCAATTTCGTCATAAGAATTATTTGTATTGTAGATAATTAAATATTGATTTTTATTAGTTTGTTTAATAGATATTTCATTTTTTGGATTAAATATTCTTAAAATATCGTTTTCATAAGTTATTTTATACGAAAAGAATTCGCACAAAATTTTAATTTTATTTTTGACTTCTATATTGTGCATTATAAATTCTAGGCGGTTTCAAGTTGCTAATGCAACGATAGTATAAAAATAGTAAAAATTTTGATTATTTTATTTGTTGAATAATCATCTGATTAAAAACTTGTGCAGGGGAATATCCATCGAGCACTTTTCGAGGTCTTTCATTAAGTTCACGTTGCACTTTTTTGAGTTGTTTTTCAGAGTAAATCGAAAGGTCAGTTCCTTTTGGAAAATAATCCCTTAAAAGCCCATTTGTATTTTCATTTGTAGGTCTTTCCCAAGGCGAATAAGGATGAGTAAAATAGACCTGTACTTTGGTGTTTTTGGTGAATAATTTATGCTGAGCCATTTCGGTTCCATTATCGTATGTCAACGACTTTTTCATCAGCTTAGGAAGCTTCTTAAATTCCTTTTCAAAAGCCTTTCGAACGGTCT
>NZ_JADGIK010000025.1 GCF_015234135.1 Faecalibacter rhinopitheci | reverse complement strand
GGAAAGTTTTTGATCTAAATATTTCTCAATTTTAAATCGTTCTTGTTGGGATAATCTTGTATAATTTTGGCTCATAACAACACTAAATTAATAATTTATAGTGTTGCATTAGTTTTCTGAACCCGCGTTGATATTACAGCTAACGGGCTGCGGCTTGGCGAAGTGCGGGCTTGAATTGAGCGATAGTTCAATTCAGACCGAAACAGAGCCAAAGCTGTGAGCCTTTTGGTAAATTTAATAAAAAAACAAAAGCAAACAGCTTTTAGCGGATAAATAGGCGAGAAGTTCAATTTTGCACTTAACCCCGCATTTTGCCAAGCCGATGTTACCTGCAGTTTTTTATTATTTACATTGATATTTAGATTGTTTTAAGAAATTTTCTGTTGCATTTTTGTCTGCGAAGTTTAGTGTTAGTATTTCTTTTATTGCTAATTTTTTATTTAATGAGTTTTTATAATAATTTTTTGTAATAATATAACCAATAAAATATCCTAAATCTGCAGGCATATTTTTCGCAGTGGCAGTATTCGAAAGCCAATTTTGGAAATCATAACTATACATTTCTATATTAAACCGGTTCCAAATTTCACATTGGTTTTTATTTCCAAAATCAATGTATGGAGCTTCAACTTTTTTGTTAAGAATTAATTCCGCAATAAAATCAGCAGAACCTTCTTTTAAACATTGTCCAAGTAAATTTGCATTGTCTGAACTATTTAAATTTTGTTGTGTATGAACAAGTTCGTGAGCAGTTAAAAATAGAATTCCTGAATTTATTTTCATTCTGTCTTGATAATTGTTAGGTAGTTCTGAATAATCAACCGTTTTATCAGAAGATGCTAGTTCAGAGCCAATAATTAAATTTCCATTAATTACTGTGCCACCACCTTTCAAATTTCCTATAGTAAAGTAAATTTTTGGAGGATTGAAATCGGGATATATTTTTTGGAATTTTTTATAAATATATTCAACTTTTTTAAAGTCTTTCTGTATATTTTCAGTTTTTGGGCGAATAGAATTCCAAAATTTTGGGTATTCAGCAAATGATTTAATCCATTTTTCTGAAGTGAAATTTCTTGAATTTATGAAATCCATTAAACCATTTGAAGCATTTTTTATATAAATGTTTTCAAAAATTTGTAATTTATTATTTGAGTCATTAAGATTTTTTACTGCATCATAAGCAATCCAGAATCTATTTATGTCTGAAGTTTCAATATAATTTTTAAAATTAATTGTTTGACAACTCGCATAATTAGAAAAAAATATTAATAAGATTAGAAATCTTGTATTCATCACGGTTTTTATAAAATTGCAGGTAACGAGCCGAGTATTTGCGAAGAACGGGAGAGAAGTTGAACGAAGTTCAAGTTCGTGCGTTCAAGCAAATTGCTCTTTTCTAAAACTAATTTAAGTTTAAGTTTTTAGAAAAGCAATTTTGCGAGCGGAAAAATATAGGATGAAAGTTTACTTTCAGCCCGTTTTTCGCGAAATACTTTGTTACCTGCAGTATTTTTAAAATGGAATTGTTATAATTTCACCTTGCTTGTCTAAAAGTTTAATTTTATCTGGACTTGAATTATTAAATTTCTGATTTGGATATAAATGATAAATGCCTATATTTTTTGCATCAATTTTAAGATTTTTTTTGTCTGTATCCAATAATAACCAATACGGCATAAACGCCCAGTCAATGTTTTTAACTTTTGAAATTGTTTCTCCGTCTACTGTATCTCCTGAAATATAAATATTTTTTCCGTGCCAGGTAATTAAATAAGAAAAATGGTTAAAAGTAAATTTGTGTTTTGTTTTAAATGCTGTAATCTCAAAATCATCAAATGAAGAATATAAATTGTCTAATTTCTTGACATTCCAATTTCCATAAATTTTACTACTATGTTTAGATTTCAAATCTTTTAAAATTTCTTTTGAATAATGATCATCGTGTCTATGTGTAAACAGAAATGTAGAATTGTCTTTAATATTATCTATTTCAGAAATTTCATAGTTCATATACCCATATGCACCAGATTTATATGGAAAATCTATATATAGATTTGATTTACCATCAGTTAAATGAAGTCCACAATTTCCAATAAACTTAATTCTAATTTCATTAGTTTGACTAAATGCAAAATTGGAGTACCAAAAAATTGTAAAGAATAATAATATTTTTTTTAACATACAGGATTTAAATATTGCAGGTAACGTTTCGAGGCTTGGCGTCAGTGGCGGAAATTGAAGCGAAAAGTTTTCAATTTAGCGACATAGTAAGCAAAAGCCAATTAATTGAATAAATTTAAGAAAAAAGTCAATATAATTGGCTTTATGCGGAATAAAAAGCCAAAACTTCAAATTTTAGCCTTAACCCGCCATTGCGCCAAACCCTTGTTATAGCCAGTTTGAATTAGTCAGATAATTCAATAAAATTTGATTTTGTAAGATTCATAAAACTTATAAGAGAATCAATAGAATTACTAATATTAAAATCCAACATTTCATCGATTATCTGAAAATATGCACTAAAATCGTCTTCAGCATTTGTTTTTAAGTGTATTAGATTTTTTCTTGTTTGATATAATTTGTCAATTGATAATTTAATTTCAATATGATTGTCCCAGAATTTTTCATCTTTTAAAAATTGAGGTATTACTTTTTCAATTTTATCTTTAAAATTTACTTTAGGACTTTCTATTTCAATTTTTGTGAATTTTTTCTTTTCAGTTTCGTAAATAAAATCATTTGGAAGTATATGATTTATAAATGCTTCTAAAGAAGAAACCAACATTATAATACTACTTGTTCTATATTTTATGTAATCGTTGTAACATTGGTGAGTTCCATTTTCTTCAATTGGTAAAATAAATAAATCATCTCCCATTTGTTTCCCGCATTTAGGAAATTTACTAAATTTTATATTTTCAGATAAGTTATAATTTTCAATTCCTAATGTCAAGAATAAATGAACAGGATTCGGTAATGCTGAAATGTAATTAATTCCTTGATGAAGTATAGCTCTAGTTCGTAATACCCTTTGTTCAGATTCATTAAATGGAACCATCATTATTAGTTGGTTAGATAAACCGTCAAATGAAGATTTGTTTTCAATCGGAATAGGATTTGCTTCCAAGGTTTTATTTTTAATTATAAAATTTGGATATGGTGGAATTTTTATATTCATTATTCAGATTTTTTACGGTCTTTAAACAAATTGGCTATAACGAGCCGAGTATTTGCGAAGAACGGGAGAGAATTTGAGCGAAAGCTCAATTTCGTCCGTTCAAGCAAATTGCTTGGCTAAAACTAATTTAGGCTTAAGTTTTTAGAAAAGCAATTTTGCGAGCGGA
>NZ_JADGIK010000024.1 GCF_015234135.1 Faecalibacter rhinopitheci | reverse complement strand
CTTTTTGATTGAAATAAAAAGCCAAATTAAGCAACAAGTTGTCAGAATGACTAAAATTATTAATAAATAAAATATTCCTATTCCCATTTTTATAACGATGTTTTTGGTAGCATTGCAGGTAACGAGCTGAGTATTTGCGAAGAACGGGAGAGAAATTGAGCGAAAGCTCAAGTTCGTCCGTACAAGCAAATTGCTTGGCTAAAACTAAATTAATTGAAAGTTTTTAGAAAAGCAATTTTGCGAGCGGAAAATTATGGATAAAAAGTTAGCCTTCAGCCCGCTTTTTTTTGTAAATACTATGTTGTACGATGTTTTATTTTTTCACCAAAATATAGCTTTGCTGATTGAGTAAGATGCCATTTTGAGAATAAAGTCCATTCAAACTATTCCAAATATGGAATCCAATAGCATACTGTTTAAATTCAGGTTTCAAATTAAAACTTAATTTTTTTCCATCTTTAGACCAAATTGGTTTCTCAATTCTAATGTTTTTTTGATTACGTGTTTGTTTTCCATTTTCAAATTGAATTAATATAATTTCAATATTTTTAGATTTTTGCATAGGTTCCGAAAAACTTAATTCAACTAAATTATCTTTTAGTGTAATGAAGTTTTCGGTGTCTGAATTTAAAAGTTTAGGTTGCGAAATTTTATTCTCAGTTTTTTTACTCCACTTTAACATTGGTTTATATAAATCTTCAAGTTTCTTAGACTTACTTCTATTATATAATTCAATCAACTTTTTTGAAAATAAATTTTGTGCGACAAAACCACGCGATGCATTTTGCTTCCAATAAATATTAGAAATGCTATCGGTGTTCTCCTTTGGAAAATTTTCTTTAATAAAAATATCATAAACAGCCCAAGTCATATATTCATTAAAAGAATTTATTCCAGTATATCCCGATTTATTGTCCCATTTCTCATAATTGAAGTTCTTTGTTATTAATTCTTTATACTTTTCTGAAATTGGATTTACATAACCATGATCCATCTCTGTAAAAATTGAATGATTATCTATAACCCTTGTAGAAATGTTGTTATTCATTTTCCCTAAAATCAAATCTTCTCCAATATTAGGGAAATCAACTGTAGTTAAGCTGTCTATATCTCGGTGGCAGTTTTGTCCACCAACCAATGGTGAAATTGCAATGACGTAATTTTTTTCATTGTTGAATTTGGTATCAGGTGCGATTTTGTCTAAAAAATTAAAACTTTGATTAATAAAATAATATTCCTTATAATTTGACATTAATTCGTTGTAGAATTTTTTATGTTTAGTATAAAATTCTCTGTAATTAGATTTTTTCACGAAGTCATTTATTAAATCCAAATTTTTATCAACTTCTTTAGGACCAAATGAATTGAATGGGTAATTTCGTTTTAATTTTCCATTTTCATCAAACGAAAAAGCATAAAAATCCGTTCTAAAACCAAGGAACTTTTCCCAATCTTTTCTAGAATAATTTACACTATCTAAAAGTGGATGGTTTTTAAAAGGTTTAAAATAAGTTAATATTTTATTATAATAAGGAGGTATTTTCTGAACATCCCAAGGATCCTCCTTGCCATATTTTGTTAGTGCCAAAATGATATTGCCTAACTCATAACTTTCGGTGGATTCTATTTTAAGGTTTCTTTGCGAATATGATTGACTTGAAATAATGAGAAATAATAAAAATATAATTTTTTTCATTTAGATTACTGTGTTAAAATATTGTATAACGAGCCGAGTATTTGCGAAGAACGGGAGAGAAATTGAACGAAGTTCAAGTTCGTGCGTTCAAGCAAATTGCTCTTTTCTTGAACTAAATTAATTGAAAGTTTTAAGAAAAGCAATTTTGCGAGCGGAAAATGATGGGCTGAAAGTAAACTTTCAGCCCGTTTTTTGCGAAATACTTTGTTAGCTGTAGTCGTGCTTTACATTATTATTTTAGTTTCAAGAGCAATTTTTTTATCGTTTGAAACTAACAGATTGTCTTTAAATCCGAATGCAATTTTGTCATCATCATTTATGAATTCAGCAGCACTAATATAAATTTCAGTTGTGTTTTCAAACTTTATTGTAATAAATTGAGGGTAAGGTTCTCCAAATTCATTTTCCCATCCAATTTCAACAGCTTTAATTTTTTGGCCAATAACGTTTTTCCAAAATTCATTTTCTGAAAGATTCCATTTTATTGTTTTGGTAAAAATAGTTTTTTCATTAATTTTTATTCCTAATGCATACTGTGTAAATTCAGAATCCCAGTAAAATTCTATCGTGTTTTTTTCGGTAATAAAGAAAATCGAGTAATCAATTGTATGAATTTTTGAAGACCTTGTTTCAAAAAATGGAGTAGGTTTTTCTGGATTATAATTTATTTCTGCATATTCAATTTTTTGGATTTTTTCACCAATTATTTTTTTGCATTTATTTTTAAAATTAATGTGTTTTTCGGATAGTTTCATTTTTGCGAAATCTTAGGAAACGATTACAGCTAATCCGCGGCTTGGCGAAGTGCGGACTTGAATTGAGCGAAAGTTCAATTCAGACCGAAACGTAGCCAAAGCTGTGAGCCTTTTGGTAAATTTAATAAAAAAAACAAAAGCAAACAGCTTTTGCGGTTAAGTATGCGAGAAGCTCAATTTTGCACTTAACCCCGCATTTTGCCAAACCGATGTTATACGCAGTTTTTATTTTTCATCCATTAATTTCTGACCGAGATAACCAATAATAAAAAAGGTAATTATGGAAATGCCAAGTAAAATTAATTGAAATAAATATAATGTAAAATTTAATTCTGTTGCCAATAGATTTATGATAAGAATTACAATCGATGGAATTAATCCAAAAGAAATTATAACTGTTATTATTAGCGCAACCAATTGCCATCTAAATTTTCTTTTTGAATTAGAAATTCCCGATGAAAACTTTACGATTGATTGACCGAAAAGTATGATTGCCATCATAATCCATTCAGTATTATAAAAAATTTGCTCAGGTTGCTTTTGATAAGAACGAATTATTGCAATCACTACTAAAGGCAGAATTGTAAATATTATTTCAGAAATTAAGACGTAAAATATATTTCTTTCTAATTTCATTGGTTTTTAATTATTCCTAAAACTTCAATAATTTCAGTTTTTTCAGAAATTAAATATCCGTTTCTATTATACTTAAAGTTCTGACTTATTCTTACTTTTAAAGAATCACCAGGAACAACAATTTCAATTCCATTTTTAAACTTTTCTAACCAATTGACATCTGTAATTTTAATTTTAAGTGATTTATTTCCGTGCTTAAATTCCCATTGAGAATCTCCTAAAAAATCAGGTTTTTTAATTTTATAAAAAACGATTGATTCGTTATTGTATTCTTCAGCGGTTAGTGCTTTTTCTACATCTTCAATGTCAATTTTTGCAACATTATTTGTTAGTTCTTCAGATTTGTCGTTAGAATTTTTAACAATTAATTTTTCGTTATCAGTTAGTTTTTCGGTTGTTTCAGAAATATCATTTAAACTTTTGGCTAACTCAAGAATATCAGGTTTACCATAATTAAATGTCTCAGCCAAGTTTTCTTCGTTAGCTATTTCTTCAATATCATCTGATAGTTTTTCTAAATCATCAACGCTACTTTTATTGTCTTGTAAAAACTCTAAAGCTTTACTTCGTGACTTTTCTATAAAATTTGAAATTTTTTCAGGTTCTTGTAAATCATCTAATTTATTATCTTCATTGATTACTAACTCATCCCAAAGTTTTGCAATTAATGAACCTTTTTCAATATCATTTAAAAAAATCTTAGTTGAAACACTTGTATTAATACATTTAGCGAGAACATTGTCTAAATTTCTAACATCTTCAATTATTTCAGCGAATGTTCTAAATAGGCGACTAGGATTTTCTGTATTTTTATCAAACTCTAATTTAATTTCAAATTTACTGGTTACTGTTTTTTTCATTTGTTGATGTACAGACGTTTGGATAAAATTGCGTATAACGGGCCGCGGCTTGGCGAAGTGCGGGCTTGAATTGAGTGAAAGTTCAATACAGACCGAAACGTAGCCAAAGCTGTGAGCCTTTTGGTAAATTTAATAAAAAAACAAAAGCAAACAGCTTTTGGCGGATAAAAGGCGAGAAGTTCAATTTTGCACTTAACCCCGCATTTTGCCAAGCCGATGTTATCGGCAGTATGAATTATTCCATTTCATAACCCAATTCTTTTAGAAACTTATATTTTTGAGGTATTTCTTGTACTCTTTCATCTGACAATAGTTCATTTGTAAATGATTCATACACTTTATATGAACCATTATTTCCACATATTCTTACAGATTGATTTTTATCTTTTGATTGTTTAATTTTTTTACGTATAAAATCATCTAATAAATATTCATATAAATAAGAATACTTGTCTTTTTCATCTCCTCTTTTCTGAAATTCTTGA
>NZ_JADGIK010000023.1 GCF_015234135.1 Faecalibacter rhinopitheci | reverse complement strand
GCCTTAAAACGATACCGTTAAGAAAATAAATTGTGAGAAGGATTAGAATAAATTAGTGACTGAAAGGAATCATTTAATTTATTCCCGAATCACGATTCATTTTTAGGTAATCGTTTTACAGCCTTGATTTTTTGATTATTTTTTTATCAAGAAAAAAGTGATAAAGAAGTTTAAAATACCTAAGCCACACCGTGAATTCTCCTTTTAATTTCAAATGTTTTGTGTCAAGACAAAAATGAAGATATAAAATAGTAATTAGGTTTACTGTAATTAAAAAAGCCCTTCCACCGAAGAGCCTTTTTCTATTTATCTAATTTTAAATTTGGCCTTAAAACGATACCGTTAAGAAAATAAATTGTGAGAAGGGTTAGAATAAATTAGTGACTGAAAGGAATCATTTAATTTATTCCCGAATCACGATTCATTTTTAGGTAATCGTTTTACAGCCTTGACTTTTTTGGTTCGTTTTTGTGTCAAGACAAAAATGAACATAGAAATACTATACCTAAGCCACACTGTGGCTTCTCCTCTTAATCTCAAATATTTTGTGTCAAGACAAAAATGAAAATACATAAGCTTAATAAGCTTTAATTATATAGAAACCGGCCTCTAAATCTAAAACGTTAAGAAATTAAATAGAATGAAGGATAAAAAATATTTAGCGAGTGTTTAAGAGTCATTTAAATCATTCTCGTAATGAAATTTAATTTTATTTAAAAGACTGTCTGTATTTAAGCGGTGTTATGTTGGTTTTATTCTTAAATAATTTGCTAAAAGATTGCGGATATTCGAATCCAAACTGAAACGCTATTTCACTAACAGAAAGATTTGTTGTAGTCAACAAGTCTTTGGCTTTTTCTATTAAATGGTTGTGTATGTGTTGCTGTGTATTTTGCCCTGTAAGATTTCGAAGCATATCACTTAAATAGTCTGCAGAAATATTTAGTTTTTCCGCAAGATACTGGACGCTTGGGAGTCCTTTATTTTGCAAACTTTCATCATCAAAGTATTCAGATAATAATTCTTGTAATTTAATCAACAAATCATTACTCGCTGTTCTTCGAGTAATAAATTGTCTATTATAATACCGATTACAATAGTTGAGTAACAGTTCAATATGCGAGACAATCACATCTTGGCTGAAATTATCGATAACAGAACGATATTCGTTTTCAATGTTCTTCATTATTGCTATTACCGATTTTTCTTCGTCTTCTGAAAGGTGCAAAGCTTCATTTACAGCATAAGAAAAATACCCGTATTTCTTTATGGCTTGACCCAGAGGATAATTCCTGATAAATTCAGGATGAACTACTAACCAATACCCTGACAATTTCAAACCTTCAACAATATCGGTAGTAATTACTTGCTTTGGCGAAAAAAATGTCATTACACCCTCATCAAAGTCATAGTATTGTTGCCCGTATTTCATTTTACCGACAAAGTTTCTTTTGATCGCAATACAATAAAAATTATAAGCTACAGTACGTAGAACCTCATCGGTAAAACAACTTATGTCCTCAAAACGGATAACACTTACCAATGGATTTTTGGGTTTGGGGAGTTCCAATAACCGATGTAAGTCGGAAATCGATTGGATAAAATATGGTTTATGAATGGTATCTTTCATCATGCAATAATATAACATTAATCAAAATTAGTTGATAACGTCAAATGTTTCCAAGCTTCAAACTCCTTCATTTCCTTATCTCGTTGTTGTTGTAACAATTCTAAGGTATCTGGCCCTAATAATAGGCGTAGAGGAGGATTCTCCAATTCAACTATATTCGTCAAAATCTTCACTAATTTATCTGGATCTCCTATTTGTTGTCCACTAAACTCTGACCACATTTTTTCAGCTTTCTCTAAACCATACACATCAATTTTATTTTCGGCAAATATCATCGAACCTTTTTCCATAAAATTAGTTCTAAACTGCCCTGGTGCGACTACAGTAACCTTAATACCAAACGGGCTTACTTCTGATGCCAAACCTTCAGAAAGTCCTATTACTGCAAATTTTGAAGCGTTATAACTTGTAGCATTTGCAAACCCTACGTACCCAGCATTGGATGAAATATTGATAATATGACCCGATTGTTGTTGTCTCAAATAAGGCAATACATTCCTAATGACATTAACCGTTCCAAAGAGATTTACATCCACCGTTTTACGAAATTCTTCATCCGTCATTTCTTCCATACTGCCCACCAAACAATATCCTGCATTATTAACAATAACATCAATTTTTCCGAACTTTTTGATGCCTTTCTCAACTGCATCTTTCACTTCTTTGTCTGATGTAATATCCACTTTGAGGGGTAAAAAGAGTTCTTTATTTTCAGTAAGAGAGGTTTTAAAATTTTCGATATTTCTGGACGTAGCTATTACTTTATGACCTTGGGACAATGCTAATTTAGTTAATGCTAAACCTAAACCTTTGGAAGCTCCTGTAATAAGCCATACTTTTTGATTGTTCATAATTCTATATTTTTATTATGAAACAAAAATCCGCAAATTTAGTAAATAAAAAGTATCCAAAAACAGTTAGTTTGTATACTAAACAAGAAAAATCCTTTTTTAAAGAGTAGTTTTTGAAAGGCGCAGTATCGGTCTTAATAATAATGCTAGCGAGCGGAAGCTCCGCGAAGGTAGGGCTTGAATTGAGCTTAAGTTTAATTTTGCACTTAACCCCGTATTTCGCCAAACCGATTTTAGCTGTAGTGCGAGTTTATTATTTCGCTTAAACGCTTTTGATTTTCGTTATATTCGTTTGTAAAATCTAAAAAATATCGAGTTTGCCAAATTTGAGTTTTTGCAGCTTGTTTATTTTCTGTCTTTGTCCAGTTTGGATAAACTCTAAAACCACGTTTTCCTTCTTTTGAAATTGTTGTAAGAATTTGTCTTTTTATTAATTCATTTTTTGGAAACAAGAAAAATCCATAATTTTCGTTTTCTTCAGTTACAATGATATAAAAATCAAAATTATCAGATTCATTAAATGGCTCAGTTTCTTTTTGGGAGTTTCGCTTCCATACAGTAACAAATTGACCCATTTTCTTAGGAGTAATTTTCGCTTTTCTAAATTTGAAATTCAGTTTTTCAATTTGAAAATTATAACCGAAATATTCTTTCGCTTCTTCGTCTTCTATTAGATTTGAAATTTGAGATAAAGTAGTTCCAAAAAGTAACTTCTCAATTTTCTTTAATTCTTGGATCATTATTTTGGTTTTGTGCGCAATTTTGGACGCATTACAACAACTTGTCTAGTATTTGCGAAGAACGGGAGAGAAGTTGAGCGAAATTCAAGTTCATCCGTTCAAGCAAATTGCTTGGCTGAAACTAAATTAGTGTATTGTTTTAAGATAAGCAATTTTGCGTGCGGAAAATTATGGATAAAAAGTTAGCCTTCAGCCCGTTTTTTGCGAAATTCTATGTTAGCGGTAGTAGCATTAATAACCGAGTGTATTTTTTTTATCTAATTGTAATATTTTATTATCTCTTAAAATATCAAGAGTTGAAGATAAAAGTTTATTAATTTCCGGATGAGATTTTACACTAGGAGATTGCGACCAAATTATTTTGTCCTTAAATAATTTAATTTTTACAGATGTACCGTCTACAACTAAACGATTTTTATTTTCTTCCTTTTTTTCAAAAAATTGGGAAGATTCTGATTTGAATAATTTAATTAATTTATCAAAGTCTTTGTAGTTATTTTTTAGGATCTCATTTTTAAAAATAGAATAATAGGTATTATTTTCTATTAATATATTCATTCTGTGTTTGATTAATTTTATAGAATCACTTTTTAAAGACTTATCCTGTAGGTTAAAATACTCAGTTCTATATTTTTCCATTTCATTAATAAAATCTTTGTTCGAAGAAATACTATCCTGAATTTTTAGGGTTATATAATATTTTTTAGAATCTTCTTCTATATCAATTTTAAATATTTTTCCTGAAACTGAACTATTGGCTTCAATATTAATTTGGGCAGTTAAATTTGTAAATAACAAACTAAAAATAAATAAAAAAATATTACTAAAATTCATATGTGTATGTTGGTTGATGATTGGGCAGCTTCAAGTTGCTAATGCAACGATAGTATAAAAATAGTAAAAATTTTGATTATTTTATTTGTTTAATAATCATCTGATTAAAAACTTGTGCAGGGGAATATCCATCGAGCACTTTTCGAGGTCTTTCATTAAGTTCACGTTGCACTTTTTTGAGATGTTTTTCAGAGTAAATCGAAAGGTCAGTTCCTTTTGGAAAATAATCCCTTAAAAGACCATTTGTATTTTCATTTGTAGGTCTTTCCCAAGGCGAATAAGGATGAGTAAAATAGACTTGTACTTTGGTGTTTTTGGTGAATAATTTATGCTGAGCCATTTCGGTTCCATTATCGTATGTCAACGACTTTTTCATCAGCTTAGGAAGCTTCTTAAATTCCTTTTCAAAAGCCTTTCGAACGGTCT
>NZ_JADGIK010000022.1 GCF_015234135.1 Faecalibacter rhinopitheci | reverse complement strand
TTGAGCTTTGTTATAAAGACTGGCGACGACCTACTCTCCCGCAATAGCAGTACCATCGGCGCTGAAAGGCTTAACTTCTCTGTTCGGAATGGGAAGAGGTGAGCCCTTTCGCTATAATCACCCTAATTTCTTAAGTGTCTTTGAAAGGTGTTGTCCTTTATGTCTTTGACATTATTAGATATTTGATAATAATATATCGTTTATACAATCGGTATACAATTCAAATAAGATTAACTAACCATCTCTCAACGGTTAAATCTTTTTCGAAAAAGTTTATGGGTAATTAGTACTACTCGACTATGACATCACTGCCTTTACATCTATAGCCTATCAACGTGGTAGTCTTCCACGACCCTTTAAAGAAGTCTAATCTTGCGGCGAGTTTCGCACTTATATGCTTTCAGTGCTTATCTCATCCAAACGTAGCTACTCAGCGGTGCACCTGGCGGCACAACTGATACACCAGAGGTTTGTTCAACACGGTCCTCTCGTACTAGAGTCAAGTCCGCTCAAACTTCTAACGATCACAACAGATAGAGACCGAACTGTCTCACGACGTTCTGAACCCAGCTCGCGTGCCACTTTAATGGGCGAACAGCCCAACCCTTGGGACCTTCTCCAGCCCCAGGATGTGACGAGCCGACATCGAGGTGCCGAACCTCCCCGTCGATGTGAGCTCTTGGGGGAGACTAGCCTGTTATCCCCGGAGTACCTTTTATCCTTTGAGCGATGGCCCTTCCATACGGAACCACCGGATCACTATGTCCTGCTTTCGCACCTGCTCGGCTTGTTGGCCTCACAGTCAAGCACCCTTATGCCATTACACTCTACGCACGGTTACCAAGCGTGCTGAGGGTACCTTTGAAAGCCTCCGTTACTCTTTTGGAGGCGACCACCCCAGTCAAACTACCCACCATGCACTGTCCTCCTTACAGGAGTTAGGCTCCAGGTAAATAAAGGGTGGTATTTCAACAATGACTCCACAACGCCTAGCGACGCTGCTTCATAGTCTCCCACCTATCCTACACATTATTTACCCGAAGTCAATACAAAGCTATAGTAAAGGTTCACAGGGTCTTTTCGTCCCGTTGCGATTAACCGGCATCTTCACCGATACTACAATTTCACCGAGCTCATGGCTGAGACAGTGCCCAGATCGTTACACCATTCGTGCAGGTCGGAACTTACCCGACAAGGAATTTCGCTACCTTAGGACCGTTATAGTTACGGCCGCCGTTTACTGGGGCTTCAGTTAAGAGCTTCGCCGAAGCTAACCCCCTTCCTTAACCTTCCAGCACCGGGCAGGTGTCAGACCCTATACGTCATCTTTCGATTTTGCAGAGTCCTGTGTTTTTGATAAACAGTCGCCTGGGCCTTTTTACTGCGGCTGACATTGCTGTCAGCGCCCCTTCTCCCGAAGTTACGGGGCTATTTTGCCTAATTCCTTAGCCATGACTCACTCGAGCGCCTTAGGATACTCTCCTCGACCACCTGTGTCGGTTTACGGTACGGGCTGCTTCTCTCGCTATTTCTTGGGACAATTTTCAGTGGATTATCACGCCACCCGAAGGCTTTGTGTACTATCCCTGCTTTACGCAGGTTCAACGTGCTATTCCGTCAGCACGCACCACCTACAATCATCCGTCACTTTTATTGAGAGCAGGTATGGGAATATTAACCCATTTGCCATCCACTACCCCGTTTGGGTTCGTGTTAGGTCCCGACTAACCCTCAGCTGATTAGCATAGCTGAGGAAACCTTAGTCTTACGGCGAATAAGTTTCTCACTTATTTTATCGTTACTCATTCCTACATTTTCTTTTCTAGAAGCTCCACCACACCTTGCCGGTATGACTTCTGCGCCGCTAGAATGCTCCCCTACCAGATGTACAATAAAGTACAAATCCATAGCTTCGGTAATATGCTTATGCCCGATTATTATCCATGCCGGATCGCTCGACTAGTGAGCTGTTACGCACTCGTTAAATGAATAGCTGCTTCCAAGCTAACATCCTAGCTGTCAATGCAATCCAACCGCGTTTTTTCAACTTAGCATATATTTGGGGACCTTAGCTGATGGTCTGGGTTCTTTCCCTCTCGGACATGGACCTTAGCACCCATGCCCTCACTGCCTAGAAACATATATTAGCATTCGGAGTTTGTCAGGAATTGGTAGGCGATGAAGCCCCCGCATCCAATCAGTAGCTCTACCTCTAATATACTTCACTAAACGCTGCACCTAAATGCATTTCGGGGAGTACGAGCTATTTCCCAGTTTGATTGGCCTTTCACCCCTACCCACAGGTCATCCGAAGACTTTTCAACGTCAACCGGTTCGGTCCTCCACTTTGTGTTACCAAAGCTTCAACCTGCCCATGGGTAGATCACAAGGTTTCGCGTCTAATACCACTGACTATACCGCCCTATTCAGACTCGCTTTCGCTTCGGCTCCGTACCTGAAGTACTTAACCTTGCCAGTGACATTAACTCGTAGGATCATTATGCAAAAGGCACGCCGTCACCCCTAGAGGCTCCGACCGCTTGTAGGCGTACGGTTTCAGGATCTATTTCAACTCTCTATTCGAGATGCTTTTCACCTTTCCTTCACAGTACTAGTTCACTATCGGTCTTTGAGGAGTATTTAGCCTTGGAAGATGGTCCTCCCATATTCGGACAGAATTTCTCGTGTTCCGCCTTACTCGTTATCAACAATATAAAAATTTCATCTACGGGACTGTCACCCTCTTCGGTTAACCTTTCCAGGTTATTCTACTATCCTTATAATGTCTTTAGGGCTAATCCGCGTTCGCTCGCCACTACTTACGGAATCTCAATTGATTTCTTTTCCTATTGGTACTTAGATGTTTCAGTTCCCAACGTTCGCTCTCTAATAAATTAGAGTGACATGTCTTCAACATGCCGGGTTATCCCATTCGGAAATCTACGGATTAATGCGTATGTGCCGCTCCCCGTAGCTTATCGCAGCTTATCACGTCCTTCATCGCCTCTCAAAGCCTAGGCATCCGCCGTACGCCCTTAGTAACTTTTTTCTCGATTTAACCGTCGTTATGAGCGGTTATGTTAATCTTACTCGTTTTTGTTTAATTGTATACCTTCAATGCCGAATTAAATCGTTTATATTTAATTCTATATTGCTTTGATTAATTTCTTAATCTATATCTTGATTGTATGTCGTTAACAATTTCTTGTTATCGTTTTCTAATAATGTCAATGAACTCTTCTAGTCCGTTAGGACTTTGTGGAGAATATCGGAGTCGAACCGATGACCTCTTGCGTGCAAGGCAAGCGCTCTAGCCAGCTGAGCTAATCCCCCTCTTTAGTTATTTTGTAGTCTCAGGCAGACTCGAACTGCCGACCTCTACATTATCAGTGTAGCGCTCTAACCAGCTGAGCTATGAGACTCTTTAATACTCTTAAAGAGTGGTCTAATATCTGTGTATATATTTTAATTATAATGTAAAGAACAAAAGAAAAACCGAAAACATGATCAATCTTCTATTAAATAGAAGAAAATTCGTCGTTCTCTAAATTGAGATGTTCCAGCCGCACCTTCCGGTACGGCTACCTTGTTACGACTTAGCCCTAGTTACCAGTTTTACCCTAGGCAGCTCCTTTTACGGTCACCGACTTCAGGTACCCCCAGCTTCCATGGCTTGACGGGCGGTGTGTACAAGGCCCGGGAACGTATTCACCGCATCATGGCTGATATGCGATTACTAGCGATTCCAGCTTCATAGAGTCGAGTTGCAGACTCCAATCCGAACTGAGATAAGTTTTCGAGATTCGCATCCTGTCACCAGGTAGCTGCCCTCTGTACTTACCATTGTAGCACGTGTGTAGCCCAAGACGTAAGGGCCGTGATGACTTGACGTCGTCCCCACCTTCCTCTCAACTTGCGTTGGCAGTCTCATTAGAGTCCCCGTCTTTAAACGCTGGCAACTAATGATAGGGGTTGCGCTCGTTGCAGGACTTAACCTAACACCTCACGGCACGAGCTGACGACAGCCATGCAGCACCTTGCATTCTGTCCGAAGAAATATCTGTTTCCAAATACGTCATTATGCATTTAAGCCTTGGTAAGGTTCCTCGCGTATCATCGAATTAAACCACATGCTCCACCGCTTGTGCGGGCCCCCGTCAATTCCTTTGAGTTTCATTCTTGCGAACGTACTCCCCAGGTGGGATACTTATAACTTTCGCTTAGCCACTGAATCCGAAAATCCAACAGCAAGTATCCATCGTTTACGGCGTGGACTACCAGGGTATCTAATCCTGTTCGCTCCCCACGCTTTCGTCCATCAGCGTCAGTTGAGGCTTAGTGACCTGCCTTCGCAATTGGTGTTCTGCGTAATATCTAAGCATTTCACCGCTACACTACACATTCCAGCCACTGCAACCTCACTCAAGACTAACAGTATCAATGGCAGTTCCATCGTTAAGCGATGGGCTTTCACCACTGACTTATTAATCCGCCTACGGACCCTTTAAACCCAATAAATCCGGATAACGCTTGCACCCTCCGTATTACCGCGGCTGCTGGCACGGAGTTAGCCGGTGCTTATTCATATGGTACCTTCAGCTACTCACACGTGAGTAGGTTTATCCCCATATAAAAGAAGTTTACAACCCATAAGGCCGTCATCCTTCACGCGGGATGGCTGGATCAGGCTTTCACCCATTGTCCAATATTCCTCACTGCTGCCTCCCGTAGGAGTCTGGTCCGTGTCTCAGTACCAGTGTGGGGGTTCACCCTCTCAGGCCCCCTAAAGATCGTTGACTTGGTGAGCCGTTACCTCACCAACTATCTAATCTTACGCATGCCTATCCTACTGCGATAAATCTTTCAAATATCCCTGATGCCAAGGTTATTGTTATAAGGTATTAATCTTCTTTTCAAAAGGCTATCCCTTTCAGTAGGGCAAGTTGCATACGCGTTACGCACCCGTGCGCCGGTCTCAATGTAGCAAGCTACAAATACCCCTCGGCTTGCATGTGTTAAGCCTCCCGCTAGCGTTCATCCTGAGCCAGGATCAAACTCTCCATTGTAATAAATATTGTTTGAAGCGTTAGCTTCTATGTTTTACAACTTCGAATTTCCTTTAGCTCTATTATTTAAGGATTGACCTAATTTGTATTCGGCTTTTATTTCTTTCGTCTTATATTATAATTTCAAATGAACTTCTCATTAAT
>NZ_JADGIK010000021.1 GCF_015234135.1 Faecalibacter rhinopitheci | reverse complement strand
GGAAAGTTTTTGATCTAAATATTTCTCAATTTTAAATCGTTCTTGTTGGGATAATCTTGTATAATTTTGGCTCATAACAACACTAAATTAATAATTTATAGTGTTGCATTAGTTTTCTGAACCCGCGTTGCAATAGCAGATAACGAGCCGAGTATTTGCAAAGAACGGGAGAGAAATTGAGCGAAAGCTCAAGTTCATCCGTTCAAGCAAATTGCTTGGCTAAAACTAAAATTAGTGTATTGTTTTTAGAAAAGCAATTTTGCGAGTGGAAAAAGATTGGCTGAAAGTTAACTTTCAGCCCCGGTTTTCGCAAATACGATGTTAGCGGTTCGTTGTTTTCTTTTTGCTTCTTCCACGATATAAAATTATTAATTTGTTTAAATCTCGTTGATTGGTTTCGTAGTCATCTATTTGCAAATGTTCTGCTCCCTCTGGATGGTCATAAGTTAGATAATAATGTGTGAGTTTTCCTGAACCTTGACTGATTACTTCTTCGTTTTCAATTTCATTCCAACTATAAAAGTCAGTATTTATAGTTTTTATACCTTTTTCATTAAGTATGATTTGTGGTTCAGTATTAGTCGCCTCTTTGTATTCTTTGAAACTTCGATAAGCACCTAGTAATGTCAATACAGAACCTAAAATATAGCTATCTGTTTTTGCAAGAAGGTAAATTCCAACACCCACTAACAAAAACATGAAAATCATTTCTACAAAATTGCCACCTTTTGAATAATAAATTATTGTTTCATTTTGGATTGTCAAGTCGTCTTGAAAAAGGTCATCTTGCTTAAATTTATTTCGTAATGAAATTAATTTTTCGTTGTCAGTTCTTGTACGAATTTCTGTCTTTTCAAAAATGCTATTGTCAGCCCAAATTAGTTTTTCTTGAATTGCTCGTTTTTTTAGTTCATGAACATTTCTAACATTGTCAAAAGCCCAAAGTCGCCACTTTGTAATCATAACACTCCACCAAAGCCAAGCAAGTCCAAATGCAAGAAAGAAACCAATTGGAAAACCCCAAGATGGAATTAATTTTTGAGTTCCTAAATAAATAGTAAGTCCAATTGTTCCAATCATAATTATAAAAACTGGATAGTTAACCATTCTGTGTCCTCTCGAAATTGCTTCGTCTACTGTTACCGATTCATTCATATTTTTTTATATTTCTTGGGTCGCTCAACAATGACCGCTAACGGGCCGCGGCTTGGCGAAGTGCGGGCTTGAATTGAGCGAAAGTTCAATTTATACCGAAACGTAGCCAAAGCTGTGAGCCTTTTGGTAAATTTAATAAAAAAAAAAAGCAAACAGCTTTTGGCGGATAAAAAGGCGAGGAGTTCAATTTTACACTTAACCCCGCATTTTGCCAAGCCGATGTTAGCAGAAGTTTTTTATTTCTTCAATATTATTTCCTGCTGTTTCAACAATAATTTCATCGCTAAATTCACGAGAATGTAATATTCCAATTCCTCCTTCAGGTTTTAGTTGAAACCCATTTTCTAAAAGTATTTTGTAATTGAAATCCTCAATATTAGAAATACCTTTCTGTTCAAAATGTTTATGTATTTCGTTTTGATAGTTTTTGTAAGCTTTGTTTGGGATTAAAACTCCAGAAAGAACTCCCATAGATTCATCCGAAATTTCTAAATTTATTATTCCGATTAAAATTTCATCAATAAATAATTTTGCCTTCATTTTGATACTATTCGACAATTTCTAAATCTGTAGTTAGAATCCATAAAGAATTTTTGATTGGATTATGATTAAATAGATTCAATTTATCTAAATTATCATCAAATAATACTAAAACTCTATTTTCAAAATTTTCATTTTTAGATTCAATAATCTTTCCAGTTTTTCCAATTAAAATCCAATAATTTTCTCTTTCATCTAAATCAGAATTATTTGAATTTGCGCCTAAAAATGATTTTAATTTAACTCTTTGATTTTCTAACATTGCTTTGGGAAAAATTTCTGCTAACGAGCCGAGTATTTGCGAAGAACGGTAGAGAAATTGAACGAAGTTCAAGTTCGTGCGTTCAAGCAAATTGCTTGGCTAAAACTAAATTAGTGTATTGTTTTAAGAAAAGCAATTTTGCGACTGAAAAATTATGACAAAAAAGTTAGCCTTCAGCCCGTTTTTTCGCAAATAGTATGTTAGCAGAAGTTATAATTTTGTTTTTTTATTAAAAATTCCAATTTTTTGAACAATAAATGATTCTTTGCAAAATTCATCACAATATTCTGGAGATTCAGTACAAATGCATACTGTTCTATCCATAGAATATATTTCTACCCAACTATTATCACTTTTATGAATAATTTTAACCGGAGATTTTTCATTACTTATAATTAAAAAACTTGAAAATGCGGTTAAACATATAAATCCTAAATTCAAGTAAATTGATTTAATAGATTTATTAATAGTATTTTTTATAATGAAATATATTAAATATAAAATTGAAAAACTTAAAGTTAGTTTACTAAATACATTTAGTAAGTGATTCGAAAACTCAAAATTATTATAAGCTAAGATTTTAATAATAGCTATTGTGATAATTAATATTGAAAATTTAAAAGTTTTCATTTAAGGTAGTGCTGATTTTATAATTTCTGCTAACGGAAAAAGGCTTTGCGAAGTGCGGGAATTCGAAGAACCAAAAGTTCAAGAATTCATAAACGAAGCAAATGCTTTTTCAGATTGTCTAAATTAAAGAAAAAAACAATATGAAAAGCAGTTGCGGATTATTTTGATGAAATTTTCAGCTTTGACTAAACCCCGCATTTTGCAAAACCTATGTTAGCAGAAGGACTTTTATTTTATTTGTTTTATAATCCAATTCATTGTATCATTTGAATCCATTATACTCCAAGAATGTGGATGTTTCGTTCCGTTTAACCTTTTTCCTTTATTAAATGTCGATATAATTTCTGCATTTTTGTTTCCATTAAGTTGTAGCAGATTAATCATTGCAGAAATGTTTGTACAATTCAAATCATATAAATCTCGGTGTCTATTTTCTAACTGCCATTCAATTCCTGGTTCTGTATAAATTCTTATTGGAATGTCAATTAAGTATTTTGCGTTTCCACCATCTTCTTTTCTATATGTAAACATAGAGTATTTTTCATATTCGTTTGGAAAATCAGTAGGACTTCCACCAAAAGTTGTATTGAAATCATTAATTACCCAATTTGCTTCACTGACTCCAATCTCTGAAAAATTTCGTTTAATTTCTCGTTGTGCTCTCTCATACATTTGCTCATAATCAATAGGAACATCAATTGCAAAAATTGCTTTTGGAATAAATGATGTATTTTTATCTCGAACAGCTCTTTCAGCAAAGGTAATGGAAAGCATTCCGCCTCCAGAAAAACCACCCAAAACAATACTATTATTTGAAATATTATATTCTTTCATTAATTGATTTGCAATTATATTTGTAGAACTTATTTCTTCAAACATTTTTGTAGAATCATTTGAAAAATGGGGTAGAATGACTAAAAAATTATTTTTACTAGCTAATTTAGGCAATTCAATTTGTTTTAAAACATCTTCTGGGGTTTCTCCACCACCGTGAAATAAAAATAAAATTGCATTAGGTTTACCTTTAGGAATTATTTTTAGATAATAATCTTCAGGATTTTCTAATTTTATTTTTTCTGTTTTTTGTGCGAAAATATTTAATGAAAATGTAAAAATAATCAGAAATAAAATTTGGTGTTTCATTTATAGAGTACTGTTTGTGTATTGTCCTAAAATAGTTGACAAAATTTTAGTTAATAATTAGACGAATATACTATTTTTCTTTGTTGTTTTATAAGATTTATAAATCGTATTTTCATTTGTATGCACATAAGCTGGCGTTTGATAATCAAGACTTAAATGTAATCTTTTGTTGTTATAGATTTCAATAGCTAGTTTGACCATTTTATGAGCAGTAATCATATCTGGAATGTTTTTTCGAAGCCCATATTCGTATTTTAGCGTTCTATTTATACGCTCTGCAATAACATTTTCATAGGGATCTGAGTTTTGTGTATTGCTTAATAGAATACCATTTTTCTGAGCAAATGCTGTAAATTTAGGGCTACAGTATTGTATTCCTCTATCACTATGATGTATCAATGCTTATAACCTCGATTTTTTAAAGCCATTTTAAGCGCATCGATAACTAAGTCAGTTCTCATATGCTGAGCCAATTGATAGCCCATTATTCTCTTAGAATAAGCATCAGTAATCAAAGCCAAATAAGCATGCTCATTCTGAATTTTTAAATAGGTAATATCACTTACCCAAACTTGTTCGCTCTGAGAAATTGTTAGATCCATTAACCGATTTGGATTTCTAAAAAAACGATGCTTCGAATTGGTTGTCGTATGGAAGTTTTTAGACTTCTTAACCAATAAATTGTTCCATTTTAAGAGCTTTATAAACGCATCTCTTCCCATCTTAATATGATTCTCCAAAAAGAACTGATGTAGCGCTCGATGTAATTTTTTTGCTCCATAATTGGGTTGCAATAAACGTTCATTTTGTACTTTCTCAATAATCAATTCTTGTGCCTTCTCATCTTCTTTTATACGCTTTAATTTTTTATAAAAACCTTGACGAGTAATCCCAAAGACTTCGGCTATCCATTGTCTTTTAAAATTTGCTTTTTCTTTTTCTCGATTTCGTTGGCTATATCTTTGGGTAAAAACTTTTTTGCTAATTCCTTTCCTGTAATCAATTCAAAATCAGCAATCATATCTTGTTGGAAGTCTTTGATAAATTCCAATGCTTCAATACGTTCCTTTAACTTTTTAATTTCCTGATCTTTGTTCATACTCGTTGTCTTTTGCTTAAAGTTAGCAAATTTTCTAATCCAATAATCGATCGCAGAGCGAGAAACATTGTATTTTTTTGAAGCAAAATTAACGGATATCTGACCATTAGTGACTTGGTCAACAATTTGTAGTTTCAGTTCAAAACTGATCTTTTGATACTGTTTTTTTTGGCAGGGCTGTTTTTCTTTTGAATCCATAGTTTGACAAATGTTGTTTAATTTTTTGTCAACCTATTTTAGGACTTTGCAAGATTTGGGCGGTTTCAAGTTACTAATGCAACGATAGTATAAAAATAGTAAAAATTTTGATTATTTTATTTGTTTAATAATCATCTGATTAAAAACTTGTGCAGGGGAATATCCATCGAGCACTTTTCGAGGTCTTTCATTAAGTTCAC
>NZ_JADGIK010000020.1 GCF_015234135.1 Faecalibacter rhinopitheci | reverse complement strand
TCCCGTTTCTGGGTAATTTGAATAATTAATCGTACTTGGAAAATTAATTCCAGCAACTACACCTGGTAAATATTCTTTATCTGTACGTCCAAAACCATCATACGTCACTTTAGTGGCTAGTGCTTTTAAGTATTAGTTACAATTAGTGAAATAAATAGAGATCATTAAAAAATAAGTGTTAACGTCGTTTATTGGCGTTTAAACTGATTAATATTGTAAATGTTTACAATAATGAATATACAAAAGACCAAGCCGAATTAGTAGAAGAAGTAAGCCGAGTAATTCGTGCAAGTATTGGAAAATGACAAATTTGAATCCATATATAAAGATCATTTAATATAGATTTTGATACCCAAAACATAATACACTTTTCAAAGTGTTTATAGATAATGGACTACGGAAATATTAATTGGACCAAGTGGGACCACAGAAAATCCCGATAAAAACACTGTTTTCGGGATTATTTTTTTACTGAGGGTTAATTAGTGTGTTATAACTTACTTCTTATAAAAACATATCTAACATTGTATGTACTAATCTAACGTTTCACCATTATTTTCATGTCTAGATAATCCAATTCTCATTAATCCTATTTAGACCCTCAATTAATTCTGCAATCGAAATGCTTGTTGTTTTTTCACCATCACGGTAAAATCAAATAGCATATAATCTGTAATAATTAAGTTGGATAAACCATTACGGTATCTATCGAATTGTTCTTTAAGCGTTTTTACTGTCGAATTTTACTCCAATGCCTTTTGCTTCGATATATCGCACAGGAATATGAGCATTTCCTTTTGTAAGGACATAATCGGGAGCAACACAAGCCACACGAGCAGGCTCATTAGTCTATAGAATATCAGCTGGGAAGATTAGAAGCTAATAAAGTTTGTGAATCGCCTCTGTACGAGTGTTCGCGTGCATTACCAGTTTGGTAAAGACGGTTTAAGTTTTTTTAGTTAGTTTTGGATAGTCATTGTTGTGTTGATATGACTATAAAATTAGTAAATAAATATTATTAGTTAAAAGGAGGTAAAATAGATTAAATGAATTAATTGGTATAATTATTAATATCTTAAAATTAGGGAAATAAAATAAACAAGATTGTCCATTCTGAATCACCACCTTTCAACGAAAATAGAAGGCTTGAAAGGTGAAGAATTTTAAATTTTATTTATTTAAAATTACACTGACAGAAAATCAGTGATTTAAGTATTAGGGTAGTGGACTATAATAATGTTTATCTTAAGTAACTCTATATGTGATTTTTTGAACCTAAAATTTATAAAAAAAAATGAAAATTTATAAAAACAGTAAAGAAATTATTCAACTCATCGTAAAAAAAATTGAAAAACATTACGAAGATAAATTTACCTACGCTATCCCTGAATGGGCAATATTAAGTGCAAACCCTGAAATTGTTTATATTATTCCTGTTCATGGTACTGAAGGGGTAACAATTACAAAACAACGTGTAGATTTTAATGTAAATTTTTCAGATATAAAATCCATCATCCATTATGCCCAATATTTATCGGATCAAATGAATATTAAGCATGAAATTTTAGGATATATTGTTTTTTTGATAAACACGTCTATGCAAAAAAAGATCCTACTTATAAAAATGATTTAACCACTTTTGAACAATCTGAATTAGATAATTATCCAAAAAGCAAAACTGATATTTCAATCCTAATGCTTAACGATGATTTTAAAGAGATTAATTCTTTCGATAATAAGTAAATTAATCCTAGAGCTATAGTGACTTAAAAATATTATTATTTCCTTTTTCATAATATTAAAGCTATATCTTTAGTATATAGAATATTAATTATGTTTAGTAGGTATTTTATATTAAAACTTTAAAAAATCAGATTCGATTTTATCAATTACTTTTTCTGGAATTTTATGTTCTTGACATAGGGTTTTGAATTGTTGAGTTGCAGTGACAACTTCCTCAATAATTCCGTTAGCATCTTTAATTGTAAATAAATCAGCTATTTTCAATAAATCAGCTCGATTAATCTCAGTTCTTTTCACATTTACGGACATTGCTCTTGCTATTCTTAGGTAGTTTTTAAAGCGTCTAATGGATAGGTTAAGTCATAGGCGGGGGCTAAATTCTGAAACAAAAATTTTAGAGCGTGCACCACCAGCTGAAGTGCCAATCTTAAAGATATTCAGTAAAGCGATATCACTTAAATAATTTGATTCTTTGCAATAATTAATACATGGATTGTTGATGATCCAAGTTTTCAATTTTATCGGTTACAAACTGATGGATTGATTTCATTTCGTTAAAATAATTTAAGACCTTCAAAAGAGTTTCTAGCGTAGGATTTTCTCCATTTTCAAGTTTAGCAATTGTTAAACGAGAAAGAGCTAGTTCATTGGCTAATTCTTGTTGTGTTAAGTGTTCTGCTTTACGCATTTTTTTACACCATTCGCCAATGGTGTTCTTTACATCTTTTATGGTGGTGAAATCTAACATATAATGTATATTATAATAATCAAATATACTAAAATATATATTTTAATAAACATTTGGTAGGATATTAGGGGGATTTTACAACTCTATAATCAGTTCTTTAATAAATCCATTATCTTTTTCATTGATATATCCATGAGGATTACAAATGATTTCAGTATTTCCAATCTTATATCTACTTGGTGTATGAATATGACCATGTATCCAATACATTGGTTGATGTTCTAAAATAAAATTTTCCAAATTTGAAGCATAAGCAGACGTAACAGCATCCGTAATATATTCTTTTGGGACTGATTTTATACTTGGTGCATGATGCGTAATAACAATATTTTTTAAACCTATCGAATCCTTCAAACTTTTTTCAAGCCATGTAATAGACTTATTATGAATTTGGTAAATATCAATGGTTCTCATTCTTGAATAAGAAGGATTTCGTTTGATATATTTGTAATCATTCATTTGGCTTTGACAAATCATTCCATATTTCATAGGATCTCCAAATATTGAAAAATCAGTCCATAATGTACATCCATGAAAACGAATCCCTTCGATATCCATGAAATCATTTTCTAGAACAGTAATATTAGAGTTTAACGCAGCTTCTTTGATTTTTAATAAGGTTTTAGGGTAAGAACCTTTGTAGTATTCGTGATTTCCTAATAAGTATATAATTTTCTTATTTGGAATATACTTTTTGCACCATTCAATTCCTTTCGTGCCTAAGTGAGTGTCTCCAGCTAAAATAATTAAATCAGTATTTTCGAATGATAGGGAAGTACTTCCAAATTCTAAATGAAGATCACTTAAGATTTGAATTTTCATAGATTAATATTTCTTAAACAAATTTAAGTAATCATTTTTGATCTTTACACCATTATTAAATAGGAATTATGTACGCGTAAGCTATCGGAATTTGGTTACTGAAAACTCGGAATCTTCAAATAACCCAAAATTTTCGATAGAACTTACGCCTGTGCCATATATTGGCGTGGACTGAGTGTTTCTGCGTTATGTGTATCCGAGTACCTCAGTAACAGATTGATTTTAGTTTCACGCCAACTTTTTTACTTCTAAATGGCATTTTGTATGATTAATTCAAAACATACTAGATCAATAATCTTTTATTTTCTATTTCATTTCAATCTATACTATTGAAAAGAAAATAAAGATTTTTTTAATCAAATTAATCAATCCAAAATAGTTTTAAAATTAGATACATCGGATTGTAAATAAAGGCTCTTAAAAGCGATTTAAAAGCTGAAAAATAAGCATGTTATTTGATACGGTATTCGTAAAGATGTGTGAAAAATACAATACCTTCTTTTTTAAAGACCCGAAGTCTTTTTTAATTAGTAAATCAGATGAAGAAATTTTAAAATTTATTGATTTTAAAAGCAGACGTGTTTTACCACTTCCATTTTTATCTGTTAAAATAAAATGTTATCTTTTCGTTTCTGAAAGTGGAATTTCATGCTTTGCAATATTCCTTGAATGTTCAACAATAATTTTCTTGATGTAATTTTCTGTTATAGTATTTTGGAAATATGTTTAGGTAGGCTTGCAGTTAACCGCACGAAGCAAAAGGCGAAAAGTTCAATTTTGCACTTAACCCCGCATTTTGCCAACACAATGTTAGAGGAAGTATTTTTATGCAAATGTTGAGTTTTTTAGTTTTTCTTTATTAATACAAGCCTTTTCAGAAAACCATTCTAAAATTATATCTTTAAATTCATTTTTATTAAACGAATTTTCACTATTTCTAATTTTAAAATATTTTTGAGCCGTATTCTTTTCAATAATTTCTCGAACTGTTCGCTTATCTAATCTATTTGAAAATTTTGTTAGGTAAAAGCCTAAAACTGAAATTAGAATACCTAATATTGCGATTTGCCAATTGATAAACAAACCGATAAAAGAAATTATAAACGCGAATAATAAAATATTAATAGTTATTTGACTTGGAGCTAAAACTTCAATCTTATAACCTAATTGATTTTCGATTTGTTTTACGATTTTTCTTCTATTTCTTTTTGGAAAAATAGTTTTCAAATCAGTTTCTGGCTTAATTACATTTCTGGCAATTATTTTTTCAGTTTCTATTGCGTTTCTAAATTGATAAAATGCTCTTTGGCTTGTACATAAATTGTCATTTTCTAAATTCATCTTTGAAATAATCAAATCACTAAATTCATTAAAATTATTTAGTTTTTCTGTTTCGTCATTTTCAAATTTGATTTTGAAAGTTTCTTCAAACATCGGTAATACATCTTCAATGTTTTCTATTTCAAATTGGTCTAATTTGGTAATATTCATTTATGCACAATTTTTTGAAACATTTCTGCTAATGAGCCGAGTATTTGCGAGGAAAGTGAGAGAAATTGAACGAAGTTCAAGTTCGTCCGTTCAAGCAAATTGCTTGGCTGAAACTAAATTAGGATATTGTTTTAAGAAAAGCAATTTTGCGAGCGGAAAATTATGACTAAAAAGTTAGCATTCAGCCCGTTTTTTGCAAATAGTATGTTAGCTGCTGGCTTTTATCATTTTATTATAAACTCGCCGTCATATTCTTTACTTTCTGTATAAATTCTAAACCCAAGAATTTTCCAAATTTTTGATGCATACAAACGATAATTGTATTGTTTATTAATTTCAGTTTTATTAAAAGCTATAGAATGAATTTCCAATTCTGTACCACCAATAATGCCTAACTTTTCTGTTTTGACATCTGTAAATTTTATTTCATTATTTTTCTTAATATAGAATATAGATAGATTTATTTTTGAGATAATTTTATTTTCAATTAATTCATCAATTTTAAACTTTTCTGTATATGTGTTAGGTTTATTTGATAAGTCAATGAAATTATTTTCATTTGATGAATTTTGTGAAATTATAGAAATTAATCCAATCGTTAAAACTACAGTTTTTAGAATTCCTATTTTGTTTTTAATATACTTTAATACTTCGAAGCATACAAATAAGAAATATATAAATATTGTTATATTTAATAAAATCCAAATTAATTCAAACATAAATGTAATATTATTTTAGAGTAATGTTTTAGAAGGCGGTTTCAAGTTGCTAATGCAACGATAGTATAAAAATAGTAAAAATTTTGATTATTTTATTTGTTGAATAATCATCTGATTAAAAACTTGTGCAGGGGAATATCCATCGAGCACTTTTCGAGGTCTTTCATTAAGTTCACGTTGCACTTTTTTGAGATGTTTTTCAGAGTAAATCGAAAGGTCAGTTCCTTTTGTAAAATAATCCCTTAAAAGCCCATTTGTATTTTCATTTGTAGGTCTTTCCCAAGGTGAATAAGGATGAGTAAAATAGACCTGTACTTTGGTGTTTTTGGTGAATAATTTATGCTGAGCCATTTCGGTTCCATTATCGTATGTCAACGACTTTTTCATCAGCTTAGGAAGCTTCTTAAATTCCTTTTCAAAAGCCTTTCGAACGGTCTTCTGCATTTTTGTCTTTA
>NZ_JADGIK010000002.1 GCF_015234135.1 Faecalibacter rhinopitheci | reverse complement strand
ACCTCTTCCCATTCCGAACAGAGAAGTTAAGCCTTTCAGCGCCGATGGTACTGCTATTGCGGGAGAGTAGGTCGTCGCCAGTCTTTATAACAAAGCTCAATCTTTAATTAGATTGGGCTTTTTTTATGCCCTAAACTTTTATAGGGACAAGGGAACTTGTTATTAGTGAACAGGTGAAGGAGTGAACTTGTTTAAAAAATAGATACTTATTTTTTATTTAGATCTTTAATCTCTATTTAAAGCGTAATCCATGATATAATTAGTTTCATACTAATTTATTTTCTAGTCTTTAATAAAATATATTTAATTTCTCATCTGCATAACATTACGGTCAAGTTGAATAATTAAATAATATTTATGATAGCGACTACTTATATTAAAAGCATTAGTATGTTGCTCAATTTTCTTTAGTAATATATTTCAAATTTTATAATAAGGTTTACTTTCTCATTATACTATCATCAACATATAATAATATTTCGCTTAAGTGGTTTATTAAATATAATATATCTAATTTATTTAAAAACTTTGTTGACAATAGCACATATGTAATCAATAAATCCTAAATTAAAATATTATAACGATAACTAAAATATTAATTCAATTTTAAATTTAAAATTGATATGCTAAAGCTTCTTTTAATTAATGGAAATTCAGTACTATTTTGAGATTTTTGGAGTCATCTTTTATGGGATTTCAGGTGCACTAGCTGCAGATGAAAAGTCAGGTAAAGATTGGTTTGGTGTTACATTTACCGCATTTATAACTTCTTTAGGTGGAGGAACAATACGTGACGTGTTGTTAGGAGCTTATCCTATCATGTGGATTAAAGATGTTAATTTATTGTACGCTGTGCTTGCGGGTATTATATTGGCCGCTATTTTTTATGGATTTTTTTTAAAACTGAGGAAAACGTTTATGCTTTTTGATACTTTGGGAATAGCATTATTTACTATTGTAGGTGTAGAAAAAGCTTTAGGTTTAGGAGTTAGTCCTGTAGTTGCAATTATCATGGGAATGTTTACCGCAATTATGGGTGGAGTTATTCGTGATATGATGATTAATGAATTACCTATTGTATTCCGTAAAGAAATTTATGCAACAGCATGTTTAGCGGGTGCAGTATTGTATGTAGTATTAGAACAGCTGGGGATTTCAAGAACGCCAAATTTCTTTATATCTGGTACTATGATTGTAACTATTCGATTGTTAGCCTTAAGATTTAATTTATCTATTCCTAATTTTAAAAGTCATTAATATTATAAATTGAAAACGGAGCTAATAGCTTCGTTTTTTTGTGTTTAAAGCTACTTTTATATTTTATTTATCGATTTAAAAGTAGCATATTTGTCGCCCTTTAATCTTAAAAAAATGCAGATACAATATATATTCGAAATGATAGGTACATTAGCCTTTGCTATTTCAGGAGCGTTAGCTGGTGATGAACGTCAGAAACATGACTGGTTTGGTATTACATTTATCGCATTTATTACTGCGATTGGTGGTGGAACATTACGTGATTTATTTTTAGACAGCTATCCATTAGTTTGGTTTAATGATATGAACATAGTGTACACTATTTTTTGTGGTATTATATTATCTGGTTTATTTTATAAGCAATTTAATCGTCTTAAGACTACTTTAATGTTATTTGATACCTTAGGTATAGCATTATTTACTATAGTAGGTTTGGAAAAAGCACAATCTTTAGGAGCTAATAATTTTATCTCAGTGGTAATGGGAATGTTTACAGCAGTAATGGGAGGTGTCATAAGAGATACATTAATCAATAAAACACCAACTATATTTGTACAAGAAATTTATGCGACAGCATGTATTTTGGGAGGTGTTATATATTTGGTTTTAGAAAACTTTGGATTAGATAGAAATATTAATTTCATTATTTCTGGAAGTATAATAGCAACAATTCGAATTATTGCATTTAAATTTAATTTATCATTACCTAAATTTTATAAATAATGAAACATATTACTTTTGACCAGAATAATTGGGAAGGTAGGATTGATCATGAAGATGGTGAATTAGGACTACGCATTCATCAAATTATTAAACCTTATGACGAAAGTCTAATTAAAAATTCAAAAGTAATTTTAGGATTTTCTTCCGAAGAAGGTGTTAAAAGAAATAAAGGTCGTATTGGAGCTAAGGATGCACCAAATATTATTCGAAAAGCTTTAGCAAATCTTCCTGTGCATTTTAAAAATAATAATATTTACGATATGGGAAATATTATTGTACAAGAAAAATTAGAAGAAGCAAGAACTTTACAGATAGATAAAATTTTAGAAATTCTACATTCCAATAATTTACCAGTCGTTATTGGTGGTGGACACGAAACTGCATTAGGAAATTATCTTGGATTTGTAGAGAAATATCCTCACAATAGTGCAGTGATTAACCTTGATGCACATTTTGATCTACGTTTACCTAATGAACATTCTACTTCTGGAACTCCATTTTTTGAAATGTATCAATATAGCTTAGAGCATAATTTACAATTCAATTATTTAGCCATCGGTATTCAAGAATTAGGGAATACAAAAGCGTTATTTAAACGTGCAGATGAATTACCTATAAATTATATAATTGCAGATGAGTTACATGCAAATTTTAAAGGAATAATAGAACAATTAAAAGAATATATTACGCAATTTGATCACATTTATTTGTCTTTA
Organism: Faecalibacter rhinopitheci; assembly: GCF_015234135.1. GTDB lineage: Bacteria > Bacteroidota > Bacteroidia > Flavobacteriales > Weeksellaceae > Empedobacter > Empedobacter rhinopitheci. Next base: position 473,127 of record NZ_JADGIK010000002.1, on the reverse strand, counting down.
GATATGGATGTTTTTGATGTATCATTTGCACCAGGTGTAAGTGCGCCTACAATTAACGGTCTTACACCATTTCAAGTTAAATATATTTTAAAATTACTGTATAAATCTGGAAAACTAAAAATAATAGATGTTGTAGAAACTAATCCCCATTATGATCGTGATAATCAAACTGCAAAGTTAGCTGCGCAAATGATTTATGAAGTATTAAGGGACTAAATTAAAATAATTTATCAAATTTTGTAACCTTTTCCAAAATCTTACGTATATAATAGTAAAGACCCATTTTACTATATAGGTCAATTCAAATAATCATTCATATAATTTAGGAGGATTTTAGATAAATGAGACAGCTTAAAATTACAAAGCAGGTAACAAATCGTGAAACTGCGTCGTTGGACAAATACTTACAGGAGATTGGTAAAGTAGATTTAATTACGGCGGAAGAAGAAGTAGAACTAGCACAACGCATAAAAGCAGGTGATCGTGTTGCCCTTGAAAAGTTAACTAAAGCAAACTTACGTTTCGTGGTTTCTGTTGCAAAACAATACCAGAATCAAGGTTTAAGCTTACCTGACTTAATCAACGAAGGAAACTTAGGATTAATTAAAGCTGCTCAACGTTTTGATGAAACTCGTGGTTTCAAATTCATTTCGTATGCCGTATGGTGGATTCGTCAATCTATCTTACAAGCTTTAGCCGAACAATCTCGTATTGTACGTTTACCATTAAATAAAATTGGATCTATTAACAAAATTAATAAAGCATACGCTTTATTAGAGCAAGAACATGAGCGTGCTCCATCTGCAGAAGAAATTTCTGAAGTATTGGACATGTCTGAAAGTGACGTAAAAGAGTCGATGAAAAACTCAGGTCGTCACGTATCGATGGATGCTCCGTTAGTAGAAGGGGAAGATTCAAACTTATACGATGTATTAAACATTGGTGAATCTCCATCTCCAGATATGCAATTAATGATTGAGTCTTTACGTGTAGAGATTGAACGTGCATTACAAACATTAACTCCAAGAGAAGCAGATTTAATTCGTTTATATTTTGGTTTAAATGGACAACACCCAATGACTTTAGAGGAAATTGGTGAAACTTTTGACTTAACTCGTGAGCGTGTGCGTCAAATTAAAGAAAAAGCAATTCGTCGTCTAAAACATACATCAAGATCTAAAATCTTGAAAACGTACATAGGACGATAAAAAAATTATAAAGCAGCTCATTAGCTGCTTTTTTTAGTTACATTATTAAAAATTAATAACAACATAGCATTTGAATTGGTCATTAAATCAAGAAGATCCTAACATTGCCTTTTTTATAAATAATCAAATTGATTCCAGATTTGTAGGAGTATGGAAAGGTACAGATCATGGAAAGTTTTTTAAAGGAGAAACAAATAGTTGGGTTATAAATCGTAAAGCTGATGGTACACTAATGATTCATTTTAAAACCATCAATAGCGATGAGAGTGAAACATATTCAGAAGAAGTCGGATATTGGTGTGTAAAAGGAGATGAATATTTTGAATACCGTGAATCTGATGATAAAAAAGATCAATATTCATTTATTTTTTTATCAAATGATTCAGTACATTTTATAATTAACGAATCCGAAGAAAGAGAGGAACCTTATAATTTTATAGATTACAAGGTTATCTTAGACTAAATTTTAAAAATATTTTAAATCGCTGCAATTGTAGCGATTTTTTTATTCCATACCTTTGCACGACAAATACAAACAAACAATAAAACAAAAATTATGGCAATTATAGCACCATCAATTTTAGCTGCAGATTTCGGAAACTTAGCCAAAGACATCGAAATGGTTAACAATTCTCAAGCAGAATGGTTTCATTTAGATGTTATGGACGGCGTATTCGTTCCGAATATTTCTTATGGAATGCCTATTATCGATAAAATTAATTCGTTAACGGATAAAGTTTTAGACGTTCATTTAATGATTGTTGATCCAGATCGTTACATTTCAGATTTTAAAAAAGTAGGAGCAGATATTTTAACGGTGCATTACGAAGCGTGTACACACTTACACCGTACTATCCAAGCAATTAAAGCAGAAGGGATGAAAGCTGGAGTTGCTCTTAATCCACATACACCTGTATCGGTTTTAGAGGATGTTATCAATGATTTAGATTTAGTATTAATCATGAGTGTGAATCCAGGTTTTGGAGGTCAAAAATTCATTGAAAATACCTACAACAAAGTTTCTAAATTAAAACAAATGATTACTGAAGCTGGAGCTGATGTGATTATCGAAATCGATGGTGGAGTAGGTGTACAAAATGCTACAAAATTAATCGAAGCTGGTGCTGATGCATTAGTGGCTGGTTCGGCAGTTTTCAACGATGAGAACCCAACAGAATATATCGCAGCTTTAAAGAAGGCATAAGATTTAAAATTCTATATAATCTAAAAACTGAATCAGTAATGGTTCAGTTTTTTTATTTCCATAACTTTGCAGTATGAGTTTTACCCCAAAAGACAATTCGAAAAAGATTTATACGATTGATGAAATTAAAGATAAAATGGCCAAATATTGTCTTTACCAAGATCGTTGTCATTGGGAAGTAGAAAAAAAACTGCGCGAATTTGATTTGATTCCTGAAGCGAAAGATGAGATTTTATATAAATTGATTCATTATGGATTTTTGAATGAGGAACGATTTGTGCATTCGTTTGTTCGTGGAAAAGTCAATCAAAAATTATGGGGAAAAAATCGACTTCGACAAGAATTAAAAATGCGTCAAATTGATGGAAAATTGATTGATAAAGCTTTTAAAGAAGAAATCGATCCCGAAAAATATTGGAACAATTTAGTTCGATTGGCGCAAAAAAAACACGATGCTTTATATAGCGAGCGTGAATCCTTTAAAAAGATGAATAAAATCAAAGCGTATTTGGCCTACAAAGGCTATGAATTTGATTTAATCAACGAAGCAATTCAAGTGATTCAGAAAGATTAATTTATTATCTTTCATCAAACGACTACATATGAAATATTTTTATTCATTTATAATTCTAATTCTCTTTTTAGGATGTTCAAAAAATAAAACGTCTTGGCCTACTAAAGTTGAAATTCCTAAGGAAATTAAAGATGAGAAGTTTTACAATACTTTACAACAAGTAATAGATATTACTGAAAAAAATAATATCGAAGTATATAATATCAATGTAACGTTTACAGAAAATCAGATTTATTTTTTTACTTCTGAAGTTATCGAAGATTGTATGTACGGTGATTATTATCAATTGCCCATTAAATTAAATCATAAAGATTACGCTTTAATTCTTACAAACAATAATTTCTTAAATAATCATATTGATTTTAAAGATTTAATGTACGTTCCAGAACTCGAACACATAACGATGATTTGTGATTATTTTGATGGATTAGCTTTCGCTTATCGTAAAAATGAGATCGGCGAGTATCAATTAATAAAAGTATTACACTACGATTTTTTGAACCATGATTTTATTTTAGGAGAAGATCAAGAATATTTTCCTATAAGAAAATTTGTAATGGAAGAACCTGAGCCACAACCTCCTGTTGAAGAAATTAAATAATAAATAAAAACCCGAATTTCATACTTTGAAATTCGGGTTTTGTCATTCTTAACTCGTTTAGCTTCGCTGCTACTTCGTGGTCAGAATCACATTCTATTAAGTATGATGAGAAGCTGAAATAAATTCAGCTTGACATTTAGAACTTGTCTAAGAGTTTTTATATTATTCTTTTAAAACTTACTCAATTCTTTCTCAAAATTCGCTAAGTAATTTGCTAAATGTAAACCATCCACAAAACCGTGATTGGCCTCTACCGAAACAGGCATCATCATTTTGTCGCCTTGTTGATATGCTTTTCCGAAAATAATTCGTGGAATCGATTCTTCTGTTCCATAATTCGATGGTTGCACTAATCCCGTAAATCTCGACCAAGGAAAAGTCGAATGACGATTTAATCCTAAAGTTAATTCTTCATTTTTAATGTGTAATCCAACACATTTTTCCACCTCATTAATCTCTTGCTGTAATTTAATGTTGAACGTTTCAAAATCGACCGAATAAGGAATAAAAGCAAATCCAAACGTTCCGTCTTTTCGTCCGATGGTTGTTCCACAATCAATATGATCGTAGATAAAAATCTCACTATCTTCTAAACGATATTTGAATTCTTCCACACTGTTTTCAGCTTGCATCGAACAAAATAAATACGTCGCAAAAAATGATTGTTTATTAGCTTTCGTAAATTGATAAGCTTTTGTACAATCGACTTCTGCAACCACACCAACATAAGGATTATCCATTCTCGAAAAAAGTTCAAAATGCTCTTTTCGGTTCCAACCTTCCGGATTAAATTTTCGTTTCATCGCACAAAAATAAAACCTTCTCATCGGAATAAGAAGGTTTTGATATTATGTTTTCAGCAGTTTTCTTTTTTCTAATTGATCACCAATAACATTCAGGATAACTCCAAATATAATAAGAGAGATTCCTATGGCTAAACTCAACGAAAAGTTTTCACCAAATAAAATGACACTGACTCCTACGGCAACAACAGGTTCCGAAGCACCTAAAATAGATGTTGCTGTCGAACCAATTTCTTTGATGGCATAGATTAATGCAATGCTTGAAATAACCGTAGTTACGAATGCAAACGTGAAGAAATTATATGCTAAATCTATTGAAGGAAGAGTGAATGATTCTTTTTTAAACCACAATTTTATGCCGTAATAAATGGTCGTAAATAAAAAGGAATAGAAACTCATCGGAAAACCTTTGATCCTTTGTGCACTGGATTTATTTACAATGATGATAAAGGATGAATAGGCCAATGCGCTAATGAAAATAATGCCTAACCCAATTGGATTAAATTCAAAAGTTCCATCTTTAAAACTTAGCATAAAAATACCCGCTAAAACAAAACCAATGGCTAAAATGGTTGATTTAGAGATTTTTTCTTTAAATAAGATGGCCATTATAACGGCAACGATTAAAGGATAAACAAACAGAAGGGTGGATGCAATTCCGGCAGATAAATAATCATAGCCCAAGAAAAGTGCATCAGCAGATATTCCGTATAAAATTCCTAAAACAATTAATATTGGAATTTGTTTGATCTCTATTTTAATATTTTCTCGTTTAATGAGTAAATATACTCCAACAATTAAAGCCGAAAATAAAAAGCGATAGAATAAGGTTTTATCTAACGAAAAATTAGCTTGCTTGATGGGTAAAATAAATAAGGGAATTAATCCATACGATATGGACGAAAGCAATCCCAGTGCGTAACCTTTAAATTTCATAGTTATGTGAAAATTAGTCATCCTTAATTTATTTCAGGATCACATCTATTTATGATGAGAAGCTGAAACGAGTTCAGCTTAACAATTCGTCATTTCGAGTAATTTTCTTTTTGATAGAAAGAGAAATTGTATCGATAAATTAGACGAAAATTCATCTTAGTTCTCGATACAATGTTAAAATTTATTAGATTAGTTATCTTGAATTTATTTCAGGATAACATCTACTAATGATGAGAAACTGAAATAAGTTCAGTTTGATATTTATTTTTTCGTAAAATCTAAATCGTGGAAGTCGTAGCTAAAATCGGTCATTGGTGAAATGGCTTTCATTTTAAATCCAGCTAATTTACCGTCTTTCATTTCAGCAAAAACAAATGCATCAGCGTGGAAGTAACGGTTGTTCCATTTTACCGCATACGTATTGTCTTTATAAAAAAACATTTCTCCCGTTAATTGAGGTGAACGTTTCGATTCGAAAATTAACTTTCCTTTTTTCTCGTAAATTTCTACATCACCAAACCAGTTGTCTTTGTATGTTCCGACTAATGATTTGGTATCAATTTTTAATTTCCTATTTTTTTGATTCGCTTCAACTGTTTTCCAAACTTCATCTGTAATACCATCCGCTTCAGCAACACGAGATTTCATTAATTGGTCATAGGTTTGAACCCAATCTTTTTCAGGATTTCCTAAATAAAAATCTTTGATCGTATTTGAAACCGAATTAAACGCAACACCCGCTTGTTGGTTCGTTAAGACCACAATTCCTAAATTCAATTGAGGATAAAAAATCGTTTGCGTTACGATTCCTTCCAATCCTCCGGTGTGCGAAACTTCTAATTTTCCATTAAAATCTTGTAATTGCCATCCTAATCCATACGCTTTGAATAATGAATTGTATGGAGTTGTAGTGCCAACTTTTTGCAACGTTTGAGGCGTAATCATTTCTTTCATTTGTTTTTCAGAAATAATTTGTTTCCCGTTCACTTTTCCTTTATCTAAATTGAATTGTAACCATTTGGCAACATCATCTACATTCGAATAAATTCCTGCTGCGGCATCAAAAATAGTATTTGTGTAACGATCGATTACTTCTAATTTTCCATCAATCGGTACATGTGGCGCAATCGCATTCTTTTTGTCTTTTACCAAATGCCAATTGGCAGCAGAATTTGTCATTCCAATAGGTTCTAATAATCGTTTTGTAACAAAATCAGTCCACGATTGACCAGAAACTCTTTCGATGACCTCACCAGCAATTATATACAATAAATTATCGTAATCGTATTTCGAACGGAAATCTGAAACAGGTTTTAAGAATTGAATATTGTTGATAATATCTTTTGGTGTAAAATTGTGTCCATCAGGCCAAACCATTAAATCGCCAGCGCCTAAACCTAATCCACTGCGGTGTGTCAATAAATCACGAATCGTAAATTCTTTCGTTACATAGTTGTTGTACATTTTGAATTCAGGAATATGTTGAATGACTTTATCATCCCATTTAATTTTTCCTTCATCCACTAAAATGGCTAAAGTAGTAGCAGTGAATGCTTTTGAATTTGATGCGATTCCGAAGTTGGTTGAAGATTCAACTTTTTCTCCTGTTAAAATTGATTTTACACCGTATCCTTTAGAGTGTACGATTGCACCATCTTTAATAACTGCAACAGCCATTCCAGGAACGTCAAAAGCTTTCATGGCATTTTCTGCAACTTGATCAATTTTTTGATTCGAAATATTTTGTGCGAAAGCAATCGTAGAAGCTAACGTAATTGTTGTAAATAGTATATTTTTCATTGGTATTCTGAATTGAAACGAAGTTAAAAAAAATATATTTATTAAAATAAAAGTGATTTTATTTACTTTTATGTTATTAGAAGAGTTTATGAAAAATACAAATAAAATAAGACTAGATTTTTGGACTATACTTTTGATAATAATATCAGTATTGATGTTGATTTACTCATCGATATATATACAATTATTATTCGTATAATAATTTATTATTTAAATTTCCACAGAATTATAATGACAGTAATAAAAAACTTTCGCCTAATGAGATAGGAGATAGTATTGGGGGTATACTAAATCCAATAATTTGAATAACGGGTTCTATATTAACTTTCTTAGCATTTTATATTCAATTTAAAGCAAATGAATTTCAAAAGAAAATAATTAATGATCAAATAGATAAAGAAATAAAAGATAAAGAATTTAAATATGAATCAAATATCAAAATATTTTATCATTTACTTGACTCTCTTGTACAGCATTATAAATTTCAATCAAATAATTTAAAAACGTTTATAAATATTGAAGAGAATAAACCATTATATTCAAATATTTATGGTTTTGGAATAAATTCAAGTTATGGTCATTTGAAATCCTTAGATTTAAATGAATTATACAATTCATTATTTTATCATTTCAACAATAACGATTATCCAAATTGGGAATCAGAATATATTAAAGTTTTAAATTATTTAGGCTATTATGATGAGTCTATTAAACAATCATATCTAGATTTTAAAAAATATTTAGACAAAAAAAATGCATCTATAAAAAAAGTACATCTTGATATGGAAGAAAAAATACCAAATATTTTTGAGGGATATGATGAAAATATAAATGATATTATATATAGATATTTTCAAATATTTAAAAATAAAGATAATTTTTACAAAGATAATGGTGTTGATTTAAAACAATCTCAATCCTATTTTTTTAAAGACTTAATAGAATATTTAAATTATCAAAGAGCTGAATTTCCATATAATGAAAAAATTAAAAATGATTTAATGATTTTTAGTAGTATAAATAAAGATATAGGAGATATAAATAATAATTCAAATTACTACGTAATTGAATTAAAAAATAAATATAATAGTGAATTTGATTTTCAAAATAATTTAAATTGTCCAATTAATTTTTTAGAAACATTTAAAAATAGATTAAAAAAGCCACTCGAATGGAGTGACTTATAATTTATTTTTTAATGATTATTTTTTTTGATTCTGATTTTGTCTTACTTTTAATTTCTATAAAATAAACTCCATCTGGAATTCTATTGTCTAAAATAAATTTTGAATCATTTAATCTATTATTTTGAATAGAATATACAGTTTCCCCTAGTACATTATAAAGAGTTATTTTTTCAATTTTTTCTTTAGATTGCACACTAAAATAATTTGATGCGGGGTTAGGATATATATTTAAATTATTTTTTGTAGATGAAGGTGTTGTAATATCATTTACATCTAATGTCAGTTGATTAATATCTCCGTACATTAACTCTTGACCATATTTTGGATTCTCTGCTGCAATAAAAATTTTGTCATCAAAAATAGAAAAATCCTTTTGCTTCCATTCAAGTTTATTAGCTGAAAAATCGTTTGGTATAAAATATATTTGTTGGTGATCTTTTCCTTTAATAGCATCAATTATTATATCGTTATTATCATAATTAGAATAATTATCAATATATCGCATAACAAATGCATTTCCTTTATAGCATTCAATTTTTGGGGTTATTGGATATCCAAGTTTATGATTCTCGATAGAAGAATTAAAATCAATATAAAAAACGTAATCACTTTGATATCGGGTAGCATAATATAGATTCCCACATTTTATTAAATTATTAATTCCTTGAAATTCATTAGAAGTTGCATATAGTTTTTTAGATGTTTGCATTTCGCTGTCGTATTGTACAATTTGACCTGCACTAACGGCTGTTATTTTAGTATCTTCTAAAAAAACCTTATCTATGCTAGAATAATTTGTGGTGAAATCGGGTAAAATTTTACCTAAATTATTTCCATCTGATAAATAAACTTCATGTTTATAATTTAAATCATTATAAATATCTAGGATTAATTGATGCTGTAAAACACCTATAATTTTTGGGTTGATGATGTTGGAAGGAAAAGTATAAACTAATTGATTTATTTCACCATTAGTTTTATACATTTTTGCAATGTTATAATCTTCTTTTACGATATAATATAGATGATTATTGATTACACCTTGAGAATATTCATGCTCAAATTCGACAGGAATATTGGAAATTTTAACTGTTGAATCAATACTTCCATCCGTTTTATAGACATATTTATTATAGTTGCCATTTGAATAACTATCCACGCCCAAGAAAAATACAGTGTTATTGATTTTGCTTAAAGGGGTATCTATAGAAATAGATTGTGTATCTGCAATTAAACTTTTTATTTCTCCATTACTATTAATTATATGTAAATCATATTTACTAGTAAAAATTAATCCCTTATCAGTTGTTATATAATTAGAAAACTTATCTGTATAATGATTGAAACTTGGATAAATTTCTTTATCCGAAATTAATTTTTGTAAAGAATTATTCTCGTATTTATTTTTTGTATGATTTCCGTGAAAATATAATTTATTTGCTGATATCATAAAATCACTTACATGACTTGAACCTAGATAATTAATTTCTTCGATAGGTTCCAATTGTAATGTAGTTTTATTTAAACGATATGGTTCTGAACCTTTTTCTCTTGTTGATGCAGCAAAATAAATAGAGTTCTCATCAAAATAAAAATTATTTAATTCTGTAAACTGATATTGAGGTAAAATTTGAGTTAGTGAAGTAGGATTTATTTGATATAATTTGGTACCAATAACAACAAAATTATCTTCTAATAATTGAATTTCATTGCCATTATCAGATGTTAATAAACTAGTTGTACCATTTACTATTTTCCATAAATCTGTTTTATTACCTTCTTTAACCGTGAAAGCAATACCCTTATCTATCGTTATGAATTTATATGTATTATCGGAGTTATAAGAATAATTATTTTCAAAATCGTAAAAAACATTAGTGCCAGAATTAGTACCATCCGATTTATAAATAATTACTTTATAATTTTTATCTAAACCAATAAAATAAAATTCGTTATTAGTGGCAGCTCCAATTAATTTATCATAAATGCCACTCTGAAATCCTGGTATAAGGTCTTTAATTAATGATTTTTTTTCACCATTAATTTCATATAATTCGAAACCAGTTTGAGGGGTATATTCTGAAATATAAATTTTATCATTCAATAATATATTTTCTCGAGAAGTATTATTTGATATTATAGAAGATAGCTGAGTAAATCTTTTGGTAGATATATTATATGCCCAAAATGATGTATTATTATTTGAATTGAAAGTTAAATATATATAATTAGATACACTATTATCAAAATTTATATGAGTCGATATATTATTAATAGGTAATATTATTTCAGAAACCGTATTGCCATCAGTCTCCCATAATTGATAAGGCGTATTAAACTTGAAACTTCCTGTAGTAAAATATACTTTATTATTTTTCTTATAAATTTCTTGGATTTCTGTAGGGAGAATTTTTAATAATTCTGTTTGACCATTAGTTAATTTATATAAACCTCCACTATTTAATAAATCTTGGTACCAAAATACTGAATTATTTATATCAAATAATTTAGTTTCCTCATTAATATGCTCATATTCATTAAAAAGACTATGTTTAACAATATCAATTTGATTAGTTGATTTATCTATTTTCCACAGATGTCTTCCTTGATATCCATTGTCCGCATGTAAAAACGTTTCATTATTGAAAGTTATAAAGGATTGTGGATTGCTACTTCTTGTGGAATTTAAGTCGATAAAATTTAATTTAGAACTGTCTTGTCCATAAGCTGTAAGGGAAAGCAATACAAAGAGTAGAGTTTTATTCATTTATAATGTTTTAAGAATCAAAAATAATAAAAAAAGCCACTCAAATGAGTGGCTTTAAGTAATTTATATAAAATAAAACTTAGTCGTTTAATTTTAATACCGCTAAGAAGGCAGATTGTGGAACCTCTACACGTCCAATTTGGCGCATTTTCTTCTTACCAGCTTTTTGTTTTTCTAATAACTTACGTTTACGAGAAATATCTCCACCATAACATTTAGCAGTTACATCTTTACGCAATGCTTTAATGGTTTCACGTGCAATAATCTTCGCACCAATCGCAGCTTGGATCGGAATATCGAATTGTTGACGAGGGATTAACTCACGTAATTTTGCACACATTTTCTTACCAATGTTGTACGCATTATCTACGTGGATTAAAGCAGATAAAGCATCTACAATCTCTCCGTGAATCATGATATCTACTTTTACTAATTTCGAAGCTTTCATGCCTGAAGGAGCATAATCGAAAGATGCATATCCTTTAGAAATTGACTTTAAACGATCGTAAAAGTCAAATACAACTTCAGCTAAAGGCATGTTGAAAATCATTTCAACACGGTGCTGTGTTAAATAATTTTGAGATTGTAATTCACCACGTTTCTCAATACATAAACTCATTACAGGTCCAACAAACTCAGATTTTGTAATGATTGCCGCACGAATGTAAGGCTCTTCCACACGATTTAATCCTGAAGGATCAGGTAATTCTGATGGATTATGAACCGGAATCATTTTGTTGACATCTTTCTCTAAGTAGGCTTCGTAAGAAACGTTAGGTACAGTTGTAATTACAGTCATGTTAAACTCACGCTCTAAACGCTCTTGAACAATTTCTAAGTGTAACATTCCTAAGAATCCACAACGGAAACCAAAACCTAAAGCAGCAGAAGATTCAGCCTCAAAGGTTAATGAAGCATCATTTAAACGTAACTTCTCAATAGAAGCACGTAAATCTTCATAATCTTCCGTATCTACTGGATAAATCCCAGCAAATACCATTGGTTTTACTTCTTCAAACCCATCAATAGCTTCGGCAGCAGGATTATCTACTAATGTAATCGTATCACCAACTTTTACTTCAGAAGCGTCCTTAATCCCAGAAATAATATAACCTACATCTCCAGTTTTAATTGTTTTCTTTTCAACTTGGTTTAACTTAAGCGTTCCAATTTCATCAGCGCCATATTTTTTATTAGTGGCCATGAATTTTACTTGATCACCTTTGTTAATTTCACCATTGATTACTTTATAGAAAGCTTCAATTCCACGGAATGGATTATAAACAGAGTCAAAAATTAAGGCTTGTAATGGAGCATCAGGATCACCTACAGGAGGCGGAACTTTATCAATAATCGTGTGTAATAATTCTAATACACCTTCACCTGTTTTTCCAGAACAACGTAAAACGTCTTCAGGTGCACAACCTAATAAATCAACGATATCATCAGTTACCTCTTCTGGGTTAGCAGAAGGTAAATCGATTTTATTTAAAACTGGGATAATCTCTAAATCATTTTCTAACGCTAAATATAAGTTAGAAATAGTTTGAGCTTGGATACTTTGCGCAGCATCAACAATTAACAAAGCTCCTTCACAAGCTGCAATCGAACGAGAAACCTCGTAAGAAAAGTCAACGTGACCCGGAGTGTCAATTAAGTTTAATATATATTTTTCACCATCTTTTTCATATTCCATTTGGATAGCATGAGATTTGATTGTGATACCACGCTCGCGTTCCAAATCCATATCGTCTAAGGTTTGATTTTGTAACTCACGGTCTGTAATCGTGTTAGTTACTTGCAATAAACGATCGGCCAAGGTACTTTTACCATGGTCAATATGGGCGATAATACAGAAATTACGGATGTTCTTCATATTCAATTTGTAGAATATGCAAAAATAATCTTTTCCTTTCAGAGTACAAGTATTTTATTAAATATTCTAAAGTTTATTTCTAAAGCATTTTTTCACATAAGTACAAAGCAAATAACTATAAGTGTTATTTTTTTAATGAATTAAGAAAGTTGTTAAAGATAATGATGTTTATAAAAATATATTTTCACCTTTTGCAAATGAACATATAAACACATAAATCTATTATAGTTGTAAGAATTTGACGGTATCCTATTGAGTGAATTTCTTCTGAATTTCTTAAATTGCAGATAAAACATATTCTTATGACGGAAATCGATATTTTATACCACAAAGCAAGTGATACATTTGTTGCAGATGATTTTAATGGAAACGTATTAACCTTTAAAGCAGATCGTGAAAATCATGAAACAGCCCAAGAATCTAAAGGTAAATCTGTAGGTCCTATGGTAAGTTTATTAATGGCTTGTGGAGCCTGTAGTGGAATTGATATTGTGATGATATTGGATAAACAGCGACAAGAATTTGATGAGCTAAGAATAAAAGTTTACGGTGAGCGAGAAAAAGATAAAACACCAGCCGTTTGGGAAAAAGTGAGAATTGAATACCATTTAAGTGGAAATTTTGATCACGCAAAAGCAGAACGTGCAGCCGAATTATCTATTGAGAAATATTGTTCAGTTTTAGAAACTTTGCGTAGAGCAGGGGCTAAAGTAGAATATGATGTAATTATAAAATAAAACAGAAACTCCTTACACTTTTACTTGTAAGGAGTTTCTGTTTTATCTTGTACTCAAAGTAACCAATCGCATTTCTAAAGGTATAAATTCATCGATAGGATTATGATTTTCATCATAAATGATAGATGTTTTTCCTGCACGCTGAAACTTATAATTTTTAGGTAAACCAAATTTTTGAATCAAAGGATCGTATTTTAAATTTTCTTTTGGTCTGGAATTATAATAAGTCAAAGCTGTTTTGAGATCAAATAATAATGTATCGGATATTTCAAATAATTGTTCATTTTTGGTAATGAAATGTTCATCATAAATACACGAACAATATTTATCCTCTCCTACAAAAAAGCTAAAATCACTTGAACAATCATTGCTTTCTTTTGACGGTTTTAAATCATTTAAACGCTCAATAATCGAGTTGAATTCTTCCTCTTGAATCAAAACAATTTCGGAATCTAAATCATCAAATTTATTCGTTAAATTATCACACGTTGGTGCAATTTGATAGTCTAAATGATTAGGTGGAAAAACAGCTTTGATTACTTTCTCTGGATTTACCTTTAGATGTAAAATTTCTTTTGGTTGTTCGCAGGATGTGAAAAGGAAAAGAGTAAATAATCCTAAAATAAAATTCTTCATAAATAGTGTTTAAACTTTAATGTAAATTTTCTTCTGATCTAAATAATAAGCTAAAGCCCAAAAGAAGCCTAAAAAGATAAGAGAATAAACAAAAGATCCAACTTCGGGAATTACCGGAATTTTAGCACAAACAGTTTCGTAGAACCATCCTAATGGAGAAATATATTTGATTAGACCCTCTTCATTTAATCCATTTTCTATGCGAATTAATCCCAATAAACGAGGAAATAAACCACTGAATGCAAAAATGAATAATGGGTTTTTACCAAAGACATCAAAAAATTTCATTACACCATTTTTGATGTTCAAAATTTCGATGAACCAAATCATGGTTGCAATCGTAACGAGTGATAATCCTGTGGTGTGAATGACATACGAACTGCTCCAAATCTTTTTATTGTACGGAAACTCTAATTGCCAAAAATAACCGATAACTAAAGCAATTGTTCCCAAAACAAATAAACCTGAGACTAAGCGATAATTCGGCTGATTGGATTCGGGTAAAGCTTTGCTTAACCATTTTACATTGCCTTGTTTATTGATGAAAATACCAGCCAAATAACCCAATAAAACTTGCGGAATCGCATTGATTGTACTGTATAAACCTTCGGGATCGAAAGGAATCGATTCGCCTTTATAAATATGGGCTAAACCTAAAATTTGAGTATCGATTGATGTTCCGATAAATCCTTCAATCGAATAAGGATCTGTTCCACCTAAAAATTTGGTAAGAATCCAATAGCCGACTAAGATTCCACCCGCAATCCATAAGACCATTTTTTCTTTAAAATAAAAAGCAATGACTGATGCAAAGAAATATGCGATTGCAATACGTTGTAAAACGCCCATAATGCGGATACCACTTTCCGGTGAATCTTGCCACGCTTTAAAAATGATTTCGTCATTCTCCCATTTAACAAACGGAAACCAATTGATGAATAAACCAATTCCGAAAATGATGATTGTTCTTTTGATTACTTTTTTCCAGAATTCTTGTTGAGGTTGTTTCTTGAATCGAGGAATCACGAAAGCCATCGCATTTCCAACCGCAAATAAAAAGAAAGGAAAAACTAAATCAGTGGGTGTGCATCCGTGCCAATGGGCATGTTGTAATGGAGCAAACATCGCTGACCAAGTTCCAGGATTGTTGACCAAAATCATTAAAGCAACGGTTGCACCTCGAAATACATCAAGGGAATAATAGCGTGGTGGTTTCATTTGATATCAATAATGTTTAAAAATAAAAAATCCACACAAATAACTTGCGTGGATTTTGAAAATATATTCGTTAAATGAATTTAATATCCGTGAAGATTAACTTCTTCTGTCGATTCGACTTCAACTTTTTTACCCATTTTCTTTTGGATTACTTTAAAGTGGTGTAAATCTTCTTCCGTAATTAAGCTGATAGCTTTTCCGGTTTGATTTGCACGACCTGTACGACCAATACGGTGAACATAATCTAAAGGCGAACGAGGTAATTCGTAATTAATTACATAAGGAAGACCTTCGATGTGGATCCCACGACCAATTAAATCTGTAGCCACCAAAACTTGTACATCTCCTAATTTAAAATCTTCTAAATTATCCATACGAGCTCCTTGCGATTTTTTACTATGCACCGCTAACGCATCAATATTATTCTTTTTTAATTTTTCCACTAAATTATCAGCAGTACGTGTAGAAGAAACAAAAATTAAGACTTGCTGAATATTTTCAGTTTTGATTAAATAACGTAAAAAAGGACCTTTGTTTTCAGCAGTTACATGATAAGCTACTTGCTCAATTGCTTCAATATCGATGTCTTGTTTTTTAACTTCAACAACGATTGGATTAATTTTTAAAGTTGCTTTAATTTCATCTACTTTCTCATTTAAAGTTGCCGAAAATAAAATTGATTGCTTTTTAGCTGGAACTACTTTTAAAATTCGCTCCATTTCTTCTCCAAAACCTAATTGGAACATTTTATCTGCTTCATCAATCACTAAATACTCCAATTGATCCATTGAAAAAGCATTGTGATCCAATAAATCTAATAAACGTCCAGGTGTGGCAATTAAGATTTCTGTTCCATATAAATTTTTCATTTGAGGATTAATTGATGTTCCTCCGTAAACTGCTTGTGTCTTTACTTCGCGACGTAATGCATCTTGTAATCCTACAAAAGTTTCTTCGATCTGAACTGCTAATTCACGAGTCGGAACTAAAATTAAAGCTTTTATCGCACGAGATTTTTCGTATGAAGCATGCTGCATTTTTTGTAACAATGGCGCTACAAAACATAAAGTTTTACCCGAACCTGTTTTTGCAATTCCCATTACATCTTTTCCTTTTAAAATATGAGGAATGGTTTGTTCCTGAATTTCGAAAGGTTTTAAGAATCCTAATTTTGAAATTGACTTAGCTATATATGGAGATAATCCTAATTGTTCGAATGACATAAAAATATTTAAAGTACAAAGGTAAAACTTTTAAATAGTATTTGTTTTAAAATTAAAAAATCCTCCACGATTTGGAGGATTAATTTTATAATTGTTTCAAAAAATGATCTACTTGTTCTTCTGGTGTTGCCCAAGAAGTCACTAATCGAATAGCTGATTTTTCTTCATCCATTTTTTGCCAGATAAAAAAATCAAAATGTTCTTGTAATCGTTCAATTTCGTAGTTAAATAAAATTGGAAAAATTTGATTTGAAGAAGGAACAGTTAAAAAATTGTAGCCTTCTCCAGCAATTCCTTCTGCTAATTTTTTAGCCATTGCATTGGCATGTTTTCCCATTTCAAAGAATAAATCATTTTTGAACATTTCTGCAAATTGGATTCCTATTAATCTTCCTTTGGCTAGCATTCCACCTTTTTGCTTAATATGATAACGGAAATCCTCATTTAATTTTGAATTATTTATAATAATAGCTTCACCGATTAATGCACCATTTTTAGTTCCTCCGATATAAAAAATGTCCGTTAAATTCGCTAAATCTTCTAAGGTTAAATCACATTTAGAAGAAGTTAAAGCAGAGCCTAAACGTGCACCATCTACAAATAAGTATAAATTATTTTCTTGACAAAAATCATAAATAACCGTTAATTCCGCTTTGGTGTAAACACTTCCCACTTCGGTCGAATTGGAGATATAAACCAATTTAGGTTTCACCATATGTTCATCTGTGTGGAGTGTTAAAATATTTTGAATTTCTTCTAAGGTAATTTTTCCATCTGTTGTGGGAACCGTATTTACCTTATGTCCCGTAGCTTCAATAGCACCAGTTTCATGTACCGCAATATGACCAGATTCTACTGCAATTACAGATTCGTGTGGTTTTAGAATCGATGAAATTACAATTAAATTGGCTTGTGTTCCTCCTGAAACAAAATGTATAGCAGAATCTTTTTGTAAATAAGTTTTGATTAAATCTCTTGCTTCATTACAAAATTCATCTTCTCCATATCCGACTGTTTGTTGCAAATTTGTTTCCATTAATCTTTGAAGGATTAATGGATGAGCTCCTTCACTGTAATCGTTTTTAAAACTATATTTTTTCAAAATTGTTATTTATTTGATACGTTAAAATTACGCTTTTCCTAAATTATTCCTATTTTCAAAAGTAACTTTGAAATAAATTAATTATTCATGAAAATATTAGTCGTAGAAGATGAAATCCAATTACAGCAAACTATTGTTCAGTTTTTGGAAAATGAGAAATTAATTGTTGAAACAGCAAGTAATTTCGCAGAAGGTTTAGATAAAATTATTTCATTTGATTACGATTGTATTTTATTGGATATGATGTTGCCAGATGGAGATGGAATGTCTTTATTGAGAGAGTTAAAAAAAATGCAGAAAAAAGCTTCTGTAATTATCCTTTCAGCAAAAGATTCAGTGGACGATAAAGTGGAAGGTTTATTAGTCGGAGCAGACGATTATTTAGCCAAACCATTTCATTTTGCAGAATTGTGGGCGCGTATAAAAGTTGCAATGCGAAAGAATCAACAACATGGAGAGGAAAAAATTACATTTAAAAATTTATCAATTTTTCCTGAAGATCGTCGATTTTTAGTAAATGGTGTAGATATAAAATTAAATCGAAAGGAGTATGATTTAATTTATTATTTTATGCTTAGGCCAGAACGAGTTTTTCAAAAAACAACATTAGCAGAGAGTGTTTGGGGCGATCATATTGAGATGGCAGATAATTTAGATTTTATTTATTCTCAAATTAAAAATATTCGAAAAAAATTAAAGGACGCTAATGCTGATGCTGATTTGCAAGCTGTTTATGGAGTAGGATATAAATTAATTTAGATGAAGACTTCTTTAAAAAATTATACGTTTAGATACCTTACAATTTCTTTATTGGCAGTGCTAACAATTTGGGCATTGCTTTTTCATTCTATGATTTTAGATGAGGTTTACGATAATGTTGATGATGGACTTAAAAATCAGAAAATTGAAATAATTCGTGAATCTTATGTAAATCCAGAAATCGTTAAAACGAATGAATTTGGATTAGCTCAATATCGTATTTTACCTGTTTCTCATTTAGAGTATAATGAAGCAAATCGGTTAACAAATGAGATGGTTTTTATGCCATATGATGGGGAAGAAGAGCCTTATCGTGTTTTAAGAACTGGATTCTATGGTCAAGACGGAAAGGAATATTCACTGGAAATTAGAACCTCTACAGTAGAAGAAGATGATTTGATTTATGATCTAACAATTGCCTTAATCTTTTTATACATTATTATTTTAGTTAGTATTTTATTGATTAATCATTTTGGCTTAGATAAAGCTTTTAGACCGTTTGATAAGATTATGACACAATTACAAAATTATCGTTTTGGGCAGTCAAAAAAAATTGAACAGATAGAAACGAATGTAACAGAGTTTTATGTTTTACAAAATGAGATTTCTTCGATGATTGATCGTAACGAAAAAGTATTTACTGATCAACGTTTGTTTATAGAAAACGCATCACATGAGTTACAAACGCCTTTAGCTATTGCCATTAATAAAATAGATCTAATGTTAGATCAATCAGAATTAAATGAAAAAGATTATGTACAGTTAGCTGAGACTAAAAATTCGTTGTGGCGAATGGTTAATTTAAATAAATCTTTATTAATGTTATCTCGCATCGAAAATCAACATTATGCGAATCAATCACCAATAAATTTTAAATCTTTAATACAAGAAATTGTAGAGGATTATGAACCATTTTTTGAGGATGCAGAAATTAATGTTGAAACAAATATAAATCAGGATTTTATAATTAATTACAATTCTGATTTGGCTCGGATTTTAATTTCAAATTTAATCCGAAATGCAGTGAAGCATAATAATGAACAGAAATCTATTCAAGTAAAAATCGAAGCGGATCATATAATTATAGCCAATACGAGTAATCATGGTGAGCTAAATGAAAATGTAATTTTTAATCGATTTTATAAGCAAGGAAATTCAGATGGAAGTACAGGTTTAGGACTATCTATTGTAGATACAATTTTAAAAAATCAAATGAATTTAAAATTAGATTATCGTTATCAAGCGCCTTATCATCAATTTATTTTAATAAAATAAAAATTTAAATAATTTTTCCTAAATCTTTCCTAATTCAAGTTAGAAATTTGTCCTATCAAATTAAAAAAATCAACAATCATGAAAAAAATATTTAGTTTATTATTCATCACGATGTCAGTTATGATCTTTGCACAAGATCAAGTTATTCGTTTTAATCAATTACCACAAGCTAGTCAAAATTTTATTACTTCTTATTTTGGTGCAAAGCATGTAAGTGCTGTAATTATGGATGATGATTACTTTTCTAAAGATTATGAAGTAATCTTAAATAACGGGACGAAAATTGAATTTGATGGAGATGGAGCATGGAAAGAAATAGACGGAAAAAGAAATGCTATTCCGATGGGATTTGTTCCAAAGTCAATTTCAAATTATGTAAAGAAAAGTTTTCCAAATGCTAAAATCAAAAAAATTGAAAAGAAAAGATTTAAATACGAAGTTGAATTAACGAATGGATTGGATTTAGAATTTAATTCGAAAGGTCAATTCACAAGAATTGATGATTAATTTTTTAACCAAGAAAATTACGAAATGAAAAAACTATTTTTAGGATTAAGTTTATTTGCTTTTATTGGATTTACAACAGCAGCTTGTAATACTGATGATGATAATAATACAACAATCGTAGAAGCCAATACGCTACCCAACGAAGGTCAATTATTCATCACTACTCATTTTCCAGGTACAACAATTTCAGTCGTGGAAAAGTACAATCCTGCAAAAGCTGATGGTACAATGTATGAAGTCAAATTATCTAATGGTGTTGAAATTGACTTAGACCAAGCTGGTAATTGGATAGAGGTAGACGCTCCTAGTTATGCATCTTTACCTACAAGTTTTATACTTCCTAACATTGTAAATTATATTGAAACAAATTATCCCGCGCAAGGAATTAATTCAATTGATAAAACTGTAGCAGGATTTGATGTTGAATTAGTAAATGATATAGATTTAATTTTTGATACGAATGGAAATTTTCTTCGTATTAAACCTTAAAAAAAATATAGATTATAATAAAAATCCAACTTAAATTTAAGTTGGATTTTTTTATTATTTATCACGCCGTTCTAACATTGGGACAAATTGAAAATCGCCAAATTCATACATTTCAAAATTATCTTCATCCAAACGTATTATTGTCATCATTTTTTGGGAATTTTCACCAACCGGAATTACCATAATTCCACCAATTTTTAATTGTTTTAATAGTTCTTTCGGAATTTCAGGAGCACCTGCAGTAACCAAAATTTTATCAAAAGGCGCATATGTAGGTAAACCTTTATATCCATCGCCATAAGTTTGGTAACGAGGTACGAACCTAATATTACGTAAAATTATTTTAGAAAAATCAAATAATTCTTTCTGGCGTTCAATAGTAAAAACTTCTGCGCCTAAAGCAACTAATACAGAGGTTTGATAACCACTTCCAGTTCCAATCTCTAAAACTTTTTCTTTGGGTTGCACATCCAACAATTGGGTTTGGAAAGCTACTGTATATGGATGCGAAATAGTTTGTCCAGCAGCAATAGGAAATGCTTCGTCTTTATAAGCAAACTCTGAAAAAGCGCTATCTAAAAACAAATGGCGTGGAATACTATTTATGGCTTGCAATACTTGTTCATTTTCAATTCCCTTGGTTCTCAGAGAATCTACAAGCATTTTTCTTCTTCCTTTACTTTTAAAATCGTCTATTGACATCTTCCAAAATTTTTACAAAAATGCGTTAAATACAACATATTCTCATTAATTTTATCGGCAAATTCTACACAAAATGTTAAAAGTAGGCGTAATTGGTGCAGGTCACCTAGGTAAAATACATTTAAAGTTATTAAACCAATCTGAAAAATACGAATTAGTAGGTTTCTTTGATTCATTCGAAGAGAATGGAAAAAAAGTGGAAGCTGAATTTGGTTACAAATTTTTCCACTCAATGGACGAGTTGATGGATGCAGTAGATGTTGTGGATATTGTAACTCCTACATTGTCTCATTACGAAGTAGCGGTAAAAGCAATTGAAAAAGGAAAACATTTCTTTGTTGAGAAACCGATTACAAATACATTAGAGGAAGCCAATTCATTAATAGAATTGTCGAATGCAAAAGGGCTTAAGGCACAAGTAGGACATGTAGAACGATTCAATCCTGCATTTACTGCTGCATTACCACATATTGAAGAACCATTATTTATCGAAACACATCGTTTAGCAGAATTTAACCCAAGAGGTACAGATGTTCCAGTTGTTTTAGATTTAATGATTCATGATTTAGATGTGATTTTATCAATTGTAAAATCAGAAATTAAGTCAATACACTCATCAGGAGTTTCAGTTATTTCTCATACACCAGATATATCAAATGCACGAATTGAGTTTGAAAATGGTTGTGTGGTTAATGTATCTACATCTCGTATGTCAATGAAAAATATGCGTAAGATGCGTGTTTTTCAACGAGATGCTTATATCTCAATAGATTTCTTAGAAAAGAAAACGGAGATTATTAAAATGCACAAAGCACCTGAAGATCCTAATGAATATGCAATGATTTGGGAAAATGATAAAGGAGACCGCAGAGAAATATGTTTTGAACATCCAGATGTTTTACCGAATAATGCTATTTTAGATGAACTAGAATCATTTGCAGATTCAATCGAACAAAATTTACCTATCAAAGTTTCGTTAGAAGACGGTCGCAATGCATTAAAAGTAGCTTTAGAAATTATTTCTTATTTCGAAAAATCGCAAGAAGTAATTAAAAATCAGAACATAGAAAAAGAATAAATAAACACCACAAAAAAAATGAAAAATATTACTGTTATTGGTGCAGGGACAATGGGGAATGGAATTGCTCATGTATTTGCACAATCCGGATTTAAAGTTAATTTAGTCGATGTAGCCCAAACTAGTTTAGACAAAGGTTTAGCTACCATTGCAGGTAACCTTGATCGTATGATTGCGAAAGAGAAAATTACTGCAGAGGATAAAGCGACTACTTTAGGAAATATTTCGACATTTTTAAATGTTGAAGAAGGTGCTAAAGAAGCTGACTTAGTTGTAGAAGCTGCAACTGAAAATTTAGATTTAAAATTAAAAATCTTTCAACAAATAGATGCTGCAGCACCCTCTCATGCAGTATTGGCTACAAATACTTCATCAATTTCTATTACTAAAATAGCTTCTGTAACAAATAGACCAGAACAAGTAATTGGAATGCATTTTATGAATCCTGTTCCGATGATGAAGTTAGTGGAGATTATCCGTGGATACAGTACGTCAGATGAGGTCACAGCAGCTATTATGGATATGTCTAAGAAATTGGATAAAATTCCGGTAGAAGTGAATGATTATCCAGGTTTTGTGGCAAATAGAATCTTAATGCCAATGATCAACGAAGCGATTTATACTTTATATGAAGGTGTTGCTGGAGTAGAAGAAATAGATCAAGTAATGAAATTAGGAATGGCTCATCCAATGGGACCTTTACAATTAGCAGATTTTATAGGGTTGGATGTATGTCTTTCTATTTTAGAGGTTTTATATGATGGATTTAAAAATCCAAAATATGCACCGTGTCCACTATTAGTTAATATGGTGACAGCTGGAAAGAAAGGAATAAAGTCGGGAGAAGGATTTTATGATTACTCTGCATCAAAGAAAGCAGAAAAATTAGCTCGTCAATTTGCAAAATAATTCAATTTATAATCAAAAAAAAAGGTCATCCATTTTGGATGACTTTTTTTTATCAAAAACTTTAAATTAAAATTTTATCCTTTGATTGTTGCTAATGCAGTTTCATAAGATGGTTCTTGTGCAATTTCAGGCACTTGTTCTGTATAAACTACATATCCTTCTGTATCGATCACGACCACTGCACGACTTAATAAACCTGCTAAAGGACCTTCAGTCATTTTAACACCATATGCATCGTCAAAAGTTGCATCTTTAAATGCAGATAATGAGATAACATTTTCTAAACCTTCTGCAGCACAAAAACGGCTAAATGCAAATGGTAAATCTTTCGAAATACATAGTACAACTGTGTTTTCTACAGATGATAATTCTGTATTGAATTTTCGTACCGATTCTGCACAAACTCCTGTATCCACACTTGGGAAAATATTTAAAACAATATTTTTTCCTGCATAATCTTTTAATTTTTTTTCTGATAAATCAGTAGCAGTTAAATTGAAATCAGGTGCTTTTGTTTCAATTGCTGGTAAGTTTCCGTTTGTTTGGATAGGATTCCCTTTAAATGTAATTGTAGCCATATTTTGTTGATTTTATTATGTATTTAAATCGTGATAAATTTAAGTAAATTCTGATGAGAATAAATTATCTTCGCATGTAAGATTAGATTTTACACAAACAAATAATTCACAAATATTATGCAACTTTCAAAGCGTCTACAAAATTTAAAACCTTCAGCTACGATTGCAATGTCTACAAAGGCAAGAGAATTAAAAGCCCAAGGATTAGATATTATTAGTTTAAGTATCGGAGAGCCTGATTTTAACACTCCTGATTTTATCAAAGATGCAGCTAAAAAAGCT
This sequence comes from Faecalibacter rhinopitheci, assembly GCF_015234135.1. Lineage (GTDB taxonomy): Bacteria > Bacteroidota > Bacteroidia > Flavobacteriales > Weeksellaceae > Empedobacter > Empedobacter rhinopitheci. The sequence continues at coordinate 448,676 of NZ_JADGIK010000002.1, read as the reverse complement.
TTAGACGAAAATTATACAGCTTACACGCCAATTGGTGGTTATCCAGAATTAAAAGATGCGATTATTACCAAATTTAAACGTGATAATAATATTGAGTATGCTCAAAACCAAATTGTAGTTTCTACAGGTGCTAAGCAATCGATTTATAATGTTTTACAAGCTATTGTAGATGATGGTGATGAGGTTATTATACCAACTCCTTATTGGGTTTCATATTCTGATATTGTAGAATTATCTGGAGGAACACCAATTTTTGTAGAGGCAACATTAGAAAATGATTTTAAAATTACGCCAGCGCAATTAGAAGCTGCTATAACAGATAAAACTAAGGCAATTATTTATTCTTCTCCATGTAACCCTTCTGGATCAGTTTATACGAAAGCAGAATTACAGGATTTAGCAACTGTATTGGCTAAACATCCAAATGTAATTATCATCTCAGACGAAATTTATGAGCATATTGTTTACGGTGAAAAAAATGTTAGTATTGCATCTTTTCCTGAAGTATATAACCAAACTGTAACTGTAAATGGATTAGCAAAAGCTTTTGCAATGACAGGTTGGAGAATTGGATTTATTGGTGGACCAGCTTGGTTAGCAAAAGCATGCGAGACGTTACAAGGACAAGTAACTTCTGGTACAAATGCAATCGCACAACGTGCAGCAATTACAGCTTTAGAAGCTGATCCTTCTTCTGTGAAATATATGATTGATGCATTTGCAGAACGTCGTGAATTAATGATTGGATGGGCAAAAGAAATTCCAGGATTTAAAGTGAACGAACCTAAAGGAGCGTTTTATTTATTTCCAGATGTTTCTGAAACGTTTGGAAAAACATACAATGGCGTTACAATTAATAATGCAGACGATTTAGCATTATATATTTTAGAATATGCACAAGTAGCAATTGTATCAGGTTCAGCTTTTGGATCAAAAGAATGTATTCGTATTTCTTACGCAGCTTCTGTAGAAGAATTACAAGAAGCAATGACACGTATCAAAAATGCATTATCGTAAAAAATAGTTTTTCAACATATTTATATTAAAGCCTCGAACGAAAGTTCGAGGCTTTATTTTTATTTAACATTCTGAAAATGATTTTGGTATTATTATTTCGATAATCAATATAAACCAAATAAACAATTATATGAAAACACAAAGAATTTCAGATTCCTTACAAGAAGCGTTGAATGATCAAGTTACTTTAGAAGCCTATTCTGCTCAAATGTATTTAATGTTGGCTTGTTGGGCAGATGAAAACCAATTGGATGGCATTAATAGTTTTATGATGAAACATTCGTATGAAGAACGAGTGCACATGGCTAAAATTATTGAATATATACAAGAACGCGGAGGTACTGTTAAAATTGAAGCAATTCCTAAACCAGGACCTGAACCGATGAATATCGTGGAATGTTTTGAAGCAGTATTGAAACAAGAAATTGAAAATACTGAAGCGATTTATCGTATCGTAAACATGAGTTTTGAAGAAAAAGATTGGGCTACTTGGAACTTTATGCAATGGTTAGTAACTGAACAACGTGAAGAGGAAAAATTGGCATTATCTTTATTAGATAAAGTAAAATTAGCCGGAGGACACCAAATAACTGCTACAGGTAAGTTTGAAATTAATAAATTAATAGGAAATACTGAACAGCATTTTCCGATAGCAGATGATGTAAATCCTTTACAAGAATAAATAAAAAAACCTCAGAAATTCTGAGGTTTTTTTATTTATTCTTCTTTTTCTAAATTAGGGTCTAATCGTTTTGCCTCTTCCATCATCCATTCATTTAAAATCTTTTTATCCTCCACAGATAATTTTGCCTCTGGATGTTGGGAAATATAACTTGGTAAAGGCATCATATCAGGTTTGATATAGGCCAAGCTATTTAATAGTTTTCTCGATTTTTCTTCGTTTGCATAAGTTTCCCAAATAGAGAAATTAATAAACTTTCTTCCCTCATTAATGTGGCCTTTAATCCACCAAGAAACAGGAGAGACATTCGCGTACCAAGGATAATTTGTTTCGAACGAATGGCAATCGTAGCACGAACGTTTTACAATCGCTCTTACATCGGTAGGAATTATTTCATTCGATGCAAAATCTTTTCCTTTATCAATAGTTAGATGGCTTCGATCAATTCGAATCAATTGCATCAAAATAAATACTCCAAAAATTACAATTAAAATCTTCTTCATTCTTTCCTCGATTTTAGGAGTTGCAAATTTAAGGGATATGATGATGTAGAGATACTATTTTATGATGGATAATTATTATCTTTCTATAGATGGAAAAAAATAATTAAACTCGCTTTTGAGATTATCGCTTTAATGTTTTCTCTTATTTTTTTGATGTTGAAATTGATTTTTGAAGGATTTAATCAATCTTCTGAATTAGAAAATTCATCGAAAGAAGTCTATTTTTTACTATTTTTTGAATTGATACTTTTCATTTCGATCGTGATTTTAGGATTGAAACTTGGTAAAATGATCATAAGTTTCATACGAGGCGAAAAGAAATAAAAATTATTTTAAAATTTATTTTAATGAACATCAATTAATTAGCTTATTTAAGCCAAAAAATGTAAAAAATATTTGAAAAAACATTTGGTATAGTCCGAATTATGCCCTTATATTTGCACCAATAAAAACAAACAAGGCGAGGTAGCTCAGATGGTTAGAGCGCAGGATTCATAACCCTGAGGTCGGCAGTTCGATTCTGCTCTTCGCTACAAACTCAAAGCAGATTCATAATGAATCTGCTTTTTTTTTGATGAAATATTAACAGTCTTCTGACGATAATCATCATTTAAATAGTTCAATTTCACTAAATTTGCAATCAATTTAGTAATATTCTAAATAAGTTTTAAACAAAATGATTCAAACAGATATAATTATTATCGGTGCTGGACCAACAGGGTTATTCGCTGTGTTCGAAGCAGGTTTATTAAAATTAAGATGTCATATTATTGATGCTTTGCCTCAACCAGGAGGACAATTAGCAGAGTTGTATCCAAAAAAACCTATTTTCGACATTCCGGGATATCCTTCAGTTGGTGCTGGAGAGTTAGTGGATAATTTAATGGAGCAAATTAAACAATTTGAACCAGGATTTACTTTAGCTGAGCAAGCTATGACTATAGATAAACAAGAAGATGGAACTTTTATCGTAACAACGAATAAGGGTACCCAAGTTCATGGTAAAGCTGTAGCTATTGCTGGTGGGTTAGGATCTTTTGAACCTCGTAAGCCGCTTATTGAGAATATTGCTTCTTATGAAGAAAAAGGAGTAGAATACTTTGTGAAAAATCCTGAACAATTCCGAGACAAAAAAATTGTTATTGCAGGAGGAGGAGATTCAGCATTAGATTGGTCAATTTTCTTAGCAGAAGTTGCTGCTGAAGTGACTTTAATCCACCGTCGTAACGAGTTCCGTGGAGCATTAGATTCTGTGGATAAAGTGATTGAATTAAAAAAACAAGGAAAAATCAATTTAGTAACGCCAGCAGAGGTTGTTGGGATTAAAGGTGATGGACATGTAGAAGCAATTGTGGTAGAGAAAGAAGGAGAAACTTTTGACTTAGCTACTGATTATTTTATTCCATTATTTGGTTTATCACCAAAACTAGGACCTATAGCAAATTGGGGATTAGAGATTGAGAAAAATGCGATTAAAGTGGATAATGCATTAGATTATCAAACTAACATTGAAGGGATTTATGCAATTGGAGATGTGAATACATATCCAGGAAAATTAAAATTAATTTTATGTGGATTTCACGAAGCAACTTTAATGTGTCAATCTGTTTATAACAAATTAAACCCAGGAAAGAAGTTTGTATTAAAATATACAACAGTTTCAGGTGTTGATGGTTTTGATGGAACACGTAAAGAAGCTGAAAAAGCAGTAGTAAAAGCGATTGATTAATTAAATAGTAGCTCAAAATAAAAAAGCACCTCAATAGAGGTGCTTTTTGCGTTTATAAATAGTGGTGTTTAAATATAAATAATTAAAAGTGATATATTTGTTTAGTTAACACAATAAACATAGCATGAAAAGATTAATCTACTTTGCTCTATTATTAGCCGGATGTATTTCGTTTGGCCAACAAAATTCAGTTGTTTTAAATGCAATTGATATTTCTAAAGAAGAAGGTTCTAGTATTAGTAGTTTTTTTATATCTAATAACAAACTTCATTTCACAGCAAATCAATCCCGAGACTATAGATGGTTATATAATATAGAAGACGATAAATTAAAATTTGTCGATAAAGACAACGCAAATCATTCAATTTATTTTGGTAATTCTAAGGTAATTCAATTTGATGAGAATAGATTTATATTATCCGGAACAAAGAATTATACGCACCAAGTGTTTATCACTGATGGGACACAATCTAATACAATTGATTTAGGAGCATTTTATTTTAATGATCAAGATTATGTGAAATGGGGAAATAAATTGTATTTCCTGGTAAGAAATAATGGATATGAATATTTTTTATATGAGACGGATGGTACTGTTTTAGGTACAAAAAAAGTGTCTGTCACAGATAATGCTATCTTCTCAAACTTTAGTTCTTTAAAAGTTATAGCTAACGAACTTCATTTTATTATGACTATTAATAGTAAGGATTTTCATTATAAAATAGATACAAACCAAAATTTAGTTCAAATTACCAATTTTGATAATCTTACAATTAATGATTTTGTAAAAGTGAACAACAAATGGTTTTATAACATTTCTAATACATACAATACAGGTAAGATATTGACTTGTGAAAATGGAAATTGCAATGAAAATTTTGCTTTTGTAGATAACAATTCACTTCCTTTTACTAAATTTCTCGTATTAGATAATGATGTACTTTTTATCGAAGCAAAAAGTATAAACTGGTCGAATGAGCAATCTAAAGTTTATAAGTATAACAAATCAAATAACTTATTTGAAACGATTACTATTGATGGAAATGAAATTACTAATCAGTATTTAAATTTTAGAAATTTATTTAAGTTTAAAGGTGAATGGTATGTAGTTGTTCAAAATAATAATAATAGAGGTAGAATTTATAAATATGGAAATTCTGGATTTGTGCTTCATGCCTCTACAGATAATACTATTGTTAGTGATTTCTATTTTACAGATGATAATTTTTATTTTAGTGTTTTGGATAACTATCAATCTTTCCGAATTTTTAGAAGCGATGGGACCACAGCATCTTCTGGGATAGTGGATGAGATAGGAGGTGTTAATTCTGGAGATCTCATCACCTTTAAGGGTGAGTTATATTTTAGAAAAAGTGATGAAATAAATGGAGATGAACTTTGGAAATATAATGAAGATACGAATATAACAGAACTCGTAAAAAATATTAATTATAGAGGTTCAGGAAATGTAGAAAAAATTAAGAAATTAAATGATCGTTTATTTTTTAAAGGCGTTGAAAATAATGTCTATAGTATTTCTACAACTGGAGAAAGTGTAAAATATACCAGTCCTGAAAGTAATTATAATTACGTTATTCATTCATTTTTTCAGGTGAACAATGATGTTATATTATTTACTGAAGGAAATTATCAATTCCATTTTTCAAAATTAAATGAAAAAACAAAAGATTTTGAAATTATCTATACAGCTCCAAGATTTTCATTTATTAATCCATATGTTTTTAATAATAAATTATATTTTGTATCCAATACTCTATCCGAGGGCTATAATAGTCAGTTACATTATTTAGATCCTGCTGATAATTCACTTAATTATGTTAAATCAATAGCTAATGTTGATCCAGATATATTAGGTTATTCGTTTAATGGCATTTTTGAGTTAGATGGTCAATATTATTATGTTTCAGAGGGGGATAATAAAGGAAAAATTAATAAACTTAATTTATCTAATAACAGAGTTGAACCAGTTTTTAGATTTTTAGTTAAAAGCTATGATAATAAGCAAGCTATAATAGTTGGTAAGTTGAATGATAAACTTCTGGTTAATTATGATAATGGGTATTATTTGTATGATGGTACTACAATGACTTACGTTACGGACGGAACTGTGTTTGGAGTCATGTATACCGAAACTCCGTTTCTTAATATAGATAATCAGCCAATACATAACAATAAGTTTTATTATTTAAAAGCTGTGGGAAGCACTGAGCATTATGATTTATGGACAAGTGATGGAGTTACTCACGAAAAATTAAATATTCAAGGAGATGGTAATAGGGTATTTTTATATAAGCAATGCAATGACAAAATGTATTTTATCAGTTTTAAAGATTATAATTTATATGAAACTGACGGTACAGCAGCAGGGACAAGGTCTGTAGGATATATGGATCATTCTTATATCCGAAGTTCAAGTCCAATGAAATGCTTTAATGATAAATTATTTTTCATGGAAAATTATTACGGAAATCAATTATCAGTGATAGATAATGGGATAAAAAAAATATTTGATTTTGAATTTGATGATTTACCAAACATGTGGGTAAATTATGATTATACGACTAATATGGAGGTTATGGAAGATAAATTATATCTAACCATTTCACATTATTACGCAGGTAAAGAGGTATTTGTTGTAGATTATAATGCATTTAATTTAACCACTCTATCGGATCAAAATTTTGATATTAATTTAAATTTGAGCAAAAAAGGGGAAGTAAAAGTATATCCAAATCCTACTACTGGAAAGATTAAAATTATTGTCAATAAAGAAGAACAAATTAAAGAAATCAAAATTGTGAATGTTACTGGGCAAACAATTTTGAAACAAAACATTAATTCGCATAATAATTTTTCTGAATTAGATTTATCTCAACTAAAAAAGGGAATTTATTTCCTAAACATAACAACTAATTCATCTAGCTACTCTAGGAAATTAATAAAAAAATAATGAAAAGATTAATATTAGCGCTTTATTTAGTTGCACTAAGTCCATTAGCTTTTGCACAGAAAGAACTTAATTTTCAGACAATAGATATCGCCAAAAATGGAGATACATCGGTAAGTAACTTTATTTCGGGAGCTGGAGATTATGTGTTTTTTGCCAATAATAAATTAACAAAGCTAAATAAGCAGACAAAACAATATTCGTTCGTTAATACAGGAAACAATAATTTAAGGAATACAGAATTAATTTCAGATGGTATAAATCATTTCTTTAATTATACCGATGGAAAATTACTTTTAAAGTATGCTGAAGATGGTCAAGTAGAGACTATAAAAAGTTCTTTCTATTTCAATAAAATTATTAAGGTTGATGATAGTGTAAGTTATATTTTATATTCTGATTCTTATGACACTACAAATTCAAGATTAGCTAAAATTTCTAACGGTGCTTTTGAAGATGTATTAAATTTAGAAACAGATTCTAAATTAATGGGAATCTCAATAGAAAATAATAAAGTTATTGTGCTTTATGTTAATAAAATCAGCATAACTAATTTAACAAACAATGAGGTCGTAAATTTCTCGATTGAAAATACGATGAATTATGGAAATCAAATTCCAAATTTTAATTTAGACATTGTTGATTCAAAATTATATTTTAAATCAGTCGTTAATTATCAAACAACAGTAAAATCATTTGATTTAAACACTTATAGTTTTCAAAATACAACCATACCTAATTATACACTTGGTTCTGTAAGAAAAGTAGGAGATACAACGCTTTTTATATATAATTACAACTTGTATATAATTAATTCAAATAGTACTATATCTAGAATCGATTTAGGTAATTATTCTTTAAATTATTATTCAACTCTAGATATTTCACATAATAATTCGATTTTCACGTTTATATTTTCTAATCAAACAGGTTCTTATGAGACAGCGAAAATTGATATTTTAACAGGACAGTTAGAGCTTATATCTTATTTAAATGATACTAATTTTTTAGAGAATAATTCATTTGGTGATAAACAATATTATATAAAAGGAGACAACTTAGAAGTTTATAACATAAGCAATGGAGAAAGACAAGTGTTAACCTCTAACATTAAGGTTGAAAAAATATTGAGTGTTTCAAATGATGAAATTATTTTGCACGCTACAACTCCGAAAACTGGTGCAGAAATTTTTGCGTATAATAATGTATCATCTTCAATAGAATATTTCGGAGACTTAAATAATTCACCAAATACAAATCCAAAAGCATTTATCAATGTTGGTAATAAAGTTTTTTATCAAGCATTGTCAGATAATTTATACGTAACAGAAGGTACTGAAGAAACGACTAGAAAAGTATTTGATGTCTCATTAAATAATAATACTTTGGGTAATTTAATGAAAGGAATAGAGTTTAAGGGTAAACTTTATTTTTCAGGAATAAGACCAGGTATAAATTCTGGATCTGAGTTATGGTTTTCAGACGGAACACCTGAAGGAACCCAAGAAATTGAAATTAATACCACTACTGCAGGGCCTCATAGTGTGGTGAGTGGTTTCAGAAATTTTATTGGTAAAGGTGAAAATAGATTTTATTTTGTTGGAAATACACCACATCAAGGGGATGAACTTTGGACTTCTGATGGAACAAGGGAAGGAACTCGTATTGTAAAAGAATTTTCGCCAGGATCTAATTCTACTTATTTTTCCACTACGGATGACTCTATTATTGGAGATTTACTTTACTTTTTACGACCTAATTATTTAGAAGGTTCGTATGTTTTTTTTGATTTGTGGGTAACAGACGGAAGTGAGCAAGGTACAAGAAAATTAAATAGGATATCTGAAGTTGTACGAACAGATTCTTTTAACACTGAAGGAATTATAGCAGTAACAGATAATTATGTTTATTATACCTATTCTTACCAACCAGAAAATTACTTTCTGTTTGAAAGAAGATTATATCGTTATAATTTAAACACCGCTGAAATAGAATTTATAGATAAGGTTAAATCAAATAAAACGACTAAATTAACTAAAGATAATATTTATTATACAAAAGATAATAATTACTATAGTTATAATATCCATACTGGAGTTAAAATATTGATTGAAGAAAATTTTGGATATTTAGAAGATGATATGATGGTTTTAAAAGATTGTGGAAATTATCTATTATATGGCGATACAGATTATTCTTTAAACTTTCGTGATGTTAGAATAAAGGATAAAACATCTAATGAAAATTTAATGACCTTGACTCACGGATATTTTAATAACAATAATACCTTATGTATTAGCAATAAACCGTTGTTATTTCAAAATTCTGCTTATGATTCAGTAATACTTGGCACATATTTTACGATTGAAAATAATCAGGTTTCCCCTATTCCAATTAAATTAGATGATATATTTTATGACAATATAGATTACATGGGAGAAATGATTTATAATGAAGAGTTGAATAAAATTTTAGGGAGTACTATTTTTCAAACAGATTATGGTAATGAGTTAGTTGTTTCTAACGTTGATTTTATTTTTCTTAATACAACAGAAAATTCAACAACTGAATTTTCTTCAAAAAAGAATAATGTTGTAGTTTATCCAAATCCAACTAATGGAAAATTGAATGTAAAAATTAGTAAAGGTGAGTTAATTAGTTATTCTTTATATGATATGCTTGGAAGAGAAATTAAGATGGATATAAACCTTTATAAAAATCACATTTTAATTAATTTATCTAATTTTTCTACAGGTGTTTATAATTTAAATCTAATTACATCGGAAGGTAGAGAAAGTAAAAAAATTATCATTAAATAAAATTTATACATAATAAAAAGGTACCTTCTCTAAGGTGCCTTTTTTATATCCAACCATTTTCAATGGCTTTATAAATCACTTCTTGTATTGAAGTGCATTGGGTTTTGCATAAAATATTTCGACTATGAGTATTAACAGTAGCTTCGCTGAGATGTAATTCCTGTGCTACTTGTTTACTGCTTTCACCTTTGTGCAATAATTTCAGAATTTCTTTTTCTCGCGGAGTTAATATTTCGTTGGTTGGTTTAAAAACTTCTTCTACTTCAATATTAATATAATTAGGTGCGCCATTCAGTCCAATAAAAGATAAAATAGGCTTGCCAAAAGGTTTCAAATAAGAAATGTCGGTCTGAATACCTAAACAAAGTAAAACTCCCTTATTTGCTGTGAATTGCAAAGGATGAATATGTCTTAAGATGCGTATTGTTTCCTGAGATTGTTGATGAATTACTCTAAAATCACTTCTTACTTTATAATTTTCTAATTTTTCGGGTGTAAAATTAAGAGCAAATTTAATCGCTGTGTTTTCCATGTTCATAAAATGAGGTAAATCATCATGATGAACAATTTCCATAAATTTTTCTGTTGTAAAATCTTCAGGTTTCACGCCAATTATTTCTTCTACCTTAGGATGTACATATTCAATAACAGAATTTTGTAGATTGAAGATGTAATAATAAGAATCGCCAAAATGAAACAACTCGATAATATGATCAAAATCTGTCTCGAAATTTGGTTCTTCATCTATATCGGATTTCGCAATAGAATTCCATATTTTACGGATAGAATTTATATACAATAAAAAAGGAGCTCATTTGAGCTCCTTTTTTATTGGTTGATGATTCCTATTTCTTTTCTCATTTCCTCAAAGGTTACGATTTTTCCTTTTTGCGGTAGAGTAATTTTTAATGGCTTATCTAGGATTTCTAAATTTTTTAATGTGAAAATTGTTGTGAAAAAAGGTGTTTTAATTTCTGTTTTCAAAATTAATCCTGGTAAATTAGCAAAATTATGCGGTCCGTCTTTGTATTTCACATCTGTCGAATACCAAGCAACAAATTCATTTCCTTCAATATCTTCTCCGATAGCTTTAGTAGCATTATAACCGTTTATAGTAGATTTTTCTTTGGTAAGTTGCCATTTGAGATTTGGGATTTGATCCTTTACTAAAAATGTTTTTACATTGATATCGTATTGTTTGTAATACTCGTTTTTAGAAAAATCTTTAAATAATGGATTTTGTTCAGAAGTTAACAATTCCTGAACAATCATATTCGATTGGTCTTGTGCATTGTTGATTTTACTTTCTGCTCTAAATACGGATAATTGATTGTTACTTTCCAAAATAAAATCAAGAAAAATTCCTTTATCAATCAAACTTTTAAAAACAGGTTGCAAATCCTTAGGGAATAAATCTTTTGATTGTTCGTAATCAAAAATAAATTCAGCTGTATAAGTGGCTCTTATACTTTCAGTTTGTGCAAAGACAAATGAAGTAATAAACAGAAGGTATAGTGTTAAAATATTTTTCATATTTAGTTTTTAAAACTTTTACGAATATCCATTTTCTCATTCACGGATTGATTAAATTCAGGAAAAGGTTGATTGCTGAATTCTTGAACTTCGAGGTTTATTTTTGATGTGACATTATGATTACTTCCATCATTTTCCTTGTAATTTGTACTCCAATTTCTTGCAAATTCTCGCAAAATATATTTTCCTTGATATGGTCGATATCTGTAATAAGTATTCACATAATTTACGAAATCATCAGATTTTTTAAAATTTAAGTTCTCTCCATCTATAATAAATTCTACTATGGCAAAAGAATCTTTAGCTATTAAGAAACGATGATACACACTATTCACTAAATGAAATTCATACATATATTCATTTCCATATTTTGTTAATTTAACGGACGAAGATTCTAATGTTGAATAATATTTTATATACTGCTCAAGTTTATATTTTAAGTGAATATCTTTTAGAATAGGACTCAATCGAATATTATAACCATAATTAGGTTCTTTTACAATTCTTTCTATCACATTTTCTTTCGATTTAATCGAAAGATTATCTTTCTTAAAACGTAATTGTAAATCAAGATTAATAAAATCACGATTGATAGAATCAACAATTTCGTCGACCGAAAAATTTACTTTATAAAAATGTTGTTCTGTGTTGAAATTCTTTTCGTAATTCTCAATTACTTTTTGAAGAATATCTATTGTCTTAAGATTTGTAATGAAAGTTTCTTTTAACTCAATTTCATCAACTTTAGATAGTTGAATGATTAGTTCGTCATCTTTTAATTCAGCGATTTTAAAAACTGCATTTTGATAATCTTTTTTCGAAATAATTAATTCGTCATTTGGTGAGATATTTTGTAAGTCAATCCTTACTTTACCATTTTCGTCAGATATAAAATTTTTAGTGGATTGTGTAAAATAAATATCTGAATCAGCTAAAGGTGAATTGTTTTCTTTGTCTACAATTTTGATGTTTTTTAGTTGAGCTGAAACTGAAATTCCAAAAAGGATCAGTAAGAGATAAATTTTATTCATAAAGTGTTAATTATTTGATTTATAAATTTATAAAAAAGATTGATTCATCATCAATCTTTTAAGAAGGTCTCTTTTTAAAGGACAAAAAAACCGTGTCAAGGTTCTAAACCTTGACACGGTTATGTTAAATCTCAACCTTATTCTTAATCTCCATCAATCAAACGACCTAATCCACCAAGAATAGAACCTTCGCCTTGAGATGAACCACCTGCTGAAGGCGCGTGTGCAATAATACGATCAGCTAATCGGCTAAATGGTAATGATTGTACATAGACAGTTCCAGGACCACGTAATGTAGCAAAGAAAACACCTTCACCCCCAAATAATCCAGTTCCTAGTTTTCTGTTGAATTCAATTCCAACTGAAACGCCTTTTGCTGCAGCTAAAAAAGCATCTTTTTGACAAATAAATTTTCCGTTAACTGCGGATAAATCAATCGGAATGATTTTACCAGGATAAGGAGAAGCAAACGACACTTTTTTCTTTCCTTGTCCATAGTTAGTATATGTCGTCATAAATAAACCTTCACCAGTTAACATACGTTTTCCAGCATTCATTAATTTACCAAAAATTCCACTTGTTTGTCGTGATCCGTCACCAAAGATAGTTTCCATTTTGATGCCGTCTTCCATCATCATAAAGCTACCTGCTTCCGCAACAACTGTTTCTTGAGGATCTAATTCAATTTCGACAAATTGCATTTCTTCGCCAAAAATTTCGTAATCAATTTCGTGTGCATTCATAACAATTCAATTTTAATAATTAGTATCAAAATTCATCATTTTGTAACAAGAATTAGTTTAAATTAATCTTAAAATTTAAAGACTATACGATATCTTTTTTTAGTGTTCTAAGTATTAGTATTTTTGTGAATAATAGAATAAAAATGGCAGATATTAAAATTACAATTATAGATAGAGAAGGTGTAAAGCATGAAGTAGATGCGCCAACTGATATGAACATGAACATCATGGAGTTGACACGTGCATACGAATTAGCTCCAGAAGGTACAATAGGAGTTTGTGGAGGTATGGCGATGTGTGCATCTTGCCAATGTTATGTGCAAACACCTGAGATTAATTTACCAGAAATGAATCCAGACGAAGATGCTATGCTAGCAGAAGCGTTTAATGTGCAAGATAATTCGCGTTTAGGATGTCAATTACATATCACGGAAGATATGGACGGATTAGTAGTGGAATTAGCGCCTGAATATTAATTGTCCAAGTTTTACGTAGTATGTAATATGTTCTACGTTGACTAAATTTCGCGTTTAACGTACAACGTAAAACGTAATACTTAAAACTGATCAACAATGAATCAAGATAAAAGATTATTTCTTTTAGATGCCTATGCCTTAATTTTTAGAGGATATTATGCATTTATAAAAAATCCACGTATTAACTCGAAAGGTTTCAATACTTCAGCAGTAATGGGGTTTATGAATTCGCTTTTCGATGTTTTAAATCGTGAAAAACCAACACATTTAGCAGTTGTATTTGATGTAGGAGAAGCAACTGTTCGTACGGTTGATTATGCAGAATATAAAGGTAATCGCGAAGAAACTCCAGAAGCAATTAGAGAAGGTGTACCTTATATACAAGAGTTATTACGTGCTTTAAAAATTCCTGTATTATTTGCTCAAGGCTATGAAGCAGATGATGTAATTGGAACTTTAGCAATTAAAGCTGAACAACATGGGTATACAACTTACATGGTAACACCTGATAAAGATTTTGCCCAATTGGTAACAGATCAAATCAAGATGTATCGTCCACCAGCAAATGGAAAAGGAGTTGAAATTTGGGGTATAGAAGAAGTTAAAGAAAAATTTGGAGTAGATTACCCGATTCAAGTCATTGACTATTTAGGAATGATGGGTGATGCAGTGGATAATATCCCTGGTTTGCCTGGTGTTGGAGCTAAAACAGCGAGTAAATATATCAAAGAATTTGGATCGTTAGAAAATCTTTTAGCTAACACAGATCAATTAAAAGGTAAAGCAAAAGAGAAAATTGAAGCAAACAAAGAGTTAGGCTTATTGTCTAAGAAATTAGCGACAATTATTACCGATGCTCCAGTAGATTTTGATGAGGAAGATTTATTAGTTTGTCAACCAGATTTAGAAAAAGTTACAGAATTATTTACGGAATTAGAATTCCGTCGTATGTTAGAAACTGTTTATAAAATTTATGGATTAGATTCTTCTGGAATAATCAAAGAAGCACAAACAGAAATTTCTTTAGCATCACAAGAAAATGTAGCATCAGATCCTGCAGGTCAACAATCTTTATTTGATTTTACATCGGGTGATGAAATTGTTCCTCAAAATTCAGTTTATACAAATATTGGTACAACAGAACATTTTTATCAATTAGTTGATTCGCCAAAAGCAAGAAATCTTTTAATTAGAAAATTGAAAAACCTGAAAGAGTTTTGTTTTGATACAGAAACAACTTCTTTAGATACGATGGAAGCTGAATTAGTAGGAATTTCATTTTCATATGAAAAAGGGAAAGGATATTATATCCCATTTCCAGAAGATTTTGAAAGTTCTAATGCATTAATTAATGAATTTAAAGAAATTTTAGAAGATGAATCAATTTCAAAGATTGGTCAAAATCTAAAATATGATATAAAAGTACTGGCTAAATATGGTGTTGAAGTGAAAGGAAATAACTTCGATACAATGATTGCGCATTACTTAATAAATCCTGATATGCGCCATAATATGGATGTTTTATCAGAAACGTATTTAAGTTATCAACCAGTTAAAATTGAAGATTTAATTGGGAAAAAAGGAAAAAATCAAAAGAATTTTAGAACGGTAGAATTAGAGGCTCAAACAGAATATGCGGTGGAAGATGCTGATATTACCTATCAATTAAAAAATCTTTTTGAACCTGAATTGGTAAAAGCTAATACGCATCAATTATTTACTACTATTGAAATGCCATTGATGCAAGTTTTGGCTGATATGGAATTAGAAGGTATAAATTTAGATGTACCTTTCTTGAAAGAATTATCTGTAAAACATGAAGCAAAATTAGCAGAATTAGAAGTAAAAATTCATGCAGATGCTGGTGAAGAATTTAATATAAATTCGCCTAGACAATTAGGCGATATTCTTTTTGATAAATTAAAATTAGATCCTAAAGCGAAAAAAACTAAAACAGGTCAATACGCAACAGGGGAAGAAGTTATTTCAAAATTAAAAGGAGAACATCCAATTATTGCAGATATTTTACAATATCGTCAGTTACAAAAACTAAAATCGACTTATATAGATGCGTTACCAGAATTGGTGAATCTCAAAACCAATCGTTTGCATACAACTTATGCGCAAACTGTTGCGGCAACAGGGAGATTATCTTCCGTAAATCCAAATTTGCAAAATATTCCTATTCGTTCAGAAGAAGGACAACAAATTAGAAAAGCATTTATAGCGAGAGATGAAAACCACGTGATTATTTCGGCCGATTATTCGCAAATTGAATTACGATTAATTGCTCAAATGTCACAAGATCCTGCGATGGTCGAAGCTTTTAGAAAAGGAGAAGATATCCACGCGGCAACTGCTGCAAAAGTTTTTGGTGTTGCATTGGATGAGGTTACACGTGAACAACGTAGCCAAGCTAAGACTGTAAATTTTGGTATTATTTATGGTGTTTCAGCTTTTGGGTTGGCAGAACAAGCAGATGTTTCTCGTAAAGAAGCAAAAGCTTTGATTGATGCTTATTATATAACATATCCAACACTAAAAACGTATATTGATCAACAAGTAGAAATTGCACGCGAAAATGGTTTTGTTGAAACTTTAATGGGACGTCGCCGTTATTTAAAAGATATTAATTCTAGGAATGGAGTTGTACGTTCGCATGCCGAACGCAATGCAGTAAATGCACCAATACAAGGTACTGCTGCAGATATTGTGAAAATAGCGATGATTCAAATTCAAAAAGAATTGAAAAAGAATTATAAAACTAAAATGCTTTTGCAAGTGCATGATGAGTTAATTTTTGATGCACCAAAAGATGAAGTTGAAGCTGTTTCAAAAATGATAAAAGATACAATGGAAGCAGCTGCTTCTTTCGATGTACCTTTAATCGCAGAAGTTGGAGTAGGAGCTAACTGGTACGAAGCGCATTAATTTTACAAAATATTTATCAAAAAAATCCATACTGTGAAGTGTGGATTTTTTTATTTTAAAAGTATCTGTATCTAATTTATAAAATTAAAAGTGTATAAATTTTTATGTAATATATATGTTTTAAATACAATTTGTTGGCTTTATATTTTTTGTTAGAAATTAAACTTTTACATATTTTTTTGATTTAAATATTTCTATATTTCAAGACCTAAATAACACTATATGCAAAAGACTTTTATTTTGTTTTTTTTAATGATAATTTCAATTTGTTCATGCGAAGAGAATTCTATTCCAACAATCAGTAATGAGGAAGATTTAAAAAAATATATTGTCAATGATTATTTAAAGATATCTTATAACACATCAGACCTTTATATGATAAACTGTGCCGACCTTTCTTTTAGTTTTGAAAATGTAGAAGTTTTAAAAATAAGTAAATCAGATTATATAGATATTTCTAAGCAATTATTAAATTTTAAATTAAGTCCTTCTCAAACCAAGAGTGATATAGATTTTGCTATAGAATATAGGGATAGTAAATTTTGTTTAAATCATTTGGGTAGTTTATATCGTAATGGGAGAAAATTACAAAGTAATGCAGATTTTGTGTATAGGATAAAATCGAAAACTAATTATTACAATTATTTTAGTGAAGAAGATTTGATAAAAAATGACAGCTTAATTTCAAAAAATGGATTACCATTTAATTATAAACCGCATAATTATGAGGTGAATGGTAAATTATTAGAAAATGATAGTTTAGTTGTCGAGAAAAAAGGAAGTGTAGAGAAGAAAAATATTATATTAACTTACTAAAAAAAAATCCCGCTGATATGGCGGGATTTTATATTTACAAAGGTTTTCTTACTACTGGTAGAATTTCTCCTTTTTCTAAACAATATTTTTCAACATCTTCTGCTGGAATTTGTTTCGTGTAGTCTACTTGTTCTACAATAAATCCGGCATTTTCTAAACGTTTATAATAATCCATTCCATAAACACGAACATGATCGTACTGACCAAATTCGCGGCGACGATCTTCTTTGGAAGTAATTGTTGGATCTTCATAAGTAACATCTCTTTGGTAAGAAATCGGAACTTGTAAAATTCCCCAACCTCCTGGCTTCATTACTCGAAACAATTCAGACATAGCTTTTGCATCATCTGGTATATGCTCTAAAACATGATTACAGAAAATCACATCATATGAATTATCTTCGAAAGGTAAATCGCAAATATCAGCTTTTACATCTGCTAACGGCGATTCTAAATCACTTGTTGTATAATTTAAATGTTTTAGATTTCTGAATCGTTTAATAAAAGATTGTTCTGGAGCTATATGTAAAACTTTAGCTGATTTTGTAAAAAAATCCGTTTCATTTTTTAAATATAACCACATTAAACGGTGTCTTTCTAGCGAATATGTTCCAGGAGAAAGAACATTATCTCTTTGGTTTTCGTAACCGTATGGTAATAAATTTTTGTATCCTTGATTATCGATTGGATCTACAAAACGAGTTCCTCGCATGTACCAAACAATAAAAGGTCGAACGATGTAACTTCCTTGAATTAATAAAGGACGTGGTACAATGTTCATGATTTTTTTGAATGCCGCTTTCACTAAATGAGGTTATAGCTTATGGTTTAAATAAAAATGGAGTTTCTTCATCAGAAACAATTCCTAATGCATCATAAATATATTGATATGTAGATAATAACTTTGGCTTACCATCTACCACACATACATCGTGTTCGAAGTGGGCAGAATACTTATTATCTCGTGTAGTTACTGTCCAACCATCTTTATGGAATTTAACTTTTTCAGTTCCCATATTAGTCATTGGCTCAATAGCTAATACCATTCCTTCTTCAATTTTTTTTCCAGATCCTCTTCGTCCGTAGTTAGGAACTTGTGGTTCTTCATGCATTTTACGACCTAAACCATGTCCTACTAATTCTCGAACAATTCCGTATCCTTCATTTTCGCAATGTAATTGAATAGCGTATCCTATATCTCCAACGCGATTCCCTTTTTGCATTTGCTCTATACCTTTATATAAAGACTCTTTTGTTATACGCAATAATTTTTCTGTTTCTGCATCTACTTCACCTACTGCAAAAGTATAAGCATGGTCTCCATAAAAATCATTCATATAAACACCGCAATCTACAGAAACTATATCTCCTTCATTTAGAGGGATATCATTTGGAATTCCATGAACTACTTGTTCATTTGGAGAAATACATAAATTTTTAGGAAAATCATACATTCCTAAAAATGCAGGATATCCACCATGATCACGGATAAATTCTCCACCTAATTTATCTAAGTGATTTGTGGTTACACCTGGTTTCACTTCTTTTGCCAACATACCTAATGTTTTTGACACTAATTGTGCACTTAGGTACATTAATTCTAACTCTTCTTTACTTTTTAAATGTATCATAATCCAAAAAATCCTCTTTTCTTTTTTCGAACAGTCTCTTTACCATTTTCATGAAGAGAAAATTCGATTTTTTTAGTTATAATTTGATAAACTTCGCCCCACCCAGGAAAACCTCCAAGGTTACGATCATCAATAAAAATATCAGCATTTATTTTTCTGCTTTGTTTTTCTTCATTAAATTCTTCTCCAACAAAACTATTATTGATCCCATAAAATTCAATGCCATTTTTTTGACAGAATTCTACAGCTTCATCTAACATTTTTCCACTTCTATAAGTCCAAAGTGTAAGTCTATATCCTTCGTTTTGTAGTTGTTTTAAAGTTTCGAAAGCAAATAATTTTGGTTTTCCAATTCCTGGATATTTATCCTCTACAATGGTTCCATCAAAATCAACAGCAATAATTTTATTAATCATCGGTTGGCTAGTTTAAGTTATATTTAATTTTTCTTTTCAATAATAATATTTCCTGTCATATCTTCTGGAATATTTATACCCATTAATGTTAAAATTGTAGGTGCTATATCACCTAATTTTCCATGAGATACATTCCATTCCTGATTTTTTTCAGCTAAAATAAAAGGAACTTGATTGGTTGTATGTTGTGTATTTGGTGATCCGTCTTCATTTTTCATAAAATCTGAATTACCGTGATCGGCCAGGATGACAACTTTATAATTTTTTTGTAAAGCTAAGGTTACTATTTTTTCTGTACAAGCATCAACAACTTCAGCGGCTTTTATTGCTGCTTCCATTATACCTGTGTGGCCAACCATATCTGTGTTAGCAAAGTTTAAACAAATAAAATCAGCACTTTCATTTTCAATTTCTGGTAATATAGCAGCTGTAATGTCATATGCAGCCATTTCAGGTTTCAAATCATATGTAGCTACATCTCTTGGTGAAGCACACATTATTCTTTTTTCACCAATAAATTCAGTTTCTCGACCTCCCGAAAAGAAAAATGTAACATGTGGATATTTTTCAGTTTCTGCAATACGAATTTGTTTTTTACCTGCTTTTTCTAAAACTTCTCCAAGTGTATTTTTTATATTACTGTCATTAAATAAAACATCAATATTTTGATAAGTTTCATCGTATTGAGTCATTGTAATATACTTCACATTTAAAGGTTTCATCTCAAATTCAGGAAAAGCTTGTTGGGTTAAAACTTCTGTAATTTCACGACCTCTATCTGTTCTAAAGTTAAAGCATAAAACAACATCTCCTTCTTTAATTGTGGTAATTGGTTCATATTTTTCATCACAAATTATGATAGGTTCTATGAATTCATCTGTTATATTTTCCTGATAAGAATCTTCAATAGCTTGAATAGGGAATGCTGTTTTTTTACCTTTAGCATATACCATTGCATCGTATGCTAATTTTACACGTTCCCAACGTTTATCGCGATCCATCGCATAATAACGTCCAGTAATAGAAGCTAATTTTCCTGTAGAATTTTCCATATGCTGAATTATTTCAGAAATAAATTCTACACCAGATTTAGGATCGCAATCGCGTCCATCAGTAAACGCATGCACAAAAACATTATCTTTCAATCCCGCAGAGTTTGCAGCGTCTAATAATCCTTTTAGATGATTGATGTGAGAATGTACACCTCCATTAGAAACCAAACCTAAGAAATGTATGTTTTTGTTGTTTCTTATGGCGTAATCAAATGCATCTTTTAAAATTGGCTCTTCTATAAAAGTTCCATTTTCAACAGCCATATTAATACGGACTAAATTTTGAAAAATAACTCTTCCAGCTCCTAGATTCATATGTCCAACTTCCGAATTTCCCATTTGTCCATCAGGTAAACCTACTGCTGATCCAAATGTATCTAATGTAGAGTGAGAGAAACGTTGATAGCAACTGTTGATAAAAGGTGTATTGGCTTGTTCGATGGCTGAGACAGAAGGATTAGTTCCTATACCCCAACCATCTAAGATCATTAATATAGCTTTGTTGTTCATGGTTTGTTTTGAAAAAAAATAAAGCTCAAAGTTACGAAAACTTTGAGCTTAGTTTAATTTTTTAGTTGGCAACTTCACTTATGAATTTGATTCGCATTAAGCGTAAATCATCTTCTTCGTAATCGTCACCAAATTCTTTTAATAATACTGACATAGAATCTGATTCGGAATCCATTAAGAAGTCATGAATTTCTTCTTGTTGATCTTCATCTAAAATATCATCAATATAATAATCAATATTTAATTTAGTTCCTTGATAAACGATTGCTTCCATTTCTGATAATAGATCTGACATGGATAAATTTTTTGCACTCGCTACATCTTCAAGATTCAACTTTCGATCTGTAGACTGTATGATGTAAACTTTGTGGCTAGATTTATCAGCAACTTGTTTAACGACCATATCTTCAGGACGAATGATATCATTGTCTGTAACATATTGTGCAATGAAATTTACAAAATCTTTTCCAAATTTTTGAGCTTTTCCTTCACCAACTCCAAAGACATTTGTTAGTTCTTTAATTGTAGTTGGATATTGCATCGTCATATCCTCTAAACTTGTGTCTTGAAAAACAGCAAATGGAGGTATGTTATGTTTTTTTGCAATCTTTTTGCGTAAATCTTTTAGCTGTTTTAAAAGAACATCATCATATGCAAGTGTAGCAGTAGATACATCTTCTTTGTCTAATGAGCCATCAGTTAATAATTTTTTGTAATCAACATCTTCTGCAATTTCAAAAAAAGTAGGGTTAGCAATAAAATCTTTTCCTTCTTTTGTTAGTTTTAAAATTCCATATGTTTCAATTTCTTTAATCAAAAAATTATGAACAATTAATTGTCGCAGAATAGATTTCCAATAATAATCTTCTTTCCCTTTTCCAGTGCCAAAAAATGATTCTTTTTCAAGTTTATATGATTTAGTAATGGATGTTTCTTTTCCTACCATCACATTTACTACATCATTTATTTTTAACTTTTGATTAGTTTTTGAAATAATTTCAAGAACTTTAGAAGCATCTTCTGTAGCATCAACCATCTTTTTAGGATTTCTCATATTATCATCCATATTGGCTCCTGGACCGTTATGCTCGTCAAATTCCTCACCAAAATAGTGTAATAAAAATTTACGACGAGACATTGAAGTTTCGGCATATGCTACAACTTCAGAAAGTAATTGCATCCCAACTTCACGTTCAGCAACAGGTTTACTTGCTAAGAATTTTTCTAGCTTCTCTATATCCTTATAATCGTAGAAAGCAATACAATGTCCCTCTCCACCATCACGACCCGCGCGACCAGTTTCTTGGTAGTAACTTTCTAATGATTTTGGTGTGTCATAGTGAATAACAAAACGTACATCTGGTTTATCTATTCCCATACCGAATGCAATAGTAGCAACAACTACACTTGCATCTTCCATTAAGAACATGTCTTGGTGTCTGCTTCTTGTTTTTGCATCTAACCCAGCGTGGTAAGGAATAGCATTAATGCCGTTAACTTGTAAAAGTTGTGAAAATTCTTCTACTTTTTTACGGCTTAAACAATAAATAACTCCAGATTTCCCTTCATTTTGTTTTATAAATCTGACAATTTCTTTGTCTTGATTCACTTTTGGACGAACTTCATAAAATAAGTTTGTACGATTGAATGAATCTTTAAAAACTTTAGCAGTTTGCATTCCTAAAGTTTTCTGAATGTCTTCTTGTACTTTAGGTGTTGCAGTTGCTGTAAGAGCAATAATTGGTGCGTCTCCAATTTTGTTAATTATAGATTTAAGATTTCGATATTCAGGGCGGAAATCATGCCCCCATTCAGAAATACAGTGCGCTTCATCAATTGCAAAGAACGAAATTTTAACAGATTTAAAGAAGTCGATATATTCTTCTTTGGTTAAGGATTCGGGTGCAACATAAAGCATTTTTGTGACACCATTTTTGATGTCAGTCATCACTGTTTTTGTTTCTGACTTGTTTAAAGAAGAGTTTAATACGTGTGCAATTCCATCATTTTCAGAAATTCCACGTATTGCGTCTACTTGATTTTTCATTAGTGCAATTAAAGGTGATACAATAATTGCCACTCCATCTGACATTAGTGCCGGTAATTGATAACATAATGACTTACCTCCTCCGGTAGGCATAAGGACAAAAACATCTTCACCATTAAAAAGTGATGTGATAATTTCTTCCTGTTGACCTTTAAATTGGTCAAAACCAAAATACTTTTTAAGGTAAGATGTTAAGTTCTTCGAATTGGCTTCCATCTAAGCAATAGACTAAAATTAAAATTATAAATTAAATAGTTCCTATATTTGAAACCTGAATTAACCTTTCAATTTTTATTCAATTGATTAAGAGTTAAAAAAGGGAGTTAAAGGTACGAAAAAAATAAAATTAGACAATACTATTTGTTTTGGAAAAGTCAGAATTAATACAAATTGCTCAGAATGTTTTTCAAGATGAGATTCATGAGCTAGAAACGATCGCATCCCGTTTAGATAATTCTTTTACAGATGCAGTGAACGCAATATACCATACGAAAGGGAAATTAGTTGTTGTAGGAGTTGGTAAAAGCGCACATATCGCAAATAAAATAGTTGCGACATTAAATTCTACAGGTACGCCATCTCAATTTTTGCATGCAGCAGAAGCTATACATGGAGATCTCGGGTTACTACAAAAAGAAGATGTAGTAATTTGTATTTCTAAAAGTGGAAATACTCCAGAAATAACATATTTAGCTCCAATATTAAGACAATATTCTTCATTTTTAATTGGTTTAACAGCTAATTTAAAATCAGAATTGGCTAAAAATTCGGATATAGTTTTAGATGTTAACATATCGAAAGAGGCTTGTCCTATCAATTTAGCACCTACATCTTCTACTACTGCACAACTTGTAATGGGAGATGCAATTGCGGTTGCATTAATGAAATTACGACAGTTTAAATCTGATGATTTTGCAAAATCTCATCCAGGTGGAGCATTAGGAAAAAGATTATTGTGGACGGTTGAAAATATTGTGGATCCTACAAGGCATCCATCTGTAAATCCAGATTCTACTATTGCTGATGTTATTAATTCTTTAACATCAGGTAAGCATGGAATAACGGTTGTTTTAGAGGATAAGAAAATAATAGGTGTAATAACAGATGGAGATTTACGACGTATGTTGATGAAATATAAGGATTTTTCAAATCTAACAGCTATTGACATCGCAACTTTAAATCCTAAAACGATTCATACAAAGGAAAAAGCAAGAGAAGCTTTGAGTATTCTAAGACAAAATAGTATAGGGCAATTAGTTGTTGTTGATGAAAATAATCACTATTTTGGAATATTAGATATTCACTCAATTTTAAATGAAGGAATCGAATAATATGTCTGGAACATTTAAAAAAGATATGCCTTTCTTGGCACACATAGGAGAATTAAGAGGTCATCTTGTGCGATCTGTGATTGCTATTGTAATAGCTGCGATAGGAGTGGCTATTTTTTGGGAAGAATTAGTAGAATATGTTATTATGGCGCCCTTAAAATCGACCTTTCCAACATTTGATTGGTTTAATGCCTTTGGGGAACTAACTGGTTATGGAAAAATTTATACCGGTTCATTTGATATTTCTAAAGACTTAACAAATTTAAATCCTTCAGGACAAATTACATCTCAGTTTTTTGCTGTGATGGTTTGTGGAGTTATTGTGTCCATCCCTTATATTATTTATGAAATTTGGAAATTCGTAAGTCCTGCACTAAAAGAAAATGAACGTAAGTATGCGGGAGCTACAATATCAGCTGTAACATTCTTTTTTATAACTGGAGTACTTTTTAGTTATTTTTTATTATTACCACTTTGTACTCAGTTTTTATTTACTTATGATCCATTTGGAGTTGGAAATACATGGACTTTACCAAGTTATATAGATCTATTTGTCCAACTATTGCTTTCTATGGGAGTAATGTTTTTAATGCCTGTTTTTGTTTACTTTTTAACAAGTATTGGTATCCTTACACCAAAATTTTTAAAGGATTATCGTAAGCATGCTTTTATTGTAGTGTTAGTTATAGCAGCCGCAATTACGCCTAATGATGTATATAGTATGGTGTTGGTAACTATACCATTATGGATATTGTATGAGTTTAGTATATTAGTGTCTAATAATATATATACAAAGCAGTTAAGATCTAAAGGAACAGATCTTGTTAAGAAATAATCATGTTATGCTTGCATAATAAAATAAATTTTTTAATTTTACTATAAAGATATAATAAACCCAAAATTATGAAGATATTAGTTTGTATTAGTAGTGTACCAGATACTACAGCAAAAATCAACTTCACAGGAGACGGAAAATCATTTGATAAAAATGGTGTACAATTCGTTATAAATCCACATGATGAATTTAGTTTAAACAAAGCGGTAGAGTTACAAGAAAAACAAGGCGCTACTGTAACTATATTAACAGTAGGAGATGCTACTGTAGATCCAGTAATGAGAAAAGCCTTAGCAATTGGAGCAAATGACGGTATACGTATCGATGCAGATGCTCGTGATGACTTTTTCGTTGCGACACAAATAGCAAAAGCAGCAAAAGAAGGAGGATTCGATCTAGTTTTAACAGGTAAAGAATCGATTGATTATAATGGTGGATCTGTACCAGGATTAGTTGCAGGTTTATTAGACTATGGTTTTGTTAACGGATGTATCGGATTAGAAATTGATGGATCTTCAGCTAAAGCTATTCGCGAAATAGACGGAGGTAAAGAAAATGTAGAAGTAGTTTTACCAGCAGTTATTGCAGGACAAAAAGGTTTAGTGGATGAAGCTGCTTTAAGAATTCCAAATATGCGTGGAATTATGCAAGCAAGAACAAAACAAATTAGCGTAGTAGCAGCAGAAGCTACAGAAACTAAAACAGAAGTTGTAGGTTATGAAAAACCAGCTTCACGTGGAAATGTAACATTAGTAGACAAAGATAATGTTGCTGAATTAGTACGTTTATTACACGAAGAAGCGAAAGCTATCTAATTAATCAATCTTTAAAACTATTTAAAAAATGGCAATTTTTGTTTACGCAGAGTCTCACGACGGAAAATATAAAAAAGCAGGATTAGAAGCTGTAGCATATGCAAAAGCTGTTGCAGATGTGGCTGGTGATACAGTTACAGCAATTGCTTTCAACGCAACAGATTCATCTGAAGAATTATACAAATATGGAGCTACAAAAGTTTTAAAAGTTGAGAATTCAGCTTTAAAAAACTTTGATGCTAATGCTTATGCTAAAGCAGTAGCAGAATTAGTAGCAGGAGATGTAGTTGTTTTACCATCTACGAATGATGCAGCGTCTTTTGCTCCATTATTATCATTAAAATTAAATGCGGCATTAGTTACTAATGTGGAGAAAGCTCCAACTGCTGTAGCACCATTTACAGTTGCACGTAAAGCATTCTCAGGAAAAGGTATTGAAACAGTAGCAGCAGCTGGAAAAGTTGTTGTAACAGTTTTGCAAAATGCATTTGGAGTTAAGGAAAATGCAGTAACAGGATCTGAAGAATCTGTAAAAGTTACTGTAACTGATGCTGATGCTAAAGTAAAAGTATTAGGAGTTGAGTTTGCAAAAACAGGGGCAATCGATTTAAAAGAAGCTGAAATTGTAGTTTCTGCAGGCCGTGGATTAAAAGGTCCAGAAAATTGGGGTATGATTGAAGAATTAGCAGGATTATTAGGTGCTGCAACAGCTTCTTCAAAACCAGTAGCAGATATTGGATGGAGACCACATGCAGAACACGTAGGGCAAACAGGGAAAGCTATCGCGCCAAATTTATATATAGCGATTGGTATTTCTGGAGCTATCCAACATTTAGCAGGGGTTAATGGATCTAAAACTATTGTTGTGATTAATAGTGATGCTGAAGCACCTTTCTTTAAAGCAGCTGATTACGGTATTGTAGGAGATGCGTTTGAAGTTGTTCCTAGATTAATCGAGGAAGTTAAGAAATTAAAAGGATTAGCTTAATTCAATTAATAAATCTTTAAAATATAAATCCGGATTACTAATGTGATTCGGATTTTTTTATCTGTTAAATAATCATTATTATTTAATCATTTTTTGATAACTTTACACCCAAATGAACAATTTAATTAGCTTAATAATAAAAGGTATATCATACAGTCAAACTCAGACTGGTGCATATGCTTTGATTTTGGAGGAAAAGTTAGGTACTCGTAAACTACCAATTATTATTGGAAGTTTCGAAGCACAATCAATTGCATTAGCTTTAGAAAAAGATATTAATCCACCTCGACCATTAACTCATGATTTATTTATTAGTTTAGGAAAAGTATATAATATTACAGTAGAATCAGTATATATATACAAGTTAGAAGATGGGGTCTTTTATTCTAATATCGTTTTTATAAATGAAGATGGTGAGCGCCACGAAATTGATTCTAGAACTTCGGATGCTATCGCTTTAGCTGTACGTTTTAATGCACCAATATATGCATATGAACATGTGGTAGAAAAGGCTGGTATCCATTTAGATATTGTCGAGGAAGATGATGAAGATATCCAACATACTATGGATCAGATTAATGAGGAGATTGACTTCATCGCAGAAAGTGAATTAGGTTCAGATTTCTCTGGTTGGTCGAAAGATGAATTAGAAGAGGAAATGAAAAAGGCAGTAATGAATGAAGATTACGAATTAGCCGCACGTCTAAGAGACGAAATAGAAAATTTTAAAAACTAAACAATCACTTTTTTAATAGAATTATGTCTTTAAAAGTTAGACTAACATTAATGAACTTCCTACAATTATTTGTTTGGGGAGCTTGGTTAATTACAATTGCCAATTATTGGTTCGGAACTAAACAATGGGATGGAACAAAATTTGGATTAATTTTCTCCACAATGGGATTTGCTTCATTAGTAATGCCAACCATTACAGGTATTATCGCAGATAGATGGGTAAATGCAGAAAAATTATACGGAATTTTACATATTGCTTATGCAGCTGTATTATTTTGTTTACCTCAAATAAATGATCCTAATACATTCTTCTGGGTAATGTTAGTAGCAATGAGTTGTTATATGCCTACTATCGCATTGAATAATTCAATATCATACACAGTCTTAAAGTCTAATAATTATGATGTAGTCAAAGATTTCCCACCAATTCGTGTTTGGGGAACGGTAGGATTTATTGTTGCAATGTGGATTACCAATTTAACAGGGAATAAAGCTACAGAGTTACAATTTTACATTGCAGGTGTTGCTGCAATTGTTTTGGGAATATATGCTTTTGTAACAATCCCACCATGTAAACCACAGAAAACAATTAATGAGAATGCAAGCTTAATGCAATTATTAGGATTAGATGCATTCAAATTATTTGCTAATTATAAAATGGCATTGTTCTTCATCTTTGCAATGTTTTTAGGAGGAGCATTACAATTAACTAATGCTTATGGAGATGTATTCTTAGACGAGTTTAAGCATTTTCCTAAATACTCAGATTCTTTTGTTGTAAAATATTCAACAATTATCATGTCAATTTCTCAGGTTTCTGAAACTTTATTTATCCTTGCAATTCCATTCTTTTTAAAGAAATATGGAATTAAAAAGGTGATGTTAATTTCTATGTTAGCATGGGTTTTACGTTTCGGTTTATTAGGATTCTCTAACCCACAAGACGGTTTATGGATGATTATACTATCTTGTATCGTTTATGGTATGGCATTCGATTTCTTTAATATTTCAGGTTCATTGTTTGTTGAGACAAATACAGATTCTAAGATGCGCTCATCAGCACAAGGTTTATTTATGATGATGACAAATGGTTTTGGTGCTGTATTTGGAAGTTTAACATCGGGGTGGATGATTGATAAGTTTTTCACTAAATCTTTTAATAACACAACTGAGTTAGCTAACTTTTTAGATACTACACCTGATAATAATTTGATGACTGAATTTATTTCAGCAAACGGAATCATAGTTACAAATGGTATATTTGATAAAGCTTTAATGTTTAAAGATTGGGAGCATATTTGGTTGACATTTGCGGCTTATGCCTTAATTATTGCTGTTTTCTTTGCAATTTTATTTAAGCATAAACATGATCCAAATTCAGTAGGAAATATTTCACATTAATATATAAAAAAAAGGAAGGTTATTATAACCTTCCTTTTTTTATATTTATAAATCTATTATATATTTTTCTATGAATGATTTACAATCTCCATCCAAAAGGCCTAATAATTATTTGTATTTAGTAATTATATCCTTTTTATTTTTTTGGCCTTTATCTATATTGGCTTTATATAATTCAATAAAAGTGAATAAATATTGGGAACAAAATTTAATAGAACCATCAAAAAAAGCTTCTAAACGAACAGTACAATTAGCAATTTCAGCTATAATTTTATCATTTGTTATAGGAGTAATCATAATATTCTCTATTATACTTTTTAGTAATGTTTCCTATAAATAAAGTAAAAGCAGCTAAAGGTTTTGTAGTTATTTTATTATCTAGTGGAATATTATTATATTTTTACACTAATAATCCTAGTACAAGTCAATCATTATTTTTACGCTGTCCTTCCAATTTAATCTTCGGTTTTAATTGTCCTGGATGTGGAACTCAGCGGGCATTGCATCATTTACTACATTTGGAAGTGATAGAAGCTTTACGGTATAATGCATTATTTATTTTGGCTCTACCTTTTATAATTTATGGAGTCATCATAAAAATTTACAACCTCATCTTTGATGCAAAAAAAACAATCCGAATTCCAACAAAGAAGTTTGTATGGATTGGATTGTTAATCTTAGTACTTTTATTTGGGATTTTAAGGAATATTCCTATTTATCCTTTTAATTTATTGATTCCTTAATTCTCTTATATATTACAAAAGAATAGGCATAGAGATGTTTTTCATCTTTATTAAAATGTTCTCTAGAAATTTCTTCAAAATTATCTTCATCGATTTCTGGAAAAAATGTATCTCCTTCAAATTCGTGATGAACTTCTGTAATGTATAATTCGTCTGCAATTTCCATCGCTTGCTTATAAATATCTCCTCCTCCAATTATAAACAAATCATTATTTATCTCTTTTGCTTTATTAATTGACTCTTCTAAAGAATAAGTAATTACAACTTTGTCATCTTTAAAATTTGAATCGCGCGTTATAACAATATTGGTACGATTTGGTAAAGGTCTTCCTAATGATTGATAGGTTTTACGCCCCATAATTATGGGATGATCAGATGTGAGTTTTTTAAAATTTTTAAGATCATTCGGTAGATGCCAAATCAATTCGTTGTTATTTCCAATAACGTTATTACTTGCTTTCGCTACAATAATTTTTATCATAAGTTATTTAATAAGGCTAAAAAAGCTATTCCCTGACGAGAATAGCTTCATAAAGATATAAAAATAATTGATTATTTCATTTTTTCGATGGCTTTTTTCAATTCATCAATTTGTTTTTGTAAAGAAGCCGAAGATTGTTTTTTATATGCCTCAGTTTTTAAGTTTAAACCTTTGTTAGCAGTTTGTCTAAGTAAATTTGCAACCATAGGATTCTGTTCCTTAAAATATCCAAAATAACGGGCAAATGTATTTGCAATCTGTGTTGTTGCTTCTGGAGTATCATTAGAC
Organism: Faecalibacter rhinopitheci; assembly: GCF_015234135.1. Classification (GTDB taxonomy): domain Bacteria; phylum Bacteroidota; class Bacteroidia; order Flavobacteriales; family Weeksellaceae; genus Empedobacter; species Empedobacter rhinopitheci. The sequence goes on along the minus strand of NZ_JADGIK010000002.1, from coordinate 418,155 downwards.
ATCATCCATATAAATGCATCTTCAAAAGTTTTACCAGCTGAAGGATCTTGAAATTTAATTAATTCATAAAAAGCAGCATTCTCACCAACTAACTTCGCCTTATCTACTTGATTATTCTTAATCCATGTTGGCAAAAATTGAGCGACTAAATCGTCACTTGATTTTATGACATCATCACTTATATTTTTATATTGTTCGATAGCAGAAGGATTATTTTTAACCAATCCAGCTATTGCTAAACTTTGTACACGGAAAGATTTGCTTTGTGCTGCTTGCGTAAAAATTGCTTGGTCAACTATTTTGGCTTCATTTAATGAATTTAACGCATCTCCTTGCACTTTGGTTTTTGGATCTTTTGCAGCAATTTCAAGTAATTTAGCTTTTGCTTTCTCCATCACTTTAGGTGATTTAGTGTCTAATCCTTTAATAGCTATAGATCTAATTCCTTCGTAAGGATCATTTAGAGCATTAATTAGTGCTTCTAAAGCCTTAGGATTGGTCGCTTGAGCATTCGTAAAAGCTTCTACAGCTAATCTTCTCGTATCATAAGTTCCTTTACCTACTTTATATTGAGCAATAAATTCTTCGATGGATTTATTATCTGTAATATCGGCTAATAAAACTTGATCAGCATTTGGGATAACAACTTCTGGTTTTTGTGATGCATCAAATTCAAATGAATTTTCTACTTGTTTTCCAACCCAAACATTATGTCGTGTTGCTTTTCCATTTTCAACAACATCTATTGCAAAAGGAAATTCAAACAAGCCTTTTGTATCTTGTTTTACACTTACTTTTACTTTCTTTGTAGAAGGATTATATTCGTAAACAATATTAAGTTTTGGATGTCCACTTCCGTTATACCATTGGTCAAAGAACCAGTTTAGATCACGACCCGAAACTTCTTCTAAAGCTAGGCGTAATTGAACTGCTTCTGCTTTTTTAAATTCATTTGTTTTTAAATAATAATTCAATCCTTTAAAAAAAGCTTCATCACCCAAATAGTTTCTTAACATGTGAAGAATTGCTCCTCCTTTATTATAAGAAACAGCATCAAACATATCTTCACGCGAGTTATAGTGTGGACGAACTAATGATTTTGTAAAATTATCGCCCATTTTATAACCTTGTATATCGGTTGTACGATGTTCATCTGCCTTTTCTTTACCATAGCGATGTTCAAACCATAAATATTCTGAGTAGTTTGCAAATGATTCATTAACTGTAAGGTTTGTCCAGCTCTCTGCAGTTACTAAATCCCCAAACCAATGATGAAATAACTCATGAGCAATAATAGGTTCAGCAGTATTTTCATCAATTAATTCACCAGGTTTTTGTTGAACAGCTTCATAAAATAAAACTGCTCCAGTATTTTCCATAGCTCCAGATACATAATCGCGAGCAGTCATTTGATGGTATTTATCCCAAGGGAATTGATAATCTAAAATGTTTGAAAAAAATGTAATCATATCAGGAGTTGCGCCAAAAATTTCTTTTGCGTAATCCTTATATTCTGGTTCTACGTAGTAATCTACATCGATATTTTTCCATTTGTCTTTAATTATGGCATAATCTCCAATTCCTACAAAAAATAAATATGGGGCATGTTTATAATCGAATTTCCAATAATCAGTTTTAGTTCCATTTCCATTTTTCTTCGATGATTTTAATAAACCATTGGAAAGAGAAACGTATTTTTCAGGATATGTTAAATAGATTTCCTGTGATGTTTTTTGATTTGTTTTATCAATCGTTGGAAACCAACAAGACGAAGATTCGGTTTCACCTTGTGTCCAAATTTGCGTAGGTTTATTAGGTTCAGTGCCATCAGGGTTAATGAAGTACAATCCTTTTGCATCACTTATTGCAGAGCTTCCTTTTTGTTTTACTTCGTTTGGACGAGCTGTGTATTTGATATAAATGGTATATTCTTGATCTTTTTTATAAGCTTTATCAAGATCAATGAATATTTGCTCGTCATTATAAGTATAATTCAGCTTTTGTTTATTCGCTCCATTTACTAAGGCTACTTCATGTATTAACATAGCTTTTGCATCTAATGTTAATTTTTGAGTAGTATAGAAATGAGGTTTTAGGGTAAGCCAAGCTTCACCATTTGCTTGTTGTTTTGCATAATCAAATTTTAAATCAAGTTTTGTATGAACTAAATTATTGATTCGCTCAGCTTCAGCGCGGTAAATTTTTGTAGGATCGGATTGATTTTCATTGTAGCTTGGTGGGAGAGTAGTTACTTGTGCATTAATTGTTACAGACAATGCAAATGCAGTAGCTATATAAAATAGTGTTTTTTTCATCGACTTGATTTTAATCAATTAGACGTTCTAATTGTGGATATGTTACAAAAATAATTTTACGAATTAAATTTTATAAAGTGTAAAATTTATGAAGTTTAAATTTCTCAATTATTTTTGAAAGTCGTACGTTAAAATTTAAATAAAAAAAAGCAGTGAATATTCACTGCTTAATACTATTTATACGGCTACGATTCCTTTAATATGTGGATGAGCTTGATAATTGACCAATTCGAAATCATCAAAAGTGAAATCAAAAATATCATTTACTTTAGGATTAATCTTCATGGTAGGCAATGGGAATAGTTCGCGAGATAATTGTAATTCTACCTGCTCAAAATGGTTTTTATAAATATGTGCATCACCAAATGTGTGTACAAAATCTCCTACTTTTAATCCACAAACTTGTGCCACCATCATTTGTAATAAAGCATAGGATGCAATATTAAATGGAACACCTAAAAATATATCGGCGCTACGTTGATATAGTTGTAAGGATAATTTCCCATCATTTACATAAAATTGAAAAAATGCATGACAAGGAGCTAAAGCCATTTGATCTAATTCACCAACATTCCATGCAGATACAATGATTCTCCTAGAATCTGGATTATTTTTTATTTGATCAATAGCAACTTTTATTTGATCAATAACTTCTCCATCTGGTTTTCCCCAAGAACGCCATTGTTTACCGTAAACTGGTCCTAAATCTCCCTTTTCATCTGCCCACTCGTTCCAAATTCTTACTCCATTATCTGTAAGGTATTTTATATTTGTATCACCTTTTAAAAACCACAATAATTCGTGTACAATTGATTTTAAATGCAATTTTTTAGTAGTAACTAATGGAAAACCTTCACTTAAGTTAAAGCGCATTTGATACCCAAAAATACTTTTTGTTCCTGTTCCAGTCCGGTCTTCTTTGAACGAACCTTCGCTCATTACTTTACGACAAAGGTCATGATATTGTTGCATAAGTTTAAATTTAAAAGGTAATTTTACAGAGACAAAAATATAGTAAAAATATATTATAAATGAAATCAATTTAGTCAAATGAAATTAGTAAGCATTTTATCGTTTGTGTTATTTCTATTCTTGTTTTTTTATGTTAAACGCACAAAAAAAGGAATGCAATTAATACAACATTTTTATTTTCAGACCTTTATTATGCTTGTTTTGGTGTTTGCACTAGTGAGCAGATTAATTCATTTTAGGCTAAATATTTGGAGTGTTTTAGCCATTTTAATCTTATCATTTGTTTTAGCAACTGGATTGCCACATTATATACAAAATGTAAAGAAAAGGATTCGTAAATAATTGTATCTTTGCATTTATGAAAAACGAAGGAGGTATTTTTGGTCTTAGACCTGTTATTGAAGCGATTGAAGCTGGAAAAACAATCGATAAAATATTTGTACAAAAAGGATTACAAGGTGAAATTTTTGCTGAATTAAGAAAATTAATCACTTTACATGAAATCCCGGTTAGTTATGTTCCTGTGGAAAAATTAAATCGTTTTACAGGAAAAAATCACCAAGGAGTATATGCTTTTATTTCTCCGATTGAATTTGATTCAATCGAAAATATTTTACCTCAAATTTATGAGCAAGGTAAAACTCCGTTTATCTTAATATTAGATCGTGTTAGTGATGTGAGAAACTTTGGTGCAATTGCTCGTACTGCAGAATGTGTGGGGGTAGATGCTATTATTATTCCTGCAAAAGGTTCTGCTTCTGTAAATGGAGATGCGATCAAAACTTCAACTGGAGCTTTATATAATATTCCAGTTTGTAAAGAGGGTAACTTGGTAAATGCGGTAAGATTTTTACAAGCATCAGGTATTTCTGTATTTAGTGCATCAGAAAAAACAAATGATTACTTATACGATGCAGATTTTTCTGTTCCTACTGCAATTGTAATGGGAAGCGAAGAAGATGGTGTATCAGATTCTATCTTGAAAATTTCTGATAAAATGATTAAATTACCAATGACTGGACAAACAGCTTCATTAAATGTATCAGTTGCATGTGGAGCAATTTTATACGAAGCAGTTCGTCAACGTGTAAATGCTAATCTTTTTGAATAAAAATTTATGTCTTACGCTTCAATAATCGGAGTATTATTACTCGCAATGTCTTATATGATGTATAATACCACGCATACTGTTTTTGCTGAAATGGTGAAAGAATATAGTTTTGCAATTGGTACGATAGGAGGAATAGGAATAGGATTAATTTTGGGAGGCTTTTTAGGTTGGTTATTTAAATATCGTAAACTTAAAAAAGAACAGAAAATTGCAGCAGAAAATCAAGACAAAATATAAATATAAAAAGCGACTCAAACTTGAGTCGCTTTTTTATTTCTAATTTCTTGGTAATAAAAACATGGAATTAATATAATTAAAAACATGGGTTGAATCAGAAATCTTCTTACATAAAAAAAGATCATTTCTCCAAAATTTAAATTATGGTTAAGCATATAAGCATATAATGGTAAAAGTATTACAAAGCCTAAAATTCCTACTATGATTGTGAATTTTACATACGCTTTTTCATTAAACAAAACTTTTACAATTAGAACACTTAGTAATAAATTAATCATAAATCTTAAAAATACATTAATATATAAATCTGTAAGATTCATAGAAGGTAAATTCGTATGATTAGAATTTTTAAAATAATCTAAAAGTGGATCATAGAAAATTTCTGCTTCATACATTCTTACTGCAATTAACGCAAATAATAAAAAAGTAAGAAGACTATATTTTAAAACATTATGCTGCATTTATTTTTCTTTTTGATACAAAAAATTTAATCCAAACTATCCATAATATAATTATTGAACCATAGATTATCGCAGGGAATAAATAGTCGTGTGATACTTTTGCGATAGAATCGTGAAATCTAAAAATATAGGTTAATAAAATAATTCTAAAAATATTCATCAAAAATAATCCTACTAAGCTACATATAATGTATAAAAGGGTTTGTTTAAATGTGGTATAAAATGCCAATATAAAAGCTACAAAAATTATTAAGATAGAGATGGCATTGCATCCTTCATTTACTATTGATCCTACTTTACCGTTTACAATAAGTCGCATATAGTTTTCTCCTGGAATATGAATGGTAGAAGATTCAAATCCTATTATATTAAATCCTTTAGAAGCTAATTCGGCACAAAATTTTGTAAAAGGATCTGGTAAGCCATGTGGTAAAAAATGATTTAAATACCAATTATATATTAATATAAAGAGTACATAAGATCCTATGAATCTTAATAAAAAGAATATTAAAGGTTTGTATTGTCTCATTTCACGTATAGATAGAAAACAAATATAAATGATTTATTAGGACTTCTATTTTAAAAATACACCTTATGTGTAAATATATTTAGGGTGAATTTAAATAATAAAATTTGGACTAAAATAGTATAATTTACATATAATAATTACTTTAATAGATGAATATTAGTTTGTGAAAATGTTAAGTATTTTCTGTCTAACTTATCCTTAAGTTTGTATATAAAATAACTAAAAAATGGAAAATTTAAATAAAAGAATAGATGTGATTTTTGGAAGTTCAATTTCCGTTGAAGAAAAATTATCAAAAGTTTGTCAGCTTTTATCTGATGAAATTGAATATTATAATTGGGTTGGATTCTATTTTAAAAATGGAGATAAAAATGAATTAAAATTAGGACCTTATGTAGGTGCTGAGACCGATCATACAATTATTCCTTACGGAAAAGGAATTTGCGGTCAAGTCGCAGAATCTAATGAAACTTTTGTAGTACCAGATGTGTATGCACAAGATAATTATTTAGCATGTTCTATTGATACAAAGGCAGAAATCGTAATGCCAATCTTCAAAAATGGGGAAAATATAGGACAAATAGATATTGATTCGCACACAATTGATCCATTTACTGATGCAGACACAAAATTGTTGGAGTATATTTGCAACAAAGTTTCTGAAATCATATAATTTTTATGGATTTAATATTAAAATATTTTCCTGATTTAACTGAAAAACAAATCGAACAATTTAATAAAGTTGGCGATTTATATAAAGAGTGGAATGAACAAATAAATGTAGTTTCACGTAAAGACATCGATGAGATTTATACTAATCATATTTTACATTCTTTAGCTATAGCCAAAGTAATGAAATTTGAAGATGGATCGGATGTCTTAGATGTTGGTACAGGTGGCGGTTTACCTGGAGTTCCTCTGGCAATTTTATTTCCAAATGTCAATTTTCATTTAGTTGATTCTATTGGTAAAAAAATCAAGGTTGTACAAGGAGTAGCTAATGGATTAGGGCTAACAAATGTAAAGGCAGAGCAAAAGCGAGCTGAACAATTACACGATAAATATGATTTTGTTGTATCACGTGCAGTAACGGCAATGCCACAATTTGCAGAATGGATTAGAGGTAAATTTAAAAGAGATTCTTTAAATCCACTACCTAATGGATTATTATACCTAAAAGGAGGTGATTTAACTGAAGAATTAAAAGATTTTCCAAATGCAGAATTACATAATATTGCTGAGTTTTTCGAGGAAGATTTCTTCGAAACTAAAAAAGTAGTTTACTTGCATAAAAAAGATATTTAATAAAGAATTCAATACAATTTAAAAGCTCTGATTTTTCAGAGCTTTTTTTAGTTAAAAACTTCATAAAACCTAAGTTTTTAACCATGCATTATAATGGTTAACTCGCTATTTTTTACTATATTTGTTTGTTAAAAAAATAGAGAAATACATTATGAGTAATAACACATATACGGCGGATAATATCCAGGCGTTAGAAGGTATGGAGCATGTTCGTCTTCGTCCTTCAATGTATATTGGAGACGTCGGAGTTAGAGGATTACATCACTTAGTTTATGAGGTTGTTGATAACTCTATTGATGAAGCTTTAGCAGGATACTGTGACACGATTAAAGTAACCATTTTAGAAGATAATTCTATTCGTGTTGAAGATAATGGTCGTGGTATTCCAGTAGACTTACATAAAAAAGAAGGAAAATCTGCTTTAGAGGTTGTAATGACTAAGATTGGAGCAGGTGGTAAATTCGATAAAGATACTTATAAAGTTTCTGGAGGATTGCACGGTGTAGGTGTATCTTGTGTAAATGCATTGTCAGAGCATTTAACTGCAGAAGTTTTTAAAAATGGTAAAAAATATATTCAAGAGTATTCTAAAGGAAAACCATTATATGATGTTAAGGAAGTTGGCTTAGCAGAACATAATGGAACTACGGTTACCTTTACCCCAGATACTACAATTTTCCAAGAGGTTAATACTTATAACTATCAAACCTTAGCTAATCGTTTACGTGAGCTTTCTTTCCTAAATAAAGGAATTAATATTACTTTAACAGATTTACGCCAAAAAGATGAAGAAGGTAATTCTGTAACAGAAGTATTTCATTCAGAAGAAGGGTTAAAAGAATTCGTTGCTTTTATTGATAGTAGTCGCGAGTCTATTATGGATAGAATTATCTTTATGGAAGGTGAACGCGATAATATTCCTGTAGAAGTTGCAATGCGTTATAATACTTCTTATACGGAAAATGTACACTCGTATGTAAATAACATTAATACACATGAAGGTGGAACGCATTTAACAGGTTTCCGTCGTGCATTAACTCGTACGCTTAAGAAATATGCTGAGGAAAACTTTAATCTTGCAAAAGAAAAAGTAGAAATTGTTGGAGACGATTTCCGTGAAGGATTAACAGCTGTAATTTCTGTTAAAGTGATGGAACCTCAGTTTGAGGGACAAACTAAGACTAAATTAGGGAATTCTGAAGTTTCACCAGCAGTAGATAAAATTGTAGCAGAAATGCTTACAAATTTCTTAGAAGAAAATCCAGGTGAAGCTAAGTTAATCGTTGATAAAGTAATCTTAGCTGCAAAAGCAAGACAAGCTGCTAAGAAAGCGAGAGAAATGGTACAACGTAAAAACCCAATGGGCGGAAGCGGTTTACCAGGGAAATTAGCAGACTGTTCTTCTCGTAATCCAGAAGAGTCAGAATTATTCCTTGTCGAGGGAGATTCTGCCGGAGGTACAGCAAAACAAGGTCGTGATCGTCATTTTCAAGCAATTTTACCATTACGTGGTAAAATCTTAAATGTTGAAAAAGCGATGGCGCACAAAGTTTTAGACAACGAAGAGATTAAAAATATATATACTGCATTAGGAGTAACAATAGGAACAGAAGAAGATTCAAAAGCTTTAAATATTTCTAAATTACGTTACCATAAAGTAGTAATTATGACCGATGCCGATGTGGATGGATCTCACATATCTACATTAATTTTAACTTTTTTCTTCCGTTACATGAAAGAGTTAATAGAGCAAGGACATATTTATATTGCTACACCACCTTTATATTTAATTAAAAAAGGAGCTAAATCAGAATATGCTTGGGATGAAAAAGATCGTGAGCGTATTACTAAAGAGTTTTCTATAGATGGTAAAGGAGTTGCAATACAACGATACAAAGGTCTTGGGGAAATGAATGCGGAGCAGTTATGGGATACAACCCTAAATCCAGGTTATAGAACATTACGTCAAATAACTATTGATAACGCTGCAGAAGCTGATCGTGTTTTCTCGATGTTAATGGGAGATGATGTACCACCTCGTCGTGAATTCATTGAACAGAATGCTCATTATGCAAAAATTGATATTTAATATATTGATATAATATCAAAAGTCCAGTTCTTTGAACTGGACTTTTTTATTTAAATATGTATATAAAAAAAACCACCATTTAATAATGGTGGTTTAAAATATTTTTAAAGAAATAATTAAGCGTAATATTTAGCTTTTAATTCTTTTACTTTAGGATCTTCTAAAAATTCATCATAAGTCATGTAACGATCAATAATTCCATTAGGAGTTAATTCGATGATACGATTACAAGTTGTTTGAATTAATTCGTGGTCATGAGAACCCATTAATACAGTCCCTTTAAAGTTCAATAAAGAGTTATTTAATGCAGTAATCGACTCTAAGTCTAAGTGTCCTGTTGGCTCGTCTAATAATAATACGTTAGCACGTAATAACATCATACGAGAGAACATACAACGCATTTTTTCACCTCCAGATAATACTGAAGATTTTTTTAATGCTTCGTCACCAGAAAATAACATTTTTCCTAAGAATCCACGCATAAACTCTTCATGGCGCTCCTCATCATTTTCAGTGTACTGACGTAACCAATCTACTAAGTTTATATCTTCTTTAAAGAAATTTGTATTATCTAAAGGTAAATAAGCTTGTGTAGTTGTAATTCCCCAATTATATTCTCCAGAATCTGGTTGAGCATTTCCTGATAAAATTTCAAAGAATTGAGAAATAGCTTTAGAGTTACGAGAGAAAATACCAACTTTATCTCCTTTCTTTAAATTGATATTAGCATCTTTAAATAATACTTCACCATCAACAGAAGCAGATAAATTAGTAACATCTAAAATTTGATCTCCAGCCTCACGAGATTGATCCCAAATAATAGCAGGATAACGACGAGAAGATGGTTTAATATCATCAATATTTAATTTCTCGATCATTTTCTTACGAGAAGTTGTTTGTTTTGCTTTAGCAACGTTAGAAGAGAAACGAGCGATAAAATCTTGTAATTCTTTCTTCTTTTCTTCAGCTTTCTTATTTTGTTGTGCACGTTGTTTCGCAGCTAACTGAGAAGATTCGTACCAGAAAGTGTAGTTACCAGAATATAAATTTAATTTAGAGAAATCTAAATCACAAATATGTGTACAAACAGAGTCTAAGAAGTGACGGTCGTGCGATACAACGATTACAGTATTTTCAAAGTTTCCTAAGAAATCCTCTAACCATTGAATTGTATTAACGTCCAACTCATTCGTAGGCTCATCTAAGATTAATACATCAGGATTACCAAATAAAGCTTGAGCAATTAAGATACGTACTTTTGCTTTATTATCTAAGTCACCCATTAATGTATAATGCATATCAGATTCAATTCCTACATTAGATAATAATGAGGCAGCATCAGATTCTGCATTCCAACCGTTCATTTCTTCATAAATAACACCTAATTCACCTGCTTTGATTCCATCTTCTTCGTTGAAATCTTCCTTAGCGTATAAGGCATCCATTTTTTCTTTAATATCATATAGCACTTTATTACCACGTAAAACAGTATCCAATACTGTATATTCATCGTACTTAAAGTGATTTTGTTCAAGAACAGACATTCTTTTTCCTTTCTCTAAAGAAACGTGTCCAGAAGTTGGGTCAATTTCTCCAGAAAGAATTTTAAGGAATGTAGATTTTCCAGCACCGTTAGCACCAATTATTCCGTAACAGTTGCCATTTGTAAATTTTATATTAACTTCGTCGAAAAGTAAACGCTTTCCGAATTGAAGTGATAAATTAGAAACATTTAACATAATTTTTGGTATGATGTTTGTTTTAACATTTTGGCAAAGTTACAAATTATAATTGGAATAATATAAAGTGCAAAAGGAAGTTACAATTAAGAATAAACGTGCCCGTTTTGAATTCGAATTAATGGATTCATTTGACGCCGGAATCCAATTGTTTGGAACTGAGATAAAATCTATAAGAATGGGAAAAGCTTCAATCACAGAAAGTTTTTGTCAAATTAAAGATGGTGAGATATATATTATCAACATGTTTATAGACGAATACGATTGGGGTACTCATTATAATCATAAAACAAGAAGAGATCGAAAACTTCTTTTACAAAAAAAAGAAATAAAAAAACTTGAACGTAAAACGAAGGAGTCTGGACTTACAATTGTGCCCACAACCCTCTATATAAACAATAAAGGATTTGCTAAATTAAGAGTTTATCTTGCAAAAGGTAAGAAACTTTACGACAAACGGGAGACAATAAAAGGAAAAGATTTAAAGAGAGATTTGGATAGAATGGTAAAGAATTCTTAAATTTGCTTAATAATTACATAAAATAAATATATTTAAAACGCTAAATATTTGATAATGAAAAAGTTTAATCTATTATTATCTGCAGTGACGTTACTATTAGCTGGTAGCTCATTCGTAGACGCTCAGAATTCTAAAAATCCTTGGGCAATTACAGTAGGTGCACATGCAACTGACCACCGTGCAGTTCGTGGAGCTTTCAACCACTACTTTGATACTGATAACTGGGATATCGTTCCTCCTTTATCTAAATTATCTGTTATCCGTAACTTGAACAGATCTTTCGATGTTGATTTAACTGCTTCTGTAGGAGAAATTGACAACAAAAGAATGAACATTAAAGATGAATTATTCATCAACGCTGGTTTAGGTTTACGTTATAAATTTGCTAACGGATATTTCTTAAACGAGTCATCTTGGTTTGATCCTTACTTAAGAATTGGAGCTGGTTACCACCACTATGATTATTCAGGTTTTGCTACTCCATACGTTTCTACAATTGGAGAGTCTGATAACCCTACAACTGATATCTTACGTGAAGATGTTAAAGGTGAGAAAAATCACTTTGCATTACAAGGAGGTGTTGGTATCAATTTCTGGTTTACTAAAAACTTCGGTTTAAACGTAGCTTCAGATTACAACTGGATTCCAGCTACTAAAACTGATTATTTCGACTTTTTCCAACATACAGTTGGTTTAACTTTCCGTTTCGGAAACAATGATAAAGACGGAGACGGTATTCCTGATGATGAGGATGCATGTCCAGAAGTTGCAGGTATCGCTACAAACGATCCAGCTACAAACGGATGTCCAGATGCTGATGGAGACGGAATTCCAGATCATTTAGATAACTGTCCAAACGAATTCGGACCAGCTGAAAACAACGGTTGTCCTTGGCCAGATACAGATGGTGATGGATTAACTGATAACATCGACGAATGTCCAGAGGTTGCAGGACCAGTTGAAAACAACGGATGTCCTTGGCCAGATACAGATAACGATGGTATCTTAGATAAAGATGACGCTTGTCCTACTGAAGCAGGTATCGCTACAAACGATCCAGCTACAAACGGATGTCCAGATAGAGATGGAGATGGTGTTGTTGATAAATTAGATGAGTGTCCAGACGTTAAAGGACCAGCAGAAAACAACGGATGTCCTTGGACTGAAGTTCATGTTGCTAAACGTTTATCTAACATTTTATTCGAATACAACTCTGATAAAATTGTTGAGTCTTCTTACGATGACGTACGTGTAGCTGCACAAATTTTAAATTCTGATGATTTAAAAGACAAACACTTCTACATTGACGGTCACGCTGATCAAAGAGGTACTGCTGCTTACAACAAAACTTTATCTTTAAAACGTGCTAAAGCATTAGTAAAAGTTTTAAATGAAAGAGCTGGTGTTGATGCAAAACGTTTAACTGCTCGTGGATTAGGAGAGTCTCAATTATTATGTACTGAGGAAACTGAAGAATGTTACCAAAAGAACAGACGTGTTGAGGTTTTACCAAAATCAGCTACTGTAGTTGAAACTAAAGTTGTTAAACCAACAACAAAAAAGAAAAAGTAATTATCTATTAGATAGTTAATATATAAAAGGCCTTCTCTTAGAGAAGGCCTTTTTTTATATTATAAATTAGACTATGATTTATTAAAAAAAATGCGCTCAAATTTTATTTGAACGCATTTTCTAATTATAATACTTTTATTTCTTTTTAAAGACGTAATATAAAATAGCTAATCCTGTAAAGATAGACATACCGTAGCCAATCCATGCTAACAAAGGCATATCTAAAATCATAGGTCTTACTTTAGTATTGGCTAGCATACTTGCTCCAATACCAAACGTTAATGTTAATATTGCTAAAACTAATTTATTGATACTTGTTTTTATAATTGCTAAAATTAATCTTATCTCAGAAATTTTAAAATTTAAAGCTAATTGATCATTATTCACTTTCTCAATTAGTTTTAAAGTATCTTCAGGGAAGTCATCAAATAAATCTTTTACATCTTTAAAATTTTCAAATGCTTTCTTTGCAATATTTTGTGGGTATAATTTCTCTTGTGCTAGCTTAATAGCATAAGGTCGCATCGATTTCTGTACATTAAGATCTGCATCTAATTGTTGGCCTATCCCTTCAATCAAAGCTACTCCTCTTAATAATACGTAAACATACTCAGGTAAAAGGACATGATTTTTATTTAAAATATTATTAAACTTTTTAATGATAACCTGAACTTCTATTGTATCTACGGTATTATATTCTAGATAATCAAAAATTTCTGCAATGTCTCGCTCTAATTGTTTTTCATCTTCAATAAAATGTTTGATTGCCATTTTCTTTAAAGATCGAACGATTTTTTTCGAATTTTTTAAGCCGAAATTAATTACAACTTCCTCAAGAATTTCACGTTCACTTATAGTTAAAACACCCATTGAGCCGAAGTCGATGAAAACAATTTGTCCATTATCTTTTACAAAGATGTTTCCGGGATGTGGATCAGCATGAAAAAAGCCATCATCTAGTAATTGCTTTAAATAAATATCGAAACCTTTCTCAATGATTTTCTTAGGTTCAATTTTTACTCGACGGAGTTCTTCAATATCAGTAATCTTAAATCCTTCGATAAATTCCATACACAAGATATTGTTGTTGCAATAATCTTGGTAAGTTTTAGGAACGTATACATCTTTACTTTTAGCAAAATTTTTACGGAAACGTTCAATGTTTTGGTATTCATTAATTAATGAAAGTTCCTTCAGTAATGAATTTTCAAAACTTTTTTCAATTTCAGAGATAAATAGTTTTTGTAGTCGTTCATATTTTCTTTCTAAGAAGAAAACTAAATCTCGAATAAGTGCTAAATCTGATTCAATAATTTGTTGGATATTCGAACGTTTAACTTTTAAAATGACTTTATCTCCAGATAATAAAGTAGCTTTATATACTTGCGATATACTTGCAGCAGCAAAAGGAACACTTTCTATTTCTAAAAAATGATCTCTCACTACAATTCCAAATTCATCTGCTAATCTTTTTTCAATATCGATTGGCTCCGGAGGGACATCGTCTTGTAGTTTTTTTAATTCTAAAATTAATTCTTCAGGGACAAGATCTTTACGATTACTTAATAATTGACCAAATTTTATATATGTAGGGCCTAATTCTTCTAAAGCAAAACGTAAACGTTGATTAAAATTTTGGTTGAATATTTCTTGAGCATATCCAGTTGTGAGAAAATCAGGTGTTAATGCTTCAAAATTACTTCGAGAAACTACTTCTTCAAATCCGTATTTAGATAAGACACTAACAATTTTAGAAAATCGTTTAATTTTTTTTAGGCTGTCCATTGGCTTTTTAGTTGAGACTTTCTAAAGTTATGACAAAATCTTTACCAATTTTTTATTTAGAAAATTATTATATAAAGTATCAACATAATTATTCCAAAGAAGATATGTAAATATTTGAAAATTAATATTTATATTTGCACTCGCTAAAATGTGAAAGAAGTCGGCGAAAATCTTTAAGTTAAACAACTCTCAATCATTTGTTTACATTTTATAGACTTCAACAAGAATGAATTGAGATACAAATTAAATTATTATGTCTACAGAAAATCAAGTAGAGGAGCAAGTAATTGAAACTGCTCAAATCGACGCATTAGCTAACGCTAACGTTGCACCAGAATCATTTGACTGGGATTCTTTCGAATCAGGATTAGATGAAGCTGATCGTAAAGAAAAAGCTGAATTAGAGCAAATGTACGATACAACTTTAGAAGACTTAAATGAAAATGAAGTTTTCAAAGGACAAGTTGTTCGTATTACAGATAAAGAAGCTATCGTTGACATCAACTTTAAATCAGAAGGGGTAATTTCATTAAATGAATTCCGTTACAACTCTGACTTAAAAGTAGGTGATATCGTAGAAGTAATGGTTGACCAACGTGAAGACAAAAACGGTCAATTAATCTTATCTCATAAAAAAGCTCGTACTTTAAATGCATGGGATGCTGTTAATAAAGCACACGATTCTCAAGATATCGTTAATGGTTACATCAAAGCTCGTACGAAAGGAGGTATGATCGTTGACGTATTCGGAATTGAAGCTTTCTTACCAGGTTCTCAAATCGATGTTAAACCAATCCGTGATTACGAACAATTCGTAGGAAAAACTATGGAGTTCAAAGTTGTTAAAATCAACCCAGAATTCAAAAACGTAGTAGTTTCTCACAAAGCGTTAATCGAGGCTGATATCGAAGTTCAAAAGAAAGAAATCGTTGCTCAATTAGAGAAAGGACAAGTATTAGAAGGTGAAGTTAAAAACATCACATCTTACGGTGTATTCGTAGACTTAGGAGGTGTTGACGGTTTAATCCACATTACTGACTTATCTTGGTCTCGTATCAACCACCCATCTGAAATCTTAGAAGATGGACAAAAAATCAACGTTGTAATCTTAGATTTCGACGAAGATAAATCTCGTATCCAATTAGGTATTAAACAATTAGAAGCTCACCCATGGGATGCTTTAAATGCTGAGATCAAAGTTGGAGATAAAGTTAAAGGAAAAGTAGTTGTTTTAGCTGACTACGGTGCATTCGTTGAGGTTGCTCCAGGTGTAGAAGGTTTAATCCACGTTTCTGAAATGTCATGGTCAACTCACTTACGTTCTGCTCAAGATTTCGTAAAAGTTGGTGATGAGGTTGAAGCAGTAGTTTTAACTTTAGACAGAGAAGAAAGAAAAATGTCTTTAGGTATTAAACAATTAACTCCAGATCCTTGGACTGATATTACAGTTAAATACCCAGTAGGTTCATCTCACAAAGGTAAAGTTCGTAACTTCACTAACTTCGGTGTATTCGTAGAATTAGAAGAAGGTGTTGACGGATTAATCTACATTTCTGACTTATCTTGGACTAAGAAAATCAAACACCCATCAGAATTCTGTGCGGTTGATGATGTATTAGACGTTGTAGTTTTAGAATTAGATGTTGAAGCTCGTCGTTTATCTTTAGGTCACAAACAATTAACTGAAAATCCTTGGGATAAATACGAAACTAAATACGCTGTAGGTACTACTCATACAGGTGTTGCTGTTGACGTATTTGACAAAGGAGCTACTGTTCAATTTGAAGATCAAGAAGTTGAGGCTTTCGCTCCAGCTCGTACTTTAGATAAAGAAGATGGTTCTCGTGTTAAGAAAGGGGAAGAAATTTCTTTCAAAGTAATCGAATTTAACAAAGAATTCCGTCGCGTAGTTGTTTCTCATACTGCAACTTTCCGTGAGGAAGAAGTTAAAGCTGAGAAATCTTCTAACAACAATAACAACAACAATAACTCTTCTAATAACACAATCGAAACTTCTACTTTAGGAGATATCGATTCATTAGCAGAATTAAAAAAGAAAATGGAAGAAGGAGGAAACTAATTCTCTAACTGAAATTTTTAATATAAAGAAGGCTATCCAATTTGGGTAGCCTTTTTTTTATGATTAAAAGTTATCAACAATTTTAATTTAGGATAATCGAATAGAATAAGTGTCTATACAAATTATCAATATTAATAGTTATTAATTTTTATTTTAAATTTAATTTTTTATATACATTTAATAAATGCTTAACATATAGTTCTTTTCCTATGGTTATAATGAATAAATTTTAAACATATTTATTTAATATCTTTGGCCGATTTGAAATTTATGGTGAAAAGATTTTTAGTGATTGGATTTATTTCCTTAACTGCTACAATATATGCGCAGGATTCTATTGTACAACAAAACGACAGCATTCCCGTACAAGTAAAAAATGTCGTTCTTGAAACAGAAAATAGACCAACCTTTAAACATTCTTTAGGTGATTTAACGTTAAAACTGAATGAGGAAGGAGATCGATTTATGAAGTTTGGATTGAATACGCAAATTTGGTTAAGAAATACAGAAAATAATCCCGGAACTTTAGTTAATAATTTACCTCAAGAAAATACTTATGATGCTGGGTTGCGTACTCTACGTGTAACGTTGCAGGCACAGTTATCACCAGCATATCAAATCTATTTGCAGGTTGGTGTAAATAATCAATCATTTATAAGTGGAGGAGCTGCAGGAAATGGTGCTGGTAAAAAGCCCGCAATATTTTTTATGGATGCTTATAACGAATTAGCAATTATTCCTCAAAAAGATTTTAAAACACATCAAGAAAATAAATTTAATCTTTATCTAGGGGCAGGTTTGCATGGGTTTAATGGAATTTCAAGATTAAGTAATGCATCTACTTCTAAGATGTTATTGGGTGATTTACCAATATTCAATTATCCTAATATTGAAGTTTCAGATCAGTTTGCACGTCAGATTGGAGTTTTTGTACGTGGAGAATATAATAAGTTTAACTATCGTTTTGCTGTAAATAAACCTTTTGCTGTAAATAATCAGCCTAATATAGGAGAAACTGTAGATAATAATCAGCCAGGGAAATTAAGTTATTCAGGATATGTGATGTACAATTTTCTAAATAAAGAAACAGGTTCTACAGCTTTTTTACCAGGTTTTTATTTAGGTACAAAAAAAGTAATGAATTTTGGGCTTGGATTTTACTCATCTAATGATGCTACACTATCACAGCCAGTAGAGGGAATATACAAAAGAAATAATGAATCGGTTTTAAGTGCAGATTTTTTTACGGATTTGCCCATCGGAAGACCATCGCAAGAAATGGCACTTACATTTTACACAGCCTTTTATAGATATAACTTCGGTAAAAATTATTTAAGGAATATTTCTATCATGAATCCTGGTGATACAGATTATAATTATACAGGGAATAAAGCATTAGAAGGACCGGGTAATGCTAGGAATTTATTAGGTACAGGAAATTTATGGTATACACAGCTTGGTTTTGTATTGCCTAAATTTAGTGAAACTATAAAATTGCAGCCTTTTGCATCATATACCATGAAAGACTTAGAAGGGTTAAATGAGATAGGTAGCTATTTTGATATTGGTGCTAACTTATTTGTATTTTCTCAATCTGCTAAGATTAGTTATCAATATTCTTCAAGACCTTTATATGATCAAGTAGATAAGAAGATATTCGATCGGAAAGGAGAACATATTTTAGTATTTCAATTATCTTTTTAAGATATAAAACCACCTCAATTACATGAGGTGGTTTTATTTTTTTATAAAATATTATCTTTATGAAGATTTAACACTCAAAATGAAACTACTACTTATAGAAGATCATCAAGAATTAGCAGATAATCTTGTTAACTTTTTGTCTCAAGAAAATCATACATGTGATTGGGTTAATACAATTGCGAAAGCAAAAGAGCAATTACAATCAGCTTATTATGATTGTGTACTTTTAGATATTACATTGCCAGATAGTACGGGGCTAACTTTATTGTATTTTATTAAAAATCTATATCCTGATTTAAAAGTTTTAATCATTTCAGCTCAAAATTCTTTAGATTATAAAATTTTAGGATTAGACAGTGGCGCCGATGATTATATAACAAAGCCATTTTCATTGCCAGAGCTTCATTCTAGAATAAAAGCTGTAACTCGTAGGAATTCTAATGAGAAAGCTCATCAAATCCTAAGTTTTAATGAAATTGAAGTTGATTTAGAATCAATGGAATGTAAAGTGAAAAATACTCCAATCACTTTAACAAAGAAAGAGCTTAATCTTTTAGTTTTTTTTATAAATAATAAAAATCGTGTTTTGTCACGGCAGGCCATTGCTACCCATCTTTGGGGAGATTATACCTATAATTTGGATAATGTTGATTTTATTTACCAGCATTTAAAAAATCTGCGCCGTAAAATTGCAGAGGTTGGAGGTACAGATTATGTACAAACGGTGTATGGATTGGGATATAAATGGGCAGAGTAACATGACTTTAAGTGGAAAAATAACTCAATATTTTACGCTGATTGTTTTTACATCTCTTTGTTTTGGATTTTTTATATTTTATTTTGCAATAGAGCGTGCTACAATGCAATCTGCTATTGGAAAGCTTGAAAATTTGAATCATGTAATAGAACAAAAGTTAGCTTGTACTTCAATCGAGGAAATTCAGCAACAACATCCCCATGTAAAAGTAATTCGTCTTACTGAAAAGGATATGGATTTAGTTGATGAAGTAATAAGAGAAGGTAACTATGAGTGGAATGAGATGTTACAAACCATGGTAAATCATGTTACGGTGACGACTTATCCATTTATAGGAGATCAACATTATTCAATACAAAGTCAGATTAGCTTAACTATTATAGATGATGATTATTTTGTAGGAATAGCAATGACAATTGCATGGATATTAGTATTTATTATTATTACGATTATCTTTTTTGGAGAATTAATAACTAGAAAATTATATACTCCTTTTTTTCATTTATTGGATAAAATGAACTCTTTTGACGTACGAGAGAAGAAAAGTTTAGAGTTGATAGAAACTCCCATAAAAGAATTCTCTCAGCTGAATGAACTTTTTTATAAAACTTCAGAGCAATCCATTCAGCACTATCAAGCTTTAAGAGAATTTACTGAAAATCTTTCTCATGAATTACAAACTCCTATAGCTAATATTAAGGGGAAATTAGAGTTGATGCTGAATAGTGACCTCTCAGAACAACAAATGATAGCGTTGAGTAGTATGTATGATGAATTAGATAAAGTGTCGTCCATTAACCAATCCTTAGTGTTGTTGATGAGTTTAGATCATCATCAAGTGAGTAATGAAAGTATTAATATTTCGGATTTATTAAATGAGATTATATCAAATTATGAAGATATAATTTCTATGAATGGATTAGAACTTAATTTAGATATTATGCCTGATATTTTTATTAATTTAAATCCTTTATTAGCACATGTTGTTTTATCCAATTTAGTAAGTAATGCATGCAGACATAATGTTAAAAATGGATATATATCAATAACTCTTAATAGTTGTTTTTTAAACATAAGTAATTCGGGAAATGAGCAAGAGTTTTCGAATGATACTATTTTTCAACGATTCAATAAAGGAAAATACAATCCTAATTCAATTGGTATTGGATTAGCCCTTGTCAAAAAAATTCTCACAGTATACAATCTAGATATATCGTATAATTTTCATCAAAAAAGCCATTCATTTTTAATAAATTTCAATAAATTGCATGTTTAAATATTTGATATATAGCTATTTATAAAACTTCAAAGAAACTTCATAAATACTTCAAAATTTCTTCAGAATTAACTTGTTATTTAGTGGTGTAAAAAATACACAACATTAAGGTGTAAAAAATACACTGAAAAATAATAATGAAAATTAAGTTGAATAATGAGAATAATATTTGCTCTAATTGCCCTGAATTTTACTCTAAATATTTATGCTCAAGATTCTTTGAATGTTGAATTTAATAAACCTATAATTAAAGAAAATCAACAAGATATTAAGTTTAAAAATTCATTAGGAGAATTAAAAGTAAATCTTGATTCATCAGGTGAAAAAAATATCAAGTTTGGACTATCAACTCAGTTTTGGTTGAGATATCTAGAAAATAATCCAGGAACAGCTGTTAATGGAATGCTACAAGAAAATACCTACGATGCAGGTTTACGTCGTATGCGTGTTACGATGCAGGCGCAATTGTCTAATGCTTATTCTATTTATATTCAATTTGGCATTAATAATCAATCTTTTATTAGTGGTGGAGGATCTGGTACAGGTGCAAATGGGCAAGGTAAAAAGCCGCAAATGTTTTTTATGGATGCGTATAATGAATTAGCAATTATTCCTCGTGTAAATTCTACCACTAAAAAAGAGAATAAAAACCATTTATACGTTGGAGCAGGATTGCATAGTTGGTCAGGAATTTCTAGATTAACTAATGCCAGTACAACAAAAATGTTGACTGCTGATTTACCTGTTTTTAATTTTCCGAATATTGAAGTTTCAGATCAGTTTTCTCGTCAGTTTGGTGTTTTTTTTCATGGAGATTATAATAAATTTAATTACCGAGTAGCTATTAATAAGCCATTTGCAACTAATAAACAGCCTTTAATCGGAGAAATTGTAGATAATAACCAAACAGGTAAATTATCTTTTTCAGGGTATGGTATGTATCAGTTTTTAGAAAAGGAAAATACTTTGTTATCCTTTTTGCCGGGAACATATATTGGATCTAAAAAAGTCTTTAATATAGGAGCAGGTATTTATACTACATCAGATGCTACGTTAGCACAAACCGAAGACGGATTGTACAAATCTTATGATAATACATTGATCGGAGTAGATGCATTTTTGGATATGCCGATAGGACCAAAATCTAAAGAGATGGCTCTTTCTATATACTCAGTATTTTATAATTATAATTTTGGGCCAAATTATCTTCGTACTAATGGAATTATGAATCAAGGAACCAAGGATAGTTCTTATAACGGTCCAATTGCAGTAGAAGGTTTCGGAAATGCAAAATATCTTTTAGGAACAGGAAATATGTGGTATACACAAGCTGGATTTGTTTTACCTAATTTCAGTCAAAAAGTTAAACTTCAGCCATTTGCTGCATATACATTAAAAGATCTAGAAGGATTAAATGAAATTGCACATTTTTATGAATTTGGTGCTAATCTTTTTGTCCTCTCTCAAAACGCAAAAGTTGCTTATCAATATTCTTCTCGTCCATTATTTGATGCTGAAACTAAAGAAGTTTTTACGAGAAAAGGAGAGCATATTTTGACTTTACAAATCGCCTTATAATTAATATCATAAATCTATAATATTATGTCAGATACAATAACTACAATTAAAGCTGAACAGCAGGATAAAAAAATAACTGCTAGACAAAAAAATATAAAATTAGACTCGGAATTAACGGTTAAAGATCGTGTGCAAGCCATTATTGGAGGTTCTATTGGTAATCTTGTAGAGTGGTACGATTGGTATGCATATGCAGCATTTGCAATTTATTTTTCCTCAGCTTTTTTCCCAACAGGTGATACAACTGCACAATTGTTAAATACAGCTGGTATTTTTGCAGTAGGTTTCTTAATGAGGCCAGTAGGAGGATGGCTATTTGGGACAATTGCAGACAAAGTTGGACGTAAAAAAGCAATGACTTTATCTGTATTATTAATGTCATTTGGATCTTTATTAATTGCATTGACCCCAACATATCAAACGATTGGAGTCTTAGCTCCGGCATTATTACTGATTGCACGACTATTACAAGGGTTGAGTGTAGGTGGAGAGTATGGAGTTTCGGCAACCTATTTATCAGAAATGGCAACACCAGATCGTAGAGGATTCTATTCATCATTTCAATATGTTACATTAATTGGAGGACAATTAATCGCTTTGGGAATTTTATTAATTCTGCAAAATTTTGTACTTACAGATGCTGAATTATCTGCATGGGGATGGAGAATACCATTTGTTATTGGAGCAATATTATCTGTAATTGCTTTATATCTAAGAAAGAACTTACATGAAACTGAAGCTTTTGAGAATAATAATGATAGTAAATCAGATAAAAAAGAATCAAATGGATCGATAAAATTACTTTTACAACATCCAAAAGCTATTTTAACAGTAGTCGGATTAACAATGGGAGGTACATTAGCATTTAATACCTATACTACCTACATGCAAAAGTTCTTGGTAAATACAGTAAATCTTACGAAAGAAGAATCAACATTTATATCATTTCTCTCTCTAATGATTTTTGCTGCATTACAACCATTATTTGGGTTGTTATCAGACAGAATTGGTCGTAGACCTTTGTTATTAGGATTTGGTGTTTTAGGAACTATTTTTACTATTCCCCTACTTACAGGATTAGCAAATGTTACAACTATGTGGGGAGCATTTTTGTACCTAATGATAGCATTAATTATTGTTTCTGGGTATACATCAATCAATGCGGTTGTAAAGGCAGAATTGTTTCCTGCTGAGATTAGAGCTTTAGGTGTTGGATTACCATATGCGCTAACTGTATGTATATTTGGTGGATCTGCGGAATATTTAGCATTATTATTTAAACAAAATAATGTAGAGCATTATTTCTACTATTACATCACAGGATGTATAGCATTTTCTTTAATTGTTTATTTCTTTATGAAAGATACAAAAGAACACTCAATGCTAAATAAAGATTAAGGACTTATTATTTTAAATTGAATATTATTTAATTGTTTTTATTATTGAAAGTGAAGCTGGGTTTATTTAAATCCAGTTTTTTTTTGAACAAAATGAAAAGTATAGAAATTTAAACTTTTCATTTTTAATAAAGCTATAAATTCACCGAGTTATTTATATATAAATGCTTTAACACAAAATGTGTACTTTTGTAAAAGTTATGAATAAGATTGAAATAAATTTAGATAATATAGATTTAAAAATAATGCGTTTAATGCAAGCAAATGCGCGTATTAATAATGCAGATATTGCGAGAGAATTAGGGATGGCGCCATCTGGAATTCTAGAAAGAGTAAAAAAGCTAGAGCAGAAGCAAGTTATTTTATCCTATCATGCAAAGATAAATCCAGTTTCGATTGGGCAAAAATTGTTATCATTTATATTTATTAAAACAACTGATATTATTGGAGATGAAACAGTTGGTAATCTGTTAGCGGAAATCCCAGAAGTTTTAGAGGTACATGATATCGCTGGCGATGATGGCTATTTAATAAAAGTTAGAACTGCAGATTCTGAAGGGCTAGTAGAGCTTATGCGTACTTCATTAAGTAAAATTAATGGGATAACATCTACTCGTACTACAATTGTATTACAAACGATAAAAGAGGTTCCTACAATTGTAATTCCGGAATTATAATATAAAAAAAAATCCAGCTTATAATATAAGCTGGATTTTTTTTATTAGACTGTATATTTTATAATTTAGTGTACGAAACAATGTCTAAACCATACTGTGTAGTATGTGGCTCATCAACAATTTGTCTTGTAATAACATCCATTTTTTGGATACCTAAATCTTTGATGATTTGAGAACCAATTCCATGGTTTCTTTCATCTTCAGGTAATATACCTGACTGAATTTTACCTTCAGAATAAGCTTTAAAAGTCTGTAATTTAGATTGAACTAAATCAGCATTTTGAATATTATTAATAAATATAATAACACCCTTTCCAGCTTCATCAATAATTTTCGCAGTTTTTTCTAATAATGGAGTTTCTCCATTCTGTAAAGCTGAAAATAAATCATAATAATTATTTGATGATTTTACTCTAACGGGTACTACATCGTCTTTAGTCCATTCACCTTTAGTTAAAGCAAAGTGAATTTGGTCATCAGTTGTTTGTTGATAAGCAATTAATTTAAAATCACCAAAACTTGTTTTTGTTTCAAATTCTTCAATACGCTTAATTAATGATTCATTTTGTAATCTGTAAGCAATCAAATCTTCTATAGAAACTATTTTTAAATCAAATTTCTTAGCAATCTCTAAAAGTTGAGGTAAGCGTGCCATCTCACCATCTTCTTTCAAAATTTCAACAATACAACCTGCAGGGTAATGTCCTGCCATACGCGCTAAATCTACAGCAGCTTCTGTATGCCCCATACGAACTAAAACCCCACCATCTTTAGAGATTAAAGGGAAAATATGTCCAGGTCTACCTAATTCATCAGGATCAATATTTTCATCAATTAAGGCTTGAATTGTTTTTGATCTATCTGAAGCAGAAATTCCTGTTGTACATCCATGTCCTTGTAAGTCTACAGATACCGTAAAGTTAGTTTCATAGATAGCTGTATTATGTCCTACCATTAAATCTAGCCCCAATTTCTTACAACGTTCTTGTGTAAGTGGTGCACATACTAAACCTCTACCATGCGTTACCATGAAGTTTATTACTTCTGGCGTCGCTGATTGTGCAGTACATAAAAAGTCACCTTCATTTTCTCGGTCTTCATCATCAACAACGATGATTACTTTTCCTTGTTTTAAATCTTCTAATGCTTCTTCAATTGTATTCAATTGAGATGATCTTGTGCTCATTTTTTTTACTTTATTGGTATCGGGAATGCTCTTCCGTGGTTTGTTTCTTTTTCTTGAATTTGCCAAAGAAATTCTTAATAGGATCTAAATATTTAGATACATCAAAAATTGAAGAATCCTTGTTGGCTTTAATACATAAGATAATGGCAATAGGAATTGCAATCATATTTGCAATCCATGCAGCTATAAATGGAGATATTTTTCCATTTTTTGCAGTGTTTTCTGCAGAGAAATTGATTACAAAGTAAATCACGAAAATTACAATCGAGATAATTACTGGCATTCCAATTCCACCTTTTTTAACGATAGATCCCAAAGGAGCTCCAATTAAAAAGAAAACTAAACATGTTACCGCATATGATAAGTTTCTGTAATAATGTAGATTAACTTTAGAAAAATATTTGTCATTATTCTTAAAAAATTCAACTAAATATCCAGCATTTTCCTTATCTCTATCTACCATTTGTATGGCTTGATTAATAATACGGTCTTGATCTTGTTGATTAAATTCTTCAAATTCTACGATAGGACTAAGGTTTGTAGAGTCTATTTTAGAAAATTCTTTTGCGAAGAAAAAATTATTATCGAATGCCTTTTGCTGTTCATTCTTATAAGTCTCTCGATAACTTGTTGTAATCGTATCAATCATCAGGCTTAAATCACTACCATTTAAAAATTTGTAATGATCTCCGGCTTGATTTTGATCGTTGTTTTTTTCTAATAATTCAGATATATCAAAATAATAATTCAATGTATCAAACTTAGTAGTTTGATTTTCTTGTTTTTGACGTTGAAGAACATTTTTACCTTGAATATTATCGGTATAAGCTATTCCATTAAATAACTCAAGTTTTAGGTATCTATTATCATCTTTGTCTGCTTTCAATATACCATCTTTAGCAAGAATAGTCATAGTATTTTCTCCAAAACCAGCATTTTGATGTACGAATATATCTTTAAGAAATTCACTATTTTCTCCACTTACTTGATTGATTTTAAGTTGAAAATTAGGAATAGTTTCAATAAAGACACCTTCTTTTATTTGCATTGTAGGTTTCGTCTGTATAATCGTGAAAAGTAAATTTTTTGCCTTTCTTTGAGATAAAGGCATTACACGATCTCCAAAAAAATACAAACCGACAGATAAACAAAATACTAAAGTGAATACTGGTGCAATAATGCGTATTAGAGATATACCAGATGCTTTCATGGCAGCTAATTCATAGCGTTCACCAAATCCACCAAACGTCATAATAGACCCTAACAATACGGTTAAGGGTAAAACTAATTGTATAACGTTAATACCTAGGTATAATAGCAACTCTGCAATAGTATACCACTCAAGACCTTTACCAATAAATTTTTCCATTTCTTGCCATGCAAATTGCACGATGAAAATGAAAAATAATATACTAAAGATGAAAAAAAATGGACCTAAAAAGGTTTTAAGTATATAACGGTCAAGCTTTTTTAACATTGATTATAATTGAGTAATAATATAGCCTTTAGACTTATATTTCTTTTGGTCAAAGTTAAAGTAATCTTTGTGAATAATTAAATTTTCTAAGTATTCTTTTACTATAATCGATGTTTTTGAGCCATCTTTAGAAAATTCTTGGTACGAATAAATTTGATTATTTTTTGTGTTTACTCCTAGAACAGAATATTTCATAGAAGAATTCTGTGTTGTAGGTGTTAGTTTTATTAATTGTATAGATTGCCCGTTGATAGTTTGCTTTTTATCTAACGCATATTGGTAACCGGTTTTGTAAGAATTTAAAACTTTTGTAGGTGTCAAAAAATCTTCTGTATTTGTAGCGTTAGAAATAACCACTTCTTTATCATCTTTTGCTACAGTTATTAATTTTTTCCCATCAAATATTTGATTTACATCATTTACATTTAAATTAAATTTTTGTTTTGCAGCAAAAACTTCTCCTGATTGAGATTGTGTTTTTCCATTAGCTAAATGCTCAAAATCAAATTTAATATAATATGTTTGGGCGTTTTGGTATTTCTGTTGTACTTTATCTAACCATTGTTTTGCGGTTTGCGCGTTTACTATTCCAATTCCTACGAATAGTAACATAAAACTAAAAATATATTTTTTCATACAATTTGACAATTTTGTTAATTTAAATTATTCAACAACTGTTCCAAATTAACCTCATCTGAAACTAATACTTGTCGTGCCTTACTTCCTTCAAACGGGCCTACAATTCCTGCAGCCTCTAATTGGTCGATTAATCGTCCCGCTCTATTATATCCTAATTTTAGTTTTCGTTGTAAAAGAGAAGCTGAACCTTGTTGTGCAATAACAATAAGACGAGCGGCATCATTAAATAAAACGTCGCGGTCTGATAAATCCACGCTTACACTAGATCCTTCATTTTCTCCCACATATTCAGGTAAATGCATAGCATCTGGATAACCTCTTTGTTCACCAATAAATTCGGTAATATCATCTACTTCTGGTGTATCTACGAAAGCACATTGTAAACGGATGAGTTCATTTCCTGTAGTAAATAACATATCACCTTTACCGATTAGTTGATCTGCACCAGCCGAATCCAAAATTGTTCTAGAATCAATTTTAGAAGTTACACGGAAAGCAACACGTCCAGGGAAATTGGCTTTTATGGTACCTGTAATTACATTAACCGAAGGACGCTGAGTAGCAATAATTAAATGAATTCCCACCGCACGAGCTAATTGCGCTAAACGAGCAATTGGTAATTCTACTTCTTTTCCCGCAGTCATTATTAAATCTGCAAATTCATCTACAATTAATACAATGTAAGGTAGAAATCGATGTCCATTGTCCGGATTTAACTTTCTAGCTTTAAATTTTGTATTATATTCTTTAATGTTTCTTACAAATGCATTCTTTAATAATTCATAACGATCATCCATCTCAATACATAATGAATTTAATGTATTGATAACTTTTGCATTATCAGTAATAATTGCATCTTCAGAATCCGGAAGTTTAGCAAGAAAATGTCTTTCTATTTTTGAATATAAAGTAAGTTCAACCTTTTTAGGATCGACCATAACAAATTTTAATTCAGAAGGATGTTTCTTGTAAATTAAAGATGTAATAATCGCATTTAACCCAACAGATTTACCTTGTCCAGTTGCACCCGCCATAAGTAGGTGAGGCATTTTAGCTAGATCAGCAATAAATGTTTCGTTTGTAATAGTTTTTCCAAAAGCAATCGGCAATTCCATATCCGTAGACTGAAATTTTTGAGAAGCAATAACAGAGTGCATCGATACCATCGCAGGATTACTATTAGGAACTTCAATACCGATGGTTCCTTTTCCTGGAATTGGTGCAATAATACGAATACCTAATGCTGCTAAACTTAATGCAATATCATCTTCTAAGTTTTTGATTTTAGAAATACGCACTCCAGCTTGTGGTACAATTTCATATAATGTAACAGTTGGGCCAATTGTCGCTTTAATGGATTCTATTCCAATACCATAATTATTTAATGTCTCAAGAATACGATTTTTATTAGCTTCTAACTCTTTCTGATCTATCATCGTCGTGTTAGAGGCATCATATTTCTTTAATAAATTTATTTTAGGAAATTGATAATTTGGTAAATCTTTTCTCGGATCATATTCACCTTGTTCAGATACAATTCTTGCAGCAGCTTGTTCTACTGTTTCTTCTACTTGAACGGTTTCTATTTTTAATTCTAGTCCAGTTTCTTCGATTTTAATATCTTCTATCAGATCTAAATTTTCTTCCGTAACTGGTTCAACATATAATTCTTCTTCTACAGGTAATTGAACTTTAAAGTCGTTTGCATCTTCTATAACATCCTCTTCAACAACATCTATAATATTTAATGAAATAGAATGATCATCGTCATCTTTGTCAATTGAATTTATACCAAAAGCATTTTCAGCACTTTGTGGTTGTATTTCTGCAACTTCTATAGTTTCTGTATTTATTTTTTCATTAAGTTGCTTTTCCTGATTTAATTTAATCGCTTCTGAATTAAAATTTTCAAGTATCTCTTCTTCTTCTTTTACTCTTTGCTGAATTTTTAATTCTTGTTGTTTATTAAATTCTGTTAAACGTTCTTGCTCGCGTTTTTCAAGTAATAGACGTTCTTCTTCTAATCTTATTCGTTCTTCTTCTTCTTTCTCAAGACGTAATTTTTCGCGTCTTTTTTCTTGCCAAGCTACAAAACGATCGTACGTTAAATCATAACGAAACATTAAATAGATAACTAATGAAATAAGCAAAATAAATCCTACACCAATTTTTCCTACGAAACTATTCATAAAGTCATTGATCTCAAATCCCATTATTCCAGAAAATTCTGGATGATCTGGATAAGAAAAACCAATAAAAATAGGTAACCATATTAAGAAGAAAATGCATTTAGAAAGAAATCCAAAAGGTTTAATCGCTTTACTTCCAGTTATTTTTTTTGCTCCAAATAAGACTAAAAATATAGGTAATATAAATGCTGCAATTCCTATTCCATTATGTATGAATACATCACCAGCTAACGCTCCTAATTTTCCGAAAGAATTTTCTGCAACTACATCTTTATCCATTAAAGAAGTAATTTGACTTTGATCTTGGAATCCATTAAAATAATAGGAGAAAAATGAAATAAAAAGTAAGAATCCAATTCCTATTATAATTATATTTATTCCCGTTAAGTATAATTTGGTTTTATTTGTTTTAGGTTCTTGTTGTGTATTTTTTATAGCCATTCTTAGTTTAATCATTGAGATTGCAAAAATATAAAACTTTAAGGTAGTACATATTGTAATAATCTTTAAATTTTACTTTCTAAAATTATAATTTTTATGCGAGAATTAAAACTATTATATTTGCCCTACGTATGGAAAACTTTGTAGTATCAGCTCGTAAATATCGCCCATTAGAATTTGTAGATGTTGTAGGACAATCAGCAATTACAAGTACTTTAGAACAAGCGATTACGACTCATCAATTACCCCAAGCACTTTTATTTTGTGGTCCACGAGGAGTGGGTAAAACAACTTGCGCTCGTATTTTAGCTCGTAAAATAAATGAAGAAAATGGTGTTGATGCGGACAATGATTTTGCATTTAATATTTTTGAATTAGATGCAGCTTCTAATAACTCGGTTGATGATATCAGAAATTTAATTGACCAAGTTCGTATTGTTCCACAAATCGGAAAATATAGAGTTTATATTATTGATGAGGTTCATATGTTATCCACAGCAGCTTTCAATGCTTTTCTTAAAACGTTGGAAGAACCTCCTGCTCATGCCATTTTTATATTAGCTACGACAGAAAAGCATAAAATTATACCTACAATATTATCTCGTTGTCAGATTTATGATTTTAAACGTATATCTGTAGATGATATTAAAGGTCATTTAGTAAATGTAGCTACTAAAGAGAATGTGAAATTTGAAGATGATGCTTTACATCTTATTGCACAAAAAGCTGACGGAGCATTAAGAGATTCTTTATCAATTTTAGATCGAATGGTAACTTTTACCAATAAGAATCTAACTTTAGATGCAGTTGCAGAAAATTTAAATATTCTAGACTACGAATATTATTTTAAGATGACGGATGCATTTTTAACAAATGATATTCCAGAAGCAATGCTTCAATTCAATACAATTTTGAATAAAGGTTTTGATGCTCATTTATTTATTACTGGATTAGGTTCACACTTCCGTGATTTATTAATGGCTAAAACGGCCAATACTGTCCAATTATTAGAAGTAGGAGAGCGTACAAAGGCAAAATATGTAGCACATGCACAAAAATGTTCTAGCGTATTTTTATTCGGAGCAATTGAAATTTGTAACCAAGCAGATATCAATTATAAAACTAGTAAAAATCCAAGATTAACGGTAGAAATTGCATTAATGCAACTTTCGTCTTTAACAGCAGAAGAACAAGGGCTTAAAAAAAAAAGTATAGGATAGTTCCACCTTCATTCTATCTAACAGAAGATGCTAAACAGCAACAAACTGCTGCGGGAGTAAGGCAACCTATTCCACAAAATATACCAAGTGTAATTTCTCAGGAAGCAGTGGAAACACCCGTTCGACCTGCACAAGTAATTCCTTCGCCAGAGCCTAAACGTAGAACGAACAAACCTATGGGATCTTCTAGCGGTTCTGCATTTAGTTTAAAATCAGCTATAAAAGATATAAAGAAAGATCTTGTTGAGGAGGAAGTTTTAAGAAATGATTTACCAAGAGAAAAATATGAATTAAATGATGTTCAGAATTTTTGGAATAAGTTTTTAGAACGACTTAAATTGGAACAAAATATTCCGGCTTACAATGCATTGTCTACTACAACTATTTATGTGGAAGAAAATAATGTAATTACTCTAGAATTCATCTCAGCTTCTTCTGAATCAGAATTTGAAACCTATAAAAATCGCATAATAAATGGGTTGAGGAATTCAATAAAAAACTTCTATTTTACAATTGAAGTTAAATACTCTGCACAAGAAGCTAAAAGCCATATTTTAACTTCTAAACAAAAATTTGAAGCTTTAGTCCTTAAAAATCCTGTTCTCCTTAAATTGAAAGAAGAATTTGGGTTGGATTTGTATGAATAGTTCAACTTTTAAAATGTTAATGCAAATACTTCAAAAAAAGTATTATTATAAAATAATTTTGTAAACTTGCATAGTAAAATACTCAAATAATGAAAAAAGTTCTTGTAGGAATTTTCGTTGTTGCATCTTTAGTAGCTTGTAACAAAGGAAAAACTGTAGAAAAATTAGATAACGACGATCAAAAAGCATCTTATGCTTTTGGAACTGGTTTAGGAGAAGGTGTTAAGCAAATGTCTGCTCGCCTAGTTGAATCTGATAGTATCGATTACGCTCAGTTAGAAAAAGGTTTAAAAGATTATTTAAACGGATCTACAGGTAGAGAATCTTACTCAATTGGTCAACAAATGGGACAACAGATTGAAACTGTTATTAACCAACAACAATTAGATCAATTAGATAAAGATATCATCGTTCAAGGTATTATGGACGTTGTACGTCACAAAAAACTATTAATCACTCAAGAAGCCGGAATGGGATTCTTAGATACATATGCGCAAAACCATATGAAAAATATGTCTAAGAAAAACATCGAAGAGTCTAAGAAATTAGTTGAAGCTAAAAAAGCAAATAAAGGAGCAAAAGCTACTGCATCTGGTTTAGTTTACGAAGTTGTTAAAGAAGGTACAGGTGAGAAACCAAATGCAAATTCAATTGTAAAGGTTAAGTACACAGGTAAATTATTAGCAAACGGAAAAGTTTTTGATTCTACTGAGAAAAATAACAAAGGTGAAGCTGTAGAGTTTCCATTAAACGCTGTTATTCCAGGATGGTCAGAAGGTTTACAATTAATGTCTAAAGGTGGAACATATAAATTCTATATTCCTGCAGAGTTAGGATATGGAGAAAATGGAGCGCCAGGTGGACAAATTGGACCTAACCAAGCTTTAGAATTCGAAGTTGAATTAGTTGATTTTAAAGATGGTGGTGCACAACAGCAACAACCACAAGGTGGATTGACTGAAGAGCAAATGGCTGAATTACAAAAGCAATTTGAAGCGCAAGCTCAACAAGGGAAATAATTATTCCACTATTATAAATTTAAAAAGCGACTCATTAATGAGTCGCTTTTTTTATATGAATTTTATAAATACTGAAATAATTGGTTAATTTCTACTGAACCTTTTGTAACAATTTCTAATTCATTATTTTTATTATATAAATAAAATGTTGGTAATGAAACGGGTTTAAATTTGTCTACAAATTCATAATTCGGATCTTGTAATACTTCTACCAAGTTGCTATTCAATAAATTTGGTGCAATTTCTTTCATTTTTTCTATAAAAATATCCTTCTCATATTCTGTAACTAAAATGATGTTGACATTTTCTAATCTCTTTAAGTTATTATTTAGATGTTCTAATGTTAATAAACAATGAATACATT
Organism: Faecalibacter rhinopitheci; assembly: GCF_015234135.1. Classification (GTDB taxonomy): domain Bacteria; phylum Bacteroidota; class Bacteroidia; order Flavobacteriales; family Weeksellaceae; genus Empedobacter; species Empedobacter rhinopitheci. The sequence goes on along the minus strand of NZ_JADGIK010000002.1, from coordinate 384,869 downwards.
CTGGTGAAACGAGTCCTATAAGTGTTTGTTTATTTTTTTTAATATTTTTAGAATCATAAATTCCGTCTCCTTTTAATTTTATAAATTGAAAAGAAGGCATTATTTTGGGGTAATCATTATTCTGATTTTGTGCCTGAGTGAATATACTCCCAATGGCAATAAATAGAATTGTAAGTAAAGATTTCATAGTGTATATTAATTTGGGTGGAAGATAAGAACTGTTTTTTAAAAACAAAAAAAGAGATCACAAAAGTGACCTCTTTTTAAAAATGAATTTATTAAACTATAGATAGTTTTGGGTGGGTTGAAATTTTTTAAAATTTGTATGTTACTTGTGCTGCCATATTAAAAGGATCAATTTGGTTGATGTAACCACCTCTATAATAAGAGTTATATCCTACAACATCTGTAATATTATTAAAGAATACGCGGAAATCAAATTTCTTTAGTGTATATCCTAATTGTGCATTTAAAGTTGTGTAATCTGGCATTAAGAATGGTGCAGCACCGTTCATCACATTTCCATGAGAATCTCTTGTTGTTGCTTGATCATTAACTGGGCGTGATCCTGTGTAATAAATCCCAACAGATGCAGCTAAACCGTCGATAAATGATTTTGTGTTTTGAAATTTGTATTGTACCCAAGCATTAGCAGTTGTGTAAGGTGAGTTCATTGGACGAGAACCTTGTACGTAAGATGGAGAGCTGTTGTATCCTGCATCTACATAAGAGTAACCTAATAATACTTGTAAGTTAGTTAATGGACGACCTGTAACTTCAACTTCAACACCACTTCTTCTTAAATTACCTGCATAATCGTAGAAGTTTGTTGCCGCGTTAGTTGTAGGATCATAGTATTGGTAAGTTAAGTTATCTTGGTTCATATTAAAGTAATTCACGTTTGCACGTAAACGGTCTTGGAACCATGATGTTTTAATACCAGCTTCGAATTGATCTGTTACAGAAGCACCAGCTTTTGTACCATCAATCATATTTTGTGCAGCACTACGTAAACTTGTTGTAGTTGCATAAGTACCGTAAATATTAATGTTTTCTGTTGGTGAGTACATTAATCCAATCATCGGATCGATTGCTGAATCTTTGTAATCATTAGCGTAAGAATAACGTGCAGCAGCAACTAATTTAAATTTTTCTGCATACGTTAATTGTTGTTGCGTTAAGAATCCGTAAGAAGTCATGTTTTCCATTGTAGCTTCTCTTAATTCTAATTGTGCCCATTGCTCTGGAGTTAATTCAATGTGGTTGTTGATTGCTCCTGTAGATGCAACATCACTATTTACATTTGTAATACCAGCAGCTGTGCGGTTATCAGTTCTTGTTGTACTTAAATCGTAACCAACTTGCCATGACCATTTAAATTTACCGAATGCAAATTCTTTTCCCATAACATCAATTTGGAAAGTTGAATTACGGTCATCTTTAAAGCTATGAGCCATACCACGTCTTCTTGTATCACCGTTTCCTGTTAAAGTAGAACCTAATTGATCACGTGTATTGAAGTTGGACATCCAAGCTGCACGAACATTAATTTTGTCAGTTAATTGGCGAGTTAATCTTGCAGAATAAGAGAAAACTTCCATTTCTTCATTATCAATATCGAAACCTAAGAAACGAGATCCCATATCAATTAATCCATTTTCTGTAATACCTTTTGTGTTATAAGTACCACGATCGGGAGTAGCATTTCCTTTTAAGTAATCAAATTCAGCAATGAATTCAGTTTTATCATCAATTTTCCAAGCTAAAGATGGATTTACGTAGACTTTGTCTTTGTTAATAACATCTCTGTAGCTATCAGCTTGTTCGTAAGCTCCATTCACTCGGAATGCGAAGTTTTTACTTTCTCCAAGTGCTCTTTGTACATCAAAAGTTGTACGAATTTGGTTCCAAGAACCTACACGTAAACCAATGTTTGCAGCGTTAGTATAACGTGGAGTTTTGGTTACTAAATTGATTAATCCACCTGCAGATCCTAATCCATTAGCCATACCTTGCGTAATTGCAGCTGCACCACGAATTACCTGTAAAGATTCAATTCCTTGCATGTCTGAAACAGCTGATCCAGTTCTGAAATCTGAATCCATACGAATACCATTTTTAAGAACTGGAGTTCCACGGTAACCACGGATAGACATAGACTCTCTATTTCCACCATAAGAACCAAATAATGTAACACCTGGTACATTACGAGCAGCTTCCGTAATTGTTAAAGCTCCTTGATCTTCGATTAATTTTTCAGAAATTACAGAGATTGATTGTAATTGTTCTTGAGGAGAACCTGGGAAACGAGTGATTGTTTCTAGTCCTCTTTGGTTTTTATTACGGTCTCCAAATATTTCAACTTGTTTAAGATTATTTATTGAATCAATTTCTTGTGCATAGGAATATGAAATACAGAATAAACTGATAGCTGTTAGTAGAATAGGATTTTTTCTCATGTTATGTTTATTTATTCTAAATAATTATAGCGCAAATTTAAATGGATTCAGTCTAAATAAAAAATTAAAAGGCTGATAAATATCATTTATCAGCCTTTTAATGTTAATTTTTTTAGGAAATTTATTCAAAAAATGAAAAATGCACGTTTCCATATTTTTTATGTTGAACAAATCTTGGGTGATTTTCAAACTTAATTGAATCAGGATGCTCTAATACAAAATTTCCTCCTTCTTCTAACCATTCGTTTTCTAAAATGCCATTTAATAATTTTTCATAATCTTCAGCACTTAAGTCATATGGAGGGTCTGCGAAGACGATGTCGTATCCTTTTATTGCTTTTTTAGCGACATATTTAATAGCATCTGCTTTTTGCGTATTGATAATATTATCTAATTCTAATTTTTTCGCTGTTTCATCTAAAAATTTAATGCATCCTGTAAAACTATCTACAGATGTAACTTTTTTAGCACCACGCGATGCAAACTCTAAAGAAATAGATCCAATTCCAGAAAATAAATCTAAAACTGTAATTTCATCAAAATACCATTGGTTATTTAAAATATTAAACAGAGCTTCTTTTGCAAAGTCTGTCGTTGGCCTAACAGGTAAATTAGTTGGCGCAGTGATTCTTTTTCCTTTTAATGATCCTGAAATTATTCGCATTCAAAAATTTTATAAAGTAAATATTTAGGTCCTAATGCTTCTATTTCCTCATTGATTTTAACGGATTGAATATATTTAGATAAATATTCATAAGTTAAATCTTCAGTAGAGATTCCTCCTTCTAATGAAAGGTAGGTTTGCGTTGGGTCCAATTTAATTTGTTCTAATGTATTTAAGATATAATATACCACATCTTCATTGGTTATTACATTAAATATATTATAAAAGACAAAAGTGCCTTTTTTATAAATGCAAATTTCTAAATTTTGTTCGATTAAACGTACAAATACTTGATTCTTTTCAGAATCTATTTTAACCTCATCTATTAAAAGTTTACCTATATGTAGAATATGTGCATTTTTAAGATTGGGTAATTCTTTAAAAACTTGAGCTATTGGTGTGTAAGAATTAAAAAATAATGATGCTTCAACATTTTTTAAAGCTAGTTTATGATAGCTGATATCTTTATTTTGAGCTAAAAAAAGAGGATTCTCATTATTAAAAGTATTGTAATTTGTAGGAACTATATTAATAGGAGTAGATAAATAGCAAATTTTTACAGAATCATAGTATAATAATAAAGACAAATTAGCTTTTATTTCCTTTTCAACACTTGTTAAAATATCTGCATCATTATTAAGTGATAAATTAACTCTTAATGCTTCTGAATAAAATACTTCGTCTTCGTAAGCAGTCTTAGTTAAATAAGTAAGAGTATCATTTGTAATAAATATCGCTAAAGTTTTTGTAGAGGTTTTTTCAGACATGATAATAAATGATTTATTTCAACTCGTTTATAAAGATATATATTAAAGCGATTGATATTAAAAATAGTAATATTTTGAAAGCTAATTTCATGTAATGTATCTTTGACGTAAATATACTTATTAATATTAATTCCTCTCATGAGTAAATAAAAACAAACAGGTGGAATTTATAATTAGTGCTATTATAAAAAAGATAAAATGAGAAAGATTGCCGTAATTCCAGCTCGCTATGCAGCATCACGTTTTCCAGGGAAATTAATGAAAATGTTAGGTGATAAAACTGTTATTCGTATGACTTACGAAAATGTAATTGCCACGCATTTATTTGATGATGTTTTTGTGGTTACAGATTCAGATTTAATTTATGAAGAAATTGTAAATCATGGAGGCAAAGCGATATATAGTGAGAAAGAACATGAAACAGGTAGTGATCGTATTGCAGAAGCTGTAGAAAAACTAGAATGCGATATTATACTTAATGTCCAAGGAGATGAACCATTTGTAAATCATAAAGCATTAGCAGATATATTATCTTCTTTTGAAGGTGATGAAGGAAAAAATGTAGATGTTGCTACTCTAAAACAAGAAATAATTGATTCAGATGAAATTGATAATCCAAATATTGTAAAAGTAATTACGGATTATAACGACTACGCATTATATTTTTCAAGAAATGCAATTCCATTTCCAAGGGAAACAAACTTTGTTGCGCAATATTACAGACACATCGGAATCTATGCTTTTAGAAAAGAAGCATTGTTAAAGTTTTCACAATTACCAATGCGTCAAAACGAACGCGCAGAGAAGCTTGAACAATTGCGTTATTTAGAATATGGGATGAAAATTAAAGTGATAGAAACTAGCTTCAACGGTGTAGGAATAGACACTCCAGAGGATTTAGAAAAAGCAAAATTATTACTAAGTTAGGATTTTGTTAATATTAACAATATATCTAAAATGATTACTTACCTTTGTATCCCAATCAACTAAATTTACTAAAAAAAATTAAATTTTATTATCGCATGATATATTATTGTGCTTTTCGGTACGAATATTGTTGTTTTTATATATAGTAAGTTAAATTATTGATTATGAGTGATTCATGGAAAGAGTATGTGTCAGAAGGGTTGATTGATAAAAGATCATTCTTAGTGTCTAAAACTGGTTTAGTTAAAAAACTTTACACAGGACAAGATAAATACAAGATTTTAGAGGGTGCAATTAATAACGGTTACCGTGCAATATGGGTAACCAAGGCAGATGGAAAACGTACAGCTAAATATGTACATAAAATGGTTGCAGAAACATTTTTACCTAACATTGATAACAAAGAATATGTTATTCATATAGACCATGAAAAATTAAACAATAGCATTGAAAATTTGCAGTGGGCTACGTTAGAAGAGTGGAAAGAACACAACAAAGATTTATTTAGAATGATGAAAGGTCGCTCACGTCTAGATAGTATTCCGAATAGTAAGTTAACGGAGAATCAAGTTGTACGTTTAAAAAAGAAATTGATGGATCCAAATCGCAAAACTAAAATTGCTGCTTTGGCTAAACAATTTAATATTTCACAAGGACAAGTTTATCGAATTTTAAGAGGAGAAAACTGGTCTCATATCGAAGTAAAGTAAATAAAATAGAGTAATCATTTTTGAGGAGATTTTTTTAAATCTCCTTTTTTTGTTTGTATATTCATCGTTCAAACTCAAATTAACTACAATTTTTATATATGTTAAAAGCTAAACTAGCATCTACTATAGCGTTATTTTTTTCCATTTTTTCATATGCACAAACAGCAGAAGAAATAATTTTAAATAATTTAAATATTTCTGGAGGTGAAAAAGCATGGAATAGTTTAAACAGTATAATTCTAAAGGGGGAAGCACATCTAAATTTGGACTATTCTTACCCTATTGTTATAAAACATCAAAGACCTTATCATAAAAAAGTTTCATTTGTTATAGATGGTAAAGAAGTATTAAATGAAGGATATGACGGGAAAAATGGGTGGACATATAGTGAGATACAAAAGAAAAATGTAATCATTCCTAATTATACACCAGATGCATTTGATTCAGATTTATTGAAATATAAACAAAAAGGATTTAATGTAAAATTAGTAGGAAAGGAGACTTATGATAAAAATAAAAAATGTTATAAAATAGAACTTACAAAAAATATAAATAAATCATCTTACTGTTTTGATGAAAAAACATACCAATTAGTTTTTGAACAAAATAAAGATGAAGTATTATACTACTCAGATTATAAAAATTTTAATGGATTAAGTTTTGCGACAAAAATAATTGGAAAACCAAACGAAGGTGGAGAATACATTATTAAATTTAATTCAATTCAAATAAACCCTCAAATTGAAAAGAAAGTTTTTAAATTCTAAAACCAATTCTAAAATCATTTAGAATGAGTATTTTTGTTTCAATCTATAAATAGATTTTTATGTCATTAAACTCACTTTTTGAACCTTCAAATGATTTTGAAAAAAATTATTTAGTAGAGTTATTGAATAAAGTAAAAAAGGAATATCCTGATCCAATAACATTTATTGATGAGTTAACAGAAATTATAGAAAATGATGAAGAAAAGCGTCAATTTTTAATCCTACAGTTAGGTAATATTTTTGCTAATTTAAATTTTATTGGATACTTAGTTGATTCAGGAATTCATGTGGAAGACGGTTTAATTTCAATATTCAGAAAACGAATTGGAGATTTAATCCTTCCTGAAATTGAGGATAATAATGAATTAACTTCGCTTGTGAATGAAATCTTTTATGATCATAAAAGATTTGAAGTAATTCGCATTATACCAAGAGATCGTTGGGAAAAGTTTTTTCGAGTGTTAACTCTAACTATGCCCGAAAGCTATTCTAAGCATAAAACGTCTTACGTTAAACATTCTTTATTACAAGCATTGGTGATTTTAACAGATCGTATTACAGGTGGTTTTTCAGGTAAAGAAATGATGCGTTATAGTTCAGAAGTAAATTATTTAAGTAATCCATTTTCAAAATTATCATTACAAATAAATAAGATTGTTGATAAACCAGATCTTCCGTTTGATAACTTAGAAATAAAAGAGAGTATTGCAAATTGTAGAAAATTATTAGATGATATTTTAACTCAAAAAGATTATAAAGGAATTTCGCTAGATGTAGCAGCTAAGATCAACCGTTTACAGCAACAGCTTAGTAGATTGCAAGTAGTGATGAATAGTTTTAATGATTTAAAGCACAACGGATTAATAGGGTTTTATGTAAGTGCTACAAAATCTTGGACTGAATTTTATTCACCTAAAAATTGGATGAGTAATCAATTAAGTTCTACTTTATATTTAATTACTTTTTTAGTTACTTACCATAATGGTAAAACCGGAGAAAAATATATAACTACAACGGCCAAAGAATATATTCGTATGTTTTGGACTGCATGTGGAGGTGGTTTTATAGTTGCTTTTTTATGTTTTATAAAAACATGGTTAGGTAATATTCCAGATAGTTCACTTTTCTTTAAAGGATTTACTTTTAGTATAAATTATGCCATAGGATTTACTACAATATATTTGCTACATTGGACTTTAGCTACTAAACAGCCTTCGATGACTGCTGCTCGTATTGCAAGGGCTCTTGTACCAAAATCAGGAACTGACCTGAATGTAAAAGACTTTACGACTTTATTTGCTCAGTTGTGCAGAAGTCAGTTAATAGCATTTTTAGGAAACGTAATTGCAGGTTTTTCAGTAGCGATGTTAATTTTTCTTTTTATAGATAAAGTACTTGGGCAAGAAGTTATAAAATATTCCAAAGCTTATCATTATTGGGAAGAAGTTGTAACCATGGATACACAAATATTCTACTTTGGTGCAATTGCAGGAGTATTTTTATTTATATCAGGTTTAGTATCTGGTATTACAATTAACAATCAGCGTTTTTATAATATTCCAGAAAGAGTATACCATCATCCAATTCTTTCTAAATTTTTTGGACAAGTAAAAAGAAGAAAAATAGCCAATTGGGTAGAGCGTAACAACGGAGGAGTTATAGGTAATATTGTTTTTGGATTTTTAATGGGATTTGCTTTCCTAATTGGAGAAATTTTAGGAATGCCTTTCGATATTCGTCACATTACTTTTGTCGCTGGTAATTTTGCTATAGGAATAGCAGGAATGGATTATCATTTTGATGATAAAGGCGCTATTATAATTGGATTTATTTCTGTATTCTTGGTAGGATTATGTAATTTTATAGTAAGTTTTACTTTATCATTAATCTTAGCATTTAGATCTAATAATATCCCTACATATAAAATGTTTCCTATGATAATAAATATCATCAAGGCATTTTTCCGTAATCCATTACCATTTTTTATCCCACCTTTGTGGACTAAATCAAAAGAAGAAGCATAATATTATGATGGAAATTAATTTTTCTAAACAAAATAAATACGATAAAGCATATCTACGAATGGCCTTAGAATGGGCTAAACTTTCGTATTGTAAGAGAAAACAAGTTGGAGCTATTATTGTTAAAGATCGTATGATAATATCTGATGGCTATAATGGAACACCAAGTGGTTTCGAAAATTGTTGTGAAGATAATAAAGGTGATACGGAATGGTATGTATTACATGCGGAGGCAAATGCAATATTAAAATGTGCCGCCTCTACACAATCTACAAAAGGTGCAACTTTATATATTACAATGTCTCCTTGCAAAGAATGTAGTAAATTAATCCTGCAAGCAGGTATAGAACGTATCGTTTATATGGAGAAATACAAAGATAATTCGGGCTTAGATTTTTTAAATAAAGCAGGAATTGAAATTATACACCTTCCTGAAGAAGAACTTAATTCTTAATGAAGATTTTTTTTAAAATATTAAATATATTTTTATTAGCCTTAATTTTATTCTTGGTTGGTTTTCTTGTAGGTAAGAAATACGATTTTGCATTTGATGAAAATGATGATATTGTTGGTTTACAATATAGTAGTAATGAGCAGAAAATAAGAAGATTAGTTTCACTTATAGACAATCAATATGTAAATGATGTAAATTCTGATAACTTAGTGGATGAGGCAATTAATTTTATGATTGGCAAACTTGATCCGCATAGCACATATCTTAACAAGGATATGATAAAAAAAGCAAATGAAGAGCTTAGTGGAGAATATGCGGGAGTTGGATTACAATATAGAGTAATAAATGATACAGCAGTAGTTAGCCAAATGTTGCCAGGCTCGCCAAACTATGAAAAATTAAAATTTGGGGATCGAATTATCGAAATAGCCAATAAACCTGTATTTGCTGAGAATTTAAAACAATTTACTGCATTATTAAAAGGAAAAAATCAGTCCAGCGTTGATATAAAAATAATTAGAAATAAACAACCTTTATCTATCAAGTTAAAAAGAAGTATGGTTCCAGTTCCTACGGTGACAGGTAAACATATGATTAATGAAGAAATTGGGTATATAAAATTGACACGCTTTGGTGATAAATCTGCAATTGAAGTTCATTCAGCACTAAAAGAATTACTAGATCAAGGAATGAAAACATTGGTTTTCGATTTAAGGGGGAATCCAGGGGGAGTAATGAGGGTCGCAGAAGAAATTGCGGACGAATTCTTAACCAAAGACGAACTGATTGTGTATACACAAGATAAGTCTAAAGCTAAAAAATATATTTACGCTACAAACTATGGGCTTTTTGAGCATGGAAAAGTTTATGTTTTAATAGACGAAAGTTCAGCTTCATCAAGTGAAATTGTCGCAGGAGCATTACAAGATTATGGGAGAGGAACAATTGTAGGGCGTAGATCCTATGGAAAAGGACTTGTACAACGTGAAATAAACTTAGGAGATGATACACGTGTACGACTTACAGTAGCTAATTATTTTACTCCATCTGGTAGATCAATACAAAGGCCATATGATAAAGGAAAACAAGCATATGGAGATGATATTTATCAACGCCTAAAAAATGGAGAACTCTATAATAAAGACTCAATTAAAGTAAATGAGGAATTAAGATTTAAAGCTCCTTCCGGAAAAATTGTATATGGAGGAGGCGGAATTATTCCTGATGAGTTTGTACCATTAGATGTTTCTTCAGTATCAAATTGGTTAGTTTATAATAATGATGCAAAATTATACCAAGAATTTATATTTAAAAAAGCAGATCAATTTCATTCTTTGTTCTTATTAGAAAATGAAAAAAGATACATTAATTACTTTGGAGCAGGAATTTTAAGGAATGATTTTTTAAATATGATAGGTGTTCCTTCAAAAGAGTTTAATCCGGCATTAAGTAATACAATTGATACATATATTAAAGCTATTTTAGCAAACGAACTATTCGGAAATCGTGCTTATTTGGAGATATGGAGTAAAGAAGACGAAATGATAAAAAAGATTTTAGAATTAGAAAATACAAAATCATAGCATGCTTTGGAAAGACGCATTGTACGATTATAAAATGTATCTGAAATTAGAAAAAAGAGTTTCAGATAATACAATAGAAAATTACCTAAGAGATATCAATAAATTAATTGCCTATTCAGAAATTCAACCATTAGAATATACACAAGAAAACATATTATCTTTTATACACACTTACGCATCATGTGAATATAGTGTAAGATCACAAGCGAGATTAATCTCTAGTTTAAAAAGTTTTTTTGGCTATTTACAATTAGAAGAATTTAGGGAAGATAACCCAGCTTCTATGCTAGAAACGCCTAAGATTGGATTAAAACTCCCAGATGTTTTATCTGAAATAGAGATTGATCAAATGGTAGAGGTTATTGATTTGTCTAAACCAGAAGGACAAAGAAACCGAGCAATTTTAGAAACTTTATACGGATGTGGATTGCGCGTTTCGGAATTAATAAATCTTAAAATTTCAGATCTATTTTTTGATGAAGGTTTTCTTCGTGTAATAGGGAAAGGAAATAAGCAACGATTGGTTCCAATTAGTGAGTATACGATAAAATATATTAACTTGTACAAGGATGCTATCCGAGTGCATCAAAAAATACAAACAGGGTACGAGGATTTCTTATTTTTGAATAGAAGAGGAAAAAGTTTAACTCGTGTCATGATATTTACAATTGTAAAAGAATTATCTATAATAGGTGGAGTTAAGAAAACGATATCTCCTCATACATTTAGACATTCTTTTGCTACGCATTTATTAAAAAATGGAGCAGATCTAAGAGCAATTCAATTAATGCTTGGTCATGAAAGTATTACGACAACAGAAATATACACACACGTGGATCAGGAATTTATTAGAGAAGCTATATTAAATTTTCATCCAAGAAATAAAAATTAATACCTACATTTATGAGTAAATCATTTCATTATTGTCCGAATTGTAGTTCACAAAATATTGAATTTAATTTCAGAAAATTAAGTTGCAAGGACTGTGAGATGGTCTATTATCAGAATGTAGCGACTGCAACCGCTGTTATACTAAGAAGAAAAGATGAAATTCTTTTTACAGTAAGAAACAAAGAACCACAGAAAGGTAAATTAGATTTGCCCGGCGGTTTTACGGATCCGAATGAAACCGCAGAGCAAACTTGCCAAAGAGAACTAAAGGAAGAGTTAAATTTAGAACTTAATGTGTCTGAATTTAAATATTTAATGTCTCAACCAAATGACTATGAATATAAGACTATTCCTTATAAAACGTGCGATTTAATCTTTGAATCAAATTTTCCAGAAAATGCTGAATTAAAATTAGAATTGGAGGAAATTGTAGAAGTTAAATGGATTAAATTATCAGAAATTAAGTTAGAGGAAATTGGATTTGAATCTCTAAGAAATGCAGTTTCATTTTATTTGGAAAACCATAATTAATAATCATATGAAAAAGTTAGCTTTTATTACTTTATTGATAATAACATGCATAAGTTGTAATACACAGAAAGTAAATGTTGATTACGACCGTAATGTTGATTTTTCACAGATTAGAACTTACCAAATTGATGAGTCAGTTTCTTCAGGTTTAAATGAATTGGATCAAAAAAGATTATTTGATGCCATACAGCAAAATCTTAAATTCAGAGGTGTTCGTAATGCTGAATCTTCAGATATATATTTACGCATTTCTCCAAGAGAATATGTTTCGTCTAACACAAATTCTTCTGTAGGAGTAGGGTTAGGAACAGGAATTGGGAAAGTTTTGGGAGGTGGAATATCTGTCGGAATTCCTGTTACATCTAAAAAACTTAATCAAGAATATGTTGTTACAATGTACCAAAATAATAGCTTGATTTGGGAAGGGATTTTAAATCTACAAATGCCTTTAAATGCTTCAGCAGATGTGAAGCAACAAAGCATAGAGAAAGGAGTTTCTAAATTGTTTAAAAACTACCCTCCTAAAAAATAATTAAGGTAATCGATAAATTAATGGATTTTCTTCCGATCTAACCATAGTAGTTTTGTCCAATAATTTTATAGTTACTGGTTGTGAAGGAACTGCTTTAGCAGCAATTTTTTTCATCTTTAAGTCGTTTACTGCATAGTTTATAACTGCATTCAACGCTTCTGTTCCATATCCTTTATTCCAAAATTTCTTTTTGAATCGGATATTTAGAACAGGACCATATTTTGTTTGGCGCATACCAGCCCATCCAACAAAACGTCCACTTTTTCTTTCATAAACTCCCCAAAGTCCAAAACCAAATTCATGGTAATGTTCAATCATTTTTTCAATAAAAAAAAGAGCTTCGTCTTCTGATAAATAAGGCTTTTCGTTTACAGCTTTTATAACTTCTTTTTCAGAATTTAAGATAAATAAATCGTAAGCATCTATGTCAAGAAATTCTCTTAAAACAAGTGATTTTGTTTCACAAATAGTCTTCATTTAATAAATAATGTATTTGATACAAAGGTAAGAAGTATTATGAGAAATAAAAAAGTCTTACATGTGAGTAAGACTTTAGTGAGTTTATTTAACTTGTTCTTGTATTTCTTTTACAAAAATTTGTTTCTTTAAAGCTATAATTTCATTGTTTTGCTTTTCAATTTTAGCTTCTAATTCAGTCGTTTGTTTTACTAAATCTGCTACTTGCTTTTCTTTCTCGTTTAATTGATTAAAAAAAGTTTCAGATTTTTGACTCGTACTATTTAATGCTGAATGCATTTGTTGTAAAAGATTTTCAAACTCAGATTGTGAAACATTCATTAAGCGTTGAGCATTTATCAAAGCTGTATCTTTAATGTATAATTCATTCTGTGTTTTAACTAAACTAGCTTCTAAATTTTCAATTTTGCTATTAGCAACGCTCAAGTCTTTGTTTAGACGAGATTGTTCATTCAAAGAAGTATAATAGCTGTTTTCTAATTCATCGAATTTTTTTTGAGGTACACAACTAGTAACTCCTGCTAATACGATACAACTAAAGATTATTTTTTTCATCTTATATATGATTATATATCTAATTCTATTAATATTGGGCAATGATCAGAGTGTTTTGCTTCTGGTAAAATAGCAGCTCTTTTCATATTTTTTTCTAATGATTTACTTACCATATTGTAATCAATTCTCCAGCCTTTATTATTATTTCTTGCATTTGCACGATATGTCCACCAAGAATAATGATGAGGTTCTTTTACAAAATAACGAAAAGAATCAATCATTTCACAATCATTCATAAAACCACTAATCCATTCTCTCTCAATAGGTAAAAAACCAGATACTTTTGCATTTCTTATAGGGTCATGAATATCGATTGCTTCATGGCAAATGTTATAATCTCCACAAATTACTAGATTTGGGTGACTAATTTTTAATTCTTTAATATAAGATTTAAAATCTTCGCAGAATTGGAGTTTAAAATCTAATCGATCTATATTGGTTCCACTAGGAAGATATAAACTGATAACTGATACATTGTCAAAATCTAAACGAATAACACGACCTTCAAAATCAATGTAGTCTATTCCTGTTCCTATTTGTACATGATTAGGTTTCGTCTTAGAGAAAATTGCTACACCGCTATATCCTTTTTTTTCTGCAGAATGCCAATAATGATGATATCCCAAGTCTTCAATAGCTTTTGTATCAATTTGTTCTTGTAATGCCTTTGTTTCTTGAATACAGAAAACATCTGGATCCGCTGCTTTTAGCCAATCTAAAAGACCTTTGGTCATTGCAGCTCTTATACCGTTTACATTGTAACTGATGATCTTCATAGTCTGCGAAATTAGTGAATATCTTTTTTTTTAGGCAATTATTTGTGAGTATTTATAAATACAGAAATTTTGTTGTAACTTTTTATGGATTAATACGTCTTATAAATAAACACTAAATTATGAAACATATATTTTTATCACTTTTACTTGTGAGTACATTAGGATTTTCAAGTTGTAATATTGACGTAAACGGAATGCGTAATTCTTTTTCTAAAGAAGTAGTTAATGTGAGCCAAAATAATATCGATGAAATTAGGAAAGTTAACTCTTTTAATGGAGTAGACATTCGACATGCAATTGTATTAAATGTGACAGACAGTCCTTATAATGGTGAAATTACTATAAATGCTCCAGATAATGTTTTAGATAACATAAAAACTGAAGTAGTGAATGGTGTTTTAAAAATATATGTGGATGGAAATCTACGAATGAATAATCAAAAAATTACAGTTAATATTCCTCATCAAAAATTAAGATCATTTAATTTATCAGGCGCTGTTAAAGGAACTATACAACCAACTTTAAAGGTTGAAAATCTTGCAATAGATTTATCAGGAGCTAGTAGTCTTCAGCTAAAGGCAATGAGTAATAAAATTGTTGTAAATAATTCTGGTGCATCATCTTTAGTATTGGATGGGAATACACAAGAATTGGTAGCAGACATATCGGGTGCATCTAAACTAAATGCTGAATCTTTAAAAATAGCTAATGCTACTATAGACTGTTCAGGGGCGAGTAGTGCAAGAGTTTGGGTAATAGATAAGATGACAGTAGATGCCTCAGGTGCAAGTAAAGTTTTATATAAGATGGCTTCTAATCTTCAAACTAAGTTAAACTCATCTGGCGCTTCAAAGATATCTAGTTTTTAATATCTGATTATATACATAAAAAAAGCCGATGAAATTTCACCGGCTTTTTTTATGTATTTTTTACTATTTAGAATTGCCATCCTAAAGTAAGTAAAAATAAACTATTATTTAATTTTGCAGTAGGTGCATAAGTATTTTCTAAATCTACATAGTATAAATCGTTATCAACAAATGTAGAATTACCAATCAAATATTCAGCTTTCTGAGTTTGGTATTGGTAAGCAGCATCAATATAAAAACCACCAAAGTCGTATCCTAAACCAGCACTAAATCTATTAATATCTCCTACAAATGGTTTGCTTAGAGTAGTAGATGAAACAATATTATTTACATCTGCAATATCTAAATTAATATCCTTATACGGAGATTCTATAAAATTGTAACCTAATCTAGCTTTAAACTTATCAATTCTATATTCACCACCAACTCTAATCTCACTTGAATTATTTACATATTGATCAATGAAACTATTATCTAAATTAAAATATGAAGTTGGTTTAAATTTAGTACCATCATTCATATGGTATGTATAATCTACTCCAAATGAGAAATTTTTATCTACAACAAATCCTAAAGACCCTACTAATCGACCACCTCTAGTTAAATCATAATTACTTCCATATGCATTGTATGATGAGATATCACCAGCATCTGTAAAATTGGCAGCAAAATACTGCTCATCTACATTATACCAAACCGGAGAATGGTAAGCTAATCCTGCTCTAAAATTGTAATTAAATTTATATATAGCTCCGGCAGAAAGTGAAAATCCTTGACCAATTTCGCTGTAAGGTGTGCCATTTAAATCATATACATATGTATTTCCATTATCAGTTTTCTCGGCATATTGAGAAAATTTTTGATAATTTGTTTCATGAAAATTTAATCCTAATCCTAAATATAATTTATTATCATATGCAGTTGCAAAGTTTAAACTAAATTTAGATTTATAACCATCAATCTGATCGGCATAACCATGAAATCTATATGTGTTAGTCAATTGTCCATTTTCATCGAAGGCATCAAATGCAATATTAGAGTTCGGATTAACTTGGTTAACTCTATCTAAACGTTGATTTAAATAATTGACACCAATTGAAAATCTATTCCAATCCGAATCATTAATATTGAAAACAAATGTTCCTCCAAAATGCTGGAAATCAAAATTTGAATCTTTTTCAGTTCTGTTTGAAGAAAATGAGTTTGAATTTTTATAGGTTGAAACACCAGCTGTTACTTGAACATCAGAATTTATAGCAACTCCTAAACCCGCTGGGTTTTGTTCTACAGAAGAAATATCTCCTCCTAATGCACCAACTGCACCACCAACTCCTATATATTTTGCATTTCCACTATTAATATCTTGTCCATATAACTCAATTGCGTTAGTAGAATATTGTGTGCTTATTTGTTCTTGGGCATACACTAGTCCACTTCCTAAGACTAAAATATTGATAAAAATCTTTTTCATGTTATGTTTTAAAATCGTTTAAGATTATCTTCTTCCTGAACCTCCTCCAGAGCTTCTACCACCACCACCAGATGATCCACTACCCATTGATCCGCCACCACTACGTCCACCATTATTATGAGATGGGCTATAACTAGGCGTATTATAGTTATTAGATCTCTGTTGAGTGTTACGCTCCACATTTTGTCTGCTTGGTCTTGTCGTAGTAGATTGTGAGTTATTAGGTCTTACTGTTCTTACAGGTCTTACCTCTCTAGTAGGAGTAGACATATTTCCTTGCGGATTAGTTTGACTATTTGTAGGTCTAATTTCTCTTACAGGACGTGTTACTGTATTAGAAGTATTCCCTTGATTATTTGTTTGAGAATTATTTGGTCTAACTTCTCTTGTAGGTCTAGTATTATTATTTACTGTACCTAAATTATTATTTGATGTATTTGGTCTAATATCCCTTGTAGGTCTAATAGATGTATTATTAGGTCTTGTCAAACTATTATTACGACCATTAAGATTATTTACAGGACGTAACGCATTTTGAGGTCTACTACCTGGATTTGCATAATTATATGGTCTATTGTAATAACCATTATTGTAACCATATCCATAGTATGGACTATTCCATCCCCAACCGTTACCATAATATCCATTCATACCGCCCCAATAAGGTCGTCCCCAACCCCAATTAGACCATCCGAAACTAAATCCATAACCGTAATTCCATCCCCATGGATCATAGAATCCGCTATTCCATCCCCATCCATAACTCATATAAGGATTCCAATAATTTCTATAGCCGAAACCATAGTTCCAACCCCAATTATTAAAATTGATATTTATATTAATGCCATCATTTCGACCCCAATTACTATCATTATTTAAATTACTAAGAGTTTGAAAACTATTTCCATAAAATGATTGATACCCATTTCCGTAAACATTCACATTTACATTTGAATTGTCTGCATCCTCTTCATAAAAAAATTCTTCAGCTCCGTTTCCATTTGCATCAAAATAAGGAGAACCAACTTTAATACCACCTTCTGATGGAGAATTTTCCTGCTCAACTTGTGCATAAGTTTTATCTGTCTTTGGATTATAATAAACCCCATCATTTTCTACATTTGATGCTGTTTGATATGTAGAACATGATGAAAATCCTAAAATAACACTTAATGGAACTGTTAGTTTAAGAAAGTTTTT
This sequence comes from Faecalibacter rhinopitheci, assembly GCF_015234135.1. GTDB lineage: Bacteria > Bacteroidota > Bacteroidia > Flavobacteriales > Weeksellaceae > Empedobacter > Empedobacter rhinopitheci. The sequence goes on along the minus strand of NZ_JADGIK010000002.1, from coordinate 367,215 downwards.
AGAAAATTTATAAACTTTATTCATGATATGATATTTTCTAAGTTTCTAATTAATAAATTTGTACTTTATAAAAGGCAATAAATATGCCAATCAAATAAGAACTTTATAAACAAATATAGATAAATATGGCAAAATTAACAACTCGTGCTGAAGATTATTCTAAATGGTATAACGAACTTGTAGTCAAAGCAAACTTAGCTGAAAATTCAGGAGTAAGAGGCTGCATGGTAATTAAACCGTACGGGTATGCTATCTGGGAAAAATTACAGGCAGAATTAGATAAAAGATTTAAAGAAACTGGTCATCAAAATGCTTATTTCCCCTTATTTGTTCCAAAAAGTTTATTTGAAGCAGAAGAGAAGAATGCAGAAGGATTTGCAAAAGAATGTGCTGTAGTAACACATTATAGATTAAAAAATGATCCAAATAATCCAGGGAAATTAATGGTTGATCCTGAAGCTAAGTTGGAAGAAGAACTGATTGTTCGTCCGACATCTGAAGCGATTATTTGGAGTACATATAAAAATTGGATTCAATCTTATCGTGATTTACCAATTTTAATTAATCAATGGGCAAATGTAGTTCGTTGGGAAATGAGAACGCGTTTATTTTTACGTACTGCGGAATTCTTATGGCAAGAAGGACATACTGCTCACGCTACACGTATTGAAGCGGAAGAAGAAGCTGTAAAAATGCAAGAAGTTTACCGTGATGTAGTGGAGAATTTCATGGCAATTCCTGTAGTTAAAGGATATAAAACTCCATCGGAAAGATTTGCTGGAGCAGACGAAACTTACACAATCGAAGCTTTAATGCAAGATGGTAAAGCTTTACAAGCTGGTACCTCTCACTTCTTAGGTCAAAACTTTGCGAAAGCTTTTGATGTAAAATTTACAACTAACGAAGGTAAACAAGAATATGTTTGGGCTACTTCTTGGGGTGTTTCTACACGTTTGATGGGGGCATTAATTATGACGCATTCAGATGATTTAGGATTAGTTTTACCTCCAAAATTGGCTCCAATTCAAGTTGCAATTGTACCTATTTATAAAACGGCGGAACAATTAGAAGAAATACGATCAGTAGTTGATAAAATTCAGGATGGATTGAAAGCGAAAGGAATCTCAGTGAAGTTTGACGATGATGATAAATCTAAGCCAGGATGGAAATTTGCTGAATATGAACTAAAAGGTGTTCCTGTTCGTATGGCAATTGGTCCTAAAGATTTAGAAAAAGGTCATGTAGAGGTTGCTCGTCGTGATACTTTAGAAAAGCAATTCATAGTATTAGATGAGGTAGTTGATAAAACAGAAGCTTTATTAGAAGATATTCAAAATAATTTATATCAAAAAGCTTTTGATTATAGAACTGAGCACACAACTGAAGTTAAAACTTTTGAAGAATTTAAGGAAGTGTTAGAAAATAAAGGAGGATTTATTTCTGCTTTATGGGATGGAACAGAAGAGACAGAAGAAGCTGTAAAAGATGCAACCAAAGCAACTATTCGTTGTATTCCTCAAGCTTTTGAAATACCTACAGAAGGTATTGATATGTTCTCTGGAAAACCAGCGAAATTTAGAGTATTATATGCGAAAGCATACTAAAATAAAGTATTTTTAAATAAAATATAAAAGCCATGAAATATTTCATGGCTTTTATATTTATAAAGCTTTTTTCTGAGCTTTATGACGCTCTATAAGTGCTTTTAATTTTGTTTTTTGCTCCGGCGTAAAAAGTTTATCAATTTCCGTAATTTCTTTGTTACGTAATTCTTTAAGCTTTCTTTTTAACTCCGCTTTTTCAGGAGAATATTTTTCTTTAATGCTTTTAATTTTTAAAACTTGAGCATCCGATAAATCCAACTCCTTTTTAAATTCTTCAATTTGATCATCATTCTTTTGATGAGTTTGTGCAGAAACCGAAAACGAACTGATGAATAAAGCAACGATGAATAGACTCTTTAGATTATATAACATTACAAATATTTTTATTAGTAAAACTCTTTAAATCATTAGACTATGGATTTTAAGAAAGGTTTAATCTGATCTTTAAATAAAATTTTAAATTTTAAATTAAACCTTGTGGGATACAGTTTGTCTAATTAGGTAACAAGTTAACTACAATTAAAATTAAAGATGAGACTAACAAGTTTATTTACTCTGTTTTTTAGTTTGTTTGTGATTGCGCTTAATGCACAGGACAAATTTCAATTAAAAGGTAAAGTATTATCAACATCGAATGCACCTATTGAATTTACATCTGTAACGTTAGAAACAGAAACAGAAGGAGTTGTGATGGAAGGAATGGCTGATGCAAATGGATTGTTTGTAATTGAAGCACCAGCCGGTAAGTATGTAATTATTATTGAGCCGCTTGGGTACGATATAATTCAGAAAGAAATTAATTTAACTTCAAACCTAGATTTAGGAACTTTTTCAGTAAAAGTTGAAGAAGTAGTAAGTTTAGGAGCTGCTGTTATAACTGCTCAAAAACCAATTTACAAAGTTGAATTAGATAAAAAAGTCTATGATATGGCTAGTGATCCTATGTCACAAGGTCAGTCATTATCAGATGCATTACAAAATGTACCTTCTGTACAAGTGGATGCTGAAGGTGGAGTTTCTCTAAGAGGAAATGATAACGTTAAATTTTTAATTGACGGTAAACCTTCTGGGATGTTAGGGGTTTCTGATGTTGGAGAAGCTTTAAAAAATATTCCAGCAGAGAACGTAGAAAGAATAGAAGTTATTACTAATCCTTCTTCGCGCTATGAGGCTTCTGGATCAGCAGGTATAATAAATATTGTATTAAAAAAAGGAACAAATACTGGTTTTAATGGTTCTGTAACTGTTAATGGAGGAATCCCTGAAATGGCTGGTATTAATGTGAATTTAAATTATAAAACTAAAAAGTTTAATTGGTTTGCAAATGCAGGAACTCGATACTCTAATCGTAATGGAGAAGGTTCAGCTTTTAGAACAAATTTTTTAAATGAATCTAAAGAGGTTAGAGATTATATGTCTACTGATCGTACTAATGATAGAATTCGTAGAAATTACAATGTACGTTTAGGAACAGAATATTATATTAATGATAACAACACAGTTGGTATTTCTGCTGGTTACCGTTATAATAATGGGAATAATAACTCATTAATAGATTACTTGTATTATAATTCTTCGATGGAATTCTTGAATAGAGAATATAATTTACAGGATGAAAAAGAAATAGAAAACAATTTTGATGTAGATGTAAATTATAAACATGAATTTGATAAAAAAGGTCATGAATTAATGTTTACAGGTCGTTTTTCTTCTCAAAAAGAAGATGAAAATGGAAATATATTAAATTATAAATCTGATAATTCTATTGTTAATAGAACCACAGATAATCTTGAAGAACAAACATCTTTTGTTTTTACAGGAGATTACGTTCGTCCAATTGGAGAAAAAGGAAAATTTGAATTAGGAGGTCGAGTTGATTTAAATAATAATAAATCAAATAATAGAACTTATAAATTAATAGAAGGAAACTATATTGCAGATAATGATTTCTTTTCTAATGTAGATAATCAACAAAACGTATTTGCTGGATATGTACAATATGGAAATGCAATTGGTAAATTTCAATATTTTGCTGGTTTACGTTTAGAATCATCTAATATGGATATTAAATATGTAGACACTGGAGCAGGTTTCAAAAAGAATTATATAGATTTATTTCCTACAGCAACGTTGAATTATAAATTTAATGATAAAAACGAATTACAATTAAGTTATTCTAAACGTGTTCGTCGTCCAATGGGATTCATGTTAAATCCATTTTTCTCTGCAACTGATGACCGTAACGTAAGATATGGTAACCCAGATTTAGATCCTACTTATACAAATTCGTTTGAATTATCTTATATCACAAATCTTGGAAAATTAATGATTACACCGAGTTTATTTTACCAAAGAACCACGGATATGATTAATCAATTTCAACGTAGAAACACCATCTTAACAGAAGATGAGGAAGGAAACCAAAGTTATTTAGAGCGTATGATTTCAAAACCATTAAATAATGGTAATGAAGATCGTTATGGTTTAGATTTAACAGCAACCTACCGTCCATTTAGATGGTGGAATTTAATGTTAAATGTTAACTTATTTGGGTATAATAGAACAGGTTATTACCAAGAATATAATGAAGATATTAACACAGAAACTGGTGAATCTTATACAAAATTGGATGCACAAGATTTCTCTGGAGACGGATTTAGTTCAAGAGGACGTTTATCATCAAACTTTACATTGCCAGCAGACTTTAAAATTCAATTAGCTGCTAATTATATGGGATCGATGAAAACAGCGCAACAAAAAATAGAGGATAACTTATCTATGGATTTTTCATTGTCAAAAGATTTATTTAAAAATCGTGCAACAGTATCTTTTAATATTCGTGATGTCTTTGATTCAAGAAAACGTGAAATGACACAATATGCGAATGATTATTCAAATTACGAAAGTATGCGTTGGATGGTTAGATCTTGGAATTTATCTTTTACTTATCGTTTTAAAAATACAAATGAGAAAGATAAAAGAGGTAAACAACAACGTCCAGACTCGGAAGAAATGGGTGAAGGTGGAGAAATGGGAGGTTTCTAATAATTACACAATAACATAACAAAAAAGCGAGAATCACTGATTCTCGCTTTTTTTGTATTTTATATAAAAGCTGATTATTGTTTATTTCTTAATAAGTCACGAATTTCAGCTAATAATTCTTCTTGAGTAGGACCTGCTGGTGCTTCTGGCTCTGCTGGTGCTTCTCTTTTTAATTTGTTGATTCCTTTAATCATTAAGAATAAAGCAAAAGCTACTACAATAAAAGATATAAAAGCAGAGATAAACAATCCATATTTAATTGCAGTTCCTGGTATAACAAGATCTGCTAAATTATCTAATTGTAAAGTTTCTAATGTCGGAGTAAGCAATGCTGGTGTAATAATATCTTCTACCAAAGAAGTTACAATTTTACCAAATGCCCCACCGATAACAACCCCTACTGCTAAGTCTACTACGTTTCCTTTAACGGCAAACTCTTTAAATTCTTGAAAAAATCCCATAAGTTTATTTATTTTTTAGTTGATAAATTTTCTATTTTTTGATGACGTAAATAAGTATACACCAATAATCATAAAAGGAATACTTAAAATTTGTCCATTATTTAATCCTATATTTAATGCTTCTGCAACTGCTTCATTTCCTTGGTTTTCTTTAAAGAATTCAACAACAAAACGTATTAAAAATAAGAAAAATAAGAATATACCTAGAAGAGCACCTAGATTATTTTTAACTTTAGTTTTATGAAATGCAAATAACATAACAATTCCTAAAATAATATATCCAAAAGCTTCATATAATTGTGCAGGATGTCTTGGAACTATATCTCCATAACCTGAACTTTGGTTTAAAAATTTTACAGCCCAAGGTAAATCAGAAGCTTTTCCTACAATTTCAGAATTGTAAAAATTTCCTATACGTACGGCTGCACCACCAAAGGGAACCACGGTTGCAATACGATCTAATAACCATAATACATTTCTCTTCGTATATTTTCTTGAAAATAAGTAAGCAGAAATGATTACTCCGATAGCAGCTCCATGACTTGCAAGACCGCTAAATCCTACAAATTCATAATCTGTTAAGAATCCAAAGGCCGAACTGCCAGGTGAATAAGCAACAGGTAAAAATACTTCAATTGGTCTCTCAATAAAAGCAGAAGGATCATAAAATAAATATTCTCCTAAGCGAGCACCACCAATAGCACCTATAAAAATGTATAGAAATAAAGGGTCTAACCATTCTTTCTTCTCATTTTCTTTCTTAAATATATTTGCCATTAAATACCATCCTACGATAAATGCAACAATCCAACAAAGACTATATACATGTATTTTAAAGGATCCAATTTCAAATAAATAAGGCGAAGGTTGCCAATTGATGTAAGCCATTAAATTCATAGTTTTTTATTTTTTTTAGGTACAGGATCGTAACCATGGCTTCCCCACGGATGACATCTCCCTATTCGTCTAGTTCCTAACCATAATCCTTTGAATAATCCATGTTCTTTTAGTGCTTCAATCATATAAGATGAGCAAGTGGGTTGATACCTGCAATTACTACCCAACCAAGGTGATATCGCAAGTTGGTAAAAACGCACCAATAAAATAACTGGTTGTATCCAAAAATTATTCATTCAACAAAGGTAAACATATCACAATTATAAAAAATAAAAAAACTCTCACGTAAGTAAGAGTTTTTTAAAAATATATTTATAATTATTTCTTGATATAACTAGCAGGATCCAATGCTTTGTATGACCAACTTTGTAAGAAATTCATTACCTCTTTGGTGTCATGTCCCTTTGCTTCCTTGCTTTCTAAGTAAGCAGAATTTTGGGTATGAATTAGATTTCCTTTATCATCTAAAATAACAAAAACAGGGAAACCAAAACGTTCAGGATGTTTTAATTCTGCTAATACTGCCTCATTTTTATTTTTCGGAGAATAGTTTACATGAACCACTTCATAGTTGTCGTTCATATATTTATTTAGTTCAGTATTTGTTGTGGTTAATTCATTAAACATAATACACCAAGCACACCAATTACCCCCAATTTGTAATAAAACGTGTTTTTTAGTTTCACTAGCTTTTGCAACGGCATCAGAAATTTGCACTTTAGCATCAGCAGTTTCATCATAAATTTTTTTCTTTTCTGCAGTTTGTCCAACAGCAAAGTTTAAAGTCATTAACATTAAACTAAAGAATAAAGAAATTCTTTTCATTATCTGATTATTTAATTCTCCTCGAAAGTAATATAAAAATTGGGCCAAAATGTAGATAAATCTATTTTTTGATCAATTGATAATAAGAATTTAATTTTTGTTGAATGATTTCAATCTCATGATTATGAATTTTATGTTTTTTTGCACTAAATGCTGTTAATGCAAATTTAGATTCAAATTCTAATAAATCTAATTCCATTTGGAAACGATTAATTTTTAAATGTATTTGTTTAGAATAGTAATTGATTAATTTTATATACAACATTTTTAAATCATTTTGAAGCATAATTAAATCCTTAAATTCCTGAATTTCTTCTAAAAATTGAATAATTTGTTGTTCAATAAAACTCTGCTGATGACGTAATTTTTTTTGAATTGTATAATTTGAGCATTCCTGAATTTTTTTACTAATTACAAGGTGCTTATCTGTTAAAATTAATGCGCATTCTAAAGCTTTCTTCATCATTTTATAATTTACTTATGGCAAATAAAGTTTACTTGATAGCCAAATCATGTCGTTATAAATTTCATTGATAAATTTCCGTGAAACTTTAACTAAATTTGAATTTCAATAAATTCTGATTTTATGAATATTCCATTAGCCGAACGTATGCGTCCACATACTTTAGAAGAATACATTAGTCAAAAACATTTGGTAGGTCCACACGGTCCAATTACAATGATGTTGAAAAATGATTTAATTGCTTCTATGATTTTTTGGGGACCTCCCGGGACTGGAAAAACTACTTTAGCGCAAATGGTTGCTGAACTTTCCGGACGACCTTTCTATATTTTAAGTGCCATAAATGCAGGTGTAAAAGATGTACGTGAAGTAATTGATAAGGCAAAAAGTCAGAATTTATTTTCAGGAGGAAAAAATCCCATCTTATTTATTGATGAAATTCATCGGTTTAATAAATCTCAACAAGATAGTTTGTTGGGTGCTGTAGAAAAAGGCTGGATAACTTTGATTGGTGCAACGACAGAAAATCCAAGTTTTGAGGTGGTACCTGCATTATTATCGCGCGCCCAGGTTTATTCCATAAATTCATTGGAACGGGAAGATATGGAAGAGTTAATTGCACGAGCTTTAATAAAAGACGAATATTTATCTAAGAAGAAAATTACAATCTTAGAAAATAATGCATTAATTAGATATTCTGGAGGTGATGCTAGGAAGTTACTTAATGGTTTAGAATTGGTGGTAAATAGTTTTGGTAACGATGAAGAAATTATCATTACTGATGAAATAGTAACAAACAGGATTCAGCAAAATTTAGCACGTTATGACAAATCTGGCGAGCAACATTATGATATCATTTCAGCATTTATAAAATCTATTCGAGGATCCGATCCAAATGGTGCTGTATATTGGTTGGCTAGAATGATAGAAGGTGGTGAAGATCTAAAATTTATTGCTCGTCGTTTATTAATTTCTGCCTCGGAAGATATTGGTAATGCTAACCCAACAGCAATGATTTTAGCTAATAATACTTTTCAAGCTGTTTCAGTGATTGGTTATCCAGAGTCCAGAATTTTATTAAGCCAGTGTGCGATTTATTTAGCCAATTCTCCAAAAAGTAATTCAACCTACATGGCTATTAATAAAGCCCAACAAATGGTGAAACAAACAGGAGATCTATCGGTTCCATTGCATCTAAGAAATGCACCTACAAAATTGATGAAACAAATGGATTATGGTAAAGAATATAAATATTCCCATGATTATGATAATAACTTCGCTTACCAAGAATATTTACCAGATCAACTAAAAGGAACTGTATTTTATGAAACTGGAAATAATAAACGAGAAATGCAAGATAAATTTAATTTGAACCAAAAATGGAAAGGAAAATATGGCTATTAAATTTTCTTTAAAAGTTTATATTATCCCTATAAATCGTCGTAACTTGAATTAAATTTTGGAAAATGAAACAGATTCAAATTATTAATGGACCTAATCTTAACTTATTGGGTGTGCGCGAGCCAGAAATTTATGGAACAAAAACTTTTGAAGATTTTTATATTGAAATAAGAAAGAAATATCCAGATTGTGCAATCCATTATTATCAATCTAATCATGAAGGTGATATAATTGATACACTACATAAAGTAGGATTTATGTATGATGGAATTGTTTTGAATGCAGGTGCATATACACACTATTCATACGCAATTGCAGATGCAATAAAAGCAATTACAACACCAGTGATAGAAGTTCATATTTCTGATATCTATGCAAGAGAAGGATTTAGAGCAAATAGTGTTACTGGAGTTAATTGTAAAAAAATTATTTCGGGTAAAGGATTACCAGGGTATATAGAAGCGATAGATGAGTTTTTAAAATAATAAAAAAGGGTTTAAACATTTTGTTTAAACCCTTTTTTATTAATATTCTTTCTTGTATTGTTCTTTTCTAAATTCGTCTACTAAGTGTTTATTAAGTCCATCTATGTAACCTAATATTTCTAGTTTTCCGATTTGACTCGTTGCAGAAGAGCTAAATATAACAGGTAATTCTTCCCACGTTTTTAGCAATTCATTTTTGTAAGTATTTAAATTCTTTTGGAATTCAGTACTTGACAATTTATCTAATTTAGTGAATACAATAGAAAATGGAATTCCTTTATTTCCTAACCATTTCATGAATTGTAAATCAATATCTTGTGGTTTGTGTCTAGAGTCAATTAATAAAAATACGTTTACTAAATTCTTACGGAATTCAATGTAATCATATATCATTTTATTAAATCCTCCACGAACACCTTTAGGTGCTTTTGCGAAACCATAACCTGGTAAATCTGCTAAATACCAAGTGTCATCCATCTCAAAAGTATTAATTAATTGAGTTTTACCTGGAGTAGAAGAGGTCTTTGCTAAAGCTTTTTTATTAGCAATCATATTAATCAAAGAAGATTTACCAACATTAGATCGACCAATAAATGCATATTCCGGTTTAAATGGATCTGGACAATCCGTATATTTTTGAGAACTTGTTACAAATTCAGCTTTTTTAATCATAATTACGATTTTAAATTTGGGTCAATTCCTTTTTCAATTAACCACTTGTCAAGTATTTCATTGAAAAGGTCTGGATGTTCCATCATTGGAGCATGACCACATTCATCAATCCAATATAAAGAAGCATCAGGTAATTCTTCGTTAAATTCCACAGCCACTTCTGGTGGAGTTACAGGATCTTGTTTTCCCCATATTAAACATACAGGAATCTTGATATCCTTTAAATCATCCTTCATGTTAGATTTAATGGCATCACGTGCGATGTAAAGTGTTTTAATGGCTTTATTTCTGTCATTAACTGTGTTAAATACATCATCCACAATTTCTTTTGTTGCAATACTTGAATCAAAAAAAACTTCGCGCGTTTTACGCTCTACATAAGAGTAATCACCTCTTTTAGGATAAGTTTCACCAAAAGATTTTTCATATAATCCAGAGCTTCCAGTTAAGCATAACGCTGAAACTAAATTAGGATGTGAATGACTAATAACTAATCCAATATGTCCACCTAAAGAGTTTCCTACTAATATGACAGGTTCTTGAATTACAGTTTCGATAAATTTTGCTACATGTTTAGCGACATTAGCAACATTTGTGCTAATTATAGGTAAAGAATACAAAGGCAACTCCGGTGCGTATACTTTATATCCTTTTGCAGAAAAATAATTTGTAAGCGAGCTAAAATTACTAAGTTCACCCATTAAGCCGTGAAGCAATACTATAGGTTTTCCTTCTCCTTCTTCAATATAAGAGAACTTATCTTTCTTTTTTAAGCTAAAAAACATTTACATTGTTGTTAAGTCGACAAATTTAGTCATTTATTATATTTTTTTAGAATTTATTGAAAAAAGTTTATAAATCATCTGTAAAACAAATTAATAGGAATTTTATTAATGGGCTATATAAAATATAATTTTTAAAAAAGTAAACAGATAAAAGATGTTAAAAGCATAACTACTTGATTATAAATTTAAAATTGTTAATAAAAATTTAAAACAATTGTGGTAAAAAATGGTAAATTGTGGTAAAATATTTTTTATTTTTGAAAAAATTCTATCATGAATTTATTGGTCGGAACATACGAATGTAAAGTAGACACAAAAGGAAGGTTGCCTTTACCTGCAGGGTTGAAGAGGCAATTGACTGAAGGTGTTGAAGATGGGTATGTAATTAAACGATCAGTATTTCAACAATGTTTGGAAATTCATCCCATGAAGAATTGGGAAAAAATCATGAATGATTTAAGTAAATTGAATCGTTTCGTGAAAAAAAATAACGATTTTATACGTGTTTTTACAGCAGGAGTAAAAGTTGTAGAGCTAGATACGAATGGTCGTTTACAAATTTCTAAAGATTTAGTGAAGTTCGCAAATATTGATAAAGAAGTCGTATTGTCTACTTCGCTAAATATGATTGAAATTTGGGATAAAGAATTGTACGAAAATGTAATTAATGTTGATGATATAGATTTTGCGGAAATGGCAGAAGGTATCATGGGAAATTTAAACGAAGATGAGTGAATATCATAATCCAGTATTATTAAAAGAAAGTGTAGATGCATTAATTATTAATGAGTCTGGAATATATGTAGATTGTACTTTTGGTGGTGGAGGTCACTCACGAGAAATAGTAAGCCGTTTAGCTGAGGAAGGAAAATTATTTTCTTTTGATCAGGATGAAGATGCAGTAAATAATAAAATTGACGATCCTAAATTTGAATTGATCGAACAAAATTTTAGATTCTTAAAAAATAACTTAAGATTTAGATTAATTCGTCAAGTAGATGGTGTTCTTGCAGATTTAGGAGTTTCTTCTCATCAATTTGATACACCAGAGCGTGGATTTTCAACTCGTTTTGATGGTGAGTTGGATATGAGAATGAATCAGAATGCTAAATTGTCTGCCAAAACAATTGTTAATGAATATGAACAAGAAGATTTAGCCCGTATTTTTTACGATTATGGCGAGTTACAAGGTTCATACCGTTTAGCGAAAGAAATTGTAAAAGCACGCGCTATAAAACCAATTGAAACGATAGAAGAATTAAAACAAATTTTTTCTTTTATACCAAAAATTAAAGAAAATAAATTCTTTGCTCAAATGTTTCAAGCATTACGTATAGAAGTAAATGATGAAATGGCTGCGTTAAAAGATATGTTAACTCAGTGTGCAGATGTAATAAAACCAGGTGGCCGCTTAGTTATTATTTCATACCACTCGTTGGAAGATCGCTTGGTTAAGAGATTTATCAAAAATGGAATGTTTGATGGAGAGCCAGAAAGAGATATGTATGGAAATTGGTATGCACCTTTTAAACCATTACATTCAAAAGTGATTATTCCTGAACAGGATGAGATTAATGAAAATCCAAGAGCAAGAAGTGCGAAAATGAGAATTGCAGTAAGAAATGAGAATCAATAATACATTAAATAATAAAAGAAAAGCTAAAGTAGAAAAAGTTAAAGCAACAGAGCTACCATCAAAAAATACTGTTTTAAAGATATTAGCTGGTGATTTTTTAACTAAAACAGGTTCTCAACAGAACTGGCAATTTATTCTATTTTTAGTTTTTTTAGCCTTTTTAAGTATTACAAGTTCCCATTGGGTAGATAGAAAAGTTGTTCGCATAAATGAATTACGAGAAAGTGTAGAAGATTTAAAATCTCAATACACAGATAAGCATCGAGATTTAATGCGTATGCAATTGGAAACAGAGATTATAAGTAAAACAGAAATGTATGGGCTTAAAATACCAGATAAGCAACCATATTATATAGTAAATAAAGTTGATGAATAATAAGAAATGGATAGTAATGAAAGGTTGGGTAGTAGCTGGACTTCTAGCGCTATGGGCTTGTGCTATACTTTTTTTTATGTTCAGAATAAATATTATTGAAGGAGAACAGCTGGAAGAGTTTGCTTCAAAAAATAATTTTAGACTTGCTACAGAAGAAGCGGAAAGAGGAAATTTATACGCTTCAAATGGAGCTTTGATGGCCACTACTGTTACTAAGCATAATATTTATGTAGATTTAGTCGCTATTAAAGAAGATTTATATAAAGAAAATATTCACGGACTTGCCGATTCTTTAAGTCGAATGTTTGATAAATCTTCTGCTCATTTTTTAACTAAATTTAATAATGAGCGTGATAAGAAAAACCGATACATGATGCTTGTTAAAGGTTTAGATTATGAAGAATATCAAAGAATTAAAAAATTCCCAATTTTTAATAAAGGTCAAAATAAAGGAGGGTTTATTCACGAAGTTGAAACAAAACGTGAATTAATTGTCCAAGATATTGGTGCACGTACAATTGGTTATGATGATGATAGAGGTAAAGTTGGTCTAGAAGGCGCTTATAGCGATTTACTAACTGGCATTGAAGGTCGTCGTTGGGAGCAATTTATGGGTCGAGGGAAATGGAAACCATTTAAACATTGGGAACAAGAACCTCAGCCAGGTTCATCAGTTTATACTACAATTGATGCAGATTTACAAATGATATCGTATGATGCTTTGTATCAGCAGCTTTCTAAATTTGAAGCTCGTCATGGAAGTGTAATTGTGATGGAAGTACCTACAGGTAAAATTAGAGCAATTGTAAATTTAACCCGTAAGGAAGATGGTACCTATATAGATGATTATAACTATGCGGTAGGTGAAGCAGCGGAACCAGGTTCAACATTTAAGGCTGTTTCGATGCTGGTAGGAATGGATGATGGTTATTTTAATAAAGAAACAACCGTAGAAACTGGTAATGGGTCTTATCAATTATATAACAGAAGAATTACAGATTCTCACGGTTATGGAACCTTAACTGTAGATGGTGTTATTAAAAAATCATCTAATATTGGAACATCTAAACTAATCAATAAATTTTACAATTCTCAACCAGAATTATTTTTCGAAAAACTAGAGAAGTGGCATATGACTAAGCCACTTGGTATAGATATTTTGGGAGAAGGGGCACCAGTAATGCATAAACCAAATTCTAAATCTTGGTCTAATGTAACCTTGCCTGTAATGTCATATGGATATGGACTAAGTATTACGCCAATACAGTTAGTTACATTTTATAATGCAATTGCAAATAACGGAAAAATGGTAAAACCTCTTTTCATGGATAAAATTGCTAAAAAAGGTGAAGAAGATATTGTATTTGAACCGATTGTCTTAGTGGATCAGTTAACTTCTATTGAGAACATCAAAGCGATGCAAGACATGTTAAAAGGAGCTGTAACAGAAGGTACAGGTAAACTAATACATACTGAAAATTATGAGATTGCTGGTAAAACAGGAACCGCGCGTGTAGAATATTGGAAAAAGGATCAAGGAATGCAATATCGTGCTTCTTTTGCAGGATATTTCCCAGCGGATAAACCAAAATATTCTTGTATAGTGGTAGTTCATAAACCAAACCCTCAAAAAGGTTATTACGGTGGAGGAGTAACAGCACCAGTATTTAAAAAGATAGCAGATTGGGTTTATTCAAAAACTCCCATACCTTTGCCTGCTGAAATTAAAAAAAGTAGTAAGAATTTGACGAAGAGTTTTGCGAAAGAATCTGTAATAAATACTAATAAAACTAAAAATATAGTACCTAATGTCATGGGATATTCAGGCTCTAAAGCTGTTCCTGTATTAGAAAATTTAGGATTAGATGTAAGATATACAGGACTTGGACGTGTAACTAATCAGTCTATTCCTGCTGGAACAAAATTTAGAAAAGGTGAAACAATATATTTAATGTTGGAGAGATGAGAAATTTGAGAGATTTACTATATAGCGTTTCTATCTCACATACAGTGGGTCGCACAGACGTGTCTGTAAACGAGATTCAGTTCGATTCCAGAAAAGTTAATGAAGATGATTTATTCGTTGCAGTTAGAGGAGTAACTGTTGATGGGCATAATTATATAGAAAAAGCGATTAAACTTGGTGCTAAAGTTATAATTTGTGAAGAAATACCATCAGAAATTGATGAGAATATTTCTTATATCAAAGTAGAAAATGCACAAATTGCATTAGGTGTATTAGCATCTAATTATTATGATAATCCAACCAAAGATTTAAAATTAATCGGGGTAACCGGAACTAATGGTAAAACGACTACTACAACATTATTGTATGAGTTATTTACAAAATTAGGTTATGCATGTGCCCTTATTTCTACAATAAAAATTGTAATTGATGGTGAAATTATACCATCAACTCATACAACTCCAGATATTCTTACTCTAAACAAAATGTTTAGAGAAGCAGTAGATAGAGGTTGTGAATTTGCTTTTATGGAAGTGAGCTCTCATGGAATTCATCAAAATAGAATTGCAGGGTTACATTTTGCTGTAGCAGGATTCAACAATATTACTCACGATCATTTAGATTATCACAAAACATTTGCAAATTATATAGCCGCAAAAAAGAAATTCTTTGATGATTTACCAAAGTCAGCTATAGCAATTACCAATGTTGATGATAAGAACGGTTTAGTAATGTTACAAAATACAGTAGCAACTAAGAAAACATATGCTCTAAGAACGGATGCGGATTTTAAAGCTAAGATTTTAGAGAATCAATTCGATGGAATGCTATTAGAATTTAATGGAAAAGAATTTTGGACATCATTAATCGGTAGATTTAATGCCTATAATTTATTAGAAGTTTTTGCTATTGCATCACTTTTAGGCCAAGACGAATTACAAATTCTTACAGCTTTAAGCACATTAAAAAATGTAGATGGACGTTTTCAAACTTTTAAAACAGCTAAAGGAGTTGTGATAATTGTTGATTATGCTCATACGCCAGATGCTTTAGAAAATGTTTTGAATACAATAGAAGCAATTCGCACAAAAAATGAAAAATTAATTACTGTTGTAGGGTGTGGAGGTGATCGCGATAAAACAAAGCGTCCAGAAATGGCTGATATTGCAAGCTCACAATCACAAATTGCAATTTTTACATCAGATAATCCAAGATCAGAAGATCCAGAAGTTATTTTACAAGACATGGAGGTTGGTGTAAAACCCCAATATTATAATCGCACGTTAAAAATTACTGACCGCAAGGAAGCAATTAAAACGGCATTAAAAATGGCTGAACCAAACGATATTATTTTAATCGCAGGTAAAGGTCATGAAACTTATCAAGAAGTAAATGGGGTTAAATCTCACTTCTCTGATTTAGAAATCGCAACAGAATTAAGTCAATTATTGAACAAATAGGCAAAATGTTATATTATTTATTTGATTACCTAAACGAATTACAAATACCGGGGGCAAGAATGTTTCAATACACTTCTTTCCGTGCAGGTATGGCAATTTTATTAGGAATGTTTATCAGTTTATTTTACGGTAAACGAATCATCCATTATTTACGTAAAGAACAAATGGGTGAAATTGTCCGTGATCTTGGATTAAAAGGACAAGTTGAAAAAGCAGGTACGCCTACTATGGGTGGATTAATTATAATCATTGCAACTTTAGTACCTGTACTGTTATTTGCAAAATTAGAAAATATTTATATTATAATTTTACTCGTTTCAACCTTATGGCTGGGAGTAATTGGATTTTTAGATGATTATATAAAAGTTTTCAAAAAGAATAAGGAAGGACTTAAAGGAAAATTTAAGATAGTTGGACAGATAGGGCTTGGATTGGTAGTAGGAACAATGCTTTATTTTAGTGAATCTGTAACAGTTAAGAGACAAATTGACCGTGCAGAAAAAGTTATTGAACTAGAATATAAACCTGTCAAATTTGGACAAGAAGATAAATCGCTTGATACAACAATGCCATTCGTAAAAGGAAATGAATTTAATTATTCAGATTTTTTATTTTGGATGGACGAAGATGGTAAAGCAGTTTGGGGAGGCGCAATTTTTATTTTAGCAGTAATTTTTATTATTACAGCTGTTTCTAATGGAGCAAATTTAACAGATGGAATAGACGGTTTAGCTGCAGGTACATCAGCGGTTATTCTATGTGCATTGGCTTTGTTTGTATTTGTATCAGGAAATATAATTTTTGCAGATTACCTTAACATAATGTTTATACCAAGATCCGAGGAAGTACTAATTTTTTGTGGTGCATTTTTAGGAGCCTTAATAGGTTTCATTTGGTATAATACTTACCCTGCGCAAGTGTTTATGGGTGATACAGGTAGTTTAACGATTGGAGGATTAATTGCTGTATTAGCAATTATAGTTCGTAAAGAATTATTGTTACCAATTTTATGCGGGATATTCTTCGCAGAAAATTTATCAGTTATGCTACAGGTTTCTTATTTTAAATACACTAAAAAGAAATATGGAGAAGGAAGACGTATATTTTTAATGTCTCCTTTGCACCATCATTATCAAAAATTAGGGTATCACGAAAGTAAAATTGTAGTACGTGCAATAATTATAGGTATTATACTAGCAGTAGTGTCAGTTATTACGCTTAAAATTAGATAAGACCATGAAGAGATTAGTTATTCTTGGGGGTGGAGAAAGTGGAGTAGGAACTGCCATTTTAGGAAAAAAAGAAAATTATGAGGTTTTTCTTTCGGATAGAGGGATAATCAAAGATAAATATAAAGCTATTTTGGATGAGCATGGAATTGCTTATGAAGAAGGTCAGCATACAGAAGAGTTAATCTTAAATGCAGATTTGGTCATGAAAAGTCCTGGTATTCCTAAAAAAGCTGTACTGATTCAGAAATTAAAAGAAAATGGAGTTTCTGTAATTTCTGAGATCGAATTTGCGTCACGTTTTACAGATGCAAAAATTATTGCAATAACAGGATCTAATGGAAAGACTACAACAGCTAGTTTAATGTTCCATATTCTGAAGCAAGCTGGATTAAATGTTGCATTAGGTGGAAACATCGGGACAAGTTTTGCTTTATTAGTCGCAGAAGGTAATTATGAATATTTCGTTTTAGAAATTAGTAGCTTCCAACTGGATGATATCGTAACATTTAAACCTGATGTAGCTATTTTATTAAACATTACACCAGATCATTTAGATGAGTATGACTATAGTTTTGATAAGTATGCACACTCTAAATTCAGAATTACTGAAAACCAAGACGAAAGCGACCATTTTATCTATAATCTAGATGATCCTAAAACTATGGAAGTAATGGAAAAAATGGCAATTCGTGCACAAATAAACCCATTTACTATGAAAGAAGCTAATCAAAATTCCTTTGCGAATGATGAGTTCTTTTACATTAATGACTCTGAAGGTGGTTTAAAAATGCGTATCAATGAACTTAGTTTAATAGGTAAGCATAATATTTCTAATTCATTAGCAGCAGCAACCGCAGCTAATATTTTAAAAGTTAGAAAAGAAATCATCAAAAAAAGTTTAATGGATTTTAAATCTGTAGAGCATAGGTTAGAAGCTGTTGCTACTATAAACGGAGTGAAATACATTAATGATTCGAAAGCAACTAACGTTAACGCAGCTTACTTTGCCTTAGAAAGCATGAAAAATCCTGTAATATGGATTGTCGGAGGTAAAGATAAAGGCAATGATTATAATGAATTATTACCATTTGTAAAAAGTAAAGTTCATTCAATTGTGTGTCTAGGATTACATAATGAGAAAATTATAGATTTTTTCTCACCATATATTTCAAAAATTGTAGAAACTGATAATATAGTTGATTGTGTAGCACAAGCACATCAATTAGCACATAATGGAGATGTTGTATTATTATCCCCAGCGTGTGCGAGTTTCGATTTATTTAATGGATACGAGGAGAGAGGAAATTTATTTAAAGAAGAAGTTAAAAAATTATCATAAAATAATCATTCCAAAATTATAAATGGCAACATTAATACAGAGATATTTTAAAGGAGATAAACCACTATGGTCATTCATATTAGTATTGGCTATATTCTCTTTCTTACCGGTATATTCTGCAAGTTCTAACTTAGTTTATACAGTAGGAACAGGAACGGTGTTTTCTCATTTAATGAAACATGCTGGCTTTTTATTTGTGGGAATTTTAATTATTTATTTTATACAAAAATTAGATTATAGATATTTCGGGATATTTGCATTAACAGGTGTAGTCGTCCTTGCAGTACTATTAGTATTCACCTTAGTTCAAGGAGAATCTATCGGCGGAGCAAATGCATCTCGATGGATAATGTTACCTGGGATTGGTGTAGGAATTCAACCTTCTACAATAGCATCGCAAGCATTATTAATTTACATAGCTCGATTTCTAACTAAAAATAGAGATAAAGAGTATGATGTAAATGTTGTTATAGTGCAGTTAATGTTACCAATGTTAATTACAATAGGATTAATTTTTCCATCTAATGGATCTACCGCATTAATGTTAGCATTAATGTGTGGGGCACTTTTGTTTATTGGAGGATTTCCAATAAAATACCTTTCAATAATAGGAGCTATTGGTTTAGCGTTGGGAGGAACTTTTATTTGGGCAGCTTTAACATTTTCTGATAAAATGGGAAATACACGTGTACATACATGGGTGTCGCGTATAGAAAAATTTTTTAGTGATGAAAGTCAAACAACTTTAGAATCTTACCAAGTATTACATGCAAAAGCAGCAATTGCACGAGGTATAACAGAAATGGCAGGTCCAGGTAAAAGTGTATTCAAACAAACCTTACCTCAGTCTTCTTCTGATTTTATTTTTGCAATTATCGTAGAAGAGTATGGCGCTGTAGGTGCAATTTTACTGGTTGCTACTTTCTTAATAATTTTATTTAGAATTTGTGTAATTGCTTCAAAAATTCATACAGTTTTTGGAACATTATTAGTATTTGCAGTAGGAATTCCTATAATATTTCAGGCAATGATTAATATGGCTGTAGCCGTTAATTTAATTCCAGTTACAGGACAACCCTTACCAATGATAAGTTATGGTGGAACGGCCATGTGGATGACATGCGTTTCATTTGGTATTATTTTGAGTGTAAGTACTCAAATTAAAACCCCAGAAGAATTAGAAATCGAAAGAAAAAGATATAGTGGAAATGACATCGAAGACATCGCCTAAGGTTTTAATTTCTGGCGGAGGAACTGGTGGACATATCTATCCAGCAATTGCCATTGCAGACGAAATCAGAAAACGTTTACCAAACGCCGAGATTTTATTTGTAGGTGCAGATAGCAAGATGGAGATGGAGAAGGTGCCAAAAGCTGGATATGACATAAAAGGTTTACCTATTGCAGGTTTTGATCGTAGTAATATGAAAGCAAATTTTAAATTTCCTTTCAAAGTGATAAAAAGTATATCACTTGCGAAAAAAATTTATAATGAGTTTAAACCAGATTTAGCTGTTGGAACAGGCGGATACGCAAGTGGACCAATGTTGTGGGTCGCAGGAAATAATAATGTTCCATATTTATTACAAGAACAAAATTCTTTTCCTGGAGTTACAAACAAAATTTTAAAAAATAAAGCTGCTGCAATTTGTACGGCTTATGAAGGAATTGAACAATTTCCTATAGAAAAAGTACATTATACAGGAAATCCAATTAGAACTGAGATTTTTCAAAATCTTCCGTCAAAAGAAGAAGCAATAAAATCCTTTCATTTAGATGCTACAAAACCAACAATATTATCTGTAGGTGGTAGTCAAGGCTCACGTGCAATGAATAATGCATGGTTAGAGGATTTGGATCAATTAATTGCAAGTGGTGTTCAATTAATTTGGCAAACAGGAAAATTAGATTTTCCTAAAATCAAAGAATTAGTAGGAGATAAATATCCAACAATACATATTACTGAATTTATTTATAATATGAAAGATGCTTATGCAGCATCTGATTGTATTGTTTCTAGAGCTGGTGCTATGGCAATTTCGGAGCTTAGTATTATAGGGAAACCTACAATTCTACTTCCTCTGCCTTCAGCAGCTGAAGACCACCAAACTAAGAATGCAATGGCATTGGTAGAAAAAAATGCAGCAATTTTAGTAAAAGATGCGGATGCAAAAGAACAATTGGTAAAAGAAGTTGTTGCTTTAGCAAATGATGAAGAATTAAAAATTAAATTATCAAATAATATTAAAGCATTCGGAAAGCCAAATGCTACACAAGAAATTGTAGATATATTATTGAATTTATTATAAAATGGGAATTTTAGACAAAAAATATTATTATTTTATAGGTGCCGGAGGAATTGGGATGAGTGCTTTAGAACGCTACTTCAATTCAATGGGGAAAAGTGTATTAGGGTATGACAAAACGCCTACAGAATTAACAAATCAATTAATTAAAGAAGGTATTGATATTCATTTTAATGATGATGTCAAGTCAATTCCATCAGATATTAACCAAGAAAATACATTAGTAATTTATACTCCTGCGATTCCAAAAAATCACCAAGAATTAAATTACTTTTTTGATCAAAATTTTGATGTTTTAAAACGTTCTGAAGTTTTAGGAGAAATTACTAAAAATACATACGGAATAGGTGTAGCAGGTACGCACGGTAAAACGACAACTTCTTCTATCTTAGGTCATATACTTAAAGTAGCAGATCTTGAATCTACGGCATTTTTAGGAGGAATAGCAGAAAATTACCAATCAAATATGATTTTGAATGGTTCAAAATATACTGTTGCAGAAGCAGATGAATTTGATCGTTCTTTCCTAAAATTATCACCAAAAGTTGCTATTATCACATCAGATGATGCAGATCATTTAGATATTTATGGAGAACGAGAAGAGGTAAAAAAATCTTTTCAAGAATTTGCATCTATTGTTGAAGAAAAATTATTTGTAAGAAAAGGTTTAAGTTTTTCTAATGCAAATACTTATGGTGTTAATGAAGATGCGGATTATAATGCCATAAATGTGAGAATACAAGATGGATACTATATTTTTGATGTTGAGACACCAAATGGAATGTTAGTTGATATAAAGTTTCAGCTTCCAGGAAGACATAACATGGAGAATGCAGTGGCTGCTATAGCAGTTGCTGATTATCTGGGAGTATCTAGTGAAAAAATTCATGAAGCATTAGCTACATTTATTGGAGTTAAACGTCGTTTTAATCGATTTGAAGCTAAAGGTAAGATTTATATAGATGATTATGCACATCATCCAACTGAGTTAGATGCTGTTATAAAATCTTTAAGAGAATTATATCCTAATAAAAAAATATTAGGTGTTTTCCAGCCTCATTTATTTACACGAACAAGAGATTTCGCTGAAGAGTTTGGCCAAAGTTTATCAGCTTTGGATGAATTAATACTTTTAGATATTTATCCTGCAAGAGAATTGCCAATTGAAGGAATTACATCAAAATGGTTATCAGAATTTGTTAATTTAACTGAAAAATCTGTATATTCATTAGAGAAATCTTTAGAAGCAATAAAAAGTAAAGAATTTGATATTTTATTAACTGTAGGAGCAGGAAATATTGATACAATAGTTAAACCAATAAAAGAATGGTTAAAAGGTGAAGCGTAAAGAAATCATATTAATGATACTAGGGTTTATTGTTCTCGCGTTTTTAGTGAGTTTTTCAATAATCCAAAACGCAACGCGACCAGTAAAAGAGGTTGATGTAAAATTTCATGCCTCAAATTCAAATTATTTCTTGAATGATAGTATCATCAAAGAAATTGCAAGTAAAGAAGATAAAGATATTATGTCTTTGACTTTGAACGAGCTTGATATTAAAAAAATTGAGGATAAGGTGGCGAAAAGTCCCTATGTAGATTCAGTTCAAGTAAGTAAAGATGTCAAAGGAATAATACATTTTGATATAAAAACAAGTATTCCTATTGTAAGAGTGAATACTCCTAAAGGAGAATTTTATCTATCTGAAAAAGGATATAAAATGCCTTTATCAAAACTGAACTCAGCACTTGTTTTATTAGTAAGTGGGGACGTACAGGAAAATGAATATGAAGATTTAAGTAAATTCGTTCAAACTTTACAAAATGATGAATTATTTAAAAATCATATTATCGGAATTGAAAAAATAGGTAAGAGATCCTATAATTTAATAGTAAATAGAGGAAATTTTTATATAGAATTCGGAACTTTGAATAATTTTGAAAAAAAATTACATAATCTAAAGTTATTTTATGATCAATACATCAATTTTGTAGGTACTGATCAATATGAAAAATTAAGTCTGAAATTTGTAAACCAAGTTGTAGCAACCAAAAGAACCATACATGATGAATAATAAAATTGCAGTAGGTCTAGATATTGGAACTACTAAAATTGTCGCCTTAGTAGGAAGAAAAAATGAAAACGGTAAAATAGAGATTCTTGGTTTTGGACAAGCGAAGAGTTTAGGAGTGCATAGAGGTGTAGTAAATAATATTACTCAAACTATTAATTCTATTCGCGAAGCTATTGAAAAGGCAGAGCAATCATCAGGTGTTAAAATAACTGAAGTAACTGTTGGAATTGCTGGACAACATATACGTAGTTTACAACATAGTGATTATATTACTAGAGATAACTCTGAAGAGGTTATTGATGAAAATGATCTTAAAAAATTAACAAAACAAGTACATAAACTTGTGATGTTACCAGGTGAAGAAATAATTCATGTTCTTCCTCAAGAATTTAAAGTTGATAATGAAGATGGGATTGTAGAGCCTATAGGTATGTATGGTAGTCGCCTAGAAGCTAACTTTCATGTTGTAGTTGGTCAAATTTCATCAATTAGAAATATAGCACATTGTGTAAAAAAAGCAGGGTTAAATCTAGCTTCTATTTCCTTGGAGCCCATCGCATCTTCAAGTGCTGCATTAAGTATGGAAGAAAAGGAAGCAGGTGTAGCTCTAATTGATATAGGAGGTGGAACAACAGATATTGCAATATTTAAAGATAATATCATTAAGCATACATCTGTAATACCTTTCGGCGGAAATGTGATTTCTGATGATATAAAAACAGGTTGTTCTATTATCGGTAAACAAGCAGAATTATTAAAACAACGTTTCGGATCTGCATGGCCAGGAGAAAATAAGGAATCAGAAATTGTTTCAATACCTGGATTAAAAGGAAGAGAAGCAAAAGAAATTTCTTTAAAAAGATTGTCTCAGATTATACATGCAAGAGTACAAGAAATACTAGAACAAGTATATTTAGACCTTAAAAATTATGGTTGTGAAGATCATAAGAAAAAATTAATCGCAGGTATAGTACTTACAGGTGGTGGATCTAAATTAAAACATATACGTCAGCTAACAGAATATGTAACAGGAATGGATGTTCGTATAGGATATTCTAATGAACATATCGTAGGAAGCAAAGCTGACGAAATAAGCGGTCCTGAATATGCGACATCTGTTGGTTTATTAATGAAAGGTTTAGAAGAAGCTGACGAAGAAGTTAGAGATGGTTTTTATGAACCTTTGAAAGATACTTTAAATAAACCTATAATAGAACCTACGCCGGTAGTTTCTGCAACTAAGGACACGGGTACACAAATAGAAAATGCAATTACAGAAATAGTAGCAGACTCATCTGAACCTATCAAAGAAGTAAAAACAGAAGTAAAGGTTTCAACTTCAAATTATGATACAATTATAGATGGAACTGTAGGAGAGCCAAAAGATAAGGACACTGAAATAAAAAGAGGCCCAAAAAAACCAAATTTCTTTTCTAAATGGACTGATAAGTTCATTCAGATGATAAATGAAACTGAGTAAAAAATATACAATTTTGACCTACTAAATAGTAAGAATATGAGTGAAATGTTAACAGGAGATATAGTGTTTGATCTACCAAAAAGCCGATCATTAGCGATCAAAGTGATTGGTGTAGGTGGAGGAGGAAGCAATGCTGTAAATTACATGTATGAACAAGGAATCGCTGGAGTAGATTTTGTAATTAGTAATACAGATGCACAAGCATTAGCAAATAGTCCAGTACCTACAAAAATTCAATTAGGACAAGCGATTACAGAAGGTTTAGGAGCAGGAGCAAATCCTGAAGTTGGTGAACAAGCAGCTTTAGAAAGTGTAGAGGAAGTAAGAGCTGTTTTAGACGTTGGTACAAAAATGGTCTTTGTAACTGCTGGTATGGGAGGTGGAACCGGAACAGGTGCCGCGCCAGTTATAGCAGGTATAGCAAAAGAATTAGGAATTCTTACAGTAGGTATTGTTACAGCGCCATTCTATTTTGAAGGTAGAATGAGGTTAGAACAAGCTGAAAAAGGAATAGAAAAGCTAAGAAAAAATGTTGATTCATTAATTGTAATTAATAACGATAAGTTACGTGAATTGTATGGTAACTTAGGTTTCAAAAGTGGATTTTCAAAAGCAGATGAGGTGTTAACAACTGCTGCTAAAGGTATTGCAGAGGTTATTACACAACACTATGCAATGAATATAGATTTACGTGATGCTCGTACAGTTTTAGCAAATTCTGGAACGGCTATCATGGGATCTGCTCAGGCAACTGGAGAAAACAAAGCAAAAGAAGCTATTACAGCCGCTTTAGATTCACCGTTATTAAATAATAACAAAATCACAGGAGCTAAAAATGTTTTATTATTGTTATTATCTGGTAACAATGAAATTACAATGGACGAAATTGGTATCATCAATGATCATATCCAAAATGAGGCTGGAAATTCAGCTAATATTATTATGGGTATTGGTGAAGAATTAGAATTAGGTGATGCAATTAGTGTAACAATTGTAGCTACAGGTTTTCCTGCAGACGAACAAGAGTATACGGGTAAGGAAGAAGTTAGAGTAGTACATACGCTGAATGACGAGCAACCAATAAATAAATCGTTATCATTAGATAATCCAATTCCTACTAAAGTAAATCCAATATCTCTAAATTTTGGTAGAAATGCGGCTCAAAATCAACCGCAAACTCCTCCAAGTTATAGACCAACTCCACCAAAAGAACCTGAAACGCCTAAAAATTCTTTTAATCAGCAAGCTTTTGGGCAACCTCAGGTACAAGGAGGGCAAACTAGATATACTTTAACAGATGATGATGAACCAATCTCATTAAATGAATCAAAAAATTATGATGATTTTGAGCCTCGGTTGAAAAGTACTTCTCCTTCACCATCTGCAGTAGTAGAACAAAATCAAGGGCAACAATCACATCCTAGTTTAAATTCATTTAGTAATTCGACTAATCAGAATCAAAATATATTCAACAATACTCAAAACTCTAATTCTCAAGTTTTTAATATTAATGAATTACCTGCTATACAAACACAAAGTACAGCAGCAGAAACAATAAGAACAGTAGAAGTATTAGAGCATACAGTTGACCCAATTCTTGACCAGTCTATTGATAGTGCATTAGATCAAACTATAGAAGATCGTAGAAATCGTTTACGTCAATTTAATTTTAAATTTAATTCACAATTAACTAATCAACAAGTTGATGAGTTTGAGGCAATTCCGGCTTACCAAAGACAAGGAGTTCAGCTAACAGATCGTTCAACTAATTCATCTTCTGATTTATCTTTAGGATCTAATAACAATAAAGAACCACAAATTAGACCTAATAATTTTTTACATGATAATGTAGATTAATTAATCGTCACAATATTCTTATTATATAAAGCTCCAAATTGTAGAATTTGGAGCTTTTTTTGTTGTAAATTTGATTTAAAATTTATTCAATGAGTTTAGAAGTAGAAATTATGTCTCAATTAAAAGAGGCAATGAAAGCTAAAAATACAATTGCATTAGAAGCTTTACGCGCAGTTAAATCAGAATTATTATTAGCTAAAACTTCTGGTTCGGCTGAAGATTTTTCAGAAGCACAGGAAATTGCTTTATTACAAAAATTAATTAAACAAAGAAAAGAAGCTGCTGAACAATTTAAAGCTAATGGTAGAACAGAGTTAGAGGAAAAGGAATTAGCACAAGCTGAAGTTATCTTACAATTCTTACCAAAGCAATTGTCAGCGGAAGAATTAGAAGTTATAATTAAAGAAATCATCGCAGAAGTTGGTGCAACTTCACCGAAAGATATGGGAAAAGTAATGGGAGCAGCTTCTGCAAAATTAGCAGGTAAAGCGGAAGGGAAATTAATCTCAGAAAAAGTAAAAAAGCTATTAAATAATTAAGCTATACTATCTCAAAATGACCCGATAAAATAAAAAGCTAAGATAATCAATGTTTTAGCTTTTTTTTTATCCAAAAAAATAAAGAGTATAAATAATATAAAATATTAAAAATCAGCTATTTATAAAAAATATTATATTTTTTCCCAAAAAAATTACCAAAACCCATTATTTTTAACATTTTTTTAACAATTGCTCTTAATCCCTACTATAGTTGCCTTTAGAGCGAATAATTATACATTAAAATGCCTTATTAGAATTATTCTAAATAATAAGGTCATATACTCCTTAAATTTGCAACGTAATCAGAAATATCTAAAGGATGAGTAAAAATATCTTAGCATTGGTAACGATGTTAATGATTTTTCCAATAGCAAATGCTGATGGTAAAATTTTAAGGGGAGCAACAGCCGATGCTATTGATCAAGAATCTACTATCGTGCCAAGCTTTAATGAAAGATTTAACAATCAAATTGATGACGACTCTGTAAATGGAGATTCTGTTAAAGAAAATAAGTTATCAATTAAAGACGAAAAAGAAATTGAAGAAATTTTAGAGAAAGCTGCTATAGCTTCTGCTTCTTCAGGTGTGGTTTCTTGGTATGGTGACAAATTCCATGGAAGAAAAACAGCAAGTGGTGAGGCTTATGATAAAAATGAGTTGACTGCTGCACACAAAACTTTACCTTTCGGGACAAAAGTAAAAGTTACGAATATTAGAAATGGTAAATCGGTGGTCGTTGAAATTAACGACAGAGGACCATTTGTTAAATCTAGAGTGTTAGATCTTAGTCAAGCTGCTTTTAGTGAAATTGGGCACACCAATTCAGGAGTAATGCAAGTTAAGTATGAGGTTTTAGAATCTGAGGATTAAAAACTATCTAACATTTGGAAAAAATTAAAAGGGATAAACATTCAATGTTTATCCCTTTATTTTATATAAAAAAACAGTTATTATTTAATCTTTAAAACTGAGTTAGTCTTGGCTCTACTGTTTGCAATTAATTCAGCATTATTAAAATCTTCTCCAAATATTGGAATCATATTTTTAATTTCTTTTTTCCACTCGTTATTCATTAACTCAGGGAAACATTTCGTTAAAACATTGATCATTGCACTTACAGATGTAGAAGCTCCTGGAGATGCACCTAATAAGGCTGCAATAGATCCATCAGCTGATGAAACAATTTCAGTTCCAAATTTTAAAACACCTTTTCCAGTTTGTTCTTCAATAACCTGTACACGTTGTCCTGCAGTTTGTTCAAACCAATCTTCTAATCGTGCCTCTGGTAAATACTCTTTTAAAGATTCAACTTTTTGAGCTTTAGATAACATTACTTGCTCAATTAAGTATTTTGTTAAATCCATATTATTTAAACCACAGCTCATTAAAAAACCAACGTTTCCTAAATTTACAGATTTAAATAAATCAAGATTAGAACCTTCTTTTAGAAATTTAGTTGAGAAAACAGCAAATGGTCCGAATAATAAAGATTTTTTTCCATTAATTACACGAGTGTCTAAATGAGGAACGGACATTGGTGGTGCACCAATTTTAGCTTTTCCATAAACTTTAGCAAAGTGACTATTAATAACTTCTTCATTTTGACAAATCAGCCATTGTCCACCAACAGGGAAACCACCAAATTTTTTACCTTCTGGAATTCCAGATTTTTGTAATGATAAAATAGCTCCACCACCAGCTCCGATAAATACAAAATCAGCATTAATTGCTTTGTTGTTACCAGATTTTAGATCTTTTACTTTAACCGCCCATTTACCATTTGATAAACGAGTTAAGTCTTTTACTTCATGAGAAGTTTCTAAAGTAATTTCTCCTTTTTGTTGTAAACTTTTGAAAATTTCGCGAGTAAGTTCACCAAAATTAATATCCGTTCCGATATCCATATAAGTTGCTGCAACTTTCTCTCCTGCTTGGCGACCAGTAACAATTAATGGGGCCCATTTTTTAATTTGTTCGAAATCTTCAGAATATAGCATATCTTTAAATAAAGGATGCTTAGACATAGCAGCATGTCTTTTTCTTAAGAAGTTCACATCATCTTCTCCCCAAACAAAACTCATATGTGGAGTTTTACGTAGAAAATTTTCTGGAGATGAGATATAGTTATTTTCTACTAAATAAGTCCAGAATTCTTTAGAAGTCTCGAATTGCTTAGCAATATTTATAGCTTTAGTGATATCAACATTACCATCTTTTCCTTGTGGAGTATAATTTAATTCACAAAAAGCAGAGTGCCCAGTACCTGCATTGTTAAACGCTTCTGAACTTTCGAAACCGATTTTATCTAATTTTTCGAAAACTGATATCTTTATACTAGGATTTAATTTTTTTAGAAGAATACTTAAAGTAGCACTCATGATTCCTGCACCAATTAAGACTACCTCTTGTGGTTGTTTTTCCATCTTGATTTCTAAATTTACTACAAAGTTATTAATAAATAGCCTCTTTGACTAAATTATCTGTAGAAAAAACAATGATTTTTTACATCTATTACGTTGAACGGTAGTTGTATTGCAAGAATGATTTTTTTAATATAAAAATTTGATTTAAAAGATAAAAGCCATCCGTATTAACGGATGGCTTTGTTTATATATTTTGATGAGATGATGATTACATCATACCTGGCATTCCTCCACCCATAGGAGGCATTGCTGGTTCATCTTTTTTAATTTCTGTAACAACAGCTTCTGTTGTAATTAGCATACCTGCAACAGATGCAGCGTTTTCTAATGCAACACGAGCCACTTTAGTTGGATCTATAACTCCAGCTTCAATCATGTTTACATATTCGTCTGTTTTTGCGTTGTATCCGAAGTCACCTGTTCCTTCTTTTACTTTTGCAACTACAACAGAACCTTCACCACCTGCATTATGTACAATTTGGCGTAATGGTTCTTCTACTGCACGTTTTACGATTTGTACACCTGTAGCTTCATCAGCATTTTTAGTATCAATTTCAGATAAAGTAGTTAATGCTCTTACAAAAGCAACACCACCACCAGCAACAATACCTTCTTCTACTGCAGCACGAGTAGCGTGTAAAGCATCGTCTACACGATCTTTGATTTCTTTCATTTCAACTTCAGAAGCAGCACCAACGTAAAGAACAGCGACACCACCAGCTAATTTAGCTAAACGCTCTTGTAATTTCTCACGATCATAATCAGAAGTAGTAGTTTCTACTTGAGCTTTGATTTGGTTAACTCTGTTTTTGATTTGTTCTTGGTCACCAGCACCGTTTACAATTGTAGTATTATCTTTATCGATAACTACTCTTTCTGCAGTACCTAACATTTCTAAAGTAGCAGTTTCTAAAGTAATTCCTTGTTCTTCAGAAATAACTGTCCCACCTGTTAAGATAGCAATATCTTCTAACATTGCTTTACGGCGATCACCGAATCCTGGAGCTTTAACAGCTGCAATTTTTAAAGATCCTCTTAATCTGTTAACTACTAAAGTAGCTAAAGCTTGACCTTCAACTTCTTCAGAAATAATTAAGAATGGACGTCCAGATTGAGCAA
Source organism: Faecalibacter rhinopitheci (assembly GCF_015234135.1). Lineage (GTDB taxonomy): Bacteria > Bacteroidota > Bacteroidia > Flavobacteriales > Weeksellaceae > Empedobacter > Empedobacter rhinopitheci. The sequence goes on along the minus strand of NZ_JADGIK010000002.1, from coordinate 336,768 downwards.
CTGGCTCTAATAATGGTAAAATTTCTTGTAAGTTAGAGATTTTTTTCTCGCATAATAAAATGTAAGGATTTTCTAATTCCGCAACCATTTTATCAGCATTAGTTACAAAATATGGAGATTGGAATCCGCGATCAAATTGCATTCCTTCTACAACATCAACATATGTTTCTGTACCTTTCGCTTCTTCAACTGTAATTACCCCTTCTTTCCCAACTTTTGCAAAAGCTTCAGAAATTAAAGTTCCGATAGTTTCATCATTGTTAGCAGAAATAGAAGCAACTTGTTTAATTTTTTCTGATGAATCACCAACTTCTTCAGATTGCTCTCTTAAGTTTTCAACGATTGCAATAACCGCTTTATCAATACCACGTTTTAAATCCATTGGATTTGCTCCCGCAGCAACGTTTTTTAAACCTTCACGAACGATAGCTTGAGCTAAAACTGTAGCTGTAGTTGTTCCGTCACCTGCTACATCATTTGTTTTAGAAGCAACTTCTTTTACCATTTGAGCACCTAAATTCTCGATAGGATCTTCTAATTCAATTTCTCTAGCTACAGAAACACCATCTTTTGTAACGTGTGGAGCTCCGAAAGATTTTTCTAAAACTACATTACGTCCTTTTGGTCCTAATGTTACTTTAACTGCATTAGCTAATGCATCAACACCTCTTTTTAAAGCGTCTCTTGATTCAATATCGAATTTAATACTTTTTGCCATTTTGGTTTATTTTTTAATATGATTAAACAATTAATTAGATGATTGCTAAAATATCAGCTTCGCGCATGATTAAGTAGTCTTTTCCTTCTAACTTTAATTCTGTACCAGAATATTTTCCATAAAGAACTTTATCTCCTACAGTAACTGTCATTGGTTCATCTTTTTTTCCATTACCTACAGCTACTACAATACCTTCTTGTGGTTTTTCTTTTGCTGAATCTGGGATAATTATTCCTGATGCAGTTTTAGTTTCTGCTGGAGCTGGTTCAATAACCACTCTATCCGCTAATGGTTTAATGTTTAATTCTGCCATATCTTTTATTTTTTTATAAATAATTAAGTAATGTTTGTTTGGTATTTATTCACTCGAAAAGTATGCCATTGCTAATTTTCTGACATTTTGAAAAAGTATAGGAAATAAAAATGCCAGGTTGCTGACAACCTGACATTTTAATAACTTATTGATGAAATTTAATTACTTTTTGATAATTAATTTTTTAGTGAATTGTTCACCATCTGCTTTTACAGTAACTACATAAACACCGTTAGGTAAGTGTCCTAAAGATAATTTGTGAGTATTATTGTTAAATTTAGAAGATGTATTGTTGTAAACTTGTTTTCCTGTCATATCATTTACATAAACAATTACATTACTAAAGTTTTTATTCAATTGGATATTTACTTCACCTTGTGTAGGGTTTGGAGTAATTGTAATAGCTTCTAATTTATCTAAATCACCTACAGCTAATGGACTATCAATTGTGAAGTTAGTTTTATTAACTGCTAAATAAATATTATCGATAGGTTGAATCATTAAACGTGCATTTGTTGTTTCTCCTATTCCGTAAGGTACATTAAATGTATAAGAACCATTATTTGGTGTAGACTCTACTAAAGTGTATTCCCATGTTTGTCCTCCATCTAATGATAATAAGATTTTAACATCTGATGTATCGATTCCATTTTCTGTAGTTCCAGCAACATCCCAAGTAATAGTAGCTTCAGATCCTGCATTCCATGTTTCTGATGCTTCTTGAGAAGTAACCTTAAATGGTCCAACTTCTTTTACATTAACGATAACATTTTTACGATCTGTTTGACCTCCAATAGGATTATTATCTCTTACCAATAATGAAAAGCTTAATTTACGAGCTACACTTGGTAAAACTTCCCAATTTATAGGTGCTGAATTACTAGTTGTTGTTAATTTATCTGCAAGGATAGATTGCATATTAGGGAAATATCTAACGCCATCTGTTTTAGGGTTTAATGATCTAAATGTTGGTCCACCTGTATTTGTAGAAACTGGAGGTTGAGTAGCGATTTGAGTATCAATTTGTTCCCAATTGTATGTTAAAGCATCACCATCTTGATCAGTTGCTGTAGCTTCTAACTTGAAAGCTGTTGAATGTGGAATGTTGTGATTCAGTTTATCTAATACAATTACAGGTTCGTTATTTCCACTATCTGTGTTTAAAGAACATTGACCAGCATTAGAAGTTACGAATGAATAAATATTATTAACACTTACTGATGCAAAATAAGGGTCACTGTTGTTTTGTACGTTAGGAGCGCAAATACCGGCATATGCCATAATTGTACTACCACTACCTGGTTCTACAGCTGTTGCATTTGATCTATTACTTGAACATGAATTATTGAATGTATGTGTTGCACCAAATTGATGTCCCATTTCATGTGCAACAAAATCGATATAAAATACATCGTTAATTGGAGCAGTTAAACCAGTTACACCTCCTGCTTTTATATTACTACAAGGGCTTCTCAGGTAAGCAACACCACCACCACCAGTAGAAAAAACGTGTCCAATATCGTAATTGTTAGTACCAATTTCTCTATCAAGTACAGTTTGGTTCTCTCTTAACATGGCAGAACCATTGCTATTGCTGTATTCGTCAGTTGTTATGAAAATAATTTTATCATTATTCTCAATTAACTCCATTGTTACACCAAATTCTTTTTCGTAAACACCATTTACTCTAGTCATTGCCACATTCATAGCAGATAATACAGCAGCAGTTTTTTCTTCATCTGTACCATTACTTAAATTAGCTCTATTAATATGATATCTTGAATATTCAATTGTTGAAGCTAATGCCAAACGATACTTTCTCATTTTCCCATCAACTGCAGTTCTGTTGTTTTCAACATCTGTAGGTATTTGGTCAAGTATATTTCTTTGGTGTATATCGTCTGTATCACAAACAAAATCAAGAGTATTATCTACACTCTTTCTATTATATGAAATGTAAGTATTTAAATCTTCTGTATAAGCATCTATGTATGATACATTATCTTTTTGATAAATCATTGCGCTTAATCCGTGGTATGGAGAGATACTAAAACGAATAGTAGATTTTCCATCAACAGAAACCCCAGAGTATGACTTAATCATATTGTATTTTTCTTGTAATCCAGGAGCCATAACTGAAGCTTCCTGAACTTGATACTTAATGATTTTTCCATCACCATTTGGGATGTTAACTAAGCGTGTTTGATTTCCTCCTTTGTTAGAAATATTTTCTAATTCGTTTGTAAGATTAGCTACGTCAAGATTAAATATTTTATGTTCCTGAGGAACTGAACTACGTTCTACAAGATTAGTTGGTTTGAAGCTCTTGTTTTTAATTTCTTGCCAATAATTTTTTTGTGCAAAAATAGAACTCCCACTAAGAAGTAGTGATAAGATAATAAATTTTGATTTCATAAATTTTTAATATTCTAGTGTTAAATGATTAATTTCTTTAGGAAGTTCAACTACAAATATGTTAATAGAATTATCATATACTTCTTTAACCTTGTGTAATTTTAGTTTATTATTTCTGAATAATTCAAGTTTAGAAATATCATACTGATCAATGTTTTCTTTACAAATGACAGCAATGTTTTTATCTGAAAAATCAATTATTTGTAGCGGTTTATTTCTTTGGCCTGGTATAACTAGACTTCTCTGAAATTCATCGTACGCCTCAAAATTTGTATAAACTTTAATTTCTTCTGTACAACCTTTATTAGTATAGGATTGATCAATTACTTCCACAGTTTTTTGTGTATAGCAACTAGAAAGGCACCCAAGTGTAATTAATGTTAGTAATTTTTTCATTCCTATATAGTGTTAAATATATTTAAATTTAAACAAAATTTTTAGGGAATAAAATTAAATAACAAAAAAAGCGAATCTTAATTTAAGATTCGCTTTTAAGTGTATTGTAAATAAATTATTAACTTTTTTATTTTGCTGGTGTAGTAGGAATTTGTGCTGGTGCAGTTTCATTCCCTGTAGGCATTGCTTGGTTACCAGTAGGTAATTCAACAGATTTTTTTGGTGCCTTTATCTTAATAGCATTAGGATTTGGTTGCATAACATTTGCTCCGACAACTAAAATAATTATTGCAATAAATAATCCCCAAGTTGTACGGTCTAAAAAGTTATTTGTACGTTGTACTCCAAACATTTGGCTACCACCACTACCACCAAAAGTTGATGACAAACCTCCTCCTTTAGGATTTTGAGATAAAACAACTAATGTTAATAAAACAGATAGGATCATGATGACTACCATGAAAAATTGAAATGTTCCCATTTTTTATTTAGAGTTTTTTAAATTTTCTATTTCTTTAATTTGATTTGCAAATAAACTATATTTTTCTGGATATTTCAAACTTAATATTTTATAAGCTTTGACGGCTTTCTCATATTGTTTTTGCTCAATATATATTTGGGCCAATGTTTCTGTCATTAAATCAGAAAAATCTGTTTGTTTTATATCTTTAACTTCAGCTTTAGATTCTGGAATTTCCTGCTTCTTTAAAGGTTTTATTTTAGGATTTTTTTCTAAGAAATCATCAATGATTTGAAATTTTAAATCTTTTTCTGTTGGTGTATCGACATCTATTGTAGAGGGAAATTTTAACCATTCATTAAAAGAAAAAGAGTTTTTATTTTCAATTACTTCTTTATGTTCTAAAGGAAAAGCTTCAATTTCAACCTCATTTGGTAGAGGTTGTTCATTAAAAACATTTACTGAAGTATTTTCTTCAGCAATAACTGCTGGTTGGATAATTGCTTCAATCTCAGGAATAATAGTTTCATATATTATATTATTAGACACCGTTTCTCCTAAATTCTCAATATTTGATTCCAATTCCTCTGTCAAAGGAGAATTTCTTACTTTATCATACATATTTTGAATTTGGAAAATAGTATGGCTAAAAACATTTTTTGACTCTGATGAGGTGATAGAATTATTATCCAATGATCGAGCAATTAAATTTACTTGTTCAATTTTATCATGAATAATTTCTTGGCCCATCTCAAGTGTTTCTTTCACGGCATTTGAAATTTCGTCATTATTTTTTATAAATTCTTGAGCTACTGTAATTGAATTTTCAAAAATTTCATCGTTATCTTCGATCGATGTCTCCAATCTTTCGTCCATAATAAAATTTTCAGTTGTATTTTCCTCAGTAAAATCTAAAATCTCAGTTATTTGTTCTGAATTATTTTCTAAAGATTCTTCAATCCCGTTTTCTATAATAGAATTTTTAACGGTATTATCCTCAATATAGTTTATAGTTTCTATTTGTTCTTGAATAGTATTATCTAAATTTTCGTCCTTTATTTGGATGCTATCTACATTTTCAATTATTTTTTCATCAATAGAATCTAAGTTTTCTACCTCTTGAGGATTGGTATGATCAATTGGTATCTCAATTTTATCAGCAAGAATAAAATTTTCTATTTTATTTTCTTTCTCAATATCTAGATTTTGAAATTCTTGCTGAACAGTTATTTTTTGAGAAGAATTAATGAAATTATACAAATCTCTCCTATTGCTACTATAAATGGCAGTAGAGGGTAAATAATCTTCGTAAGATAAATCGTTACTTTTTTTTAATGCAAATAATTTAATGGCACGTAAAGAATAGAAATATGGATATTTTTCAATTTCCATATTTAATAAATCAAGGTCATTAATTTCAACCTCTGTAGGATTATTTATTAGATATTCTATTCTTGTCATGCTCAAATATAAATTATTTTTTTACCAATCCATTGCTATTGAAGCAAAAACTTGATCTCGTATTAAGTCAATAATATTAGGTAAAATAGTAGGCTCTACATCTGATAATAGTTGTGATCCGGGAAAATTTTCATAAGCTGAAAAAGTACGATCAAAACTTTTTGTCTCGTCAATATTATTAATATATTTTACTTTTACCGTAACCGTTAATCTATTTTCTGCTGCAATATCATTGGACTGAATAGACATTGGCATTACTTCGTAACCCGTGATTTCGCCTTCTATAATTAGGTCTGAATCATCTGTACCCGATAAATTTAATTTTGTTCTATTTCTAAAAACATCTTGCAAAGTAAGATTAAGATCTTGGCTCAAAGATGGGTTTTGTAATTGCGCATAATTAGGAAATGGCGCAATGTAGATAGTTTTCCAACTTGGATCAATTGAAGATCCAGATAATGAGTAATTTCCTGAAAATGATCCGCAACCACAAAATGTGAAAAGCGTAAAAATAGAAACCAGTAAATAAGTTATATAACGCATGATTATAAATGGTATTGTTTAATTTTTCGGTATAATGTTCTTTCAGAAATACCTAATTCATCTGCGGCTAATTTTCGTTTACCACGATGTTTTTCTAACGCTAATTTAATCATTTCTCGTTCATTTTCTTGTAACGAAAGAGATTCAGGCTCTTCTATTGGGCTTACATCGTACACATCATCCGAATAGTCGTATGTAGGTTGTGAAAATGTAGGAGGAGTAGGAGTCTGCTCTTGTCTGAAAATATTAACGCTAGGTAAAGTTGTTGATTCTTCAGCAGGTTTTTCATTGTACACGCGCTGAATTAATTCTTGAGTATTACCATTAAAATCATTTACATCTTTTGTCTTAATTAAATCAAGAGTTAAAGCACGTAAATCATTCAAGTCTTTTTTCATGTCCAGTAAAACTTTAAATAAAAGTTCGCGTTCCATGAAATCAGTTTTAGTTCCATCTGCATTTTTTGTAACAGTTGGCATCATGTTGCTTAAAGGCAATAATTGTGTGATTTTTTCATGAGAAATTACACGCTCTTTTTCAACAACAGAAACTTGTTCTGCAAAATTTCTTAGTTGTCTAATATTTCCTGGCCAAGGATAATTCGCGATATAGTTTGCAGCTTCTGGCGACAATTCGATATGCGGCATTCTGTATTTTGAAGCAAAGTCTGAAGCAAATTTTCTAAATAACAAATTAATATCTTCTTTGCGATCGCGTAATGGAGGAAGGTCAATCTGTATAGTATTTAATCGATAGTATAAATCTTCTCTAAATTTTCCTTTCTCGATTGCTTCTTTCAATTTTACATTAGTAGCTGCTACAACCCTTACATTAGTTTTTTGAATTTCAGAAGAACCAACTTTCATAAATTCTCCTGATTCTAAAATACGTAGTAAGCGTACTTGTGTAGATAAAGGTAATTCGCCAACTTCATCTAAGAAGATTGTTCCACCATCGGCTACTTCGAAATATCCTTTACGTGTCTGAGTTGCACCTGTAAAAGCACCTTTCTCATGTCCAAATAATTCAGAATCTATTGTACCTTCAGGGATTGCTCCACAGTTTACAGCAATATATGCATTGTGTTTTCGGTGGGATTGGTTATGAATAATTTTTGGAACAAATTCTTTTCCAACACCACTTTCACCAATAACTAATACAGATATATCTGTAGGGGCAACTTGAATCGCCTTTTCTAAAGCGCGATTCAAGTTTGTATTATTTCCTATTATTCCAAATCGTTGTTTAATGGTTTGTAAGGAATCCATAGTATAAGTTTTTGAGTTAGAAATTAATTAAAGTTGATTATTTTATTGATCAGAAATCTACTTTAATATTTACTCACTTACCATTTCACCAATTATTGTGGCAGTTGTACAGCTATTAGCTTTTACATGTACAAAATCACCCACTTTAGTTCCTTCCATTTTAGGGAAAACTAATACTGCATTTTGTGAGTTACGTCCGTACCAAAAGTTTTCATCACGTTTAGAATTTCCTTCGATTAATACTTCGTGTACTTTTCCAACATAAGAATTCATACGTATTGCAGAATGTTTTTGCTGCATTTCGATAATTTCTTGTAAACGACGTTTTTTATCTTCTGGTGCTACATCATCGGGCATTTTTTTATGTGCAGGTGTACCTGGACGCTCTGAATAAGCAAACATATACCCAAAATCATATTTTACATGCTCCATTAACGATAGCGTATCTTGATGTTCTTCTTCTGTTTCTCCACAGAATCCGGCAATCATATCATGAGATAATGCACATTCCGGAACAATACGACGAATTTTATCGATTAGCTCAAAATATTCTTCTCTTGTATGTTGACGATTCATACGTTCTAAAACCGTTGTAGATCCTGATTGTACTGGTAAGTGAATGTATTTACAAATGTTGTCATGTTTAGCCATCATTTCTAATACGTTATCGTGCATATCCTGTGGGTTAGATGTAGAAAAGCGTAATCTGATTCCTGGGAATTGTGTAGCTACCATATCTAACAACTGTCCAAAATCTACAGCAGTAGCTTTTTGAATTTCTGTAGCGTTTTTAAAATCTTTTTTAGGCCCTCCTCCAAACCATAAGTATGAATCAACATTTTGACCTAATAAAGTAATTTCTTTATATCCAGCTTCTGCTAATTCTTTACACTCATTTAAAATTGAATGAGGATCACGAGAACGCTCACGTCCACGAGTAAAAGGAACTACACAAAACGTACACATATTATCACATCCGCGAGTAATTGTAACAAAGGCTGTAACTCCATTTCCACCTAAGCGAACAGGAGATATTTCTGCGTATGTTTCTTCTTTTGATAATTGTACATTGATTGCATCGCGACCATCTTCTACTTCATTCAATAAATTAGGTAAATCACGGTATGCATCTGGTCCTACAACGATGTCAACTAAATGTTCTTCTTCTAAGAATTTATGTTTTAAACGTTCAGCCATACATCCCAAAACTCCAATTTTTAGAGATGGTTTTTGTTTTTTAAAAGTATTTAAAGTTGCTAAGCGTTTACGAACTGTTTGTTCAGCTTTTTCACGAATTGAACAAGTATTTAATAAGATTAAATCGGCCTCATCTACTTTATTTGTAGTTTGGTAACCTTCTTCATTTAAAATTGAAGCAACAATTTCGCTATCTGAAAAATTCATTTGGCAACCATATGATTCTAAAAATAATTTCTTAGTTGCATTTCTCGTAGGTAAAGTTAATAATGCTTCGCCTTGTCTAGTTTCGTCTATATGTTTTTCTTCTGTGTGCATTCTGTTCAAAATGATTATTCGGCAAAAATACAAAAACATGGTGACATATTGGCAGTAAAATTTTCTTTTGCATTTTCTTAACAATTTTGTAGATTTATCACTATCTAAAATAATATAAAATGAAACAAAACGTAGAAAGTAAAATTAATGAATTACTTGTAACTGGTTATAAAACAAGTTTTAATTCCGTTTTTGGAAAAGCAAGTGATATATTTAAAGGTATCGCAGGATATGCAATACTAGCGTTTGTAGTATATTTTATAGCTTCAATGATTATATCTAGTGTTATTGGATTATTATTTCCTGTAGCAGCGATGGATTATAATGAAGTAATGGATACAATTCAGGGAGGAGATAATGAAGCTTTACGAGATTTATTGACACAGTATAGTCAAAATACAAGCTACATATATAGTATTGTTAATAATTTAATCACAGCAGCTTTATATCCTATATTATATAGTATTTTTACGATGGCTTATAAGTTTGATAATTATAAAAATGTTGAAATTTCAGATATTTTTATCCATTATAGAGACGGAAAATTTTTAAATATATTCCTTGCTTCATTAATAATAAGTATAATTTCAATGATTGGTATTATTCTATGCATAATTCCAGGATTTATAATTTATGCGGTAACATTATTAGTTGTTCCATTGATAATATTCGCAGATGCAGATATAAAACAAGCATTAAACTATGGAGTTAAGCTTGGATTTAAGGATTTAGGTTCTTTTATTTTATTACTATTGTCAATAATTGGAGTTTTAATCGTTGGACTATTGTTATGTTGCGTAGGATTAATTGCAGCAGTTCCTTTTGTATATGTATTAATTTATTCATTTTATAAAGAAATTGTTGGTTTCCCGGATAACCATACTGAAATAGATGAGATTGGAACGGATATATATAAAGATAATCCTTACATGAACTCGTAAAAATCAAAAAAAAATGAAGCAGTATCAAATGATTTTTGGCTGCTTCATTTTTTTGTTTATAATTTTGCACAAATATTAAGCATATCTTATGTCAAAGAATCTCGTAATTGTTGAGTCCCCTGCGAAAGCTAAAACTATCCAAGGATTTTTAGGTAAAGACTTTATTGTGGAGTCTAGTTTTGGTCATGTTGTGGATCTTCCTAAAAAGGGAATGGGGATTGAGATCGAAAATGATTACAAACCAGTATATGAAGTAACTCCTGATAAAAAAGAAGTTGTTGAAAAATTAAAAAAACTTTCGAGTAAAGCAAATACAGTTTGGTTAGCATCCGATGAGGACCGGGAAGGAGAGGCTATTTCTTGGCATTTGTATAATGTTTTAGATTTAGAAAATAAAGACACTAAACGTATCGTTTTTAACGAAATTACTAAGAAAGCAATTTTAAAAGCGGTTGAAAATCCTCGCGAAATTGATATTAATTTAGTTGATGCGCAACAAGCTCGTCGTATATTAGATCGATTAGTAGGTTTTGAAATGTCTCCAATTTTATGGAAAAAGGTAAAACCAGGACTTTCTGCAGGACGTGTACAATCTGTATCTGTTCGTTTAATTGTAGAACGTGAAAAGGAAATCCAAAACTTTGTACCAACTTCAGCTTACAAGTTTGTTGCTTTATTTTCAACCTCAGAAAGTAAAAACTTAAAAGCTGTATTAACCAAAGACTTTGAAACGTTAGAAGAAGCTCAAGCTTTTTTACAAACGTGTATTAATGCGACTTTTACTGTAAAAGATTTACAGAAAAAACCGGCAAAACGTACACCTTCAGCTCCATTTACCACTTCAACTTTACAACAAGAAGCATCTCGAAAATTAGGAATGTCAGTTTCTAGAACAATGCGTGTTGCACAGCAATTGTATGAATCTGGACATATTACGTACATGAGAACAGATAGTGTAAATTTATCTGATGATGCGTTATCTGCTGTAAAAGCAGAAATAGAATCAGCATATGGTAATAAATATGTTGAAATAAGAAAATATGCTAACAAAAATTCTTCAGCTCAAGAAGCGCACGAAGCAATTCGTCCTACTCATTTCGAGAATCATACAATAAATGCAGATGATTCGATGAGAAAATTATATGAATTGATCTGGAAGCGTACAGTTGCCTCTCAAATGGCAAATGCTGAACTTGAACGAACAATCATTGATATTGAAAATGAAAAAAATGCATATATTTTTCAAGCAAAAGGAGAAGTAATTGTTTTTGATGGATTCTTAAAAGTTTATCAGGAGTCAATGGATGATGAAGAAATTGATGATGATAAAGTATTACTTCCTAAAGTTACAGTTGGTGAAGATTTAAATGTAAATTCTATCAACGGAACCGAACGTTTTACAAGAGCTGCTGCACGATATACGGAAGCATCTTTAGTGAAGAAATTAGAGGAATTAGGAATTGGGCGTCCTTCTACTTATGCACCAACAATTTCTACAATTCAAAATCGTGGATATGTTGAAGTAAGTGAATTAGATGGTCATGAAAGAAAATACAACACATTACAATTAAAAAATAATGAAATTAATACGGCAGTTGCTACCGAAATTTATGGAGCAGATCGTCGTAAATTAATGCCTACGGATATAGGAATTGTTGTGAATGATTTCTTAGTAGATTATTTTAAAAATGTAATGAATTATGATTTTACTGCACGTGTAGAATCTAGTTTTGATAATATTGCAGCAGGTAAAATTGAATGGACAAAGATGATTGACGAGTTCTATCAGAAATTCCATACAATCGTACTAGATGTACAAGAAAATGCTGAACGTGCTTCTGGTGAACGTGATTTGGGTATTGATCCAGTTTCAGGTCGTACAGTGCATGCTCGTATTGGTCGATTTGGGCCAATGATTCAGATTGGTGATGCCGAAGATGAAGATAAGCGTTTTGCAAGTTTACAAAAGCATCAATCTATCCATAACATAACATTAGAAGAAGCTTTAAAATTATTTGAATTGCCTAAAACTTTAGGAGAATATAATGGTTTTCAAGTTGAGGTAAATAATGGTCGTTTTGGTCCTTATGTAAAGTTTGATGATAAATTTATTTCAGTTCCCAAAGAAATTGAACCTTTAGATTTATCTTTTGAGCAAGCTGTAGAATTAATTGAAGAAAAATTAAAAGCAGATGCACCAATTGCTCAATATGAAGGGCATGATGTTACAAAAGGAAAAGGACGTTTCGGGCCGTTTATCAAATGGAACGAATGGTTTATCAACGTTTCTAAAAAATATGATTTTGATAACTTATCGCAATCGGATATTATTGAATTAATTGAAGATAAAAAACGAAAGGAATCAGAACGTGTGGTACGCGAATGGTCAGAACAAGAGATTCGTTTAGAAAAAGCTCGTTGGGGTCGCTATAATTTAATCAGTGGCAAAATTAAAGTCGAATTATCTAAGGAAACTAATGTTGAAGCTTTAACATTGGAAGAAGTAGAAAAGATAATTGCAGATCATACGCCAGTTAAAAAAACAGCAGCTAAAAAATCTCCAGCGAAGAAAACTACAACAAAAAAAGCAGCCACTACAACAAAAAAAGTGACGAAAAAGAAATAATGTTTACAGATTATTTAAAACCTGTTTCTAAAGAATTACAAGACTTCGCGAAGTCTTGTAATTCTTTTTGTTTAGGGGCATCTTTATCCTTTGAAAAAAACACTTTATTAGATAATTCTTCTGAAGTTATTTTTAATAAAATTGCGTTTATAGGTGTCCAAGAAAATCGCTCAAAAACTACTGATGAATTAGATGAATTATACTTTGATTTAGTTCGTCGTTCATTTTATGAGCTTAATAAAGGAAATTGGTATATACCAATGTATGATTTTGGAGATTTGATTCCTGATGGGTATAAAAATACTTCTGGCGAAATATTTACAAAAGTTTTAAAAGATTTATTAAAACAAAAATATTTTGTAATAATACTGGGAGGAAGTCCAAGTATGGCCTATTATCAATACCGGGCATATGATGAAATTTTTAAAAATATTAATTACTTTACAGTAGATGAAAAATTAAGATTTGGAAATGAAATTCATTATCCGAATAATGATAATTTTCTAACAAAAATAATAACTTCACAACCGCTCAACCTTTTGGGTTTTTCTAATATTGGTTATCAAACGTATTTTACAGCCCAAGAAGAGTTAGATTTACTTGATCAATTAAATTTTGATGCGTTACGTTTAGGGGAAATTTCAGCATCTATCAAAGAGGTGGAGCCTTTGACTAGAGAGGCAAATGCAGGAATGATTAATCTAAATTCTATAGAATATAATTATTTTCAATCCACTCAAGATTTTTCTCCAAATGGATTTAATTCAAGAGAAATTTGTGGAGTAGCAAAATATATTGGTTCAAGTAACGTTTTAAGTTCTATATATATTGCGAATTATATTGAAAAATATAAAAAAGTAGATCATTTATTGTTAAGTCAAATTTTATGGTATGTTGTAGATGGTAAAAATCATCGTCCAGAAATAAAAAGTTTTGATGATGAACAATATTTTGATAAATTTTTTGTTCCAAGTGATATACATATTTTTATATTCTATTATAATCGCCACTCAGATCAGTGGTGGATTGAGATAAAAACTGAAGGAGAAGACGGTATTAAATGCTTAATACCATGCTCTAAAAAAGATTACACTAAGGCTTTGGAGGGAGAAATTCCAGACAAGTGGTGGAAGTATTTTAAAAAGTTTTATTAAATTTAATTAAAATATTGAATTTCAGTAAATTGATTTAAATTTTTGAGTGTATATTAATTTGTATAATTTCAAATAAAATAATAGTTTTACAACCCTGTATAAAATAAATCTATAACAGAATGAATAGAATTTTGGTAAGTACTTTATTATTATCGCTTTCATTTTCTTCTTGTAAAATGTTGAAAAATGGAGGTAATAGTAATAAAAATGATGGTCAAATAACCTCGAAATCATCTTCTTCGTGGACACCAGTACGTCCTAAAGGGATGGTTCCAATTCCTGGAGGATCTTTTGTTTTAGGACAAAGTGATTACGATTTCACGCAGAATAATGATGCTCCTGTGAAAACGGTATCAGTGGCTGGATTTTTTATGGATGATACGGAAATAACAAATTCTGAATATCAGATTTTTGTTAATTATGTAAAGGATTCTATAGCACGAACAGCTTTAGCAATGAAAGCAGAAGAATTAGGTTTTGATCCAATGAATCCAGGAGGTTCTGATGCTGGGATCGGTGCTTACTCTTATGTTTCTGGTTCTAAAGATGGAGAAGGAACTCCATACGATGAATACATTCAACAATCTAATACTGGCCGAGACGGTAACACGATGGACGGTCGTAAATTAAATTGGAATGTAAAATTAGAATGGGATAAATATAAATATCCAGATGTAGATTATACAGAGGTGATGGAAGGATTATATTTCCCACCTGAAGAAAGAATGAATGGTGAGCGTCGCATAGATACGCGTAAACTTACTTACCAATATGTTGTAGTAGACCAAATGGCTGCTGCAAAACAACGTGGTACTTTCCAAGTTGATTTTCGTAAAGAATTTCAAGTAAATGTTTATCCAGATACTACAGTTTGGGTTAGAGATTTTAATTATTCTTATAATGACCCAATGCACCAAGATTATTTCTGGCATTCGGCATATTCAAACTATCCTGTTGTAGGTGTTAATTGGAATCAAGCTAACGCATTTGCAGATTTCCGTACTAGATACCATAACAATGCGTTGAATAAAAAGAAAAAGAAAAATGGTTCTGCGAATAAAGTTATAACTTATAGATTACCAACAGAAATTGAGTGGGAATATGCTGCTCGTGGTGGCATTCAGAATGCACCTTATCCATGGGGAGGTCCTTATTTAACGGATGATAGAGGTTGTTACTTAGCAAACTTTAAGCCTAAACGTGGTGATTATATAGAAATTACGAAAGGAAAGAAAACTGGTTTTATGTACACTGCGCCAGTAAAAACTTTCCAACCTAATGGATATGGGTTATATGATATGGCAGGAAACGTTGCTGAGTGGACATTGTCACCTCATAATAGAACTTCTTATCAGATGGCATCATCTTTAAATCCTTCAATTACATTATCTAATGAAACTAAAATGGTCGTTAGAGGAGGTTCATGGAAAGATATAGGATATATGTTAATGGTTTCTACAAGAGATATGGAGCAAAAAGATTCTGCTCGTTCATTTATTGGATTCCGTACAGTACAACCATTTCCTGATGGATCTAAAGTAACTTATAGAAAAACTAAATAATTTAAACTTAATCTTAACAAATTAAACACACATGGCAATACAAGCAAGCAAGAAAGAACGTTTAACTAATTTTATATATAGTTTCTTCGCAGGGGTTGTAATTTTAGGAGCATTATTCAAAATTACTCACATTTCTATTGGTCCATTAAATGGAAACTTATTATTAACAGTTGGATTAGTAGCAGAAGCATTAGTTTTCTTCTATGCAGCTATTTTTGATCAGCCAAAAGGAGACTATTCTTGGGAAAAAGCTTATCCTGAATTATTAGATGGAGCTCCAGTAGCTAAGAAAACAGCAGCCGTTGCAGCAGCCGGAAATTCTTTAACACAAGAATTAGATAAAGTATTAGCTGATGCAAAACTTGATAAAGCAGTTTTTGAAAGTTTACGTGCATCTTTAGATAATTTTGGAGCAGCAGTTTCTGAAATTAATAAGACAACTAATGCAGCAGCAGCTACTCAACAATATAATGACGAAATTTCTAAAGCAGCAACAAATGTTAACGCATTAAATACGTTATATGTTCAGCAAATTGAAACGTCTAACAAACAAGTAGAATTAAATAAACAATTCATCGAAGAGATGCAAAAATCTTCTGGTCATTCTGAGCAATTTTTAGCTGAAATGAAATCATTATCTGCTAATATCAATGCTTTAAATAACGTATATGGTGGAATGTTAGCAGCAATGAAAAACAACAACTAATCATTGCTGATTATTAACTAAAATATTAATTAATTCTACTAAAAAATTATGGCAGGAGGAGGCAATAATGCTCGCCAGAAGATGATTAACCTAATGTATCTAGTATTTATCGCAATGATGGCGTTAAATGTAGATCGTGAAGTGTTAAGATCATTCGAGAGCATTTATTTAACAATGGAATCGTCAACGCAGTTGACAACTGAGAATAATAACACATTCTATACAAATATTACAACCAAAGCTAAAGACGAAGCTGATTATCAAGCAATCGATGCTAAAGCTAAAATTGTAAAGCAAGAAGCGGATGCTTTTTACAATTACGTAGAAAGTTTAAAACAAGAAGTAAAAGGAGCTAATTATACACCTGGTGCTGAAGAAACTGATTATAACTTATTAGCTAATTCAGAATCTGTAATGAATTTATTCTTTAAAGGTAAAGGTGGAGATAACGGAAATGAAAAAGCACAAGAACTAGTTTCTAAAGTAAATAACTTCCGTAACTTTTTATTAACTTACGTTAAAGATGATGTAAACTCTACAAAACGTATTAATCAAGTATTTGCTACAGAACCAGTAGGTAAAGGAAAAAAATCTTGGTTATTAGAGAAGTTTTATGAACAACCAATGGTTGCTGCATTATCTAACTTAACAAAGTTACAAGCAGATGCGCGTACAGAAGAAGGAAATATTGTTCGTGATTTATTAGCTGGAAAGTTAAAAGAGAAAATCGAATTAAATGCTTTTGAAGGTATGTTTGTATCTCCAGGAATTGTAAAAGTTGGTGATGAGGCTGTTTTAAATGTTGTATTAGGTGCATACGATAATTCATTATCGGGATCAGTACAAACATCTGTAGGATCAGCTCAAATCGTAAATGGTAAAGCATCTATTAAATTAAATACAAGTTCTGTAGGAATTCATCAATTAACGGGTGATTTAACTTATAAATCTTCTACAGGAGAAAATAAAGTTGTTAAGATTGTACCATCAACTTATCAAGTTGTTGCTCAAACGTTAGATGTTAAAGCAGCTGAAATTATAGAGAAAGATCCAACAGGAGGTTCTATCGTAGCAGATAACTTAAGAGTAGTTTATCGTGGTGTGGACAACCCAATATCAGCAACTATTAATGGTGCGAACGGCCCAGTTTCTATGTCTAGTTCATCTGGATCAACATCTTCAGCTGGAGCTAATAGATGGAATCATACACCAGGAGCAGGTAATGAAGTTGTTTTCACAGCAACTGCAAAAGCATCTTCAGGTAAAACATTAACTGTAAGAGAGACTTTCCGTGTTAAACCTTTACCACCAGCACGTGGTGTTGTAATGGGTAAAGTAGCAGCAGGAATTCCTCAAGCATCTTTAGCAAGTCAAAGAGTACGCGTAGACTGGCCAGATTTCTTATTCCCTGTAAAAGGTGAGGTAGAATCTTTCAGTATCAAAGTACCTGGAAAACCAATTGAACGTGTTAACGGAAACAGCTTAGGTGGAGCTTCTTCTATCTCAGCAGCTAAACGTGGTGATAACATTTCAATTATCAACATTAAATACAAATCTTCTTTAGGACAATCAGGAGACGCTTCTATTGTATCTATCGAAGTATTATAAAATAATTAAAGAAATATGAAGTATCTTTTAGTTGGATTATCATTCTTAATGTCTACTGCAGCTTTAGCACAAAATGTGTTAAATGCGAAATCTCCAGAAGAATTAAGAGAGCAAAGAGCTAACAAATTAGTAATTAACGAAGCAGGTGATTCTATTAATGTTGATGTAGAGCCATTATCATATGGTTTTATTGAAGATAAAGATATCATTTGGTCTAAGGTAGTTTGGGAAACTATTGATCTTAAAGAGAGATTAAATCAGCCATATTCTAAAAAAGGCGATAATGTTATTCAAAATTCAAAGTCACTTTACGAGGTGTTAATGGATGGAATGAAAGCAGGACGTATCAAAGAAGTTTATGCAACTGATGAGTTTACTCAAAGATTAGATTATGATCAAATTCTAAGTAAATTAGAATTCGTTGAAGTTGATCAAGCTTATCTAGATGACTTAGCTGCTAATGGAGAAACTCCAGCTGAAGGTGAGGGAGTTTTAAGACACCAATTGCATAACGAGGACGTACGTATGATCCAAATAAAAGGATTATGGTACATAGATCGTCGTTTAGGTGAATTAAAATACCGTTTATTAGGAATTGCTTTATTATCTAAAGATATCCAAGCACAGACGACGCAAGCTCGTATGGCTGGTATTGAAAGTAATGAAATGTTCCCATTATTCTGGATATGGTATCCAGATGCTCGTAAGGAATTAGCGAATTTTACAATCTTTAACCCTAAGAACTCTACTTCTAGTATTACATATGATGAAGTTTTAAATGCAAGAAGATTTTCTTCAATCATTTACAAAGCTCAAACAAATGTAGGGGTTAAGGCGATCAACGAATATATTCCTGAAGATGCCAAAGCGCAATTAGAAGAACATCACAGAATAAGAAACTCTATCATCCAACAAGAGTCTGATATGTGGAATTACTAATTAGATACTTTATTTATAAAATAAAAACCTGCTCAGTTTCTGAGCAGGTTTTTTTATTTTTGAATATTACAAAAACAATTTATGAAAAAAACAATTTTTGCTTTTTCACTATTACTTTCAATAGTAGGTTTTGGACAAGAAAATAGTAAAGGGTTAATACCTAGTTCTGGAAAAGTGCCAGTTATAAAATTTACAGATGAAGAACGTAAGAATAAACCATCGTTACAAGAATTTGTAGAAACTATTTATACAAATTCGGTAGCTGTATTAGAAGATGGAAAATCGATGTATAAAGAAGGTGAATTTCCGGTATATATTTTTAATCGCAAGTCAAAATCATTCAAATTAATCGAAACAAAAGAATTAAATCAATATAAACTAGAACAAATTAAAAGTTTTAAGTATTCTAAGAATGCTGCAGAAACTGCATTATTTGGATCCCGTATAGAAGCGACAGGTTTAGTCTATATAGAGATTGATTAAACTAAAAGAGGATTGCTATTTAGCAATCCTCTTTTAGTTTAATTCGCATCGCCTTTCTCGATGCCATCTTCTATCTTTTCTTCAACTTCTTGTTTTTCTTCAGTATCTAATTCCATCTCACCAGATGTATCATCTTTTCTTAATACAACAGAAATTGATATAGGAAAATGATCTGATCCTACAGAATCTTCAATTTTCATATCTACTAATCTAAATTGTGAACTTAAAAAATAATGATCTAGAGGCCATCTCAAAAACCAATATTTTTCGTGAAAAGTATTATACATTCCACGTCCTCTTCGAGGGTCTAACATTTGAGATGTTTTCAGAAACAATTTTGTAGTTCTACTCCAAGCCACATCATTCATGTCTCCAAAGACAATACATGCTTTTCCATATTCTTTTGCAGCTTTACCTGTAATTAATATTTCTGCATCACGTTCTGTACTTTCTTCATTTTCTTGTGGAACTGGTGGAGTGGGATGTAAGCCATATAGTCGTACAATTTCATTATTATATTCAACATCTACAATTATAGATGGAATTTCTGTGCTAATTAAATAATTAACTTCATGAAATCTTATAGGTAGTTTTGAGTAGAATAATAATCCATATGTATTTTCTAAAGGAACTTCAATTTTATAAGGAAATTCATCAGTAGCTTCCCGAATGTTTTCCATCCATGCTTTGTTTGTTTCTAACAAGAAAACAATATCTGGATTATTCTTATTAATTAGATTAACTAATTTATGATAATCTGTATTGTCTTGATAAACATTAGAAACAAGAAGATTAAATGGTTTTTCATCTTTATCTAGTGTAACTTTATCTATCATCTGTTTACCTAAAGGAGTATAAGGAATAATAACCCATGCTAAATAAATTGTACACAACCCTAAGAGTATCAGAATTACATCATCTAAGATGGTTTTATCATCAATAAAAATCCAAATAGTAAAGGACACAAATATTAATACTAATTTTTGAAATCTTGGATAATCAAATACCCTGATTGTCCAGTGATCGCTTTTTATAAAAGGTAATAGAACTGATATAATCAGAAAAATTGAGAGTAAATAAAAGACGTAAATCATAATTTTGATAACTTGAGTTTTAGTTCGTTTTAGTCGATTGTACTTTAGTAACTTTGTAATCTTAAATATACACTTTTGAAAACAGTTGATTATATAATAGTTGGGCAAGGAGTTGCAGGTAGCTGTATGGCTCTTCAATTATTACAAAATAATAAATCTTTCATCATCATTGATGATAATAAGCATAAAGCTTCAGCAATCGCTGCAGGAATATATAACCCCGTTGTTCTAAAAAGATTTGCAATTGTTTGGAATGCTAAACAACAAATCAAAAAGTTAAAAAATGTTTTCAACTCGTTTGAGCAATTATTAAACCAAAAATATGTTTATGAATTTCCGGTTTTCAGAATTTTTAATGATGAAAATGAAAAAAGGACTTGGAATAAAAAAGCAGATCGTGAAGATTTAAAAGATTTTTTGGCTAAAGACTTTTCACGCCTTAATACTTTTAAAAATATTCATCAACCTATTGGTTCAGGAGAAGTATTAGAAACTGGAAGAATTGATTTAAGTAATTTGCTACCCGATTTTAAACAATATTTAAAATTAAAAGATCATTGTTTGGATGAATCATTTAATTATAATTTACTTGAAATAGAAAACAATAAAGTTATATATAAAGACATAGAAGCTAAAAAAATAATTTTTTCTGAGGGTTATCATATTAAAGAAAATCCGTGGTTTGGTCAATTACCAATAATTGGAGTAAAAGGGGAGGTGCTGCGTGTAAAAACAGATGCAATTTTACCAGACGCAGTCGTAAAAGCAAAAGAATTTTTAATGCCGCTAGGTAATAAAGAATTTTTTGTTGGAGCCACTTATGATAGAGATAACGTAAATTATGAAATTACAGAAGAAGCAAAAACTATTCTTTTAGCAGGTTTAAAACAATTCTTGGAAGATGATATTCAAGTAGTGGATCATAAGGCTTCTATACGTCCTACAGTCTCAGACCGTAGACCTATAATAGGTGCCCATCCAAAATTTAAAAATCTAATTTGTTTGAATGGGATGGGAACTAGAGGAACAATGTTGGCGCCAGTAATGGTTGAAGAATTATACAATTATTTAGAATTTGATACTCCAATCCACCCAGAAGCAGATATTTCACGTTTTTATCATTTGTTAAATGAATAATCTTAAATCGATATTATTCCAATTTTTTGCAGCCATACTTCTAATTATGGGTATAAAGCAATTTTATATTTTCATAGAATTAGATCTTTTAGAATTAATTACATCTTTGGGTAAAGACAATTTCGCATATTTTGCTGAAAAATCTGACAAGTTTGGAATTTCCAATAAACTAAAAAGGTTAATCTATTTTAAAATTATTTTAGGTTTCATAGCAGTTGCAATTAATTATTTAATCTTATTTATTATTGCATACAAAAAACACCTTAATTGGAATATATCTTTAGGTATAACAATTATAGTTGGAGTATTGCATTATTTTAAATTTCTAGAAATTTCACCCATTTCAATTATAAAAATAAGTTTAATAAGCGCATATATTATTCCAGCAATTATTTGTATAATTTTATCAATAATATGTTATTTAATTGCATATAAATCATCATCAAATTCAAAATCTGTTTTATAAAGCAAATAAAAGAATTACTTTTGCAAAATGTTATTAGTACAGAATTTAGGAGTATATTTTTCAGGACGATATTTATTCGAAGATGTTTCGTTTCGTATCAATAAAGGAAACCGTGTTGGTTTAGTTGGTAAAAATGGAGCAGGTAAATCTACTTTATTAAAATTATTATCAAAACAAGATCAACCTTCAGAAGGTGAAATTGTTTACGAAGGTGACGTTACAGTTGGATATTTATCACAAGATATTGACTTTGTACAAGGTCGTACAGTGTGGCAAGAAGCCGATTCAGCTTTCGAAGCTTTGGTTGAAATACAGAATCGAATAGATTTTGTAAACAAAGAATTGGTAGAACGTACAGATTACGAATCTGATGAATATTCTAAATTAATCGAAGATATTTCTAGTTTAACAGATCGTTATGGTCTTTTAGGTGGATATACAAAAGATGCAGAGATTGAACAAATTCTTGCAGGATTAGGATTTAAAAATTCTGATTTTCATCGCCCAACAGAAGAATTTTCTGGAGGATGGAGAATGCGTATAGAATTAGCAAAATTATTACTTCAGAAGCATGACGTAATGTTGTTAGATGAGCCTACCAATCACTTAGATATCGATTCTATTATTTGGTTAGAAGAATTTCTAAAAGATTATGCAGGTGCTGTTGTATTAGTATCTCACGACCGTCAGTTTTTAGATAATGTGACGAATCGTACAATAGAAATTGCAAACAGACATATTTCTGACTTTAAAGCTAATTATACAAAATATCTTGAATTACGAGAAGATCGACGCATTAAGCTAGAACAAGCACAGAAAAACCAAGAACAAATGATTAAGCACACGGAAGAATTAATTTCTAAATTCCGTGCAAAAGCAAATAAAGCCTCAATGGCACAATCATTAATCAAAAAATTGGATAAAATTGATCGTATCGAAATCGAAAATGATGACGTTACAAAGATGAATATCCGATTTATTGATGCAGTCCAACCAGGTCGAGTTATTTTTGATTTAGAAAATGTAGGTGTTGCTTTTGGTGATCATCAAGTTTTTGATAATGTTTCAATGTTTATCAACAGAGGTGAAAAAGTTGCCTTTGTAGGACAGAATGGACAAGGTAAAACAACATTGTCTCGCTGTATTACGGGAGATCAACCTTTCACAGGAAATATAAAACATGGACATAATGTAGAGATTGGTTACTTTGCGCAGAACCAAGCACATGTTTTAAATGATAAACTTACCGTATTAGAAGAAGCGGAAAATTCAGCAACAGAAGAATCACGTAAACATGTTCGCGACTATTTAGGTGCATTTATGTTTGGAGGAGATGCTTCAGAAAAAAAGGTTTCAGTTCTATCGGGAGGAGAAAGAAATAGATTAGCATTATGTAAATTATTGTTACGTCCATTTAATGTTCTTATTATGGATGAGCCAACGAACCACTTGGACATTCAATCCAAAGAAATTTTAAAGAAAGCGTTACAAAAATATACAGGTACATTAATCTTAGTTTCTCACGACCGTGAATTCTTAGAAGGTTTAGTAGATAAAGTATTTGATTTCCGTAACGGACAAGTAAAAGAATACTTATCTGGTATTGACGATTATTTAGCAGAAGTAAAAGCTGGTAACTTCCGTGAGGTAGAGCAAGGTAATATCGCTGCTCCTAAGGTTGAAAAATCGATAGAAGTAAAAATCGAACAAGAAAAACGTGTGTTAAGTTTTGAAGAAGAAAAAGAACAAAAACGTTTAAACAATCGACTTACTAAAGTTGAAAGTAATATTACTGCTTTAGAAGCAAAAATTGCTGAAATGGAAAAGCACATGGCTTTAGGTAACCAAACATCAAAAGAGATTGAAGAATATACACAAGCTCAAAAAGATTTAGAAAGCAATATGTTAGAGTGGGAAGAAATATCTGCACAAATTATTTAACATTACAATATAATCAGTTTATAAAGTGCTATTTTTATATAGCACTTTTTTATACGTTATATTTTTATGGAACAAATAAATAAAAAATCATTCCAACCCATTCTGCCTCATCAACCTTCACTTCTTATATTAGGTTCATTACCTGGAGATATGTCTATTCAGCTTAACCAATATTATGGGCATCCCCGCAATCGTTTTTGGAAAATTATATTTGATATATTTAAAGGAGAATATCAGGAAGATTATATCTTAAGAAAACAATTCGCAGAAAATAATAAAATAGCAATTTGGGATGTTGCACAATCTGCTTACAGAGATGGATCATTGGATACTGCTATAAAAGATGAAATACCTAATGATATTAATGCTTTTATTATAGAAAATCCTAACATAAAGAAAGTAATATTTAACGGGAAAAAAGCAGAGCAAATGTATCTTAAATACTTTCCCAAATTAGAAAATATTACTTATCATTCTCTTCCTAGTACAAGCCCTGCAAATGCCAATTACTCTTATAACAAACTAATATCAGTTTGGTCAGAAGTCATTTTAAATTCAAAAAACTAATAAAAGTAATTTTTGAATCTTAAAATATCAATTCATTTTTATTAATTAATAGATGATAAATAGCAAAGATTCTATACAAAGTGAGGTCAACTATTCTATTCTACCCATCAAATTTCACAATACTTACAGAATTCGATGTTAAAATTCTTATATAAAAGAGCCTTAAAAATGGATATTTAGTGAATAATTCGTCATTTGGAAGTAGTGTTGAAATATTTGATTAAATTTTTTAATAAAAATATTCACTCGTAAAATTATTGTTTCTAATAAGTTAAGTATAGGCTTTTAAAAATATAAGGATTTTTTATTTTTAAAAGTTTGGTAATTAAAAATCCTGTTCTATATTTGCACTCACAAACGCGGGAATAGCTCAATTGGTAGAGCGTCAGCCTTCCAAGCTGAATGTTGCGAGTTCGAGTCTCGTTTCCCGCTCTTTGAAATATTAAAAATATTAATCAAATTTTGCCTTGGTGGTGGAATTGGTAGACACGCAGGACTTAAAATCCTGTGTCCATTAGGACGTGCGGGTTCAAGTCCCGCCTGAGGTACTTTTTTTGGTTAATATAATAATTACGCGGGAATAGCTCAATTGGTAGAGCGTCAGCCTTCCAAGCTGAATGTTGCGAGTTCGAGTCTCGTTTCCCGCTCTTTGAAATAATAAAAGATTAAATTAAATTTTGCCTTGGTGGTGGAATTGGTAGACACGCAGGACTTAAAATCCTGTGTCCATTAGGACGTGCGGGTTCAAGTCCCGCCTGAGGTACTTTTTTTAATTAATCTTTAATACTGCGGGAATAGCTCAATTGGTAGAGCGTCAGCCTTCCAAGCTGAATGTTGCGAGTTCGAGTCTCGTTTCCCGCTCTTTGAAATAACTGAAAATATAAATTAATTTTGCCTTGGTGGTGGAATTGGTAGACACGCAGGACTTAAAATCCTGTGCTCATTAGAGCGTGCGGGTTCAAGTCCCGCCTGAGGTACTTTTTAAATTAATTTATTTTTTTCGATTCTGCGGGAATAGCTCAATTGGTAGAGCGTCAGCCTTCCAAGCTGAATGTTGCGAGTTCGAGTCTCGTTTCCCGCTCTAACTTTTTATAAGTTGGATGCCTTGGTGGTGGAATTGGTAGACACGCAGGACTTAAAATCCTGTGTCCATTAGGACGTGCGGGTTCAAGTCCCGCCTGAGGTACAAGGCTAAAAGCTCAAGAATTTATTTTCTTGGGCTTTTTTTATGCGTTATAGTTTTATAAATGATTTACGTTCAAAAAAAATCCATCTTGATAATCAAGATGGATATAATATTGTAAGAAATGGATCTTATTATTTATTCATAGAAATTAAAAATTCATCATTATCTCTTGTATTTTTAATACGAGAATGTAAGAATTCCATAGCTTCTACAGGATTCATATCCGATAAATGATTTCTTAAAACCCACATTCTCTGTTGAGTAGCATCATCTAATAATAAATCATCTCTACGCGTTGATGAATTTACTAAGTCGATAGCTGGGAAGATACGCTTGTTAGCAATTTTACGGTCTAATTGTAACTCCATGTTACCAGTACCTTTAAATTCTTCGAAAATTACTTCATCCATTTTAGATCCTGTATCTATTAGCGCAGTAGCAATGATTGTTAGTGAACCTCCATTTTCTATATTACGAGCAGCACCAAAGAAACGCTTTGGTTTGTGTAATGCATTTGCATCAACTCCTCCAGATAATACTTTTCCTGAAGCAGGAGAAACAGTATTGTATGCACGAGCTAAACGTGTGATTGAATCTAATAGGATAACAACATCATGTCCACACTCTACCATACGTTTTGCTTTGTCCAAAACAATATTTGCAACTTTTACATGGCGAGAAGCTTCCTCATCAAATGTAGATGCAATTACTTCACCATTTACAGAACGTTTCATGTCGGTTACCTCTTCAGGACGTTCATCAATTAATAAAACAATTAGATATACTTCTGGATGATTTTGTGCAATTCCATTAGCAATATCTTTTAGTAAAGATGTTTTACCTGTTTTTGGTTGGGCTACAATCATACCACGTTGACCTTTCCCGATTGGAGCAAAAAGATCTATAACACGATTTGATAACGCTGTAGATTGATTTAAATTAAATTTTTCGTTTGGAAAAAGAGGAGTTAAATGTTCAAATGCAATACGATCTCGAACATAATCTGGTGTACGACCATTAATTTCAATGATTTTAATTAATGGGAAATATTTTTCACCTTCTTTCGGAGGTCTTACTTCTCCTGTAATTGTATCACCGGTTTTTAAACCAAATAATCTAATTTGAGATTGTGATACATATACGTCATCTGGAGAAGATAAATAGTTAAAATCTGATGATCTTAAAAATCCATAATTGTTATCTGGTAATATTTCTAGAACACCTTCAGTTTTTATAATTCCGTCAAACTCATAGTTTGCAGCTCGATATTTATTTTTTTGTTGATGGTGATGATTTTGTTGAGGTTGATCAGAATTATTGTTTCGATTTTGGTTTGGATTAACCTTTCGATTTTGATTAGGATTCTGATTTTTATTTTGTTGTCTCGGATTATTCGTGCGGATATTTTTCTCTTGTTCTATTGGAGTAGTTACTTCTGAACTATCATTTTCCACAGTTGTTTCAGATTTACGAGGCTGCTTATTGGTCTTTACTGAAGTTTCCTCTGACGTAGATTCAGATTCTGTTATAGCTTCAATATGTTTTGTTTCTTCAACCTTATCTTCTTCAGGAGTAGTTACACGTTTTCTTTTAGATTTTTTCTCTTCGGTTGGCATAGTATTTTTTGCTTCCTTATTTTCATCTACTTTATTTTCATCTACTTTATTAGCTGGTGTTGCTAAAGGTTGTTTTTCGATAAAAGAGGAAATAGCATCTAATAACTCATTTTTCTTTAATTTCTTAAAATTTTCAATTTTAAGCTGCTGAGCAAGATCTTGAAGTGCTGGTAATTTTAATGATTTAATATCTATGTCTGACATAATCCTATATAAGTAAGGTATTTTGAATTTTACGAAAGGAATATGATTGAGAACAATCATATTTTATACTGTAAATGATGTGGTTATAAAGTATTTATATGCAATAGTACGAATTTCTTGCAAAAAGTAAAAAAAAATCATACATTTGTGTACGAATTTTAAGATATGATTCAGAGAAAACAAAGTATTTACTTATTTCTAGCCGGATTAATTTCAATGTTGATGGCTATAAATTTTGATAAATTATTTAATTTTACTTTAAATTTTTTATCTGATCCTGAAAAAGGAAATATAATTTTTAGTATTGCATTTTTCTTTTCAGCATTCTTATCATTTATTGCAATCCTAATTTTCAAAAACAGAAAATTTCAAATGTTATTAGGAGGGTTAAATATTATTTTGAATATTTTATTAATTGGTTCTTTCTTATTTAGTCTACTAAATTTACCTGGAGAAAATATTTCTGAGAAGGGTATTTGGGCATTAGTTCCTTTAATCTCGATTGTTTTACTGTCAATTGCCAATCGTTTGATCAAAAAGGATGATGACCTTGTGAAATCTGTAGATAGATTCAGATAAGACCAACAACTTTTATATGTGCGCTTAAAGCTGCTTTAGATTTCTAAAGCAGCTTTTTTTATTATTTATCAAATCTACGCATGCATATTAGTAGGGTTATAATTTATTTTTGATAATTATTTATACATACCCCTAAAAAATTAGGGGGTTGTATTAAATTTTGTTTTATTTTTGCTTTATCAAACAAAATACATACTAATACAATGTCTACATTACGTTTTAAAGCATTAGAAAAATCTGTTAATAAGCAAGCAGAGAAAATTGTTATTGATAAAAAACTTTCTCAATTATTTAATGAGAACGTTTTTTCTTACGATACAATGCGTGAATATTTACCAAAAAACGCTTTTAAAGCAATTATTGCTTCTAAAGAAAAAGGAACTAAAATACCACGCGAATTTGCAGACCAAGTTGCTTCTGCAATGAAGGATTGGGCTATTTCTAAAGGAGCTACACATTTTACACACTGGTTTCAACCATTAACAGGAACAACTGCTGAGAAACATGATTCATTTTTCCGACCTACTGAAGATGGTCGTGCAATAGATACTTTTGAGGGGACTGCATTAGTACAACAAGAACCGGATGCATCTTCATTCCCAAATGGAGGAATCCGTAATACATTTGAAGCGCGCGGATATACAGCTTGGGATCCAACTTCTACAGCATTTATTATAGGTACTACATTATTTATACCTTCTGTTTTTATTTCTTATACAGGTGAAACATTAGATTATAAAGTACCTTTATTAAGAGCATTACAGTCAGTAGACGAAGCAGCAACAGAAGTTGCAAAGTATTTTGATAAAAATGTAACAAAAGTACAATCAACTTTAGGGTGGGAACAAGAATACTTTTTAGTTGATTTGCATTTATATAATTCTCGTCCAGACTTACAAATGACTGGTCGTACTTTAGTAGGACATTCTCCTGCGAAAGGGCAACAATTAGATGATCACTATTTCGGAGCTATTCCTATGCGTGTAATGTCTTATATGCAAGATTTAGAAGTGGAATCTATGAAATTAGGTATTCCAATTACAACACGTCACAATGAGGTTGCTCCAAATCAATTTGAGTGTGCTCCAATGTTTGAGGAGGCTAACCAAGCAGTTGACCACAATTCATTATTAATGGATTTGATGGGGCGTATTGCTAAGAAACATGATTTTAAAGTATTATTACACGAAAAACCTTTTGCAGGAGTAAATGGATCAGGTAAACATAATAACTGGTCTTTATCTACAGATACAGGTGAAAACTTATTATCTCCAGGTAAAAATCCAAAGAAAAATTTACAATTCTTAACATTCTTCGTTAATACAATCAAAGCTGTTTCTGAATATGGAGATATGTTACGTTCTGCAATTGCAGAAGCAGGTAACGATCACCGTTTAGGAGCTAATGAAGCACCACCAGCTATTATTTCTATTTTCATTGGATCTCAATTAACAAACGTTTTAAACGAATTAGAAAAAGTAACGGAAGGAAAATTATCGGCAGAAGAAAAAACTGATTTAAAATTAAATGTTGTTGGTAAAATCCCAGAAATTTTATTAGATAATACAGATCGTAATAGAACTTCTCCATTTGCTTTCACAGGTAACAAGTTTGAGATTCGTGCCGTAGGATCATCTGCAAACTGTGCAGAAACTATGACTGTTATTAATACAATTGTAGCACAACAGTTAAAAGATTTTAAAGAAGAAGTTGATGCATTAATTGAAAATGGTTTATCTAAAGATGAAGCAATATTTAATGTATTAAGAGAATATATTAAATCGTCTAGAAATGTTTTATTTGAAGGGGACGGATATTCTGATAACTGGGTTGAAGAAGCAGAAGTTCGTGGATTAAATAACTATAAAACCACTCCAGAAGCTTTAAAATTAGAATTAGATCCTAAATATATTGAAGTTTATGAGAAAACAGGTGTTCTATCTGCTCGTGAGGTTGAAGCTCGAAACGAAATAAAATTAGAGAAATATTCTACTAAAATTTCTATTGAAGCAAATGTTTTAATTGACTTAGTTTCTTCACAAATTATTCCAGCTGCTGTTAATTATCAAAATGTTTTAGTAAAAAATGTGAAAGGATTAAAAGATATCTTTGGTGATGAATTTAAAGATTTAGCAAAAGATCAAATGGATTTAATTCGTGTAATTTCTACACACATCAATTCAATAAAAGTAGCAAATGATCAATTAATTGTTGCAGCTAAGTCAGCAAAAGAAATAGAAGATCATCAAGCACAAGCGGAAGCATTTGGAGCTACTGTTAAACCATTATTCGACGAGATTCGTTACCACTCTGATGAGTTAGAAGAATTAATCGATAATAACTTATGGCCATTAACAAAATACCGTGAAATGTTATTTACAAGATAATATGTATCTAAAAAAATAAAATTTAAATTTAAAACCGATGAGAAATCATCGGTTTTTTTTATTCAAATTTTCTGAATCACTTGATATATTGTATCTTTGCAAACCAATAATTGATTATGGCAGATTTAGGTCTATTAGATAAATTAAGAGCAATTAAACAACGTTTCGATGAGGTAGCGGATTTAATTATCCAACCAGATATTGTAACGGATCAAGCAAGATATGCTAAATTAAATAAGGAATACTCTGATCTTAGAGATTTCGTTGAAATTCAAAAAACGTACGAAGGTTTTATTAATGCAATTGAAGAAGCAGACGAAATCATCGCTGATGGTTCTGATGCTGAGATGGTTGAATTAGCAAAACTAGAGAAAGACGAAGCAATTAATGCAATTCCGGCTTTAGAGGAAGAAATCAAAATGATGTTAATCCCTAAAGATCCAGAAGATGACAAAAACGTTATTGTAGAGTTACGTTCAGGTACAGGTGGAGACGAAGCTGCGATTTTCGTAGAAGACGTTTACCGTATGTATTCAATGTACTTTAAAGATAAAGGATGGAAACACGAAGTGTTAAATACATCTGAAGCTTCAGGAAAAGGTTTCAAAGAACTTATTATGCAAGTGGAAGGTAATGCCGTTTATGGTACAATGAAGTACGAATCTGGTGTTCACCGCGTGCAACGTGTTCCTGAGACAGAATCTCAAGGTCGTGTACATACTTCAGCGATTACGGTAGCTGTATTACCAGAAGCAGAAGAAGTGGATGTAACGATTAATCCAGCAGATTTAGAGTACCAAACATCTCGTTCATCAGGAGCAGGAGGACAGAACGTAAATAAAGTAGAAACGAAAGTACAATTAACGCACAAACCATCTGGTATTGTTATCGTGTGTCAAGAAGCGCGTTCTCAGCTGAAAAACCGTGAAAAAGCATTACAATTATTACGTACGAAGTTATATGAAATTGAGTTTGAGAAAAAACACTCTGAGCGTTCAGCCCAACGTAAATCATTAGTATCAACTGGTGACCGTTCGGCTAAAATCCGTACGTACAATTATCCGCAAGGACGTATTACGGATCACCGTATCAATAAATCGATTTATAACTTAGATAACTTTATGAATGGAGATATCCAAGAAATGATTGATGCATTGAAGATGGCAGAAAACGCAGAAAAATTAAAAGGAGAAGACGATTATTAATCGATACTTTTTATAAACATATTTAAAAAACCTTCCAAGTTATTGGAAGGTTTTTTTATTGAAATTACTCTGGAAAATTATCTGTATTAATCTATCATATCAATATTTGATAAATTAATTCTCAACAGAATAAATTATAGAAAAAACACCTTCTAACTGAATAGAAGGTGTTTGTATAAGGTTTGATTATCTACAAGATTAATGTCCGACATCAACTACTTTACCTGCTCCTTTTTTAATGAAGATTAATACAAAAGGGATACAACATAAGAATAGTACACCTAAATACAAGAAAATATCCATATAGGTTAGCACTGTACTTTGTTTAATGATTTGAACATCTAAAATTTGGTAAGCCTTGTTCAATGATTCATTGGCTGAAAAGCCTTTTTGTATAAAACTTTGTTGTAAAGCAACGATTCTGTTTTGAACATCTAAATCTGATGTATCAAGATTAGGCACTAAATTCGCACGGTGTTGTACCGACCAGCGAGAAATTAGTGTTGTGATAATTGCAATACCGAAAGATCCCCCTAATTGGCGGAACATTCCGGTGAATGCTGCACCTTCACCAATCGATTTCCCTACTAATGTCGATAGAGACAACGTAGTTACGGGTACGAATAATAAACCTAATCCCATTCCACGAATAATTAAAGGCCAGAAGAAATGTTCAGTCCCTGTATCTGGTGTCATGATTTTAAAGAACCAGAAACTATACGCGAAAAAGATAAAGAAACCACCCGATACTAAATATTTAGGCGAAACTCCTTTTTGCAGCATGATGGCAATAAATGGCATCATAAAAGCCGTCATCAATGAAGATGGGACTAATAATAAACCAGCATCGGTCGCGGTCCATCCTAATAGCGATTGGGTATAAATTGGAATAACGAATGTTGAACCATATAGACCAAACCCTAAGATAAAGGATAAGATGGTCCCCACTAAAAGATTAGAATCCTTTAATACACGAATATTTACGATGGGGTGATCAAAAACTAATTCTCTCCAAACAAACAAGATAAAAGAAAACACACTTGTAATGGATAAAACAGTAATTGCGGTATTATCGAACCAATCATCTTGTTGTCCATGTTCTAAAACATATTGTAAAGCACCTACTGCAACCGATAAAAGAATAATTCCGATAAAATCGACTTGACTTAAGCTAGATTTCTCTGCATATTTTGGACTTTTAACAAATCCGATGGTTAGTAATGTAGCAACAATCCCAATAGGAATATTAATATAAAAGATATACGGCCATGACCAGTTATCGATGATAAAACCACCTAATGGAGGACCTAATGTAGGTCCAACGATAACACCCATACCATAGATAGCTTGAGCAATACCTCGTTTTTCTTTGGGGTAACTTTCTGTAATAATTGTTTGAGAAGTTACTAATAATGCACCACCACCGAGACCTTGAATGAATCGGAACAAAATAATTTCCCACAAGGTTGTCGACTGTCCACAAAAGAATGAAGCTACTGTGAAAATTACGATAGATACTGCAAAATAATTTTTTCGACCAAATTGCTGTGAAAGCCAACTGGTCATGGGAACAATGATTACATTGGCAATTGCATACGCTGTTACCACCCATGCAATATCTGTAAGTGTAACCCCGAGACTACCTTTCATTTCATTCATGGCCACGTTAACAATTGTGGTATCCACAATTTCTAATAGGGCACACATGATGGCGGTAATCGTAATAATTACACGGCGAGAGCCATATTCAACTAAACTATTTTCTTCCATGATAAATTAGCTTAAGGAAGAATTATTTAGTCGTTGCACTTTTCAACAAAATGTCTGTTTCCACATTCATCCCTGGACGTAACAATTTCATCATTTCGTCATTAGGGTTAGAGAAAACTAATTTAATTGGAATACGTTGAACAGTTTTCACGAAGTTCCCTGAAGCATTATCTGGAGGCAATAAAGCAAATTTAGCACCTGTAGCAGGAGAGATTGAAGTCACTGTCGCTTCAAATTCATGACCAGGAAATGCATCGACTTTGATGATGGCTTTTTGTCCTTCTCTAATTTCGTTTAACTGCGTTTCTTTATAATTAGCTACGACCCAAAGATTATTTGTTTTCACAATGTTGAATAAAGATTGACCCGCTTGCACTAATTGACCGTTTTGTAAATTAACTTTAGACACTTGTCCATCTTCAGCAGCAATAATATATGTATAAGATAAATATAATTTAGCGTTATCGATATTTGTTTGCTGTTGTTTGATTGTAGAGTTAGCCACCGTAATCTGTGCTTTAGAAGCTTCAGCTTGTGCTTTAGAAGTATCCACTTGCTTTGCTGTTGCCGCAGCTTGTTTAGCTGTAGAAGCCGCTTGAGATTTTGCCACATTCAATTGTTCTTGAACAATTCTTAATTGTTTTTCAGCAGTTTCTTTGGCCGCTAAAGCTTGTTCATACTGTTGTTTTGTGATGGATTTATTTTGGTACAATTTGTTGTAACGATCAAAATCGTTAGCTGTTCTCCAAACTTGTACTTTAGCAGCTTCAACGTTGGCTTGCGCAGTTTTTACGTTTGCTTGCGCAGTTTCGATAGTTGTATTTGCAGCGACTGCACCCGCTTGTGTTACTCCAATTCCTGCACCCGCAGTTGTAACACCCGCATTAGCAACAGCTAATTGACCTTGAGCTTGAGCTAACGCATCTTCTGCTTGTTGTAATTTTAAAGCATATTCAGAATTATCTAAAATAACTAAAGTGTCGCCTTTTTTAACCATTTGGTTATCTTCCACTAAAATTTTAGCAATATATCCAGAAACTTTAGGAATTACAGGAGTGATTTTACT
Source organism: Faecalibacter rhinopitheci (assembly GCF_015234135.1). GTDB lineage: Bacteria > Bacteroidota > Bacteroidia > Flavobacteriales > Weeksellaceae > Empedobacter > Empedobacter rhinopitheci. The sequence goes on along the minus strand of NZ_JADGIK010000002.1, from coordinate 302,442 downwards.
TTCGATCTGAGCATCATCTGTAATTTCATGCTCTAATGAATGCATGTATTTATAGGCACCGTAAGCTCCACCACCAATGATTAATACAGCTAAGATGATGATAAATTTTATGTTAATTCCTTTCTTTTCTTCTGGAGTTATTTGTTCTTGTTCTGTAGTTTCCATTCTAAAACGACGTTTTTTATTTAATGTTTTCAATTAATTTTCCTTGCATATATAAATATTCGTAACCAGCTAAAGCTTGATCAGAATCACCTACAACTTTATTAATTTCGGCTTGTAATTGTTGAACATCTGCCTCTAATAATTGGTCTGTATCAGCCAATCCGTTGTCGTATTTATCTTTTACAATTCGATAGTTTTCTGCCGCTTGTTCTAATGCTTCTAGATATACTTTATTTTTCTTTTCCGCTAAAGTATATTTTTGATGAGATTCGTTGATTTCAATTCGAGCTTTATCTTTTAAAGCTTCCAATTGCATTTCACTTTCTACTTTTTTAGCTTTTGCGTATTCAACTTCATGTTTGTTTTTATACAATGAACTTAAATCGTATTTAAGTCCTAAACCAACTGTTACACTATTGATCATTGAAGCAACTTGGTCGATGTCAACGGCGTAGTAATTACCTGTAAATGCTAATTGTGGATAATAAGCTGCTTTAGCGATTTTAATGGATTGATCAGCGATTTCGGCTTGTTTCTCAACAGATTGAATGTCTTTACGGTTTGTTAATTCATTGTTAGAAACCTCTGTCATCATTAGAGCATTTGCATCGACGATATCATAAGAAGCATTTGTCGTATTGCCCATTAAGACATTTAAACGATAATTTAAGTTCTCATAATTATTTGTAGCTTCATCAATGGCGATTTGTACATTAGAAGCTTGTAATTTTGCTCTTAAATAATCATTGCGAGGAATAATTCCGTTGTCTAAAAAGTTTTTGAAATCTTTGACACGTTGATTAGCACGAACTAAATTTTCGTTCAAAACATCAATCGTCTTTTGCATTTTATAGATTCCGAAATATAAATTTATCGTTTGCCAAACCACATCTTCTTTGGTAGATTCAGTTTGTAATTTAGATAAATCAACCGCCAAATTACTTTGCTTGATTGCATTTATAATTTGTCCACCAGCGTAGATTGGTAAAGAAACGCCGGCCGTTCCCATAAACACGTGGTCTGGATTAACATTTACCATTCCAGTTCCAGCACCAGTAGGCAATTGCATTTTTAGTTTAGTATCCCCTTTGGATAAAATTTGTTGGTATTGACCAGAAATATTTAAATCAGGTAATTGATTGCTTTTAACTGATTTGGATTTCCATTCAGCTGATGAAGTTGCAGCTTCGGAAACTTTTGCAGCTTTACTGTTTGCTAAGCTTTTTTCAATAGCTTCATCTAAAGTTAATTTAGTTGAATTTTGTGCCATTAATAAAGATGAGGCAACCAATAAAAGCGGTACGAAAATTTTATTTTTCATTGTATTGTAAAATAGCTTTTAATGCGTCTAATAAATAGGGGAAATATTTGTTGATAATAGTTTCTTTATAATCTTTAAAATTATCTACATTCCATAAAGGCATATAGGTTTTTTCATTCAAAATAATGTAAGAAATAGGTCCAATTATAGACATAACAATTGCTTCTGCAGGTACTTTTCGTAGAAATAATTGTTGGTCGTAACCTTCCTCAATAGCAGTATTAATGAATTGTAGGTTAGATATTTTTAAATCATTAATAACTTTATCAATAAAGATAAACGAATCATTTTTTGAATATTCACGTACCATAATACGGTGAAATGCATGGTTGCTCATAATACGTTGCATATACGTATCAAGAAAATGAAGAAGTTTCTCATATGGATTTAGCTCCTCATTATTTATAGTTTTCTTTAATTCTAAATTTATATTATAAAGTCGCCAAACAAAAAGTGCTTCGACTAACTTTTGTTTAGAACCAAAATAATAACTAACCATTGCAATATTAATTCCTGCAGCTTTTGCTAAATCTCTAACACTAGTACCATCAATACCTTTATTACAGAAAATTTCTTCAGCTTTTTGCAGAATTTCAATTTGTTTCTCGTTAAAATTAAGTTCCATCTATGATGTTTAAAAAAGTTTACAAATTTAAACAAACGTTTAATTAAAATTAAATTTTTTTAGATGAAATTTTATTGTTAACTTAATGTAAACTAGGTTGTTATGAAAGAAGCCTTTATTCATCATATATGGAATTTAAAAATTATAGCATTTGAGGGGTTAAAAACATTTCACGGGAGTGAGATAGAAATAATTAATTTTGGAAAAATTAATTATAATTCGGGACCAGATTTTATCGATGCAGAAATAATAATTGGTGGACAGCTTTGGGTAGGAAATGTAGAAATGCATGTTAATTCTTCTGATTGGGATTTACATCAACATAGTACAGATCTTAGCTATGGAAATGTGATTTTGCATGTCGTATGGAATCATGATAAAGAAATAACATTTTTAAGAGCAAGAAATGTAGAAACTTTAATCATTAGTCAATTTGTTAAAAAAGAAGTGATTTACAATTATGAAAAAATATTAAATCATACTTTTAATACTCTGCCATGTAAGGGGTTAATTGATAATATAGATTGGAATAAAATTTCTTTGTGGTTTGAACGTTTAATTATTGAACGCTTAGAAGAAAAGTCAAAAAATATACATCTACTGTACAAACAATCAAATCAAAATTGGGAAGAAGTTACCTTTAAACTTTTTGCCTTAAATTTTGGGTTGAAAATAAATAAAGATCCGTTTGAGATTTGGTGTAATTCTTTTCCTTTTTATGTATTACAGAAGAATCAAAATTCAAAGTATTTAATAGATGCTTTATTTTTTGGACAAAGTGGTTTTTTGGAGAATCCTCAAGATAATTATATGCTAGAATTAAAAAAAGAATATGATTTTTTGAAACATAAATACAATTTAAATACCATATCATCTTCTGTATTCAATTTTTTTAGTTTAAGACCGCAAGGTTTTCCAACCATCAGATTAGCACAATTAGCCTCTATCTATGGAACGCAAAAACACTTATTTTCTACAATTATTTCTTTCCAAAATTTAACGCAAATCGAAGAATATTTTAAAAAAATATCTCCATCCGAATATTGGGATACTCATTATGTTTTTGGAAAAGAGAGCAAAAAAGTAACTAAAAATATTTCTACATCAAAAATTCATAATTTAATAATCAATACTATACTACCTTTAAAATTTTCGTATGAAATATCATTAGGACAGATTGATTTAGATTTTTATTTATCTATTTTACAAGCGTTAAAAACAGAAAATAATTCTATTATAAAACTCTTTATTGATACCGGATTTCCAATAAAAAATTCAAAAGATTCTCAGGTTATTTTACACTTAAAGAAATGGTATTGTGATGAAAAAAAATGCTTAAATTGTGCCATCGGAAGAGAAGTTTTGACACCATGAAAGAACAAATAAGACATTTTACAGAAAAAAATTGGTTCAATGTAATATCACGTATTTCAGATAAATTTGGAATTCGTGTTACAAAATTGCGTTTAATATATATATACCTAGCTTTTGCAACATTCGGATTAGCTTTTATAGGCTATTTTATAATGTTATTTTTCTTTTGGGTAAAAGATGTTTTTGTAGTTAAACGCAAATCAGTTTTTGATTTATAATTATTTAAAAACCGAATAAAAATTTAATATTTAGTAATTTAAATTTTTATTGTTTTATCATAGGTTTGGTTCGGTGACTAAATTATTTGCCTATGAAATATTTAAAAAAAGATCGTTGGAGAATATCATTTTCTCAACGAATTGCTATTTTCTCTCTGTTGGTACTTATACTTGCAGTAGAGTTGATCCTTACTTTTCAACAATCTGTAGAAAAAGTAACCTTAGCATCTGTAGATAAATCATATTATCTTTCCTTAGAAAAGGAATTAGAAACTTTATTGGCCGATGATAAGACGAGTCAGTTTAAGAAAAAAAGTTTTACTTCGAAGTTTAATAAAGATTCAATTTCACCTTTCAACCCAAATGATTTGCCAAAACAAGGTTGGGAACGATTAGGGTTTACTGCAAAACAAGCCGAAGTAATCATGAAATATAAACAAATGCTTGGCGGAAAATTTGAATCTAAAGATCAAATAAAAAAGTGTTTTGTAGTTTCTGATGAAGTATATGCACTGTTAGAATCTAAGATATTGCTCCCTGAAAAATCTAAAAATGATTATAAATTAGAAAAACAGCAACTTTCTAAAAAAGTAAATTATCGAAAATTTAATCCTAATCAATTTACTGAAAAAGATTGGATGAATATCGGGTTTTCTTCAAAGCAGGCTGAAGTTATTTTAAAGTATAAAAAAATGGTAGGAGGTGAGTTTACCTCAAAAGAGCAAATAAAGAAATGTTTTGTCATCTCTGATGAAAAATATAAAGAAATGCATTCTTACATTGATTTACCAGAAAAATCTGAAGCTCAGTTTCCTAAAAAAGATTCTGAATCAAAAGAAATTAAAGAAACGAAAGAAAATCCCACTCCCGTTAAATCCACACTTCCTAAAGTTGAAATTACAGAAAAATTTAATCCTAATGAATTAGATTTAGAAGGTTGGATGAGATTAGGATTTACTGAAAAACAAGCGCAAACAATTTTAAATTTCAAACGATCTATGGGTGGTAAGTTTAAAGATGGAAAAACGTTAAGCCGTAGTTATGTTATTTCTGAGGAAAAATTTAAAGAAATGGAACCTTTTTTGGTTTTTGATTAAAAAAAAATCCACTTCAACTGAAGTGGATTTCTATATTCTATATAAACGTTTCGTCTTAATAATTAAATAAATCTTCTAAAGATAATTCAGTTACTTGTCCTAGTTTTTCAACAGATTGCCAATCTAATGACTCTTTTTTACCAATTAATCCTACATTAAATTTTTGTCCTTTAATGTGTTTATTGAAGAATTGATCTAATTTATCCATTGTTAATGTAGACGTTTGGTTGTAAATATCTTTATTAATATCATAGTTTAACCCACGATCTTGTAAAGCTAACCAATAGAAAAATACATTTGCTTTAGTATAACGTTTTGTTGCAATTTGCTTTAAAGCAGCTTGTTTAGAATTCTCGAATTGATTCTGTGCTTTTGGCATATTATTCATCAATTCAGACATTGCTTCAACCGCTTGTGGCAATTTATTCGCTTGTGTTCCGATACTTGCAGAAACGTAGTTATAATTTCCTTTTTTAGCAGAATTTGCATAATTAGAACGGGCAGAATATGCTAACGATTTCGATTCGCGAATTTCTTGGAAAACAATTGATGATAGACCACCACCAAAATATTCATTAAAAATTCCAGCAGGCGTTAATAAATTTGAATCATATTGTTGATCTCTTGCAATAAAGTTAATTTCAGCTTGTACCATATCATATGGCGCAAAATATACTTTACCATCCGTTGGACCTTGTGCAAATTCTTTTTTAGCTGGCGCTTTTATTCCTTTACCAAAGTTGTGGTATTTCTCCAATAATTTCTTAGTACTTGCTTCATTATTTCCATAGTAGAAAATTTGATGCTCATAGTTTAAGAAATCTTTGATAATTTGTGTTAACTCTTTAGGATCAATAGCTTTTAATTCTGCTTCAGATAAAATATTTCTGAAACGATTATCAGCACCATATTGTGCATAGTTATTTAATGCAACTGCAATTGAATTTTTATTTTTCTTTGCATTAATACGTGATTTTAAAATAGAATTTACATATTCATTATAAGAAGTTTGATTTGCAACAGCATCAGAAATTAAATGTTCAAATAATTTAATTCCATTTTCTAGATTTGATTGTAAACCTGTAATGTAAACTGAAGTACGTTCTGTACCAGCATTTACACCGTAATCTACACCATATTTATAAAATTCTTTCTTTAAATCTTCTGGAGAATATTTTGAAGTTCCTAAATAATCTAAATAATTAATTGCTAAAGCTAATTTTTTATTATGATCAGAACCCATTTCTGAAATGAAATAAACGGAGCTTAAATCGTTTGTTTTATTTTGAATAGAAGTGAATTTAGTATTTTTAATTTTACCTTCATTCATTTCTTTTTTGAAATCTACAAATACAGGTTTGATTTCACCAGAATTTATTTTCATAAATTCCTTGTACCATCTAGATTCAGCATCTCTATTTAACTGAATAGGCGTAATTCCTGGATTAGATACACGTACTAAATCTTTATTTTCTCCTTGGCGTTTATATACAATAACATAGTTGTCATTGTAATTTTTATTTGCGAAATCAACTAAATCTTTTTTAGTAATTTTAGCTAACTCGTCATGTTCTGCAACTACCTTTTCCCAAGGTGTTTCATTGATGAAAGATTTGTATAAACTAGAAGCTAAAGAACGTGTATTTTCCCATGATTTCATACGAGATTTTTTCATGTCATTTACAACAGCTTCAATCATCCAGTCATCAAATTCACCTTTTTTAATTTTATCAATTTGGCCAATTAATAAATCACGAACTTCCTCTAAAGATTGTCCTTGTTTTGGAACTCCAGAAAAAGAATGCATTCCTAAATCGCGGAAGAAAGAGGCTCCAGATCCAGCGCCTAATGCTTTTTGTTGTTGATTGATGTTTAAGTCAATTAAACCAGCTGTGGAGTTACTTAAAATATAATCAATTAATGTTACATATTTTGCATCTTCTGAGTTAACCCCGTTAAAACGGTAAGCAAACTGAACGCGTTCTGAAGATGGACTTGCAACCTCAGCAGAAATAATTCCCTTAATCGGATCTTCTTTCGCTATATATTGTACTGGAGCAGGTTTTTTAGCCATTCCTCCAAAATATTTATCAATTAATGGCACAGCAGTATCAAAATCGAAATCTCCAATTAATAAAACAGCCATGTTACTTGCTACATAATATTTATCAAAATAATTATGAATAGCAACCATTGATGGATTTTTTAAATGTTCTGATGTACCAATTGTAGTTTGAGTTCCATAATGTGATTTTGGAAATAATTTTTCCATCATTTTATAGAACAAAATACGACCATCGTTATCTTGAGAACGATTAAATTCTTCGTAAACAGCTTCTAATTCTGTATGAAAAAGACGTAAAACTAATTCATTGAATCTTTCTGATTCAACCATTAAGAATTTTTCTAATTCATTATTCGGAATATTATTATGATAAATCGTTTCTTCTAATGAAGTATGTGCATTCGTACCAGATGCTCCTAAAGACGAAATTAATTTATCGTATTCGTTAGCAACTGCATATTTTGATGCTTCTTGAGAAACTTCATCTATTTTCTTGTATAATGCTATTTTCTTTTCTGGATCTTTTTCAGCCTTATATTGTTCGTATAAGTCAGAAATTTGTTTGACTAAAACTTTTTCTTTGTTCCAATCTTGTGTTCCGATTTTAGATGTTCCTTTAAATACCATATGCTCTAAATAGTGAGCTAATCCGGTATTATCTTCAGGGTCGTTATTAGAACCAGTTTTTACAGCAATATGTGTTTGGATTCTTGGCTCATCTTTGATTTGAGCTAAATATATTTTTAATCCATTATCTAATGTATAAATACGCGTTTTCGATGGATCATTTTCCACCATTTCGTATGTATATCCTTTGTTATCAGTTTTTTTCACGGTCTTAAATTGAGCATAAGAAAGGACTGAAGAAAACATTATTCCACAGACCAGTAGTGATTTTTTCATGTAGTAATTTTTAAGCGTTCGTTAAAATTACTCATTTATTATTAAAAGAAAAAATATAGAAAGAAATTAGATTATAATCTTATATCCTAGGCGTACTGCTAAGATTCCTATTATAATGCTGGATGAAATATAAAATAAAGGAGTAATAAAATTTTGCTGCTGAATTAAATTAAAATTCTCATTAGCAAAGGTTGAAAATGTGGTAAAACCTCCACAAAATCCTATAATTAATAAATAATTTAAATCGGAATTTCCAAGATTATTTTTCTCAGAAATTCCGTATAATAATCCAATAATTAAACAACCTATTATATTAATTATAAAAGTAGCAATGGGGAAAGAAGTCGCTACTAGTTGTTTGATTCCTAATCCTACAACATAGCGTAAAATGCTTCCTAAAGCGCCTCCTAATCCAACTAATATAATAGATTTTATCATTATTATTTATTTAAAAAGTTTTTAACTGCAATAGCTACTTTAGCACCATCCATTGCGGCAGAAATAATTCCACCAGCATAACCAGCACCTTCGGCACAAGGGAATAAACCAGCAACTTGTACATGTTCCAATGTTTCATCATTACGAGGGATACGTACAGGAGATGATGTTCGTGATTCTGTTGCTACTACATTTGCTTCTTCAGTAAAGTAACCATTCATTTTCTTTCCGAATGTTTGGAAACCTAATTGTAAAGAATTATGAATTTCTTTTGGTAAAACATCACTTAATAATCCAGATGTTAGCCCTGGAAGATAAGAGCTATCATTTAAGGTGTTTGATAATCTACCTTTTACGAAATCAGTCATACGCTGTGCAGGTGCTTTTAATTTTCCTCCACCTACTTCCCATGCCTTTTTCTCTACCATTTGCTGAAAATTCATTCCAGCTAATGGACCTGTAAAGCCATATTTAGCAAAGTCATTTTCATCTACTGTAACAACCATCCCTGAATTGGCGAAGAAACCATCACGTTTAGAGGGTGACCATCCATTTACAACTAATTCTCCTTCGTCAGTAGATGCAGGAGCGATAATACCACCAGGACACATACAAAAAGAGAAAACTCCACGTCCTGCTTCTTGTGAGACAAGAGAATAGGATGCAGGTGGTAAATATTCATTACGTTGTCCTCCTGGAGAACAATGGTATTGAGCAGAATCTATCAAAGATTGATGATGTTCTATACGTACACCAAGTGCAAAGGGTTTAGCTTCTATTAATACTTTTTTAGCATCCAACATTCTAAAAATATCTCGTGCTGAGTGTCCAGTAGCTAGTATTAAAGATGAGGTTTTAATGCGTGTATCATTATTTAACTCAATTCCTTTAATTTGATTATTTTCAATAACGATGTCTGTTAATTTTGTATCAAATAAAACTTCTCCGCGACATTCAATAATTGCTTCTCGCATGTTAGCGATAATCCCTGGTAATTTATTAGTACCAATATGTGGATGTGCTTCTTGAAGAATACGTTCTGTTGCTCCGAAGTGTACAAACCATTGTAATGATTTTAAGATATTTCCACGTTTTGTAGAACGTGTATATAGCTTTCCGTCTGAATATGTTCCGGCACCTCCTTCTCCGTAACAATAGTTTGATTCAGGATTTACAATTCCTTCTTTATTCATAGCGGCAAGATCACGACGTCTGTCTCTTACATTCTTACCACGTTCAATGATGATTGGTTTTAAACCTTGTTCAATTAATTCTAAGGCTGCAAATAATCCTGCAGGTCCCGCACCAGCAATATATACTTCTGGAGCATTCGCTACATTTTGTAAATTAGGATTAAAATCAAATGCATCAAAAAATTCTTCATGTATAAAAACATTTACTTGTAACTGGGTTACAATATTTCTACTTCTCGCATCTAAAGATCGGCGAATGATTTGGTATGCATTAATATTTTCTGGTTTTGTTTTTGCAGCTACTGCTAAACGTTGTTTCAAAATAGTTTCGTTTGCAGCTTCTGCAGGAGAAATTCGTATAGTTACGTTTTGAGGCATATTTATTGTCTAAAAGATAAGAACACAAAATTAATTCAATCCAACCGAAATTGAACATATTGAATGATTTTTGTTTTAAATTTATTCATCGTTAAAATTAATATATACAAAGGTAGAGCTATGAAAAAAGTATTATTATTAGTTACAGCAGCCGTATTAATGACTTCTTGTGCTGTTTCAAAAACATCTAAGTCAACAATAGTAGATTTAGATAAAGTAGATTCTGAAATGACCATTAATATGAAATTGGGTGAGGTTGTTAAAATAGAAGCTAGTTCTAATCCTTCAACGGGATATAATTGGAATACTACTTTTCCTTCTGGCTGTAGTGTAAAATTGGAAAAAGAAGATTCACGCAATATTTATAATGATGGGAGGATGGGAGCTCCTATTGTTGCAATATATGAAATGAAAGCCGAGCAAATTGGTGAATGTGTTGTAGAGTTTGATTACTCAAGAAGTTGGGAAGGTCAGAGTAAGAATCCAAAACGTTTAAAATTTGTTGTAAAATAATTGTTTAAACTACTTTTGTAAATATACTTTGATTAATTTTATGCTATGAAAATCAGTTATTGCACATCTTTACTTTTAATATTTTTAATTTTTATTTCTTGTGGAGATAAGAATGGAGAAGCTAGTACAACCAAAAATACTGAAGAAAATATTTTCGATGAGAAAGGTGCTCAATCTATCCAAAAAGATTCTGTTATTTATTATAATGGATTGCAGAATGAAATTAATGTAAATTTTGGAGAATATTTTGGGTTTGTTTTTGAAGCAGAAGGGCAAGAACTTCAATGGCAATTAGAATCTGACATTGTTTCAGAATTATATTATGTTGCTGAAAGTTTTGAAGCAGATATTGATTCTCCAAAAAAGGAAGCTAATGGAAAGCAATATTTTACTTTTCATGCGTTGAAAGCTGGTAACGCAAAAGTATCTTTTAAAGAGAAAAATTCTAACAAAATAAAAACAATACAAATTCATATCCAATAAAAAAGCATCTCCTAAGAGATGCTTTTTTATTGGTTAAAATAATATATTTATTTTCCTATTTTCTTTAGTAATTGTTTTGGAACACCATTTTTATGTACCAATATATTTAAAGTTTTGTATTGTACATATGCTTTCGTTACATACATATATCCTTGGTAATCGTTTGTTGCTCCCCAAGAATTTTTGATAATATAATATTCTTTATTGTTTTGATCTTTCGCTAAACCAACAATATGCATACCATGGTCATCTGTTGTTTCGTAATTATCAAACGCTTCTTGACGCATTTCTTCCGTAATTACGCGCTCTGGTTTTGGACCATTAAACATATCTGCTTTTTCTTCAGCTGTCATATCCGCGAAATCTTTCGTTGGAACGTAAGCGACTCCATTTTTCCATGAAAAAGATTTTTCAGAAACATCTTGTGCCCAAGCGACAGTGAATCCATTTTTTAAAGCATAGTCAATTGTTCCTGTGATATCATTCATCGGTACATTATAATATTGACCAAATGCCCAGTTGTCTGGAATCATTAATGTAAAAGGTTTATACAATTCTTCATTTTTAAAAGAAGAAATTGGAATATAATCTTCTGGCTTAATTCCTACAACTTCATCAGCAAAAGTGCGAGGTGTATATTTTTTCCCGTTGTATGTAAATTCTTTTGGATAAGCTCCTAAATAAGCATCCATAATACCAGCGTAAGCAGTTTTCCAGTTAGAAGTTAATTTTCCATTCGGATTAGATACAATTCCTTTTAAGAAACCTTCCATAGCAGCTGACATTTCGCCAAACTGATTTTTAGACGTACCGTAGTTTAAACCTGAATAGACGTCCTGAGGAACCATTCCATATTTTTTGTATGCATTAAGCACATCATGAAACAATCCTCCTTCGCCCATTGCTAAATTTCCATGCATTTTAACATATTGCTCTGCACGATCTTGGTATGCATTACGAGCTACAAATATTTGAGATAATTGTACAGGTTGTTTCCCCATACGTAACATTTCTGATTCTAAAAATGAATTCCCAGAATATGACCAGCAAGTTCCTGATGATCCTTGATTCTGAACAGGAGTTTTAGCTAAATTAATAATTTCTGTAAATTGAAATGATTCTTTAGCATTTGTACTTACATTTTTGTTTAATGAGTTAACTAGATTGTCTTGTGCAGTTACTATTTGAGCTGAAGCAATAAATAAAGCTGAAGCTAAAATAGGGTAGAATATTTTACGCATTTTAATTTAATGTTTGATTTGCTTAATGAGTAGCTAATTTCATTAAAAAGTTATAATATAACCTTAATATTTTCAGAATAATTTTAAAAATTTATCATTCCTATTTTTATAAATATTATTAATTATCAATTTTTAAATTAAAATTGACTTAAAATACCAAAATGTATCTTCGCGTCATTAAAGTCAAAAGATGTATTTTCAGTTTTACCAACAGCATAGCTCAAATTAAATATTCCAAGTTTTGTAAGAAAAGATATTCCAGTACCTATACTCAAGAAATTTGTATTTAGATCTATTCTTTTATTATCTATAAAACTATAATCACTAAAAAGGCTGATATAAAATCCGTTATTGGGTAAAAATCTATATTCAATACTTCCAATTCCATATAAGTTGGCAATAATACTTTCTTCATTAAAACCTCGTATACTACCAAATCCTCCAATTCTATACAATTCGTTTTCAGCATAATAATCATTTTCATCCAAAAGTGTCCTAAATTGGACTAAACCTTTTATATAATGCTTATGATGCAATTGGAAAATGCGATAAGTCTCTAAACCAATTTCATATTGTTGAGATTTTTTGTTGCTCAATTCTTCTGTCCAAGAAAAATTATTTTCTTTTCGGGTAATCGATGTAGCAAAAAGTTTTAAAAGAGATTTACCTTCCATGAGTTGGAAGGGATGCTTTTGAAAATATTCATAACTTAATCCTATACCTGTTTTATTAAAATCATCATAGTTTGATGCAAACGAAGCATCATCTAATAAATAATTGGATGAGGTATAAGTTAAATTTGCTCCAATACTAGAGTTGGTGTTTATTTGATAGAATAATCTTTCGTTTAAATCTAAGTTTACAAATACAGAATCTTGTTTAAATAACTTGAATTGTGTTTCTGATCCAATGGGCGATTTAAATAAATAGGGTAGCCTAACTTTAATATCTAATGTAGTATTTTTAGTTGCAGTTCCTATCCAATTTAATTTTATTTGTTCCAATCCATTAAATACATTGTTCAACTCCAACATCACATTACCATTTAATTTAAATTTTCCGTTATCGTCGTTTCCAAACCCTAAAATTCCATCAAATATATTTGATTTTACTTTCTTTGGATAAATGTAAACAATGGTAGAATCTGGTCTAAATAATGTTTGTGGTTCTTGTAGTTGCTGGATATAGTTAGTATTTTGTAATATTTGACTCGCCTGATTTATATTCTCGTTAGTGTATAATCTATCTTTTTTAAGGCCTAAGCCATGTTTTATAAATCCTTTGGATAGTTTGGTGTATCCTACACTTTTTACTGCATTAATTGTTCTTCTTTCGTTTGTATTTAAAATTAGTTCAATTTTTTGTTCATTTTCCATTAATCCTAATGGAATTATTTTTACACTTACAAAAGCGTATCCTTTATTTTCATTTTCTACGATATACTTCGACACGATAGAATCTAAATTGTGTGTTGGATTAAATTCAGAATTTTTAAAGAGTACTTCATTCTTAACCCAAATTTTTTTATAATTTTTTCCTTTATTTAAATAAATTTTATGATTGCTAATAGAGTCAACTTGTAGCGTGTAAAATCCATTTGTAGTTAAAGAATCTAAAGATTCAGAAAAATTATTAGTTTTAAAATCTAAAATATATCGCTTGTTAGATTCATCCCATCTGTATACATCATTTATTTTTTGAGCTTGTGTAAAAGTGCAAAAGAAGAAAATAAATAGAGCAATAAATCGAATCATCAATGTTAAGTTTAGGTAAAATAATTGATTTATAAATATATATGATAATAAATCATTTTTAATATATATAAAACCGTTTATTTTTGAAACAAATTTAAGGTTAATGTTGAAATTTTTTAAAGGTATTGGTTATTTAGAAGCTTTTTCGGCTATTGCATTATTTTTCTTTGCAATGCCAATGAAATATATATTTAATGATCCGATTTGGGTAACGCACATAGGACGTGCTCATGGTGCTTTATTTGTATTGTACATGGTTTTGGTTTATATTCTAAAAGATAAATACAATTGGTCGTGGAAAATATTTTTAATATTTTTTGTCGCTTCAATTATTCCTGGCGGTACAATCTGGGCAGATAAGCGTCTCATAGAAGGAAAGAGATACAATTCTTAATATAAAAAAAAAGCTAGAAATTTAATTTCTAGCTTTTTTTGTATCTTTAATTACCACAAAATTTATAAAATGAGAAAACGAATAAATATAACATTACATCCTATCTTCGTATTATTGTCTAGTATATACGTATTAATATTTCTTACATATGGTTTAAACTCTTTAAAAAAGATTTTAAATAATGGAGCGATGCAGGGAGATATAATAGGTTTAATAGTGTGTATTTTAGCCTTAGCACTATTTATTTATTTTCTACTTATTCGTTATAGAAGTATAGAAATATATAAAGACAGATATATTTTAAATAGTTATGTATTTTCTCGAACAATTTATTTTAATGAAATAGATTCTATAAAAAAAGTACCTATTAATTTATTTAATTTAAAATTAGGAAGTAGAGGGATTTTAGGATTTATTAGTCTTTTCCAATCGCAAGAGTATTACAATATTTCTGATTTATCTAATTCGTTAAGAATCCAACTTAAAAATAATCAAATAGTGCATATCAGTTGCGACAATCCAGAAGAAATAAAAATGATTTAAAATAAAAAAAGCTGAAGTTAATAACTTCAGCTTTTTTGCTTTAGAGCGGGAAACGAGACTCGAACTCGCAACATTCAGCTTGGAAGGCTGACGCTCTACCAATTGAGCTATTCCCGCGATTTGTTTGACAAATATACTATGATTTATATGGAATTTGCAAACATTTCTTTAAATTTTTTTATGCTATAAATCTAAGTTGTTGATTTACTAAAAAATAAAATTAAAAATATTTATAAGAATTTATCCTTAATTATTTTTTGGGATATGATTCTTATAATTTCTAGCTGTAATATTAAATAGATTTTAATACTATAGCAGATTTGAGGCGTAGTAATAGAATCTATTTTTTTTAAATATATTGCATAAAAAAAGCCCAAGAAAATAAATTCTTGAGCTTTTAGCCTTGTACCTCAGGCGGGACTTGAACCCGCACGTCCTAATGGACACAGGATTTTAAGTCCTGCGTGTCTACCAATTCCACCACCAAGGCATCCAACTTATAAAAAGTTAGAGCGGGAAACGAGACTCGAACTCGCAACATTCAGCTTGGAAGGCTGACGCTCTACCAATTGAGCTATTCCCGCAGAATCGAAAAAAATAAATTAATTTAAAAAGTACCTCAGGCGGGACTTGAACCCGCACGCTCTAATGAGCACAGGATTTTAAGTCCTGCGTGTCTACCAATTCCACCACCAAGGCAAAATTAATTTATATTTTCAGTTATTTCAATGAGCGGGAAACGGGGCTCGAACCCGCGACCTCAACCTTGGCAAGGTTGCGCTCTACCAGCTGAGCTATTCTCGCAATTAGAGTGCAAATATATAAAATCCATTTTTATAATTCCAAATGAAATTGATATAAATTTCAAATAAATATTTGCACTTTTTTTTAATTATTTGATAGGCATCAACATATCAACAACTTCTTTTAATTTTCCTTTCATCTTTTTACGGTGAACGATCATATCAACAAAACCTTTTTCTAATAAAAATTCTGATGTTTGGAATCCTTCTGGTAAATCGCGACCAATTGTTTCTTTAATTACACGAGGTCCTGCGAATCCAATCAAAGCTCCTGGTTCTGCCATAATAACGTCTCCAATAGATCCAAAAGATGCTGTAATTCCTCCAAAAGATGGATTTGTTAATATCGTGATATACGGAATTTGGTGATCTGCTAATTGTACTAATTTAGCTTCAACTTTTGCTAACTGCATTAATGAGATAGCAGCTTCCATCATACGAGCTCCACCAGATTGCGTAATAATAACGTAAGGAACTTTGTTTTTGATACAGTAATCAATTGCACGAGAAATCTTTTCACCCATTACAGATCCTAATGATCCACCAATGAATTTGAAATCCATACAAGAAATTACAATTTCTCTCCCTTCAACATTTCCTGCTCCCGTACGAATAGAATCGACTAAACCAGTTTTCTTCTTGATTGATTTTAATCTGTCTTTGTAAGGTTGAGTATCTGTCCAGTTTAATGGATCTTTACTCTCAACATTTGCATCTAATTCGGTATATTTTCCTTCGTCAAATAAAATTTCAAAATATTCGTTAGATCCAATTTGTACATGGTGATCGTCTTCTGGACTTACATATGAATTAGCTCTAAGCTCCTCAGTTTCGATAATTTTACCTGTAGGAGATTTGTACCATAATCCTTTTTGAACATCTTTCTTTGACTCTGTAGGAGTAGTGATATTTTTCTTGCGTCTAATAAACCAAGGCATACTTTCTTTATTTTTGTGTAGTTTAGAATAATCCAATGCTGCAACAGAGAATTACCCTAATGTGTTAACATTGTTTAAATCGTGGAATGCTTTTAACATTCTTTCTTTAAATGAAATTTCACCAGCACGTAACCAAGTACGTGGGTCATAATATTTTTTATTAGGAGATTCAGCTCCTTCTGGGTTTCCAATTTGAGTTTGTAAATAATCAGCATTTTTATCAAAATACTTACGAATACCTTCCATGTAAGCGTACTGTAAATCTGTATCAAGATTCATTTTGATTACTCCATAACTAATAGCTTCTCTAATTTCTTCTAAGCTAGATCCTGATCCGCCATGAAATACGAAGTTGACATCTTTTTCTACGCCAAATTTTTCTTGAATATATTTTTGAGAGTTATCTAAAATCTTAGGTGTTAGTACGACATTACCTGGTTTGTAAACACCGTGTACATTTCCAAATGCTGCAGCTATCCAAAAATTATCTGAAATAGATTTTAAATTTTCATATACATATGCTACTTCTTCTGGTTGTGTATATAATAATGAATTATCAACGTTAGAGTTGTCTACTCCGTCTTCTTCACCACCTGTAATACCTAATTCCATTTCTAAAGTCATTCCGATTTTAGACATTCTGTCTAAATATCTTTTACAAACTTCAACATTTTCTTCTAATGGTTCTTCAGATAAATCTAACATATGAGATGAAAATAAAGTTTTACCTGTTTTATTGTAAAAATCTTCATTAGCATCCATAATACCATCTATCCATGGTAATAATTTTTTTGCACAATGGTCAGTGTGTAAAATTACAGTTGCTCCATAAGCTTCTGCTAACTCATGAATATGTTTAGCACCTGCGATAGCACCTTTGATGCATGCTGTATGTCCTTCTGTTTTTAAACCTTTACCAGCATTAAATACAGCACCTCCATTAGAGAATTGAATTATAACAGGAGCGTTTGCTTCTACAGCAGCTTCCATAGCAGCATTTACTGACGATGAACCAACAACGTTACATGCAGGTAATGCATATTGATTTGCTTTTGCGTCTTTAATTATTTCTTGAACTAAAGATCCGGTTGCTACACCGGCAGGAAATTTTCTACTCATTGTGTTTGTATTTTATTAAACAAATATAAGTTTTTTTTAGAATGGATAATTAATTCCGAAGTGTAATCTTGGTTTAAGAATATTTAGGTTATCAAATTGCCATCGATTTCCTTCTTCGTATGCGGGATTATATAATTTATATCCAAGGTCAAAACGTACAATTGCAAAATTACCTATATGCATTCGCAATCCGACTCCAGTACCAATTCCGAATTGTTTATAAAATTCATTAAACTTAAATCTGTATTCTTCTCTTTCTTTGCTTACCGACCAAATATTTCCTGCATCTAAAAAGTATGCCACCTCAAACATATCTGTCATTCGGTAACGATACTCTGCATTAAAAAGTAGTTTCATGCTTTCAAAAGCTAAACTTTCGCGTTCTACACCTTCTAATCTCGTACGGTCAGCTGGACCTAATGTTAGGGGCCACCATCCACGTACATCATTGGCACCACCAGCAGAATAACTTCGTACAAAAGGTGTGAAATCTGTATTACCATATGGTTTAATAAATCCAAACATAGCGCGAGTAGCAATTTGCGATTTTGAACTATATTTCCATTTTTTACGCACTTCAAAATCCATTTTGATGAACTGCGAATAAGGAATACCGAATACCATTCCTGTTTCTTTATTCAATTCATTTTGACCTTTATTAAAGCCAAATGCTCTGTCCAAAGTTCTAAGTAGATTTCCAGCTAATTCAATTCGAAATGATCCATACCAAGGATTAGGAACTGTTCTGAAAGCATTTTCTTGGTTATAAGTAAACTGGTAGATGAACGAATTAATTAATACGTTTTGAGAGATACTTGCTTTACGGTAAAGCATATCTTCGAAAGCGATATAATCTTTCGCATCTTGATCAGTTAATGAATTTCTGTAGTACAAATCATTTTGTATAATATCAGTGATTTCATCATCAGTAATATATCCACCTATGTATTCGTTGTAATAAGTATCATCGTAATTAAAATAATTGGTAATAATCTTATCTTTACGTTCGTTATCTGCTTGGAAAATAGTGTAGTACCTGTCTTTTTTTGAATTATTTACAAATTCAGTATTAAAAACGGATATTTTGTGTTGGAATTCTCCACTTGTTAAATCGATGTCTAACCCAAATCCGTATGAAACACGATCTAAACCTACATTTTTTTGTGTACTAGCATTCATACGCAAAGATGATTCGGCTACAAAACGACGCGGAACTAACTCTTTTAGGAATTTAGGAGCTAAGAGATATGGGAATTTAAGTCGTGTTTCTAATGCAATTTCATAGGCATTTAGAAAACCAGAACTATTTGTAAAATCTTTATCCACCGAACCTAAATTACCTTTTAGGGTTGTTTCTAGATTTTCTCCTCCACCAAAAATATTTCTGGTAGTTAAAGTAACCCCAGGAGATATCGCAAAATTCATGTATTGAGAAGCATAGCTTTCAAAAAATAAATTTAAATCATATTTCTTTTTAGGAGAGAAGTAGACATTAACATCTAATAAAGAATCACGTTTTACGATATCAAATTTGTGGAGATTTAAATTTTCACGTTTAAATATATTTCTCTTTGTTTGAATTTCTTGTCTTTGTCTATAAGTTTGATTTGGTCGTATAACAAATGCATCCGAGAAATAATGAGGTTTATACTTATGGTCTTTCGTATAGTGCACATTATATCCTTCATGATTTATTGTTTCTATTGAGTCAAAATTTATATCATTATTATTGCGTGCATCTGTGTAGATATTTATTTCTCCCCAGTTGTATTTAACAAACTGTTTTGTACTATCTTTTATAATAGTATCTTGTATAAATTTGTCAATAAATAGAGTAATATCTAATCTTTTATTACTTTTTAAAGTATCTGCTTCAAAATATAAATCTTCTCCAGAATCATTAAAGTCATAATACCCTCTATTCTTTAAAAGATCTACAATTCGATCCCTTTCGGCCTCAAAATTATCAAAATCATACTGATTGCCTGCAACAATTTTAGACTCTTTAAGATAATTGGTTTTTGTTTGTCTTCTTTTTCCAAAAAGATTAATCCCATTGTATTGGTTTCTATCCTGGGTTAAGAATTCTTCAATTTCACGATCAAATATTTTATTATTAAAGGTTTCTATGTAAGATGGGTCACCCAGTTTTATATCATATAAAGTCTTAGCTTTTTTAGTTTCTTCATTTTTTTCGTAAGAAACTTTTACTTTAGAATCAAAATAGCCCTTATCATGAAAAAGACGATTTAAATTTTCTGCAGAAAATTCTGATAATTCTTCATCTAATAAAACAGGCTCATCTCCACGGTTGTAAAAAAAGCGTTCGATGGTTAAACCTTTTCCTACATATTTATCTAGGCCGTTTTTAGTTAAAATACTATCTAATAATGCTTGATTTCTTTTAGATTCATCCTCTCGATAATATTCTTCAAAAGTTTGGTCCAATTCTTTAGGAGACCAATTATACATCCATTGCCATAATGGGATAACTCCTAAGAATTTACCAGCAGGTTTTTGTTTGACGTAATTACTAAGGTCTGCATCAATAATTTTTTCTTTTTTCTTGATATCAGTATCCTCTTTATCGTATTGAAATTTATTTTTTACAAACAAATATTCCCCATCCGGAACTTTCTCAGTTGTACTACAACCTGATAAAATTAGAGTTAAGCTATAGATAAGTGCTATATTTGCTGTGATTTTTTTATGCATAAAAATATGTTATCAAATAACGTTATTAAGATAATAACTTCTTTAAGTTCTAAAAAATATAGACAAAAATATAATTTGTTTATCGTAGAAGGTGTTAAAAATATAGGAGAAGTTATAAAAAGTTCTATAAAAGTAAAGGAATTGTTTATAACTGAAGACTTATGGCCTGATGAAATTGCAATTAAAAAAACTTTTATAGAAGAAAAGGATTTAAAAAAGATTAGTTTTTTAACAACTCCTAATGTAGGGTTAGCTTTATGCGAACTTCCATCAGATCCAAAATTAACCAATTTTGAAGGTTTAGCAATTGCATTAGATGATATTCGAGATCCAGGAAATCTTGGTACAATTGTTCGTTTGGCAGATTGGTTCGGGGTAGAAAATATTTTGTGTACAAAAGAGTCTGTAGATTTATATAATCCTAAAGTTATTATGTCTACCATGGGTTCATTTTCTCGTGTTAATGTACATTATATCAACTTAGCTGAATATCTGAAGGAATATAAAGGTCCTATTTTTGGAACTTTTATGGAAGGTGATTCAATTTACGAAAATATATTACCTCAAGAAGGAATTTTAGTGATGGGGAATGAAGCTAATGGTATTTCTAAAGAAATAGAAAAGATTACAAGTCATAAGATTAGTATTCCGTTTTTTGGGAATAAAGGAAATACAGAAAGTTTAAATGTAGCTGTTGCTACAAGCGTAATTTTAGGAGAATTTAAATCTCAACTTTCAAAAAAGTCTTAAAAAAATAATAATTAAAGCAATTCTTATTTTATAAATACAAATAAATACTAATTTCGCTGTCTAAGTATTTAACAGATTAATTATTTTAAATGAGAATTATTGGTGTTATTGCTGTTTCTTTTGCATTAGCTTTTATAAGCTGTGGAAAAGAAACAGACAAAAAAACAACTCAAATAATAGATCCAAATGCACCCGTTAGATTTGATTCTATAGATTGGTCACAGGAAACAAAACATCCGGTATTAACTGCTCAAGAAGTAGAATTATATCGTAATAGAGTAGCTAAATTTCATACTGATTTTTGGAAGAGTTCTAATGTTAGTGGTGGATTATTAGTAGCTAAAAACGGTAAAATAATATTTGAACAATACGCAGGATTAGCTAATGTAGGGAAGAACACTCCACTAACTGCGGATACACCTATTCATATTGCATCCATTTCAAAAGTTTTAACTGGTGTAGCAATTTTAAAATTAGTAGAAAATAATAAATTGAAACTTGATGATAAGGTTCAAAAATATTTGCCGACGTTTCCGTACGAAGAAACTACGGTAAGAAATTTACTAAATCATCGCAGTGGATTACCAAATTATGCAAATGTATTGTATGAGAAAAAGTTAGAAGATCGAGCAAATCCAATTACTAACGAAGGAGTTCTAGAAGTATTTGCGAATAATAATGTTGGATTGGTAAGAAGAGTAGATTCTGGTTTCTTCTATTCTAATACAAATTTTGTTTTATTAGCGTTAATTATAGAAAAAATTCAGAAAATGCCATTTCCGCAAGCTATGAAATACATGGTTTTTGATCCAATTGGCATGAAAAATACATTTATTTTTGAATATGATAAACACAAAGACATCGTTTCCGAGTCTTATGGCTATGCTGGTTCAAAATGGAATTGGGATCATTTAGATAAAACTTATGGGGATAAAAACGTTTATTCAACACCTAGAGATTTATTTAAATTAGATCAAGCAATGTATTCTGATAAATTTTTATCGAAAGCGATAAAAGATGAGGCCTATAAAGGATATAGCTATGAGTCGAAAGGGTATAAGAATTATGGATTAGCTATGCGATTGCTTGAATATGAAAATAATGAAAAACTATTGTACCATAATGGTTGGTGGCACGGGAATAATACAGTTTTTGTACACGATACTAAAAATAAATTTACAGTAATTGCATTAGGTAACCGACAAAATAAATCGATTTATAGCGCTTTTAGACTAGCTGGGATACATGATAATTATCCTCTAAAAGTTCCTGAAAAAGATTCAATTAAATAATAAAAAAGCCCTTTTAAGAAAGGGCTTTTTTATTATTTTTTGTTTATTACATTTATATAGTTTGTAAAAGTTCTTCCGTCAGGTAATGTAATTTTATACCAATAACTAGTAGAAGGAACTGGATTTCCATTAACTTTCCCGTTCCATGTAAGTTCTGTATTGCTATGCTGTGTATAGATAGTTTTTCCGAAACGATCAAATATTTCGAGTTGTGCAATTTTTCCTTCAAAAACATTTAAATCTTTTATAATCCATAGATCATTATAACCGTCTCCATTAGGAGTAATGGTGTTAAATATAATAGGAATTAATCCTTTAAAAGGCCCAATAATGCAATCTTCGTTTTCATATTTTAGATAAAAATTATGTATTCCAGGGGATAAATTTTCAAAAGTATTATTCTCTTGCCAACTAATTCCGTCAATAGAATATAAAATTTTTCTATTTCCTTGAGCGATAATATTCGCAGTGTTTTGTTGATATATAATTTCAACTAATATTGGTAAATCATAATGAGAAATCGTAAAATCTTCAATATAAAAACAACCATTTTCTTCTTTTAACTTAAGTGTGTATTTCCCAGCTTCTGCAATTTCGACAGTTGAATTAGTACTTATAACTTCATTTTTTTCATTTAACCATTCATAGGAAGTGATTTTCCAATTTTTATAATCTGGTTCAATCAGAATGGATGTTCCTGGGCAAATAAGATAATTATCTACTGCTACCATAGGAACTTTTATCAATTGTATATTAATTATACCTAAGCTAGGGCATAAGCTTCCTGCCTCATATATTTTAAAATATACTTTCGTTCCAAATGATTCATCAAATTCATAATTTAAAGGATCTTCAATTATATTTATATCATTTGTCAAATCAGCAAAAGTTCTATAATATTTAAAAGTAGAATTCAAGAAATTAGTTTGAAAAATAGTTAAATCTATTTCCTCTCTACCGTTATTTTCTTCATCACAAATAGGAGATATTGTAAATTCATTTGGTTGTTTTGTGATGTAATTCAACTTTATAGGTAAATAATCTATACAACCTCCAGCTACCGTAGCTTCTAGTATTATCGTTTGATGAATATCGAGGTTTAATTCAAAATTTTCTTCTTCTTCGCTAGTCAGAAAAATACCATTATTATAATGTTCTTGATTTAGATAGATTTTATAGTCTGCAAATTTATTAGTGTCAGGGTCTGTTAATAAATCATTTTCTATGTTTGTGTCTTTTGTTCGTGAATTGATCCATTCTCTAAAGTTAAAGGTGTAAATATCATCTAAATTATCGTCACATATTTCAATTTCTATATCATTTTTTAGTTTTATAATCCCTATAATTTTTAATTGAATAGGAGTAATGCTATAACATCCGTGTATACTTTCGAAACGAACATAGACCGTTTTTAGTGGTAAAGTTGAGGGAAGTGCGAAATTATTCCAGTTTGTTATTACGTTTACATTACCTAAAATAGCATCTTCATAATTCTCATAATAAATAACTTTACTAATCAATGTAGAAAAATCAGGGTTATTTTCAGGTAAATAAAGTTGAGGAATAGCCTCATCTAAATCAAAATAGACAAAAGCTTCATTTGCCTCGTTACACAATAACAGGACAGAATTTTTTTCAAGTCTGATTTGATCATGTTCGTTTGTCGAAAAAATGATATTCAGGCTTAGTGGCTGCTCACACTTTGTAGAAATTGTTTTTTCTGTGATACTAATAAAAACTTTAGTATTAGTAGTAATTTCAAAATTTGTAGGATTATTTATCTGATTAGAAAATACATTAGTCTGGGGATTATAATTTCTGTAAAATTTAACGGAATAATTCTCAGGATTTGCAACATACTCAGGAATATAGTCTAATAGATTTATAAATTCTTTCCCATCAAAGTTATTATCACATGTAATTTTTACTTCATGTTCTCTTTTTTTGATCCCTTCGTTGGCAATTAATTTGATATCTAAAGCGCTTATTTCTTCACATGTATTTTCGGTTTGTTCAAATTTTATTTTCACCCAAACCCTTTGATTTATACGATTTGCTAAAATTCTATCAATTTTTTTAGTGCCTAATTGGTCCTCAAAAAATTCTATCGTTGGTTTAGGATTTAATGATAAAATTGTATTAGGAAGTATTAATGATAAATAGTTTTGTAAGATAATTTCTTTATCAATAACTTCATAATCTACACAAATTTCTATGCTATTCGTTGTGATATCATAAGGTAAAAATCGATACTGTAGCTGTTTTACAACATATTGTTTTAAGCTATTATTGCCATCATTTATTTTTAACCGAACATATATATCAATGGAAGTATAATCGGTAGTTTGGTAAGTATTGGCGATTCCAATATCCTCGAGATTATTTGCAGAATTATAGTTAGAATGAAAAGTAATCTCTAATTTATTAATATCATAATTTGTTACTTTAAAAATTCTTAGAACATCATCTCTGAAATTTAAATTATATGTTTTATTCGCACATAAATACACATGGGCTACTTCCTCATCGTAGATAGATGGATCATCTGGTGGATTATCTGGATCATTGTCATTTATATTTACGATAATTTTTTTGAATTTTACTCTTGCTTTAACATGTAAAATATTAAAGCAATTCCCTTTACAATCTTCCTTCGAATTTTCTAATCTTATAAACAAATCGTATTTATAATCTAATAATTCTTCTCCTTCTTTTATACGATTTAATGCATTTCTATTGTTTTTTGCATCTTCATAAGTATTGAAAATCTTTAAGTTTTTTACATCATTTTGTGTAGAAATTGTGATTCCACGTTGTGTAAATTCTTCTTGCCAATCAAAAGGTTCAAATTTAGGAGGATTGTTATTGGTAACGACGTCAAATAATTCGTCATAGGATTCAAAAATTAATTCATTCGTATTAAATTTTGGACTTTCTATAAACTTAACTTTGATAATATTTGAGGTATAATCTGTGCAACCAGGCAAATTATATTGTACCTTAATCTCAGTATTTTCTGTTAAAACTGCTGTAGATACTGGAGTTGTACCATTATTTACATAATATCGAATGTTGGTAACATTGGTTACGTTTGAAAATAATTGACAATTTAAATTAGCTAAAATATATTCTTCTTGTTTATCATTTTCTAAATCACATATTTCCACTTGCGAAGGAAAAGTATTTGTTGTAGTTAATTCTAATTTTGAAATGCCAAAACATGAAGAATCGTTTTTATTCTCTATCCGAACAAAGTATGTTTGATTAGATAATAGTATTTGATTTTCGGGTAAATAATTCGAATTGTTATTTTTCGCATCATTCTCGGTTATATAAAATTTATATTTAAATAAGTTATGATTTGGTTGGCTATTGATACTTTCATAGAAATTAGCTTGATTTAAAGCGGATGATCCTTCACAAATAATTGCTTTATGATTTTTTGGTCTAGGATAGTCGTTTGCAAATTGTATTATATGTTTATCTGTAATACTAAATGTTTGCCCAAAGCTTAAAAGATAATTTGCTTTAGCGGTATAAATTGACGGTGATATATTACAGATGTTAATAGAATTAGTACCTTGAGTTGTATTATTTATATTATTAGACCACTGTATATTTCTTGGTGATAGTGTGTTACCTGTTGGATTAAATAAGTATGAAGATTGATTAACAGCCCATACTCCAGTATTTTTATTAGGAGCAGCTAAACCTTCTCCATTTGCATTTGTTATTCCAATTAAACTTTGATTAAATCTTGAGCTAGTATTTGGGATAGGTTTATCTTCAATGTTAATCTCTATATCACTTTTAGTTTCATGTAATACAATCTGAAAAGTTGAAGTTTGATTAGTTCCTGTAATTATACCTTTATAAAAATTAATTACTAATTTTCTGCAAGGGTATTCTCCTATTACATTTATATATATTTCTGAATCGGTTTCTGAAGAAAATATTAAATCTTGATATAAACCAAAAATAGAATTTTGTGGAAGATATATACTTGGTATACTTCTATCATTTAAAACTGGAGTGCTATAATCGCCCTCATTTATGTTTGTATTAAAGGAGATGTATCCGTTCGTACTAATTATAAATGAATTTACGACATTACCATAATAGCTAAAAGCAAATGGTTCAGTATCAATTGTATTTAAATTAATTCGTTTAAAATATTTATCATCGTCATTTGCTTGTAATGCTAAGCCTGCAATGTACGAGCCAGAAGGTTGATAAGTAGAACTTTCTAAAGCTTCATAAATATTAGTGTCTAATAACAAAGGGAAATTTGAATCTAACCTTATACAAGTATTATTTAGGAAATTATAATTACACCCAATGGAAGTTATATTTGAAATTCCGTTATGATCTTTTATATAACTACATTGTTGTGATAAAAGAAATGAAATTTTAAAAAAGAGGAAAAAAAAGGTAAATATTTTTCTCATAGGGTTAGTTTGATTCAAATTTAATCAATTTATAACCAATAATATAAATAGCGATTCAGAATTTGAATCGCTATTTATAGTTAATTTTTGATGTCCATTAAATCACGGAGTGTATTCCCGAAAATATTAAAACCTAATACTAGTATCATAATTGCTAATCCAGGTAATATGGCCAAATGTTGTTTATCTAAGATAATATGGGCATAATGTTCCTTTATGATATTTCCCCAAGATGGAGTAGGAGGTTGTGCTCCAATTCCTAAAAAGCTAAGTCCACTTTCTACTAATATGGCCGATGCAAAATTGGCGGCAGAAATTACAATAACTGGAGCAATTATATTTGGCATTATCTGTTTAAAAATAATATTATAATCGTTGAATCCTAAAGCACGTGCAGCTTCAACGAATTCTTTTTCGCGGTAAGAAAGAAATTGACCTCTTACCACACGTGCAACTTCTACCCACATCGTAAGGCCAACAGCAATAAAAATTTGCCAAAAACCTTTTCCGATTGCTAAAGTTATTGCGATGACAAGTAGTAAAGTTGGGATTGACCATATAACATTGATAAACCACATAATTATATTATCAATATTACCTTTATAATAGCCCGCTAATGCGCCGAGAGTAATACCTACAAATATTGAGATAAAGACAGCAATAAAACCTATTAAAAATGATATTCGCGTCCCGATAACTAGTCTAGAATAAAAATCTCTCCCATAGCTGTCCGTACCCAATAAATAAGTTTTATTAAAAATAAATTTAGATTCAATATCTTTTATTTCAAGGCTGTAATCTGTCCAGTGTGATAAAGGTAAAGTTATAGTCTCTCCATTTAATCCGTTTCCTAAATATGGGATATATTGTAATGTATTAGAATTTATTTTATAGGACGATATACTAATATGTTCTGAATCTATTTCCTTACCAAAGAAATAATCATTAACACTTTTAGTTGCCGTATAATTTGGTAATGGAATTTCTAAGGTTAATTGTTTATGTCCAATAGGTGCATATGCAATCGCTAAATCTTGTCTATTAGCATTTGCTGTCTTATCAGTTGCAATAAAATAGGCAAATATTGTAACTAAAGCAGCTAATAAAATTATACTAAAAGAAATGAGCCCAATAGGGCTCTTTCTTAATTTTTTAAATACGATTTGACTTAAAGAACCTGAGTTTTGATCCATTTTTATTTTCTTAAATCTCTTAAAACATTAATTGATTCCTCTAAGTATAAATCTTTTTCTAAATTTTTTATCCAATTTTCTCGTCTAGCTTTAAATACAGTATCTGTTTTTGCTGTTTCCATATCTTTAGCATTCATAGAGATTTTAAAATTGTTTTTGTATTTATCTAAGATTTCATATTTTTTAATCTTATTCTCTCTTTCTTTACGGAAAGCTTTATAATCGTTAAGATTCAATGGAATTTTTTTCGTGTCTTCCATTGTTTTAACCATTTTCATGCTTTCGTCAATCATTTTTAAATGTTGATTGTTTTTAAGACGTGCTGCACTTTTGGCTTTAATAACATTTAAATCAAATGGATTAGTCCATTTTTGGATAGTTAATGCACCGATCTGATCCCATGCTAATGCTTCCGCTCTAGAGCCTTCATTAATATCACTATATGTAAATTGATCTACCATAGAAATATCTGAGTTAACACCTTTTAATTGTGTAGAACCACCATTTACGCGGTAAAATTTCTGTATAGTTAATTTAATTGCTCCAAACTCATCACTTCTATTTCTTTGGTCTAGTGGTAACATTGTTTGTACTGTACCTTTTCCAAAAGTTTGTGGAGAACCAATAATTACAGCTCTACCATAATCTTGCATTGCTGCAGCAAGAATCTCAGAAGCAGAAGCAGACAATTCATTTACCAATATAACTAATGGACCATCGTAAGCAATAGAATTATCTTTATCTTCATGAATTTTCATCATCCCATCACTACGTTTCACCTGTACAATAGGACCATTTTTGATAAATAAGCCAGAAATTTGAACTACTTCTTCCAAAGATCCTCCTCCATTATTACGAACATCAAATACTAAACCTTTAATATTCTCTTTCTTTAAAATTTCAATTTCTTTTTCTATATCCACCGACGGATCTCTACCATTTGCATCTCCCATAGAAGTGTAAAATTCTGGTAAATATATTACTCCATACTTATCTCCTTTTGCATCCATCACAACAGAAGATCTAGCAAAAGTTTCATCATATTCTATTACATCACGAATGATAGATATTTCTTGTGTTGAGCTATCTTTCTTTTTAACAGTTAAGATAACTTCAGTTCCTTTTTTACCACGAATTAGGCGAATTGCTTCGTCCAAAATCATTCCTACAATATTTACAGCTTCACCTTTTTTACCTTGCGCAACCTTAATAATTTGATCACCAACTTCAAGTTTTCCACCTTTCCAAGCAGGGCCACCAACAACAAGCTCTGCAATTGTAGCATACCCTTTTTTATCTTGTAACTTAGCTCCAATTCCTTCTAGCTGACCTGACATAGAGATGTCAAAATCTTCCTTGTCTGTTGGTGAAAAATAACTTGTATGTGGGTCATATTGCTCTGTATGTGCATTTACATAGACAGTGAAATATGTACTTCTTTTGCGTTTTTTTAGACGACGGAAATAGTCAGAAATTAATTCCTTAACATCTTCACGTGCTATTTTTTCAATCTCAGCAAAAGGAGTGTCTTTAGTTATTTTCTTTTCTTTTTCTTCTGAAACAATTTTTACAGAATCATTTTTCTTCGTATCATTTAAATCATCTTGCATAGAATTGATTTCCAATAATACATTGTACTTTAAATATTTTCTCCAATTATCCTTTAAATCAGCTTTAGATTTAGAATAAGTTTGATTTTTAGAATCAATGATTAAATCTTCTTTAGCGGTAAAATCAAATGGTTTTGCTAAAATTTCTTCTGCATATTTTTCTGCTTCTGCGATACGAAGATAAATTGTATCGACTGTTTTGTTGTAGAAACTTAGATTTTCTGTTTTAAAATAATCATCTAAATTATGTTTATCTACAGCAAATGCGTCATAATCACTTTGTAAGAAAAATCGCTTAGAAGGATCTAAATTTTCAATGTATTTATTAAACACATTTTCTGAAAATTTATCATCAAGTTGTGCAGGTTTATAGTGTAAATAAGAAAGAGTGTTACGTGTGTTCTTAATCACTAATTTTTCTTTCTCGTCATCATTATCTAGCATTGGTTTACAAAAGCAAAAGGCCAATAAACTCATTGATAAAAACGATAATAAGATATACGTTTTTTTAACTAGCATATAAAGTTTTTCTGGGTATTAATTAATATTATAAAATCTTTAGTCAAATATAAATCAAATTAATAATTAAATTAAGATTTTTGCATTGACAAATAGAAATCTAAAATTAAGAATAATTATGGAAAGACCATTAATTTTAATCACAAATGACGATGGAATTACAGCTCCTGGAATTCGTAATTTGATTAATATGGCAAAAGAGTTTGGAGAAGTGTATGTTGTTGCTCCAGATAGTCCTCAAAGTGGAATGGGACATGCTGTTACTTTAAATAAAGCAATTTTTTGTAATGAAATAGTTTCTCAAAGTGAAGTGAAAGAGTTTTCTTGCTCAGGTACACCTGTAGATTGTGTAAAACTTGCAGTGGCTCATATCTTACCGCGTAAGCCTGATTTGTGCATTTCTGGGATAAATCATGGATCTAATTCTTCAATTAATGTAATTTACTCGGGAACAATGTCAGCTGCTGTAGAAGCGGGTATAGAAGGTATTCCAGCAATAGGTTTTTCTTTAGATAATTTTGATTATAATGCTGACTTTACAGTTGCAGAAACGGAAATCAAATCAATTATTAAAGAAGTTTTGGAAAATAAGCTTCCAAAAGGTATTGTTTTAAACGTAAATATTCCGGATGTACCTAAAGGGGAAATAAAAGGAGTAAAAGTTGTGAGACAAGCTGATGCTAAATGGGACGAAAAATTTGATAAACGTGAAGATCCTCGTGGAAGACAGTATTATTGGATGTGTGGAGAATTTGTAAATCATGATAAAGGTGACGATACGGATGAGTATGCTTTGGCCAATGGATATATATCTATCGTACCAGTTCGTTTTGATTTAACAGCACATCATTTTTTAAGTGAGTTAAAAAATTGGAATTTTTAATTTAATTCCAATAAAAAAGGAGAATCATTAGATTCTCCTTTTTTTGTATTATGCAGCAAATAATATTATTTCCCTGTTGCAACTTTCTTTTCTAAAGCGCGGTAGTGATCTTCTTTTGCTGTATTTTCTAATGTTCTGTATGCTGCAGATAAGTTTTTGATAATTG
The DNA here is from genome assembly GCF_015234135.1 of Faecalibacter rhinopitheci. Classification (GTDB taxonomy): domain Bacteria; phylum Bacteroidota; class Bacteroidia; order Flavobacteriales; family Weeksellaceae; genus Empedobacter; species Empedobacter rhinopitheci. Next base: position 271,301 of record NZ_JADGIK010000002.1, on the reverse strand, counting down.
TAATATCTGAAGGATCTAACTCATGAATTTTTTCTAAATAAGGAGTAACATCCGCAAATATAGCTTTACGTTTTGCCATATTTTCGTTGTAAATTGCCTTCTCCTGTTTAGAATTTCCTAAGTTATTATTAATATTTTCTACTAAAACTTTATCCTTTGATAAATATGTAGCTACTAAGTTTCTGTAAGATTCAATATGCTTAGGATTTAATTCAATAGATTTTTTGAATAAATCACGTGCTTTATCTTCTTGAGATGCATCATCCATTAATAATACACCTAAATTATAATAATTTAAATAATCTGATGGATTTAATTTGATGTTCTCTTCAATTTTAGATTTTAATTTATCTCCTTGTCCAGAAGCTTGGTAAATACTTGTAGCAATTGTATTAATATCTATATCAGTAGGATATTTTGCAAGAGCTTCATCTAATAAAGGATCGTATTGTTTTAAATTATATAATGAATTTAAACCTAATACATATAAATCTCTATTTAAATTTTTAGTCTGATTAGCCGAAACTCCAGTAAAATTATTTTTAGCTAATTCTTTTATAATAGCTAAGGATTTATCAAATTTATTTCCATTATAGTAAGAAATTGCAGCTTGATATTTATAAACTTCTTCTTTTGTTCCTAAAGCTTCTACCAAATGATAAACATTAATAAAATTTTGAGCAGCTTTATCAAATTGTTTAGCATCTAAAGCTGTATTAGCATCAGCTAATTCTTTATTAGCAAGCTCAGATACTTGAGACTGTAATAAAAAACCATATTTGGGAGTTAACACAACTTCTTTTGCTTTCGCATAATTTCCGTTTGCTGTAGCAGCATCTAGATCAGCTTGTGAGTAGTAAAACTCATCCTTTTTAGTGTCTTTATTACGAACTTGAAATGCTTTACCGTTTTCGTATTTTGTTAACTTAGCTAAGCTCTCACTAGCTTTAGAAATATCACCTTTTGATAAATTTTCTTTTGCTATTGTATTGTATTTTTCTGCTAACGCTGTTGGATTTGTATTTAATTCTTCTGCATTTGATTGTGCAAAGGCAGTTGATAATGATAATACTAAACCTAAACTAAATAAGATTTTTTTCATAATTAATCTATTGTTTGATCACCTTCTGAAGTTTCTTCAGTTACAGGATCGTTATTTAATTCAACTTGTGTTTCTGTTATTTCTCCTTCAGTTGTAATAGCGTTTTCATCTTCAATTTCAGCATCTTCAACATCTACTTCAACTTTGGCAATAGCTGCAATAGCATCCGTGCTTTTTAGGTTAATTAATCGTACACCTTGTGTAGCACGACCCATTATGCGGATATCATTAAGTCCTGTACGGATAGCAACTCCAGATTTATTAATGATCATTAAATCATTATCATCTGTAACTGATTCTATGGCGATTAATTTTCCTGTTTTGTCTGTAATGTTTAATGTAGTTACACCTTTACCACCACGATTTGTTTCACGATAATCCTCAATAGATGTACGTTTTCCGTAACCTTTTTCTGAAACCACTAAAACAGTTTCATTTTCGATGTCCGAAACGACAATCATTCCAATAACTTCGTTATCTGTCTCTTCACCAAGATTTATTCCACGAACACCAGAAGCTGTACGACCCATTGGGCGAACTTTTTCATCGTAGAAACGTATAGCTTTTCCGTATTTTGAAGCTATCATAATCTGAGATTTCCCGTCAGTTAATAAAGCTTCTAATAATGTATCACCTTCTCGAACAGTAATTGCGTTAATTCCATTTGCACGTGGGCGAGAATAAGCCTCTAAAGAAGTTTTCTTGATAATACCATTTTTTGTAACCATGATTACGAAATGATTATTAACATATTCTTCATCCATTAAATCGTGTGTACGGATATAAGCTTTTACTTTATCATCTGGATCAATATTGATTAAGTTTTGAATTGCACGTCCCTTAGATGTTTTAGAACCTTCAGGAATTTCATACACGCGCATCCAGAAACATTTTCCTTTTTCTGTAAAGAATAACATATATTGGTGGTTAGTGGCAACGACCATATATTCTAGGAAATCTTCATCACGTGTTGTTGCGGCTCTATTACCAACACCTCCACGAGTTTGTTTACGGTATTCTGATAAAGGAGTACGTTTAATATAACCTAAACGAGAAATTGTTAATACAACTTTTTCGTCTGGGATTAAATCCTCCATATTTAAATCTCCACCTGCGAAGTTGATATCTGTACGACGCTCATCACCATATTTTGTACGAATCTCAATCAATTCGTCTTTAATAATTTGCATACGAGTATCTTCATTAGATAAAATAGCTTCTAAATGTAAGATTGTTTTCATAATTTCATCATACTCTGCACGGATCTTATCAATTTCAAGACCTGTTAAAGTACGTAAGCGTAATTCAAGAATAGAACGCGCTTGTATTTCAGATAATCCAAAAGCCTCAATTAATCCATTACGAGCTTCTTCTGGTGTAGCTGATTCACGAATAATTTTGATTGCACGATCTAAATCATCTTGTGTTCCAATTACTTTCATGTAACCTTCTAAGATGTGCGCACGCTCTCTAGCTTTTCTTAAGTCGTATTCTGCACGACGTACTACTACTTCGTGTCTATGTTCTACGAAATAATGGATTAAATCTTTTAAATTTAATTGCTCTGGTCTACCATTTACTAATGCAATGTTATTTACAGAGAAAGAAGATTGTAATTGTGTATATTTAAATAATTTATTTAAAACTACGTTTGGTACAGCATCCATTTTAAGAACATAAACAATACGCATCCCTTTACGGTCGGATTCGTCTCGTATCTCAGCAATACCATCTAATTTACCATCTTTAATTAAATCAGCAGTTTTCGTAATCATATCTGCCTTATTCACTTGGTAAGGAATCTCAGTTGCAATAATACAATCACGACCATGAACTTCTTCAAAGTGTGTTTTAGCACGTAAAACGACACGTCCTCTACCAGTTTCTAAAGCTTGTTTTACACCATCATATCCATAAATAGTTCCTCCTGTAGGGAAATCTGGCGCTTTTACATATTGAATTAATTCATCAATAGTAATATCTTTATTATCAATGTATGCAATAGTTCCATCAATTACCTCAGTTAAGTTATGAGGAGCCATATTAGTAGCCATACCTACTGCAATTCCAGAAGCACCATTTACTAATAATGTCGGGAACTTTGTAGGTAAAACTGTAGGTTCTTGAATTGTATCATCGAAATTTAATTGAAAATCGACAGTTTCTTTATCTAAATCAGCTAATAATTCGTCTGATATCTTTTGAAGTCTAGCCTCAGTATAACGCATTGCAGCTGGTGGATCACCATCTACAGAACCGTAGTTACCTTGTCCGTCAACTAGCATATAACGTAATGACCAAGGTTGAGCCATACGTACCATCGCATCATAAACAGAACTATCACCATGTGGGTGAAATTTACCTAAAACTTCTCCTACAATACGAGCAGATTTTTTATAAGAACGATTAGAAAAAACGCCTAATTCATACATCCCGAATAATACTCTTCGGTGAACAGGTTTCAAACCATCACGTACATCTGGAAGGGCACGAGATACGATTACCGACATCGAGTAATCGATATATGCCGATTTCATTTCATCCTCAATGTTGATTGGGATCAGTTTTTCTCCTTCAGTCATATTCCTTTTGTTATATAAGACGGCTAAGATACAAATTTTAGTAACAATTAAGAGTGATAATAGTAACCTATTTATAGATTTTATATTTAATTTAGTGTTGTTTAACTAGAAATAATTTTTATATTTGCACTTCGAAAATTACAAATTAGGAAAACGAGAGATGGTTTTGAGTTAATTCAAAATTTTTGTAATTTTCTAGTTTTGATTTTTGAATTAATTTATTAACTGTATATTTGCAACCCCATTCGAGTAGTGGGCTAGAAACTTTGTAAAGATGAGTAAGAGAACATTTCAACCAAGTAACAGAAAGAAAAGAAACAAACACGGATTCCGTGAGCGTATGGCTTCTAAAAACGGTCGTAGATTATTAGCGGCTCGTAGAAAAAAAGGAAGAAAAGCGTTAACTGTTAGTTCTGTAAGAGCTAAAAGATAATTGCTATCATTCATAAAAATTAAGCTTGAAGGTTCTTCTTTCAGGCTTTTTTTTTATACATTTGAAAAAAAAGACGTAGAGTTGTATGGAAGTTAAAAATGTAATTGAAGTAATTCAGTCTTCAATCTATCAACGTAACCATTTAGTTTTATCAGATGTAAATATTGCCTTATCAGAAGGGGAATTTGTTTATTTAATTGGTAAAACGGGTAGTGGAAAAAGTAGTTTATTAAAAGTGCTTTATGGAGATTTACCTTTAAAAACTGGAACAGGAAAAGTTGTAGGGATTGACTTAAAATCTTTAAAAACTAGCAAAATTCCAGATTTACGTCGTCATTTAGGAATTGTATTTCAAGATTTTCAATTATTAACTGATCGTACAGTTGAACAAAATTTAATATTTGTTTTAAAAGCAACAGGTTGGAAAGATAAAAAATCGATTGAAACTCGTATCGATGAGGTATTAGATTCAGTGGGTATGTTATCTAAAAAGAAAATGATGCCTTTCCGTTTATCAGGTGGTGAGCAACAACGTGTGTCTATTGCACGTGCTTTGCTAAATCATCCAGAATTAATACTTGCAGATGAGCCTACAGGAAATTTAGATCCAGAAACTTCAAATGAGATTATGAATTTATTACTTTCTGTTTCTAAACAAAATAATTGTGCAGTGTTAATGGCAACGCATGACTATGATATTATTCGTCGTTATCCAGCACGTATGATACGATGTGAAGAAGGTAGAGTATTAGATGTAAATGCTGATTCTATAGAATTTTAATTAAAAGATTATAATTATATAAAAAAAGAGCTTAGTTACTAAACTAAGCTCTTTTTTTTATTCTATATAAGATATAATGGAACTATTTCTTTTGTATTTGTTCAAAGATTGTTTTTAATTTTGGTTCTTCGTTTTCCCAACAACATGCAAGGGCAGCTGTAGTTAAGTTATCATGATAATGCTTTTTACCTTGCTTTAACATAATAGTTAACTCTTCAGCGATATGTTCTGCATCATGACGCTGAATAACACGCCCAACTTGGTATTTTTCAACAATTGATTTTATTTCCGGTAAATAGGTAGAAAGTACAGGAACTCTGGCCTGAAAATAATCAAAAATTTTATTGGGTAAAGCATATCTATAACTTATTCCTAAATCTTGTTCTAAACTTATTCCTACCTCAGCTAAAGGAGTTATAGTCTTAAGAACTTTAGGTGAGACACTTCCTAAGAAATAAATTTTATGAGATAATTTAAGGTCTAAAACTAATTGTTCTATTTTTTTTCTAAGAGGTCCATCACCCGCTATCCAAAATACGCAATTGTCCATATATTGCATTGCTTGTATGATATACTCTAATCCTCTACTCATATTTAATGCTCCCTGATAAAGTACTATTTTATGATGAGGAGGAACTTCAGGTAAAGGATAAAATATAAAAGATTCTTTGTTGTTTAATTTTTGTAAATGAGGAACATTTCGGACTACAACAGGAGTAGACCCATATTCTTTTGCAAACCAATTTGCATACCCATTACTTACGGTATAAAAATATTTAATTTTTGGTAAAAGAAATTTCTCTAATATTTTCCAAACGCGTTTTGTGTTTGGACGATTGTGTAATGAAGGTAGTTCAGAGTATATCTCGTGACTATCAAATACTAAAGGCAGATTTTTTATTTTACTTACTAAGTAATAAGGAAATAAACTATCTAAATCATTTGCAAGTAAAATGGTGTTTTTATCTGCCTTTAGCAATAGATTTACAAATAATTTGAAATTAAACTCTGCATATAATTTGAAGCCTTCTTGATTTTTGATGGGAATAAAACTCGTTTTATAAGGTTTATTTAATATAGGTTTTCCTCGTAAGGTTGTTCCTATTAATTCTACATCATATCCAAACTTTAATAAAGAGTTACATACTTTATCTAGTCTTTGATCAGTTTCAATATTATTGATTACAGCAGCTAAAATTTTCAATTGTAAGGTGTTTTATTTTCCTTTTTTAAAAGTAATGTAATAAAATTGAACTAAAAATAAAATTGCATTAGGAATTAAAACTGGCCATGCATCAATCATTGATGCGTAAATGACAAAACAAACGCAACCAATTGCATTGATAATTCTAATTTTAGTAATGTCCGAAAAAAAGAAGGCCATTACTATAAACACAGAAGCCATATAGCCAAAAATATCGGCTATGCTAATGTTAGATAATAAATCCATAATAAGATAAATAAGAATGATAAAGTATAGGCAAAATTATAAAAAATAGTCGATAACTTTGTGTAAATTTGCAAGATGATTAAGCACCTATCAAATATCAAACATAAAGATTCTTCAAATTTCTTTTTGATCGCAGGTCCTTGCGCGATAGAGAGTGAAGAAATGGCTATGCAAATCGCAGAACGAGTAATTACAATTACAGATAAATTGAATATTCCTTATATTTTTAAAGGTTCTTTCAAGAAAGCAAATCGTTCTCGTATTGATAGTTTTACAGGAATTGGAGATGAGAAAGCCTTAAAAATATTACGTAAAGTAAGTGAAACTTTTGATGTTCCAACGACAACTGATATTCATGAACCTTTTCATGCCGAAATGGCTGCAGCGTATGTTGATGTTTTACAAATTCCTGCATTCTTAGTTCGTCAAACTGATTTGGTTGTAGCAGCTGCTAAAACTGGAAAACACGTTTCCTTGAAAAAAGGACAGTTTCTTTCACCAGAAGCAATGCAATTTCCAGTTCAGAAAGTAACTGATTCAGGTAATAATAATGTAGTAATCATAGAGCGTGGAACAATGTTAGGCTATGGAGATTTAGTGGTAGATTACCGCGGAATTCCAGTAATGCAAAACTATGCGCCTGTAATTTTAGATGTTACACACTCTTTACAGCAACCAAATCAAGCATCTGGTGTAACAGGTGGAAAACCAGAATTGATAGAAACAATTGCTAAAGCAGGTATTGCTGTAGGTGCTGATGGTTTATTTATTGAAACTCATCCAGACCCTAAAAATGCAAAAAGTGATGGAGCAAATATGCTTCAATTAGATTTGTTAGAAGGATTATTAGAAAAACTTGTTCGAGTTAGACAAGCTGTTATCTAATTAAAAATAAAATATTTATAATTTATCTCAATGTTTGAATTTTTTTTCGAGCATTGAGAAATTTATTTAAACTCAGTTTGTGTGGATTTATATCTTATGAACAATCTAATTCAGAAATATAATATACCTGGACCTCGCTATACCAGTTACCCTACGGTACCATATTGGGATGAAGCAGGGTTTAGGAAGCAAAAATGGATAGAGACTTTTCAACAATCATTTATTGAAAGTAATACGTCTGAAGGAATCTCAATATATATCCATTTACCGTTTTGTGAGTCGTTATGTACTTTTTGTGCATGTAATAAACGAATAACAAAACAACATAGTGTAGAAGAACCTTATGTTACAACAGTACTGAAAGAATGGCAAATCTATTTGGATATCATGCCATCCAAACCTGTTATTAAGGAAATTCATTTAGGAGGAGGAACTCCTACATTTTTCTCACCAGAGAATTTAAGAAGATTATTAGAAGGAATTATTAATACATCTATCGTTGCACAGGGACATGAATTTAGTTTAGAAGGACATCCTAATAATACAACGAAAGAACATTTACAAGTTTTATTTGATATAGGTTTTCGTCGTGTTTCTTATGGTGTACAAGATTATGATTTAAAAGTACAACATGCTATTAATCGTATTCAACCTTTTCAAAATGTAAAAAGAGCAACAGAAGAAGCTCGTGAAATTGGTTACACATCAATTTCTCATGATTTAGTTTTTGGATTGCCTCACCAAACCTTAGCTGGTATGGTTGAAACGATTAACAAAACAAAAGAACTAAATCCTGATCGAATTTCTTTTTACAGTTATGCCCACGTACCGTGGATAAAAGGAGTAGGACAACGTGGTTATTTGGAAGAAGATTTACCTTCTCCAAAATTAAAGCGCAAATTGTACGAAACGGGAAAGAAAATGTTTGAAGATATGGATTATTTCGAAATTGGAATGGATCACTTTGCTTTAGAACATGATACAATGTATCAATCAATGGTACAAAAATCATTACATCGTAATTTTATGGGGTATTCTTCATCAAAAACACAAGTAATGATTGGGCTAGGAGTTTCATCAATTAGTGATTCTTGGTATAGTTTTGCACAAAATGAGAAAACTGTAGAAGAATATGAAGCTTCGATTAATAAAGGAGAATTATCTGTTTATAAAGGACATATCTTAACAGAGGAGGATTTAATTATACGTCATCATATTCTGAATTTGATGTGTAATTTAAAGACTTCATGGGAAGATGATAATTTGAAATTTAACGGAATCGATAATGTCATATCGATGCTGAAGGGAATAGAAGATGATGGTTTAATTATCATCAATGAAAACGGAATTGAAGTAAAAGAGGAAGGTCGCCCTTATGTTCGTAATGTTTGCATGTCTTTTGATTTGCGAATGTTGGAAAATGAACCAGAGACTAGACTTTTTTCAATGACAATTTAATTTGTTTCGAAAATTTTGAAACTTTTATCCAAAATAGTATATTTGAATATCTTAAAAAATGAATGAAATAGAAATTCACGGTAAAAAATTTATACCGTACATTGCTTTTGAAGAAATTGAGCACGCAATTAAAGAAATGGCGAACAAAGTGTATGATGAATACAAAGATGAGACGCCAATTTTTATCGGAGTTTTAAATGGAGTTGTGATGTTCATGAGCGATTTCTTAAAGCAATATCCAGGAAATTGTGAAATTTCTTTCTTAAAATTAAAATCTTACGAAGGGACAGAATCAACAGGTAAAATCCAAATTCAAATGGATATACCAATGAATGTGGAAGGTCGCCACGTAATTATTTTAGAGGATATTGTAGATACAGGTAATACATTAGTAGAATTACACCGTATATTACAAGAGAAAAAAGTTAAATCTTTGAAAGTAGCAACGTTATTATTTAAACCAGACGCGTACAAAAAAGACTTAGAAGTAGATTTAGTTGGTATCTCTATTCCTGATAAATTTGTAGTTGGATATGGATTAGATTTCGACGGATACGGAAGAAATTTACCGGATATTTATCAAATAAAATCTTAAATTAAAATGCTAAACATCGTATTGTTCGGACCTCCAGGTTGCGGAAAAGGAACTCAAGCAAAATTCCTAGAAGAAAAATATTCAACTCCACAAATTTCAACAGGTGATTTATTTCGTTTCAATTTAAAAAATGAAACTGAACTAGGGAAATTAGCTCAATCTTATATGGATAAGGGGCAGTTAGTTCCGGATGAAGTAACTACAAATATGTTAAGTGATCATTTAGATAAACATCCTAATGATTATGGTTATATCTTTGATGGTTATCCTAGAACAACTGCACAAGCTCAGAAATTAGATGAGATTTTAGCCGAAAAATATAATAAAGAAGTAACAATAACGGTTGCTTTAGTTGTTGAAGATGAGGTGTTAGTGAAACGTTTATTAGAACGTGGAAAAACTTCTGGTCGTGCAGATGATGTGGATGAAAATATTATCCGTAGCCGTATTACAGAATATTACGAAAAAACAGCTGTAGTTGCAGAACACTTTAAAGCGCAAGGTAAATGGGTAGAAATTGATGGTATTGGTACTATTGAGGAAATTACTCAAAAATTATTTGCAGCAATTGATCATGCACAAGCTAAATAGAAATTAGTTTTTATAAAATATAAGCCTCAACTGTAGTTGAGGCTTTTTTTATCTATAAATTCAATACTAGTATTGAATTAATTTTTCACAAATTTCTTTTGCTAATCCGGGGCCTTCATAGATGAACCCCGTATAAATTTGAATTAAACTTGCACCAGCATCTAATTTTTCTACAGCATCTTCAGGTGAGTGAATTCCACCTACACCAATAATAGGAAAAGCCTTATTTGATTTGTTAGAAAGATATTTTATTACTTCAGTTGATCTTTGTTTTAAAGGTTTTCCACTTACACCTCCCATTTCTTGTACAATCATTGGGTCTGATTGAAGGCCCTCACGAGAGATTGTAGTATTTGTAGCGATTATCCCAGCAATTTTAGTTTCAGTCACAATTTCAATAATATCATCTAATTGTTCGTTTGTTAAATCAGGTGCTATTTTTAATAAAATTGGCTTAGGGTTTTCTTTGATTCCATTATGTCTTTGTAAAGTATATAACAAATCCATTAATGGTTCTTTTTCTTGTAATTCTCGCAGATTTGGAGTATTTGGTGAACTCACATTTACTACGAAGTAGTCTACCTCATCAAAAAGCATATTAAAACAATATACATAATCATTCGTAGCATCTTCGTTTGGTGTGTTTTTATTTTTACCAATATTACCACCAATTATATAACGCTCGCGATGTTGTAATTTTCTGATTTGTTTTACAGCATATTCAGCACCTTTATTATTAAATCCCATACGATTTATAATAGCTTCATCTTCTACTAAACGAAACATTCTTGGCAATTCATTACCAGGTTGTGGCTTTGGAGTGACAGTTCCAATTTCTATAAAACCAAAACCAAAACGGCTTAATTCCTGGATATATTCACCATTTTTATCAAAACCTGCGGCTAATCCAACAGGATTTTTAAACTTAATACCAAACACTTCACGTTCTAAAGAAGGATGGTTTATAGAATATTTTTTTTGTAATAATTTATCAATACCAGGGAAATTGGCGTAATTTTTTAATTGACGAGTTACAAAATGATGAGCATCTTCAGGTTGTAACTGGAAAAGAATATTTTTTACGTGCTTGTACATTTAGCAAAAATAAGTAATGTTTATCCAATATTCGATTTTAATATAAAGGTAAGAAGTCGTATTTTTGCAGACTAATTATTAAATAAAGAAGAATTATGCAATCAAATTTTGTTGACTACGTAAAAATTCATTGTAAAAGTGGACACGGTGGAGCGGGTTCAGCAAGTTTGCATCGCGAAAAATATATCGATAAAGGAGGTCCAGATGGTGGAGATGGTGGTCGTGGAGGGCACATCATATTGAGAGGAAATTCAAATCTTTGGACTTTATTGGAATACAAATTTAAAAAACACTTCCGTGCACAACATGGAGGTCGTGGAGGTAAATCTCGTTCTACAGGTTGGGATGGAGAAGATATTATCTTAAATGTTCCGATTGGTGTAATTGCTCGTGATGAAGATGGAGAAATCATTGGAGAAATTACACATGATGGACAGGAAATTTTTATAAAAAAAGGAGGTAAAGGAGGTTTAGGAAACTGGCATTTCCGTTCTGCAACTCGCCAAACGCCACGTTATGCTCAACCAGGTTTGGAAGGAGAAGAAGGTTGGATTTCTTTAGAATTAAAAGTATTAGCAGATGTAGGTTTAGTTGGATTTCCTAATGCAGGGAAATCAACATTATTATCTGTATTATCAGCTGCTAAACCAAAAATTGCGGATTATGCTTTCACAACATTAACTCCTAACTTAGGTATCGTAGAATACCGTAATCATCAGTCATTTATTATGGCAGATATTCCTGGAATTATTGAGGGAGCAGCAGAAGGTAAAGGTTTAGGACACCGTTTTTTGCGTCATATAGAACGTAATTCTACCCTACTTTTTATGGTTCCGGCAGATGCAGAAGATTACGCTAAAGAATACGAAATTTTATTAAATGAATTACGTAAATATAATCCTGAACTTTTAGATAAAGCCAAAGTTTTAGCAATTACTAAATCTGACATGTTAGATGATGAATTGAAAGCTGAAATAAAAACTCAATTACCAAAAGATATCGAAGCTGTATTTATCTCTTCTGTAGCCAATCAAGGGTTAACGGAATTGAAAGATTTATTGTGGAGTAAATTAATTGACTAAATAAAAAAATAAAAAGATTATGTTTGGAAACTTCGGGAACATCATGGATATGATGGGTAAAGTTAGCTCATTTAAAGAAAAATTTTCTGGTTTAAAAGATGAGTTAGAAAACGAAACATTCACAACTACATCTAATGATGGAACAGTAAAAATTACAATGTCTAAATTAGCTACTGTTAAAGATATTGTATTAGCTGAGGGGATGGATAAAGAGCAAATAGAAGATATGTTAGTAATGACATTGAATAAAGCTTTAGAGCAAGTAAAAACTGAAGCAATTGATCGTGCTAAGAAAACTGCTCAAGAAAATTTACCTAATATTCCTGGAATGCCTTTTTAATCCAGCTATTTAAAAAAAATAAAAAGACATCATAATTTATGATGTCTTTTTTTATATAAAAAATTTACTCATTTCTAGGTATTTATATTCCATGTTAATATAATTACATTTGTGTTTTAATGCAATGAATATGAATGTTTTAATAAATATTTTTTTGATAGGAGCAACTATTTTTGGTTTTATGGATGATTATCAAAAATCGTATAAAGTAATTAGATATATGCAGACCAAAGACGGATACTTAGTTATAGAATATGATAAAGGATTGTTAAAGAAACAAATCAAAAAAAATCAGCTTTTGATTTTAGATCTGCCTGTTATACAAAAAAATGAGATTGAGTATGAAATTAGTAAACTCAATGTTCATGAAACCATTCAAAATATTGAAAAACTAGATCAAGTCACAAAAAATGATTTACCTACAATTATGTATCTATTTATAGAAGGTAAAGATACACTTAGAACTAAAATTTTTAAACCAAGCAATACACCTGTTGAGATTAAAAAATTAGATTTTCTATTGTACAAAAAAAGATAAGTTTACAGTTAATATAACTTTTAAGCTTTATTATTTTTATTGATAATTGACTCATCTTTCTCATCATTAAGCTGATATTCTCCCTCTTTCAAGCTAATTTCTTGCACGGTGTCTTGATCAATTTTTGGATGAGTAATATCTAAATAGCGTTGCCATAATTCCTCTTCCCGAGGATCATAATAATTTTCATTTTCCCAATATGGTTTCTGTTTTTGTGGACCTACATTTCTAAATAAAAATGCGAAGAAAATACCAACAGCTAAGCCGCTTAAATGTCCTTCCCAAGAAATAGAATTTTTTCCAGTACCGGAAGAAGGTAAAAATTCTTCTGGAATTACACCCCAAAACATTCCACCGTATAAAAGAATTACGATACCAGAAATAGCCATTAATCCTCTTTCTTTTCTTATTATTCCACTTAGTAATAAAAATGAAGCTAACATATAAATTATACCACTTGCACCAATATGACAACCCAAACTATCGTCCAAAAAAGTAGGATTACCTATCAACCACAATAATATACCCGATAGAATCCAACCAAAACCTATTACATAATAACCTAATCGCTCGTACATTAAAAGTGTAAGAAAACTTAGGAATAATAAGGGAAAAGTATTACTTATGATATGAGACCAACCTGAATGAAATAGTGGTGAAAATAAGATTCCTTTTAATCCGTAAAAGGTTCTAGGTATAACTCCATAACAATCTCTTAATCCTAAATTATTATTTTCAATTAAGAAAATAATCCATATTAAAGAAGTTAAAAATAAGGGAATTATGATTGTTTTTTTCGGTAATGGATATTTCATAAAGTTGGTTTGGTGCAATAAAATCATAAACCATACCTATCCAAATAAGCTGACAAAATTGGTTATTTTGCAATAAATCTATTAATTATTTCTTTTGCAAGAAGTGGCCATTTTACAAATTCATGACCTAATTCATGATTTTGTTTTGCTATTTTATGTTGGTAATTTAAGTGACGTAATACCTCTTTATAAGCAAAAAACAAGTTATGTTTAGGATCATAAACATGTGTAGCTTCTGAATTTGTACCATTCACTTCAAGAATGACAAATTTACCGTTTTTCAAATCTTCAATGGATTTTGCTTTCAAATCAAATCGTCCGTAATAAAAACCATCTATTTTTTGTGCGATCAAATTGATTTGTTTTTCTAATGCTGGAGTTATTAAGTCTGAAGCATCAAGAAAAGTTGTTCCACGGTTATGATTACCAATGGGTTCTATCAATATTGTTTTTCCTGAAGGAACTACTTCATCCAATTCTTTAGAATATCGTTTAAACAAATATTCTTTACGAAAATTTGCCCGAACATTCTTTTTAATAAAATCATCTAATGTTGTTTTTCCATCACCAGTAAATTTTAAGAAATCTTTTCCTGTCATAGAAATTATTTTTCCATTAGTTTCCTTTGGTAATCGTGCATAGAAAGCTCCAAATTCTAGCGGATATTCATTGTATTCTTGAATGATTAAATTAGTGTTATTTTGTTTTAAATAAGCAGACCAATCTTCTTTATTTCTTATTAATTCTACACCGATTCCACGCTCACCTTCGTCGGGTTTTGCAATGAAAGGAAATTGTAAAGGAATTTTATCCTCCTTTAAAAAATCAAAGAAAAATGTTTTAGGTTTGAAGTTTTCATCTATTTGATTTAAAATATCAATTTTAGAATAATTCATAAAACCGCCCCATTTTAGGCCAGGATTTGTAGTGCAAAAATATGCTGGTGCACCAGCAGTACAAATTTTATATATATACCAAGGTGTTAATGGACCATAAAATAGCCAAAATGGCCAATATTCGTATTTAGACCATTTTATGAATGAATTTTTCATTTGGACTCTTTGTATTTTGAAGTAGAGTAAGCAATTCCAAAATCATTAGATATCTTAATTTGTGGAAAAGCAGTAATTAAAGCGATTTTAATAATTGCGAAATGATGAATAGAATGATCAATGCAATAAATAATTTCACGACCTATCGTAGTTTTTACATATAATATATGTTCACCTACGAGTTGCTTCAAATTTATAATTTGATTAAAATCTAATACATATAATTTATATTTTAAATCATTTACTAGATCAATGGTATATAAAGTTGAATTGGAAATTTTATTTTCTCGTTCTCTTTCATCATAGCATATATAATCATCTGCCAGTGCTAAGCATTGAAAAAATTCGACAATGTGTCGAACGTGCTCCCCAATTGTTGCACCATTTAAGATGCCTAATGAAGTTGTATATTCATTATCATTTAATTGATGAAGAATATCCTCTAAGTACTGTAAAGTTTGATGAATTGTATCTTGAATTTGCATAATTATTTGCAAAGATAATTTACTTTTGAATAAATTCCCTTTTAGAAATGTGTATCATTAGTTTTTATAAACAAAATGACGAAATTATATTGACTCATAATCGAGATGAGAGTATTCATCGTATAGCATCACCTAGTGTAGAACAAAAATTTTGGGAAGGAAATGAATACTACGCGCCTTTAGATGAAGAAAAAAAGGGCACTTGGATATTTTATAGTGAAAATTATATTGCTTGTATTTTAAACGGAGGAAAAGAAAAACCAGTAGAAACCAAAACTAATTATAAAAAAAGTAGAGGAATATTACTTTTAGATATCTTAAAATATAATTCTGTAATAGAGTTTTGTAAAGCTGAAGATCTTACTAATATAGCACCATTTACAATTTTAGTTCACGAAATAAAAAATAAAAAAACTTATTTACTTTTTTGGGATGAAAAACAGTTGAATTGTAATGATTTAAGTGATGTTAACTTTGTTTTCAGATGTTCATCAACCTTATATTCTTTTAATGATATGGTGAAGTTTGAAAAAAAATTCCCTAAATTTAATAATATATCACCTGAGAACATTATGAAGATTCATTATAGTCTAATGATGAAAGATGGAGATATTATAAAAGGAAAAGCGACAACTTCTATCACACAGATTTTTGCAACCTCAACAAAAATCAGCATGAAATATTGTCCGTTTTTTTAATGATTATAGTATAAAATGTCATTATATATCTGTATGATAATAAATTAATGACATAGGCACAATTTATGCTATAAAGTAAAATAATATTTAATTGTTAAAAGACAGTTTTTAGAATGAACGATAATTTCTCACAACAAGTAAAAGATGTAATCGCTTACAGTAAAGAAGAAGCGTTAAGATTAGGGCATGACCAAATTGGTACAGAGCACCTTATGTTGGGAATTCTTCGCGATGGTGAGGGAAAAGCAATTTCTGTCTTAGAGGCGCTTAATGTAGACTTTAAGGAAATGCGTCAGAAAATTGAGAATCTTAATCCTCCAAAAGAGACAACAACATCTAATTATATAAAAAATCTAAGCTTAACAAAACAAGCAGAACGTGCGTTGAAAACGACTTTTTTAGAAGCAAAACTTTTTAAAAGTCCAACCGTTAATACAGTTCACTTATTGTTATGTATTCTTAGAAATGAAAATGATCCAATTACTAAATTGATGAATAAATTTGAAATTGATTATAATACAATCAAAGAAGAATTTAAATTTCAATTTCAAGATGATGATTCAACAAGTTCACCACGTGCCGAAAATCCATCTTTTGATGGAGAATCAGACATGGCCGGTGATTTTGATCGCCCATCAATGAGTAAAACTACTGCGAAAAGTAAAACTCCAGTATTAGATAATTTTGGACGTGATCTTACAGCAATAGCACAAGAAGGAAAATTAGATCCTGTCGTTGGACGTGAAAAAGAAATTGAGCGAGTGTCTCAAATTTTATCACGTCGTAAAAAGAATAATCCATTGTTAATTGGGGAACCAGGAGTTGGTAAATCTGCAATTGCCGAAGGATTAGCCTTACGTATTGTTCAACGAAAAGTTTCTCGCGTATTATTCAATAAACGTGTAGTTACATTAGATTTAGCTTCATTAGTGGCTGGTACTAAATACCGTGGTCAGTTTGAAGAACGTATGAAAGCAATTATGAATGAATTAGAAAAGAATGATGATATCATTTTATTCATAGATGAGTTACATACTATTGTAGGAGCGGGAGGAGCAACGGGTTCTTTAGATGCATCTAATATGTTTAAACCTGCCTTAGCTAGAGGTGAGTTACAATGTGTTGGAGCTACAACTTTAGATGAATACCGCCAATACATTGAAAAAGATGGTGCATTAGTGCGTCGTTTCCAAAATGTAATGGTAGAACCTACAACTCCAGAAGAAACATTACAGATCTTAAAAAATATTAAAGATAAATATGAATCTCACCATAACGTAAATTATACAGACGAAGCATTAAAAGCTTGTGTAAGTTTAACAACACGTTATATTACAGATCGCTTTTTACCGGATAAAGCAATTGATGCTTTAGACGAAGCAGGTTCAAGAGTTCATATTAAAAATATAAGAGTTCCACAGGAGATTTTAGATTTAGAAAGTAAGCTTGAAGAAGTTCGAGAAGAAAAAACTAAAGTTGTAAAATCTCAAAAATATGAAGAAGCTGCTCGTTTACGTGATTCAGAAAAGCAATTAGAAGCTGACTTAAAACGTTCTCAAGCAGAATGGATGCAAGCTTCTAAAGAAAATCGTGAAACTGTATCAGAAGAAAACGTGGCGGAAGTTGTTTCTATGATGAGTGGAGTTCCTGTGCATCGTGTAGCTGAAAAAGAACTAAAAAAATTAGCTCAAATGAATGAGTTGATGAAAGGTAAAGTAGTAGGTCAAGATGATGCGATTAATAAAGTTGTGAAAGCAATTCAACGTAATCGTGCTGGATTAAAAGATCCTAACAAACCAATCGGTTCATTTATCTTCCTAGGAACTACGGGTGTTGGTAAAACTCAATTAGCTAAGGTTTTAGCTAAGGAATTGTTTGATTCTTCAGATGCATTAATCCGTATTGATATGTCGGAGTATATGGAGAAATTTGCGGTTTCTCGTTTAGTAGGAGCGCCTCCTGGTTATGTTGGTTATGAAGAAGGTGGTCAATTAACAGAAGCTGTTAGACGTAAACCTTATGCTGTGATATTATTAGATGAAATAGAGAAAGCACATCCAGATGTTTTTAATATTTTATTACAAATATTAGATGATGGACATGTAACTGATAGTTTAGGAAGAAAAGTAGATTTCCGTAATACAATCATCATTCTTACGTCTAACATTGGTACACGCCAATTAAAAGATTTTGGAGATGGAGTTGGTTTTGGAACTACTGCAAAGCAAAGTACAGCTGATGAAAGAGCTAAATCTACAATTGAAACAGCCTTAAAACGTGCATTTGCTCCAGAATTTTTAAATCGTATTGATGATATTATTTTCTTTAATTCTCTAACAAAAGAGCATATTACTCAAATTATCGATATTGAGTTAGTTAACTTATTTGAGCGTTTAGAAGCTTTAAATTATCATTTAGAATTGACAGTTGCAGCGAGAGATTTCATTACAGAAAAAGGATTCGATAAAGATTATGGTGCACGTCCTTTAAAGCGCGCAATTCAAAAGTATATTGAAGATCCGATGGCTGAAGAAATTATTAATGCAGAAATTACTGAAGGAGACCACTTGATCTTAGATGTAAATGAGGCAAAAGATGGTGTTAAGATAACTGTAAAAGGTAAAATAGAAGAAAAGGAACAGTAAGCCTTTTGTTTTCAATAAAATAGAAAAAGCCCGTAAAAAAAATGTTTACGGGCTTCTTTATTCGTATTTATTTATCATACATTTGTGGAAAGCAAGCCACTTTGTCGCTGCGAATTTATTTCGGAGAGGAAAGTCTGGACACCATAGAGAAAGCATAGCGGGTAACACCCGTCCATCGTGAGATGAGGACAAGTGCAACAGAAAGTATGTACAGTTCGGCTGTAGTGAAACCAGGTAAACTCTATGCGGTGAAATGCCATGTATACCAACAGTTAAGGGCTTCTCGTTCGTTGTTGGGGGGTAGGCAGCTCGAGACTTGGAGTAATTCAAGTCCTAGATAAATGACAAAGCATTGCATTTATGTAATGACAGAATCCGGCTTATCGGCTTGCTTTTTTTTTAAACTTCTTTTAATAAAAAATCATTTTTTAAATAATTATTACTTTAATTGTTAATTTATTTTTATAAATTAGTATTAATTAACACTAATATTTAAATATTTGGTAAAATTATATTTTTTAGGATAATCTAAAATCTTTCACTAAAAGTATATTTATAGATAAAAAAACGGTTTTAAACATTTAAACTAATTTACCTAAATATAGGTATTGTTTAATGTGAGGTAATGTTACATCTTTGTACCACTAACAACTTATAACCCTAACTAATCTAAACCAAATTAAAAAAGGCACTCAATATTGAGTGCCTTTTTTAATTTGTATAACTTATATTATTATAAAAGCGATTTTACTTTAGCTATCACAGCTTTAGAATCGATCTCATATTTAGCCATTAATTCAGCTGGAGTTCCAGATTCACCAAAAGTGTCATTAACAGCAACAAATGCTTGTGGTGTTGGACATTTTTGTGCTAAAACTCGTGCTACAGATTCTCCTAATCCTCCCAAGATATTATGTTCTTCTGCAGTTACAATTTTACCTGTTTTCTTTACAGAATTAAGGATAATTTCTTCATCTAAAGGTTTGATCGTATGAATATTAATTACTTCACAAGAAATTCCTTCTTTCTCTAATTCTGCTGCAGCTACTAATGATTCCCAAACTAAATGTCCAGTAGCCACAATAGTTACATCTGTACCTTCGTTCATCAAAATACCTTTACCAATTTCAAATTTTTGATCAGCAGGAGTAAATACAGGTACTGCAGGACGTCCGAAACGTAAGTAAACAGGCCCTTCATATTCTGCAGCTGCTATTGTTGCAGCTTTAGTTTGATTATAATCACATGGATTTATAACTACCATTCCAGGTAACATTTTCATTAATCCAATATCTTCTAATGTTTGGTGTGTTGCACCATCTTCACCTAGAGTTAAACCTGCGTGAGAAGCTGCAATTTTTACATTTTTATTAGAGTAAGCAATAGATTGACGAATTTGATCGTAAACGCGAGCTGTTGCGAATTCTGCAAAAGTACCAGCAAAAGGAATTTTACCACCAATAGTTAAACCGGCAGCAATTCCCATCATATTAGCTTCTGCAATTCCTATTTGGAAAAAACGTTCAGGATTTTCTTTGATAAATTGGTCCATTTTTAAAGAACCAATTAAATCAGCACATAGTGCAATTACATTAGGATTTGTTCTCCCTAACTCAGTTAAACCATCTCCAAATCCGCTTCGTGTATCTTTTTTTTCTGTATATGTTAAATCGATCATTGTATTTTGTTTTTTTAGAGGATTATAAAAATCCTTACGTTTTAATTTTAGAATATTCTATTAGTCTAAAGAATCAAGATAAATTTTTAATTTTTCCTTATCTTCTTTACTTATAGAATCGTATTTCATATAGATTTCTAACACGCTTTTTCTTAGCGCATCAATTGTACTTACTAAACCTACATTACCACTATGATAAATATATAAATCACAAACTTGCCCCACATAGTTGTAAACTAAATTTTTCAAATTCTTGTCAGAAAATGCAGGAACATTTTTTTTTAAATCTTGACAATGCTTTGGAGCCATCTTCAGGAAACTTTCTGAAGTTTCATTGTCTATTGCTAGACTAATATCCTTAATATCTATCGCCTTATATTGAGAAGAATATTCATCAAAAATGTAATCTTCAAAACTTACGGCAGCACTATCGGCAATATACATTGCTTCATTATTTAAATCACTTAAATTTTGCCCTTTTATTAGTTTAAAATCTTTTGCGTCTTTGTATAATTTTTTGAAAATATTATTTAATTCTTTTGCCTCACTTTTATTTATTAGCCCATTTTTACTGAATTGTTTTACAATTTGTTTTGTAGACGCTTCAGAAGTTTTTAATGCTTTTAATCGATCATAATCAAATTCATTATCATAATCGCTATCTTGTTGCATTATAGAATAAGGTAATGTAACAATTGTATTAAATGCACTATTAACCTTCTCATTATCAGAATTTGCATAATTGTAATAAGCTAAAATAGGATCATCATATCTATTATCTAGAAGATAATCTTCAACATTAGTTGCAACTGAGTCTACAATTTCATTGGTATAATTTGATTCATATTCTGCTTTTAGCTTAGCTAATTCTTGATTATAATCCTCTATGGATTTCTTTTCATCGAATGTAACTTTTAAGCTAGAATTATTAACAGATTTAATGAATAAACCATTTGAACTATGATCAACTAATTTTACAATTAATCCATTTACTTTTTGATTTGGTATTAAAAACTTAGCATTATTTATGGTATTCTTTTCATCAATACAAACCGTATTTGTTTTAAGTTCATCATTCTCTAAAACTTCAAATTCAAAATTATTACATGTATAACCGTTATAATTTTCAGTAGTATTTAGTTTTTTGAAACTCTGTATTTTCCCGAAAAAATTATCATTATAGGGTTGATTCATTTGTTCTAAACCATTGTAATAATATTGAGGAAAATCTATTGAAAGTATATTTTCTAATGAATTAACTTTAACATCAAAGAATTTATTATTTGTTGTAAAAAATCCAGTTGTGTTAAATCCATAAAATGATAAAGCACCTTCTGAATGTCCTAATAATCCCTCTTTGCCGGAATAAAAATTAATATTTAAATTTTCTAGACTTAAAAAAGTAAGATATTCTTCGGGAACTTTTATTTCGTAATTAACTTTTTTATCAAAAGAGAATGTTTTGTCCTGAGCTGATAAAGTCAAAGAACATAAGGCAAATAGTGAATAAAATAATTTTTTCATATAGTAGGTATGTAGTTTTTAAGTTGGATTTAGTAATCTAATAAATCAGTAACTTGATTTTGATCTAATGCTAAGGCTAATTGCTCATCTGATGGAGCTTTACCATGCCATGCATGAGTTCCCATCATATAATCTACTCCATTACCCATTTCAGTATGTAGTAATATAGCTACTGGTTTTCCTTGTCCTGTTAAAGATTTAGCTTGCGCTAATACAGCTAAAATAGCTTCTAAATCATTTCCTTTTGGCTCATCTAAAACGACCCATCCAAAAGCTTCAAATTTAGCTTTTAAGTTACCTAAAGGTAATACGTGGTCAGTATCACCATCAATTTGGCGTCCATTATAATCGATTGTGGCGATAATATTATCTACATTTTTACCAGCTGCATACATTAAAGCTTCCCAAATCTGACCTTCTTGTAATTCACCATCACCATGTAGTGTGTAAACTAATTTATCGTCGTTATTTAATTTTTTAGCTAATGCGGCACCAATTGCAACTGATAATCCTTGACCTAAAGAACCAGAAGCTACACGAATTCCAGGTAAGCCTTCGTGTGTTGTAGGATGACCTTGTAAACGTGTATTTAATTTACGAAATGTATTTAATTCTTCTATTGGGAAATATCCACTTCTAGCTAATGTGCTGTAAAATACAGGAGAAATATGTCCATTCGATAAGAAGAATAAATCTTCACCTTTCCCGTCCATTGAGAAATCTGTAGAATGTTCCATTACATTACCGTAAAGTGCAGCTAAAAATTCTGCACAACCTAATGAACCACCTGGGTGACCACTATTTACTGTATGAACCATTCTTAAAATGTCTCTTCTTGTTTGTTGTACTTGTGTTTGAAGTTCTTGAAGTGTCATGTTTGTTTTATAAAAATTTATACAAAAATAAGTTATTTTTTATGGGTTGTAAAATGATAAACGATAATGAATACTTAAATTTTAATAAAAAAATAGCTCAATTGGAAGATTCTCCATTGAGCTATTTTTTTAATCA
This sequence comes from Faecalibacter rhinopitheci, assembly GCF_015234135.1. GTDB lineage: Bacteria > Bacteroidota > Bacteroidia > Flavobacteriales > Weeksellaceae > Empedobacter > Empedobacter rhinopitheci. The sequence continues at coordinate 248,461 of NZ_JADGIK010000002.1, read as the reverse complement.
TTATACCATTCACCTCTATGAGGTTTTAGTGCATCTCGTACAGGAATCATCTCAGATTCGTTCACAACCATCCAAGCTATTGCATGCATATCCTCAGTTGAATTGTAACCTGTAATATTATTTGCAAGTTGATCTCTTTCGATAAACTGTTTCAAATGGATTTCGTGATGTTTAGCAGTTGGTAAAGCATCAGGTCCATGAAAATCCCATATTAGTTTTAATTTCTTCTCCATTTTATATCTTTTCTACGTTCTTAATATTATTTTTTTACTAACTATCCACAGTCCTATAAAGGTTAATAATCCATTTAAAATAATTAATTCAACACCAATTCTATAAGCTGTAAATGAGGTTACTGATTCATTAATTACAAATGTTAAAATAGGGGCAAGTATAGAAACTGCAACGATGGCAAATTTAATATTAATTACTCGTTTAGTAAAAATCCCAAATGCAAATAATCCTAACAATGGTCCATATGTATAACCAGCGACTTCCATAATTAAGTATACAATGCCTTTATTATTAATCATTTTAAAAATCATTATTAAAACAAAAAATACAATGGTGAAAGTTAAGTGAATTTTTAAACGAGTTGATCGTTTTTGTTTTTCTGTAAGATTATTATTGTCATTCAAACCAATAAGATCTACACAAAATGAAGATGTAACAGCTGTTAAAGCGCCATCTGCAGAAGGGAATAAAGCTGATATTAATCCAATTATAAAAATAACTGAAATAATCATCGGAAAATATCCTTGTAGTGATAAAGCAGGGAATAAATCGTCTCCCATTACATTTGTCCCACCAGCTTTTAAAAAGAATTCTTCATTAAGATAAAATCCTCCATTCTGAATGGCATATAAATATAGAATACCACCTAAAAATAAGAATGCTAGGTTAACAAACAATAAAGTTCCTGCAAAAGTTAACATATTTTTCTTTGCATTATTAATATTGTCAACAGAGATATTTTTTTGCATCATTTCTTGATCTAACCCTGTCATAGCAATTGTAATAAACATTCCGCCTAAAATAGTTTTCAAGAAAAAGGTTTTTGAGTTGGGATCAAAATTTATAAAATGAGTATAGTTCTGTGCAGTGAGTTGTTTATACGCTTCTGTAGGAGATAAGTGGAGTTCTTGTAAAATAAACCAAATACATGCAAATAAACTAATAATCATAAAAGATGTTTGTAAAGTATCTGTTACAACAATTGTCTTAACGCCACCTTCAAAAGTGTATAAAAGAACCATTAACATCAGTACCATTGTGGTTACCCAAAAGGGGATGCCTAACGGATCTAAGAGAAAAATTTGTAAAACATTTACTACTAAATATAATCGAGCTGTAGCTCCAATACCTCTAGAAATTATGAAAAAAATTGAACCCATTTTATGTGCTTCAACATTAAATCGGTGTCCTAAATAGGTGTAAATTGAAGTTAGATTCATTCGATAATACAATGGTAGTAATACAGATGATACCACTAAATATCCTATAAAGAAACCAATTACCATCATATAATATTCGAATCCACCATAAATATATTCCGTACCAGTGAGCTTTCCGACTGTACCTGGAACAGAAATAAAAGTAACCCCACTTAGACTGGTGCCAATCATACCAAATGCAACGAGCCACCATTTACTCTTCTTATTTCCATTAAAAAATGATTGATTGTCTGAATTTCTACTTGTAAAGTAAGATATTACAAGTAATCCAATAAAATAAATTACTACAAAAAGTAGTAAAACAGTTGAGTTCATAAATGTTTTAACATAATTTAGTCAAATTTAATACTTTTGATTATAGAAAACGAGAATCACACAAAATGAAATTTGTATTTTCGAGGAAATAAATAAATTAACTTTTATAATAATATGAATTATCCGAGTAAAATATTGGAGCGTGCAGTGGAAGAAATGGCGAATTTACCTGGGATAGGAAAAAGAACTGCTTTGCGTCTCGTTCTTCATATGTTAAATCGTCCAAAATCTCAGACAGCTGCGCTATCAGAAGCATTATCTAAGTTAGTAGAAGATGTAAAATTTTGTAAAAAATGTCATACAATTTCAGATTTAGACATCTGCGAAATTTGTAGTAATCCATTACGCGATCAAACATTGGTTTGTGTAGTAGAAGATGTAAGAGATGTAATGGCAATTGAAAATACTGGGCAATTTAAAGGAACATATCACGTTTTAGGAGGGAAGATATCGCCCATGGAAGGTGTTGGACCAACTCAACTTAATGTTTCAAGTTTAGTACAACGCGCTAAAAATGACGAGATTAAAGAGATTATTTTTGCCCTAAGTTCTACAATGGAAGGAGATACTACCGTGTTTTATCTATTCAGACAGTTAAAAGAGTATAATATTGAATTTTCTACTATTGCTAGAGGACTAGGAGTAGGAGACGAGTTAGAATATGCCGATGAAGCTACTTTGGTACGGTCTATACAATATCGTGTGCCTTATTCAGATCAAAAATTTTAAAAACAATTATGCAATCTACAAGTAAGTATTATAATGGTTAATAAAATCCTTATAGTTTGTTTTGATACGCCTTATCCTTCCAATTACGGTGGTGTAGTGGATATCGAAAGAAAATTCGCCTATTATAAAAACAATAATATTAAAGTAGACATAATTTGTACCTGTTTTGATCAAAATAGGAAAAAGTATTTTGAGGAATTTATTAAAAGCAATCAAACAATAATTTGTAATTATTATATAGAACTAATTAGTGTTTCAATTTTAAAGATATATAAATTCATTAGTTCAATTCCCTTTTCAGTAAATGTTAGAGCAATTAATTATAATAATATTGAGTTTCTAAAAACTGAAAAATATTCATTGGTTTTAATTGAACATTTAAAATCAACTAAAAATTTAGAATTATTAGCAAATATTATAAATAAAGGAAGCGATAAACCACCATTTTGGTTGAGGTTACATAATGATGAAGCTGAATATTATTATAATATGTATAAATCAAGTTCATCACCTAAAAAAATATTCTTCTGGTCAGAAAGTTTAAAGTATAATAAATATCAAAAGAAAATTTTGAATAATAAATTTTACGAAGGATTTTTATATATTTCAACTGAAGATAAAATCAATCTGGAGAAATTAACTTATCAAAATTCCAAGAATATTTTATTGCCTATTTTTTATAAATCTAAAAGCTTAAAGGAAAATGTACATAAAAAAATCGACTTTTTTTACGTAGGAAATTTAGATTTAGATGATAATCTTCGTGCTATACACAAGATAAATACATTTATACTAGACCATGATTTAATGCATTATAATATTACAATAGCAGGTAAATGTACATCGGTAGAAAGGCAAGAAATTATTAAACAAATATTCTCCTTACACTATAACATTCAATTTAAATTCAATGTTAGTAAAGCGGAATTACACGAATTATATGTATCTTCCAAATTCTTTCTTAACTTTTCATCTAATGGAAGTGGAGTTAAAACTAAATTAATTGAAGCTTTAGATTATCGAAATCTTATAATATCAAATAATGAAGGTGTTAAAGGAAGTGGATATGAAGATATAGTATTTAATAATAATTCGATTGATATTAATTATTTACACCAATTATTAACAAACAATAAGTCTTATTCGCTATATTTAGAGCGAGTTTCTAATTTATTAATTTTAAAGGAAGAGGAAGTTGTTAAACAATATGATTATTGGTTGTTTAATAAAATAGTATAGTAATATGAAGGTAATAAATTTTGAACAAAATGCTTTTAATGATTTTTTAGCAGAATCATTAAAAGAATTGAATAATGATTCAATAAAACTTCTTATACTAGGAATTAAAGAAGGTGGTTCCCCTTTAGCAATAAATGTGTATGATTTTTTGAAATATAATTCGAAAAATCAAATTGAGTTAAATTTTATAACATGCCAACGACCATCTACATATGCTAAGAAAAATAAAAAATTTTTAAAATATCTTATTCAAAATTTCTTTAAGATTCTTCCTTTATCAGTTTTAGATATTTTACGTGTAATGGAATTTAAAATTTTAACAAATAGCAATTTAGATACTGCACGTCATATTATAGTAGAAAATGAGATTGATTATAACAAATATGATAAAATTTTGATTATTGATGACGCAGTAGATTCTGGTTTAACATTAAAAAAAGTATCTGATTATATAGGAACTAAAAAGCATGAATCAGTAGCTGTAGAATCATTAGCAGTTGTAGTAACTAATGAGAATACCATGATGATGCCAGACTATTTTTTATATAAAAATGTTTTAATTCGCTTTCCTTGGTCTTTAGATGGTTAAGAAAATAGTATTTGATTTTGATAAAACATTAGTACGTATAAATACATTTCCGTTATGGATTTTATTTGTACTTGTTTTTTCTATGTTAAAATTTGAGTTTAGATATAATCTTTTGATTCTTTTGATTCAAAGAAAGATTAGCAAACGTATTTCTCATGATGAATTTAAAAGAGAAATACTGGAAATTAAACTATCAGATAGTTATTATAAAACTTTTGCGAGGATTATAAAATATTTTGTGAATCAAAAAGTTTATGATTTATTGGTTAAAGAATATCAAAATCACCATATGATTATAATATCTTCTGCAGCACCTGAAAAGTATTTAAAACCTTGTATAAAAAAAATATTCCCAACGTTTAATAATGAAATTATAGTGATAGGAGCGTCTGTTAGCAATGGCAAATTTTCTAATAACTATAAAGAAGAAAAATATTTAAATCTTTTAAAAGAAAAATATTTATTAAGCGGTGAATTGGTAGAAGAGTTTTACACAGATTCCATAGATGATTTACCTTTAGCTTTAAATAGTAAAAAAGTTATTTTAGTATCGCCTACAGTTACTTCTCTAAATAAATACAAAGCTCAGTATAAAAATAAATTGGAGATAATATAAAAATAAAAAAAAAGCTGGATTAATTTCCAGCTTTAATTGTATCGTTTACTTCTTCAACTTTTTCAGTTGTAGAGATTGTATCAGCTTGCACTTCTTCAGCATGTTTAGCATGATCTTCTCCGTGTCCACCCTCGTGGTGTAAATCATCTGCAGTGTATGCTTCATGTTCAACAGGTAAAACTCCGTGGTTTCCACCTGGTTTCGTGTTACAAGAAACTGCTAAAAAAGCTACAGCAGCTAATAATCCTAATTTTTTCATGTCTACAATTTTTATATGTAAATGATGTATTATAAATCAAATGTTCTACAAAATTAAGTAAAATGTTTGTTTTAAGAAACTTTATTTTAACTCGCCAATTTTTTGAATACCACCTTTTGTGATATCACCAATTTTTACATCAATTTTTGTATCTAATGGTAAGAATATATCAACTCTTGATCCGAATTTAATAAATCCATACTCTTTACCAGCAATAGCATCATCATTATCTTTTGCATAATTTACAATACGTCGAGCTACAGCTCCTGCAATCTGACGAAACAATACTTTTGTCTGATCTGGAGTTTCAACTACTACAGTGGTACGCTCATTTAACTCTGATGATTTTGGATGAAATGCAACCAAAAATTTTCCTGGATGATATTTAGAAAAAATTACTTTTCCATTTACCGGATATCGAGTGACGTGCACATTTAAAGGCGTCATGAAAATCGATAACTGAATACATTTTTCCTTCAGAAATTCAGATTCATATACTTCTTCTAAAACGACAACTTTTCCATCAACTGGAGCAATAATACAATTATCAGAAGAATCAGTTTCTCTGATAGGGTTTCTAAAAAACCAAATTATAAATCCAAATAGGATCCAAAAGGGTAAAGCTAATACTATACCATAGGTAGGCATATAATGTGCCAACGCAACAGTTATAATAGTAAATAATACCAAGCATCCAATTAATATGGATGTACCTTCTCTGTGAAGCTTCATAAAGTGTATACTAATAAATAATATAAATAGATAAATGGAACGACAAATATAAAACTATCTAATCTATCTAAAAAACCGCCATGACCTGGAATTAATGTTCCACTGTCTTTTATTTGAAAAAATCTCTTTAATTTAGATTCAGTTAAGTCTCCGATAGGACCTAATAGAGCCACGATTATACCTATAATTGACCAATCTACGATAGCATTACTATCAAAATATTTCTCAATAATAAAACCTGCTAATATGGTAAAAATCAAACCTCCTGCAAATCCTTCCCAAGTTTTAGCTCCAGAAATTTTTGGAGCGAATTTATGTTTTCCAAATAAATTTCCTGCTATATATGCGAACGAATCACTTGTCCATAATAGAATAAATATAAATAATAATTCTTTGAACATTTTATATTCACCTAACTCATACGAAAAGGTAGGAAGAGTAAATGCTAGCACAAATGGCATTATAACATATACGACAGCAATAGTAGCTTTAGAAAAATCATTTAATAATTCTCTAGTAGAAAAGAAAATAGTTATAATTGATATTATAAATAAAACTGGAGGTATAAATGCTTTAGAATTTAAAAAGAACTCAAAATGATCTTTACCATTTAAAAAAATTGTTAAAAATTCTTTACCAAATAATATAAATAGAATAGCAGAAGCTACAATACTTCCTACCAAGTATAATTTGTCTTTTAGATGAGTCATTTTTATAAACTCATATAAACTTAATGAGGCAAAAATAGCCATAAGTGCAATAAGTCCATAAGGATGAATTGTACTTCCTAGGAAAATAATAAGAGCGTAGATTATTCCGGAGATTGCTCTAGGGATAAAATTTTTCATGATAAATTGTCTACCAATAACAGATAAATATTTTTAGCATTGGGAATCGAACTAAAACTATGCATGTCCTTTCCTCGTATGCAGGTAATATTAGAAGGTAGATTGTCTTTTTTTAAAGATTTTAATTTTTGAAGCCCATCACTTAAGTTGTTAGCAAATTGAGTGGGAGTTGCCCAAATAATAAAATTTAAGGGAAATTCTTCTACTTTACGTCCTGCAGTTTGATGTGCAGATATCATTATGCTACCATCAAATGCACATAGAAATTCACATTTAAGAAATGAAAATCCTTGCGGTATTTCATTAGGATTTATGGTATATTCTGTTTCTATTTTCTCTAGAATATTTTGTAAATAAGGATCTACACAAATTAATTTAGAAGAATTTTCAAATTTAATAATTTGATTTAAATTATGAATTGCTTCATTTTTATTTTCACAATATAAAAAATGTCCGCCACCCGAATTAAAGTTCGTTGCAAACAACTCATCCAAAGAAGAGTTTTGGAAAGAATTATCCACTCCAAAAACGTCAACATTATTATTGTCTTCGTTTTTAGTATGAGTTGAATTTACAGAATTAAATATTTTTTTAATTGCCTTCCACATGAATTTTCATGTTTTAATCTTTTCTTTATTTAAGAGTTTAAAGTTAGTGAAAATTGCCAATTAAACAATAAATGAAAAAAAAAACACATCCTAAGATGTGTTTTTTTTTTATTTATCGTAAAGTTATTAGATGATTTCAGGTTGATTTTGAACTTCTTCAACAACTGGCTTTTCATCAATTATTTCTGAAGAAAAAGGTCTAGGCCCAAAAACTTCTTCTAAGTCTTCTTTAAAAATTACTTCTTTATCAATTAATTTTTGTGCTAAAAGATCAAGTTTATCTCTATTTAATCGTAATATTTCCTTAGCACGTTCATATTGACCTTCAATCATTAAATTGATTTCTTTATCAATTTTCTGAGCAGTTAACTCAGAATATGGTTTACTAAATCCATATTCATTTTGCCCAGATGAATCATAATATGAAATATTACCTATTTCTTTATTAAGACCATAAATACTAACCATAGCGTTAGCTTGTTTAGTCACTTTTTCTAAATCACTTAAAGCCCCTGTAGAAATATTTCCCATCACCACTTCTTCAGCTGCTCTACCTCCCATTGTCATACACATTTCGTCTAACATCTGTTCAGTTGTAGTAATTTGTCTTTCCTCAGGTAAATACCATGCTGCACCTAATGATTTACCACGTGGTACAATAGTTACTTTAACTAAAGGAGCTGCATGTTCTGTTAACCAACCAATAGTAGCATGTCCTGCTTCGTGATATGCAATACGTCTTTTTTCAGATGGTTTAATCACTTTACTTTTCTTTTCAAGACCACCTATTATACGGTCTACAGCATCTAAGAAATCTTGCTTTTCAACAACATCTTTATTTTTACGTGCAGCTACTAATGCAGCTTCATTACAAACATTAAAGATATCTGCTCCAGAAAAACCTGGTGTTTGTTTAGCTAAAAATTCTACATCAACATCTTCACCTAATTTTAAAGGGCGTAAGTGAACTTTAAAAATATCTTTACGCTCATTAACTTCTGGTAAGTCAACATGAATTAAACGGTCGAAACGACCTGGTCTTGTTAAAGCTTTATCTAAAATATCAGCACGGTTTGTAGCAGCAATAACAATAACGTTAGATTCTGTACCAAAACCATCCATTTCAGTTAATAACTGGTTCAATGTATTTTCGCGTTCATCGTTAGAACCAGAGAAATTTGATTTTCCACGAGCTCTACCAATTGCATCAATCTCATCAATAAAAATAATTGAAGGAGATTTTTCTTTTGCATTTTTGAATAAATCACGTACACGAGAAGCTCCAACTCCAACAAACATCTCCACAAAATCAGATCCTGATAATGAGTAGAATGGAACTTTAGCTTCACCTGCTACAGCTTTAGCCAATAATGTTTTACCGGTACCTGGAGGTCCTACTAAAAGAGCACCTTTTGGAATTTTACCACCTAACTTAGTGAATTTATCAGGGTTTTTCAAGAATTCAACAATCTCTTCGATTTCTTCTTTTGCACCTTCTAATCCTGCAACATCTTTGAATGTAGTTTTGATGTGATCTTCACCTTCAAATAATTTTGCTTTAGATTTTCCAACGTTAAAAATTCCACCTTGTCCGCCACTACTAGCACCTCCCATTTTACGGAAGATAAAGAAGTAGATAATTCCGAAAAATATCATCCAAATAAAAATCTGTAAAAATAATTTTGTAAATCCATCAGGAGTTATCGTGTTTAATTTTACATTTTTATTTACACTACTAGCAACAATTTCATTAAATTCCTTTTCAAAATTACCTGCATCGGCAATTGTAAATGAGAAATTAGGACCTTTTGATCCAAAATTTGTTAAGCTAGGTTCTTCGTTTTTAAATTGTTTAAATTCTTCACTGTTTAAAGCTTTGTCTGATAAATAGACACTTACTTTATTTTTCTCTAAATCTAAGTCAACTTGGTCAACAAACCCTTTTTGTACATAAGAATTAAAAGTACCACGGTCTAAGCTCTTCGTTTGGCCTCCTAAATTTGGTGTAATAAAAAAGAAGCCAATAAGTAGTAACCCTATAATTCCGTAGATCCATGTGGGATTAAAACCTTTTGGTTTAAAATTATTTTTTTTCAATTTTTTTTGGTTTCGTTAAGATCTATTAATAATTCATTTCTATGCGAGTTTCTATCGCATCTCCCCAAAGGCCTTCGATGTCATAGAATTCTCTGTGTTCATTCTGAAAGATATGAACAATTACGTTAGTGTAATCCATTAAAATCCAATGTTTGTTTTGAGTTCCCTCTACATGATAAGGTCTTTCGTGCATTTCTGTTTTAACTAAACGTTCTACAGACGCTGCGATTGCGCTTACTTGTGTATTTGACTTACCGTTGCAGATTACAAAATATTGACAAAACGCATTTTCAACTTCGCGTAAATCTAAAATTGTAATATCTTCTCCTTTAACATTTGTTATTCCATCAACAATGCTATCTAATAAGTCTTTTGTATATTGTGAATCTATCATCTAATTTATTTATATAAACGGCAAATTTAGTTATAATTAGTAAAATACTAAAGATTTTAAAATAACTTTAACCACTTATCTGTTCAATTCGAATTAAAAATGAATATTATTACATTTGATACACTTCCAAGTACGAATGATTATTTGCTAGATTTATCCAAAAAAGGTGCCAATTCTTGGACTGTCATACATGCATATAATCAGACAAAAGGAAAAGGATATGCTGGGAATGTATGGCAAACAAATCCAAATGAAAATTTAACCTTTAGTTTATTGATAAAAAGTGATTTAGATTATAAAGATTTAATTGTTCTGAATCAGTGGGTAGCAGGATGTATATATAAAGTATTATCCTCTATACATGGAAAATGGTTCATAAAATGGCCAAATGACATTATCCTAAATGACAAAAAAGTATGTGGTGTATTAATAGAAAATTATAAGTCTAATAAAACTATGCATACAATAATTGGAATTGGTATAAATATTAATCAAACTGATTTTAATCATTTGCCAAAGGCTTCATCATTACAAAAAGAAACTGACATTCAGTATGACATTTTGGCGATTTTGGCAGATTTGATAGATGGTTTCAAAAATGAATTTAATTTAATTGAAAATAAATCATTCACTTTAATTAGTGATTTTTACAATAAGTATTTATATAAAAAAAATCAGTTAGTAAATTTTAGAATAGAAGAAAAAATTTGTGAAGGGAAAATTTTATATGTAGCTTCTAATGGAAATCTTGTAGTGGATTTTAAGGGTAAAGAATATGAATTTATGCACAAACAAATTGAACTTATTTTTTAATAATCAATAAAGAAAGTATTTTTGTTTTATGGAAGAATTTGTAGTGTTAGTAGATCATCAGGATCAGGAGTTGGGTTTAATGGAAAAACAACAAGCACATGTTGCGGGGTTACTGCATCGCGCTTTTTCAGTTTTCGTATTTAATTCAAAAGGTGAGTTAATGTTGCAACAAAGAGCCGCTACAAAATATCATTCACCAACTTTATGGACCAATACATGTTGTAGTCATCCGAGAGAAAATGAAACTTATTTGGACGCTGCTCATCGACGTTTACAAGAAGAGATGGGTTTTAATTGCGAATTATTCCATAAATTTCATTTCATCTATAAAGCTAATCTAGATAATGGTCTTACAGAACATGAATTAGACCATGTTTTTATAGGTATTTACGATGAGGAACCTATTCTTAATAAACATGAAGTAATGGCGTATCGTTGGGTGGAAATGGATGATTTAAAAAAAGATATCGAAAAAAATCCACACAATTATACAGCTTGGTTCAAGATTATATTCGACCAATATATTTCTCATATAGAAGCATAAACTGATAAGAAACAATGAAAGTTACCATCAATCGAAAGGCACATTTTAATGCTGCACACCGTTTATATAATCCGAATTGGACTGAGGAGAAAAATAAGGAAATTTTTGGAAAATGCTCCAATCCTCATTACCATGGACATAATTACGAATTAATTGTAAGTGTAAAAGGGGAGATTGATCCAGAGACGGGATTTGTAATGAATTTAGATGTTCTACGAAAAATTATTGAAGAGGAAGTTGAAGAATATCTAGACCACAAAAATCTAAATATTGAAGTTGATGATTTTAAAAATTTAAATCCAACTGCAGAAAACATTGTGATTGTCATTTGGAATAGAATTAGATTGAAATTAGCTCAAAATTTAGAATTAAAAATAACCTTGTACGAAACGCCTAGAAACTATGTAATATATGAAGGAGAATAAATTTACAATCGGTGATCATATTCCTACATTTTCTTTGGAAGATCATAAAGGGAACTGGTTTAATTCAGATGAATTTTTATATAAAAAATATTTTGTACTATTCTTTTATCCAATGGATTTTACGCCAACATGTACTAAAGAAGCTTGTCAATTTAGAGATATAAACCAAGAGTTTCAAGCATTAGATGCAATTGTCTTGGGTATCAATGGGCAATCTATTAATTCTCATGAAAAATTTGCTGTTAAAAATAATTTGAATTATCCTATATTATCAGATCGTAAAGCAGAATTAACTAAGAAATTAGGAATCAAAAAAACGTTTGGTTTATTAACACCACGAGAAACGTTTGTGTTTAATAAAAAAGGAAAGTTAATAGAACATATACGTTCTAATGCAGCACAAATACATATTGACAAGGCATTGAATGCTATAAAAAACGATCAAGAAAATTAATTTTCTTGATCGTTTTTATTTCTTGTAAATCTTGGTCGTACGAATGTGCGATATGCAAAAAAGATAATTGCTCCAGTAATAGAATAAACTAACATAGTTTTTACATCACTTTTGTCAAAAATATATTTCATACCAAACAAAACGATAAAGAAAAGACCTGTTAATAATAAGTTTTGTTTCATGAGACAAAGATAAGCTTTCTACATTTAGTTTATATATAATGTTCCAATTTGGACTATTTTTTCTGATTCTGCTAATTGATTAGGGTTTGTGCCTGGTTGATTCTGTGGTATTTCTAAATTCAATTTCTGATAGAATTCAATCCAAAACGAATCAAATTGACCCGTGTTAATATTTGTAAAATTCATTGGTATATGTTGGAAAATTGAATTTCCTCGAAAGGCTCTTTCTATAAAATCTGAACAATAAAAGGATTCATTATTTAAAATATATGTCCAGTTATATGGTTTTCCTACCATCAATTTTGCATTTATAATAGCATCTGGAATACTATATGAAAATTCATTTTTAAGACGATAAACATCTATATAACGTTTATTTTGTGTGGCTGATAAATATAATGTCCTTATGGATTCTCGTTGAGATCCGCCTTCTGGGGCGGAGTGAAGTATAAAGATGGAATCGTAATTTTTTTCAACTAATCCGACATGATCATAATTTCTTTGCTTAGAAATTTGGGTAACTCTATTTATAGCGCCAGATAAATTTTCTTCTCTAGAACGTATAAAGATCAGATCTCCATTTTTTAAATCTGTGATAGATATAACTTTATCATTCTGCTTAATTGTTACGTTTTTTGACACGCAACTTGTGAAGCAAAAGAGTGTAAATAAACCTATTAGTAGAAGAACATTATTTATAATTTTTTTCATTCGTTATTATTTGTATTTTTAAACTCTATTATAAAGGTATAGTTTATGGATTTTAAAAAGGGATTAACAGTTACAATAATACTGCTATTAATTGGACTAGGTGCTGCAATTATTATAGGAAGCAACCAGGGGCGTGATGTGTTTTTTATCACAGATTTTGATGCAATTGTTAATAACTCTATTTCAGCAAAAAAAAATAAACAATATTCTTATCAAATATTACGCTTGAAGGGTAACGTAAACGATACTATAATTATTAAACCCTGTGATTCATGTAATACAGTAAAACTTTCTGGAAACATTAGTCAAAAATTCAAATACAAGTTTACGCATGGTGTATCAAGAATGAGTTTTAATCCATATAAAGCAACATCAGGAAATTTAAAGATCGTACACAAAATCAGATAATACAACATGTGCGTTGTGCTTTTTGAAAATAAAATTTCCTATTTTTGAAACAAATAATAAACAAAGCAAACAATCATGAAAATTACAACATTAAACCAAAAGCATAAAGATTTAGGTGCTAAGATGGTTCCTTTTGCTGGATATGAAATGCCAGTACAATACACAGGTGTAAACCAAGAGCATTTTGTAGTTCGTGAAAAGGTTGGAGTATTCGATGTGTCTCATATGGGGCAATTTTTTGTGAAAGGAGAAAAAGCTACAGATTTCTTACAATATATTTTGAGTAATGATGTAACTAAAGTAACTGTCGGACAAGCACAATATAATGCAATGCCTAATGAAAAAGGTGGTATTGTGGATGATTTAATTATTTATAAGTTAGCTGAAAACGAGTGGTTAGCTGTTGTTAATGCATCTAATATTGAGAAGGATTGGGAATGGATGAATAAACAAAATTCTTTTGGAGTAGAATTGACTAACAAATCAGACGATATGTCTTTATTAGCAATTCAAGGTCCTAAAGCCATTGAAGCAATGCAATCATTAACAGATATCAATTTAGCGGAAATTCCTTTTTATCATTTTGTGGTAGGTACATTTGCTGGTATGGCAAATGTTATAATTTCTGCAACAGGATATACTGGTTCTGGAGGTTTTGAAATTTATTTCGCTAATGAGCAAGCCAATGAAATGTGGGATAAAGTAATGGAAGCTGGTAAAGATTTCGGAATAGAACCATGTGGATTAGCAGCTCGCGATACATTACGATTAGAGAAAGGTTACTGTTTATATGGAAATGATATTAATGATGAAACTACACCACTAGAAGCGGGGTTAGGATGGGTAACTAAATTAGACACAGGATTTATTTCTTCAGATATTCTAAAAGCTCAAAAAGAGGCAGGTATAGAGAAGAAATTAGTTGGTTTTAAAATGATTGAACGTGGAATTCCAAGACACGATTATAAAGTTGTTGATGACAATGAGAACACAATAGGGATTGTAACATCAGGAACACAATCTCCAATGTTAAAGCAAGGAATAGGATTAGCTTACGTGCATATTGATTTTGCGAAAGTAGGGACTAATATTAGAATTCAGATTCGAGACAAAAATATTTTAGCAGAAGTCGTAAAAACGCCTTTCGTATAATTATATTTAATATAATACTTCATCCTACTTCTTCAGAAGTAGGATTTTTTTATATCAAAAATGAATGATTGTTAATATTTACTTAACATATTGTTAAATTAATAAATTTTCACTCAATATTTTATATAAATACTAAATTGATAAAATAATAAGGATTTTTATATTCATTTATTTTAATTATATCAATAACTCTGTTATATTTGTTAAATACATTGCTCATTTTTCTAAGAGGAATTAACACTAATTATGAATTTTAAAGATCTCTACTACAGAGATCTTTTTTTTTGTATAAAAAAACTGCTCACTAAAAGTGAACAGTTAAATATTATAATTCCTGATCATATAAATCAATCAATGGTCTAGGATCTTTCTTTTTAATTTGATATATCCAATATATAAACACTCCAATACCATTGCCTAATATAATTGCAAGGATCCATAATAATCGATCTTCGCTTTCTATAAGATTAGGGTTTTTTACGGCATGTACTACGTAATAAACAAAAGATATAACTCCTGTGAAAAATCCTAAAAAAACTAAAAATATAAATATGATTAAATTTCCTAATAAAGATGTTAGCATGGATTTGGAAGCTCCTTCATGCCCTAACTGAGAATCTAAAGTACCAAATAAGGAAAAGAATATTACAAAATAGCTTAGTATAGCTAATAAAAATATAGCTAAAGGTACAATAGCTAATATAGTTTGAAGTTTAGGATTATTTAATAGTGATGTTAAATCTCTATCCAATATTGGCATTGTTTTCATTGGAAAAATACACTTTTATTTTTTCTGCTCTAGATTTTCCTACAACATTAGTTAGTTCTTCCAAAGATGCAGATTTTATTTTTTGTACTGACTTAAAAATTGTTAATAATTCTTTAATTGTTTGTGGGCCTATACCCGGAATATCATCTAATTCTGACTTAAATGTATTATTACTTCTTCGATTTCTATGTTGTGTGATTCCGAAACGGTGCGATTCGTCTCGCACATGTTGTAAAACTTTCAAAGTTTCTGAAGTTTTATCTAAATACAAAGGATAAGGATCATTAGGATAATAGATTTCTTCTAAGCGTTTTGCTATTCCAATAATAGATATTTTACCTCTAAGACCTAATTTATCCAATGATTTTACAGCAGAGCTAAGTTGCCCTTTACCGCCATCAATTAAAATAAGTTGAGGTAATGGTTCACCTTCAGCTAATACGCGAGAATAACGTCGGTAAATAACTTCTTCCATTGTAGCAAAGTCATTAGGACCTTCTACGGTTTTAACATTAAAAATACGATAATCTTTTTTGCTCGGTTTTCCATCCTTAAAAACAACACATGCAGAAACAGGATTAGTTCCTTGGATGTTAGAATTGTCAAAACCTTCTATATGTCTTGGTTCTACAGGTAAAGTAAGATCAGCTTTCATCTGATTCATTATACGTTTAGTATGACGATCAGGATCTACAATTTTAGTCTGTTTAAGTTGTTCTAAACGGAAAATTCGTGTATTTTTTAGCGATAAGTCAATAATATGTTTCTTTTCTCCAATTTTTGGTACAGTGATTTTTCGATTCGGAATTTCTAAACTTATATCAAAAGGAATATAAATTTCTTTGGAATCTAATTGGAATCGCTCAGAAAAATCAATAATAGCTTTTTCTAGTAAATCTTCATCGGTTTCATCCAATTTCTTTTTCCATTCTTCTGTATGAGATTGGATTATGGCACCATGGTAAATCTTCATGAAATTGATGTACGCATATTCTTCATCCGATGAAATAGAAAATACATCAACATTACTAATTGTTGGAGAAACAATAGTAGTTCTTGCCTGATATTTTTGTAAAGTTTCTAACTTATCTTTTGTGATTTGTGCTTTTTCAAATTCTAAATTAGCTGCAAAATTGGACATTTTATCAACTAAATAATTTTTTGCTTCGGTAAATTCTCCTTTTATAATACTACGAATTGCATTAATTTGAGTCATATACTCTTCTTCAGATTGCAATCCTTCGCATGGACCCTGGCAATTTCCTATGTGATATTCTAGGCAAACTTTGTACTTGTTATTTTCAATATTTTTTTCGCTCAAATCATAGGTGCAGGTACGAACTTGATATAGTTCTTTAATTAAACCTAACAAAACCTTCATGATTTTTATACTAGAGTATGGGCCATAATATTCAGATCCATCTTTGATGATATTTCTAGTAGAAAATATACGCGGAAAGCGTTCGTTTTTAATACAAATCCACGGATATGTTTTATCATCTTTTAATAAAATATTATACCTGGGCTGATGTTCTTTTATTAAATTATTTTCTAATAATAAAGCATCATATTCTGTATTAACATTAATAGTTTCAATATTTGCAATATTAGAAACTAAAACGCGCAACCTTTTAGAATCGTGAGTTTTATTAAAATAGGAATTTACACGTCGTTTTAAGTTTTTGGCTTTTCCAACGTATAACAGGTCCCCGTTTTTATTATAATATTGGTATACACCAGGAGTTTCGGGTAATGAGGCTAATTTTAATTTTACGTTCTCGTTCATTAATCGACTGCAACTATATTTATTTTTTCATGTTCTTCATCAATATAAACTAACAATTTTTCTTTGATTGTATAGCCTAATTGTTGAAAGAAATCCGCGTATTGACTGATTTGGAAATGATGCGTAGTTTCCGGCTGTCCAGTTTTATAATCAATAATTGTACAATTATTATCTTGGTCTATTACAACTCGATCCGCTCTAAAAATTTCTCCATTAGCATCAATAAAATCACGTTCATTTAATATCTTTAAACCTTTTGCAAAATACGGAACTAATAATGAATTAGATAATAAAATCTCTATTCCTTTTTTTACACGATCTAAATTTTCATTAGAAATATTTCCTCGTTGATGTTCTAAGTTTATAATTTTTTCTGCTTCGTCTCCAGTTATTATTTGCGCAAGAACATTATGCATGGCATTTGCAAATTCAGTTAATTCAAGTTTTTGCTGTGTTTTTTCCGAATTTGTATTTACAGTAAGCTTATTATTCCAATCTAATGAATGGAGTTTGATTTCTGACGAATCGTTTTTATTCTCTATATTTTCGCTTAAACGTTTAGGTGTTCCAAAAACTTCAATTTTATCTTCTAACAAACCTTTAGATACTGTATAACTATGCAAGTAATTAGCAATAGAAGTAGTTTTAGAACTTTCTTTTGGTTTTATAGCGATAAGATACAACTGTTCTTTTGCGCGCGTAGTGGCAACGTACAAAGTGTTAATTTCATCCATCTGAACCAGATTCTCTTCCTCGTCTATTGCATTTCTAATATCTAAATCCCGAATTGTTTTAAGATCATTATTAATTCCTAAATAAAAATTGCTAAAAGGATTGATTTCGGATTTTTCTAAAGGTATCCAAATTTTGTTGTTTTTAGGTTGCCAATCCAAAAATGGTACAATAACTACAGGAAATTCTAAGCCTTTAGATTTATGAATTGTCATGATTTGTACTGCATCTACACCTTTCGGAGTTTTTACAGAGGATTTATCTTTTGCAGTAGACCAATAATCTAAAAATGAATTTAAATCCGACTCATTTTTTGAAGCATATTCTAATATAACATCTAAAAATGTTAAAATATATGCTGGCGATTTATCTTGTAAGCGTAAAGATCGAATTGCTTTTTCTGTAAAATCGTATAAAGATAAATTCTCATCTTGTACAAAGCTTAAATCTATACCAATCTCTTTTGTAAGCTTTAAGAAGCCATCTAATTTCTTTTTTATACCTTTTTCAATGGTTATAGTTAAGTCATCTGTTGTAAACAATTCTAATTCGTATGCCACCATTAAAAAACGAATTTTACTCTGTTCATCCAAGGAATTAGCAGCTATTTTAAATAAATATTCGATTAACTGTATCTCATAAGAATTTTTTAATAATAATGCTTCATTAGAAATAACAACGATATTGTTTTCAGTTAAATGCTTAGCCAATGCTATTCCTTGTGCATTGCTACGAACCAATATAGCAATATCACTCAAAGAAAAACCATTTTCTTGGCATTGATGAATATAGTCTAATACATAACTTAAATTTTGTTCTTTAAAAGGATCTTTAGATCGTTCTAAATTTTCAATAAATTGTATATGTACATATCCTTCTTTGCGATGGTTAGAATTTTGATTGTTACCGTCTTTATAAAGTTTTTTAAAACCTTCTAAATTTAATTGAGGCGAAATATGAGAATATAATTCATTATTAAACTGAATAATATTTTTATGACTTCTCCAGTTTGTTTCTAATTCCTGAACTTTAATGTTAAGCTCCTCTCTATTTTCTATTAGGCCTATCATCTGAGCAGGATTTCCTCCTCGCCAGCGGTAAATAGATTGTTTTGCATCTCCTACTAACATAATTGTATCCGACTGCGCACGAGCATTTTCAATCAAAGGATCAAAATTTTGCCATTGTAGGGTAGAAGTATCTTGAAATTCATCGATAAAATAATGTTTATATCTACTTCCTATTCTTTCATATATAAAGTTTGCTGGCTGATCGCGTAAATGTTTACTGATACGTGTATTAAATTCGTTAATCAATAATACATTAGATTCTTTTTTGATAGAATCCAATGATTTTTCTACTTCATTAATTAACGAAATAGAGGATATGTTTTTTTGAATATTTGATAGTAAAATTAATTTATCATTGATAAATTGGAGTTGAAGATATAAGGCTTTTATTTCTGGAAAAAGTTGTCCGGCAGTTGCGTTTTTAACTTTATCTAAATAAACACCATCTATAATATCTTTTTTATTGCCATCTGTGGGTAGTATAATTGAAGAACCATCATAATTATTAAGTTTTGTAAATAATGCTGCAATTCCACGAGATTTTCCAGGAAGATCATCTATTGAAATCCCATTAGTTTTAATTAATTCAAAGAAAGTTTGACCTATTATTTGTACCCCTTTTTTTAAATCTTTTACATCATTAAAAATATTTTTACGATAGGTTACAAATTCTTCTAAAGAAACGTTTCTTAATTGTTCTAAGTGCTCTAAATTTCTGTCATTTGATATATTAACAGTATCTGATGAAAGTGCCTTTCTAATGTCCCAAGATTTGTTATCATCCATATTATCTAGCGCAATAGCAATCATAGTTTCTGTTAATTTCTCATCTTCACCAATTTTGGAATATAATAAATCTACCGATTCTTCTATAATTTCTTGGGTATTCATTTCGACATCAAAATTCATTGATAATCCCAAATCTTGTGCAAAAGATTTCATTAATCGAAGATTAAACTTATCAATTGTTGAGATAGAAAATTTAGAGTAATTATGAAGAATTGCAATTAATATTTTACGAGATCTTTCTTGTATAATATTTTTGTCTATTGCAAGTTCCGAAGCAAGTGTAGAAATATATTGATCGTGTAATTTTGCTGGATCAGCTAATTCTTCTAAAGTTTCAATAATACGCTCTTTCATTTCATTTGCCGCTTTATTGGTAAATGTAATGGCTAAGATATTTTCGAATCGATAAACACTTTCATCTTTAAGTAATAATGAAATATATTCTTTAACTAACGTATATGTTTTACCTGCTCCAGCAGAAGCATTGTAAATTTTAAAATCTCCGGGTTGTAGCACTTACAATAAATTTTTAGAAAGTTAATAATTTATCGCAATAGTATAACATTAAAGAGCCAAAGTATGTCGCATAAAAAAAGGAAGCCTCCTCAGGCTTCCTTCATCTCTTACATAAAAGAGAATATATTTAAAATAAATATTTGATACCTACTTTAACACCGTCCATCATTCCAGAGTTTAATCCGAAATTGAATGTGTTATTTGTATCTCCTTGTTTTGGGTTCATTGCATTCCATGCAAATAATCCAAATGTAGCCTCTACAGACCAGTTAGAAGAAAAGAAATAATCTAAACCTGGAGCGATTTCTACACCATAAGTTGTATAGCTATTTCTATAATCTACACCGTTTACTTTATCTTTTGTATTTCCAATCCCTACAGGTACAGAAGCTTGTCCGAAAACTTTTAAGTTTCCTGCTACATCCCAGTATTTACGTACAAAAGGTTGAACTAAATAAGTGTTTGTTTTTTTAATGTAATCTGCATTTATTTCATTACGAGAACCAGTATATCCAAATGCTGCTCCTACCGCAATATCAGAAGTAATGAATTTTCCGATTGATGGTAATGCTGTGTAAGTTTGAGTATCACCTTCGTTTGTAGAAGTATATCCAGCTTGACCCATGATCATCCATTGCCCATCTAAATTAACTCCGTTTTTCTCACCTTCATTCTCTTGTGCAAATGCATTAGCTCCGAAAGCTAATAAAGTTGCTGCTAAAATTAATTTTTTCATAACTTTTAAACTTTGTGTAAAGTTGCGAGGGGGAGCAGTGGTAACAAATGATTAAAATCAGTTAAATCCAGTCATATGGTTAATATCTTTAACTAAAACATTCATTTTGCTGAATGATATTAAGTTGTGAAATGTTAAATTTAAAATTTCCTAAACTATGTCATGTTTATAGGACACATATTCAACTTGCGTATATATGTTGTTATGTTGAAATATCACTTATCTTTTTGTAGAATCTCAGATAAATAATAAAAGATTAGCGTTTATTTTCGCTTAAAACTGATCAATAGTATGAATTGTTTAAATCTTAAAAAGAACATTTAAAAATCAATTAAATTTAAATGTTGAGATGGGAAAAAAAGAAAATAATTAACATAAATGATTAGCCGGCGTGCTTCATTTCTTAAACTTAAACGAAAGTATATTCTAATAAAAAAGGAAGCTAAATTGACTTCCTTTTAAAAATGTTATAAAAAATTATTTCAGTTGCTTTTGTTGTTTTTCTAATTCTTTGATGCGTTTTTCAGCAAGTTTTTTATTTAGTTTCTCAAGTTTTAATCGCTCTTCTATTTGTTTTTTAGTTTCAGGTTTTTCACCATTGTAATTGATGCTCCAAACATCAGTGTTTTTATCATCTAAACTTTTTATAACGTCATCTATTGATACAACTTTGGTAGTTATAGACCAAGCGTTTTGATTAGATTGAGGTTGTACATCAATACTCCAATCAGATTTATTATTTTTTTGATTTTTAGCATTTGACATTTTCTCTTGAGCTTCAACAATTGCTTTTTGCTGTTCTTTTGTAAGTTCTTTACTGAAAGTGTGAACTGAATTTGTCTTTGAGCTGTAAACGATATTATTACCAAAAACATTTGTTTCTAATTTAGAAGGAATTTTAGATTCACTAATTAATTTATCCTTAGCATCGAATACTAAAATTTTATCTTCAACTTGGATAACTTTCGTCCCGTTTCGTTTTAACATTTCAATTCCAGCAAAATTTTTAATATCAATATCTTTCAATTTAGCTTTGATAGCAGGAGTTAAAATTTCATTAGTTGATAAATCATCAAGCTTTAAAATAGTAGAATTACTTGCTTTAAATTTAGAATCAACACTAAATCTAATCGTATCATTATTCTTTTTAATAACTTGTAAAGAGTTTCTATCTTTTCCAACAACAATAGATTTGATTTCTTTTGGATCGATACTGTTTAATTGATCAGTATTTGAGATTGAAAATTTGCCCTCACCAATCATTTCACCTTTATCATTAATTTTGAATTTACTTTTTTGAGGTAATTCATTAAGTTTTATTTCTTTTGTCTCACCAGATTTTAAAGTTATAATTGCATTGTTATGGTCTTTGATGTCGATGTTTTTAATATCTTTTGTATTGATATCACCTAAATCTTGATCAGTTAATGTAAAATGTTTATTAGATATTTTAAATTTTTTAGTTTTAATAGTATCACCTACTAAAGAATCAATAGTTGAAGTCATTACATCTTTTATAGGATTTTCTACTTTTTGATCTAAAGCATTCTCAACTTTCTTTGCACTTTCATTAACTCCTTGCGCAAATGATTTTTGGCTAAATAATACAAAAGCAGATAATATAAACGGTAAACTTGCGAAAGATAAAATGCGCATCTTTCTTTTGGATGTGTTTTTTGTCATCATAAGAAGACGTTTTTTAGTTAATATAAAATTGAAATGACTTACCATTTGATTCTGTGACTGAGCAGCAATACTGTCTAAAATTTGAAGTTGATAAAATTTTAAATCAACATTATTTTGTAAAACATATTCATCAGCTAAAAACTCGTGATTTAGCTGCACTGATTTTTTGTACAAATACACAAAAGGATTAAACCAAAAAATGATTTGATAAATTTCTATAAATAAAATATCCCAACTGTGTTTTTGAATACAATGTGCCTTTTCGTGCTGGATAAGATTTGGATGAATAGTTTGATAATCATCTTTAGGTAAAAATATATAATGTAGAAAACTAAAAGGCTGTTTAGAATTTTTGTCCAAAACAATAGTTAGTTCATCCATATCATATTTATCCTCTTGTTTAATACAGTAGATTAATAAACCGATATTAAAAATGAATCGTAGTGCTAAACCTATTCCAATTACAGTATACAACCAATTCAATGCATTTGTCCAGGTAATAGCAGATTCCTCTTGTAAAATATCAGGATTTGCCATCAAGTAGGATATAAGTTCAGATGAAATAGGAGTTTCCTGCTCTGTAATTGGAAGATGTATTTTGTATAAAGGTGCAAAAAGTGCAAACACCAATGAAAATAGTAGATAAAATCGATTAATTTTATACATACTTTCACGCTCAAGAAATGCTTTATAAAATGAATATAAAAATCCTGAACACAATACAAATTTGATGATATAAGCTATCATAGGCTATCTCTTTTTGCGGTCGATTTCGTTGTCGATAACATCTCGTAATTTTTCTAACTCTTCAATACTCATCGTATTTGATTTTGCAAAAAATGAAGCAAATTGTGCAACCGAATTATTAAAGAAATTAGAAATTATTCCTTTAACTTCTTTTGAGAAATAATCATCTTTTTTTACCAGCGGGAAATATTGACGTGAATTTCCTTGTTGATTGTAATCGATAAATCCTTTATCGTACATACGCTTTAATAACGTAGCAATAGTCGTGGCTGCAGGTTTTGGTTCTGGTGCAGCATCAATAATATCTTTGGCAAAAGCTTTCCCTTTTGACCAAATGACTTCCATTACTTCTTCTTCTTTTTTAGATAAATTCATATTTCTATAATTGTAGAATACTACAAATGTAGAATAAAAATTTACATCTCCAACTTTTTAAGAAAATTTTATAAATGACTGTTGTAATGGACATAAAAAAACGCCAAGATATATCTTGACGTATAGACTTATTTAATTAAAGTAGAAATATATTCCATAATCATCGCAGTTGCATTTGGTGATTTTTGTACAAAATCGCCCGCTACTTGCCCTGCTTTTTTTCTGAAATTATCATCAGAAATCAATTGATCCATAATTAAATCAAATTCTTGTTGATTAGTGATAGTAAAACCACCTCCAACTTCCATTAAATCAACGGCTTCTTGGAATTTCTTATATTTCGGACCGAAAACTACAGGATTTCCATAAGTCACAGCTTCTAATGTATTATGAATTCCGGCTCCAAATCCTCCTCCGATATAGGTAATATCAGCGTAAGCATACACTTTTGAAAGAATTCCAATTGTGTTTAAAATAAAGACTTTTGCTTGTTTTAAATCTTCAGAAGAAGTAGAATCTAAATCAGAGAATTTGGCTACATTAACATTTAATTTAGCTATAAAACTTTCAATTTCTTTATCGTGTAAATTATGAGGAGCAAAAACAATTTTCCAATCATCTTTTAATTTTTGGTTGATTAATGAAAGAAATAATTCTTCATCTTTTGGCCACGAACTTCCTACGACAATTAATTTTAAATCTCCTTTAAAATGATCCATAAAATCCAATTGATTATTCTGATGAACAAGTTGTTTAACGCGATCAAAACGTGTGTCTCCTGCAAGTGTTGACTGAGATATTCCAATGGAGTCTAATAAAACTTTACTTTTCTGATTTTGTATAAAAAAGTGGTTAATTAAATTTAACTTTTGTGCAAACCAGTTTCGTCCATCTTTTTTAAAGAAATTCTGACTATCTCTAAAAATAGCAGATACCACAATTGTGGGGATATTTTTTTGATTTAATGCAGTAATTAAATTAAACCAGTATTCATATTTTACTAAAACAAGAAGATCTGGATGAAGAACTTTAATCAACTTTTCTGCATTCTCTTTTGTATCCAATGGAAGGTAAAAAATGACGTCAGCGCCCGGATAATTCTTACGAATTTCATAGCCAGAAGGTGAGAAAAATGATACCGCAATCTTGTGATGTGGGTATTTTTCTTTTAAAGATTCAATCACAGGACGACCTTGTTCAAACTCGCCTAAAGAAGAACAATGTACCCATAGAACTTTATCAGTTTTTGAAATTTTTGAAGCAATTTTTTGCTCCCAATCTTTGCGACCTTTAACCCAAAGTTTTGCCTTATCATTAAATCCTGAAGCCAATTTTAACGCTAATCCGTACGCCTTAATTGAAATGTTATATATTACTTGCACAATGATGCAAAGTTAAAGAATATTGATTTAGGTTTTTTTGTACATTTGCTAATGATTTACGGCAAATTATCTTATTGCTGATTTATAGAATTCATGACTATGAAAAAAATTCAAATGGTTGACTTACAAAGTCAATATCAAAAAATAAAATCAGAAGTTGACGCTTCTATCTTAAATGTAATTGAGTCTGCAGCATTTATCAATGGTCCAGAGGTAAAACAATTTCAATCAGATTTAGAGAAATTTTTAGATGTAAAGCATGTAATTCCTTGCGGAAATGGAACTGATGCTTTACAAATTGCTTTAATGGCGCTAGGATTAGAGCCAGGAGATGAAGTTATTACTGCTGATTTTACATTTGCAGCTACTGTTGAGGTAATCGATTTATTAAAATTAAAGTCTATTTTAGTAGATGTTAATTTAGATACATTTACTATTGATGCTGAAAAATTAAAAGCCGCAATTACCCCTAAAACAAAAGCAATTATTCCTGTTCATTTATTTGGTCAATGTGCTAATATGGATGAAATTATGGCTATTGCAAAAGAATATAATTTATACGTAATTGAAGATACTGCGCAAGCAATTGGAGCAGAATTTAAAGGTAAAAAAGCTGGTACAATTGGTCATGTAGGTTGTACTTCATTCTTCCCATCTAAAAATTTAGGATGTTATGGTGATGGAGGTGCAATTTTTACGAATGATGATGACATAGCTCACCGTTTACGTGGAATTGTAAATCATGGTATGTACAAACGTTATTATCATGATGAAGTAGGAGTGAATTCTCGTTTAGATTCAATTCAAGCAGCTGTTTTACGTCATAAATTACCGTTTTTGAACGATTACAATAAAGCACGTTATGCTGCAGCTTCTTATTATACAAATGCATTCAAAGATATTGCTGGATTAATTACGCCAGCAGAAGCCGATTATTCTACACATGTTTATCATCAATACACATTACGTGTTCTTGATGGTAAAAGAGATGAATTACAAGCTTTCTTAACAGAAAAAGAAATACCTGCAATGATCTATTATCCGGTTCCATTACGTAAACAAAAAGCTTACAATAATGGACATTATATTGATGCAGATTTTCCAAATACAGATCAATTAGTTCAAGAAGTAATGTCTTTACCAATGCATACAGAATTAACTGAAGAACAATTAGTTTATATTACAAGTGCAGTGAAAGAATTTTTCGCAAAGTAAAATACTGAAAACAATATTTCATAAAAGCTTCTACTTTCTAGTAGAAGCTTTTTAATTTTATTACATTTGGGTATTAACATCTACTAAATTAAAACATGAAAAAAATTCTCGTAACAGGAGGTTTAGGATATATTGGTTCGCATACAGTTGTTGCTTTGCAAAATGCAGGTTATGAGGTGATTATTATTGATGATTGCTCGAACGCAGAAGAAAATTTCCTTGCTCGAATTACTTCTATTACCAACATTAAACCATCCTATTTTAAAATTGATTTAAAGGACGAAAAGGAGGTAAGAAGTTTCTTTGAAGCAAATCATGTGGAAGGAATAATTCATTTTGCTGCTTATAAAGCTGTTGGTGAATCTGTCCAAAAACCTTTGATGTATTACAGAAATAACTTAGTTGGATTAATTAATGTGTTAGAATCAATGCAGGATTTTGATGTAAATAACATTATTTTCAGCTCTTCGTGTACCGTATATGGTCAAGCAGATGTGATGCCTATTGATGAGCAAACACCACTAAAGAAACCAGAATCTCCTTACGGTAAAACAAAACAAATGGGAGAAGAAATCCTAGAAGATTTTTCAGCAACTTATCAAAAAAATGTGATTTGCCTTCGTTACTTTAATCCTGTTGGAGCACATCAATCAGCTAAAATAGGAGAACTTCCTAAAGGAATTCCTAATAATTTAGTACCATATGTAACGCAAACAGCTGCCGGAATTAGAGAATGTTTATCAATTTGGGGTGATGATTATCCAACACGAGACGGAACAGCAATTCGTGATTATATTGATGTAAATGATTTAGCTGATGCGCATGTAAAAGCAATGACACGATTAATTAATGGTGAAAATAAATCTACGTTAGAATATTTCAACTTAGGTACCGGAACAGGTTCTACAGTTTTAGAAGTTGTAAACGCATTTCAAAATGCAAATGAGGTAAAAGTTAATTACCAAATTCAGGGGCGTCGAGATGGAGATATAGTGGAAGCATATGCAAATAATACATTAGCAAAAACAGAACTAGGTTGGGAACCACAAATTTCTTTACAAGAGTCTTTACGTAATTCTTGGAAATGGGAACAATGTCTAAGAGCTGAAAATGAAAATTAAACAATTACCAACTGCAGGATTAATTGTAGTTGAAAATAATAAGCTTTTACTAACTTTTAGTAAAAATAAAAAAGCTTGGTACTTACCAGGAGGTAAAATTGATGAAGGTGAAACATCTAAAGAAGCATTAATCTGTGAGATTAAAGAGGAACTTAATATCGTTTTAGATCCTAATAATCTAAATTATTGTTTTCATATTACTGCAATGGCTTATGGGGAAAATAATTTGTTGATGGAACAAGATTGCTTTTGTACAATTTTAAATCAAAAAATCACACCATCGAGTGAGATAGAAGCATATCATTATTTTTCGAGAGAAGAATATTTAGAAGAAGAAATACAAGTTGAAGGCGTTATAACAGCATTTAAACTTTTAGAATTATATAAAAAATCCGAACAAATTTGTTCGGATTTTTTATATTATTTTTTAATAAGTATATATTTATCTGCTAAAGGTCCTGTAATTTCATTCTCTTCTTGATCTAGAAAAATTAATTTTCCTTCTCCAACTTTAAAGTTAAAATTACTATTATCTTTAGTTTTCAAATTAATTTTACTTCCATCAGCAGACCATGTAAATTTACCTGTATTTTCAGATTTGTTATTCTTATTTAGGTATTCTTGGGTTAGCTTATAAGTTTCATCATTATTAATTTCTATAATTGTATGAATGCCATCACAATCTGCGCAAGGTAAAGTAGCATGGTAAGTTCCTGCCCAATCAATTGAATTTTTTGAATTATGCTCATCTACACGTAATCCTGTATCATCATTGGGCGATAAAGTATCATTTGTGTTTACAACTACTGTATCTTTATTTCCATCAGTTGTCACTAGTGTTTCAGTTTTTTTCTCACAACTAAATAATATTAAACTAAGTGTAGAAAATAATAAAATTGATTTTTTCATATATTTTAAATTGTTTGTTTTGAAAGAATTACAATTGCTGTTCCGTTTTATGTATTTCTATGTTAAATTTTAAGAAACAATACAATAAGTTTAATAACAATGACTTCTCAAAATTAATTGTAAATTAGCCTTTCGAAATCGTGAAATATGAGTGTTGAGTTAAGACCGGACGGAAGAGTTAAAAAGCCTGAGTGGTTGCGCGTAAAGTTGCCAACAGGTAAAAAACATAAAGAATTAAGAGGTTTAGTAGATAAATATAAACTAAACACTATTTGTCAAAGTGGAAGCTGTCCAAACATGGGTGAATGTTGGGGAGAAGGTACAGCGACATTTATGATTTTAGGAAATGTGTGTACACGCTCTTGTGGATTTTGTGGTGTAAAAACCGGACGTCCAGAGCAAGTAGATTGGGCAGAACCAGAGAAAGTAGCTCGTTCAATCAAATTAATGAAAATTAAACATGCTGTTTTAACCTCTGTAGACCGTGATGATATCAAGGATATGGGATCAATCATTTGGGCAGAAACAATTCGAGCAGTGCGTCGTATTAGCCCAGGTACAACAATGGAAACGTTGATTCCGGATTTCCAAGGAATCGAGAAACATATTGATCGTATTATTGATGCAGGACCAGAAGTTTTATCTCACAACATGGAAACTGTTCGTCGTTTAACTCGTGAAGTTCGTATACAAGCAAAATATGATCGTTCCTTAGAAGTGTTACGTTATGCTAAAGAAGCAGGTCAACGTCGTACAAAAACAGGAATTATGCTTGGATTAGGAGAATTTGAAGAAGAAGTTTTTGAAACAATTCAAGATATTGCTAATGCAAATGTAGATGTCATTACAATTGGTCAATACTTACAACCAACGAAACAACATTTACCTTTACAAGAATTCATCACACCAGAGCAATTCAAGAAATATGAAGATTTTGCTCGTGGTTTAGGATTCCGTCACGTAGAATCTGGACCATTGGTTCGTTCTTCTTACCACGCAGAAAAACATATTTTATAATTTTCGTCAATTCGATGGATTTAAAATTATTTTATCAATATATCAAAGAGTTATAAGAAATTGTAACTCTTTTTTTATTTTTAATGAAATTAATATTAAAATGAAAAAACTTTTTTATTTAGTACTCGTGCTTACTTCTTTTGCAAATGCTCAGATTTATGAAGTAAAAGTCGAATTCCAACATCATACAAAATATACACCTGAATATATTGAAAATTTTTTTGGAGATATTAAAGACGCTGATGCAAGAAAATGGAACATCGAACAGAACGAAAATCCCAAACCCTTAGACTATTTAATTTATTCATCTGAAAAAGAATATAATTCAATCGAACAAGAGAGAATTGATAATGCTCAAGATACAAAAGGAGGAGTGAAAAAATCTGTTGCAGGTTTACCTTTTGGATTAACATATTCGGATTTTACTGCCAAAGAGAATTATCGCGAAGTGGATGTTTATGGTAAAAAGTATATTGTAAAAAATTCTATTGAAAAATTAAATTGGGAAGTTACGAATGAATCCAAAGAAATTTTAGGATATAAAGTACATAAAGCGAAATCAAAATATACAGTTGCTAATACGGTATTTGATGTTGAAGCTTGGTTTACAAAAGATATCGATTTTAATTTTATGCCAATTGCAGTACAACCTTTGGATGGATTTGTTTTAGAGATGAATTTATTCATCGAAATTCCAGAAGTAGGAAGAATGGATAATTTTATTCGTGTGCAAAACATTAAACCAAATGTCAAAAACTATAAATTCAAAAATCCTTTAAAATCGGATAAAAAATCTAAACTACAAATTATATCGCAAGAGGAAATAAGTGATATCTACGACGAAGCCAATCGCAAACGAAATGAAATGTTTAATCAGTCAAGTGCAATAGATACAAAATAATTTCAATAAAATATAAAACAAAAACTTGTTACCTTTAAGGGAGCAAGTTTTTTTATGCATGAAAATCAAAACAACTTTATTAACGATTGGAGATGAAATCTTAATCGGGCAAATTGTCGATACAAATTCGGCTTTTATCGCACAACAACTAAATCAAATCGGAATTGAAGTAGAAGAAATTCTTTCGGTTAAGGATGAATTATACCATATTATTGAAGCTTTTCAGCGTGGAATTGATAAATCTGATATTATAATTGTAACAGGTGGTTTAGGTCCAACGAAAGATGATAAAACTAAAAATGCTTTATGTCAATTTTTAAATTGTGGATTGATTAGAGAGCAAAAAGTGTTAGAAAATATTATTCAACTATTTGCTTCGAGGGGCTATACGAAAGAATTAAATAATCTCAATCAAGACCAAGCATTAATTCCTGAGAAATCGACTTTCATTCAAAATCGTTACGGAACTGCACCATGTTTATGGACTACAATTGATGATAAAATTATAATTAACCTTCCGGGTGTTCCTTTCGAAATGAAAGGATTGATGCGTGATGAAATTATACCTAAATTAAAGGATAAATATAATTCTGATATTATTTTTCATCGCGATATTTTAGTCAGTGGAATTCCAGAAAGTGATTTGGCAATTTTGGTGGAAGATTGGGAAAATGAAATTCCTGATTATATTAGTTTGGCCTATTTACCTAATCGGACTTCGATTGATTTACGATTTACAGCTATTGGGAACAATGAAGATGAATTAAAATTATCAGTTCAAGAATTGATTGATAAATTTAAATTAATTGCTGGAGAATATTTGGTTTCTGAAAATTCAGGAAAACCTCAAAAAATAATAGGAGAAAATCTGAAATATAGAGGTTTAACAATCTCTACAGCCGAAAGTTGTACAGGTGGAAATATAGCTACTTTATTAACGAATGTAGAAGGAAGTTCAATGTATTTTTATGGTTCGGTGGTATCTTATGCTACTGCAGTTAAAACCTCTGTATTAGGCGTTCGTCCAGAAATTATTCAAGAATTTACTGTTGTTTCAGAACAAGTCGCTGAGCAAATGGCAAAAGGTGCTTGTAAAGTACTGAACACGGATATTGCAATTGCAACAACAGGCGTAGCAGGTCCATCTAAAGGTGAAGACGGAAAAGAAGTAGGTACAGTTTGGATTTCAGTATCGAATGGAATTAAAACCATCAATAAAAAATACTTTTATCCTTATATGGACAGAGAAGATTTTATTAAAACAGTTTCTAACAACGGATTAAATTTAGCGATCCAATTTATAAGAGATTGTTATTAATTCTTTGAAGTAATTCTTTTTTCTGTAATATTCAGAGCAACATATTTAGTTAATCGAAGATTAAATATAATGTTAAATTTTTCATTAATATATAAAGTCTATTTAATTAATAGACTTTATATTTGATGCAAATTTACATAGAATGTTAAAAAAGATTTTAAATAATACCTTATTTCGGTTATTATTAGGTGTAGTTGCTGGATTAATTTTAGGGAATTACTTAACAGAATCAACGATACAAGTTGTATTATCTATTAAATACTTTACGGGGCAATTAATTTTCTTCTTAGTGCCGCTAATTGTTATTGGGTTTATAGTTTCCTCTATTACAAAATTAAACGAAGGGTCTACCAAAATCGTAGGATTTTCTTTATTAATAGCCTATTTATCTTCTATTGGAGCAGGCTTTTTTGCGGTTGCAGCAGGATACCAAATTATACCATTTTTATCTATCCCTACTTCGGTCGATTCATTAAAAGAAATACCTCAATTATTATTTCAAATGGATATACCACCTGTTTTTTCGGTAATGACAGCATTGGTCATTTCATTAATGTTAGGATTAGGTATATTAATTACGAAAGCGAAAGAATTGGAAAAGATTTTTGATCAGTTCAAGGATATTGTCATTTTATTAGTGAATAAAGTTTTAATTCCAATATTGCCTTTTTTCATTGCTGCAAATTTCGCAATTTTAAGTTATGAAGGTTCTATTGAAAAACAATTGCCTGTTTTTTTAAAGGTGATTTTTATAGTAATTATAGGACATTTTATTTGGATGACTTTATTGTATTCTATTGCTGGATTTTATCATAAAACAAATCCTTTTAAATTATTGAAACATTATCCACCAGTTTATCTTACAGCCGTAGGTACGATGTCTTCAGCTGCAACTTTAGGAATAGCGGTAAAAGCTGTAAATGATAGTAAAGTGATTAAACCATCAATTTCTAATTTTACAATTCCTTTCTTCTCAAATACACATTTGTGTGGATCAGTTTTAACAGAAGTTTTCTTCTTAATGACTGTTTCACAAGTATTATACGGTACTATTCCTGATTTAGGAACTATGGTAATGTTTGTTGTTTTATTGGGAGTTTTTGCTGTGGGCGCTCCTGGTGTTCCTGGTGGAACTGTGGTTGCATCATTAGGTTTAATCTCGAATGTTTTAGGTTTTGATGAAGCAGGTGTTGCTTTAATCCTTACTATTTTTGCACTACAAGATAGCTTTGGAACAGCTTGTAACATTACAACAGATGGTGCACTAAGTATGATTGTGGATAAATATTCGGAAGAAAAAGTATAACAATAACAATAACAATAACAATAACAATAACAATAACACGTTTCTTTCTTTAGTTAAATCATTGATATGAAGAAAGTTTTTTTAATGGCATTACTTATAAATCCAATAATTAGTATAGCACAAAGTTCTTTTAGTGTAAAAGCTGGAGCACAAACTACAGGAATTGCCAATGCTCAAATTGGCGATAATCAAAATAGGTTTGGTTTTTATATAGGAGGTTTTTATAATCTTCAAATGAAGAATGGATTCAGTTTTCAGCCTGAATTAATTTATTCTTATGAACAATTTAATAATGTAAATATTTCTACAATAGAATATTTTGGAGGAATAGAAAATTCAGAAAATACACAACCAAGATTTGATGAATATTATAAAATGAATCTAATCAAGTTACCTTTTTTACTAAAATATCAACCAACAAAATTTTACGTAGAATTAGGACCTCAAATAGCTTATTTAATTTCAATAAAAGGTAAGATAGAAGATAAATTTAATAAACTTCCTACAAAAGAAGGTAAGTTAGAAGCTATTAATAACTTACAGTTTTCAATAGCTTTTGGTGGAGGTTATCAGCTTAATGAAAAATTAGATGTAAGTCTTAGAGCAGATTTAGGATTAACAAAATTTAGTGAATATACTTACATCAAAAATTTTAATATATCAGCAGGCGTAAGTTATAAATTATAATAACTAAAAAAGCACTTCAATTGAAGTGCTTTTTTTATTTATTATTTTCTACGATTACGGCGGTCATCTTTTGTTTTAAAGTATTCTTTTTTCGGTCTGAATTTAGTTTTAGAATTTTTTTGTTTTACTTCTTCTTCAGGTTTTTTATAGAATTCTTTAGGTGTTTTAATAATTGTTACATAAGCACCAATTAATTTTTCTATATTCATTAAATCACCTCTTTCGTCTGCTCCACATAACGATATCGCTTTACCTTCGCGACCCGCACGACCTGTACGACCTATACGGTGAACATATGTTTCAGGAACGTTAGGCAATTCATAATTTATTACATAAGGTAATTGGTCAATATCAATTCCTCTAGCCGCAATATCTGTTGCAATTAATACTTGTAGCTTCTCTTCTTTGAAATCATTCAAAGCACGCTGGCGCGCATTCTGAGATTTATCTCCATGAATGGCTGCAGAAGGAATTCCTGCTTTTTCCAGATGTCTTACTAAGCGATTAGCACCATGTTTTGTACGCGTAAAGATTAGTGTACGATCATTTGGATGATCATTTAAAATACTTACTAATAAAGCAACTTTCATATCTTTATCTACATGATAAACGAATTGTTCTACCGTTTCTGCAGTAGAAGAAACTGGAGTTACTGTTACTTCTTTTGGACGGCGTAAAACAGAATGAGAAAACTTTCTGATATTCTTTGGCATTGTAGCCGAGAAAAATAACGATTGTCTTTCTTTAGGGATAATTTCTAAAATCTTTTTAATTTCATGTACAAATCCCATGTCTAACATACGATCTGCTTCGTCTAAAACAAAAATCTCAATTTGATTAATCTTTAAATATCCTTGATTGATCAAATCTAATAATCGTCCTGGTGTAGCAATTAAGATATCAACACCATCATGTAATGCATTAATTTGTGGATTTTGATTAACGCCTCCAAATATTGCAAAATGTTTTAAGGGTAGATGCTTTCCATAAAATTTAAAGCTTTCATTGATTTGAATAGCCAACTCGCGCGTAGGAGTAAGAATTAATGTTCTTACTTTGTTTCCGCTACTAGGTTTGCTCATTAAATTTTGAAGAATAGGAATAGCGAACGATGCCGTTTTTCCTGTTCCAGTTTGTGCACAACCAATAATATCGTTTCCTTCTAATAAAAGAGGAATTGATTGTTCTTGAATTTCGGTTGGTTCTGTATATCCAGCTTCTTCAATTGCTTTTAAAATTGGATCAATTATATTTAATTCTGAAAATAACATTGTTTCTTGGATTTAATTTATTTGTTCAAATTTTAAAACTTCTAGTTTATTAAATTTTACAACAAATGATAAGATGATAAATAAATCAATAGTTGATT
Organism: Faecalibacter rhinopitheci; assembly: GCF_015234135.1. GTDB lineage: Bacteria > Bacteroidota > Bacteroidia > Flavobacteriales > Weeksellaceae > Empedobacter > Empedobacter rhinopitheci. Next base: position 213,461 of record NZ_JADGIK010000002.1, on the reverse strand, counting down.
AGAGGTAATAATTTAATTCTATTAAAATAACTGATGTATTTTAGAAAGGAAGAGAATGTACTGGTTACTAAATTGCTATTGATTAAAATAGTTTGAGAAATAAAAGCACTTCTTAAGAAGTGCTTTTAATCAATTATATAAAGTTTTTTTAACTTTTTAATTCTTTCTGATTACGATCTATAGGATCTTCAGGTAATGTAGCATGAACAGAATTGATAGAGTAATTTCTCCATCTTTCTACGATTTCAACTATATCTGCTGGTAATGGAGATTCGAAAGACATTCTTTCTCCAGTTGTAGGGTGATCAAAACTTAGTGTACGAGCATGTAATGCTTGACGTGGACAAACTTTAAAACAATTATCTACGAATTGTTTATATTTATTAAAAGTTGTTCCTTTTAAAATACGATCTCCACCATAACGCTCATCATTAAATAATGTGTGACCAATATGTTTAAAGTGTGCACGAATTTGGTGTGTACGACCAGTTTCTAATTTACATTCTACTAATGTAACATACGAAAAATGCTCTAATACTTTATAATGTGTAACGGCATGTTTTCCTTGTGTTCCATCTTCATAAACCGCCATCTGCATACGGTTTCTTTCGTGTCTACCAATGTTACCAATGATAGTTCCTTCATTTTCAGCTAAAACTCCCCATACTAAAGCATTATAAAGGCGATCTGTCGTGTGATTTGCAAATTGCTCAGCTAAAGAGGTCATCGCTATTTCAGTCTTAGCAATTACTAATAATCCACTTGTATCTTTATCAATTCTATGCACTAAACCTGGACGTTCCATCTGATCAGAGATAGAAGGTAAGTTATCAAAATGGAATTTTAATGCATTAACTAAAGTTCCACGGTAATTACCATGTCCTGGGTGTACAACCATTCCTGGTTCTTTGTCGATAACCACAACTTGATCATCTTCATATACAATATTTAATGGGATATCTTCTGCTAAAACTTCATTCTCACGAGGAGGTGTTTCTAGCATAATTTGAATAAAATCTCCTGGTTTCACCTTATAATTAGATTTAACCGCTTCTTTATTCACAAGAATATTTCCGTTATCTGCTGCTTGTTTAATTTTATTTCGTGTAGCATTCTCAATACGAACCATTAAGAATTTATCTATACGCAATAACGATTGACCTTTGTCTACCGTTATTGAAAAGTGCTCATATAATTTGTTTTCGTCTTCGTTTTCCTCAAGGAAAAGTTCTTCTATGTCTTCCGTCATTTATTCTTTTTTATTCAATAATAATTTCCTCTTGTACAACTTTTGGAGCTTGTTGTGTTTGTGGAGCAGTTTCCACCCTTTGTTCTTCTACTTTGGGTTGAGGATTATTTTTATTTAGTATATCAAGGTATCTAGAACCTTGAATAGTATCTTCGTCAAATTTTTTGTATTCTCGGTCTAACATTTTCAATTGATCTTTAATTTCAGACATTGATTTGTTAGATAACCATAAATCTATTGGCTGTCCTTGGTCGTATGCATCTCCATTGAAAGGGAATTGATACACAACTCTAGCACCAACTGTATCTTGTGAACTACCAATATATTTTAATTGACCTAATTCAAAGAAATTATCTTTAATAGCTGCCTTAGCAGAAGTTAAATCTAATCCTACTAAGTTTGGTGTGCGTACACCTGTTAACATTCCGCGTCCTAAAACTAAATCTACAACAGCAAATCGGGGTAATACATCTCCAGCTTTTAAAACTTTACCATTATAAATGATTTTAAGTACTGCATCTTTTGCTAAATCTGGTTCATAGATAATATTTCCTATTTTTAAACCAGAAATATCTAATTGAGTAAACGCTAAACGCTTTGATTTACCAATTAAATCAGGTAATTCTACTGGGCGGTAAGTTTTTGGGTTAGCTTTTATAAAAATTCTACGACCTTCTTTTACTTTAGAATTAGAATTCGGAAAGTAATCGATAATCGAATAAGGTTTCATTTTAGGATCAAAATTAACGGAGTCAACTTCATATGTCAAACCTAAATCGTCTAAGACTTGTGTGGCTTGTTGTACACTCATACTGGCTAAATCAGGTACTTCAACCGACTCATTGTGGTTGGTATAACTATCTAACCAAATATTAAATACAAAATAATAGGCTCCATAAGAAAGTGCGATAATAGCTATAGTATTAAGCACAACTTTTAGAATTGATTTTGCTGAATTCATCTATCTTATTAATAACGTACAAATATAGTTTAAAAATAATATTAATGATTATTATCAAAGTTCTATATTTGAATAAATTTAATATTTAATCATGTTAAGAGTTGCAGTAGTTGCAGGAGGATACTCAGATGAAAGCGTTATTTCATTAAAAAGTGGAGAATTAATCTATGCAAGTTTAAATGCTGAAAAATATGATCGAACTCGCGTTCGTATCTTAAAGGAAGGTTGGTTTGCAGAAATTGATGGTAAAAAATACCCAATTCTAAAAGAAGATTTTAGTTTCATAAAAGAGGGTGAAAAATATACATTTGATGTAGTTTTTAATACTATTCATGGTACACCAGGGGAAGATGGCTACTTACAAGCTTATTTTGAATTAATTGGAATGCCTTATACAGGTTGTCCATTTTATCAATCTGCTTTAACTTTTAATAAAAAAGATTGTATTGCAGCATTAAGCAAATACGGTATTCCACATGCAAAGTCAATCTACATTCAGAAGGATTCTGACTATGTTGTAGAAGATATTATATCTCATGTAGGTTTACCTTGTTTTGTAAAACCTAATCGTTCAGGTTCTTCATTGGGAATTTCTAAGGTGAATAAAAAAGAACAATTTGAAGATGCTCTAATAAAAGCTTTTCATGAAGATAAAGAGGTTTTAATTGAATCTTTCTTAGATGGTATTGAAGTTTCTGTAGGTGTTTTAAATTATCGAGGTGAAATTAAAGTTGTAGGAATCACAGAAATTGTTTCGGACAATGAATTTTTTGATTATGAAGCTAAATATGAAGGAAAATCACAAGAAATAACTCCTGCTAGAATTCCAGACGAAGTTACTAAGCGAGTAGAAGAAATATCTAAAAAGGCTTATACATCATTAAATATGACAGGTTTTTCTAGATCTGAATATATTATAGTTAATGGTGAACCTCATTTTATTGAAATGAATACTTTACCAGGTTTCTCACCTGCTAGTATTTTTCCACAACAAGCAGCATATTCTAAAATTGAATTATCTGATTTAATGGATAGTGAAATTAATTTAGCATTAAATAGAAAATCACCATGGCAAGAGTAGCGGTTTTTCCAGGTTCTTTTGATCCCATTACAATAGGTCATTTGGATATTATAGAAAGAGCAGTACCTCTTTTTGATAAAATAATTGTTGCGATCGGTACTAATTCATCTAAAAACTATATGTTTTCATTAGAACAACGTAGAGATTTTATAGCACAATCTGTTGCGAAATTTAAAAATGTTGAGGTCGATGTGTACGAAGGTTTAACGGTAGATTATTGTAGAGAAGTAGATGCTCAATTTATTTTGAGAGGTTTACGAAATCCTGCCGATTTTGAATTTGAGAAAGCGATAGCTCATACCAATCGTGCAATTACAAATCATGACATTGAAACGATCTTCCTATTAACCTCATCAGGAAAAGCATATATTTCTTCTAGTATAGTAAGAGATGTAATGAGAAATGGAGGAAACTATACAATTCTTGTACCTGATATTGTTAGAATTTAATACTTATTATTATATGTAAAAAAGCCTGAAATTAATTTTCAGGCTTTTTTTATAATTCTAATGATAATTGATCTGGTAATAATTTAAATGATAATCGATGATGAGGTGTTGTTCCAAATTTTGCAATTGCCTCTCGATGAGCTTTGGTAGGGTAAGCTTTATTCTGTTTCCAGTTATATGCTGGATATTTCAAATCTAACTTATCCATTATTTCATCACGATATGTTTTTGCTAAAATAGATGCCGCAGCAATATTCATGTATTTTCCATCACCTTTTATAATACATTCGTGGGGAATATCTTTGTATTTATTAAATCTATTTCCATCTACCACAATTATATCTATAGGTGTATTTAATTGATCAAGTGCTCGATGCATGGCTAAAAAACTTGCATTAAGAATATTAATTTGATCAATTTCTTGAGGAGTTACGATTCCAACAGCCCATGCTAATGCATTTTCTTCTATAAAAAGACGTAAAGAATTGCGCGTTTTCTCATTTAACTTCTTAGAATCATTAATTATCTCATTATTAAATTCCTCACTCAAAATAACTGCCGCAGCAACTACTGGACCCGCCAAACATCCTCTACCAGCTTCATCACACCCTACTTCAAATTGGAGATTTGTTAATTTTTTGTCCATTTCTTTGATTATTTTAACAAATTTAACAATATTTTTTATAATTAAGTTTGAAATTAATGAACTTTAGTTTATGTTTATATAAGTTTTAAAAATGTTTTAACAGATGAGGAGAAATTTAAAAAACTTGTTTGTATTAGGAAGTTTACTATTTGGTGCTTCTTTATACGCACAAGAAAAAACTGTTACAGGAGTTGTAAAAGATCATGAAGGTCTACCTGTAATGGATGCGGTTGTAAGAACTTCCGGAGGTAATGAAGTTTACACTGACGAAAGCGGTAACTTTTCAGTTCAAGCTAATATAGGAGAGTATGTATATGTAGAATCAATGGGTTCACCATCACAAACTTTTGTAGTTGGAGAATCAAATTCTTATACAGTATCCTTAAAAGCTTCTGAAGATATCGAATTAGGTGAGGCAGTTGTAACAGCTTTAGGTATTACAAGAGATAAAAAATCACTAGGATATGCTTCTCAAGAAGTAAAGGGTGATGTTATATCACAAGGACGTGGATCAAATGCGTTACAATCTTTATCTGGAAATGTAGCAGGTGCTCAAATTACAGCACCATCAGGGTTAGGTACATCAGCTCGTATTATCTTACGTGGTGTTGGATCTATTACTGGAGAAAATAGACCATTGATAGTTGTAGATGGAGTTCCAATGGATAACTCTAACTATAATTCAAGTTCAACACAGTCAGGTTCAGGAGGACGTGATTATGGTGATGGTTCTTTTGATATCAATCCGGATGATGTTGAGACAATCAACGTTTTAAAAGGTGGACCAGCTTCAGCTTTATACGGATCTCGTGCGAATAACGGGGTAATTATGATTACAACAAAATCTGCTAAAAAAGGTAAAGATGAAATTATAATCAATACTGGTTTAGCTTTTGAATCATTAAATATTCAACCGAAATTACAACAGTTATATGGAGGTGGTTTTGATGCAGATTTTCAACAAGTTAATATCAATGGTACAAATTATAGTGTAGTTGATTATGCAGCTGATGAATCATGGGGACCACGTTTAGATGGGCAACAAGTATTACATTGGGATGCATTTGATTCTAATGACCCTTCTACTTATTTAAAAACGAGAGCATGGTCGCCAGCGCAAGCAAACTATAAAACTTTATACCAAACAGGTATTGCTTATACAAACTCTGTGTCGTTCTCTAAATCTTATGAGAATACATCAGCACGTATGTCTTTATCTCATGTAGATCAATCAGGGATTTTACCAAATACAAGTTTAAAAAGAACAACAGCTAATTTAAATTTATCTACACGATTTAATGATAAATTAACTGCGAAAGGAGGTATTACTTATGTTCGTACAAATGGTTATAATAGACCAGAATTTGGATATGGTGATAACTCAATTCCACAAAAACTTTACCAATGGGGACAAGTTCAGTTAGATTATAATCGTTTAAAAAATTATAAAACTTCAACTGGTGAACAAAGATCTTGGAACCGTACATCATGGGATGATGCTACACCAAAATACTCAGATAACCCATATTGGATTTTAAATGAAAATACTTCAAATGATCAACGTGACCGTTTTTATGGAAACTTTGAGTTGAAATATGATATAGCTCCTGGATTTTATGCTGTAGGTAATATATATGGTGATAATACTTCATTAAACATAACTTCAAGAGTAGCAGTCGGTTCCCAAGCACAGGATGGATTCTCAGACAGTTATAGAGAGAAAACAGAAATGAACTACGAAGGTCGTTTACATGTAGACAAAAAGTGGGGTGATTTCAGTTTAAATGCTTTTGCGGGAGTGAATAGAAGACACGAAACTTATGGTTCTATGTCAGCAAGTACAAATGGTGGATTAATTGTTCCAGGTTTATATACAATCAATAACTCTGCACAACAAGCATCTGTTTCTACAAATAAGTATAAAAGACGTGTTAACTCTGTGTATGCAAGTGCATCATTAGGTTTTGCAGATACTTTCTTTTTAGAAGGAACAGCTCGTAATGATTGGTCTTCAACATTACCAGAACATAATAATTCATTCTTTTACCCTTCTGTAACAGGATCTTTTGTATTCTCTCAACTTGTAGATGCTTCATGGTTAAAATTTGGTAAAGTTAGAGCAGGTTGGTCTAAAACAGGTAACGATGCAGGTGTACACCAAATTTTTGATGTATATGAAAATACCGCATTTAGTGGATCTACATTTATGGGAGGTCCTTATTTTTTAACTTCTTTATCTAAAAAGAATCAATTCTTAAAACCAGAAGGAAAAGAAGCTTTCGAGGTAGGTTTAGAAATGCAAATGTTTAAAAACCGTTTTGGTTTTGATGTTACGTACTATAGAGAAGAAACAACTGATTTAATCATGGGGGTTCAAACTGGTGCAGAAACTGGTGTAACTTCAAAAATGCTGAATGCAGGTAAATCTGTAAATAAAGGAATTGAGGCAATGGTTAATATCGTTCCTATTCGTACAAATGATTTTGAATGGGGGATTAACGTTAACTTCTCTAAAAACGATAATGAAATTACAGAATTATATGGTGATTTTGAAAGTTTAACTTTAGGATCAGCGCCATTCAAAGCAACTTTAGTAGCTGCTGTAGGTGAAAAATACGGTCAAATTAGAGGAACTGATTTTATCTATGATTCTGATGGAAACAAAGTAGTTGGTGCTAACGGATTATATTTATCATCGGATGTTAAGAACTTAGGTTCTATCATCGCAGATTGGAATATGGGTATTAGAAACTCATTTACTTATAAAAACTTTACTTTATCTGCTTTATTAGATATTCAACAAGGTGGTAAATACTTCTCAGTAACGAATTTATTCGGAATGTACTCAGGTATGTTAGAGGAAACAGCTGCAAATAATGTTCGTGAAACGGGAACTGTATCTCAAGGGGTAACTGGAAACGTTGTTAAGAATTTAGATGGTAGTTATACAGTAACTAACACTGCAGAAAATACACGAAACGTATCTGCTGCTAGCTACTACGGTCATTACTATGCGGGACCTACTTCTCAAAATGTTTTTGATGCAGATTACATTAAATTAAGAGAGGTTACAGTTTCTTATGCATTCCCAGAAAAATTTAGAGGACCTTTCTCTAATGTAGTTATTTCTGCATTTGGTAGAAACTTAGGAACTTGGGGATTAGATAACAAACATATTGATCCAGAACAAGCTTCTGGAGGAAGTGGAAACGTACAAGGTATGGAAGGTGGATCTTTACCATCAACTAGAACTTATGGTATGAATCTTAAATTACAATTTTAATTAGAATTCTATGAAACTTATAAATAAATTAGTTTTATTCACATTACTTGGAGCATCAGTTGGAACGTTGACTTCTTGTGATAATGATTTACTAGCTATAAATACAAATGAGAACAATCCAGAAATTGTTCCAACATCAACAATATTTAACGGAGCTAATAGATATTTAATGAATTATACTCGTGATGGGTGGTGGTCAGCTCGTATGTCACTTCCATGGATGCAGTATTCTTCTCAAAATAATTACTTAGAAGAAGATAAATATCAATATAGAGATGCTCAAACGTCTAATGGATGGACCTATTTATATCGTGCGGCTAATAATTACAAAGATATAATTCAACGTTGTGAAGATCCTGCTACAACGGTACAAATGTCTGCGTATGGTAATATTCAAAATCAGATTGCTACAAGTAGAATCATGTTAGCTTATACGTTTGACAATTTAGTAACTCATTTTGGTGATATTCCTTATTGGTCTTACGGTCAGAAAAATAATCCAAGATTCCAAGCCTTGCAAATTGATGCATATACTGTTCCAGCATATGCTACGCAAGAAGAAATTTATGCAGATTTATTAAATGAATTGAAGGCCGCAGCTGATCAAATCGTTGAGGGTGGAAGTATTTCAGGAGATAATATCTATAATGGAGATGCATCAAAGTGGAAGAAATTTGCAAACTCTTTACGTTTAAGAATAGCTAATCGTTTAAAAGATAAAATGCCAGCTGCTCAGACTCACATTTCAGAAGCGATAGCAGGTGGTGTATTTTCTAATAATGATGAGTCAGCTACTCATAAATTTGGAACAGCAGATGCTGAAGGTAATCCATTCTGGAAATTATTCTATGTAGATAATCGTACAGATTTTTATGTGAACCAAACATTTGTAGAATTATTAAAAGGTGAAAAAGGTTCTTATGGATTAGATCCTCGATTATTTGAATTAGTAGCTCCGAAAGGTTTAACATTTACACAATATAAAACAACAGATAAATGGTATAAATCTGTAGATGATGGCGGATATGGTCTAGTTGAAGGTGATTTAAATAACTATACGGGAATGCCTTATGGTCAACCGACAGTTGATACATATTATGGACTTTCTTCTAATGTAAATTTCTTTTCTCATAATTATAAAAAGATAAATAAAGCTGAAGTTCTAATGGATTACGCTGAAGTTGAATTTATTTTAGCAGAACTTAACGGATGGTCACAAGCGAATTACATTGCTGGTGTACGTGCTAATATGGAATATTGGGAAGTAAAACCTGAAATGATAGAAGCTTATATTGCAAATTTACCTGCAGCTAACCAAGAACATGTAATGAACCAAAAATACATTGCATTATTAGGAAACGCAGACGAAGCATGGAATGAGTATAGAAGAACAGGATATCCTAATACTTCAATCTTATTAATGCCAGGTGAGACTAATACAAGACCAAATGGTACAACGTATGTATTTACACCATTAATGTCAGGAAATGTTATTGCAACAGATATACCAGGACGTGTAAGATATCCAATAGGTCAACAAACACTAAACAGAGTTAACTGGACAGAAGCTTCTTCTCGTTTATCAAACGGTGATGAAATTAACTCTAAGTTATACTTTGCACGTTAATTTTATAAAATATTATAATCCTCAAATATAATTTTTACCTCTCCAATTGGAGAGGTTTTTTTTATGGGTAAAATTTTAATCTATAAAAAAAGCCGTCGATTAACGACGGCTTATATTTAGAAAACTTTTAATTCTTAATTCGAATAATTAGGTGCTTCTTTTGTAATAACAACATCATGCGGATGAGATTCATGTAATCCTGCACCAGTTATTTTAACAAATTTACCATTCTCGATTAGGTCTTGAATAGTTGGTGTACCACAGTATCCCATACCAGCTCTTAATCCTCCGCATAATTGGTATACTACATCTGATATTGATCCTTTATGAGGAACACGACCTTCAATACCTTCTGGAACTAATTTATTAGCATCTGATTGAAAATAACGATCTTTAGACCCCCTTTTCATAGCAGCTAATGAACCCATCCCTTGATACGCTTTGAATTTACGTCCTTGGAAAATAATCTCTTCTCCTGGAGCTTCATCCGTCCCAGCAAATAAACTTCCTAACATTACCAAGTTTGCTCCAGCTGCAACAGCTTTTACAATATCTCCTGATAGTTTAATTCCACCATCTCCAATAACAGATACATTTCTTGTTTTTGCATAATTATATACATCATGTATTGCAGATAATTGAGGAACTCCAACTCCAGCAACCACGCGTGTTGTGCATATAGATCCAGGTCCAACTCCAACTTTTAATGCGTTTGCTCCTGCATCTATCAAAGCTTTAGCTGCATCAGCAGTTACTATATTACCACCAACGATATCTAGATGTGGAAATGCATTACGAACCTCAGCAACTTTACGAATTACTCCCGCAGAATGTCCATGAGCAGAATCTAAAGCTACAATATCTACTCCCTTAGATACTAAAGCTTGTACTCTATCAAGCGTATCCGCTCCAACACCAACACCAGCACCAACACGTAAACGTCCTTTAGAATCTTTAGATGCATTAGGAAATTCAGTTAAATTATCAATGTCTTTGATTGTAATTAAACCAATTAGTTTATTATTTTCATCAATTATTGGTAATTTTTCAATTCTATATTGAGATAAGATTGATTTTGCTTTGTGTAAATCTGTATCAATTCCAGATGTAATGATATTTTCTTTAGTCATTACTTCTTCTACTAATTGATCAAAGTTTTCTTGGTAACGAATATCTCTGTTAGTTATAATACCAACTAAAGTTCTATCTTCTTCGATAACCGGTAATCCAGAAATTTTATATTTTTCCATTAAGATTACAGCATCGCGCAACGTATGTTTTCGTGATAAAGTGATTGGATCTGAAATCATTCCATTCTCAGAACGTTTAACCATATCAATTTCGTTGGCTTGATCTTCAATAGACATGTTTTTATGGATAAATGATAATCCACCTTCACGTGCTAAGGCAATTGCTAAACGAGCTTCTGAAACGGTGTCCATTGCTGCAGATACAATCGGAATGTTTAAAATAATATTGTCAGTAAAACGTGTTTGTAAAGATACTTGGTTCGGAAGAATCTCTGAATAGGCAGGTACTAATAACACATCGTCAAAAGTATAGCCGGTTTGAAGTATTTTGTCTGTTAAAGGCATTGCTTTTTGCAGTGCAAATATAAAGCATAAAGATTAATTTATCAAATTATCCTAAAAACAATTAAACTAAAAAATTATTCAATATTTTTACCTTAATTTCGCAAGATACTTTATTGATAATAATGGATTCAAAATTCAAAAAATGGAATAATTGCTTAGGTTTGGCCATGTTTGCAGTTTCCGCGTTAGTGTATTTATTAACGATGGAACGCCACTTAAGTTTATGGGATTGTGGAGAATACATCGTATCCTCAGCAAAATTAGGTATAACTCATGCTCCTGGAGCTGCATTGTTTCAATTATTTGGAGCAGTATGGGCAGGCTTATCTTTTGGAGATGGTGGAAAATATGCTATATTAATTAATTCAACTTCAGCATTATTTAGTGCAGGAACAATTATGTTATTGTTTTGGACAATTACCTATTTTGCACGTAAAATGTTTATTAATCAGAAAGATATCAATCTTTCTGTAGATGATGTAAAATTAAATGCTACTCAGAAATTAGTTGTTTTAGGTAGTGGACTAATTGGATCTTCAATCTTTATGTTTAGTGATACATTTTGGTACTCAGCATCAGAAGGTGAAGTATATGCAATGGCATCTTTTTTTACTGCAGTAATTGTATGGTTAATAACTAAATGGGATCCCGTAGCCGATACAGCAAGAGGTAATAAATGGTTAGTCATTATTTCTCTATTTATTGGTTTATCAATCGGGGTGCACTTAATGGCTATTTTAGCTGTTCCTTTGGTATGTTATGTATATTATGCTAGGAAATATAAATTTTCTATTAAAAGTTTTATTACTGCTAACATTATAACTGTCGCGATATTAGCTTTTACATTCAAAATAATATTCCCATTAACAATGACATTCTTCGGTAAAACGGAGGTTTATGTTGTTAACAACTTTGGAATGCCATTTCATTCAGGTTCTATCATTGCATCAGTATTATTATTAGCATTATTGTATGGAATATTCAACCTTTCAAAGAAATATGGTTCTGCATTAATTAATACAATTGCTTGGTGTATCACATTTATGTTAGTTGGATTTTCTTGTTGGTTAGTTATTCCTATCAGAGCAAATGCCAATCCACATATGAATTTAAATGATCCTGATACTGCATTAGGAGCATTAGATTATTTTAATAGAGAGCAGTATGGATCTTGGCCTGTAATGTATGGTGCTGTATATACTGCACATATTGCAGAAGATGGAATTCAAAAGGATGCGAATGGAAATTATGAAAGAAATATTACAGGAGCAGATTACATAAAAGACAACAAAATAGGGAAATATGTAAAAGTATCTGATCGTATAGAATATGTCTATAATGATAAGTACATGAAAATTTTCCCTAAAATGTTTAATCCAGATCCAAACGTAATGGAAAATTACGCAGCAGTGTATGGATTTCCAGAATTTTCATTAAATGCCGCTTATTATAATGATGAAGGTGCTCAACAAGCATTTTCCGAATTAATGAAACTTAAAGAAGCAAAAAAGATAAAGATTGCGGATTTAAAGAAATACAATGAAATATTAGATATAGAATCTCCTACATTCGTACAACAAGTTAATTACTTCTTAGATTATCAAGTAGGGTATATGTTCTTACGTTATTTTATGTGGAATTTCTCTGGTCGTCAAAATGATTTAGAAGGTAATTTTGAGGTGACAAAAGGTAATTGGATTTCAGGTATCCCATTTATTGATAATCCTAGATTAGGAGATCAATCTCTTTTACCATCAGAATATCATAATGCAGGAACTAATGTATATTTTATGTTGCCTTTAATCTTAGGATTAATCGGTATGTTCTTCCAATTAAATAGAAATTTTGTAAACTGGTGGAGTATTTTATCATTATTCTTTTTAACGAGTATTGGAATCATTATTTATACTTCCGTAAAACCATTTGAACCTCGTGAGCGTGATTATGCATTAGTTAGTTCATTCTTCGCATTTTCTATTTGGTGTGGTTTAGGAGTTCAGGGAATTTATTTTCTACTGAAAAAAGTAACTAAAAAAGAATTAAGCCAAGGATTGACAGGTGGGATAATAGCTATTTTAGCAGGAATTCCATTATTAATGGGATTTCAGAACTGGGATGATCATGACAGATCTCAGCGTACACTTGCATATTCATTAGCTTACAATTACATCAATCCTTTAGACAAAAACGCCATATTATTTGTTTACGGAGATAATGACACTTATCCTTTATGGGGATTACAAGAAACGGAAGATTTTAGAACAGACGTTAAAATTGCGAATTTAACTTTAGCTTCATCACCCTGGAATTTAGAGCAATTATTACGTCGTACATATAATGCGCCGGGAATTCCGACAAACTTAAAAACTTCTGATTTTCAAAGTGGAACTAATGATAACATTTTTATGGTTTCAGGTTCAATTAAAAACATTTTTGATCAATTAAATTCTTTTACTAAAGAAGGAGCTAATGGAGAGAAAATTTCTTTAAGCCAATTAAATCAAATGTCTCCAGAACAAGCGAGTCAGTTTTTAACTGATCCGGAGTTAGATGTAAATCAAATATTATCTGTTTACAAAGGATTAGCACCATTAGAATCATTTGTTACAAATGATACAATGACAGCGAAACAGGCTATAGATTTTATTTTAGATAATAAGTCTGAGACAAAAAAGGCGCTTGCAGACTACTTTGGATACAAAATAGGACCAGTAAATTTCTTACCAGTTAGTACAATTAAAATTCCTGTAAATAAAGCGAATGCTGTGAAGTACGGAATTGTAGCAAAAGAAGATGCGCACAAAATGGTTGACGAAATTACGATTAATATTAAAAAATCAACTTTATACAAAGGAGATTTAATGATGTTATCTATGCTTGCTAATTACAATTGGGATCGTCCAATCTATTTTAGTGGAGGAGGTGTATCAGATCCATCCAACACATTTTATTTAAATGATTATTTGATGAATACTGGTTTAACTTATAAATTAGTTCCTATCTATAATGAATTTGGTAAAGGAGGTGTAATAGGAGGTTCTAATATTAATGAATTATCTCGTATTTTCTTTTCATATAAATCTCCAGGATTCAACAAAGAAAATGTTTCTTATAGTTTAACAGAACGTAATTATTCCTCATCATTTAGAAATGTTGCCGTAAGATTAGCAGATGATTTATTAGCAGCTGGTAAAAAACAAGAAGCAATAAAAGTATTGGACAAAATAATGGAAGAAATTCCTGCTTGGCCTCGTTATGATATAGGTTATGGAGTAAGCCGTATTGCTGGATTATATCTTAAAGCAGGAGAGGAAAAGAAAGCAAAAGAATTATTTCAATATGTTCGCAAAAATGCAAATGATAAAATAAAATTCTTTGATACTTTACCAACGAGCTTTAGAAATACAGTTTCTAGTGATATATCAGGTGCAAAAAGTGATGTAATGATGGCTTTATTTAATGAAGTATCAGCAATTTCTGAAAAAGGTGAAAAAGAAAAAGCTTTAGCTCGATTTGAAAAAGATTATGCTCCTTTTAAAGCAAGTTTTGTAGCTTTATATAAAGAAGTAATTGCAGACGGAAAAGTGGAACCTCATGAGGAGTCTCGATTAATGAATCAATTAAACTTCTTAAATGATTTAATTGGTGTAGCTGCAGAAGTTGATACAATATACGCTAAGAAGCAACAAGATCTATTATATCAAATAGTTGGACAATAAATCTATTTTAAATAAATCATAAAAAAAGTACAGCCAAATGGCTGTACTTTTTTTATTTATAATAATTTATACACGCTATATGCGCAATTGTTAATATTTTTTAACAAATTTATAATTTTTGGCACGTTACTTGAAAAAGGTGGAGTAATCATTCTTATGATTAGCTATTATAAATAAATAAAAAAAAATAAATACGATGAAAAAATTATTATTTGCAGCTGCATTCGCAGCAATCGGATTAGTAGGTGTTAATGCACAAACAGGATTTGAGGGTACTGTACATGTTGGTATTCCTGTAGGAGATACAGCAGATGTTTCTTCTTTCAACGTTGGTGTAGATTTAGCATATTTATGGCCAGTAGCCACAAACTTTAGCTTAGGAGCAAAAGTTGGTTATGATCATTTTATTGGTAAAGATTATGATTACAGAGTAGGAAATCAAGTTCTTACAGTCGAAGGTGAAGATTATGGATTTATTCCATTAGCTGCAACTGCAAAATATGAATTTGGAGGAAGCAATATCTTTGTAGGAGCTGACTTAGGTTATGCATTTGCAACTACTGACGGAATGGAAGGAGGTTTATTCTACCAACCTAAAGTAGGATATTCAGCATCAACATGGGATTTATATGTTGGATACAAAGGAATTAGTGCAGGACCAGAAGATAATGACTATATTGATTATAAATTTAATGCAGTATCTGTAGGATTTGCATATAAATTCTAATAATGTTTAAAATAATAAAAAAAGCTATCCTTTAGGATAGCTTTTTTTATTTCTCATAAATGCATTTCCATAAAATACAGAATGCTTTTATATTAAACATTGTTGTTCTGTTAAAATACTCTTATAATTAATTTTGAGATTATTATTAAATGCAGACTACTAGCGAGTTATATTATTTTAAGAATTTTAAGTTTTAATTTTATTATAGCTTAAAATTATTTAACTATCTGAATAACAATACTTTTGTATTGGTTAGTTTAGTTAGGTTTTATGAAAAAAATAGTAATATGTTTAGCTGTTGTGTGTGCAGCTATAAAAATCAATGCACAAGAATCAAATAAAACAGGAATACGAGTTAATACGTATGCTGGTCTACCAGTTGGTTATGCTTCAAATCACTCTGATATAAATCTAGGAATTTCTATTGGATACTTAGGACCAATTAATGATATAATTAAAGTCGGAGGTCATATTGGATACGATTATTCTAATGTAAGAAATGATTCACGATTAAATAACAAATCTACTTTTAATTATTTAATGATTGGTGGTTCTGCAGAAATAGATGTTTATAAAAATCTTTATTTCGGAGCTGATTTAGGTTATGCGTTTGGACAAGGAAAAAAGACTTCTGGAACTCATTATTTTACGCCTAAGTTAGGATATCATTACAATGAATTAATGGATTTTTATCTTCATTACAAGGGTGTTAGATTTAACGGATATCAAGTAGCATCAGTTGGAGCTGGAGTCGCTTTTAAATTTTAAAAGAATAAATAGCTACCCTCTCACTTAATTTTAGAATATTTTTATGTTTTTAAAATATTGATAAACAATGTTTTGTGGGTTTTAATCAATTTTAGATAATTTTTGGCATGTTAGTTGAAAATTACTTATCAACTTAATTTAAAATATTTATAAAATGAAAAAGTTATTTTTTGTGGCAATGGGGTTGGTAGGATTAGTTGGTGTTAACGCACAAGAAAAGACTAATACTCCACAATTAGGTATTAAAACTAATTTAAATGTTACTTCTTTTTTAGGCGATGATGTAAAAGATGATAATTACAAATTAGGATGGTCTGCAGGTGTTTATTACCACATTCCTTTAAACCAAACTGTTGCAATTCAACCAGAGGTTAATTTTGCTAGAGTAGGTGCCAAATATAAAAATGATTTAGTTAATTCAAATAATATTACAACAACATATTCAAATACAACAACATTAGATTATATTCAAGTTCCAGTTCTTTTAAAAATTTATCCTGGAGGAACACGTTTCAATTTTGAAATTGGTCCACAAGTAGGATTTAATGTATATGCATCAAATAAAGCTAAATTTGATACAAACATTAATGGACAAAGTATAACAAGTGAAACTAAAACTGATATCTCTGATAGTGTAGAAAAAGTAGATTTTGGTGCTGTTGCAGGAGTTGGTTATAATATTACAGATAATATTAACGTAGGAGTTAGATATTACTTAGGGTTAAAAGATACTTTTAAAGGTGATTCTAACTTTGATGCAAAAAATCACGGATTTAACTTAGGTGTAGGATATTCTTTCTAAATCACTTAAAAAAAAATAAAAAAAGGGAGCCAATCGGTTCCTTTTTTTATTTTTTAATAATATGATGTATGGTTGATTTTAAGATAATTGAGTTTATAATAACAATTACAATTAATGCAATCATACTTCCTATAATTATTTGTGTAAATGATGAATATTCAATTGTAATAAAATTTCCTATTTTACCTTTAATATAGCTCACTGTATAATAAACTAAAGGAATACTTACAACTAAGCCTAAAATCAGAAATAAAGCCATTATTTTCTGATAAGTCCAACTCAGCTGATTAGCGGTAAATCCAATCAATGACAAATCTTTAATTTTATGTTTATTTTTCTCAATTAATAATTGAAAATTAATTAACATTAACCAAATTGAGGCTAGTACGATTATTCCGCCAATAAATAATACTAAACTAAACGCTATTTTTAAATAAGATGTTAATTCATTATTTTTTAATTCATCTTTATTTATATCATAATTCTCACTTTCAAAAAAAGAGATATAGTTTTCCTCACCATCATTTTTTATTTGTACAATGATTCGAGAGGATTCATTATTTTTTTGAGATGCAAAATGCTCATTAGCCCAATCTAAGAAATTTTCAGGAACTAAAATTGTATTAATTTTAGTTGTAAAGTCTACAATTTTTGCTTGATATATTTTTTGGTTCCCTTGTTTTCCAATAATTAATTGAAATGGAATTTGTGTAAAAAGTCCTTCCGATACTTGCGGCAAACCTTGGCTAGATGCAAATCCGAAGTTATATAAGTTTAAATAACTTTTAGGAATTATAATAGGAACAAAATCGTTTCCTTCTTCCCAAGCCCATTTGTCATTTTCTATATCAATAAAATTTTCAGGAACAGATTCAAAAAATAAATCGGTAGAAAATCCTCTAATTCCTGCGACCCCACCAACTTGTAATTTAACGGGGAATAAGCTTGTTTTAAAAGTGCCAATTTGTTCTATAAAAGACTGGTTCTTTAAAATCTCAATTTCATCTTGATTAAAAGTAGGTTTAGTGCCAGTTAGGGATTGTAAAGAAGATATTTTTTTATTTAAAACAATGTAATTAGATTTCCAGACTGTTGAATCTTTGGTGAAATTTTTCGCAAAATCAAAATATAATACGTTTCCTAAAATCAGAATATAAAATCCAATTATTGTGAAAATAAAAAATGTAATTATTCGTGTGATACTAATTTCTTGACGAACAATTTTTTGAAGCAATTGATTAGAGTTGGATAACATGGCTTAAGCGTTTATCATTATTAAATTCTAATGTGGTTAAAATAATACCTGCATTGTTTTTTATGGCTTCTTTTTCAATCATATTCATCAATAGATTTTTATTTTGATCGTCTAAATGACTAAAAGGTTCATCTAGTAAAATAAAATCAAATGGCTGGCAAAATGCTCGTATTACTGCAATTCGCTGACGTTGACCAAAGGAAAGATGTAAGGCTTTTTGATTTAAGTGTTTTTCTAAACCTATAGTTTCAACCCATTCTATAATTTGCTTTTCAGAAACATGGTTAGTTAAACCATTTTTTAATTGAATATTTTCTAATAAGGTAAGTTCTTCAAATAAATGTAATCCTTGAAAAACATAGGATAGTTTTGATCTTCTAAGTTCATTCCATTTTTTTACATTAAAAGTTGAAATATTTATGTCATCAAAAAAAACTTCTCCATCATAATCTTTTCTATCCCCGTAAATAATATTTATTAGGGTTGACTTACCTACGCCTGAATTGGCTATTATTTGATAATATTTACCTTTTTCAAAAGTAATTGTGTTATTCCAAACTTCAGATTTATCAAACCCAAAATCTTTTAAAGGATGTGGTATAACTTGATTAATTTTTATCTCGTTCATTTAAATTGATTTGTGGATTTAAGTATAAAGAATAAGCATTGTCTATAAATTTAAGGATCAATTCTAGTGAATTACCCTCGATATTTTTAAATTTTATTTGACCATTTTTAGTATATTCATCTGAAAAATTAAGTTTTAAATATTCAATATTTTGGGCGAAATTTCTAACTTCTGTTGTTTCCCCAAATGGAAGTTGATTAAAGAAAAAGTCTTTAACTTCTGTTGGATATTCCTCTAAATTTAAATTAACATTTGCAAATAATGGATACTTAGCTCCATTTGAATAATCACTCTGAATGAAATTAATTTTTTCTACTCGATCATTTATAAAGTTTGAAATCTGAATGTGATTATTTGTAATATATAAAACATTATTTTTTTGTGTAATATATAGGGATGTTTGAGAATTGATTGGAAATGTGTAATAATTTAACTCTTTAATTAAACCTTCCTGAAGTGTAGAAATTAAATGATTATAAAATGCTTGATCTTTCATTTTTCCGGCTAAAATAAATTGAGGAACAATTACTTTGTTTGCAAATTTTTCTTTTTTCCCAAAGTATTCTTTTACATTAAAAGTTTGTCTACTCTCAAAATCGAAAACGCTTAATAGTATTTCTCCTTCTGCACTTTTAGCTAAAATAGCGGGATTAATATCATAGTTGTTTATAAATTCTGAGATGTAATTCTGTTGGCTAAGAATATATTTAGCATTAGATGGATGCACCGCAAATCCAATATTTAAATAACTTTGTTTAGGGAAAAATTTAAAAATTTCTGAATTTATTTTACTCTTCCATATTGGCCTTTTTTCCATTTTAATTTTTGTAGCATGATCAGGATGGAATTTTTGAGTAATGCTTATATTATCGTTATTAAAAGAAAGAAAAGTTGCCCAAGCACTATTTGTTAGATCAATTTCATTTTTCTCAACAGTATTTGTTTGGTTAAAATAATTAAGGAATTTTCCTGTATACCATATATTAATATCTTCCGATTTTTTTAGGAAATCAGCAAAACTATTGTTGGTGTTTTTTAAAGCCTTTTCAGAACTTATCAGCCTTTTAAAATATTCATCTATAACTTTAGTTGAAGTTCCAAATTCACTTGCTATAAAAATAAAATGTTTATTATTCCACGCTACAAATGGTTTTTTTTGACCTGCTATAAAAGTATATTTTCCTTCATCTATAAAATTAATTTCTTTTTTATATATAGCTTTATAAATGATTTTTAATTGTGATTCAAAGTCACTTTTTTTGTTCATGTTCATCACTAATGAAGCGACATTTTTTTGTTGATGCTTCTTTCCGAAAATGTAAATAGGCGATATTAAATCTAATCCTGATGAAGTGGGTGAAGATTTAAATTTTTCAAATAAATCATTTAAAGTAGGATCTGAATTTTTTATTTCGTTTACCACAATATTAGCCCAATTATACGTTTCGATATTTTTGAAATTTCCTTTTTCGGCTATGGTTTTGGGATTAATTTGGACCACAAAATCTACATCTTCTGGAATAATTTCTACATAATCCTTATTTTTTGAACAACTAAAAAGTTGTATAATAAACAGTGCCAGTCCAATGAAATTAAATATTTTTCTCATAATTGATTCGTATATATTGGATGAATAAGTGTATTTACAAAAATGGTAAAATATTTCGCTAAAACTCTAAGATTTCAACTGAATTGATTTAAATATTTTTTATAATACTGTTTTGCATATAAAATACACAGTTGCGGAGGGAAATGTTACTATAATTTAGCAATTTTCCTTATATTCGCAAACCTTGATTTAGAAAGAAATAAACTCAGAATTCATGGCAAATAAATTCAAAGAATATAAGCACTTAGACTTAGTACAAGTCGCACAGGATACTTTAAAAGATTGGAAAGATAATAATGTCTTTGAAGAAAGTATTACGTCTCGTGAAGGAAATGATTCATACGTTTTTTACGAAGGACCACCTTCTGCAAACGGAAAGCCAGGAATTCACCACGTATTGGCACGATCTATAAAAGATATTTTTTGTCGTTACCAAACGTTAAAAGGAAAACAAGTTTTTCGTAAAGCAGGTTGGGATACACATGGTTTACCAGTAGAACTTGGAACTGAAAAAGAATTAGGAATTACAAAAGAAGATATCGGAACTAAAATTTCGATTACTGAATATAACGAAGCTTGTAAAAATACAGTAATGCGTTACACAGACTTGTGGAATGACTTAACTGAAAAAATGGGGTATTGGGTAGATATGAACGATCCATATATCACATACAAGCCAAAATATATGGAGTCGGTTTGGTGGTTGTTAAAACAAATCTATAATAAAGATTTATTATACAAAGGATACACAATCCAACCATATTCTCCAAAAGCGGGTACAGGTTTATCTTCTCATGAATTAAATCAGCCAGGAACTTATCAAGATGTTACAGATACTACAATTGTAGCACAGTTTAAAGCTAAAAAAGATACTTCTGATTTATTGAAAGATGTAGATGGTGATGTTTATTTCTTAGCTTGGACAACTACACCTTGGACTTTATCTTCAAACACAGCTTTAACAGTTGGACCAAAAATCGATTATGTATTAGTTGAAACATTCAATCAATATACATTCGAGCCAATTAAAGTAATCTTAGGTAAACCATTAGTAGGAAAACAATTTGGTAAACCATATTTCTTAGCAGAAACAGAAGAAGATTTCAAAGTTTATGCTGCAGGAAATAAAACAATTCCTTATCGCATTTTAGCGGAATACAAAGGAGCTGATTTAGTAGGAACAAAATATGAGCAATTATTAGAATGGGCTTTACCATTCGAGGATGCAGATAAAGCATTCCAAGTAATCCCTGGTGATTTCGTTACAACAGAAGATGGTACAGGTATCGTACATACAGCGCCTACTTTTGGTGCAGATGATGCGAAAGTAGCAAAAGATGCTGGTGTTCCTCCAATGTTAGTTTTGGATGAAAATGGTAATCCTGTTCCATTAGTAGATTTACAAGGTCGTTACGTAGCTCAAATTCCTGAAGGTTTCGGAGGGAAATATGTGAAAAATGAATACTACGATGAAGGTCAAGCACCTGAGAAATCAGTGGATGTTGAAATCGCGATTTTATTAAAAGAGCGTAATCAAGCTTTCAAAGTAGAGAAATATAAACACAGTTACCCACATTGTTGGAGAACAGACAAACCAATTTTATATTACCCATTAGACTCTTGGTTCATTAAAGTAACAGCGGTTAAAGATCGTATGGTTGAATTGAACAAAGAAATTAATTGGAAACCAAAAGCAACTGGAGAAGGTCGTTTCGGAAATTGGTTAGAAAATGCGAACGATTGGAACTTATCTCGTTCTCGTTACTGGGGTATTCCATTACCAATCTGGAGAACAGAAGATGGTGATGAAGTAACTGTTGTTGGTTCTGTAGAAGAATTAGTTGCTGAAATAGAAAAAGCAATTACTGCTGGAGTTATGACTTCAAATCCATTTGAAGGTTTCGAAGTTGGAAATATGTCTGAAACTAATTACGATTTAATCGACTTACATAAAAATGTAGTAGATGAGGTGATTTTAGTTTCTGCTTCAGGAAAACCAATGAAACGTGAGTCTGACTTAATAGATGTTTGGTTTGATTCAGGAGCAATGCCTTATGCACAAGTTCACTATCCATTCGAGAACAAAGAATTAATCG
Organism: Faecalibacter rhinopitheci; assembly: GCF_015234135.1. GTDB lineage: Bacteria > Bacteroidota > Bacteroidia > Flavobacteriales > Weeksellaceae > Empedobacter > Empedobacter rhinopitheci. Next base: position 190,966 of record NZ_JADGIK010000002.1, on the reverse strand, counting down.
ATAACGGAACAATGTATCCAGCAGATTTTATTGCTGAAGGGGTAGATCAAACTCGTGGATGGTTCTATACATTACACGCAATTGGAACATTAGTTTTTGATTCAAAAGCTTATAAAAACGTTGTATCTAACGGTTTAGTGTTAGATAAAAACGGACAAAAGATGTCTAAACGTTTAGGGAATGCAGTAGATCCATTTGAAACATTAGCGACGTATGGTCCTGATGCAACGCGTTGGTACATGATTGCAAATGCTCAACCCTGGGAAAACTTAAAATTCGATTTAGCAGGTGTTGATGAGGTTCGTCGTAAATTATTCGGAACATTATACAACACATATTCATTCTTTGCATTATATGCAAACGTAGATGGATTTACTTATGCTGAAGAAGAAATTCCAGTAGAAGAGCGTGCAGAGTTAGATCAATGGATTTTATCGGAGTTAAATACATTAACGAAGAAAGTAGATACGTATTTAGCAGAATACGAACCAACAAAAGCGGCTCGTGCAATTCAAGAATTCGTAATCGATAATTTATCGAACTGGCACATTCGTTTATCAAGAAGACGTTTCTGGAAAGGGGAGTATTCAAAAGATAAAATCTCTGCTTACCAAACATTATACACAGTATTAGAAACTGTTGCAATTTTAGGATCTCCAATCGCACCATTCTTTATGGATCGATTATACAAAGATTTAAATGCTGCAACAGGTAAAAATGCTGCAAAATCTGTACACTTAGCATTATTCCCAACTGTGGATGAAACGTTAATTAAAGCAGATTTAGAAGAGCAAACGCATTTAGCACAGATGGCAACAAGTATGATTTTATCGTTACGTAAATTAAGCGATATGAAAGTACGTCAACCATTACAAAAAGTAATTATTCCTGTATTAAATGATTCAATGAAGCAAAAATTAGAATCAATTACAGAATTATTAAAACAAGAGGTAAATGTAAAAGAAATTCAATTATTAACGAATGAGGAAGCATCAAACCTTTTAGTAAAATCAATTAAGCCTAATTTCAAAACTTTAGGACCTAAGTTCGGAAAAGAAATGAAAGCTATTTCTGCTGCTACAGCACAATTATCTAATGATGAAATTGTTAAATTAGAGGCAGAAGGAAAAATTGATTTGGTAATCGACAATAAAACATATACTTTAGAAGTCGAAGATTTTGAAATTACAACTAAAGATATTCCAGGATGGACCGTTTCATCTAATTCAACATTAACAGTTGCCTTAGATTTACAATTATCTGACGAATTAGTAAATGAAGGAATTGCTCGTGAATTAGTAAATCGTGTACAAAATTTACGTAAAGAAACTGGATTAGAAGTAACAGATAAAATTAAGCTACAAATAAAAAATGATGAACCAATCGTTAAAGCGGTTGAATCAAATAAAGAGTATATCTGTTCTGAAACTCTTACAGTAGAATTAGAAATTTTGGATACTGTAAAAGATGGAATTGAGGTAGAAATTAATGGAATTTCAACTATGATAACGGTTTTAAAAAAGTAAGCGCTTATGGCTACAGAAGAAAGAGTAAGATATTCTGATAAAGAATTAGAAGAATTTAAAACGTTGATTCAAGAAAAATTGGACCAAGCGATTAGAGACTACGATCTTTTAAAAGAAGCTTATATGAACGATAGTTCAAATGGAACAGATGATACATCACCTACTTTCAAGGCTTTCGAAGAAGGATCTGAGACAATGAGTAAGGAGCAAAATGCTCAATTAGCTTCTCGTCAAGAAAAGTTCATTAGAGATCTTAAAAATGCATTGATTCGTATAGAGAATAAAACTTATGGAATTTGTAGAGTTACCGGAAAATTAATAAATCCAGAACGTCTTAAATTAGTTCCACATGCAACTTTAAGTATCGAAGCGAAAAATTTACAACGTTAAAATATTATTTTGAAAAAAGTTTTTTTGATTACTTTTCTGGTCATTTTAATTGATCAAATCTCAAAATTTTATGTCAAAACTAACTTTTATTTAGGCGAGGATGTCGAAGTGTTTAGCTGGTTCAAAATCGCCTTTGTAGAAAATCCTGGAATGGCATATGGAATGGAGTTTGGAGGTGTTACAGGTAAAATTATTTTAACCGTTTTACGAATTTTCTTAATAGCAGGTATTATTTACTATATAAATATGTATGCTAAGAAAATTTCCAATAGCTATTTTATAATTCCAGTTGGATTAATTCTAGCTGGTGCCATTGGAAATGTGATTGATTGTATTGCGTATGGTGCGATATTCGACAAAGGAACAACGTGGAACGATATGTTTCAAGGTTGGGCTGGATATCCCGGAATTGCAAAAGCAGATTTTACTGGATATTCGGGTTGGCTTACAGGATGTGTGGTAGATATGCTATATTTCCCACTATTCGAATTAGATTGGCCATCTTGGATTCCAATCATTGGAGGACAGCACTACAAGTTTTTTCAACCAGTATTCAACATTGCAGATACAGCCATTTCTATAGGAGGTTTTGCATTATTTATTTTTAGAAATAAAGCTTTTATTACCGACTCAGGAGAGCGAATTAAGTTTTAAAATACAAAACCCTTACAAGTCACTTGTAAGGGTTTTTTTTATGTTTATATTTGATGCTATTTATAATTAAATAGATGAATAATTTTTTTAAAAAAATCAACTTGTAATAGCTTTTGTATTGGCTATCTTTTCAGCTTATTTGATTAATGAATATATAAATAATGTAGAAAGTATAGATCATAAAAATAAGAAGGAAATTACGATAGCTGGAAAGAACTGCGGTGTTGGTAATGGAGCGTATTCAATATCATTTTTATATCATAATAAAAGATATAATACTAAAATTTTAGGGGGACCATGTTTAGATTTGAATATTGGAGATAAATATGAATTATATTATTCAGATAAAAATGATGATTTTCTAGATCATCAATCTGTTAAACATAGTTTAAAAGGAGTAGTAGCTTCAATCGTAATTTTTGTGCTTTCACTTTTTCCTTATAAACGCTTAATGAAAACCAAAATACATTAAAATAAAAATTCCTTTCAAGTAATCTTGAAAGGAATTTTATGTGGTCCCTACTGGATTCGAACCAGTGACCCCCTGCTTGTAAGGCAGGTGCTCTGAACCAACTGAGCTAAGAGACCTTGTTTTAGAATTTTACTAAAAAGACTTACTATTGTCTTTATGTGGTCCCTACTGGATTCGAACCAGTGACCCCCTGCTTGTAAGGCAGGTGCTCTGAACCAACTGAGCTAAGAGACCTTATTAGAATTTTATTGAAAAGACTTACTATTGTCTTTTTTGTGGTCCCTACTGGATTCGAACCAGTGACCCCCTGCTTGTAAGGCAGGTGCTCTGAACCAACTGAGCTAAGAGACCTTATTAGAATTTTATTGAAAAGACTTACTATTGTCTTTTATGTGGTCCCTACTGGATTCGAACCAGTGACCCCCTGCTTGTAAGGCAGGTGCTCTGAACCAACTGAGCTAAGAGACCTTGTTTTAGAATTTTACTAAAAAGACTTTCTATTGTCTTTATGTGGTCCCTACTGGATTCGAACCAGTGACCCCCTGCTTGTAAGGCAGGTGCTCTGAACCAACTGAGCTAAGAGACCTTATTAGAATTTTATTGAAAAGACTTACTATTGTCTTTTTTGTGGTCCCTACTGGATTCGAACCAGTGACCCCCTGCTTGTAAGGCAGGTGCTCTGAACCAACTGAGCTAAGGGACCTTATTAGAATTTGATTGAAAAGACTTACTATTGTCTTTATGTGGTCCCTACTGGATTCGAACCAGTGACCCCCTGCTTGTAAGGCAGGTGCTCTGAACCAACTGAGCTAAGGGACCTTCGTAATTGGATTGCAAATATAGGGCTGTTTTTGAATAATCCAAATACTTGAATCGAAAAAATATTAAATAAAATTTGATGTTTTACATAACTCTTTTCTATTCAGTTAAATATTTTAAAAACCTAAAATGAAATTTTTGTATTTTTTTTCTTCTCTTCAACTTTTACACCTTTAAATAAGTAGATGATTCCAATAAATGATACTGTAATTGTAATTATTGAGAAGATAAATGCAGCACTTGTTGCTAAAGTTTCATCAAAATTAAATCGATGCGCGGCATACATAAACACAATTTCACGTATTCCAAACCCACTGAAAGATATAATAGATAATATACCCGAAACAAGAAAAATTAGTAGGTAAATACTGAAATTGTCAGGATGAATATTTAAGCCTTCTAATACAAAGTAAAGCATTCCTACTTGAATCAATTGTAAAACAATTGAATAAATCATTGAGTTAAAAAATGTTTTTTTATGTATAGGGAAAAATAATCCTAAAAGATAGGGAACAGCAATAAACCCGATTAAAGAGCTTATTAATGCGCTATACTGAATAATAGGATAGTCAGTTAAATTAGATAAATAAACTAAAAAAATGATAATTAAAATCATTGCAAATAATCCTATAATCTTATCTAAAAAAACAGATTGGGAAATTTGTTTTAAACCATTTTTATAATTTTTATTTAAAATATATACTTTGTAGGCATCACCTCCAATACCTCCTGGAACAAAGGTGTTATAAAACATACCTAAGAAATATAAACGAATATTTGATCTATATGATAAATCAAGATTTATATCTCTAAAATAATAATCTAAGCGAAATACAGATAAAGCCTGTGAAGCGATAAATAATAGGACTGCTAAAAAAATATAAAACCAATTGGCATTTTTATAATTATCAAGAATGTCGAAAATATGTAATTTGACAAAGAAAACGTAATAAATTAAAACCAAGCTAATCGCAAGTTTTATCCCAGTTACAAGGTGTTTTTTTGTTTTTTGATTCAATGTATGATCACTTCAAAATTAAGCAGCAAATTTAGAGATTATACATTTAACCTTTCAAAAAAATATTTCACGTTTATTAATTGTTTGATATTGCTTAGTTTTGTTTAAAATTTTACATCAATATGCAATCAAAAGTTATTGTTATAACAGGATCTTCCTCTGGGGTTGGATTAACATTAGCCAATTATTTTCACGATAAAGGACATCAAGTTTATGGTTTATCTCGTTCAAAAAAAGGACAAGAGAAATTTATGCATATAGCTACGGATGTTTCAGATAAAGAGAATGTTGAACGTACTTTTCAACAGATTTTAGCAGAAACAAATAATCGTATTGATGTTTTGATCAACAATGCAGGGATAGGAATGTTGGGGGCTGTAGAAGATGCCTCTAAAAATGATATTGAAAAATTATTGAATGTAAATGTGTATGGTCCAATTTATACAATGCAAGAAGTTTTACCGGTCATGCGTGCACAGAAATATGGACATATTTTAAATGTTTCTTCCATTGCAAGTAACAACGGATTACCATTTAGAGGATATTATTCGGCTTCGAAAGCGATGATTGATCGATTAATTGAATCAGCCCGTTTAGAAAATCGTCATACAGGTGTGGAGATTACAACTTTAAATTTTGGGGATATTAAAACCAATATTGCAGAAGGTCGTGTAAAAACATTTGTGTCGTCTTTTTACAAAAAGAAATACGATGAAATGGTGGCTGATATCGATCACGAAGTGGCGCAAGGAACTCCAACTGAAGATTTGATTCCGATAATTGAAGGAATCATGAATCAAAAAAATACAAAACCGCATTATTATATTGGTAAAACGATGCAAAAATTTTCGGTGACGTTAAAAAGTATTTTACCACAAAAGGTGTTTGAAAATATTATTGCGAAATATTCAAAGTTAGATTAATGGAAGGAAAAGTAGTTTGGCATTATAAATTGTTTGATGAATTAATGGCTAAAGAATTATATCAAATTATTCAATTACGAAATGAAGTTTTTGTGATTGAACAAGACTGTATTTACCAAGATGCAGATGGAAAAGATTTGAAATGTGGTCATCTTTGGGCAACAATTAATGATGAAGTAGTGGCTTATTCGCGAATTGTTCCGAAAGGAATTTCTTACGAAAACGAACCATCTATTGGTCGTGTGGTTAGTAGAGGGAAACACCGTGGTTTAGGTTTAGGTAAACATTTAATCGCCAATTCTATTCAAGTTATCGAAAATAGATGCTTCACTTCATCTATCCGTATTTCTGCTCAATTGTATCTGAAAAAATTCTATGAATCTTTCGAATTCGAACAAGTTTCTAAAGAGTATTTAGAAGATGATATTCCCCACATCGAAATGTTGAGAAAATAATGAAATTCATTAAATATATACTGGTCACATTGGTGGCCATTTATTTTTTAACTGGATTCGGAGATTTAATTTACTCGAATTCATTAAAAGAGAAAGCATTGTTTAGTGGCGAAGTGCAAGAATGGAATCGTGTTAATCAAGGAAAAATTGATGTAGATTTAGCTGTATTCGGTTCTTCTCGTGCGATGATTCATATCAATCCTCAAATTTTAGAAGATTCATTACATATGAAAACGCATAATTTAGGACTAAACGGAAGTAAATTTAAGATGCAATATTATCGTTTTCTGAAATATTTGGATAATAATCCTCATCCCAAAACAATTGTTTGGAATTTAGATACTTTTTCTTTTTCGCACATCGATGAAGTATTTCAACCCAATCAATATGTTCCGTTTATGTTATGGAATTATAAACTATATACTTATTTAAAGGAATATGAAAATGCAGACTGGAAAGATTATTTGATTCCGTTTTATCGCTACGAAGATCGAAAGTATTGGCAAGATGAAATCAAAAAAGCGGAGAAAGAAACTGTAGATAAAAATGGATATTTTCGTCAAAAAGGCTTCAAATCCTATAACCGAAAATGGAATGTAAATTGGGCAACGTTAAAAGCGAAAGATGCGGAGTTTGATGCCGATGTTTATCCTTTGATTGAAAACTTAATAAAACGTTGTCAGCAAGAAAATATTCAATTGATTTTTACGATTGCGCCAGAATTTTATAAAGGACAAGATTATATGTTGAATCGGAATGAAATTGTGGAACGATATAAAAAAACTTTAAAGCAATATGATTTACCATTGTTAGATTATTCAAAGGATTCGATCAGTTATCAACAAAAATGGTTTTACAATACAACGCATTTAAACGATAAAGGTGCAGACGAATTTACGAGAAAATTGGCTCGAGATTTACAAATTTTAATGCATTAAAAAAGAAATGCCCTTTCATATAAAGGGCATTTTTAGTTATTTATATAAATTATATTCACTCAAAATTTCATCTTTAGAAAATTCTATGTTATATACTTTAAATTCATCTATTATATAATTATTCATCATCAAATCTCGTAATGGAAAAGTTAGAGTTTTGACTTTGTTGTATGTTATTTCTTTATCTGTTTTGTCTTTATATGGAAGGACGATTTTTTCAGTTTCCATTTTCTTTATTAATTGACCATTAATAAATAAAGAGGTTTGTTCTTTATTACCAATAATTGTGATCATATGCCAATTTGATTGCAAAGTATTTTCTGAAAGTTCATAATCATAACCTTCTCGTGAGTAGCCAATAACATTCGGATTAATATAAAATATAGCATGTTTAGATTTAAAATTTAGTGATGCGTTTGGATGAACTGGTTTAGCCCAAAATGATACCGTATAACTATTCCCAATTTCTTCAAATGGAAAAGTAATCTTACCTTGATTGTTAGAGGTGATACCTTGTCCAGAAATCCCATTTACAAATGCGATATTTTCATACGCTATACCAGAATTATTATTGCTTACAGAGTTTATAAAATTATTTTCAAAATGATAATCCATTAATTTTTGAATAGATTCTCCATAATATCCTCTTAAATTTAGTCCTGGTGCTTCGGTTACACTTAACTTCTTTTGATTAAAATCGAATAGGGAAAGGGATTGCTCCTCACTATTCCACATTTTTTCTGCTAAGACTTGAAGCGCAGGAAAAGATCTATTGTGTACATCTTTTTCTGAAATTCCATTTCCAGCAATATCATTCCATATAGCAAACATTCCACCTACAATGGTAGGGTCACCTTTTTCAAAACTTATATTCCCAATATGTCGTGGTTCCCATTTGTTATAGATGTTATTTACATTCAAATAATCATAATAATACCCAGCAGCAGGAACAATATATAACCATCCATCTGGTGTAGAAATTTGTTTGTAACCTAATTTTTTCATTTCAATAGGATCAGCATATCCATTATACCACATATTTAGTGTTACATCTTTAGAAGTAACTGGTGTATCTCCATTTGCATGCGTTAAAGCACCCCAAGCTCTAACTTTTTTGCCATTATTTTGAACAATTTTAATTAAGAAATCGGTAAATTTTCTAAATGTTTCTGCTTCTTTTTTATCATATTCATCTGTACCAATGTGCACTTCTTCACCTATAAAGACGGGGTTTTCACCTTGTGTATACTCATCAAAAATATTTTTACAACTTCGTAAGTTTTAGGATGATTCAAATCAAGATGATCTTTTCCGTATTTATCACTTGCTATTTCTGGGAAAATTTTCGTGATAGCTAATGAATGAGCAGGAACATCAATTTCAGGAATTATTTTTATTCCATATCTTAAAGCTTTCTTTTGTAGATCAATAAATTGTTTTTTAGTATAATGTCCATCTTTAGAGGCTAAATCTGGATAAGTGTCATTTTGTAACCTAAATCCAGATGGAGTTTTATCCCAATCAAATTCAAAATATTTATCAAAAGCATTATCATTTAAATGAATTTGAAAGTTTGAGATTTTATAATAAGATAATATTTCAACATAGTCATTAAGAAAATCTATAGTAAAAAATTTTCTTCCTACATCTAGCATCATAGCTCTAACCTCGTAAGTAGGATAATCTCTTATTTCTCCTTTTGGGAGTGACATCTTATCTGTAGATTGGTCTAAAATCTGTAAAATGGTTCTCGTTGCAAAGACAATTCCACTATATGCAGGAGCTTCTAATTGAGCGTAATCCTTAATTTTTATTGCATATCCTTCCTCACCTAATTCATTAGCTATTGAATTTTCTATTATAATATCACCCTTCTTAGGTTTTTTATTGATTACAACTTCTACATTATAACCAAATTGCTTTTTTAAATCTTCTTTTAGTAAATAAGCAGCTTCTGAAAAATTTGGATTAGAAGAATTGATAATTATCCTCGAACGAGAATTTAATTTAAATTCCCCTAATTCTCCATGCCATTCCCGTAATGAAGGAATAACAAAAGGTTTTTGATTCTGACCTTGATCAGTGTATTTACCAGTAACTAGAATATTTTTTACTGGAATTTCAGCTTCGCAAGAATCTGAATTTCGTGTTGCTTTAAAAAGTAGATTGACTTTTTTATGAATTAGAGGTTGATGTATATTTCCGTTTAAATCAATTGTAGATTTGTTGTCAGAACCAATTAATTTTATTGTATATCCATCAATTTTAGGCTGTAAGATTTGATTATGATTAACAGAAATTAAATCTTTAAATTGTGTAGTTAATTTATTAATTTCAATACTATCAAATTGAGCATTTGCGGTATTAAAATTAAATAAAAATAAAGAATAGATGAACGTTTTTAGTGTGTTTTTAAGATAATTCATTTTAGTCCTTTTATTCAATTATAGTAATGAATTTGTGTTAATTAAGGACTAAAATAAACTATTTATAATGATTTATTGTATTTCTATTTTATTTTTATCTGGTTTTTGAGTCAAATAGACGCCTGATAAAATCAGTAAAAAGCCTACAATATGCAACCAGGTAATTTTTTCGCCTACTATAAATCCCCAGAATACAGATACAATAGGCATTAAGTATGTTACCATTGATGAGAAAATGGGTCCAGTGGATTGAATAAGTTTATAATATAAAATCATAGCTGTTGCTGTACCAACTAAACCTAAAATCGCGATATATCCCAAGCTTTGCCATTGTTCAGAAGATCCAATAAATTCTGTAGGAAATCCTGAAAATAATAAAATTAAAATTGAGGGAAGTAGCCAAATAGTAAACAAAGAGGAAGATAACTGAAAAGAAGGAATGTCGTTAAGATATTTTGTTAATATTAAACTGTTTAATCCATATAAGGCAGTTGCAAAAACAATAATCATACAATGCCAAAAACTATTTTCACCTGTTAATCCATCGCTTCCAATTAAAATAACTGCTCCAACAAATCCAATAACAGCACCTAATATTTGATTTTGTGTTCCTTTTACCTTAAAAATTGTAGCACCAAAAAGTAATATAAATAATGGAACTAGTGAATCTAATATCCCAGCCATAGAACTAGATACCTTAGTTTGTGCAATGGGAAATAAAAACATAGGAACAAAATTACCAGTAAATCCTGCCAGAGCAACATACGGAATTATTTTACGAGGTAATTTGATTAAATTAGGAATTCCCCAAATAGCTAGAATTCCTCCAGCAAAACAAAGGCGTAATGAACCCACTTGATATGGTGTAAAGGAAACTAGTCCTTGTTTTATTAAGATAAAAGAACTACCCCAGGTTAATGCAAGTATTCCCAAAATAATCCAATTCTGCAATGATATTTTCATCTTGTTGTAATTTGTGCAAATATGATAAAGTTCAATCGATAATAAAATAGCGAATTTAAACTTTAACCATTATGACAAAAACAATTTACTGTATGGTCGTTTACTATTCCAATTGCCTGTAAAAAAGCATATATTGTTGTTGATCCAAAAAATTTAAAGCCTATTTTTTTTAAATCTTTAGCAATTTGATCGGAAAGTGGAGTAGTTGCAGGCACTTCTTTTTTCATTTTATAATGACTAACGATTGGTTGATTATTCACATATCTCCATATAAATTTTGAAAATGAGCCATATTTATTTTGAATTTCTATAAATAGCTTAGCATTAGAAATTGCAGCTTCAATTTTTCCACGGTGACGTATAATGCTGTCATTTTGTAGTAATTCATCCACTTTTTCGTTGGTATAGTCAGCCACTTTTTGCACATCAAAATGATCAAATGCTTGTCTGAAATTTTCGCGACGCTTTAAAATGGTTAACCAACTTAATCCTGCTTGGAAACTTTCCAGAATTAAAAATTCAAATAAAGTTTCATCATCAAAAACTGGTTTTCCCCACTCGTTATCGTGGTAATCAATATAAATTTGATCGTTTGTGACCCAAAAACATCTTTGTTTTTCCATGGTTATATCATTTCAATTGCTTTTTCTATTTCATAAACGGGCATCATACAAGCATAATTTTCACAAATATGAATTCCCGTTTTACCTTCTGTCCAACGGTTTTTCGTGATTTCTAAACTTTCTGTTTTGCTGGCAACAAAAATAGCATTTGGAATGTAGTATAAATTTAATTGATTTAAATATTCTTTAGCATCATCACCAATAATAACAATTTCTTTGTAATCGTGACTAAAATTCAAATATAATTGTATCCAATTAGCAAATCCATTTGGATAATCGTGAATTTTTTCTTCAACGTTATAAAGCATTTGTTGGGCTTGGTAGATGTAATGTTCCTGGTTTAAGATTTTTCCTAATTTAAATAAATTATTTGCCATAATGGAATTAGATGATGAGATCACATTATCATAAATTTCAAATGTTTCATTAACTAATGGCGTATCGTAATGGGATTTATAGGCAAACATTTTATTTTTATGGTTATAAAATTGATTAAAAACCTGTTCTGTAACGACTTGCGCTTCTTCTAAATACTTTTGACTAGATGTTGTTTCGAATAACTTGATTAAAGTTTCAATTAATAATGCATAATCATCCAAAAATCCGGGAATTGTAGTTTGACCATCTTTATAATTACGGTACAATGTTTCACCATCCCATTGTGTATCCAAAATAAATTCTATTGCATTTTTAGCTAGTTTTAAATATTCTTCATTTCCTACTGCTTGATAAGCATCGCATAATCCTTTTATGGTTAAAGCATTCCAAGAGGTTAAAACTTTTTCATCGCGATGAGGTTTAATGCGCTGTTCACGAATTTTGTTAAGTGTTTCTTTCCATTTTTTTCGTTGAATAGCTAATTCATCTAATGTAAATTGGTTTTTTTCACAGAAATCTTCATCATCTATTAGTCGCATTAAGATATTGTTACCATGTTCCCATTCGCCAAATCCACCAACATTATAATATGCTTTGAAAAAATCGAATTCATCACCTAAAATTTCTTTTAGTTCTGAAGAATTCCATACATAATACTTACCTTCTTCGCCTTGTGAATCTGCATCAATGGCTGCATAAAAAGTATTTTTAGGAGAAAGCATTTCATCTTTTAACCAATGAATTGTTTCTTCTATTACTGTTTTATACTCTTTTTCTCCGTAAACTTTATACGCGTTGGCATACAAAGAAAGTAGTTGCCCATTATCGTAGAGCATTTTCTCGAAATGAGGAACTTTCCAATACGGATCAACTGAATAACGCGCAAATCCACCTTTTAATTGATCGTAAATTCCACCAAAGGCCATCCGGTCTAACGTGATTTTTGTTTGAATCAATAAATCCTCATCTTTGGTTTGCACACCATAACGAAGAATCGATTCCCAACAGTTCGGTAACATGAATTTCGGCGCTCGATTAAATCCTCCCCATTCATCATCAAATTGTTGTTTCCAGAAATCAAATGTTTCTTGAATTTTGTCTTTAGATAATTTTTGTTCAGATTTCAATTCAATTGTTTCCATTTTTGTTAATCCATCAGCAATTGAATGAACATATTCGAGTGCTTTAGAATAATTGTGATGATACATTGATTGGATATTATCCAATAATTCCAACCATTGATGTTGCGGAAAATAAGTTCCTCCATAAAAGGGACGCCCATCTGGTAAGGCAAATACATTTAGTGGCCAACCTCCCGATTGATGAATGATTTGTACAACGTTCATATAAAGTGCATCTAAATCTGGACGTTCTTCACGATCAATTTTGATACAGATAAAATTATCGTTCATTATATTAGCCACATCTGCGTTTTCAAATGATTGATGTTCCATAACATGACACCAATGGCATGCGGAATAACCAATAGATATAAGTAATGGTTTATTTACTTTTTGTGCATACTCTAACACTTCATCACTCCAACTTTGCCACCAAACTGGATTATTTTCATGTTGTTTTAAATATGGACTACTCGTTGATTTAAGGTTGTTTTGTTGAAAATTCATCATAAAAAAATATAATATTTAAAGTTCGGACAATTAGAATAAATGAAAAAGTTTATCTTCGATTAAATTAAGCTACAATAAATGGATATTTACGAAATAATTTCAATAGGATTTTATCTTGCTTTGATGATTGGTATTGGAGTTTATTCTTTTAAAAAATCTAATTCTAATTCAGATGAATTTTTGATTGGAGGACGCAAAATGGGAGCTGCAGTTACTGCATTATCTGCCGGTGCTGCAGATATGAGTGGATGGCTTCTGATGGGATTACCAGGTGCAATGTATATGACAGGTTTATCAGCTTCTTGGATAGCTATTGGACTTACTTTTGGAGCGTATGTTAATTATTTAATCGTTGCTCCACGTTTAAGGGTTTATACAGAAATAGCAGGAAACTCCATTACATTACCAGTTTTTTTTGAAAACAGATTTAAGGATAAAACACATTTATTAAAAATTGTGTCATCCTTACTAATTTTAATTTTCTTTACATTATATACTTCTTCCGGAATGGTTGCTGGTGGTAAATTATTTGAGTCTGCTTTTGGGTTAAATTATATGACAGGATTGTTATTAACCAGCTTTGTGGTGGTAGTGTATACTTTTTTAGGAGGTTTTTTAGCAGTTTCTTTAACGGATTTTGTGCAAGGAACTATAATGGTTCTAGCATTGGTTATTGTACCAATTGTAGCAATCATAGAAATTGGCGGAGTAGGAGAAACCTTTAATATTATACAGTCTAAAGGTCCAAATTATTTAGACTTGTTTACAGGAACAACAACAGTAGGCATTTTTTCTTTACTTGCTTGGGGCTTGGGTTATTTTGGACAACCTCATATTTTAGTTCGTTTTATGGCTATTGGACAAGTTTCTGAATTAAGAAAAGCAAGAAAGATAGGAATTACATGGATGATATTTACAGTTGGTGGAGCATTGTTAGTTGGGTTAGTGGGAATTGCTTATTTATTAAAATTTGATCCACAATCAATGGCTGTTTTTGACATGTCAAAAACGGAATCTGAAACAATATTTATTTACTTTTCTCGTATTTTATTCCATCCACTTATTGCAGGTTTTTTAATGTCTGCAATTTTAGCTGCGGTAATGAGTACTATTTCCTCTCAGCTATTAGTAACATCAAGTTCATTAACTGAAGATATTTATAAGGCTTTTCTTCATAAAAAAGCTACCCCAAAGGAATTATTAGTTGCAAGTAGAATTTCAGTATTAGTGGTGGCAGTTATATCATTACTTTTATCGCTTACTCCTAAAGATTCAATTCTTAATTTAGTAGGAAATGCTTGGGCTGGATTTGGAGCTGCGTTTGGACCTCTAATTCTGCTTTCATTACTTTGGAAAAAGACAACATGGCAAGGCGCATTAGTTGGAATGATTGTTGGTGCTGCAGTGGTTCTTACTTGGGTTTATATAGAACACCCTTTCAAAGAATGGTATGAAATAATACCTGGATTTATAAGTTCTTTTTTATCCATTATTTTAGTTTCTTATTTAACAAAAAAATATGATAATCAAGTAGATAATGAGTTTACACAAGTAAATGAAATTATAAAAAAATATTAACATTATTAACCGTACAATTTATACATGTGGAGAGTTTAGTTTGAAAACTATAATTGTTCGTATATTTGTGAAAAGTAGATTTTAAAGAAAAGTCGAAAAAATATTTCTTTAGGAAGAATGAAGAATGATATTATTCAATTACTACCAGATCATGTAGCCAATCAAATTGCAGCTGGAGAGGTAGTTCAACGCCCTTCTTCTGTAGTGAAAGAATTAGTTGAAAATGCTGTTGATGCAGGTGCAACAACCATACAATTAATTTGTAAAGACGCTGGTAGAAGTTTAATTCAAGTTATAGACAATGGGAGTGGAATGAGTGTGACTGATGTGCGAATGGCATTTGAAAGGCATGCAACTTCTAAAATAAAAACGACCCAAGATATATTCACAATCCTTACAAAAGGATTTAGAGGAGAAGCTTTAGCTTCTATTGCTGCGGTGGCACAAGTGGAAGCAAAGTCACGACGAGAATTTGAAGAATTAGGTACCCAATTGATAATTGAGGGTGGTGAAGTTCGCAATCAAGATCCTGTTGTGTGTCCGGTTGGAACTTCTATTGCTGTAAAAAACTTATTTTACAATGTTCCGGCACGTCGTAATTTTTTGAAATCAAATCAGGTTGAGTTAAGACATATTCAAGACGAGTTTCAGCGTATTGCTTTAGCTCATGAAAATATTAGTTTTTATTTGCACCATAATGATTCAGAAATTTACCACTTAAAGGCGGGAAATTTAAAACAAAGAATTCAACAAATTTTTGGTAAAAAGTTAGGTTCGCAAATTATATCTGTTGAGGAAGATACCGAAATAGTAAAAATTAGTGGATTTGTAGGAAAACCTGATGCAGCGAAAAAATCAAGAAGCGAACAATTTTTCTTTGTAAATAATAGATTTATACGTAGCCCTTATTTGCATAATGCTTTATGCGATGCATTTGATGAGTTATTACCAGCTGGTTATCAGCCTGCATATTTTATGTATTTGCAATTGGATCCTTCTCGTATTGATATAAACATTCACCCTACAAAAACAGAAATTAAGTTTGAGGATGAAGCATTAATCTATACGATTATCCGTGCTGCAGTGAAACATGCTTTAGGACAATTTAATATCACACCTTCTTTAGATTTTGAACAAGATCCGAACTGGGCATTTATTCCATCTGCATCTGATGATAAAGAAATAAAAATGCCAGAAATAACAGTAGATTCTAGTTTTAATCCTTTTTCTAATGATAACCATTATCGTGCTCCAAAACCATCTGCTATAAATTCTACAATGGATTTTTATAATGATGCTGTGGAGTTAGAAATTGAAAATAATCATGCACATCAAGTTTTTGAGTCTAATTTTGAACAGACACATCAATTATTTGAATCTGAGGTTGGGCAACAAGAAAAATTGAATGTTATACAGTGGCATAATAAATATTTGATTGTTGAATACAGAGGTGAATTATTAATTATTGACCAACATCGTGCACATCAAAAGATTTTGTTTGAGAAATTTATACATTCAAAAAGAGATAATGCATTGGTTCAGCAAATGCTTTTTCCTATAGAGTTGGATTTATCTCCGAATGATCGTCAGAAATTAATAAATGTTGAAAGTCAATTATTAAGTTTTGGTTTCGATATTTCTTTAGACGAAGAGTCAATTCAGATAAATGCAATACCAGTAGATGTACAACAAGAAGATGTGGTCTCAATTTTTATGGATTTTATTGATGAATTAGAATTTAAGGAATCATTAGAATTGGATAATTCGTTTGCAAAAATCTTAGCAAAAAATTCAGCCGTAAAGAAAGGAACTTCTTTAAAAGAAGAACAAGCCCGTACATTAGTTGAAGAATTATTTAAGTTGCCTAATCCGAATTATTCACCTTATGGTCGACCTATTTTTGTGCAAATGAATACGACAGAAGTCGAAAAAATATTACAATAATTATGATGGGACAACCAATTCCAACGATTACGAAGAATTTACTAATAATCAATGGATTATTCTTCTTAGCAACTTATATATTTGAATCTAAGGGAATAGATTTAACGGTGATTTTAGGAGCTTTTTATCCTGGTTCACCGAATTTTCAAACCTGGCAAGTGTTGTCTCATATGTTTATGCATGGAGGTTTTCAACATATACTTTTTAATATGTTTGCTTTATGGATGTTTGGGGCTGCAGTAGAAACAACAATTGGAGCTAAAAACTTTTTGAAACTGTATATTTTTGCAGGATTTGGAGGATTTATTCTATATAATTTGGTGAATTATATAGAAATTAGTCAATTACAAAAATTGGTTGTAGAGCAAGGAGTTAGTTTGGCAGATATATATAAAGCTGCAAAGCTAAATCTACACAGAGAATTAGTAAACGAACCTGCTCTATCTGTAGTTCAAAATCCAAATGCAATAAGTTTAGTTCAAAATTATATAACGCCAATGGTAGGAGCTTCAGGTGCCATATATGGTTTATTATTAGCTTTTGCAGTGTTATATCCCGAAGCAAAATTAGCTTTGATATTTTTTCCGGTAGGCATTAAGGCCAAATATTTTATACCTATTTTAATAGCAGTTGAACTTTTCTTTGGAGTTAGAAATTTTGAATGGAATAATGTTGCTCATTTTGCTCATTTAGGAGGTGCTTTAATAGGATTTTTATTTGTAAGAAATTGGAAAAAAAATTTATATAGAAAGAATTAAAATCTACTAATATGCTAAATGGTATTTTAAACGATTTAAAACTAAAATATAATACAGGAAATATTGCAACAAAGATTATCTATATCAATGTTGTAATATTTTTCTCTTTATTTATTATAGATAAACTAATAGGAACATCGTTAAATAACGATTTAAGATTACCTAGATTAGAGGAAAATTATATTCAGAAACCTTGGACTGTTTTTACCTATATGTGGATGCATTGGGATTTATGGCATCTTTTGATGAATATGATTTTAATGTATTTTGTATCACAGTTATTTTTAAGATTTTTCAGAGATAATAATCTTCTTACATTTTACATATTTGGAGGACTTGCAGGTGCAGTTTGTTTCTTATTATTTCCAATAAAATCTACAAATCTATTAGCAGGAAGTTCGGCTGCAGTATATGCATTATTATTTGCAGTTATTAGTTATAATCCAAAACTTCCCGTACGATTAGTATTAATTCCTACTAGTTTTCCAATTTTATATTTTGGGTATTTTTTTATTGGATTAGATATTCTACAAATTATTCTTAAAGGAGATAATATTGGAGGAAGTATTTCTCATTTGGGAGGAATGGCTTTTGGGTATTTATATATGAAACAATTTGAAAAAGGAAATGATTTTCTAGGAAATTTTATAGAAAAAATCAAAGGTTTATTTACAAAAAATCAACATAATACTACTTTCAAAACATATAAAAATAAAGACAATAAATTTTCACAAAAGGCTACAAAAAATGATTATGAATTTAATCATCAGAAAGTAGAAAAACAGAAAAAAATTGATAGTATCTTAGATAAAATTTCTCGTTCTGGATATGAAAGTTTATCGAAAGAAGAGAAAGATTTTTTATTTAACGAAGGAAGATAAAATGGGAATATTTAGTCGCGATAAATTTAGATTAAACTTTTTTAATCAATTTATATTTACCATAAATATTGTGGTAATATTAGTCGCGTATACAATATTCTTAAATAAAGTTTTTTCACCATCACAAATACCTTATTTTAATTTCATATCTATTGGATTTCCGGTTATATTTTTTATAATTGTTTTATTCTTAGTGTATTGGGTTTTAGTGAGTGTCAGAAGATTTTTATTAGTTTTAATCTTATCCTCAGGCCTATTTTATCCCATTTATTTATCTTATCCGATAATAAATTTAAATAAAAAGTCAACTGAAATCAGTGATATTTCAGTAATGACATTTAATACACACGGTTTTAAAACTGAAGGTACTCAGGAGTTAGTAGAACAAAATTTAACGGATATTATGTTTTTCCAAGAGGGAGGAGAAAAAACACATAAAAAATGGCGAGAAACTAAGCTTAAAGGTTATTATTATGAATATTTTGCTGGATTAAGTATTTATAGTAAATATCCAATTATATATACAAATAGAATAGAGAGTACAAATACATCGAGTAGTGGTATTGCAGGTTTTGCAGATATAGATTTAGGGACTGATACTATTCGGCTAATAAATGTATATATGGAACCCATGTATATAGACAAAGCACTAGTAAAAGATGTAATGTTGTCTGAAACAAAGGAAGAGATAGAACAATCGAGTAAAAAAATAGAAAATAAATTAGTAAATGGAATGCGAGTACATGAAAATCAACTTGATTTCTTAATTCCATTTATCCGAAAATCTCCACATCCTATTATTTTAGGATCAGATTTAAATTCAACACCATCTTCTTATGAATATGAACAAATAACAAAATACCTTAAAGATTCATATATAAGAGCGGGTAGTGGAAATGGAACTACTTTTCATGGGTTTAAATTTCCAATACGTATAGATTATTTATTTCATACCCAAGAATTAGAGGTGGTACAAGCTAAAGTTATTCGTAAGAAATTTTCCGATCACTTTCCTGTAATTGTAAATTATAAACTTCATAATAATTAGTATATTTAATATATAATTAATATATAATATGTCTAGAAGAGAAAACTTTGTACATGAGCTACAATCTCGTTATACTTATAAAAATGATAAAATTATCATTGGTAAAGCTATACTAGACGGTGAAATAATTCCCGAAGTTGAAATTTCAATTGCATTAAAAACTTTAAATCGTCACGGTTTAATTGCTGGTGCAACCGGAACAGGAAAAACAAAATCTCTACAAGTTATTGCTGAACAACTTTCATTGAAAGGAATTCCAACTTTATTGATGGATATTAAAGGAGATCTTTCGGGAATTGCAGTTCCAGGAAATATTGATGATAATATTACATCAAGACATAAAAACTTAGATATAAAATGGGAACCAAGTGGTTATCCTACAGAATTATTATCAATATCTGATGAAGAAGGAATTCCATTAAGAGCTACTTTATTAGAATTTGGTCCTATATTATTCAGTAAAATTTTAGAGTTAAACGAGACACAAGAAAGTATAATTTCAATTGTGTTTAAATACTGTGAAGATGAAAATCTTCCTTTAATTGACTTAAAGGATATTAAAAAGGTTTTGCAATATGTTACGGAATCTAAAGAAGGAAAAGAGAAGCTTAACAAAAGTTATGGTACCATTTCTTCATCTTCTTTAGGTGCAATTCTTAGAAAGATAGTTGCATTAGAACAGCAAGGAGCTAATAATTTTTTTGGCGAACCAAGTTTTGATATTTTTGATTTAATTAAACCTAAAAATCAATCTGGTACAGTAAATATTTTAAGACTTATAGATATACAAGGTTATCCTAATTTATTTTCTACTTTCATGCTAAGTCTTTTAAATAAAATTTATACCCAATTTCCGGAAGAAGGAGATATAGAAAAACCTAAATTAGTCATATTTATAGATGAAGCTCATTTAATCTTTAAGGAAGCATCTAAATCACTTTTGTCACAAATAGAAACCATCGTGAAACTAATCCGATCTAAAGGAGTTAGTATAATATTTGTAACTCAAGTCCCAGGTGATATTCCTGATCAAATATTAGGTCAACTTGGATTAAAAATTCAGCATGCTTTACGTGGTTTTACTGCAAAAGATCGAAAAGAAATACAAAAGACGGTAGAAAACTATCCAATAACAACATATTATAATTCAGCAGAAGTAATAACACAATTAGGAATTGGAGAGGCTTTTGTAACTGTTTTAGACGAGAAGGGTATACCAACACCATTAGCATATACTCATATGCGATCACCGAATTCAAGAATGGATATTTTATCACAAAATGAAATTAAACAAATTGTGAATTCATCTGATTTAGTAAAGAAGTATATTGAGAAAATTAATAAAGAGTCAGCGTATGAAATTTTAGAAAACAAAATAAAAGCTCAAACTCTGGTTATAGAAACACAAAATAAATCAAAACCTACTACTAATAAATCGACCACTCGAGAAAAAGATTGGACTGATAATAAAATGGTACGAGAGGTGGGTAGAACGGCCACTCGCAAAATTATTGATTGGGTAATGAAAATTTTGATGAATTCAATTAAAGGAAAAAAATAAGATAAGAAAGTGTACGCAATTTTAGATATAGAAGCGACAGGAGGCAAAGTAGGTGAAGAATCAATTATTGAAATTGCAATATATAAATATGATGGAGAAAATATTGTCGATCAATTTATTTCTCTTGTCAATCCTCAAAGTAGAATAGATCCGTTTGTACAGAAATTAACTAAGATAACGGAAAAAATGGTGAAAACTGCACCTAAGTTTCACGAGATAGCGAAGCGTATAGTAGATATCACAGACGGTTGTACATTAGTAGGCCACAATGTAACTTTTGATTATAGAATGCTTATTCAAGAATTCAATAGGTTAGGTTATCAATATGAGAAAGATTGGATTGATACCTTTGAGTATGCAGAAACATTGATACCAGGAATGCCATCCTATTCCTTAGGTAAACTATGTACTTCTTTGGGAATTATTGTTACTAATAGACATCGTGCTTCAGGGGATGCACTTGCTACAGTAGCTCTTTTCAAAATGCTTTTGGATAAAGATAACAACAAAATTATAACTAAAAAGTCAGGCCTGAAATATCCTAAAAAAGCAAATAGTAAGTACGATAAACTTTTAGCAGGGTTACCCAATAAACCTGGATTATTTTATTTATATAATGAGGAGAAAGAAATAATTTATATCGGAAAAAGTATAAATATTGCTCAAACTGTTGGTAAAATTTTCACTTCTAAAACTCTTCGAAATAATAATATAAAAAGATATACAAAATCTATAAAAGTTGAGTTAACAGGTAGTAATCTATTAGCTTCAGTAAAAGAAATAAATGAAATTAATAGGATTAAACCGACTTTTAATCCAGGAGTTTATAAACGATCATTATATCAACATAATATTTATTTTAGAGAAAATAAACATACACTATCAAAATTTGAAGTTGGTAAAAATAGAAAATCTACTCCATTTCTTTCTTTTCAAACTAAACAAGAAGCTGATAAAGCTTTAGAAAATATTATTACCGATTATCACTTGTGTCAACAAGTTAATCAAGGTATAAAATCGGATGAGTCATGTTTTGGATATACAGTAGGAACGTGTAATGGAATTTGTATAGGCAAAGAATCAATTCAAGATTATAATAAAAGAATAAAAGAAATTGCGGTTAAAACTAAATTTCCTGCCAATAATTTTTTAATAGTAAGTAGAGGTAGAAAAGGAATTGAAAAGTCTTTTATATGTATAGAAAATAATGAATTTATAGGATATGGTTATTATGAATTTCATCATCAGATTAAATCAATGGATTTAATTAAAAAAATTATTACGAAAGCAGAGGAAACAAAGGATATAAAATCAATTATTAGAAATTATCTTTTTAAAGCTAAAGAGAAACAAATCATCAAAATAAAATAAATATAAAAAAAGGCTTCAATTGAAGCCTTTTTTATATTTATTTTGATAATTGAAAATCTGTAACATGATTTGCTTTTTGGATAATTTTATTATCCTTATCTAATAAGAATAGAGTAGGTGTTGAATTTACTTTATATGCTTCTGCAATTGGAGAATCCCAACGAAGTAAATCGGTGTAATTATACCATTCAAAATCTTTCGTTGCTTTATCATATTCATTTTGATCGTAGTCAAGAGCAATAGCTATAATTTCACCACCATTCTTTTTAAAATCAGAATAGAATTCTTTGATATATGGTAATTCTTTTAAACAAGCAGGACACCATGAAGCCCAAAAAACAACTAGTTTTTGATTAGCTTTAATATCATACAAGCTTTTTTTACCTTTTACTGATTTTTCAAAATTAATGTTAGGAGCTTTATCTCCAACTTTTAAATCAGTTGCCCCATTAATTTTTGATTTTAAATCTTCAGTTACTTTACAAGTTAAATTATTAACTTTCGTTTTATATTCATTAAAGAAAATAGGGAAATTTTGTTCTGGTACTAATGTAAAAATTGTAGATAAAATATTCTGACCTCTTTCAGTTTCAATATTTCCTTTTTGTAATAAAGCTTCTGTAGCTAACTTAAGATTATTTTCAGGAGTTTCAGAAGAGTTTTTAGTAAACTGATAATTCAAATATCCATATAATATATCAGATAAATGTCCAGATTGTTCTAATTTTTCATCATCTGATTGAATATGATTTAATATTTTACTAGCAGTAGCTTCTGATGGATTGTTTTTAATTTCACCAATAAGATTTTCAAGACCTTGGATATATTTTACCAATGGAGATGAAATCGTTTGAGAAGCATTTAATTTAGTAATTCTTTCTTCTTCCACTTCGATTGCTTTATAAAATGTTTCATTAACATTATACATCTTTTTTATATGCGGAAATACATTTTTATTAAGATCATTTAGCGGATTTAATTTTTGTAAGGAAGTATATTCTTTTTGAGCTTTACCTTCTAACACCTCTAAACCAGTTTGAATTGTTTCGTCATAACTAGTTTTAAACTTAATATTTTCATTATCTGATAAAATATTAATGTTTGCTCCAGATGGCATTTCTAAACGAATTATTCCTGCGTATGAGACTGGTACTCTAGATGAAAATTTACCATTAACATCTGTAGTTATTGTTTTAATTGTTTTTGCACTTCCATTTTCAAAAATTTTAACTAATACAGGTTTATTGCTGTAATTAGTTATTTGTCCATCTATATTGAATTGGGCAAGCAAAGCTGTTCCTAAAAGAGTAATAGGAATTAAGAAATATTTCTTCATAAGTGATTTATATTAAAAAACCTCAATCGGTGGATTGAGGTTTAAAAATACTATTTATTTTTTATACTTAGTTTTTCTTTGTTGTAATATATTGCTCCAGCAATAGTAAGTGCTGTAATAATTAATACCCCAGCATAATCATCGATTGGAGTTCTACCAGGACCATTCGACGGTGTTGGTGGACATTCAGGGCAATAATCTCCATCATCGTCCAATCCTCCTTGGGCAAACGATAAATTCAATGATGAACTCACTAATAAGATAGTTAATAAATATTTCAATTTTTTCATTAGATTGGATTATTTTAGTTAAATAAGGCTTTTTCTTTTACTACTTTGCCATCTTTATAAGTGATGACTACCACATAAACACCAGAATTTTTGTTAACATCTATTCTGAAATCATTGCTAGTACTTACATTTTTATATGTAGAAATTAATCTTCCACTAATATCAAAAATTTCAATCTGAGCTGTAGTATTATTGTTTTCAAATTTAACAAACTGGTTTGCATTATTTTTATAGATATATGTAGCCGTATTTACCAAATCAGAAGTACCTAATGTTTTAGGATGTTCTTTCCAAAATAATTCAAATCGATTATTACTATTTTCGTCTGCAATAAATGAAATATTGTTAGATGAATTTAATTCTGATACATTATTAGTAGATTTATCTAATAAATAATACGTACCACTATTAAATGTATCGACTTGATTTAAAATAGAAATTTCAAATAATCTTAGATTAATTTGATAAGATTCACCTTCATTCAAATTATTAAATCCAATTCTTAAAGGTTTACCTATATAATCATTCGTATTAAACTGGTTTAATAATGTATGTGCATCTTCAATTACATTTCCATCAATATCTTCTTCATATAAAAAGATATTATTATTTGATATATTAGATGAAATGGCATCACCTGTTTTGTAAGAAGATGAATTAACAAGATAAGCCGCTTCTCCTAGAATTGAATTATCTTTTGTTATAAAAAATTCAACTTGAGTAAAATCATTTCCTGAAATTAAACCTTTCTTTTTTAAATTCTCATCATTTGCTCCGATGAAACCATAACTATTACGGGCATAAGCAATAGGTTGATCCGTACCATTAAATGACTGAATAAATGTTTTTTGATTATCAGTTATATTAATGTTTGCTTTAACAATATTGCTTCCATATCTATTTTTAGACAATGTGTAATAATCTATTTCAAAATATTCTAGAGGTTTTATAAGTAAAGCATCAGGATTACCTGCCCAAAAATATGGAGTTTCATCATTCACATCCTCATTCTTTTGTAAATATGCACTAATTCTAGGATCCCCAATATTTGTTGAACCAGTATTATTGTTCCAATTTACTTGATAGTTTTCAGGTAATTTTGTTACTTTAAATCTTAATGTAGTAGTGTATATCTCAGTTGGTTTTTGGATGGAGTTATTACCTAATACAAATTCAATCCAAGAATTTGTTTTACTTACATCACTTAAATCAATATTCGAAGTAAAAGGATTAGAAAATCTATGCAAATTTTTTGCATATCTTGCGTTAGTATCTACACCGGCACCTAAATAAGATTTAAACTCCTCTCCGTAATTATTTTTCTTATTTTTCCATTCACTCCATTTGTATTCAGAAAAAGTAGCTTTATTAACGCCTTTTATACCACTTTCAATTCCTTGTAACTTTAAATCTTTATTGTTTGGAGTTCCATATATAGGGAATTTATTTACTGTATTACCTAAGGAAGTAATAAAATTACGTATTTCACCTCCATTAACTTTTATCGTATAGTTAGATCCTGGAATTACTTGTGTAAAATTAGTATTTGTACCATCCAGTTTAGGGACCGCATCATATTCTGTTTTTGCAATATCCCAAACTAAAATTGTATTATTATATCTATTAGAACATACTACATCAACTTTACAATCACCACTAAATGAATTTGGAACTCCTGTAATATTTTCAATTACACTGTACATATTCTCATTTTGGAATGGTAACCCAAAAGGAAAATAATCATTTGTAGTAATATCGATTTTAGGGCGTTCTATTGAAATTGCTCCTTCAGCTTCTGAATCACTTTTAATAATCAACTGACCGTAAGAAGAAGATGAATTATATAAATTTGTAAAGTGTTCACCTTTTGAATTTGTAATAGTATTCTCAAAATTTCCTTCAATTTGGATATTACCTTCATTTAGGACAATATTTGTTAAAGCTGTTCCTGGGGCTTGTGATGGTGCTAATTTTACATTTCCGCCATTATAGAAAAGTGTATTTGGTTGCACTTTTACAATAGCTTTGTCACCTATATATGTATCTTGTGCATATGTGGAAATACATGCAACAAGAAATGATAAAGTAAGTAAATTCTTTTTCATATTAATTTGTTTAAGAGGTTTTTGCATTCATTTAGGTTAATGCAAATATAAAAAGTTTATTTTTAAAATATACTATGTCAATGGATTAAACTGAAACTTTCTCAGGTAATTGATCAATATTATACATAAGATCTGTAAAAAGCTCTTCTGTAACTGATCTTAATCCTCTTGCTCCAAGTCCTAATTCATTTGCGCGATCTACAATTTTATCAATGGTTTCATCTGTAATCACTAGCTCCTTGCCGTCAATTTCAAAGATTTTTTTGTACTGTTTTAACAATGCATTTTTAGGCTCTGTTAAGATAGCTTTCATCGCTTCTTTATCCAAAGGCTTTAAAAAAGTTAAAATTGGTAAACGTCCTATTAATTCTGGTATGATTCCAAAGTTTTTTAAATCCATTGAGTTTACTTCGTCCAATAAATTTTCAATATCTTTTGGTTCTTCATTTTTAAAACCGATTACGTGTTTCTTTAATCGATCTGCAATATGTTTTTCAATCCCTGAAAATGCTCCACCAGCGATAAACAAGATATCTTTTGTATTAACCTCAACAAATTTTTGATCTGGATGCTTACGACCTCCTTTAGGTGGAACGTTCACTACAGTTCCTTCTAAAATCTTTAATAAAGCTTGCTGAACTCCTTCTCCTGATACATCTCTTGTGATAGATGGATTATCAGATTTTCTTGCAATTTTATCAACTTCATCAATAAAAACAATCCCTTTTTCAGCAAGTTCTACATTATAATCCGCAGCTTGTAATAAACGAGTCAAAATACTTTCTACATCTTCACCTACATATCCTGCTTCTGTTAAAACTGTAGCATCTACTATAGCAAAGGGTACATTTAGTAATTTTGCAATTGATTTTGCCAATAATGTTTTACCAGTCCCAGTTTCTCCAACTAAAATAACGTTAGATTTATCAATCTCAACTTCATTTTTAGCGTTAGATTCATGTAAAATTCTTTTATAGTGATTGTATACAGCTACTGAAAGAATTTTTTTAGCTTGATCCTGACCAATAACATAATCATCCAAAAAGCTTTTGATTTCTCTTGGCGATTTTAAATTAAGAGGTTGAATAGCATTACCTTCATTACTGAATTTTTTATCCTCAAGAACTATTCCGTTTGCTTGTGTAATACAAGTATCACAAATATTTCCTTCTACACCAGATACTAATATATTTACATCATTTCTGCTTTTACCACAGAATGAACACTTATTTTCTTCCAATTTTGTCTGTTATTTATTCAATTTACAAAGTTACTCAAAAAAATAAATATTGTAATAAACTAATACTTATAAATTTACTTAAACCATTAACGTTATTCAATATTTATTATGGAAAAAAATAGCTACTCAATTATTGAGTAGCTATTTAATATTATAATTAGAATTTTGATTTATTTACGAGGTAATAATACTTCGTCAATCATACCATATTCTTTAGCTTCTTGCGAAGTCATCCAATAATCACGTTCTCCATCTTTTTCGATTTGCTCGTAAGTTTGGCCTGAATGGTGTCCAAGAATATCATATAATTCTTTTTTCAGCTTTAAAATTTCTTTTAAAGTAATTTCCATATCAGTAGCCTGACCTTGTGCACCTCCTAAAGGTTGGTGAATCATAACTCTTGAATGTTTTAACGCAGAACGTTTACCTGCTGCACCAGCACTTAATAAAACAGCTCCCATAGAAGCAGCCATACCAGTACAAATAGTAGCAACATCAGGTTTTACTAACTGCATTGTGTCATAAATACCCAAACCAGCATATACACCACCACCTGGTGAGTTAACGTAGATTTGAATATCTTTTGTTGAATCTACACTTTCTAAGAACAATAATTGAGCTTGAATGATGTTCGCAATTTGATCATCAATAGCAGTTCCTAAAAAGATAATTCTATCCATCATCAAACGTGAGAAAACATCCATTTGTGCAACGTTTAATTTTCTCTCTTCAACGATATATGGCGTCGTAGCTTGGATGTAGCTTTCCATATGTAAGCTACTAATTCCTTTATCTAATAACGCGTATTTTTTAAATTCTTCTCCAGCGTTTTTCATTATCTATCTAATAATTTTAATGAAAGTTAAAGAATTTTTTCAGAAATCAATTAAGCTTCTGCTAATTCTTTATTTTTTTCAGTAATAATTTCAACGAATTCGTCAAAAGTTACTTCTTTCTCGTTTAATTTAACGTTCTCTTTGAAGATTGCTAACATTTTGTCAGTAAAAACTTGGTAAGATAAACGATTATATTCTTCTTGATTTGATAATGCACCAGCAATAATTTGGTTCATGCTCTCTTCAGGAATAGTAGTTTGTCCGTACATTTTTAATTGCTCAGTTATAGCAGCTACAGCAGCTTCTTTAACTTCTTCAGCATTTACTTCAACATTATTTGCCTCAGCTATTTTTGCTTCAATTAATTGGTAACGTAAAGATTTCTCCATTTTAGTTAATTCCTCTGCAGCTTGCTCTTCTGTAGCAATTTGCTCGTTAGAGAAAGTTAACCATTTTGTTAAGAATTCTGTTGGTAAATCAAAAGTTGTATTAGCTAATAATTGAGCAACAACATCATTGATGATTTGCTTATCAGCTTCTTTGCTGTACATATTTTCAGATTCAGTTTTGATCTTTTCACGGAAAGCTTCTTCAGAATCAACTGCACCTTCTCCGTAAACTTTATCAAATAACTCTTGGTTGATTTCTGCTTTAGCAACAGTATTTACTTCTTTTAATGTAAATGTTACATTTACACCTTCTTCAGCAACTTCTGTTCCTAAGTGTTGAGTAGCTTCTTCAGTTGTATCAAAAATATCTTTTGTATTAACTTCAACAACATCTCCAACTTTTTTACCCATAAATGCAGATGCATCTTTTAAATCTTCAACGCGGATGAAAGATGGTTTAGCTTCTTCACCGTTGATAGTTTGATCAACTTTTAAGATAGCACCTTCTTCTACAGCTTCTAAAGATTTTAATGCTCCGAAACGTTGTGTAAAGTTGTCAACATATTTTTGAACTTCGTCTTCTTCAACTTTTACTTTATAAGTTTCAACCTCAACTTTAGTTAAGTCAACTTCAAATTCTGGAGCTAATCCAATTTCAAAATCAAAAGTTAATTCTTCTGCATTCCAATCAATAGCTTCTTTAACTACTGGGATCGGGTTACCTAAGATAGATAATTTTTCTTCGTTGATGTGTTCAGAAACTGCTTTTTGTAAAATTTCATTAACTGTGTCATAAACTACAGCTTGTCCGTATTGTTTTTTTACAAAACTCATAGGAACTTGTCCTGCGCGGAAACCTTTAATGTTAGCAGTTTTTCTGTATTGGTTTAATACCTTGTCTACTTTTTCTTGATAATCATCTTTGTTTACAGTAATAGTGATTACTGCAGATAAGTTGTCTGTTGTATTTCTAGTAATATTCATCGAACTAAAATTTGGTTTGCAAATGTACAAATTTTATGTGAATAGTAAAGCTTTAACTATAATTTACAAGTGATTAATTAGCATTAATTTATGATTTGTGAAATGTTTAAATCGTAACGATTTGATCAATTTTAATTATAAAAAAAAGTTCGGTTACCGAAGTGACCGAACTTTTTGTATTTTAAGGATTTATAATTTTAATCCATATCTGCATAAGAAGAATCATATACAAAATCTTCCATAAATTTAGTTGTGTAGTTTCCTGCAATAAAGTTAGGATCGTCCATCAACTGTAAGTGGAATGGTATTGTAGTTTTAATTCCTTCAATATAAAACTCACCTAAAGCACGTTTCATTTTCTGAATTGCTTCTTCACGCGTTTGAGCAGTTGTGATTAATTTAGCAATCATTGAATCGTAATGAGGTGGAATTGTATATCCAGCATATACATGCGTATCTACACGTACACCATTTCCTCCTGGAATATTGATTGATGTAATTTTTCCTGGAGAAGGGCGGAAGTCATTATAAGGATCTTCTGCATTGATACGGCATTCTATTGAATGCATTTGTGGATAATAGTTCCTTCCAGAAATAGGTTCACCAGCAGCTAACATAATTTGTTCGCGCACTAAATCGAAACCTGTTACTTGTTCTGTAATTGGGTGCTCTACTTGGATACGAGTATTCATTTCCATAAAGTAAAAATCACCGTGTTTGTCAACTAAGAATTCAATTGTACCTACACCTTCATACCCGATGTATTCTGCTGCTTTTACAGCTGCAGTACCCATACGCTCGCGTAAGTCATCTGTCATGATAGGAGATGGA
This sequence comes from Faecalibacter rhinopitheci, assembly GCF_015234135.1. Lineage (GTDB taxonomy): Bacteria > Bacteroidota > Bacteroidia > Flavobacteriales > Weeksellaceae > Empedobacter > Empedobacter rhinopitheci. The sequence goes on along the minus strand of NZ_JADGIK010000002.1, from coordinate 160,598 downwards.
GTTTCTTCTACTAACTTTTGATTACGACGTTGGATAGAACAATCACGCTCTGATAAGTGACAAGCTTTTCCGAATTTATCTCCAGCAACTTGAATCTCTACATGGCGAGGTTCCTCGATTAATTTTTCCATATACATACCATCGTTTCCGAAAGCTGCAGCAGCCTCTTGACGAGCAGATTCCCAAGCATGTAATAAGTCTTCTTCTTTCCAAACAGCACGCATACCTTTACCACCACCACCGGCAGTTGCTTTAAGCATTACAGGGTATTTAATATCGCGAGCGATTACTAAAGCGTCTTCGTAGCTGTCCAATAATCCTTCTGATCCTGGAACAACTGGAACACCTGCTTCTTTCATTGTAGCTTTTGCATTGGCTTTATCTCCCATACGGTCGATATGCTCTGGCGAAGCTCCAATAAATTTAATTCCGTTTGTTTGGCAAATTTTAGAGAAAGTAGCGTTTTCAGATAAGAAACCATACCCTGGGTGAATAGCATCTGCATCAGTAATTTCTGCTGCAGCAATAATACTAGACATTTTTAGGTAAGAATCTTTACTTTGCGCAGGACCGATACAAACTGCTTCATCAGCAAAACGTACATGTAATGACGTCTCATCAGCTTTAGAATATACAGCTACGGTCTTGATACCCATTTCTTTTGCAGTACGAATTACACGCATTGCAATTTCTCCTCTATTTGCTATTAATATCTTTTTGAACATAGCTAAATATTATAGATTAAGATGGGTCAACTAAGAATAAAGGTTGATCGTATTCTACAGGAGTAGCATCATCAACTAAGATTTTTACAATTTTCCCAGAAACCTCTGATTCAATTTCGTTAAATAATTTCATTGCTTCAACAATACATAAAACTTTTCCTGGTGCAATAGTATCACCAACGCTAACGAAAGCATCTTTACCAGGTCCAGAAGAACGGTAAAATGTTCCGATCATTGGAGATTTTACTGTAATGTAATTATTGTTTTCATCAGTAGCTGGTGCAGTAACCTCTGTAGTAGTTGCAATTGCCGGTGAAGATACAGCAGGAGATTGAACTTGTTGAGGAACATAGTAAGCTTGTGGAGCTGGTTGATTTGAAATCCCATGTAGGGTTTTAATTTTAATTTCAATATCTTCTTGCTTAATGCTTACTTCAGCAACTTCTGCCTTAGAGACAAATCTGATTAAATTTTGAATGTCTTTAATATCCATGATAATGCGGTTTTTTAAAATTAAATTTAAACGTTACTTTTTATATTAAACGAAACAAATGTATTTAAAAAAAATAAAAAAGCTGCTTCTTTTGTTGAGAAACAGCTTGAAATCTTTCTAAGATGATATTATTCAGTAACTTCTTGTACTTTTTCTAATACTACTTTTCCTTTGTAGTATAATTTACCGTCAGTCCAGTGTGCTCTGTGGTATAAGTGAGCTTCACCTGTCGTTTTATCGATTGCTATTTGTGGAGCCTCGATTTTGTAGTGTGTTCTACGTTTATCTCTTCTTGTTGACGACTGTCTTCTCTTAGGATGTGCCATATCTAACTACTTTTTTTCTTTTTTCTTTATATTATTACTAAAAACCCTATGGTTTTAAATCTTTTAACTTTGCCCAACGTGGATCGATGTCATCATCATTCTCATCGTCTTCGTTACTATCATCGTTTTGATCTTCAATATGCTCTAAATCATAAATGCTGTACTCATCTAATAATTCAGCAGTTTCAGGATCAATATTGCCTTCTAAAACTTTAGGATGTAATCTTTTTAATGGAAGAGATGTCATTATTAACTCATAAATAAGTTGTGCAATGTTTAATTCATACTCATCAAATGGAATAATCCAAATTTCACTATCGGTATTGTCAAATTCGTGGCCAAATTTAACAATTAATTTGACTTCATTTGAAATTTTTTGATCAAATTTTTCACCCGTTACGTCACAAACAACATTAATTGTCCCATTTATCTGGAAAATTAGTTCTAACATGGTTGATTTTTTCTCAAAAGCAACCGCTATTTTAAACGCTGGGTTATCAAAATCTGTCTCAATTTCGAACAAATCAAAGAACGATTGTGATATTTCATACTCAAATTCTGTAATTCCTAATGGTAATCCAGAAAATATAATGTTATAATTTTTCAGTTTGTCCATATCACGAAAAGGTTCGCAAAGATAATTTTTTTCTTTTAAATAAAGAACTCTTTGCTAAATATTTTAATTTTTTATTCTCTATTCTCGCCTTTTTCTAGTTTTAATGGGATATGCTGAAGAATATCTTTAGTTAATTCAGCATAATCTAGGCGATTTTTATATAATTCCATTGCTAAAAAAATAGCCTCTTTAAAAGATTCATTGTTAGCAATTCCTTTTCCAGCAATGTCATAAGCTACTCCATGATCAGGAGATGTACGTACATATTTTAATCCAGCTGTATAGTTTACTCCTTCATCAAATGCGATGGTCTTAAATGGGATTAAACCTTGATCATGATACATTGCTAGGACTGCATCAAAAACATCTAAATTTGAAGGATTAAAGAAACTATCAGCAGAATATGGGCCGTATACTAATTTGTTTTCAGTTTTACAGCGCTCTATTGCAGGATTTATAATTTCTTGTTCTTCTGTTCCTAATAAACCATTATCACCAGCATGTGGATTTAACCCAAGTACTGCAATTTTTGGTTTTTCTATGGTATAATCTTCAACTAAACTTTTATAGATTTGCTGAATTTTATTGTAAACATTTTTCTTTGTAATGCTTTGTGCTACTTTAGCAATTGGTATGTGTTGAGAGACTAAACCTACTTTTATTTTTTCTGCTACTAAAAACATTAATGGTTCTCCACCCCATACTTCGCCTAAGTATTCTGTGTGTCCTGGGAAATGGAATTCCTCTGACTGAATATTATCTTTGTTAATAGGTGCAGTAACTAATACATCTGTAAAGCCATCTACTACCGATTGTGCAGCTGCTTTTAGCGATTGATAGGCATATTCTCCAGCTTGTTTAGTTACCTTTCCGAATTGAACGTCAATTTGATCTTTCCATAAATTAACAATATTTATTTTTCCATCGATAATTTGATTTACATCTTGTATTCCTTGAAAATTGATGCGATCAAGTTTTAATTTATCTTTTTGATGTGATAATAATTTAGTAGATCCAAAAATTACAGGTGTAAAGAATTCTGTAATATCTTTATCAACTAAAGTTTTTAAAATAATTTCAATTCCAATTCCATTGTAGTCTCCAATAGATATGGCAACACGTATTTTTTTATCTTTTTCAGACATATTTTTGTTTTATTAGTAGGATTGAGAAATTGGTTTCTTCTTTCGAAAGAATTTTTTATAGATAATGTCTATAATTAATCCTCCTATCCATGAAAATAAGAATAGTACTGGACATATTGCAATTTCGTACCATGTGGGATGGTATGGAGTGAAAATAATATCTCCAAAGGCTACTAATAATAGAATAAATCCAATTAACATTGAATAAGCTTGTTTTGCTTTTCTAACGATAATAGCTGTTACGATACCCCCGCATAAAGCTGCAATACCAGATGATAATAACATTAATCCAAAAAAATCTATTTCGAATTGTTTCCCATCACCTTTTGTGAAATATTTTATAATATGTCTCCATTCCGGAAAAACTTTTTCATCTGTCCATCCTAATCTTTCAGCATTTAATGTAATTCCTAAATTTACGATAAGATATACAACTATCAAACCAGTAATTACACCAATTATATTCCTTAGTACAGTTTTGTCTTTTAGCATATTTATTGTTTAGTTCTCAGTTATGCAATTGCAATCACTGAAATTTCTACGTTTACATCGCGAGGTAAACGTGCTACTTCTACACATTCTCGTGCTGGGTAATTAGTATCTGTAAAATAAGATGCATATACCTCGTTTACCTCATTAAAGTCATTTAAATCCTTCACAAAAATTGTAGTTTTCACAATATTATCAATTGATGTTCCGGCAGCTTCTAAAATAGCTTTTACATTTTTCATTACTTGGTGCACTTCATCTTTTATTCCTGTAGTAACTAATGCTCCTGCTTCTACATTAAAAGGGATTTGTCCAGAAGTGTATACAAATCCATTATATTTTACACCTTGAGAATATGGTCCAATTGCTTCAGGTGCTTTTGCTGTGTATATAATTTCTTTTTTCATATTGTTTGTGTTTTTTTAAAATCTAGTTCTTGATCTATCGTTATATTTTAAATCGCTTAGCATAGATGATTTTAAAGCAATCATAAATCCGTAATACTTATATCTTCCCATTGGCACCCAATTGAAAGACATTCTGAAACTACGTAGATCTCTTTCTAATCCTAAATTAAGCATTGTAATTTTATTATCTACAAAATCGTAATTTGTACTTACATTAATATTCCAAAAAGGAGAAGGTTGTACAGAACCATTCAACATTATAGAACCTGTATGATTAGCCTCTCGAAGAGTTCCTTTATTATAAGTATAATTTAAAGAAGCATTTAAACTCCAAGGAATTGCGAAATGTGCATAATTTTCATCATCAAAATAGAAATTTTCATCTCTAATCTCTCCACGTTTTTTATAGTTTTTTGGTTCAAACTTCTTTCCTCCAAATGTAGAATTGTCAAAAGAATAACCAGTTCCTATTTGAAAATTAGTTAAACGAGGCATTACCAATTCATCAATATATTTACCTGCATTTTTGCCAGGTTCAAATTCTAATTTATAAGGGTTAAATTGACCACCAAATTGTACATTAACTTTTCTATCCATAAATGTGGTTGTACCAGACATAGATATTGGTGAAAGTTTAAAACTCTCTGCTGAAAAATTATAAGATGATGAAAATCGTAAAGACTCAAATATTTTTACTTTTTTATACCCTTTTGGGTCGCTGTCGTCTTTTACCTTTAATTCTAAATTAGTTAAAACTCCAAAATTTAAACTATTCGTCAATTGAGGAATTGATGTGCCGTATAAAGCTTGTTCAAATTGATTGTACCAAACATCTTCTTTGTCTTGTCCAAGAGGAACAACTAAAGAGGTATTGTCTTTTTGGTATTTGCTATAATATCCCCAACTTGGGTCTTGAAAATTAGGGTTATAAGAGAATCCGATATTAGGACTGATTACATGACGTATACCCTGAATTTTTGCATTTTTATTACTATTAATAAATGTACCGTAAATATTAGTAGAAATACTTGCATTTATATTAAAGGTTCTATAAGCACTAAAACCTTTAATTCGCGTATCTATTGTGCGTTGATTTATAGGGTTATATGTTCTTAGAATTTTTTGATCACTCCACGTTTCATTGTACGTAGAAGTTAAACTTAAAGGAAAATAGTTTGCTAATGTAACCGCTGTTGATAAATTAACACGATGACTTGCTCCTAAACGAGATTGTTCATCCCACATTTTTTTAGTAAAAATATCCGTGTCATTAGTTCTAATTTCATTTGCTGCTTGTAATGTGTAATCTAAACCTAAATTTTGGATCAATCCTTTTTTTGCTCCAGCTTTTGGCGCAAATGGGTAGATACGTGTCATATTAACATTTAATCGCGGAGCGGTTAATGTAATATTATTATTTGAATCAGATATAATTTGACTCGTTGGCTGAGTTAATAACTGAGAGTGTCCCATACTTAGTGTTGCAGAGAAGGGAGAATCTCTAAACTTCTTATTTAATGTAATAGAAGAGTTGATGTTATTTGTATATACTTGATTATTCTCGATGTACTGCGTACTAATCGAATTTTGATAATATTTAGAACTTGAGAAATTTACATTCGCATTAAACTGAGTGTAAGGATTTGATTTTGGATCTTGTTGATGCGACCAACTTACACCAAATAAATCATTTTTGTTATAGGCATTATTTCCAGTTGTTAATCCTTTTATTCCACTAATTCTTTTCTCAAAATTAGCTGCAAAGCGTCCCGAAAACTTATAATTCTTTTTATAAGTACTCTCAGTACGCAGACCCCAACTACCTTTTGTATAAATATCTCCTGTCATTTTAATATCGAAATATTCACCAACTGGTAAATAAAATCCAATACCTTCAACAAAAAATCCTAAATCAGATCTTTCTCCAGGACGTGGCATTAATATACCTGCAGATCTCTTACTTCCTAGAGGTATATAAGAAAAAGGTGCAACTAATGGGGTTGGTATGTCATATATACGCATATTAATAGGACCAGTAATTAAAACTTTCTGATCACCATTATCTAATAATTTTCCTGGCGAAGCACGTAATACGAAGTCCGGATCTTTGGTTTTCCCGTCTTTAAAATAAGTATCCGTTGTATAATCTGCACGATGCAGATACATCACAGAATCATTTACACGTTTTACTTTATCAGCAATAATTACTCCTTCACCTTCAGTCATGCGTACATTATATGCAATACCGACCTTGGTTTTGAAATTCACTTTAAAAGCATCTTGGAAAAACTCTTGATTACCTTGTACGAATTTTGTTTGCTCTGTTATTTGACCAATAGAATCGCGCTTACCTTCGGCATATACATCTCCTGTATTCCAGTTCAATTCAATATAATCAGCATATATAGACATATCTCCATACGTTACACGCGAGTTGCGTAAAAAATACGAAGTACGTTTCTTTAGGTCATGTCTTTCGTCATCCGACTCTCTATCTACTATAAATTCTATTTTCTCTTTAACAGGTATAATAGTATCTAATTTTATAGAATCAGTGACTACTTTTGAGTTTCCATTTTTATCATTATTTTTATCCACCTGAGCAAATGTAATTGTACAAACCAAGGCCGGGCTAAAAAATAATATGGATTTAAATGCGTTAGTAAACAAATTGAAAAACTTATTTTTTATAAATTGCGTCAAAATTAATCAAAAAAACAATCCTAATTATGAGATTAAAAATGATTAACATACAAAAGTATTTATTTTTTGCAATGATGGTGCTTTTTTCTACACTTTCATTTGCACAAAAGAAAACTAATTTTGTAGTTGTTATAGATGCCGGCCATGGAGGGAAGGATGCAGGAGCGAGGGGAGTTGCTGATTTAGAGAAGAATATCGCGTTAGATGTTGTTTTAAGATTTGGAGCGATGATAGAAAAAAATCATCCAGATGTTAAAGTAGTATATACAAGAAAAACAGATGTATTCTTAGAACTTTGGGAAAGAACTCAAATTTCTAATAATAACAAAGCAAATTTATTTATTTCAATTCACTGTAATTCTGCAACGAATTCTTCTGCAACAGGAACAGAAACATTTGTGATGGGATTAAATAAAATGAATCAAACAGATGAGGTTTCAAGACGAGAAAATTCAGTAGTATTCTTAGAAAAGGATCAAGAAAAATACGAGAAATTTAATCCTAATGATCCAGAAGCTGTTATTGCTTTCGAAATTATGAATGCAGCTTACAAAGAACAATCAATTCGTTTTGCAGATTTAGTAGAAAAATCTTTTGTAAACAAACAAGGAAGAAAAAGTAGAGGGGTAAAACAAGCAAATTTTCACGTTCTTAGAGGGAATGCTTCTCCATCTGTTTTAGTAGAATTAGGATTTATTTCTAATTACGAAGAAGGTACATATTTAGCTTCTGATGCAGGTAAACAAGCTTCAACTGAAGCTATTTATGCGGCATTTAAAGAATATAAAAAAGAATTTGATCGTCGTTCAGGAATTGTTTCAACTGATGAAAAACCAAAACCTGTAAAAGTTGCCGAAAAACCTTTAGAAGGAAAATCATTAAAAGTTAAATTTCTAGAAACAACGCTAAAATATTCAATATCATCTCCACAATTAAAAGGATTAACTGATGTGGAAATTGTTCAAGATGGATCAAAATACGTATATTACTACGGAAATACCAATTTACAGTCAAGAGCGGATGAATTATTGAGTGTTGTAAAACGTAAAGGTTTTACAAAAGCATCCATAGTAGAGTTTGATTTAAATAAAAGATTAGATGGTCAAAAAAATTATCGTGTATTATTTATGACATCTAATAAAAAATATAAAGATAGAGATGATCGCTTTAACGGATTGTCTAACGTGTTAAGAGTGAAGAGTGGAGGGATGTTTAATTATTATTTTGGAACTGATAAAACATTAGATTCTGCACAGAAAACATTAGAGGCTGTTCAGAAAAAAGGTTTCAGAAACGCATTCGTTGTTACTTTTAATGGTGAAGAACCTTTGTAATATTGACCAGTTCTATCTAAATTATAATTAATTTTGCAAAAACATTCTTAAAAGTGAAAATTTCAAAAGAAGCCAAAATAGGTGTCGCAGTTTTAGTAACATTAGTGAGTTTTTTTATCTTATTTAATTTTTTAAAAGGTAAAAATCTGTTCACTTCTGGTAGAGTATTTAAAGTAAAATACGAAAACGTTAGCGGGCTTGCACCATCTAAACCAGTTACAATTAACGGTCTTAGAGTTGGACGTGTAGAAGATATCGTTATTATTGATGATCAACAACCGATATTCTTCGAAGTATTAATTTCTGTAGAAAAAGATGTACAATTTTCTAAAAATACAGTAGCAGAAATTTACGAACCAGGAATTATGTCTGGTCCTGAAGTTAGATTAATCTTAGATTATGGAAAAGATATCGCGAAAGATGGCGATTTCTTACCAGGTCGAGTTTCCGGTGGTTTATTTGCAGGTATTACAGAGCAATTAGGCCCAACACAAACAAAAATTGATTCAGTTTTAATTACCTTAAATAAAACTTTATCAGGTGTAGAAACGATGTTAGATGAAGAAAATAAACAGAATTTGAAAGTTTTATTAAAAAACATGAATAATACTGTTAGTTCTTTTGATGCTACTGCAAAATCAATCGAAAGAACATCTAATTCTGCAAATGGATTAATCACAGCAAATGGTAAAACAATCACCCAAACTTTAAATAATGCTAATACTACTTTAACGTCAACTAAAGCTACTATTGAAAAGTTTGGAAAAACAGCTGACAAGATCAACGCAATGGATCTTGAAACAACGATTAAAAACTTTGAAAATGCGTCTAAAAACTTAAATGTTTTATTGGATGACATTAATAAAGGGAAAGGATCATTGGGTAAATTAGCTAAAGAAGACAATATTGCAAATGAATTGCAAGCAACAATTAAAAGCATGAATGCGTTGGTAGAAGACTTAAAGAAAAATCCAAGTCGTTACGTTAACATTTCAGTTTTTGGTAAAAAGCAAGTAATTCAAGAATAAAACTAAAACCAAAAAACTCACAAAAAAAACTATAATAAATGATGAATTACATTCCTAATGTAATCTTTGCACTTATCATGATTGGTTCGTTATGGTTCTTTTCACAAAATGTGAAGAAAATTATACGAAACATCAAGTTAGGTAAGAAGATCGATCGTTTCGATAATCCATCGGAACGATGGGCTACAATGGCACGTGTTGCCTTGGGTCAAGGTAAAATGACAGTAAGACCAGTCGCAGGATTTTTGCACATTATTGTGTATGTTGGATTCTTACTAATTAATATTGAAGTTGCAGAAATCATAATCGATGGATTGTTTGGGACACATCGTGTACTAAGTTTTTTAGGCGGATTTTATGATGCAATGATCGGATTCTTTGAAGTTTTAGCTTTCTTAGTTTTAGTATCATGTGTCATTTTTTGGATTCGACGTAACATTGTTAAAGTACAGCGCTTTTGGAAACCAGAAATGAAAGATTTTCCTAAAGATGATGCCAACTACATCTTATTTATGGAAGTTGCCTTTATGTTCGCATTATTAACGATGAATGGAGCCGACCAAGTGTTGCAACAAATGGGAGCAGAACATTATCCTGTTGCAGGATCTTTTCCTATATCATCATGGTTAACTGCGCCAATTTTAAGTCATTTTAATGATGTAACATTTCTTACAATTGTAGAAAGAGCTGCATGGTGGTTTCATATCATCGGTATATTTTTCTTCTTGAATTATTTATATTATTCAAAACACTTACATATCATTTTAGCTTTTCCAAATACATGGTTTTCTAAATTAGAACCCAAAGGAGAATTTACAAATCTTGAATCTGTAACAAATGAGGTAAAATTGATGATGGATCCTAATGCAGATCCTTTTGCGGCTCCAACGGAACCTGTAGGAGAACCAGAAACTTTTGGCGCGAAAGATATATTTGATCTTAACCAAGTTCAATTACTAAATGCTTACACATGTACAGAATGTGGACGTTGTACGTCTGAATGTCCAGCAAATTTGACAGGAAAAAAACTATCTCCTAGAAAAATTATGATGGATACAAGAGATCGTATAGAAGATGTAAGTAAAAATATCGATAAAAATGGAGGATTTGTAGATGATGGTAAAACATTAGTTAATGATTACATTTCTGCAGAAGAGTTATGGGCTTGTACATCTTGTAATGCATGTACACAGGCTTGTCCTATAAATATAGATCCGTTATCAATTATTATAGACTTACGCCGTTACTTAGTAATGGAACAATCTGCTGCTCCTAATGAGCTAAATATGATGATGACAAATGTCGAAAATAATGGAGCGCCATGGCAATTCAATAACGCTGACAGATTAAATTGGGTACAGGATTAAAATCCTGATAAAATTGTAAACTTATTCTCTCCCATTGCTATTAATTAATACACTATAACAAACAACAACACAAATGGAAGATTTCTTAAAGGAAAAAATTGAAAACGGAGAAAAAGTAAGTCCAATTTTACCAGACGATGTAAAAAATTATTTAATTGATATTGATGGAACAATTTGCGACGATATTCCTAACGAAGAACCCGAAAGAATGTTAACAGCAAATGTTTATCCAGATGCCTTAATCACCTTAAACAAGTGGTATGATGAGGGACATATTATTACATTTTTCACATCACGTACAGAAGAACATCGCGAGTATACTGAGATTTGGTTACAAAAACATGGGTTTAAATACCATGGTTTATTGATGGGAAAACCTCGTGGAGGTAATTACCATTGGGTAGATAACCATTTAGTAAAAGCAACGCGATATAATGGGAAATTTACCGATTTAGTTGAGAAAAATGTTTCCATCCAAGTTTTTGATGATGGGCAATACGATTCTTAGCTAAGGATTCACAAAGAAAACTAAAAGAACTACAAAAAAACTATGTCAAATATAACTGTGAAAACTATGGCTCAGTTCATGGCTGAAGGCAAACAACCAGAGGTTTTATTCTGGGTAGGATGTGCCGGAAGTTTTGATGATCGAGCTAAAAAAATTACAAGAGCATTTGTAAAAATATTAAATCATATAGGAGTTGAATTTGCAGTATTAGGAACTGAAGAGTCATGTACTGGAGATCCTGCAAAGCGAGCAGGAAACGAATTTGTATTCCAAATGCAAGCCATGATGAATATTGAGGTATTAAATGCATACGAAGTAAAAAAAATCGTTACAACTTGTCCTCATTGTTTTAATACCTTAAAAAATGAATATCCTAACTTAGGTGGGAATTATGAAGTATTACATCACTCTCAATATTTACAACAATTAATTGATGCAGGTAAATTAAAATTAGAAGGTTCTGAAACTTTTAAAGGGAAAAAAATTACTTTTCATGATCCATGCTATTTAGGTAGAGGTAATGATGTGTATGAAGCTCCTCGTGCTTTGATAGAGAAATTAGACGCAGAATTAGTAGAAATGAAACGCTGTAAGACGCGTGGATTATGTTGTGGTGCTGGAGGTGCGCAAATGTTTAAAGAACCCGAAAAGGGAAATAAAGACATTAATATAGAGCGAACTGAAGAGGCTTTACAAGAGAAACCTCAAATTATTGCTACAGGATGTCCTTTTTGTAATACAATGATGACAGACGGTGTAAAACATTTTGAGCAAGAATCAAAAGTAATGGTTAAAGATTTAGCAGAATTAATTGCTGAAGCACAAGACTTATAAAAATTATCATTTTTAAAATATAAAGCTATTCTGCAAAGAATAGCTTTTATTTTTAGAACTATTTTTTATGCAGTATTTAATCAAAAATACCGTAGTATATTTGTATAAATATTTAAATATTATACGATGAATTTAGCAGACAATTCAAGAATTTGGATTTTTCAAGCCAATCGTAAATTTTCTTCAGAAGAAAAAGAAACAATTACATCTAAATTAAAGACTTTTATAGCAGATTGGAATGCACATGGAGCAGCGCTTTTAGCAGACTTTGATTTGCCTCATGATCAATTTATAGTTGTTGGAGTTGATGAAAATCAAGCTATGGCAAGTGGTTGTTCTATAGATAAATTAACTAAAATTATGCGTGAACTAGATGAAGCGTATAATTTTGAGTTTTTAAATAGAATGTTAGTAGCATTTGAAGATAATGGAGAAATTAAAATAGAAAAATTACCAACTTTTAAAAAGAATGTAAAAGAAGGGGCATATACCAATATTAATATTTTCAATAATGGTATTTCGTCTTTATCAGAATTTAAATCTAAATGGTTGATTCCATTGGAGGAGAGTTGGGCAAAGAGTTTAATGAATTAGATTTAATGTAAATTTAATATAAAGAAGCCGCGCTTATCTAAGTGCGGCTTTATTTTTGCAATAATATTCGAGAAAAAAATTAACTTTACGAATATAACTATTATTTAAATATATGAAAAACAAAGGGTGTCTTATTGGTGGTGGTATTTTAGCTGCTATCGTAGTTTTATTACTAATTGTAGGTGGTTGGTTTGTATCCAAATATAACAGCATGGTTCCAATGGAAGAAGGTGTTAAAGCACAATGGTCTAATGTTGAAAATACATATCAAAAACGTTCAGATTTAGTTGATCAGTTAGTCGGGACAGTAAAAGGAGCGGCAAATTTTGAAAAAGAAACTTTAACCCAAGTGATAGAAGCTCGTGCAAAAGCAACTTCAACTCAGTTAAATTTAAATGATGCATCTGAATTGACAGAAGCAAATATTGCTAAATTCCAAGCAGCACAAGATCAATTAGGTGGTGCATTAAGTCGCTTAATGGTTTCTGTTGAAAAATACCCTGAGCTTAAAGCAAATCAAAACTTTCTAAACTTACAAGCATCTATAGAAAGTATGGAGCAAGAAGTTTTATTTGAAAGAAAAAAATATAATACATCTGCAGAAGGTTTTAATTCTCATATCAAAGTTTTTCCAAATAATTTCATAGCAAATTTAGGAGGATTTAAAGAAAAAGGATATTTCAAAGCAGCTGCAGGAACAGAAAATGCACCAAAAGTAGAATTCTAATTATGGGTAAAAAAGAAAATATATTTCTTACTACCAAACAAGAACAGAATATTATACAAGCAATACAGCGTGCAGAAAATAATACAAGTGGAGAGATTCGGGTTCATATAGAATTCGAATCTTCTACTGATCATTATGCTAAAGCATTAGAAGTATTTGAACGCTTGGAAATGTATCGTACGAAAGATCGTAATGCTGTTCTTTTTCATGTGTGTCCAACTGATCATAATTTCACAATTATAGGTGATGAAGGAATTCATGCACTTACGCCTGAAAATTTTTGGGACGAAATTAAAAATGAAGTTATTTCATACTTTAAAGAAGAGAAATATTCAAAAGGACTTTGTCGCGGAATAGAGATGACAGGAGACGCATTAAAACAATATTTTCCTTTTCAAAAGGATGATCAAAATGAATTATCGGATGAAATCAGCTACAGTTAAGTATTTCGTTCTTTCTTTTTTTATAGGTCTTGTATCATTATTTGGACAAACACCTTATGAATTAGTGGAATTAAAAAATCCACCAAAGAAATTGGTTCAAGATTATGCGCAGGTATTTGATGCCATGCAACTTAATAATCTTGAAAATAAACTTGTTGCTTATAATGATTCCACTTCTACACAGATTCTTGTTTTAACTGTAGAATCGTTAGAAGGTTATCCAATTGAAACATTTGCAAACGAAATTGGAGAAAAATGGGGTGTAGGTCAAAAAGGAAAAGATAATGGAATAGTTATCGTCTTAAGCGAAAAAGACAGAAAAATAACTATAAGAACAGGATATGCATCTCAAATACAATTACCACCTTCGATTAATAAATCAATTATTGATCAAATAATTATACCATATTTTAAAAATGGTGATTATGCTGAGGGTATAAATGCTGGTGTAGATACAATATTTAAATATTTTAATGGGAAATATAAGGCGGAACCAAAAGAGGATCAATACGAAGTAGATTGGTTTGCAACGTTTATATTACTATTTTTTATAGCTTTTATCTTGTACGCTATATTTGGTGGTGGAAAAAATAAAGGAGGTGGACGTGGAAATGGCGGACACAGACAAAGAAGTTTATTAGATGATGTTATCTTAATGAATACAGGCCGTTCTATCTTTGGAGGTGGAGGGTTTGGTTCTGGAGGTGGATCTTTCGGTGGAGGTTCTTCAGGCGGAGGCTTTGGTGGCTTCGGTGGAGGAAGTTTCGGTGGAGGTGGTGCTTCAGGTAGTTGGTAAACATCTTTATATTATAAAAAAATCCAAATTGTATTTTCAATTTGGATTTTTTTTATAATGACCATTAATCATTAAATTAGGATTCTAATTCAGCTTATGGATATTTTAAATCATATTTATACAAACCAAAGAAGCAACACAAATGACACTTCGGATGCAAGGTCTGAATATCAGCGAGATTATGATCGTATTATATTTTCTTCTGCATTCCGTCGTCTACAAAATAAAACGCAAGTATTTCCATTACCGGGAAGTGTTTTTGTACATAATCGGTTAACGCATTCATTAGAAGTTTCATCTGTCGGAAGATCGATGGGGAATTTAGTAGGGAAGTTTATTAAAGAAAATTATAATTTATCGGATGAGTCTTATGAGTTCTATAATTATAGTTTACATGATGTGATTTCTGCTGCTTGTTTGTGTCATGATATTGGTAATCCGGCTTTTGGACATTCTGGTGAAGATGCAATTGCTTCCTATTTTGATCGACACGAATCAGAATTAAAACCATTTTTTACTGAGGCAGAATGGGGTGATTTAATTAATTTTGAGGGAAATGCTAACGCTATTCGTATCCTCACGCAGCAACAAAATGGAAAATCTGAAGGTGGTCTTCGATTAACTTATTCAACCTTAGCTTCCATTGCTAAATATCCGTGTGAATCTGTTGCAAAAGATAAATCTAAACTACATCGAAAAAAATTTGGATTTTTTCAAGCTCAAAAAGATATATTCCACACAATAGCTTCAAAAACTGGAATGATTATAGAATCATCCTCGCCAATAATTTACAAACGTCATCCCTTTGTTTGGTTAGTAGAAGCAGCGGATGATATTTGTTACAGTATAATTGATGTTGAAGATTCTCAACGTTTAGGAATTATTGATCATGACAAATGTCGACGCCTTTTTTTAAACCTTGTGGAATCTTTAAATCCTGAACAAATCGAAAAAACAAAGTCTACATTAAAGGAAATTACCGATAAAAATGATCGAATTGCATATTTAAGAGCTAAATCGATTAATCTTTTGACCCAAAAGTCAGTTGAAGTTTATCAACAAAATTTTGAGTCAATTGCGAAAGGGGAATTTAATACGGCACTTTTAGATATTATACAGTATGAAACGGTAAATGAAACAAAAAAGGTATTGAATGAAATTCAACGTTTTTCGAGAGAAAATATTTATAATCATCGATCAGTGTTAGAAATTGAAAATGCAGGTTATAATGTAATGTCAGAATTATTATCTCAATTTATTCCACCAATTCTTAAAGATGAACATCATCGGAAAACGTTTGAAAAGAAAGCTTTGCGATTAGTACCTAATCAATTTTTGTACGAAAAAGGCACAAAATACCAAAAGGTAATGGGTATTTTAGATTATGTATCAGGAATGACAGATAATTATGCGACTGAATTATATCGTCGTATTAAAGGAATAGAAATAGGAATGACTATTTAGTTATTCAAACAATACTTCTAATACATTTTAAATGAATAAAGTTAAGATAAGAAAAGCAGGTAAAGAGGATTGTCCTCGTATATTAGAACTAATAAAAGAATTAGCCTTATATGAGAAAGCTCCAGAAGAGGTAACCGTTTCTTTAGAAGAAATGGAAGAGTGTGGATTTGGAAATAAACCAATTTGGGGGGCTTTGGTGGCAGAAATTAATCAAGAAATTGTAGGAATTGCTTTGTATTATGACCGTTATTCTACATGGAAAGGTAAAAGATTATACTTAGAGGATTTAATCGTTACAGAATCTATGCGTGGAGCTGGAATTGGTAAACTATTATTGGATGAATTAATTGTTTTTGCCAAAGAGGAAAAATATCATGGAATGGTTTGGCAAGTTTTAGATTGGAATAAGCCTGCTATTAATTTCTATAAAAAATATAATGCTGATTTTGATTCGGAATGGGTAAATGTTTCTATAAACTTTTAAATATAATTTAAAAAACTCGATCCTTTAGGATCGAGTTTTTTATTGCGTAAAATATAACGTGAAAGAATGATTTAAATTAAATCAAACTTTGATTTTGTTTGTAGTTTATGATTAAGAAAATACCTATTAGTATTGTAAATCCCCATAGCGAACTTCCCCCATAACTAAAGAATGGAAGTGGAATACCTACGGTAGGAAATAATCCCATTACCATTGCAATATTAATAAAGTAATGGAAAAATAAGATGGAGGCCACGCAATATCCATAAAAGCGAGCAAATCTATTTTTTTGCTTTTCTGCTATGTAAAATAGTCTACCAACGAATAAGGCATAAACTATGACTAACGCCACACTTCCTACAAAACCCCATTCTTCGCCAACTGTACAAAATATATAATCTGTCCACTGCTCTGGTACAAATCGACCTTTTTTTATCGTTCCTTGATTGTATCCTTTCCCTAAAAGTTCTCCTGAACCAATTGCAGTCTTTGAATATAATAGATTATAGCCAGAAGTATCTCTATATTTTGCTTCACCTTCATATAGAACCATTACACGCTCTTTTTGATGTTTTGGTAATTTTTCAAATACAATAGGAGAAATAAAACTTATAATACTTGTAAATAACAATACTACTATAGAACTAATTACACTAACAGTCATGATATTAGCCGCTACACCAGATTGTAATTTGAAAGGTGAAGAGCTGGTATCTTTTTCATAAGAAACCTTCATAATAACCACTGGAATAATAGATATAACAGCTCCTACACTACCATAAAGTAAGGTATTAAAAAAAGTAGCTTCTTTAAAAAATAATGCGTTGTTTGGAAATAAATGTCCGAAAGATAATCTTGTTTCTTCATCAAAATTACCCAATATAGCGGCAGTTCCAATTAATAGTAAGAAAAATATAAATAACCCTATTAATACCCCATGACACGCATCTTCAATTTCTTTGTTATACGTAAAAACTAATATTAAAAGTACAATAACTAATAAAATAAATCCGAAGAATAATAGGACGTAAAATGGTATTTGTACAATTGATATTAAGAAAATAATTAATACAACAATAGGACTTAGAATAACCCATGGTTGAAATCCTTCCCTGTATAATGGAATAGATAAGGAACAAAAAACTATAACTGAACCTAAATCTGGTTGTAATAAGATTAAGGATATAGGAATAATAACTACAATTGCAAGTTTAGCTAAAAAAGGTATACTTCTAAGATTAGAACTAGGGTTATTAATAAAATTAGCTAGTAATAAAGAAGTTCCAATTTTGGCAAATTCAGCGGGTTGAAGCGATACTGGTCCAAAACTATACCATGCTTTAGCACCATTAATTTCCTTTCCGAATATAAGTACACCTACGAGGAGAAATACAGATATAGCATATATTATAGGACTATATGTTTCGAAGAAATTTCTATTATTTCCGCTTATAACAACTAATCCTAATATCATACCTAAACCAAGTGTGAACCAAATAATTTGTTTGATTCCTCTTTCGCTATCAACACTGTAAACATTCATAATTCCAAAGATTAATAGGATTAATCCCAGAATAATTACAGTCCAATCAATTCCTTGTAACAATCTGTTTTGGCTCAATGCTTTCTTTTTTTACAGGTTCAATATATAATCCTTTTCGTTTCAAATAATTTATCCATTGACGGTCATATTCACTTTGAAAACTTTGATTTTTCATCTTAGTTAATAATGCTGGCCTTTTTATGGTATCATTAATGTATAATTCCGCTACTAAACTTGTCATTGGACCTGCCCATGTAGCTCCGTAATGGGCGTTTTCTACGATTGCAGCAACTACAATTTTTGGATTGTCCGCTGGAGCAATTAATACAAATAAGGAATGGTCTTGTCCTTGAGAATTTTGAGCAGTACCAGTTTTACCCATTTGTTCATATTCCTTTATTCGTAACGCACGACCTGTACCCATCGTAAATACATTTTTCATTCCTCGTAAAATTGTTGGGAAATATTTAGGATCCACCAAAGTTTTCTTCGGAATTATAAAATTAGAATCTTTTATAGGTTGACCTTCAATTTTTTGAACAATATGAGGTGTGAAAAAGAAACCTTGGTTGGCAATAGCAGCTGTAAAATTAGCCATTTGTAATGGAGTAGTATTAATATCACCTTGTCCCATACCGTTAAATATAATACGATATGGATTCCACACACCTTCTCCAAATCTATTATCATAGAAATCTCCAGTAGGCATTAATCCCTTGCTACCAACAGGTAAATCTGTTCCCATAAATTTTCCTAAGCCAAAGCTATTCATAATATTAGCCCATTCATTCATCCCTACAGAATAATCATTAGGATCTTTACGTACAATATCTCTGTAAGCTTCAGAAAAGTAATTGTTACACGATTTTCCAATTGCATGTTCTAATGTTTGAGGAGAATAGTATTGTCCACAGTGACATCCAATTTTCATACGACCATATCTAAAACCATGTTTACAAACATATCGTGTGGAGTCTGTCATTGTTCCCATTTGCATTCCAGCCAAAGCTGTTAGCATTTTAAATGTTGAACCTGGAGGATAAGATCCTTGTAATGCTCTATCAAAAGTAGGTTTTGAAATAGAGTCATTTATTAATGCATTTCTTGTTTTAGAGTTTAAGAAATCATTTGGATTTATCGTTGGTGCAGAGGCAAGTGCTAGAATTTCTCCTGTTTTAGGATCAATTGCTACAATAGCTCCACGTTTGTTTTGAAGCATTTCTTCTGCTAATTGTTGAAGTCTGTAATCTATTGTAAGATGTACAGTTTTTCCACTTTTTACAGGTCTATCATATTGCCCGTCTTTATATGGTCCAACAACATTCATCGTACGATCTACAATCCAGTTTTTTATACCTTTTACTCCTCTTAGGTCTTTTTCATATGATTTCTCAACACCTGTTATCCCAACAAAATCACCTGGTTGATAGTAAGTTGAATCAGACTTTATATAAGATGGGTTAGCTTCATTAATATATCCCAATATATTTCCAGCTGTATTTACCATGTACTTTCGTTCTGGTCTTTTTACAATGCTAAAAGCTGGATATAAATATAGTTGCTCTTGCATGCGAGCATAATCTTCTCGAGTAATATTTTTTTTGAAAGGGTAGGGCGAAAGTTTTTTAAAACCGTCAGCTTCTGTAATAGATGATATAATAGAATCGAATTGATTAACCGATACTCCTACTAATTTTGAAAAATTAGCTTTATCAAAGTCTTCACCTATTTTCATAGGGAGAACATTTAATTCGTATGAATATGTATTAGATACAAGTAATTTGCCATTACGATCTAATATATCGCCTCTATTAGGGTAGATGATTTCTTGTTTAATAGAAGTATTAAAAGCATTCAGTGTGTATCGATCTGTTAAAAGTTGAAGATATGCGAGACGTCCTATAAAAAGAAAAACTATAAATAGGATCAGCGCATAAACGACAATTAATTTTTTCATACTGAAATTTTATTTTTAAATAAAATTTTATAAATAATAACAAAGATAAAAGTTATCCCAGAACTAATAAGTGCGTTAGATAATACTTTTAAAATTCCAGTAAATTTAAAATTCTCAAGAACTAATAAAATTGAATGATGAAAGAATATTAATATAAGTAAATAGAATATCCATTGTGAAATACTAAATGTATTAAAATTAAAATATTCCATTTCAAAATTAACCTTTCCAGATAAAAGTTTTATAATTAAATTTCTATAGTATGCAATAAATGTAAGTGAGAATGCATGTATACCACCAGTATACTCTAATACATCTACCATTAAACCTAAAATAAAAGCTAGAAAAACAAGCAAATATCTATTTTGATATGGAGGAAAAAACAATACAAACACAACGTATATGTACGGTTGATAGCTACCCAAAAAATTTACATGGTTAAATATAAATGATTGAGCTAAAGCTAAAACGATAATTAAGAATATATTGAAAAAAAAATCTTTATTGTACATTGTTTATGATTGTGTCAGATTTCTCCACTTGTTTGATTTCCGTTTTGTTAAGATTTGTTACCACATATGCATGTGATAAATTTCCAAAATCTTGTCTTAATTTTACTTGTATTTTCAGTTCTCCAGATACATTATCTATAGCTTTACTGACTACAGTACCAATCATTAAACCTTCAGGGAAAACAGGAGATTTACCATCAGTTTCTATAGTATCGCCCTTTTCTACTTTTATGTATTTAGGGATTTCTATTAATTGTGCATAGCGAGCATCTTTTGCATCCCATACTAAAGTACCAAAATATTCTTCACCTTTTAGGCGAGCATTTATTTTAATATCTTTATTAAGTAGAGAAATTGCGCGAGAATAATTTTGTCCAGCAAATGTAATTATACCAATTACACCTTTATTTGTTATAATTCCGTCACCTTTTTCAATCCCATCTTTACGACCTTTATCAATCGTAATATAGTTTTGAGTTTTGATTATAGAATTATTAATAACCTCAGCAGGTATAAATGTATAAGTTTGCTGAAATCCTAAAGAATCTGTTTTAGTGAATTTTTTTGAACGAGCATCTTTTATTCCGAGATGAATTAAACGCTCACGTAGAACAGCATTTTCTTCTTGTAATTCTCTGTTTGTAGAAGGTAAATTCACGAAATTAGTTACAGCAGCTATTTTATCATTGGTAAAACCGGTGAATGATGTGCTTGCCTCTGCAAGAATTGTTTCGTGATAGATGTTTTTTCTAAAGACTAAAAACAATGCTATAAACTCTAAAAACATGAAAATAATAAATACTCCACTTTTTCTAATGGCATTTAGAATATATTGCATTGTTGTAATCTTTAGTATTAATTTATTTCATTAAGAAAGTAAACTTGTCAATATTTTTTAAGGCAATTCCAGTACCACGTACAACTGCTCTTAATGGGTCATCAGCTAAGAATACAGGTAATCCTGTTTTTTTAGAAATACGTTGATCTAAACCTCTTAACATTGAACCTCCACCGGCCATGTAAATACCAGTATTATAAATATCAGCTGCTAACTCTGGAGGAGTTTGAGATAATGTTTCCATTACTCCGTCTTCAATACGTAAGATTGATTTATCCAATGCACGAGCAATTTCTTTATAATTTACAGTGATTTCTTTAGGTTTTCCGGTAATTAAATCACGTCCTTGTACAGGCATATCCTCTGGTGCATGCTCTAATTCTTCAACAGCGGCTCCAACTTCGATTTTTACACGTTCTGCAGTGCGTTCTCCGATATATAAATTGTGGTGAGTTCTTAAATAATATGCAATATCATTGGTGAAAACATCTCCAGCAATTTTTACAGATTTATCACATACAATACCACCCAAAGCTACAACAGCAATTTCTGTAGTACCTCCACCTATATCAATAATCATGTTACCTTTAGGTTGTTGGATGTCAATTCCAACTCCAATAGCAGCTGCCATTGGTTCGTAGATTAAACGAACATCTTTAGCATTCACTCTTGCACATGAATCTTTAACAGCACGTTTTTCAACTTCTGTAATTCCTGAAGGAATACAAATAACCATTCTAAGGGAAGGTGAAAATAATTTACCTTGAATACCAGGAATTTTTTTAATAAACTCTGTTAACATAAACTCCGAAGCTTCAAAATCGGCAATTACTCCGTCTTTTAAAGGTCTTATAGTTTTTATATCGTCATGAGTTTTTCCTTGCATGTGTTTTGCTTGTTCTCCAACAGCAATAACTTTATTTGTTCTTCTATGTATAGCGACAATTGAAGGACTATCTACAACTACTTTATTATTGTGAATAATTAAAGTATTCGCAGTCCCTAAATCGATTGCAATTTCTTGGGTAAAAAAATCGAATAATCCCATTTTTTAGATAATATTCTGGTCTTAAATTAACGAATTACAAAAGTATGATAAATTTTAGTCAAAATAAAAGAACTAACTATTATTTGGCAATAAAATTTCTGCTAAAGTATAAAGTTTTCACCAAAAAAAAAGGGTTAATGAATATTTAACCCTTTTTTATGTTTTTTAATATATTTTTACCTCAAAAGGCATCCTAGCTTGTATACCTTTTTGCTCATTCATTATTTTTAATTCCTGAAATATTTTAGCTGCATCAGTACCTAATTCTGATTGAATTCTTGCTTTAATATTATTACCTTGAATTTTTTCCATTAACTCTTCAAAGCTATCTTTTCTTTTAGGAAAAGACTCAGTACTATAAGATTCTATTTTTGCAAGTTTGGCTGCTTCTGCTAATGCATTATTTAATCCTCCAAATTCATCAATTAAACCAATTTCTTTGGCACTTGTTCCAGACCAAACTCTACCTCCTCCAATTTTATTAACTTGGTCAAAAGTCATTTTTCTATTTTTAGCAACATGATTTACAAATTTCTCATATACTAATACTACTGATTTTTGCATTAAACGTGTTGCATCATCTGATAAAGGATTAAATATAGATTTTAATTGATCTGCGTTTGCATTAGTTTTAACAACATCCGTAGTTACTCCAAAGCTATTTACAAGTTCTTTAGCATTAGGAATCATTCCGAATACTCCGATTGACCCTGTGATAGTATTTGGCTGTGCAAATATCTTGTCAGAATCTTGTGCAATATAATATCCACCTGATGCAGCAACATCTCCAAATGAAACTACAATTGGCATTGTCTTTTTTAAGCGGCTTAGCTCAAATAAAATTTCTTCTGATGCATTTGCACTTCCGCCTGGAGAGTTAACACGTAAAACTAAAGCCTTAATATTTTTATTTTTTTCAATTTCTCGAATAGCTTTTACATATGTTTTTGATTGGATTCCATCAAAGCCGTCACCTTCAGTAATCGTTCCTGAAGCGTATAAAACTGCAATTTTATTTGAATTATCATTACTATTTAATGTATTATAATAATCTTCAACACCAATAGTATATTTAGCTAATATTTCAGAATTAATTTTACTCTTATTAGTCTCTAAATTTAATTTTTTAAAGATAAAATCATCATATTCAGATTCTTGAATAATTTGGTCAAAAATCCTATGTTTTTTCCCAACTTCAGGTATATAAGAATATAAACTATCTGTAATTGTCTGAAAATTATTATCTGTAATTTTTCTTGATTTCGCAATGTCTTTTGAGATATTATTCCAAATATCTCCTAACATGACGTTAAGTTGCAATTTATTTTCTTCAGATAAATCAGTTCTGAAATATGGTTCAACAGCACTTTTAAATTCTCCATATCTGATGACTTGAAAATCTACACCATATTTATCTCCAGCATTTTTAAAGAACATTACTTCTGAGCTCATTCCTTGTAATAATACACCTCCTAAAGGATTTTGAAATACTGAATCAGCAACAGAGTTGATATAATAAGATAATTGGGTTGAATTATTAGAATATGAATAGACAAATTTTCCAGAAGTTTTAAAGTCTTCTAATGCTTTTCTCACTTCACTTGCTTGTGTTAATCCCCCTTTAAAGTTTTCAACTTTTAAGCTAATACCTTTAATATTGTCATCAGTTTTAGCATTTTCAATTGCTTTTAAAATATTATCTAAATAAAATGTAGATGGGGTTGAGATAGAAAATACAGATACTTCTTGATCCATACTACTTTCTAATATCGGTTCTTCAAACGTCAACTCAAGTACAGACCCTTTTTTTACTGAGGGTTTTACGCTAGAGATTGATGATATAATAATAAGTGCAAAAAGTAATAATCCAAATATGCTAAATGTGGCAATGTTCCCTACTATGGTAGATAATACTCTTCCTAAAAAATTTTTCATTTGGTCTAAATATGTATTTTTGTAGTATATGTCGAATAATATAGTGACTTTGTTACTAGGAACAAATCTTGGTGACAAAAATAGTAATTTAGAAATAGCGAGAAGTCTTATTACGAGCGAAATTGGTGAAATAATAAAATTTTCCAATATTTTAGAAAATGATGCTGAAGGTTTTACTACATCTAATTCTTTTTTGAATCAAAAGATTGAAGTTTCAACTGAATTTTCACCTATAGAAATGTTAAATATTGTTAAAAAAATTGAATATTCTATGGGCAGAATTTATGAAAAACCAAAGGAAGGGGAGTTGTATATTGATCGAATTATAGATATAGATATTTTGCGTTATAATAATATTTATTTTTTTTCAGATATACTAACTATTCCTCATAATCAAATATATACTAGAGATTTTATAAAAGATTTGAGTTTTATTTAAGATTTAATTAGAATATTTTATTATTTTTGTAGAATAAATCTTTTTAGTTTATACCGTAAATAATTTAACCTATGAAAAAATATCTATTAACATTTTCGTTGCTAAGTATATTTTCTTCTTTAGCTTTTGGGCAAACAGAGCAGAAAAGACACTTTAAAAATGAAGATAAAAAATTTAACGATTGGTCTGTTTCCGTTTATGGAGGAGGTAATTTAATCCAGAATTCTGATTTAGTAAGTTGGTCTAGCGGATGGTTCACACCAGGTTATGATTTACAATTTCAAATTAATAAACAAATATCTCATTCTTTCGGTTTATCGTTACAATATCAGTATGGTAATACCAGACAAAAAGGGCTGGTAGTTGATGAATTTCTTTCTGGTAAAAATGGATATGCATGGGGAAAAACGGAATATCACGGTATATCTTTGATGGGAGACTTAAATGTATCTAATCTTTGGAGAAGAGTAGACAATACTTCACAATTTAGATGGGCTTTACATGCTTATGCTGGGGCAGGAATATTAGGATATGATGCTACAAGAAATAATTATAATGGGAGTGGCAATGAATTCCGTACAATAACTAAACAAAGTTTAAATGATAAATCATTTTATTCTCAAGTTGGATTAGGTTTACGTCATAAATTAAGTAATAGATTTGATATCGAATTAAAAGCGATGTATGTAATGACTGGGGATGAAGAATTTGATGCTTCAGGAACTCCTTATCCAGGTCATTGGACTGCAGCTGATATGGAAGAAGGTCGTGATGATAATATGATGACTTTATCTTTAGGATTACATTATAAATTCGGAAAACATAAAGAAGCTTTACAATGGCATGCTCCAACAGGAAGTGCTGGAATTGGGCTATCAGATAATACATTATTTGAATGTGTGGACGCTGATGGTGATGGTGTATGTGATCAATGGGATAGATGTCTTGATACACCTCCTGGTGTAAGAGTTGATGGTTCTGGATGTTCTTTAGATTCTGATGGAGATGGAGTTCCAGATTCAGAAGATAAATGTCCAACAATTCCTGGACCTCCTACAAATGGTGGTTGTCCAGAGAAATTAGTACAAATTTCTGGTGATGAGGTAGCTCTATTAGTAACTTCTGCTTTAGAAGGGGTTGAATTTGATTATGACTCTGATCGTATACGAGAAGCTTCTTATGGAAAACTAAATAATGCTTACGAAGTATTGATTGCAAACCCAACTTATAAATTCTATGTAGAAGGTCATACAGATGCTGCTGGTGGAGTAGAATATAACCAAAAATTATCTGAAAGACGTGCTGCTTCTGTAATTCGTTATTTAGCTAATAAAGGAGTTGATACTTCAAATTTAGTTCCAGTAGGAAAAGGAAAATCTGAATTAAAACACGTAGAGTGTAATCCAGTTTCTAACTGTCCAGCTTGGAAAAACTTAGAAAATAGACGAGTAATTTTTAAAGAAATTAAATAATATCGTTTTAAAATAAATTTAAAAGCCTGAAGTTTTCTTCAGGCTTTTTTTATTGAATAAAATATTCAATTATATGTTTGATAATTGAAGGTTTATTTCATAAAACCTTCATACCATTTCCATAAAATAATACCGGTACACACGGAAACATTTAAGGAATGTTTAGTTCCTGATTGAGGGATTTCTATACATGTATTACATTGGTCTATGATACTTTGTTGTACACCATCTACTTCATTACCCATTACAATTGCGTATTTCTGTGAAGAATCAACTTTAAATTCATTTAATAAGACTGAACCTTCCGTTTGTTCAATTGTTATAATTTGATAACCTTCTTTTTTTAGGTTAATAACTAATTCATTCGCATCTTGGATATATTCCCAATCAACAGAATTTTCAGCACCAATAGCAGTTTTATGAATTTCCTTATGTGGAGGTGTAGCTGTAATTCCGCATAAATAGATTTTATCAATTAAGAATGCATCCGAAGTTCTAAATACGGCACCTACATTATGCATACTTCTAACATTGTCTAAAACGACCACTATAGGGTGTTTTTCAATTTCTTTATATTCATCAGCCGAAACACGACCTAATTCGTCTAATTTAAGTTTTCTCATCACTTCGAATTTATTTAACTTAGCCTTTCTAAAAGCATTATAATTGGCAAAAGTAATAAAGAATAAGGAAACTCCTCTAATGAAACAATATAACGCTATCAAGGCTAAATATCCTGATGCACTTTTATTGTTTAGAGTTGGAGATTTTTATGAGACATTTGGACAAGACGCCATAAAAAGTTCTCGAATTTTAGATATTGTTTTAACAAAAAGAGCAAATGGATCAGAAAATAGTGAATTAGCTGGTTTTCCTCATCATTCATTAAATACATATTTACCAAAATTAGTAAAAGCAGGACTACGTGTAGCGATTTGTGATCAATTAGAAGATCCTAAAATGGTAAAAGGTATTGTGAAACGTGGTGTTACAGAATTGGTAACACCAGGTGTTGCATTACAGGATGAAGTTTTGTCTTCTAAATCCAATAATTTTTTAATGTCCGTACACCAAGGAGATAAAACTTGCGGGATTGCGCTATTAGATGTTTCTACAGGAGAATTCTTAACTTCTGAAGGTCCAGAAGAACAAGTAGCCAAAATTATTCAGTCATTTAGGCCAAGCGAAGTTATATATCAAAAACGTGTAAAGTATAATTTTTCGGATGTTAAAAGTAAATTTTTACTAGACGATTGGGCTTTTCAATACGATTTTGCAATTGGAAAATTAACTTCTTTATTTAAAACCAAAAATTTAAAAGGATTTGGTATTGAAAATTTAAAAGAAGGTACAATTGCAGCGGGGGCAATTTTAGCTTATTTAGATGATACACATCATTTTGATATTCAACATATAACATCAATACAACGTCTTAGCCAGGATAGTTTCGTATGGATGGATCCTTTTACTATTAGAAATTTAGAATTGGTTTATTCGCCACATCCAAAAGGCGTTACGTTATTAAATGTCCTTGATAATACATGTACACCAATGGGTGCGCGTTTATTAAGTCGTTGGATGGTAATGGTTTTAAAAGATTTAAAGGCAATACAAAATCGTCAAAATATTGTTGAATATTTTGTTAAAGAAAATGATGTAAGATATAATTTAAGAGAAAAACTTAATCAATTAACAGACTTAGAACGGTTAGCTGGTAAAGTATCTACGGGAAAAATTACACCACGACAATTGCTACAATTAGGTCAAAGTTTATCAATCTCAAAAGAAATTAAAGACTTAGCAATAGATTCTCATATTAAAGAAATTGTAGATCTATTCAATAAAGTGGAAGATTTAAAGCCTTTAGTAGATCATCTTTTTAATATGCTAACGGATGAACCACCTCATCAAATCGTAAAGGGAAATGTTATTAGAGAAGGAGTTTCAGAGGAGCTAGATAAACTGAGAAAAATTCAATTTTCAGGAAAAGATTATCTGGATCAGATGTGTCAAAGAGAAATTGAACGAACAGGTATTACATCTTTAAAAATAGCATTTAATAATGTCTTTGGGTATTATATAGAAGTTAGAAATACGCACAAGGATAAAGTGCCTGAGGAATGGATTCGTAAACAAACTTTGGTGAATGCAGAACGATATATAACTGAAGAATTAAAAGAATACGAAACTCAAATTCTAGGCGCTGAAGAAAAAATATTAGCAATAGAAAATCAATTATTTATTGATTTGTTGCAGGAAATTATCACAAAATTATTACCAATTCAGCAAACAGCCAAGGCTATTGCTTATCTAGATGTTTTATCAAATTTTGCTGAAGTTGCTGAGAAAAATTCATATGTGAAACCTATCTTAAATGATTCATTTGAGATGAAAATTAAAGAAGGTCGTCATCCAGTTATAGAACAACAATTACCACTTGGTGAACAATACGTATCAAATAATGTAGAATTAAATCAAGTAGATCAACAAATTATTATGATTACCGGGCCTAATATGTCGGGTAAATCTGCCTTACTTCGTCAAACAGCCCTTATTATTTTATTGGCTCAGATGGGAAGTTTTGTTCCTGCTGACTATGCCGAAATAGGAATTATAGATAAAGTCTTTACTCGTGTTGGGGCTTCTGATAACATATCTTCCGGAGAATCAACTTTTATGGTTGAGATGAATGAAACGGCGAGTATTTTAAATAATATTTCGGAACGAAGTTTGATTTTGTTGGATGAAATTGGACGTGGAACATCTACTTATGATGGAATCTCGATTGCATGGGCAATTGCAGAGTTTCTGCATCAAAGTAATTTAAAGCCAAAGACATTGTTTGCTACACATTATCATGAATTAAATGAAATGTGTAAATCAATGGAACGAATTAAGAATTTTAATGTAAGTATCAAAGAAACTAAAGATACAATCTTATTCTTAAGAAAATTAGTTCCAGGCGGTAGTGAGCATAGTTTTGGAATTCATGTAGCTAAAATGGCAGGTATGCCACCTAAAGTTGTAAAGCGTGCGAATGATGTTTTAAAAGTTCTAGAACAATCCAAAACGGATGAAGGGATATCTAATAAAACAGAAAAGATAACTGAAGAAAGTATGCAGCTAAGCTTTTTTCAATTGGATGATCCAATATTAGAGTCAATTCGTGAAGAAATTATGAATACAGACATCAATACATTAACGCCTGTTGAAGCGTTGATGAAATTAAATGATATTAAAAAGAAACTTGGTAAATAAAATACTATGAAAAAAATACTATTAGCGTTAGGAGCGTGTGCTATGTTTGTAGCATGTACAACGAATGCCGTAACAGGTAGAAAAGGAATTAATTTAGTTTCAAATGCAACAATTTTCCCTCAATCTTTTACCCAATATCAAGAAGTTTTAAAATCTGCTCAAGTAGAAACAGGAACAACTAATGCAAAATTAGTGCAAACGGTAGGGGAAAGAATTAAATATGCTGCGGATAAATATTATGCTGAGAAAGGGATTTCATCTCAATTAGATGGTTACCAATGGGAATTTAAATTATTAAAAGCAAACGAAGTAAATGCATGGTGTATGCCTGGTGGTAAAGTTGCTGTATATACAGGAATTTTACCAATTACAAAAGATGCAAATGGATTAGCGGTAGTGATGGGACATGAAATTGGCCATGCGTTAGCTAACCACTCAGCAGAACAAATGTCTCAACAATATGGTATGAGTGTTTTAGGATCTGTAGTAGGATCAGCAGCTGGTAATACGTCATGGGGATCGGCTTTCGAACAATATTATCCAGTGGTAGGTCAAGTAGGAATGCTAAATTATTCTCGTAAAATGGAATTAGATGCTGATTTAACAGGATTATATTTAATGGCAATGGCTGGTTATGATCCTTCAGCAGCTATTCCTTTCTGGGAAAGAATGTCACAAGCTGGTTCAGGTGGTACAGTTGAATTTTTAAGCACTCACCCTTCAGATGCTACGCGTATTGCTAAAATCAAAGAAGCTTTACCAACAGCTATGGCTTATTATAATGCAAGTCCATATAAAGGAAAATAGAATGTAATTTATTCATATATAAATATTAAAAGGATTAATTTGATAAATTGATCCTTTTTTTTTATTTTTAATTGAAACCACAAAATTTAAAAATGAATAACTTAAGAATTAATTCTTTTTCTGAATATAAGAAAGCATATAAAGAAAGTATTGAAAATCCTGAAATGTTTTGGGATAACATAGCTGAAAATTTTTTATGGAAAAAAAAATGGAATAATACATTAGAATTTGATTTCTCTAAATCAGAATTTAAATGGTTTAAAGAAGGGAAATTAAACATTACAGAAAATGTTTTAGACCGTCATCTTGAAAAGAATGGAAATAAAACTGCAATAATCTGGGAACCTAATAATCCATTAGAAGAAACTCGAATTATTACTTATCGACAACTGCATGCAAAAGTTTGTCAATTTGCCAATGTATTAAAAAATAATGGGATTCAGAAAGGAGATCGTGTGTGTATTTATATGCCAATGATACCAGAATTAGCGATTGCTATGCTGGCTTGTGCAAGAATAGGAGCAGTCCATTCTATTGTTTTTGCAGGTTTTTCTTCAGCAGCAATTGCTTCTCGCATTAATGATGCACAGTGTAAATTAATTGTAACGGCAAATGAGGTATACCGTGGAGAGAAACCAATAAATCTTAAACATATCGTAGATGAAGCCTTAAAAGATTGTCCATCAATTCAAACTTGTATTGTATATCGTAGAGAATTAGAACCTACAATGATGGTAGGAGGAAGAGATAAATTCTGGATAGATGAAATGGCCAAAGCATCTAAAGATTGCCTAGCTGAAGAAATGGATGCAGAAGATCCTCTTTTTATCTTATACACTTCAGGTTCTACAGGTAAACCGAAAGGAATGGTACATACAACTGCTGGATATATGATACAAACAGCTTATAGTTTTGATAATGTATTTCAAATGCAACCAGAGGATATATATTGGTGTACCGCAGATATAGGATGGATTACTGGGCATAGTTACATAATATATGGGCCACTTGCTTGTGGTGCAACTACAGTTATGTTTGAAGGAATTCCTAGTTACCCGGATTTTGGAAGATTTTGGGAAATTGTTGAAAAATTAAAAGTCACACATTTTTATACTGCTCCAACTGCTATTCGATCTTTGGCAAAAGAATCACTAGATTATGTTTTAAAATATGATTTATCAAGTCTTAAAGTTTTAGGCTCTGTTGGTGAACCAATCAATCAAGAAGCTTGGCATTGGTACAATGATTATGTGGGGAAAGGAAATTGCCCTATTGTAGATACTTGGTGGCAAACAGAAACTGGTTCAATTATGATTTCTCCATTAGCCGGAATTACCTCTACACGCCCAACTTTCGCTACACTTCCCTTACCTGGAATCCAATTAGCCCTAATGGACGAAAATGGGCAAGAAATTGTAACTTCTGCCGAAAAATCTGAAGGAAGGCTAACCATTAAATTTCCTTGGCCATCAATGGCAAGAACTGTATATGGAGACCATCAACGTTATATAGAAACATATTTTTCTACTTTTAAAAATGCATATTTTACAGGCGATGGAGCGTACCGTGATGCAATGGGATATTACCGTATTACCGGTAGAGTGGATGATGTAGTCATTGTTTCGGGTCATAATTTGGGAACTGCACCAATAGAAAATGCGATTAATGAACATGATGCTGTTGTGGAAAGTGCTGTTGTAGGATTTCCTCATGATATTAAAGGGAATGCGCTATATGCATTTGTCATTTTATACGATGATCAAAATCCATCAGAACAATTAATTAAAGAAATAAAAGATGAGGTTTCTAAATCCATTGGAGCGATTGCTAAGCCAGATAAAATTCAGTTTGTAAAAGGTTTACCTAAAACTAGAAGCGGAAAAATTATGCGACGTATATTACGCAAAATAGCTTCAAATGAAACTGATTTTGGTGATACGTCTACTTTATTAAATCCAGAAATCGTTCAAGATATTGAAAAAGGAAAATTATAATATCAAAAATTAAGATTAATCTTTAATAATTCGTGCAGAATAGCTAATTTATACTCGTTATTCTGTACGAATTATTTATTTTTGTAGACTTTTTTAGACGGTATGATCAATATTTCACCAATTTTAGAAACTTATTTAGACAATCACGCAAATCAAGAACCTGATATTTTAGCACGCTTACGTGTTGAAACTTATCAGTGTACAACGCAACCTCATATGATTTCAGGAGAATATCAGGGACGTTTATTGAGTATTTTATCTAAAATTTTATTTCCAAAAACAATTTTAGAATTAGGTACTTTCACTGGTTATGCGACACTTTGTTTGGCTGAAGGGCTGCTAGAAGGTGGAAAAATCATTACAATGGATAAAAATGATGAACTTGAATATTTGTGTCGTAAATATTTTGATGAATCAGAATTTGCAGATAAAATTGATTTTCGTGTAAATGATGCACGCGAAGAATTAAACACAATTGAGCCAAACTCAGTTGATTTAGCATTTATTGATGCAGACAAAGAGTCTTATCCGTATTATTTTGAAAAAGTGTTAGAACTTTTACGACCAGGTGGAGTGATGTTAGTTGATAATGTACTTTGGTATGGAAAAGTAATGATGGTGGAAGAAGATAAAAAAGATCCTTCAACAAAAATTCTAAAAGAGTTTAATGATATGGTTACAGCTGATGAGCGAGTAGATTCTATCATTTTACCTATTAGGGATGGTATCACTTTAATCCGAAAAAAATGAAATTTGCCATCTGTCAAGTAAGTGTTTCTCCATTAAGAGCTCAAGCAGCTGATTCTTCTGAAATGGTGAGCCAAGTTTTATTTGGTGAAAAAGTTGAAATTTTAGAAGAATTAGAAAAGTGGTCCAAAATAAGATTAGCATATGATGGCTATGAGGGATGGGTTGACCCAAAGCAATTTTTAATTATTTCTGATGAAGAATATAACAGAGATTGCATTGATAAATATGCAATTAATGCTTACAATCAAGCTTCCGAAAATGGGTTACCATTTACCTTGACTTTGGGTGCAGAACTACGTGCTTTAAAAGATAATAAAATACGAATAGGCGAGAAGTGTTTTGAATATTATGGAGTGTATACTTCTGCTCATAAATCAAAAGAACAATTGGTAGATCTTGCAAAGTTGTATTTAAATGTTCCTTATTTGTGGGGAGGGAAATCTACTTTTGGTATTGATTGTTCTGGTTTTACACAACAAGTGTATAAATTAGGCGGATATCAATTGCCGAGAGATGCCTATCAACAAGCAGAACTAGGAGAAGTGCTAAGTTTTGTAGAAGAAGCAGAGCCTGGTGATTTGGCATTTTTTGATAATGCAGATGGAAAAATTATTCATGTCGGAATTATTCTACGAGATTATAAAATTATTCATGCACATGGGAAAGTTAGAATTGATCCATTTGATTCGAATGGAATTTTTAATACCGATTCTCAGAAATATTCTCATAAATTACGATTTATTAAGAAAATTATATAAAATAGAAAAGCCACTTCAAACGAAGTGGCTTTTCTATTTTATTCAATTGTATATACAATTTTTTCCCCGTGATAAGGTTTTATATCCGCCAAAAGTATTTCATCTTTCATCGCGTCAGTTGTAGTATATCTAATTCCTATTTCACAATTGTTGTTTTCGTTTTTAGCATAATCTACTCGAATCATTTTTGTTGTTTTTGATTCTATAATTCCTACTTCAAAATTTTGACAACCTGTAATAAATACATTTTTTATTGTTTCTTCGGATTTATTTTTCACAATTATTAATGAACTATTAGCCAATTTACATCCAAAAATGGTGAAAATAACCAATATAACCATCGTAAAAATATTCCATAAAATAGTATTGGATGTTTCTTTAGGACTAAATTTTTCACGATTTGCAGTAATTAAATCACTCACTAGAATTGTGAGAACAATAAGAAAAATACCAATGCCAAAAAATATTCCACCAATCATCAAAGACTGATCATACGTAAAATAATATCCTAATAAAAAGATTAATCCACTGATAAGTGTTCCTATAGTAATTTTCTTAGCTAAACGTATATTGTTGTTATAAAGTTTCATTATAATTAATTTCTTGAGATATAAATTGAGTTACTTGTTCTATAATAAATTCTGGTTTTTCTTTATGTGGATTATGTCCACATTCGGGGACTAAAAAATCTATCACTTTTGAAGTTACATTTTTCTTGATTTTTTCTACTTGTTCCATCGTTCCAAACTCATCATTTTCACCTTGAAAAATTAAAACAGGAGCTTGAATAGATTTAATTTCCTTTTCGATATTCCAATCTTTGTAAGTGGGATTTAGCCAAGTCTCGATCCACATCTTAAATAATTTAGCTGTTTTATCGCCATGATATTTAGCCACACGCTCTTTTAGGTTTGTAGTTTCTAATTGATATTGGGCATTTTTAATTCCGTCAAGCGTTACGTTTTCAACAAAAACATGCACACCTTCCACTATCGTTCCTAAAACATATTCAGCATATTTAGCAGCATACAATAAAGATATTGTAGCACCATCGCTATGTCCAAATAAGATCACGTTTTTTAGATTGAGGTGAGTAATGATTTTATGTAAAGTATCAGCCTCAATTTCTAAGTAATTAGTTGGACGTGCGGTCATCTGAAATGGAGATGATTCTCCATGACCTTCACGATCATATACTAAGATATTACAGTTGGTGGATTTGCTGACTTGTAAAGGAAAATCTCGCCATAATTTTACACTTCCTAAGGAATCATGTAAAAATAATATCGTAGGACGATTGGGAGATATTATATCCTGTTGGATATGATAAGTGAGTCCATCAATTTCGATAAAATCTGAGTGTAACATGTATAGATTTTGTGAGTTTCAGGACGAAGATAAAAAAAGACGTTCAATTTAGTAGAACGTCTTTCGTTATTTATTATGAGATAAAATTCTGAATAATCTCGATTGTTTCTTTTTTTGCAGTATCTAAATCATCATTCATTAAGATTATATCAAATTTAGGTGCAGTTTCCATCTCGATTCCCGCTTTATCAATACGTTGTTTTAATTTTTCTTCACTTTCGGTATTACGAGAAATTAAACGTTCTTTTAAAGTTTCTAAAGATGGTGGGTGTACAAATACAGTAAGACATTGCTCTGCGTAAATTTTTTTGATATTCAATCCTCCGATAACATCAATATCAAAAACGACAGATTTTCCACTTTCAGTAATTCGTTCTACTTCCGACTTTAATGTACCGTAAAAGTTATTTGTATACACTTCTTCGTATTCTACAAATTCGTCGTTAGCAATTTTTTCTTTAAATTCTTCTGGAGTAATATAGTAGTAATCTTTACCGTCTACTTCTCC
This sequence comes from Faecalibacter rhinopitheci, assembly GCF_015234135.1. Lineage (GTDB taxonomy): Bacteria > Bacteroidota > Bacteroidia > Flavobacteriales > Weeksellaceae > Empedobacter > Empedobacter rhinopitheci. Next base: position 124,928 of record NZ_JADGIK010000002.1, on the reverse strand, counting down.
TTCTCTTTTGTCACGTGTTGTACAAGAAATAGAAAATTGAATGTTATCTAATGTTTCTAAAGCATGTTTTACCAACGTCGTTTTTCCAGCGCCAGATGGTGCAGAGAATACGATTAATTTTCCTTTATTCATTTTAATGAACTATAAAATGTTTAATGATTGTTCTTTTATTTTCTCTAATTCATCTTTCATCTGAACTACAATTTTTTGCATTTCTGAATGATTCGATTTTGAACCTAACGTATTAATTTCACGACCAATTTCTTGTGAAATAAAGCCTAGTTTTTTCCCGTTTGATCCAGCTTCGTGAATTTCTTTGATAAAGTATTCACAATTATTTTTAAGACGAACTTTTTCTTCCGTAATATCTAATTTCTCAAAAAAGTAGATTAATTCTTGCTCATAACGATTTTGGTCGATATCTGCTTTTGCATCTTCTAATTTTTTATTAAATCGGTCTTTAATTGTTTCGATACGTTCACCTTCAAAAGGCTCAACTAAAGTTAAGTTATGAAGAATTTTTTCTACATAAGAAATTAATTCTTTCTCTAAAACTTTTCCTTCATCTTGGCGGTAAGTATTTAATGCATTTACAGCTTCCAGAATCGTTTCTCTAATTGCATTCCATTCCTCTGTTGATAAATCATCTTGCGAATAATTCATTACATCAGGCATGCGCATAACAACTGGCAATAAATCTGCTTCTGTTACATCGGGCGTAATTTTCTTGAAATCTGCAATATAACTTTTGATTAATTCTGCATTCAATTTTTGTGTACGAGCGGCAGGATTTAATTCTACCATCATCATAAAATCAACTTTACCGCGTTGAATTTTTTCAGAGATAATGTTTCGAACTTCAAGTTCTTTTTCTCTGTAAAAAGAAGGAATTCTAGTATTTAAATCTAACGTTTTACTATTTAAAGAGCGAACCTCTATTGTTACTTTTTTTTCAGGTAATTCTAATACAGCTTTACCATATCCTGTCATTGATGCGATCATAAAATCGAAATATTATATGATGTAAAATTACGATAAATAATAATAACCTTTTCAGGATAAGTTTATTTTGTTAAAATTAAAAAGAACCATTTCATCAAATGATTCTTTTTAATAATGGTATTTATTTTGAATGAATTAAATTTCCATTTTTCCACACATTTTCAGGTTCAAGTTGACCTTGGTGATAAATTATATTTTGAAAATTTGAGGTTGGAAAACTTATAAAATCTGCTTTCATGTCTTTTGTTAGAATTCCTCGATCTGAAAGATCTAATGCTTTTGCAGCACGATAAGTGATCGCAGCCAAGACTTCTGCTGAAGATAATTTCTGAAAAGTAGCTAAGATAGATGCTTGGGTCAATAAATCCCCCATAGGTGCAGAGCCTGGATTCCAATCCGATGCAATGGAAACACAGCAACCTGCATCTAATAATTGGCGGGCTGGTGCATATTGCATACCTAACCCAATCGATGCGCCAGGCAATACCGTTGCAACCACATCTGATTGTGCTAAATATGCTACTTCTTTTTCTCCAGAAAATTCTAAGTGATCAGCGCTTAATGCATTGTATTTAATTGCTAATTCGCTTCCTCCCGAAGTAAATTGGTCTGCATGTATAGTAATTTGAAAACCTTGTTTTTTTGCTTCGTTCAAATAATAATCACCTTCTTCAACTGAAAAGGCAGATTGTTCCACAAATATATCGATACGGTTAGCTAATTTGTCTGCTTTAATTTTAGGGAAGACTTCACTTACAAGTTGCTCTAAATATTCTTTGTTCGTTCCATTAAAATCCTTGGCTTTCATATGTGCTCCAAGAAAAGTAGGAATTAAATCAATTTCGCATTCTTGATTTGCAAGATTTATACCTTCTAACATTTTTAATTCTCCATCAATAGATAATGCATAACCACTTTTAACTTCTGCTGTTGTTGTCCCTTTTCTAATTAGTTTTTCAACATTCTTTAAGGTAATATCTTTTAAATCATCCGCTGTTTTCGCACGAGTTTGCTGAACTGTAGACCAAATTCCACCACCACTTTCAGCAATTTCTAAATATGTTTTACCATTTAAACGCATTGCAAAATCTTTGGCGCGATTTCCTCCGAAACAAATATGTGTGTGTGAATCGATAAATCCAGGTAGTAAAACTTGTTCTGTTTCAATCTTTTCAACTTCAGCAGTTGGAAATTTTTGAATTAATTCTTGAAAATTATCTACTGCAAGAATTATATCGTTTTCAATTAATATTCCTCCATCTGTAATTATTTCTAATTGTTCGTCTTTTAATTTACCTTTTAAAGGTAAATTGGCTAGTGTAAGTATTTGTGCGAAAGGGCCAATGATTTTCATAGAATTGTGATTTTGTTTAGACAATTCTACAAAAAAATTAGGCAAATAAAAAACCTGCTTATAGAAAGCAGGTTAAGAATTATTGTATAATTAATTTGGTTTGATTTAAAAGTGGTTCATCTTTGAGGATAAATGTATTCTTAGTAATTTCCTTTTGATGATCTAAAGTTTCTAAAATTGGTTGTTCATGAATGATGTTTAAAGCAGTTGTTTCTTCTTTAGGTTTGTTATCAAATTTATAATTGAAACCAATTCCTAAAGTTTGTTTTACTTGGGTTTTCATGATTTGGTTTTCATCATATAATAAATTTACTGCAACCTGTGCTGATACAAATCTGTTTACTTTAAAATCTAATAGACCCCAATAAGCAATGTCCATATTTTGTGGTTTGTCGAGATAATTTGCAAAAATACCTAAGCGATTATCGTAAGAAATTCCTTCCATAATCTGAAATTTGTATCGAGCACCTAGATAAGCACCCAATTCGAAAAATGAAGAATCGCCATCATTTTTTAAACCATAGGAACCTTTTGTTTGCAAATCCTCATCTAATACAAAAGTAACACGCGTGGTAAGTGGATGAATATTAACTTGGAAATTATCATTAGGTTTATAATCCACACCCAGACCAAAACTTAAGTAGGCAGGTGCCATAAAGTTTGAAATTTTTGTATTTGGAGTAGTAGCATAGTCATAACCCGAAGAAAATTGGGTTTTAAAATTCATAGCAGCTGCTAGAAACCAATTATTACCAATGTTATATCCATATGAAGAATTAAGATCTATAATATCATTATTTTTACGTGTGTCTTCGTCCTTATTAGCTTGAATTCCGTAAGCTAATAAAATGCGGTTATCCCAAATATGTTTCCCTTGCGTTAAGTTGAATTCATAATCTACATTTGCATTTAACGCGAATGAATTGACACCACCTGCCATCCAATTAGAAAATGCACTTTGTGAAAATAATAAAGAATTATTTCCCATTATAAGCCAGCCTTCAGTACGGCCATCTAGTTTTTTTTCTTTTAGAAATCGTTGACTGTCGGTAGATACATTTCCGTCTTTTACAGTTTGTGCATAACTATAAGAGGAAAATGCTACGCATAAAATAATTAGAACTTTTTTCATATAGGTTGGTATTACAGTAATTCATTCAAGATTGTTTCAGATTTTAAATAAATTGATGATTCGTTTACTTCATCTTTCTCAAAAATTTTATTGTATATTCTTGAATCAATTGGTTTATGGTTATTAATATAAGGTGCAACAATATAGTCTAAAGTTACTTCTTTTATATCTTTTTTGTTCTTTCTTCTTTTCTCTTTTTTCTTGGTACTATCAATTTTATAAGTTAAACCTATCCCAAGTGTTTGTTTAAATTGAGTTGCTTTTATTTGATCTTCATCGTACGCAATATTAATTGTTAATTGCGTATTCATAAAGTTATTAATTTTCATATTTAAAACACCAGCGTATACCAAATCTATGTGTAGAGGTTTATTGCTGTAATTAGAAAATAAACCTATGTTATTATCATACGTAACATTTTCAAATAATTTTACTTTATAACGTGCGCCGATATATGCGCCAATTTCAAAATACAATGCATCTCCATCTTCTCGTAAACCGTAATTTCCTTTCTTTTTTAAATCTTCATCCATTACCACAGTAGTTCTAGAAGTGATAGGATGTATGCTGACAGATAAATCGGGTGATGGATTATAATTTCCACCAATTCCTAATGTAACATATGCAGGCGAAAATAAGTTTGATTTTTTTGTTTTTGGAGTAGTACCATAATCATATCCTGGAGCGAATTGAGATCTGAAATTTACAGATGAAGTTAAATACCAACTTTTCTTTAGCAAATAACCATACGAAGAAGTAATATTAATATTATCTGAGGTCTTTCGAGTTCCATTTGTTTTATTGTCTAAAAAACCATATTCCATTATGAATCGATTATCCCAGAGATTTCGTTTTTTACGATAATTTAATTCATAATCTACTTTAGCAATAAATGAAACTGAATTTTCTCCACCAGCAGTCCAATTAGAAAATGTATTTTGATTAATGGTAAGTGTGTTAGTACCATAGATTTCCCAACCCGATTTTCTACCAATAGTGTCAACCTTGGATTTTAGATATTTTCTACCATCAATAATTAGATTTCCATTGGTATCTAAAAATTGAGCTGTTGAAGTAATTGATATAAAAATGAATAATATGGAAATTAGAAACTTCATTCTACAAAAAAATATCTTTGTTTAAAATTGAAAAATTCCAAACAAAGATATTTAATTATTTTACTTCAGCTTTACCCGTTTTAATTATTTTGCCATCCTTTTAACCATTTGGCTAAAACATTTACCCAATCTTCACGATCATTTAAACATGGAATATAAGTAAATTTTTCACCTCCAGCTTTCAAAAATTCTTCACGACCTTCCATTGATATTTCTTCTAACGTTTCTAAACAATCAGATACAAATGCAGGTGTACAAACAGCTAAATTTTTAACTCCTTGAGCTGGAAATTCTTCCAATAAATGATCGGTGTAAGGTTTAATCCATGGATCACGACCTAATCGAGATTGAAAAGAAGTCGTGTATTTATCTTCAGGCAATTGTAAATAATCTGTAACTAAACGCGTAGTTTCAAAACATTGATTGCGATAAGTTTCAATAGGTAGACCACTTGTTTTAGCAGCTTTTAAAGCCTTGTTGTCGTGTCTCTCAGGAATACCATGGTAAGAGAATAATAATTTATCAAAATTTTCTGGTAATTTTTCTCTGATAGATTCTGCTAAAACTTTGATATAATCTGGATGATTGTAAAATGCTTTAACAAATTGAATATTTATATCTTTAAATTTCTTTTTCTGAATTTCTAAAACTTTATCTGCAACTGTTTCTGTAGAAGACATTGTGTATTGCGGATATAATGGCACAATTAATATATCACGTACACCTTGATCATACAACTCTTGGATACCGTTTTGGATTGAAGGATTTTTATAACGCATTGCTAATCCCACAGGAATATCCATTTGTTGTTGTAATTTTTCTCGTAATATTTTAGAATAAACGATTAATGGAGAACCTTGGTCTGTCCAAATTTTTTTATAAGCTTCTGCTGATTTTTTTGGTCGTGTGGGTAAGATAAATAACTCAACAACTGTTTTACGAATAATCCACGGTGAATCTATTACTTTACCATCCATTAAGAATTCGCGTAAATAAGTTCTTACATCTTCAACATCTGTAGAATCTGGTGAACCTAGATTCACTAATAATATTCCTTTACTCATAATTTATTTTATCTGAAAAAATATTGCGTTCTTTGTGGGAGTAAAAGTACGAAGGAATATCTAAATTTTTCGTTAACGCTTATCATTATAATTTATATCATTATTTATGTCTGATCTATTGAATCCCGATAAAGAATTTTATCCAGACGATGATTTAAACCAAGAAAATACTGTCCGTCCGCAGAGTTTTGACGATTTTGCCGGACAAGCACATATTCTAGAAAATTTAGAAGTTTTCGTAAAGGCTTCAAAATTAAGAGAAGAAGCTTTGGATCATGTTTTATTACACGGACCTCCTGGTTTAGGAAAAACAACATTAGCTAACATTATCGCCAATGAATTGGGCGTTGGAATTAAAATAACTTCAGGACCTGTTTTAGATAAACCAAGTGATTTAGCTGGTTTATTAACAAACCTAGAGGAAAATGATGTTTTATTTATTGACGAAATTCATCGTATGTCACCTGTTATTGAGGAATATTTATATTCTGCAATGGAGGATTTTAAAATTGATATTATGATAGAATCCGGTCCAAATGCGCGATCTATTCAAATTGGTTTAAATCCATTTACATTAATTGGAGCAACAACACGATCAGGATTGTTAACTGCCCCTTTAAGAGCTCGTTTCGGAATTAATTTTCGTTTTGAATACTATAATGTAGAGTTACTTAGTTCTATTGTAGAACGTTCTGCCGGAATTCTAGGAACTCCAATTGATTTTGAGGCAGCGATTGAAATTGCTGGTCGTAGTCGTGGTACTCCCCGGATTGCTAATGCATTATTACGTCGTACAAGAGATTTTGCACAAATTAAAGGAAATGGAAAAATAGACAGATCTATAGCCGATTTTTCTCTTAAAGCCTTAAAAGTTGATGACAATGGTTTAGATGAAATGGATAATCGAATCTTATCTACAATTATTGAGAAGTTTAAAGGTGGACCAGTAGGTATTACAACGTTAGCAACTGCCGTTGGCGAAAATGGAGGTACGTTAGAAGAAGTATATGAACCTTATCTTATACAAGAAGGATATTTGATGCGTACTTCGAGAGGACGTATTGCTACTGAAAAATCTTATAAACATTTAGGATTAAAATATAGAGGGGAAAATTCACCTCAAACTGATTTATTTGATTTATAAATGAAAATTCAAAATTAAAGATGCATCTTCTAACAGAAGAACATATAAAATTACAAAGATCCCAACGTATAAAGGCGAAAGCTAAAACGTTGGGATTTATTTCATGTGGAATAGCCAAAGCTGACTTTTTAGAAGAAGAAGCTCCTCGTTTAGAATCATGGTTAAATAATAATTATCAAGGTGAAATGAGTTATATGGCAAATCATTTTGATATGCGATTAGATCCAAGATTACTTGTTGATAATGCTAAATCTGTAATTTCACTAGGATATAATTATTACCAAGATATAAATAGAACGCCAGATTCTTATAAAATTGCTATGTATGCGCAAGGAGAGGATTATCATTTTGTGGTAAAAGAGAAATTGCGTGAATTGTTAGATTTTATTCAAGAAGAGATAGGAGAAGTGAATGGTAGAGCGTTTACCGATTCGGCACCAATTTTAGAACACGCCTGGGCGAGAAAAGCAGGAATTGGTTGGGTCGGTAAAAATTCGTTGACATTATCTAAACAAAAAGGCTCATTTTTCTTTTTAGCAGAACTAATCTTGGATTTAGATTTAGCCTATGATCAGCCAATAGAAACGGATCATTGTGGAAAATGTACTAAATGCATTGATACATGCCCAACTGAAGCAATTCTGCCCAATAAAACCGTTAATGGAAGTCAATGTATATCTTATTTTACGATTGAATTAAAAGAACAAATTCCTCCAGAAATGAAAGGGAAATTTGATGATTGGATTTTTGGTTGTGATGTTTGCCAAAATGTTTGTCCTTGGAATCGATTTTCTTTGCCTACAAAAGAGGAACGTTTTATAGGTCACGAAAAAATCAATCAATTTTCTAAAAAAGATTGGGAAGAAATAACTGAAGATGTCTTTAGAGAAATATTTAAAAAATCTCCTGTCAAAAGAACAAAATTTTCAGGATTACAAAGAAATATAGATTTTATGAAATAGCCATTTCCAATGAGATATTTTTTGGCATAATTATTTAGCTTGCAATTGTAATTGGAAGCTTTTTTTTATGCTTAATTTTTTAAATTAATTAGAATGATAACAAAGATATTAATTGTAGTTACAATTTTAATTGGCAATTTTTCGCTAGCTCAAAGAGTTTCTACAGCAAATTTTGGACCTGTTAATTATAAGATGACTGATCAACAAATTTATAGTTTGAATCCTGATAAATTAGCGGTTTTTGATGTTAACAACCCAGATATGCCTGAACAGGATATCAATATAAATGGAGTAAATTACCATGTTGTTTATTATAAAAATTTATACAGTAAAAAGAATGAGTTTTTTTCAGTAGAATCTGAGGGAAAAGAATTGATTACTTTGTCTGGAATTAAAATTGGAAGTTCGTTAGATGATCTTTGGAAAGTGTATAAAAATAATTCCATTTCATATTTAGGCACTGATGACAACAGATACTTTACATTTTATGATCTTGAAAATGAAACTGAACTTATATTTTATTTGAAAAATAATAAAGTTTGGAAAATTAAATTATCCTATGAAAAGGGATATCTAAACAATAATATTTACTATCAAAATTAATCCGAATGAGATATATAGTTTTAATATTAATATTTTGGTCATGTTCCAGTTTTGCGCAAATTTCTACTACGCGTATGAATAAGATTAAACTTGAGATGAAAACACCTGATTTTTTAAAACTTTTTGGTCAACAACCTATTGCATTTGTAGAAGATGTTGAACAGAAATACACATTAAATGGACTGGATTATTTTGTTGTAATAGGTAGGGGATTTTTAAGTAAAAATGAATCTGACACGTATGTTAGACAAATAAGAACTACTTCTCCGAAAATTAAAACATTGAGTAATTTAGGCATCGGAAGTTCCTTAGAAGATTTATGGAAGCACTACCATAAATATCAAATATATATCGAAAAATTAAATGACAACCAACGCAGTTTTCGGATTGAAGATGTAGAGAATAAATCGACCTTGAATTTCCTTTTAAAAAATAATAAGGTTATAGAAATTGAAGTGAATAGCTACAATCCCGAAGAATGCTTTATATAAATTATTAATAAACTAATACCAACCTTAAATGAAAAGAATATTAAGTATTACAGTTTTTTTGTGTTCAATATTTGCAATGGCACAAGTTTCAACTACGCGTTTAAATGATTTTAAACTTGGAATGAAAAAATCAGAATTAGAAAAAATTATCGGAAAGAAAATTCCTTTAAAAATGAACGAATATGGAGGAGTAGATTCGCCAAGTCAATTGGTTTATAAAGGTATTGTATACGAAGTTAATTTTAATTCCATGTATGATGAAAACGGAAACGATTTAAAAGATTTTTCAGTTTATACAGTAGAATCAAATGATAAAACATTGAAAACTTTATCAGGAATTGGAATTGGAAATTCTTTATATGATATCCTTGAAAAATACAAGGACAATAATATTGAAATTTCTGATTCTTGGGATGATAACGGTAATCGCACTAAAACACAACGATATTTTATCATCAATGATTATGATGCAGGAAGTTTTTTAAGAATAACATTGAAAAATGGAAAAGTAACTTCTTTTTATGTAGGTTATAATGAAGGTTGTTAGTCTTCACTAAAATCCCGACTATTGATGTCGGGATTTTTTTATATTATAATTTCAGTTAAATTATTTAATAATTTCATTGAGATTGATAATCTTAAAACGACTATCATACTTCAATATTTCAGTAAAAAATCCTGCATGGCTATTTCCAACTAAAACAGCAATCCTTTTGGTCTCAGGTTTGATCTTTTTTTGAATTAATGAAATCATATATAAATTTCTTCTATACAGTTCTGAAACTAAATATGCTCCTGCAAAATTATTCTCATTCCCAATTTGATTAATACCTTCTATATACGTTTTCATATCAAGATTATAAATCTTTTCAGTATTTAGGCTTTTTAAAACTTGAATCATACTTTTACTTTTCATCAATTCATTTGATAGATTTTTATATTCTAAAGACATTTGATCAATCTGTAAAAGCAAATCTTGTTGCTTGTTTAATTCAGCTGTTTTGATAACCGAATCATAAGTAAAACCTGTCTGAAAATCGATACCTTCCATTTTCGAAATATTCGCTTTTTTTCCAGTTTTAAATCCAATTTGTGCAAACTCGTTCTCTAAATAAAACTTTGTATATTTTGGATCGTTTTTTTCTAAATAAGAAACATATTCATCTTTTAAATAAGCTTTATAATGTTCATCTAAATTATTTTGATTTTCAGCTTCCCATTCCACAAAAAACTGGTTGGGTTTAAAAGCTGCGATTTGATTGCTAATCACTTCTAATTCTTCTTGAGTTTTAGCATCATTTATATCTAGTTTGTTTGTTTTTGTAACTCCAGAATTTGCAGAGAAATGAAATGTTCCTATTATTAATACTTCGATTGGTTCTTTTTTATAGTTTGATTGTGCGAATAATTGAACTGAACATAAAATCGTAAATAGTGTAATTAATATATTTTTCATCTTTATATTTTTATCAAATATCTATCAAGTAAATATTGTTGATTTACAATTATCGACGAACCAATAAGATTAATCGACGAATCGTTGAAATTCTAATTTTATAAGCAATTACTTTTACAAAAACATTACAATGAAACATATTTCAATTTCAAAAAAGAATGGTTTAAAAATTATATTCATCTTCTGGATGATTTATTTCTTATTTGATATCATTGTGAATGGATTGAGTAATTTAGAAGTCAATAGAACATTTTTTCATGCAAAATCCATATTTACATATACTATTTATATCGTTCTACTTTTAACTATTTTGTTCAACTATTTTATCATTGCACCAAAATTTTTGAAATCCATCAATTGGAAAAATATATTTATATCACTATTTCTTTCATTTACGTTTTTCATTTTAATTAGATTTGTGATTGAACAATTTTTGACTAATTATCTTTTTGATATAGTGAACTACCACCCAAAAACGGGTGTATTATTCTATATTTTTGATAATTTTCATTACGCTAGTTTTGTCGTTTTTTGTTCGTTTTTTTTATGGATTGTAATTGATTTGATACAAACCCACGAACTCAATCAGCAAATAGAACGAGAAAAAAGTAAAGCTGAAATCCAATTTTTAAAAGCCCAACTTAACCCACATTTTTTATTTAATACACTGAATAATATTTATAGTTTAGTTCAATTTAAACCTGAATTAGCTTTGAAAGGTATAGAAGATTTAAGCTCTATTATGCGTTTTACAACTTATGAAACGAATAAAGATCAAATTGAAATTGAGAAAGAAATTGATTATATTCAACAATATTTAGCTTTAGAAAAATTAAGATTTGGTGAACAATTTTTTGTGGAATATGAAACAAATATTAAAAATAAACATCAACATATTTATCCGTATATAATTTCTCCATTAATTGAAAATGCATTGAAGCACGGAGTTGTAAAAGATTCTAATCAACCAATAAAGATTAATATTGATTTAGATTCTGAATTTTGTAGAGTAGAAGTAAAGAACAAAATAAATGTTAACCAAAAAGATTCGACAACAGGAATTGGCTTAGATAATTTGAGAAAAAGATTGGATTTTTATTTTGTAAATAATTATGTTTTAGAATTAAAATCAGATGAAAATATGTTTAATGTTGAATTAAAATTTCCAGTAAATGAGCAAAATTAAATGTATCATTATTGATGATGAACCTTTGGCAGTTGCTTTATTAAAACATTATGCTGAAAATAACGCTGATTTAGAATTAGTATTTGCATCAACTGAAGTTTTTGATGCAATTGATTTCTTAAAATTGAACAAAGTAGATTTGATTTTTACGGATATTCAGATGCCTGATTTAACCGGAATTCAATTAATGAAAGTGTTGGATCAATCGCAGAAATTTATTTTAACTACAGCTTATCCAGATTATGCGTTGGAAAGTTTTAATTATAATGTGATTGATTATTTATTGAAACCCATTTCAAAAGAAAAATTTGATCAATCGATTATAAAATTTAAATGCTTATTTGAAGATAAAATTCAAAACAATAAAGATTATCTATTTGTGAAATCGGAAGGTCGTCAAGTGAAAATAGTTTTTGATGATATTTTGTATGTTGAAGGTTTGAAAGATTATTTAAAAATCATATCTAAAACTTCAAAATATTTAGTTTTAGAAACGATGAAAAGCTTCGAAGAACGTTTGCCATCAAATTTTAAAAGAATTCATCGTTCGTATTTAATTAATACAAAACATTTAACAGCAATTGATGGAAATTCTGTTTACATACAAGATAAACTGATTCCGATTGGAGAAACATATCGTAAAGCCTTTAAAAATTTAAACCTATAAAAAAAGCACTCCAATCGAAGTGCTTTTGTATTTAAATATTTCTTGTTCTTTGGATTAAAACCATATCAGCAAGTGTCATTGCCGCTAAAGCTTCCACGATAGGAACAGCTCTAGGAACCACACAAGGATCGTGACGACCTTTTCCGTGCATTTCGACCATATCGCCATTTGCATTTAATGTCGTTTGTTCTTGCATTAATGTCGCAACAGGTTTGAAAGCAACTTTAAAATAAATATCCATTCCATTTGAAACACCACCTTGGATTCCTCCAGAATAATTAGTTTTAGTTGTTCCATCTGGATTGAATTGGTCATTCATTTCAGAACCTTTCATTGAAGTTGATGCAAAACCTTCGCCGTATTCAAAACCTTTTACCGCGTTAATCGATAACATCGCTTGACCTAAACGTGCGTGTAGCTTATCAAAAATAGGTTCACCTAATCCAACAGGCACGTTCTGAATAATACACGTCACTTCACCACCAATGGTATCTCCTTCTTTACGAATTTGTTTAATGCGCTCAATCATTTGTTCTGCTACAATTAAATCAGGACAACGAACAGCTGTCTCTTCAATGTTAGAAAAATCATAGTTTGAATAAACATTATCCAATTTAATTTCTCCAACACTACTTACATATGCCGTGATTTTGATTTCAGGAATAATATGCTTAGCTACAGCACCTCCAACTACCCAATTAGCAGTTTCACGTGCAGAAGTTCGTCCTCCTCCACGATGATCGCGAATACCATACTTTTTATCGTAAGTATAATCCGCATGAGATGGTCGATAAACACCTTTGATATGATCGTAATCGTGCGATTTTTGGTTGTCATTAGGAATAATAAAACCTATAGATGCACCAGTTGTTATCCCATCAATAATTCCCGATAAAAATTGAACCGTATCAGGTTCTTTACGTTGAGTAACGATAGCAGATTGCCCAGGTTTTCGACGATCTAATTGTTGTTGTATCCAATCAAAATCCAATTTGATTCCACTTGGAACACCATCAATTACTCCGCCAATTGCCACACCGTGGCTTTCTCCAAATGTTGAGATTTTAAATAATCTCCCGAAAGAATTCAAATGATGTGTTTATTTTTTGAATTTATAAATTACTGCATTCACATTCATAGTAGCTCCTACAGAAGCCATAATGATTGTATCGTTAGCATTAAATTGATGAGGTTGTAATTGACCTTTAGCAATTAAATCAAACATAGTAGGTACAGTGGCAACGGAAGTATTCCCTAAGAATTGTACAGTCATTGGGTCAATGTTTTCCGGTGCTTTTTTCCCATAGCTTTTGTATAAACGTTCGATCATAGCGTGATCCATTTTCGCATTGGCTTGATGCAATAATATTTTATCAATATCATCAAGGTCAAGGTTAGATGCTGTCAATAAATCTGTCAAGGCAGGAGGCACATTTTTTAAAACAAATTCGTATACTTTTCTACCTTTCATACGAATATTTTTTATTGAACCTTTGTAATCCGGATTTAAAGATTTACCATTTTTTAGATAGTCTAGCTCTGGACCTGTATAACTTAAAGAATCGTAGTTTAAAATACCATATTTATAGTCATCTTCCTTTGCTTCTAAAATTACAGCACCAGCACCGTCCGCAAAAATCATGGCTGAACGATCATGTGGATCTACTGCACGAGATAAAGTATCAGAGCCTATTACAAGAATTTTTTTAGCAATAGAAGCTTGAATAAATTGGTGTGCAAGGATTAAACCTTCAATCCAACCTGGGCAACCAAATGTCATGTCATAAGGTTTACATTTAAGGTTAGTGATTCCTAAGTTGTGTTTAACTTTAGCAGATATAGAAGGCATAATATCGATCTGTTTACCAATAGGGTCGATATCTCCAAAATTATGACCTACAATAATATAATCAATTTCTTCCAGATTAACACCAGATTCTTCGATTGCTTTTTTAGCTGCAAAAGTTGCTATATCAGAATTTAAAAGGTCATCTTCTACATAACGACGCTCTCTTATTTCTGTTATTTCTTCGAATTTTTGAGTGATTTCATCACCAGGTTTTAGGATTTTTTCTCCATTTTCATCAAAAAAAACATAATCATGGAAATAATCGTTTTTAATGATTCTATTTGGTAAATAATGCCCTGAACCAGTAATTACTGAATTTATCATTTTAATGATTTCAAGTCTTAAATATCAAACAAAGGTAATCATTTCATTAAAATAGAAAATAAAAATATGCGCTAACTCATTTAGAGTTTGATAAACTCATCGTAATTTAGCAACATGAAAAAGAATTCTTCATTAATTGGGTTTTTATTAATACTTGCAATCTTAGGAGTGATTGTACTTATTTATAATTTCGTTTTAAGTAAACCAGATGGTTATGTGATAGATAATCCTAGTGATAATACTATTAATATGAGAATAGATGAAAGAGATTTTACCATTGCGCCTCAGCAATTTGTTAGGATTGATTTACCTAAGGGTGAGCATACGTTGAAATTTCAATACAATGGTAAAAAGGTTGATACAGTAATAGAAATCAGAAGATCAGCAGGATTGATTAATCCAACTCTATCGGATTATTATGTTTTTACACGTCCTTATGGTGTAAGAGAAAATAAAGATTCAATTTTTAAATCTAGGAATATTGCGATTGATAATAAGGCCTATTTAGGTAATATATTTAAAGCAGATAAAATGTATGAAGAGGATTTTTATTATAACCTAGATCAAAAATATCCGAAAGTTTTTATAAAAAATTCTGAGAAGAAAACAGACTTGTCTAAGATTTTCCGCAAAGAAGATTTTAAACAATTCTATTTCGAAAACTACGAATAACTAAACAATATTTAGAAAACCAAGAATGGCAAAACACGATAATATAACACCATATGAAGCTTCTGAACTAAGTAAAAAGAAGCAAGTAGAACAAATGTTTGATAATATTTCTCCAAAATATGATTTACTAAATCGTATCTTATCTGGAGGTATTGACATTCAGTGGAGAAAAGATGTTATTAAAATTGTAAAAGCGGCAAAGCCGAAAACAATTTTGGATATTGCAACAGGGACAGGTGACTTAGCAATTATGATGGCTAAAAGCACAGATGCGCAAATTACAGGATTAGATTTGTCTGCTGGTATGTTAGAAGTTGGACGTAAAAAAGTACAAGCAGAAGGATTAACGAATCGTGTAGAAATGATACAAGGTGATTCTGAAAATTTACCTTTTGCAGACAACACATTCGATTGTATTACAGTATCTTTTGGAGTGCGAAATTTTGAAAATTTAGAAAAAGGTTTAGCTGAAATTCGCCGTATTTTGAAACCAGGAGGAACGTTTGTGATTTTAGAATTTTCTTATCCAACAGCTTTTCCAATGAAGCAATTATATACTTTTTATTCAAAATATATTTTACCTGCAATAGGAAAATTAATTTCGAAAGATCAAAGTGCATATACTTACCTTCCTGATTCTGTAGCAGCATTTCCGCATGGAGAAGAAATGAAGAATATTCTTAAAAATGTAAATTTTATTCAACCAATTGATAAAAAACTTACATTTGGAATTGCAAGCATTTATAAGAGTTTAAAATAAAATTGCTTGTAATACGTTGAATACTTATGAGAAAAAAATTACTACTAATAGTAACATTAGGAATAGCATCTTTAGCAAGTGCACAATTTAGACCTAATTCTGATAAAGAATGGAACCGAATAGAACATGATGAAAAGAGATTTTCTTTTGGATATTTTTTAGGTACTAATATAATGTCCTATAAAGTTTCTCCTAAAGCTCAAAATAATAATATTCCAGATTCAACACCAGATGATGATGGAGTCAACAGATACGGTTTAGTTTATTTACAACAAGAGTCTAAACCAGGTTTTTCTGTTGGATTAACCGGGAAATTGAAAATTAATGATAATGTAGCATTAAAAGTAGAGCCCGGAATTCACTTCGCCCAGAGAACACTAACATTTCAGGTGAAGAATGCAGCTGAGCTAGATTTGTATCAAAGAGAAGTAAAATCTACTTATATTGAAATTCCATTTTTATTAAATTTATCGGGGAATAGATGGTTCAATACAAAACCTTATATACAAGGTGGTTTTGGATATGTAAATAATTTACAATCTAACGAAGATAAAGAAGATGATAATAATGTAGGCGTGTTTAGAACAAATACTCATAACTTTAATTGGCAAGCTGAGATGGGAATCGAAATATATTTTAAACGATTCAAATTAACGCCTTCTGTCAAAGGAATGTTCTTTATCAATAATGAAATTGTTCCTGATGAGCCAGGAACTGTTGGGTATGCAAATACATTAAACTCATTACAAACTAGAGCAGTAGTTTTTTCTCTAAAATTTGAATAAAACCATAATAAAATAAAAACCATAAAAATAATTATATAGCCATGAATTTTGAACTTAATGAAGAGCAGTTAATGATCCAACAAGCTGCACGTGACTTTGCAAAAGCAGAATTGTTACCTGGAGTTATTGAACGCGATGAAACTTCAACATTTCCTTATGATGCTGTTAAAAAAATGGGAGAGTTAGGATTCTTAGGAATGATGGTAGATCCAAAATATGGAGGTTCAGGATTAGATAGCGTTTCTTATGTTATTGCAATGGAGGAAATTGCTAAAGTTGATGCTTCAGCAGCCGTAGTAATGTCAGTTAATAATTCATTAGTATGTGCTGGTATGGAGAAATACTGCTCAGAAGAACAAAAAGAAAAATATCTAGTACCTTTAGCTTCTGGTCAAGTAATTGGAGCTTTCTGTTTATCAGAACCAGATGCAGGATCTGACGCAACTTCTCAAAAAACAACTGCCGTTGATATGGGAGATTATTATTTGTTAAACGGAACTAAAAACTGGATAACAAATGGGGGTAATGCTTCTACATATTTAGTAATTGCACATACTCATCCAGAAAAAGGACATAAAGGGATTAACGCTTTTATTGTAGAAAAAGGATGGGAAGGTTTTGAAGTTGGACCGAAAGAAAACAAAATGGGTATTAGAGGATCTGATACACATTCATTATTCTTTAACGATGTAAAAGTTCCTAAAGAAAACAGAATTGGAGAGGACGGATTCGGATTTACATTTGCTATGAATGTATTAAACGGAGGTCGTATTGGAATTGCATCTCAAGCTTTAGGTATTGCACAAGGTGCTTATGAGTTGGCATTAGAATATGCAAAGATTCGTAAAGCTTTCAAAACTGAAATTATTAATCATCAAGGAGTTTCCTTCAAGCTAGCGGATATGGCTACAAGTATTTCTGCAGCTCGTATGTTGTGTTATAAAGCTGCTGCAGAAAAAGATGCAGGGAAAGATATCTCTATTTCAGGAGCTATGGCAAAATTATTTGCTTCTAAAACCGCGATGGACGTTACTATTGAAGCAGTACAAATACATGGTGGAAATGGATATGTGCGTGAGTATCATGTAGAGCGTATGATGCGTGATGCAAAGATTACACAAATCTATGAAGGTACGTCAGAAATTCAGAAAATTGTAATTTCTAGAGGTATTGCTAAAGGGTAATAAACTGAAATTTATCATAAAATAAGGGGTTCCAATTCGGAATCCCTTTTTCATTTGCTATATTTGCACCCGGAAAAAATAAATCAAAATCATGAAAATTTTTAGATTTGGGCCAAAAGGTCAAGAGAAATCAGGTGTAATCATCAACGATAAGAAGTATGATGTATCGGCTTCTGGAATTGTGTATGATGAATTCTTTTTTGGTGACGACGAAAAGCAAAAAACATTAGAAAATTATATCCAAACAAATTTAGATCAATTACAAGAAGTTGCAGATGAGGTACGTATTGGTCCTCCATTAGTACGTCCTGGTAAAATTGTTTGTGTGGGATTAAATTTTGATGATCACGTAAAAGAAACAGGTTTACAGCAACAAGCAGAACCAATTATGTTTATCAAAGCAAATCAATCTTTTAATGGACCACAAGATGGAATTATGCAACCAAATGGTTCTACAAAGATGGACTGGGAAACAGAATTATGTATTGTAATTGGTAAAAAAGCTAATAATGTAACAGAGGAGGAAGCCATGAACCATGTATATGGATATGCTTTAATCAATGATATTTCTGAACGCGCTTTTCAAACTGAACGTGGAGGTACATGGGATAAAGGAAAAGGTTGTGATACATTTGCACCAATCGGACCCTTTATTGCAACACAAGATGAAATTGAAGACGTAAATAATTTACGTGTATGGCTAAAATTAAATGGAGAATTAATGCAAGATGGTAATACAAGTGATTTTATTTACCGCATACCAAAATTAATTTCTTATTTATCACAATTTATGTCATTCCTACCTGGAGATATTATTTCAACAGGATCACCAGCAGGTTCAGGTATGGGAAAAACACCTCAAAGATGGTTACAACCAGGGGATGTAATTGAATATGGAATAGATGGATTAGGATCTACAACACAAGAGATTTTACCATTTAGTAAAGATTAATCTGAATAATTAAAATAAAAAGATTAATTTTGCCTCGATTATATCTTAATTAGGGAAATATGCCTTGATTCTACCATTTATTTGAATAGATCTTTTGGCAATTCAAATGTATTTCTTACATTTGCACCCCCGATCGGATAGTCGGTAATTTATAAAATATTAAAAATCAAGATAGTGGACACGTTAAGTTACAAAACTACATCAGCCAACAAAGAGACTGCTCAGAAAGAATGGGTAGTAGTGGACGCTTCTAACCTATCATTAGGACGTTTAGCGTCAGGTGTTGCGAAGCTTATTAGAGGAAAGCATAAAACGAACTTTACTCCTCACGCAGATTGTGGAGAGTATGTAATCGTTATTAATGCTGAAAAAATTCAATTAACAGGAAACAAGTGGGATGAGAAATTATACATCCGTCACACAGGTTACCCAGGAGGTCAAAGATCTTTAACTGCAAAAGAAGTTTTTGCTAAAGATCCTGCACGTTTAATTGAGAAGTCAGTTAAAGGGATGTTACCAAAAAACAAATTAGGTAACAAGTTATTAACTAATTTACACGTATTTGTAGGTACAGAGCACAATCACGAGGCTCAACAACCAAAACAAATCGATATTAACGAATATTTATAATTAATTCTATGGCAATAGTTCATAAAATCGGACGTAGAAAAACTTCTGTAGCACGAATTTACTTACAAGAAGGGAATGGAGAGATCTTCATCAACGGACGCGAGTTAGCAAACTACTTCCCAACTGCAGTATTACAATACAAAGTTGAGCAAGCTTTTATCTTAACAGGTACAAAAGACAAATACAATGTAGATGTTAAAGTATTTGGAGGTGGAATTACAGGTCAAGCTGAAGCAATCCGTTTAGCTATTTCTAGAGCTTTATGCGAAATTGATGCAGATTTCCGTTTAACGTTAAAACCAGAAGGGTTATTAACTCGTGATCCAAGAATGGTTGAACGTAAGAAATTCGGTCAGAAGAAAGCACGTAAGAAATTCCAATTCTCTAAACGTTAATTATTTCAATTTATTAAAAAATCCATTTTCCGTTGGTTTAGCATCTAAACAGATAAGGCAAGATTTATTCGACCACTTCTCTGTTGCTTGTTGAGATAACGGAACGTAAACTAAAAAAAAGAAAATGGCAAAAGTAAATGTAAAGGACTTATTAAATGCAGGTGTGCATTTTGGTCACTTAACAAGAAAATGGAATCCGGCTATGGCTCCTTATATTTTTATGGAGAAAAACGGAATCCACATCATCGACCTTCACAAAACTGCTGTGAAATTAGATGAGGCATCTGATGCTTTAGGTAAAATTGCTGCTTCAGGACGTAAAGTTCTTTTCGTAGCGACTAAAAAACAAGCAAAAGATGTTGTTGCAAAGCATGCTGAAGAAATTAACATGCCTTACATCACAGAACGTTGGCCTGGTGGAATGTTAACTAACTTTGTTACTATCCGTAAAGCAGTTAAAAAAATGAACTCAATTGATCGTATGAAAAAAGACGGTACTTTTGAGACACTATCTAAAAAAGAAAGATTACAAGTTGATCGTCAAAGGTTATCTTTAGAGAAAAACTTAGGTTCTATCGCTGATATGACACGTTTACCATCTGCAGTATTTATTGTTGATATCGTACGTGAGCACATCGCTGTAGCTGAAGCTCAAAAATTAGGTATTCCAATCTTTGCAATGGTTGATACAAATACTGACCCACGTCAAGTAGATTTCCCAATCCCTGCAAATGATGATGCTTCTAAATCTATTGATATCATCTTAACTACTGTAGCAGATTCAATCAAAGCTGGTTTATCAACTCGTAAAGCTGAGAAAGAAAAAGCAAAAGAAGTTAAAGAAGAAGGAGCTGAAACTCAAGAAGCTTAACATTAACTTGATGATCAATTCATCGATATAATATAAATCGTAGCTCCTACAATCTTTTTTGTATGAGCTACTTTTGTTTCAATTTTTAAGTAAAAAATAATAAAATATATTACTATGAGCTACAAAGCAACAGCCGCTGAGGTAAGTAAATTAAGAAACGCAACTGGTGCGGGAATGATGGACTCTAAAAAAGCTTTAGAAGAAGCTGCAGGAGATTTTGATAAAGCAGTAGAGGTATTACGTAAACAAGGTCAAAAAGTTGCAGCTAAAAGAGCTGATCGTGATTCTACTGAAGGTGCAGTTATCGCTAAAGTTAATGCTGACCAAACAAAAGGAATCATTATCGCATTAAACTGTGAGACTGATTTCGTAGCTAAAAATGATGCTTTCGTAGCAATGGCTAATGAAATTGCTGATTTAGCTTTAACTGTTTCTACTAAAGAAGAATTATTAGCTTTACCATACTCAGGAATTACTGTAGGTGAGAAATTAATCGAGCAAACAGGAGTTATTGGAGAGAAAATTGAAATCGGAACTTTCCAAGTTATTGAAGCTGCTTTAGTTAACGCTTACATCCACGCTGGTAACAAAATTGGTGCGGTTGTTTCATTATCTGCTAATGTAGATGGTGCATCTGCTGTAGCAAGAGATATCGCTATGCAAGTAGCTGCTATGAATCCAGTAGCATTAGATGAAACTTCTGTTGAACAATCTGTTATTGATACTGAATTATCTATCGCTAGAGAAACTTTAGTTGCAGAAGGTAAACCAGAAAACATGATCGAAAACATCGCTCAAGGAAAATTACAAAAATTCTTTAAAGAAAATACTTTAGTTCACCAAGCTTCTATCAAAGATGGTAAAACTTCTGTAAAAGATGTTGTAAAAGCAATTGATGCTGACTTAACTGTTACAGGATATATCCGTTACAGCTTATAATAAACAGAATTTATAATTTATTATAAATTTTCATAAAGTGATGCTAATTTAGCATCACTTTTTTTATTTGGTATAAGCTTTGTATTTGTTTAATAAATATAAAGCTCTATATTTGTTAGGATTACAAGCATATGAAACACATTTTACTATTTTTATCATTAACAATATTTGCATTTTCTAATGTACAAGCACAACAGAGTGTAGGTTACAACATGGAACAATCAAATACTTCTGTATACCCAAATCCGGCTTCAAGTCAAGTCAGTGTTAAGTTTCAGCAACCAAATAAAGTTGCCTATATTGCCGTGTATTCTATTATTGGTAACGAAGTAATTAATAAGAAGGTTGATCAATCTACAAATTTTAAATTAAATATACAGACCTTAAAAAAAGGTAAATATATCATTCGTGTCTTTAACGTAGATGGAACTACGGAATCTTTATCATTGATTAAAAATTAATTTATTAGATTAAATACGAATCAAAAAAAGGTAAACCTAGGTTTACCTTTTTTTGATTCGTATTTTGATATAGCGAGTAAATTAATATTGTTCACTTATATAATTATTTTTTCACTATTTTTTTAGTTACAATTTTTCCATTTTCTAATTGTATAGTTAAAATATAGATGCCTGCAGGATATTGGGAAATGCTGAATTTATTTTTTAAATCAGATTGTAATATTATCCCTTCAATAGTATAGAGTTTTGCAGATTTAAAAGATTTAGCTTCAATATTAACAATATCAGAAGTAGGATTAGGAAATACCTCTATATTAATATCTTCTTGCGTGTAATTTATATTTGATAGCTCTATCCAGTTATTTTGTGCTTCTGTACCACCCCAAGTTAATGTCGCTAAGTAAGGATTATCAATAAAAGGATTGCGATTACCTTGTTGAAGAGAAATGACTTCGTTTCTTACTATTTCATATTCACTTGGTGGATCTATCGCATTCCATTTTAATAATAAATCAGGCATATTAACATCAGCAATATTAGTAGAACCTTTCACTACAGCATTTGCATTACATTGTGTTTCATATCTGATATACATATACATTAAAATACGAGCTACATCACCAATCCATTCATCTCCTGGATAAAAATTTGAATTAACTGTTTTCGCGTTACCATTACCCTCTGTAAATGGTTTGTTACTACGAGAGCTATTCATTTGTCTGTCAACGGCTCTAAGATTATGTGCATCTGTTCCTGTACCAGGTTTGTCAGTGTCTAAGACAGGTATTGCAAGAGATTTAGGAAATACATGTTCTCTTTCCCACAGTCCTGTACAATTCCCTGCAGAACAACCTGTATTTCTTTTATTTTTATCACGTGTACGGTGAAATTTATCTTCTAAATTATCATCATAACCATAGATTAATAATACCTTAGAATCATCTGTAGGGTCTAGATCCGCTTGTAATAAAGTTTCCCAAACACCAGGTGTATATACTAACTGTTTGGTGTGAGTTGCAGTAACTAAATCGCTCAAATCAGCTCGTAAGTCATCTTTACTGACTTTAAAATCTATACCATCATAATATGCCGGAATTTGAGCAAAACCTGTAAAGGGTAATAATAAAAATAAAAGTTTTTTCATAGTACATTTAATAATGCGCCAAAACTAAGTATTTATATTGTTATTAAGATGGTATTTAAGTACTTAAATTTATGTTATTTATCCATAAATGAAAATATCTTAATTTTTATTCTAAAGTCTTCGTGAATTGTTTTGGGGTAATTCCATATTTCTTTTTAAATGCAGATATGAAATGTGATGGATTTTCATACCCAATTTCAAAAGCAATATCTTTTACTTTTAATGATCCTTCTTCTAATTTATTTTTTGCAATCTCTAATTTTTTCTCTAAGATAAATCCGTAGACTGTATTATTATAGATTTTTTTAAAGCCATCTTTTAATAAATATTCTGAGATTGAATAATCATTACATATTTCTTTAATAGTTGGAGGATTTGTTAAATTTTCCATCAACATATTTTTTATCTGTTTCAGTTTTTTGGCTTGTATGGTATTAGAAATAAATGGATTTTGTTCTGTTTCCTCTAAGGTAGGATTAGAAAAATAAAGTGTAAAAAGCTCGTACATTTTAGCGATTAAATATAACTTCTCAAATTGAGGAGCCAGTTTATTTTCTTCTATTTGACTTAAAAGTAAGGCGATTTGTGGTGTGAAAATTTTTTCTTGATAAAATTTATTTAAATTAATATTTGAAATAAAATCATCTTGTATGCCATATTCTGTAAACAAATGAAATAATTTCTCTAACGACAATACAACTATAAAAACTTTGCTATCTGCATGAATATTTAGGCTTAAGGGTAAATCTAATGAAGGATAATAAAATAAAAAACTACGATTTTCAACTAAATTTATTTTATAAATACCATTATTAAAATTAAATGTAAGTGAACCTTTTGTACAAAAATAAAATTGTATATATCGTTTATCAATTCCTTTTAAAATTGTCTCAGTAGAGGGAGTTGTATTATCTAATACGGCTATATATACGTCTTCTGATACCTTATATTCTTTGATTATACTTTTAGGGGTATTTTTCATCTAAATATCATTTAATGAGATTAGTCATGAAAAATGAATTTAATTATTCAAATTCACTCTTAATGATGGATTTATAGCAAATTTACATATTAATTTATAATAATTCTAAAAAAGCTTAATTTAACTTTTAGCGATACTTTTATTGTTTTAAGGTATTTTATGCGCTTAATAAAAGAGTATTTTTGTATCAGTTTTTAGAGGCTATGACAATTAGAGGAAATAAAGAGGAGCAAAAATTTTACGTTATAGGAATTAGCTATGAAAAAGCTGATGCTATTATACGTGGTAAATTTACGTTTTTTCCAGAAGATGTAGAGGCATTTACAAAGGATTCACAAGCACAAGGTCTTGAGAATTTCTTTGTAGTATCCACTTGTAATCGTACAGAGTTTTATGGTTTTGCGGATAATGCAGACCAAATGATAGAACAATACTGTAAGTATACAGAAGGAAATGCAGATGAATTTCGTCAATTTATGATGGTAAAAGAAGGGCAAGATGCTATACATCATTTGTTCAGAGTTTCATCAGGTTTAGAAAGTCAAATTCTTGGGGATTTTGATATTATTGGTCAAATCAAAATTTGGTTTGCGCGTTTTAAAAGTATGGGAGCTTCTAATGCGTTCCTTGAACGTTTAGTAAATACTGCTATTCAAATTTCTAAACGTGTAAAGAATGAAACTTTTTTAAGTAATGGTTCTGCTTCAGTTGCCTATTCAGCAGTAAATTTTATTCAACAAACACAGCCAGATTTAGAGAATAAAAATATATTGTTATACGGATTAGGTAAAATTGGGCGTAATACTTGTGCCAATTTGGTAAAGCATTATCCTAATACCAATATTACTCTAATAAATCGTACAAAAGAAAAAGCAGAAGCTGTAGCTTTAAAGCACGATGATGTTAAAGTAAAAGATCATTCAGAACTTCAAGAAGAATTAAAAAATACAGATATATTAATTGTTGCAACAGGATCGTCAACACATACCATAACAGAGGAAATGATTCCTTACGATAAATCAATGACTATAATTGATATGTCGGTACCAGAAAATGTTGTACACACATTAGCATCGCGAGAGTTGATACAATTAGTAAACGTTGATGGATTATCAAAAATGGTGGATGATACAATTGCTCAGCGTCGTAATGCTGTTCCGCAAGCAGTTGCCATAATTAATGAATATTCACAAGATTTTTATGATTGGTTAGAAAACCGAGAGTTTGTACCTGCTATTCAATCTTTTAAAAGTAGATTAGAATTCTTACAACAACATGAGATGAATAAATTAAGAAAAGATAATTTAGAAGTTTCTGAAAAAGAAATTATGCTAACAAATAAATTGGTACAAAAAATTACCAATCAATTTGCTTCTTTCTTAATTGAAAATCATGATCAATCTGAAGAAACAATCGATTTAATCGAGAAAATGTTTCATTTAAAACAAGCTTAACACAAGATGAAAACGATAAAAATTGGAACTCGTCAAAGTCCTTTAGCACTTTGGCAAGCCAATAAAGTAGCTTCGTTATTAGAAGCAAAAGGATGTGCTACTGAAATTGTTCCTGTAACTTCTGAAGGTGATGATAATTTAAAACAACCTATTTATTCATTAGGATTAACAGGAGTTTTTACTAGATCTCTAGATATAGCATTATTAAATGATAAGGTTGATATTGCAGTTCATTCCTTAAAAGATGTACCTACTATTTTACCAGAAGGATTAGAGTTAATCGCTTTTCCTGAGCGAGCTAATTCTAACGACATATTGGTTTATAAATCTGAAGATATTTTTGAGAAATCACATCGTACTATTGCAACGGGATCTTTGCGCCGTAAAGCATTTTGGAATCATAAATTTCCTGATGATACTGTTGTAGATTTACGAGGAAATGTACAGTTACGTTTACAAAAATTATTAGACAATAATTGGGATGGAGCAGTATTTGCATTTGCAGGTTTAGATCGTGCTGAAATTTTACAAGAACTTCAAGAAAAAGGTCTTCATTATAAAGTTATTGACTGGATGGTTGCAGCCCCTTCACAAGGAATTTTAGGAATCGTTGCTAAAGAGGGTTTTGAATTGCCTAATTTAAATGATGAAGAATGTGAACTTTTTGCTACAGTTGAGCGTCAATTCTTAAATACATTAGAAGGAGGATGTACTGCGCCTATTGGAGCTTTAGTAGAGAAGAAAGATAAAGATTTATATACTTTTAAAGGTGCAGTTTTATCTATTGATGGTCAAGAAATGCTTACAGTAGAATCAGAATTCTTTAAAAGTGAATATTTAAATAAAGGTAAGGATTTTGCAAATGAATTAATTGCAAAAGGAGCTGCTGAAATGATAACAAAAATAAAACAAGAAATAGGACAACGTTAATGATCCAATCCGTATTATTTACAAAAGAAATTGATAAAGAATGGTTAAGAGGTCAATTAGGTAACGAAATCTTAATTGATACTAGACCTACTTTAAAATTCGAATATTCTCCTAGAGAAAATATTATTCAGCAAGTAAATGCAGATTGTAAACAATATATTATTACGAGTCAAAACTCAGTAAAAGCCATTCAAAGTTTATCTTTGGATGGTCATTTTTTTGTAGTAGGAAAAAAAACTGCTCAAAAAATAAGAGAATTAAATTTTAAGGTAGAGATTGAAACGGATTATGCAGAAGAATTGGCCTATCAAATATTGCATGGTAATTTTGATTATAATTGGAATTTTTTCTGCGGGAATACAAGGAGGAATTTATTGGTTGATGAACTTACGAAGTATAATAATAACGTAAATGAAATAATTACATACCAATCCTTTCCTATAGAATATAAAGTTGAAAATGAATATGATGCTTATGTTTTTTTTAGTCCATTATCATTTCAAACTTTTATGAAAATGAATTCGATACCAAAAAATTCAACTATTTTTACAGTGGGTAATACCACAACCTCAGAAGTAAAAACAACATATCCATCTCACAAGATAATCACTGCAACAGTACCTTTATTGGATGTTGTAGTTAACAATATAAAACATTGCATTAATGATAAAAAATGATTTGCTTTTAAAAGCATTACGAGGAGAAGAGTTAGAGCGTCCACCAGTATGGATGATGCGCCAAGCAGGTAGATATTTACCAGAATTTATCCAATTAAGAGATAAATATGATTTCTTTACACGTTGCCAAACTCCAGAATTAGCAGCAGAAATTACTGTACAGCCAATTCGTCGTTTTCCATTAGATGCAGCTATTTTATTTTCTGATATTTTAGTTGTTCCTCAAGCAATGGGAATGAATTTCGAAATGAGACCAGGTGTTGGTCCATGGTTAGAAAATCCTATCCGTACTCTTCAGGATGTTGAGAAAATTCCTGTAGTAGACGTAGAAGAAGAATTAGGATACGTATATGCAGCAATGGATTTAACAAAAAAGGAATTAAATGATAGTATTCCCTTAATCGGTTTTGCAGGTTCACCTTGGACAATTTTATGTTATGCTGTAGAGGGACAAGGATCTAAATCTTTTGATAAAGCAAAATCTTTTTGTTTTCAAAATCCGATCGCAGCTCATATGTTGTTAGAAAAGATTACACAAACTACAATAGATTATTTATTAAAGAAAGTTGAACACGGAGCTAATGTAATTCAGATTTTTGATTCTTGGGGTGGTATGTTATCACCAGCAGATTATGACGAATTCTCTTGGAAATATATAGAAAGAATTGTTGATGAGTTAGCTAAAGTAGTACCAGTTACTGTTTTTGCAAAAGGATGTTGGTTTGCCTTAGAAAAAATGGCAGACTCTAAAGCTTCTGGTTTAGGAGTTGATTGGACAATTACACCACAATTAGCGCGTCAATTTACAGGAAATAAGAAAACGTTGCAAGGAAACTTTGATCCATCTCGTTTATTATCTCCACCAGAAAAAATTCAATCAATGGTTAAAGAGATGATCGACGGTTTCGGAACAACGAAGTATATTGCAAATTTAGGTCATGGAATATTACCTAATGTACCAGTAGAAAATGCACAAGCGTTTATAGAAGCAGTTGTAAATTATAAAAAAGGATAATCTAAATATGTAGCTATTAGCTACATATTTAACAAAAAATTGATGTTTATATTTCTTTAAATCAAACTTAATTACTATATTTTAGCTATAATAAATAGTACAATAATCATCCAATGAAAAAGCACATATATTTAGCCGCAATTTTAGCTGGTTCATTCGCATTTTATTCATGTGATCCGAAGCAAAACACTACCACAGATACAAATACTGTAACTGATAGTATAGCTATAGACACGATTGCTGTAGAAGAAAAATTAGGAAGTCCAACAGATGTTAAAGCGGATCCAGGAATTTATCAAATCAAAACATTGAAGTATGGATATGATGAACTTTCACAATATGTTGATGCGAAAACGATGGAAACTCACTATTCTAAACATTATTTAGGATACATTAATAATTTAAACATCGCATTAAAAGAAGCTAATAATTCTGAAAATTCAATTGATAAATTATTGAAAAATCCAGAAGCTATGGCTAATAATGCAATTCGTAATAACGCAGGTGGATATTACAATCATATGCTTTATTTTGATATAATGTCTCCAAATCCCGTTCAGTTAGATGATAAAAGTGCATTACTAGGAAAAATTAATGAAACTTTTGGTTCTATAGATGAGCTTAAGGCACAATTAAAAGAGGCAGCTACTAAAAGATTTGGATCTGGTTGGGCTTGGTTAATTGTAAAATCTGACGGTACTTTAGCGGTTACATCTACAGCAAATCAGGACAATCCTTTAATGTCGATCGCAGAAGTGCAAGGAACACCTATTTTGGGTATTGATGTTTGGGAACATGCATACTATTTAAAATATAAGAATTTAAGAGCTGATTATATCGATGCTTTCTTTGAAGTATTAGATTGGAAAGAAGTTGAAAATAATTATAAAAAGACTTTAAAATAAAGCTATTTTAAAATTATATAATATAATACATTAAACTGATTAAGTAATTAATCAGTTTTTTTTATCTAGTTAATTATAAACATCTAATTCATAAAAAAAGCCTCGTTCATTGAACGAGGCTTTAAGTTATATAGAAAAATATAATTATTCTTCAGTAGCTGTTTCTGTAGAAACTTCTTCTTCTTTAACTTCTTTTTTCTTATCGTTTGCATAGATAGGATTATCATAGTTGAAGAAAGAACCCTCTTCAGTATTAGCTCTAGCTGCTTTTTGAGCATCTAATTTAGCCATTTCAGCTCTAGTTTTAGCTGCTTCTTCAGCTGCTTTAATAGATTCTGCATTAGGCACAACTTCAAAATCGAAATCAACTTCAACAGTTCTGTGGAAACGTACTTTAGCAGTATATTTTCCTAAACGTTTGATAGTGTTTCCTGGGATTTTGATATTTTTCTTCTCGATCTCAACACCAGCTTTAACTAAAGCTTCAGCTAAGTCGGCATTGTTAACAGAACCAAATAATTTGTCTCCGTTACCAACTTTAGCTTCTAACTTAACAACTAAGTTTTCTAACTTAGCAGATTTAGTTGTAGCGTCAGCGATTAATGAAGCCTCTTCAGCTTTACGAGTTTCTAATATTTCATTTAATTCAGCAACGTTTTTTGGAGTAGCAACAGATACTAAACCACGAGGAATTAAAAAGTTACGAGCGTATCCAGGTTTTACTGAAACAATTTCAAATTCAAAACCTAAACCATCTACATCTTGTCTTAAAATTACGTTCATGATAAATTTTATTTTAGGTTTATATTATTTTAATTGGTCACCAATAAAAGGCATTAATGCTAAGTGACGTGCTCTTTTAATAGCTTTAGAAACTTTTCTTTGGTATTTTAAAGAAGTTCCTGTGTAACGACGAGGTAAAATTTTACCTTGCTCGTTTACGAATTGTAATAAGAAATCAGCGTCTTTATAGTCAACGTATTTGATTCCGAATTTTTTGAAACGACAAAATCTTTTGTTAGATTGAGTTTCAATATCTAATGGAGATAAATAGCGGATTTCTGATTCGCTACCTCCTGCTGCTTTTTTTGCTAAATCGTCGATTGCCATAGCTTGGATTACTTGTTAGAGTTAGACTTTAATTTTGTTCTACGAGTTTCAGCCCATTCAATACCGTGTTTTTCTAATTTCACAGTTAAGAAACGGATAACACGCTCATCACGCTTGTAAGCAACCTCTAACTGAGATACTAATTCAGTATTTTCAGTTTTGAATTCTACTAAGTGGTAAAATCCATTTCTCTTATTTTGGATTGGGTAAGCTAATTTTTTTAAGCCCCAATTCTCAGTTGCAACGATTTCCGCTCCGTTTGAAGTTAATACATCGTTGAATTTTTTAACTGCTTCCTCTACCTGTGAGTCAGATAGAACGGGAGTTAAAATGAAAACAGTTTCGTAATGTGTCATTTAAACTACTTTATTATGATTAATACTTATTTTTACGAGGTGCAAATATACATAAAATTATTATATTATTTAAATTAACCATAGAATTTAAATGTTAAGAAGAACTATTCTGATAATTAACCATTTAAAAATATTTTTTAAATAAAAATAAATATAGTTTGTTTTTTATAAAAACAATATTACATTTGTCCACATAAAAGGCTAATGGCTTTTTCATAGGTTTAGGTTGGTTAAGGTAAAACTCTTACGTAAGTAAGGGTTTTCCTTTTTTATACACTTCGTAAATGGGTGTTATAAAGCTTATGATAAGTTTTATAACAAAAAAAGAGTTGAAGTATTTACTTCAACTCTTTTTTTATGATGTATATTTTGGTTTAAAATAATTGATAAGATATTCCCCAGAAAATAGGTAAATTAAAAGGTCCATTATTTCTTCCGTAACCTGGTATTACTAAAGGTGTTATATTTTCTTGTTTCTTCCCACCTAAATTGACGGATGGATGTATAGAAAAATCTGCATATAATTTTTTATATAATTCAACTCTTCCTCCAACAACTACTTCTGCCCAATAAGAGTTGACACTAGCTTTTTCTTTGCTTCCTTCCCCAACTATTTCATTAGAATAGATGTCTCGAATAGGATATGAATTTATTTTTTGATTGTAAGATGAATATACTAATCTTCCACCGACATAAAATCCATTCGCAGGATTTTGAGCTTCTTGAGTGATAAACCAATTAGCTCCAATTTTCGCAAAAATTCCGTCTACATCAACATTCCAACTTGTTTCATTGTAAATGTTTTTTTCATAACCTACCTCTACAATAGCATGCCATTTAGGCTTTATTTGATAGCTTATAAAGGCTTGTGCACCTTGTTTATCCGTAAACAATGCCTGAGCAGGTAATGCTAAATCTACTCCAATATACAAATGCCTAGGATTTTTAATAGGAGTAATTGTATCATTTACATTTTTGACAGTATCGTTCTGAGCAAATGAAAAATTAGTAAATACGAGGCTGAGAATAAATGATAAGATTAGTTGATGTTGCATTGTCTATTGTTGTATTTACAGATTCAGAATCTTTGATCCAATTATTAGTTTTAATGTCAAATTTGGTATCCTTAAAATATAATCCAAAACCACAAGCTTTCGAATTATATTTATTATCAATATCATATGTTACATACAATATATCTTCGGGAGCTGTTCTTACTACTTTTATGGTATCACCATCAGTTATAATACTTTCAGAGTAGGTAGTACCTTGTCTTAAAATATATTTGATTGCTTTCTTGTCAGTAGTTTGAATAGGTAAGTTGAAGGTAGATTTATTTAGAATATTTCCATCTCCAATCTTTAACGTATCATTAATGTAAGCTTCATAAAAAATAGTATCCTCTAATTCTGTAGTAGAATCAGAGTAACGCATTTGTACGGTGATAAATGGAGCTTCTTCTGCAAGGCAAATATCATCAGGCTCGCAACTTGTTAAAGTTGCGAGTGCTGAAAATAGTGCGATAATTACGCTATTTTTTATAAAATTACGATTCATCTATTATTTTAAATCTAATTAAATTCTTTCTAAAAGTACAATATTTTCCACATGATGTGTTTGTGGGAACATATCTACGGGCTGTACTTTGATTATTTTGTACTGTTCTTTCATTAATTCTAAATCACGTGCTTGTGTTGCTGAGTTACAAGATACATAAACAATGCGTTTAGGATTCATAAATAAAATATTTTCTACAACTTTTTTGTGCATTCCGTCACGTGGAGGATCAGTAATAATTACATCAGGAATACCATGTTGTTCAATAAACTCTTGGTTTAACACATCTTTCATATCTCCACAGTAAAAATCACAGTTTGTAATCCCATTACTTTCTGCAGCAGCTTTAGCAGCAGCAATAGCTTCTGGAACAGATTCTACACCAACTACTTTTTTAGCTTTTTTAGATACGAATTGAGCAATTGTACCTGTACCTGTGTATAAATCATATACTAATTCTTCTCCTGTTAATCCAGCAAAATCACGTGTTAATTTATATAATTCATACGCTTGCTCAGGATTAGTTTGGTAAAAAGATTTTGGACCAATTTTGAAATTTAAATCTTCCATTTGTTCCATAATATGATCATTACCAGAGAATACTTCAATATCTAAATCGTAAACAGAATCATTTTGTTTTGGATTAATAGCGTATAATAATGAAGTAATTTGAGGGAATTTATCCTTTAAGTTTTGTAAAAAGGCTTCTCTATTTTCTTTTTCTTCGCGGAAGAATTGTACAAGAACCATAACTTCACCATTTTGAGAAGTACGAATCATTAATGTACGTAATAATCCTTCTTGATTGTATAAATCAAAGAAATCTAAATTATGTTCTAAAGCAAAACGTTTTGCCTCATTACGAATAGCATTAGATGGATCTGGTTGTAAGTGACATTCTTTTACATCTAAAACCTTAGACCATGCACCTGGAATATGGAAACCAACAACATCACGATCATTAAATTCTTTACCAGAATTAATCTCTTCTAAAGTTAACCAACGTGCATTAGAAAATGTAAATTCTAATTTATTTCTATAATTATATTGTTTTTCAGAACCTACGATGTAATCAATTTCAGCATCTAAATCTTTAAATCCTCCTATGCGAACAATGTTATTTACAACTTCTTCATGTTTGAATTTTAATTGAGCATCATAACTCATATCTTGCCATTTACAACCTCCGCAAACACCAAAGTGTTCACATTTTGGACCTACGCGAAATGGAGATTCTTTATGGAAAGCTACAACTTGTCCTTGTAGATAGCTACTTTTCTTTTTTAATACGTGTACATCTACAACATCACCAGGAATTGCTCCTTTGATTAAAACTGTTTTACCTTCTTCTGTTTTACCAACGGATACACCTTTTGCACCAGCACGTAAAACCTCAATATTATTTAAAATGATTTTTTGTTTCTCTTTTCTTGACATTTTGCAAAGATAATGATGTAATTCAAATTTTGAATCATTAAAAAAGTAGAATGAATTTATATTACAAAATCCTATATAATAATATGTTAAATATTTTAAAATCAGTAAAATAAATAGTATAAATCATTAAATTAGTAATACCTTAATTTTTAGACTTATGAAAAAAATATTACTACTTATCTTCTTATTTGGCTTTAGTTATTGGATGAATGCACAATATATTGAGCCTGAGAAATCAGTGAAAGAAGCTGAAAAAAAGAAACAATCAGAAATAATTACTCTACCTAAAAGTAAATTTGATTCTGTTGTGGCTAAAAATATGTTGGCCATTGGAAAAAGTAAAATTACAGGAGTAGCTTTTACAAGAGCAAGAGAGAGTAAAAATTTTAACATGAAAACAGGAAATAAAGTAAATGCAAATCAAATGAAAATAACTTTATATCCTGTTACACCTTATTTTCAAGAATTTTATAAACTGTATAAAGATAAAACAAAGCACAATCCCAAAAAAAATATGTTTGTAGAAATGGAACGAGATGCTTATAGATATAGGCTTGAAGCTATTACTAATAGTGATGGAGAATTTACTTTTCCGGATATGAAACCAGGAAAATATTACATGTTTGGAGTGTTAGATTATGTAACAACATACAACAGTCATCAATACACCGGAAGTGGATACGATGGATATGGGAGAATAGATTATTATTCACCTTATTCTTATCAAAAAAATGATAGTGAGTTGTTAGAATTATTTGTAGAAATAAAGCAAGATGGAGAAATTCTAAAAGTGAAACTTAAATAATAGTTTTTTCTAATAGTACATTCAATTAATAGAATCAGATTATAAAAGTAGACGCCTTAAATTTGTTCTTTTAAATAAAAGAATGAAAAATATATTTATAATAAATGGTGCTCAAAAATTTGCCCATTCAGGTGGGAAGTTTAATGAATCACTAACCAATTGGACAAAAGAAGTAATAACTGAATTAGGTTTTAATATAAGATTTACTGATATAAACGACGAATTTGATACTACGCAAGAAGTTGAAAATTATAAGTGGGCGGATATTATTATTTATCATACGCCAATATGGTGGTTTCAAGTTCCAAATCGTTTAAAATTATACATTGATGAAGTTTTTACTGTAGGACATAACAATGGAATGTACGCAAGTGACGGGAGATCGCGAGTAAATCCTTCTATTAATTATGGAACTGGGGGGTTAATGCATGGAAAAAAATATTTGGTTACTTCTACATGGAATGCACCAGAAGAAGCATTTACATTAGAAGGAGAATTTTTTAATCAAACTTCAGTTGATGAGGGAGTTTTATTTGGATTTCACCGTATGAATGATTTCTTAGGTTTAACAAAATTAGAGGGAATGCACTTTTATGATTTAGAGAAAAATGGCTCTTTAGAACGTGTAGAAAATTACAAAAAGCTTTATAAAGCACATTTGACGCATCAATTATCACATTAATAATTTTTAAAACCTCTAATCTTAATTAGAGGTTTTTTTATTAAAGGAATAATAATTGCTTATTTTAAACTAAAACCTATTTATTATGAAAAAAACTAAAATATTAGTTCTTGGTCTTTTGGCTGTAGGAGCTGTTTGTATTATGAATTCGTGCAGTGTAAAAGTTCCTAATGACATTAATGTTGTAAAGAATTTTGATATAAAATCTTACGCAGGACAATGGTATGAAATCGCTCGTTTCGACTTTAAACATGAAAAAGATTTAAAAAATGTTACGGCAACTTATACTTTAAATGATGATGGTTCTATTAAAGTAGTAAATAAAGGATATAACTATGTGAAAAATGAATGGGAACAGTCTGAAGGTAAAGCTAAATTTAATGGAAATGAAAGTGAAGCTGCTTTAAAAGTTTCATTCTTTGGGCCTTTCTATGGAGGATATAACGTTGTTGCAATGGAACCAGATTATGAAAATGTTCTAGTCTTTGGAGAAAATAAAGATTACATATGGATTCTTTCTCGTAATAAAACTATTCCTCAAAATGTAAAAGATAAATTTGTAGCGAAAGCTAATGAAGCAGGTTATGATCTAAATAGATTAATTTGGACTGAACAAGACTAAATAAAATAAAAAAAGACACTTAAAATTTTAAGTGTCTTTTTTTATTCATTTAAAAGTTTCTGTATATCCTCAATAGCCATTTCTACATCTGGATGAAAAGTACCATTCAAAGAAGGTTTAGTTCCTGCGGAATCTGTATAATTTAAACCAGAATAATATAATTTAGGAATTCCATGCCCATTTACACGAGAGCGTATTCTTCCTTCTTTATCAACTAATGCAAATTGGCCACTATGATCTAAGCTTTTTCCTTCATCTTTTGCATCGCCAATATAAATGTTAAACTTTTCACTAATCGATTGGATGTAATCTCTGTCTTCAGTTAACATATACCAATTAGGCGATTTAGCTTGTATTTGTTTATAATGACTTAATAATCTTTCAGGAGTATCTCTTTTAGGATCAATAGTTATAGAAATAATTCCAAATTTTGGGTTATTGATTTTATCTTCTATTAACCGAAGATTTTGTTTCATTACCGGGCAAATTGTAGGACAACTTGTGAAAAAAAACTCAACTAAATATACTTTTCCTAGCATATCACGATTAGAAATTTTTTCATTGTACTGATTGGTCATTTCAAACTCAGGAACGGCCATTACTTTAATTAAATCATTTCCAGATTTAGATTTATTCCAATAAAAAAATCCAATAACAAGAGCTACAATCGTAATAACTCCAATCAATTGTTTATTCATGTATATGTTTTTCAGGATTTTTCAAAAATTCTTCCTTACACATCGTATTACAAAAACCATATGTTTTACCTTGGTAATTTGCTGTGTCCTTTAAGTGTTCGGCAGTTGTCATTCCACAAATAGGATCTAATTCATTTACAACTTCTACATCTAAGGTTCTACCTGCGGGCATAGCATTTGTTTCAGTCGTGGTATGATTAACTTCCACATCAAATTCTTGTTCTGTTTCTTTTGACTTTGATGTACAAGAAGTAACAAAAAATAAAGATAATGCTGTAACAGTAAATAATTGAACTGATTTCATGGATATAACGATTTAATATTTATACAAAATTAGAAGCTATTTTCTCATTAAAAAATGATTAAGTGCATCTAATTAACAATCATTTATAAAAAAGCTTCTTTAAAGTTAAATCATTTTAAGTTAGAAAGTTTTAAATTAGAAAGAAATTTAAACTACTTGGAAGTATGAGCGAATTTGATTTAAATGATTTAGAAAAAATAAGTAATAAACAAGAGATTATAGATTTTTTAGTAGATCATGATATTATAAAAGAAAAAAAATTTAGAAAGCAACTCGCTTATGAAAAAGAAATTGCCTATTTACAATTAGAACTAGTACGTTTACAATCGTATATTATAGATCAAAAGAAGAGGGTATTAATTATTTTTGAAGGTAGAGACGCGGCAGGAAAAGGAGGAACAATTTCTAGAATTGTACAAAATCTAAATCCTAAAAAATACAAAGTTATATCATTACCAAAACCCAATGATAGTGAAAATGGGCAATGGTATTTTCAAAGATATTTAAAACATTTACCTAATGAAGGTGAAATCGTTTTTTTTGATCGTAGTTGGTATAATAGAGCAGTCGTAGAACCTGTTTTTGGATTTTGTACCGACGAAGAATATCATAAATTTTTACATCAAGTAAATGATGTGGAAAAGTTATTGAAAGAAGATGGAATAGAGATCATAAAAATTTATTTATCAATTTCTAAACAAGAACAAGCAGAACGTTTAGCCGAAAGGAAAAATGATTCATTGAAGCAATGGAAGTTAGGAATTTTAGATCAGCAAGCTCAGGAAAAATGGAATATGTATACCAAGTATATAAATCATTTATTTTTAGAAACTTCACCTAAGTTAAATCCTTGGTTTGAAGTAAAAACTGATGATAAAAAAGAAGCTCGCTTAGCAGCTATGAAACTTATACTTTCAAATATCAATGGATTTGATTCGAATAATAGTCTTGCTGAAAATCAATCTATAATAAAACATGTTAAGAATGGGAACATTTAAAATATTAGCCAAATTTAATACAGTAATTGAAGCTGAAATTGTGCAATTATTGTTAGAATCGGAAGGAATTAGAAGTGATGTTCTAGATTCAAATCTTTCATATACAATTGGACCAACTTTTTCTCAAGGTATTAGATTACAGGTTAGAGCAGAAGATTATGAGTTAGCAGTAAAAGTTTATGAAAATAGCTTAGATAATTCATCGAATGATTTTGTTTAATTAATAAAATTAATTAATTTTGCACCCATATTGACTAACCTCTGGCGAAAGACGTGTATGTTGCTCAATTATAATAAATTTGAATTTTTACAATGCAAGATTTAGTAAAATACGTACAAGAAAAATACGTAGCAAAAAAAGAGTACCCAGCTTTCGCAGCAGGTGATACTATTACAGTTTATCAAGAAATTACAGAGGGTGGTAAAACTCGTGTTCAGTTCTTCAAAGGTGTAGTTATCCAAAGAAGAGGTCAAGGAACAACTGAGACTTTTACAATTCGTAAAATGTCTGGTGATGTAGGTGTAGAGCGTATCTTCCCAACTAACATGCCAGCTATCCAAAAAATTGAAGTTAATAAAAGAGGTAAAGTTCGTAGAGCTCGTATCTTCTACTTCAGAGCATTACGTGGTAAAAAAGCTCGTATCAAAGACGCTTCTTACTAAAAAGTTCTTTTTTAAGAAAAATAAAAAAATCCGTTCGTTTAACGAACGGATTTTTTTTGCATTCAACTGTTATTTTTTTTATTACTTTAGTGAAATATTAACACTATTTAACAAATGAAAAGGAAATATTTGAAGATTTTCAGTCTTTTTTTTATGCTAGGATCTATTTCTTATGCACAGACTACTGGAATCTTAAAAGACTCAGATGGTTTACCAGAGAGTGATGTTGAAGTAAAACTAAAAGGTACAGATAAGGTAGTCTATACAGACTTGGATGGAAATTTTGAAATCGATGCAAAAGTTGGTGACATCTTAATCATTAAAGGAAAAGAAATTACTGTATCTTCATCTTTACTAGGTGATTTGTCATCTTATTTTACAAATCCAGATAATGATACAGTAGATTTAGAAACTGCTGTAGTTACTGGATATTCTACCCAAAGAAAAGAAGAAATTACGGCTTCTGTAGGTACAGTTAGTGCGAAGGATTTGGTAGATTCTAAATCACCTAACATAACAAATTTATTACAGGGAAAAGTAGCCGGAGTAAATATTATTTCGGGATCAGGACGTCCTGGTTCTACAGCAACAATGCGAGTAAGAGGGCGTACAAGTATTAGCGCAGATACAGGTGCATTATGGGTTGTTGATGGTGTTATTTTTCATGGTACACCAACTATAAATCCTAGTGATGTAGAAACAGTATCTATATTGAAAGATGCAGCTGCAACATCACAATATGGTTCTCGTGGTGCAAATGGTGTGGTAATCGTTACAACAAAAAGAGGCCGTGGAAAAGGATTAACAGTAAATGTGGATTATTCATCTAGTTGGAATAAATTCAATAACGGAAATTTCGAGGTTATGAATGGAAAACAATTGTATGATAATTTCCAAATTATGCAAGGTGCACCTACTTTACCTACCGAATTAGAAAATACAAATTTCGATTGGTTAAAAAATGGTACTAAAATAGGAATAGTCCAAGACGCAAATGTTTCCATTTCATCTAATAGTGATAAGACAAATTTATATGCAACTATTAATTATTTTAATGAGGAAGGAACTGTAAAAGGGTATGATTATGAGCGATTAACAACTCGTTTAAATATTGATCATAAATTAACCGAAAAATTTATATTCAAACCAAAACTAAACGCATCCTATATTACCACAGAAAATAGGGAGCATTCGCTGTACGGAATGTATATGAATATGCCTTGGGATAATCCTTTCTTATCAAATGGCAGGCCTGTAAATCCGCGTGAAGATGAAGCAAATGGGAATATATCTAGATGGTACGGACGTGATTATTCTAACTATTATTATGATTTACAGACTAATTATGGAACGTCTGAAATTTTTGATATTCAAGCAAATCTAGATTTTCAATGGAAAATTTCAAATGCTTTTACTTTTGAATCTACCAATAACGTACAGTATTACAATAATACATCAATGTCGTATACAGATCCTAAATCAATTTCTGGATCTTCGTACGATGGACAAGTTTATCAATTTTCAGATAAAAGAATTGTAAGGTTATTTAACCAAATGATACGTTTTAATAAGAAAGTAGACTTACATTCATTTAATGCCTATGTAGCTTATGAATATTCAGACTACGATTACAAAAGTTTAAATGGAACAAAACAAGGAATAACTCCAGGTTCTGAAATTTTAGATAATGGAGCAAATCCATTTGCGGTTGGAGGAACAAGAAATGATTATGCATTCCAGGCTGGTTTAGCTCAATTTAATTATGGATTTGATGGCCGTTTTTATGCACAGGCTTCTTACCGTTTGGATGGATCTTCTCGTTTTGGAAAAAACAATAGATATGCACATTTTTATGCATTCTCGGGAGGTTGGAATATTAATAATGAAGCCTTCTTAAAAGATTCTGAATCAATCACGAATTTAAAATTAAGAGCTTCTTATGGAGTTGTTGGTAATGCGGGTACAAATTATTATATGCAATATGGTTTATATAATTTGAATGGTCAATACAATGGTCAACCAGCATTGGTACAAGGGCAATATGCCAATCCTGACGTTACGTGGGAAACTACAAAAGATGCAAACATTGGATTGGAAATTGGATTATATGATCGCTTCAATTTTACAGTAGATGTATACAATAAGAACACAGATAAGTTGTTACATTTTGTCCGTTTTCCAGATACTTCAGGATGGACAGGGTACATGGATAACATAGGGAAAGTAAATAATAAAGGGATAGAATTCTCTGTAAATGCGAGTATTTTTAGACCAACTTCAGAATTCCAATGGAATGTAGGTTTTAATATTGCTACGAATAAGAATGAAGTAAAAGAATTATATAATAATCAGGCAATTAATGATGGATTACAACGCAGAGAAGTTGGTCGTGACATTAATTCTTGGTACATGAGAAAATGGGCTGGAGTAGATGCTGAAACGGGAAATCCGTTGTGGGAAAGGATAGATCCTACTACTGGCGAAGTAACGAATGTAACCAACTGGAACAATGCAACTTTACAATTTGTAGGAAAAACTTCTCCAGATTATTTTGGAGGTTTTAATACTAATTTCTCTTACAAAGGTTTCGTTTTATCAGCAGATTTTGTTTATTCTAAAGGAGGTTTAGCCTATAATGCAGGCCGCGAATTATTTGATTCGGATGGTGCGTATCCATACTATAATCAGATGCAATTACAAGAAGGTTGGTCTAGATGGACACCAGAAAACACAAATGCTACACATCCCAAACTAATATTTAATAACACTTCTTTGTCTAATAAACAATCGAGTAGATACTTAGAAGATGCGTCTTTCTTAAGAATGAGAAATGTGCGTTTAGGATACAATTTCAAAGAGAATATAGTTTCTAAATTAGGGGTTAAATCTTTAGGAATTTATATTTCTGGAGACAACCTATGGACATCAACAGATTATTCTGGTGCAGATATAGAAGCTGTAATATCTGGTGATACAACATCTAATTATCCTAATCCTAAACGTTTTACATTAGGTGTAAATCTAACTTTTTAAACTTTTTTTGAAATGAAGAAATCAATATATTTATTGGCCTCAATCGCATTAATGAGCTTAACATCTTGTGATTTAGATTATGAACCATATAGCAGTTTGCCAGAAGGACAAGTGGATTTGATCCCTGGATCTGCAGAAAATATTACAGCAGGTAATTATAGTCAATTAAAAAATTGGGTAGAAAACTGGCATCGATTAACAGAATATCCTGGGGACAATGTTGCATTAAGTGGTACTACAACGGATAACTTAATGTATAATTATAATTACAAAAGAATTACAAATAACTCTCGTGTAAATAATTACTGGTCATATTCATATAAAATAATTGCTGGTGCAAATACTGTATTAGCACGTGTATCTGAAGGTGATCAAGGAATGAATGACCAGTTAATTGCTGAAAATTTATATATCCGAAGCTTAATATATTTTTACCTTACAAATGTTTTTGGAAAACCATATAACCAAAGCCCATTAACTAATTTAGCAGTTCCATTAAAATTGAATGATGATCCAAATGAAAATTTACCGCGTAATACAGTAAAAGAAGTATATGATCAAATTTTAAGTGATTTACTAAAAGCTGAAACATTATTTAATAATGATTCAAGAAGTAAGATTTATGCTTCCAAAGCGGCTACACAAGCATTATTAGCTCGTGTATATCTTTATATGGGAGAGAATCAGAAAGCGATAGAATATTCAAATAAAGTTATAGAATCTGGTCAGTTTTCTTTAATTACAAGAGATAAATACAAGGATTTTGCAATCAACGCTCCTGAAAATAATCCTGAAAATATATTCTCTATAAAGTTTTTAAAAGATACAGATTATCCAGATAATGGATGGTATACCATAGGGTCTATGTATGCCTCTATTGATGGTGCGGGATGGGGAGAAATGTATGCCTCAAGAAAATATTTAGAATTGGTTAGAAAATATCCGGAGGACGTAAGATATTCTTTGATTAAGCCTGTTGTAACAAATGCATCAGAATTACACGCTTATTATGTAACTGACACTTACAAATATGAAAGTGTAATTGTTACAAAATCTGATGATGACTATAATTATATAGAGAATGGAATGGCTAAATCTTTAATCAAAAGATCAAATGGGGCAGGTAATTTTCAATATTTTATTAATATCGAAGGGAAAGAAAGAACTGTTTTAATCGACAATAAATTAGATAACCGTAATGGATATTTAAAATATTATATCCTAAAATGTTCAGGTCAAGAAGGTCAAGCTCAATTATGGTCTCCAATAATTTCTCGTTTAAGTGAAATGTATTTAATACGTGCAGAAGCATATGCGAAAACAGGCAACAATACGGCAGCTCTTAATGACGTTAATGTCTTAAGAACTCGCGCAGGTATTCCTACTGCTGGATTATGGTCAACGACTAATCTAAATGGTATGTCTGTATTAGATATTGTAATGCAAGAACGTCAACTAGAATTAGCTTGGGAAGGTCATCGTAAATTTGATGTATTTAGAAATGGCTTTACAATGGAACGTCAATATCCAGGTACACATTTATCTGGTACAGATCCTTATTATACTGTATCGCCAACAGATAATCACATTGTAGAATATATTCCAGAACAACAAATTATTTTATCAAATGGGGTGTTAGTTCAGAATCCATAATATATAAAATAGCTTATAAATTAAATAATAAAACCCGATCAATTAGATCGGGTTTTTATTTAAATTTAATCAGATAAATTATTCTTTAATTTTTATTGTACCAATTAATCTTGGTAAAACAGTATTTTCAAACTCTAATTTAGCTTCATTTAATAAAACACTATAATCGTGATATCGATTAGAAAAATGTCCTAAAACTAATTTTTTTACACCTGCTTCTCGTGCAATAATTCCTGCTTCTTTTGCAGTAGAATGGCCTGTATATGTAGCTAACTCTTTTGCTTCATGTAAAAATGTACTTTCATGATATAATAAATCTACACCTTTTATTAATGGGATAATATCTGGCTTATATCTAGTATCTGAGCAATATGCGTAGCTTAAGGCACGCGGTCCCTCAACAGTTAAATCTTCATTATCTATAATAGTACCATCTTCCATCACATAATCTTTACCATTTTTAAGATTCTGATAATCACAAATGTCAATTTCACCATATTGTTGGATAGCATCCATGTTTAATTTCCGAAGCTTTTTCTTTTCCTTAAAAAGATATCCATTGGTGTATACACGATGATTTAATGGAATTGAGAAGACTTCTACCTTATCATCTTCAAAGACTAATACTGATTTTTTAGATGATAATTCATTAAACACAATATCATAGGTACACTTAGATTCCGTTAATTTTAACTGAATCATGATGAATTCTTCAATGCCTTTAGGTCCATGAATATATAGAGGTGTATCTCGACCCAAAAGTTGTAAAGTAGAAATTAAACCAATTAAACCAAAAACATGATCTCCATGCAAATGAGAGATAAATATGTGGTTTATACGGTTAAATTTTGCTTTGGCTTTCCGTAGTTGTACCTGTGTTCCCTCTCCACAATCTATTAAAAAATATCTTTCAGCAATATTTAATAATTGTGCAGTGGGATGGGTAAATGCTGTTGGTACAGCAGAATTAAAGCCTAATATTGTTAATTCTAAACTCAATTTTAATTTGTTTTAGATAAGAATTTGTTTAATTGTTCTACAGCGCGTCCACGATGACTCATACTATTTTTTTCTTCGGCCGACATTTCTGCAAAAGATTGTGTGTAATTTTCTGGAATAAAAATGGGATCATAGCCAAAACCATCTGCTCCCATAATACTTTTAGAGATTGTACCATTTATACGACCTTCAAAAAAGTACTCTTTACCATCTAAAATTAAACAGAAAACAGCAATAAAGTAAGCATTTCTATTTTCTATATCTTTTAATTCTTCTAGAACTTTAGCAATGTTATCTTCAGATTTTCCGGTTCCTGCATAACGAGCTGAATAAACACCTGGCGCACCTTCAAGACCTTCAATTACTAAACCAGAAT
Organism: Faecalibacter rhinopitheci; assembly: GCF_015234135.1. GTDB lineage: Bacteria > Bacteroidota > Bacteroidia > Flavobacteriales > Weeksellaceae > Empedobacter > Empedobacter rhinopitheci. The sequence goes on along the minus strand of NZ_JADGIK010000002.1, from coordinate 80,527 downwards.
CATCTGCAAAGACATTTACTCCAGTTTTTTTATAAATAGTTTGCGCTTTTATTCTTGCATTTTCTATAAAAGTGTCTCCTGTCTCCTCAATTTCATCATTAAAATTAATTTCAGTTAAAGATTTAAATTGAATGTATTGAGGAAGCATTTGTTTTACTTCTTCTAATTTATGTTGATTATGCGTTGCGAAAATTAATTCCATTATATAATTATTTTTTTTTGTGTTATTCGGTATAAAATAAATCCGATAACGAGTCCTAAAATTCCAAAAATAAGCATGCTTATAGAATCAGATGTATCAAAAACAGATTCCTCCATACTACCTTCTTGCAACATAAGATAGTAGGATAAACAATTATTAATAGCATGTAATAAGACGGGTATTACTAATGATTTTGTTCTGTAATAAGTAAAAGCGAATATCATTCCTAAGATACCAGCTCCTATAAACTGCCAAGGATTCATATGAGCCATCCCGAAAAGAAATCCACTTACAACTATTGCCAATGCAGGATGAATTTTATGCTGAAGTAATCCCTTAAAGATTATTCCTCTAAAAAGTACTTCCTCAAATATTGGCGCAAAAATACATACTGTAATAAAACCTGCAATCTTATAATCTAAAAGCATGGTAAAATTAGTGGAAAACATTTTATATAAATCACTAAAGATTCCATCCGTTGGTATCAGCGTTGTAAAATATTCGGTAAGTGGTAAAAGTCCTAGCCAAATGAAAAAAGATAACACTATTTCTGTTAAAGAGATTTTAGTTTTAAAATCTTTTATGATAGAAATTGAGTTAGTTTTTAACATGCCTAATAATAAGCCAATTGCGGCACATATTCCTAAAAGAAAACTAAGTGGGAGTAATACATGGGTAAGAATGGGATATGCCAAGGTAGGGATGGTTATGATGCCACCTACTATTTGCATGGTAAATACAGCAAGTACACAATAAAAAACTGCTCTTCCTACACCGAAAGAAATCTTTTCGTTAGATTTTACTTCAAAATGGTCAAAATTATTCATGGTGATAAGGTTTACCCTGCAATATACTAAATCCGCGATATATTTGTTCAGTTAAAAATAATCGAACCATTTGATGCGTGAAAGTCATGTTTGATAATGACATTTTTTTATTTCCTCTATTATATACCGGTTCATCAAAACCATAAGGACCACCAATTACAAATACTAAATTTTTTACGGATTGATTCATGTAATTTTGTATATCCTGTGCAAATTGGATAGACGTAGGTTGTTTTCCTTTTTCATCTAGTATGATCACGAAATCAGTATTTTGTATCTTCGCTAAAATCTGTTCACCTTCTTTTTGTTTTTGTTGGAGTTCAGAAAGATTTTTTCTATTTTTTAAATCTGGAATTTCGATTCTTTGGTAATTGATATGAGAAGGTAATCGTCCCTCATATTTTTGTAATAACATTTCGATTGCCTTTTCGTCTGTCTTTCCTATGCAGATTGTTGTTATATTCATCGTGAAATAATTCTAAGTACAAAAATATGAGCATTATTCAGACTTTTAAAACTTATTCGGGGTATCGTTCAATAAATAATTGGACAAGAACTACTTTTATTAATCCACAAGCTAAAATTACAGTTCACGATTTTTTAAAAGTATTTTGGATCAGGGTAATGAAAGGAAACTTTCCTTTACGCTCAGCAGCAGTATCTTGGATTATATTTTTCAGTATGTTTCCTTTTCTGTTATTTTTATTTAGTGTATTGCCTAAATTACCTTACTATTTAGAAATAAAAAACTTATTATTTACGCAATTTTTACCCCAATTATTGCCCGAACAATTAAGTAAAGAAGTTATAGGATATATTGATAATACAACAACTTCTCAGGGAAATAAGAAGGTAGATTGGTATCTTATTTTAGTTACAATATTTATGTCCTCTAATGCTATACAAGGTATAATAAACTCATTTAATGTTTCGTATCAAAGCGTATATGTTAAAAGAAAAGAATTTAGATCTCGAATTATATCGATTGTACTAACGCTATTTTTTACAGCTTTTATTATTCTACAAGTTTTTATCAGTTATTACACTTCTATGATTTGGAAGTATTTAACGAATGTAAGATTTCTAAGTATACTAGGCGAATTTTCTCACTTCGTTAATTATCTTTCTATTTTTGGGTTTTATTTTATTTCTATGTGTATGCTATATACTTTTGGACCAAATCATAAAAAATCTAAAAGCACAGTAATCCCAGGAGCAATACTTACATCATTACTTTTTACACTTACAGTTATTGGGTTTAATTTATATTTAAAGAAATTTACCAATATAGATTTATTATATGGTTCTCTAGGACTTGTAATGATAATGATGATTTTTGTGTATATCAACGTTATTCTAATGTTAGTAGGATATGAACTAAATATGTCTATAGCTTATGCAAAAAATTATGATCAGGTTAACTCAATCTCAAGAACATTGAATATTATTAAATTAAAGAATGAAGGGAATAATAAAAACAACTCTTAATAATATCTTGGGTTTAATTCGTTTCCACACGTTTTACAATATTTAGATCCATCTAAATGGTAATCATCTCCACAGTTGGGGCAAACCTCTGTATTATGTGGAATTTGTTCTTTTGAATTAGAAGCTTTATTAATTTCCATAGAAACAATTCCGGTAGGTACTGCAATAATTCCATATCCTATAACCATTACAACAGAAGCTAAGAATTGGCCAAATCCTGTTACAGGAGCTACGTCGCCATAGCCTACTGTAGTTAGAGTAACAACTGCCCAATAAATACTAATTGGTATACTTGTAAAACCTGATTCAGGATGATTACGTTCAATCATATACATTACTGATCCTATGACAACTACAATTAATATTATAAAAGATAAAAAAACTACGATTTTATCTCTACTTTCTTTTAAACCTAAGACCAAAACATTTTTACCGTGTGTAAAACGGGTTAATCCAAATATTCTAAAAACTCTAAGAAGCCTTAAAATCCTGATGTTTGCTAAGAATTTTCCCGCAGGAAAAACTAAAGCAATATAAAAGGGTAAAATGGAAAGTAAATCTATAATCCCATAAAAGCTAAAAATATATCTTATAGGATTTTTTACAGAAATGATTCTAAGAATGTATTCGATAGTAAATAGAATAGTTAAAATCCATTCTAACGTGATAAGAATTGTATGATATCTAGCATTAATGGTTGGGACCGACTCTAAGACCACTAATCCTACACTAATCAAAATTAGAAATAGTAAACAAATATCAAATAATTTTCCTTTTGGCGTATTGGCCTCAAAAATAGTATCAAAAATTCGCTGTTTATAATGCTCCTTTTGATTTTGATTCATTTTTAAAAGTGAAAACAGCTTATTTAACATTGTTTAGGATTTAGTTTTGAGCTAAATTAGAAAAAAAATAGATATGAATATTCTGTTAACTGGAGGAAGTGGATTAATTGGTTCTCAATTAGCTAGATTATTAATTGCGGAGGGGCATGAGGTAAGAATATTAACTAGAGAAGTTGAGGTAGAAAAACCTTTCTACAATTGGAAAAAAGATACTATAGACGAAAAAGTATTTGAAAATTTAGATGGAATAATTCATTTAGCTGGAGCTTCGTTAATGAATAGTTGGTCGAAAAGTTATAAAGAGCAAATCATTTCTAGTAGAGTAGATACCGCTCATTTGTTGTATAGATATTGCGAAAATTTAAAAATTTCTTTAAAGTTTTTCATATCTGCTTCAGGTTCTAGCTTCTATGGACAAAAAACAACATCGAGTATATTCACCGAAAATGACAAAGCTGGAAATGACTTTTTGGCTGAGGTTTGCGTAAAATGGGAAAATGCAGCCTTGCAATTCAAAAAGTTAGGAAGCAGAGTTGTATGCGTTAGAACACCATTAGTTTTAGGGAAAAACGCTGATTCTCTAAAGTTAATGAAACTGCCTACACAATTTGGCTTGGGCGCAAGTTTAGGTAAAGGTACACAATGGTCACCATGGATACACATTGATGATTTATGCAAAATATATAGCGAAGCTACTATGAATAATAATTTTACAGGAAGCTATAATGTCGTAGTTTCAGAACATATTACTCACCAAAACTTCATGAAAAAATTAGCACATGCAATGGGTAAACCTTTGTTTTTACCGAATATTCCATCACAATTAGTTAAAATTGGAATGGGAGAGAAGGCTTGTTTAATTTTAGAAGGTTCTAGATTATCAAATGAAAAATTATTAGCTACGGGATTTAAATTTAACTACTTAACTCTAGATCAAGCTTTCCAAGAAGTGGTATAATTCTCTCATTAGTACTTTTTTCAGTTCTGTATTTTACATTATCTTAATGTTTATCGTTATAAATTACACAAAATTTATAATTTTACGCAACTATACTATTACACATGAAATTTTACAAAATTATCCTATTCATTTTAGGATTAATCTCTACACCACTATTGGCCCAAAAATCAATCAATGGATTTCCTAAATTAACAGAAGAAAAACTCACCTTAAATGAAGTCAGTTTCGAAAAAGATGCAGACGCGGTAATCTTAGACGAAGAAGGATTTATAGAAATATCTAACGGAGGATATATTAAAACCGTTAAAAAAAGAATTAAAATTCTAACTGAAAAAGGAATTAATCAAGCAAATGTAGAGTTGGTATATTACGCTAAAAATAATCATGAAAATATTTCTGGTATTAAAGCGCAAACAATTAATCTGGAAAATGGTAAATACGTAAGTTATCCTGTGGATGATAAGGAAATTTTTTATGTAAACATCAACGAATATTACAAGGCTGCAAGATTTCCTCTCCCTAACGTCAAAATAGGTTCTATTCTAGAATATCAATACACAATTTATAGTAAAAGTTTATATTTAATCGAGGCATGGGATTTTCAAAATGAATTACCGACTTTAAAAAGTAAATTCAATCTTAAAATAAATGCAGGTTTAGATTTTACAAATCTATTAATTGGGAAAAGAATTTCTTCTAAATATAAAAATAAAAAGAACTTGGAATCGTGGGAATTAAATAATATTCCAAGTATAAAAGAGATAAAATATGTGCATAATGTAAAAAATGCTGCAGAGAAAATGCGACTACAATTAGCCGGTTATGACTCAGGAAATGGGTATGTAAGTACAATTTCCAAGTGGAAAGAGCTAAAAGATGAATTGGTGAAACAAAATGAGAGTTCGTATAATCTACAAGCTGTAAAAAAATATGCTGAAACAATTCCAAACGGTAAAACAGATTCAGAAACGTTTGAAAATGTACTTCAATATTTCAAAAAAGATTTTAATTGGAATGGATTTCATGGTATTTATGCCAACATGAGTCAAAAAAATATTCTAGAAACTAAACGTGCCAATGTTGCAGAGCTAAATTGTTTATTAAGTTCAATTTTAAAACAAAAAGGAATCTCTTCCAACCTCATATTATTATCATCTCGTGCAAATGGTAAATTAATTACCTCATTCCCATATCTTGCTCAATTTGATTACCTCGTTAACCAAATTAATTTAAGGGATGGAAGTAATTACATAGTAAATGCAGCAGAATTACCAGATGATGAGTATAAATTTGCTCCGCTAAATCTTTTTAATGATTACGGATTTGATATTTCATCCAAAGAGGATCGTTTTATTCAGGTCAATCAATTTTTATCAAGAGTAGAAACAACTTTTCAATATTCCTTTCCAAAAGATCAAATCGTAGAAAACAGAAAAGATCTTTTTGATGGATATTTTTATAATAATAAACGAGAGACGAAAAATATTCTTGCACAGTTTATAGATACGCCACTCCATGTCATCAAGGAGGAAAAAGAAGGTTCGGCTGCTTATCTGAATAAAAATTATTTTATTCGGAACAAAGCACAAATGACTTTTGATAGAAACGAATTTATAACACTAGAAAACCCATTAAACGCTCTTATTCAATCTTATCAATTTGAGGAAAAGGAGCGCTTTGAAAACATAGAATTTGATTTTCCTTACTATATTAAAGTGTTAGTGGATGTCGAAATTCCGGAGGGGTATGAAGTAATCGATTTGAAAGAATTTAAAGCCATTAAAAAATCTTCGGATGAATTAGTATATTCTCAAACCTATGGAATGAAGGGAAATAATCTACAAGTATTGTATGAATTATATCTAGGACAAGCAAATTATAATGCTTCTGAATATGATTTTTTAAAGACATTTTTTGAATCTATTCAGAAAGAATCTGTAAAATCAATTCTTCTCAAGAAGAAATAATTAGAATAAAAAAAACCTCAACTTTAGTTGAGGTTTTTTTTATTCATTTATCACCATAAGATTGCAACCACGGACATCCGAATGGTCAAATCTTCCTAAGATTTCGAATTGATTTTCACTTACTTTTTTTCCTAAATCGTCTGTAGCTATAAAACTGCATGAATTTACATTTGCAAGATCAATTACATTTACTCCTCCGGATTTTCCTATACTTACATAATTCAAAGGATCTTCCGTTTCTCGAATCATAATACGCATCCAATTCGGAGTTTTGAAGGTCAGATCTCCACGAGAATACCCTTGACTTAATAATTCTGTCATTCCATATTCAGAATGAATTTCAGTAGTTCCAAAACCATCTTTTAGTATGCGGTGTAATTCTTCGCGTGTTATTTCTTTTTTACGTCCTTTCATACCACCAGTTTCCATTACAATGGTATGTTTCAATTCCATTTGATACTTTTCTACAAAATCCAACAACGCAAAAGAAACACCAATTAAAATGGCTTTTTTACCTGTTTTCTCATGGGCGAGTAAGTTTTCATATAATTCTTGGTGATTATATAAATAGAAACCATTCTCTGGTCTTCCAGATTTTTCTATCCAATATTCCACCATATCAATTAACGAAGAGCCTGTACGTTCTAAGTAAGAAGGAAGTAATGCGAAAATGGTGTAATCGGATAAAGGACCATAAAATTGTTCGAAGCATTTTTCTAAACTATAATGGTATAATGCAAGATCACTCACCAGATGACGACTTGTGGTCATTCCAGTAGTCCCCGAACTTGTAAATGTTTTTTCTGGAGCATTAAGACCTGTTAATATATCATATTGTTTAAAAAATTTAATCGGTAAAAATGGAATCTCTTCTAATTTGGAAATTTCAGTTGGATTAATTTTTAAATTTTCAATAAATGACTTATAAATAAGGTTGTGTTCTGCCTGATATCTAAAAACTTCTAAAGCTTTTACGCTAAAATCGTTTTCAGTTTGGATTGAAAAAATACTTTTTGCTTCTTGCATGATGCAAAATTACAAACTAAAACCAATTATCAAACTATTGCTGATTTAGTTTTACAATTGTTTTGTTAGCCCGATAAATATGATCACCTAGCTGTTCGTAATGTTGAATAATCTCTTTGTAATACAAAGCGCTCATTGTTCCCAATTTTTCTTTTTCAATGGTTTTCAATAAATTATTTTCGGCGTCTTTATAATTTGTATTAATGTATTTTTCAACCATTTCAGCCTCACGAATAGAAATTTCATAATTATTGTCATTTAAATTCTGATTTAATATTGTAGTGGCTTGGTCTAGATTATTTTGTAATATCACTAAAAAATCTCTCATTTTAGGCGTAAAATAACTGTTCGTAACTCTACGTTTTCTATGCAGCGATGAAATTTTAATTGCAATATCTCCAACACTTTCTAGATGATGACAAAGCGTGATAAGTTGATGTACCTCAAAAATATTCTCATTTGGTAAATCCAAGCTCGCAATATCATTCAACAATTCTTTTACTTCTAATTCTAAATCATCACCATCTTTTTCAAGCTGATATATTCTTTCACGAAAAATCGCCATCTTTTCTTCATCACTTTCTGTTATCATTCTTCCTAAGGTATGAATAATTTGACGCGTAGTTCCTGCTAAGCGTATCATCTTTTTATTGGCCTCATTTCGATATAAATCAGAATTTGAACTAAATGGAATAGAGAAGAATTCAATTTTTTTATTATCTTCTTCTTGATAGGAATTAAATTTTTTCTGGCAATATTCTGCTATAATATTTATAAAAGGAAAGACCACAATAACACCTATTATATTAGTAATGATATCAAAACTAATAAGTGTAATTATTTTATTAGTACTGAATAAATGAATAAATTGGATTAAATATGATCCAAGAATTAAAAAGATACATGCGCATCCTACATTAAATAATGTATAAAATGCGGCAACAATTTTTGTTTGATAATTTCCGATTGCAGCGACCAAATGTGCTGTAATTGTGGTTCCTATATTGGCTCCTAACACAATCATGGCACCCAATTCTATAGGTAAACCTTTATCAGCCAATAAAATTGCAATTGTTATAGAAGCGGAAGAAAAATGTACAAAACTGGTTAGTAAAATTCCAAGTAATATAAATCCAATTTTAGTAAAAATTCCAAAATCATCAATTCCTAAAATAAATTCATTAATGCCTAAGTTTTCAAAATTTGGCAAATAAAGTTTTAGAAAGTGAATTGCTATAAATAGGAAAGAAAGTGCGATAAATATACCGCCCCATTTTCTGTAATTTCTTTTTTTAGAGATATAAAAAGGGAAAGAAACAAAAAGAATAGGTAAGGCAATCATTAAAAAATCAAATTTTATCCCAAAATAAATAACGAGAAGAGTAAGTGTAGTCCCAATATTAGCTCCTAGAATTAGTGCAAATGCTTTTTTTAGATTAATTATACCTGTATTTACAAATCCTAATATAAAAACAGATGCTGCTGATGAAGACTGAATAGCAGAGGTAAATAATGTGCCTGCTATAATAGAGGAGGTATTATTATATGTAATTTGATTTAAAGTCCTTTTAAAATTTGAACTTGATAAGGCTTGTAAATTCTCACTTAAAAATTTTATGGCAAAAATAAACAGAGAAATTGAACCTAATATTTGTAAAATATGGATGAAAAAATGCATTTAAGTTTTAATGAAGGACAAAATTAACCCTTCTTTTGTAAACTAAATATTATGTTTTTGTTTTATGGAAACAATTAATCGAAAAAAAACTTATTTTTTTTTAAAACCTAAAAAATTGATAATCAAAATCAATCCATATTTTTTCAAAAAAACTTTACTTTTTTTTTGAAAAAGACTTGCGAGATAAAAAAACTCGCCCTAATATTGCACCACGAAAACGATACAACACTACACAAGTAATGAACATATCGGGTTTCAAATTTGAAATAATTATCAATAATATTTTTTGCCGATGTAGCTCAGTTGGCCAGAGCAGCTGATTTGTAATCAGCAGGTCGTGGGTTCGAATCCCTCCATCGGCTCAGCAAAAAATACAAGGTTGGGGAGATACTCAAGCGGCCAACGAGGACGGACTGTAAATCCGTTGGTTTCACCTTCGCAGGTTCGAATCCTGCTCTCCCCACAATATTGCCGATGTAGCTCAGTTGGCCAGAGCAGCTGATTTGTAATCAGCAGGTCGTGGGTTCGAATCCCTCCATCGGCTCAAGCAATATTTATTGATAACTTTACAAGGTTGGGGAGATACTCAAGCGGCCAACGAGGACGGACTGTAAATCCGTTGGTTTCACCTTCGCAGGTTCGAATCCTGCTCTCCCCACAATAATGCCGATGTAGCTCAGTTGGCCAGAGCAGCTGATTTGTAATCAGCAGGTCGTGGGTTCGAATCCCTCCATCGGCTCAAAATGAAGAAGTGTTTATATACTTCTTTTTTTTTCTCTTTAATTTACTAAAAATCAAAAATTACATAAATTTATTATTCATTTTAAATTATATGTATTTTATTAATGTGTGCATCATAAAAAAAGCCCTTTTTAAAGGACTTTTTATTTGATGATGTTCTTCACTATTTCTATCGAATATATATTCGAAACTTTCACTGTAAATTCTGTAAAATCAACCACTGAATTTTGATCTGCATCATCTGAGATTGTTCGGATAATTACAAATGGAATTCCAAATTCATAGCAAACTTGCGCAACAGCCGCACCCTCCATTTCAACACATTGCGTTTCTGGAAAATGAGAAATCAGATGATCTTTTTGAAGTTGATCTTTAAAAAATAAATCTCCTGATGCAATTAAACCTGTATAGAGTTTAGGCGAATGAATATTAAATTTTTTTAAATCTTCGGCTGATATAACTTGATGCAAATATTCATTTTCGAAAATATGTTGAACAGCATTTTTCACATTTTCAATTAATTTTGAATCAGATTTAAATATCGATTTTCCTATTAATGGAATTTCGAATTGAGGAAAAAGGGGAGATGCATCCATATCATGTTGTACTAAATCTGTACCAATCACAATATCTCCAATTTTTAGATGAGGAGAGATTCCGCCTGCAACGCCTGTAAAAATTAATTCCGTAATATTGAATTTTAAAATTAAAGTCGAAACAGTAGCTGCAGAAGCCACTTTTCCTATACGAGAAAAGACCACAACTGCTTTCTGATTGTTTATTGTGCCTGTATAATAAGTTCTCTTGCCAATTTTATATTCCTCTTTATGCTGTAATAGGTTAACTACTCCATTTATCTCTTCCGGAAGAGCACCCATTATACCGATAATACGTTGAGTCATTTAATATATAATTTTATTTTCTGTATTTATAAATTGTACAATACACTTCATATAGAAGTATAAATGGAAGACAAATTATTATCAATAATGTATTTAATATATGTTTTACCATTTTACAAAGGTAATTTAAACTATCTGATTTATAATTTTTGTAGGCAGAAGTTGACAAATATCAATAGATTAATTACGATCGAAATTGTAACTTAGCCTGACTATATTCGATATGAAAAAAATAATTATACTTTTAGCGATAGCTGCAACAGCAATGTATAGCTGTAACGATAATAAAAAAGAAAATGTTGAGGATTTGCCTTTAGAAACTGAGGTTGTGGTATCACAAGAAGAAGCTTCAGAAATAATTGAAGGAGTTATCCAAAGTTCTAATGTAAAATGGACAGGATTTAAAACAACAGAGAAGGTTGGTGTTTCTGGAAATTTTGATGCCGTTCAGGTAATGGATACAAAAGAAGGAAATACACCAGAAGAAGTATTAGAAGGGGCTAAAGTAAGAGTGGCGGTATCTTCTATAAATTCTGGCGCAAGTGATAGAGATAGTAAGCTTAGAATGGTTTTATTTGGAGCGATGGAAAATACGTCAGATATTCTGGGGACCATTAACTTTAAAGATGGTAAAACTTATATAACATTTACATTGAATAATGTGTCTAAAAAGTATGAAGTTACTTCTAAATTTGAGAATCATGTATTCACAATAAATACGGTTGTAGATTTAGCAGATTTTAAAGCTAATGAAGCCGTAGAAGCTTTAAACATGGCATGCGAACAACTTCATAAAGGTCCGGATGGAATAACGAAAACATGGTCTGAAGTAGAGATAGAAGGAATGATTAAATTCTCTGATTCGTTTGGTAAATAATAACTTATAAATTCTATTTTTAGAATAAAAATAAAAAGCTGTAAGTGAACTTACAGCTTTTTTGCGCTTTCAAAATTTAATTAAGAGGTGAAACAAAACCAGTTAGCCTATATTTATTCTTAATTCTTAATATTTTCTAAAATAGCTAAATATTTTAATTAATTATCATAAATTTTAACTTTTATTTAAAAAAAAATTAAAATTTATGATTTATATTATCAAAATGACAAAGTAGATACACTAGTTATCAATACTTTAAATCTTTAAAAATTAGTTTTAAAAACCTCATTTAAATCCATTCCTCCAAAATTTCCGGAACTCATCATTAGAAATACTTTATTTGATTTATCAATTTCATCTAAGTATGTTCTTAAATCTGTAGAAGATGTAAATACTAGTATAGAATCGTCACCGAAAGCTTTTTTTATATCTTCTGGAGAAATCATTTCCATACGCTTTATTTTTAAAGCTTCAGGATCATAATTTACAATTTTGATATCTGCTTTGTCTAAAGCTCCTTTATATTGAACAAGGAATTCTGGATTCAAAGAAGAATAGGTGTGGATTTCTAAACAACCCACGACGGTTTTGTCTTGGTATTGCTCTTTTACGGCATTCGTTACCGAAGTAACTTTGCTCGGGGCATGTGCAAAATCTTTGTATGCTACAAAATCCGGCGTTCTATTGATTAGTTCTAATCTTTTAGATGCTCCTTTGAATGATTGAATAGCTTCATTAAAATCGTCATCCATCATTCCTAATTGTTTGCAAATTGCACGTGCACCTTCTAAATTCATTAAATTGTGCGCTCCAAATACTTCCAAAGGTAGTGGACCATTGTCTGTTTCTAGATATGTAATACCATCAACAATTGTAGATGCAGGAATAGTATATGGAAATTTCTTTAAGGCACGTTCCGTATTTTCTACGACCTCAACAACATCGTTATCTGTTTGATTATAAATTAAAGCCCCACCATTTACAATACTATTGATAAATTTAGAAAACTGTTCTTTATAATTTTCAAACGTTGGGAAAACGTTGATATGATCCCAAGCTATACCAGAAATTAACGCAATATTTGGTTGATACAATAAAAACTTAGAGCGTCTATCTAAGGGAGAAGATAAATATTCGTCACCTTCCATGATGATAAATTCGTTTTCATCTGTCAATTTTACCATAACATCAAAACCATCCAATTGTGCACCTACCATGTAATCTACATCAATATCATGATAATGTAGACAATGTAAAACCATTGATGTTATAGTGGTTTTTCCGTGAGATCCTCCAATTACAACTCTCGTTTTATCTTTAGATTGCTCATATAAATATTCAGGATAAGAATAAATTTTTATCCCTAGTTCTTGTGCTTTTAGCATCTCCGGATTGTCTGCATGTGCATGCATTCCTAGAATTACAGCATCTAGATCTGTAGTTATTTTTTCAGGAAACCATCCTAATTCTTCTGGAAGAATTCCGCGTTGTGCTAATCTTGTTCTAGATGGTTCAAAGATGGCATCATCAGATCCTGTGACTTGGTATCCTTTTTCGTGTAAAGCAATGGCTAAATTGTGCATTGCGCTACCACCAATTGCAATAAAATGTACTTTTTTCATTTACTTAATGAGGTGGAATTATTCTTTATGTTTATTTAATTCGATAGAATTTTCGTTAGATTGATCTTCAACTTCAATGATTTCATCTTCGTCATCATCTTCATTTAAATAATCATCTAAAGATTTATCTTTATTTTGTTCTAAGATATCTTCAATGGTAAGAACTTTATTAAATTCTGGAGACTGTTCTATCGCATCCATTATTTTTTTCATGATATCGTTAGACGATTCATTTTCATAATCAATATCCAACGGTTTTTTAAAAGTCATGGTTGCATTAATACCACGCTTTTTTATTTTTAGACCTTTTTTATCAAAAGCACGACGGAATCCATCAATTACAACAGGAATTACAATAGGTTTATTTTTACGAATTAAATGTGCAGTACCACGGCGTCCTGGTGCAAATGCTTTGGTAGTACCTTGTGGAAAAGTAACAACCCAACCATTATTTAAGGCTTTATCAATATTAGAAACTTCAGTTAAATCTACTTTTCTATTAACATCTTCTCCTTTTGCACGCCATGTTCTTTTTACAGTAACCGCACCTGTATAAGCAAAAAGTTTTGTAAGCACATTGTCTTTCATAGTTTCTTCTGCCGCTACATAGTAAAAATCAATTTTAGGATTTAATAAGTAAACCGGATTTTTAATGGTATCGATAAAACCATTTTTTACACTACAAAAAACGTGATACATTGCAAATACATCTGCAAAATAAGTTTGATGATTAGATACAAATAACACGTTCTGAGAAGGTAAGTCTACCAAATTTTTAGTCCCTGTAACTTTTAGTTTATTAAAACCATTGTATCTGTTATAGGTAAAGGAACCTAGTAAGAAAATTAAGGAACGCTTCAGGAAATATAAATGTCCAAAAACGTCTCTAAATATTGTTTTTTTAGATGCTTTTTGAGTCAATTTTTTTTATTTTAGGATTACAGATTTAAATGTAATTTAATTACATCTTTAAATTCTTCTAAGATCATAGCAGTTGCTCCCCATAGATATTCTTCATCGCCAATATTATATCCAGGAACATCAATACTATGTCCAGAAAATTCTTTCACAAATGTTTCAGGTTCAGCTTCTAAAAAAGCTTCTAAATCTAAAGGAATAATATATTGTACTTCATCTTCTTGAGGTACAAAATGTGGTTGTCCGTTAAAAACGCCAATAAATGGATAGACTAAAAAGTTACTTGGTGGAATATAAATTTCAGACAATTGTTTTACAACTTCTATATCATCTTCAAATACACCCAATTCTTCAACAGTTTCTCGTATAGCCGTTTGGTCTAGCGTTATATCTAACTCTTCATATTGACCTCCGGGTAAAGAAAACTGACTAGAATGTGCTCCTTCATATGCAAGTCGCATAGTTACAGGAAATTCAATATCACCGTTTTCATTTTCATATAAAAGTATCATTACTGATGCTACACGCGGATTAGTTCTTTTGATCATTTCTAGATCATAATTCTCACGGTATGGAGGTGATAATTTCTCATGAGAATCCCAACCTGGTAAAGCTTCTACCGATTCGGATAATATATATTTAAGTTCTTCTAAATTCAAAAGTAAATTTTTATTCAAATAAAGATTCAAAGGTAATTAATTTAACTCATTTCATTTTAAAAGTTAATATATAATCTAGTTGAACTACTGTGTAAAAAGTATTTTTTTAACTATATAAGTTTGTTTGTGTTGTTTAAAATTACTCTTTTTTAAAATTTTGAATTTTTATACGTTTTATAATGATAAAACTTAAGAGCAAAATTATAACGCCAGAAATTATATAAATCAATTTATTATTAGATGATGTTGGAGTTTCTTCGATACTTTTATTTTTTTCTTTTGGAAGTAAAATAAGGATACCTGCTCTACTTTTTTCATAATTCTTTAGATAAGAATCGCAAAGTTGATAAGATTTCTTAAATTCATTTGTCTTATTTAATAAATTGTAGCTATCTGCTAAGTTACAATGTATTCGTCTATTTAGAGTCGTTTCTGATGGCATGTTTTTAGTCAAATCCATGGCTTTTAGACCATAATAAATAGCAGTATTATATTCTTTTTTTAAATTATAGACATATGCTAAGTTTGAATAAATTAATGCACTCATATAATAATTGATATGATTATTATATCTAATGGCTTTCTTAAAGGTAGAAATGCAATGGTCTAAATTAATTGAATTATTATTTTCTTCTATATAAGTTATGGCCAATAAATTGTACCGATCCGCTAATAGTAAATTATATTTTGTAGGAGAAAAAACTTCTTGAATTTTCTCTAAATAATTAATGCTTTCTAAGATTTTATTCCGCTGAACATCAATAGAATTACCTTTTATTCGAATGTTGTTATTTAAAGAAATAATAGACTCTATGTATATCTTCTCATTATAAGGTAGCTTTTTATTATACGCTTGTATTTTAGACATTATCTTTTCACTTTCCTCATATAATGCAAACTGGTTGAAAAAAGAATGTAAATAATTCAATACCTCAATGTATGAAAGATGACTCTCTATTTCAGTTTTATTTATAAGATTTCTATAAAGCGCTAAGTAAGACTTAAGATCATTTTTTAAAAAATAATACCGCAATAAAGTTTGAGATAGCTTATTTTGATAATAATCGTTGTTTTTTGTTACAAGAATGGCAGCATTAATTTCATCCAATACTTCATCAGAAAGGATAATATGATCAACTTTTTTAACGATATCTATATAGATTGTTTCAAATTCTTGGTTATAGAATCTTTTTTCAGTTTCAAACTTAGAAAAAGAAAAACAAGAGATTGAAAGGAAAAAAAATAAT
The DNA here is from genome assembly GCF_015234135.1 of Faecalibacter rhinopitheci. Taxonomy (GTDB): domain Bacteria; phylum Bacteroidota; class Bacteroidia; order Flavobacteriales; family Weeksellaceae; genus Empedobacter; species Empedobacter rhinopitheci. The sequence continues at coordinate 64,567 of NZ_JADGIK010000002.1, read as the reverse complement.
AAAGTCGTGATAAATTTATTATTCAAAATATTTAATTATTAGTGTGTTAATTGCCATTAATTTACGCAGAATTAACTAGTTTAACAACTATAAATATGAGAATAGTTTTTATCTCTAATATTAATATTTATTTAGAGATAAATCGAAGTTCAATATAAAAGGCTAATTTTAGGGCAAAGAAAGTATAAATGTTAAAAAAGAAATTATTTTTTGGAATGTTAGTAGGCTCAACACTTCTAATGAATTCATGTTCAAAATCTGAAGGAGGATCTTGGGATGAAACAAATTATTTTTATGCAGAAAGTTCACTACCATATGGTACAACAGATTTTAGTAAACTTAAAACTTCCGACTTTAAACCAGCCTTACTAGAAGGTATGCGTCAGCAGTTAGAAGAAATAAAAATAATTGCTACCAATACAGAAGCACCAACTTTTGAGAATACATTAGTAGAATTAGAAAAATCGGGTCAATTATTAGGCAGAGTTTCATCTAGTTTTAATGTTTTAACAGGAACAGAAACTAATGACGAATTACAAGCAGTAGAAGAAGAGTTGTCTCCTAAATTTGCAGCACATAATGATGCTATATATCTGAATACTCAATTATATAATAGAGTAAAAACTTTATACACCCAAAAAGAACAACTAAATCTAGATACAGAATCTAATCGTTTATTAGAAGAATATCATCAAAAATTTGTTTTAGCAGGTGCTGATTTACCTGATGCTGAAAAAGAAAAACTGAAAAAAGTAAATGAAGAAATTGCATCTTTAAATACAAAGTTTGGAAACCAATTAATGAATGCGACTAAATCTGGTGGTGTTGTCTTTTCTAAAGAAGAACTAGAAGGTTTATCTCAGCAAGATTTAGATGCTTTAAAACAAGAAGATGGAACATATAAAGTATCTTTATTAAATACGACACAGCAACCAGAATTACAAACTCTAAACAAGAAAGAAACACGTCAGAAATTGTATGATGCGGCTTGGAATCGTACTTCTAAGGGAGATACAAACGATACGCGACAAACAATTTTAGATATTGCAAATAAGCGCGCTGAGAAAGCAAAATTATTAGGTTATGAGAATTTTGCACAATGGTCATTACAATCTCAAATGGCTAAAACGCCGGAAGCAGTAAATACATTTTTGGGCGATATGATTTCCGTTTCAACAAAAATGGCTGAAAAAGAAGCAGAAGAAATTCAAAATTTAATTAACCAAGAAGAGGTTCCTTTTGAATTATCAGCAGCAGATTGGAATTATTATGCTGAGAAAATAAGAAAATCAAAATACGACTTAGACGAAAATGAAATTAAACCATATTTAGAAGTTTGGTCAATTTTAGAAAACGGTGTTTTCTTTATGGCAAACAAATTATATGGTATGACATACGTAGAGCGTAAAGATATCCCAACTTGGAACAAAGAAGTGCGCGTATATGAATTGTTTAACGAAGATAAAACACCAATTGGATTATTCTATGTGGATTTCTTTAAACGTGATTCTAAACAAGGTGGAGCGTGGATGAGTAATATTGTAGAACAATCTACTTTATTAAATCAAAAACCAGTTATTTACAATGTTTGTAACTATACGAAAGCTCCAGAAGGTCAACCTACTTTAATTACTTTTGATGATGCAATTACAATGTTCCACGAATTTGGACACGCCTTACACGGATTATTTGCAACACAAAAATATCCTTCATTATCTGGAACAAATGTAGCACGTGATTTTGTCGAATTTCCTTCACAATTCCATGAGCATTTTGCAACTTATCCAGAAGTTTTAAAGAATTATGCAAAGCATTATAAAACCGGAGATGTAATGCCCGATGCATTAATTGATAAAATGGAGAAAGCAAAAAACTTTAATAAAGGATATGCTTTAACAGAGATTTTATCTGCATCAGCATTAGATATGTCATGGCATACAATTGGGGCAGATCAAAAATTAACAGATGCAGAAAAATTTGAACAAGAAGCATTAGTTAAAAATAATACAGCTTTAAAAGCTGTACCTCCACGTTACCGTTCAACATTTTTTAGTCATGTATTTGGAGGAGGTTATGCAGCAGGATATTATGCATATCTATGGGCAGAAATGTTAGATCATGATGCCTTCCAATGGTTACAAGAAAATGGAGGATTAACGCGAGAAAACGGACAAATTCTACGTGATAAAGTATTCTCTAGAGGGAATTCAGAAGATTATACAGAGATGTACAAAAAATTCCGTGGAAAGGAAGCTTCTGTTGAACCTATGTTAAAATATCATGGTTTAAAATAAACTATTAAAATCCAAGGATTAGTTCTTGGATTTTTTTTGTTAAAACAATAAATTTGCAACAATAAAATATAAATCAATGGGAAGAGCTTTTGAGTTTAGAAAAGGACGTAAAATGAAACGTTGGGCTGCAATGTCTAAAGCGTTTACTAGAATCGGGAAAGATATTGTTATGGCTGTAAAAGCTGGCGGTCCTGATCCACATGCAAATTCTCAGTTACGTGCAGTTATCCAAAATGCGAAAGCGGCAAATATGCCTAAGGATAATGTAGAGCGTGCAATAAAGAAAGCCTCTGATAAAAATACGGAAAACTATAAAGAAATTATTTTTGAAGGTTACGGACCTCATGGAATTGCAATGTTGGTAGAAACTTCAACAAATAATAATAACCGTACAGTAGCTAACGTACGTTCATACTTTAGTAAATGTAATGGACAATTGGGTACGCAAGGATCTGTAGAGTTTATGTTTGACCATATTTGTAATTTCAAAATTCAAAAACCAGCTTCTTTTGATATGGAGGAGTTAGAGTTTGAAATGATTGATTTTGGAGTAGAAGAAGTTTTCGAAGATGAAGATGGAATTGTTTTAATTGCTCCGTTTGAAAATTATGGAACTATTTTTAAATCTTTAGAAGAAAACGGTTATGAAATGATTTCTTCTGAATTTGAGCGTATTCCTCAAACAACTAAAGAGTTAACACCAGAGCAAAAAGCTGACATTGAAAAATTACTAGAAAAATTTGATGAAGACGAGGATGTTAACCACGTTTACCACACAATGCAAGAAGACGAGGAGGAAGAAGAAGCATAATTCTTTTTACTCTTAATTATAATAAAAAAAACCTCATCGAAAGTTGAGGTTTTTTTTATTGCTATAAAATTTAAATATTACTTTTATACAATGCCAAAAGAATTAATTACACCACAATATAAATTAGGTCGAAAAGGTTTAATCTTTTTGATTTTTATGTTGAACATGACTGGACCAATGTCTACTGATTTATATTTGTCTGCATTTCCTACACTATTAAAAGATTTTAATACTACGTCTAGTATTTTAAATTATACTTTAGTCGGATTCTTTATCAGTTTTGCGATAGGTATGTTATTCATAGGGCCTTTAAGTGATAAGATAGGAAGAAAACCAATTTTACTATCAGGTATATTTATTTATGGGCTTTCCTCACTTTTGTGTTCTTTTGCTACATCAATAGATATGTTGATATTTTTTAGAATAACGCAAGCAATAGGAGCAGGAGGAATGATTTCTGTATCTATGGCAATGGTAAAAGATAGTTTCTCGGACGAAGATAGACCCGGGATAATTGCACTTTTACAAATGCTAGGTGCATTTGCGCCAACTATAGCACCACTTATAGGCGCTCAAATTATTAAGCATTATTCTTGGCATGTTACATTTGATGTATTGGCAATTGTCGCATGTTTTTCATTTATAATTAGTCTATTTGTGACAGAAACATTAAGTAAAGGAGATAGATTAAAAGGGAATGTTTTTCAAAGTATTTTTTCTTTAAAAGAAATTGTGGTTAATAAACCATTTATGACTTTTATGCTATCTATGGCAGGAACATCTATTATTTATATGTCATTCTTAGCCATCAGTTCATATATTTATATTGAATGGTTTAATCTTTCCGAAACGGAGTATAGTTTATTTTTTGCTGTTAATTCATTACTATTATTGGTAGGTCCTAATGTTTATTTAGCCGTCAGAAAGAAATTATTACCTAACCAAATTATTCAAATTTCCTTTTCATTAATTGTAATTTCAGGAATATTGATTTTAACAATTGGTAAAATTTCTCCCTATTTGTTTTTAATAGCTTTTGCTCCTGTTACATTTAGTAATGGTTTTCTTAGAGCATTTTCATCTAATATATTATTAGGCCAAAAAAATATGAATTCGGGTGGTGCAGCATCTATTATCAATTTTTCTGGTACGGCTTTAGGAGCTTTAGGAATGATGATAGGTACATTAGGATGGGCAAATTATGTACAAGGATTAGGATGGGTCACACTTATTAGTATGTGCTTTAGTATTTCATTATGGGTAATCTATTTAAAGAAAAATTATAAACTTCACGGAATGTAACATAGTGGTTAAACCAAAATAATAACATCACATTATCTTAATATTTCATTATTGTATAAAATATATCAATAATTATTTTAAGATATTATAAATATCGGACGTATTTTTGCGCGCATTTTGTCGTAAAAAAGTAAGAATGATTAAGATTTATCCATTAAGAGAAATACAATACCAAGTTAACAAATCTAAAGATTTTAATGTTGTTAATGATTTAGATTTAGTTGATGAAGCGAATGGGTATGTTTTAACTGTTCGTCCTTTTTTAATTCACCTAAATGATGAACTAATATTGATTGATGCAGGCTTTGGTTATCATGTAGAAGGGAAGTCAGCTTTAGTTCAACGAATAGAAGAAATAGGATTCTATGCTACTGCAATTACTAAAATTTTAATTTCGCATTTACACAAAGATCATATCGGTGGAATTGGAAAAATAATTAATGGAAAGGTTGAGGTTTATTTTCCGAATGCAAAAATCTATATTCATGAAGATGAAATGATATATGCAATGGCTCAACAAGAAAATGCTTCTTACAAAAATGATATTGTAAAAGGGTTACAATATCATCCACAAGTCAACTATTTGCGAGAAACAAAAGGTGAAATTATACCTGGAGTTCAGTTTGAAAAAGTAGGGGGCCATGTCCCTCATCAAATTGTTTTCTGGATTGCGGATGAAGAAGATATTATTTTTTATGGTGCAGATAATTTACCTCAATTAAGCTATCTTAAATACGATATGGCTTTCAAGAATGATGTAGATGGTAAAGCAGGTCAAGAGTCTAGACGCATTTGGCATAAACAAATGGTCGATGAAAGTTGGACTGTCTTATTTTACCATGGAAGAAGAACATCAATCAAAAAATTTTAAATAAATAATCATATTTCTTAACATTTAAAGCGACACATCTTGGCCAATCGACTTTTTATTTTTGCTATGCAAAAATTTTAAGAGATGAATTTTGACCGAGTAAGTGAAAAGTTGAACATTCTAGCAGATGCTGCAAAGTATGATGTTTCATGTTCTTCGAGTGGAGGAAATCGTAAAAATACCAACAAAGGTTTAGGTGATTCTAAAGCATCAGGGATTTGCCATACCTATACAGAAGATGGTAGATGTGTCTCTCTTTTAAAAATTCTATTAACTAATCATTGTATATATGATTGTGCATTTTGTGTTTCTCGTAAGAGTAATGATGTGCAACGTGCTGCATTTACGGTAGAAGAAGTTGTAGATTTAACAATAAATTTTTACCGTAGGAATTATATCGAAGGTCTTTTTCTAAGCTCAGGTATTTTTAAAAATGCGGATTTTACAATGGAACGTTTGGTTCGAATTGCTAAAAAATTACGTTTAGAACATAATTTTAATGGTTATATCCATCTTAAAACTATTCCAGGGGCATCTGAGGAACTCTTAACAGAAGCTGGTTTATATGCCGATCGTATGTCTATTAACCTTGAAATGCCAACAGAAGAAGGGTTAAAGCTCGTTGCTCCAGATAAATCACATGAAGATGTTAAAAAACCATTGGATTTCGTGAATCATAAAATGATTCAATTTAAAGACGAAAAAAAATTAATTAAATCAGTTCCAAAATTTGTTCCCGCAGGTCAATCCACTCAAATGGTAATTGGTGCCACGCCAGAAAATGATTTCCAGATTATGACAACTGCAAATCAATATTACAAAGATTATAGTCTAAAACGAGTATATTATTCTGGTTTTATTCCCATCAATCATAATGATCAATTGCTACCATCCATAGGAACTCAGCCACCATTACTACGAGAAAATCGTCTGTATCAAACCGATTGGTTAATGCGATTTTACCAATTTGATGTACACGAAATTTTAAATGAATCAAATCCTCATTTAGATACAGATATTGATCCTAAACTAAGCTTTGCTTTACGCAATTTAGACCAATTTCCTATTGATATTAATACAGCAGATTATCATCAAATTCTTCGTATTCCAGGTATAGGAGTAAAGTCAGCTAAGAAAATAATTGCGGCAAGACGATTTGGTAAAATCAGAACATACCAACTAAAAAGTTTAGGAATTGCATATAATCGTGCACGTTATTTTATGCGCTGTGAAGATGATCAATACCAACGTTTTGAGTTAATGCCTACTCAGATTAAAAATAAAATATTGAGTAATTCGCAAAGTAAATATTTAAAAAATAATCCTAATCAACTTCAATTATTCGTATAATGGAGAATTATGTTTTTGATGGAAGTTTAGACGGTCTATTCACACTAGTTTTTGATTTTTATAACAGGAAACCAAATTCAATTAAAGTTTGGTCTGAGCGTGATTTTATGCCGACGATGTTTGATGAAACACATGATGTTATTACGGATGAAGAAAAAGCAAACCGAGTAAAGATAAAATTGAAAGAAAAATTATCAAAACAAGGTTGGCGAAATTTATATTGCACTTTTCTTTCGGAACAACCAGAAGCTTTTCAACACATTTTTGAATTTGTAAGATATGTAATTGACTCTCCAATAGAAGTAGAAACTAACTTCGGGAATGAACATGTGTTGTACTTAGCTCAGATGCAGCGAAAAGTAAACCGAGAAAAACATCATTTTGAGGCTTTTATTCGTTTTGAAGAATTACCTGATGGTACATTTTATTCAACTGTAGAACCTAAATATAATATATTGCCACTGATTTTAAATCATTTTAAAAATAGATATGCAGATCAAGATTGGATAATTTATGATTTGGTACGTAAAACTGGCCTTCTTTACTCTAAAATTGAAGAGCAAGTTGTGCCAATACATTTAGAATTTGCTCCAAAACAAAATAATTCAATCCTAAAGTCCTTCGAACCTACGGAAGAACAATATCAACACTTATGGAAAGGTTATTTTAAATCAGCAAACATACCAGCACGTAAAAACACCAAATTACACGTGCAATTATTGCCAAAACGGTTCTGGAAATACCTTACGGAAAAAGAATTTTAAATTATTTTAAAATTTATTCAACTGAATATGTTTTAGTTAAGAAAAACTTTTAAAAAAAGTGATTAAAACACTTGCAAAACCCAATGTAATGGGCTTATATTTGCACCATCAATAACGCACTACACCGCGTGATTGGAGAGTTGGCAGAGTGGTCGAATGCGGCAGTCTTGAAAACTGTTGAGGGTCACACCTCCGGGGGTTCGAATCCCTCACTCTCCGCAACTTTAAACAAAGTTGATTCAAAAACCTCTATTTTTAACGAAATAGAGGTTTTTTTTATGCAATACATTTCCATTTTATCCATCTAAATGTATTTCATCAGACACCCTATCGACACCCAAAATTACAAATCGATTAGGGTGTCGACAAAATCTCTAATTTCAGCTCGTAGTATAGGTTACATAAAAATGCACATCACAACCAACCTATCAGCATCCGAAATTGAAAAGTATTATACCGAACGTGTACGCTCTCGTTTACGCTAAATGATGAATGTCATATCCATTTCAGCTGAAATGAAGGATAAGAGAAGTTAATATTGAATAAAAGATAATATTTTTTATATTTATAACTAACAATTTAGTTGTTAATAAAAGTATGAATAGAATAATTTTAATTGGTAATGGTTTCGATTTAGCACACGGCTTAAAAACAAGCTATAATGATTTTATAAAATGGTATTTAAAACGAGCTTTATTAGAATCAGTTGAATTTTCTACTTATGAAGATGATTTAATATCTGTAAAAAGCACAAATTATCATCGAGCATTTCAACATTTTAAAACAATTGATAATTATATTGATTTATTATATAATACAAATCTTTCAAATTGTGAAAACGAAACTATAAATACTGAATATCATGGTGTTATTAATCCTTTTGAAGTTAAAATTAAATCTAAATTTCTAAGAATATTATTAGGGAAATGCTCAATAAATACTTGGGTTGAAGTAGAAAATGACTATTATGAGATTCTAAAAGAGGTTTTTAATTTAAAAAAAGATAGGGATATTGAATTAAAGAATTTAAACAATTCTCTAAGCGAAATAACTAGGTACTTAGAACTTTATTTAACTGAACTACAACCTACACATTTAAATAGCGAATTTTTATCAATTTTTGATACTCAATTAGATCAAGATGACTTTGTACAAGCTTTAGATAACCCAGGTATAACACCAAAAGATACATTAATCTTAAATTTTAATTATACTTCAACTGTTGAAGAATATTTTAAAGATTCAACACATAACATTAATCCTAAAAAGTATAAAGTAAATTATATAAACGGCCAATTAAATAATATTCATAATCCAATTATTTTTGGATTCGGAGATGAATTAGACGAAGTTTATAATTTAATGGAGTTAGAGAAAAATAAAGCATTTTTAAAATTCATCAAATCATTTTGGTATTTTAAAACCAATAATTACCATAACCTGTTAAGGTTTATTAATAGCGATGAATATCAAATTTTCATTTTAGGTCATTCTTGTGGTTTGTCGGATAGAACGATGCTAAATATGCTGTTTGAAAATGAGAATTGTAAATCTATTAAATTGTTTTATTACGATAATGGAACAGGATATGACAATTACGAAGACCTAACGTATGAAATCTCACAACATATCAGAAATAAAGCAAAAATGAGACAATTAATTGTTCCTAAAAGTAAATCAATTTCTATACCTCAAGTAAATACTGTATTAGTAGAAAACTAAAAACAATCCCCTTGATCAATTTGATTAAGGGGATTCTTTTTTAATCACCAGGCTTATGTTTGTGAGGTTTTAATCCTGGATGTTTTGGTTTGTTAAGAGGTGTAACTCTCCTTCTTCGATCAGGTGTACAATCTGGATTATTTGAGTTGAGATTTTGTTAAATGCAATAAATTATATTAGTATATTAAATACTTTTAATTAGTTATAAGTTTAAGGATATAAACATTGAAAGATACCGTTGATAATTAGTTAGTTATATTTTACTTTTTTAATATATTTACAATTACCTAAATCACTTAACAAAACCTATAATGCAACAAGAACCTAAACTTAATTTTAATATAGAAAATCATTCTTTTATTAATTATACTTTCGTTTCAAATAGACTGAATTTCATCCAAAATATTAGATTAGAAAATACAGGAGAAGAAAAAGAAAATATTAAAATAGTTATAAAATCTACTTTCAACCTTTTTGAAGATTATATAATTAACCAAGATAAAATACAAGAAAACGAAATATTAACTTTCAAAGAATTAGATTTTAAATATAATCTACCTTTATTAAAAAGTTTGTCAGAGAAAGATTTAGATAAAATTATAGTTGAGGTTTTTTGTTATGATAAAGTACTAATTCAATATGATTTTACTATAGTAGTATTACCTATTGATTTTTTTGGTGGTCTTCAAGTTTATCCACATTTATTATCATCTTATATTTTCCCTAATCACGATTTGGTATATAGTTTAAAAACAGAAGTAATTAAAATACTCGAGTCCAACGAAAATTTTACACAATTTGAAGGATATCAATCTCAAAATAAAGAAAGGGTTCTACAAGTTATTTCAGCAATCTATAAAACAATTCAAAATCATCAAATAGTGTACAGTGCTATGCCGTCGAGTTTTGAAAAATCTGGTCAAAGAATACGTTTAATAGATAAAGTCATAAATACAAAATTTGGAAATTGCATAGATTTATCTTTATTATTCGCTTCAATCTTAGAAGCTGTAGATCTTAATCCAATTATAGTCATCACTTCTGGACACGCATTTGTTGGTGTTTGGTTAGAAGATAAGCGTTTTGATGGGATGATTAATCTCGATGTAACTGCTCTAACGAAAAGAATGGCTAAAGGCATTAAACAATTAGCTTTAATTGAAACCACGAATCTTTGTAAAGGAAATGATATTCCATTTTCACAGGCAATGGACAACGCAGAGAAACAGTTGTTAGAAGATGATAATTTTATATTATCAATAGATGTAAAAAATACAAGATCCTATGGGATACAACCTTTATCATTAAAATCAGATATTAAACCGATTATCAGTAATCTACATTTTTCCAACGAAACTAAGAATAATGAGGTAGATGAAGATTTTGACTTAGGAATTTCATACGATGATTTAGAATTAACAGATTTATCTAACTTAACCAAGCAAAAAATATGGGAGCGTAAATTACTTGATTTATCGTTAAGAAATAATCTTTTAAACATTCGCTTTACTAAAAGCATGCTTCAGATTATCGATTTGAAGTCACATCTTTTAGAGGATAATTTAGCAGATGGTAAAAGTTATATCATTCAACCAGATAATAATCTTCCGATTACTCGACGATATAATGTTTATAATGCTCCTTTGCATTCATCAGATCCATTATTTAAACTTGCGGATGACGAATTTAATTATGGTCGATTATTGACTTATTATCATAATGATGATTTAGATAAAATCCTTACAAACTTATATAGATCGTCTAAACAAGCCGAAGAAGAGAATGGGAAAAGTACATTATACTTAGGGATTGGATTATTGAAATGGTTTGAACCTAAAAATAAATTCCATCCACGTTATGCTCCTATTTTATTAATTCCGGTAGAATTATCGCGTAAGTCTGCAAATTCAAAATACACTTTGCGAAGTAGAGAGGAAGAAACAATGATTAATATAACATTGTTAGAATACTTGAAGCAAGAATATAAATTAAATTTAAACAGCTTAGAAACATTACCAACAGATGATTTTGGGGTTGATGTACCTAAAGTTTTAGCGTTAATTAGAAATGCGGTAATGTCTTTAGAAGGTTGGGATGTTTTAGAGCAAACAGTATTAGGGATTTTTTCGTTTAATAAATTAATTCTGTGGCAGGATATTTCAAAATATTCGGAAGAAATAGAGAAAAGTTCAATCGTTAAAAGTTTAATCGATGGTAAATTATCTTCATCACTGCAAAGTGTTGAAGGGAATGAATTGGAGTTAGAACATTTACCTACATCTTCTTTAATTCTACCTATTTCAGCAGATAATTCCCAATTAAATGCGGTTAAGAACGCCAATGAAAATAAAACTTTTATTTTACACGGACCTCCAGGAACAGGGAAATCACAAACGATTACAAATATTATTGCTGATGCATTAGCGAATAATAAAAAAGTGCTTTTTGTAGCTGCAAAAAAAGCAGCATTAGATGTTGTACATACTCGTTTAGAAAATATAGGTTTAGGACCTTTTTGCCTAGAATTACATTCTAATAAATCGAAGAAATCAGATGTTTTACAACAATTTGAAAGAACTTTAGATGTTCCAAAATATCAAACGAATGAGAGTTTTTTGGAGGAAGCTAATCGTTTAGATTTGAAACGTAAAGAATTGAATCAATATGTAATTAAACTTCACGAAAAAAATACAATTGGGTGGAGTATTTATGATACAATTTCGTATTTAGAATATTATAAAATTCAATTTTCTAATGAGTTACGTGTTCCGATTAATTTTGATCTTTTAAACTTAAATAAATGGAATGAGTGGCAAAGTTGGATTACTGCATTTGATTCGGTAATAAGTAAAATTGGGATTCCAAATCAACATCCATTAAAATATATCAAGAATCAAAATAATCAATTTGATTTAAAAATAAATATCACGTCAGTTATTCAAAATTTTATGCATTCTACAAGTGAAAAGAATGCATTAATGGAGAAGTATAAAATAGAGGACACAGAAATTGAAATATACTTATCAATCATAAAATTTATCCAGAATAATGATATTAATACTGATTTAATTGACTTCGCTGTAGATGAGGTAAAAAAGAGCCACTTAAATGAATGGGTAAAAATTAATGAATCTATCGCTAAAACTTCAGATTCAATCACACAAGAATTTAATCCGAAAATTATTGATTTTAATTACGAAGAAATTCAAATGTTATGGAATCAATCGAAACATACGTGGTTTATTCCGAAATGGTTAAAGCAAAGAAAAGTTAAAGGTATTTTACAAGGATTTTCTTCGAATAAAATAAATGATTCCACTCGTATAGATCAATTATTTTCTAATCTCGATGAACTGAAAAATCAATCAAAGAATTTAAAAGATGAAAAATTTAATGTTTTTGACATTAGACTAGAGAAGTATAAATCAAGTAATCGAATTAATAAAGATAAAATCAAACAAGATTTAGATATAGTACAAGAATTTGTTGGTTTATCAAGTAAATTATCAAAAGATAATGCGATCTATTGGTTAAAGGAAATCATTCTAAATGCTGAGTTTAAAAATGATATTGAAAATGTAATTCATAAAATTGAAACAAACGAAACGAATAAAAAGTCGTTATTAAATTATCTAGAGCAAATTCCGAATGAAGATGAGTTATTGAATATTATAAAGCATATTGATGGCTTAGATGAATGGCTTAAATTTAGAAGTTATGAAGAGAAGGCGAATGAAATTGATACCAGCTGGTTTATTGATAAAATAAATGAAGGTGTAATTGATTCAAATAATGCCGAACAAGAATTTGAAAAAGTTATTCGTTTAAATCATTTTATACAATCCATATATTCTTCTGATGAACTGAATCATTTTGATGCAGATATATATGAATCATTAATCAAACAATACAAAGAAATTCACCAACAATATACGGAATTATCTAAACAGCAATTGGTAGCACAACTAAGTGCTAAAATTCCAAATCTTTCGTTGGAAGCGGCACAGAGTTCTGAAATAGGTATTTTACAAAAAGCGATTCGAAGTAAAGGAAGAGGAATTACAATTCGTAGATTATTCGATCAAATTCCAACATTAATTCCAAGGTTAAAACCTTGTATGTTGATGAGTCCAATTTCGGTTGCTCAATATTTTGATGTGAAGCAAGATCATTTCGATTTAGTCATATTTGATGAAGCTTCACAATTACCAACTTCAGAAGCTATTAGTGCATTAGCGAGAGCAAAACAAGCAATAATTGTAGGAGATCCAAAACAGATGCCTCCAACAAGCTTCTTTGCTTCAAATAAAATAGATGAAGAAAATATGGAATTAGAAGATCTAGAAAGTATTTTAGAAGATACTCTAGCTTTATCAATTCCATCGAATCACTTATTACGCCATTATAGAAGTAAACACGAGAGTTTAATATCGTTCAGTAATAAGAACTTTTACAACAGTAAATTGTTAACGTTTCCATCGCCAGATGACCTAAATCAAAAGGTAACTTTTGAACACATTAAGGGTTTTTATGATAAAGGGGAAACACGTACCAATAAAAATGAAGCCTTAGCCATTGTTGAATACATCAAAAAGCATCTTCAATCAGGAAATAAGAAATCATTAGGGGTGGTAACTTTTAGTCAGGTACAACAAGAATTAATTGATGATTTATTACAAAAATTATTTCAAGATTATCCACAATTAGAGGAGTTTGCTTTGAAAAATGAAGAACCGATTTTTATTAAGAATCTTGAAAATGTACAAGGTGATGAAAGGGATATTATTCTTTTTTCAATTTGTTACGGTCCGGATGAAGAAGGTAAAATTGCAATGAATTTTGGTCCTTTAAATAGAGATGGTGGATGGAGAAGATTAAACGTAGCTGTAACAAGAGCACGATATGAAATGAAAGTATTCTCTACACTTAAAGGAGATCAAATTGATTTAAATCGTACAAAATCCGAAGGGGTAAAAGGTTTAAAAGAATTCTTGAATTTTGCTGAAAAAGGGAATTATATCTTACAGAAGAATAGCTCTCAAGCAAATAAAATCACGTTAATAGATGCGATTGAAAAGGCTTTAATAGATAATGGTTTACAGGTAAATAAATACATTGGAACTTCAAATTATAAAGTAGATTTAGGTATTATTAATCCTGAGAATAATAAAGAGTATATTCTAGGGATTCTAGTAGATGGAGAGAATTACAACGATATTAATACAACGAATGATCGTGAATTATTAGCACCTAATGTTTTAAAAGCTTTAGGCTGGAACATCTATCGTATATGGACTTTAGATTGGTTAAAGAACAAAGAAAAATGCATAAAGGAAATAAAGCAACTAATTATTGATATTCAAGAAAATAAAATTGTAGAACCTAATCCAGTAGTACAAGAAATTCAATTGAAAGAAATTCCTCAATCAAATCTTTTAGTAGAGGAGAAAGCAGGAAGTAAATTAATAGTGCCTTATCAATCAGCTGTTGTTGAACCTATTGATTTTGCGAATTCAGAATCCATCTATTATATGGAAAATAGACCTGTAATTCTAAATCAAATGAAGGAAATCATAACTGTAGAAGCTCCAATAAGTAAATCTTTATTGTTTAAAAAGATTTTAAAATTATGGAATACTTCAAGAGCAGGTTCAAAACTGAATAACTATTTATCGGATATAGTAGTTTCAATTCCTGAAGTGGTAATAACTGAAGGTCATCAAGATTTTTATTGGGTATCAGCACAACAACCACAAGAGCTAAAAAATTATCGTGATAATACAATTGAAAAAAGAACTATCGAGGATATTGCTCCAGAAGAAATAGCTATTGCGATACAAGAAATTATGGAAGCTAACATTAGTTTAAATAAGGAAGATTTAATCAAATTAACAGCAAAAGCTTTTGGCTTCTTAAAAGTCGGAAACCAAATCAATAATATTTTAGATCAAGTGATTTTATCAATGGTCAAGCAAGATCAATTACTTCTAAACGAAAATAGAATTTCTGTAAAATAGTATCGAAAAATTAGATTATTCAAGAAATCCATCCAACGCGCAGAAAAAGATAACGCTTTGATCCTTGTGATAGTTTTATTATTTATCTTACAGAAAAGGAAGTTTTAAGAATATAAATCTTCAACTCATAGTTGAGGATTTTTTAAAATTTAAACATAATTATATATGCCTAAAATACTTATTGTAAATTAGCAAAAATTCTAATTTATGCCTAATAATGACGCACTTAATTATCTAAAAGATAACAATATTTGGATTAAAGGTATATGTACAATTCTAATTATTGTTTATATACTTTTCCCATTTTTAGATAATCAGTTAAGCAATTCATTTCTTTTAAGGAAAAGTATTTCAGAATATCACAGTTTTAGTTTTATTTATTGGATAATATTCAGTGCAATTATATCATACAATGTATACTGCTTATTTATAAGAAAATATGTATATTCTAAATTCTATTTATTTACGACTACTGTCCTTTCAATTTCATACATTTTTATACGATTCGATGACTCCTTAAGAACCAATATCAAATTTTCTGAATTTGATAGATATCCCTGTATGTTGTCAAAATAAATGAGACACCTCTTTCTAAAAATTAAGAGAGTGTTTGGTTTATAAATTTATTATTTTTTCTTGATAATACAATTGCCTTCTTTTTGCAATTGTTTGTTGTTTAATAATTGCTCTTTGTTCTAAAATTTTATCTGCTCGACCAAAATACACATCCGAAGGCGTAAGATTGTTCAAAGCCTCATGATACCTGCAATTGTTGTAGTTTTCTACAAACTTATTCAAGGCTTCAATCAGCTCATCAGGATGGTAATAGTGATCTAATTTCACTACATTTTTCATCGTTCTGTGATACCTTTCGATTTTCCCTTGGGTTTGTGGATGTAGTGGTTTACCTCTAACATGCTCCATTTTTTGCGTATTTTTCAAGTAATCTTTTAATTCACTTGACACATAACAAGGGCCATTATCTGATAGTAATTTTGGTTTCTGTTTCGCTTTTAATTTAGCTTTTTCAATCGCTGTTTTTACAGTTCTTTTTACGTCTTCTGCCTTCATCGAACTACATAATTCCCAATGAATAATATATCGGCTGTAATCGTCTAAAATTGTGCTTAAATAATACCATCCCCATCCTATAATTTTAAAATAAGTGAAATCAGTCTGCCACATTTGATGAACAAAATTGGTTTTATCTTTAAATTCGTTTGCTGCTGAAATTAAAATATGATTAGGTGATGGAATTAAATCTCTCTGCTTCAATATTCTATAAACACTCGATTCTGAAATATAAATTCCTAATTCATCGGTCATTTTACAAGCCAATTCTCTAGCAGATAATTCAGGATAATCCAACGCTAATTCTACAATTAAATCCTTCTGAGAATCAGGTATACTATTCCATTTTCGATGGGTTGAATAATTTTTTGATTCTAAACCTTCAAATCCATTTTCTAAATAATTTCAGTACCATTTATAGAAGGTACTCCGTGCAATTCCGAACTCCTCTAAAGTACGTTTAACTCCAATTTCAGAGCGAGTTACAATCTGTATAATTTCGTGTTTTTCACTTGCTGATAATCGCATATAT
Organism: Faecalibacter rhinopitheci; assembly: GCF_015234135.1. Classification (GTDB taxonomy): domain Bacteria; phylum Bacteroidota; class Bacteroidia; order Flavobacteriales; family Weeksellaceae; genus Empedobacter; species Empedobacter rhinopitheci. Next base: position 47,833 of record NZ_JADGIK010000002.1, on the reverse strand, counting down.
TTCTTGAATTTTGTTTTTAATCCAACGAGTTCAAGGTTTTTTTTACGATATCATAACGGACAACCAAATCAGCTACAATCTCTTTTAAACGATGGTTTTCTTTACGTAATTCACTTACATCGTCACTTGTAGCTTCTCGAGTAATATCTCCAGACAATCGCTTTTTTCCAGCTTCTAGAAATTCTTTATTCCACTTATAAAATTGACTAATACTATATTTTCTACAAAGTTCAGCTATCGAAGTTTCTGCTCGTAAAGCTTCCATTACAATTAAAATCTTTTGTTCCGCTGTAAATATTCGTCTTGTATTTTGACGAATATCTTTTACATATTTCTCTGGAGTTGGTTTTTTGGATGTTGCCATAATTAAAGTTAATGATTTTTAAAACACTACCTTAAATTTTAGGTCTTAGATGTCCACTTTTTGCTGACGATTTACAAATTAATGGAAAATGCTAATGGTGACAAATGGATTACATTTCCTAAAATAAAAGAAAAGAAAATAAATGGTTTTATCATTCTTAATTTAAATAAAGACAATTCAGATTTACAAATTTATACTTTCAATGAAAATTCAAACTTTTACAAAAAGAATGTTGTAGAATTTCAAAATAGATATAATTTAACTTTAAACTCTAAGCTACAAAACAAAATTGGTGGTTTTGATTGTGGTTTTGAAGGTCAAACCTTGTGAATTAGAAGGTCCTACAATTACCCCTCATCCTGGCGGAGGAGGTGGCTATCCAGGTTGGGGAGGAGATAACGGCGGCGGTGGCGGATGTTCTATATATGAAGATTGTGAATATATAGAACCACTTATTGGAGGAGGAAGTGCTCCTAGCACGCCTAAAAATCCATGTGAAATTATAAAACCACTAGGGAAAAGTAATAAGGTTAAAGAATTGATGAGAGATAATCTCAAAAATACAGTTTCAGGAAATAAAGAATATGGATATCATTCTTAATGAAACAAGTAATGGAAATATAGATTATGTATCAGTTTCTGGATTAGAAAATGAAGCAATCATTAATGTGTTAATGTGGATTCACCTATTGATGGTTTTTTACACTCACATTATAATGGATTACTATCTATTTATTCTCCTGATGATATTTTATCATTAGTAAAATTATATAGTTTAGGATTAATTAAAGATACTAATAAATTTTTGATGGGTTTGGTTACAGGTAACAATCAGTATTTTTTAACTATTGATAATCCCGCAAAATTCACTAATTTCTCAAACTTATATATAACAAATAGAGACCTTGATGTTACAGCTCAGAATGCCTTAAATTTAATTTATGGTTCACTCTATAATATAAATGAAACAAATAATGCATCTGAAAATCTTAAGAATTTTTTAAATTTTTTAAATGCAAATAATACTGGACTAGGATTAGTAGAAGGAGATTCTAATTCTGAAAATTGGAAGAAATTATCAGTTGATAAAAATGGAAAAATAATTAAAGAAGATTGTAAATAGGTTAATTATGTACAAAATATTAATAACAACTTTATGTTTAATAGTAGGATTAAACATATGTAAAGCTCAAAATACTGTAATAGCTCAAACGGGTGATAATATAATAGACAATAATATAAATAAATTTGTAGGTACATGGAAATGGAGATCAGATAATAAAGAGTTAACATTATATATTAAAAAAGAAAATATTCAAATTTCAACAGGATCATACTTTAAAATGGATGCTCTTGTAGGATTTCATAAATTAATTATAAATAATAATGTTATAGAAAATTCTATACAATTTAATAATACTAAACATTCTGATAAAAAATCTACTCTTATCGGTAGAACAAGTAGTGTAAACACACCAAATAATGCGAAAGTAGTCATTGTACATAATAATAAAAATATAGAGGGTACATTAACTTATATCAGTAATAATCAAATTAAAATAAGTAATATAAAAAATGCTCCTGGTATTAAAATTAATAAAAATTATAACCCTGAAATTTTATTCCCGATAGAAATGAACTTTTATAGAGAATAATAAATAATTAAAAAACAGAGTCTAAAGTTTAATTTAACTATATATTAAGTGTAAAGAATGTTAAACTTATAAAGCATATTTTATATAAATAATATAATTAAACCTAACTAAATATTAGTTAGGTTTTTCTTTTTCAAATAGATAGGTTGTATCTTTGCAAAATAATAAAGATGTTCTTTAAAGAATGGTAGAGACCAAATCGAGACCATTTGATAAAACAGATTTTCAATCCCTCTGAAATAAAGGAATATTGGCGTAGGTTCGAATCCCGCCAGAAAAGTTATAGGCAATCCCTTCGCATCTATAACAAAATCAAAGCGCATTACAATAAACAACCTCATCAGATTGTTACATGGGAAGAGTTGGGAGAGTATTTGGGGATTACATTAAAATTGGATTAGAATCATTGGAGTTCAAGATTTGTACCCTTATAATTTCTAATTTTGTAAAAAGGTTTTCAAATGCAAATACTATTAATTGAAGATGATAAACGAATAAGTAATTTTCTAATCAAGGGTTTAGAAGAAAATGGTCATTTTGTAACCTTATGCAAAACTGCGGAAGAAATGCTAGCCAGTTATTTACAGATTTCTTTTGATATTATCATCTGTGATATTATGTTGCCTGGAATGGACGGTATGCAGTTGATTCAAACACTTCGTTATAAAAAAATCTATACACCTATTTTAATGCTGACAGCTTTAGGAACTGTACAAGATAAAATTAATGCTTTGGATTTTGGTGCGGATGATTATTTAACAAAACCTTTTCATTTTGACGAATTACTGGCTAGGATTAATGCATTAACCCGTAGAAATCAATATGCAGTACAAGAAGAACGTTCTTCTGTTGTTCAGTATGGTCATTTAATTATTGATTTAGAACAATATCAAGTGAAAATTGACCATGAAGATATTACACTTTCACCAAAAGAATTTAAACTATTAGCGTATTTAATCGACAATGCAAATAAAGCAGTATCTCGTATTCAAATACTAAATGCAGTCTGGGGTATAAGTTTTGAAAATCACACCAACGTTGTTGATGTATATATTTCATATTTAAGAAATAAAATCGAAACGAAAGAACGTTATATTTTAACGGTAAAAGGTGTTGGATATATGTTTAAATTAGAAGAGTAAGATGAAATTAAAAGATCGACTTTCCTTATATTCTGCTTTCATTTTTGGAATAATTTTTATCATTGTTTCAACGATTATTTACTTCACATTTTATTCAACCATGGAAAAAAAGGAAATGAATACATTGGAAAGTAAATCCCTTCTTGCCGCTATTTATTATTTAGAACAAGATGAGTTACCTTTTAGTGAACATGAGAATATTAAAAACAAACTTTTAAAAACAATTTCTCGTAAAAACATTGCTGTATTCAATTTAGATAATCTACAAGTTAATGGTGAAATGCAAGAAGATACTAGCATTTCTGGTGATTTCTTAGCACAGGTTAAACACGATTTACAAGCATCTTTTCATACGAATGCTTACTTTTATAACGGAATTCTTTATAATGATAATCAAGGTGATTTTGTAATTGTTGCTCGCGAACCAAAAAGTGAATTTAATGATCAAATGAGCTCATTATTACAAATTTTGAGTATTGTTTCGGTTATTGGTTTTGCAATTATCTATATATTTTCTCAATATTTAGGGTATATCGCTTACCAGCCAATCAATCATTTCATACGACAAATCAAAAATAGAAACAGTTTTAATTTTAATGAACCTATTACATTAAAACATTCCTATACCGAAATTCAGGATTTATCGACAACTTATAATCGATTTATTAATCAAGTCGCTCAAACGTTTGATGTTCAAAAGAATTTTATCGATTACGTTTCTCACGAGTTACGTACGCCCATTGCTGCACTTATGGGAACGTTGGAAGTTACCAATCAAAAAGAACGATCTAATCAAGAATACCAAGCCGCTTTGGATCAGTTAAAACAATACACGACCGATTTACAAGATACAATTGATCAGATGATGCTATTGTCTGGCGCAAAAACTAATTTCGAGTTAATTCCGATTCGTATTGATGAAGTGATTTGGGAAATCATCGAAAACCAAATTGTTTATCATCAAGCGGATATTAACGTAGCATTGGATGTTAAAAACGACCAATTATTAACCATCAATGGAAATACGCAATTACTTAATTTAGCGATAGGAAATCTTATTTCAAATGCGATAAAATATTCCAATAATCAACAAGTTCAAATTCAATTTAAACTAGTAAATGAAAATTTGGTTTTAGATATTATTGATACCGGAATAGGTATTGATCCAACTGATTTACCACATATTCGACAAAATTTCTTCCGCGGTAAAAATACAAATATGTACCAAGGCAAAGGGATTGGATTATCTATTGCAGATATTATTTTCAAAATACATCACATCCAATTAGATATTCTTCCCAATCATCCCAAAGGAAGCGTAATGCGTTTAATATTTTAAACAAATTCTAATCGTTTTCTAATCTACCTTAAAACCCGCTCTAATGTTTGGTTTCTAGTTTTGTCGTTGTAAAATACTAGAAATGAAACAGCTTTTAATTCCTATTGTAATATTGTCTGCTACAGTTAGTACGCAGGCACAATCATATACTTTAAATGATCTTGAAAACCAATTTATTCTTAATAACACACAGCTTTTAGCCTCGAAGTTTAATGTGGATAAATCGCACGCTGAAATTATTCAAGAAAAATTATGGCCTAATCCTACGTTATCCATCTCGGAAGTCAATCTCTGGAAATCCTACAACATCGAGCAACAACCTTATTTATTTGGTAAATACGGACAAAATCAACAAGTTGCTGTTGAATTAGAACAATTAATTGAAACTGCTGGCAAGCGAAAAAAACGTGTTGCACTTAAACAATTAGAACAAACTGCTGCTGCTTTTGATTATGAAGAAATTTTACGAGAACTGCGTAAGGAGTTGCGTATGATCTACCATAATCTGAAGCGTATAAACCAAGAAGAAAAACAATTGCAAGAAATCGTTCAATTGTATCAACAAATGAACGAGAACTACCAACGTCAAGCGCAATTAAAAAATATTCCAACCTCAGAATTTTATCGCATTCAAACCGAATTAATCGCTCTACAAAAAGAGCAAATCGACTTAGAGAACGAACGTATGCAGTCCTTGAATCAATTGCGGATTTTAACGCACAATGATCAATTGGAAATGTATCAATTGGCCTTCTCATCAAAGCCTTCTCAATATGCGCAACAATTACCGATCAATCTTTTAGAAATTGCTCAAAAGCAAAACATTGGCTTAAAACGTTTAGACAACGAGCAAGCAAAATTAAACAAGCAACTAGAATTAGAGATTGCTCAAAAAAAAACTGATCTAATGCTCCAAATCAATTATGATCGTGGAGGAAATATTATGCGAGATTTTGTAGGGGTAGGGGTAAGTTTTGATCTACCCATTTTCAATACCAACAAAGGAAACATTAAAGCGGCTCAAATCACCATTGATCAACAAAAAACGAATTATAAAACGGCTGAAAATTATCTGCAACAATCCATTTCTCATTTACAAAATCAATTGGTTCGAATGGAACAAATTTTAAACAATTGGCCCATAAATCAGGTAACTGCTCAAAAGCATATGCTGGATAATTACAAAAAACATTTGCAAAACAAACAAGTTTCATTACTCGAGTTAATCGACTTTACACAAGCTTATCGCGAAGCCAACCAGTCTTTTTTAGCAATAGAACAAACCTATTACAACACTTTAGAAGAATTACAATACATCGTAGGAAAAGATTTTTAATCATATGAATAGATCAATATACATTTTTGCAGCCTTTATTTTAACCTTAATAAGCTGTAATAAAAAAGAAGAACAACCTGTTGAAGTCGATAAAAAAGAGATTTTTTGTTTGAATGAGCAATTAAAAAAATCGACTAAGATTGAAACCATATCAGAACAACCTATTCACGAACAGTTAACACTTACCGGAAAAGTTGAATACAACGAAAATGATTTGGTGGCTTATAAGAGTTTATTGCGTGGTGCTGTTAATCAAGTCAATTTTGAGTTGGGCGATTTTGTTCGTCAAGGACAAGTTTTAGCAACGGTAAAATCAACGGAAGTAGTTGAACTAAGCCAACAACGTAATTATTATCAAAATCAAATGGAACTATACCGCAAACAAATACAGTCGAAAAAAGAATTGTTGAAAGATGGTATGGCTTCTCAACCAGAAGTATCTGCCTTAGAATATGAATACAAAGCAGCAAGTTTCGAATTAGAAAAGATTAATGCGACATTAAAAATGTATCGTGCCATAGGCAATGGATTATTTCAAATTTTAGCACCTAAAAATGGATATATCGTTCAGAAAAAAATAAGTACTGGTCAATCGATTGATACAGATACAAGCGATCCCTTATTTTCGATTTCCAACTTAAAACAAGTTTGGGTGATGGTAAATATTTATGCCAGCAATTTAAAATACGTTAAAAATGGAGATCACGTACAAGTAAAAACGGTGGCTTTTCCTGATCGTGTGTACACTGGTAGAATCGATAAGATATACAATGTATTTGATGATAATGAACACGTGATAAAAGCAAGAGTAATATTAGAAAATCACGATTTGAATTTGATGCCAGGTTTAAGTGCAGACATCATCATAGATAAAGAAAATGTCATCGGTACTGCATTCGCGATTCCAAACAAAGCTAAAGTTTTTGAAAACAATAAAGAATATGTAGTCATATATAAAGATGATTGCACAATGGAGGTACGTAAAATTACTCCAATCGGTTCTAATACAACCCACACGTTTGTTGAGGAAAAGTTTATGAAAAACGAAAAAATCATTACATCCAATGCTTTGTTATTGGTGGAACAATTAAATAAATAAGCAAATGCAAAAGTTAGTACAAGCTATAGTTACGTTTTCATTACGAAACACCACACTCGTTTTGTTTGCAACTTTGGCACTTCTATTTGGTGGTATTTATGCTTTAAAACATACACCAATCGAAGCTTTTCCTGATGTAACCAATACCAGAGCCCGTATTATTACGCAATGGCCAGGACGTAGTGCCGAAGAAATGGAAAAATTAGTCACTTTACCTATTTCTAAAGTGATGAACAGTATTCCACACAAATCAAATATTCGTTCCATTTCTTTGTTTGGATTGTCAGTGGTTACCGTTCAATTTGAAGATGGAGTGGATGATTTTTATGCCCAGCAATATGTATCCAATAAATTGAATGGTGTGGATTTGCCTCAAGGAGCCGATGCATCGATTGAGCCTCCTTCGGGTGCTACGGGAGAAATTTTCCGTTATGTCATCAAAAGTGATTTGCCCATCAAAGAAGTAAAAGCGGTACAAGATTGGGTGATTGAACGTGAATTACTTTCTGTTCCAGGAGTTGCAGATGTGGTGACATTTGGAGGGGAAGAAAAAACATACGAAATCAAAATTAATCCGACTGAATTAAAGAATTATGATTTATCGCCTTTAGATGTTTATGAAGCTGTATCAAAATCAAATATCAACGTTGGTGGAGATGTCATTCAGCAAGGCGATCAAGCATATGTGGTACGTGGAGTGGGTTTATTAGATAAAATTGAAGATATAGGAAATATTACCGTAAAATTAAACGGTTCTACACCCATCTTAATTAAAAATGTAGCCGAGGTCGTGGTTTCTAGTAAACCACGTTTAGGACAAGTAGGATTCAATGAGCATGACGATTTGGTTGAAGGAATTGTTATCATGCTTCGTGGAGAAAATCCATCAGAAGTTATTGGCAATTTAAAATTGAAAATCGAAGAATTAAATGAACGTACCTTACCTGATAATGTAAAAATTGAAACTGTTGTCGATCGTACTAAATTGGTAGATAATACGGTAAAAACAGTCGCTAAAAATATTATAGAAGGTGTATTATTAGTATCATTAATTGTGTTCATTTTCTTATATAATTGGAAATCGACGTTCATCGTTGCTTCTGTTATACCATTGGCCTTTTTATTTGCGATTATTATGCTAAAAATTCAAGGATTACCCGCCAATTTAATTTCGATGGGAGCTTTAGATTTTGGATTGCTTTTAGAAGGAACATTAGTCATCGTAGAAACGGTCTTTGTGGCATTAGCCACGATGCAGCGCAAAGTAGGACCCGAACGATTTGCTAAAATGAGCAAAATGGGTGTGATTAAGAAAAGTGCCGGAAGTGTCGCTTCTTATATTTTCTTTGCCTTAATTATTTTAATCGTTGCACTTCTACCTATTTTCTCGTTTCAGAAAGTAGAAGGCAAAATGTTTACACCACTGGCGTTTACATTAGGATATGCATTAATGGGTTCATTAATCTTAAGTTTGACCTATGTTCCTGCAATGTGTAAATTATTATTCACAAAAAATATAGAAGAGAAAGAAAACTTTATTTCTAAATTCTTTTCAAAAATCATTTTTAAGTTGTTTGATATTTCTTTTCGCGCTAAGAAGATTACACTTGCTATTTTCATTGGAATTTTGGCATTATGTAGTGTGAAGTTTATGAACTATGGTTCAGAATTTTTACCGCAATTAAACGAAGGTTCTATTTACGTAAGAGCCACGTTACCCAATAGTATCAACTTGCAAGAATCTAATCGCTTAACCAAAGAAATGAAAACGCTTTTAATGAAAGATGCGGATGAAATTGATTTTATTCTAACGCAAACAGGTCGACCAAATGACGGTACAGATCCAACAGGTTTCTTTAATATCGAATTTAATATCCAATTAAAAGATCCCGTGGATTGGAAACGTACGATTAATAAAGATGAAATTATTCAAGAAATGCGTAATAAATTGGCGAATTATCCTGGAATTACATTTGGCTTTTCTCAACCAATCCAAGATAATGTTGAAGAATATGTCGCTGGTGTTAAAAGTTCTTTGGTGATTAAAATTTTCGGAGACGATTTATACGATTTAGAACGTTATGCGAACAAAGTCGCAAAATCTATCGAGAAAGTACAAGGTATTACAGATATTAATGTCTATAAAAACATCGGGTTACCTGAGCTTAAAATTCAGTTACACGATAATAAAATGGCACGATATGGTATCAGTACAGCCGATGTACAGGCTGTAATTGAAATGACTATTGGCGGACAAGCAGCAACAAAGTTCTATGAAAACGATCGCCAGTTTGATGTAATTTTACGTTTCGAAGAAGCATATAGAGATTCGCCAGAAAAAATTGGAAATATTCTGATTCCAACAAGCAACGGACAAAATGTTCCTTTACAAGAAATTGCAACCGTTGGGTATAAAACTGGGCCTGCATTTATTTATCGTGAAGGGAACAGCCGTTACATTGGTGTAGGATTTAGCATCGAAGGTCGTGATTTAGGATCTACAATTGCAGAAGCAAAACTAGTGGTAGCAAAAAATGTACAGTTGCCAAAAGAAAATTATATGGAATGGGCGGGTGAGTTCGAAAGTAAAGAGCGTGCTTCTAAACAATTGATGACCGTAATTCCTATTTCTTTGGTGTTAATTCTATTATTATTGTATAGCAACTTTGGCAATATGAAAGATACCGCTATCGCTTCCATTACCATTCCATTTGCTTTCATTGGTGGTTTTCTATCTTTATGGATTACGAATACTATATTTGGTATTTCAGCTGGTATTGGGTTGATTATTCTTTTTGGAGTGAATACCATCAACGGTATTATTTTGATTGCGGTGATGAAGGAAAACTTAAAAGAATATCCTTTGATAAAAGCGATAACGTTAGGCGTTAAAAGTCGTATCAGATCGATCCTGATGATTGCCTTAATGGGGTCATTAGGATTACTACCAGCAGCCTTATCCACAGGAATGGGTTCTGAAATTCAAAAACCTTTAGCGATCATGATTGTTGGAGGATTACTATTCTGTTTAATCTTATCGTTTACAGTCTTACCAACGGTGTTTTATTATACCTATCGCAAGGATAAGAAATACCAATAATATTAATGTGATTAATCCCTCGTTTGTTGTTCAGATGAGGGTTTTTTTTTATCATATTCTAAAACCTAACCAAATTTTGGCTAAGTGAAACAGAAGAAGAACGATAGATTTAATACCTTTATAATGCATAAAAGAAGTTCATTTTATACATAAATTGAAATAAGAGATCCGAGCTAATCTTTCCAATAGCAGTACTTTCAAAAAACAACCTTCTATAACCAAATCAAAGTATATTACAACAAACAAACTCATCAAATCATTACTTGGAAAGAAATGGGAAAGAGATGGGAAATAAAAAAGCTCTTCTTTCGAAGAGCTAAAATGTAAGAATAAATACTATTTTATTGTTCCTCACCACTATTTTTCATCGCATTTAGTAGATTATATGCTCCTTTAGTAACATATATTTTTCCTGAATTGGATGGAGTTTTAATTTCAACCATTTTATTCGCTGAAGTTCCAATCGTAACTGGAATTAATTTGAATTGATTTTTACTTTGAAGTTCAAAAACATAATCTTTTCCTTCGTAATGTACCACAGCATCTTCAGGTAAAACATTTACCTGTAAAGAATTTACCTCTAATTCCACATTAAAATACATATTAACCGTCATTCTAATCCCATTTGGATTTGTAATACGAGCAAATACATCTACGGTACCATCTTGATTCACTTGATTTGAAATCGAAGAAATTTGAGCCGTTAATTTTTGTTCCGGATTAGCATTGGTGTAAGCTTTTAGATATTGACCAATCTGTACACTCCCTAAATCTTTTTCAAAAACTTTTACATTTAATAAAGAGGTATTTGGATTAATGATTTCCAACATCGCTTCGGCTGGTGAAACATATTGTCCTAAATTGGCAAAAACTTCGCTCACCATTCCACTCATCGGTGCATATACATTAATTGTTCGGCGAATATTCGATAGAGAAACCGAAGAAGGATTGATGTTCATTAATTTTAATTTCTCTTCTAACGAACGTTTTTTTATCAATAAAGTTTGCTGAGTCGCTTTCGCTTGCTGCATCACTTTATCACTTGCTGTTTTATCAGCATTCAAATCTTTTTGACGAACGTAATCGGCACTGGCTTGCTCCAACAAGGCTTTGGTTGTTAAATATTCCTCTTGCGTTTGGATATATTGTGGATCTTCTAACACCACAATCACTTGTCCTTTTTTTACATAATTACCAGGTATCAAAGCAATTTTTTTCACATATCCACCGAAAGGATTGGTAATTGAAACCGTATTTTGAGGCGTAACTTCGGTTTTCGCATTTAGACGAATAGTTGTGGGTAAATTTTGGTTTTGAAAAGTTGATGTATCCAACACAAAATTTTTCAATTGCGCATCAGTTAACTTTAAAATGGAAGTGTCTGTCGCTACTTGTTCCGTTTCTTCGATTTTTGTTTCTTTTTTGCTACAACTCATGACAAGTAAAGTTGTACAAATTAATACGATATATTTTTTCATTATTGTGCAGTAAAATAAGTCATTGCGGCATTTGCCTGTTCGCGTAAGTTTTTTGCTTCCAAAAATTTGGTTTTCACCTCGATGATTTGATTATTTAAAATCACCCAATCCAAAAAGTTAATCTCGCCTTCTAATAATTGACGATTAATCGTTTTTTGTAAATCAGTTGAAGCAGGTATTTGTGATTGTTCAAAATCTGAAACAATTTCATCATAGGATTTAATTTGATTGTTTAACATATCAAAATCCTGTTGCATCTTCGTTTGTTGCAAATTATAATTTTGTTTTGCGATATCCACTTTAATTTTTGATGCTTCAATTGATGAATTTATTCCACGATTAAAAAGGGGTAATCCAACACCTATTTGGAATGAATTGTATCGATTTTGATCTAAATCCGAAAAACTTTGATTAGAATAACCAAGAGAAATTGTCGGAATTTTCTTCGACTTCTCAACTTCAGTTTCTAAAGTTGAGGTTTGAATATTTTCTTCTGCTAATCTCAAAATTGGATGATTAGTAGAAACAGTTAAATTATTCAACTCATACCAATTGATATCCGATTGGATTGGATAAATCTTTATCGAAGTATTGGTTAAATATTGTATTTGACGGGATAAGTTTTCTAATTCTGTTTCAATTAATTTGATTTGAATTTGAATCGATTTTAATTGAATAATTGCAGTAGATACTTCACTTCTATTGGACTCGCCTTTCTTTAAACGTAAGTTCGCCTTATCTAAAAATTGCTGATAAATCGATTCGTTTTCTTTTAGTAATTCTTGTTGAGCTTCGAAATTCTGCATCAACACATAAACATTTGCTAAACGTTGCTTAATTTCAATTTTCGTTAATTTTTCATTCGCTTTCGATGCATTAATCATTTGTTCGTTTAAGGCTTTGTAACGTTTGAAAACCGTAGGAAACTGAAAACTTTGAGCGACCGTAATTTTATTATCAAATTTATTCGAATTGACTTGTCCCAACTCAGCCGAAATATCCAATGGATCTAATGATCGATTCGCAAATACATTTTTTTCGTGGTATAACGTATTTAATTCGGCTTGTTTTAATTCTAAATTATTCGCTTCTGCTAATTTCACAACCTCAACAAAAGACATTCTTTCTTGTGCATTAGCTGTAGTTCCTAAGAATGCAAAAGCAATAATTATAATTGTAGAAATTGCTTTTTTGTTTCTACGTTTCTTTGTAAAATGAATATGTTCAAACATTACATATAAAATTGGTAAGACAAATAAGGTTAAGAATGTGGCTCCAATTAAACCACCAATTACAACTGTTGCCAATGGACGTTGCACTTCAGCACCCGACCCATTACTTAAAGCCATTGGTAGGAAACCTAATGAGGCTACAGCAGCAGTCATCAAAACCGGGCGTAAACGTGTTCTTGTACCCATAATTACAATACGTGTTGTATTTTTAATTCCATGGTCACGTAAACGATTGTATTCAGATATTAATACAATACCATTCAATACCGCAATACCAAATAAGGCGATAAATCCTACACCAGCACTGATACTAAAAGGCATATCACGAGCAGCTAAGAATAAAATTCCTCCTATGGACGATAATGGAATGGCAGTATAGATTAATAAACTTTCTTTGATTGATTTGAAGGCAAAGAATAATAACACAAAGATTAAAACTAAAGCAACTGGAACAGCTATTCCTAAGCGGGCTTTCGCTTGATTTAAGTTTTCAAATGCACCGCCATAAGTTGTGTAATAGCCTGTAGGTAATTTTACTTTTGCATCTACTTTTTGTTGTACTTCTTTTACTACACTCTCAATATCTCGTCCTTTTACATTGAATCCAATGACAATACGACGTTTAGCATCTTCTCTTTGGATTTGATTTGGGGTATTTTTATAAACTACATTGGCTAATTGATGCAATGGAATTTGAGTTCCTGAAGGCATTGGAATTAATAGATTTCTAATGTCTTCGATATTTGCTCGTTTATCTTGAGCTAAACGTACCACTAAATCAAAACGTTTTTCTCCTTCGAAAACTTGACCTGTAGATTGTCCAGCAAAAGCTATATTAACGATTCGATTGGCTTCTCCTATGGATAAGCCGTATTGAGCAATTATAGCACGATTAAATTCAATTACAACTTGCGGAATTCCATTTACAGGCTCGATGTATAAATTATCTGTCCCATCAACAGAATTGATGATTTTACCAATTTTCTGCGCGTTTTCGACTAATTTATCCAAATTTTCTCCGAAAATTTTAATCACCACATCCTGTTTTGCACCAGTCATTAACTCATTAAAGCGCATTTGCACAGGGAACTGAAAACTCACAGATAAACCAGGAATTTCTTGTAATTCTTTTTGCATCTTTTCTGATAATTCAGGAAAAGTTGTTGCAGAGATCCATTCTTTTTTCGGTTTCAGAACGATAATCATATCTCCTGCATCCATTGGCATTGGTTCGGTCGGAATTTCTCCACTACCAATTTTAGTGACCACCATTTCAACTTCAGGGAAACGCTCTTTTAAAATTTTCGCTGCTTTTGTTGTGTATTCAATAGTTGTAGAAATATTACTTCCTGGTAGAATTCGTGCTTCAACAGCGAAATCACCTTCTTCTAAAGCTGGAATAAATTCACCCCCAAGTCGTGACATAACAAATACAGCAACAGCAAATAAGGAAATAACAATTGTTAATATAATGGTTCTCGCTTTTAAAGCTTTAATCAAATATTTTTGATGAAAAACCTCAATTTTAGCCATTACACGATCTGAAAAGTTTGGTTTTTCTTTCTTTTTACGACTCAATAAAATACTACTCATCATCGGTACGTAAGTCAAGGATAAAATAAAGGCACCTACTAATGCAAAGGCAACTGTTTGCGCCATTGGTTTGAACATTTTACCTTCGATGCCTTGTAAACTAAAAATTGGAAGATAAACGATTAAGATAATAATCTGACCAAAAACAGCAGAATTCACCATTTTTTTAGCAGATTCTCCAACTGTTTTATCCATCTCTGCTTGAGATAATTTATTGTTTAGCCCAAACTTTTTACTATGAGCCAATTGATGCATAGCTGCTTCTACAATAATTACAGCTCCATCAACGATTAAACCAAAGTCTAAAGCACCCATACTCATTAAGTTTCCACCAACTCCAAACAAGTTCATCATAATGATGGCAAAAAGTAATGAAAGAGGAATAACAGTAGCGACAATAATTCCAGCTCTCGCATTTCCTAAGAAAATTACTAGTATAAAAACGACGATTAAAGCACCTTCTAATAAGTTAGTTTCAACAGTAGAAATGGTATTATCTACCATTTTTTTGCGGTCTAAGAAAGGTTCGATAATAACTCCTTCTGGTAAAGTTTTCTTGATTTCTTCGATTCTCTTCTGTACATTCTGAACAACTTCTTGTGCATTAGCACCTTTCAGCATCATAACGATAGCACCAGAAACTTCACCTTTATCGTTATACGTCATCGCTCCATATCGAGTTGCAAAACCTGTTTTGATTTCAGCAACATCACGCATTAAAATTGGCGTGCCACTTCCTGAACGTTTGACAACAATGTTCTCTATATCTGCAATATTTCCGATTAAACCTTCTGAACGGATAAATAATGAAGTCGGTCCTTTTTCGATATAAGCTCCTCCTGTATTTTGATTGTTTGCACTTAAAGCTTCGAAAACATCGTTAATTGTTAAGTTATATGCTTGTAATTGTTGTGGATTAATTCCAATTTCGAATTGTTTTAATTTACCACCAAAACTACTTACATCAGCGACACCTGGTACTCCTAATAATTGTCTACGTACAATCCAATCTTGAATTGTACGCAATTCTGTTTCGTCGTATTGGGATTCATAACCATCAGCAGGACGAACAACATATTGATAGATTTCTCCTAAACCTGTAGAAATTGGTCCCATTTGAGGTTCTCCAATACCTTCAGGAATCTCACTTTTAACCTGAGCTAAACGTTCACTCACTTGTTGACGGGCCCAAAAAACATCTGTATCGTCATCGAAAACTATAGTTACTAACGATAAACCAAATCGCGAATAACTACGAATTTCAGAAATTCCGCCAATATTAGAATTGGCTTGTTCGATAGGAAATGTTACTAAACGTTCAATATCCTCTGCTCCAAATGACGGAGCAACTGTAATTACTTGTACCTGATTAGAGGTAATATCAGGTTGTGCATCCATAGGTAATTTAGTTGCTTCGTAAATCCCATAGATTAACAATGCGAACGTAAATAAACCTACGATGAATTTATTCTTGATTGAAAAATCAATGATTTTATTTAACATCGTGAAATTATATAAATTAGATTATCAGCCACTTGAAAATATCAAATAGCGAAATACTTTTACTTTCTGATTAGAAAGTAAATAATTGATTTATAAAACTTACGCTTGTTTTGGCGGTTGCCAAATAGAATTTAAATAGTGTGAATAGATATTATTTTCATCAAAATAGACGAAAGTAGTTTCAATTTTTTCTTTCAATATAAAAGGAGTAATGAAAACAAATTTAGGTATTGCAGCCAAATCGATGTGTGCAATTTCAACCTTCATAAAAGGTAATTTCTGATCTGTTTCCCAATCTTCGTCTACCTCATGTCCCCCATAATGATGCACCAAAAAGACTTTCATTTCTTTGAAGAAATCTCCACCTTTATCATGTTCGATAAAATGTGTTATGAAAACAGGAAGTTTATACAACTGCGACAACTGTGTAGATGTCGAAATATATAAAAAAGCTACAGAAAATATTAGCCATGTCTTCATGTGACAAAATTAACATTTAATTTTGTCTTGTAAACCTTATATTCGATAAAAAAAAAGCATTAATATAATTTATTATCTTTGCAAATAGAATGAAACAAATGAACAACATATTACGTGTACCTTTTTTCAGCACTTATTATTACTACATAATATTTGCTCGGAAAGGTCGTGTACTTACTTCATCAGTTTTATGAATAACTAAGAGATAAATAAGTAATTATTATATAACCCAAGCCCGAGTGTTTTCACTCGGGCTTTTTTATTTTAAAAAAAATGAAAGTAATTAATGAATTAAAAGATAGTGTTGAAATCATTTTACCAGAAAATGGTTTAGAACAAAAATTGAAGCAAGCAGAAGCGGAAAATCGTCAGTTGGTTATTAAATTAGGTTTTGATCCTACTGCTCCGGATTTACATCTTGGCCATGCAGTTGTGTTGAAAAAATTGAAACAATTTCAAGAGTTGGGGCATAAAATCGTAATTCTAGTAGGTTCATTTACCGCAAGAATTGGTGATCCAACAGGTAAAAACAAGAGTAGAAAACCATTGTCTATTGATGATGTTCAGCACAACGCGCAAACATACTTAAATCAACTTTCTAAAATTATAGATGTTGATAAAGCAGAAATTATGTTTAACTCAGATTGGTTAGACCAATTGTCATTTTCTGATGTTATTCAACTGTTATCAAAAGTAACCGTTGCTCAACTAATGCATCGCAAAGATTTTAATAAACGTTTTACAGAAAATACACCTATTGCGATGCACGAGTTGGTATACCCAATTTTACAAGGATTTGATTCTATCAAAATAAATGCTGATATTGAAATGGGCGGCACAGACCAATTATTTAATTGTACAATGGGAAGACAGCTACAAGAAGCTCATGATAAGTCACCCCAAATTGTAATGTGCATGCCTTTATTAAAAGGTTTAGATGGAAAAGAAAAAATGAGTAAATCACTAAACAATATCATTGGATTAACAGATGAACCAAATGAAATGTTTGGTAAAACAATGTCTATTCCAGATGACTTAATGACTGAATTTTTGGATTTGGCTACAGATTTCAGTTCAGAACAGAAAAATGAATTAAAAGTGAAATTACGAAGTGGAGCTAATCCAATGGAAATAAAGAAAGAAATTGCTAAAAATATAATTAGTCAATACCATAGTCACGTTGATGCTATTCAAGCAGAAGAATTTTTTAGTAATCAATTCCAAAATAAAAAATTTGAGGAGAAGGAATTTCAGCCAATTCCTATTGAATCTTTAAGCGTAGATAAAGATGATATATCATTAGTAGAATTATGTCATAAATTAAAAAATAATGAAAGTAAATCAGCAATTAGAAGGCTGATTGAAAGTGGAGCTGTTCAAATGGATGGAGTGAAAATAATGGATCCATACCTAAATATTAAGCTAATTAGTGGTAATAAATTAAAAATTGGTAAGCTTAACTTTTTTATGCTTGTATAAATTAAACTAGTACACATTAAATGTTGACTTACATATGTTCTAAGCCGAAAGTTTTCGGCTTTATAATCCGTTAATTCACAAAACTTCAAAACATTTAATCGCAAAGACTTATAGTGATTAAGTTTTATGAAATGTACTTAAAGAACTTTAAAATAAACAAATTGAGATCATAGATATATATTTTGATATACAATTTAGTCGAGTAAATGAATTTACTGTAACGTCAAACTATTAAAAAATACAGAAAATTTACAATGTAATAATCCAATTAACATTGTAGATTAAAATTAAAAAATAATACTGTTAAACCTAACCAAATATTGGTTAGGTTTTTTTTCAGAGAGATACATTATATCTTTGCAAAAGAATAGAGATGTTCTTAAAAATTTCAAGCTACCCAATCGAGACTCTAAGTAATTTAGATTTTCAATCCCTCTGAAATAAAGTAATTTTGGCTTAGGTTCGAATTTCGCCAGAAAAGTTATAAGCAATCCCTTCGCATTTATCACCAAATCAAAAAACACTACAATAAACAACCTCATCAAGTCATTACCTGGAGGGAATTGGAGGAGTATTTGGGAGTAAACTTAGAAATAGATAAACAAGTTAACCTTTTAGGTTAACTTGTTTATAAAGAATATCTAACTAACAGCTTAAAATTCCTTCCCGGATTGGACATTCTTTCCATTATAGGCAAATCTGCTTGATTTTTATAATTAAAGTTTAGGTGCGATTGATAAAATCGATTCAATATATTATCAATCTTAAATACAACAGTTATCGGCTTTGCAATTTGAAAACTCGAATTAAAATTGATTAAATGATAACTTGTGGATATTTTTTCGCCAAAAGAAGTAGCGATACGTTGCTGACGATCGACGTATTGATGTTCTAAAGTTGCATTCATCCATTGGTTGCGATAGGCTAAGTTGATTCGATTTTCGAATGGAGGGGTTAAAGCTATTGCTTCATTCCAATCTTTATTTTTGGTATAAATTGCATTCATCGAGCCGTTTAAAGACCAATGCGTATTGAATGTTAAATTCCAATTGAAATCGAATCCAAATTTATAAGCATAATCAATATTGACAAATTGCTTTACCGAAGTGTTTTTTTGATGCTGTATAATTTGTGTTGATTTTGCAACAATATAATTTTGTAAAAAAGATTGATAACCAATAATTTCGAATGAAAAATAATCCAACCAAGAGAAATTAATTGCAAATCTATTTTTATAACTTAAATCCATTTGATAGTTAATTTCAGGCAATAAATCTGGATTTCCTAAATAGTTGGCTCCGTCAATTCCTACAGGGTGAAGATGAATTGTACGTTCAATCATATCCCCTGTTCGTACACCTCTACCAACTTTAAAATTTAGTGCTTGATGAGGCTGTATCAAATATTCATAACCAATCGTTCCACTTACTAAGTAATCGTTTGGTTTTAGATGGGAATAATAATTTAGAAATAAATCGGATGGATGCTGAATTTCTAATTGATTTCGATCAATTCGTGCTCCAAAATCAAATTGATGTTTTGCATTTAAACGATAGTTTCCTTGTATAAAAAGTCCCAAATTAGTGTTTATACTTTTTTGCCAAATATCATTTGTACTAAACTGATGATTCATCATCGTTTGTGTCACTTTCTGTCCATCTCTGGCTAAATAAAACCAATCGAATCCAGTGTATAATTGCAATTGACGTATTCGCCATATTCCTTCAATTTTACCACCTATCGTTTGGCTTTCGACATCGGTAATCATTTGCATCATATTTGCATTTGGACGATTTAAATTATGCATTTGATGCTCCACAAAACTAGCATAAGCACGCGTTTGAAGCTCTTGTAATTTCGAATTCGAAAGTTTGGTTTTTCCGATAAAATGTAGAATCGAAGTATCATCAAAACTCGTATCCATTGGCAATGTTGGGTGAGCAATATCGCGTCCAAATTGTTGCTGAATGCCTATTTCATATCGACTTAAATTTTTAGTACTAAAACCGATTTTCGTAAAATAATCTTGTGAACGATAGCCACTTGGAATCGTTGTTCCTCGACCATCTTGATAATGATCAAAAGTTTGATAGTTATAACCAGCTTGGATATTCCAACGGTTATGGGTATAACCCAAGCGTACATGCGTCGTATGCCCTAAACCATTACTTTGTAAACCGGTCGACAATTCGCCATTCCATCCGTTTTCCTTTTGGGAAGAATGAGAAATAAAATTAATAATTCCGCCCGTAACGGGTCCAAAGCGCATGGAGTATGGTCCTTTAATTAATTCCACTTCCTGAATCTGATTCAAGGATAAGTGAGTCGTAATAGGATCCATTCGATTCGGACAAGCATTCATCGCTTTTATTCCACCATCCAATTGTACATTCAATTGTTCGTATTGATTAGCTCTAAAACTAGGGTCAATCGCATAT
This sequence comes from Faecalibacter rhinopitheci, assembly GCF_015234135.1. GTDB lineage: Bacteria > Bacteroidota > Bacteroidia > Flavobacteriales > Weeksellaceae > Empedobacter > Empedobacter rhinopitheci. The sequence continues at coordinate 27,595 of NZ_JADGIK010000002.1, read as the reverse complement.
TGACTACGTTTGATCAAATGAATTTCTTGCTGTTTTGCAAAAATTTCATCCGCTGTAATGATCGGATGATCTAAAGCAGGAGATAAATTTTTATGAGTAAAAATAGAAACTTCTTCTAAATTTATAGATGTAGAGATACTGTCCTTCTGTTGCGCTTTAGCCAATAGCGAAGTGCAACAAAAAAAACTAATATATATTTTTTTCATTGATATTTGATTTTAAATTTTTGAATTGCATAATGTTAAAACATCACACAATGGGTGGTTTAAAATCAAGTGGTAGAGAAGTTGAAGTATAGAATTCTTGGTAAAAATATTGGGAATACTGCACGAAAGAAAAGGGATGATTCAATGATATTGCTGCAATGTCATCTACAATCCAAAAGATATGGAAATAAACAATTTTGGTTTCTTGTTCGTGATGTTCGTGAGCATAAAAATCACCTATTTTCTTTAATTGACATTTTCCTTCACAATGCAATTCTGGATGAGCTGTATTCACACATAAATATTCCACAAAAACTTCTTTGTCTAGTGTATAAAATAGCAATGTAAATGGTGTAAACGCGCTGCGTACCATCACGGCTATAAACAATAAGATATAGAAGAATTGACGAATCAAGAAATTAAATTTTGAGCAAAAATAAATTTTGAAAATAGAGTAAAAAATGATTGATATTAGAAAGCCAGAACATATAGTATTTCTGGCTTAATTTATAATCATTCGAGTTAATGCATTGCCTTGATTTCATTTAAAAAATCAACAATGTCTTGCCCTGAATAATCGGCCATACCAAAAGTGGTATGCGCTATATTTCCTTCTTTATCCAAGATAATCGTTGTGGGTAGACTGCCTTTAAATAATTCTGAAGGAATTGCAGAATGCGGATAATAGACGGGCAAATTCAATTTTTTACGCTGCATAAATTGATGCGCTTTCTCTTTTTTACCTTCTACTTCTAAAGTTAAAATCATTATGTCATCATCCATTTTAAATTTGTCGTGCAACACCTGAATGGATGGCATTTCTGCAATACAAGGTGGACACCATGTTGCCCAAAAATTTAAGAATACGACTTTTCCTTTTAAATCGGCTAACGAAATAACTTCACCTTGATCATTTATCAGCTGAAAATTTAGGTAATTTTTATTCGTTGGTATAGTTTCTACTGTTTCTAAATCAGGTTGAAAAAGCCCCATTTTCATTAAACCTTGTTGAAGAAAAGCTTTTGCATCAGTTGAAAAGAGTAAGATCAATACAAGGGATACAAAAATTAGATTTGATGTATTATTTTTTAAGATTTTCACAATTTTATTCATTTGATTGATTGATTTGATGTTCCCATTCGATACCACTGATATCGATTAAACGGATTGTTTTTACCAATTTCGCCTTATTCGAATTTACCGTAAGATCGGCTTTTGCACCTAATGGAATGATTAAGCTGTGTTTTCCTGGTTTAATTTTAGCCACATAATGGTTATGGATATTTTTTAATGGAAACTGAGCCAAATCTTCTCCTTTTAGTTCTTCAAGAATTTGATTTTTCTCATCCAACAATTGTATTCCAATCAAAAACGAACCATAAACATCAGCACCTTCAGTTCGATAAACTTCAAAAGTCACCGTAGAAGACGTTAGTACAACATTAGATAGTTCTAGTTTGGGCTTTACAGATTTGTTGTGTAATGTACCATAAACGCCTCCGTGAAAGTATTGATTGGTGTAAAGTGTTAATCCAAAAATAAGCAGTGATCCAATTAATATGACTCTTTTGGTAAATATTTCAGGTAAATAGCCTGAACCTAACCATTTAAAAAGTTTTGAATCGATGAGTTGTGGATTTTTATTCATAAAATAGTGATCCAGCGAATAATAGCCACTTCCTGTCAGGAATAATGCAAATCCTGAGGCGATTCCAAGAACACCAATTTGCCATTCGTCTAAACAAGTGGTACCGATCCATCCCGAACCCAATAAGATTCCCATTGCTAATCCGAAAATTCCAATACTCATTAAACGGGTAAAAAGGCCGAGCATAATGAATAGTCCAACGATAGCTTCCACGATGGTAAACGAAACCATTGCAAATTGTAATTGATCGGGATGTAAGACCAAATACTCAATCAATGGTTTTATGCCTAAAGCATTGGGTAAAAAATGATTGAATTTTTCCCCGATATAGCCTGCTTCGTTAGGAATTAATTTATTGTCTAAAATTAATCGGCGCCAAAATGCCGAAAAATAAGTCCAGCCGATCACTAATCGTATCGCTAGCGTGAACAAACCAGCCGATTGATAATGCTGATTTAAATTTTTCATATTGCTTGTTTTTATAGTTGTTAATATTTTTTGATCTCGAAAATATTAAGCAACTACGGCAATCTTAAGGCGTTGGTAAAGAATATAAAACGGAGGACTGTTATTTTTTACTCCTCCTAAAGGTATCGATTTAAAAACTTGAGTTGAGGTAGAAGTAAAATCTAAATTCGAATAAAATTCAAATGAAGATTTTTTTTGGATTTCTACTACTGATTGTTGCGATTCTTGTAATGGCGTATATTGACAAGATGAAACAGTCTTGGATTTATTTAATGGTTTTTCTACCGTTAATCCCAACTGATCAAATAGCGCATCTTTTACGGTGCAAGATGAAAGTGAAAAACACACCAACACCATCCAAATGTATTTTTGGATCGATTGTAAGAAAAGAAATGTTGATGTATTTTTCATATTCAATCACTTAATAGATAAGTTCTTGTATTAAGATTAAACCCGCGATTACTAAGATAAAATAACCAAATATTGGTTTTAATTGAGTCGAAGATATGAATTTTGAAAGATAATTCCCAATGATAATTCCTATGACAGATAATCCCGTTAAAATGCCCAATAGATTCCAATTGAATGACGAAAATTGTTGATAATCACTTCCGAAACCTACAAATGAATTAATAGCGACTAAAAATAACGACGTGGCAACAGCATTTTTCATTGGTACTTTGGCTAAAACTACTAAACCTGGGATAATTAAAAATCCACCTCCAGCACCAAATATTCCTGAAATCATTCCTATTATAACACCTTGAATCACCAATAATTTAGTATTCTTCTCCATCTTTTTCCCACAATCAATACAATCTTCTTGCTTGTTTGTTATCATACTATAGGCTGCTAAAATCATTACCACAGCAAATGCAATCATCAACAACAAATCTTTTTCAACAACTCCGACAAATGGGATTTGAAATTGAGCCGGAAGTTGTGGCATCAAAAAGCGTCTTGTAGCAAACATGGAAAACATGGAAGGTATTCCGAAAATAATAGCAATACGATAATTCACTAATTTATTTTTAATCTTAGGAATACTACCGATAATAGAAGTAATACCAATAATAAATAACGAATAAGAAGTTGCTTGTACGGGATTAAGACCAAAAAGATAAACTAAATTAGGAACTGTTAGTATAGAGCCCCCACTTCCCATCATACCCAAAGTTACGCCAACTAATACCGTAACTATATATCCAATATATTGTAACATGATTGATGATTTGATGAATCAAATTTCCATTATATCCCTCACCTGTACTGTTACATTTGTTACATACTTGGAATAAAAAAGCGAATGCAAAAAATTGCAATCGCTAAAAGATATCATCAGATATTATGATTTACTTAATCGTAATTTCATTTCTATTTAATACTAAAAAATTTTCTTTTTCTAAAGTTTTTAATAATCTAGAAATTACCACTCTAGAGGTATTTAATTCGTAAGCAATTTCTTGATGTGTTTTTATGACAATATTTCCATTATTAATACTTGCTACATCTAATAAATATTTTTTAATGCGAGCATTCATATCATTAAATGCTAAATTATCAATAGCAGAAAGCATTTCATCGAACCGATTGTTATAACTATCGAAAATAAATTTTCTCCAGCTTGGATACTTTGTTAGCCATTCGTCCATTTTGGTAATAGGAATCATAACCAATTGCCCATCTGTTTCAGCAATGGCACGAATTTTACTTTGTTTATCACCTAAGCAACATGCCATTGTCATGGCGCAAGTATCTCCTTTTTCGAGAAAATAAAGTAATATTTCACCTTCATCAAAATCTTCTCTTAGAATTTTAATGGCTCCCGTAATCAGAATAGGCATTCCTTTGATGTATTGATTAAGTTCAATTAATACATCCCCAGCTTTAAAATCGACTAAACTTCCTAGTTCATTCATTTCATCTAATAAACCTTCTTCGAATTGATAAGGATAAGTTATTTCTATTTTCTCTTTAATCATTTTAATGTGGGATTTTGTTTTTAACGATTCCATAAAAGAATGTTCCTAGTAATGCTCCTAAAATTACAATAATCATAGGGTATACACCTGCACCTACTAATACAAAAATTGGTCCTGGGCAAGCACCAACTAAAGCCCATCCTAATCCGAAAAATGTACCTCCAATTAAATAACGTGGAATTGTTTTGGTTTTAGGCGAAATGACAATTTGTTTTCCATCAATATCGTTTGCCTTATTTTTTTTCAATAATTGTGTTCCGATTAAACCTACGACTAATGCAGAACCAATAAATCCATACATATGGAAAGATTGAAAATTAAACATTTCATAAATTCTGAACCAAGATGCTGTTTCAGCTTTATACATCGTGATTCCGAAAATTGTTCCTAAAAGGATATAAATTATACTTCTCATCGTTCTAAAAAATTAAAGGGAATAAAAGGTGAGTCATAATCAAACCACCAATAAAAAATCCGATGACAGCAATTAATGATGAAATCTGCAAATCACTCAATCCTGAAATTGCATGTCCAGATGTACATCCACCGGCATAACGTGTTCCAAATCCAACCAATAATCCACCGACTACTAATAATACAATATTTTTTGGCGTTAGATTTTCAAAAATTTCTGTAGGAGAATAAGCTTTACCAGCACTAGCAAAACCTAAGTCATTCAACTGCTGAATCGTTTGCTCTGAAATCGCAGGAATTTGATGATCTGATAATAAATGTGCTGCGATAAATCCACCCAAGATTGCTCCTATAAGGAATAAAAGATTCCATTTTTGTGCTTTCCAATTAAAGGCAAAAAAATCACACGATTTTCCAGCGCCCATTGCTGCACATATCGTTCTAAAGTTGGAAGAGAATCCAAAACTTTTTCCTAAATAAATTAACAATAACATAATTATTGCAATTAATGGTCCACCAATATACCATGGCCATGGTTGTAATATAAATTCCATTAGTTTATATATTCTTTAATTTTATTCTTTAAGTCTTCAGGGAATAAAACCCAATAATATTTCCAAATCAATTGATTGTTTTGAAATAGCATTAAAATATCGAATTTCTTACGGTTGAACACCTGTCTTCACTTCTTGGACATTTTGCCATGTACCACCATTTAATACATTGGTAAAACCATTGTTTTCTAAGATAACCTTCGCTTGTCCACTTCTATTTCCGCTTCTACAGAAAACAACAATTTCAGAATGATTTTTAAATTTTTCTAATTGATTTTCCACTTGGTCCAAAGGAATATTTGTAGAACCTGATACATGACCTTCAGCAAATTCTTCCGGCGTACGTACATCGACTAAAAATGCATTATTCTTTATATAAGACACTAACTTTTCTTTATTATATCCTGATAACATATTAATTATTTTTTGAAATATGATTATTTTAAAACTTTACTTTGACATATAAAATCTGTTTTTGGAACAGAAGTTTGCGCTATTGCACCAAATCCACCTTCAATTTCTGTGAAGTTTCGGTAGCCTCTGGCTTGTAAGATACTTGCGGCAATCATACTTCTATATCCTCCCGCACAATGGATATAAAAATGTTGTGTTGGATCAATCGTATTTATCCATTCGTTGATATACGCTAAAGGTTTACTATACGCATCATTGATATGCTCTGCTGCATATTCTGATTCTTTACGTACATCAATCACTGTAACTTCTTTATTTTCTATTTCCTGCGCAAAATGTGATGCAGTAATGCGATTAACCGTGTCAATTTCTTTGCCTGCATTCACCCATGCTTGGAAACCTCCAGCTAAATGTCCTAAGACATGATCAAATCCTACACGACTTAAACGAGTCACAGCTTCTTCTTCGTCTCCTGCATCAGTGACTAATAAAATGGGTTGATTTACATCCACAATCATAGCGCCTACCCAAGGTGCAAAATCGCCAGATAAACCGATATTCACCGACTGTGGGATAAATCCTTTTGCAAAATCACTATTGGTACGTGTATCTAAAATTAATGCACCACGTTGTTCTGCTAATTGCTCAAATGCTTCTGCTGTTAAGGCTTTCATCCCTTGTGCTAAAACATGCTCGAAACTCTCATATCCTTTTTTGTTCATCGCGACATTCATACCGAAATAAGCTGGAGGTGATAATAAACCATCAGTAACTGCTGCAATAAATGCTTCTTTAGAAGGTTGATTTAAGGCGTAATTTATTTTCTTTTGATTCCCTAAAGTATCAACGGTTTCTTTCATCATGTTCTTGCCACAAGCTGAACCTGCACCGTGTGCTGGATATACTGTTATATCATCTGATAATGGAAGTATTTTAGTGTATAAACTTTCATACAACATACCTGCTAAATCCTCTTGCGTCATATTTGCCGCTTTTTGCGCTAAGTCAGGACGCCCCACATCTCCTAAGAATAATGTATCACCACTGAAAATCGCTGTTTCTTTACCATTTTCATCAATTAATAGATAAGTGGTACTTTCTAAGGTATGACCTGGTGTATGTAATACTTTAATTTTGATGTTTCCGATTTCAAAGATTTGAAGATCTTCCGCAATAGTTGCTTCAAATTCCGGATTTGCTGTAGGTCCGTAAACGATTGGTGCTTTTGTTTTTTGACTTAAGTCTAAATGTCCACTCACAAAGTCAGCATGAAAGTGAGTTTCGAAAATATATTTCAAAGTCACACCATCTTTTTCTAAACGATCGATGTATGGTTGAGTTTCACGAAGTGGATCTATAATTACCGCTTCACCATGACTTTCAATGTAATAAGCGCCTTGTGCTAAACATCCTGTATATATTTGTTCTATTTTCATGATTATTCATTTTGTATTTTGATAGAACAAATTTCATACAATATTCTCACCTAGACTGTTACAATTGTTACAGATTAATATTTAGGATTTCAATTTATTCAGTTAGGTAACTTTACTCTATCAATTTACTTAACAATTTTATCAGATTAACTCCACTAAATATTAACTAGATTATTTATTATCAGATAGATATATTGCATGTTTATTAAAGAATAAACGAAGATCATTTACATATAAATTGAAATAAGAGACACCCTATAAAATCATTCTTTTCTAAATGTCTTATAGTGGTACTTTAAAAATATAGTTTGTGAGATCACTCTCCGCTTATAAAGCCTCGAAGTTTCTACTTCGAAGCTTTTTTTGTCTTAATGTATCTTAATCATATTTCAGGAAAAAATATCCTATAAGTTGCATATATATTTTCTCTAAATTCATCAAAGAAGGTTACAATACAATCCACAAGTACAGCAAAGGAATTCCATACGATTTCCCCATTAAAAACATTTGCTTTGATGATCTAGGTACTGAAAATAACATCAAATATTTCGGTAACGAAGGCAACGTAATGGTTGAGGTTATCTTAAGTCGTTACGACCTTTACATGAATCTAGATATCAAAACCCATATCACAACCAATCTATCAGCATCCGAAATCGAAAAGTATTACACAGAACGTGTCCGTTCTCGATTACGTCAAATGATAAATGTATTATCTGTTACTGCAGAAAGGAAAGATAAGAGAATCTGAATATTTTTTTTATATTCGCTTTAAATCATACACTTACTAAAATCTAAAAAAACTTATAAATGAAAAAAAACTTACTCTTTTTATTCCTATCAATAGGGACCTTATCATTTGCACAAAAAAAAGAATACGACAAAGATTTAATCGGATGTTTTAAAGGATCTGAGCAGAATCAACAATATAATGGTATTTCAAAATACTGGATTTCTTGTCGATTTGAAAAAGGATTAAGTGTTCTTAATTTTATATCAATTGATGAAGAAGGGAATGTTAAACAACATACTGAGAATGGGAAATGGTGGACCAATAATGGAAAATACTATGAGTTCCATAAAAATAGTAATCTAACAGATATTTATACTTACCAAACACTTAAAAATGGTGATGTAGCTTTTAAATCCATAAAGATTATTGGTGAAGATAATGACACTTACGAATTTGTAGATTATAAGATTAAAGAAGATTAATTTGTAAATACATAAGCTTCGATCTTTTATACTAAAAAGTAATAAAAAATAAACTCCCAACCTCAACTCCCAGTTGAGGTTTTTTTATTCACGATAATACTTTCGTCACTTCGAGTGATTTTCGTTGCCCCAGCATAAGAAAATTGTATCGAGAAGTAAGATATTTGAAATTAAAAGGAGAAATCATAAGATGATTTCGGTAGTGTCATCCTGAACTCGTTTCAGGATCTCATCCTAATGGTTCTAAATATTAAGTATCATAAATCGTCAGTTCGAGTGAAAGGTGATACCCTTTTGTATCGAGAACTCGACGATTTTTTTATTAAATATATACTTACGCACTCCCATATTTTAATCTCCAAAATTTCATCCAATTGCATGCCATTTCATCAATTTATAGGGAGTAACTAACGTAACTACTTTTTACGAAAAAAGAAAATTGTAAAATCACCAAAATAAAAAACTATCCTCATTGGGATTATTCAACGCAAAGGAGAACCATTGGTTCTCCTTTTGCATTCAATTCTTCGTTTAAATCAGTTATTTCAAAACCTCAAAAAACAAAAATATTCTTTTATTGATTTTTACTTACGCTACTTACGCAAATCAAATACGTATGAATTAACACGTAATAGGTTTAGAAAACAAAAAAATCTTTACCGAAATTATCATACTTAAGTTACATATTGATTTTCAATATAGTTTATTGGTAATATTGTATATTCGTAAATATCTTTTTTCAGGTTTTAATGTATTATAATGACACAGCAAGAGATTATAAATTTTTTTAATAAAGAAAATATTAAGATTTACATACAAGAATTAGTTTATTATTATTTTAATCCTATTATATTTTATGATATTTTCTTTAAAAAAAATACAGTTGATAAAATATACCAAGTCCTATTTTATAGTACTATTATAATTTTAATAGGTTATTATACTTTAAATGATTTATCTGTAAAACAATTGGTACAAGCATTTATATTTGAGGTATTTGTATTGGTTTTAATTATTATTCCTTTTTGTCTTTCAACATTTATTTCGAAAAAGTTTTTAAATGGAAATCTAACTATCGAAAATTCTATCTTCTTTGTTGTTCTTGCAAAAATGATGTACGCACCATTCCAAATAGTATTTTTTTTCTTATTCTTAAAATTTGAAAACTATAATTATCTATTTTTCTCTACATCGTTTGTAATTATTATATTTTTTAATATTTTTTATTTTTCATCATATTTATTTTACAATAGATGGAATATATTTTTTTCGATGATTAATAATTTTATTGTTATTAATTTATTCTTTTTTGGAATGAATTATTTAACACTTGATAATTATTATAAAGAAGAAAAATCATTTTACACTGACTATATATTAGAGGAAAGAGTTAATAATATAGATAAATTCAAAAATATATATAGAATACCTCGTTATCAAATTGTTTATAGTAAGGATAATGTAAATATTGATAGTCATTTTTTATTTTCTTCACCATTTGACTCTACAATGTCAGGGTCTTTTAATATAACTGAAAAATATATTAAAAATCACCATAAAAATATTGTAAGAATTGACTCTATTATTCAAAATTGTAAGTATGAGAGAAATAAAATATTCTTTAATAATTATAAAAACATATTGTTACTAACTGATACAATAATTAATCGTAAAGAATTTTATATAAATGAAGTAACTGAGATACAGAAATTAAATGTTGTAAATAATTTAGCTAAATATGAAAGAAAATATGTAAGTATTCCCAATGATTTGTATAAAAGTAACTTAGAGTTAGTAGAAAATCAAATATCTACAATTGAAAAAAGTGAATTTGCATTTAAACCTTTAGATATATTTAAGTATTTACTTCCTTTAACATATCTAGAATAGAAATATTGTTTAATAAAAAGAGATAATTCTAATCCAAAACCTCCTTGTACCACTTCATCGAAGTTTTTTTTCTTTAAAAACCACCCATTTCACAGTAAGCAGTCATACCAACCAACCTTATTTACCCGGCTTATGCTTATGTGGCTTTAAACTTGGTGTATTGCCTGGAGTTTCTTTATTATCTCGCTGACGGCGGTCTGGTTTTCCCGTAGATTTTGCAATCCTTTTTGGTCCTCTCTTGATACTCATTTAAAAAAAAGTTTTAGTTGAATCCCTAAGTTACAACAATTACTCAACCTATTTTAATTGAGAAAGATAAACAGATGAATAAATTTTAACAATACAATAAATAAGAAAAATATAAGTTAAGATGATACACACTTAACTAATATGAAAATGGTAACTATCGTTAAAGCTTTAAATCCTGCTTATCGTCAATTTAAACCAATCCGTAAAGACGTTGATAATTTTAAATCTGAATTATTAGCCTGTTTAGAGTCCATTGAAATCAGTGACAACAGAAACGAATCGGAGGAACATCTTAAAGAACCGATCAAGCGCTTTTTAACGAATACTTTTTACCAAAAAAACTTAATCAATACCAAAGATCGTATCGACTTAGCCATTTATTTAGATAATACAGCTAAAAGCGATGTAGGTGTGATTATAGAAGCAAAAAGGCCTAGCAACAAAGCCGAATTTATTTCTACAACTAATATCAATAAAAAAGCGCTACAGGAAGTCCTTTTATACTACCTACGCGAACGTATCGATTATAAGAATAACAACATCAAACAGATTATTGTGACTAATGGTTTCGAATGGTTCTTTTTCAAAGGGGAAGACTTCTACGATCATTTTTACAAAAATGCAGAGTTAGCAAAAGAATATGCGCGTTTCCGTGATGGTTTAAAAGACACTGCAAAAAACGAACTATTTTATAAAGAAATTGCTGCAACTTATATTGAAAAGGTAAAAGATGTTTTACCTTATATACACGTTAAGCTAGATTCGAAAGAAATTACCAAATACAACGATACGAAGATCAGTAACTTGTACAAATTATTTTCAGATACGCATTTATTAGGTAAAGCATTTGGTAACGATAGCAATAAGCTAAATAGCGATTTCTACAAAGAATTACTGCATATTATTGGGTTAGAAGAAATCAAAGAAAAAACAGGTTCTAAAAAGGTGATTGTTCGAAAAGAGGTAAAAGAACGTGATTATGCTTCAATCCTAGAAAATACCATTTTTACTTTAGAAGATAAAAATTATTTAGACCGTGTAACTCATATTCCAAACTCGCCAGAAAAAGCGTTTAATGTAGGATTAGAATTATGCATCAATTGGATCAATCGTATTTTGTTTCTAAAGTTATTAGAATCTCAATTGGTCAGTTACAACAAGTCCAAAGATTATAAATTCCTAAACTTCGATTTTCTAAACGGCTACGATGCATTAAATGATTTATTCTTTTCTGCATTGGCAAAACCATTAAACGAACGTCACGACAAATACAAAGAACGTTTCAAACATATTCCATACTTAAACAGTAGCTTGTTCGAACATAGTGAAATGGAGCGTTTAACATTCGATATTACGGCACTGAAAGACGAAGAAATGCAAGTCTATTCAGGTACAGTATTAAAAGATAACAACGGTAAAAAATTAACCGGTAAACTAAATACGCTCGATTACATTTTTAGGTTTTTAGATGCTTACGATTTTTCTGCGGATGCCAATACAGATATCGAAGAAGAACAAAATGGTAAAACATTAATCAATGCTTCGGTCTTAGGTCTTATCTTCGAAAAAATCAACGGATACAAAGACGGTTCCTTCTATACGCCTGGATATATAACGATGTTTATGTGCAAAGAAGCCATAAGAGAGGCTGTGGTAGATAAATTTAAAGATGAACATCATTCATCTATCGAAACTTTTGATGATGTAAAAGATTACTGTGAAAATTTCTTTAAAAAAGATGATCGCATCAAGTTCAACAATACCATCAATAATTTAAAAATTTGTGATCCAGCAGTTGGTTCTGGACATTTCTTAGTTTCGGCTTTAAACGAATTAATTGCAGTGAAAAGCGAATTAGGGATTCTAGCAAACGAACAAGGTGAAAAAATTCCTTGTGAAGTGACGGTAGAGAACGATGAATTATACATTGCTTACAACGAAGGCGAATTATTCGAATACAATCGTCAAGATGTAAATAGCCTACGCATTCAGAAAACATTATTCCATGAGAAACAAACGCTAATCGAAAATTGTTTATTTGGAGTAGATATCAATCCAAATTCAGTAAATATTTGTCGTTTACGATTATGGATAGAGTTGTTAAAGAATGCTTATTACACTTCTGAAGGAGAACTGCAAACTTTACCGAATATTGACATCAACATCAAATGCGGGAACTCATTAGTAAGCCGTTTTAAATTAGACGATAGTTTAAAACAAGCCTTCAAAAACAAAGAAGTGGGCTATTCGATTGAAGATTATAAAGCAGCCGTAAGCGAGTATAAACAAACCAATAGCAAGGCGAAAAAAGGGGAAGTTGAAACCATTATCCGAAACATCAAAAATAATTTCAGAACAACTTTAGATGCTAAAATCAAAGAAAAAATTTCAAAAGCCATAGGTGAGTTCGAAAATGAAAAGCTTCGTTTAGATAACTTAGTATTATTTGGCGAAAAGATTAAAAAAGCGGACAAAGACAATTTAAAAAAATTAAAACTTAAAGCTGAAAAACTAGAAAAAGAGAAACAAGAAATTTTGGACAACGTAATGTTCCAAAATAGTTTCGAGTGGCGTTTCGAGTTTCCGGAAGTTCTAGCCGATGATGGTTCTTACTTAGGCTTTGATGTCATCATTGGGAATCCGCCTTATATTCAATTACAGAAAATGAAGGAAGCAAGCGAAATGCTTCAAAAATTAGGGTATGCGTCGTTTGCGCGCACGGGCGATATCTACAGTTTGTTTTACGAATTGGGTAATAATATTTTAAATATAAACGGCTGCTTAATATTTATCACATCCAATAAATGGATGCGTGCGGCCTATGGGGAAAGCTTAAGACAATATTTTATAGAGAAAACAAATCCTAAAATTTTAATTGATTTTGGTGGGATTCAAATATTTGATTCTGCAACTGTTGATACCAATATCCTAATGTTTAAGAAACAACAAAATCAACACCAAACCCTAGCTTGTATTGTAAAAGAAAAAGTGATAAATAATTTGGGGGATTATTTTAGTCAAAACCAAACATTAACCGACTTCAATTCTCCTGAAAGTTGGGTGGTTTTATCTCCCATAGAGCAAAGCATAAAGGCGAAAATAGAAGCAGTTGGTACACCTTTAAAGGATTGGGATATTAGAATAAATTATGGCATTAAAACAGGATTTAATGATGCATTTATTATTGATGGTAAAAAGCGCGAAGAACTAATAAATCAAGACCCAAAATCTGCCGAAATTATACGACCGTTACTACGTGGACGTGATATTAAGCGTTATTCTTATGATTTTGCGGATTTATACTTACTTTATATTCCTTGGCATTTCCCTTTACATAAAGATCCAAATATTAAAGGAGCATCCTTAGAAGCGGAAGAAGCATTTAAGAATCAATACCCTGCAATATATAATCACTTATTAAAATTTAAAACTGAATTATCAAACCGTAATCAAGCAGAAACGGGAATACGTTACGAATGGTATGCTTTACAACGTTGGGGAGCAAATTATATGGACGATTTTTTTCAACAGAAAATTCTTTTTCAAGAAATGGTACAAGAATCTAGTTTTGTACTTGACATTGAAGGAAAATTCCTATGTTTAGATACTGCTAGATTTATTATTGGAAAAGATTTAAATATTCTTTTATTACTAATGAATTCAAAATTATTTTTCTTTAGCATAAAGTATTTTTATGGTGGAGGTGGTTTAGGTGAAAATGGAATAAGAATGAAACATACATTCTTTAATAAATTTCATATATCTAATTCTTTAAAAGATTATAAGGATTTAATTAATGAATATTTAAACGAGCCTGTGAAAAATACATTTTTAATAGATGAATTAATTTATCAAAACTATAATTTATCAGTTGAAGAAATAGAATTTATTAATTCTCAATAAATTCTATTTCTTCACTATTTAATTCAAAATACTTATATAATGTAGTATTTAAGTAGTTATCCAATTCTATATTATTAAGTCTTGATTTGATTACTTCGTTAATTTCAAAAGGTAAATTTAAATTAATCGGAATATTTTCTAAAACAGTTGAATACAATTGAACTCCACCACCTTGTACTTCAGCTGTTGTTGTTAATTTTAAATACCAATCATATAATTTACTATTCATTAACCCCATAAAATTTAATAATTGAGTTTCACTCCCTATCATAATATTCACGGCATTATTGCACATATGCGAATGTTCATCATAACAGAAATTAATATTTGAACCTATAATTTTCCACATAACTTTTGGTCTAAAAAAATCGTCCATATAAGCACAGTTCCTTAAGTTATAAGGAGTATCGCCTTTATCCGTTCGCTTTTCAAGTTGAGGATAAAATTGGTCCAAATGTGCTTTAATTGCAGGGTAATTGTTTATATTGACTGGTTTTATGCCTTTTTCTTTGATCCCATTATGGGATGTAATTAACCATAAATCAGCAAAATCATAACTGTATTTTTTGATGTCCCTGCCGCGTAAAATAGGTCGATTATTTTAAACAGTTTTTTATCGGATAAATAAAATAAATCCAAAACTGTATAAAAAAATAGTCTTTATTTTTTTTAGACAATTTCTCTTCATTTTTGCACCAAATTAAATGAAGAATGATTTACGGATACATCAGAGTAAGTACAGACAAACAAACAGTAGAAAATCAACGATTCGAAATCAACCAATTCTGCGATAATCAACAACTATTCGTAAGCAAATGGATCGAAGAAACAATTTCAGGAGCCAAGCAAGTAGAAGACCGTAAACTAGGGAAATTATTAAAAAAAATGAAACCTGGCGATATCTTAGTTTGTTCCGAACTATCTCGTTTAGGGCGTAACCTCTTAATGATTATGGGAGTCCTAAACGAATGCATGAACAGAGACATCCAAGTATGGACCATCAAAGACAATTACAGATTAGGGAGCGATATCAATTCAAAAGTATTAGCTTTTGCTTTTGGGCTTTCCGCCGAAATCGAGCGTAATCTAATCTCTCAACGTACCAAAGAAGCATTAGCACGCAAAAAAGCTGAAGGTGTTATTCTCGGTCGTCCAAAAGGAAGAAAGTCGTCCAAAACCAAATTAACAGGGCAAGAAAAACAAATCAAAGAGCTTTTAGACAAAAATGTATCATACAGCGCAATTGGTCGAATTTTAGGGGTCCATCGCCTTACGGTTACATCTTTCATCAAAAACAATCCTGATATTGTAACCACCAAATCAGATTTTTAAATCGAGCGACTCAATCTTTTAACGCCTTATATAGAGATAATTTACGAACTTAATTGTAATTTTGTAATACACAATAACTACAGCACTAATTAAATCTAATCAATGACAAAACAAGAACAAATAGACAAATTAGGCAACACGATTATTTATTTAGCCGATCGAATGGAAAACCTTTCCAAAACGAAATTACTGAAACTAATTTATTTATTAGACGAATATGCAGTAAAGAAGTTTGGTATTCCTTTTTTTGGGTTTAATTATGAAGTGTGGCGTCTTGGTCCTGTTTGTCAAGAAGTTTTTGCTGAATTAAATGCAGAGGAAGAAGAACTAACTTTTTTAGATCGTTTTATTACTTTAGACCGACAAGATAATACAACTTACATCAAAAGTAAAGGTGAATTTAACGATGATGAATTCTCAACGAATGATTTAAAATTATTAGAAGAAGTTACTGCATCATTTAAAAATGCTACAGCAAATCAATTAATTGATATTACTCATCAAAAAGGGAGTTTATGGTACAATGTGGCTCTAAAAAATGATTTGTTAGAACCTTTCGATAAGAAATTTAAAAATACTTCAAATCACGAAATTCAATTTGAAGAATTAATTAAACAAGATCAAGTAAAAGCGAATCTATACCACGATTACAAAGAATTCACAACTTTTACGAAAGCATTCTAATCAATGAAGGAAGGTACAATTCTCTATATCTATGATTATGTATTTGAAAATGGACAATCAAAAAACAAATACTTTCTAGTAATAAAGGATATTGAAAAACATAATTCAATTTTAATATCATTACCCTCAAGTAAAGATTATATTCCTGCGACTACGCAAGTAGAACACGGATGTATTGATTTATCTACTGTAGCGAATCAAACATCTTACTGTTTCAAAGCTGGTCAAATTGTAACAGAAGATACAAGCTTTTCATTCGATTTAAATACGTTCTTATACGGTGCATACCTAACGATATTAGAAACACAATCATTTAAAGAGAAATACCCCGTTGAAGGAGTTCATTATGATTATATCGGTAAATTATACGATAACGAATTACAAGCCGTAATAAAATGTTTTAAAGAAGCTGATTCGGTGAAAAACAAGTACAAAAAATTGTTATAAATTTGCAACCATAACAGTGTCCCACTATTCATTTTATGCTTTAATGCTGCACTCAAAAAAAATATTAAATCCAGCTCGTTCTACGCAGCTGGATTATTTTTTAGATACATAAAATTCTTTTAGTTTCACTCATAATATCTTTCCCGATTCCATCTAATCCTGGATAAATTGATTCATTGGTAATTCCTAACCAGGCTAATTCATTTTTTATAATTGTCATTGAATATTTTTCAATAACAATTTTTTGTAAAAACTTATTACAATTCTTATTAGCTAATAATCCATTTATATGACTTCCAAATATCGTAAAGCAAGACTTTTGGCTTTTCATACGTGCATCAAACCAAGTAGGCATGATTGCAATTGGACTCTTTTTATCTAAATCTAAATTCAAATATTTAGTTAATTCATTATTTACATTTTGTAATTCTTTTTCAGCAGTCTGTGGGGTATATATATATTGATGAGTTTGAGCTTGAATACCTTCATATAAATCTGAATATCTATTTAGTTCATATGGATTAAGTAACCAAATCGTTCCATCTGTTTGTGGTTCCTTTTCTACACAAAAATATAACGCAATCAATGCACTTTTAGTCCAATCAAGTAGTCGTGTAGAAATCCCATAATGTTGCATTAAAAAGTACATTTCCCAATCATTATCTAAAAAATTATTCATACTATGATAAGTAGAACTTGATGTTTTAAATTTAGATTTCAAATTGCCCTCAATCAAATTTAAATTATTACACGCTTCTTGGTCTAATTCTAAAAACCAATCTTCTTGTTTTCTTGAAAAATCACGATAAAAGCTAGGTATCAATTGACTATGACCATAAGCTTCATTTTCAGCTCTAAACCACAAATTATCAGGTGTATCTGATATACTATTTCCTAAATCTCTTATAGTATTAATAAACCCCTCAATTGAATTAATTCTAATTCCTTCTAATATATCTTTGTACATTAAATTTTTTATTTAAATATAAATATCTCTAATATAAAATATAGCAATATCGTAAAAAAATAGTTAAGATTTTTATAATCCAGATCAAATCACCAGCGAAATGAAAATCTCATATCCCCAACCAATTTTCTAATAGGTTGGGGATTTCCATCTACCAACAAAAGCAAAAAAACTTAATCCATTAAATACCAAAGTAGGGAGCAACCAGCCGCCCCACCCAAGCTATGTTTACATAACGTGGCATTATAGTCACCTGCGGGCTAACGGGGGACAAGCCCCACTATAATCACATTATGCAAAATAGCCCCTTCCATTACCTGTCCAAAACTAATCGAATCTCATATCGTTTTTTGCACTTGTTGAGGTTTTAAATTATCGCAACAAGCATTTTTGCACAAACGATTTACTCCGTTAGGTTCATTCCACTTTACTTCATTCCATTTCAGTATGAAAATAATGTACTTCCATTTCATTACGTTTCGTTTCATTCACCAAACTCCACAAACCAGCCCTTGCATTCGTTGCTAAGAACTGTTTTTCACAAAGCAGAAAAACAAAAGCAACCAATGCTGATCAGGGCTTTCGTTCTACACAAAAAATCCTTGATAAGCGATAAAAATTTACTTATACTATTTTAATCTTGTATAAACTTAGAAAATTAGTTTTTCTAAAAACGGCCTAACGATTAGCAGACGAGTGTCAATTCATTAAGCGGAACGCAAAAATGTTTACCGACCAACGGGAGCGATTTAAACATTTTAGTGTAGCAAAATGATAATTGACCGTCGAAAATCGTAGCCTTGACTTTTTTGGTTCGTTTTTGTGTCAAGACAAAAATGAACATAGAAATACTATACCTAAGCCACACTGTGGCTTCTCCTTTTAATTTCAAATCCCACCCACCCCCATTAGTAGCTACAGGCTTAGAAAAGCAAAGTTTTATACAAGGTACATTTGTGATTGCGCTAAACAGCAAGTCGCATCACATCGTTCAGTACTCCATTGCAAGCAATTCGTAACCCCTCACTTTTGTGCTGCTTGATTGCTTATTAGCCCACACAAATTGGTTCGGCGTAGTAAAACATCCTGAAGGATGTTCCACTACATATCCTCACCACCTTTTAAAATAGAAGCATGCTTTTCTTCGCCTGCGCATATTTCCCCGATTGAAATTTTTAATGCTAAGAAAAACCACATTGAAAAAAGTCAATTCAACTTTCCAAAAATCCAACAAAAAGAACCGCAAAGGTCTATCAGTTTCATTTTTAGTCAAGGTCAAGCCTTGCAGATTTACATCAAAATCTCCACCTATACAGGTTGTATTTGGATGTAAAACCTTGCCTTAAAAAATGCTCCTGCTATATCGAAGAGCTTTCTTTTTTTTCCTTTTTTCTTTTATTTGAGATTAAGAGGAGAAGCTTAATAAGCTTCGGAATACAGCGCATTTTGAAAGTTAATTTTTCACTTTATCCAAAGTTATAAACTTAAGCAAACCTTTATACGAACCTTGGAACAATTAATTTATTATCCATCGCTAAGCAATTGTAAATTATCCGAGAATTGAAGTAAAAGTATATTTCTCAATTTTAAATATTATTCTTCTACTGGAAAGAAAAGAGAGTCATATAAATTATTTGCATTGCTTATAAAATCATTATAATTCTCTTCTTTATCAGAATAATAAAATAAATCATCTAATTGTGCTTTTTGATAAATGGGACTAGTGTGATCAGCTGAGTTTATTTTTAATCGATAGGATTCATAATCTTTTGTCTTAAGATATTCAAGATAATCTTCGTAAAATGGATGTATGTCAGCTTGATAATTTTCTTTTACAATTTGAAGTGCATGATCAAAATGTTTAAAAGATTCAGTTGTATTATTATTTTTATCCAGTGCAATTCCCATTATCACCTCTTGAGTAAAAGATTTATTTTTTGATAAATCATTAGTCTCATAAACCGCTATGATCTGGTCGTAATCTTTAACTTTCAAAAGAACCTTAAGTAAAATTGTCTTGTTTTTTTTGTTATTGGAAGACGTTTTTTCCATTTCAGCTAATGATTTCAAAATATTATCATACACATAAATTGTATCATTACTTTCAGATAAGGCAAACTTATGTGGAGATAACATAGAGTAATTGATAATTAGATTTCTCTCATGTTCATTATAATTATTACATCCGAAAAAAATTAGTAGTGCTATTAATACAGATATTTTAAGGGTTTTGATCATTAGAATTACAGGTCTTTTAATTTAATAAAATAGAATTAATTAATATTCTTTTATTTTTAAAGCTAATATAATGTACATAAATAAAAATTTGCAATATATATCGATTTAAAAAGGCCCTTTCAACGAAGAGCCTTTTTTTATTTTTCTAATTTTTTAAGAATATACGAAACTACGAAACTCACAAATGCACCTACACCAGCTAAAACCGCAGTTTGTACCAAATCATTTATGCCTAAGTTCCCCGCAATACTAAATAGTGTACCCCAAAGCGTACCCATTTTCAATTGACTATCCTGAATCATGTGTATTGACACCATCTACAACGGTCAATTGGCTGACAGAACTAAGTACTCCACCTGCAACAGTTAAGTATCCGCCAAGATCATTTAACCAACTTGGTAAATCTACCGGAGAGGCTAAAAGCACTCCACCAATTGCAGCTAATACCAAACCAATATTTCGGAGCAATTGAAACAACTTAGGCGTCGGGGATTGAATTCGATCAACTATTTTCATCCGATACTTTTTTTAATTAAACTATAATTCTAAAATAACACTGGCCTAACGATTAGCAGACGAGTGTCAATACATTAAGCGTAACGCAAAAATGTTTACCGACCAACGGGAGCGATTTAAACATTTTAGTGTAGCGAAATGATAATTGACCGTCGAAAATCGTAGCCTTGACCTTTTTGGTTCGTTTTTGTGTCAAGACAAAAATGAACATCTAAATTAAAGTGAAGCAGCTTTGATTTCAAGCTTTACAACTTCACCTTTATCAATCGCCTGATAAACCAAATCCTTCACCTTATTAAAAGCCTTCCGACTTTCCCATCCAATTCCAGCTCCTCCCAAAGAAGTCACTGGAGCAATACAACCTAATAATTCTTTTTTGGCATTATTCGCAGGATGCATCAAAATATAAGTCCTGTTCGGAACATCTTTGAGCAAAATATGCCATCCGTATTTTTGGCTGTATCGTTTCACTAAAACATATTTCCCCTCCGGAATACACGATTTTCTCACTTCATTATTCAACCATGGCAACTCAATCGTATAACAAATAATACCTTTTGCATTTTGCAAAATGCCATTTGTTCCATTAGGGAAATATGAACGGATCAGTTTTAACTTCATTAGACTTGATTTACCTCAATCAATTGCAACGCATTGTACGCACCATTTTTCAGTACATACTTTTCACCATTAATTTCTTGATAGAATTCCACACCCAAAACCAAGAAAATTGGTTCTGTACTATTCGCAGGTAATGTTGTCGCCAAACTAATTGCCGAAGTTTCTACAGAATCATATGGTAAAACACCAGTATCTGCCGTAGACACATTGAAAGAACCATCAATAAAATTAACATCTGATGCTGCAGCTTCAATTTTAAAATGCGTCGTTCCCGATGGTGCATTAATCATATTAATCGGAATAAATGCTGGTATATCAACTTTAACCTCACCTTGTGCACGATCTAACGTCGTTGTGTATGGTGCATAAATCGTTGTCGATAATTTACCATTGATATTGAAATCAAATCCCTTTAATAGTGATAAATCACCGTTAATTACATTCCTTTCTCCACGATCACTAATCATATCAGTCTGAATCACCTTCACCATTTCACGTGTCAAACGTCCAACCATTCTCGAATCAGCAGAGTTTAATAACACTCCTCGAATTGAAGTTCTCAACATCTTTCCAGATGCACCTGCTCGACCAAATTCTTCACCATTTTCACGTGTACGCTGAAAGTTGGGATCATTCATAATTCGTTCCTTATCCACGCCACCTTTTTCACGTGCTAAATACCCTTCTTTTGCTTTATAAAAGGTAATGTCTCCCACAGTACCCAAAAGCTTAATAATACCTTTCTGTCTTGCCATTTTTTTACAACATTTTTTCGTTCAACATTCTGATTTACACCGGTGTACAATACAATGTTAGAAAAAAACGTAACTTTATAAAAACCAGCAAATCCCAAATGACTTTTTATTCATCTTTTGTCACCATTTGACACCTAGATGAGGTATATATACAGTATAGATAAAGCATAGATAGTGTATGAAAATGTATAATTATGCAAAACAAGAAGTTACAACGAATTTGCGTGTACCCGAAAGACATCCAAATCATCACCGGCAAAAGTTATAGACAATCACTTCGCATTTATCACCAAATCAAAAAGCATTACAACAAACAACCTCACCAAGTCATTACCTGGAGGGAATTGGAGGAGTATTTGGGGATGAAGGATAATCGTAATATGGTATAATAGAAAAATATTATCTGATATGAATAATATCACTATATTTTTATTATATATATTTATAGTTTTTTTTTGTTAAAATTTTAACAATTTAATGAATCTAAAACTACTACCAATTTTATTAGTAAGCTTATGCACTAATTCAGTTAAAGCACAAAACGATATTCTTTGGGAAAAAAAGAATAGAACAACAAAAATCAAGTTATCTCTACAATGCAATTTCTACACCTGATTATGGAATTTTATTATTAGGAAGTACTCTTTCTTCTGATATAGGTGATAATCTAAAAAAGAATAATGGACAATCTGATTACTATCTTGTTAAAATAAATGAAGATGGAAATATTGAATGGGAAAATTCTTTTGGAGGTAATAAAATTGACCAATTATTAAATGCTAAACCAACACGTGATGGTGGTTATATATTAATAGGTACATCAAATTCAGATTTATCAGGTGATAAATCTTCTAAAAATTTAGGTCAAAATGATATTTGGGTTATAAAACTTGACCCAAAAGGTAAAATTACTTGGGATGAAACTATTGGCGGTATCGGTGATGATATACCAGTAGATATTATACAAACAAATAATAATGAATACATTATTGCTGGTATTAGTAATTCCCCAAGTGTTATTAAAAGTACAAGATTTCAAAATTCGACTTCGTTCCTAGTAAAATTAGATACTAATGGTCAAAAAAAATGGGAAAAATTATTATCGGATCACACAACTAAAATTATAAAGAATATTTTTTTAGACAATAATAGTTTTAAAGTTTTAGGGAATGATGAATCTGGGGGAAAATCTAGTTTTTTTTCTAACTCTTATGATCATGATGGGAATATAATTTCTGAGATTCTATACGATGATAATTATTTAATGAATGTCATAAAATCTGATAATCAGTACTACTTAACATTAAAAGATATTAAAGGTAGTGAAACAATTAACAAATTAATTGTTTTGGATGAAAATATGTCACAAGTATCATCGACTACTTTAGAAATTAAAAATAACCTTGATTTAAAGGAAATTTTTCTGAATAAAGATTATATTATTTCTACTTCTAATCAAATTAATACTCTTGATGATAAAAAAACTTCGAAAATTCCTGAAAGTTATTATAATTATGAGACATTCGATTTATCAGGAAAAAAATTGAATTCTAAAAAGTTAGGCTTAAAAGGATATAATTATCTAGAAAAATCAATAATAACGAGAGATAATTCCATAATCCTTTTCGGTTCCTCTTCCGAAATAAAAAATAACCTTCAGGACAATAGTCAATTATATCTGGTAAAGATTGGCGATAAAGAAAATCAAAATAATCGCAAATTTATTGAAGCATATCCAAATCCGACTTCTGATTTTGTTAATATTTTAATCAATAAAGATTTTGACAATGCGACTATAGAAATCTACAATATTACTGGACAATACTTACAGTCTATAGTTGTAAAATATAGATCAACTCCTATTTCTTTAGAAAATTATCCAAGTGGGCTTTACATCGCGAAAATCAACTACGATAATCAAACCGAATCTATTAAAATCATTAAAAAGTAGCTATGAATAAAAAAATTATTTTACTCTTTCTATTACAAGGGCTTTTTCTAGAAGCACAAGACAATAAACTTACTCCCGAAATTTTTCCGCCTGCACCAACTTCCAATAGCTTAATGAAATTTGAAGAAGTTCCAGTTAGTTATTACACAGGTGTACCAGATATTAATATACCTATTTATAATTTAAAATCTAAATCACTAGAAATACCTGTTAAACTAAGTTATCATTTACATAATATTAAACCTCAGGATAGAGCTACTGAAGTAGGATTAGGTTGGAGTTTAATCGCAAGTGGATCAATTACTAGAACGATTAAAAGTGGACCAGATGAAAGCAATTTTATACCAAGTACTCAAGGTGGGAAAGCTCAAATAGGTATATATTTTGACGAGTTTACAAATAAATTTATAGATAAAAACTATGCTGCTACTACTATTTCCCAAATTGAAAATGGAAATTTAGGTGATTTATCCAATAATCCTAATTATGGTAAATTAATGTATGAAGCATTTTATTTCAATAAATTTGATACACAATATGATTTGTATCAATATAATTTTTTTGGATATTCAGGTAGATTTATTGTAAAAAAAGATTCTGAAAATAAATTTTATGTTGAAAAACTTGATGTTGATAACTTAGAAATCAAATGTAATTTCGATTCCTTATTTGTTCCTATTTCGTTTACAATTACAGATGAATTAGGTAGAAAATATATTTTCGACGTTCCCGAAACTACAAATCTTACATACACTACGGAAAGAAGAGGTTTGTACAATAGCAATACTATTAATCTTTCTCACGGTACAAATACAAAATCAGCATTTCATCTTAGTAAAATATATGATTTTAATGATAATGTTAATCCTATAGTTAAATTTAATTATAATGATCCAATTGAAATTTCTTTTAATGACGTATCTAATATTACAAGGAATCGATTAAATTATACATCTAATACAGATGAAGATGTAGCAAGACAAAGTGAAGGTAGTTTACCTGCTCTAAAAGAAATAAATATTACAAATAATACTATAAAAATAAGACACTTAAACAATATTGAAATTCCTGGTCAGGGTAAAGTAATTTTCACTTATACACCTGGTAGAGAAGATACTGACTATGGAGGTCGAAATCACATGTATAAATTAGAAAGTATTGCTAAATTTGATAATTATGACAATGAATTAAGTAAATATTCATTTAATTATGATTATTTCCGTTATGGAAATAAAATAAAATTAAAACTTGATAATATTAAACATTTGATTAATAATCAATTTGATAATGACTATGTATTTGAATACAACAATAGTTCAAGTTTGAATTTTGGTATAGATAAATGGGGATGGGCTAATTGTGCTACAAGCGATTTGGATCGTAATGTAGATATCAATTGTATGAAAGTAAATTCTTTAAAATCTATTAAATTACCATTAGGTGGTTTAGAAGTTTTTGATTTTGGACCTAATATTTACTCATTCAATCACAAAGGTGAACCTGTAACATCATTAGAAGAAAATATTATTAATAATGGTAATATTCAATTAGATAAATCTAATATTACAAATTTTAAATCTCTATTTACCTTAGATAGTGACCAAGAGGTTAAATTTGATGTAAATGCCTATGGATTAGATGGAATACCTTGGCAAATTAGATTATACAAAGATGGTATTTTAATAGATGATTACATCGGAAATATAGCAGGAGATGATGTGTATAATACGAGTCCAATATTTAATTTAAAAAAAGGAATTTACAGTGCTAAATTACAAATAATCCAACCTGGATTTAAATACAATGATTATATTAATCTTTACTCATATGTTAAAGAAGTCAAAAGATATGATTATAAAATTGGTGGTGGTTTAAGAATAAATAATATCAAATACTATAATTCTAAAGAGGATTATTTAAGTAGAAAACAACCATCACGAAATATTAGTTATGAATACTCATTACCAACTAATGAGAATTTTAGTTCAGGTAGTCTTGTATTTCCAGAGCCGTTTCATTCATATGATTATTCTTACAGTGCTAGACTAATTTACCCAACATCACTAAGTCATTCAAGTTTGATGTTTAATAGTCAATTTAATCTAATTTCTTCTCAAAATCTTTATCCAGTGCAAAAAACTAAAGGCGGTGATGTAGGTTATAAATATGTTAAGATTATAGAAACGGACGGAAACAATACAAACAATACAATTAATATTTATACATCATCTTTAGATTATCCTAACTTATTTGAATTTGACTTACTACCTCCATATTTGCCTGTAGGAAATTATGATTATAAAAGAGGGCTAAATATTGATAATATTAAAAAAGATAATTATAATAATACTCTTCAGAAAATAAATAATCAATACCAATATAATTTTGAAAAAAGTAAAATAATTGGATTAAATATTCTCTTTGGAAGAAATAGTGAATTTGAATATCTATATGCTTCAAAATTTGATAATTATAATAAATATATAGCATTTTGTGACACTGAAGCTCCTAATATTTTCTGTTACCAAAAAAGACCAGAGTATTTTCTTACTATTAGTGAAGAAAAAGAAGTCATTGGTATTGCTCAAAATATTAATACTAAAACTACTGAGTTCTTAAATGGTTTAGAATTAGTAAACAATTCTATAACTGAATATAACGGTACAAATAAACTATTACCTTCAAAAAATACTACAACCAATTCTAAAGGAGAAACAATTACCACAGAATATCAATATCCACAAGATTGGGCTGCCAATAATAATGTGATGGCTCAAAAATTAGTTGAAGGGAACAGAATAAATGAACCATTAAAAATTGAGAAATTTAACAATTCAATACTTTTAAGCAGTACTTACAATGAATTTCAAGAATTCAATGGTGTAATGCAAAAATCTCGTGTATTCCAGAAAAAAGGTAGCTCATCTATAGTTGAAGGTGATGATGTAATCGCATTCAATAGTTATGATTCTTTTGGAAACATAACCCAATACACACCGAAAAACGGCTCTAGTGTTTCAATCATTTGGGGTTTTAACGGTCAATATCCTGTAGCTAAAATTGAAGGAGATACCTATGCAAATTCAATAACTAAAATTGGTAGTTTATTAACGAAATTGCAGAATGGTACTTTAACACCGAGTGAAGAGAATAGTATTCGTGGATTATTTCCAGATGCAATGATTACGACTTATAAATATAAGCCACTTATAGGTGTTACAAGTATAACTGGACCAAATGGATTAACTGAAATTTATGAATATGATTCTGCAGGTCGTTTAGAGGTTATTCGAAATCATAAAAATGAAATTCTGAAAACTTTCAAATACAATTACAAGAACTAATCTTTAAGCTATGAAATTATTTTGTAAAAAAACACTTCTTTCTAGTGCTTTATTAGCTTTAGGAGTTAGTAATATACACGCCC
Source organism: Faecalibacter rhinopitheci (assembly GCF_015234135.1). Classification (GTDB taxonomy): domain Bacteria; phylum Bacteroidota; class Bacteroidia; order Flavobacteriales; family Weeksellaceae; genus Empedobacter; species Empedobacter rhinopitheci. The sequence goes on along the minus strand of NZ_JADGIK010000002.1, from coordinate 278 downwards.
AATCGACTAATCATAATTATGTTTTAACAAAAGAACCACTTGTTTCAACGACTGATACAGCTCAACTAAATGGAAATCCAAAATTTGAGAATATCAGTTATTTTGATGGTCTAGGTAGACCCACTGTTTCAATTACGAAACCAAATACAGAAAAAGCACTAGCCACTAAAGTGACGTATGATGGTTTTGGACGTACAGATAAAGAATATTTACCAGGTGTAGTTGCTGGAATTAATTTTCCAAGTACGATTAATTATTCAAATTACCCAGAAACGGGA
>NZ_JADGIK010000019.1:4905-6398 GCF_015234135.1 Faecalibacter rhinopitheci | reverse complement strand
ATAGAACCAAATCCAGATAAGTATAAAATCAATTATTAATAGAAATATAATTTTTAGAAGATTTTTCATTTAACGCAATGTCTGTTAACGCTGTCGTATAACGAGCCGAGTATTTGCGAAGAACGGGAAAGAATTTGAACGAAGTTCAAGTTCGTCCGTTCAAGCAAATTGCTCTTTTCTAAAACTAAATTAGTTTATTGTTTTAAGAAAAGCAATTTTGCGAGCGGAAAAAAATAGGATGAAAGTTTACTATCAGCCCGTTTTTTCGCGAAATACTTTGTTAGCTGATGGCCTAATTTATTATAGATTCACCAATATTTTTATCGAATAAATAAAAACCTTTTCCATCGTAATATTCCACTTCTATAATTTCTAATCCTGTTTGTAAAATAAAATTTGATAAATCTTCATTATCTGTTTTCCAAATTTTTGTATTATCAATTTTTAAAGGGAAATTTTCGTTGTTAGGATTCTTTGTGTGAATGTAAACAGCATCTTCGCTACTATCTTTTTCATCGATTACAATCCATATTTGATAATTATTTGGATATAAATTTAATTCTTTTTTAATATTTTCATATAGTTTTAATAATTCTTGAAGATAATTTAAGCGAATTTTAAAATTTTTATTCCCTTCACCATCCCAATCTACGTGAGTGTGCCAAAAGTCAAACCAACTATTTGGACCGCCACTAAAATCTAAATCTAATTCGTTCATTTTAAATTGTATTTTTTTTTAGGCTTGCAGCTAACGAGCCGAGTATTTGCGAAGAACGGGTGAGAAATTGAACGAAGTTCAAGTTCGTCCGTTCAAGCAAATTGCTCTTTTCTGAAACTAAATTAATTGAAAGTTTTTAGAAAAGCAATTTTGCGAGCGGAAAAAGATGGGATGAAAGTTTACTTTCAGCCCGTTTTTTGCAAATACGATGTTAGCTGCTGATTATGTTAATAGAATTCTAAATCGGATTTTGGAAGAAATTTAATATTTTTATTAGCATCAAAAATTTTATTTAAATCTTGAATTAGTTCATTTGTAAAAACGAAATCTTTCTTATTTGATAACTTATTTTCTTGAAAATCTGAATTTATTTTAAAATATTTGTTTCGATTTTTATCTTGTAGTTTAAGTTCTGTTTCTGTAAATGGTAATGTTATAATTTTTCTAGGATTTGGAATAATATAAATACTATCAAAGTTGAATACTTTAGATTGATTTACTAATTCAATCATAGAATTATATTCACTAGAATTTAAAGCGTTTTCAATAACAATTGTGTCATTTAAATTATATCTTTTATAAATGTTATTTTTAGAATTATAATAATAAGTTTCGCTTTTAATTTCTACTGAAAAAGTTTCATAGTCAATTTTATAATGTTTGTGAAAATTAATATTTGCACTATAAATCATAATAAAACTGGTAACAATTATTAAAGAGAATAAGATGAAAATATTTCGAGAGTTATTTTTCATAATTTGCAGCTAACGTTTCT
>NZ_JADGIK010000019.1:0-4895 GCF_015234135.1 Faecalibacter rhinopitheci | reverse complement strand
GAAAAGTTTCAATTTAGCGACACAGTAAGCAAAAGCCAATTAATTGAATAAATTTAAGAAAAAAGTCAATATAATTGGCTTTTTGCGGAATAGAAAGACGAAACTTCAAAATTTAGCCTTAACCCGCCATTGCGCCAAACCCTTGTTAGCTGCTGCCAAATGTCACATCGAATATAATGTTTTCAAAAATGTCCCATAACATCCGATGTCAATCAACTCGTCTTTGTCAGAATTTATTGCAAGTCCGAACATTTTAGTTTCTTCGTCAAAATAAATTTTGTAACCTCTTTTGTCTTCATTTTCCTCAAGCACAGTCCATAATTCGTAAACGTCAGTAGAGTAATTAGAATTTTTATAATTCTGTTTTGTAGGCTCAATTAAACACTTTGTTAAGTCAAGTCCAAATACATTGTTTATATCAGGTTCGGATATTATTTCACTATCAATTATGTCTCTAATCTCCTCGGCCGTCATTCTGAGATTTTTAAATGTTTGATAAGAATGTCTTCAACTTCTTCAGCAGATAAATTATCAAAGTCACCTGCGGGTGTATATGGAAAGTCTTCTGTTGTCGGTGGGTTTTCCAGCGAAACAAAAAACACATTGTCAGTTCTTCCGTTGTCAGTAATGTAAACTGTATATTTTTTTGTTTTGTCTGAAAGTCCAATTGCTGTATTGTCAGCGTCCCAATAGTCCGTTACGAGAATATTTTCTGAACCGTACTTTTCTAAAAGATGCTCTGTCAATTGCTTTATTTGTTTAGTCTTTTGTTCCAACTTCTAAATTCTTTTTATTAGGTTGTCGTCTTTATTGGTTGCAGCTAACGAGCCGAGTATTTGCGAAGAACGGGAGAGAAATTGAGCGAAAGCTCAAGTTCGTCCGTTCAAGCAAATTGCGCTGCCTCTAAAACTAAATTAGTTTATTGTATTAAGAAAAGCAATTTTGCGAGCGGAAAAATATAGGCTGAAAGTTTACTTTCAGACCGTTTTTCGCGAAATACTTTGTTGTACGCAGTATTATTTTTTTATAATTATCTTATTTATTTCTGCAGGATTCCATTCTTCAAAACCTTCAATATTTGTATTTAAATAATTGAATAAAATAATAGAATCATTACGTTTTATAAAACATCTGTTAGAATTCTCTAATTTGTAAATTTTATCACCAACCTTGGCATTTTCATATAATTCATTAGTAGGTAAAATTACATTTATTGAATCGTCAATCTTAACCTTTTCAATAACTGTATTTTCAGGTAAATCAATTTTATTAAAGTTAGTAGATAAGTATAATTTATGAGAACGATGGGAGTTTTTATATACAACAAAATATTCACCTTGTTCTTTTAATTCGTTTCTTATTGAATTTTCAGCATTAGGATTTATGTAAAATTTTTGCAGTATCACAAAAAATGTAATTACTAAAATAATTATACTTAAAATCAATTTTTTATGCTTCATTTTTGGAGATATTGCGTACAACGTTTCGGGGCTTGGCGTCAGTGGCGGAAATTGAAGGGAAAAGTTTCAATTTAGTGACACGGTAAGCAAAAGCCAATTAATTGAATAAATTTAAGAAAAAAGTCAATATAATTGGCTTTTTGCGGAATAGAAAGCCGAAACTTTAATTTTAGCCTTAACCCGCCATTGCGCCAAACCCTTGTTAGCTGTAGTTATTGTTGATATACATTTTTAGAAATTTTATTAATGATATCAATATATTTTTCATCAATATTTCTACATTGAAAATTGATTGAAATTTTGAATTTATCATCAACATTTACTCCTTTAATAATTGGTTCAAATTCAGGGTCATCACTAAACATTTCAAATAAGCATTTCATTTCTTTGTTATTTAGTAATTTTTTTAAATATTGATTTTTTGAAGTTATTTTAAAAGATGAATTTCCTTTTAATAGGTTTATAAAATAACTAGATTTTTCAATGTGAAAATCACTTAGACTTTTGTTTTTTAAAATAATTTCGGATTTTACAATTATTCTTGACGTTAAACTGTCATTATTATTTATGAAGTTAGTTTTAGAAAATTCCGATTGCCTAAATTCAAAATTATGAAATATATCAATCTCGTTTTTTTCTTCTAAAAGCTGTATTTCTATCAATGGAAAATAGGCATTAGAATTATACCATTTACTTTCCTTTCTTTTAAAGTTAATAGAATTTTCAACTAAGTAATTTTCAAGTTTATCGGTCATAAATAATTACAGCTAACGAGCCGAGTATTTGCGAAGAACGGGAGAGAATTTGAGCGAAAGCTCAATTTCGTCCGTTCAAGCAAATTGCTTGGCTAAAACTAAATTAATTGAAAGTTTTAAGAAAAGCAATTTTGCGAGTGGAAAATTATGACAAAAAAGTTAGCTTTCAGCCCGTTTTTTTGCAAATAGTATGTTAACTGTAGTTTTTATTTAAAGTTTTCATTTATTTCTGCATCATTAAATTTTCTAATAAAATAATATTTCATTCCATTTTTTTCCATAAATGTAAATAGATTAGGAATTATATCTCCTTTGATTGTATCATATTTAGAAGAAAATGAAATCATTAAAGGAATACCATTATCGTTTATTATCTCTTTTTTATATTTATTTAATATATCAGAAATTTGATTAGTATTAATTTTTTTTGAAAAAGGAATTTGTTTTGAATTTTCAATAATATAATTTATTGAATCTTTTTTGGACATTTCTTGATAATTTCCCATGCCGCCGCATGTAAATTTATGCTCCAAAGAATTTATATAAAAATATGTAATAGATGTATCTAAAATCATAAAATGTATATTACCAATATTATATTTTAAATTAAGTCTTTTATCGATAGGCTCAGGCATAGGAATATCATATTCCTCAGATTCATTTTTAGAAAAAAAAGCAGTATCATTATTTACTAAAGCTTCAACAAATTTATCATTTTTTTCATTGAATATAGAAATAACAAACTCGTTATGTTTAATATTTTTATTATCTGTTTTTTTACAATTAATAAATATTAATATAGTTATAACACAGATAAAATATTTCATAAGGATTTTTAAAAATTACAGTTAACGTTTGGCAGATTTGCGATGGGCGGGATTTTCAACACAAATGTTCATTCGGAGAACTGCACTTTCCTTAACCACAAAACTGTGGGCGGAGTGCCAAACCCCGCCTATTGCAAATGTGCTGTTATGCGATGTTTTTATTTCCATAGTCATGCCGATGTTACAAATGAACAAAGTATTCCGCAAAATACTAAGTTGATAATTAAAGGGAAATATATTTTTGTCTTGTCGTTGCTTGTCGTCATTTTGATGTAACAAAAAAGCAAAGAAATCGGAACAGTGAAAAGGGCAAGCCAACTCAACCAAACTGAAAAAAAGAATAGTCCAGATAATACCGTTGTTGTCCAAATTATCGGTGTTGCATATTTTGTCAATGTAGATTTATAGAAATATACAACCAATCCAATTCCTAAACTCCAGCAAGACAAGATTGAAAGCAGTATGTATGAAGAAAGTTTATTATCTGTATTTTTTGTCAAAGCCCAAAAGCCTGCAATTAAAGTCAGAAGGATAGAAATTGATAAAAGCCCGTTCAACTTTGCTTTGAATAAGCCATCACCTACAATCATATGCAAGTCGCCAGTATTCCAGTTCCAAAATCTTAATGACCTGTCACCTGAAGCACTGATTAGTTGGTTTTTGCTATTAAATGAAAAATCGTCTACTGAACTTAAATTGTGTCCTTGAAGCGTTCGTATTAAAAGTTTTTTTTGCCAGTCCCATATTTCAATGTCGCCACCCCAAATTCCTGCGACTAAATATTGTCCATCTGGTGTAAATTTAAAAGTGCTTACTTCACAAACGGAATTCTCTTTTTTTATATCAAGAGTTGATAATACTGAATTTGAGTTTAAATCTATAAAAGTGAAAACACTATCCTTAATAGCAATAATATTTTTTTGAGGATTGAAAACTGGTGAGCCACAAAAGTGTCCAACTACTTTTATTACTGACAATGATTTTAAATCGAAAAGTATTAATGAACAGGAACTGTCTATGTAAGCTAAAACATCTTGATTATTAATTGAAAAGTTAGTGTGCTTAATGTTAAGTTCTTTTACGACTTTATTGTTCGTCCAGTCCCAAATAAGCATTTTGTCGTCATAGCCCGCACTAATGATGTATTTGTCTGCGTTGCTGAATTCAACTTTGTTTACTCCTTTACTGTGTCCGTTTAGTGTGTTAATTGTCTTCTTGTCTGAAGATGACCATACTTTAATCGACTTGTCAATACTCCCGCTTGCAATTTGTTGTCCGCTATGAGAAAAAGCGACTGTTTTAATAGCGTCAGTGTGTCCAACCAACCTGTCTGTACACTTTCGTTTATTCCAAAGCAATAATTCGTTTTCACTTGCACTTACAACGATGTCTTGCTTGTTAATGTCAACGGAGTAAACCCAAGATTTGTGTTTTTCAAACTGTCCAGTTATAGATGCATAGAACATATACCCAATTGTCAAAATGATAATTGAGGTTAAAAAAAGAGATATTTTGTCGTTAACGCTGGTTGTCATAAAATATCGCATAACGAGCCGGGTATTTTGCGAAGAACGGGAGAAAATTGAACGCAGTTCAATTCGTCACGAACTGAGCAAATTGCTCTATTGTTTGATAAATTTATGAAATAAATTGAAACAAAGGCAATTTTGCGTTGAGAAAAACATAGGCTGAAAGTTTACTTTCAGACCGTTTTTCGCAAATACCATGTTACACGTAGTTTTACTTTTTAGTTAGCGTTAACGATATTTTATCGCTAAAAATTAATAGAATTAAAGCTAAAAGTGATGTAATTCCACTTCCTAAAAAAATGTATGTCAAACTTTGTTGATAAG
>NZ_JADGIK010000018.1 GCF_015234135.1 Faecalibacter rhinopitheci | reverse complement strand
TACTTTTCGATTAACTTCAACGTCAGTTAGAATTCGAACCCTTTCATTAAATTCATTTACAGTATAAATGTATTTTGAGTATGTTTCTTTAATATCAGTTATTTTCATTCAATAATATCGTATAACGGGCCGCGGCTTTGCGAGAGTGGCGGATGAGAAAGTCGAAACTTTCAATTTTGCGGTAACTTGAGCAACAGCTTATTTATATTTACTAAAATAAGAAAAAAGGAAATATAAAAAGCTGTTGCGGATAAAATTGCACAAACTTTCTATATTTCCTTTAACCCGCCATTTCGCAAAACCGATGTTATAGCCAGTAGCTGTTACGCTATTATTTTTTTAATTCTTGTTTGATCTTTTTTGTCGTCTTTTGGTGGTAAAATTTCAAATATCACTTTTGTTCCGACTGAAATTTCGGAAATTGAATGATAGTTTGGATTTACCGAAAAGTAATGTTCTTTTCCATTACTTTTAATAAAGCCAACTTTTCCACGTTCGTTGTCGTGTAGTAATCTTACAATTTCGCCTTCAAAGTTTTGATTTGTCGTTGTTCTTGTTTTGTCAAATGGTTTTATTTTCTCTTGTTTGAAAGTATTCCAATAGTTTTTTAATTCCCTTTTTAAGTTTGGAAGTTGTTCCAACGGGATTTGAGCAAAACCTAAATTTTGTAAAGCGTAATCCAAAGTTTGCGGAACTTTCCATTCTTCTTGTTGTCGTAGTAGTTTAGAAAGCATATAATGTTTAAACGACAATTCCTTTTCTTGTTTCTGCTCCAAAATATTTGCAATTAATACAAGTAACCCAACTTTATATTCAAGGTCTCCAAAATTATTTATAGCTTCTATTGCATATTTGAATGCTTTGTCAAATTCTCCATTTTCTTTATATATTTCTGCAACTTCATTTTGTATAAACCATTCTTTTTTTCTTCGTAAAACTTGCAACAATTCATTTAAAGCTTCTTCTGAATTTCCTAAATGCTTTTTTGATAATGCAATTCTACGTGCAAACCAAACTTCATTTGAATAATGAAATTTTTCAAAAGTTTCAAGTGCTTTTTTGGATAATTCAAAACACTCTTGATATTGTTGAGTTTCAAATAGTGCTTTTGTTTTAAAGGCAAACCAATTTTCTTTATCTGATGCAAGTTCCATTGGTTTCTTTTCGCCTTTTCTTTCAACTTCAATAGTTTTGCAATCAGTATCAAGATTTTCAACTGAAATTAAATCACAAAATTTGTTTACAACTGTCCAATTTACAGATGGTTTATCCTTGAATTTTTTTAGTAAATATCCAAAGTTTTTTTCGTCTAAAACAACATTGTGTTGCTCAATAAAAGTGAAAATTACATCATAATGATTTGTTTCTATCAATGCTGAAATCATTTCGTAAACAACGAATTTATTTAAACCAATCTCTTCTGGTCTAAATTCCGTTTTGTTGTCTTTGAAAAACTTCAATGTTTCAGAAAATTTCTTTTCCTTATTAAGATTTCTGATTGTTTGGCTAAATTCAAATAGTGTAGGCATTAGTTTTCTTTCATATGGTTAAAAATGATTTGAATTACATCCCAAAATTCAATAGTTGTACAAGAAGTTGCAATCATTGAAGTAAAAAATCCGTCTCCGTCATAATACAAATCCGCAACAAGTGTTTCCGTTCCGTTATTGAATTGTATTGTGTCTTTGTACGGAACTTGAATGATGTAACCAAAACCAATTTCTTTAGATTTTAATTTTAGATATAATTGTTCATAAGCTAATTTTCTCCAATTACTTTGAATAAAAGTAAAATCGAAAATTTGGTTTTCTGATTTCAAAAGATTTAAAAGTTCTTCACCAAATTCTTTTGGAGTTGATTTCATAAACATAGGCATTTTAAATTGTCCTTTGTTGTTGTAATAAATTGAAATTGTCGCCACTTCGCCCGAACTTCCTTTTATCTCGTATAATTCCTGATAATTTGGGTGGTTAATGAGATTTATTGTTAAATTGTTTTGAGCAATTTTGTTTTCAACAAACTGAAACAACTGTAATAATGAAGATTTGTTTTCAATATCGGGAAATTTGTATTTTTCTGATATTGTTTTATTGAAATTTGATAAGTCAGTCGTTTTGTCTGCTACATAAAATAACTCTTTTCCTTTGTCAATTTTCGGAACGGCTGGATTTATCGTCAATTTGAAAAATGGACTTATCGGTTCGTAATTAATTAAACTAACTTTTTGAGTGGCTCTGATTAAACCTGTGTAAATCCATTTAAAATATGTTTCGTTCGTTTTTCCACCACCAGTTTCTACATTGAAATAAATTTCATTCCATTTGTAAGACATTGATTTGTGAACTGTCAAAGCCCAACCAAAACGAATTTGTGCCGAGTTTTTGAATTTGTAATAATCTGATGATGGAATATTTCGCAAATGCTTTTGAAGTGCCTTTTGCAGGTTAGTTATTCCTTTTCTTGTTTTCGGGTCGTATTTTTCCAACAAACTTTTTAGTTCATCGTCTGCTTGATATTTATCATTTTTGAAATTTGGAATTTCCTTTTCAGCAAGTTGATTGAGTAGAATGTTGAACGATATAATTTCTTCTTTGGAAAGTTCTCCTTTGTCGCTCAAACGGAAATTTTCAAAACTCAAAATTGTTGCATCGTGATTTGTCCCGTCTAAATGTAACTTGATTTCTCTGAAATTTAAAGTAACATTATTATCTTTTCCTTTTAATTTAATGCTTTCGGAAACAATGTTATGAGAAACTTCTAAAACGGTCGCAAATTGTCCGTTATAGATTTTTGTTGGCTCTGCAAATGGGTCGCTTTCATCTTCTACACGAATATTGTTTCCAAAAATAATAAAATCGCCTTTTGTCAAATCATTTCCGTTTTTCAGAATGGAATTTTTTATCCAATAGTTTACTTTTTGAGCATCAGAATTTGAGTAGCAAAGAATATGAGAATTTGTATTTAATGAACTTTCAATTTCAGTCTTTAAATCTACTTTTTCTAATACTCTTATGTTCTCTGAAAAATTGAACGAAAGATTATTAAATGATTGCTGACGAATGCAATTAACGGCTTTAAGAGCTTCTGAAACAATAACCGATTTATTTTCTTTGTCAATTAGTTGAAATGCTTTGTTTTTGAAGTCGTATTCTTCACTTAAATATTCAGGATTTAATGAGGCTTCTTCTTTTTTGCCTAATGACAGTTGAAAACTATCTCCCATGAAAATTACTTTTCTTTTGGTGTTTTTTAAGTCTGAAAATTCCAAAAAATCTTTCAACAACTTGCCTGAACCAAATCGTAAATCAACAGATTGATGATAATTGTCCGAAATTAAATGAGCTTCATCTACGATAAAAACGGCATTTTCTGTATCGTCAGATTTTAAAAGCGGAACGATTTCCAAATTCAAAGAATTTTCGTTTTCTTCTTCACTTTCTTGTTCGTTTACGATTGTTGAGTTTCCTCCGTAGATGTATGAATAAATGCTTTCAAATTCTAAATTTGAACTTTTCAAAAGATTATTTGAAATTCGGCTTGATGAAGCAAATAATTTCACTTCCGTAATTTGATTATTGAATGCAACTTCTTGAATGAACTGTATTAAATGTGTTTTTCCGCTTAACGAAGTTCCTTGAAGTATGAAAATTTTATCTTCTTCTGATTGAATAAAATTTTCAATTTCATTGAGTGCGGATTTTTGGTCGGGATAAAGATTTTCAAAATCTAATTCGGTATGATAAGAAGTAAAATCGTTTGATTGGTTGTATTTTTCAGAAGTATTAAAAATATCGGCTCTGAAAACTTCTTTAAAAAGGTCAAACGCTTCATTTGTTAGCGTAACTTCTTTGTCATTAATATCAATAATATCTTTTATTGTTTCAAGATAATTGTTATTGTCAAAGATGAAAAAGTTCAATTCTTCACTTGAAGGAATTTTACCGTTTAATTCAATTGATTTCTGAAAACAAACGGCTCTAACAGTATGAAACGCATTAAACGAACTGCCACGAAGTGGTAGTTTCGGTTGTATGTGTTTCTCTACCACTTTGATAAAGCGTTCTTTTTGTGTTTTTAGCTGAATAAAAGGATTGATAGAATTTCCACCTTTTATTTGTTCTCCACTTTCATTTGTCCACTTACCAAAGTCAAATTCGGATTTAGCATTTTTGGGTAAAGTTATTTTTCCACCAAAGTTTTTAAAGTCAATAATTAAAACGGCCTTTTCTGTTACAAGTAAAGCATCAATTTGTAATCTTTTTTCAGCTTCGCATTCAGAATTTGCAATCAGTAAGCCGTCAAGGGAATATTTGTCAAACATTTTTTTCAGATTGTCCGCAAACTCTCTAAAAAAAGTGTTCTCATAATTTTTTGTCGCTGTTCCTTTTCTGATTTCTAACATTTCTGTTTGTACGGTTTTTGTTTTTAGCAGTGTCGTTGTGCTATTGGCTATAACGGGTGGGGTGTTGGCGATTATGCAAAATAAAATGTATTAACCTTTGACCTTACCCTATATTTCAAATATACAAAAAAAACTAAAAAGCAAGCCTTCAATTGCATATTTTGCCAACACCATGTTATGCGAAGTAAACTTTAGATCTTCAACTTTAAGAAATAATCCTTTTTAAATTGCGTAAATATGAGTGTATTTACGAAGTTTATAAAGATTGTAAGGTTTTATTGATAAAACATTAAAAATAAGCTCTTTTAACGTTTCAATATATCTTTAAAGTGAGTTAAAAAGGTTAACTTCAAGTTGTTAAGCGTCTCGCTTTAAAAGTTTCAACTTTTAGCAAGTCTTACTTGCCAACTTGAATCAATCCGTTTTTACTTTAAGTTTTTAAACGTCATCCAGCTGCTATCAATGTAAAAGCTTACATTTCTTTTGTAGGCTGAATTTTATTTTGCATAACGAGCCGAGTATTTGCGAAGAACGGGAGAGAAATTGAACGAAGTTCAAGTTCAACCGTTCAAGCAAATTGCTTGGCTGAAACTAAATTAGATTAAAGTTTTTAGAAAAGCAATTTTGCGAGTGGAAAAAGATGGGCTGAAAGTTTACTTTCAGCCCGTTTTTTGCGAAATACTTTGTTATCTGTAGTTACTTATTTATTAGTCTTTTTATTTCTTTATCAAACGTTATTTTTTCAACTCCATTATATTTAACATATTTAGATATTTCATTTTTTAAATCTTTATAGTTTTTATGGTAATATTCATTTATTGTTAAAATAACTATATTTTCATTATAAACGTTTAAATATTCATATGGTTTATTTCCAATTCCGATGATACTTAGTTTATAATAAAATTGTTCGTCAATATTTATTTTTCTTAAGTTACCTAAACCTATAAAGTTCTTAATTTCAAATTTTTTATTTTTAATACAAACTGAAATAATTTTGAAATTAAATTCTATAAAAATTATCCAAAAATTAGTAAAGCCTAATAAAACAAAAAGAAATATAGAAATAAATGAAAAGTTATTAAAAAACCAAAAAATCGAAATAGTCCAAAAAGTAAAAACACCTAGAAAGATTATTATGATTTTATAAATTATATTAGAAAAAATTGACCTCATATTTTACAAAGATTCAATAAGTAATTACAGATAACGGTTTACGGCTTGGCGATGTGGCGGATTTTAGCACAAAAGTTCAATAGAATTACAGCCGTTGAATCTTGCACAAATGTTTCATAGAAGCACTTCAGCCGCCATATTGCCAAACCGATGTTACCAGTAGTGCTTCTTTCTGTCTTCATATTAATTTCGCTTCTCTTGTTAATTTACTTCTGTCTAAGTCAAATTCTTCACTGAACCAGTCAGTTAATATTTTCTCTATTTCGTTTTTATTAAATGTCTTTGGCTTTCGTCTTGACTTTAAGTACTTTTCTCTTGTCATTTTTTCGGCAACTTGTCCAACAGTCTGCAAGTCAAGTTCGTTTCCGATTTTGTTTACGAACCAAGATCCTGCGATTGAAAACACAAGTCCTAAAAGTCCGATTTGCCAATTAAAGAAAAGTCCAACGATAGAAGCAAGTAATATAATTGCAAGTGTCCCTGTAACCCAATGCGGTGGTCGTAAGATATTAAGTTTAAAACCTAATAGCTCTTCCAACTTTTGTGTTCGTGAACGCCTGCTTTCTCTTGGCAAAACGTCTGCAAGAGGAAAGTTTGTCGAGATAGTTCTGTTGTCTATTTGAAGTGTCAATGAAATTGCGTCACGTAATTTATAAAATGCTTGTTGGCTGGTGCAGTCGTCTGAATTGTCAAGTTGGATTTTATTTACAATATGGTCACAAAGTTCACCAAAAGTCGAAATATGCATTAGTTCGGTGTTACCAAACTTTATTTCAAATGACTTTTCAACTTTAACGAGTAAATCGCTTATGTCGTCTGGGTCGATATTTTTTAGTTCGTAGTCTGTCATAGCATTACTGGTAACGGAAAAAGGCTTTGCGAAGTGCGGGAATTCGAAGAACAAAAAGTTCAAGAATTCCGAAACGAAGCAAATGCTTTTTCAGATTGTCTAAATTAGTTAAAAAAACAATATGAAAAGCAGTTGCGGATTTTTTTGACTAAATTTCAATCAAGACTTAAACCCCGCATTTTGCAAAACCTATGTTAGGCGACGTTTTTTTATTTTCTTTTGTCTGTTGATAATATTGCATAACCATAATTATCTGACCAACCAGATTTTAATGGTAATAATTTTCTTGTATGTGCTTCGCGCAACATTCCGACCTTTTCTAAAACGCTAATTGATCCAATATTTTCGATAGCACATCCTGCTTCAATTCGATGCAATTTTAGTTCTTGAAAACCAAAATCAAGAATTTTTCTTAAACTCTCCGTCGCGTAACCTTTATTCCAATATTTATAATGATATTGAAACCAAACTTCTGCATTTTTGTAATGTTCTTTTCCTAAATTAATTCCGATTAAACCAATAAATATATTTGAATCTTTAAGTTCTATTTTGAAAATTAATTTTGTGATTTTTTCTTTATTGTTTTCACTAATCCAATTTTCAACATTTGATTTAGTTTCATTAATATTCTTTGGAATTCCAGAAGTATTGAATTTAGCAGTTTCTTCTAAACTTTGTAATTCAAAAATTTCTGCAATATCACTTTCGGAAACAGGTTTTATATTAAGTCTTTCTGTAAATAAATTTAGATTCATTTTGTATTTCAATTTGAAAACGACTTTTTATACAAAATGTCGCCTAACGTTTTACAGCTTGGCGAAGTAGCGAACTAAATCGCTAAAACTTCGAATATTGGCAAAACTGAGCAACGCATTTTTATTTTTTTAAATTTAACAAATTAAAAAATAAAAATAGCGATTGCGACAAAAAAGAAACAAACTTGATAGTTTGCCTTAACTCGCTATTTTGCCAAACTGGTGTTAGCTGCAGGTTTTATTTTTTTCGTTTAGATGTTTTTCAGAAATATTTGGTTCCGCAAAATTAATTTTTTCAGTTGCTTCAAGTTCAGATAGTTTACTAAAGATTGGAGTATAATTTTGGTCAAAAAGAATTTCCATTACAAAATATTTATTTCCAGTGCCTTCACTTTCGCATCCTAATTTTTTAAATTCATTCCTTAAATTTTCAACGTTTAGATTTTCGTCAAGTACAATTACTTGAACTGTTGAGTTTCCAGAATATTCGACAACATTTCTGAATGTAATTCTTTCTTCATCGTTATCATATTCTGCAAAGACAATATCATCAGATGAAAATTCAGGACCATAAAATGGAATATTGTCTATTTTATAGAGACCTTTTTCGGAATCTATTATTTCAGTCCAAAGTGTTTCTACAACAATTTCATCAAGAACATTACTAAAATAACGGACTAAAATTTTCTCTGAATTTTCACTCACTTTTTAAGATATTTAATTATTACGCAATTTTGGAAAAACTTGCAGCTAACGTTTTTAGGATTTGCGAAGAACGGTAAGAATTTGAACGATAGTTCAATTTCGTACGTTCAAGCAAATTGCTTTATTATAACGAATTTAATTGATTGTTATTGTAAAAGCAATTTTGCGGGAGGAAAATACATAGGTTGAAAGTTTACTTTCAGCCCGTTTTTTGTAAAACCTATGTTAGCCGTTCGTATATAATTATTTTAAAAACATATTTTTGATTTCCAATTTACTCCAAGTTTGTTTAAAAAGTCATTTTCAAATTTTTTGAGATATGTTTGATTAAGCTCTTTACTTATTTCTTTCGAGTTTATATCTTTATAACTCTTGAGTTCTTTATCTCCAATATGTGTAAATGTTATTGTAGGTAATTGATTAATGTTTTGATCACCTTTATGAATATAAAAATTAACTCTTTTATTTAAATCATTCCAATAAATTATTTTATCAACTTTCCAAGGAGTTTGTGAATTAGATTCTTCTAATTTAATTTCTATGTTAGGATTAGATTTAAAATAGTTCTCAATTTTTAATGATAGTTGCTGATAATTAATGTTTTCAATTGTATATTCTTGACCTCTACACTGATTATAGTTAATACAAGAATTTAGTATTATTAAAAAGCTTATTTGTAAAATATAATAAATGAATTTAGAATTCTTCAATACTAATCTTTATTTTAAGTGATTTTTTATATATGACGGCTAACGAGCCGAGTATTTTGCGAAGAACGGGAAAAAATTGAACGCAGTTCAATTAGTCACGAACTGAGCAAATTGCTCTATTGTTTGATAAATTTATGAAATAAATTGAAACAAAGGCAATTTTGCGTTGAGAAAAACATAGGCTGAAAGTTTACTTTCAGACCGTTTTTCGCAAATACCATGTTACACGTAGTTTTACTTTTTAGTTAGCGCTAACGATATTTTATCGCTAAAAATTAATAGAATTAAAGCTAAAAGTGATGTAATTCCACTTCCTAAAAAAATGTATGTCAAACTTTGTTGATAAG
>NZ_JADGIK010000017.1 GCF_015234135.1 Faecalibacter rhinopitheci | reverse complement strand
ACCTCTTCCCATTCCGAACAGAGAAGTTAAGCCTTTCAGCGCCGATGGTACTGCTATTGCGGGAGAGTAGGTCGTCGCCAGTCTTTATAACAAAGCTCAATCTTTAATTAGATTGGGCTTTTTTTATGCCCTAAACTTTTATAGGGAACTTCTGTTCATTTTTGTCTTGATACAAAAAGAACCAAAAAAATCAAGGCTTCAAATCTATTTAACTAAAATTAAATTTCATTTCGGGAAAGATTTAAATGCCTCGCTGTCGCTCGCTAAATCTTTCTAATCCTCCATTCTATTTCATTTCTTAACGTTATAGATTTAGAGGCCAAAAGAAAAGAGAAGTAGTTATTTGATTTAATAAGTAGATATTGATTTTATAATAATTATCTTCATTTTTGTCTTGATACAAAAGGAACCAAAAAAAATCAAGGCTGTAAATTCTTTGCTAAAAAAGAACTTCAGTTGGCTAAATAATTTGAATCGCTCCTGACGTCGGCAAATTATTTTTAACGCCTTCTTCGTTATTTTTCTTAACGCTCGAATTTAAGGCCAGATTAAAGCTGGTATGTGAACTAGTGAACTTATTTTTTATTTAGATGTTCATTTTTTTTCTTGATGAAAAAGGAACCAAAAAAATCAAGGCTTCGATTTTCGACGGTCAATATTCATTTCATTTCACTAAAATTTTTAATAAGATAACCTATCGGTTACTAAAAATTTTTACGTTCCATTCAATGAATTGACACTCGTCTGCTAATCAGTAGGTCATTTAAATAGTGAACAAGTGATTAGTGAACTTGTTTTAAAAAGTAAATATTCATTTATAATAATTATCTTCATTTTTGTCTTGATACAAAAAGAAGCAAAAAAATCAAGGCTTCAAATCTATTTAACTAAAATTAAATTTCATTGCGGGAAAGATTTAAATGACTCGTTAGCACTCGCTAAATCTTTCTTATCCTCCATTCTATTTAATTTTTTAACGTTATAGATTTAGAGGCAATTATAGGAGTTTTGAACAAGTGAACTTATATCTTATTAATATGTTCATTTTGTCTTGATACAAAACATTTGAAATTAAAAGGAGGAGCCACAGTGTGGCTTAGGTATACTTTCATTTTTGTCTTGACACAAAACATTTGATTTGAGAGGAGAAGCTTAATAAGCTTTGGAATATAATTTACTGAAGAATATTTTTCTATTTAGATGTTCATTTTTTTTCTTGATAAAAAAAACAGAACCAAAAAAAATCAAGGCTGTAAATTCTTTGCTAAAAAAGAATTTCAGATGGCTAAATAATTTGAATCGCTCCTGACGTCGGCAAATTATTTTTAACGCCTACTTTATTCTTTTTCTTAACGCGCGAATTTAAGGCCAGATTAAAGCTGGTAGGTGAACTAGTGAACTTATTTTTTATTTAGATGTTCATTTTTTTTCTTGATAAAAAAAACAGAACCAAAAAAAATCAAGGCTGTAAATTCTTTGCTAAAAAAGAATTTCAGATGGCTAAATAATTTGAATCGCTCCTAACGTCGGCAAATTATTTTTAAAGCCTACTTTATTCTTTTTCTTAACGCGCGAATTTAAGGCCATTATTAGCATGTGTTATTTTAGGGATTAGAAACTAGGCAATAGGAAGGTGGAAACAATTGAACATGTAAACGTGTGAACTTAATCCTATTATTATTTATAGTTATTAATTCAAAATCTCAAGTATCTAATAAACGGTGATGTCTTGATTGTTTTTTCTATTATTTTTAAAATATATTTTTTTAATTAGTTATTTATCAGTTATATACCAGTTGTATGTTATATATTGTAATATATTAAGATATGAATAATTAGATTTAATGGTTTAAATTTGTTGCTCTATTTATAGAATGTATATAAGGAATGAAAATATATAATGTAGTTTTATCAGGAGGTGTTGGTAGTAGATTGTGGCCGATGTCGCGTAAGAGTCATCCTAAACAATACTTAGAGATATTTAATGATAGGTCATTGTTTGAATTAACAATCAAAAGGAATCAAAAGATTACGACTGATTTAATGGTTATTGGGAATAAGGACAATGAGTGTTTATCACAGGAAATTTTAAATAAATTAAATGTAAATTGTTTAAAAGTAACTGAAGCAGTTCCACGTAATACTGCTGCAGCTATTGCATTTTCTGCATTTGCTGTAGATAAAGATGATATTTTAATTGTTACTCCATCAGACCATTTGATTCAGAAAATGGATGAATATGAAGATGCTATACAACGTGCGATAGAATTAGCTCGTTCTAATTACATCGTTACCTTTGGAGTACAGCCTACTCATCCAGAAACAGGTTATGGGTATATAGAACATAAAGGTGATCGTGTACTTTCATTCCGAGAAAAACCTAATCATATTACTGCCCAAGATTTTATTGAAAGAGGAAACTTCTTATGGAACAGTGGAATGTTTTGTTTTAAAGCAGGCATATTATTAGAGGAATTAAAGAAATTTGAACCTGAAATCTATGAAAAATCTTTCATCGCTTGGGAAAATGCTAAGGATGGTTATTTAGATGAAGCATTATCATTAGATATTCCAGCAAATAGTATAGATTATGCAGTGATGGAAAGAAGTAAAAGAATTAAAGTAGTTCCTGCTAAATTTGCTTGGGACGATTTAGGATCTTTTGAGGCACTTTATGATTATTTTAGATCTGGAGGTCATCCAGTAGATCGAAATGGGAATATGACTATCGGAACAAATACCTATACAGCTTTTGTAGGATTAAACAATTGTATTTTTGTTACAACTCCTACAGCAAATCTAATTCTTCAGAAAGAAGATTCGCAAGAAGTAAAGAATGTGTATAATTATTTAGAAAGAAAACGACCAGACTTGGTTTAATATAAATTATATAGAAGGAGATAGAAATATCTCCTTTTCTTTTTTTAATATAATGATGTTATAATCTAGGGTTATCCTATTTTTGTTATACGTTACTCAAATTATTTTAATTATGAAAGTAGGAATTACATTTGGTGTTTTTGATTTATTACATGCCGGGCATATCATGATGCTTGAAGAAGCTAAGAAAAGGTGTGAATATTTAATTGTAGGTCTTAACACAGACCCTATGGATATTGAACCATCAAAGAATCAACCTACACAATCGGTGGTCGAGCGCTATATTCAGTTGCAAGGTTGTAAATATGTGGACGAAATAATCCCTTATACTACTGAGCAGGACTTGGATGATATTCTACGCGCTATGCCTATCGATATTCGTATTATTGGAGAAGAGTATAAGAATAAAGATTTCACAGGAAAAGAATACTGTCTACAAAATAATATCGAAATCTATTATAACAAAAGAGGTCATCGTTTTTCTAGTTCATCCTTACGTAGAGTAGTGGCAGATAACGAAAAACCGACCAGCAAGTAATACAAAACCTAACTATCAATAAAGCTATGGAAACTATACTAATAACAGGCGCAGCTGGTTTTATCGGCTTTCATCTGAGTAAAACTCTATGCGAAAAAGGGTATACTGTAATTGGAATTGATAATATTAACGATTATTATGATATTGAATTAAAGTATGGTCGATTAAATGCTTTAGGTATTTCAAAAAATGAAGCTGAAAATTTTAATCAACTATGTACCTCATCAAAGTTTAAATTTTCATTTTATCGAACTGCGATTGAAGATTTTGAATTTTTAAATCAATTATTCAGTACTTATGCTTTTTCTCGTGTTATACATTTAGCAGCTCAGGCTGGCGTACGCTATAGTATAGAGAATCCACATGCCTATGGGCAAAGTAATCTTGTAGGTTATTTAAATATTTTAGAATGTTGTCGTCATCATCAGGTTAAACAACTGATGTATGCCAGTAGCTCTAGTGTATATGGTAACTCTACCGATGTACCTTTTCAAACCACACAAAATGTAGATCACCCCATTAGTTTATATGCTGCTACAAAGAAGGCTAATGAACTTATGGCTCATACCTACAGTCATTTATATAAATTTCAGACCATAGGTCTACGATTTTTTACGGTATATGGCCCATGGGGTCGCCCAGATATGGCGATGTTTTTATTTACAGATGCTATTCTAAATGGTCGTCCTATCAAGGTTTTTAACCATGGTGATTTATCTCGTGATTTTACTTACATAGATGATATCATTCAAGGAATCATCAAATTAATTGAAAAAGAAAGCACTCCTTTGTACCAATTGTATAATATCGGAAATAGTAAACCGGTGCAACTAATGGATTTTATACAAGAAATAGAAAAGGCAACTGGACTTACTGCCGAATTAGATATGCAACCTATGCAACCTGGCGATGTTAATCAAACATGGGCTAATGTAGACGATTTAATGCAAGGTTTTGGT
Organism: Faecalibacter rhinopitheci; assembly: GCF_015234135.1. Taxonomy (GTDB): domain Bacteria; phylum Bacteroidota; class Bacteroidia; order Flavobacteriales; family Weeksellaceae; genus Empedobacter; species Empedobacter rhinopitheci. Next base: position 6,234 of record NZ_JADGIK010000017.1, on the reverse strand, counting down.
TACCAGCCCACTTACCCTGTTGATAAAGGTGTTCATAACTTCGTTGAATGGTTTAAAAGCTATTATAAAAATAAATAATTCTAAATAACTTAAACAAGTTATAGTTTGTACATTTACATGCTTATTACAACTAGCTAACATAAATGAAACATATTTTAATTACTGGAGGAGCCGGATTTATAGGATCTAATCTAACAGAATATTTTTTGGGAAAAGGATACCAGGTAACTTGTTTAGATAATTTTGCAACAGGTCATCGTTACAATATTGAACCATTTTTAGAAAATAAGAATTATACTTTAATCGAAGGAGATATCCGTGATTTTTCGACATGTCAACAAGCTGTATCTGGTGTAGACTACGTATTGCATCAAGCAGCCTTAGGATCTGTACCACGTTCTATAAAAGATCCTCAAACGTCTAATGAAGTAAATGTCACTGGTTTTTTAAATATGATTACCGCTGCAAGAGATGAGAAGGTTCAAAAGTTTGTATATGCAGCTTCATCTTCCACTTATGGTGATTCAGAAAACTTACCGAAAGTAGAAGATATCATCGGAAAACCTTTATCGCCTTATGCAGTGACTAAGTATGTGAATGAATTGTATGCAGATATTTATTCAAAAACATATGGTCTTCCTTGTATTGGGTTACGTTATTTTAATGTATTTGGTCGTAGACAAGATCCAAATGGTGCTTATGCTGCCGTAATTCCATTATTCGTTAAACAATTGATGAATCATGAATCTCCAGTTATCAATGGAACGGGAGAGTTTTCTCGCGATTTTACATATATAGATAATGTTATTCAGATGAATGAATTAGCTATGCTAACGACTGACGAAAAGGCTGTTAATACAGTTTATAATACCGCAGTAGGTGATCGTACTACTTTAAATATGTTAATTAGTTACTTGAAAGAATATTTATCTTCTTTTGATCCTGCTATTGCTGAAGTTGAAGTCGTGTATGGTCCTAACCGTCAAGGTGATATTCCACATTCGTTAGCATCTATCGAAAAAGCTAAATCGTTATTAGGGTATCAACCTACGCATACTATTGGTCAAGGTTTACAAGAGGCCGTGCAATGGTATTGGGAGAATTTGAAGGGGTAAGGAATAGAGGGGAGTGAACTAGTTTTTAGAGATTTGTTTTTAATTAATATGTTCATTTTTGTCTTGATACAAAACATTTGATTTGAGAGGAGAAGCCACGGTGTGGCTTAGGTATTTTTTTAAATTATGTTCTTTTTTGTCTTGATACAAAAAGAACCAAAAAAATCAAGGCTTCGATTTTCGACGGTCAATTTTCATTTCATTTCACTAAAATTTTTAATAAGATAACCTATCGGTTACTAAAAATTTTTGCGTTCCATTTAATGAATTGACACTCGTCTGCTAATCGGTAGGCCATTTAAAAAGTGATAAATAGAGAATGTCATTTTATTATTTTTATTAAGACGCGAATTTAAGGCCAAAGGATAAGGAGTTATTTGAAATTTAATTAGTGAAGAAGTGAACAGATGAACTAGTTTTTAGAGATTTGTTTTTTAATTAATATGTTCATTTTTGTCTTGATACAAAAAGAACCAAAAAAATCAAGGCTGTAAATTCTTTGCTAAAAAAGAACTTCAGTTGGCTAAATAATTTGAATCGCTCTTGACGTCGGCAAATTATTTTTAACGCCTTCTTCGTTCTTTTTATTAACGCACGAATTTAAGGCCAAAGGATAAGGAGTTATTTGATTTAATAAGTAGATATTGGTTTTCTATTTATACTATATTCCGAAGCTTATTAAGCTTCTCCTTTTAATTTCAAATTTGATGAAAAAAGAACCAAAAAAATCAAGGCTGTAAATTCTTCGCTAAAAAAGAACTTCAGTTGGCTAAATAATTTGAATCGCTCCTGACGTCGGCAAATTATTTTTAACGCCTTCTTCGTTCTTTTTCTTAACGCGCGAATTTAAGGCCATTTAAAAAGTGATGAATAGAGAATATTATTTTTATTCTTTTTCTTAACGTTAAAGATTTAGAGGCCAAAGGAAAAGTGAAGGAGTTATTTGATTTAATAAGTAGAGATTTGTTTTTTATTTAATATGTTCATTTTTGTATTGACACAAAACATTTGAAATTAAAAGGAGAAGCCACGGTGTGGCTTAGGTAATTTTTTTAATTATGTTCTTTTTTCCTTGATGAAAAAAGAACCAAAAAAATCAAGGCTGTAAATTCTTCGCTAAAAAAGAACTTCAGTTGGCTAAATAATTTGAATCGCTCCTGACGTCGGCAAATTATTTTTAACGCCTTCTTCGTTCTTTTTCTTAACGCGCGAATTTAAGGCCATTTAAAAAGTGATAAATAGAGAATGTCATTTTTATTCTTTTTCTTAACCTTATAGATTTAGAGGCCAAAAGAAAAATAAAGGAGTTATTTCATAAAATAATTTGAAAACTAGTAAATGAGAAATTAGATCAGTAATTTCACCATTTTAATAATACCAAAACTAACTATAAGTCGTTTCAACGATTAGTCATATATCATAAAGACACTAAAAAAATAACACATACATTAACATGAGTATACAACATAAAATAGCTGTAATAGGATTAGGGTACGTAGGTTTACCACTAGCACGATTATTTGCTACGAAATATCCGGTTGTAGGATTTGACATCAATCAAAAAAGAGTTGGTGAACTAAATCAAGGGCAAGATCATACGTTAGAAGTTGAAGAAGATATTTTACAACAGGTACTTGTAACGGAAAACCCTTTTACTACAGCAACTAACGGATTATTATGTTCTGCTGATTTAGCAGATATCCAAGAAGCTAATATTTATATCGTAACGGTTCCTACACCAGTAGATAAAAATAACCGTCCCGATTTAACTCCATTATATAAATCTTCCGAAACAGTAGGTAAAGTATTGTCGAAGGGAGATATCGTAATCTACGAATCAACAGTATATCCAGGTGTTACTGAGGAAGAATGTATTCCTGTATTGGAACGTGTATCAGGTTTACAATTTAATGTAGATTTCTTTGCAGGTTATTCACCAGAGCGTATCAATCCAGGCGATAAAGAGCATACAGTAGAAAAGATTTTAAAAGTAACTTCAGGATCAACTCCAGCAATTGGAGAGGTTGTTAATAACTTATACCAATCAGTTATTGTTGCTGGAACACATTTAGCTCCATGTATCAAAGTAGCGGAAGCTGCTAAAGTAATTGAGAATTCGCAACGTGATATTAATATTGCATTTGTGAACGAATTGGCTAAGATTTTTAACTTATTAGATATCGATACTCATGCTGTATTAGAAGCTGCTGGAACTAAATGGAATTTCTTACCTTTTAAACCAGGTTTAGTTGGTGGGCATTGTATTGGTGTAGATCCTTATTACTTGGCTCAAAAAGCACAAGAAAAAGGGTATCATCCAGAGATTATCTTAGCTGGACGTCGCTTGAATGATTCGATGGGGCATTATGTAGCTTCAGAAATCGTAAAAACATTAATTAAGAAAGATATTAAAGTAAATGGTGCTAAAATTCTTAATTTAGGGGTTACGTTCAAGGAAAATTGTCCGGATGTACGCAATACTAAAGCGGTAGATGTAATCAAAGGATTAGAAGACTATTCGTTGCATGTAACTACTTTTGATCCATGGGCAAAACCAGCGGAAGTAAAACATGAATATGGGATTGATTCTGTCGACACGTTAGATGCCATTGCACATCAAAAATATGATGCCATTGTATTAACAGTTGCACATACCGAATTTTTAAGCCTTGATTTTTCATCTTATTTAAATGAAAATGGCGTAATCTATGATGTTAAAGGTATTCTTCCTTTAGCGGACATTGATAAAAGATTATAAGCATCAAAAAAAACCTCAACATGAAAATTACAATAGTTGGAACAGGATACGTTGGTTTATCTAATGCAATGCTTTTAGCACAGCATCACGAAGTGGTGGCCTTAGATATTGTACCTGAAAAAATAGATTTATTAAATCAAAAAGTATCTCCTATCGAGGATAAGGAAATTACTGATTTTTTATTGCATAAAGATTTAAACTTTAAGGCGACGTTAGATAAGAAAGAAGCCTACGAAAATGCCTCATTTATTATCATAGCTACTCCTACAGATTATGATCCGAAAACCAATTATTTTAATACAAGTAGTGTAGAGGCTGTTTTAAAAGAAGTACAGGAGTATAATCCGTCCGCAGTTTGTGTTGTAAAATCAACAGTACCAGTTGGATTCACGGAAGAGATTAAAGCTCGAGAAGGGTATACTAATCTTATCTTTTCTCCAGAATTTTTACGTGAAGGGAAGGCGTTGTACGATAATTTATACCCGTCACGTATTATTGTAGGAGAGCGTAGTGCGCGTGCAGAGGAATTTGCAGCGTTGCTAAAGGAAGGTGCTATCAAAGCAGATATTCCAGTATTGTTTACAGATGCAACAGAAGCGGAAGCGATTAAGTTATTTTCGAATACTTATTTGGCGATGCGTGTTTCTTACTTTAATGAATTAGATAGCTATGCGGAGATTTTTAATTTAGATAGCCGTCAGATTATTGAGGGTGTTGGATTAGATCCACGTATTGGTTCTCATTACAACAATCCATCATTTGGGTATGGTGGTTACTGTTTGCCAAAAGATACGAAACAGCTGTTAGCGAATTACAACACAGTCCCGAATAATTTAATTCGTGCCATTGTAGATTCTAACCGTACGCGCAAGGATTTTATAGCGGATTCTATTATTGCTAAACATCCTAATAAAGTTGGTATTTATCGTTTAATCATGAAATCGGGATCAGATAATTTCCGTGCTTCTGCAATTCAAGGAATTATGAAACGCATCAAAGCAAAAGGTATAGAAGTTATTGTGTACGAACCTGTATTAGAGGAGGAAACTTTCTTTGGTTCTCAGGTTTTGAATGATTTAACGGCTTTTAAACAAGAATGTGATGTAATTATCTCTAACCGTATGGTAGAGGAATTGAATGATGTGAAGGAAAAAATATATACAAGAGATTTATTTGGTCAGGATTAATCTTCCAAGCCATTCTATTTTTATACATGTTAAATCTGGGGAGTTTTTCTTTCCAGATTTTTTTTTGTTTAAAAGGGAAGAAGGGATTATTGAACTAGTTTTTAGTAATTATAATTTTTTTTAATTATGTTCTTTTTTGTCTTGATACAAAAAGAACCAAAAAAATCAAGGCTTCAAATCTATTTAACTAAAATTAAATTTCATTTCGGGAAAGATTTAAATGACTCGTTAGCACTCGCTAAATCTTTCTTAATCCTCCATTGTATTTAATTTCTTAACGTTATATATTTAGAGGCCAAAGGAAAAGAGAAGGAGTGAAGAAGTGAAGAAGTGATCTAGTAAAGAGGTATTAACTAATTAAAATAGAATAAGTATTTGCTTATAAGTGTTATTTTATACTTTCATTTTTTTCTTGATACAAAAAATTTGAAATTAAACATTTGAGATTAAAAGGAGAAGCCACGGTGTGGCTTAGGTATTTTTTATATTTATGTTCATTTTTTTTCTTGATAAAAAAAACATTTGATTTGAGAGGAGAAGCCACGGTGTGGCTTAGGTATTCTTTTTAATTATCACTTTTTTCTAGATCAAAAGTGGAATATTCTTTTTATAATTATGTTCATTTTTGTCTTGATACAAAAAGAACCAAAAAAATCAAGGCTTCGATTTTCGACGGTCAATATTCATTTCATTTAACTAAAATTTTTAATAAGATAACCTATCGGTTACTAAAAATTTTTGCGTTCCATTCAATGAATTGACACTCGTCTGCTAATCGGTAGGCCATTTAAAAAGTGATAAATAGAGAATGTCATTTTATTATTTTTCTTAACGCGCGAATTTAAGGCCAATTAAAAAGCAATGATTGAAGAGGTTAATTAGTTAATAAGTAGAAATTTGTTTTATTTAGATGTTCATTTTTTATTCATTGGTTTATTATTTTATAATTATTGTATTCATGAATCCTTCGGATTTGTCTTGATACAAAAAATTTGATTTGAGAGGAGGAGCCACGGTGTGGCTTAGGTATTTTTTAAAATTATGTTCTTTTTTGTCTTGATACAAAAAGAACCAAAAAAATCAAGGCTTCAAATCTATTTAACTAAAATTAAATTTCATTGCGGGAAAGATTTAAATGACTCGTTAGCACTCGCTAAATCTTTCTTATCCTCCA
>NZ_JADGIK010000016.1 GCF_015234135.1 Faecalibacter rhinopitheci | reverse complement strand
ACCCTTATTGGTGAATAAAAATATGAATACCTATCACAACATCTTGTTTAATGAATCTAATCTGATGGGAAAACACGAATCCCAAAAACAATGGAAACAAGCATCGGTTATTGATATGTATTTCACTGATCGCAACTATTATATCGGCAGTTTTTATGTACATCACCGTCAAGGTGAAAAATTAGCAGATTTTTTGGTTACCGATTCACATTTTTATGCTTTAATAGGCAATGAACTGATTCGCTATAAATGGGCGCCCAATGTAATGAAGCAGTTCAGCATAGAGTAAGCCGAAAATCTATTAAAAAAAGAGTAGGCAAAATAAAAATCAACCAAAATGAAAAATTTAAAACAAGTCATTTTACCAGCTGTCATTGTATTGATGGGGACTGGTGCAGCTTTTGCAACAAATCAACCTAAAAAAGTTGGATGGGATCCAGGTGATCCTATATATCGAATTGATAGTAATCAGAATTGTGTACTAGTAACAGAGGATCAAGACTGTACAACTGAGGTTGGTACGATATGTACAACTTTAATGTCAGAAGAATTATTTGGAAAAAATAATGTGAATGACACAAGTTGTCCTATTATTTTATATAAAAATCAGTAAAAATGATGGAAGGGGAATACTCCCCTTCCTTTTTATTTTAAATAAGAATTGAACCATTCTAAAGCCATATCCCTTAAAACTCGTTTATTTTTTTCCTCTTTAAGAACGTGATTTTCATCTGTAAATAATATTAATTTAGCTGGTTTATCCAATCTTTTTAAAGACAAAAACATTTCCAACGAATTATTCCAATCTACATGATTATCATTTTTCCCCGCCCATAATAACAAAGGTGTATTTACTTTATCAGAAAAATGAATTGGACTTTGATTAAAATACCTCATTTTATCATCATAAAAAGATGATTTCATTCGTATTTGATTATCCTCTAACATCGAAAATCGAGGCATATTAAACGAATTATTTATAGAATTATAAAATGATATTAAATTACTAATTCCTGATCCTGAAACCGCTGCTTTAAAATTTGAATTATTACCGACAATAAAATTAGTCAAATAACCGCCAAATGATATACCTATAATTCCTAATTTATTAGAATCAACAGATTTTAAATTTTCTTTAAAATAATCTATGTATTTATTCAATGAGTTTACAGCCGATATTGCAGGGATACCGTCAATAAAATGAAGATCTGGCAAAAATACCATATATCCATTATTTAATAGATGTAATAAATTAAGCCCGTTATCATCTCCATAATTATGATATAGAAAATTATTGTATAAATACGATTGTTTATCATATATATGAAATACGGTCGGATATATCTTTTCTGGGTTATAATTTTTTGGGAAATATAAAATTCCTTTAAAAGTTACCCCTGATGAATCTTTAAATGAAACGAATAATGGCTTTTTTAATTCATAATTATTTTCTTCATTTTTATAAATTACCTTTATATTTTTATTCTTCAAGGTATATTTCTGAATTGAAGGGTATATCAAATTATCTTCGACTATATTATAAAATCCTTTTGAATAAGGTAATAAATTATAATTTTTCATCTCATTTTTAAGCACATTTATTAAACTATAATTTTGTAACTTAAAGATTGTTGATCCTACATCTCTATAACCGACTAAATAAATATTTTTATCTATATCAATCATTCTATCAGCATTGTAAAAACGATCTTCTAATGCTATTTTATTATAATCATCATTATCGAATTTATAACGAATCTTATATTTATCTAAGTCAATAATAAATGCCTTATTTCGATGAATAATCAAAACGTTCATTTTATCTGATAACCAATAAGGCTTAATTAAACTTTGATCGTTTCTGTATTTATCCTCTTCTTCAAATACAAGATTACCTTGAGTAAGGTTAAACGATTTCCCCTGATCTACATCGTAACAATACCAATCTTTATCTTTAAAATACAGCAATTTCCTACTATATGGAGATAAAACAATAGAGTTAGGTAATAATTCGAATTTTTCAATAATCAATTCTTTTTGATTTCTTATAAAATCGTAGACATAGACATCCGCTTCTTTATAGTATTTAGAATACGTAAACCATTTATCTTTATCTAATCCTAAAAAATATTGTTGATTATTGGCATACATTGAATTAGTATGGTCAAAATTTGGAATTTCCACTAGTTTATTCTTAACGCTATTAAAAATAAAGGTTGATTCTGAAGTATTAGTTAATGTTTCTTTTTTAGATAAATCCGTATAAAGTAGTTTTTCACTCGTATTCCACAGCTCATAATCTGGTTTTATATTTTGAGTATTTTCTACTCTATTATTGGTTTTTATTACTAAAACTGAATCACTAATTGAATTAATATATTTAATACTTTTAGAAAAATCAACCGTTTGTATTACTCTATTTCTATTTATTAAATCTATAATTAGATGATTAGTGTTAGTAGAAATATTTAAAAACCCATTAATTTCTTTTACACTAGCCATTGAATCATAAGTTGTAATAATTTCAATTTGTCCTTTTTCTAAATCATAGAACTTTAAGTCTAGTAACTTGTTGTTAGGATGTTTTTCGGTAAAATATAGACCATTAAATATTGCTGGTTTTATAATAGCATTTTCTGCTACTAGATTAGTTAGAATATTTAATTTATTGTCCATTATTACATATTCATTATTATCTTTTAACTTGCCTATTAATCTTTTTTTAAACACATACAATTCTTGGTATCCTAGTAGCTCTACTTCATCACTATCAAAATTTTCATAATATATATAAGTTCCATTTTTATCAATAATGAAAGATTCGTTTTCTAATATAATTGTTTTATCCTTATTTATATTTTCAAAACATTTATTCTTTTTAGAATTAGATATACACAAATCGAATTGATTCGCGGTAACATTCTTTCTATAATAAAACAGATTATCACCCTTATTGTCTGTATGATGGAGGAAATATTTGTATTGTTCTAAATTTTGAGAAAATGTCATTACAGGTACTAATAATAGTACTATTATCATGTTTTTAATAACCATCATTTTGAGGATTTAGATTAGGATTCAATAAAATTTCATTTTCAGGAATAGGAAATAAAGCGTGATGTTTCTTATAATTAGGTTTTATATTTTGGAGTAATCCTAATTTATCTGTTCTTTTCAGGTCTAATAATCTGTTTCCAAACTCAGTAAACAATTCAAATTTTCGCTCTTTTAGAATAGATGAATAAATATCCTCATCTTTTTTAATAGGAACCAAACCTGCACGTGTTCTTATCAAATTCAAATCATTCAGACTTTCCTCTATTCTATTTAAATTAAAATAAGCTTCAGATCTTATTAAAAAAGCTTCCGATAATCTGAATATTATTAACGATTCAATTCTATTAGTTGAAGTTGACCTTTGTTTATATTTATAGGGATAATACTGTGTTATCGTACCATTTGTTACAGTATTGATCCATAGTAATTTTCTGAAATCATTGTTTTCAAACTCATTCACAAACTCGTTATTTAAGATGACTGTTGTTGATGGATACGATGATGGTATAAAAACTTGTGCTATAAATGTATTTCCATTAATTGTTGATGCGTCTAAACTCCATATACAGCTACTACTACCAACATTAAATTCTGAATCTAAATTTAGATTTATTTTAAAATCACCTGAATTAATAATCATATTTGAATAATGCAATGCTTTATCCCACTGTTTATTTAATAAATAATATTTTGAGAACACCATATAGTTACTATATCGATTTATTCTCGATTTATCTTTTAATACAGGTAACTTATCAAAATAAGATTCTCCTAATTTTAAATCACTTTCAATAAAATCATTAATTTGAGATTGATTATTTTTTTTAATTAATTTGTTTACTTTATAATCGGAAGATTTCACATAAGGAATTTCATTAAAAAGCTGATTTATATTGAGGTATATTAAAGCTCGTAAAGTATAAGCTTCTCCCAAAAACTGTTCTTTATTTTTTGTAGATATGGTTTGACTTAGCTGAATATTCTCTATAAAAAAATTAATCATATATAATTGTTCATAGCTTTTACTCCATAAGTATGAAAAAGATGTATTTCGAGAATTATGTGTCAATGAATTTACTTGTTGCAAATCAAAATCTGTCGATACATTATTCAATTCATCAGCATAGAGCCCTAAAACTATTGTTCCTCCTTTCATTTGACCAGAGAACAAACCATTATCTCTAAGATTACCATAAATATTTAATAATGCAGCTTGGGCTGTTTCATCGCTATTATATACTACTGCACTTGTTAATTGATTGTTTGGAAGATCAACCTCCAATAAATTTTCACAGCTATTTAAAATAGCATTGAGTAAAAAAATATATAAAATGATATTTAAATTTTTCATAACAAATAGATTTAAAAATTTAATTTTGTACCAATAGAAATAGATTTTAAAGGAGGTAGAAATCCTATATTTAAAAATTCAGGATCATAACCAAAATAATTAGTATATGTAAAAAGATTGGTTCCTGTAGCGTATATATTAAGTTGTAACTTATTACTTAGAGAAAGTTGATAATTAACTGTTATATTTTTAAGTCTAATGTAAGATGCATCAGTAATAGCCTGATCACTTTCTTTATAAAAACCGAATGCGCTTAAAGCTTCTGAACGGTTCCCACTAGTATAGGCTTGATATTTTGCTGTACGATTATCGATAGACCAACTATCTAAGAACTCTACAGGTAAATTTAAATTATGTCCATATAAACCGCTGTTACTAATGAAATTATAATTCAATCCCTTATAAAACTGTAATAAGAAGCTTAAAGACAAATTTTTATATGTTATGGTATTATTTAACCCGCCAAAAAATTTTGGTTGCAAATCAACAATACCCTTTTTATCCCCTATTGAAGATATGGCTCCATCCGAATTATAATCTTTAAAAGTAAATAATCCTGTATCTTGATCTATTCCTGTGTAGGTATATACTTTCTTTATATAAGTAGAAGATCCTAAAATATAATTATTGGCATACGTTGAACTTTCTAAATCTGGAAATTCGATTAGTTTATTTTTAGGAAATGTTATATTAAAGTTTGTAAACCATTTGAATTTGGTTTTATTAATCAAATTAGAGTTCAATTCTATTTCAAGACCACTATTTCTAACCTTAGCATTCAAATTATCTTGAATCGTATTAAATCCTGTTATATAAGGAAGAGGTATACCCACCAATTGATTCTTAGATAAATTAGTGTACCAAGACAAGGAGAAGTTTAGTTTATTATTTAGAAATGATACATCTAAAGCTGTCTCAAATTTCGTTGTTTTTTCCCAACTAAAATCAGGGTTATATAATCTGGTTGGAGCAAGTCCTAAGCTTCCATTATAAACTGCATTACGTAAAGTATACGTATCTAAAAACTGATAATTACCAATATTATCACTCCCAGTAGTGCCATAACTCGTTCTTATTTTACCGAAATTAATCCAATTGAGATTTTTTATAAAATTTTCTTTTGAAAAAATCCAGGCTGCACCAACTGCGCCAAAATTAGCAAACCGGTTATTGGGTCCAAATCGACTTGATCCATCACGACGACCTGTAATATTTACAAAAAGTTTATCTGAATAATTAATATTAAAACGCCCAAAATAAGCCAAATATTTATAGTCAATTATACTATGATTGGATATTTTTTGGACATTAGCTGCAGAAATATTTTTCAGTACATCATTGGATAAGAAATCATTACCATTGATATCTAATGTTTCTCCATTCTGGTTCTGATAACTCATTCCTACTAATCCATCCATTTTAATTGTTTTTAACTCAACTTTATATCTTAACTGAGGTTCAATAACATAGGATTCCAAATCATAGTTACTTAAATAAAGTGAGGAATATTTACTACTAGATCCAGATGTTGTATTTGGGTTATAAATCGTATTAGGTTGTATTTTTTTTTCATTATTTATCGATTTATTAAATCCAAATTGATTCACAAAATCCAAATTACCTAATAAATTAATAGTCATCTGAATAGAAGAGTTTAAGGATTCTATTTTGGATAAATATTCGGCGTTTAAATTTGCTAATGGATTTGTAAATGTTCCATTTTCCCAATTAAGGATTCCATCATCATTGTATAATTTTGGAGCATTTGGAGAAAGTGTATATGCTGTTCTAGCCAAATCATTTAAAGGTAAATTATTGTGATTAACTCCATATAAAGTTTGTCCTATAAGTTGAAACTTACGGTTAGTTGATTGGTGATTAATATTTAATAATACTGTAGATTTTTTATATCTAAAATTACCTGGAAAAACACTTGTTTCCTCTCTATGATTGGTTTGAAGCATAAAAGATGTATTATCGTTACCGCCAGAGATACCTAATGTATGTTGATTTGTAAAAGCATTTCCTCCTATTAATACCTTTTGCCAGTCTGTATTACGTGTTTGATCCCATGTTCCATTTATATCATACGCATTAGCGGGGTATATAGAAATGCCATCATTTGCAAATGCTTTATATCTCATCTCTAAATATTGAGCACTGTTCATCATCTCCAATTTATTAATCAATTTACCTATTGATATAGAAGATTCTAAATGTGCTGTTATCCTTCCTTTAGATGTTTTTTTGGTTGTAATTAATATCACACCATTTGCACCACGCGAACCATAAATAGCAGTTGCATCTGCATCTTTTAAGACTTCTATACTTTCAATATCGTTCGTACTGATTGTATTCAAAGGATTTATACTTGCTCCAGACAACACGGTTCCACTTAAAGAGCTATTAATAGATGAGGCTATTGGTACTCCATCTACAATATACAAAGGATCATTTCCCTCTCTACGCAAACTATTTCGCCCTCTAATTTGGATATCATAGCCACCGCCTGCGACACCCGAATTTTGTACAATACTTACACCAGCCATACGACCTTGTATTGCAGAAAGCACATTATTCACCGGTTGATTCTCAATTTCCTTTGCGGTAACGCGTGCAATAGACCCAGTACGTTCCTTATCTTTTACGGTATAATATCCTGCATTTACCACAACTTCTTGTAAGCCGATGCCCTCTGTATCAAATTCAATACTAATAGAAGATCTGTTCTTCACTTCCTCTTCTCTTACCAGTAGCTCAGGCGTTTCAAAAACAAGGGTTGCATTAGACGTCACTAGGGTTATGTCATAACGTCCATCATCGTCTGTAAAGGTGTGGTTTTCTGTACCTTTTTCAGTAACCAGTACCCCACTTAGGGAGATACTTTGTTCTTTAACTGTTCCATGAACAGTTTTTCCAACTTGTGCCAACATTGGCGTAGCACAAATCATACTCAAGATAACGGATAGCGCATTGCCACCGATCTTAAAATGATTTTTTTTCATAGATTTGTAAAAGTTTTAATTCAAATTATTATTACTATTCCTCTCCCTATTACTTGGCGCCAACTTCGTACATAGGGATTGGATTTTTTTTATATGTTATAAATCAATTATTTTTTGATGCTTATTATAGCTTATATATATGTTCATTTTTTTTCTTGATAAAAAAAACTAACCAAAAAAAATCAAGGCTTCAAATCTATTTAACTAAAATTAAATTTCATTACGGGAAAGATTTAAATGACTCGTTAGCACTCGCTAAATCTTTCTTATCCTCCATTCTATTTCATTTCTTAACGTTATAGATTTAGAGGCCATTTAAAAAATGATTTAATATTAATAAAAAAGTCATTTTTATTCTTTTTCTTAACGCCCGAATTTAAGGCCAGTTTCTATACTATTTATCTATTATATTCCGAAGCTTATTATAGCTTATATATATGTTCATTTTTTTTCTTGATAAAAAAAACGAACCAAAAAAAATCAAGGCTTCAAATCTATTTCACTAAAATTAAATCTCATTACGGGAAAGATTTGAATGACTCGTTAGCACTCGCTAAATCTTTCTTATCCTCCATTCTATTTCATTTCTTAACGTTATAGATTTAGAGGCCATTTAAAAAATGGTTTAATATTAATAAAAAAGTCATTTTTATTCTTTTTCTTAACGCCCGAATTTAAGGCCAGTTTCTATACTATTTATCTATTATATTCCGAAGCTTATTATAGCTTATATATATGTTCATTTTTTTTCTTGATAAAAAAAACGAACCAAAAAAAATCAAGGCTTCAAATCTATTTCACTAAAATTAAATTTCATTACGGGAAAGATTTAAATGACTCGTTGGCACTCGCTAAATCTTTCTTATCCTCCATTCTATTTCATTTCTTAACGTTATAGATTTAGAGGCCATTCTAAACCTGGTCTTTTAATTTTAAGCATATTGAAGAATCTTTACTTATTGATAAATCAGCTTGATGTGATCCTGAAATGAATTCAGGATGACCTATTCCTACCCTTTATTAGTTTATACTTTTAAAAAAAATCCCTCTCCTACTTACCGATAATTAACACTAATATGAATTAAAACTATTCCTTATGAAGAAATAACTACTCTTTATTTTTGGTGTTCGGAAAGGGACACTTTTAAGCCTTGGTTAGTTCACAACTAAAAAACCTAACCCTACGGGATGTGCAGTAGAGTTAGGGAACTCTACGAGTTATTATTCATTAAATAATAATACTATTTAAAAATGAATTGAGGGAAAATGTAAATGTTTCTTCTTATAATTTTTATTTTATTTTAACACTTGTAATTAATTTTAAATCTTTTAATTACTTGTTTACTATCCTATTTTAGAAGCTTATTATAGCTTATATATATGTTCTTTTTTCTTTGATGAAAAAGGAACCAAAAAAATCAAGGCTTCAAATCTATTTCACTAAAATTAAATTTCATTACGGGAAAGATTTAAATGTCTCGTTAGCACTCGCTAAATCTTTCATATCCTCCATTCTATTTCATTTCTTAACGTTATAGATTTAGAGGCCATTTAAAAAATGATTTAATATTAATAAAAAAGTCATTTTTATTCTTTTTCTTAACGCCCGAATTTAAGGCCAGGTTATACACTATGTATCTATTATATTCCGAAGCTTATTATAGCTTATATATGTTCATTTTTTTCGTCAAAAAAACGAACCAAAAAAGACATTGCTAAAATCTACAACTAAAATTAAATTTCATTACGGGAAAGATTTGAATGACTCGTTGGCACTCGCTAAATCTTTCTTATCCTCCATTCTATTTCATTTCTTAACGTCTACGATTTCCATGCAATATTTTATCACACATTCTAATTAAATTTCTAGTTTATTAATCAATAGCTGGACGCCAGTTTATTAAACGCTTCGACAAGCTCTGCGTGACAATTAATCGTCAGTTCGAGTAATTTTTCAATTCTTTAGGATAAGAAAAATTGTATCGAGAACTTAGACGTTTAATCACTTAATTACTATTAACATTTATAAAATCTTATTATATTTTATGTTCATTTTTTTCGTCAAAAAAACGAACCAAAAAAGACATTGCTAAAATCTACAACTAAAAATAAATCTCATTCGTGGAATGATTTGAATGACTCGTTAGCACTCGCTAAATCATTCTTTTCTCTACTTCAATTTATTTTCTTAACGTCTACGATTTCCATGCAATATTATATCACACATTCTAATTAAATTTCTAGTTTATTAATCAATAGCTGGACGCTAGTCTATTAAACGCTTCGACAAGCTCTGCGTGACAATTAATCGTCAGTTCGAGTAATTTTTCAATTCTTTAGGATAAGAAAAATTGTATCGAGAACTTAGACGTTTAATCGCTTAATTACTATTAACATTTATAAAATCTTATTATATTTTATGTTCATTTTTTTCGTCAAAAAAACGAACCAAAAAAGACATTGCTAAAATCTACAACTAAAAATAAATCTCATTACGGGAAAGATTTGAATGACTCGTTGGCACTCGCTAAATCTTTCTTATCCTCCATTCTATTTCATTTCTTAACGTTATAGATTTAGAGGCCATTCTAAACCTGGTTTTTTAATTTTAAGCATATTGAAGAATCTTTACTTAATCATAAATCATCTTGATGTGATCCTGAAATGAATTCAGGAGGACTATTTCTATGCTTTATTAGTTTATACTTATTTTAAAAAATCCCTCTCCTACTTACCGATCATTAACACTAATATGAATTAAATCTATTCCTTATGAAGAAATAACTACTTTCTATTTTTGGGTTTCGGAGAAGGATATGTCTTTTGTATTAAATGTTATACGTGAGATAATTTTATAAAAGAATATATAGTTGTTGCATTTTATTATTGATTTGGTTTTTAAAATTAGGGACCCCGATAAATTTGGATAATATTGATAAAGGTTTTACTTTTAATGTGCGAATATTATAGGTATAACCTACCTGTCAAAGTCTCGTGATTGGGGCTTTGATAGAGTGCATGATGAAAAGGGTGTCTTTTCTGTGCTCTGTTTTTATGTTTTATAAAAACTGAGGCTTGTTCTTTAAAATAAGAATGATAAAAACATCAGATTGTCTGGTGGTTTTTTACGGTTAAATGGTAAAGGTTTCGTTCTCATTGGTTTTGGGTTTTATGGAACGATGTATCTGGGGTATGAAGAAATACTTGCAAAAAAGCAAGGCGGTTTCACACTTTAGAGTCAAGGGCGACCAAACCCTACTTAAATAAATTTAAGCTTCCATCTAAAGCATATGTGAAAACCGCCCATGCCGTATGCGAAAGTACGAAACTTTAGTGACATGGCGCGATTTCACAATGTTCTCGATGGAAAATTGGTCGTTTTGACTCGAGAAAACATCGTTTAATTATGACTATTAAAAGTCTAATTATCAATTCGCTATTACAAATATACATATTATTTCCTATTTACAAAATTTTAAATAAAAGAAATTTAAGATGAATCATAATATTGACAGATATATCAAACATAATTTAAATAAATTTAATTGGAAAGATAATAAACTTGCTGAGAAATCAGGTTTATCTGCAAGTCAAATCAGTAAACTAAAAAATGGTCATGTTTCCAAACTTTCTGCTCAAACTTTTTATTCTATTGTAATTGCATTTGATGATACACTAGATAATGCTATTAAAATGGTTTTCGACTTAAATACATTTAACTTAAAAAAATATATACCTAGGAAAAGAAACGAGTTTGGACTTCTATTACAACAATTTGAAATTTCAAAAAATTCTCTTGAAGAAATTTCACAAAGAACCGGTATAAAAGAAATAAGACTAAGTGAAGCCTATTATAGAAATGGGGCTTTGGATGCTCATGAAATATTATTAATAGAAAAAGTAATTGGATTGGAAGCGGGATATTTATTTAAATTAATGTTTGAAAAAAAGGGTTTAGATAAATAAAATAAAACTTAAAAATATTTTCCAGTTATTAAGATCTAAAATTGTATTAGCGAACATAGATACATATTATATAAATTCACATAAATTGTTGCAATCTGTCTGATAGTAAGTATTTAAGTTAATAAATTAAATTTGGTTATATTATCTATGTTCGTATATTTACGTGTTGTGCGTCATTTTCAGAAAATGTCGGTTAATATTAAATTTTGTGGTGTTTAATGAAAAAATGGTATTTAATAATTATTGGAATAATAGCAATTGCTGCAACAGCCGGGATTATTAAAATCCTTTCTTATACTTCCGAACTTGAAAAATCTTTGAGCTCAGAACATTCACTAAACGAAAAGAATTTAATTATTTTAAAAGAATCATCTTCACCAAATAATATGTATAAATATTATGAATATCAATTTGACAATGGAGGATTAGGATATTCAAGGCTCTTTTGGTCAGTTATAAAAAATGACAACAAAGAACATAATCTTGAAAACGGAATTTTGCCTAATGGATATAAAGTAATTAGTTGGACAGAAAATAACGAACTAATTTTAGAGAAATGGGAACCGTATTATGATTCACAACCAAAGTATATTCTTGAAAATAAATCAAAGCATAAAGGAATAAAAATAAACATTGTAGAATAAAAACGAACGCACAACAAAGCCTTGGCGAAATGCGGGGTTAAGTGCAAAGTTGAACTTTTCTGCATATTAAGTCGCCAAAAGCCAATTTTATTGGCTTTTTAGTTATATTAGCAAATAGAAATTGGCTTTGGCTTAGTTTCGGTCTGAATTGAACTCCCGCTCAATTCAAGCCCGCACTTGCGCCAAGCCTCGAAACGTTAGCTGTAATGCGAACAATATGAATTACAAAAAACTATTAATAATCGTATTATCCTTTTTACATTATAATTGTTCTGCACAAAACAATAATAATTGTAATTTATTAGAACAACTATATGATGAACCTACCTTAGAATGTTTAAATAAAAAACAAAATTCTAAAAATATATATTTACAATTCTTTGAATGGCAATCTTTCGCTCAAAACACCTATTTATTAAGAATTCAGAAAATAAATAATAATTATAAAATTATTCATAAGGAAATACATAAACCCAAATATGATTCAGTAAATGATACCTGGAAATCAGATTATAAAACTTTAATAAACAAAAAAATTAAGAAGAAAGAATTCTTTAGAATAAAAGAAATAATTGAAAGTTATAATTTTTCAGATTTTCCATTTAAACTTCAAACTGAAGATGGTATGGAATTCTTTTGTTCCGATGGAAAAGGAATAATATTTTATTATTATTATAAGGGTGTATATAATGATTATTCAAATGGAAATTGTGGACAAACATATGATTCAACCTCAAAAATTTATGAAAACATAACAAACCTTTTAAATATAGAAACGCACTACAGATAACATCGTATTTAGCAAAAAACGGTCTGAAAGTAAACTTTCAGCCTATCTTTTTCCGCTCGCAAAATTGCTTTTCTAAAAACTTTAACTTAAATTAGTTTTAGAAAAGAGCAATTTGCTTGAACGCACGAACTTGAACTTCGTTCAATTTCTCTCCCGTTCTTCGCAAATACTCGGCTCGTTGTACGCAATTTTCCAATATTGCGTATAAATTGAAAAAATGGAAAATACTCGTAAAATAAGAATGAAGAAGATTTTAAACTTGTGTAAAAGAAAAAATTTATATGATTTTTTTCGTTGTTTAATTATTCTCCTCGATTTTTTAATATTCGAATATATAGACATAGAAAAATTGAACAAAGTATATCTTACCTTTTTAATTTTTATGAATATTTACTTAATAGTAATTATTATGTTAAAGTTAGGTTTAAATAAGGAAAATAATTATAAATACTTAGCTCAATCAATATATTATGGTAGTATTGCATCCGCAACCTTTTCAATTATGATATTTGGACATTATTTAATTTCCAATTAATAAAAATCTTTTTAAACGACAATTCAATACTTAAATTATTATTATAGATTTATTAAGGAAAATTTAAAAAAATCTGCATAAAAAACTGCGTACAACATTGGTTTTGCAAAATGCGGGGATAAGTCAAAGTTGAAATATTTTAGATATTTATCCGCAAATTGGCTTTTCATAATGCTTTTTTTAGTAATTTAACAATCTGAAAAAGCCATTTGCTACGTTTTGGAATCCTTGAACTTTTCGTTCTTCGAATTCCCGCACTTCGCAAAGCCTTTTTCGTTACCTGCAATGCATCCAAAAATTGCGCATAATACTGAAAGTTTAAATGGTTGAAATCGACATAAATTTTGATTTTAGAAAAGATAGCCTTTGTGGCGATCCAGATTCTGACAGTCCAAAACTTTACGAAATTCATAAATATTTATGGAGTAAAAACCTTCCTTCAGAACATTCCTTCTCATTAGAAACTTTAAAAATTGGAGGTAAATTTGGTAGAATTGTTTTAAAAAATAATTTAATTGATAATCTTTCAAGTGACAGAATGTGTCCTCATTTTGTTGGAAAATACAAAGGTCGATTTGATGATTGGTTAACTGAACAAGAAAGAGAAGAATTTAAACATATAGCAAGAACAATTGGAGGACATATTGTTTTTCCTGCTCATAAGAAAAATGGTTTCACAATTAATCAAGCTAGAGGTGTAAATCGAAAAATAAGCGATAGATTTGACTTAACACTTGAATGTATTAGATTATTTTACTTGAACGAACAAAGTCCACTTTATAATGCTATTAGTCGTTATGAGGAATTTTTTAAACTTTTCGTAAACTTTGAAAATTATATAAACTTCTTTTTACTCCAAGATTTTGTAACTGAAAACTACGAAGTAAAATTTTGTCTTCCATTTGACAATTTTGAACGTTCACCCTTACCACAAAATGTTGAAGAATATAAATCTTATAAAACAGAAACAATCGATAAAATAATTAAAAGAAATAATCGAATATTAAATATGCACAGCAGGTAACATCGGCTTGGCAAAATGCGGGGTTAAGTGCAAAATTGAACTTCTCGCCTTTTTATCCGCCAAAAGCTGTTTGCTTTTGTTTTTTTTATTAAATTTACCAAAAGGCTCACAGCTTTGGCTACGTATCGGTCTGAATTGAACTTTCGCTCAATTCAAGCCCGCACTTCGCCAAGCCGCGGCCCGTTGTGCGAAATTTTATACAAATACAATAAATTAATCAAATGTCAGCAATTGTAGATTTTAGAAAAATAAAAATTGATAAACTTGACAATCTAAAGGTGTATTCTCAAATAAAAATCATTAAAAAATTATTTTCAAAAAAAGTCGAGGACAATTATTGGAATTTCATAAATCAAAACTCAGAAAACATCTACAATTTTAGTAAAAATGGTTATGTTTTTGGAAATTTATTCGCTTATCTTGAAGAAGAAAAAGGAATTAATTTATTAGATAATGACTATAAAGATTTATCAAATTATCTTAGTGATCAGAGAAATTCATCAGTATTTATATTTACATATGATCAAAAAATAAAGTTTTTAAATCATTTAAAAGACATAAATTTCAATGTTGATGAATTAGTTAAATTTAATATAGATTTTTCTGAAGAAGATGATAATGAGTTAGCAGAAAATCAAATTGAAGCGGCGAATGCTTTAAAAACTTGTCTTAATGAACTTAATGATGACTCAGAAGTGGTTTTATTAAACATAGGATAAAAACTTCGCACAACATAGTATTTGCAAAAGACGGGCTGAAAGTAAACTTTCTTCCCATTCTTTTCCACTCGCAAAATTGCTTTTCTTAAAACAATAAACTAATTTAGTTCCAAGAAAAGAGCAATTTGCTTGAACGGACGAACTTGAACTTCGTTCAACTTCTCTCCCGTTCTTCGCAAATACTCGGCTCGTTGTACGTAATTTTTGCCAAACATTATGCAAAAACATCTTCGAAATGAATAACCTAAATAAAATATTTACCATAAAGTTAATCAAGACAAACTTTTGTATTGTTTGTTTTTTATTTTTAACTAATACTCTATTTTCTCAAGATTGTGTATTACCAAACGGACACTATAGAGTTGAATTTAACAAGCAATTTGAGAATTACTCAAATTTTGAATTTCAGATTAAAAGTGATTCAATAGTTTATTTCGAAGAAAACTCTAAAATATATCGAAAAATCGAAAGAAATGAGCATTGTTATTTAGTATTTGAAAAAATAGAAATTGACGAATCAAATATGTCTGAAGTTGAAAAAATACTGAATAAACAAAATCCTTTTTATACATTTAAAAAAATCAATCATAACACTTATGACTTTATTTTTCGTGTTGATTTACACGTAATGATTAATTCTGGAAAGTTTATATTAATTGATGATGAAAAATAAAAACTACGTACAACATCGGCTTGGCAAAATGTGGGGTTAAGTGTAAAATTGAACTCCTCGCCTTTTTATCCGCCAAAAGCTGTTTGCTTTTTTTTTTATTAAATTTACCAAAAGGCTCACAGCTTTGGCTACGTTTCGGTATGAATTGAACTTTCGCTCAATTCAAGCCCGCACTTCGCCAAGCCGCGGCCCGTTAGCTGTAATACTTAAAAAATTACTTTGAAAAATCTAATTATATTCTCAATAATATTATTTTCATTTATTAGCTGTGAGAATAATATTAATCAAGAAAAGATTAAAATAAACAATATTGAATTCTTTAATTCACCAGATAATAAATCAACTGCTTATTTATACACTGTTGAAAATGGAATGGCATTCGGAAGTAATTTTAATTTATTAGAAATTGTACCAATAAATAAAAAACCTAAGTTTAGATTGGAACACTCTATACGATTATATAATGGATTTCCTTATAAAATACAATGGACAAATAATACTTTAACTTTGTATTGCAGTCAAAATAACAAAATTTTTATACATAAAAATTACAATTACAAAGATAATATAATAAATGAAAAAATAGTAGAAGTTTTTTCTGGAGGACTTTCCGATACTATTTTTGTAAATAATATAAAATTAAATAATAAAGCTTTAATTATTAATGATTCAATTAATTTAAATACAGATAGTTTACAAGTCTATAAAAAATCAAGTGAATATATAATAGAATATTTTTATATTGATAAAAATTCAGATAATAATAAGATATCAATTGACAATTATATATTAAAAAATAAAGATAAAAATTTAAGCATCTTAAATAAGCTACAATTAATTAATATAATTAAATAAGTACTACAGCTAACAAAGTATTTGCGAAAAACGGGCTGAAGGTAAACTTTTTTTCCATCTTTTTCCACTCGCAAAATTGCTTTTCTAAAAACTTTAATCTAATTTAGTTTCAGCCAAGCAATTTGCTTGAACGGACGAACTTGAACTTGCGTTCAATTTCTCTCCCGTTCTTCGCAAATACTCGGCTCGTTAGCCGTCATATATAAAAAAATCACTTAAAATAAAAATCAGTATTGAAGAATTCTAAATTCATTTGTATTATTTTACAAATAAGTTTTTTAATAATATTAAATTCTTGTATTAATTATATTCCGTGTAGAGGTCAAGAATATACAATTGAAAACATTAATTATCAGCAGCTATCATTAAAAATAGATGATTATTTTAAATCTAATCCTAACTTAGAAATTAAATTAGAAGAATCTAATTCTCAAAATCCTTGGAAAGTTGATAAGATAATTTATTGGAATGATTTAAATATAAGAGTTCATTTTTATATACATAAAGGTGATCAAAATACTAATCAATCACCTACAATTACATTTACGCATATTGGAGATAAAGAATTCAAGAGTTATAAAGATATAAATTCGAAAGAAATAAGTAAAGAACTTAATCAAACATATCTCAAAAAATTCGAAAATGACGTCTTAAATAAACTTGGAGTAAATTGGAAATCAAATATATGTTTTTAAAATAAATATATACGAACGGCTAACATGAACTGTGTAAAAAACCAAGTTTTTTAAGCAATTTTTACAACAAAATTTTCATGGTAAAATGTCTTATTTTTTACCACTCCAAATACCAATTTAAGCAGCTTATTGCACACAGCGATTAACGCTGCTTTTTTGTTCTTTCCTTTCTCTACTAATCGATCATATAATGCACGACAATAACCATTACTTTTCTTTGCATTCAAGGCACACATATACAACATATTTCTTAATTGTTTGCCTCCTTGTTTACATATTCTAACTCGTCCTCGAATACTACTTCCACTTCGATATTCTGTTGGACTTAATCCAGCATAAGAAATTAATTGTTTGTA
>NZ_JADGIK010000015.1 GCF_015234135.1 Faecalibacter rhinopitheci | reverse complement strand
TTTTTTGTGTTAAAACGTTGAGGGTTTTTAATTTTTACAGACATAACAACAATTTTGTTTTAAATGTACAACCATTTTGTTGTTTATGCAAAATAAAACATATTACTTAACATAAATATTATTATAGCCTTTATTTTTTATTGAAAAATATTGGTTTTTAAGCAGTGCCGTTTTGAATAAACACAAACAAAAAAAGAGCCCTTATGGAGTCCTCTATTTACGTTGTTTTTGATTTATTTGTTTCGGTCAATTTCGTCTAAAATTGAAAGTTGATTTTGGACTTTTTCCTTTTTCTTCTTTTCCTCCTTTTCAATCTTAATTGTATGCTCGTTTCCATGAATGAAAAGTATATATTCTATATACTTTTTTAAACTCATTCCATTAGAACCAGCAAGGATTGATAACCTACGTTCGGTTTCTGCATCTAAATCTATTAGCTTTCTTTTCATTATTGATCTAATCCTTTTTCTTTGGCTTCTATAAAATTGCGTTGTTCAATAGAATTGATAATAGTTTTCATTAAACTTAATTGGGTTTGATAATCTTGTCTGTTCTTTTCCATCAGTTCTTTTACATATTCTAATTGTTCCTTAATTAAGGGGTATTCCGTTAATCTTTTTTGGAACTCTATATATTCATCTTCTGTAAAATACTCAGTGATTATGTTGTCATTTTCTGTCAAATCTGTGTCATTTATTTGTCTAGATTTTACAATAGAATTAAAAATAATAGATGAGAATTTGTACTTGTTTGCTTTGATGCTTTGAGTTTCGTTTATTAGTTCATCAATATATCTTCTAGCTGTTCGTTCACTTATGTTTAGTTCGTTAGCTAGGTCTTTTAAGTCGTATTGGTTCATTGTTTTAGTTTGTCAAAAGTTGTCAAAAGTTGTCGAGAAAATGTCACAAATGTTTATTTGTTTCCTTGGAAATGCTTTTCTTCAAATAGTTGTTCAGCTTTCTTTTTTAAAGCACCTATAATGTAAGCTTTAGGATTATATACCCAAGAAGTCAATTTTTTTAATTCTACTAAAAAATCTAATAATTCTTCTTCGTGTAATTGATTGTATAAGGTTTCAAAAAGTCCAATATTGTTCTTTAATTCTTTATCTGTGAACTCATAATTATATTTCAGATAATCTTCAATATTTTTAGGGATATACCAACGATTAGACATTTGACTCATAGCTTTTTGTTTCTTTAAAGCTTCATCTTCAAATTGAGGTTGATGGATTGGAATAAAACGTACACCTGTAATTTTACGACCTGTTTTTATTGTTTCGAAATGAAAGGTATAAGGACTGCATTTGTCTAATTCTTTTTTAGCTGGTGCAATTACCTTTTGAATAAAATTAGTTGGTCTATCATATTTACCTTCTAAATTAAACATTTGTTTCAGGTTAACAATAGTGTAATTTATAGGAGTTTTTTGATTAGATAATATTTCATAAAACCTCATAGTATAAATACTCTCAAATTGCATTGCCGTCTTTAATTCGTACTTTTTAAATCCTTTTGAAAAATCCATTAAGGCTTGATAAATAAAATCAGCTACTTGAAAAGTTATTTTTTCAGCTCTATTATAATCCATCTTCACATTAAAAACAATCCCAGCAGAGTGCCATATTTTATTTTCTTTATCATCATATGAGATGATTTTCTTTTGTAGGCTTTCAAAAGCAGACTTTATTCTTTTGTGGTTTTTATCATCTTCTCCATTCAAGAATGCAGATATAGGTATTGTGTAGATTAGTGATTCTAACTGACCTTTATTTAGTGAGTATCTATTATCTAGCGTTTTACCTTCAATTAAATTTTGATTTAGTTCAATTATTCTATACAAAATACGTTTTTCATATACACTAAAGTCATATTTCGCTGTAGTTAAAATATATGATTGGATTATTTCTATATTCATGAATTGATTATACTTAGGTTTTAAAAATCAAATATAAGAATTAATTACTACTTTCAAAACTTAAAGTAGTAGTAAGTATTCAATAAGTAGTAGTTAGATGTTTATCTAGTATTCAATAAGTAGTAGTTAAGTATTCAATAAGTAGTAGTTCGGTTTTTTTAAATCCTTACAACTATTATGATAACCAGCTTGATATCTATTTTTTATCGAAAGCCGATAAGTTATGTTAGATAAGCTATGTTTATTTAATACAAAAACATCGTGTTTTTTTAGTCTTTTAAGCGTTGATTTTTCATTGAAAAATCGAACGTTTTAAAAAGTTATTTTAAAATCGTGTTAGAAAGAAGTCAAAGGAAAAAACAAAACAAAAAGAAAAAATCAAGCTGACCGCAGGTCGCACCGAGGGGCGGGCGGAATTTATTTTAAAATGCTTTTTAAGGCGTTTTAAAGAGTTTTTATTATTTTTAGGTGTAGTTTTACGGAATTAATGCAAAACGTCGTGAAAATCAAAATAAACCTTAATAAATCGAATATTAATGCCATTGTTTTTATTCTAATGAATTATGAAGTTAAGTTTGAACCTTCAAATTTCGCTTTAAAGGCACTTTTATCCATTTGCGAAGAGTTGTGTATCAAATTCGAGAAAAAAGCTATTACGGAGCGTAAAAACACCAAAAATTTCAATATTTCGCTCAAATATTACGAAGCATTTGCTCTTGAAATGATTTTAAGACAATTCTTGTTAGAGGAAAATCAAGAATTTTATATCCAAAATTCTGCAACATTAATTGCAAATCAAATTAATGTGCAGCTTTAAATATCTTTGCAAAAATTAAGTATAATAACCTCTTAATTTTGGGAGCGTGATCGGATAGAATGAATAATCATTTTATCCGATTTTTTTATATTTTTCACTGAAATTATTTAGATTTGAAAAAAAATGTTATGTACAGAAGGTCAAGATGTGTGTTTGTCATGACATTTTAAGCTAAATCGCTTAAAAATCATGCCTTCACACCCCCTCGCTATCTCCCGATGGTCGATAGGTTTTAAAATGAATTTTAAAAGAAAAAATGTAGATGGAAAAAACTAAAAAAATAGAAATAAGAGTAGATGATTTTGAGGCGAAATTGATAAAATCAAAGGCTAGAGAAAGAGGATTAACAACCTCTGAATATTTAAGAAGATTGGGATTAAATCAAGAATTAACACCTGTGCTTTCAGATGAAGAAAAAGAGATTTTGAAAGACTTAAAAAAATATCATAATAACTTTTCTGCAATCTCGAATTTGTTAAAAAAAGGAGACTATCAAAAAATGATAGAAGAGATAGATGATCTGAAAAAAGAATTAAAAGAGGTAATCCAAACATTTAGAAAAAATGATAAGTAAAGCATCATCAATTTTAGGAAGTGCTCAATCTATTAACTACATTATGAAAGAAGAGAAAAACTCTTATGAATTATGCAGAAATGACTTGATTGGAGAAAAAGGAACTGAACTTTTAGCAGAAATGAGAGAGGTTCAAAAGATGAATAACCTTTGTAAGAAGAACACATTTTCTATTGTTTTAAGTCCGTCAAATGATGCAAAACACTCTCCTAAAATACTTAGAGAATTCGCTGAAAAGCACCTTGAGAATTTAGGACTAAAAGACAATCAATATATAGCTTATGTTCATCAGAACACAAAGGCAACACATATACATATTATAGCTAATAGAATCAATGATAAAGGTAAGGCTTTAAATGATAGCTATATAGGGTTCAAGGCTCAACACTCGGCTGAATCTATAGCGAAAGAGTATGGATTGACTTCGGCTAAAGATGTTAGAAAGGAGCGAAAAATGGAGGTTGATTTTGATAAATCAATTATAAAAGAAATTAAATCTAATATATATAAAGCACATAACCAGAGCGTTTTAAATTCTAGAAATAGACGGTTTGATGAATATATACAGCAGATGTATGATAAGGGATTTATAGTTAAGCCAACAATTAATAAAGGGGGAAAATTACAAGGATTCAGAATCAAAGATAAACAAAGTGATCTTGATTTTAAAGCTTCAGAGATTCATAAAAATTGTTCTATTAAAACAATGGCAGAGAAAGGAGTGCATTTTGAAAATATAACTTTTCAAATTCCTATCGAAAACAATGCGAAATTGGTTCAAAAAGAAGAAGAAAGAAAAGAACAAATTAAAACTGAAAAACAAGAGATAAGAGAAGTTGAAAGAGTTGAGAATAGAAGTTATAGAACGAAAAGATAATGGCAAGATTAACAGAAAAACAAGTAATGGAGTTATTTCTATTAAAAATGGAAGAAGCTCAAAAGAACATAAAAATAAGTGATAAAAAAAGAGATGAAGCTATTGAAAGAACTCAAAACTTATTTGATAAAGGGAATGAAATTTTAGAAGATAAAATTAATAAAATCAAGAATTCAAAATTAGAAGTAAATGATTTGAATTTTAAAAAAGAATTAAAAAAATATGAATCTTTGATTGAACTACAAAGGAATATAATTGAGGAAGAAAGAAAAGAAAAGGAGTTTGAAAAGAAACAAAAAGAGAAAGAGAAGAGAATAATAAAAAATAGTACTATTCTTATTTTAGGTTCGATGGTTTTATTGTGTTTCAGCTTCTTTATGTACTTTGAAAATATTAAATCAAAGAAAACAATAGAAAGAGAATTCTTTGACACGCTTTATGATAAAGGTATGATTTTAAATGAAAAAGATGTTAACATATGGCAAGATTTCAAAAAATGGAAAAATAAAAATACTAATGATAGTGAAGCTTTTATAAAGATGATTAATAGAGAAGAATAGCCTTTATTTATGTATCAAAATTTCTTTCTAACACGATTTTAAAATAAAAACTGACCGAAATAAATAAATCAAAAACAACGTAAATAGAGGGCTGTAAAGGACCTCTTTTTTTGTTTTGATTTATCAGATTCGGCACTCGTTAATAGCCAATGTTTTACGAATAAAAATAAAGGCTATAATATTAATTATGTTTAGTAAGGTTATTAATATATATATGATTATACAATATTTGATAAATTTTATTCATCTAAATTAAGTATAAAACTCAGATAAGTACGTGAATAATTATCATATTTATTTTGTAATTCATTTACATCACTTACTAAATTAATTAGCATGGACTCCTCAACTTTTCCCTTATAAATATTTTTAACCTCTCTTATGTTAGTATTAAATACAAATCTTGCTACTTTATTAAGTATTAGTGGTTTCATGATATTTAATTATCTTATTTTCAGTATAATTTAATTAATATTTTTATATACATTATTTAGTTTGTTGAGCCTTTTTAGAAAATTATCCCATTTTAATTACTTATATAGATGAGTTTTATTATTTAAATATTGTTGTTTTTTTTATTACTTCTTTTTGATATTTTTAATGAATAAAAACACTATATGAACAAATACTCTATTAACTACATCCTAACATTTTTATCTTGCTTATTATTTATTGGGAGTTGTACGAATGATGATGAAATAAATGAAATCGTTAACGAAAAAGAAAATAAAATCTTATTTACATTTAATGAAGTAGAAAATATATCTCATAAATCAAGTAATATTGATTTTGAATATGCAATAAAATTCTCTTATCTATTACAAAAGTATGATAGAATCCACAAAACTAATCTTTCTGGTTTAGTGAATACTTCTAATGCTGTTAAGTATAATAAAACTCTAAAACAAAACTTAATCATTGAAAGTAATGATGTCTATGTAGAGACAAGTATGTTCTCTAAACTTATGGAAAATTCAAATGGAGATAAATGGATTGTATTTCCTAAAATAAAAAATAATACGATTCATAGTTTTATTTTAGGTCATTTATCTCAAGATAAATCAAATTTATACTTCTATACATTTGATAATAATTCTGAGTTTTATAAAAAAAATATATTAGCATTTCAAAATGCCTATGATTTAAAATTTAAATCTTCTACACAAAATAGAAGTGGTAATTATTGTGATCTAGAAGTTGATTTCGAATGTTGGTTTGAAGGCGTAATTATAACTCCTAATCCTGGTGGGGGAGGTGGTTATCCAGGATGGGGAGGAGGAGAAGGTGGTGGCGGTGGCTGCGCTGTATATGAAGATTGTGAATATATAGAACCTCCAACTGGTGGTGGAAATAGCTCAACTTCTAACCCTTGTGAAGACATAAAGAAGCAAACTAGTGACCCTAATTATAAAGCTAAAATCGATGAGTTAAATAAAAATTCTATTTTAAATAAAAAACACGAATCGGGTTTTTCACAAAATAAAAATGGCTCTTATACTAGTATTACACAGACAGCATCTTCAAATATATCAGATGGTTTAATTGTTGATATCAATTCCGATTTAAAAGGATTAATCCATACTCATCAAAACTCTTATGAAACAGGTAATTTTGATGTAAATGGAAATCCTGAAATTAGACAACCCATAAAAATGTTTTCTCCTGCCGATGTTAATGCTTTAATGAAACTAGCTCTAAATCAAAGTCACAATTCTTATGGTGATATATATGTCACTATGGTTTCTAGTAGTGGAGTCTACACTCTCAAATTTACAGGTAAAAGTTCTGATATTA
This sequence comes from Faecalibacter rhinopitheci, assembly GCF_015234135.1. Taxonomy (GTDB): domain Bacteria; phylum Bacteroidota; class Bacteroidia; order Flavobacteriales; family Weeksellaceae; genus Empedobacter; species Empedobacter rhinopitheci. The sequence continues at coordinate 17,248 of NZ_JADGIK010000015.1, read as the reverse complement.
AAACAGGATTCAATACGTCTTATTGGACTAATGAATATTTAAAATTTTGGAATAACGAAAAAGGTAACAATGAAACTAAATTTTTAAGATTTCTTTCAGAAAAAATGAATGTAACAGGAGTTCAATTATTAAAAGTTGATAAAAATGGAAAAAGCCAGAAAAAGTCATTAGGATCAAACAAAAAAGTAATAACTGACAATTGTCCATAATCCCAATCATTATATAATTTAGAAATATTAAATATGAATAAACTATTTTTTTTAATACTTTTTTTCTTAATGAATTTAAGTATAAATGCTCAAAACACTATTTCTTTAGATCAAGCATATCAATATATTAATGGTAATGAAGGAATACCTGACAATGTTAGTTATATAAAAGATATAAATAATAAATTAAATCCTTTTATAGGTATATGGAAAGGTTCTTATGATAATAAAGTCCTTGAAATTAAATTTGAAAAGAAAGTAAATGATGGAAACTCTGATTTATTTTGGGATAGATTATATGGTCGTCTATTAGTTAAAAATTCAATTAATGGATCTGTACTACTTAATAGTATGAACAATAATTTAACTGATACAGGTGTAATGATTGGTTCTACCTTTCAAAGGAATACATATATGTTAAATTTTGTATATAAATCTGAATGTAATGATTTTGGTATGGTTTATATAGAAAAACTTAATAATAATTCTATTACTTTATATTTCAATAGAAATTCTGATTTAATATATGATATGAGTTCTCAATGCCCTAATTATAGAGATTACAATACTCTTCTTCCTTTAAGAAAAATTACCTTAACTAAACAATAAAAATTATAGGGTATAACAAAGCCTCCAATTGGAGGCTTTGTTATACCCTATAATTTAATTGTAAATCGTCAGCAAAAAGTGGACATCTAAGACCTAAAAATTAAGCTAGTGTTTATTAAAACATTAACTTTAATTATGGCAATTTCAAAAAAGAAAACCCCAGAGAAATTTGTAAAAGATATTCGTCACAACACACGACGTATATTTACAGCTGAACAAAAGATTTTAATTGTAATGGAAGCCTTACGTGCTGAAATTTCAGTTTCAGAACTTTGTCGAAAATATGCTATTTCACAATCACAATTTTACAAATGGAATAAAGAATTTTTAGAAGCTGGTAAAAAGCGGTTATCGGGTGATATCACTCGAGAAGCAACAAGTGATGAAGTATCTGATTTACGAAAAGAAAACTTGCGTTTAAAAGAGATTGTAGCCGATTTAGTTATACGTTATGATATCGTAAAAAAAACCTTAGACTCGTTGGATTAAAAACTAGATTTAAGAAATATATGCGATTATCAGCAAGCGAAAAACACGAAATAATTCAGATTGTAACTCGCTCTGAAATTGGAGTAAAACGCACTTTAAAGGAGTTCGGAATTGCACGAAGTACTTTTTATAAATGGTATTCTAAATATCTAGAAAATGGTTTTGAGGGATTAGAATCTAGACGACATTCAATTCACCGAAAATGGAATAGTATTCCTGATTCACAAAAGGATTTAATTGTAGAATTAGCATTAGATTACCCTGAATTATCCGCAAGAGAATTAGCTTTTAAAATGACAGATGAACTTGGGATTTACATTTCAGAATCGAGTGTTTATCGAATATTGAAGCAGAGAGATTTAATTTCAGCACCCAATCATATTTTGATTTCAGCAGCGAACGAATTCAAAGACAAAACCAATTTTGTTCATCAAATGTGGCAAACAGATTTTACATATTTTAAGATTATTGGATGGGGATGGTATTATTTAAGCACGATTTTAGACGATTACAGCCGATATATTATTCATTGGGAGTTATGCAGTTCGATGAAAGCAGAAGATGTGAAAAGAACTGTAAAAACTGCAATTGAAAAAGCAAAATTAAAAACGAAACAGAAACCAAAATTATTATCTGATAATGGACCTTGTTATGTGTCAAGTGAACTAAAAGATTACCTGAAAAATACTCAAAAAATGAAGCATGTCAGAGGAAAATCACTTCATCCACAAACACAAGGAAAGATCGAAAGGTATCACAGGACAATGAAAAACGTAGTAAAATTAGATCACTATTACCATCCTGATGAACTAGAGGAAGCTTTAAATAAATTTGTAGAAAATTATAACAATCATAGATATCATGAGGCTTTAAATAACCTTACTCCTTCAGATGTATATTTTGGTAGAGCGGATAAAATTTTAGAACAAAGAGCAATTATTAAACAAAAAACAATTGCAAAAAGAAGGCAGTTGTATTTTAAAGAAAAAATAATAAATTTATAAATCTAACACTATCTTAATTTTTGATTAGAAGTGTCTCATTTATTTTGACAACGTACAGTTCGGATCTCGTTTCTTTATGGTATAAAAGAAACTTAATTATGTATGCAAATATTCAAAATCAAGTTAATAATAAAGATAAAAACATAGTTATTATTGTAGGAGCTGGACATGCTGCTATGTTTGAAGAGTTTATCAAATTAGATAACATGTTTAATCTAATTAAAGTTGATGAATTATTTTAAAGTCTAATGTATATTTTACTTTTCTATCCATAAAAAATACCCCTGAAAGTGTCTAACTTTTTGGGGCATGTCCAAATTAAGTATGGATTTTTATGTTCTATAATAATACTTATGTTAAGTAGGTTTTTAAAATTGATCAATCTTTTATTTTATAATATTTATTAAATTCCTGTTAAAAAATTAACACTTTTTTATAAATATTATTATTAATATAATCTATTTTAGTCATAATTACTTTTTAAAACACTAAAAATGAAAAAATTTTAACTACCTTGTTAATAGCCTTATCTATTACTTCTATTTCATCTTGTGATGAAGATGTCACTAGTTCTTTAATTGAAGAAACTTCTATAAATTCTAATACTCAAAATGGTAGTATTGTAAATGGAAGATTATATTTCAAATCTGAAGATGATTTCAAATCTTATTATTCAAAATTAGATTCTAAAAATTTAGAGCAAATCTCAAATGAATTAGATTCTAAATTATATTCTAAAGATTTTAATTCTTTAGTTCCTTATTTTACTGAATACACTAGTCCTGATGTTATAAAAGAATTTACTGAAACTTCTTTGAATAGTATTACATCTACTTCTCTTACCAATGAAGATATTCTAGACCATTTCGATGATATGGAAGATGTTATAGGTGACGACCTTTTTGCTGCCTTTTTAAATAATAATTCTGAAATTCAAATATCTAATGAAATTTACAAATACACTGATCAAGGGTTATTTATTGCTAGAACTGATAAATATGCTGAATTAAGTGTTATAATGGATGCTTACAATGTTCATTCATTAAATGATATATATAATATACAAAAAATAGAAGAACCTTTAAGTTACAATCCTGATGGAGGTTTAGTACAGTTAGAAGACGGTATTTCTCATTATATAAATTACCGTATTCAACCATCTGAAGGAGGTGGAGATGGAGGTGGAGGTGGTTATAGTGGTGGTTCAAATCCTGGAACTAGTACTGGTAATGCACCTGAAAATCTAGAAACTATAGCAAAAAATTTAGCAGAATGCAACTTAAAATCCCCTTTATTAGGTAATATTTTTGGGATAAGTAAAGTTTGTACAAATGAATATGAAAATAGAAAAAGAGTAAAAATAAAATACTATAAAGTTGATTTAAAACTAGCTTATATCATTGGTATAAAAGTTAAAAATCAAAAGAAAGCGGGTATTTGGTTTAATGAAAAAGCAGAGAAATTAGCTTTAGGAATCAATAGTTTATCGTGGGGATATGATCACACAAGTGATTTTACAAAAGTTAGAGAACAAAAGCTTAGTGGTATTGTTACATATTTTATCAATGATATAACTGCTGGCGGAAATAACCCATATAGAGTTTCTGGAAAACAAATATTTAGAGACAATGGATATGGACAAATATCTCATATTGGAGCCTACTACTCTCCTAAGCTCCCATTTGAAAAAAGATTGAAATTAGATGCTGTAATGGAAATAGCTATTGATAATAAAATAGTAAAAAATGAAGAAGAAGCCCGCAATATATTTTATAATTTTATTTTTGACAAAACAAAATCACTTTTTAATTCTTTAAATAATAAACATTTAAATAGAATTGGTGTTGTAATAGCTACACCTAAAGCTAAATGGATTCAATTATATGATTTTTCAAATACATGTACTGATTGTAAAACTATAGAGCACGTATTTGATTGGGGAATCATGTCTCCAAAATTTACTTATAACTTTGGAACAGGATCTGGACCAAATCCTTTAAATATTGATTGGTCAGGTGATTTCAATAGCCCTGATATTTTAGGAATTAATGCTTATGGAATGGTTAAAAAGTCTGGTAAATGGTATGGTAATAAATTCATTTTTAATGAAGATAAATAAATTTATTAATTTGTTATTGTTATTGTTATTAACAATATTCAGTTCTTGTGCTTTAGTTCCTTCAATATCTGTACCCTCATATATTATAGACAGTAATACAAATAATCTGAAATTAAATACAAAAGATGGAAAATGGTTGCTTTGTGAAGTAGCCATTCCATCTAATATTTATACAGAAGTTATAAATGATTCTAAAAGTATATTATCTCCTAAGTTTGGAAATCGTATTTCTTTTTTTTTAGAATCATCAGCACTTATACCTTATAAATTATCATTTGATTTAGATGAAAATATTTTGAATGATATAAAAAATGGTAATGATTTTGATTATTTAATATTATTAGACATTAGTATTAATAAAAATGATTTTGCTGATTATTCTCTTATTCCTTCATCAGATAACAGCGCTCAAAAACAATCCATAAGTAGGATAAATGTATACGACCTTAATACAAGAAAACTAATATATAACAAGCAGGTTAAAGGTATTATAATGTCTAATTCTTCAAGTGGTCCTGTATATACAAAAAACATTAATAAACTTGCTTTTAAAACATTCAATAAGTTATTAAACTCATTCTCAGATGATCTAGAAACACTTAATTAATATATAATATGAAAAAAATAACTTTATTAATAACTTATTTATTATTTTCTCTTTTTACAAATGCACAAGAGTCTTCTGTAGAAAAATCTATCTTTTCTGCACAAACAGGATTCTTAGGTTTTTGGATTAACAATGAATTTAAATTATCTAACAATTTTTCTTTAAAGTCTGAAATAGGACTAGATAGCGGTATATGGGGAGGTGATTTATACGATGGTACAGGGTTTTTATTAACTCCTGTTCTAACTATAGAACCTAGATATTATTATAATTTAGCAAAAAGAAAAGCTAATGGTAAAAATATTTCTAAGAATGGTGGTAATTTTATTTCTCTAAAAACTAATTATCATCCCGATTGGTTTATTATATCTAATAAAAACGTAGATATAATTAGTGATATTAGTTTTATACCTACTTGGGGTATAAAAAGAAATATAGGAGATTCTAACTTTAATTATGAAGCTGGCTTAGGTATAGGTTATCAATATATATTTTATAAAAATGAAGGTTTTTCCAAAAATGAAAGTGATGTTGCTGTAAACTTACATTTAAGAATTGGTTACTATTTTTAATAAAAAACTTATAACAGAGATTATGTAAAGTATATATGATATATATTAAAAAACTCCACGACCTAATTAGATCGTGGAGTTTATATTTTATAGAGCTTTTACAAGAGCTTATGTATCTTGTTTAACATAAAACGTGTTATAGGTTTTATTAAGTCTGTTGGTACGTCACATTTGATTATTATAAAGACAAAAGAAATCCAAGCTTATTTAATTTTTGTTACTATATAATCCTTAATTTCATTATAATTACTTATATAATACTCATTTATTTTTAAATTTTTAGATTCAGTTCTTATGATTAAGCATCTTGGACTAATTCCAAATTTCGTATACTGAAACTCTTCTTTAAAGCTTAATATTTTATATTTTTTAAAATTATTAAAAATATATAGTGATTTTTCATTAAATGTAATTGAAATAAAGTAAGAAAAAATTTCCTTTAATGAAAAGAATATAAATAATAAAAGAGTTATAACTGCTACATATAGATAAATAGGATTTTCAAAATCACTTTTATTATTCAATAATAAAACAATAAAAAACGAACTAAAAATGATAAAAATTAATGGAAATAAAGCTCTAAAATTTAAATTAGAAGAGATTGATTTACTATTTAGATTCTTCATATACAACTAAAGTAAAATTAATTCCTTGTGCAATTAAACCTACTGGTCCAGGTACATATGATGCTATATCAGTTGTAGCATTAAAGAGTTGAACAATATCAGAATTAGTAATATCTCCATCAGACAATACAGTATATGTTTTATATACATTTTCAATAGTAGATCCAACACCAATTACTTTAATTGGTAAAGGAGCTTCTTTTAAAAAGTTTAAAACTTTCCCATCTAATTCACCACCAACATGTTTTACTAAAGTTTTAATACCTTCAACATTTAATTCTTTTATTTGTTGCCCTAAATTTAATGCATCAACAATCTTACGGAAATTTGAGGTAGTATATTTTTTATGAATATAGTTAGCTTTTTCTTTTAAAGTTGTATTATTGTTGTTGCTGTTTCCTCCACTATCTCCTCCATAAAATGGAAGTTCTGTATATAAAGCACTTGTTGGGCAAATTTCTACACATTTGGCACAAAATTCTCCTAGACATCTATCAGCTTGAAAGGCCAAGGATGAGCCTGCAGAATATATATGACCATCTATATTAAAAATATAATTTTTTAGTTTTACAGCATTTACAGGGCAAACATCTTCACAAATACCACATTCAATACATATAGATGAATTAAAAAACAAACCATTAGATATATGCATAATCTTTTATAATTGATGATTCTTTTATCATTTTAATATTCATTAAGCTAATGTCAGCTTCTTCAACTGATTTTGTAATACAATTTTTCATTTTTACATAAATCTTATTATTTTTAAGATTGTATAAAAAAATAAAATTATTATTATTTTTAATAGAATTGGGTAAATCATTTTCATTAATGATAAATCCCAAAAGAGTGAAGTTAACTATATTTTTATTCGATTTTTTTTGTGATAATAATTCTCCATAAATTGAGTTATAATCAAATGAATTTTCTACATAATCTAATGTATAAATAAATGATTTTTCTACAGATTTGTTATTTTTTAATAAACTAAATGATTCATCTTCAATACAAGATGTTAATAATGTAGGACATAAAGCAAATAAACTTGAAATAGTCAAACTTTTTTTTAAGAATTCTCTTCTTTTCATTAATTAATTTTGTTTGTAGTAGATAAGGTATAAATTTATTACAATAGTATAAAAAAAACATTGAATAAGTGTAAATCGTCAGCAAAAGGTGGGACAGTTTTGGACAATTATATCCGCTATATAATTCATTGGGAATTGTGCAGCTCGATGAAAACTGAAGATGTAAAAAGAAACATGAAAACAGCTATCGAAAAGGCTCAAATTAAAACAAAAATCAAAATTATTGTCAGACAATGGATCTTGTTATGTTTCGAATAAATTAAAATATTATTTGAAAAATACACAAAAAATGGAACATGTGCGAGGAAAACTGCTTCATCCACAAATGCAAGGAAAAAAATGAACGCTATCACAGAACAATGAAGAATGTGTTACTAAACATAATTGTTATTATAGAGTACGACAAAGCCTCCAATTAGAGGCTTTGTTTATTTTATTTTGTCCTTTTTAAAATCATAAGGCTATATTAGTTTTTTACTAATTTAGACTACGCTGATACAACGTACCCACAGGTATAACAAAAATAGAAGATATAAAACCTTAGGATATAAAACTATTTTTGAGTTTAATAATAATTTAAAATTTTTAAAATATGTAGCTTAACTTAAACTGGAAATTTCAGGAGGATATCCAGTGAGTAATCTTCCCCATTTTTGAGACAACTTAAAAATACCCAATAGTAGAAATTAGTCCACCATTGAGTAAGGTTATTTATGGTTAAAATGCTGTTTATGTGCTTTTTACAAACTACCGACATATCTGATATAATACCCTATTTTAAATAAGAACTGTTTCTATTGAAACTTTTAAATTAGAGCATATATTAATGAAATCATTTGAAAAGTAAAAGCGTTCTATTTTTTCATTATCACTTTTTATAAATAATTCTAAATTATAATATTCTATTTCTGATAGTGAATTAATTTGGATAAGTATTTTTTCATTTTGTTTTAAATACATTACTAAATCTTCAATATATTCACTAAAACTAGATTGTCTAAAATTCTTACTATTTATTTCGAAACTCACAAAAGAGTAATTAATTATTTTAGAATTGGGTAAGTTATGTCTTCGTTGACCTTTATATACAACTTTGTCTATTTTTATTGGTATTGTATTTATGAATTGATTAGGGTCAAAGTTCTTTCCAAAAACCGTTATAGTACAAGTGAAATTCATTTTTTTTAAATTAATATCTTTTAATTGTAATTATTTTGAGGAGCTGTATTAGTGTAAGGCATAGTCATAAGAGTAGAGGAAATACCTAAAGTCATTAAAAAAGAAACTCTGCCTCCAATATAGTCTACAGCTTTTATTAAAATGTATCCAGACCCAACCGTTGCAGCAGTCCCTAATATAACTTTAGAATTAACTTGAGGTGCAGAGTATGCTTTAGGCTTTCCTAAATCAACCCAATCACCATATGGTTCATCTAAATTTGGGTCCGGTTGTCCAGGTAATTTATAATGTTTTGCATTTTTATGATACCAATCTTTAAATTCTTTTGGATATTTACTTAGATCACCATCTCTTTGCTTTTGTTTACCACCTCTAAATTTATTTCCTTTACCATCTTTTCTATCATTTTTACCATTACCTTTTCCTGGACCTTCAGAACTATCCTCACTTTCAAAAATATCATTGTCATTGTGCATTGCGTGATTTAATCCACTTACCACTAAACCTACAGCAGCACCTTCCCAAAAATTACCACCAGTTAATCTAGCAGCAACACCCCCAGAAACTGTACCAAATAAAATAATAGCAGCATCAGAGCTACCTAACATTTCAGCTCCACTAACATTGACAATAGAACTCACAACACTACTTACAGCTCCACTTAAAAGACTTTGTTCTATATTTCCTCCAGTAATTCCTGCGATAAACCCTTGGCTTACGGCATGCATAGAACTTTCTACAGCCATTTTCCCCATAAAAGCAGCAGATTTAGTAAAAAAAGAGGCAGTTTCGGCTGCTGGTTTTAAGACAGCGGTTAATTCTCCTATACCAGAAGCTATTGCACCACTAGCAGCACCTACACCCATACTTTTTATGAGACCTCCCCATGAAAAATAGCCATTATATAAAGCTAATCCAGTATAAACAGCTCCACCAATTATTGCTCCAATGACCATCGCTCCAATGGTAGCTGATCCAGCAATAATTAACTCTTCTCCCGATGGGTCACAATATTTAAGAGGATTGTTCCATGCATAACCATATCGATTATAATTTTGAGAATTATCAGGATCTTGAATAAAATTATCAGGGCTTAAAAATTGTTTTAGAATAGGATCGTAAATACGTCCATTCATATGTATTATACCTACTTCAGTAAAATGCTCGTGACCTGTATAGCCGTGATCTAAGAAAATGAGTTTTGCGTTTTCACCTTCCTTTACATTTCCCCCCGCATCTTGTACTTTTACAATATTTCCCCATGGATCAAATAAACGGCGTTCAATAACAGCAGCATTGGTATCGTAAATAGCCATAATCGAACTTTGAAAATCTCTTGCTAAATAATAAAATCCTTCATTAGTTGTTGTTAAAGCTGAATTTAATTCTGTAACATAAATGAATGGAGTGTCATATGGAGAGGAAATATAATTGATAATTTTAGCATTTCCATTTATATCAATGGAAATATCCATGGAACCATCGTGTGAATAGTATTTTTCAATTATCTTATTTGCTAATAAATCTTGTTTTTTAGCATAGAATCTAGCTCCATTTATTCCATATTGAAAATCTGCAAGTCCTCGTCCTTCTTCTGAAATATTTAATGGACGTTTGAAAGCATCATAAGTAATATCTTGTAATTTTCTTGCAGAATAATAAGTACCCCCTTGAGCATTTAATCCAAGACTTTTCTTTTTATACTTTTCATTTGGCAAATATGAATATTCACCTACTTGACTATTTTTATTGATTCGGCCATCAGAAAGATATGTGTTGGAATTTGTACCATTTGGAGAAGACCATGTTAACAGGCGATCAAAATTATCGTATGTAAAATTCTCTTCCCATCCAAAATGTGAATCAGTACGTTTGGTTAATAAACCATGATCTACTTGATATTGATAATCTACATTATATAACCAATCATTTCCCTTTTTATTACGAATATTGGTAATATTTCCATAAGTATCGTAGATGTTTTCGACAGAGATTAGTTCACCTAAAGTAGAATTAAGTAATTGACCTCTTTCGTTTTTGGCATTTGCTTTCCAAACCACTTTCCCAACACCTTTTGATATATCTAGTAGTAAATTTAATTCGCCATTGTATTGATTATATTGATGATTTAAAATAACAGTTTGAACACGCTTATTATTAGTCATTGTCCAAGATTCAGAGTTCATGATACGCCCAAACTCATCATAGACAAATTGTTTTCCAAAAACGAATTTAGGAGTTACTTCGTTTTTTCCAGTAATTCTAAAATAATTGTCGTACGAAATATCATTAGAAAAACTGTTACTCTCATTATTCCCATATTCCTTGACTAATAATCCTTTTTTAGAAGGATCATACGTGTAATTTACAGAAATATTTGATTTTCCTGTGGTTGTTCTTTCTAAGATCTTACCAGTACCATCATATTTATATGTAGTTGTTCCTTCAGGCATTTTTTCTTCCTTAATTTCATCATAAATAGTGTATGAATAAGTATAAGGAGTAGAACTTACTGAAGGGTCAAATAGTGATGTTCGTCTTCCCCATACATCATAGTTCGTTGTGATAACATGAGATCCATAAGTTGTCGTTTTAACTCCTCCGTGAGGAAAATAAGTGTATTTAATAGTTTCGGTTCCATTGTCAATTAATTGAGCAGTATTACCAATAGCATCTTTTGTTATTTTTTTAGAACGAGCACCTTCTACTGTTGTAACAGTTAGACCATTATAAGAATTTGTTACAACTAATCCTGTGTGATTTGTGATTTTAGTAGGCCTTAATAAATAATCATATTCATAAGTTCTCCATTGAGAAGGAGAACTAAAATAAGGTTGACTCTCTCTTAATTTACGACCTAAGAAATCATATTCGGTAGAATTCGAAATATATTGACCATTAGAAAAACCTTTTATCGTATTTTTAATATTATTTCCTACGGCATCAAAATATTGAGTACTATAGGCTCTAGTTTGATCGCTAAAAGAAACAATATTCCAACCTGTAGTGTCACGAAAATATTGATATTGAGTGATAATAGGAGCCGTACTCGAATTAGAAAGAGTAACTTTTAATAATTTTCCCCATTTGTCATATTCGGTAGAAGTTGTAGCACCAAACTTATCTGTTTCTTTAGTAACTTGTCCTAATAAATTATATTCTATTAAGGTTTCATAACCTTCCGTATCTTTTTTCTTGATAACAAAGCGTCCATTGGCATCGTATGTATTATTTATTTCTCGAGGAGGATAAGAAATCCCTATTCCTCCTGAAGGATTTTCTATTATAGAATTTATTTTTTTACCATAATCTATAATTTTTATAACATTTCCGAATGTATCGTATGTATAATCAATTATTTGTTCACCATCATTTTGAACAGTTGCTTTTGTTTTTGAAATGTTATTATTTGTATAAGTATACTCTTTTTGAGTAGTGTAAGAACCTCCATAAGCATCAACTTTAGAAACTTCCTTTATTAAACGACCGATAAAAAAATTATTACCTGTACCAGTTGTATTATGTGAATATGTATTTGTAATACTTTCTATAAAAGAACTTCCATTTCCTGTGACTGTAATAGTTTGGTTACTAATGTTTTTATAATTATCATAAAAATTATCAGTAGTTTTTTTGGTTCCTAATACAAAATCATAAGTTTCATCTTTTGTTAATAATAAAGCAAATCTACTAGGAGAGTTTGAATTTTGACTGGTTAATATATTATAACTATAAGTTGAGATATTTTTACTTATTAAGTTATTATCTATAGGGTTAGTAATTAAATTTAAATTAGTATTTCCAGAAAATGACCAATTAGAAATGTTTACATTTCTTTTTTTAGGATCAAATGAAGCTACCTGCCAAATAGGAGTATATTCGTTAATTCCATCAACAATCCAACCAGTTTGAGCAAAAAGCTTAAATCCTAATATTCCTAATCCTTTTGAATGAGATGTTAAATCAGAATATTTGAACTCTCTATATTTTTGTTTGTTATTAATTGTTACTGATAACCTTGAAACAACTTTAACATCTGGTAATTGTTTTATTTCAGTAAAAGGAAATGATTCAGAATTAGTCGAAAAATATACACCAGCTACAGATCCTAAACCATTATTAGAGGAATTAGGCTTTAAATTAGCATATTGTATATTAGTTTCTATTGATTCCCCAGCTTCTTTTATAGAAGTAATTAATTTATCTTGCGATATATCTTTTTTGAAGTTTCCTTTCCAAATCTGGTCACCTTGAATGAAAATAATGTTATTGGAATTATTAAAGTTTCCTGTTAATAAATGTATAGCGTCATTGTAACCATATTGAGAATAGATTTGTTTATATTCTTCAGCTCCAAAAACAACTTTTCCATTGCTGTCAACTCCCATGTTTGCTCTAAATCTAAAATGACCTCTAGCATTTCTGTCACAATCTCCAACAGCAACAGTTACACAGTAAGATTCATATTCATTCTCTAGTAAATCACTTTTACCATCATTATTTAAATCAACAGCTCTATAACTTCTAATCTTTACTCTTCTATCAAACGGAGCTCCAGGCCCCCATTCTGGTTCATATGGGTGAAAGTTGGTATATGATATTTTTTCAAATTCATTACCTTTGGCTACATACATCATCCAATCAGAACTTTTATTAGCAACAGGAACTAAAAAATCAGTTTTTCCATCCCCATTATAATCTCCCCATACTAATTGTTTTTTAGGATCATCTTTTTTATTGTATTCTGGAATATGACCTGAAGCAAGTTTTTCAATTTCTTGTGAATTCTTAAATGTATAAACATTATAGTATCCATAATCATTGATATTTATAATATCGTCTTTTCCGTCACCATTAAAATCTAATATAAATTGCTCATCTTCATATAACATGGCAGATCCATTCACTCTAAATGAAGCTTCAGAGTCTAAAAGAAGAGGATTCATATCAATGTAATAAGGAGATATAGAATGTTTTGAATAGTGGGGATTACACCCTGGTTCAGGCCTTAGAGCTCCGCCATTATTCCAATCAAGATCAACATAAATATTTTCTACTGAATATTGGCCCAATAGTATATAATCAGAGATTCCATCCCCATTAAAATCTCCTGTAATAAATCTTGTAGTTGGAGTTCCCGTATACATTTCTATTTGATCTAGAGGTCTGTTCATACATCCATCAGAATTAATAATATAATTAAGATAGGGGTATGAAATAGTTCTAGTATAATTATCTGATAATTGATTAGTAGAAGTATTTAGAACTTGAGGTTTTAAATATAATTGATGGTTTGTAGGAAGACTATGATTAGAATATGATCCATAATCAGTATTATTTGTTTTGTAAACTAAAGACTGTCTTTGTAGCAACTTATTATCAAATAATGTATTTATTGGAGGTATACTTGCGCCAACAGGAATAGATATCCAATTATCATTATTATCAATTTTATTAAGAAACATTTTATATCCAGATTCTTTTACAATAAAATCAATTTGTCCATTTCCATCAAAATCACCTGAATGCTCAACTTTGTCTAAATAGAAACTTCCATTAGATTTATAGTAATCAAAATTATCTGAAAATCCTGTAGATGAAAAGTTATATTTAAATATGACAGGGTTAGCAGCTTCATTAGCACCATTTAATTCTTGAATTCTTTCAACAAATTGATAATTTAACTCATTTTTAATATGAGAAAATTGATATGTTTTAAAGATAGAATTTCCTGTTGTTACCGTAATTCTACTTAAAATTTTATTAGTTGTTAATTTATTTCCATATAAATAGCCTGATTCAGGTCTAATTCTAGGGTCATAAAAAAAATCTATAGAATTTTGATATCCAGTAGCTTTATTGTCATTTCCACTCCAAATAATTTTAGAAGGATATATAACGTTTCCATCTTTAATATATTCATATTTTACGTAATTTCCATTAGAGTCAACCCATTTTGTTATTTGATATTCAGAAATACCTTTGGCATCTGTATTATTACCATAATAAGCAATAGAACCATCAGGAAAGTTAATAGTAAATGAGTCAGGGTTTTCTGGACTTCCATTAGCTATTATTTTCATATTTGAAAAATTCTCTGTTCCAAATATGTTATTACCTAAATTTATAAGTCGCTGACCATCTAATAAAAACTGATCATTAGAATCAAAATCTACAGCATCTATATATCCATCTAAATCTAGGCGTGTTGCTGTTCTGTTAATTGAAGAAATCCCAGTTAAATTCCAACCATATCCAGCAATTCCATTATTTGAAGAACTTGAATATGTAATAGATAATTGAGGAGCGACATTTTTAATTCCAGGAGGCAGCGCTATAGGTAATTTATAAGTAGCAGAACCTGAGGCGTCTACCATTGTTTCTCCTTTTGTGTCTTGAAAATTAATAGTTTGAGCATTTGTAATAGAAGAGGTACAAATACTTAATCCTACTAATAAAAAAAAGTAGAATATTTTTTTCATATTAGTGTAAGGTGTTATTTTTTGATAATTGTTTTTGAATAAACTCTACTATCAGATAAGACAAACTGAATAATGTAAAGCCCAGAATTGTAAGTCGACATATTAACACTAACTTGACTATCATTATTATTCAAATTCTCTTTATAGAAGTATTTCAATTGATTATGATCATAAATACCAATCGAAAATATTTTTCCTAAAATTTCATTATCCCATTTAATGGTTAATTCATTTTGAACAGGAATAGGAAATAATTGGATATGTTCGAGAAAATCGTCTTGGGCTTCTGTTTTTGGCCCTACTATAATAAGAGATCTAAAACTTCGTTTAACTTGATTCCCTGAAGCATCATAAGAAAAATCTAAAGCAGATGTCACGGGTATAGCTGTAGGGTTAACATCTATAATTTGAGAAAAGGAATAACTTCCCAAGCACATAAAAGCGAGTATAATTTTATTCATAAATAGTTTGTTGTCAATAAGTTTTCTAACTTAATTATAAAAAATGAGAATTCAAATAGGAGTTAGAATAATAAACAATTAAATAAAAATCATCTACTTAACATAATATATATTATAGAACAAAAAATCCATACTGAATCAAGTATAGATTTTTATATATTACTTTACGTAAATTCTATTATAATTATTTTCTTAATTTAATAGAAATAACTCCAAAAACAGCCCCAAAATAACCTCCTAAATAATCAGATTTAACAGATTTCTCATATGTAAATTCTTTTATTTTAGAAGGGCTTATATCTTTAAAATCTGAAGATTTTTTAATGATTTTTTTATCATTTTCATCAATTAAAAGAACATAATACTCCCCTTTTTTAATTATAGGTAAAGCTCCCTTGTTATAATATTTACTAGAATTAACATAAGTATCTTCTATGTATGTTTGTAAATCAATAACATTTGATTTTTCAATATTTGATGTATCAATTAATGATTTAATAGATGATTTTGGTAAACCATTCTTTGTTGTCTCTTCTTGTGAAAAAACAACAGAACAGCTTAATACAAGATTAAGTAATAATATTTTTTTTAACATATAGTCTAATTTTCAAAATAATGTCTTTTTAAAGTGAAAAACTAATATAATATTAATATCAGACAATTAATTATAGAATCACTCACTTAACATAAATTTTATTATAGAACAATATAGATTAACAAAAAATGAGTCTAAATAATTATTTAGACTCATTTTTTGTTAATCTAGGATCAAATTTAAAAGGGTATTTTTTTATAACCTTAATCCTTTTTATTTCAGGATGTAGAGGATTAATTAAGTAATTATGCTCTTGAGTGATTATACTACTAGGTACTTTTAATATAGCAGCTTCATTTTCTAAAACAAAATCATCTCCAATTACTTGAGTTGAAATTGTTGCCGGTTTTGAATCCCAATCATTAGGCAAATCATTAATATCAACCTCCATGATTAAAATATCATCAGGTATTTCAATTTCAACAATAAAACGATCATTAGGTAAATCTTCTGTAAGATCTAAATGTACTGAAACTTCTAAAGTAGATAATGCTCTACTATCAGCTGTGTAAACCAATCTTGTATTTAAACTATTCCATCTAAATCCACTTGATAAAGAAGCTCCAATACCTTTTAATGTATCGTCTAAATATTTTTCTCTTTCAATTCTATATACGATCATTATGCGAGATTTCCATATTCTAGTCGATTAAGACTATATTTCACTTCATTAATTCCAGTTATAGTGTCTAATAAACTCTCAGGAGTAACTCCTCCTAAAGAAACATTTGGTTTGTATAACCATCTTTGAAACTTATCTACTTCTTCGTTGAATACTTCAATTCCATAATCGATTAATTCAGATATTAGAATTATTAATTCACTATCTCTACTATCTAATAAAGAATGTTCTACTTTCTTTTTATTGTATGTAGTTTGAGGAACTCCTACAATTTTTAATATGGATTTTATAGGTGTATTCAAACGTTCGCTAATAACCTCAATAGATTGATAAGGAATCCCATTTCTAATTACATTAACACGTTCAATTTTATTACTCCAAGTATAAATTTTATTATCAGATTCTAATTTCCATAAACGATTAGATTTGCCTTTATTCCTTGAATTAGTAATGCTTTTTTTTGTGTTAAAACGTTGAGGGTTTTTAATTTTTACAGACATAACAACAATTTTGTTTTAAATGTACAACCATTTTGTTGTTTATGCAAAATAAAACATATTACTTAACATAAATATTATTATAG
>NZ_JADGIK010000014.1 GCF_015234135.1 Faecalibacter rhinopitheci | reverse complement strand
TTTTTTGTCTTGATACAAAAAGAACCAAAAAAATCAAGGCTTCAAATCTATTTAACTAAAATTAAATTTCATTGCGGGAAAGATTTAAATGACTCGTTAGCACTCGCTAAATCTTTCTTATCCTCCATTGTATTTAATTTATTAACGTTATAGATTTAGAGGCCATTTAAAAAGTGATAAATAGAGAATGTCATTTTATTATTTTTCTTAACGCGCGAATTTAAGGCCAATTAAAAAGCAATGATTGAAGAGGTTAATTAGTTAATAAGTAGTAATTTGTTTTTTAAATTATGTTCATTTTTTTTCTTTATACAAAAAACATTTGATTTGAGAGGAGAAGCCACGGTGTGGCTTAGGTATTTTTTTTAATTATCACTTTTTTCTAGATCAAAAGTGGAATATTCTTTTTATAATTATGTTCATTTTTTGTCTTGATACAAAAAACAGAACCAAAAAAAATCAAGGCTGTAAATTCTTCGCTAAAAAAGAATCTCAGTTGGCTAAATAATTTAAATCACTCGCTATCGCTCAGGAAATTATTTTTAACGCCTACTTTATTCTTTTTCTTAACGCGCGAATTTAAGGCCAATTAAAAAGCAATGATTGATGAGGTTAATTAGTTAATAAGTAGAAATTTGGTTTTTAATAATTATGTTCATTTTTTGTCTTGATACAAAAAGAACCAAAAAAATCAAGGCTTCAAATCTATTTAACTAAAATTAAATTTCATTGCGGGAAAGATTTAAATGACTCGTTAGCACTCGCTAAATCTTTCTTATCCTCCATTGTATTTAATTTATTAACGTTATAGATTTAGAGGCCATTTAAAAAGTGATAAATAGAGAATGTCATTTTATTATTTTTCTTAACGCGCGAATTTAAGGCCAATTAAAAAGCAATGATTGAAGAGGTTAATTAGTTAATAAGTAGAAATTTGGTTTTTATTTATACTATATTCCGAAGCTTATTAAGCTTCTCCTTTTAATTTCAAATTTGATGAAAAAAGAACCAAAAAAATCAAGGCTTCGATTTTCGACGGTCAATATTCATTCTCTAAAGCTTATTAAGCTTTAGTACCCGAAATCATATTATGATTTCTCCTCTTAATCTCAAATTCTAAAATTTTTAATAAGATAACCTATCGGTTACTAAAAATTTTTGCGTTCCATTCAATGAATTGACACTCGTCTGCTAATCGGTAGGCCATTTAAAAAGTGATAAATAGAGAATGTCATTTTTATTCTTTTTTTTTTAAACGCGCGAATTTAAGGTTAGATTAAAGTTAAATTAAATTAAAATTAATGCGCTAAGTAGTTATTGAATTAAATGATTAAATCTTATTGTTTATTTATTCTCAAGTACAAACGCACTATTTGTTGATTTTATCCGTTTAATTAACGTTTAATCGGATAAAAATACCCTCTTAAACCTATCTCAAACTAAACGAATTCGTTACTTTTGGAAGCATTTTAAAAATGCAAAAAGAATCCCTCTGTAAATACTATCAAAATCTATAATGAATCAAATAAAAAAAGGAGCTCTACTTTCTTATATAAATATATTTTTAACAAATACTATCGGCCTCATTCTAACTCCGTTTATTGTAAAAAGCCTTGGTGATTCCGAATACGGTTTATACACTTTAATTGGTGCGTTTGTAGGATATATTGCTATAATGGATTTAGGTTTAAATAATACAATAGTAAGGTATGTTTCAAAATACAGAGCACTAGAGGATAAAGAATCAGAAGAGAACTTTTTAGGAACATCTTTTATAATTTATGGTGTGATATCTTTTTTCGTAGTTATTGTAGGTAGTATATTTTATTTTAATTTAGAAAATATATTTTCTAGTTCATTAAATCCTGAAGAAATTAAAAAAGCTAAATTAATGACTCTAATATTAATATTTAATTTAGCTATTACTTTACCAGGAGGTGCTTTTACTGCAATATCCAATGCTTATGAAAAATTTGTATTCCCTAGAGCATTAGCTAATATTAAATATATATTAAGAAGTATATTAGTAATATTGATTTTATATCTAGGAGCTGATTCTATAGGTCTTGTAATTTTAGATACTTTTATAAATGTTTTGACTATCATTGCAACTTTTATATATATTAAAAAATATATAAAGGTTAAGTTCAAATTTCAATTTCCACAAAAGACTATGCTTTATGAAATATTTTCATATTCTGTATGGATATTTATTTTCGCAATTATTGGTCAAATACAGTGGAAAGGAGGTCAGTTTATTATAGGTACGAATTTAGGTACAAAAGAGGTTGCAGTATATGCAATAGGTATTTTGTTAGGGTCTTATTATGGTGCTTTTTCAGGTGCCTTGTCTAATCTTTTTTTACCTAGAGCAACTCAGATGGTGGTACATTCAGCGACTAACATACAACTAACGCATTCATTAATAAAAATCGGACGTTATTCTTTATTCTCATTATTGCTTATTTTTATTGGATTTGTAGCATTAGGAAAAGAATTTATTATTCTCTGGGTAGGCGAAACATATTTAGATGCTTATTATATTGCTATAATTATAATGGTAGGTTATACTATTCCATTATCCCAAACTTTTGCAAATTCATTATTGGAAGCAAAAAAATTATTTAAGTTTAAAACACTTGTTTACTTCACTTCTCTATTTATTGGTACTCTAATTAGTTTTTATTATGTTAAAAAAAATGGAATAATAGGTGTTATATCTTGTATAGTGATAAGTTGGTTAATCAGCCAAATAGTAATGAATATTTTCTATATAAAAATATTAAAGCTAGACATAAAACAATTCTTTATTAAATCATTAAAAGATTTTATTCCACCACTAATTTCTACATCTATAGCTTCTTTATTTATAATATATATACCTATTGATGGGTGGATAGGTCTCACGGTTAAAGGAATTTTGATAGTTATATCCTATATATTATCACTTATATTTTTGACTATGAATGAGGAAGAAAAACAAATTCTAAACAAAATATTAAAAACAAAGAATGGAATTAAAATTAAATAGTATAAAATTTTCTAGAAATAATAAAAGGATAGATTTTGAATATTCTACTACTAAGGATATAAAAAAATATTTTAGTGATGAAAGTTTTTTTATTGAATTTGAAGAAGACATATCATCTGTACCCTTTGAGATATTAATCATTCCATTTTTAGCAAATGTAATGCCAATAGCATGGTTTGCAGGATTCAATGTTAATGTTGAAAGTGTAGATTCTATTTTTTTAGAATCTTTGACACAGTTAAAAAAAGAGTTTAGTAAATATTATTCTATTGATTTACCGGAATCTAATAATCTTAAATATACACAATCTTTAAGATCCGATTTAAAATTCACTAATAAGGCTATGCTTTTCAGTGGAGGAGTTGATGCATACACTACTTATTTAAGGCATGTTGATGAGGATTTGCATTTAATCACAATAAAAGGAGCAGATATTAAACTTAATGATAGTGCACAATGGGAAGATTTAACTAATTACTTAGAAACTACAGATTTAATTAATAAAAATATTAAACATTATATATCGTCAAATATCCGTGATTTTATAACATTTGAAGTTGATAAATTACTTCCTAATTTAGGATGGTGGGGCAAGATTCAACATGGGCTATCTCTTACATGCTTATCAGCTCCAATATGTTATATCCATCAAATTGATATTCTTTACATTGCTTCAACACGTTCCATAAAAATGAAATTTAGTCCTTGGGGATCAATGCCTGAAACTGATAATTTAATTAAATGGAGTAATTCTACAATTTTCCATGATGGATATGAGTTAAGTAGATTTGATAAAGTAACTACTATTCTTAACAGTTCAGATAATTATACAATAAAACCACCTTTAAGAGTCTGTTATAATGAATTTAAAAGTTCATTAAATTGTAATGAATGTGAAAAATGTTTACGAACAATGTTTTCTATTATGGTACAAGGTAAAGATCCTAATAAATATGGGTTTGAAATAGATAATACAGTATATGAAAGAATTTTTAATAAACTCCAAAATGGATTTTCTACAGAAGGAACTAAAATGTATTGGATGGAAATGATAGAAAATATTAATCTTTCTAATCTCTTTATATTCTCAGATAGAGAATCAGAAATTAATAATTTAACAAAAATAAAAGAATTAGTAAATAATATTAGTGATAAAGAGATTGGAGTAGTATCAGACTTCAATAAATTTAAATACTCAATTATAAAAAAATTCCCAAAAACCTTTACTATTTATTTAAACTTTAGAAGAAAATTTTTATGAAATACGGATTATTAAAATATGATGAAAACGAACAATTTTTCAATGTTGGAGATAATATACAGAGTTTAGCTGCTAAGCAATTTTTACCACATGTAGACGAGTATATTAATAGAGAGAAATTAGCCAAGTATAATGGTGATAAAGTAAAAATGATATTAAACGGATGGTTCACTCATAATGTTAATGACTGGATCCCCTCAGATAAAATTGAACCATTATTTGTTTCGTTTCATATTAATAATACAGCTGCTCCTTTTATGCTAAAAGAAGAAGGAATTGCTTACTTAAAAAAACACGAGCCTATTGGTTGTAGAGATCAATATACTGCAGATTTGCTAACTAGTAAAGGGATACAAGCATATTTCACAGGATGTTTAACGCTAACTTTAGATTCTTACAAGGTAGAGGATTCTTTAAGAGAAGACAAAATTTATATTGTTGATCCTTTGTATGGTTACACAACAAAAAGAAAGGTTTTCCGTAATTACAAAACGTTTCTTCGAAGTGTACAAAGTGGTAAGGTATTAGAAATTGGCAAGCGTGAGAAGCACTTAAAAAAAATCATATCTAAAGAGGTATTTGAAAGTGCTATACACATTAATCAAGAGCCGCCAGCTCATACATATACACACGAAGAAAAATTTGCGATGGCAGAAGATTTATTAAATAAGTATGCGAAGGCTAAATTAGTAATAACTTCTCGCATACATACAGCATTACCATGCTTAGCGTTAGGAACACCTGTAATATTTATAAATGGTTTTGAAACATTTGTAGATTCATGTCGCTTCGATGGAATAATTGATTTATTTAATCGCATTGATATTAATACTAAAACTGGGGAATGGACTTCTAATTTTGGTTTAGAGCATGAAATTAAATTAGATACAGTAGTGACTAATTTTGAAAAACATCATGATATAGCAAATAATTTAAAAAATATTTGTAAAGAATTTATTAATGGAAAATAGAGTGCAATATTTTAATAATTTGAGAGCAGTAGCTTGCTTCTTAGTTATATTAACCCACTCAGCAATGCCAGCTTTAAATCCTGCGTTTGGATTATTTATGATGCTCTTTTCATTTATTTCATCTCCAAGTTCAGAATTATTTGTTACTTTATCATCAAGTTTATTAGCTCCAACTAAACTTGGAATGTTCGAGTTTTATAAAAAAAGATTTTCCAAGTTATTAGGGCCATTTATATTTTGGTCCTTGATAATATTATTGATTGGTTATTTTAATCATTCATTTACATTCGCAGAAACAATTACAAAATTAATTCTTTTACCTATACAACCAGTTACGGGCGTATATTGGTTTATTTATGTAATTATAGGCTTATATTTTATTATTCCTATTTTATCCCCTTGGTTACAAAAAGCTAATAAAGGAGAACTTAGGTTTATAATTTCGCTTTGGATATTAACATTGATATTACCCTATACTAATCTTATATTTAATAAAGAAATCTACTCTATTACTGGGAGCTACTATTTTATCACAAGTTATTTAGGAGGATTTGTAGGCTATTTGTTTTTAGGTGTATATTTAAGAAAATTTCCTATTCATGTAAAAAGTAAATTTGCTTTATTTTATAAGCTTTTTCCACTTTTTATAGGGGCTTTACTACCTTATTTCTATGGTTATATATTTAATAGAGAAGCGTTAGATATGGTGAGGGAAAATCTTTCGTTAAGCAGTGCATTTTTAGTAACCATTATCTTTACATTTTTTCAAAATATTCAATTAAATACTTTACTTGAAAAACTATTCAATAATATCGCAAAATATTCTTTTGGTATATATTTGATACATATAATTGTCGTGAGGGATATCATTTGGAAAGTATTGGAAAATCATCGTTTGCCTCATCCAATTATTGAAACCCCCATAATTGCGATTATATCATTAATTTGTTCTTTTTTAATTGTGAAAATTTTAAGTCTAATGCCTTACAGCAAATATATTATAGGAGTCTAATGAAACTACTTTACGTAACCAATGGTATCAATGGAGCTGGTGGATTAGAAAGAGTACTTTCAGTAAAGGCCTCTTATTTAGCCGAACATTACAATTATGATGTAACTATCTTAGTTTTAAATGACGCTCATCTCAATCCATTTTATGAGTTTAGTCCTAAGATTAAATTTATTTCGATTGAAATATCTAGCAGTACACTCCAATATATTGAGTCTTACAAAAAAGGTATTCAAGATGCTGCTAATGTCATACAACCTGATGTAATCTCAGTTTGTGATGATGGATTAAAAGGATTTTTTCTGCCACGGATAATACAAACGAATGCCAAGTGGATTTATGAACGTCATGCATCTCTGGAGTTGAATCGTCAAAAAGGATGGTTAGGAAAATTACAGGTTAGGTTTATGAGGAAATTTTCTGTTTCTTTTGATGCTTTTGTTGTATTAACAAAATCTAATGTAAAAGAATGGAAGGGAAATAATATTAAAGTTATTCCAAATCCTTTAAGCTTTGGTTCAGATCAAAAAAATCCCTTGGATCAAAAGAGGATTATTGCTGTTGGTTCGCATTCTTATAATAAAGGATATGATACACTTTTAGCTATTTGGAAAAATATTGAGAATAAATTTCCAGATTGGCAGCTTGATATTTATGGTAAGCTTGATGCGAATACAACTTATTTAAAGCTCGCTAATGATTTGGGATTATCAAATGTGAAGTTTCACGCACCCTATAATCCTATTCAAGAAAAATTTGAGACTTCTTCTTTGATGGTTTTACCGTCACGATCAGAAGGCTTTGGAATGGTGTTAATAGAAGCAATGGCTTGCGGAGTGCCCTGTATTAGTTTTGATTGCCCTGCTGGGCCACGAGATATTATCACAAATAAGGTAGATGGTTTTTTGGTACCAAATCAAAATAGCAAAGCTTTTCAACAAGCAATAGTCGAATTAATTGAAAATGAAAAATTACGTATAGAGATGGGAACGATTGCTCAACGAAGTGCAACACGTTTTTCTCTTGAAAGCATTGCCCAGCAATGGGATAATTTATTTAAATCTTTATAGATGAAAATAGTCTTTAATACCGATCAAATCTATTTGCATGGTGGTATCGAAAAAGTAATGGCAACAAAAGTGAATTATTGGTTGACTTTACCAAATGTTGAGGTCTATATTGTGACTACTGAGCAACAAGGGAAAGAGCCTTGTTATACGCTAGAATCACGTGTGCAATTCATTGACTTAGGTGTTAATTATAATCGAAGACAATCCTATTTTTCTAAAGAAAATATAAAGAAAGCATTTCTGCATTTTAAAAAGCAGAAATCATTATTTAGAAAATTACAGCCAGATGTGATTATTTCGCCTAATTTTAATTTTGATCATTATTGGTTGCCTTTTATAAAAGGTGATTCAAAACTTATTAAAGAACGACATAGTTCAAGATATTTAGAACCTCATCAGCGTCAGCATTCTTCTTTTTTAGGAAAATTAAAGTTTAAATTAACAGATTGGATTGAATCTCAATACAATCATATAGTTGTCTTAAATAAGGATGAAGCATATTATGTTGAAACCAATAATGCTGTTGTAATTCCTAATCCAATTGATCCAACACCTTTATATGCTCATTTGCAAAATAAACAAGTAATGGCCGCAGGCCGTATAGCAGCAGTTAAGGGATTTGATCAGCTGATTGAAGCATGGAAAATTGTGCATCAACATGCACCTGATTGGCAATTGCATATTTATGGAGATAATTATGGGAGTACTCAGCAGGAATTGGAAGTGCTTATTAAAAATTATCAATTGGATGAGGTTATCATGTTCAAAGGATCAGTGAGTAATATACCGGAAGTAATGACCCATTATAATATCTATGCGCTAACATCAATGACCGAATGTTTTCCTACTGTTTTATTAGAAGCATTGAATGTTGGTTTACCTGTAGTATCGTATGATTGTCCAAATGGGCCACGAAATATCTTGACTCATGGAGAAGATGGAATCTTGGTGCAAAATCAAAACCCTTTGGACTTAGCAAATACTATTATATATTTAATTCAAAGTCCATTGCAATTACAAAATATGTCTTTAAAAGGGAAACAAAATATAAACCGTTTTTCAACTTCTTCAGTTATGCAAAAATGGAATAACCTTTTAAATTTATAAAATGTTTGATTGGGTACCTTTAGAATATTATGGCGATATATACAATTTTATCTTATTATTTGTATTTATTTTAATCTTGATTTATTCAAAAAAGTATAGTTTATTAGATAAAGCTAATTTAACTACTGTTAATATATTATTCTATTTATTATTTGTTTTTACATTACTGTATATTGGATTTAGGCCCATTTCTGGTGCATTCATAGATATGTCTACTTATAATAAAATATTTCAACGATACCAAAATTTTGGTAAAGATGAAATAAAAGAGAAAGATATTCTTTTCCAATATTTCACTTATTATTGTTCACGTATCATGTCAGCTAATTCTTATTTTTTTCTATTAGCAACAATGTATATAGCGCCATTATATGTAGTTTCAAAAGTTAACTTTAAAAAAGGTGCATTTTATGCATTTGTACTGTTTATTGGTTCATTTTCTTTTTGGGCCTATGGAACTAATGGAATTCGTAATGGAATAGCCACATCAATTTTTTTATTGGTTTTTGCAACAAATAAAAAATGGTTACAACTTATAATTATGATCTTAGCTTATAATTTTCATAGTTCAATGCTTGTACCATCTATAGCATTTGTAATAGCATCCTTTTATAAAAAACCAAAATATATTCTCTATGGATGGTTTGCTTGTATACCTATTTCATTATTAGGAGGAGATATTTTACAAGCTTTTTTTGCAGGATTAATTGAAGACAACCGTACTTCTTATTTAACAGCAGGAAATAAAAATAATGATAATTTTAGTTCAACTGGATTTCGTTGGGATTTCGTTTTGTATAGTGCTTCCGCTGTATTTGCTGGATGGTATTATATTTTTAAGAAAAAGTTTGAAGATCAACGGTATACTTTGATTTATTGTACATACATTATAGCCAATGCATTTTGGATATTAGTGATTAAAGCCAATTTTTCAAACCGTTTTGCCTATTTATCATGGTTTATGATGGCACTAGTCATTGTTTATCCTTTATTAAAACAATATCTTTTTGGGAAGAATCATCAAAAAATACTAATCTATATTATGTTAGCCTATTTTGGCTTTACTTTTTTTATGAATGTTATTTTCTAATCATAATGTTATTTTCTATTATTATACCAATGTACAATGTCGAACAATATATTGTTCGGTGTGTAGAATCTGTTTACAAAAACAATTTAAATTCTGAATTGTTTGAAATTATTTTAATTGATGATGAATCTCCAGATAATTCAGTTAATATTATTAAAGAATATTTAAATAAAAATAAATATGTAAATTTTCAAATCCACTCTCAGAAAAATAAAGGATTAGGTGGTGCAAGAAATACTGGAATTAAAAATGCCAAGGGCAATTTATTAATTTTCTTAGATGCTGATGATATACTAGAAGTAGATTTAAAAATGCTTGATTTATTTTTAAATGATTTTGATTTTGATATCTTAGAATTATCAAACAATATTTTAGATGATAATTTACTAGTCAAATCTTTTTTTCGAGTTAATGACAATTTAAATTATATTAATGGAGTTGATTACTATTTAAATCAAAAATCTATTCCTTCAGTATGCAATAAAATTTACTCAAAGAATTTTTTACAAAAGCATGATTTAATTTTTGAAGAACAAATCTATATTGAAGATTTCGAATTTAATACAAGAGCATTTTATTTTGCTAAAAAAGTAATATCAAAAAATATTATTTTACAAAGTTTTGTACAAACTAATAATTCTATTACAAGGAATCATGATATAAACAAAAAAAAGAAGTTAGTATATGACTTATTTATTGTAACTCAGAAAGTTAAAGATTTTGGAGTAAATAACAGAAGCTTAAATGATAAATATTTTACAGATAGATTGTCTCGATTAAATGTAAATCAAATTTTTCAAGCATTTAAATATAATTTTAATAGGAAAGAAATAAATCAAATTATTGTAAAACTTAAGGAGACAGATCTATACTATTTAAATAATAAAATAGCTCAATCTAATAAGAACTTATTTAGAATGTTAGTAATTTATACTCCTTTACTTTTTAATATATTAATTAAATTAAAAAATGAAAGATAAAATTTATAAACTTTTACCACACTTCTTACAATGCTTACTGATTACACTATTTAATTATTTCGCATATAAAGATCGTTACGGAAATAAATATCAATTTTATTTAAATCAGTTTAAACAAAATAGAAATTTAAGTTTACAAGAATTAAAAAACATACAAACAAAGCGCTTTAACAAATTTTTATCGGAAACTATAGAAAAATCCTCATTTTATAGAAATTATCCAATTGTTGAACTAAATGAAATTGAAAAATTACCAATCGTAAATAAAGAAACTCTCCGTAAATATATAGGAGAAGTGTATGCAATAACTAAATCCGAAGGTATATTATCTAAAACAGGAGGAACAACAGGTAAATCTTTAGAAGTATATTTTACGAAAGAAAATATGCAAGAAAGATTTGCAATGCTTGATGATTTTAGAAACCGTACAGGATATAAGTTAGGAGAAAAAACAGCGTGGTTTTCTGGTAAAAATTTATTAACAAATAAGGATCTTAAAAAGAATCGTTTTTGGAAAACGGATTTTCTATATAAGGTCAGATATTATTCTACTTTTCATATTAAAGATGATTATCTGAAATATTATGTTGAAGACTTAATACAATATCAACCTAAATATTTTGTAGGATTTCCTTCGACAATATTAGAAATTGCAAAGTATGGACTTAAAAATGGATATGATTTTCCTGCGAATACAGTAAAAGCTATATTTCCTACAGCAGAAACAATTACTCAAGAAATGCGAGTAATAATTGAAAAATTCTTTAAAACTAGAATGTATAATCAATATGCTTCATCAGAAGGAGCTCCCTTTATTATTGAATGTGAAAAGGGTAATCTCCATCTCGAATTACAAAGTGGAGTATTTGAAGTATTAGATGATAATAATAAACCCACTAATTCTGGTAAACTAGTTATTACATCTTTTACTACCGAAGGAACTCCTCTTATTAGGTATGATATAGGGGATTCAATTACTTTAGAAGACTCTTCAAGTAGATGTACATGTGGTAATCACAATCCTTTAATAAAGGAAATTTTAGGACGAATTGATGATTATATCTATTCACTAGAAAATGGAAAAATAAACTTAGGAAATGTTTCTAATACATTGAAAGATACAAGAGGAATAGTAAAATTTCAAGCAATTCAAAATGAATTAAATGCGCTGGAAATTCATTTAATTGTAGATGATGAAATCTATAATAATGAGATTGAGAAAAAATTTATTCAAAATTGGAAAGATAGAGTAGGAAATCAAATGAAGATTACAATAATAAAAGTGAAGGAAATTCCAATTGAAAATAGTGGGAAATTCCGAATTGTAAAAAATAATATAAAGCATTTGATTTAAATGAAAACTAAGCTTATTCGTCTTACCACTGTTCCAATCTCGCTTAAAGTATTATTGAAAGGACAACATCAATTTATGTCTTCTAAAGGATTTGAAGTAATTGGTGTCTCATCTGCTGGAGCGGAATTAGATGAGGTGCATAAAACAGAAGGAATTCGTATAGTTCCTATCGAAATGTCTCGTAAAATAACGCCAATTGCAGATATAAAGTCTTTATGGCAAACGTATCAATTTTTTAAAAAAGAAAAACCACAAATTGTACATACCCATACACCTAAAGCAGGTATTGTGGGTATGTTAGCAGCTAAACTAGCAGGTGTACCTATACGTTTACATACGGTAGCAGGTTTACCTTTAATGGAAGCTTCTGGTAATAAGCGTAAAGTTTTAGATTTTGTTGAAAAACTCACCTATAATTGTGCTACTCGAGTATATCCTAATTCAAAAGGGTTATATGATTTTATTTTAACTCATCAATATACTTCAGAAGATAAATTAAAGGTAATTGGTAATGGTTCATCCAATGGGATTGATACTTCGTTTTTCTCAAAAGATAAAATCTCTATTGATGTTCAACAAAATTTAAAAAAGGAATTAAAAATTACACCAAGCGATTTCGTTTTCATTTTTGTTGGACGTTTGGTAGGTGATAAGGGAATCAATGAGCTTGTAAAAGCTTTTAAGGGATTAGGAAGTAGGGATCTGGGATCTGGGATCTGGGAGC
Source organism: Faecalibacter rhinopitheci (assembly GCF_015234135.1). Classification (GTDB taxonomy): domain Bacteria; phylum Bacteroidota; class Bacteroidia; order Flavobacteriales; family Weeksellaceae; genus Empedobacter; species Empedobacter rhinopitheci. The sequence goes on along the minus strand of NZ_JADGIK010000014.1, from coordinate 14,135 downwards.
AGGAAGTAGGGAGCAGGGAGCAGGGAGCAGGGAGCAGGGAGCAAGGAGCAGGAAATAGGGATCAGGGAGTAGGGATCTGGAAGCAGGGATCTGGGAATGAGGATTGGAAAGAAAATAATTCTTCTGCTAAACTCTTACTCGTTGGTCCTTTAGAATCAGATTTAGATCCTTTGCAGCCTGAAACGTTGGAAGAAATTAATTCTAATCCAAATATCATTTCGGTAGGATTTCAGAAAGATGTACGACCTTATTTTGCAGTTTCAGATGCTTTGGTTTTTCCAAGTTATAGAGAAGGTTTTCCTAATGTAGTGATGCAAGCTGGAGCAATGGGATTACCAAGTATAGTTTCTAATATCAATGGGTGTAATGAAATTATTGTAGAAGGTCAAAACGGTACTATTATTCCGGTGAAAGATGCTGAAGCTATTTATAAAGCAATGGAAAAAATGATGAATGATCAATCGTATTACACAAGTTTACAAGTGAATTCACGCCCGATGATTCAATCCCGTTACGAACAATCCTTAGTTTGGAATGCTTTATTAGAAGAGTATGATAGGTTGGTGGCAGGAACACTGGGGATTAGGGACTAGGGAGCAGGGATTAGGGACTGGGAACTGGGAACTAGGGATTAGGGAGCAGGGATTGGGGACTGGGATTAGGAACTAGGGATTAGGGACTGGGGATTAGGGACTGGGAACTGGGAACTGGAGATCAGGGACTTGGGATTAGGAAGTTTTTGTTATAGATTGTAAATTAGAGATTTAATTGATTCTTAATGAAGACACATAAAGATTTAAATGTTTGGAAAAATTCGGTTGATTTAGTAACAAATATTTACAAAGAAACACAGTCCTTTCCTAAAGAAGAGTTATACGGATTAACAAGCCAAATAAGAAGATCTGCTGTATCTATTCCTTCTAACATAGCAGAAGGGGCAGCGCGTCATTCAAATAAAGAATATATTCAATTTTTATATATTGCTCTAGGAAGTTTGGCTGAACTAGAAACTCAACTTATTATTGCGTATAATTTGAATTATTTGAGGGAATCAAAATATTCAGAATTCATACTTATTTTAAATGAAATAGGTAAACTACTTAATGGGTTAATAAACTATCGTAAATCTAAGAATTGATTGGGGACTGGGAACTGGGAGCAGGGACTAGGGACTGGGGAGTAGGAACTAGGGACTGGGGATTAGGGACTAGGAACTGGAGAATAGAGAGCAGGGACTAGGGATTAGGACTAGGGAGTAGGAACTGGGGAATAGAGATCAGGGACTTGGGAAATATGAATGAAATAGAAAACATATTTTGTTAATTACTTAAAAAAAATATTAAAAATTAAAATACTATTGGGATAGAATACGGGTTATTAACTTTGTATAAGTTGAATGAAATAATATAATTTCTAAATACACTTATCTATTTTCTAACCTCTAATATCTAATCCCTTTCTAAAAAAACAATGTACCAACACTATCTAAAACGCTTATTTGATTTTACCATCGCCTTGATTGGGATTATCTGTCTATCACCGTTAATTCTTGTGGTAACTATAGGATTATATTTTGCCAACCAAGGCAAGCCCTTCTTCTTTCAGGCACGTCCAGGATTAAACGAAAAAATCTTTCATATTATTAAGTTTAAAACGATGAATGATAAGAAAGATGTGAACGGAAATTTATTATCAGATGCCGAACGTTTAACACCCATTGGAGCATTTGTGCGCAAAACTTCTTTGGATGAAATACCTCAATTGATTAATGTCTTAAAAGGAGATATGTCTCTTATAGGACCTCGTCCATTGTTGCCTCACTATCTACCTTTGTATAATGAGGTGCAAAAAAAACGCCATTTGGTACGCCCTGGGATTACAGGATGGGCACAAGTAAATGGACGTAATGCGATATCATGGCAAAAGAAGTTTGAATTGGATGTTTGGTATGTAGATCATATTTCTTTTGCTACAGATGTAAAAGTATTTTTAACGACTTTTAAAAAAGTATTTTTTAGAGAAGATATTAATCAAGAAGGACAAGTAACAATAGAACCATTTAACGGAAATAATTAGATAAAAAGCATGTATTTATTTGGGGCCAGTGGACATGGTAAAGTCGTTTTGGAAGTAGCAGAAGCTGCTGCTGTAGAAGTTAAAGGATTTATAGATGGGAATACCTCGTTGGATTCTTTATTTGAATATAAGGTAATCCATGAAGTACCTGCTGAAGGCAAAGTATTTTTATCAATGGGAAGTAATGCAACTCGTAAAAAGATAGCAGAGAATAATCCTGTACTTAACTATCCTACACTTGTGCATCCAAAAACAATCATTTCTAAACGAGCTTTTGTAGATGTAGGCACAGTGATTATGGGAGGTGTTACTATAAATTCGGGAGTTACGATAGGTAAACATTGCATTATCAATACAAATTCGTCTATTGACCATGAATGTACAATTCATAATTATGTACATATATCGCCGAATGTCGCTTTAGCAGGAGATGTTGAGGTAGGTGAAGGAACGCATATTGGTATTGGCGCTTGTGCTATACAAGGCGTACGAATAGGTAAATGGTGTACGATAGGCGCTGGTGCCGTAATTATACGTGATGTCCCAGACTATGCCGTTGTGGTAGGGAATCCCGGAAAGGTTATTAAATATAATAATCAATAAAATATATAATAAAAAAGAGCCCTTGTAGGCTCTTTTTTTTGTTTAGTATATAATGTGTATTAAAGTTGGAATGAGCGTTCCTTCTGTTTCGTTTATTTCGTTTATTTCGAATATTATGTTTATATTTGCTATAAGACATGAAAATAATGGAAACACTAGAAGAAATAAAAAGACCTACTAAAGCAGAACAGCTTGTAGCTATAGAATCATATACAGCACTCTCTTCTGTTTTAAAACATTTAGACCAAGGAGATACTGAAATAGAAATAGAAGAATCAAAAGAGCGTATAAAAATACCTTATAAGGCATTAAAACTCTTAGAAGATATTCTTAAAGCGATGAGTGAAGGAAAACCAATTTCATTAGTTCCAATAGCTACTGAAGTAACTACACAAAAGGCGGCCGAAATCTTAGGTTGTTCACGTCCACATTTGGTGAAATTATTAGAAGAAGGTAAAATTAATTATACGAAGGTAGGTAAGCATAGACGCATATTATTTGAAGATGTTATCCAATATAGAGATGTGATGAAATCACAACAGAAAAATTATCTTATTGATATGATGAGTTTTGACGAAGACAAAGGAATATATGATACATAGTGTAAGATTTAAAGCTGTGTTAGATACTAATATAATTTTCCCAGTTGTTATACGAGATTTGTTATTTTGGTTTGCTCATTATGACTTATATACCCCCGAAGTGGAGTGCTAATATATTTGATGAATGGAAAGAAGTAATGATTAGAAAAGGCGTATCAGAGCAGGAAGCAAATAAACGTACAAATATTGCAAATTTAGCATTTCCAGATGCATTGGTTTTAAACTATGATGGTATAATTAATCAATTAAATTTACCCGATGAAAAAGATCGGTTATTAACTTCCTCTATACGTTGAATAACCGTAAGGAGACAATGTAATAGGCACATGGTAATGTTCGTTATCTGCTAATTCGAAAACTACTTCTATAAATGGATAGAATGATTTTTGACCTAATGATTTAAAATAAGGATTGGTATGGAATGTTAATTTGTAAATCCCTGTATGCTCTTTCCCATCTTGCTTCAGAAAATCTTTAATTCTTCCATTGGCATCTGTAATTTTCTCATCAACTACAATCCAGTTGTCTTTTTTATCTTTTTTAGATAATGTAATTTTTACTTCCGCTGCTGGTTTCCCCGTTGTAATATCTAGTATATGACTTGATAGTTGATACTTTGCATCTTGCGCAAAACTAACTTGTGCTAATGCAAAGAACATTAATAGGAGGTAAATTGCTTTTTTCATTTTATTATAGGTTTTAATATATATTGATATAATTATTTTTTCTCTTGTAATAACTCCTCTAAAGTTATTTCTAACGCAATGCAAATTTTTATTAGTGTAGAAAAAACAAAATCCTCTTTTCCGTTTTCCATATCACTAATTTTTGATCGATCTAATTTTGGTATTCGCTCTGATAGCTGTTTTTGGCTCAATTTTAATTCTTTTCTTCTCTTGCGTATTGCTTGTCCTATCTTAATATATTCAGTTTCTAGATTATTAATCATATAATTTATTAAAAATAACTGTGGTTATATTGCCACATTAAAATATTATTACTATATTTGTTGTAGTGATATGATAATTAAGGCTTAAAGGCCATTATTAACGATGTTTTTCTCGAGCCATAAAGTCCTATTTAAAGCTATCGAGGGAATCGTGATATCGCTCCATGTCTCAAAAGTTTTGTACTTTCGTATATGGCATGGGAGCGGTCCTCACGTTAACTTTCAATAGCTACTCAATAAATTTTTTATTGAGAGGGTGTAGGACCCCTTTGGATTGAAAGTGTGAGACTGCTCCTTGCTTTTTATTTCAAGGATTTATTCTTCACTAAAACTACATCGTTCCATAAAACCCAAAACCTATGAGAACGAACACATTATTATTTAACCGTAAAAAACCACCAGACCAGGTCTGATATGTTTTTATTTTAAACAATCATTTATTTTCACGACTAAATGCATTTACAAAGGAGATTATCCTATGCTAATGCAGTAATTTATCAAAATCTCTTTTCGATTTTGACAGCATGGTTCTACTCTTATTTTTCGCACTCTTAAAAGTAGAAACTTTATCGGGATTATCCAAAAGGGAAGAAGTGAAGAATATTTTTCTATTTAGATGTTCATTTTTGTCTTGATACAAAAAGAACCAAAAAGATCAAGGCTTCAAATCTATTTAACTAAAATTAAATTTCATTGCGGGAAAGATTTGAATGACTCGCTGTCGCTCGCTAAATCTTTCTTATCCTCCATTCTATTTCATTTCTTAACGTTATAGATTTAGAGGCCAAAGGAAAAGTGAAGGAGTTATTTGATTTAATAGGTAGATATTGAATTAGTAATTAAAAGATTTTTAATTGATTACAAGTTCGTAAAAAGTAATATTTAAGAAATATAAAATAAAAAATTATAAGAAGAAACATTTACATTTTCCCTCAATTCATTTTTAAATAGTATTATTATTTAATGAATAATAACTCGTAGAGTTTCCTAACTCTGCTGGATACCCTGTAGGGTTAGGTTTTTAAGTTGTGAACTGATTGATACTTAAAATATCCCCTTTCTGAACACCAAAATAGAGAGTAGTTATTTCTTCATAAGGAATAGTTTTAATTCATATTAGTGTTAATTATCGGTTAGTAGGAAAGGGTTTTTTTTAGGAGTGAAGGAGTTATTTGATTTAAAAAGTAAATATTCATTTATAATAATTATGTTCATTTTTGTCTTAATACAAAACATTTGATTTGAGAGGAGAAGCTTAATAAGCTTTGGAATATAATTTACTAAAGAATAATTTTTTATTTAGATGTTCATTTTTGTCTTGACACAAAACATTTGAAATTAAAAGGAGAAGCCACGGTGTGGCTTAGGTATTTTTTTTAATTATGTTCTTTTTTCCTTGATGAAAAAAGGAACCAAAAAAATCAAGGCTGTAAATTCTTTGCTAAAAAAGAATTTCAGTTGGCTAAATATTTTGAATCGCTCCTGACGTCGGCAAATTATTTTTAACGCCTTCTTCGTTCTTTTTCTTAACGCGCGAATTTAAGGCCGATTAAAAAGCAATGATTGAAGAGGTTAATGAGTTAATAAGTAAAGGATTGAAGAAGTGAAGGAGTTATTTGATTTAATAAGTAGATATTGATTTTATAATAATTATGTTCATTTTTTGTCTTGATACAAAAAACAGAACCAAAAAAAATCAAGGCTTCGATTTTCGACGGTCAATGTTCATTTCATCTCTCTAAAATTTTTAATAAGATAACCTGTCGGTTACTAAAAATTTTTACGTTCCATTCAATGAATTGACACTCGTCTGCTAATCGGTAGGCCGATTAAAAAAGTGAAGAAGTAAGTTCTCAGGTATAAGTTGTATTAGGGAGTTTTAAAACAGATAAACAAGGAAAGCAGAGTTATTATACGTCTAAATTCTCGATACAATTTTTCTTATTCAAAAGAATCGAAAAATCACTCGAATTGACGATTAATTGTCACGCAGAGCTTGTCGAAGCGTTTAATAGACTAGCGTCCAGCTATTGATTAATAAACCATAAATTTCATTAGAATGTGTGATAAAAAATTGCATGTAAATCGTAAACGTTAAGAAAATAAATTGAAGTAGAGAAAAGAAAGATTTAGCGAGTGCTAACGAGTCATTTAAATCTTTCCTCGAATGAAATTTATTTTTAGTTGAAGATTTTAGCAATGTCTTTTTTGGTTCTTTTTTTGACGAAAAAAATGAACATATATAAAAAGAGTATAAGACTTTTAATAAAGTAAAAAGAATATAATATAAGCTTAATAAGCTTCAGAATATAATTGATTTATAAGATAAAAAAAATCCAGTCCCTATGTACGAAGTTGGCGCCAAGTAATAGGGAGAGGAATAGTAATAATAATTTGAATTAAAACTTTTACAAATCTATGAAAAAAAATCATTTTAAGATCGGAGGCAATGCGCTATCCGTTATCTTGAGTATGATTTGTGCTACGCCAATGTTGGCACAAGTTGGAAAAACTGTTCATGGAACAGTTAAAGAACAAAGTATCTCCCTAAGTGGGGTACTGGTTACTGAAAAAGGTACAGAAAACCACACCTTTACAGACGATTATGGACGTTATGACATAACGCTAGTGACGCCTAATGCAACCCTTGTTTTTGAAACGCCTGAGCTACTGGTAAGAGAAGAGGAAGTGAAGAACAGGTCTTCTATTAGTATTGAATTTGATACAGAGGGCATCGGCTTACAAGAAGTTGTGGTAAATGCAGGATATTATACCGTAAAAGACAAAGAGCGTACAGGGTCTATTGCACGCGTTACCGCAAAGGAAATTGAAAATCAACCGGTGAATAATGTGCTTTCTGCAATACAAGGTCGTATGGCTGGTGTAAGTATTGTACAAAATTCGGGTGTCGCAGGCGGTGGCTATGATATCCAAATTAGAGGAAAGAATAGCTTGCGTAGGGAGGGAAATGATCCATTGTATATTGTAGATGGAATAGCACTTGTAACTTCTAATTCCTCTAATCTTTCTGGAACTATTATACCTTATGCTTCCATTAATCCACTTAATACAATCAATCCCAATAATATTGAAAGTATTGAAGTCTTAAAAGATGCGGATGCAACTGCTATCTATGGCTCTCGTGGAGCGAATGGTGTCGTTTTAATTACTACTAAAACAGGCAAAAATAGAAAAACTGAATTTTCCTTTAATTCGAGTTACAGTATCAGCAAAGTTGCGAATAAAATGAAGTTGATGAATACTGAACAATATTTAAATATGCGAAAGTTAGGCTTTCAAAATAGTGAAATTGTGACGTATCCTGCAAACGCTTACGATGTAAATGGAAGATGGAATGAAAATAGTGAAACCGATTGGCAAAAAGAATTGATTGGTGGATTAGCTGCTGGGTCTTTATATGAAATTGGATTAAGTGGTGGTAACGATCAAACTACCTATGTGCTGAATGCGAAACACCAAGAACAAACTACTGTTTTTCCAACTGATAATGGGATAAAATCCAATTACTTTAATGCAAATATTAATCATAAAAGTAAGGATCAAAAATTAACTATTTTTGTTAATACTTCTTATAATTTACAATCAAATACGTTGCCTACTACAGATTTAACTTCTAAAGCATTACGTTTAGCTCCTAATGCTCCAACATTATACAATGTAGATGGTAGCTTGAATTGGGAAGGAGGATCTTGGACGAATCCGGTAGCTGCTTTACATTCAATTTATAAAAATGATACTAAAAATTTATTGCTCAATACCAATTTTGGGTATCAAATTTCTGATAATTTTTCCATTAAATTGAATGCTGGATTGAATGATTTAAGTTTTATGGAGACCTCTATTCGTCCTCATACGCTTTATAATCCTGCGAATGGTATTACAAGTGCAAATTCTACTTCTTCAAAAGGAACGAATCAATCCCTATCTTATGTAGTAGAACCACAATTAAATTGGAATAAGCAATTAAATAAGTTTACAGTGGATGCTTTAGTGGGTACAAGTTTACAAAATGCCACAAGTGATTATTTTAGAGTGACAGGAACTGGCTTCTCTTCTGATGAATTGATTTATAATTTAAGTGCTGCAAAAACACAAACTATTAACCAAAATTCAAAAGTTGAATATTCGTATGCTTCCCTATTTACTCGATTTAACGTTAAATATGCTGATAAGTATATTCTTAATTTAACTGCTCGCCGAGATGGTTCGAGCCGATTTGGTCCAAATAATCGTTTCGCTAATTTTGGCGCAATTGGAGGTGCTTGGATTTTTTCAAAAGAGAATTTATTCAACGAATCAGCGTGGTTAAGTTTTGGAAAATTAAGAGGAAGTTTTGGAATTACGGGGAGTGATCAAATTGGAGATTATCAATATTTAGATACCTATACAATTGGTAGCACAAAATATGATGAAATTACTGGAATGGCTCCTTCTCGATTATATAACCCTAATTTTAGTTGGGAGAAAACTCAAAAATTAGAATTAGCATTAGAGCTTGGATTTTTACGAGATCGATTGAATTTTTCGATGGCGTATTATCAAAACAAATCAGGTAATCAATTGGTTGGAATACCCTTACCAGGAACTACTGGTTTTTCGTCCATTCAATCAAATTTAAATGCAGTGATTCAAAACACAGGATTGGAATTTGAATTAGATACTCACCTTATAAAAAAGCAACATTTTAAATGGTCTAGTAGTTTCAATTTAAGTATTCCAAAAAATAAATTAGAGTCTTTTCCTAATCTTGAAGGTTCTACTTATGCGAATACTTATGTGATTGGAAAAGCAACAACTATTCAAAAACTTTATCATTATGAAGGAATTGATCCTGTTACGGGCTTATACCGTTTTAAAGATTATAACGGTGATGGAATTATCTCTCCTCTTGATGACCAACAAAGTATTAAAGAAGTTGGCATGAATTATTATGGTGGGTGGAGCAATTCTTTACGATATAAAAAAATTGAATTATCCTTTCTTTTTCAGTTTGTGAAACAAACACAATTCAATTATGATTCTAATTATTTAGCGCCTGGATCACTTAATAATCAGCCTATTGAAATGTTAGATGCTTGGTCAACATTAAATCCTAACTCCGCGTATACATTTTATTATACCACTGCAAAAGCAGATTGGAATAAACTAAGTGGTTTAATTAGTCAAAGTGATAAATCGGTTTCGGATGCATCCTATATCCGATTGAAAAATATTACTATAAGTTATCAACTTCCTTCTGATAAAACATTTTGGAAAAATGCCATGATTTATTTTCAAGGACAAAATCTTTTGACCTTCACAAATTATTACGGCTTAGACCCAGAGTTTGTGCTTACAGGTTTTTTACCACCCCTTAAAACCTATTCATTTGGTTTACAATTTAAATTTTAAAATCATGAAAAAATATACTTTATTATTCGCTGTATTCTTGCAATTACTTTTTGTAGGTTGTGAAGAGCTCATAGAAGTTGATTTACCAACTACACAAATCAATACTTCTATCGTTTATACAGATGCTGCGACTGCAAAAGCAGCATTAGCCCACTTATACAGTTCGACACGCGATGATTCTTTTGTTAATGGAGGAATGTATGGAATTGGATTTATGACAGGGATTTATACAGATGAGCTTACCAGTTATTTAGGTGATAGTCATAATTTAAATGCTTTTTATCATAATCAAATTCTAGCGACCAATTCTGCTGTTTCAAAATTATGGGATAGTTCATATAAAACAATTTATGCAATTAATATTTTCATTGAAAATATGCGTAACAATAGTGCAATAAGTAAAGAAGACCAAAACACTATGATTGGTGAAGCGCTTTTTCTTCGAGCATTACACTATTATTATTTGACAATCGTTTTTGGCGATATTCCGTATGCCACTACAACTGATTATGCTCTTAATAAATCATTAAATAGAACTTCTATTACTCAAGTTTTAAGAAATAATCAGCACGATTTAGAAGAAGCTTTAATTTTATTGAAAGAAACTTATAGAAATCAAGAATACATTTATCCGAATCAATATGCTGCTAAACTTTTATTAGCTCGTCAATTTGCAGAAATGAAAGAATGGGACCACGTTCAACAAGAAGTGAACTCTATTATTCAATCTCCCCTGTATACATTACGTAATGAACCTCAAGAAGTTTTTAACAAAAGTTATAAAGGTGTGATTTGGCAATTAAATCCTGATGTTTCTCTTAAATCAACTTTTGAAGCAGATTTGTACAACTCAACAAGTTTTCCTCCTTCCTCTGCGTCATTAAGTCCTCACATTATGGAAAAATTTGAAGCAACAGACTTAAGAAAAATACAATGGATTAAAACTGTTTCAAATCCAACATCTACTTATTATTTGCCTTTTAAATATAAAAATAAAAACGGAGAAAATACAACAGAGTATAGTAATGTTATGCGTATTGAAGAAGCTTATTTTCTTTTGGCAGAAGCCTATATCCATCAAGGAAATATAAATGCAGGAATTGAATTCATTAATCAAATACGTGAACGTTCGGGCTTAAGTAAAATCAATACAATTCGAAGTAAAGAAGAAGCAATTGATTGGTTATTGGAAGAAAAAGAAAAAGAGTTTTTCTCAGAATTCGGTCATCGATTTATTGATTTAAAACGAAATAATCGATTAAATCAATTGCAGCTAATTAAACCAAATTGGAAATCGTTTCATAACGTTTTGCCCTTGCCTCAGAAAGAATTACTGCTTAACCCAAATCTTAATCCCCAAAATGAAGGCTATTAATTTCATATCCATTGTAACCTTACTTTTATTTTGCCCTTTTTCTTTAAAAGGGCAGAATACAATCAATGAAGGTGTTTTTAAACCTTTAGTTCAAGATTTTACACCTGATGATAGTTGGGTGATTTATAGTAAATTTTATCGAAATAATCCAAATCAAACCGTATTATACCATCAGCCATCGCATAAAATTATTTCCTCTCTTTCACAAAATGCACGTTTTTTTAATCAAGATGAAATTGTTCAATTCAAAAAAGATTCCTTATCTATTAAAACGATCAATTTAGAAGATCTTTTTTCTATTTCTGATGTTATTAAATATGAATTGTGGTTAAATAAAACTGAAATCATTACACAAACCAAGCAAAATGAAGTCCTTTTCATTGATGAGCATAAAAAAATATGGAATCAATTTTCAAATGCAGTCAACTACGAGGTAGATAGACATTCAAAAAAAACACTTGTAACAACCAGTGAAAAAAAAGATGATGTAACTACTTTTAATCTGTTCTATGTTGATGGATCTTCAAAACAAACAACTAAAATTGGCTCTTTCTCTACTCAACCTCAGGTGTTGAATTGGGGAAATAACACCAATCGTTTTCTAATTCGTGTGGATAATAAGCTGTATTGGTATAAAAGTCCAACATCAACTCCAATTATCACGACTTTACCACTTCAAGTTGGTCAAACTTTAAAACTAATCAAGACTTTTATTAGTCACGATGATGAATTGGTCTATTTTATCTATTACACATTCGATGAAACAAAACAAAAAAAGAAAGGTGAAGTTGAAATCTGGAAAAGCAATGATTTACATTTGGAAGAGAAGAACATAAAAGCACCTCAATTAGAAAAATTTCAAGTCTATTGGGAATTAGAGAAAAATGAACTAACATCATGGAATGATGATAATTTCCCAACGCTTTTATTTTTCAATCACTCAAAATATTTCTTGAATTTTAATCCATTTACTTATAAAGATTACATCAAAAATAATACAGATCTAACACTTTATTTATTTGATCGTCATACAAAAACTCGAAAACAAATTACCAATAGGATTGAATATCCTAATGAAAATTTGAGTTATAATGAAGACGGTCATTCTATCTTATTTAAAGAGCTTAACCAAAAATTTTGGAAGATTTATGATGTTGAGAAACAACAATATTTTACCATTCCTTATCAATTAACACAACCACCAATTTGGTCAAAAGACAAGAGTAAATTTTACTTTTTTGATTCCAATCATTTTTATAGTTATAATTTAAAAACAAATGAGGTTACGTTAATTCAGTCCTTCAAAAGTCAAATGCCGCTTCGTTTTCAAGTCTTAAACCAAAAAACGTATTCTGATCAAGTACAACATAATGGTGATTTTGTAAATCTCAGAATGTTTGTACCAGATGATGTCGTTTATATTGAAGTAAAAGATACTAAGGATAATTCAACAACAATTTATTCTTACAACTCAATAACTTTAGTTTTTCAAAAATTAGTTCATTCTCTTGACAGGTTGAGTCAATACAAGATTAATTCTCAAACATCTTCTATTTATTATAGAAAAGAGAATTTTAATTTACCTTATCAGTTAGTTTATTACAATGGTAAAAGCGAACAAATCATCGATCAAAATATAAAGAAAGAAGAGGAATTAAAAAATCACCGTTCACAAGTTATCTACTACAAAGGCTATAATGGTGAAAATCTGAAAGGGGTTTTGTTGTATCCGATTAATTACAACCCATCCAAGAAATATCCATTAATTGTTGATATTTATGAAAAAAAATCTAGTGTTGCTACGATCTTTTATGAAGAAACGTATGAAAATCCAATTGGTGTAAATCCACTTTTGTTTAATTTAAATAATTACTTTTATTTTCTAGCTGATCTAGATTTCAAAAAAGGAAATCCAGGAAAAAGCGGGTTGAAAATCCTTCTTCGAGCAGTAAAAAAACTGAAAGAAATTCCACAAGTAGATCTACAAAATAGTGGATTAATCGGTCATTCATTCGGTGGATATCAAACGAGTTTTTATCTTACCCAAACAAAATTTTTCAAAGCAGGAGTCGCTGGAGCTGGGATCCATGATTTAACAATGGAATACTACAGCTACAATTACAATTTTAGTCAACCAGGTTATTGGCGTTTTGAATCACCACAATTTAATATAGGTAAACCCTATGCGGATGTTCCAAAATTATATCAAAAAAATTCGCCTATTTTATATACTAATCAAATGAAAGCACCTTTGCTTTTATGGACTGGAAAAGAAGATTACAATGTTTTTTGGCATCAATCAGTTCAGATGGCAAATGCTTTGAGAAGATATAAAAAAGAGCATCAATTGCTTCTGTATCCCAATGAAGGGCATAGTTTCATTCAACAGAGTAATCAAGAAGATTTGACAAAAAGAATATTGCATTGGTTTAATTTCTATTTGAAGAAAGATAAAGAAGTAGAATAAAACAAAAAAGGTATGCCTTAAAGGGGCATACCTATTTTTATTTAATTACTAATACGATACAATGGTGTTACACAAGATGTTTCAGATAGTTCGTATAACGGATGAGAGATATTGTTTTCATCCGTCCACGTACATAATTGACCTGGAACATCACTACATTCAGCCTTAGGAATACATTCTACTGTTTCTTCATCAAAGAAGTATCCCATTTTATTGGCTGCATTTTCTTTCTTCGCTTGATTTGTTGCAAAAGCTGCACCAGTCCCCATCAATACAATGACAGCTGGTAAAATGACTTGTTTTAAATTTTTCATCTTGGTTGATTTTTATTTTGCCTACTCTTTTTTTAATAGATTTTCGGCTTACTCTATGCTGAACTGCTTCATTACATTGGGCGCCCATTTATAACGAATCAGTTCATTGCCTATTAAAGCATAAAAATGTGAATCGGTAACCAAAAAATCTGCTAATTTTTCACCTTGACGGTGATGTACATAAAAACTGCCGATATAATAGTTGCGATTAGTGAAATACATATCAATAACCGATGCTTGTTTCCATTGTTTTTGGGATTCGTGTTTTCCCATCAGATTAGATTCATTAAACAAGATGTTGTGATAGGTATTCATATTTTTATTCACCAATAAGGGT
>NZ_JADGIK010000013.1 GCF_015234135.1 Faecalibacter rhinopitheci | reverse complement strand
TAGATGAATTTGCCTTAGGATATCCCCATTTCGTAGAATCTTTTTCTATAGATGAATTTGTCTTAGGATATCCCCATTTCGTAGAATCTTTTTCTATAGATGAATTTGTCTTAGGATATCCCCATTTCGTAGAATCTTTTTCTATAGATGAATTTGTCTTAGGATATCCCCATTTTATAGAATCTTTTTCTATAGATAAAGTTGATACAGTTTTATTAATATAATTACCTGAATGATTAATGTTTTCAAAATCATCATCTATACAACTTGTAAATGTAAATAAAGCTGTTAAAAAAAGTAAAGTAGAGAGTTTTTGGCTCATTATTATTTGATTTATTAATTTGACAAGTGCAATTTATTTGGAATATTTAGCATAAAAAACAACAATAGGTTAGCTTTTATAAATGGAGACCTATCTATTTAAGTACCTTATAATAAGATATATATGCTTTATTATTAAGGAAAATTTATAAATAAATTACATTCACTATATTTGAATGCATTACCTAGCTACTAAATTTTATGAAAAATCTATATTTTTTCTTTATTGTTATATTTTTTTGTCCTTTAAAAATTTATTCACAAGATGAATTTTCAAAGAGATCATATCATTTTACAGATTCACTATTTATTAAAAATTTAGATTTATCAAATAGTAAAAAATATATTGATTCAGCAATTTATTATGGAAAGAAAACAGGAAGTAAAGATCAGCTTGCTTATGTGTACTCGAGTATAGGATTTTTCTTTAACAAGGTTAAAGCATTTGAAAATTCATTAGAATTTTTTAAAAAATCTAATGAGTATGCGACAGAAACTCATAATAATTATATAATAAATTCAAATTATTATAGTATATCTCTTATATATTTTCAATTAGGAGATTTTAAAGAATCAAAAGCATATTTAATAAAGAGTTATAATTATTTTATAATTAATCAAAGAACTCAGTCAGATAAATTAGCACTCTTAAATGTATTAAATAGATTGTCGTTTATAGAAGTTATAAACGATGATATAGAAAAATCCAAATTTTATAATAATTTGGAATTTACTTATTCAGAAAATCCTTTAATTATCAATGATTATAAATATATGCTTTCTCTTCCAGTGAAGAATAAAGGAATTATTTTGTATAAAGAAAAAAAATATTTAGAATCTATAGAGCATCTAAAGAGGACTATAAGTGATTTTGAAAAAAAAAATATTTATTATTGGCTATCTATTTCATATTCTTTTATTGGTAATAATTATTTAGCTTTAAAGGATGAAAATAAAGCATATAGCTATTTTTTAAAGGTGGATTCTATATTTAAAAAGCATAAAGAAACTGATCCTTTGATAAGAAATGGATTAGAGCAATTGAATGTTTTAAATAAAAAAAATAATAATATAAATAAACAATTAGAATCTATTAATACTTTAATAGAATTTGACAGTTTACATAATGTTAGAAATACTAATTTATCTAAAAAATTTTATGGAGATTTCTTAAGTGGAGAGCTTAAAAAAGAAAAAATAGAATTAGAAAAAAAAATAATATTTAAGGAAAAATTGAATTTATTAGTAATAATATTATTTATTATTACATGTTTATTTAGTATAGTCATATTTATAATAAATAAAAAGAAAAATAAAATTTTGAAATTAAAATTTCAAAAAGTTTTAGAAGGCTATATAATAGAAATTAATTCTCTTAAAAAAGGTTCTTTAAAAAAAGAAAATAAAGTAGAAGATAAAATTATAATTAAAAAGTTAAATGATGGTTTTATCGATGATTATATAATTAATGATATTTTGATAAAATTAGAAGAACTAGAGAAAGAGAATTATTTTTTAGATTTAAACACTAATTTAAAGAGTACGTCGGTATGCTTAAAAACAAATACTAATTACTTATCTTATGTTATTAATACTAAAAAAGGAATGAATTTTCCTTCTTATATAAATAAACTTAGAATTAATTATATAATTAAAGAAATAATAGAAAATAAAAAGATAAGAAATATGAGCATGGATGGAATAGCTAATTGTGCAGGATTTAAAACAAGACAAAATTTTTCGGATACTTTCTTAGAGGTAACAGGAATGAGACCCTCATATTTTATTTCAAATATTGATAAAATAGATATTAATGAATATATAGGTTAAAATAAGCATGTAATATAGTTTTTAAGATTATATAAAATTCTTTTGAAAACTTATTTTATGTAAAATGTGTTATAAGTTTTAATTAAGAGAGTAAATGTTTTACATGAATTTATTATCTTTAATAGATTCTTTTGAAATTCTCTTACGAATTTCTTCTAATTTACTAGCTACTAAATTATTATATTCTAAATTTGTTATTATGGTTCCTTTCGAAAAAGAAGATATATTAGTGTTTCCTTTTAAATATTTAGAATATTTTAAAACGGCTTCGTAATTATTATTGAAATTAACTTTCATTAAAATACCTTTTAAACCTGCTAATCCAAAAGGATAGATATTTTTATTATAATCTTCATTATGCCAGACTGTTATAACATACTATTTATCACCTTTAATATCTTTATCTATTCTTAATAAAACCGCCTTTCTACATTTTACATCATTAATGTAATATCCCAATTAAATTCATCAAAATTTTTAATAATTATGAACTCTTTATTTAAAAAAGATTTAAAGTTCTGAACTTGTTGAATAGATTCATTGATAAAAAACTCTCCTTGAGTTTTTAAAAATATATCACTATATTTTATAGCTCCCGTTTGTGAATTATTTAGTTTAGAAATGGGTTTAAATAATGATTGATTGTTATTATATGTTAATTCATATTCTATAAGATTAGTATTATAGTCTATAAAATCATTATTTTTTGGTTTCAAAGCATTATTCATTTTAACTTCATATACAAAATAGTTATCAGAGGTATTTTGAGATAAAAGACAAGAGGATGTTAATAACACTATTATTAATGATATTAAATATTTCATTTGGTTATTTTAGAAAATTAAATATTATTTCAAACAAGATTTTATTGCAGAATTATAAATTTCTATTAGTTCATTTGAAGATAGAGAAGAATTAGTTTCTTCTGCGTAACTCATTACAAAGCCAGCAAATTGTTCACAATTCATCATAGCTTTTTTATTTTACCATGTTTTAAAATTACCACCTCTACTGTTTTTTTAGATTTAATAATAGATGAGTTTGTTTTAATTGAAGAAGCAAATAAAAAAGACCCTCCTAATAAGAAGAAAATTGGTAATGTTTTTTTTCCATTAAAATATTTTTAAATTGATTTTTAATTAACCTAGCTATTAGGTTGTAACAATGATATAAAGCTTTTTTTTCAAAAAAACAGAAAGTAATTTAGAAAAAGTACCTATGTAAATATTTAAAAGTGAATTTTTTTCTAAAGACTACCTACTAAACATAAACAAAATCATATAGTACAACAAATCCTCCAATCGGAGGATTTGTTTATTGTACATAAAATGAGTTATAGAGATTTTAAATTTTTGCAGATATTAACCTTTTTTACACTGGGATTTTTGTTAGGATATTCAAAAAATACTTATGATTAAATATCATAATTTTTGATATTATACATTCTGATTTACAAAGTATTCTTTCATAATTTCAGTAATTTTTTTTGTTTTAGAAGTCTCTGCTTTTATAAGAATATCTTTTTCAGAATAATAATTAATTTCATACTTCTTAAGAGATTTTTTTTTATCTTCAAGAAGGTTTATAGCTTCATCAGTAAATCCAGAAGTAGACCAAAATTCAAAAATAATAGTTTTATCATTGTCATTTTGTTTAATAGATTTATATATGAAAGGAATTTTATTACTTATCCAATCTTCTATTTTTTTTAAATCTATTTTTGCTTTATAAGCTTTACATTCGCAAACAATTAATTTTTCTTGAAAGACTGCATAAACATCAATGTCTTTAAAACTTCCATTGTAATTTGCTTTTTTACCTATAGTTAAGCTTTGACAATAATTACTATAATAGTAGCCTACAGCTAACTCAAATAAATCACCTCTTAGATTATTAGTTTTACCTTCAGTAAGTCTATTTAATTGGTTTAATAAATCTAAATAAGCTTCAGGATGTGATTTTAAAACTGCACCAGCATTTGTGACAATACTTATTAATGACTCTAGAAGTGTTGTGTACTCGTTACCAAAAATTTTATCTACAAAACCTATTATAATTCCATTCTCTTTTAACTTTTTTAAAGCTTCTGTAGTTACTACGTCAGTAATTAAAAAAGGAAGAAAATTATTTTTAGTTTGAGATTTTATTATTTTTATTTTTTGAATAAAGAAATCTATACTAGATTCATTGTTATTACTTCCAATTAAAAAATCTGCTAAAATAAAAGCAGGTTGTAGAATTTTATCATTTTTTAGTATTCCAGAAATATAGCTAGGAGCGGTAAACCCAAATTGGAACTTACAGAATTCAGAATGAAATTCACCTTTATTATATGAAATAAGTCCAATACTCCTAGTGTAATTAAAGAAATGATTAGCTAAAAGATCTTCACTTAATTCAATTGCTTTATAATAATTAAAATTATTTGATGAAGATTCTGAAAAAAGAGGAGATAAGGTGTAATATTCATCCTCTTCATAGATGATATTTAATCTTATTAAATCATTAATTACGTTTAAAAAAGATTTGTGGGTTTTTAAGTTTTTAACGGGGCTAAAAGAATATGATGCTAAATTATCTTTTTTCATATATCCTTTATGATAGTCTAAAGCAATTATTATAGAATAATGTTTTTTAGCATCTGTTTTTATCGAGAACAATAGAGATGTATAAAATATGTCAGTGTTATACTGATCTTTATGGTATAAGAAGGTTTGGTTATTCTTAAAGAAGCCTTTAATTTTAAAAATAGTATTTCCTACCCGAGATATTCTTTTTCTAATGGCTTCATCACTTGCACCACTATTTTTATAAAACTCTATTATTTTACCTGATAAAGTTGGTCCATTTTTTAATATGTAATTTTCTATTGTCACACCTCGCTATTTATAATATTTACTTATAGTGTCAAGAATCATTTTTTTTAACTGTTTATTTGAATAAATAAAAACCTCATTATCAATTATATAAATATTGGTTGGTTTTTTATATTTTTTTAAAATGTCCAATAAAATACACAATTAATGTCACAAAACTATGAATTCAAGTGTACGAAAATACATTAAAAATGAAACCTAATTATTTATAAAGTTTAATTATAGTGTCAGTAGTCGGGTCGAAAAAAAAAACAGGGTTGACCTATCCAAATATCTTACTAAACATAATTTAAATTATAGAGTATAACAAAGCCCCATATTGGAGGCTTTGTTTATTTTAAATAAAAGGTGTTATAGTTTTACCAGACTTTGAGTTATTGTGTGCAGTTTTATATACTTTCAATGAAGTTTTTTACATTCTCCCATGTCCATGCTTCACTTAAAATACCATACATTTCTGAAGGTTTATTATTAATGTTTCCATTTTTAATATATATCCCTCTTACTCTTAACTCTAACTCCTTGGCACAATTTATCTCCCAAATAGCACCATCTGCATTCCTTGTATTTTCTGATATCAATACAATCATAGCATCACAACCTTTTATTCTTGTCTTACAATTTGTTTTCCAGCTAGAATCCCAAGGTTTTTTGACAGACATATCAACAAATTCATATGGTACTCTTGTATTTTTAGCTTGACCGCAGAAAAGTAGTTTTGAGGTTTCATCTTCCATGGCAAATGAAACAAAAATTCTTTTTTTCATATTTATATTCTTTTATCTTTTACTAATCTCCAATAATGAAAGCCTAATGCTGTAAGTTTACATGATTTACCATTCATCGCTGCAAAATACATATGTTCTTCATCAACAGGAATAACCAAACCGACTTTATTCATCTGTTGTAATTTTTTGAAAATTTCAACATTTTCTGGAATTGCAAACGGTTCAATGTATTCATGTTCTATTGTTTTATCATTTGTAAATTCAAATGAAGGATCTAAGTCAATCTGTTCTGTGGGGCTTGGAAATAGTCTAGTTATTTCTCTTAATGTTTGCATTGGAATCTGGGGATTTACCTGTCTTAAAGAAACAAATTTATTTATGTTGGTTTTAAAAACAGGTCTTTGATCCCATGCTCCTAATGCCTGGTCAATAAAGGCATAAATACTACCTGGAGTAATATGTCCTCTTAAATCAGCGGCACCACCTTTAAGTGCTTCTAATAAAAGTGTAGTAAAAACTCCATGTCCTCCTATATTTTCTAATGATACTTCATCACTTTTACTGGCTGTTAATATTGTTATTCCGTCTCCTATATCAGCTTTATTATTATTGCCACTAGGACTTCCGAATACTCCTGAATGACAACAATCAAGTATTATAACCTTATTTTTGCATTTTGAGACATTTGCATAATTCAAAACTTCATCCATCCCTACACCTAAGTCATTTTTTTGCGCATCAGGAGTAACTAAAAATCCACCTCCTAAGTCATCAATATAACCGTGACCTGAAAAATATAAAAGAGCAACATCAGAATCACCTTTAAATAAATCAATAATTAGTGTTTTTAGCTCAGATTTTGTCGATACATTGAGCTTAAGTTCAATATCAAAATTTGGAGACCCATCTCCATTGGTATCTAAGATTGATTTTATAGCATAAGCATCGTTTTCACATCCTGTTAAAGGAGCTATTGGATAATCATTAATGCCGACAATTAAAGCTTTTTTCATATTCTAGTGTCTCTTTGAAATGGTTTTATATTATCTAAATATTGGTCAAATACTACGTACTTTGTAGGATTTTCGATAACCCATATTTTAGGTTTTCCATTTTGATTATTTACTTTTTTTATATAGGGATATAACTTTAAATATTCAAAACCAGAATATTTTTCAGGCATATTATAACTATTTTCATAAACAGGTATTATAGCACATTTATTGGTATTTCCATCAACGAATCCTAATTCCCAAGGCATCCATTTACTTGTAGTTGAATTTGCTGAAATAGCAAGTAGCAAACTTTTTGAATTTTTCATTCTATTTCGTATATGCTCTGCGGATTCTTTAGTTACATTATTTCTGTCCAGATGTGGATCAATAATCCAATCAACATATACTTTGTAACCTTGTGAAGTTAAATCTAAAAATAGTCCTTTTACAACTTCTTTGTCTAAAAAGCAATGGGAAAGAAATATATCAAATGTTGTATATTCTTTTGATTCATTAATAATTCTTTGTTTTTCTGAAAAAGTTCTAGTTTCACTTAAATTTTTCAGTGATGGTATTGTGTAAAAAGACATAATTAAAATTAATAAGGGTTTGTCTAAAAATAACTAATATATTATTGTAAACAACGTTTCGAGGTTTAGCGACACTGTAAGCAAAATCACTATTAGCAGAAGATTTTATTTACCACAAAGTTTACATTTTCCATTTGTGTTTACTGGACCGCTATAAAGCCCCTTTTCAATAGTGTCTCTCGATGGTCCACTATAAAATCCTTCGTTTAAAGGTTTAATACATTGTGATTGAAGAATATAATTAACTGCTTGTTTCTTTTCTTCAGGGCTTAGCGCATTAAAGAATAGTTTGAATTTTTCTAGCATATTTTATTATTTTATATTTCCGCATAGTTGACAATTTCCTTTTGCAAAATTCCAAGGAGATGAATTGCAATTTGGACATTTTACTGCGTGATTACCAGGTTCAGATTCTTTAAGAGCTTCTCTATATGCAAACTGACGCTCTTTTTCAGTTATATTAGAAAATATATCATTATCTGAATTATCAATCTCAATAACATACCTAAAAAACCACTCATTTTCAATGTCACTCTTGTTTTTTAAATTATCACATTCATTAGCTACGTATATATTATTTTTCAAACCAACTTTATGAATAATTATTAATTCGTTGTACTTATAGAATATTGCTATCAATGAAACGCATATCAAAAACATTGATAAACAAAATGATAAGACATTCATAAATGCTTCGAATTCAGTATTAATTGTAACATACTGTGCAGTTATAAAAAGTAGAGGAACTATTATTGTTAAAATCAAAACAAGTCGATTTCTTCTTTCATATTTTGCTAAACCTTTTTTATGTAAAATTTTTGCTGATAAGGCATTTAATTTTGTTTGTTCTAGTCGATTTGTTGACATACTGCTGTGATAAATTTTCCTAACATAGTACTTTACGAAATAAATTAAATAAAAGCTTCGTGAAATATTCCCTATGTTCGTATTTCGGATAATTAATTTGCTAAAAGTAATAAATTCTATAATAGTATATTGTATTTAATTCTCATTTATAGGAATAACGAAGTTATTATCTAATATTTTTAAATTGTCAGTCATAGATCACGAAACTCTATAATTGATACTTTCTTAATATATTTCAATACTTAACATAATGGTGGTTATAAGTTTAATTTCTAATGGATAATTTAAAGTTCTATTTTGTGAAAATTAGTTAATCAGTAATTTGTCTTGAAAAGCTTTTCCGTTTATATCGGTTGCTTTGATGATGTAAGTTCCTTTTGGTAAAAACTGCACATCAATTGTTTGTGTTAATCCACTTTTTGCTTTTTGAGTGATTACTTTTTGTCCGACTAAATTGTAAACTTCTATCAACGAATCTTGATGAATAAATCCTTTAATGTACACTTTATCCTTCGTTGGATTTGGATAGATTTTTAGCGTAGAAGTTGAAATGTCAGAAGTGCTTAAATCATCATTTCTACCGAATTTAGCTAAAAAAAGTTGTCCATAATCTCCATTATCAGGTAAATAACTGTAATTAGGTTGATGTGAATTAGGTGTAGTAATATCTTTTGGACTATCGGTAAGTCCTGCTAAATAAAAAGTTTCGTCATCAATAGGTAATAAATTAGACATTTGTTCTCTTCCGCTACTCCCATAAAAACTTCCCCAAACTAATTGTCCATTAGGGTTAAATTTCATCATTAAAAGGTTATAATTACCCGCATGGGTTGGTCTAAATGTATTTCCTTTTAAAGATATATTGGTACTTCTAGTATCACCAGCTAGATTGGGACGCTGACGAGTGAGTACTTAGAACTTAGTGACGAAGTTGTTTACGCTTTTTGTGCCTTGCCTGGTCACTTTAGTGACGAGATTTTGAAGCAATTTAAGGCCGTTATTACTACACTTTCAACACATTTTAACGCATTTATAGAAAAATGGACAAAAAAATAACTAAAAACATTGACTTTTATTATTTAAGCTACTATATATAAGAGTATCACATTTGTTGTTACATGTTTTTTTGCTAATTAAACATTATTTATTTGTATTTTTTTTTGGAAAGTCACTCATTTGAGTGGCTTTTTTTGTTTTGATGACTATTTATAGTTATATGACAAAGTTAACTTCATTCATTATTACTGGTGTGAAACTACTTACTTCACTACTCTCTTCTACTAGTCGTGACACTTCACCAACTAGCGAAGACATTAAGCAACGGCTTACACGAATTAAAACACACCTAAACAACAAAGGCTACTATTAAGTAGCCTTTGTTATTTCATGTTATTTATCTCTTCGCTAAGTATTTTCAAGTAAACCTTATCTAGTTCAAGAATGAAATTTAACCAGGTGCTAGAGTTTGGTATTTCGCCGCTATTTAAGATCTTTCACCTTGTCAAGTAACTGTTGAAGCATGTCGTCACTTACTTTTGAATAAAGCTACTCGTTGTAATTCTAATTTATTCAAGGGTTAAATATAAAATTATTTAAAAACTAAAATAAAATTTTTTTAGTCAAAATACAATAAGCTATAAATTAAATAGTTATTATTGATAATTAACTCATATTATGAAAATAAAATTTTTATTTATTATAACATCACTTCTATTTATATCCTGTCATAATGACGAATGTTATGAGCCATCAAGAGATATCATTCTTGAATTTGTAAACACTAATGGTGATAATTTAATTGAAAATGGCGAACTTGATGTATCCACTATTTCGATTAATAAAATTCTTTCAGAAGATGAACAATTTGGTGTACACAACAATGTAGTTGAGGGAAATAAGCTCAAACTTAATAATGAAATAAGTAGATTCGATGGAATTCAAAAATTTATTTTTTCTTCTAATTTAAATTTATTCACTTTTGAAATTAACTCTGGTAAGGTAAATGATTGTGACGCATATTACATTAATTATATAATATTTGATAGTGTCTACAATGAAAAACAGAATGATTATTATAGAATCACACTTTATTAACACTTAAATATTAATACTTATGAATAAAAAAAATTATGTTCCTCTTATTTTGTCGATAGGAGCATCACTATTTATTACATCTTGTTCTCAAGATGATGATATAGTAGAACAATCTGTAAGAAAAACTACTTTAACAGCTCAACAACGAGAAATTTTTAGAGAAAAATTAGATAGTACACTTGTTAAAATGTATTCTCATAACGTTAATCTTTCTAAGAATCTATCTTTAGAAGCCTTACCACAAGCTTATTTTGAAAAAAATGGTAGTGTAAAGACTTCAAATTTAACTCAAGAACATTATATGGCTGCGATTCAAAAGGTAGGTAATGAGAGTGGTTTGAATGTTGCACCTAAAATTCATGGTCCCTTCACGCATACTTCCCACTATCAACTTTTACGCATAAACAAAAAAGTGGCTGTTGAACCAATAAATGGATATCCTCCTTACGGTTACTATTTTTCTGATATATATCAATATCATGGGTTTTATTCTGCACCAGCTGAAGCTATTACAGGATATGTAGATAATACTCCTACAACTCAATGGGGATGGGGATATAGAACAGAAGATGCATTTCAAGAAGAAAATAGAGGAATTGTATTTAGCTCTAGTCATTACGGGAATTATATGATGATGTTTGCTGACACATACTCAATGCATATTAAAACTAACATGGTTGGACAAAATTTTTCACTTACAAGACCATTTAATTTTAGAAATGCTATTCTAGAATATAATTTTTATTATATAACTTTATAATTAGTTGTACTTTAAAGTACAACTAATTTATAATTAAATAAAAGAACCCATGCTACTTAGCATGGGTTCTTTTATTTAATTATAAATTTAAAAACAACCTATATTTTACATAATTAAAATTATAATACATAAAAATGTCCCATAAAGACTTTAACTTTCGGGACATTTTAATAGTATTTTTTATGTTATTTTAATTCTATTTTCTAAAATTAGTTGAGGATCAATAATTGGTATAATGATTTTGTCTACAGTAATAAATTCATTGAAAATAATACCTCTTAATGTGGAATATGACATTCCTAAAAGAGTTTTTACAAGTGTTGCATTAAAAACTGTTTCACCTTCATCATTAATTTTATAATTTTCTTCAAGATTATCAACCTTATAAATAAAATCATAATCTGATTTTAGAATAATTTGTTCCTTTTCATCAAATAATGCAAGACTTAAAAAAATTTTAATATTATTTTCTTTTAGATTATGCATCATATTATGAGCAATACCTACTTCGTTAATATTAAAATTATCTTTTGAAATATTGTTTTGAATTTCTACTGGATTAATATCCAATAAATGTATTAACGCAGGATTAACCATTTACAACCATTTCTTGTTCAGTATAATACTTACTTTCAATAAACCCATCATTAGAAATAGGTTTATTGTGATAAATTTTAGCTGTAAGATAGATAGGATCAACTGAAATTAAATCACATTCTAAAGCAACTTCAATTTTACAAATTGTTTTCGTTGTAAAATTATGTTGCCCACTTAACCATTTACTAATTTCAGATTTATTTTTTCCTAATCTCGTTGCTAAATTGATTGGTTTAAGTTGTTTTTTTTCTAAAACTTCTGCAATCCTATTAGCGATTGCTAAGTTTTTTTTAACCGTTTTAGTAATCACTGGATCTGCGTTCTCTGCAAGCCAATTTCTAATTGGGTTTTCTTTTTTAATTGCCTCGTTCTCTTGATGCAATTTGCGTCTAGAAATTTTCATATTAAAAGTTGATTTCTAAATTTTCATCATAAAAAATATCTAACTCCTCATCTGACCATTCAATGTCATTTTTATGTAAGGATTTCTCTATGGCTTTTGCCAATTTATTTGCCAATTCGAAACTTGCACTAACGTTTGGACAATATTGTGCTTTTTTTGTTGATTTAATTCCCCCATTCAACAAAATTACCACGTGTTCGTTTATTCGGATACAATACAATCTTAAATTATTCCCTTTTTTCTTCCCTTGCTCATAGTAATAAGGTTCTAAAGGTAATTGTGTATCTGGCGGTAAAGCGGAAGCTTTTTTTTCATTTCTAAAGAATTGTTGTTTAGCTCCATACTTGTCACCAATCTCTTCAATCCAATCTAAAATATGTTGTAATTTTTCCTTATTTATTTTATTCTCTGCAATAAATTCATCAAATAATGTACTAGGAGATGTTATCTCATGTTCCCGAGATTCAATTATTTCAATAGAATAATAAATTACTTTATCGTAATGAGAAACATAAATTAGTTTGGCTAAATTATCCATAAATATTTAAAGTTCAAAATAAAAGTTAACTTATAAATTAACTTTAACAAAGGTATAAGTTTTTTGAAAGAATTAAAATTAATTTAAAAACGAATAAATCACCCTTATTTGAAGATGATATCTCACTTAAAAATAATTCAGTTCTAACAAATCGAAGTTAACGGAACTCTAGAGAATAAAAATAAAGCCTCCTAATTGGAGGCTTTGATTTTTCTATTTTACATAAAAGGTGTTATAGTTTTACCAAACTTTTAGTTTGTGCCGTTTTAATTAATTAGAAGTGCCAAAAAAGTTTTGAATTAATGGTTCTGATGCTGCGCCAAGTATATAAATTATAATTGTCCATATAGTAATTAAAATACAATTGTTTTTGACAATTTCAATTATTCCAGAGACGGATAAACCGTAAATCTGTTTTGTACTTGCTTCAACATTTAATTCATTTTTATCTGTGCGATCAATTATGCTTTCTATTATATCTACTTTTTTAAGTGAAGATTTGTGTAACTTTAAATATTCTTTATTATCAAATGCATCAGCTTCTTCTTTCCCTTTCAATGCATCTTTAATAGATATTTTATTTCTATTAGCTAAATTTAATAGTCTACCATCAGGTAGATTTTTTTCATATCCATATGTGTAAATTTTACCTAAAATTCTAGGTAAATCATATCTTCTATCATCATCAATTTGAAATGGGTCACCACCAAGAATTCTATATCTGTTGGCAATAGCATCAAATCCAAAATTTGAATCTCTCATATTCCAATGAATCCATTTATAATCTTTATGATATTTAGCAAATTCATAAAATTCGTCGAGCATTTTTTTCTCTAAAAAATCATATTCTTCGATCGTTAGATTATTGAAATCTTTATTATCAAATTGAGCTTGTAAATGAATCGAAAATGATTTAGTCTGAGATGATGCTAGATATCTTAAACAAACAGATGTGATTCTTGGAGTTCTTCCGTGAGAAGTTACAAAGGATTCACAAGAATAATGAATAATTAAAGACTTATTTTTATCTTCTAAAATTGAATTTAAAAGCTTTTGACCTTCCGATTTTTCAATTAAGCGTTTTGATTTAAAAAACATTTAGTTCAGGAGTTTTATTTTCAGGTTAAGTTTTTCGAAAATAGTATATAACGTTTTACTTATTAAC
Source organism: Faecalibacter rhinopitheci (assembly GCF_015234135.1). GTDB lineage: Bacteria > Bacteroidota > Bacteroidia > Flavobacteriales > Weeksellaceae > Empedobacter > Empedobacter rhinopitheci. Next base: position 16,225 of record NZ_JADGIK010000013.1, on the reverse strand, counting down.
GATGAGCGGATTTTTAGTACTGAAGTTCAATCGAAGAACAGAACTTTAATTTTGTTCTTCTGCTGATACGAATCCATTCAGCCCGCCTATTGCTAATACGATGTTAGCGGTTCTGTTTTACTTCAAAATTCAATTTGTTCTCATTTCTTATGTTTTTTAAAATGGCAGGTCGTCCCACGCCTCTTGAATTTTTTCTGGCTCATTGACTTTTTTTATTTGTGTTTCTATAAACTCGATGAACTTTATTGTACTTGATATATTATTAAAGATTAAAAGACTTTCGTGATAGTTGAGAACAGGATTGTCGTGAGCAAAACTTTTGTTGTTTCTTATGTCATTAAATGCTTCAATTATGTTGATTGAATATTTTAATATTTTTTCTGACATTGATGATTCGATGTGTTTGTTGTCCACAATAAACTTTACATATTTTCCAAATACAGCATTTAGTGAGTCCACTTTGTCATAAGTAATTTTATGTTTGTCGCACAACTCTCTTAAATATTTGAATGTGAAAGTATGAAGTCTATCTAATGCAGCTTCGGGTTCGTTTTTTTCAATACTTTCTCTTATTGATTTTGCAAGTAGTTTAAAGTCACGATCGTCTGTATTTGGTTTAATTGCGTCAATATGTTCAACAATACTTTCTTGTTTTAATCTATCTGCGATTTTTACACACTCTTTGTATAGATTTTCGTCATTGTGGTAGTTAATTTCACCTATGTGAACTTTTGAAAGCCAATAGTCGCAAAATGCTGATAACAATTTTCCAAACGTATAGTTTGATTCAACCTTAATAAATTGTCTGAGTCTGTTGGCTTTTGAGTTTGAGCTGTAATGGTACTTAGAGTCATTTATATCTAACCCAACTGCTTCGCCAACAAATTCTTGAAAAGTTCGATCAGAAAAGTCCATAACATATCCACTCTTCATTCCTAAAAAAATCTCAATGTTTGCTTTTTCTATGTACGTTAAGTCTGCCATTATCTTTCATTTGAGGGTCGTCCTAAATTGACCGCTAACATTATTATAGATTCAATATAACTATTAGTTTTCTTTTTAATAAATTAGATTAAATCCTTTTTTTAGAGGTATAACGTAAAAATTAGGATATACGTATTTTACATATTTAAATTAGGATAAGCGTAGGTTATATAAAATGCGTATTTATTACTTAACATAAGTATTATTATAGAACAAAAAATCCATACTTGATTAAGTATGGATTTTTTATATATTATATACAGTTTTATTTATAGAATTTAGGTTCAGTTATACCTCTAGATATATAAATATCTTTATTCATTTCGAAATGCATTTTAGTCATTTCATTATAATATTTTTTAAAACTCGGCAAACCAAATTCAGCTCTTATTTTTTCAATATTTAAACTGTCAATAAGTCCATTAACAGGAATAGCTTGCCCAATTTTATTGTATGTAACTTGAGAACCAAATTTTTGTTTTTTTCCATTATTAACATTAACTCTATCTTCTAACATTGCATAATTTATTTTACTAGCATTATTATTTTTGGTTTCTTTATACATTACTTTCAAAACTTTCTTTTGAAGTTTTATATCATTATCAGCATGCTGAACAATTAACCAAAAATTATTAGATGCGCTTTTATTAAAATTATTTTCACCAATAAATCCATATTTATTAAATATTTTTTTAACAATTAATTGATTTACAGTAGCTATACTATCTCTTTTATTTTTGAAAATTTCCCATGCCTTTTCATTCCCATATTTTTCGATTAATTCGTTAGATGGAATCCCTGCGTATTTTTGGTCAACTGTCATTAGATCTTCAAGCTTATTAATTACTTTAGATTTATCTTCTTTGCTAATATTTTGAGTTTGACAACTAGTTAAAGTCACAAGAGATAAAATTAGTATTGTTTTTTTCATAAAATTGAAGATAGCGTTTATATATCGAATTTAACGAAAGCTTTCTAATTATATTTTGCATTTTAAAAGCGATATTATAAACTACAAATAACAATGTTCGCCAATACAACTTAACATAAACATTATTATAGACAAAACTTAAACAGCTTAAATATCTCAATTTCAAGCAGTGCCGTTTTGAATAAATACCTTTACACAAAACAACGCATTTAGAACCCTCTAAATGCGTTGTTTTGTGTTTATTCAATCTGGACAGATAAAACCTATTCTTATTTAGTTCATCTAAGATAAGTGAATATTCAATGAATCTCGATATTGCTTAATTTGCTTTTTTAAAAGATCATTATAAATATCTTTTTCTATAAATTTTCTATCATATATTGAATACCCATTTTCAGTATTTACGATTTCTCCTATAAACTTCTTTACCAATGGATGAATTGGACGATTAGGAAGAAAGGATTCTATCATTTTCAAACTTTCATCATTTACTTTATCTATGCTAGTTTCAAATTCAAAAAAGAATCCTAATTCAATAAAATGAGTAGGTCTTGAAATCATCATTAGGAATAATTGATGTTGTATACTATCAGGAAGTTTATGTTGAACTTGATTTATAAAATATTCAATAGAATTTTGAATTTCATCTTGTTCTACAATCTTTCTAAAATTATCACATAGAGAAGCTACTTCAATTTCATCTACTACTTGAAAAGTAGGAGATTTATAATGATCAAAGAATAATAAATTGAAGATTGATGAGATAACCTTCTTTTGATGGTAAGGGCTGACTTTTATTTGATTTTCCATATACTTAAAAGTTGGTGCGAAACTAGAATCAATCCGTTACTGAGGTACTGAGATACCCAAAACCCATAAAGACTTAGCCCGCACCAATATATGGAGCAGGCGTAAGTCTATCAAGAATGTTGGGTTTTTAGAAGATTCTCAGTTTTCAGTAACCAAATTCTGATAGCTTACGCTGACGTAATTATTATTTTAATGAGTCAAAATTACAATAAATATTTGATATGTAATATAAATACGTATATTCGTATATATATATTAACGTATATACGTATTTATGAGTAAAATTATAACAATTGCCCATCAAAAGGGAGGTGTAGGTAAAAGCACTTTAGCTTTGAACCTATCATACAGATTTAGTAATGATGTTAAAACAGCCTTGACTGATGTAGATCCTCAAGGTACAATTATGAATCTTCAAGAACTAGTAGAAGACTTTGATATTATAAATTTTGATAATATGAAGAAACTTAGAAACTCGGAATACGATGTAGTTTTTATTGATAGTCCTCCTTATATTATTGATACAATTCAACCAATATTTGAAGAATCTGATTTTGTTTTAGTTCCAACAAAAGTTGGGGTTCCTGATATTATGGCAATTTCTACTACGATTGAATTAATAAAGAATGCACAAAAAAGAAATGAAAACTTGAAAGCTGCGATTGTTTTAAATATGCTTAAACCTAATGTGAAGATAAAGGAACAAGCTATTGAACAATTAGAAAAATATGAATTACCTATATTATCATCTATTCATGACAGAATTTCTTATGGTAGTTCTTTTTTGAATGGTGGAGTTATGGGAACTAATGATTCTCAAGCAAAAAATGAAATTGAAAAATTGTCTAAAGAAATTTTAAATATGTTGTAATGGAAAATGCTTTTGAAAAATTAAAAAATATTCAAAAATCTAATTCACCTAAACAAAAGGTGGTTCAGGTAAAGGAAAGTAAAAGAGAAAATGAAAAAAGTTATATGCTTTGGTTAAATAAGGATTTATTAAAAGACTTAAAAAAGAGAGCAATTGAAGAAGATTCTAATATGAAAGAAATTATAGAAAAGGCTTTAAAAGAATACTTAAAATAATTAAAAAATAAATACGTATAAATGTATATACATTTATACGTATTTATTTTTTTTGAATTAATTCTTCAAAGTCATCTTTTATAAATTCCCAATATTTTCCTCTCAAACAAATTGGATCAAACTCGTCATCAGCTATTGAGAAATCTGTTAAATTATGATAGATTAATTCTGAATCATGACTATATGGATAACGTTTTTCATGTAAACTAATCATATCCGAAATATCATATTTATCTAGTAATTCATGTAAATCCCAAAAATCTTTTTTTCGACCGCCTCTTTGAATCACATCAATTTTCATTGCAATAATTTCTTCAATTGAAGCCATTCTAATATTGTTAACTACAATTTCATTTGTAATAAATGTATCTGTATAAAATACATCAAGTTTTACAGAATCCTCTTTATTATTTCCAATAGTATAAGATTTTCCAAAAGCAGGAATAAAATCTGAGTTAAAATCAATATAATTGAATTTTGTAGAAAGATAATCTTCAATTACCTTAAAATCTAAAGAACCATATTCAATATCTGAGAACAAATCGATATCTATTGAAATTCTATGACCTAATTGTAAGCTTAGCGAAGTACCACCAACTAACCTAAAATCTTTAAAGATATCAGAACTCATTAGAGTTTCTAAACTTGATTTAAGAGTTGGATTAACTGTATTATAAAATAGAGATTTCATATATTATGATTCTAGATGTAAATTAATAGGTAATGTAGAGGCAGAATCTAAAGCTTCAGAAATTTTTTCATTTCCATAAAAACGAATTATTTCTTTCTTTTCTTCATTATTTCCTCTTTCAAATATCCGCTTGATAATTGCTCTATAATTTTTAACCCAATCTAGCTTATCAAAATCTGTATCCCAAAATAATATTCTTCTAATTAAAGAAATATTTGGTGTAGATTTTTGTAATTTTTCTTTCTCTTTTTTTATATCAAAATATGTCTGAAGCAAAACTAGATCTCCTTCATTTATATTTAGCTTATCTTCAATTTTCAAAGCTAGAGATATAGGTAAACTTCTTTTTCCTTTTATGATTGCATTAAAAGATTGAGGATGTTCACCAATACTTAATGCAAAAGGACGTTGTTTTATAGCTCGTTTTTTTAATTCACGATCTAGTACAATACCTGGATGAATTCCTTTATATTTTTCTGAAATTGAAAGCATACACAAATATAAGCAAAAATGTTTATATTTGTGTATTTGTATATACGTATAAATGTATTTATTTAAATACGTATATACTATTTAAGATAGATTTCTTCAAATTTCTTCTCTACTTTTTTCTTTAAAGCACCTATAATAAAACCCTTTCTATTGTCTGCATAAGAAGAGGGTTCTCTAATTTCTGCTAAGAAATCTAAAGTTTCCTCTTCTGAAAAGTATTTATAAACTGATTCAAATAAATTTAAATTGTTATTAAGTTCTCGTTCGGTGAATTGAAAATTATGAATTAAATAGTCTTCAATATTTTTTGGAATAAACCAACGATTTGACATTTTTTTATTCAAGTTTTGTTTCTTGATATCTTCATCTTCAAATTGTGGTTGGTAAATTGGAACGAAATGTATTGATGTAATTTTACGACCTGTTTTTATTGTTTCATAATTGAAAGTATATGGAGAACATTTATCAAGTTCTTTTTTTGCAGAGATAATAACATATTTTATAAAATCTTTATTTTCTTTATACTTATCTGTAATACCAAACATCTCTTTCAATTTTTCTATTGAATAATTTATTGGTGTTTTTTGTGCTGAAAACAATTCATAAAATCTCATTGCATAGATACTTTCAAATTGCATTGCTACTTTTAATTCATATTTTCGATAGCCTTTAGAAAAATCCATTAAAGTTTGATAAATGAAATCTGCCACATAAAATGTAACGTTATCTGCTCTTGTTTTATTTATCTCAACATTAAAAATGATACCAGCACTACGATAAACATTTTCATCTTCATATTCAATTATTTTTTGTTGTAGCCCTTTCAAAGCCTTTTTAATTCTTGAATGATTTTTATCGGTTTTACTATCTTCAATTGTTAAGAATGCAGAAATAGGCATAACGTATTCTTTTGATTTGAATAGAGTAGAATTAACCTGGTATCTGTCATTTAATTTCTTACCTTCAATTAGATTTTGGTTAAGTTCTATAATTCGATATAAAATTCTTTTTTCATAAACACTGAAGTCATACTTAGCGGTAGTAAGAATATAAGATTGTAAAACTTCTTTATTCTTGATGGTTATACTCATTATAGTTTTAATTAGGAGTTGATGAATACAAATATATCAAAAAGGAGTTTCAAAACCAAACTCCTAATAAGTATTCAAAAACTCCTATTTCACTTGTATATAAGTATTCAAAAACTCCTAGTTAAGTATTCAAAAACTCCTAGTTGTTAATTTTAATAACCTTGTAAATTATTGTATATAAGTAATATAGTTATTTTTTGTCGAAAGTCGATAAGTAATGTATAATAAGCTATGTATATTTAAATACAAAAACATAGATTCTTTAGTCATTTAAGGATAAATTTTTCTATGAAAAATCGAAAGTTGACAGCTCGTTTACATCCCTCTGAATCCATTGGAGAGGAAAAACAAAAACAAAAAAAAAGGATTCAGAAGACCGCAGGTCGCACCAGGGGGCGCGCGATTTTTATTATATTAATGGTTTTTATGTGTTCTGATGGATTATTTTTGGTTGAATAAGTAATTGTGTCAATTCAACTATTAAGTCGATTTAAAGCTCTTAAAACGCTTTGTTTTATCTTCTTAAATTTTTGTTTCTCCTGCGGATTGCTTTTTTATCTTCTATTATTTATTAATATCTAGAATGATTTTTAACTAAAATTTAATGAATGTATCGTCAAATTTTTTCTTGTTTGATAATAATTAGAGAAATTGATGTATATTTAGGTTAATATTTAGTGCAAGATGTACCTTTAGCAATACAAAAAGCATCCAATCATTTCATTCTTGGGCTTTTTTTAGCCAAAAGTAATCTTGTTTTGTTCCCTGAATCGGTCACAAAAGGTTTCCATCTCACGATGGATCATTTTATTCTAAAATGGGAATCATTTATTTTAAATTTACTATTATGGAAGAAGAAATTAATTGGGAGAAATATATTCAACAAGAACAATTAAAAGCCGATCGAAGAGAATATGGAAAATTAGGTGGAAGGCCCAAAAAGAATTCATCCGATAAAAAATCTAAATCCATTTACATTCGTGTATCGGAAGAAGAGTTTGAAATTTTCAAAAAAAAGGTTGAAGATTCTGGACAATCTCAAAGTCAATATTGTAGAAATGTATTGCTGAATTCTACTCCAATTTTATCTAAAAATTCAGTAAGTAAAGACCAAGAATTGCAGCAATTTAGAACCCACTTTACTCGTATTAGTAATTACATCAAATTTAAAGATCCACTCTTAAATTTAGAAGTTATCAAAGTCGTTGATAAAATGAATAAATATTTAGATGATAGGAATAGGAAGAACAACTAAAGGGAGTGTAAAAGCTATTGCTTATGCTTCTAGAGAAGAAAAGGGAAGAGAGAATGAATATGCAACTGAAATTAGCCGTTATGGTTTAGTAGGGGATACTCCAGAAGCTATTTACAAAGAATTGATGACTATTGCAGATCTTAATCATAGAGTTTCAAAGCCATTTTATAATGTGGTATTATCTCCCCTTTCAGAAAATACATTAGATTGGAAATTAGAAGATTGGGAAAAATTAGTGCATGACTTTTTGAATAAAAAACAATTATCTGATAATCAGTATATTGCTTATTTACATCAAGACACCAATACGTCTCATTTGCATTTAATTATTAATCGGATTGATTTTAATGGAATTAATAAAGTGAATCAACGATTTATAGGAATTCAGACCAGCAATTTAGCCAATGAATTAGCTAAAGATAGAGGTTGGTTGAGTGTTCAAGATTTGACCAGAGAAAAGAATCTTCAGAAAGTAAAATTGTATGGTGATGCTTTAAAAGAGGCTTTGAAAGAAAGTAATTCTTTAGGTGAATTGGAAGATCAATTGCAAGAAAAAGGCTATGGTTTAAACCTTCAATTTGATCAAAATAGTGATTTAAAAGGTCTTAAAATTTTTCAATTTGTAGAAGCTGAAGAAAATAAAAAAAGGAAAGAGAATAATAAAAAACCTTTAAATATTGGCGTAAAGTTTAGTGAACTTTCTAGAGGGCATAACGATTTTAAGAAATTAAAAGCAATATCTGTACAGAATTATTTAGAACAAAAATCTGAAGTACAGATAAAGCAACAAGAAGTCGTACAACGGCCTAAAAATTATTTAAGAAGATAATCATAACCATCTAACCTATGAATGAGAATAATAAACCTAAAAGTCCAGCGGAGATTTTAGAAGCCTTAACGAATGAAGCAAATAGACTTCAACAATTATCGAATGAGATTGATCAAAAAATCAATGTTTTTTATTCGATTCAAAAACAATTTATTGAGAATGGTGAACGAATCATAGACAAACAATCTACTGTTTTAAATGAATTTAAGTGTGTTGAAATTCCTCAAATATCTTTAGATTCTTATACCAAAAATGAGTTAGAAAGATTAAAAGAATATGAAAATAAAGTAAGTAAAAAAGATAGAACAATTCCTTATTTCTTTTTCTTTACGATGCTCTTATTAGCCTCGTTTATTTACTTTTTTAATCAAGGGTTGAAGACTAAAAAAGAAGTAAGAGAAGATCTATTTAATGAGATTTATTCTGAAGGAGATACAATTGTTCCTAAAAATGAATTTGATAAATTATTAAATAATACTGCTGTCATTAATGAGTGGATGGATAAAAATCCAAAAGATAGTCAGTCGTTTAAAAGGTATATTTCTAAAAAATAGATTTAAAACTTATATCAACATTAGCCTAAATAGTAATTTTGAATACATCGAAAAGATATATAAAATTTTTAAACTCATTTTTGTGTATTATTGAATCAGTAAAATATCATATTTAATTGATTATTAACTAAAAAAAATGCGTCTAAAAAAATAGACGCAAAAGTCAAATTAATAAATATAGAAAAGAATTAAGCTAGTTCAAGCTGATTCTTAACTAGGTTATAATATGATGATTTATAATCAACTAATTCATCATGAGTTCCAACCTCTTTTATTTTACCCTTTTCTAAAACTATGATTTGATCAGCATTTCTCACTGTACTTAATCTATGAGCTATTACAACAACGGTTCTTCCTTGAAAAAAATTTTCTAAATTATTATATACAATTTTTTCATTTTCAGAATCTAAAGCAGAAGTAGCTTCATCAAATAAGATAAGTTCTGGATTCTTATATACGGCTCTAGCTATGAAAATTCTTTGTTTTTGACCTCCTGAAAGTCCAATACCTGTATTACCGATTTTTGTTTTTAATTTTAAAGGTAGACTATTAACAAAATCATAAATATTAGCTATACGTAAAGCTTCTTCCATACGCGTATAATCAATATCATCATTACCATTTGCAATATTTTTCTCAATAGAATCTGAAAAAATATACCCATCCTGTAAAACTACACCGCATAATTTCCTAAGTTCTTTTGGTGAAGTATCTGAAATATTGTTATTGCCTAAAAAAATTTGACCATCAGTAGGTGAATAAAATTTGAGTAATATTTTTAATAAAGTTGTTTTTCCACTTCCACTTGATCCTACTATAGCAGTTGTTTTTCCTTTTGGAATATTGAAACTGATATTATCGAGTACATTATATTCATCAATATCAGAATATTTAAAAGAGAGATTTTCAATTTTTATAAAATTATCAGTTCTAAAATCTAATTCCTTGAATACACCATCTTCTTCAGATTTTTGTAAATTTATTTCATTTAGTCTATTAAAACTCAAGCCCGCTTCTTGATATACTTTTATAAAACTAATAATTTGATTTATAGGAGAGTTCATCTGTCCTATTATATAAGAAATACTTAACATAGCTCCTAATGTTAATTGACCTCTCATTACTAAAATAGCACACATGAATGTGACTAAAATATTTTTTAATTGATTTAGAAAATTAAAACCAGAATTTTGAATTAAGTTAACTTTTAAAGACTCTTGATTTATCTTAAACATTTTTAATCGAACTCTTTCCCATTCAAATCTTTTTCTATCTTCAAACTGATTGATTTTTATTTCATGTATACCATTTAATATTTCAAATATAGATTCTTGATTTTCACTTTTACTATTAAATAGATTATAATCAATTATTTCACGTTTCTTTTGCCAATAGATACTCCAAAAAATAGATATAGTCGTTAATAAGATATAAATACCTAATATATTAATATTATAAAAGCCTAAAACAAGAAAAAAACCTATAAAAGTTATTAGGTAAAATATTGTTATCATACTATGAGATGTTAGAAAATTTTCTATTCTATCATTATCTAGTATTCTCTGATTAAAATCACCAGTCATTTTTGAATCAAAAAAATTAACAGGGACTTCGATTAATTTTTTTAAAAAATTAGAAATAAACTCTAGGCTTATTTTATTACCAATATTCAGAGTTATCCAATTTCTTATTGCTTCAATAAATATGGACCCAATAAACATAAATAATTGAGAAATTAAAACAAGATATACAATATTATAATTTTTTTTATTTACCCCATCATCGATAAGAGTTTGTGTTAAAAAAGGGAATATTACAGACATAATACTACCTATTATTAACAATATAAATATATATGTTAATCCTATTTTATTTTTTACTAAAATATTCTTTATATAAGAAAAATCTAGTTTAGTTTTATAAACATTAACATTAGTAAAATCTTTATTAGGGCTTAATAATAAAACTATTCCTTTATTATCTGTATGAATAAAATTTTTAATAAACTCCTCTTCTTTTAGAGTAGAGATACCAAATGACGGGTCTGCTATTTTAAAAGAATACGAATTTTTATTTTTATTATATTTTATATCAATTAGAATAACAAAATGATTTTTATTCCAATATAAAATAGAAGGAAAAAAATCAGAGTTTTTATATAAGTTTTCAATTGATATTTTAGCACAAATTGTATCAAAACCAATTTTATTTGCTGCAGTTGAAATACCTTTGATTGATACACCTTCTCTTGTTATTGAACAAATACTTCTTAAATACGATAAATCAATTTTTCTTCCATAAAATGAGGAAATCATTGATAGACAAGATGGACCACAATCCATTTGATCTAATTGATGGATAAATTTAATTTTTTTCAAAATTTAATTTTTTTGTAAATGGTAAAAAAACTTGTCCTTTATTAATTTTAATTTTTCATCTTCATCAAAATTATGTACACAATAATCAGTTCCTTTATTTTCTAAAGCATGTTGTGAACACCCTCCATTACATAAAGGAAGTATTTTGCATGAAAGACATGGTTTATTTTTAAATTTAATATCCATTCTTTCATTAAATGTTTCGTTCCATAAAATAGACCCATCTTCAAGTAATTCGCCTTCTCTATTTTCTTTTTTAAAATCTCTTGCTGTACATTTGAAAACGTCTCCATTATAATTTATTGTACTTTGATATTTTTTATCTGCATAACAACTATTCTTAACAGCATCAAGTAATACACCTTCATTATGTGTATCTAGACCAATACTCCTAAAATAACCTACAATATCTCTTAATTTATCATCTACATTTATTTTTTCTTCTTGCCAGACTCTATGAAATGAAAAATTCATAAATTGTTTTTCTTTATCTGATAAAAATTTGAAATATTTAGTTATACCCTTAACATTTTCTAATGTTTCTTCTGAAACATTTATTCTAATAGTTACTCTACATTCATTTTTAATCAATAAAAGAATATTATTAACAATCTCTATGAATGATCCTCTTTTTTTATTTATAAATCTTACTTCATTATGTCTTTTTTCATCTCCATCAAGTGTTATTTGATAGATAGGATGTGTTATATTATTCATTTCCTTAATCATATCTTCATTTAATAATAATCCATTTGTAGTAAATCCACAGCCAAACTGAATATTATTATCTAAACATATTTCCGAAATTTTATTCATCATAGGTTTAACAACATCTTTATAATTTAAAAGAGGTTCTCCTCCAAAAAACGATAGATTAAAAAACTTTAAATTTGGTTGAGTTTTTATTATATTTCTAACGTGTTTTTCTACTTTATCTAATACTTCATTGTTCATTTTAGAACCCTTTATATGAGACTCATAACAATACCAACATTTGAAATTACAATTCATTGTAGGATTTACAACCATTGTATAAGATTCATCATTAAAGTCAATTTTTTCTCTAAGTTTCTTAACTTTCAAAACTTCATCTTCATTGTTATCTATTATAAATTCATTAATAACTAAATGATCATAGAAATCTTTATGTATATCTTTCAATTCGTCGATTGAATCATGTTTAATTCCTGAATCTAATAAATCAAATAACATAGGTTCTAATACTAAAAATTTATTAGAGAAAGAGTTATATCCAATCATTTTATTTTGATAAGGAAAAAAACTATTAAATTGACTATTTTTCATATTTTTGTTTTGTTTTAAAATAGTAGGGATTTTACTCCCTACTATACAATGTTAATAGGTAAGGATCCTTCTAAAATATTCTTACCTTTTTCTTTTCATTATAAAAAGAAATAAAGAGTTAATTTATTTTACCTCATAGATGAAAATTATCATCTAATATGATACTATACGTCCTCTTGATCTAAGGCTTAAAATCGCATCCGAAGATGTTAATTCTTGGAATAATATCATCATCTTCAATAGGATCCTCTCCTATTATTTGAAATCCACCTTTTAATTCACCCGATTTAGTAGTTTCTATAACTTCTGAAGCTTTCACGATTTCCGTGAATTTGTTCTCTTGTTTTGACATGATTTTGATTAATATTTATCTTGTAGAACATTGATAAACATTGATGATAATGCCATCATTAGCATCTTCTTTCTCTAAGGCTTGAAATCCACCTTTTAATTCACCTGATTTAGCAGTTTCTACAACTTCTAAATCTTTCACGATTTCTGCAAATTTGTTCTCTTGTTTTGACATGATTTTAATTGTTTTTGGTTAATATTTACTTTTTACCACATTGGTAGATATTAATAGTAATATCCCCATCAAGGGCTTCTTGATTTAAGGCTTGAAATCCACCTTTTAATTCACCTGATTTAGCAGTTTCTACAACCTCTAAAGCTTTTACAATTTCCGCAAATTTGTTTTCTTGTTTTGACATGATTTTAATTGTTTTTGGTTAATATTTACTTTTTACCACATTGGTAGATATTAATAGTAATATCCCCATCAAGGGCTTCTTGATCTAAGGCTTGAAATCCACCTTTTAATTCACCTGATTTAGTAGTTTCTACAACCTCTAAAGCTTTTACGATTTCCGCAAATTTGTTTTCTTGTTTTGACATGATTTTAATTGTTTTTGGTTAATATTTACTTTTTACCACATTGGTAGATATTAATAGTAATATCCCCATCAAGGGCTTCTTGATCTAAGGCTTGAAATCCACCTTTTAATTCACCTGATTTAGCAGTTTCTACAACCTCTAAAGCTTTCACGATTTCCGCAAATTTGTTTTCTTGTTTTGACATGATTAAATGGTATTATCTGGATAATATATTGTTCGTAAGACCTCTTCTAAAGGTTCTATATTTGGAGTTATATAACCTCCTAATATATATTGTTGTTTATTAGACTCTATAAATTCTAGTTCATCTACATTTATTAGCTTATTTTTCATAATTATAATCTTTCTAGTTCCTCCTTGTTTCCTGTTTTAGTTTGGATAGTCTTAATCTTCTTATTTCCAAAATTATATCTCAAACCAATTCTGATATTTTGGTTATCTTGATACGTTCGAACTTTTGATTTAATTTCACCTGTTTGTAGATAAATATCTGAAGCTGATTTTTTAAAAATATCAAAAATGTTAGCTGTTATTTGTAGATTATCATTTAATAAATTATAACTAAAACCTGCTCCTACATTGAATTGAGGTTTAATGTAATACATCAAATATTTCATTGCAGATTGATAAGAGAAGTTCAATTCTCCATTAAAAGACTTACTGATTTTGAATGAATTGTTTGAATTAAATATCAACGACCACCCATTTTGTATCTCATAAACAGTAGGTAGAAAATATTTATATTCAGAATTAGAATACAAACCAGTTAATGTATTGTAAGATGTCCAAAATTTGTTACTCAATACAAATGTTTCTGATATTGTAAGTGTCTGTTGTTTATAAAAATTATCTCTTGTATAAATCCTATTCTTTGTTTGATCATCTAATAATTGAATTTGAGCTGATCCATCATTTTTATGTGAATAAGAGATTGTTGTAATCAACTTATTTTTATAATTGTATTTAAAATCAATATTATTTGTAAATGATGGTTGTAAAAAAGGATTTCCTTCAACGTATGAATACGAATCGATATACCATCTAAATGGATTTAATTCCCAATATGCTGGACGACTGATTCTTTTACTATAAGATAAGATTAAACTGTTCTTTTTGTTTGGTTTATACATTGTATAGAACGTCGGAAATAATTTAGTATACTCTTTCTTATTGATATTACTAATACTTTCCGAAGAACCTTTTGTATTAGTATTTTCAAGTCTTAATCCGATTTGAGAAGTCCATTTTTCTGACCAAGGCTTTCTAAAACTTACGTACAAAGCATTTATATTTTCTTTGTAATCAAAAGAATCACTTTTTGATAGGTCATGTAATTGATTATCTATATCATAATAATCACTATAAGACTTATTATTAACGTATGAAAATTTAGCGCCATAAGATAGATTGCCCCAAGATAAAGGATGATCAAAATCTATATTTGCTGTATAAATATTAATTTTTTGATTACTATTAGTTAATGCATTCAAAGAATTAGTTATATCACTTGTGTTTCCATTAAATTGATTAGTCGAAAAAGGTCTATTTTTATCATTATCATTGGTATAATAATCTAAATTAATAGATATTTTTCTTCCAATAGTGTCAAGTTTTGTGTCCAAAAAAAGACCCATACTATGGAAACGATTATTTTTATATTCTGTTCCATTTGTATGAATGGTTGAGATAATAGCTTGATTATAATCTGTGATGATAGAATTTGTCTTGTCTGGTGAATTAGGATTAGCATAACCGAATTTATATTGAGCTCCAATGTTTGATGATTTACTTAATGTATATGTAGACTTTAAATCAATGTTATAAGATTTCTCCTGTTTTTTTGTTACTAGCTCATCTTTCCATCTTACATCAGAATATTGAATATCTGTATTATCCTTTTTACCGACATAACCTTGTTCTGTATCAAAACCAAATTGAAAATTTAATTTATTTTTATTATATGTAAAGATATTCCCAATAGAATATGAAGCATACTTACCTTGTGTATAAGAAGATCTAATAGTATTATTCCATTGATTTTGGATAGATTCTTTTAAAACAATATTTATTAATCCACTATCTCCTTCAGCATCATATTTTGCAGGAGGACTTGTTATTACTTCAATACTTTTGATATTAGATGCAGGGATACTTTTTAAATAATTTAACAAATCATCTCCAGACATTTTTTGATATCGATCATTTATTAAAACTCCTATACTACCTTTACCAATAACTTTAATACCTTCATTTGAAACAATAATTCCTGGGGTTGCTTTGATAGCACTTAAACCATCTCCATTAGAAGCAGAAATTGAATTAGAAACATTAAAGACCATTCGGTCAATTTTTTGTTCAATGAGTGGTTTTTTAGAATTAATTACAACTTCTTTTAAATCAATTTCATTTGATGTGATGTTGATTAAACCTAAATTGATATTGTTTGTTAATTCTAAATTTTTTGAAAAAATTATATTTCCAAATTGTTCAGCAAGAAAAATATATTCTCCTTTTTCTGGAATAGAAATATTAAAATATCCATTATTATTTGTGATTGCATTTTGTACAAAAACGGAATCTTTTGTTAATATTTCGATATCGACAAATTGTAATGGGGCATTTTTTGAGTCTTGGAATTTTCCTTCAATAATACTCTGCCCCATTAAACATGTTGTTAAAAATGTTAATATTAAACTTGAGGTAATTTTTTTCATAATGGTTTGACTTTTAATTAATGGTGTCATTATCTATAGATAAAGTTGATATAGGATACCCCCATTTCGTAGAATCTTTTTCTATAGATGAATTTGCCTTAGGATATCCCCATTTCGTAGAATCTTTTTCTATAGATGAATTTGTCTTAGGATATCCCCATTTCGTAGAATCTTTTTCTATAGATGAATTTGTCTTAGGATATCCCCATTT
>NZ_JADGIK010000012.1 GCF_015234135.1 Faecalibacter rhinopitheci | reverse complement strand
AATATAAACAATCAGCTGGAAGAGGTAATAATTTATCTTTACAATTCTTCCCAACAGCTGAAGGCTATGTAAATGTAAATGAAGGTATTTTTGAATATGTCTATAATTATACCGATCATTTAGGAAATGTACGCGTGAGTTATACAAAAGGCGAAGATGGAAACAGAAAAATTGTAGATGAAAACAGTTATTACCCTTTTGGATTAAAGCACAACAACCAAAGTATTGTTAATACAGCTAACCCAAACTATAAGTACAAATACAATGGTAAAGAACTGCAAGACGATTTAGGACTAAATTGGCATGACTATGGTTGGAGAAATTATGATGCTTCAATAGGGAGATGGTTAACTCCAGACCCTCTTTTTAATGACCTAAGAACATCTGTTGATTATAGTAGAATTTTTGAAGATGATGAATCTGAAATTGATTTATTATTTGCACTAAAGAATAAATTAGAAATCGGAGATGGGGTATTTAATACCGATAATTTAAATGTTTATTCATATGGTTATAATAATCCAATTTTATTTGATGATCCTGATGGTAGATGTCCTAAATGTGTAAAAGCAGTTGTTAAAACAGGTATAAAATCTGTAGCTAAAGGTAAAATTGATCTAGCAGAAGTTTATGATGCAGTTGATAACGTTAAAACTATTATCAATCCAAATGCATCATTACTTGATAAAGGTATTGCTGTATTTGATCTTGTTTCACCTGTCAGTTCAAAAGAATTAAAAGCTGGAAAAAAAGTTTTAGATAAAACTATTGACGGAGTAAAAACTGTTAACGGTAATTCAAAAGCAAGTACAAAAGCTCAACACGTTTATGAAATATTTGAGGTTGTAAATCCAAAAAATATTGTAAAAACTGGTATTAGTTCTGGTAGGGAAACTGCTAAAGGTAAATCATATAGAGGTACAAATCAAGCAAATAAATGGAATAAAGAAGATAAGCAGAAAGGTAAATATGATTCTCGTATCATAGAAAGAATACCAGCTGGTCCTGGAGCAAGACAAAAAGCATTGGATTCAGAAAAACTGAATGCAGATAAAAATAGATCAACATTAGATCCTAAGAGACATAAAAGACCATAATTATGACATTAAGATATATCCTATTAGGATTAGATTACGATACTTACATTAAAAACGATAATGAATTGAGGATTCAATTTCAGTATCATACACGTTTTATAAGTAATTATTTGTCAAAGGCAATTAGAAAATATAAATTTGATACTAATGGTATATTTAATATGATTTCCATTGCCTTGTTACCTGATAATAAAAAAGAAAAAACTAAAATAACAGCAACAAATGTACTTGAAACCTATTTACCATTTGACGAAAATCGTTATGAACAAATAAAAGGAACAGAGGATTGTAGTTATTATTTGGAATTGTTGGAACAAGGTTTTAAAAAGGTTTCGGAATTTAAATCAATTCCATTGGACACACTTCTAAGTTTGATAGTTGAGTTTAAAAAAGATGGTTGTAAAAATGAATGGCTTCACAAAAAGAAACGTTTTAAAGAGAAAGATTTAGAGGTTGTTTTGACTTGTGAGTTTACTACAAATTATTTTCAGCTGATAACATCAATTAATCAAATATCAACCAAAAAAGAGTTGGTCAAGGGTATAGCAATCAAAACAAAACCCGATGAAATCCATTTTGACAAAATGTTTAAGGATATTTTGATAGATGATAATTTTATTATCATCACAGACGCAAGCGATAGTGCAAGAGTGTTAATCAGTATTGAAGATGCAAAAAAAAGCTTTTTTAATAAAATGTTTGCACCTTACATTTATAGTGACAACTATACAAAAGAAGAAAATCTGAAATATGAAGCGACACACAATGAAGTAGTAAGAATATTATCTTATGACGGTAAAGGTTTTTAAATTAAATAATAACTCGTTCCCGCACGATTGTATCGTGTAGCAATTAGTAAAGGAACAACCCTACAAATTTTAATTTGTGGGGTTTGTTATTTTATAAAATTAGTATTTTTAATATTTTAAACAAAAAACTTAAGACTAATGAGCAGAAATTATAAATTTCAAAATCCCAACGGATAATATTTTGTCAATTTTGCTGTGGTAGAATGGTTAGATGTCATTATTTCGAAAGAATATTCTACATCATAATTTTTAACGATTACCTCACCAAATTTTGGCTAAGTATTTCTCAATTAAAACGATATATTCCGTAACTTTGTAACTCAATCAAGAAGTTCATTTCACATCAAAATTTTGAAATAAGAGACCCTAGCGACACCCTAGAAAACCATTCCTTTCTAAACGTCTAATAGCGGTACTTTAAAAATATAGTTCGGGAGCCTCACTCTCCGCGACTTTAAACAAAGTTGATTCAAAAACCTCTATTTTTAATATGCGGATTAAATTTTAAATAACTTCAATCTTTACCACCTCACTTTTCAAGACTTTGGTGCCTGCTTCATTATAGGTCTGTTCTACAGTGACTCTAATTCTATCGTATTGTGGAGTGGGAAAATCTAATAATTCTCCAATGTTTTTATATCCAAATGCCTTCGCTAAAAGCGTGATGTGACGGGTGCTATATTTGTGTCGCTGTGTATAAGACTCAACATTTCCAACAAAAGATTTAGCAACCCCCATTTTTATACTTAAATCATCTTTAGTAAATCCCTTTATTTTTCTAAGTTTTTTCACATGATTTATCAAATCAAAATCAAATTGGGTAGTTTCAAAATCAAATAAAAGCTTCATTTAACAAAAGTTATTTATCCAACTTGTTGGATATTAAAATAATATTATTATATTTGTATAAGCGAATTGATAATTAGACTTTTAATAGTCTTAATTAAACGATGTGACTCGATTCCAAAACGACCAATTTTACTATCGAGAGTATCGTGAAGTCACTCCATGTTTGAAAAGTTTTGTACTTTCGTATACGGCATGGGCGGTTTTCACATATGCTTTAGATAGTAATTTATTAAATCGAAAGGTTTTTAAGTAGGGTTTGGTCGCCCTTGACTCTAAAGTGTGAAGCCGCCTTGCTTTTATACAAGAAATTCTTCATATTAGAGAAACATCGTTCCATAAAACCCATTACCAAATGAGAACGAAACAATTTCCATTCAACCGTAAAAAACCGCCAGACCAAGTCTGTTCGTTTTTCCAATTCTTTTAAAGAAAAATCCTCTGTTTTTATAACTTTCTAAAAACACGGATTGTAAAAATAAAGGACTATCCTTTCTTTACATGCTCTCTATCAAAGACTCAGTATTGAGACTTTGACAACATTTGTTTTACTCTTTTTTCGCACATTAAAAGTAAAACCTTTATTGACCTTTTCCAAATTTATTGGGGACATACGACCTTTTTATTAATTGTATCATGTATTAAAAAGAGTTAAAATCCTATATCGGTGTATATCGAAAATGACACTTTTCTGTATCGGTTGTGTATCCGCGCTGTATGCATTCTGTATCCATTGTATATGCGTTCCGATAGTTTGTTCGGTGTTCGTATATCGGTAGTGATCATTTTTTTTTAAATGTATTATGCATGACGTAAAAAGTTTTTATGTTCAGATTAGATTTTGCACTTCAAAAGCTTCAGTATCCGTGTTAAGTATGATAAGGTTTACTGTTATAATGAATTGGAATAGTGAAAAGTAAAAATGTAATACGTGAATTGTAGAACATAACTATAAATACCCATTATCATGTTAGAAAAAGATTTTGAATTATTGAAAAAAGGTAATTCTACTGCTTTCGAACGTATTTATATCAGATATAATAAACAAATCTTTTGGTTTGGTATACAAATAATTAAGGATGAATTTGTTGTAGAATGCTTGTTACAAGATGTGTTTCTGAAATTATGGGATTATCGAGAGAAGATGGAATCTCCTGAGCATATTTTTTTCTTTTTGAGGCTTGTAATGAAATACAGTTGCTATTCGCATTATACAAAACCGGAGAATAAGTTTTTTAGAACTGTGAATTCATTTGAGAGTTACGAAAATTATCAAACTTATTTGGCTGGATATAATCCTGCAGATGTAATAGAAAACTTGAGCGATCAGCAAACACAACAACAATATTTTGATGAAATTATAAAAGTGTTACCCCTGCTAAATACGGAAAGAAAACATTTGATTGAACTCTGTTTAAAACATGGATTTCAGTATAAAGCGATTGCTCATGCAATGGGAAAAGGAATAACTGAAACGAGTAATGAAATAAAGCGAGCTATAGAGGATCTTAAAAAGATTTTAAATAATCAAGATAAGTTAGTCATTAAAAATAAAACAGTTACTACTGTAAATAAGCAAGATCAAATAAGCGAAACACAATCGTTGATTCTAAAATTGAGATGTGAGCATAAACAATCTTTTGCCAATATTGCTCAAGAATTAAAATTATCCCAAAAAGAAGTACATAATGAGTTTATAGTCGCTTATAAATATAGCCAACAAAATAAAGTCCAATCCCTAAATTATTGATGATGGAAAAATCTACTTTAATACTCACTCGAAAAATTCAGTTAATTGTTGATTTACCAACTCAAGAAGAACGTAAAGAGGTTTTGGGAACACTTTATAGATGGCGAAACAGGTGTTTTAGAGCAGCTAATTTGATTGTTTCACATTTGTATATACAAGAGATGGTGAAAGAGTTTTTGTATCTCTCAGAAGGGATTGTACATAAGTTGGTTGATGAAAAGAAAGATGAAGCTGGATTATTACAACGTTCGCGGCTAAATACAACTTATCGTGTGATATCAGATCGTTTTAAAGGTGAAATTCCGATGAATATATTATCATGTTTAAATAGTAGACTCCACAGTACTTTTAACAAAGATTACCAAGAATATTGGAGTGGAGAATCTTCGCTAAAAAACTTTAAACGAGATATGGCATTTCCTTTTGGACTAGAAGGTATTAGCCGATTAGCTTATCATCCCGAGAAAAAATGCTTTTGTTTTAGGTTGTTTCAACTTCCATTCAAAACCTATTTAGGGAAAGATTTTACAGGTAACAAAAAGCTATTGGACCAAATAGTAAATGGAGAAATTAAACTTTGTACGTCTCAAATAAAACTAGAAAAAGGCAAAATATTTTGGTTAGCTGTTGTTGAAATAAAAAAAGATAACCATTATTTACAACCTGAAATTATTGCAGAGGCTTCTTTGTCATTAGAATATCCATTGGTTGTAAAAATAGGTAAATCTCGATTTCCAATCGGTACTAAAGAAGAGTTTTTGTATAGAAGGTTAGCGATACAAGCTTCCCGTAGACGAATACAAACTGGGGTAACTTATGCGAAATCCGGCAAAGGAAGAATTAGAAAACTAAAAGCCTTAGAAAAAATGAGTCAAGTAGAACGTAATTACGTGCATGACCGACTACATTTCTACAGTAGAAAGCTAATCGATCTTTGTATCACTAATAAAGCAGGAACACTTATTTTATTAGATCAAGATGAAAAGATGGAGCTAGCAAAAGAAGAAGAATTTGTACTTAGAAATTGGAGTTATTACGAACTGATGACTAAAATAAAATACAAAGCTGATAAAGCAGGAATTGAGCTTATCATAGCATAAATTATAATTTTGGAGGGTGATTGTACACCCATAAGGTGAGGTTGATAACTAACACTCACTAAATGTAAAGAACATATACAACGCGTGGGCTCACTTTTTTTATTTCCTCTATCAGGACTGGTAAGATACTCCCTAGATAAAGGCAGGATAAAGGCAGGGTAATGGCTATAGAATGTATGAAGAAAATGGTATAAATTTTTCATCATGTATTAATCTCTCTATCACAATCTATATTATATTTTTTTCTTAATCTATTTTTCTTATTAGAACAGCTTTTACTGTTACTAAAGTTATTTCTGAAATAGCTTTTATTGAGTGATTTAGATAATGTATTGCACAAAAAGATAACACATAAGTTTAATATGAGGAGTTAGCTTTTTTTCACCAAATTTGGAGATACTTTCTACTTTGAATTTAATTTCTAATAAAAATAATCGTTTTACTGATATTTAAATTAATGAGCTTGATTCTCATATTCATTCTAATTTACAAGTTAATTTATTGAATGTATTATTAAAGGGAGAAAACTAGCAAATATTTATTATAACTCAGAATGAGAAATTAATTGATAGTGTTGAAGAAAATTGTAATATTCTTTTTGTTAATGATCAAATTAAGAACAAATAATTCTTAAAATTGATCATAAGTAAAAGCTAGATGCTTTTTAATTTTGTGTATTTTCAGTTTAATGATGATTATTCACTAATCGTACATTCACTGCATTCAAACCGTTATTTCCGTTTTCAATTTCAAAAATAACTTCATCATTTTGTCTAATATTATCTTTTAAACCACTGATATGTACAAAAATATCTTCCTTACCAGTTGTGATAAATCCGAAGCGCTTTGTTTTATTGAAAAACTTTACTGTACCTTCTTGCATATTATTATCAGATAATAAATTCTTCCAATCAATTACAGTGAAATAATTCGTAATCTTTAAAGCAATTTTTTGAAGGTAGCTATAGATAGTTGGTGTGATCTGAAGTAACCAACCGTTTGCACTAGTTTGAATAATGTACTGTTCTAATGAGATGTTTGATGTTGTTGTAAATTGTTTCGTTCTATTCATAAAATAATTTTAGGTTAACGTAGATATATCTTAAAATCCACGTATAAATAATTGAGTATAACGTAATGTTATATTAAAAATGTTTTTTGAAAATAAATAAGTACCAATGTAAGGAGAAGTAAAATCCTGAATTTAGAGGATAGTAATTTCAATAATAATAAATCACAAAAAGTGATGAAAGAAGTAACTTTTATTTGATGCAAATATACAATAAATATTTAATGTAAGTGCAATATGTTGTTAAAACCTAACTAAATATTTGTTAGGTTTTCATTTTCAGATAGATATGGTGTGTGTTTATAAAAGATAACATTGTCTCAACAAATACTTCTGAAACAAATGGAAAGTATAAGATTATCTTTAACCTTTATGACTTCATTATCAATCTTAAAATTTTACTTTTTATAAATGTTTCTATTGACAAATAGAGAAATTTTCTAGGTATAATTTGATTTCTCGCTTATAGATAAATGGTGGATATTTTTATCTATTCCCACTAGTAAAAAAAGGATATTTAACGAAAGTAAACATTTAACAATAAGCATATTAAAGATGCAATTGATTAAATTGTTATATTTAAAAGAGTGATCGAATTTTTTCCAATTACAAAATTCAATTAACCACTAAACACAGTTAAAATATGATGAATAACCAATCAGATACAGGAATTTTATCCTGTATAGGAAATACGCCATTAGTACAGCTAACTCGTATATTCCCCGCTTCAAGTATTCAACTATTTGGTAAACTTGAAATGTTTAACCCTGGTGGAAGTATTAAAGATCGTACGGCTTACAATATCTTAAAAAATGCTATAGATAAAGGGATTCTTCATGAAAACAGTACAGTAATAGAATCTACTTCAGGTAATATGGGAATAGGATTAGCCCGAATATGTCATTTTTTAGGTTTAAAACTCATACTTGTAACGGATCCACATATAAATGAAATGTGTGTAAGTATTTTAATAACATTTAACGCAAATATAATAACAGTAACACAGCACGATGGTAAAGGAGGTTATCTAAATACACGATTAGAAAAGGTACAGCAATTGCTTTCGGAAATTCCAAATAGTTTTTGGCCCAATCAATATCATAACATGGATAATCCATTGGCTCATGAACAAACGTATTCAGAAATTGTACTAACATTAGGTAAAAATCCGGATTATATTTATGTTTCTACTAGTACATGTGGTACCTTAAGAGGTTTAGCGGATGCAATAGCCAAATATAATGCACATACAAAAATAATAGCTGTAGATGCAAAAGGAAGTGTAATTTTTGATGATTTACCACAGAAAAGGATCATTCCTGGTATGGGTGCAAGTCGTAAATCTACTTTTATACAAATGGAACAAGTTCATCAAGTAGTTCATATTTCAGATCAAGAAACTGTTGAAGGGTGCTACCAATTACTCGATACCGAAAGTATATTGGCCGGTGGATCTTCTGGAGCTATTGTAAAAGCAATGGAGAAAACTATTTCTCAACTTCCTGAAAACGCAACAGTTGTTGCTATACTTCCAGATAATGGAGAACGATATCTTCAAACCATTTATTCAGAGGAATGGGTCAATCAAAATTTTAAAGTTGAAAACAATGATTTGGAAAACGGAACACATCAATCAAAATACTAAAAATACTCATGATGAAATTCAGAAGTTGATTAATAACAGTGCAGAAAATACTGAAGTTTCAGCTTCAATTTTTTCTTTAGGTATTATTGGAGGAGGTCCAAAAGGAATGTATGCTTTAGAAGAATTGATTGATAAAATAAAGAAAGAAAATTGTAATACAAACATTCGGGTGTATTGGTGGAATGAAACTACACATTTTGGATCAGGACCTAATTATCAAACTGATCAAGATGATTTTTTATTAATCAATTATTGTATTGGTCATATAGATGCGTGGGATAGAAGGGATGGAGTAGTGGATAACCAACTTAATTTTGTGCAATGGATTGAACAAAATAAAACGATTGATAGTGAGGTACAACCCACGGATTATGCTTCGAGAGCTTTAGTGGGGCATTATTTACAAAGTACCTTACTTCAGATTATCGATTCAAAACCGAGTAGTATAGAACTTGTATTAATACCAGAAAGTGTTGAAGCAATACAACTTACAGCAAATGCTAATTTCAGAGTAGAAAGTGTAAAACATCAAGTCTTAATTGATAATTTATTATTGGCTACAGGTCATTGTTATCAAAATAAATCTTTGCTAGGATGTGATGAAGATTTATTACCTAATCAATACTTTAGATCCGCATATCCTATCACAAAATTAGAAACTATTCCGGCTCAAAGTAAAGTGGGAATTATCGGTTGGGGATTAACCTTTATTGATGTCGCATTAGCTTTAACTGAAGGGCGTGGAGGTACTTTTGATGATGAAGGAAATTATATAGCAAGTGGTCACGAACCCATTTTACTTCCTTTTTCAAGAAATCAATTACCTATTATGCCTCGTGGACCTATTTATGGTCAAAACACATATATCCTTCAATATATTGATGATAAATGGCTACAATCTGTACAAACACTATCTAAAAATAGAAAGATTGACTTTAGTAAAGATATATTACCAATACTTGAAAAAGAATTGAAATACGCTTACTATAGTACCTTGCTACAAACGGATGATGTAGCAAAAGTGGAAAATTACATCCATTCATTGCCAGAAGAAGAATTGTTTTCTTACCATCAATTGTTGTTTCCATCAATTCCTCAAGCCTCATCGGTACAAGAAGCTTATATCCATTATCTAGATAATTTGATACTAGAAGCAGAGAAAGGAGAATTAAGGAGTCCATTAATGGCTGCGACGGCAGTTTGGCGTGAAGCATCTCCTTTTATCGCTGAAATTTATAAAATGGGAGGTTTTACAGGTGATTCACATAATTATTTAGATAAAAAACTATTCGGGGCTTATTGTCGTACCAGTTATGGTCCTCCAATACAAAACATGAAAAAAATACAAGCCCTACTCAAAGCCGGTATCATTAAAACGTATTGGATAGATACAGTCGAATTAGACTATATTGGCCATGAAAAGCATTTTATTTTAAAACACTCAACGCATCAAGAGCAAGTTGACTTTATTATTGATGCACGAATTGCCCGACCTGATATTGTAGCAAATAATGCTTCATTATATCAAAATTTATACGAAAATAAGATCATAAAACCTTTTGATAACGAAGGGTATTTGCCTGGAACTGTGGCTATGAATTCTGCTGGAAAAGTGAAGCATCCACAGCATATTCCACTTTATTTTTATGGCTCAAACACAGAAGGTGTTTTCTTGGACAATGATTCATTATCAAGGAAGAAAAATAATATAGCACCGTTTTGGGTCAATGAAGTAATTAATCAATATCGATCATTCACTAAATAATCGTCTCCTTAAAAATCTTACCAAAAATGAATAAAGCAGTATATAATAATCATTTATCCTTAACGCCAATTATCCATGATTGGGTAAAACAATTGTTGGCTAATCCAGAAAGTTTACAGCAAGCAGTTGAACGTTTCCAATCTCCATTAAATATTCATTGCCTTACTCCATTCCAAGAAAATATAATAGCATACAGTAATGTTTTTAATGAATTGCATGTAAAACACAAAGTATTTTTTGCTCGCAAAGCCAATAAATGCATCGCATTTCCACAAGCGGCAGCACAACAAGGTCAAGGAGCTGATACCGCAAGTTACCGCGAGTTAAAACAATGTTTAGATTCAGGTATACATCCTGATAACTTGGTGCTTACTGGTGCTGTGAAGAATGAAAATTTGCTAAGTTTAGCCGTAGATCATCAAGTTACTATAGTATTAGATAATTACGACGAATGGAATTTACTCAAAAAAATATGTACTGAAAAGCAGAAGAAAGTCACAGTAAATATTCGTTTAGGAGGTTTTCAATTTGAGGGAAAAACATTGGCAACACGGTTTGGATTTTCTTTGGATGAAGCCGTTACATTTATTCAACATTTACAAAATAACAAAGATTTAGTAGAGTTTACGGGACTTCATTTTCATTTGAATGGATATTCTGTAGAACAACGAGTAGCAGCGATTGAGCAAAGTGTTCAGTTGATTGACTGTTTACAAGCTTTGAATATCCCAACATTTTCCTTAGATATAGGAGGTGGAATATTGATGAATTATTTAGAAAATGCCTCGGAATGGGAAGAGTTCAACAAAGAATTAAAAAGGGCCATTTTAGGTGAACGTCCAGAAATAACGTATCAAAACGATCCTTTAGGTATTATAAAGATAGAAAATCAATTATATGGTGAACCCACAGTCTATCCCTACTATAATACGCTAAATAAAGAGCAACTTTTAAAAGCAATACTTACTTCAAAATCAGCTGTTTTTCAACAACCAATTTATAAATTGCTGAATGACAGAAATATTGAGTTGCGCATGGAACCAGGCAGGTCTTTATTGGATCAATGCGGAGTAACTGTAGCTAAAGTAGCTTTTAGAAGGAAAGATACCAATGGAAACTGGCTCTTTGGTCTTGAGATGAACCGTACTCAACTAAGAAGCTCTAGTGCGGATTTTCTTTTAGATCCAATTCATGTTCCGAAAGAAATTAAAGAAGAAAACGAGGCAACCTATGGCTATTTAGTCGGTGCTTATTGTTTAGAACAGGAATTTATTTTAAAACGAAAAATCGCTTTCAAACAATTTCCCCAAGTTGGTGATTTAATCGTTATACCAAATACCGCAGGGTATATGATGCACTTTTTTGAATCGGAAGCGCATATGTTTGAACTTGCTAATAATGTGATATATGATAATGGTAATTTTGTTATGGATAACACGTCTGATTAGCAATTAATTGTTGTTGGAAATCATGCTGTATTAACGGTATAATAAACATATAGAATCCACTATATTTAGGACAATTTTCCATCCTACATAAAATACCTCAGCTTATAGTTGAGGTATTATATTTTTCTTCCAAAGTTATTTTGCTAAAACAATAGATTAATTATACTTACTTACTAAATATTATGCAATAAAAAACTCCAGAACATTAGTCCTGAAGTTAGTAAATTATGATTGGAAGATTGTAAATCTATTTCCAAGACCAATGGAATTGATCTTTTACAGATATCAAAAATGATTTTTGGTCTATTAAATAATACACACCAAATAAAACGAAAGTGTATAGTAAGTTACTTGATAAAGTTGCTTTAGAAAAAGGAAGGCCCATCATATAACAAGTTATTAAACCATTTAATGTTTTGGGGTATAATGTTCCGCTTATCCATACTCCAAAATTTGAAACAATAAAAAAAATAAGAGCACTTCCGATGCTTATACTTCCGATTTTTAAGGAGGTAATTTTTCCAGTAAATAATAAAATAGAAATAACGGATGTGAGTAAATAAACTAGATATTGCCAGACAAATCCTTCATAAAACCATTGAAAACTTTCGTAATATGTACCATACATTATATTATTAATCAATAAATCACTTATCCAAATTGAAATAAGTGGGATAAGAATTGCCCAATATTTTTTATAGAACAATGCACCTCCAAATATACTAATTGCCATCATTGGAGCAAAATTAGCAGGATGTGGAACTAATCGCGTTGTGATAGCAACAATGATTAATACCGTTACTGCGATAAAGTTGAGGTGTAAGGGATTGTTTTTCATTATTTTTCAGTTTTTAATGTAGATTTTTATTGATAAATAAATGCAATATGCGCAGGTATATTTCCTGCTGTTGTTTTCCACTTTAATGTACCTTCTTTAGAAAAACAATAAACAAATCCATCAGATACATAATTTCCTGCATCTGTAATAAATACGTCACCATTAAATTGATTTACAGCTATTCCATAAGGAGTTTGGATTTGTTCAACGATTGGATTATCAATTAATCGATCACTTACTAGTTGTTCTGTTTTTACATTGATAATTCCGTAAGTTTTTTCGTAGCTAAATGTTTTGTAGCTAAATTCGTTCGAGTAGTAATACAAATAATCACCAACAATCGTGAAATTAGAAACAGGGATATTGAATGTTTTTTTGATTTGATGAGTTTTTGAATCAATCACATATAAATTAGATGCCACCTGATAATAGTCTCCTCGTGTGGTTACATATAAATCTCCCTCGCTATCTTTTTTAAGGCGATATAAATTTACCTCCACATCAATTTTGTTTGTTTCGGTAAATGTATTTAGATCAACAACAGAAATAGTACGGTCATAATCTGGATATCGGTAACCTCCTGAGTTAGCAACGTATAATTTGTTTTCAACAATCTCTAATTCATCGGGCTGATAACCTACTGTAACTTCCCTAGAGATATTAAAATTAATCGTATCAAATTCAATTACTTTTCCTAGAGGAGAATTAGAATCAGCAACTATTGGTCCGGCATATGATGTAGCATAACCTTTTCCATTACTAAACGTTAAATAACGTCCATTTTCTAATGGAATTGTGGCAATATGACGAGCTGTTTTTAAATCCATAACTTCAATAAAATTGGAAGCATTGATTACTGAATAAATTTTACTACCATATATTTTGATATCATTTCCCACATCTCCTAACGAACGTACAATTTCAGGATTGGCAGTACTATAAATATTGCGGCTATAAGTTCCTGATGCTAGATCCATAAAATCAATAGAGGCTTTATTAGAGCCTAAATTTCCCTCATTCAGTAAATAAAATCCCGTAATTTCGGTTGGTTCTGGTTGTCCTATTACATCTTGATCATTTCCTAAAATGCGATCATCATCATTACAACTAAATATTGTAAATGGAAAGCTAAATAATAAACTAAGTTTGATAAATTTTCTCATAAATATGTACTAATAATTAATTTAAATTGACGGCCTGGCATGGGATAATTCAATACGATATCATAATATTTATTCATAATATTATTCAATTCAAATGAGCCATTGAAACGATTTTTTTTAAATTTAAATGATTTTTGAATTGATAAATCGTGCGTAAACCAAGGTTTTATATAATTGTATTTGTGATTATTTTGATTCGCATCATAGCGTTCTCCTACATAAAGAAAACTATAGTTTACACCCCAATTTTTATATGTAGAATTTAAAATAAATGATCCGCTATGTACAGGAACATACGGAATCTGATCTTTATAAAAACTATCTCTAGATGATGAGAAATCTTGCGCTTTTTGAAATGTATAATTCAATGTCGATTGAAGTTGGACTTTTCCAATATCAAATGAACTTTGTATTTTAGCATCTATTCCTTTTATTTTAACTCGACCGAGATTCATCATCATCCATCGAAACATACTTCCATTGGGTGTTGCAATAATTTTATCTTCAACTTCGTTTGAGTATGCATCTACTTTTACAGATAAAGAGTTTAATTTCAAAAGTTTTTCAAAAGTGTAAGATAATCCTATATTGTATTGATTAGTATATTCTGGTTTCAGATTTGAATATCCAATATTGGTGTAGTACAAATCATTAAAAGTGGGCATTCTAAATATTCGTTTATAAAAAGCATTGATATAAAACAATTGCTGATTAACTGGTTGATAGCTTAGTATAAATGACGGAGTCCAAATAGATTTATCCGGTGCACTCGTATTTTTCTCCACTTGCTCATGTATAAATGTTCCCAATAGGCTTCCTTGCAACTTTAGTCGATTCCATTCATATGTACTAGCTAAAGCGATTAACTGAGTATAACGTTGAGGATAAGAAAAATTTTTTAATGTTGCATCTAATGTATTGTACTGAAAATCCCATGATACATTAACCCCCCAATTATTTCTTAAAGCATAATAATTTGCGGATGATATATAAAATTCTTGTTGCGTATATTTATTTTGGATATTTATTGAAGAAACGGTATCAACATAATGAGTATAATCATAGGCATACTTTAACTGTAGGCGACTTTCAAACCTTCCCCATTTCTTTTGAATACGTCCTTGTACAAAATAATTTTTATCTGTTAAGGTTTGTCCTTTTGCTACAAAACCATTTCGTACAATAGCTGCTGGTATTCCACGATTTGATAGATATGTATATCCTTTCATATCCCAAGTTAAATTGTTGAGATTTCCATATAAACCTACCTCAAATCGTTTTGCTTCTATTTGGCCATCCCTACGCACAGCAGTAGTATCATGTGCAATGCTATTATCCGAATTACGTTTGATAATTCTAAATTTATATTCGCCATCACTTTTTACATATTCACTACTAATTGCTGTAGATAAACGATCATTAATGCGATATTCTACTCGAGCCGAAGGATTAATCAATTGAATGGAACCCGTTTTATATCGTACAGTTATGTTATAAGATTTATTTTTAAAGACTGGCTGCTTAGATTGTAGATAAATAGAAGATGAGGAGGAGAAATCCTTGGCAGACTGAAATATGGAACTTTTTTGGCCATTATAAAGTGAAATACTCTGTAAATCATCTAGAGAATATTTTCCCAAATCAATCACTCCATTTTGAGCATTACCTAATTGTATCCCATCATAAAAAACACCAATATGTTGGCTTCCCATACTGCGTACATCAATTGTTTTTAAACCACCAACTCCACCATAATCTTTTAATTGAACACCCGAAAAGTAACGTAAAGCATCTGCAACAGAATGACTATTCAACCGCTCTAACTCTACACCGTCTAAAGTTTGAGGTGCTAAAATAGATTGTTGCTTATTAGGATTAAGATTTACTTGTTGTAGTTGATAAACAGAATCATTTGTTTCTTGAGCTTTTAAACTACAAGAAAGTCCAAATATCAAAAGGCAACAAATAATCAGTTGTGAAAATATTCTCATTAACTTATATCATTTGTTGCTAACGAGAATTGAAAAAGAAGTCAATTAAGTAAACCTTTTAGAAAGGTTTATTCCATCGAATTATTTCTTCGCTTTATGTCCCGAAAGCAAATTAATTTATACTTCTTCTGGTAGGTCTTCTGACTTACTCCATTTCAAGAACCTTCCCATTTAAAATTATTAAACAGTGGTATTTTCTTAAAACCTTTTAAGGAGCTTACAGCAGCGGGTCTGTTCAGGATTTACACCTAATTCCCTTTTACCGAAATTTTACTTTCGCACCAAAAGTGACTTCAAAAGTATTAATTTTTAAAGAGATAAAAAATAATTTTTAAATTGAATAGAGATCATTTAATAAAGTTTACACTCATATAAATGAAGTATTAATAATAGAAATTATTTTAAGTAAAAGCTCTTGTGGAAAACATTTCAATTTTTAATTTTCAGCTTGCGAGGCTTATAAATATTATACTGAATATTTGTGTTTTCGTTTATGCTCCATGATTAATATTTCTACAATTTTATTGGAGATTAAGGTAAGAGAAATTTCGATTATGATATAAGTTTAATAATCCAATAAAACTTGAATTTATTTTTACAATCAATTGATTATAAATTGATAACATTGATTTTTTATAGTGTGTTGGTTACTATATTCGTAAGTAGAAAAGTTAGCTATAATTCCTAAAAGAGTATATTAATGAATATCAAAATATTTACAGCCAAATAGCCAATATAACATATCCATCAAACTAACTATTTTATTTTTTAAAAAAAAGTATAATAACATTCTTTAATTATGTATTTAATATGTTAAATTATTCTAAATATGATGTTTTATTGGAAAAATAGTATATTTTTATACTATAAATTAATCCAACAAAAAAACATATGAAATTTAAATCATTGGTAAAATCGATGACCAAAGTTGGTCTAGGTTTAGTATTATCTGGAACAATATTAGTCTCATGTAATGATGATGACGATAATCAAATGGAAATACCGTCCAATCAAACGATTGCATCCATTGTAACTTCAACTCCCGCTTTTTCGACATTAAGCCAAGCAGTGTCTAAAGCAGGATTAGGAACAACTTTAAGTGGGAATGGACAATTTACCGTGTTTGCACCTAACAATGCAGCGTTTGAAGCAAGTGGCATAACAAGTGCAACACTAGCAAGCTTAACTGCGGAGCAAACAAAAGGTATTTTACTTTACCATACTTTAGCAAGTAAGGTTGCTTCTACAGCGGTTCCAGCAGGACCAAATGCAAAAGTTACAACTGTACAAGGTGATCCAATTTATGTAACAAAGGATGCACGTGGAGTATTTGTTAATGGTTGGAAAGTAAACCAAGCTGATATTATGGCTTCGAATGGAATTATACATTCTATTGAACGTGTCTTAATGCCAGCTTCTGGTAATTTAGTTGAAACAGCTCAAGGAAATGAAAATTTATCTTATTTAGTAGCAGCTGTAGTAAGAGCTAGCCAAGGCAATACAAATGTAGCGAACGTTTTAGCTTCTACTGAAGGTTTAACGGTTTTCGCACCAACAAATCAAGCATTTATAAAAGCAGGTTTTCCGACAATTGCCTCTATCCAAGCAGCAGATCCAGCAGTATTAACTTCGATCTTAACTTATCACGTAGTAGCTGCAAGAGCTTTCTCTTCGGATTTATCAAATAATCAATCTTTAGCAACAGTTCAAGGTGGTAATTTATTGGTAAGTATTGGAAATCAAATAACAATAAAAGGTAAAGCTAATACTTCAGCATCAAATGTAGTAGCTCCAAATGTTTTAGCAACAAATGGTGTGGTACATGTTATTGATCAAGTATTATTACCATAATTAAGTTTAGTTTAGTAGGGAAAGAAAAGCCTCAAGTATTCTTGAGGCTTTTTTGTGTTCTTTTTTCAGCACTTCTTATCCTATTACTCCTGCAGATGTGAAAATTAGAATACAATAATTTTCATGATGAGGATTCTACGAACATTCATCGTTTTATTTTAAAACAATAATACTTAATGAAATACGTTTAAGTTTATATTTGCTAATAGATTAGTTGGCTGTAATTATTTAACAAATCCGTTTAATAACCCACCTTAAAAAATGAAAAATAAATGGTTTTTAAGAGTTTCTATTCTACTCAATATTGTCTTCATTTTTGGCTATTTATTTAATAGCCTAAATTCTCCTTCGAATGAACTAGGAAGAATAAAAAAAGATTTGAAAATTGGTTTTTTTAAAGGTGATAGTACTTTCTTTTATTTACCAAAAGGATTAACAGTTAAAAATAAATCGGAAAGAGGATTATCTGCAATTGGACAATTTGAAAATAGTAGATTTGAAATTGTTATAACAAGTGATGAAGATTTAGTTGATTATGATATGCCTAAAGATAGCTTATTCTCATTTGATAATTATTATTCAGCAGATATTTTAAGACTCATTAAATGAAAAATATCAATAAAGATTAATTTGTTTAAATCATATCTGCTCAACTCAATTTAGACTTGCGCCAAAAGGTTAGACACTTTCTGATGTATTTTTTATAATGAATTAGATAGTGTTGATTTTAAGCACAAAAGCTAAATCAGGCTCTAATTTGTTTTGGATTTGTATTGTAAACTTCTTTAAACTTACGATTAAAATGTTCTACATTATTAAACCCACTCATATAGCTAATCTCAGAAATAGTGAGATGCTTTATCTTTTTCGTTAATAAATTATGCGCATATTCTAATCGTTTTTGAATGATATAATGATTAGGGGAACAGCCAAAGTTTTCTTTAAATTTCGTAAATAAACTCGACTCGCTCATGCAGGCAATTTTAGCTAAATCACTGATTTTTATCTTTTCTTTAAATTGAGTATTGATATAATTAATCACCTCATATAAAGGATTATTTTGTGCTATAGCTTGTTTAAGGATTAATTTTCTCGCTTTTGATTGTAAAATGAGATAAGTTAGTTCCTTCATCTTTAATTGAAAAATATAATCCAAATGATTCATTTTTTCTTTTAAAGTGGTACGATCATTTAATAAATTAAAAAAACTATTGATTAATAAACCTTCTTCAGAAACAAAATAATTAAGAATTTCTTTTTCACCGATTACATCTAACCAGTCTTTATTTTGAATAGAGGTAATTTCATCATAAAATGAATGCACAAATTGTTCATCTATTGTCAGTATCGCACATTTAATAGGTTGTTCATGAGAAGCTTCGTCTATATCTACCGTCAATAATTGCTGCTTTTCAGGAATTAAAATTTTTCGTGTACCAAAATCAAACACTTCATCATTCCATTGTACTTTTTTTTCGCCTTGTAACATCATAGAAACCGATGGATGGTCAAAATTGAAATTCATGCCTTTAAAAGGAACATTCGTTTCATATAAACTAATTTCACCATAGGGTATACTGAACACTGTTTTTTCTTCAATTTTATTCATTTGGTAAATTCAATTTTTGATCAATTGTAGAATAGGTTAATAAAATTATAGAATAAATCAATTGGTTGGGCTTTATTTTTTTAAAATTTGGAATAACGAAAATTAAACAAAATAAACTACAATGAATACATTTTCTTATATAATAAATGGTGTAGATAAAACGTCAGAAGAATTAAATGAAGTTTTTAATCCTGCTACCGGTGAATTAATTGGTAAATATTATGTTTCTACAATTGATGATGTAGAAGAAGCAATTGCTTCAGCAAAAAAACAACAAAAATCATGGGCCAAATTAAATCAAGAAGAACGTGATCAGTATATTTTAAATGTTGCAACGGCTATTACTGAGAATAAATCATATTTAGCAGAATGGATTACAAAAGAACAAGGAAAACCATTAAATGGACCAGGTTCAAATTTTGAAATGGAAGCGTGTATTGGTTGGACACAAGTTCCTGCGTCTTTAAATTTGACTGATGAGGTAGTGTTTGAAGATGAGACCAGAAAAGATGTATTAAAAAGATTACCGATTGGAGTAGTTGCTGCAATAACGCCTTGGAATTGGCCTTTGATGATTGCGATTTGGCAAATTATTCCATCTCTTAAAATGGGAAATACAGTGGTAATTAAACCATCCGAATATACTACAATTGCTTCATTAGAATTATTCAGAATCATCAATGAAGTTTTACCTGCTGGCGTACTTAATGTGGTTACAGGTGATGGGAAAATTGGAGGACACTTAACTGCACATCGCGATATTTCTAAGATTATGTTTACAGGTTCTATCGCAACGGGACGTAGAATTATTGAAGCATCTATGAATAACATGGCGCGTTTAACTTTAGAGTGTGGAGGGAATGATGCTGGTATTGTTTTACCAAAAACAGACTTTAATGCTATTGCTGAAGGAATATTTTGGGGAAGTTTCTTAAATATGGGACAAACTTGTGCTGCTCTGAAACGATTATACGTACATGAAGATGATTTAGATCAAGCTGTTGAAGCTTTAACAAACCTCACTCAGAATTTTAAGATGGGCAATGGTTTAATGGAAGATGTCGTATTGGGACCTATTCAAAATAAAATGCAATATGATAAAGTACTCGCATTAATCGAAACAACGAAAGCAAACCCGAAGGCGAAAGTTGTAGTGCCAAATCCCACAATTCCAGAAAGTGGATATTTTATTCCCATTACTTATATAACAGGTGTAGATAACGGGGATCCAATTGTAGACGAAGAACAATTTGGGACGGTACTACCAATCATAACTTATAAAACAATGGAAGAAGCCATTGAAAAAGCAAATGGTTTACCAGTTGGGCTTGGCGCTTCAGTTTGGGGAAATGATGAAAAATTGGTAGAAGAAGTAGCTCATCAATTAGAAGCTGGATCTGTATGGATTAATCAACATGGAGCTATTCACCCTTTTGTACCATTTGGAGGTGTAAAACAATCGGGATATGGGGTAGAATTCGGTATAGAAGGATTAAAGGCAGTTACGGTTCCTAAAATTATTAGTTACAAAAAATAATTCTCAACGGTTAAAAATTACAACAAAATGAAAAATACATACGATTACATAGTTATTGGTGCAGGCTCGGCAGGTGCAGTAGTTGCAGCTCGTTTGGCTGAAGATAAAGAGCTTAATATTTTAATTTTAGAGGCTGGTCCTTCCGATTTAGCAGACGAAATACAATCTCCATCAAAATGGCCATTGATTTGGAATACAAAAAGAGATTGGGCCTATCATACAGTTCCACAAGAATATGCAGGAAATGTATCTAAATATTGGCCAAGAGGTAAAACATTAGGTGGATCGAGTGCGATTAATGGAATGATATACATTCGTGGAGCAAAAGAAGATTATGACAATTGGGCATATAAAGGATGTTATGGATGGGATTATGATAGTGTTTTACCTTACTTCAAGAAATCTGAGGCGTATGAATTAGGCGAGAATGAAATGCATGGAGGAGATGGTCCAATGGCTGTAACAAAAATTAAAGAACCTAATCCTATTTCAATTGTTGCGATTAAAGGGTGCCAAGAATTAGGATATCCAACGACTGATGATTTTAATACAAATATTTGGGGTGCAGGTTTAAATGATTTATCGGTAACTAAAGACGGCATTCGTTGTTCTACAGCTGAAGCTTTTTTAAAGCCCCATTTAAGAAGTGAAAATTTAACAATTATAACCGAAGCTTTAGTTCATCGTCTAATCATAGAAAATAAGCGATGTGTAGGTGTGGAATATGAATGTAATGGAGAAATTATGAAGGTTTATACCACTCAAGAAGTTATACTTTCTGCAGGTACAATTGGTTCAGCTCAAATTTTAATGCTTTCTGGGATCGGAGATCAAGAAGAGTTGAATGAAGTTGGAGTGGAGGTTATTCATCATTTACCAGGTGTGGGTAAGAATTTGCAAGACCATTTATTATGTAGCGTTATTTTCGAAGCGAAACAAGAAATTGTACCTCCAAAAGCGAATTTATTAGAGGCTCAAATTTTTTGGAAAAGCCGTCCAGAAATGAAAGTACCCGACTTACAACCTTTATTTATGGCATTACCATATTATGCACCAGGTTTTGAAGGCCCTGAAAACGCTTTTACCTTTTGTGCAGGTATGATTCGTCCAGTTTCTAAAGGATTTATGAAATTAGTTTCGAATAATCCAAAGGATAATCCAATGATTGATCCTCGATATTTGTCTGAAAAAGCAGATTTAGATGCCTTATATGAGGCAGTTGAATTATGTAGAAAATTAGGACAAACAGAAGCTTTAAAAGATTGGATGAAAGAAGAAATTTATCCAGGACAAGATAAATCCAAAGAAGAAGTTTTAGATTATATTCGTAAAGCTGCTAGTACATATCACCATATGACGGGGACATGTAAAATGGGTGTTGATAAAGATGCAGTAGTTGATCCAGAATTAAAAGTATATGGGATTGATGGATTAAGAGTTGCAGATGCTTCAATCATGCCAGATGTTCCTTCAGGGAATACAAATGCTCCTGCAATTATGGTTGGTGAAAAAGCTGCTGATATGATTAAGGAATCTTTAAAACTTAAAACTAAAGAGTATTGTATGGAACTTAATTAAAAATATTATTCAGGTTCAATTATAATACTCCTTTCAATAAATGATACATTCCCCAACTCCATTTTTAAAATTGAGCTGGGGATTTTTTCTTCATTTCCAGACTCTGTTTTATTATTAAATTAGTTAATAATCAGTAATTAGTTAATATCAGTATTTTAAGAAAGAGTTGTTTACTATTGTTGTCTATTTATATTATTTAGCATTTTCTAAAACCTTCAAAACGATTGCTCAAATGAAACTATAGCTTTTAGTGCTCAATCCCACTATACAATATAGCTTTCTAAGGATATAATTTTTTTTAAAAAAAACTAGTAAGTAGGATAGTAAACCTTCCCATGAAAAGTTTTTAAACAGACTAAAAATTTTTATACAAAAAAGTATTAATAAGCACTTGTCAGAAGGGATATAAAAAGAAAATCTATTCTTGAAAAAATTTGTTTTTTTGAATCATAATTATTCATAAAGTAAATTTAACTCTTTATACAAGAAAGCAAATAATTTACTTATTAAGAAATATTATTTACAATAGATAAATAAAAAATGCCCCGAAGATAGTCGAGGCGCTAAATGTTTTCACAACGGAATAATCCTTATTGTGAATTCCTTTCATTATGCAAGTTAAGAAAATATTTCTATTTACAATTATGGTTTCCCGTAAAATATTTAATTATTTTATTTTTAAATTGTTAGATTACTATTTATGTATAAAAGACTAACTTAATTTATAATGAAAAATATACTTGGATTAGATTTAGGAACGAACTCGATTGGATGGGCGTTAATCCAACAAGATTTTAATAATAAACAAGGTAATATCATAGGAATGGGAAGTAGAATTATTCCGATGTCTCAAGATATTATTGGGGAATTTGGAAAAGGAAATTCTATTTCTCAAACGGCCGAAAGAACTGCTTATCGTGGGGTAAGAAGATTACGTGAGAGACATTTGTTACGTAGAGAAAGACTACATAGAATATTAAATATTCTTGGATTTTTACCAGAACATTATGCCAATCAAATTGATTTTACCAAACGGTTTGGGAAATTTATAAGTGAAACTGAACCTAAACTTTCATTTGATAAAGGGTTTTTGTTTATGGATTCTTTTAATGAAATGTTGGAAGACTTCAAGCAAAATCAACCTGAATTTTTAAAAAATAAACATGGTGAAGATGCTTTAGTTCCTTACGATTGGACCATTTATTATTTACGTAAAAAAGCATTAACTCAACAAATTTCAAAACAAGAACTAGCGTGGGTTATTTTAAATTTTAATCAAAAGCGTGGATATTATCAATTACGAGGGGAAGAGGAAGATGAAAATTCTAATAAATTAATTGAATTTCATTCATTAAAAATTGTAGATGTCATACCAGATGAAGAAATCAATAAAAAAGGGGAAAGATGGTATGCTTTACACTTAGAAAATGGCTGGATTTACAGACGTTCAAGTAAAATTTCATTAGAAGATTGGAAAGATAAGACACGTGATTTTATTGTTACTACGGATCTAAATTCAGATGGTTCTGAGAAACTTGATAAAGAAGGACAAATCAAAAGAAGTTTTAGAGCGCCTAATGCAGATGACTGGTCTTTGTTGAAAAAGAAAACAGAGCACGAAATCGAGAATAGCAATAAAACTGTTGGGACTTATATTTTTGATAATTTATTGTTAGATCCAAAACAAAAAATAAAAGGAAAATTAGTTCGTACCATCGAACGTAAATTCTATAAAGCTGAATTAGAGCAGATTCTTAGAAAACAAGCCGAATTTCATTCGGAATTTCAAGATGTAGAATTTCTATATACTTGTGCAAGAGAGTTGTATAAAAATAACGAACAGCATCAAAATGATTTAGTTTCAAAAGACCTAATTCATTTAATTTTAAATGATATCATCTTTTATCAAAGACCTTTAAGAAGTCAAAAATCATTAATTTCTAATTGTAGTTTAGAAAGTCGTATTTCTAAAGACGAAAGTGGAAATGAAATTACTCGTCCATTAAAAGTAATTGCGAAATCAAATCCATATTTTCAAGAGTTTAGATTATTACAATGGCTACAAAATTTAGAAATCTATAGAACAGAAGATGATCTAAAGGTTACGGATCAGTTCATTTCATCTATCGAGGATAAAGAAGTATTATTTGATTTTTTAACCACAAAAAAAGAAGTTGAACAAAAACATATTATCGAATTCTTATTAAAGTCTAAATATGGTGGTAAAAAATTAGCTAAAGGAGAAATTGAGAAATACCGTTGGAATTATGTACAGGATAAAAAATATCCAATGTACGAGACAAGAAATCTGATTCAAGATAAATTAAAAAAGGTGATTAATCTTCCTACTGATTTTCTTTCTTTCGAGATTGAAATGGCTTTATGGCATATTATTTATTCAGTAAATGATAAAATTGAATATGAAAAGGCTATTGAAAAGTTTGCGATTAAGCATCATTTAGATGTAGAAAGTTTTATTGAAGCATTTAAAAAAGTACCACCTTTCAAATCAGAATATGGTGCTTATTCTGAAAAAGCGATTAAAAGATTATTGCCCTTGATGCGTTTTGGAAAATATTGGAAATACGAGGCTATTGATAAAGACACAATTATCCGTATTGAAAAGATTCTTTCTGGTGAATACGACGAAAATATCAAAAATCGTGTGCGTGAACTTGTTGAAAAACGTGGAATAAAAACTGAATTGGATTTTTATAATTTACCGATGTGGTTTGCACAGTACATTGTGTATGATCGCCATTCAGAAGCTGCCGTTACAGGGAAATGGAGCAATGTTGCAGATTTAGAAAACTATCTGAAAGAATTTAAACAACATTCGCTTCGTAATCCTATTGTAGAGCAAGTAATCACAGAAACGCTTCGTGTGGTAAAAGATGTTTGGCAACAATTTGGGTTTGGTGCTAAAGATTTTTTCTCAGAAATTCATATCGAATTAGGTCGCGAAATGAAAAATACGGCAGATGAACGTAAACGTTTGTCATCTGTTGTTACGGACAACGAAAATACCAATTATCGTATTAAGTCATTGTTGGCTGAATTGGCGTTAGATCATTCAGTAGAAAATGTACGTCCATATTCGCCGATGCAACAAGAAATCCTAAAAATTTATGAAGAAGGTGTCTTAAAAGCTCAAGATACAATTGAGGATGATATTTTAAAAATTAGTAAAACTGCTCAACCATCTAGTACAGATCTTAAACGTTACAAGTTATGGTTAGAACAAAAGTATATGTCGCCCTATACAGGACAAATTATTCCTTTAAATAAATTATTTACACCTGCTTATGAAATTGAACATATCATTCCACAAAGTAGATATTTCGACGATAGTTTAAGCAACAAAGTAATCTGTGAAGCTGCGGTAAATAAATTAAAAGATAACCAAATAGGTTTAGCTTTTATCAAAAATCATCACGGAGAAAAAGTTCAATTAGGTAACGGAAAAGTAGTATCAATATTTGAAGTGAATGAGTATGAAGATTTCGTAAAAAGATATTACAACAACAATAGAACGAAACGTAATAAATTATTGTTGGAAGATATACCAGAAAAAATGATTGAACGTCAATTGAACGATACGAGATACATCAGTAAATACATTTCTCAGTTATTATCTAATATTGTTCGTAACGATCAACCTGATTCAAAAGATGATGGGTTAAATTCAATCAATATATTACCTGGAAATGGAAAAATAACAACTCAATTAAAACAAGATTGGGGATTAAATGATGTATGGAACGAATTAATTCTACCTCGTTTCGAACGTATGAATGCATTAACCCAATCTAATGATTTTACATCGCTAAATACAAATGGGAAATTAATTCCTACTGTTCCTTTAGAATTATCAAAAGGCTTCAATAAAAAACGTATCGATCATCGTCATCATGCATTAGATGCTTTAGTGATTGCTTGTGCAACCCGTGATCATATTAATTTTTTAAATAACGAATCAGCTTTACCAAAAAAGAATAAAACAAAAGATGAACAACAGTCTTATCGTTTTGATTTAAAAGCAAAATTATGCGATAAAAAATACAATGATAATTCAACATCCAATTACAAATGGGTGTTTAAAAAACCTTGGGATACTTTTACACAAGATGCACGCACCAGTTTAGATAGAATTATCGTGAGTTTCAAACAAAATATTCGTGTAATTAACAAGGCTACCAATTATTTTGAATCCTATAGAGACGAAGAGGGTAATATCCGATTAGGTAAAGATGGCAAACCTATAAAAGGAATTAGAAAGCAAGAAGGTACAAATTGGGCAATTCGTAAATCGTTACATAAAGAAACAGTATCAGGGAAAATTCAATTAGATCGTGTAAAAGTTGCAAAAGGTAAAATTTTAACGGCAACGCGTAAATCTTTAGATCCATCTTTTAATGAGAAGACGATAGGTGCTATCACGGACACAGGTATACAGAAGATTTTAATCAATTATTTAAAAGCCAAAGGCGGAGTAAGTGATATTGCTTTTTCGCCAGAAGGTATCGAAGAATTGAATAAAAATATTAAGTTGTATAACGATGGAAAGCAGCATCAACCAATTTTAAAAGTTCGTGTATTCGAACAAGGAAGTAAATTCCAAGTGGGTCACACTGGAAACAAATCAAAAAAATATGTGGAAGCTGCAAAAGGAACAAATTTATTTTTTGCAATGTATCAAGACAAAGATGGAAAACGTAGTTATGCTACAATACCTTTAAATGAAGTCATCGAACGTCAAAAACAAGGGTTAAGTTCAGTACCGGAAAAAAACGATAAAGGGTATCAATTACTCATGACTTTATCTCCTAATGATTTAGTTTATGTGCCAACAAATGACGAAATGGTAGATATTCAAAATTTGAATCTTGATAATATTTATAAGGTTGTAAGTTTTACAAGTACTAGATTATATGTATCGCCAGTTTCTTCAGCTACTACTGTTGTTAATAAAATTGAATATGGTTCTTTAAATAAGATTGAATTTACTAAAGAAAAAGAAAAATTATATAAGATAAAAATTGACCGATTGGGTAATATATTAAATAGATAAATAAATTATGCTAAAACGTACCATATACATTGGTACTCCTACTTCCCTAAAATTAAAAGACAATCAACTTAGGATAGAAGAACCTTTGACCAAAATGGTCAAAGGTTCTATACCTATTGAAGATATGGCAATGCTGGTGCTCGATCACTATCAAATCACCATTTCTCATCAAGCGATAGTTCTACTTCAACAACATAATGTGGCCATTATCAGTTGCGACCAATCCCATTTACCTTTGGGTTTAATGTTGCCACTAAGCGGACACGTTACACATTCTGCACGATTAAAGTTACAAATCAATTGTTCGGAACCTCTGAAGAAGCAGCTATGGAAACAAACAGTTGAAGCAAAAATCTACCAACAAAAAGTTTTACTTGAAAAATTGGGATACGAGTCGGGTTCAATGTCCAACTACCTTACTCAAGTTAAATCAGGAGATTCCACCAATATGGAAGGTATTGCTGCACAATATTATTGGAAACAATTATTTGATCAATTTACCCGAGAACGGTATGGAGATGCACCCAATAATTTTTTAAATTTTGGTTATGCTATTCTTCGCAGTATTGTAGCTAGAGCATTGGTATCTTCGGGCCTAAATCCTACACTTGGAATTTTTCATCGCAACCAATACAATGCCTATTGTTTGGCAGACGATATTATGGAACCTTATCGCCCTTATGTTGATGAAATGGTGGTTGAATGGATCAACAAACCCTTTCAACCGACTGAACTATCTAAAGAATCCAAAACCCATCTTTTAAATATAGCCACTAAAGATGTGATGATTGATGGTTTAAAAAGACCATTATTAGTGGCAATTAGTTCTACCACCAGTTCATTGGTGAAATGTTTAGCAGGAGAACAAAGATTGATTAGATATCCTGAATTAAAATGAGTTTTTCACGTTATAACGCGTATCGAATTATGTGGGTATTAGTATTTTTTGATTTACCAACCGAAACAAAAAAACATCGCAGTCAGGCAACACGTTTTCGGAAAGAATTATTAGATGATGGATTTACGATGTTTCAATTTTCGATTTATCTCCGGCATTGTCCAAGTAAAGAGAATGCAGAAGTACACATTAAACGTGTAAAAAAAGCACTCCCTCAATATGGTAAAGTGGGGATTATGTGTATTACAGATAAACAATTCGGACAAATGGAGATATTTTTTGCTAAGCAAGAAACAAATTTGCCCACAGGAGCTCAACAACTCGAATTATTCTAGCATACAAAAAACCGGTTGATAGTTTATATTGATATCAATCGGTTTTAATTTTTTTAATTCTAATTTTTAATATACAACCCTTTATTCAAAAGGCTTCATCAAAGATGAGGTTGTAATTGCTTTGGTAAAAATACCAAAATGAAAGGAATTCACAACGCAGAAACCCATTGTTCTTTAGTTGCAGTAGTTGTAATTGCTTTGGTAAAAATACCAAAATGAAAGGAATT
The DNA here is from genome assembly GCF_015234135.1 of Faecalibacter rhinopitheci. Classification (GTDB taxonomy): domain Bacteria; phylum Bacteroidota; class Bacteroidia; order Flavobacteriales; family Weeksellaceae; genus Empedobacter; species Empedobacter rhinopitheci. Next base: position 1,549 of record NZ_JADGIK010000012.1, on the reverse strand, counting down.
CACAACTTTCGAATCCAACAACAAAATCCATGGTTTGTTGTAATTGCTTTGGTAAAAATACCAAAATGAAAGGAATTCACAACACAAGGTGAGGTGTTATTCATTGAGGTTAAGTTGTAATTGCTTTGGTAAAAATACCAAAATGAAAGGAATTCACAACCGTTGTATCAGTGTGTTTGGTCTTAAAAATGTTGTAATTGCTTTGGTAAAAATACCAAAATGAAAGGAATTCACAACGAGATTACATATATGGATATAAAGGCTGGAGTTGTAATTGCTTTGGTAAAAATACCAAAATGAAAGGAATTCACAACGGTGACGGTGTAATAGATATGTACATTAGTGTTGTAATTGCTTTGGTAAAAATACCAAAATGAAAGGAATTCACAACATAACTAATTCATTATCTTTAAAGTTAAATGTTGTAATTGCTTTGGTAAAAATACCAAAATGAAAGGAATTCACAACAGTATGACAAACTTTATGATAAAAAACGCTGTTGTAATTGCTTTGGTAAAAATACCAAAATGAAAGGAATTCACAACGCTACATCGTGGTGAACATCAAAAGGAAGTGTTGTAATTGCTTTGGTAAAAATACCAAAATGAAAGGAATTCACAACAGAGATACTAAAGAAAATACATTAGAATATGTTGTAATTGCTTTGGTAAAAATACCAAAATGAAAGGAATTCACAACTCAGCTGACTTAATACTCTCATCTCTCTTCGTTGTAATTGCTTTGGTAAAAATACCAAAATGAAAGGAATTCACAACTGAAAAATACTGCACAAATATATGACACCAGTTGTAATTGCTTTGGTAAAAATACCAAAATGAAAGGAATTCACAACCGAAGCTTATCATTAGCTAATTGTAAATCTGTTGTAATTGCTTTGGTAAAAATACCAAAATGAAAGGAATTCACAACCCTTCAGCTTTTAGCATTTCAAACGTTCCTGTTGTAATTGCTTTGGTAAAAATACCAAAATGAAAGGAATTCACAACAATAAGCAATAGTCTTTATGACTTAGCCTAGTTGTAATTGCTTTGGTAAAAATACCAAAATGAAAGGAATTCACAACTGAAGCCATTCATGTCAAAGAACAACATAAGTTGTAATTGCTTTGGTAAAAATACCAAAATGAAAGGAATTCACAACGAGTAGAAGTAATTGACTCTAGCACTCAAAGTTGTAATTGCTTTGGTAAAAATACCAAAATGAAAGGAATTCACAACTCTCTAACTTTCTAAGGCGGTTGTAGTCGTGTTGTAATTGCTTTGGTAAAAATACCAAAATGAAAGGAATTCACAACTTTAGTTCTTCAATTGAATTTGTACAGAACGTTGTAATTGCTTTGGTAAAAATACCAAAATGAAAGGAATTCACAACTATTCCATGCCGTTTTTTCAGCTGTTGTTGGTTGTAATTGCTTTGGTAAAAATACCAAAATGAAAGGAATTCACAACGAAATAGTGATGGTATTCACGACAATGTCTGTTGTAATTGCTTTGGTAAAAATACCAAAATGAAAGGAATTCACAACCAG
>NZ_JADGIK010000011.1 GCF_015234135.1 Faecalibacter rhinopitheci | reverse complement strand
TACTTTTCGATTAACTTCAACGTCAGTTAGAATTCGAACCCTTTCATTAAATTCATTTACAGTATAAATGTATTTTGAGTATGTTTCTTTAATATCAGTTATTTTCATTCAATAATATCGTATAACGAGACGAGTATTTGCGAAGAACGGGACAGAAATTGAGCGAAAGCTCAAGTTCGTGCGTTCAAGCAAATTGCTCTTTTCTGAAACTAATTTAAGTTAATGTTTTAAGAAAAGCAATTTTGCGAGTGGAAAAAGATGGGATGAAAGTTTACTTTCAGCCCGTTTTTTGCGAAATACTATGTTGTATGTAGTTATCTTTTTATATGAAGTATAGAATAAGTACTAATGTCAAAAGTTTTTGGCTCATATTCAAAATATACAAAAATACCTTTAAGATCTTTTTTTTCTGGATCTATAAGATATTCAGCTTCTGAATAATTAGATTTTTCATGAATAGTCAAAAAGTTTAATTCTTCACTTTTTTGTTTGAATAATTGTGGAAGATTTACAGATGGATTTTCAATATCGTCAAGTAAAAAAAATAGAATTTCATTATTTGAATTTCTAGAAAATTTCATTTCTTCTGGAAGATAAAATACAATTTTATTACCATGAAATTTATAGAAAAAGCTTTTAGAATAATTAATTGTGTCATTTTCTTTAACAATTAATTGGTTAAACTTTATAATATTATTTTTAAACCTGAAGTTTTCAATAAATTTTTCTGTATTTGAATTTTCAATAGTATCGTAAAATTTTGTCCAACCAATAAATTTACTTTTTTGATTTTTAGAAAGTAATGTGTCAGTTCTTATTAATTTATCTTTGTATAAAGTTTTTCTTTCAGAAATAGAATCGTTTATATTATTTAAATCATAAGAAATAAATTCTTTCTTAAAGTCATTAAAAATGTAGTCGTTATCGAATTGATATTCGATTTCAGAATTTTTATTACAACTTATGATGAATAAGCTTATAATAAAAGTATATATTAATTTCATGAGTTGTTTTGATAATTACATACAACGAGCCGAGTATTTGCGAAGAACGGGAGAGAAATTGAACGAAGTTCAAGTTCGTCCGTTCAAGCAAATTACTTGGCTAAAACTAAATTAGTGTATTGTTTTTAGAAAAGCAATTTTGCGAGTGGAAAATTATGACAAAAAAGTTTACTTTCAGCCCGTTTTTTCGCAAATAGTATGTTATGTGCAGTACTTTATTACCAATTTTTATTTAATTCATATTCAGATGGAATTTCTGTAAAATTAGATCCCAACTTATTCCATATTTCTATGAGATTAATTTTTTGTTGTATAATTAATATGCGTATTTCGCATAATAAGTTTTTATCTTTATTAATTAATTCAAGTCCGTCGAAATTTAATTCATTTTGATTGTGCATTTTATTTATTATTTCCATTTCAAAATTTGAGTTTTCGGAATCTAAATTAATAAAGCAACCATTTCCAGTGAATTCAATTTCCAATATTTTCACAGTTTGAATATATTCTATTATACTTTTTTGAGAAAATTCTCCTTCTAAGATTTCAGGACAAATTTTAAGTAAAAAGTTTCGAATATTATCATTCATTGCAAGATTTTTTTTAAGGAAGTTTTGGTAGTATTGCACATAACACTCAAATATACGAACATAGATGATATAAACAAATTTATTTTTTTTACTTAAATGCTTACTATCAGCTAGATTGAAAAAATAAACGTAATTTTATAGTACATGAGTATATGTTCGTTAATACAAATTATCTCAAGATGGGAAGTGTTAATTTATCTAATTATAAGTTTGAAGCTGGCATACATAAAAATCAAAAAGTTATTTGGGTTATTTATGCCAAAGATTCCATTTCTATAGCTCCATTAAAACAGTTAATTAAATTATATTACTCTGCGACTGAAAAAAAATGGTATATAAAAGATACAACAGAAAATAGAAAATTTATAGGTATTACAACCGAACAATTTCCTGCTATACATCAATTAGCTGAAGAACATAAAATTTACTTTTTAGATACTATACAGCAATTAAAATTGATGGCTTACAGTCCAAATACAATAAAAACATACGGAAGTGAATTGATTTCGTTCTTTAAAATGTTCAAAAATTATACTGTTGAAGATATTACAACTGATCAAATACGTAAGTATTTAGTTTATTGTATGGATAATTTGGGTTTGTCTGAATTTACAATAAATTCTAGAATGAACGCAATAAAATTTTTGTACGAAAAAGTGTTAATGCGTCCTCGGGTTATATACGATATCCCGCGCCCCAAACGTCCTGAGAAACTTCCTAAAGTACTTTCTGTATACGAAATAAAGCAGATAATTACTTTAACAAAAAATCTAAAGCATCAGATGATTCTGAAAACAATGTATGGTATGGGATTACGTGTTAGTGAAGTTGTAAAGCTTAAGATTGGAGATTTGGACAGTGAAAGAATGCTGGTGCATATAAAAGGTGCAAAAGGAAAAAAAGATCGTATTACAATTCTACCAGAATCTTTATTAGAAGCACTTAGAGAATACTATATGACTTACCGTCCGAAGGAATTTTTATTTGAAAATAGATTTGGAAATCAAATGTCGACGAGAACGGTACAAATTATCTTTAAAAATGCTTTGAAAAAAACTAATTCGCGTAAAAATGTGGGAGTTCATAGTCTTAGACATTCTTTTGCTACACATTTATTAGAAAATGGAACCGATCTTGCGTTGATACAACAATTATTAGGACATAATGATATAAAAACCACGCTTACTTATACGCACGTTTCTAAAAAATCTCTTCTCAAAATTAAATCTCCTTTAGATAATATTTGAAGATACACTCTCAAAATCCAAAAGCAATTGTCTTCCTTCGTGAAGTTTAAAATCAGTCAAGTTCGAAACAGAAACGCCTAAAAGTCTTACATTTCGTCCTATCTGATAACTTTCTTTTAATAATTCTAAAACGATTTTTTTATATAAATTTTCTTGTGTTATAGGATAATCAGAAGACTTACTTTTACTTGTGATTGAAAAATCATCAAATTTCATTTTTACTGTAATTGTTCTACCATAGACATAATGTGTATTGCACCAATCCCACACTTCTTGCATCAATGGATTAATACCTTGTTGTAGATCATGATAATGAAAAAGATCATTTGAAAATGTATTTTCAGAACCGATTGATTTTCTTATTCGGGAAGCATTTACAGGGCGATTATCTTCACCTCGAGATATGTTGTAATAATGCAAACCTGCTTTACCAAATTCACGTGCAATTTTTTCTAAAGAAAGTTGTCTTAGATCCCAACCAGTTTTAATTCCCATATTTGCCATTCGTTCAGCAGTTACTTTGCCAATTCCATGGAATTTATGAATAGGTAACTCAGCTATAAATTTTTCTGACATCGACGGTGTTATCACAAATAATCCATCAGGCTTATGATAATCAGAGGCAATTTTAGCTAAAAATTTATTGAAAGAGACTCCCGCAGATGCAGTAAGATGAGTTCGTTCCTTTATTTTTTGTTTAATTTCTAATGCAATCTCTGTAGCTATTGTAAGGTTAAATTTATTTTTAGTGACATCCAAATAGGCCTCATCCAATGATAAGGGTTCTATCAAGTCGGTATATTCTTTGAAAATTTCTCTAATTTGTTGTGAAACTTCTTTATATACTTCAAAACGTGGTTTAACGAAGATTAGTTTAGGGCATTTTCTTTTGGCTATTACAGAGGGCATTGCAGATTTTACACCATATTTTCTAGCTTCATAGCTTGCAGTTGCTACAACTCCACGTTCTGCATTACCACCCACAGCAATGCATTTCCCTTGTAATTCAGGGAAATCGCGTTGTTCTACAGAAGCATAAAATGCATCCATGTCGATATGGATAATTTTTCGAAGCATGGATACAAAATTATAACCCTTATTTTAAATTATAGAGTTTTATAAATTCTTTTAACTTTTTCTTATCGGCTACAATGGTTAAATAATCACCAGGCTCAATCATAATTTCACGATCAGGATTGTAAACAATTTTCCCATCACGTTCTATGGATACAACAATTCCGGTAGAAGTGTCTTTTACCCACCCTACATCTTGGTAAGCTACATCAGCTACATTTTCTGGTACAACAACTTTATCCATTGTAATATCAATTCGATCTTTTATATCACTTGTCGGAACTGATTCTCCAATAATTGAAAGATATTTTTCAAATTTTTGAATTTGTTCATCTGTTCCAATTATTCCAATTTCATCTAGTGGATATAACACAGATTCGCTATTAGGCATTTGGATAATGCGGTCTCCGCGTTTTATATAGGCAATATTTATATGGAATTTTGTTCGCCAGTTCAAATCTCCCAAAGGAACACCAATAAAGTTAGCATGTCTAGGTACATACATCTCAGAAATATGAGTATTATCCCACGTATATTGGTAATTTTCCTTTTTTATCTTTTGCTTCTTTTCTTCTAAAATTTCACGTTCATTTAAATTATAGATGAATCGATTTTGTATAATACTGTAAATATTATTAAAGTGTTTAGATAAAAGATACATAAGTCCTAAAAGCACCACAATAAGAATTAAAACTGCTACTTCGCTCGAAAAGAATTGATAATAAATAAATATAATTAACCCTAAAATAAAACTAACTCGAAGCGAAAATAAACCAATAATAGGCGCACGATTAAATTTGGATTCTAACCAAAATTTAGACATTAATTGTTTAGACACACGACTGCCAACCAATGCCCATAAAAATGGAATGGAAATTATAAGCGTAACAATCATGGTGATAAAATTTGCCAAAAACGGACTTACATTATCATACAAAAGCAACAACACAAAATTTTTCATAAAGAAAGTAATGGCTATTACAATTATGGTATTAAGAGCTAAATTTCTGATTGTTTTTTCGATAATCATTTTCCATTGGTTCTCATCTTTTATATGTTGGGTATCGGATGAATAACGATCAATAGTGTTTATGAATTTTTGAGGCAATATACGATTTAGTAAAGTATAGGTTGCTTCTGAAGATTTTATTAAATAGGGTGTAGTGAAAGTTGTTATCGCAGAAACTCCTACAGCTACAGGAAAAAGAAAATCACTTGTGACACCTAATGATAAGCCTAATCCGGCTACAATAAAGGCAAACTCACCAATTTGTGCCATACTCATTCCAACTTGTATAGACTGTTTAAGTGGTTGTCCAGACAATAATGCACCTAGCGTAGTAAAAATTAATTTACCAAAAACCGTAACTAATGTTACTACTATAATTGCCCACTTATGTTCTATCATAGATGCAGGATCAATCATCATACCGATAGAGACAAAAAATATTGTAGCAAATAATGTTTTTACTGATTTCAGTGTATGTTCTATCTTCTCAGCATATATTGTTTCGGCTAGTATTGATCCCATTACAAATGCGCCTAATTCAATAGAAAAACCAACACTATCAGCTATATAAACCATACCTAGACATAATCCTAAAGATAATATCAATAGGGTTTCTTCGTCTAAGTATTTTTTAATTGATCTTAAAAAAGATGGAATTACAAATATTCCTCCTAAAAACCATACAGCTAAAAAGAAGCCAAGTTTTACTAAGGAACTAAACATTTCTGTTCCGTTAAATTGTTGACTTACTGCCATTGTAGAGAGCATTACCATAAGTAGAATTACAACAATATCTTCTACGATAAGAATCCCAAAAACGACATTTGCAAATTTCTTGCGCTTAAGACCTAATTCATCAAATGCTCGTATTATAATGGTGGTGGAAGAGCTAGCTAATAAACCTCCTAAGAAAATACTATCCATATTAGACCAACCCATCCATTGACCTACAAAGTAACCAATAATTACAATAAAAATAATTTCAACCAACGCCGTTATGGAGGCACTGCCACCAACGTTGAGTAATTTTTTGAAACTAAATTCTAAACCAAGGCTAAATAGTAAAAATATTACCCCAATTTTAGCCCAGATTTCAACATTGTGCTCTTCTGCAACAGAAGGTAAATATGTAAAGTGAGGACCTACCAGAAATCCAGCAATAATATACCCCAACACCAGAGGCTGATTAATTCGTTTAAATATTAATGTAGTTATGGCTCCGACACCTAAAATTAAGGCAAGATCAGTAATTAGTTTAGGTAAGTGTTCTTCCATATAATTAGTTGGTTTATTGCACTAATTTAGGAATTTTTATTCGCTTTAATCAAATTAAAAAAGCGTTAAACTTATGTTTAACGCTTAATTTATAGTAATTTTTGCTAAATAAGAATCATCATCTTTTACAATTCGCTTACATTTTAAACCATGATATTCACATGCGTTTTTTAATGTGTCAAAATCAAGGTACAACCAATTTATAGGTTCATCTGTCATTCCTTTGTAGTGAACAGTGAAGTCTACTTCGCCATAGTAATCTTTATCTCCTGGAATCCATTTTCCACCATCATCATCATCGTCAAACATATAAAGTATATCTGTTCCATCAATTAAAACTTGCCCATTTGCAGTTAACAATTTTTTTAATTTTTCTAAATATACACCGATTAATAAAAGATTTTGAAATATACCAGTGCCATTCATTAACAATAAAATGGTATCGTATTTCTCATCTTCATTTAAATCCAACATATTAATGGTCTGTACATTCTTAATACCTCTTAGCTCACAAGTTTCTATCGCTTTTGGAGAAATATCTATCGCTTTTACATTAATACCTTTTTCTTGTAAATATAAACTGTGCGATCCGGCTCCTGCACCAATATCCAAAGTTTTGCCTTTTGTAAGGTTTAATGCTTGCTGTTCTAAAATAGGCATTTCTTCAAAATCCCTAAATAAATAATCTATGGGCATTACATCCAGCTCAGAAATTGAAGTTTCTGTATAGAGATTTTCTGAATTGTTTTCTGTTTGATAGTCTAATATAGCCTGTCCAAATAAATCTTTCATGGTGTAAAAATAAGATTATTTTGATTGAATATGATTGATTATTTGACTAGCATGTACGCGAGAATTCTCAATGAACCAAATATTAGTTTGTAAACCACCACTTACAACTCCAGCTAAGTAAAGATCTTTAACGTTAGTTTCCATTGTTTCTGGATTATAAAATGGCGTTTTGTACCCATCATCTTGTAATAGGACACCTGCGCGTTCTAGAAAATTAAAATTGGGCTCATAACCTGTCATTGCTAAAATATGATCAGTTTCTATTGTAATAGTTTCATGATTAGATTGCACTGTAATAGATGTGTGAGATATTTTTTCTACGGTAGAATTAAAATATGCTTTTATAGCCCCTTCTTTTATTCTATTCTCTATATCGGGCTTTACCCAATATTTTAAACGGGACGTAAACTCACTACCACGTACTATTAATGTAACATTTGCACCTTTTCGATAACATTCTAATGCAGCATCTACTGCAGAATTATTTGCACCAATTACAACAATATTTTGAAAAGCATATGGATGAGCTTCTTTATAATAATGAGAAACAATAGGAAGATTTTCGCCTTCTACACCAAGTAGATGAGGTATATCGTAGAATCCCGTTGCTAAGATTATATTATCCGAAAAATAAGTGTTTTTAGATGTGGTTACAGTAAAATAGTCAGATTTATCAATCGTTAAAACCTCTTCATATAAGTTGATATTAATGTCATAGTAATTGGCAACATTCCTATAATATTCCAATGCTTCTTTCCGACCAGGCTTTGGTGCTATACAATTAAACGGTATATCATTTATGGTTAATTTCTCTGAAGTAGAAAAGAAAGTCATATCCAAAGGATAATTATAAATACTATTGGTAATTGTTCCTTTTTCAAGAATTAATGCAGAAAGATTATTTTTTTTTGCTTCTATAAAACAAGCTATTCCGATTGGCCCACCACCAACTATAATAATATCATATTTCATATGGCAAAGTTAAGAGATATCAAGTACGTAAAGATAAAATCCTGGCATCATAAATGTTAAAGTTATTTGACAATTTTGTTAAACGATTTTTGTTTAATACTTTTGTTAAACATTTTTGTCAAAATTGATAATATGAGTGCAGAAAAAAAGGATCAAACAGAATATATCATTAAAGAAACGGCCAAAAGACTTTTCTTCAAAGAAGGAAAATTTAATGCAACAACACAAGAAATAGCTGATGCAGCTGGAGTTAATCGTACATTAATTAACTATTATTTTAGATCAAGAAATAACCTATTTCAAATTGTATTTCAAGAAGCAAAGAAACTTGAAATAAATAAGACTGAATCTATAATGTCTTCAAGTCATAATTTTAAACAAAAAATTTCCGATTTTATTGATTGCAGTTTAGAGATTAATTTAGAATATCCCTACCTAGAAACATACATTGTTTCCCAAATGAACAAAGGAGAATCCTATAAAAGAGATAACGCAAAAGATCATTCAGAATTTTTCTTTAGTAATGTAGAACAAGCTATGGAAGAAGGAATAATTGAAGAAATGGAACCAATTCAATTTTTATTAAATATGATTTCATTGATTAATTTTCCGTTGGCTATGCGTCCATTATTACAAGAAAATTTACAAATCTCAGAGTCCAACTATAAAAGGATCTTAAAGGATAGAAAAGAAATTATCCTTCGAACTTTATTCAAGAATTAAATAATATGAAATATATGAAATTTTCCAATTTATTCGAACGTCTAAGATGGATAGGAGTAACAGTATTGTTGGCTATGTTTCAGACGGTTTCAGCTCAGCAAGAGTTGACCCTAAAGCAGGCCATAAATTTTGCTTTACAAAATAAAGCTGATGCACAGAAAGCGAAACTTGAAATTAGTAGAGGTGATCTTCAAATAAAAGAAGCGAAAGCAGGAGCACTTCCTCAAATATCTGCTTCTGGTGCAGTACAATACAATGCTATTATTCAAGAATCTGCCTTGCAAATGAATGACCAGTTAATGGTCATCAAAATGGGACAACCTTGGAATACGAATGCTTCTGTTTCCGTGTATCAAGCTTTATTTGATCAACGCGTTTTTACAGGCCTTAAAGCGGCAAAGTCAACAAGAGAGTTTTATCAAATAAATGCTCAGCTTACAAACGAACAAATTATAGAACGTGTAGCCACAGCTTACTATCAAGTATTTGTTACTGAACAGAAGTTAAAAAATATAGATGCTTCTTTCGAGAATACCAATAAAGTAAAAAATGTTATTCAAAGTTTATATGATAATGGATTAGCAAAAGAAATAGATTTAGATCGTACAAAAGTTGGCTTGGTAAACATACAGTCTACACGTCAGCAAATTGTAAATTCAGTTGAATTACAAGAAAATGCACTTAAATTTTACATGGGAATGCCAATAGAAACAGAAATTAAATTGGTAGAAGAAGATGTGAAAATTAATGAATTTTTGTTAGAAGATAAATTTGATTATACAAAGCGTACTGAAGTAGCAGCCTTATTAAAACAAAAGGAATTATTAGGCTATAATTTAGAAGCAACTAAGGCGTTATTGTATCCAACAGTTGGCTTAGCATTAAACTATGGAGTCAACGGTTTTGGTGAAAATTTACCATTTCATAATTCCACTTATTGGTCAAATGTAGGTAATGTTGCTTTGCAACTTAAAGTACCAATATTTACAGGTGGGGCTACAAAATCTAAAATCCAACAAGCTCAATTAGATATTGATGCGTTAGATATTGATATTCAAGATGCTTTACTAGGATTAGACTTAGAATATAATAATTCTAAAACTCAAATAGAGAATCTAATTATCAATTTAGACAACCAAAAGGCAAATGTTGAATTAGCTCAAAAGGTATTTAATAATACACAATCTAATTATCAGAATGGCCTAGCAACTTTAACAGAAGTTTTAGATGCTGAACAAGCTTATACTGAATCTAAAAACAATTATTCAAATGTGTTGTTAGAGTATAAAGTAGCTGAGGTAGCTTTATTAAAAGCAAGGGGAGAAATTAATACGATATTACAATAATAAACCTACGAAATTAAATTAAAATGAAATTAGGTAAAACTTTACTTTGGATTGTAGCAGCTGTTCTAGTTTTAGGAGGAGGATACTACATCATCAATAAAAATAAAGAAAAGCAACAAAAAGAAGTTGAAATTGTTGCATCAAAACTTGATGAAATTGCGGTAAATACGGCAAAATTAGAATACAAAGATTTATCAGCAGACTTTATGGTTAATGGTAACTTTGAACCAATACAGCAAATGACTTTTCCATCTGAAATGTCAGGTCGAATTATTAATGTAATGGTAAAAGAAGGGGATTATGTTCGTGTCGGACAAACTTTAGCAACAATCAAAAAAGATGCGATTGAAGTGGATATGACACAAGCTCAAAATAATTTACAAAATGCTATCGCAGACAATCAACGTTTTGAAAATGCTTTTAAAACAGGAGGGGTTACCAAGCAGCAAGTGGATAATTCTCGTTTACAACTTAAAAATGCTCGTGCCGCTGTAGAAGCGCAAGGTCTACGTGTTCGTGATACTAATGTAAAAGCGACTATTTCTGGGGTTATTAATACTCGTTTTATAGAGCCAGGATCTGTTGTTGCTCCAGGTACACAAATGTTTGAAATTGTAAATGTTTCTCGTTTAAAGTTAAAGGTCGCAGTAAATGAATCAGAAATCGTTAATTTAAGAGTAGGTCAAAATATTAAAGTTTTAGCTTCTGTTTTACCAGATGACGAATTCGTAGGAAAATTAACTTTTATAGCTCCTAAAGCTGATGCATCATTAAATTTCCCTGTAGAAATTGAAGTATCTAATAATAATAAATTAAAAGCAGGTATGTACGGAACTGCTGTATTCTCAACTGCTGGTGATGCCGCAGCAACAAAAGCTATTGCTGTAATTCCGGCTACAGCTTTTGTAAACGGAGTTTCTTCAAATACTGTATTTGTTGTAGAAAATGGAATTGCTAAAATAACTAAAATTGTTTCTGGTCGTGTAATCGGAGAATATGTCGAAGTTCTTTCAGGGTTAAAAGAAGGCGCTGAAGTGGTTACATCTGGACAAATTAATTTATCAGATGGTGAAAAAGTAAGAATCGTAAAATAATTTATAAATGAAATTAGCTGAAATATCGATTAAACGACCTACGCTAATTGTCGTATTATTTACGATTTTAACGTTAGGTGGTATATTAAGTTACAAGAGTTTAGGCTATGAATTGATTCCTAAATTTGAAGTTAACGTTGTTACAGTTTCTACCGTTTATCCTGGAGCATCTCCAAGTGAAGTAGAAAATTCCGTGACCAAGAAGATTGAAGATGCAGTATCTTCTCTAGAAAATGTAAAAAAGGTAGAATCTAAATCTTACGAGAGTTTATCAGTCGTTATGATTACTCTAAATTCCGATGCAGATGCAGATTACTCCCTGAATGATGCGCAACGTAAGATTAATCAAATCGTATCGGATTTACCTGATGATGTAGATGCGCCATCGCTGAGTAAATTCTCTATGTCAGATTTGCCGATTATTACGGCTGGTGTATCTTCAGATAAATTAAATGATAAAGAATTATACGATTTATTAGATAAAAAAATTGAACCAATCCTTTCACGTGTTAAAGGGGTTGCTCAGGTTAATCTAATCGGAGGTCAAGAACGTGAAATTCAGGTTCGTTTAGATGCTAAAAAGCTAGAAGGTTATGGTCTTTCTGTTCCTCAAGTACAGCAAGCGGTTTTATCTTCAAATTTAGATTTCCCTACCGGGAAAATTAAAACGAGAGAAAATTCTACGATTATACGTCTATCGGGGAAATATAAAACAGTAGACGAGCTAAAAGCTTTAGTTTTAACGTCTAATAATGGAATCCAAATACGATTATCAGATGTCGCTTATGTTTACGATTCACAAAAAGAAGTTGATAAAGTTGCGCGTTTGAATCAAGAACCTTCGATTCTTTTCCAAGTTGTAAAACAATCTGATGCCAATGCAGTTGAAGTATCTGCTTTAATTCAGAAAACGGTTGAACAAATTGAAGCACAATTTGCCCAAGAAGGTCTAAAAGTGCGTATCATGAACGATACGTCTACTTTTACATTAAATGCAGCCAACTCAGTTGTTTTCGATTTAGTATTAGCAATTATATTAGTTGCCATAGTGATGTTATTGTTCTTACACAGTATTCGTAACGCCTTTATTGTAATGATTGCAATTCCAGCATCCTTAATCGCAACATTTATTGGTATTGAATTATTAGGATATACCTTAAACTTGATGACATTATTAGGGTTATCTCTTGTAGTAGGTATTCTAGTAGATGATGCTATTGTTGTATTAGAAAATATTTACCGCCATATGGAGATGGGGAAATCTCGTATTCGTGCATCTTATGATGGAGCGGCCGAAATTGGTTTTACCGTAACAGCCATTACTTTGGTAATTGTGGTGGTTTTCTTACCAATTGCGTTATCTACAGGTTTAGTAGCCGGAATTATCGGACAATTTTGTGTGACAGTGGTTATTGCCACATTATTATCCTTATTGTCATCCTTTACAATTGTTCCTTGGTTATCATCACGTTTCGGGAAGTTAGAACACCTAACTGGGAAAAATCTTTTTGAGAAATTCATTTTAGGTTTCGAAAAATTATTAAATAATTTTACGCATTGGATTGCTGATTTATTAAAATGGTGTTTAAGTAGTGTAAGTACTAAAATAGCCTCTATTGTAGGAGCAAGTTTACTACTTGTAGCATCTTTTATGTTAGTCCCATTAGGGTATATCGGAACTGCATTTTTTCCTAAGATTGATAAAGGAGAGTTTTTAGTGCAAATTGAATTACCTAAAGATGCTTCGGTTGAACAAACGAATCAGAAAACAATCGAAATCGAACGTTTCTTAAGAGATAAAACTGAAATTGTTGATCTTATTACTACTGTTGGTCAACAATCAGGAGGTATGGGTGCTTCTCAAGCTACAGCATACCAATCCGAAATTGACGTAATACTTGTTGATAAAGCAAAGCGTGAAGATAATTCATCAATATTTGCAGCAAAGATTAAAAAAGAACTACAACAAAAATTTGTAGGAATTAAAATTAAGACTGTTCCCGTTGGTTTAATTGGTGCAGAAAATGCTCCATTAAAATTAACAATTACAGGTACAGATTATGAGTCTGCAGCAAAATTTGCAGATCAAGCTCTGGCCATTCTAAAAGAAATACCTGGGTCTTCAGAACCAAAACTATCTTCTGAAGCAGGTAATCCAGAAATTACTGTTTCGGTAGATAGAGATAAAATGTCTGCTTTAGGTTTAAATTTACAAACTGTAGGTGTAACAATGCAAACAGCGTTTTCTGGAAATACAGATGGTAAATTCCGTGCAGGTGAGTATGAATATGATATTAACATTCAATACGATAACTTTAACCGTCAGTCAATCGAAGATGTTAAAAATATTATTGTTGTAAATAGTGCAGGATTACCAATAAAATTAAGCCAATTTGCAGAAGTTGTACAAGGTTCTGGTCCATCTTTATTAGAAAGACGTGATAAGACAGCAGCCGTTTCTGTAGAATCCCAAGTTGTAGGGGTACCAGTGGGTACTGTTGCAAACGAGTGGATGGAAAAATTGGATAACCTTGATAGACCTGCAGGTGTAGAATACGTTTGGGGTGGTGATATGGAAAATCAAACTGAAGGTTTTGGAACATTAGGAATAGCATTACTAGCCGCTATTATTTTAGTTTATCTTGTAATGGTTGCCTTATACGATTCTTTTGTATATCCATTTGTGGTACTATTTTCAATTCCGTTATCGTTAATTGGAGTGTTTATAATATTAGCATTAACCAACAACTCCTTAAATGTATTTACAATATTAGGGATGATCATGTTAATTGGTTTAGTGTGTAAAAATGCCATCTTACTAGTCGATTTTACCAATCAGCGTAAAGAGGCTGGGGAATCAACTTACAATGCTCTGTTACAAGCTAACCATGCTCGTTTACGTCCAATTTTAATGACTACAATTGCAATGGTGATAGGGATGATTCCTATTGCAATGGCAAAAGGGGCAGGTGCTGAGATGAATAATGGATTAGCATGGGTAATTATCGGTGGATTAATTTCATCTTTATTCTTAACCTTAATTATTGTACCAGTAGTATATTCAATATTTGATAGTTTAATCAAAAGATTTACATCTTCAGAAACTATTGACTATGAAGCTGAAATGAAAGCAGATTACGAAGAAAGACAAATTAAAGAAGAGTGGGAGTAATTATCCCTTAAAACAGCTATTTTATAAGCCATTCAATAATTATTGAATGGCTTTTTTTACCTTTAAAAAAAAATCAATTATGACTATGAAATTTCTTCTACCAATCATCTTATTTGCTCAGATTTTATTTGCTCAGCAGACATCCAATAATTTAGAAGGTTCTTTTAAAAATAAAAGTAAAAACAGTATTTACACAACATTAAACTTTGATGGAAGAGGAAAAGTAAATATCAATGATATGCAAGAATATGATTTCTTTGAAAGAAATGATTCTGTTATTGCTTTCGTTGATAATGTACCATTTATTTTTAAAAAGAAAAATAATCAATTAGTGGGACAAGGAGAATGGATAAATAATGAAGTGTTTAAATCATCTTCTAAAACTTTGATGTATAACCAAGACAATGATATGAAACTTGCCCAACGTGCAAAATGGTTGGAACGTCATTACGAACTTAATTATAAAATTGGACTGAATTTATTTGCTCTTGCTGAAGGTGAAGATGACCTAAACCAAAAAATAGAAAATCTTTTAATAGAAAATACGAAGTTATGTAACGAAGGATTCGACTTGGGATGTATTCAGCAATTTTCTCAAGAAATAATGGCAGATATGGGAGGTATTTCTTTAGCGCTACAAGGGCAGGGAAATAGTTCTTTTGTGCCTAATAAAAAATATGAGGAGTTAGGAAACAAAGTAATTCAATTAGGGAATCCAGAAGGATATGGTCTATTATCTTCCTATTTTTATATGATAAACGAATCCGAAAAGGCTAAAGAAATAAATGATAAAGGCCTAGAAGAAGGTTGCGTAATGTGTTTGGAGTTAGCAATGAATGACTTATTAAGACAAATAGAGCAGGAGGATATAGAATAAAAATTCAAAACCATTCCATATTAATTTACTTTTTATTATATTTAAAGTAATTAGCACATATATGAAATGGAAATTAATTTTATGGATAAGCCTACTCTCAGGCTTAATAAATGTTATTAATGCACAACCTAAAAATGATTTATCTGGCGAATTTATAGGGAATTCCAAATACCTAAATAATAATTTTATCTTTTTTGAAAATGGTAAAATGCTTGTGAATAAAGAATTTCCAGCAGAATATTATTACGAAAATGATAGTCTTTTCATATTTAGAAATATGGAAATCGCGGTATATAAATTAGAAAAAAATAAATTAGTTGGATTGTCTAAATGGGAGAAAAATCAAACATTAAAATCAAAAAAAAGTTCATTGATTTCTATTAATCAAATAGATTTAAGTAATCCTAGAGCTGAATGGCTAAAAAGATTTTATAAAAATAATGTACAACGAGAAATTTCAATCTTTTCTAATGATCAACAATCAATTAAGGATTTAATTTTAAGAAACGAAGAAAATATAAAATTATGTCAGGAAGGATTTGATTTAGGTTGTATTCAAAATTTCTCATTTCTTACGCATCAATTAATGAATAGAAACCAGAATGAAGAGAATTACAAAGTAGATTTTGAAACTTTAAAACTTATCGCACAACAAGTAATAGAGTTAGGTAATTCGGATGGATATGGCTTAATGTATTCTTATTTTGTGATGAACGATCAAGAAAATATGGGCGAAAAATATTTAGAATTAGGCTTAGAATTAGGCAGCCAATTATGTCTTAAATTGTCAATGGATAAACTTATTATAGGAGATTAAGAAAAATGGTGATTATTATAAATAATCACCATTTTTTTATAGTATCTAAACTTAATAACTAAGCTTGTTTCTTAACATATTTTGTTAGAATTACAATGGATTGTCCTTCTACTTTACCTTCAATTTGTTCATGATTATCATGCACTAATCGGATATTACGAACTGCTGTTCCTATTTTAGCGTTTAAAGAAGATCCTTTTACATCTAAATCCTTTGTTAATGTAACAGTGTCTCCATTCGCTAAAATATTTCCGTTACAATCTTTGTGCAATTGTACTGTTCCATCACCAATATGATCCCCAGAAGCTTTTGCCCATTCTAAAGATTCTTCATCTAAATACATCATATCTAAGGCATCTGCAGCCCAGCTTTCATTACGAAAACGGTTCAGCATTCGCCAAGATATCACTTGTACTCCAGGAACCTCGCTCCACATTGAAGTTAATAATATTGATTCCCAAAACGCACCATCTAATTCTTCTCTTTTCTCAATTTGCGCTAAACATTTTTCGCTGATCAAAATAATACGGTCAGGATTACTTGTTGCATCAGGATTAACTTCATAAATATTTAATTTACCAGTTTCACCACTCAACTCACATTTATTCCCACTACGTTCTTGTAAAAGTGCATCTAATTTCATGTAAAATTTTTATAAGTTCGGCAAAGATAATCTTTATTATTAATTTCAGAAATGCACCGATGATTAATCTATTTTTTAATAAATTAGAGAAATAAACAACTAAACATGCAAGTAAAAAAATTCAACGGTGAATTAATTGACTATAACCCTAAAGCTTTAAAAATATCATTAACAAAATCGGGGGCAACAAAGGATGAGGTTGCAGAAGTTTTTGAATTAATGACACCAGATATCTATGACGGAATACCAACTCAAGATTTATATAATTTAGCTTTTGAAAATTTAAAAAAATATAGAAATTCATATGCGGCTAGATATAGTCTAAAGAAAGCATTAAGAGATCTGGGACCGGAAGGGTTTTATTTTGAGAAATACATCAAAAGATTAATGGAAACCTCAGGTTTTAATGCAGTTAATGGAATTACGGTGCAAGGAAATGCTGTAACGCATGAAATTGATGTTGTAGCGCAAAAAGAAGATAAATTGTTTTTTTGTGAATGTAAATTCAGAAATGATATTGATGCTAAAATAAGCGTCACAACTCCGATGTATTTTATGTCTCGTATGATAGATGTAAAAGATAAGGAATATACTTTTTTTAATAAAAATATGAAGCCTACCAAAGGGTTTCTAATTACAAATGCATATTTAACATCTGATAGTACTGATTGGGCAGAATATTATAAAATAGGAATGATTTCGTGGAATTATCCAGAAAATATGAGCTTAAAATACTTGATTGATAACCTTGCAATATATCCTATAACATGTTTAACAACCCTTCATAAAGATCAAATACAAATTCTTTTAAAAGCAGGATGCTTACTAGTAAAAGATATTATTGAAAAACAAGAATATTTAAAATCTTTAGAATTAGATAATCAATTATTAGATAGTCTAATTACAGAAGCAAAAGAATTAATTGAAATTGAAACGATTGAATGTTATATCCAATAATCGTTTATAAAAAGCAGTTGTATTTAAATAAAAAATAGGGCACAATTGCCCTATTTTCTATTTAAATATCTCAAAGCTTTCCTTATGATCTATCCAAAATTCATCAAGATTTTTCATTCTCTCCTTAAGAAAGCTGATGATTGTCGGCCAATCTTCATCTCTAAAAATACTTACATGATCTAAGGTTTTTTTTATCGTGGAAATTTCTTTTCCTTCGTCGTCATATGCATTTGCTTCCCAAATCCAATCTTCACCAACGTAACTTTTAAGTACAATTTCATATTCTTCAAATTGCTCCCAAATCAGTTGTCTAATATCTGCATCGGGATGATCTATCATAATCATCACATCAGCGTGCTTACGTTCAACATTTGTACGAAAATAGATTCCTTTAACACCTGTTTTATAGTTTATCCAGTTAATAGATTCACCTTCGGCATTTTTTTGCAATTTCATATATCCACCATACGAAATCCAAAAATCTTTCTTCTTTTGATATGATTCTTCTTTTGAGTACAAGATTATTTAATTTTTACAAAATTCGATAATTTAAATGCAATTACAAAATTTGAGTTAAAATCCTATTTACATTTTCTTACATTATTCAAAACAATTAACTTTAACTCTAAAATAAAATTGAAATGAAATTTTTTACAATATTGTCATTTATGGCCATTCTAGGTTTAGGTCAACTTAATGCTCAAGATACTTATGATGAAATAAAAGTTATTAAATATGAACAACTATTTGAGAAAATAAACCAACCGACTGATCAACTTATCGTAGTTAATTTTTGGGCAACTTGGTGTGGACCATGTGTGGAAGAAATGCCAAACTTTCTACAAGTAAATGAAGAATATAAAAATAACCCGAAATTTAAATTGATTTTTGTGTCTATGGATCGAGCAAAACAATTAGAGGGGGTAAAATCATTCATTAAAAAATTTGATATACAAGCTGAGGTTGTTTTATTAGACGACAACAAGCGCATGAACGAATGGATTCCTGCAATTGATAAATCTTGGAGTGGAAATATTCCAGTTACCGCATTTTATAAAAATGGACAAAAGGTTCATTTCGTAGGAGCGGAAATGAGTAAAGATGAACTAAAACATCATGTACAAACTTATATTGAATAAGAAAAAATCTTACCTATGAAAAATTCCTTAAAATTTCTCTTTACAACTTGTATGCTAGCTTTGTGTTGTGTAGTTAATGCGCAATACAAAATTGGAGACGAAGCCACAGATTTTAAATTAAAAAACATTGACAATAAATATATTTCTTTAAAAGATTATACATCTGCAAAGGGATTTATAGTTATTTTCACTTGTAACCATTGCCCATATGCGAAAGCCTACGAAGATCGGATTATTGCACTGGATCTTAAGTATAAAGAATTAGGATATCCTGTAATTGCGATTAATCCAAATGATCCTATAGTCCAGCCCCAAGATAACTTTATAGAAATGAAGAAAAGGGCAGAGGAAAAAGGATTTACTTTCCCATATTTGGTAGATGAGCAACAAAAAATATATCCACAGTATGGCGCTACAAAAACGCCTCATGTATTTATATTAAAAAAAGAAGGTGCAAAGAATATAGTTAAATACATCGGTGCAATTGACAATAATTATGAAGATGTAAACGATGTAACTGAATATTATGTGCAGGATGCTGTAAATAGTTTATTAAATAATAAAGAAGTTAAAGTGCCTACAACTGTAGCAATAGGTTGTACCATAAAAACTAAAAAATAGAGGAATATTTTCTTCATGAAAAAGCATTCATAGTATATATGAATGCTTTTTTTATAGTGTGTAATTAATTATTCTTTATTAAATAGCTTATTTTATTAAGTTTTGTGTAAGATATATCCTGTTAAAATGAAATTAATTGAATAAAATGTTAAATATGTTAATGATTAATTAAAATATATTTATTAATTTTAATTAATTAACACTAATAAATATTTAATAATGAAGAAATTAATGATGGTATTAGCATCGCTTGTGCTTTTTACAGCATGTAATGATGAAGATAAAAACGAAATGTATGAGGAATCATCAGATGGGCAAATTGTAGCAAGAGCTTGTGCAACTGATGAGGTGTTTCAAGCACAATTAAATAGTAATCCTGAATTACGTGCAAAAATGCAAATGATTGAAGAGCATACTCAAAACTTTGATTTATCTCAAGCTAAATTAGTAAACGGAACTATTGTAATACCTGTGGTTGTGAATGTAATTTACAAAACCGCAGCAGAAAATATTTCCGCAACTCAAATTCAATCTCAGATAGATGTCTTAAACAAGGATTTTAATGCACAAAATGCTGATTTTTCCAATGTTCCCTCTATTTTTTCTGGCGTAAAAGCGAATGTTGGTGTTCGTTTCGAATTGGATCAAATTATACGTAAAAATGTAAATAAAACATCTTGGGGTACAGCCGATTTAATGAAAAAAAGTTCAGGTATTTTACCAACTTCTCCAACTACCAAATTAAATTTATGGGTATGTACAATTGGTAATGGTATATTAGGATATGCACAATTTCCTGGAGGAAGTTCATCGACGGATGGTGTAGTTATAGATTCTAGGTATATTGGGACTACTGGTACAGCTACGTATCCTTTTAACTTAGGAAGAACAGCTACGCACGAAGTTGGACACTGGATGAATTTAAGACACATCTGGGGAGATACAAATTGTGGGACAGATTATGTAGCAGATACTCCGACGCATAATACAGCTAATTATGGAGTTCCAACATTCCCACACTATAGTACTTGTTCAGGTAGTCCAGTAGAAATGACAATGAATTATATGGATTACAGTGACGATAGAGGATTGTATATGTTTACTGAAGGCCAAAAAAGTCGTATGCTATCTATTTTTAGTGCAGGTGGTGCAAGAAACAGCTTCGCAAAATAATTAATTGCTAAAACAATATTTTTTAAATTTTTAAAAACTCCTGAAATTTATTTCAGGAGTTTTTTATTTATTGTAAATTTAAGTAATCAAACCTATAAAAATGAGTAAAAATTATACAAGAAAAGAAGTTAAAGATCATTTAATTTCTTTAAAAGAAAAAGAAATTAAAGCCTTAGAAGATTCTCATAAAATTTATTCTGATGGAGCAGATTTAGATGAAGAAACAAGTTTAAAAATGGATGATTTTGCGCAACAAAATCAATCAACGGAATCTGCAAGAAGTTTACAAGTTAGAATTGAGCAAGCAAAAGAAAACTTAGAAGCTTTTCGCACTGTTCGTCCTGAACTAATTAATGAAATTACAGAAGGAAATGTAGTTTTTACTGACCGAGTTAATTTTGTAATTGGTTTAGCTTTTAAAGAATTTGAGTGGGGAAATAAGAAATTTATTGGGATCAGTACCCAAGCTCCAATTTTCCAAGCTATAGTAGGAAAAAGAAAAGGTGATACGATAGAATTTAACGGAATAACTTATACAGTAGAAGATATATTATAAAATGATAAAAATACATACCTTAGATTTATACTTTCAGAAGGAAAATCATTCCATTGCTTCTTATCTTATAGAAACTCAGCAAGGTCCTATTCTCATAGAAACTGGTCCAATGTCTACTTTTGAAAAGTTAAAAGAGGAAATTGAAAAAATTGGTTATCAAGTAAAAGATATAGAAAATATATTATTAACTCATATTCATTTTGATCATGCAGGCGCAGCTTGGAAATTTGCAGAACATGGAGCAAAAATTTTTGTTCATCCAATAGGAGTACCTCATTTACAACATCCAGAAAAATTATGGAATTCAGCTGCTCAAATTTATGGAGAAGACATGAATACATTATGGGGGGAGATGAAACCAATACCAGAAGATCAGTTAGATGGAGTAAAAGATGGACAAACAATAGAATTTGGAGATGTAGAAGTAGAAGTTATTTATACTCCTGGACACGCAGTACATCATAACGCATATAAAATTGGTGATGTTATTTTTACAGGTGACGTAGGTGGTGTGAGAATAAATAATGGGCCAGTAGTTCCTCCATGTCCACCTCCAGATATAAATATAGAATTATGGAAACAATCCATCGATAAATTAAGGAGTTTAAAACCTGAAGCTCTTTATTTAACCCATTATGGTAAACAAGAAAATCCAAACGAAGTTTTTGATGAATTAGAAATTGTTTTAGATCAGTGGGCTAATTATATTAAACCTTTTTATGAAGACAATATTCCTTCGGATAAAATTGTACCCTTATTTGTAGAATTTACAGAAAAACAGTTTAAAGAAAAAGGATTAGAAAAGGATCAGATTCAGACTTATGAATACGCAAATCCTAGTTGGATGTCAGTCAATGGTTTGTTGAGATATTGGAAACTAAAAGACCAAGGTAGAATATAAAAATTGCGGTTCAAATTAATTTGAACCGCAATTTTTATTGATAGAATTAAAGAGGTTATTAAAATATGAAGATAATCGATCGCTTGATAAATTAGAATCGCGCAATAGTATCTTTCGCTTTATTAAAATCTAAAATTAATTCATCAAATACTTCTTGTACTGTAGATATTTTATGAATTAATGCAGAAACCTGACCTATTTCTAATTCACCTTCTAATAAATTACCTTCAAACATACCTTTTTTAGATCTTCCTCTACCTAAATGAGCTTTTAGTTCGTCAGCGGAAGTCCCCTTTTTGTACAATTCTTGTATTTCATCATAAAATTGATTTTTAATTAAACGTACCGGCGCAAGCTCTTTCAACGTTAGAGATGTATCTCCTTCATTAGCTTTAATAATTTCTTCTTTATAAATTAAAGAAGCTGAAGACTCTTCAGTGGCCGCAAAGCGAGAACCAATCTGTACACCGTCCGCTCCAAGTGCCATTGCGGCTAACATTTGAGAACCAGTACCAATTCCACCAGCAGCAATCAAAGGAATATCGATCGCCTGTCTGACATTAGGAATAAGACATAAAGTAGTGGTCTCATCTCTGCCATTATGACCACCTGCCTCAAAACCTTCTGCCACGACAGCATTTACACCTGCATCTACACATTTTTTTGCAAATGTTGTACTACTCACTACATGAGCTACTTTAAGACCTTCTTTTTGTAAAATTTCTGTCCATGTCTTAGGACTTCCTGCTGAAGTAAAGATGATTTGTACGCCTTCTTCTATAATAATCTGCATTATTTCTTCAATATTGGGGTAAAGCATTGGAACATTTACTCCGAAAGGCTTTGAAGTAGCAGCTTTACATTTGCGAATATGCTCTCTTAATACATCTGGATACATACTACCAGCACCTATTAAACCAAGTCCTCCAGCGTTGCTAACTGCTGAGGCTAAACGCCATCCGCTATTCCAAATCATTCCGCCTTGAATTATTGGGTATTTTATTGCAAATAATTTTGTTATATTCGTGTCCATTTTATTATATTTAGTCGCTAAAAATAATTAAAATATTTTTAGCTTTAAGATTAAATTAAACAAAAGACTGACAGTTTGACTTTGGCAAATTATTTGATTCGGAATTTCTGAATATAGAATCAATAGAGCCTTCAAACGGTCTCTACGAATAATAGAAATAAATAGAAAAACTATGTATTGGACTTTAGAATTGGCATCTTACTTAAGTGATGCACCATGGCCAGCAACGAAAGATGAATTAATTGATTATGCAATCCGTACTGGAGCACCATTAGAAGTTGTTGAAAATTTACAATCTATCGAGGACGAAGGAGATTCTTACGAAAGTATTGAAGAAATCTGGGCGGATTATCCAACAGATGACGATTTTCTTTGGAACGAAGACGAATATTAATATAAAAAGCCCAAATTGGGGCTTTTTTCAATTCTATAACAAATTATTTCAAACATAGTTGATGTATATTTGCTGTGAAATAACTGAAGCTTAAACAACTTGAGTTATTAAAAAGAACGAGCTACAATATGAATATTATAAACAAAATTTTACAGGGTTTCTTAGGAAATAAGAATGAAAAAGATGTAAAAGAACTACGCAAATACGTAGATTTAGCCAATGGATTTGGTCCAACTTTAGAAGCTTTAACTATTGATGAGTTAAGAGGAAGAACAGTTAGTTTTAAAAAGAAAATTAAAGATGCAACTGTCGATTTTACTACTCAAATTAATGAGTTAAAAACTAAAGTAGAAGCAACTGAAGATTTTACGGAAAAAGAAGCTATCTATGCAGAAATTGACCGTATTAATAAAGAAGCGTACCAAGTTGAGGAAAAGATTTTACTAGAAATTCTTCCTGAAGCTTTTGCTGTAATGCGTGAAACTGGAAAACGTTTTACAACTAATGAACAATTAATTGTAACGGCTACTGATTTTGATCGTGAGTTGGCACAAGCAGGGGCAGACTATGTAACTTTACAGGACGAAAATACGGCTGTATGGTATAATGAATGGGATGCTGCAGGGCGTAAAGTTAAATGGGATATGTCTCATTATGATGTTCAGTTTATTGGTGGTTCGGCTTTACACTTAGGTAAAATTGCCGAAATGCAAACTGGTGAAGGAAAAACATTAGTTGCAACATTACCAATGTATTTAAATGCCTTAACTGGACGTGGAGTTCACTTAGTAACAGTGAATGATTATTTAGCTAAACGTGATATGGCGTGGATGCGACCAATTTTTAATTTCCACGGTTTAACGGTTGATTGTATCGATAATCACCAGCCTAACTCACCAGGACGTAAAAAAGCATATGCATCTGATATCGTGTACGGAACTAATAACGAATTTGGTTTCGATTATTTACGTGATAACATGGCAAATTCTCCAGATGCGTTAGTACAAGGGGAATTAAATTATGCAATTGTCGATGAGGTCGATTCTGTTTTAATTGATGATGCACGTACGCCATTAATTATTTCTGGACCAGTTCCTCAAGGGGATCGTCATGAATTTGATGTCTTAAAACCAAAAATTGAAACGTTATATAACTTACAACGTGAGTTGTTAGGTAAAACCTTGAATGAAGCGAAAGCTTTATTTAAAGCAGGAGATTTAAAAGAAGGTGGATTTAAATTATACCAAGTTTTCCGTGGTTTACCTAAATATAAACCTTTGATTAAATTCTTGTCGCAAGATGGAGTAAGAGCACAGTTACAAAAAACAGAAGCTTACTTTATCCAAGATAATAACCGTGAAATGCCTAAAGTTGATCAACATTTATATTTCACAATTGAAGAAAAAAGTAACCAGTCTGACTTAACAGATAAAGGTATTGAGTATTTGTCTAAAGGAATGGAGGACGAAAATTTCTTCATCTTACCAGATGTATCTACAAACGTAGCAAATATTGAAAACTCAGGAAAACCTTTAGAAGAAATTGCTCAATTAAAAGAAGATTTCTTTAGAGACTTTTCTATCAAATCTGAGCGTATTCATACAATGTCTCAATTATTAAAAGCATATACATTATTCGAAAATGATAATGAATATGTAGTAGTGGATGGAGAAGTTAAAATTGTAGATGAATCGACAGGTCGTATTATGGATGGTCGTCGTTATTCTGACGGTTTACACCAAGCAATTGAAGCGAAAGAAAATGTTAAAATTGAAGCTGCTACCCAAACTTTTGCAACGGTTACTTTACAGAATTACTTCCGTATGTACAATAAATTAGGAGGTATGACTGGTACAGCGGAAACTGAAGCGGGTGAGTTTTGGCAAATCTATAACCTAGATGTAGTTTCAATCCCTACTAACCGTCCGATTTTACGTCATGATAGAAATGATGTTGTTTTCAAAACAAATCGTGAAAAGTATAAAGCTGTAATTGAAGAGATTGTACGTCTATCGCAAGATGAGAGACGTCCAGTTTTAGTGGGAACTACAAATGTAGAAGTTTCGGAATTATTAGGAAAAGCTTTAAAATTACGTGGTATTAAACACAATGTGTTAAATGCTAAATTGCATAAAAAAGAAGCTGATATCGTAACAGAAGCTGGTCAACCTGGTGCAGTAACTATTGCAACAAATATGGCTGGTCGTGGTACCGATATTAAATTGTCTAAAGAAGTGAAAGATTTAGGAGGTTTAGCTATTATTGGTACTGAGCGTCATGATTCTCGTCGTGTTGACCGTCAGTTAAGAGGTCGTGCAGGTCGTCAAGGTGATCCAGGTTCTTCTCAATTCTATATCTCTTTAGAAGATTCATTAATGCGTTTATTCGGTTCTGAAAGAATTGCAAAATTAATGGACAGAATGGGACATAAAGATGGAGAAGTTATTGAGCATTCAATGATTACAAAATCGATAGAGCGTGCGCAGAAAAAAGTAGAAGAAAATAATTACGGTGTTCGTAAGCGTTTATTAGAATATGATGACGTGATGAATAAACAACGTGAAGTTATTTACAAACGTCGTCGTAATGCATTATTTGGTGATCGTCTTGAAGTGGATATTGCTAATATGATCTTTGATGTTTCTGCAGCAATTGTAAAAGAAAACAAAGAATTCGAAGATTTTAAACAATTTGAATTAGATTTAATTAAGTATTTTACAATGGGTACGCCTGTTACTGAATCTGAATTTACTTCTAAAAATGTGAAAGAATTAGTAGATATCGTATATAATGCTGCTTTAGTAGATTACAAAAATAGAATGGTATATGTTGCAGAAACAGCATTCCCTGTAATCTCAGGAGTTTTTGAAAATCAAGGACATATGTTCTCTCGTATTCAAGTTCCATTTACAGATGGTATACGTTCTATGACTGTTGTTTGTGATTTAAAAGAGGCTTATGAATCTAAAGGTAAAACAATAGTGAAAGATTTTGAAAAATCAATCGTATTATCTTTAATTGATGATAACTGGAAAGAACACTTACGTGATGTAGATGATTTACGTAAAACTTCTCAAAACGCAGTTTATGAGCAAAAAGATCCTTTAGTGATTTATAAACAAGAATCGTTTATGATTTTCCAACGTATGTTAGGTACTGTTAATAAGGAAATTATTTCATTCTTATTTAAAGGTGAATTACCAAATGCTAATAAAACTGAAGAACAAGCGGAACAAGAAGCATAGTCTATCAGAATTTTATATATTTAAAATCCATAACCATAAAAGTTATGGATTTTTTTATAATTAATATTTCAAAAAATGAAAGGAATATATTTACATGGTTACCAAGGATTCGTAACGGATGAAAAAATGAATTATCTACAAAAATTGGGCAATATATATGCTCCAAATATTGATTACGATAAACAACCTGATATTGTATATAGTTTATATGAAAAATTCAAAAATGAAGAAATCGATTTTGTTTCTGGTACAAGTTTAGGAGGTATACTTAGTTTTTATCTAGCTATATTATTAGATCTACCATGCTTTTTGTTAAATCCAGCAGTAACAGTAGTAGAACAAGTAAAACAATATATTCCGGAAGATATTTACGGAAAATTTCCTAAGAAAGATGTTATGATCCTTATTGGTTTAAAAGACCAAATAATTGACCCAAAATTACAAATTGAATTTTTTGAACATTTTAAGGATGAGTCTGCTAAGATTATGTTAGTAACGAATGATAAGCTAGAACATTTTGTACCTTATAAAGACTTCGAAGAAAATTTTAATAATTTTATAAAACATATTATAAAAAAATAGGCTTACTAAAAGTAAGCCCATTTTTTTTATTGTAATTTTTCATTGATAAAACTTTGCACTTTAGCTGTAATTAGAGGAACAGCTAGGACAATTAAGCCTGAAATGATTATTTTACTAAATCCTTTCATTGGATATTTTTCACTTGCTTTGTTACCAATCCAATGTAACGAATTTTCAATTTTTGATGAAGCAAAATTTTGATCAGAACTAAAAGTAGAAGCAAGGTTAAAAGCTTTATTCAATAATGAATTTTCCTGTTTATTTTCAGCAAATTTCATTTCTGATTTTAGAAGCTTCTTAGCCATTCTTAAATCATTTAAATTCTTGATTTGAGGTTTTGTCTTATTCTTCATCTTCGTCGTCTTCTTGGTTAGTTAAAGCATTCATAGCATTTTCTACGGCAATATTTGCCAAGAATAATTTTATGTTTTTTCTAAAGATTAAACACAATGCTATAAATAATAAATAAATACCTGTTACGGCTAAAAAACCATATCCATAATTATCAAAATAGTGCCCTAACATAAATCCGATAGCAATACTTCCTAATAAAATTAGAAATGTGACTGAAAATCCAATAACTAATACAAAGACTCCAGCTGCAAGCATGTTGCTGGTAGAATCTATGATTTCATATTTAGTTAGGGTAATACGTTGATTAATATAGTCTTTTAAATCTCCGAACATAAATGGTTGGCTAGAATTATACTGAAAAAATAATTTTTAATTAAATGAATTATACTCCAACGTTTTCTTGGAATTCATCCTTTACATCTTTTGCTTTATCTTTTGCTTTTCCTTTAAGATCTTCAGCTTTTGCCATTAATTCATCCTTTTGCTCAGCTAATTTATCTTTAACTTCTTCTAATTTAGCTTCTAATTCTGCTTTAGCTTTCTTAGCTTTTTCAGAAAAATCTCCAGCATATTTATCTAAATCTTTTTTGTACTTGTCAGCTTCTTTTTTTAATTTTTTTCTTGTCTCAGTTCCTGATTCTGGGGCATATAGTAATCCTACAACAGCACCAATTGCAGTTCCAATTGCTAAACCAGCTAATAATTTAGAAGCATTATTTAATTTACTCATAATAAAGTTTTTTTTATAGATTAAACGAATTGTATATTTACAATCTAAAGATACAAATACAATACCAAAATAATATAAGTTAACAACAAATTATTTAAGAAATGTTAGTTTTATCAGATAAATCACAAAAAATGCCGGCGTCACCTATCCGTAAGTTAGTACCTTACGCAGATGCTGCTAAACAAAGAGGGACTAAAGTTTATCATTTAAATATTGGTCAACCTGATATCGAATCTCCTAATGCTGTTTTAGAAGGATTGAAAAACTTCCCATCTAAAGTAGTTTCTTACACGCATTCTGAAGGAACGCTAGAATATAGACAAGCATTAGCTAATTACTATAATAATAGAGGTATAGATGTTACAGAAAAAGACTTTATAGCGACACTAGGAGGATCAGAGGCTTTATTATTTATTTTTGGAATTATTGCAAATCCAGGAGATGAAATTATTATTCCAGAACCATTCTATGCAAATTATAATGGCTTTACTTGTGAAAATGATGTAAATATTGTTCCAGTTCCATCTACAATAGAAAATAATTTCGGTTTACCACCAGTAGAAGAGTTTGCGAAAAAAATTACAGACAAAACACGTGCTATTCTAATTTGTAATCCGGGAAACCCAACTGGATATGTATATTCTAAAGAGGAATTAGAGCAATTAAAGGAAATAGTTTTAAAACATGACATCTATTTAATAGCAGATGAAGTATATGCAGAATATTTGTATACAGAAGAACCTTTTACATCTGTTTTAAGTTTTCCTGAATTAAAAAATCATGCCATTGTTATTGATTCTGAATCAAAACGTTTTTCATTGTGCGGTGCTCGTTCAGGTGCTATTGTTACTCGAAATCAAGCATTTTTAGATGCAGCTATGCGTTTTGCTCAAGCTCGTTTAAGTCCAGTGGAATTATCACAATATATGGCAACTTTAGCGCATCAAAACGTAGGTACATACTTTGAAGATTGTCGTGCTGAATATCTTAAACGCCGCGATGTTTTAGTAAATGGACTAAAACAAATTCCAGGTGTTATTGTACCAAATCCAAAAGGAGCATTTTATTGTATGATTCAATTACCGGTAGACAATGCTGAAAAATTTGCCATTTGGTTATTAGAATCTTTTGCTTCAAACGGAGAAACTGTAATGTTGGCACCAGGTGCAGGTTTTTATAGTACTCCAAATTCAGGTTTACAAGAGGTTCGTTTAGCTTATGTATTAAAAGAAGAAGATTTAGTACGTTCTGTAGAAATCTTAAAAGAAGCTTTAGTGCAATATCCTGGTACAATAAGATAGCTTAAACTAAAAGGAATGAATATTCAAGAAAACTATTCTTTAAAATTATATAACACATTTGGTGTAGATGCAAAAGCAGATTATTTTGTAGAAGCTAATAATTTTACAGATCTTAAAAAAGCATTGGTTTTTCGAAGACAAAGAGACCTTCCAATTTTATTTATAGGAGGAGGGAGTAACATGCTTTTTGTAAATGATTTTAAAGGATTGGCTTTGAAATTAAACTTGAAAGGAATTGAAATTGTTAAAGAAGATGACAATTACGTATGGTTAAAAGCCCAAGGAAGTGAAAATTGGCATCAATTTATTCAATATACTTTACAACAAAATTATGGAGGTTTAGAGAATTTATCTTTAATTCCTGGTAATGTTGGTACTGCTCCAATCCAAAATATTGGGGCTTATGGAGTAGAAGCAAAAGATACAATTACAGAAGTCCAAGTTTTATCTTTAGAAACGGGTGATGAACATATTTTCACAAACGAAGAATGTAAATTTGGTTACCGTGATTCTATTTTTAAGAATGAATGTAAAGGGCAATTTGTTTTAGTTGCAGTAACGTTTAAATTAACTAAACACAGCCATGTACTTAAAACATCGTATGGTGCTATTCAAAAAGAATTGGAAGTGCAAGGTGTAACTCATCCAACCATTCAAGATGTTGCAAATGCTGTAATTCATATTCGTGAATCAAAATTACCTGATCCTGCACAAATTGGAAATTCAGGAAGTTTCTTTAAAAATCCAGTTATTTCAAAAGAAGCTTTTGATCATGTAATTACTCAACATCCTAATATTGTCCATTATCCAGCAGAAAATGGTGTTAAGATTGCTGCGGGTTGGTTAATTGAACAAGCAGGTTGGAAAGGAAAACGTTTTGGTGATGCGGGTGTGCATGATAAGCAAGCTTTGGTTTTAGTAAATCATGGAAATGCAACTGGAAAAGAAATATATGAACTTTCCGAAAATATCATTCAAGATATACACAACAAATTCAATATTACACTCGAAAGAGAAGTAAATATGATCAAATAGTTTAAAGGGAATCCATTAGGATTCCTTTTTTTATTATATTTACTTTAAGTCGTAAGTTTATGAAAAATAGTTTTCTTCTTATTATATTAGTTTTCATTTGGAGTTGTCAATCTTCAGATTGTACTTATGATACTTCTTATTTAGATCAAAAAAATCTAAATGAATTATCACTTAAAATGATTCAAGATTCAGAAGATTGTCATAAACTTCGTTTGTCTGGAGAAATTTTCAACAGGAATAAAAAATATTCGATTCATCAATCAATTTCCATTCATGATAGTTTATATTTCATTGGAAATACGCCTTTATTTGATTTCAGTCAAGAAAAGATATCTGGGATTCTTCAACTAAATGATTCTATGCATTTGGAAATAGATTATTTCACTGATATACCTACAGCAGATGGAAAATTTCGTCTCTTTAAATCAACGCCTATCGAACGTTATTACATGATCGATCTTTCTTACGTATTTATTGCTAATTATCGTTACGGAATCGTAGGAGAATTCATTATAGGAAAAGAAAATGGAGAATGGTTTTCTACAAAGCACAAGGGATATATTCCAAATGAAAAATTTGTTTATTCATTATTTATGAAAGGAGATTTATTGTAAAGGATTGTAGAAGTCCGAACATTGATGAATAATATTTTTTAATTGTTTCAAGCCATCAGTCAAAGCTGCTGGGCCAGGTTGTAATATTAATTCTGATTTAATTTCAAAGATTTGATTATGTTTTACAGCAGTAATTTGATCAAATCCTTCACGTTGTTTTACCTTTTCAGGTTTAAACATTTTGCCACACCAGGATCCTAATATCAATTCTGGATTCGATAGAATATATTCTTCGTGGGTAGTGATTCTATTCTTCGCGTGGAAATGAGGTTTTAATTCAGGAAGTGAAATTTTTCCTCCACATATTTCAATCAATTCCATTACCCAAGTAGAGCCACTCATAATAGGTTCATCCCATTCTTCAAAGAAGACAATAGGAGAGAAAGGAAGTTGTTGGCCAATTCGGTATGCATCTTCTAAATTTCTTTGGTATTTATCCAATAAAATTTGTCCTTCTTTTTTATTTCCAAGTAACGAAGAGAACTTCAAGATAAAATCTAAGATACCTTGTACTGTATGATGATTAAAAATATAGACTTCTATTCCGCGCCGAATCAATTCAGCTGCAATTTCAGCCTGCATATCCGAGTAACCTATCACTAAATCAGGCTTGAGCGCAATAATTTCATCAAATTTCGCATCTAGAAATGTAGAAACTTTCGGTTTTTCTTTACGTGCTTGCGGAGGTCGGTAAGTAAAACCGCTTATACCAACCAAACGACTTTCCTGTCCTATTGCATATAAAACTTCCGTTCCTTCTTCTGTTAAACAAATTATTCGTTGTGGATAGTGAGGTGTAAACATTTTTTAATCGCTTTGTTTCAAATATAAGAAGTTAGTTATATATAAGAAAGTAATCTTACAATACAAAAAAATGAATCCAGTTATTTGAAGAGTGAAACGTTTGAGTAGGTAGAAATTGTATTTAACATAATGCCATTAAAGCAGTATTTCTTCGGATGAGCTGTAGGCGTTGTGTAGGCAAGCTGTATCTATGCTGTAGATGTTCTGTATGCTTTCCGTAGGGTTTGTTCGATGCTTGTTCGGTGTTTATCGGATTAAGTATATGTTTAAGTACTTTAGTCGAATATATTTTAAATGATGAGGTATTAGTATAATTATTTTTTTATATCACCCACATCAATTAATCTAAACTAGAATATTTAATATCATTTTAGCTTTACTTATTATATAGTACAAGCCTATATACAGTATAGATAAAGCATAGATAAAGTATGGATAGTGCATCAAATTGTATATTTATACATAATTTCAAGTGTGGTAAAATTTATTTTAAAAAATATAAATCTCATATTCAATGATTTAAAGTATTAATGTAAAATAATTGTAAATTCCATTTGGAAAGTTAAAATAATGCGTCTTATATTTGCACTCTCAATACGAAAGACGAGTAGTATTGAAAATTGAAAAAACGAGGTAAAAGAGATTTAAACGGGAGTAAAAATTTTTAAGATTTTATTTTGTAGTTTAAAAATAAGCATTACCTTTGCAACCGCAAACAACGAAAGCTGTTTGCATATTAATGAGAAGTTCATTTGAAATTATAATATAAGACGAAAGAAATAAAAGCCGAATACAAATTAGGTCAATCCTTAAATAATAGAGCTAAAGGAAATTCGAAGTTGTAAAACATAGAAGCTAACGC
>NZ_JADGIK010000010.1 GCF_015234135.1 Faecalibacter rhinopitheci | reverse complement strand
ACAAACTTCATGTTACTAAGAAGTATAAAAATAGTAACACTCCAAACGGAGACCTGGTAGCTCAGCTGGTAGAGCACAACACTTTTAATGTTGGGGTCCTGGGTTCGAACCCCAGCCAGGTCACAAAAAGTCAAGCAAATCGCTTGACTTTTTTTATGCGCTAAAATGAGGTTAATCCACCTAAACTGCGGTGGAAATCTTTATCAATATTTTTTTATTCAGTATTATCTGAACTAATTTGCAGTCGATTTAAAACAGTTATGAAGAAGGAAAAAACAGCCCTTCCAAAAGTATACAAGATCCTGAAAGGAACAGGTATAACAGTTGGAGGAATGGCGCTAGTTTTATATTTGTCGCCATTTTTATTTAAAGGGACAATAGACAATGGGATCAAGGATGTTGCAAAAAATTATGTAAAAACTGAAGTGGAATTTAAAAAATTAGATATTTCCTTTTTTAAACACTTTCCAAAACTTACAGTTACTTTAGAAGATTCTTCCATCAAAGGTACACCTCCCTATGGTAATACTAACTTAATTGATGCAAAAGAAATCGCATTAGGAGTAGATATTAAATCTCTTTTTGGTGATAAAATTATCTTTAATGAATTATATATCGATAAAGCTAATATACAAATCCAAGTAGATAGTTTAGGGCGTAATAATTATGATATCATGATTCCTTCACAAGAAATGGAAAATGATGAACAAACTGATGTTGGATTAGTCTTGAATGATATAAAAATTTCCAACTCCAATTTTCAATACGCGGACTTAGCTACTAAAGTTAATTTAAATTTAAAGAATTTTGATTACGACGGATTTATTGATTTTAAGGATAATATATTACGCTTAGATGCGAATACAGATATAAAAGATGCTTTCTTCGTATATGATAAAGAAACGTTTATAAAACATCTTACCTTAAAGGGTAAAGTAAATTCTACCATTGATTTAAATGCTTTTACTTTTGATTTTATAGATAATCAGTTAGAACTTGGACACTTCCCATTTACTTTAAAAGGAAAGTTTCAAATGCCTAATGAAAGTAAAGTTTTTGATTTAACCATTGCTTCCGAAAATAATAATTTAAAATATGTTTCTGCTCTTATTCCAGAAACGTATCAACAATGGGCAAAGGATGTGGAAATGGGAGGTTCTTCAAAAATTTTGTTGACCGTTAAAGGGATTATGAATTCGGATACAAATCAAAATCCAGATGTCTATATAGAAACAGAAATAAATGACGCAAGCCTTAATTATAAAAAATCTCCTACACCAATTAAAAACTTAAATTTAGTTTCTGTAATAGATTTACCTTCCTTAGACCCTGAGAAATTAAGGATAAAGGTGGATAATCTAGATTTTAAATTATTAGAAGGAAAGACTAAGGCTAACTTTACCTACTTAGCAGGAAAAACAATGTATTCTGAAGGGGAAATCAACTCTAATGTAGATTTAGAAGCATTGAAAAATGCAACAGGATTTAAACATATTTCTACAAAAGGGATTTTAAATTTAGAAGGAAATTGGAAAGGTTCTATACAATATACAGATAAAAAATTGTTTCAAAAAATTCCAACTTTTCATTTAAAAACTACTCTTCAAAATGGGTATTTCAAATTAGATGAAATGCCAGCAGCTATCGATCATATTAATCTTGATATGGAAATGGATAACAAAGATGGAAATTTTGATCATACATCATTAGCCATTCATCAGATAGATGCAAAAGCTTTAGACAATTATTTATTTGGGAAAATTAACATTAAAAATTTTAAAAATTATCCGATTGATGCTAATTTTAAAGCAAAGGTTCATTTACAAGATATTTATAAAATTTATCCGCTAGAGGGTATCGATCTGCGAGGTGATTTGTTTGCACAAATGAAAGTAAATGGAATTTATGACCCAGTGCGTAAAATAGTTCCAGTTAGCAATACTGTATTAGTGGTGAAAAATGGATATTTACGTTACGATGATATGCCAAATCTACCTTTAGAAAATATAAATATTGAAACTCAAATAAAAAGTGGTAGAGGATCTTTTAGTGACTTATCTGTAAAAGTATTACCCATTTCGTTTACGTTAGCCGGAAAACCTTTTATGATTAATGCTGATTTAAAAGATTTTAATCATTTAGATTATAGAATTCATTCAAAGGGTGAATTAAAACTTGGTGATTTTTACAAATTGTTCCCAATTGAAGGATTAGACGTAGATGGTATTATTACAGCAAACCTAGGATTAAAAGGAAATAATGGAACTGCTTTAGAAAATTTGCAAAATCGTGGATTTGTTAAGTTAGAAAACATAACTATTAATACAAAGTATTTTCCGAGCAAGTTTAAAATCAAAGAAGGATCTTTTAAATTTAGTGGAAGTCAGTTAACCTTTGAAAACGTTAAAGCAAGATATAAGCGTAATCAATTTATTTTTGATGGGAAAGTTTCTAATTACATCAACTATAGCTTAAAAGATACTGAAACTTTGAAAGGTGATATTAATTTCACATCTGAAAAAATTAATATTAATGATTTTATGGCTTTCAATACGAATGAAACTACAACATCTTCGTCAGCTGAAGGAGTCGTATTGTTACCAAAAAATGTGGATGTAAAGATTAATGGAAAAGCTAAAAAAGTATTGTATAATGATTTAGTATTAGATAATTTTAACGGGAATCTAAGTTTGAATAAAGGAAACCTAAAATTAGATCAAACTCAATTTAATTTAGTTGGTTCTACATTTAATTTAAATGGAATTTATCATCCAATTAATGCTAGAAACGCTAAATTTAGTTTTGATATAAAGGGTAATAACTTTGATATTCAGCGTGCGTACAAAGAAATTACGTTATTTAGAGAAATAGCAAGTGCCGCAGAAAAGGCTCATGGTAAAGTATCATTAGATTATCATTTAGAAGGAAATCTAGGAGTAGATATGTTTCCTAAACTAAAAACTATAAAAGGAAATGGAGATCTTGTGGTAGAAGATGTTCAATTAATGGGTTTTAAAGTATTTAATACTGTTGCAGAAAAGACATCAAAAGATGCCTTACACGATGCGAAATTAAAGAATATAAAAATCCATACATCAATTGCGAATAATGTAATGACGATTGATCGTACAAAATTTAAAATTGCAGGATTCCGACCTCGTATAGAAGGTCAAGTAACTTTAGACGGTTACATGAATATTGGTATGCGCCTAGGTTTACCACCGTTCGGGATTATAGGTATACCGATTAAAATTACAGGTCCTGCTGATACATTTGAGGTAGAAGTAGGAAAATATCATAAAGAAGATTTAAATGAAACTGATGACGAGTTCGCAGAATATCAAAAAAATCTTGAAGAAGAAAAAGCCAAAGCTTTACAGCAATAAATTATTAAAAAAGCCTTTAGAAAATGTCTAAAGGCTTTTTTAATGTTTAACTTCAAAATAAATCAATTAAATTTAAATCCAATGTTTCAATTTAATTGATAGTGAATAACTTAATAAAACATATAAAATGGTGGAAATTCTTGTTAATATCAATCTGGATTTATTTTACCTATTTAATGATACAGATTACGCTAAAATATTCTGTATTAACAGATGAAGTAGCATTTTTAGCAATAAAACAAGATGAAGTAGAACACGTAAATGGTTATTTACCGGTATTTTATATACATGTTTTTTTTTCAATCTTTGTTTTATTAATCGGATTAGTTCAGCTTTTTCCTATTGCGAAAATTGTTCCTCGAAGAATACATCAATGGCTAGGATATGCCTACGTTATTATAGTTGTAATATTTGCAGCACCATCGGGGATATTTATAGGATATTATGCAAATGGAGGATTGGGTGCAAAATTTGCCTTTATAATACTCGGAATACTTTGGATTTTTTACACAATACGAGCGCTAGTTCGTATAAAAAATAAGAATTTTAAAGGGCATCAACGAGATATGTGGCGCAGTTATGCATTAACCTTGTCGGCATTAACTTTACGATTATGGAAAGTGATAATTGTTTACTTATTCAAACCAAATCCAATGGAGGCTTATATAGTAGTAGCTTGGTTAGGATGGGTTTTGAATTTAATTCTTATCGAAATATATATTAACTATTCTAAAAAGTAGAATCCTATGAAATATCAATTTATCTATATTTTGTTATTAATGATAATGTTTTCATGTAAAAATGAAAAGCAAAATAACTTGGCCACACCCGAAACTACTGATACGATACAATCAGAGAATATCGAAATAAGCGAAAGCGATTATGGATTATGGGCTGGAATATTCGAAGCGGATTCTGTCGATTATAATCGTTCTGAAATTTTTTCAGTATCTAATCGTATAGGATTTGTGATACAAAAAATCACCGATGAAGACGTAAAAGGTTATAGTGTTACTGCAGGAAATATGCGTCCATTCGTGGGGACTATAAAAAATACAGATTCTACGCGATATGTTGTGGTAACAGAGCCGGGAGATCATAAATATGATGGAACGTTTAAATTTAATATAGCTCCAAATAACGATTCTATCTACGGATTTTGGTATTCGAAACGAAAAGATTTACCTGTATATTCAAGAAAATTTTCATTAAAACGTAAAGACTTTAGATATGATTCAAATTTGATGCTGAAGCCTAATACTTTTGAATATGATGAAGGAGAAGTAGAAAATTATCCTTTAGTGGATTGGGTTAATTATAAAGATAAAAAAGAAAACTACGAAGGAGAAGAATACGTAATAAATGTTAACCGAGCAGCTTCAGATGCTATTTATAAAATAAACGCATCTTCAAAAAAATTAACTGAAAAGGAATTGAAAAATCTCAGAAAATTAGATTTAGAAATCATCCGAAATACAATTTTTGCTCGTCATGGTTATTCCTTTTCAAACCGTGGAGTACGACAGTATTTTGACTTTGTGGAATGGTATATTCCATTGTTTACAAATGTTGAAGACAAATTAACTTCTATTGAAAACGATAATATTGCATTATTAAAAAGATTAGAAAAATATGCAGAAGATTATTATGAACAGTATGGTCGCTAATTTTTAAATTATAATTTTTCTCTTTAGGAGCTGTATTTATATCCAATAATAGTTAAAAAATATGCGATTTTATAGGGAAATTTAAATATAAATTAACTTTTTCTGACTTTTTAATTGATTATTTTAAATATTATCAATAAAATAGTAATTAAAAATAAATTTGTCGTAAATTTGCACCCATAATTTTCAAGAATGCAAAACATCAGAAATATTGCGATTATCGCACACGTTGACCACGGTAAAACAACTTTGGTTGATAAAATTCTTCACTCAACTAACGTTTTTAGAGAAAACCAAGAGTCAGGTGAATTAATCATGGATAACAACGATATCGAGCGTGAAAGAGGGATTACTATCTTTTCTAAAAATGCATCGGTAGAGTATAAAGGTGTAAAAATCAATGTTATCGATACTCCTGGCCACGCGGATTTCGGTGGTGAAGTTGAGCGTGTATTGAAAATGGCCGATGGAGTTATCTTATTAGTAGATGCTTTTGAGGGACCAATGCCTCAAACTCGTTTCGTTTTAGGAAAAGCTTTAGAATTAGGTTTAAAACCATTAGTAGTTATCAATAAAGTTGATAAAGAAAACTGTCGTCCTGACGAAGTTCATGATAAAGTTTTTGAATTATTCTTCAACTTAGATGCTACTGAGGAACAATTAGATTTCCCTGCGTTCTACGGATCTTCTAAACAAGGTTGGTTCAACACAGAGAATGTACGTACAGAAGATATTATTCCATTAATGGATGGTATTTTAGAGCACGTGCCTGCTCCAAAAGTAAATGAAGGTGCATTACAAATGCAAATTACATCTTTAGATTACTCTAAATTCTTAGGACGTATTGCTGTAGGTAAAGTAACAAGAGGAGAAATCAAAGAAGGAGACTGGATTGCTTTAACTAAGCCTGATGGATCTTTCAAAAAACATAAAATCAAAGAATTATACACTTTTACAGGTTTAGGAAAAGTTAAAGCTTCTGTTGTAAAAGCTGGAGATATCTGTGCTGTAGTTGGTATTGATGGATTCCAAATTGGTGATACTATCGCTGATCCAGAAAATCCTGAAGCATTACCAATTATGCATATTGATGAGCCTACAATGAACATGTCATTCGGTATCAACAACTCTCCATTCTTTGGTAAAGACGGAAAATTTGTGACTTCTCGTCACTTAGTTGATCGTTTAACTGACGAATTAGAGCGTAACTTAGCTTTACGTGTTGAGCCAACAGAAGATTCTAATACACAATTAGTTTACGGACGTGGTATCATGCACTTATCTGTATTAATTGAAACAATGCGTCGTGAAGGTTATGAGTTAACAGTTGGGCAACCACAAGTTATCTTCAAAGAAATTGACGGTGTAAAATGTGAGCCATATGAAACGTTAGTAATTGATGTTCCAGATGATTACTCTTCTAAAGCCATTGACTTAGTAACTCAACGTAAAGGTGATTTATTAGTAATGGAAGCTAAAGAAGGTATGCAACACTTAGAGTTCGAGATTCCTTCTCGTGGTTTAATTGGTTTACGTTCATTAATGTTAACAAATACTGCTGGTGAGGCTGTAATGGCACACAACTTCTTAGAGTATAAACCTTTTAAAGGTGCTATCGCTGGACGTTCTGCAGGTGTAATTATTTCTAAAGATCAAGGTACATCTACTCCTTATTCTATTGATAAATTACAAGATCGTGGTAAATTCTTTATCGCTCCAGGTGAAGAGGTTTACGAAGGTATGATCGTAGGAGAGCACTCTCGTAATAATGACTTAGTTGTAAACGTTGTTGAGGCTAAGAAATTAAATAATATTCGTGCATCAGGTAAAGATGATTCTACTACAATTGCTCCAAAAATCGAAATGACTTTAGAGGAATGTATGGAATATATCCAAGGTGATGAGTGTATCGAGGTAACTCCAAACTTCATCCGTTTACGTAAAATTCACTTAAAAGAGAATGATCGTAAGCGTTACGAAAAAACAATGGGATAATATCCAATTTGATATAATATTTAAAAACCTGATCAATTTGATCAGGTTTTTTTATTGATTATTTCTATCATTTTTAAATTCAACTTTTTAACTCCATTTTTATTTAAATGGTGATCATCATATAAATCAAGTGTATCATTGATTTCTATTAATTTGTTTAAATTATAATATTCTACTTTAAAAGAATTGAATAAACTATCAATTTTAGAGTTGTTATTATAAGAGTTATATAAACTTTTAGATATTGGAGCAAATACTAAAATAATCCTAGAATTATTATTTTTAATTAATTTTAAGTTTTCTTCAAAAATTTCAATTTGCTTATAATCTATATTCCACGTGTTATTATTATGAATTTTTTTATCAGCAAAACTAATTTTGCTTTCTACAAATCCTCCTTTAATATAATAATCATTTTTTTTGACAATTGGCTCAATATTATTCTTATTAATATTAAAAAAATCATTTATACTTGCAATCAAAAAAGTGTTATAAAGTTTAATATCATTAGCGGACAAAACCATATTTAATGATAAATTATCATTTTTATCATTACTAACTAAATCAAGAGCAGGGTTTATTTGTGATTTATAAAATGTTGGAGGATATACTTCGTATATCACAATTTTAGGTTTCACATTATCAATATACCTTTTTAATAAAATATTCGTTTGAACTGGACTTTGTGAACTTGATCCTAAATTAAATGTTTTTTTATTTACATAATATCTAGTATCAAATCCTCTATATGTATGCGAGGAACCTAAAAAAAGAATGTCAAGATTATAATTAATATTTTTTTATCTCTTTAATACGTGTATTTAAGTGACCATATCCATTTGGCTTATAACCGCCGAATTTAGTAGAGAAATAAGGTATATAATTATAATTTATTACATATAAAAATATACTATACAAGATAAATATTGAACATATGTATTTAAGTATTTTTTTAAACATATTTTAATGCATTAATTCATTTAATACATCAGTTAATTCAAGCTTAGAACCGCAATATTCTAATATTTTTCCTTCAATTTTAAACTTAGAAATATTAAAACCTTCTACAATATCATTATACCATACAATATGATTTTCATGTCCGGCAACGACCCAAAAATTATCCTCAATAACATCATTACATTTCCATACTTGTGGATTTGTTTTAATTTTATTCCAGAATAGTTCTTGTGAATGATCAAGATTTTGTTCCGCTAAAAAAAGTTCAATCATAAGATCTTTCTTGGGGAATGCTATCGATTTTTCCATGGTATAAAATTATTTCCTTTTTAACAAAATCCAATGATGTTGAGATATAATTTCTTCAGATCCTATTTCTTTCCATTCAATCGTATACCAGTATGTACCAGAAGATACTTTTTTTCCTCTGAAGGTTCCGTCCCATATAAAATTATTAAATAATGAACCTTCAAATATAATTTCTCCTAAACGATTGTATATTTTAAATATTGGATTGTTTTTTTCCTTTAGCTGAGAAAAATTTAGAAAATCATTTATGCCATCTTGATTAGGTGAAATAAAATTTAAAAATTCGATAATGCTAAATTCTTGTGATATAATAGTACATTCTGTCGAAGACTTAACATGAATCGTATGTTTACCAATAGTTACATTATAAAATACGTTAGAAGATTGAAATGGACCATTATCTAAAGCATATAGGAAGTTATTATCAGCATTGGTTACATTAATTGTTACAGTATTTCCACGGATTAAGATATTTTCAATGATCGGATTTTCAGATTCGCTTACAACAACCTCTTGAATATAGAAACATCCCTCAAATTCTAATCTTACTTGATAAACTCCTATAGGAACATTTTCAATTTTTGAAGTTGTTTCTCCACTATGAAACCAAAA
This sequence comes from Faecalibacter rhinopitheci, assembly GCF_015234135.1. Taxonomy (GTDB): domain Bacteria; phylum Bacteroidota; class Bacteroidia; order Flavobacteriales; family Weeksellaceae; genus Empedobacter; species Empedobacter rhinopitheci. The sequence goes on along the minus strand of NZ_JADGIK010000010.1, from coordinate 51,299 downwards.
ATAGGAATCATATCCTTCGCCTGCATCTAATGAAGTTGTGGAATTCTGACAGATCGTTTGATCTTTCAAAACCTCTGATTTTTTGATAGTTTTAAAATGGAAATTAAGTATGGCTATATTTTCACATTTATTTAGATAAGAATATCGGAAAAAAAAAGTACTATTTTGTGTAAGGATTTGTTGTTCGCTAATTTCATTTTTATTTAATTTCGCATCATTTTCTGAAGCAAAAAATTTCAAAGATTCTGGATTTTCGTTGAGAATAAAACTAGTATAATTGGTAAGATCGATGTATTCTGATCCATCCATATTTTCATCACAAATAATAAAGGGATTTACAGAATTAGAAGTGCTTAACTCTTGTAAAATAAAGAAAAGAGGTTCAATAATCGGTAGACAATTTTGGTTTTGGAGCCTAACATAAATATTTTTTGATAAGTCGGGAACTAATAATTCTAAATATTCTATAGAATTTATATTTTGTTGGGCTTCCAGATATGTATTAAAATATTGAATATTAATAGTGTTGTTATAACCTTCTAAAATTTGATTATTGTATTGGAGTAAATGAATATTAATCTTATTATCTAAATCCTCGTCACAAATATAAAAAGAAGTGTTTTTAATAATTGGTGAAGAATGATATTCGATTATAATGCTCCCTTTTATGATACAGCTAGTAGCTAATTCAATCTCTACGTCATATTTTCCAGGTTGATGTACTAGATATGTGGAGGCATTTGCCGATGCTATTTGTTGTCCATTTCTAAACCATTTATAATTTATTGCATTTTCATGATATGCATTTAGTTGATATGTTTCATCTTCACATAATGCTGTTCCTTCTGTGATAGTTAAATCTTTTCCTAAGTTTATTGAATTTGAAAAACTCCCTGCCTTTAAGAATACTCCAGAGTCGTATAAACCATTTCCCTGGTCAGCAATAACTAATTTTATTGTATATTTTTTTCCTGGAGTTACATTAGCTATTGCATTCAAAATAACAGTTTCTCCATTAAAATTTGTGGGAGAATTATTAAAATTAAATTGACTAAAATATTGAGAATTTACCGGTGTACATAAACCTCCCGTTCCAAATATTGTATTTACTGATACTGGAATATTAGTGCCAGGTATTAAAGCTATATTTAGATAATCATTTGGAGAATTGTGCTCTTTTATTAAAAAAGCGAATCCATCGGTATAACCACAGTTTCCTTCATTGCTTGTGCGGAGATATTGTTCGGATGCAAAAATATATTCGAATATAATCTGATCATTTTCAATTGACGTAAAATCAAAAGATAAAATAGTCGCATTATAAGTTGTATTCGTAGTTAAGTTTAGAGCTTCCTCCAGATCTTTATCTCCTTTCCAATCTGAATTTGTAAAGCTTTGTAGGGTAGTATTAGGACCAACTGCTGCATTAAGGTTTCCCGTTGTTAATAAAATACCACTTTCTAAAGGGAAATTTGATTTTCCTTTTTCAAAATAACCATAGCTAATAGTATTATCACTGTTATATCCCGTCAGACGTATTGATTCTTCATCAATATCAATACAACTTGAACCTAAAAAAATGTCTTTTACTAATTGGATCGGTGTAAAATCATTTTTCACATGAATATATTGCCCACTAGATTTATGATATCCAATAAAAAGCACCAATATAAGCATAATGATTTTTTTTGTAATCAGTAAAATAAATTGATGTAATAAGTTGTATAACATTGTTTTATGTATAAATGAAGATTACATAAATTTAATGATAAATGAACAGATTATAAAGTTTAATATACTTTCCAATCTAGTATATATCACAAGAAAAGTATTTTTATGTATTGATGATGTTTTTTAAATAGATTAAAAAATAGTTTAATATATAGCTGATTCTGGGAATAATACAATTAAGATAATAGCTATATTTTTGTCTACCAATTATAATATAATTTTTACCAACCTATTATTTATAATTTTTTTTAAATCAACCAAAAAACTATGAAAAAACCTTTATTTCTGATGAGCTTGTTAGCTTCATTTATGTTTTCAAATTCACTAAACGCACAAGTTGGAATCAGTAAACAAACAACTTTTACTCCGGCAGAAAGCTCAATATTAGATGTAGAATCTGCTGATAAAGGTGTGCTAATACCAAGAGTAAAACTGACAGCGACAAATAATTTTGCTCCTTTAACAGGAAATATTGAAACCTCAAATTCATTATTAGTATACAATACAGAGATATCTCCTACCGAAGTTTTAGTCGCAAATAAAGTAACACCTGGATTTTATTATTGGGAAACTGATAAATGGGTGAGGGTGATGAATCCTAATGACCAAGATTTACGTTTAGTTGGGACCAACAACCACATTACCAAAGATGCCGGAGTTGGTGGAACAGGTAGTAGTAATATTGCAATTGGTAAATCAAATTTAAATGCCATTACAACTGGGTCTGATAATATTGCAATTGGATAAAATGTATTAAAATTAGCCAAAACACAAATAGGAGCTGTAGGTATCGGAAAAGATGCATTATCAAGTTAAGTAAATAGTGTTACCACAATTGATGAATATCCGGTAGCAGTTGGTTATAATTCATTAAAAGCTTTCGCCCCATATAACGTCAATGATGCTGGACGTGGTAATACAGCTGTTGGAGCAAGTTCTTTAAGTACATTAGTAAATGGCGCTTATAATACAGCTATAGGTACATTTGCTTTGCAAGCCATGAAAAGTAATAGAAATACTGCAATAGGTTATGGAAGTTTAAAAAATAACAGTTTAGGAACAGGGAATGTTGCATTAGGTTACAGTGCAGGTGGTAGTGTTACTTTTACTGATTATTACATTTTTATAGGAGAAAGAGCAGGAGAAGGATGGAGACCAGACAATGTGGGTAATGATATTTTAAGTAAAAATATTTTTATTGGAAATGATATTTTAGCTTCAAATGTAAGTGGTACAAATCCGAATGGTAAATTAAAATCATTTGGAAATGTTTTCTTAGGTAGCGAAATTCTTCATCATGATAATTATAGAAATCAAATTAAAAAAATTGATAATAGCACATTTTTAGGTTTCGGTAGCGGTCCAACTGATGTATTAAATAGTGAATTTTTCTTTAGTACTGCAATAGGTTCTCAATCTAGAGTTGGTGCTAGTAATTCAATTGTATTAGGTAGAGTTGGAACAAGTGATACTACATATGATAAAATTGGTATAGGAGAAATCTCACCTACTCATCGTTTACATGTAAAACCATATGGAACACTAGACCCAGTTAAAATCGAAGGATTAAAAAAAGGTGCAATTACAGATGCCTTATTAGTTGTTGATAAAGATGGAATCTTGAAGAAATTGAGTTCGACACAATTTAATGGTACAGCAACTATAACTCAAAAAACAGAAGAATTATATTCAATTATAAGTGATCATAAAAAACAAATCAATGATTTACAAGCTGTGCAAGCAGAGCTTATTAAACGTATAGAAAAACTTGAAAAATAACATTTACAATTCTTTTAAATATAAAAAAGCACTTCTGTACAGAAGTGCTTTTTTATTATTTTATAGTGATAAAATTAAAGTTTCCCTAAATTTTCTGCAATAGTTTCGATGAATGAAGTCAATGGTTTTTTAGCCATCATTTCAATCATCATATTGAATTTTCCATCAAAATCTAATTGTACATCAGATGTATTCTCATCAATAGCTTCAATATTTATAGTTAATGTATAATCAAAAGCTGGAGCCGGAGATTCAAAAACAATTTGCGAAGGTTCAGTTGTTTCTTTTAAACGCATTCCTACCTTTGGTAATGCACCAACACCTACAGTAAAACCTTTTCCAGATTCATGGATTTCAAAGGATTTTGTATCAGTTGGCATCAACTGTTTATAGTTTTCCATATTCAGTAAGAATTCAAAAGCATCTTGTTGATTTTTTGATAAACGTACTTTATTTGTATTTACTTTCATATTCCTGTGAGTTTTTTATAAATTTGTATCAAATCGCTCAAATGTACAAAGTTTTTTTTAATGAAAGTTCACTGACTTTCGCACAAGAATCAAAACCAGCAGCAAAAAATATTTTATTTCATCACGAATCTCAATTCGATGAAGCATTTCATTTATTGTCCAATTCAGGTGTAAATCACGTTAATATTTTTTCAGATAATATTGAGGAGGTTTGGGAAAAGTTTTTCGATTATTTCAAGCTAATCCGAGCAGCAGGAGGTATAGTTCGTAATCCTAAAGATGAATATTTATTTATTTACCGTTTAGGAAAATGGGATTTACCAAAAGGTAAGATGGAAGAAGGTGAAACTACGGAAGAATCTGCAATTAGAGAAATAGAAGAAGAATGTAGCATTACTCCCTTAGAGTTGAAGCGATTTTTAATGTCTACATATCATATCTATTTTCAAAAAGAATATATTATTAAACAAACATTTTGGTATGAGGTTTTTTATGAAGGAACAGAAACACCTCAACCACAAACCGAAGAAGGCATAGAAGCAGTGGTTTGGAAAAAGAAAGAAGAGATTGCAGAATTAATGGATAATTCTTATCCAAACATTAAATTATTAGTGAATAATTATTTAGATTTGTAATAAATAAGAGAACTTATTATGAAAAAATATATTTTAGGATTTTGTGCAGTAATGGCATTCGCTGTAACGACACAAGCTCAGGCTAAAAAAGAAAATAAAAAGGAAAAAACTGAGAAAGTTACTAAAGCACAAAAAAATATTTTAGCAAAAGGTACTGCCACAGTCGCTGATTTATATGCATACCAAGTGTATGGTGAATCTTTTGATGTTAAAAATACTTTAACAAAGAATGAGTTAGGTTCTTTATATGATAACATGAAAGATGGAGATGTGATTGAAAATGTTCAATTCAAATCGACTATTGAATCTGTTTGTAAAAAGAAAGGTTGTTGGATGAAAGTTGATCTTGGAAAAGGCGAGGAGCAATCTTTCGTACGCTTTAAAGATTACGGATTTTTTATGCCATTAGATGGTGAAAAATCAGATATTATCGTTCATGGAAAAGCTTTTGTAAGTGAAGTTTCTGTAGATAAATTACGTCATTATGCAGAAGATGCTGGGCAATCTAAAGAAGAAATTGCTAAAATTACAAAACCTCAGTTACAATTTAACTTTGAAGCAGATGGTGTTTTTGTAAAAGAAAACTAATAATTTAGACTTTAAAATATAACTAAAAACCTTTCATTTATTTGGAAGGTTTTTTTATACCAACAAATGAAAAAAAATATGAATATATTTCAAGAATTAATAGGAAAATCAAAAGAAGCTGAGCAATTCATCACATTTGAAAATACATTAAAATCTGAAGGAACTATCCGTCAAAATAATGTCGTGATTGATGGACAAAAATCCCACGATTATGAATTATTATTTAAAGAAGATGGAATTTTAATCACTTTTTTGGATGAAGAAATAATTGGTATTAAAGTTCATTTTGTACCTACACCAATTTGTAAACCTTTTCAGCGCGAATTCGTTTTAGGTTTAAGCCATATTAGTTCGGAAAATGATATCAAAAAACAATTTAATTTCCCCAAAAACCTAAATCAAGCCCCAATGCGAGCTGATAATATTTATGAATACGAAAATGTAACGGTTGCTTTTGATGCCATGACAGGTGAAGCAAAATATGCTGAAATCAAATAAAAAACCAGATCTAAAATGGATCTGGTTTTCCTTTGTATAATAAATTTTTCCCGAAGTAATTGTTACAAAAAATGTAAAAAATGGTATGAATATATCATTCTGTATATAAAGAAAAGAAGTAAGAAATTGAATTTATTCTTTTTTCATCAAAGTAAATTTCTCTTTCTTTTAAAATTTCAAATGCCTTTTAATCTTGATAAATCAAATACTTTGCACGAACTTTTTTAAAATCTTCTAAATCTTTTTGCCAAGTTGCTTTAATACGCTCCTCAGACCAACCCGCTTCTATTTGTTTTCTTAAATCTGCTGATCCTGATAATTGATCAATCCATAATTTTTTACCATTCAATGTCCAAAACGGTTGTTTAGTATTATTTTTATAAGCTGTTATTAACCATTGTAACGAAATTTCGTCCATATATAATTCATCCGATAAATCTTCACCATAACATACTTCATCTTTAAATTTTGGACTTGTCGCTCCAGGTTTACTTACTGGTGTATATTGAAAAGGCATATTTTTTAAATAAGGCGAACCGTACACTTGAAATTGAAAATCTGTTCCACGACCTTCATTTACATTTGTACCTTCAAATAAACAAACACTCGGGTATAAATTAATTGAACGATCGTTGGGTAAATTTGGTGATGGTTTTACAGGTAAAGAATATCTGGTATTATGAGTATAATCTTTTAATGGAATTACTTGTAAATCGGCTTTTATTTTATTCTTTAACCAACCTTCCCCATTTATCATTTGAGCATATTCTCCAATCGTCATTCCGTATACAATGGGAACTTTGTGCATACCTACAAAAGAAGTGAATTCCTGTTGCATTACTGGTCCATCAATATAGTGTGCATTGGGATTTGGACGATCTAATACAATAATTTTTTTACCATTTTCGGCAGCAGCTTCCATCACATAATGTAAAGTTGAAATGTATGTGTAGAATCTTGCTCCAACATCTTGCATATCAAAAACTAGAATATCCACATCTTTTATTTGATCTGGTGTAGGTTTTCGATTATTTCCATAAAGCGAAACAATTGGTAAACCTGTTTTAGTATCTACGCCCGATTTTACTTTCGCTCCTGCATCCGCATCACCACGAAAACCATGTTCTGGAGAATAGATTTTTACAACATTAATTTTTTGACCCAGTAAAAAATCGACTAAGTGAATTGTATTTTCACTGTAATCTATATTTTTTTTACTTGCTCTTAGAATGCCAGTTTGGTTAGATATTACTCCAATTTTTTTATCTTTTAATAAATGCAGATAGGCCTCCGTATTTTCAGCGCCAAGGCCAATTTCTAAGCCATAAACAAATTTTACGTTCTTTTTTGGATTTGCAAATTCAGTTTCGTAATTTTTTGTTTGTGAAATTGAAAAAATAGGTGTGCTTAGAAGTAAAGCAATTGATGTATATTTGACAAGTTTTTTCATGGTGGTAATTGAGTTATCATGGGTTGAAACAAAGACGATTTATTAATTTAATCGTATTGTATCATTGTAAAAAAAAATAATTTGAACTTTTCTTGGTGGTTTTCTAAAAAAATTGCACTTGGTAAAAATACTAAAAATAACTTATCAAGTATTATTATACGTATTGCACAGGTTGCTGTAGCTTTAGGAATTATTGTATCGTTAGTCACTTTTTCCACTGGAGTAGGTGCACGACAAGCAATCAAAAATAAATTAGCAGATTTCAATGGTCATATTACCATCCGAAATTATAATAGTAATAATTCATTGAGCTCAGATTCTATATCTATAAAACAAGCTTTTTATCCCAATTTTAAAAATGTTGAAGATATTGTCCACGTCCAAGCAATTGCAAATAAAAGTGGTGTTATCCGTACAGCGGAAAATTTTAGTGGCGTAGTTTTTAAAGGTGTAGGGACTGATTATGATTCTACTAGATTTAAAAACTTTTTAATAAAAGGTCATTTTCCAAGAATTAATAATGATTCTCTTGTAGATGATGTTGTATTATCTAAGAAAGTTGCAGATGAACTAAAATTGGATGTAGATAGTTCGTTTGTGATGTACTTTATTAGAGATGAAAGTAATCCTGTATACAGAAGATTTAATGTTCGTGGGATTTATAAATCTGACATCAAAAACTTTGATGATATTGTAATGATTGGGGATATTAAACATATTCAAAATCTGAATAAGTGGGATAGTACAACAATTGGAGGATTTGAGTTATTTGTAAAAAATATAGATGACATAGAGATGGTATCTGCAAAAGTTGCACAAAATATACCATACAACTTATTGTCTGAATCTGCATCTGATTCATTTGCTCAAATAAATGAATGGATTGCAATTTTTGATAAAAATATTACCATAATTTTAGTTGTAATGTTATTTGTAGTTGTAATTAATATGGTAATGGTTTTATTAATATTAATATTAGAACGCACTAACTCAATCGGTTTATTAAAAGCTTTTGGCGCTACAAATTGGAGTGTTAGAAGGCTTTTTATTAATTATGCCTTATTTATTATGATGCCTGGATTGTTAGCAGGAAATGTAATAGGTATTGGATTATTATTAATTCAGAAATATTTTAAGATAATTACATTACCTGCTGAAAATTATTATATATCAGTTGCACCAGTATATTTAGATGTTAAAATGATTGTTATATTAAATGCAGGGGCTTTATTAGTTTGTGCAATTGTATTACTTTTGCCATCATACATGATTTCTAAAATTACACCTTCTAAAGCCATTAATTTTAGATAAAGATTTATAAAAAAAAAGTATTAAAATGAAATACGCAAATAATATATTAGAAACGATTGGTAATACACCTTTAGTTAAAATTAATCACATTACTAAAGATTTACCATGTACAGTTTTAGCAAAAGTTGAATACTTTAACCCTGGACATTCTTGTAAAGATAGAATGGCATTAAAAATGGTTGAAGATGCTGAGAAAGATGGACGTTTAGTACCAGGAGGAACAATTATCGAAGGTACTTCAGGTAATACAGGAATGGGATTAGCTTTAGCTGCTGTTATCAAAGGTTACAAATTAATTTGTGTAATTACAGATAAGCAATCTAAAGAGAAAATGGATATCTTACGTGCGGTAGGTGCGAAAGTTGTTGTTTGTCCAACAGATGTTGAGCCAACAGATCCACGTTCTTATTATTCTGTTTCTAAGCGTTTAGCAGAAGAAACACCAAACGGATGGTACGTTAATCAATATGATAATCCATCGAATGCACAAGCAAACTACGAACAAACTGGTCCAGAAATTTGGGAACAAACAGAAGGTAAAGTTACTCATTTTATCGTAGGTGTAGGAACAGGAGGAACTATCTCTGGTGTTGGAAAGTACTTAAAAGAAAAAAATCCAAATATTAAAATTTGGGGAGTTGATACATATGGTTCTGTTTTTAAAAAATATAAAGAAACAGGAATCTTTGATGAAAATGAAGTATATTCTTACGTAACTGAGGGTATCGGGGAAGATATTTTACCAGAAAATGTTGATTTTGATGTAATCGATGGTTTTACAAAGGTGACAGATAAAGATGCAGCGGTATATACACGTCGTTTAGCATTAGAAGAAGGATTATTCGTAGGTATGTCTTCTGGTTCTGCGATAAAAGGGTTATTACAAATGAAAGATGAATTTGGACCAGACGATGTAGTTGTTGTATTGTTCCATGATTCAGGTTCTCGTTACGTAGGTAAAATCTTTAATGATGATTGGATGCGTGATAGAGGTTACTTAGAAGAAGAAGTAAAAACTGCTGTAGATTTAATTCAAGAGCATGTAGACAAACCATTAGTTATCGCACGTACAGAAGAATTAGTTTCTCATGCAATCGATCGTATGCGTCGATTTAAAATTTCTCAAATTCCAGTAAGAGATATTACAGGATTTGTGGGGTCTTTAGATGAGTCAGATCTTTTTCAAGCATTTATGCAAGATCCAAACATGGCTGAAAAACCAATTCGCGAAATTATGGGTAAACCTTATCCAATCGTAAAAGCAAGTGCGTCTATTGAAGAAGTATCTAAATTAATCACTAAAGAAAATCAAGCGGTATTAATCGAATTAGAAGATGGTAAATTAAATATCATTACTAAGTACGATATTATCAATTCGATTAAATAATAAAAACCGATCTTTATATCGATATGGGAATTGTATTAAAAGGAGAGAATTTAATAAAAGATTACGGTAAAAAACACGTCGTAAAAGGGGTATCCTTCCAAGTAGAGCAAGGTGAAATTATTGGATTACTAGGACCAAATGGTGCTGGTAAAACAACTTCGTTTTATATGATAGTTGGTCTAGTTTCAGCTACACAAGGAAAAGTATCGCTTAATAATTTGGATATTACTAAGGATCCAATGTACAAACGCGCACAGAAAGGAATCGGATATTTAGCACAAGAAGCGTCTATTTTTAGAAAACTTTCTGTGGAAGATAACATTAAATCTGTTCTACAATTTACCAAATACTCGAAGAAAGAACAACAACTTAAAGTTGATGCTTTAATTGAAGAATTTTCACTAGAACACGTACGTCATAATCGTGGAGATTTATTATCAGGTGGTGAGCGTCGTCGTTGCGAAATTGCACGATGTCTGGCTACAGAACCTAATTTTATTTTATTGGATGAACCTTTCGCAGGGGTTGACCCTATTGCGGTGGAGGATATTCAAAAAATTGTACGTTCGTTAAAGGATAAAAATATCGGAATCTTAATTACCGATCACAACGTTTCACAAACTTTAGCTATTACAGACAAAACATACATTATGTTCGAAGGTAAAATCTTAAAAGAAGGTTCGCCGGAGCAATTAGCTAATGATCCTGATGTGCGTCGTGTTTATCTAGGTGAAAACTTTACGTATCAACAGATTTAGGAAAAGAATAGAATTTATATTTTAATCCCTTTAGCATATTGCTAAAGGGATTTTTTTTTCAGTGGTTATAATTTAATTCCGTATTTTTAAAGTAAATTAAAACATTGAATATGAGAAAATTATACAATTTTATGATTTTGATGATAGGAATTTTATCCACATCAATACAAGCACAAACATTACATTACGGTATAAAAGCAGGTTACAATGCAGCTAATATTGGAGGAGATGTAGACAATTCTAAAACTTTAAGTGCTTTCCATGTAGGATTGCTTGTTGAGGTAGCTCTTTCAGATCAATTCTCTCTTCAGCCAGAAGTTTTATATTCCGCTCAAGGAGCAAAATTTAATTCAAATCGTGAAAGTAATATTGATTATGTCAATGTACCAATTTTAGTAAAATATTATTTTATAGATGGTTTTTCAGTCGAAGCTGGACCTCAAATAGGATTTTTAACTAAATCTGAAGATAAGATAAATGGACAAACCATAGATTATAAAGACGAAACAAAAGGTGTCGATTTTTCAATTCCTGTAGGTTTATCTTATCGATTTCCTATCAATATTTTTGCTTCTTTACGCTATGCTTTTGGACTATCTAACTTTAATGATTTAGAAAGTTCAAATTATAAAATGAATCATCAAGTTTTTCAAGCATCAGTAGGATATAGATTTTAGAAGAAGTATTATCTAATAAAAGCGCAATAGCACAGATAACTAAATGTATTCTATAATTTGTCGAAAATATCCTTAAAATTGTAGATTCATCGTAAGTAATATCAATTAAGAATAAAAATAAAAGCTGAAAATCGTTGGTTTGATTTTCAGCTTTCATAAATTATTATTTGGCTTTTGTATCTTCTTTCTCTGTAGATACATCTTCGTAATAATATTTTTTACGTGGACGTTTTACACCGTAAGAGCCTTTAATAATTTTTCCTCTTTTAGACTTTCTATCGCCCTTTCCCATAAATTAAAAATTTAAGTTAATAGATTCTATTATATGATTCTAATTTAATGAAATTAAATTCATTAACCAACATAAAATTAGATATTTTAAACAAACTTTTATAAAAAAGTTGATTTAAAAAATTCAATTCATTAAAAATTAATCTTTTTTTAAATCAATATAGCATTAAGCGAGCACTAAAAATCTCTGTTTCTTAACCCATCTTAAGTTTATTTATCAAATAAATCATGATACTAATGTCGTAACTTTGCAAATCGATAAGATTTTCATGAAAAATATAATTAAGTCTATTCTAATAAATTTATAGTCTTATTCGTATAAATACACTGAGAAGCGTCATCGTTTGGCATTTTAATAATATAAATTTACAATAATGAGTAGAAATACTGATGCAAATAAGAAAGCAGTTAAAGCAAAAAAAGCGCAAAAAAGAAGAAAAGTTAAAGAAGAAGAATCTGAGCGCAAAGCGAGACTAAAAGAAATTAACCGACTTTTTAACGAAAAAAATAAACTCGAAAAACCAGAATAAAATAAATGAAAATTCTACATACAGCCGATTGGCATTTAGGTAAACGATTGGATAGTTTCTCAAGGCTTCCAGAACAAATTGAAGTAATGAAAGAAATTGTGCAGATTGCGAATGAGCAAGATGTAGATGTAGTATTAATTGCCGGAGATTTATTCGATACATTTAATCCAAGCGTAGAGGCGGTAGAATTATTTTATAAAACGTTAAAACAACTTTCAAATAATGGACAGCGTCCAGTAATTGCTATAGGTGGTAATCATGATTCTCCTGATCGTATTGATGCTCCATTTCCTTTGGCACGCGAATGTGGGATAATCTTAATTGGTCACCCAAATGCCATTGTTACACCATTTGAATTGGAGGGATTTAAAATTAAAAATTCTGATGAAGGATTTTTAGAAATTAATCTTAAATCTACTCCTTTTCCTATAAGAATTATACATACTGCTTACGCAAACGAAATACGATTAAAGCAATTTTTTGGGGAAGAGAAAGAGGGAGAATTAAATCGTGTTTTAAAAGAAAAATGGACTTCACTTGCCGATGCATACTGTGATACAAATGGTGTAAATATCTTAATTTCTCATTTGTATATGAATAAAAGAGATGCAGAGTTATTAGATGAGCCAGAAGGTGAAAAACCAATAAAAATAGGAAATGCGGATATGGTATATTCTGATTGTATACCTTCACAAATCCAATATACTGCTCTAGGACATTTACACGCGTATAACAATATTGGAACAGATCAACAACCAGTCGTTTATTCTTCGTCGCCTTTATGTTACAGTTTTAGCGAAGCTGGACAAACAAAATATGTATCCATTATTCATGCAGAACCAAATCAAACCATTAAATGGGAGAAAGTTGCTTTAGTAAGCGGTCGTCCATTATTACGTAAAACTTTTGATGAGGTTAATAATGCAGTAGATTGGCTGCGAGAGAACCCAAATTCATTAGTAGAATTAACCCTAGAAAGTGATTCCTTTTTAAAAGCTGAAGATCGTAAATTAATTTATCAATCTCATGACGGTATTATTCATTTAATTCCTAAGGTGAAAAATCAGGCAAATGACGAAGTAGTTTATAAAGAGATTAATCTTAACCAAGACATAAAAGATTTATTCAAAGATTATTTTAAAACTAAAAATGCTAATCAAGAGCCAAATGATGAAATAATAGATTTGTTTAACGAAATTCTAAATGCATAGACCATGATTCCAATTCAACTAACCATAGAAGGACTTTACTCATATCAGGAAAGACAAACCATCAACTTTAATGATTTAATAGATGCAGGATTATTCGGGATTTTTGGCGCTGTAGGATCAGGTAAATCATCCATTTTAGAAGCTATTTCATATGTATTATATGGCGTTTCTGATAGATTAGGTGCTACAAAAATGTCTTATAATATGATGAATTTAAAATCGAATAGATCGTATGTTGAATTCGATTTTTTAAATTTTGAAAATAAATTATTTAGAATAACTCGGGAGTACAAAAGAAATTCTAAACAATTTGATGTGGTTAGAAATCCTACGGTTGTATTTTATGAGAACATAAAAGAGGAATGGGTACCATTAGATCATACTAATTCTGAAAAAATACTTGGTTTAAGCTACGAAAATTTTAGACGTACCATTATTATTCCTCAAGGACAATTCAAAGAATTTATTGAACTAAAGCCTACTGCTAGAACACAAATGATGAAGGAAATTTTTAACCTTCATAAGTATGATTTGCAAGATAATGCAGCACGTTTAGCAAAAGATAATTTAGCAGAATTAAATAAAATTGAAGGTAAGCTTCAAGGTTTTGAAACCATTTCATTAGAAAGTATTGAGGAAAGTCAAAATAACTTAAAAGTTGAAGAAGATAATTATACAGTTATTCTAAATAATTATAATGTTATAAATGAAAATTTTCAACGTTTAAAAGCTTTAAAAAGTGATTTTGAAACTTTAAAAACTAAAAAAATACAGTTTGAACAAATTAAAGTTCAAAAGGAACAAAAAGATAAGGAACAACTTCAGTTGGATCAATATGAATTAATTTTTAATGCATTTAATCAATTATTAATTGATCAATTTAAGTTAGAAAAAGAAATTCAAGAAAATAAAATTTCTCTCGAAAATCAAAAGAAACAAGGGGATTTAATTGAGAATCAAATCAAGGACATTACATTACAAATACAAGCTATTCAAAAAGATTTTGACGGATTAGCTGAAAAGCGAGTGGAAGAAAATGATTTGAATTTGATTATTCAAATTTTAGCATATACAGAAGAGATAAAAAATTTTAAAGCCCGAACTTTAAAAGGTATTGCTAAAGTTGAAGAAGTAAAGCAGAATCAAAAACAAATTGAAGATCAAATAAGAAATTCTGTTGCTCAACTAAAGGAAATTTCATCACAAAGATTAGATCCACAAGTTTTGATGGCAGCTGATAATTGGTTTGTAAAAAATGAATCCATACAGAATTCCATCAAGGCTCAGTCCCATAAAATCGAACAAATAAAAGCGCAGATAGCATTATTTCAGAAAAGATTTAGTGATGAGAAAATTACGATTTCTACTTTTGAAGCAGATTTTATTGCTTTGAAAGAAGTATTTGTAAAGCAGAAAAATGCGTTAGAAAATCAAAAAAATGAGTGCGAGGTACAACAAAAATTAGCACAATATGCGCATAATTTACATGATGGAGAATCATGTCCCTTGTGTGGTTCTTTAGATCATCCTCAGGTTGTGGTAATGGACGATGTGAAATCTAAAATTGAAAAGATTAAAGAAGAAATTCTACAATTAGAAAAGGAACAAGAAAAAGAGCAAAATAGATTTACGGAAATCAAGCAATTAATCTATCAAAATCAATTAATTGAACAACAAGTCATTCAAGAAAATAGAACTTTAGATGAGTTAAATAAGCAATTAAAAGAACATAAAAATTTGTTTATATGGCAAGATTTTGATTCATCAAATTTTGAAGGTTTTAAAGAAAGAAAACAGGAAGTTTTAAAGATTGAAAAAGAAATTGAGGACAAAAATAATTTTATCTCATCTCAGCGAGAAGTTTTAGAAAAAGCAAGAGCTGCTGTAGAAAAATATAAAATTGCATTAGATGAATTTAAGTTAGAAGAAGCAAAAAAAGCTGCACAAATCAAGCAAAATTTATCTAATCTTAAAGTTCTAAAATTTGAAGATTTTGAAAATTTAATTGTTATTGAAGTTGAAAACAATTTGAAAGAACTCAAAGCATTTAATTTAAAAATTGAGAAAGATTATTTGATTTTACAGCAAAATTTAAATGATTTTAATTTGAAATTGGCTGCTCAAAAACCGACAATACAATTACTTGATATTCGCATTGAAACTCAAAATTCAGAATTCATTCAAGTAGAAAATTCAATTCAAACGGCATTACTACAATCGAAAATTGAGGATCTAGAACAAGTTAAAATTGTATTAAATCAAAAATTAGACATTGTCAGCCTTCGAAAACAATTGGAAGAGTTCAGAATTCAGTTTAAAACATTGAATAATTCAATCCAAGAACTAGAGCAAAAATTAGCTAAAGTTTCTTTTGATGATGAAACCTATTTACAACAGGAAGCTGTATTTAATCAAATTACTTCGCAGCTAAAAGATGCTAATGAGTTGGTGATAAATCGCAAAACTGAAATTGCTCGTTTATTTCAAGCATACGAAGCAAAAAAAGAAATATTAGAAGTGCAAAATAAGTTGCAAAAACGTGCTGAATTACTGAAATTATTTGGTAATATGTTTAAAGGAGCTGGTTTTGTACAATATGTTTCATCAATTTATTTAAAACAATTATGCGAAAATGCGAATGTACGCTTTCATCGTATGACCAGAAATCAATTGAGTTTACAAATCAATGAAAATCATGAATTTGAGATTATTGATTATTTGAATGAAGGTCGTCCGCGTAGTGTTAAAACTTTATCGGGTGGGCAAGCGTTCCAAGTTTCGTTGAGTTTGGCATTAGCATTAGCAGAAAGTGTGCAAACGAATCTTAAAGCGAGTAAAAATTTCTTTTTTATTGATGAAGGATTTGGTACTCAAGATGCTGATGCTGTAAATATTGTTTTTGAAACTTTAAACCATTTACATAAAGAAAACCGAATTGTAGGAATTATTTCTCACGTTGAAGAATTGAAAGAGCGTATTCCGATTGCATTAAATATTACAAAAGATGAAGAAAAAGGAAGTTGTATAAATATGCTATAATTCTTAATAAATAAATAAAAAAGGGCTTAGTAATTTATTACTAAGCCCTTTTTTATTTAGATTAATGTATACGTCTTATCCAAACATTATATGGTAAATATCACTCTTATTTCTAGGGATTTTATGACATTCAAAACCACCTGGTTGTGGTATAATTTCAATAAGGTCAAAAGAAGTGCAGCTCTTAGGTAATCCTTTAAATATTAATGTAAAATCAAGTGATGAGCCTTCATCAATATGTGTCCAATTAGGATACATCGAAATCCCTTCTGTATGTACTAAAGGGTACTGTATGCCTGTTTTATTATCAATAAGATATGTACTTGGCCATATTCTAGCAGCATCAGCAAAATCTGTGCAATCCATATGGCAGTGTACAATAACTTGAGATTCTTCTTGTAATTGTGTTAAAAGCTCGGAAGCGATATAAATCTTTTTACTTACATCAATTTTAGGCATTACTTAGCTATTTTTTTTACATATAATTCTTCCACTTTAGTACGTGCCCAAGGAGTTTTTCTTAGAAAAGTTAAAGAAGATTTTAAATTAGGATTCTCATTAAAACATTTGATGTTTATTTCTCGTCCCAATCCTTCCCATCCGCCATAGTGTAATACCAAAGCTTCTATAATATCATCTAAACGTTTACCGTGTAATGGATTATTTTTTTGTTCCATAATATTTAATTAAAAAAGCAAATTTAAGAATTTAATATAATTATTATTTTAAGACAAATTCTAATTCCTTGATAATTTCCTGATCATCCACTTCTATAAAATCGCGTTTCATTTGATATATAATAATTCCTGAATCATGAGAAGCTTGGAAAACCTTACTGATATAATCAAAATTCCGAATCTTATCCATATCTTTTACTTGTTTAGAAATTATAGTTTCTAGTGTAGATTTAATTTCATCAATAAGATTTTTCTCCACCGGAAAGGTTTCTCCATATAATGTATAGACTTGGTCTTCTTCACTATAATTTTCTAACTCAATCATTCGGTTATAAATGATTTTATTTTTCGTGACAGGATTTACACTTTCAAATTTAGAGTTTGAAGATTTATTTTTTTTGATTTTATGGCCAAAAAATAAATGAAATGTGTTTATTTTACTTGTGATTAGTTGTGCGGTAACTTCTTCATTTCCAAAAACTTTTTCTAATGCAGCTTTGAAAGCATCTCGATCCATTTCCTTAGGAATGGATTCTCCCATTATTTCTACTAGTTTTTTGTTGTAAGAAACAATTTCATCAAAGTTTAGTAAATCCTCAAAAACACCATTTTCCGACGTTCTATAAACAAAGCGCTGGCTACCTAATTTTGTTTTAAAATCTTCTTGTAATGATACTGGTATTTGACTAAAGTCTGGAGTCATTTTCCATTCTACAGTATACGAATTTTTAGTAGAATCAAGAATTGAAACAACTAAATCAAATTGTTTATTTTTTTTATTAAGCGTATCTTTTTTTACAATTTGATATTCATTTTCGATTTGAGTATAACGAAAAACATCGCCTTTTTGCCAATGTGGAATCACATCAACAAATTCATATTCTTTATTGTATTGAGCTTGTATAAAGAGAGTTGTAAGAGTAAATATAAGGGTCAAAAAAAATTTCATGGCAAAGGAATTCTATCTAAAATCTTCATGTAAAATTAAGCTTAAATTTTAAACTTATTAAGATCTCATCCATTTATATTCAAAACAAGGTTTAAATAAATAGTTGAAACCTAGTTAAGCATATATTAAAAATGTAGTTACTCCTGATAAATTGATGTATTTTTGTACAAAATAAAGGTATGAGTACATCAGAAGGGATAAAAAAAATCAAGAAATTACATTCGCGTAATAGACATTTAGCATCTTATAATTTCGAAAAATTAACAGCTGTTTACCCAGCTTTAAGACAATATATAATCCCAAATAAATCTGGTGAGGCATCGATTAATTTTTCTGATCGTAGCGCAGTAAAAGCTTTGAATAAAGCTTTATTAAAGACATATTATGACATTGATTACTGGGAAATTCCAGCTGATAATCTTTGTCCACCTATTCCAGGTCGTGCAGATTATATACATTACGCTGCGGATCTATTAGGTCGCGCGCATGACGGAGTTATTCCACGTGGAAAAGATGTTAAAATATTAGATGTAGGAGTAGGGGCAAATTGTATTTATCCTATTGTTGGAAATTATGAATATGATTGGAACTTTGTTGGAGCAGAATTAGATTTACGTTCACATAAAAATGCTTCTGAAATTGTTCGTAAAAATGTACGTTTGAGAAATAAAGTAGATATTAGAATTCAATATAATCCAAATGCGATCTTTACGAATATTATTAAACAAGGAGAAAAATTTGATTTAACAATTTGTAATCCACCATTTTTTGGATCGAATAAAGAGGTGATGGAACAAACTATGCGTAAGTTGAAAAATTTAGGTAATAAATCTGATCAAAAACCTATTCAAAATTTCGGAGGTAGTAATTCTGAACTATGGTGTAATGGTGGTGAACGTGTGTTTATTACTAATATGATTAGAGAAAGTGTTAATTTCAAACACCAAGTGAAATGGTTCTCAACGTTAGTTTCTAAAAAGGATAACCTTCGTCCATTAAAAATAGTTTTGGAACGTGTAAAAGCAAAAGATGTTGAAATAATAAACATGGAACAAGGAAATAAATTAACGCGTTTATTAGTATGGCGTTTTTAATTCTGTATAAATTTTAATGAGTTATATTTTTTATTATTTTATTGCAGTTAATATTATTTCTTACATTTTATTTGGTATAGATAAAGTAAAAGCAACTAAAAATAAATGGAGAATTCCTGAAAAGTCTCTTTTTCTTGTGACGTTTTTGGGCGGAACAATTGGTTCTTTCGTAGCTATGAAACAATTTCATCATAAAACTCAAAAAACAGAATTTAAAAGAATCATTTATTTCATTGTATTCATTCAATTGTTTTTTATAGGAATTATAAGTTGGAAATTTTACACTACAATGTAAAATATATAGATAAAAAAATCACTCATTAACAGGTTAATGAGTGATTTTTATTTATGATGGATTATTAATATCCGTCTGAAGTTCTTCTTGGACTTTTAACTTCTGGCCAAGTCATTTGCTTACCGTCACGACCTGTTGGTAAAACACGTTTATCACGATTTACTAAGTTTTCTTCTTGATCTGCCATATAAACTAAAGATGCTGCTAAAATTGCATTACTTTGAATTTCCTCAAATACAATTTTATCATACGTATCTTTGTTCGTATGCCATGTATATGTACCGTACCCCCAGTTTAATGAACTAAGCATAAATCCTGGAACTCCAGCTGCAACAAAAGATGCGTGGTCAGATCCACCTCCTCCTGGAGAACCTGGGAATTCAGTTTTAATATGTTTAGTAACATCATTTGGTGCACCAGCTAACCAACGTGTCATGTAATCATAAGAATTTACAAATCCAGAACCGTTAATATTTACCACACGACCCGTTCCATTATCTAAATTAAAAACAGCTTGCGTATTTTTTACAATTTCTGGGTGATCTTCTACAAAGGCGCGAGATCCATTTAGACCTTGTTCTTCACTTCCCCATAAACAAACTAAGATAGTACGTTTATTATTTGGGTATAATTTTTTAATAGTACGAATCGTTTCCATCATAGCGATAGTTCCCGTTCCGTTATCTGTAGCTCCTTGCGCACCATCCCATGAATCAAAGTGAGCTGAAAGGATGATATATTCGTTCGGTTTCTCTTTTCCTTTGATCTCAGCAATTGTATTGTGAGTCTTAGTTACACCATTATGCTTAGATTGTGCGTTCACAGTTAATTTTGGATAAGTTCCATTTTCTGCTAAACGATATAACATTCCATAATCTTCATTAGAAATATCTAACATTGGAATTTTAGTAGTTTTTGCTCCAAAAATTCTATTCGCTCCCATAATACCTGTCCAATAAGAAATTGCTACTGCAGCAGCACCGTTTTCCTCTAATACAAGTGGTAATGTGTTGTTCGTATGTCCTGTTACTTTAATAGAATTTGTCCAAGCGTCATTAGCTGCTTTTTTATCAGCAGTTATTTTTGAGTATAATTCTTCTGTACCAAATTCTTTGTATTGATAATCTGAACGACCATGACTCTGATTTTGAGACATTAATACAATTTTACCTTTAACCTTTGGTAACCAAGCCTTAAATTCAGCTTCGCTTTTAAAAATAGGCATTGCAATTACTTCGGCATTTACAGCTTTTTTAGTTGCTGGTGACCATGCTAACTGTGTTGCTTCAATGTTTTTAGTTCTTGGGTAAGTCATATCAACATGCGTTAATCCTCTTTCCCATGCCTTCCATGTTCCGTAATCTTCACGGCGAGCATCTATTCCCCAAGATTTAAATGTTTTAATCGCCCAATCACTTGCTTGATCCATTTGTGGAGACCCAACTAATCGTGGTCCAATACCATCTAATAATTCGTGTGCAATTTTTTCTAATTGAGAATTATTATTGATTTCGTTTACAAATTGTTCAATAGTTGGGTTTAGTTTTTGTTGCTGACCAACTTGTGCTTGTAGCGTAATAGCAGAACCAAAAAGCGCTGCATAGGTTAGTGAGTGTATAAGTTTCATGTGTTTATATTTATAGCTAAAATAGAGTTTTAAGTAAAGAAACAAAATATTTTTCGAATAAATTTAGTAAACCATAAACCCTATTGATGTTGTCTAGATTTGTTGAATATGATTAGTTCTTAAATAGTTATACGTGCTTGAGTACTAATATTGTTAGTGGATTTTTAAAATATTATTTGTAGCATTTTATTAAAAAAATTATATTTAATTATTTCCTGATTTTGGCAAGTACTTTGTATTAGTAAAATAAATATTTGTAATGAAAAAGGGTAGTCTCATATTATTTCTATTGATTTTAATGAGTTGTAATAATAATTATAATAAGAATTCTGTATTCAATACTCCTGATCATGATAATGTTTCAAATTCGTCGAAGATAATTTCGTATAAATTGATCTCTAATTATTTTGTGAAAAATTCGGTCGATGTCAAAAAAATTGAGAAGTCTTATATAGATAATAGTAATGATTTTAATGCTATTTTTGAAAAAGCTAAAAGCTTAGATAAGCCTGATGAATCTGCTTCTATCAATTTTTCAAAAGAATTTGTGATACCAATTATATTAGAAAAAACTAATATTGGTACAACCATACAGGTAGATAGCGTTTTATTAAACGGTAATTTATTAAATGTTTATTATACCGTAACAGAAGTACAACCAATATCATATATCATACAACCTAATCAATTAATAATTATACAACGTGATAATATACAAGATTTTAATCAATTAAAATTAAAATTTGAGAAGACAACAACTGTTTTATAATATAAAAAGCCGACTATTTATAGTCGGCTTTTTATATATTTTAAAAGATAATTTTTTATTTAAAAATATCATTTAGAACTTTTGCTAAACGAACTCCTCCTTTTAACAATTGATCCTCGATGATATATTTGTTATCAAAATGATATTTGTAACCTAATTTTTCATCCATCTGAACATTAGCATAAATTACATTAGCTTTTTGATATGATTCATAAATCCAATCAGCAAAATCACCTTGTTGTAATTCTTTACGTTTGTTTTGTGTAATGATATCAATTACATTACTATATTCTGTAAAAGAATAATTTTCGTAATCTACTAACTTAGAATCCCATACAGAGTGGATGTTTGTTGATTCGCGGAACCATTGTACTTTTACGCGATTTCCTCCTAAATCTTCCTCGCGTCCTACATGTAAAGGTTGGTGAGAATCTCCAATAATATGAATCAAGAAATATAAATATTCTTGTTTCTTTTCTAAAGATAACTCTTTATTGTTTTTTAATTCATTCATTAAAAACAATCCTTTTTTATACATATTATCGTCAGAAGTATTCTCAATAGCCACTTTGTATTGCTCGTAATTCATTCCTCCCGGAATATTTACATAATGGTAAGAATCTGCATGCGCCCAGTTTTTATCAGATTTAATAAAATCTGGCCAATTTGCCCAATAAGCTAATTGTTGAGGCCCGATGATTTTAGTTACCTCTTTACGCGCTTTTTTTGTTAAGTTATTATCCGCAATTTCAGCAACAACTCTATGCCCAGTTAGTCCCCAAGCCGAAGCTTCTGTAGTTAATAATAAACAAGTTAATGCAAATGCACTTCCAATTAATTTTTTCATGTTATGATTGAATAATTTCTGCAAATGTACGCTTTTCTATATCTTAAATTAAAATGAAAAGGTTTGAAAATTCTTAATCTAAAATGTTTTCAAAAAATTTAACATTTAGTTTAAGCCACATATTCAGTAGATTTTTAAAAGAATGAACTTAAAAATAAATATAGAACTAAAAATATTTAGGTACTTTGTTTTGCATAATACTATAATAATTCTATATATTTGTAATACAAAATAAAAACACAGATAATGAATATAGAGAAAACAAAAATTCAGATGCGCAAAGGTGTGTTAGAATATTGTATTCTTAGCATTATTAAAAAAGGTGATGCTTATGCATCGGATATCATTGACGAATTAAAAAAAGCAGAGATGATTGTAGTAGAAGGAACATTATATCCTTTACTAACACGTCTTAAAAATGATAATCTTTTACAATATCGCTGGGAAGAATCAACATCAGGACCACCAAGAAAATATTATGCATTAACAGATGAAGGAGAATTCTTCTTAAAAGAATTAGAAGATTCTTGGACTCAGTTAATTGAAGCAGTAGACAAAGTAACCAAAGAAACACAAACAAATGGATAAAACAGTATCAATAAGTCTAGGAGGATTTTCTTTCGTTGTCGAGGAAATCGCTTATTCAAAGCTAAGAACATATTTACAAGATGTAAAGAATTCGTTACACGGAACTGAGGGTATCGATGATATTATTGAAGATGTTGAAATCCGTATATCTGAACTGTTTCGCGATCGATTAAAATTTAGAGAAGTTGTAAGTGACGATGATGTAAACTTTGTTATTGCAACAATGGGGCATCCTAATCAATACAGAGTAGAAGATGAAGAAGCTGAATCAACTTCAACTCATTCAACATATACACAGTCATCTTTTGAGACAAAAAATAACAAAAGATTATTTCGTGATCCAGATGATAAAATCATTACAGGTTTATCAGCAGGATTAGCGCACTATTTAGGATTAGATCCTTGGGCAGTTCGTGCAACTTGGTTAGTTTTAGGGATCTTAGGAATCTTTACAGGAATTTCCTTTTTCTTAGTGGTTTTATGCTATTTTATCTTATTAATATTTGTACCTAAAGCAACTACAACTTCAGAGAAATTGCAGATGTATGGTAAGCCTGCAAATATTGAGAGTTTTAAAAAAAACGCAGAAGTAGCCAGTGAAGCTGTAATTTCAGGAAGTCGTGAATTAAGTAATAAATTAGGAGGTGTATTTGGCGCATTTGGTAAATTTTTACTATGGTTCGTTGGATTTATTATCACATCTATAGGTGTAGGATTAATCATCGGAGGATGCGCGTTAGCTTTTACAACTTGGACTGACATTCCTACAGAATTATTTGGTTACATGGTCGAAGATCAATGGATGAGTGTTGCTACTAAAATTTTGGGAGGAATATTAATGATTATTCCAGGGATCTTAATTACTATTTTGGGAGTGCGTTGTTTTACACGTGTCAAGACAAGTAAAGCATTAATTATTGCATCTATTGTAATTTGGTTTATCGCCTTATTTGCAATAATAGGAATCTCATTAAACACTGCATCTAGATTTAGAAGTGATGTTGAATTTGTAAAAGATGAAACGTTGACCGTATCCTCAGATACATTAATAGTTCAGTTTAAAGATCAAAATTTAGGTGGATATAATTTTAAGGTTATGAATGATCTGGACCAGTTAATAGACGAGGAAGGTAATTTAATAATACCTATCGATGACGAAATAACGTTAGGTGAAAGTGATACAAACCAATTTAAAATTAGTTTGAAATATAAAGCAAAAGGAGGCTCTACTGCTGAAGCAAAAAGAAACGTAGAATCAACGATCTATAATCACATATTAGAAGGAAATGTTTTGAATTTAGATGAATTTATTAAAATTAAAAAAGAAGGTAAATTCAGAAAACAAGATGTAGAAATTAAGATTTTTGTACCTAAAAACAAAGTTGTTAATGTAAAGAAAATGAATAATCTATCTTTAATTGATAACGGTGTTGAAAAATATTTTTATTCTCCAAACAACAAATTCTTCTTAAATAATGGCGAGAAAATCGTATGTTTGAATTGTAATTCAGAAGAATTAGAGAATGATGAAATTAGTGATCGAGAGTTCCAAATTAATGTAAATGATGCTGATGAAAATGCTAAAGTTAGAATTGATAAAAACGGTATACGCATTGAAAGCAAAGATGGATCTATAGGAATTTCTACTCCAACAAAACAACAAAACAACAACCAAATAAACTATAAAGATGATACAGATTCTATTAACATTAACTACAGAAATAATTAAAACTATTGTAGATTTTTTTATTTAAGATTGTCATTTAATAATATAATAACGAGGATTACAGAAATGTAATCCTTTTTTTTATTTTTACATGTTGTGTAAAATAAAATTGGATGAAGAAAATTATTGGTAAACTAATGATGAGTCTTGTAGGATGGAAATTAGATAATCATCTAGATTTATCTAAAGTTAATAAGTGTGTTTTAGTTTGTGCACCACATACATCTAATTGGGATTTTTATTACACAATTGCAGCATTTTGGAAAATGGATATTCCCATGAAAATGTTTATCAAAGATGCTTGGACAAAACCTTGGTACGGATTTTTTATAAAAATTTTAGGTGGAATAGGCATAGACCGTACACAGAATAAAAATATGGTCAATTTTGCTATAGAAGTCTTACAATCAGCAGATAAATTATATTTGATAAATACGCCAGAAGGTACACGTAGTTACTCCCAAAAATGGAAAACAGGATTTTTTCATATTGCGCAAAATGCAGAAGTACCTATTTTGCTAGCCTATTGTGATTATAAAACAAAAAGAGCTGGAATATCTAAAATTGTAGAAACAAAAAATAAACAATTAGAAGAGGTTTTAAAGGAAATAGAATTATTTTATGAAACCATAACAGCTAAATACCCTGAAAATTATAATAAAAAAATATACTAAATATGTCATATCAATTAGTGGATCAGTTGAACAAAATATCAGAAAATACTTTAATTTCTCATCTAAAAATTAAGTTTACGGATGTTGGAGAAGATTTTATGAAAGCAGAAATGCCAGTTTCATCTATCGTTCATCAACCATTTGGATTGCTACATGGTGGCGCATCAGTAGTTTTAGCGGAAACATTAGGTAGTTCTTTATCTAATTTTATATTAAATGATAAAAATTATGTAGCCGTTGGACAACAAATTGACGCAAATCATCTCCGTTCAAAGCGAGATGGAACAGTGTTTGGACATGCTACAGTAGTAAAAAAAGGACATAAATCGCATCTCATTAAAATAGAGATAACAGATGAAAGTGGTAAATTAGTTTGCTACAGTCACATCACTAATGCTATAATTCCAAATCCAAATGCAAAATAAATTTCAAGCTAAACTTGAAAATATACTTACTAACAATAAATCGTTCTTACTCTTTAGAGAGCCAAATTCAGATTTTGTCGATTTATGGGCAGATCAAAAATTTGAATCTAAAAATAAATTCATTTTTAATCGTTTCGATAATTCTCAACAAATTATTATAAATGATGATGATATAGAAAGTATTCAAATTGAAAAGTTGAAAAATGAGCTTGATTTAAATTTAGAATCAAATTTTACACAAGAAGCAATTTCTTATGAGTCTTATATAGCCTTGCTTCAAAATACTGTAAAGGAATTAAATCAAACAAATACGGATAAAATTGTAATTTCTAGAATTAAGGAGATAAGTAATAAAGGAGTTAATATTATTAAAACTTTTAAAGCATTGCATTTGCACTATCCCAATGCGTACCTATATCTATGGTATTCTATAAATGATGGATTATGGATTGGGGCCTCACCAGAATTATTATTGCAAGAAGAGGATTTGACCATAAAAACAGTTTCATTGGCAGGTACTTTACCAAAAAATGAACAATGGTCTAACAAGGAAATTTTGGAACAAAAAGTAGTAACTGATTATATTATTTCAAAATTAGAAAATACGACTAACTTACATGTTGATGGGCCACATACTATAGATGCTGGATTTTTTAATCATTTAAAATCATATATCTCAGCTGATGTAAAATCGTATGATCAAGTCAACACAATTTTACAAAAATTACATCCTACACCAGCTGTTTGTGGAATGCCACAGCAAGATGCTCAAAATTTTATTTTAAAAAATGAAGGATATGATCGTAAATTTTATGCAGGTTATTTTGGTTATAAAAGGGAGAAAAAGTCATTGTATTTTGTAAATCTTCGATGTGCACAAATTTTTAAAAATACGGTAAAGTTATATGTAGGTGGAGGGATAATGCCTAATAGTAATCCACAGAAAGAATGGGATGAAACCGAATTGAAATCAAAAACAATCGGCAACTTATTAGTTACCGATTAAGATTATTTTTTTTGAGTTAAATCATGATATAAAGCACGAATAATTCCGTCCGAAAGCCCAATTTTAGGAACGTGAATTTTCGTTGCTTTTGACCATTTTAATACATTTGTATATATTTCTAAAGCATATACTACAACATCTGCACGGTCAGGTTTCATATTAAAGTTTTGCATACGTTGCTCTGCAGTCATTGTTTGTAGAATTTTATGGTGTTTTTTTACATATGTTGCACCAAGAGGTGTACCCACTTTTACACCAGAATATTTATAGACATGGTTAATATTTCCACCAGATCCAATTAATTCAATTTCATCATTGCCAATATTTTCTATAATCCATTTTTGCATTTCCGGAAAAGTTGAAGAATCCACCATGTTATCTAACAATCGTACGGTTCCCACTTCAAAAGATTGCGAAGCGAAAATTTTATTATCTTTTAATAAAGTTAATTCTGTACTTCCTCCACCTACATCTACATATAGATAGGTTTTATTATCTTTTACAAATGAGCTTAATTCAGTTGAAAATATTAATTCGGCTTCTGTTTGACCATTGATTATTTCTATATCTACATCACAATGTTTCTTTACATTCTGAACAATTTCCAATCCATTTTTTGCTTCGCGCATAGCAGAAGTTGCGTAGGCACGATAGTCTTCCACTTCATAAACCTTCATCATCAATGCATAGGCTTGCATCGCATCACAAATACGGTTAGCATTATTTTCAGAAATTGTACCATCAGTAAAAACGTCGTGACCAAGACGGATAGGCATACGAACAATACTTGTTTTATTGAAGATTGGAGCTTTACCTTCTTCTTCATAGACAAAATTAATTAATAAACGTATCGCATTGGATCCTATATCAATTGCTCCTAGCTTTTTAATCTTCATTTATATTCTCATTTAATTGTTGTAAATAATCATAAGTAGTGAATTGAGAACGATTTCTATCTTCCTTATTTTCACGATAGGCAAGGGACTGCTTTTCATCAATAATTCGAGCTTTAACATTATCATTAAAACTTAAATTAAATGTATCCATAATTACTTTTTTTAATCCTGAATCATAAACAGGACATGTAACTTCAACTCTATAATCTAGGTTTCTACTCATCATATCTGCAGAAGAAATATAGACTTGATCTTGTCCAGCATTCTTAAACCAATATATTCGCGGATGCTCCAAAAATTTATCAATCACACTTACACATTCTATATTTTCAGATAGGTCTTTCTTTCCTGGAATCAAACAATTAATCCCACGAACAACTAATCTAATTTTTACACCTTTTTGCGAAGCTTTATATAATAAATCAATAATTTGCTTGTCACTCAAACTATTTAATTTCATATTAATCTCAGCTTCAAAACCACTTTTCTTGTTATAAATTTCTCTTTTTATAAGTTTGATTAATTTATTACGTGTTCCATGCGGTGAAACCATCAGGTGATGATAGGTTTGCATTAAATAATTAGCATCAAAGAATTTAAATACCTGTTCTATCTCTTTGGTTATCCCAGGATTAGAAGTGATATAAGTATAATCTGTATAAATTTTTGCTGTCTTAGCATGAAAATTTCCGGTACTTATTATTGCAAATTTTTCTGCAATTCCTTCTTCTGGTAATCGTTCGATATAGGCAATTTTAGAATGAACTTTAAGTCCTGGTACACCAAATATTACATTTACACCTGCTTCCTGTAATTTTTTGGACCACATTGCATTATTCGATTCATCAAAACGCGCCCGTAGTTCTAGTATAGCAGTAACTTCTTTCCCATTCATTGCAGCATTAATCAAAGAATGCATTATTTGTGAGTCCTTAGAGACGCGATATACTGTAAGCTTAATTTTCTTAACCTTAGGGTCGATAGCTGCTTCTCTTAAAAATTTTAAGAGTAAAGAATAATCATGATACGGAGCAAATATAAGCTCATCATTTGCCGTAAAAGCCCTAAAATAACTATCGTAAGATAAAGGTCTTTTTTGTATGATAGGTTTGATCTTATGGTAGGTTAAACCTTGAATTCCAAAAGATGGGAAACCGATTAAATCCCTCTTATTATGATATTTTCCACCTGGAATAATACTATCATAATCGTCCAAATTTAGTTTTTCTAAAAAGAAATTTAATGTGTCATTTGCAATTTCTCTATCATATACCAACCTTACAGGTTCACCTTTTTTACGTTCTTCTAAACTATGAATTACTTTTTCATATAAGCTATGCTCTAAATCGTTATCAAAATTAAGTTCGCTATCGCGTGTAATTTTAATAGAATGTGCCTCAATAGAATCGTATTGAAATGTTCTGAAAATTTCATTTAAATGATATCGAATGATATCCTCTAAATACATTACGTAAAATTTCTGTCCCCACTTTGGTAATAAAATAAAACGATCAAATAAATGGGTTGGAACAATGATTAAGGCATATTGTACCTCATCTTTCATCGTCATTTTAACAGCTAAATAAAATGATCCATCTCTAAGAGAAGGAATTTTAATTTTTTCATTTAAAACGAAAACCCCCACATTATGTATTAATTCATCATTAAAATACTCTGTGATATATTCAGTATATTTTTCTGGTAATGTTTTATCATCTATAACATGAATGTCATGATCCTCTAATTTTTTGAATAATTCTTCATATAAAAGGTCATATTTCTCACGTTGTTTCGTAACAATTGTATTTATTTCTTCTATTAATTCTTCATCAGTTTGTTCAGCAACAATATTACTGTATACTTTTTCTACATCTTTTAATTGAATAGAGCGAAGAATTGTTGAATATCTTACGGAATAAAACTCGTCCAAGTTATTAGAATATATTCCTAGAAATCTAATTCTTTCTAATAAAGGGACATTTTCGTCAGCTGCTTCTTGTAAAACTCTTGCATTGAATTTTAGCCAGCTAATTTCTCTATTAATGTATCTTTTCATTTATAATTCTTTGGGAAAAATAATATGTTTAGTTATGCCTTTTTGTACTTTACTCCATTCATTTGTTTCAAATTCCATCCAAACTACTCCAGCAGTTGGAATATTTAAAATGAATTCAGATCCTAAATCATATGCAATATCAGTAAATGCAGGATTATGACCAAAAATGATTGCTGATTCTATGGAATTATCTAATGATTTTATCCAATTTTTTAATGTAAAATGAGAAAACGAATATAATTCTTTCTCATAGTTTATTTCTACAGTTGGAAAAACTATTGATTTTGCAATTTCGGCAGTTTCTCGTGCTCTGGTAGCAATACTAGAAAAAACATGTAAAGATTGATTATCTATAATTTCGCTCAATTTCTTCGCAGACAATCTTGTTCGCGTTTTTCCAGTTTCAGTAATGCTACGAAATTGGTCGTTTACTGGTTCGTCCCATCGGCTTTTTGCATGTCGAAATAAGATTATTCTTTTCATAATAAATTGAATTAAAAAAGTCACCAGTAAACTGATGACTAAATATACTTATTTTTCTAGAGCTATTTCATACGTTTGGATATCGGTTTTTAGCCATTCAGGTAATTCTATACTTTTACCTAAGGTTAAATCTACCAAAACTTGTGTGCTTAATCCTTTTGCATGTACAATTGGAATTCCATCTTTATCATCACTCACAATTACATATTCAAAGTCAAAAGATTTATTTCCTAATCTTGATACACGTAATCCAATTCTTGGGTTTTTTGATAAAAGTTTTAATTCTTTATAATAATCACATTCAATATGGGCAATAACAAACATGTTTTTAGTCCAATCCCATTTCTTAGAAGAATCAATCATATAGAAACCTCTTCCAATCTGAAAGTATTCTATATAATATACATTATTTACATGGCCAATGGGGTCTAAATCGTTCCATCTAATTTCTAGTGGATGATAGAATTTAAAATTTTCTAAATTCATGATAGTTTTTTTGTGGATTTATATTTCTTCTGGATTTGGATCAACAAATTCAGCTTTATATAATTTGATTAACCATAAAAATACTGAAAAAAGAATAGGCCCAAAAATAATTCCAATAAAACCAAATAAATTAATACCGATAATTACACCAAAAATTGTAACCAATGGGTGTACATCCGCCATCTTTTTTTGTAAAACAAATCGAATTAAATTATCCGATAATCCAACAATTATAAAGCTATATAGTAACAATCCTATCGCATTTGTAGTTTCTCCCTGTGCAATTAATATTATTGCTAGTGGAATATAAATTAATGCTGCACCTACAACAGGTAGCATTGCTGCAAAAATGGTTAAGACAAACCAAGTAAAGGAATCATCTACTCCAAAAATAATATAACCAATATAAGCTATAATAGCTTGTATAAAGGCAGTTACTGGTACACCAACAGTATTAGAAATCACTAACTGTTTCAAATCTAAATTCATATTCTTTAGATTTCTATTTTTTAGTGGAATATATCTATAAAAAGCATCTTCTAACTTTTTATGATTGATTAGCATAAAATATAGCAATATAAACGCAACTCCTAATTGAATAAAGGTGTCTAAAGATGCATTTAATAACGTTTGTAATATTTTCGTTCCGATTTGTGTTAATTTAGAAATATTGGTTTCACTAAATACATCAATGTTAAATTGTTGATTTAAAGTAGTAATGGCTTTCTTTATATCCGATTCTATTTTATTCGTATCATTCAAAAGGATCATCACTTTATTCGTTAGCATATGAATAAGAATGTATAACGGTGTAATGATTGTAACGGCTGATGCAATCATTAGTAGAACAACACTGGCTGTTTTATTCCATTTTTTTGTAATATATAAATAATTCAGTGGATTTATTAACAACACAAAAAGGCAGATTGCAATCAAAATACCTGGCAAAAAAGCAAAGACATTTTTTATAATTAATCCGAAAATAATAAGGATAAGTGTCAAAAATCCTAATTGTAATAGAACATTGTTTGATACATATTGTTTATGAGACTTCATAATTTTTAATTTAATAATAGGTTGATTTAAGCTCAATATCAAATTCAGTGCTAGAATGTTAAGTAAATGTAAAAATTTTAAGAAAATAAATGTTTAATTTCAATAAAGGATAAACTTTATACATTACAAATCCATTCTATATGTTGTTATTCCAACTATTACTTAAAAAACACCTTTAAATCTGTAAATAAATATTAAATTTATTTTTTTTATAAAAACCTCAAAATAATACATATGATTAGAAGAATTTTACTTGTTGCTACTTTAATGATTTCTACAATAAGCTGGGCTCAAGTCCAAACATTAATAGACAAAGTAAATTTTGATTCCAATACTATTCTAGTAGGAATGGCAAGTGATTATAATACCGATAAATCTTTTGAAAAATATAATTTTTATATAGATAATGCTTCTAAAATAGATGGGATAAAATTAAATTTAGAACATGGATATGAATTAAATAATAAAGTGACTGATGAAAACCATTTTATGATTTACGCAATTAAAGATCGTAAAATTGTAGATCAATGGTTAGTAAATCCAAAATTATATAATGTTTTCCATAACGGAATTGCCTACTCATTTGATGCTGATAAATTAGAAAAAATTGCGGATCTATATTCTTTTAAATATGAAATTGTAAAAGAAGAATATAAAAATCAAAAGGAATATGCAAAAGCACAAAAGATAAAGCAAAAAGATTACTCGATTTTCTTAGCTTATGAGCCAGATTTTTTAGTAGATGGTTCTTTTGAAGTTTCATTTAAAAAGGATGATAAATTTAAATCTGCAACAGATGCGGAAGAGTATTTATTAAATTTAATAAAACTAATAACAAAGAAAAAAGTATTTGTTACCTACGCATTTAATGAGAAAAACCTAAGAGATCAATCACAAATTACAATGGTGGTAGCTGGACCAGAAGAGGTTTACAAAAAGATTAAATTAGATAATTTGGAAAAAGGGGAATGGACTCCTGAAATTCATGAGGCCATATATGTAAAGAAAAAGTAAAAAAATGAATACAGAATTTGAAAAAATACTCAACTATTCTAAAGATCATAGATATGTGATTGCAATTTTTCAAGATCCATCAGGTACAGATTTTTGGGCTGGCTATGTAATTGATTTTAACGAAGAATTTTTTGTCATGCAACATATTACAAAATTTGGTAAAAAGGATGGTATTATTATAGAGCCAATGTACAAAGTGAGAAGAATAGATCGTGATGATTACTGTAAATGTTTGCAATACATATATGATCATAATCAAGAATTAGATGAAGAACAAGAAATTCTTCTTGATATTCCTAAAGATGATAATTGGATGTACTCTACTTTATTAAGATTAAAAGGAGAAACTGATTATTTAATTAGAATAGGAATTGGTAATGATACTCGATTTTCAGGTTTTGTAACAGAAGTTTCTGAAAATGATTTTATTTTAAAATGTATTGGCCATGATGGTTTGGAAGAAGGTAATATCTATTTTATGAACGAGGATATTAATTCTTTTAGAATAAATGATTTAGAATCTAGAAGGAGGCTAATGCTTTATAACTATAGAAGATCATTTGATTTTTATGATGAATAATAATATATCAAAAATAAAAAAGACTTTAGCTTAGCTAAAGTCTTTTTTATTTTTGATTCATTGATTAAAATTATCCGTTAACGGCTTCAACATTATCTACCACATCAGGCATCATTTGTTTTAATAAACCTTCAATTCCATTTTTTAGTGTAGCTGTAGAAGATGGACAACCAGAACAAGCTCCTTGTAATAACATTTTAGCAGTTCTTGTTTCCTCCACAAATTCAATTAATTCAATATTTCCTCCGTCGTTTGCAACAGCAGGTTGTACAAATTCATCTAAGATTGCTTTAATTTGTGTTTCAACGTCAGTAAAATCTTCTTTGGCTTTAATCACAACTTCTTCCGGAGCTTCTGTTGTAAACTCATAAAATTCGTCAAAAACAATTCCTCCAGCTTGTAAATAATTTAAGATAAATGAACGAACATCCATTGTCCATAAATCCCATTCTTCTGTATCATTTTTAGTTAAAGAAATATAATTTTCAGTAAAGAAAATTTCCTCAATAAAAGGATATTCTTTATAAAGTGCAACTGCTAAAGGAACTCCAGCAGCTTTTTCTTTAGACTTAATTTCTATAATTTCTGGTACCAACATAACGTTCGCACAAAATTTCATTACAGAAGGATTAGGAGTCATCTCAGCATAAACTGTAAAAGGCTGTTTTTTTTGTTGCTGTAAAATAAGACCATCCTCTAAATGTTCTTCTACAATTTCTAATAAATCGTTTTGAACATCTTCCCAATTAACGCCATCAATTTTCTCAATTGCTACAAAATTCGCAGTGATAAAAATTTTGTCGATAAAAGGTATAGATAGTAAAACTTGTGCAAGTGGTGATTCTGTAGCAGTTGAATCTTTTGTAAACTCAACGCCACCTTGTGCTAAAGTTTCGTCACAAACGAACTTCATCACATTTTCATTAGGTGTATTTTCTGTATATACTCTCATAATAACAGCAAATTTAGTTGATTTAGTTGTATATTTTGCCCAATAATTATAAATTTTTAGATGGCTATTATTAAAGAATTAAATGGGAAGCATCCTCAGATGGGTGAAAATTGCTTTATTGCAGAAAATGCAGTTATCGTTGGTGATGTACAAATGGGAAACGATTGTTCTATTTGGTTCTCTGCCGTTATTCGTGGAGATGTGCATTACATCAAAATGGGAAATAAAGTTAATATACAAGATAATGCGACTATACATGCAACGTATCAAAAGTCACCTACAACAATAGGAAATAACGTGTCTATTGGTCACAATGCAATTGTGCATGGATGTACAATTCATGATAATGTATTAATAGGAATGGGAGCAATTGTGATGGACGATTGTATAATTGAATCTAATTCTTTAATTGCTGCAGGAGCTGTAATTACGAAAGGTACACATGTAAAGGAAGGTGAACTTTGGGCAGGAGTACCAGCAAAAAAAGTGAAAGATGTTCCACAAAGTTTAAAAGAAGGCGAAATAGAGCGTATTGCAAATAATTATTTAATGTACAGTAGCTGGTATAAATAATGGAATTTAAATCTACTATTCTACATCCAATTTATGATCCAATCAATGATGAGGTTGATGTGATTGTGCATATTGAATCGCACTATACAAAATTTCATGTAACGTTTATAACGTATAAAAGAGCGCAAGAAATTTTTAAAGAAAATTCATTATCAATTTTCACAAACACGCTTTTTGTTGAAAGATTAACTAAAGAGAATATTCATTGTGCAATAAAATATGTTATTGACGAGCGCTTATATTTAAGCATTTTTTATCCAATAAACGAGCAAGCAAGAATTGCGTTATTTAGTAAATTAGCGCAAGAAAAAGAAATAAATGAATAACAAAAAGCAGAATTTTTATTCTGCTTTTTTTATAAGATTAAATTTGGTCTTTTTGATTTGGGAAGCGTAAGTATAACTAAATTATAAGAATCTTTAATCCATTGATAAATTAATGCATCCTTTGCATCTTGGTTGATTATAATTGTGTTCCAATGTTTCTTATTCATATGATAGCCTGGTAACACAGCTTGGTAGTTTTCTCTAAAATCGATTGCATTACTTGGATCACATTTAACATTTACACGATTAAATTCTCTAATGTCAGTTAAACAAAACATTTTACCTGCAATATAGATGACCAATGTTGTTTGGTCAAATGGAAACTTTTCTTCCACAAATGGTAAACTCAAACAAAATTCTCTTAATTCTTCAATATTCATACGTACATAAAATTGGCTATCGAAAAATACAAATTTTAGCGACGAACTACAATATGGTAGCAACTACTTTGTTTCTCTTTTACATAATATATTCGTCCTGAATTTTGAAAAGATTTTAAAATATTGTTAAGATCTCTATCAAGTTTAGAATTTTGACCTATTTTATGATTAAATCGGATATAAGATATGTCGAAAGATGCCCCATAATTATGCGCACTGTCATTAGATGATGCATTTCCATTGACACCTCTTAATCGATCTTGATCATGTAATGTGCGAGTAAGGGAAGTTACTACAAAGAAATTTTGCCCTGTTGTTTTCACAAATTCACGTGCTATATCTCTCAAAGTTTGATTTGCTCTAGGAGTTAAATAGCGATGACTATGTGTTAAATCTGTTACTCTAAACCCATAACCTCGTTGTTTTACAGAGACTAATTTTCCTTTAGAAACATATTTATCAAGTTGTTTTTTATCTTTTATAAGTGTAGTACCATGAGATTTTGCTGCTTCTAAATGTTTTATATATTCGGCAGTAGGAGGAATTACTTTTCTTCCTTGCGAAAAAGTTATACTAGTTCCTGATACAAATAGTATTAATGTGTAAAATGTATTCCTAAGCATGATGCAAAAATAAGTTTCTAGCCTTTTATAGGGTATAATTTTGACAATATTTTTATTCTAAATTTTAAAATACAAAAAAAATCCTACATTTTGTAGGATTTAGAGTTTAGGATTTCACCATATTTTTGAAATCTATTTTTGTATTTCTTACAGTTACATGAAAGCAAGGTTGTCTTCGTTCTTTTATATAATAAATTTTACCTTCTTCTACTAACCGATCCAGTAATGCTTGCACCACTCGTTCATTAGCATAATTTCTTCCTGATTTTTCACCGTATTTAGAATATGATATATCAAAAGAAGCACCGTAGCTATGAGAACTTTCGCCTTTTGTAGCATTACTATTAACTCTTCTCAATTTATTTTGACTTTCAATAGTTCTAGTGAGTGATGATATGCTTAGCTTATGATTAGTTTCTGCATAAAATTGATTAGAAATATCTTTTAGAAGTAAAAATGCATCCTGATTTAAGAATGCTCTACTATGGGTTAATTTTTGAATCATATACCCTTCGCCATCTTCGGGTACTGGTATAAGTTGATTAGCTAATATCAACGAATCCATTTGTTCATTATTTTCAATGATAGGAATGTTAAATGACTGTGCCTCAAAAACATGATCGTGATAAGTGATTTTCTTAACTTCAGTTGTTTCTGTAATGGTTTCCGTTTTCTCAGATTCTATTACAGACACACCAGAGCTAGGTAAAGAATTATTAGATATGAAAGTAGCTTCAGTTTGAGCCATCAGATAAGAACTGCCTAAAAGTGATAATGTTAGTATTAAATTTCTCATTATTAATTTTTAATTTTTTCAAACTGAGGGCTAAATTATTCAATTTCAATTGAAACATTAAGAAATAAAACTTAATATTATCTTAAATTATAGATTTTAAATGGATTTAATTCCGATTTTTTATCGTTTTTAAAGAATTATCAGCAAGATTTTAACCTCGCAATTAAAATTTTTGTTGTATTTAATATTAAAGAATATCACTATTTTTGTACTTTATATTTAAATCAATCCTATAAGTTTTCGTTAATGGCAAAAGTTAAAGTTGGAATGGTACAAATGACTTGTACTAAGGACAAACAAGAAAATTTAAATAAAGCGATAGAGCAAGTAAGAGTAGCAGCAGCGAAAGGAGCTCAAATCGTATGTTTACAAGAATTATTTACATCATTATATTTTTGTGATGTCGAAGATTACGATAACTTCGATTTAGCAGAAGCTATTCCTGGACCATCAACAGATGCCCTATCTGTCGTAGCAAAAGAATTAGGAGTTGTAATTATAGCCTCTTTATTCGAAAAACGTGCACAAGGGTTATACCATAATACAACAGCAATTTTAGATGCTGATGGTGAGTATCTAGGAAAATACCGCAAAATGCACATTCCAGATGATCCAGCATTCTACGAAAAATTCTACTTTACACCAGGTGATTTAGGATACAAAGTATTCAATACGAAGTTTGGTAAAGTGGGTGTTTTAATTTGTTGGGATCAATGGTATCCAGAAGCTTCTCGTATTACAGCATTAATGGGTGCTGATATTTTATTCTACCCAACTGCTATTGGTTGGGATACTACGCAAGACGAAGAAACAAACCAAGATCAATACAACGCTTGGCAAACGATACAACGTTCACATGCAGTAGCCAATGGTGTTCCTGTCATTTCAGTGAACCGTGTTGGTTTTGAACAAGATGGTGCAATGAAATTTTGGGGTGGTTCTTTCGCAACAAATGCACAAGGGAAACTTTTATATTTAGCAACGCATGATAAGGAAGAAACTGAAGTGGTTGAATTAGATTTAAACGAATCTGATTATTTCCGTAAGCACTGGCCTTTCTTAAGAGATCGTCGTATCGAAACATACGCTCCGATTACGAAGCGTTTTATTGATGAAGATTAATTTCAACATACAATATCTTAAAATGTATTGGATAGGAATATTCTTCCTATTCAGTACATTTTTATATGCACAACGAGCACCTTTAATCATTGAACAGATTCATCCAAAGGTTTTTGTTCATACCACTTTTAATACATTCAATGGCAAGCAATATGCGGCTAATGGCATGTATTTAGTTACAAAAAAAGGAATTGTTTTGTTTGATACGCCTTGGGACAACTCCCAATATCAACCGATTTTAGATTCAATTCAACTTCGTCATCATTTACCAGTAATTGCAGTTTTTGCATCTCATTCGCACGAAGATCGCGCAGGAGGTTTTGCTTTTTACAATCAAATCGGAATTCCGACTTATGCAACAAAAGAAACCAATGCGATTTTAAAAACAAATAATAAAGCTGTTGCAACACATGAAATTGAATTAGGGAAAACCTATAAAATAGGAGGTGA
The DNA here is from genome assembly GCF_015234135.1 of Faecalibacter rhinopitheci. Classification (GTDB taxonomy): domain Bacteria; phylum Bacteroidota; class Bacteroidia; order Flavobacteriales; family Weeksellaceae; genus Empedobacter; species Empedobacter rhinopitheci. The sequence continues at coordinate 12,474 of NZ_JADGIK010000010.1, read as the reverse complement.
GCGTTTCGTTATTGAATATTTTGGAAAAGGACATACTGCTGACAATACGGTAGTTTGGTTACCGAAATATCAAATCTTAAATGGTGGTTGTTTAGTAAAAAGTACTGAGGCTACGGATTTAGGATATATTGGAGAAGCTGATGTGAACGCTTGGCTAAATACAATTCAAAAAATCATGCATCACCATCCAAAAATTAAATTGGTAATTGCTGGACACGATAATTGGAAAACCCAAGGTCATTTAGAACATACCTTACAACTTTTAAAACAGAATTAAATTGAACACATTAGATACAACAAAATTTCCTAAAGATTTAGGATACCGTTTCCCTGCGGAATGGGAAGAACACGAAGCAACGTGGTTATCTTGGCCTCATAAAGAGGAATCTTGGCCAGATCGTATTCACCTAATTTATCCAGCATACGCACAATTTATTGCTGAATTATCGAAAGGTGAAAAAGTTCGCATCAATGTAAAAGATGAGGAAATGAAAGCCTTTGCTTTATCGTACATCGAAAAAACAGATGCTGATTTATCGCAAGTCGAGTTTTACTTTTTCGAAACTAATGATGCATGGTGTCGTGATCACGGACCAGCTTTCTTAGTAAATAATGAAAATGCTGAAAATCAAAAAGTAATTGTGGATTGGGGATTCAATGCGTGGGGAGGAAAATATCCACCATTCGAAAATGATGATGTGATTCCAACTAAAATTGGAGAAGCATTTAATCTTCCAGTTTTCTACCCAGGAATTATCATGGAAGGTGGTTCAGTCGAATTCAATGGAAAAAATACATTGATGACGTCTAAATCATGTTTATTAAACGAGAACCGTAATCCAGACTATTCGCAACAACAAATCGAAGAATTCTTAAGAAATTACTATGGTGTTTCTCAAATTCTTTGGGTGGAAGACGGAATCGTTGGTGATGATACGGATGGTCATATCGATGATACAATTCGTTTCGTGAATGAAGATACAGTTTTAACGGTTGTAGAAGAAGATGAAAATGATGATAACTATGAGTTATTACAAGTTAATCTTCGTCAATTACAAGAAATGAAATTGGAAGATGGTCGCTCGTTAAATATTATCGAATTACCAATGCCTGATGGCGTTTACTGCGAAGGCGAGCGTTTACCGGCGTCTTATGCGAATTTCTACATTGCCAATAAATCGGTGATTGTCCCAACTTATCGTTGTGCAAAAGATGAGGTGGCTTTAGAAATCATCCAAAAATGTTTCCCAGATCGTCAAGTCGTTGGAATAGATTCAACGGACATCATTTGGGGATTAGGATCTTTCCACTGTTTAAGTCAACAAGAACCAAAAATTTAATAATAAAAATATCCGATACTTTAGTATCGGATATTTTTATTAAAATTTAAATAAATCAGATCCAAAAAAATATTCTGGACTTTTATTCTATATTGAAAAGTTGATTATCTATAAAATTATTTTTTAATGAACTTTTTCACAGTTGTTTCTTTATCAGTTATAATTTTTACAACATAACTCCCTTTAGGTAAGCTATGAACATTTAAAACTTTATCTGTTGTAGTAATTAGCTTTTTCCCCGATATATCATATACTTCTATCACTTTAATATCATCTTTTGTTTTTATGTTTAAAATATCTGATACGGGATTAGGAAATATTTCAATCTTTTTTTGTTGAGACGAAATACTAGAAGTTTCTAGCAAACTTTCTATGCTAATATTATCTACATAAAATTGTGTTCCCATATCAAACATATAAACATCAAGTGCAGTTAAGGATGCACCCATTTCTATTTCTTGTGAAGATATATAGGTATCGTTTAAATAAAAATTAATATTAGAGTTTTCAAAATCAATTTGATAGGAAATAGTTAGCCATGAATTTGACGCATAGGTTACACCTTCTACTTCATATACATAACTTCCGCTACCTGTCCATACTGTATTATCAAAAGCTAGATTTATAGTTGCTAAATTCGTGTCATTCTGGTCAATTAAAGTTAACATAATTTCAGAACCATATCCATTTTTATATATATCCTCTACAAAAACATCCATAGAAACCTTTATTTTCTCGGCAGAAGCTGTAATGTTTTTAAAAGCACCTATAAAGATATTTGAATCTTTAGTTTCTATTTTCAAAGAATTTTTACCATCTGTAAATTGCGCGTTTGTAACTAGTATTTCAGGGATTTCAATATTATCTTCTACATCCGAATAGATTTCCCAACCATTCTGAGTTTTTATAGACCCTAAGTAATAATTTTCTTCTTCCTCAAAAGAAATTTTAGATTGTGCTTTGATATTTCCTGTCATCAATAGAAATAATGTAGAAACAAATAGTAATTTTTTATTCATATATAATGTTTATTGTGAAAATTAATCATTTATAGAGACAATTTTACAATTTTATAGAAAGTAATTTCTTTGCTAATAATTGTAAGAGTTACATGATATTTTTTGAAACTAATTTTAATATTCATAACTTAATCATATGATTTTTAAGACTAAGTTATTAATCTTATCATGCTATCAATTTTATTAATTAAGTATTGATTTAAAATTGATTTAATTTATAGATATTAGAACTAATTAAGCAACAACAAAATACAAATATATAGACATGGAAAACGGTGGAGATATCTCAAAATGTCCATTTCATAATGGATCTTTACAGACAAATAGTGTGGCTGGAAAAGGAACTCAGAATAAAGATTGGTGGCCAAATCAATTAAACTTAAATATATTAAAACAGCATGATACTAAAACAAATCCAATGGGTGAGGATTTTAATTATGCTGAAGAATTTAAGTCTTTAGATTTAGAAGCTCTAAAATCTGACTTACATACATTGATGACAGATTCTCAAGATTGGTGGCCAGCAGATTTTGGACATTATGGACCTTTATTTATTCGTATGGCTTGGCATAGTGCTGGTACTTATCGTGTACAAGATGGACGTGGAGGAGCAGGAGAAGGACAACAGCGTTTTGCACCGCTTAACTCTTGGCCAGATAATGTTTCCTTAGATAAAGCGCGTCGTTTGTTATGGCCTATCAAACAAAAATATGGTCGTAAAATTTCATGGGCAGATTTAATCATCCTAACAGGTAATATGGCTTTAGAATCTATGGGTTTCAAAACTTTAGGTTTTGCTGGAGGACGTGCAGACGTTTGGGAACCAAATCAAGATGTGTATTGGGGCTCTGAGAATACTTGGTTAGCGGGCGATGTGCGTTACGGAAAAGGAGGTTCTGATGGTGTAGAAGGTGAAGATGTAATTATTGCAGAAGATACTAATAGTGATAAACATCGTTCTAGAGATTTAGAAAATCCATTAGCTGCGGTGCAGATGGGATTAATATATGTCAATCCCGAAGGTCCAGATGGTAATCCAGATCCATTGGCTTCAGCAAAAGATATTCGTGACACATTTGCACGTATGGCTATGAATGATGAAGAAACATTAGCTTTGATTGCAGGTGGACATACATTTGGTAAGACACACGGTGCCGGTCCTGCTGATCATGTTGGGAAAGATCCAGAAGCTGCAGGCTTAGAAATGCAAGGTTTAGGTTGGGCAAATTCTTTTGGAGAAGGGAAAGCTGGAGATACAATTACTTCAGGTTTAGAAGTTACTTGGACAAGTAAACCGACAGAATGGTCAAACTTATTTTTAAGTTATTTATTTGGATTTGAATGGGAATTAACAAAATCTCCTGCAGGAGCTCATCAATGGGTAGCTAAAGATGTAGGAGAAATTATTCCTCATGCTCATGATCCTAATAAACGCATTCGACCTACGATGCTTACTTCTGATTTAGCTTTACGTTTTGATCCAGAATATGAAAAAATTGGACGCCGTTTCTTGGAACATCCAGAAGAATTTGAGAAAGCATTCTGTAATGCATGGTTCAAATTAACGCATCGAGATATGGGGCCTAGAAATCGTTACTTAGGTCCTGATGTACCTCAAGAGGAATTTGTTTGGCAAGACCCTATACCAAAGTTTGAAGGAGAAATTATAAACGAATCGCAAATAGAAGAATTAAAACAACAAATCTTATCTTCTGGATTATCTATTTCTGAATTGGTTTCTACAGCTTGGGCTTCAGCATCTACGTTTAGAGGATCGGATAAACGAGGAGGAGCAAATGGAGCAAGAATTCGTTTAGAACCAATGAAAAATTGGGAAGTAAATAACCCTGTACAACTTAGTAAAGTATTAACAGTTTTAGAAAAAATTAAGGCAGAATTTTCATCAAATGTTTCGATTGCTGATCTAATTGTCTTAGGAGGTGCTGTTGCGATTGAACAGGCTGCTAAAGCTGCAGGACAAACTATTAAAGTGCCATTTACACCTGGTCGTTCAGATGCTTCACAAGAGCAAACTGATGTAGAATCTATAAAATGGTTGGAGCCAATTGCGGATGGATTTAGAAACTACAGAAAATACAATAATTATGCAGTATCTACTGAAGAATTGTTAATTGATAAAGCACAATTATTAACATTAACATCTCCTGAAATGACTGTATTAATTGGTGGATTGCGTGCAATTAATATTAATTATGATGGTTCAAATAACGGAATTTTAACAGATAGACCTGGTCTATTAACAAACGATTTCTTTGTAAATTTACTAGATATGTCAACAGAATGGAAAGCAATGGATCATTCTAAGGAAAAATATTTAGGAACGGATCGTAAAACTGGTCAAGCTAAATGGACAGGAACCCGAAATGATTTAGTTTTTGGTTCTAATTCAGAACTTAGAGCTATTGCAGAAGTTTATGGATCGGCAGATGCAAATGAAAAATTTGTGAATGATTTTGTGAAAGCTTGGAATAAAGTTATGAATGCAGATCAATTTTAAACTGTTATTAAATTAAGAGATATAAAAATAAAGGAGCTTTTTGGCTCCTTTTTTCATAATCAAAAATTATAGTATGTAGTACATTACGTTTTCTAAACAATAAAGTGTTGGGTTAGATCTATTTGTAATTTTTTTGCCCATAATAAAGCTGTAGTAAGCATTCTTTTCTTACTTCTTGTATCTTCTTTAAGTATTTTAATTTTCTAATCTAATAGACAATGTAGGAGCGAGATACATCATATTTTTTGAAGTAAAATTGACGGAAATAAAAAAGCAGATTTATATAATTTATGTTTTACAATTTTAAAAAATCCTACAATTAAGAAAGCATTTTCATAAAAATATAGACCAGCTTTCTTAAAAGAATAATTATTATTTTTTGCTCCGCTTATAAAAGTAACACATTGTACATTGTTGATTTCATGAATTAATTTTAATCCAATATATTGAATAACATTGACTTATTATTACACCATTACCTAAAATAGATTTTGTAAATCAAAATATTGTACTTAATTTTGTACATAATAAAATACAAGATTATGTTAATAGCAAGTGTTTCAGACTTCAGAAAAGATATTAAATCTTATTTAGATAGAGTTTCAAAGAATTTTGAAACCTTAATCATCAACAGAGGGAAAGATTCTGGTATAGTAGTAATGTCATTAGAAGAATACAATTCATTAATGGCTACTAATTACGAACTATCTTCTCGTATCAATGAATCAAGATTGGATTCAGCCATCGAAAAATTAAAAAGTAATCAATCTTTTGAAAAAGAATTAATCGAGGAATAAATGAAATATATTTTCGTAGATGAGTCTTGGGAAGATTATTTATTTTGGCAAAAAACTGATAAGAAAAAAGTAAAGCGAATCAATGATTTATTGAAAGATATTTCACGTACACCTTTTACGGGAATTGGCAAACCAGAGCCATTAAAACATAAATATTCAGGTTTTTGGTCATGTAGAATAGATGAAGAACATCGCTTAATTTATAAATACGAAGAGGAACAAATTTTAATTGCAAAGTGCCGTTTTCATTACGATTAAGCACAAATTTTTCAAGAAAATAATAAAATAAAATTCTGTTGGGATTGATTGCCGAGCAGAATTTTTTTTGTTTTAAAAGCGTCAACGACGAATTGGATAAAGCTGTAGAGCAATTCATTGAAAAAATATTTTCCATATGTATACAAGGGATTTTTTACACTTTTTTATAAAAAAAAATAAAATATAAACAAAGTATATATTTCATTATTCAATAAATCGGTTAAAATTATGTATATGCCGTTAAGGAAAAAGATTATGATCAAGTACAAAAAGAGTCTAAATTATTAGAAGATGAATTAATGAAAATGGCATAACAATTCGCAGACGAGCGTCAATCTATTGAGAGAAGCGCAAAAATGTTTACCGACTGAAAGGAATGATTTAAACATTTTAGTAAAACGAAATGATGATTACCCGTCGAGAATTGAAGCCTTGATTTTTTGGTTCGTTTTGGATCAAGCCAAATCCAAAGGATTCATGAATACATTATTCTTAAAATAATAAACTCATGAGTAAAATGAACATATAATAAATGAGGTACTTTATAGTTTAAAATATTACTTTAAAAAAGGCTTATATTTTAGTCTAAATTATCTTACGGAAGATAAAACACAAACAAGCAAAATTTACATTCAATTACTTTAAACTTCATTATTTTTCACGCCGTAACTTCCGTAACTTATTTTTAACAAAAAAGAAAATTGTAAAATCGCCAAAATAAAAAACTGGAAACATAAGCTAAAATCAAAGTAAAGGAGAACCATTGGTTCTCCTTATTGCATGCTATTCTTCGTTTAAAACTTTTTTTTCACAAACTCAAAAAACAAAAAAATGTTTTTGCTGATTTTTACTTACATTACTTACGCAGTATCAAAAAAATAGATAAATTTAACTTAAATATTTAAGGCTTTGTTTGGTTTATATTTGTCCGTTATTATGGTTTTCCTTAAAATAGTATTAGGTAATAATAGTATATTTATAGCTTATAAATAATAACCTAATGATTTATTTAGATAACGCATCAACCACTAGAGTTAATGAAGAAGTGCTTAATGAAATGATGCCTTATTTTAATCAATATTATTTTAATGCATCAAGTAATCATCTTGATGGGTTAAAAACTAAAAAAGTGATAGAGAATGCACGTAAATTATGTGCAGAAATCATTCAAGCTGAATCTTCAGAAATCATTTTTACTTCTGGTGCTACAGAGAGTATTAATTATGCTCTAAAAGGTTTTTATGAAGAAAATTTTGAAAGAGGTAATCATCTAATAACTTGTAAAACGGAGCATAAAGCTGTTTTAAAAACATGTGAATATTTAGAAACCAAAGGAATAGAGGTTACTTATTTAGATGTTGATTCAAATGGTTTAATCGATTTAAATGAACTAGAGAATTCTATTACTCCAGAAACTGCATTAATTGCAATCATGTATGCAAATAATGAAACTGGTGTTATTCAAGATATTCAGTTGATTGGTGATATTGCTAAAAAACATAACTTAAGTTTTTTTTGTGATGCAACTCAAGCTATTGGTAAAGTCGATATTGATGTTAATGAATTAAATATTGATATGCTATGCATGAGTGCTCATAAAATTAATGGGCCTAAAGGTATAGGTTTTTTATATGTAAAAAATGGTTTGATGTTAACTCCATTAATTCATGGTGGTTCACAAGAAAATGACAATAGAGGTGGTACATATAACACTCCTTTAATCATAGGATTAGGAAAAGCATGTGAATTGGCTAAAAGATATATTGATAAAACTGCAAAGGTATATAAGGAAATATGGGAAACTGTATTAAAATTTATAGAGAAAACAAATAATATTTTAATAGTTGGTGATTTAAATCAAAGATTATTTAATATTATTAATCTTAAAATTAATAATTTAGATGCATCAGTATTTGTAGAATCGTCTATCGAGGATGAGAATAATATTTTTTCATTAAAAACAGCTTAGAATGATAGAATTACCTTATTCCCAAAATTTACCGGTAAATTTACTTTCTGCAGTGTTTAATAACACAACAGCGACTTATAAATTTTATTGGTTATTAGCAATTGTGGAGTTGGTGGAACAGGAGAAAACAGAAATTCTAAAAAAAGAAATTTTCTCTAAAATGATTAGTAATTCTTGGTATACCATTAATTATTTTCATCTTTCATTTGGGAAACATGATTTACTTGAAGACGCTGTTTTGAAGTTGATAGATATTGAAAATCTAACGATCGATGAAAAACAAAGTATTGTTCAAGAAAGGTTAATTAATTCTACTGATTCTGAAACGAAGAAAATTCTTCAGCATTTTGATAAAAATGTGCCGCATTGGTTCCTTTCTCCATGGTTTCAAGGGGAGACGAAAACGGATATTTATAAAAAATCGCAAAGTTTTGAAAATCAATCTTTATATGCTTTATCTAAAGATAGAATCATTATGAATACTAATTGGATAGAATATCTAAAACAAAATTCTAAATTATTGAAAAGTTTTTGTTACTGGAATTTGACGTTGTTTCTTCAAAATAGAAATCCAAATGTACCTGATATTTCCAACAAATTAATTAAACCAGCACAAAGAAATAGCCTTCAAAAGCAAACCAACCACTATTGGAAAATCGTTTTTGATGAATTGGGTAGTATTGATTGTATTTTTACGGGTAAAAGATTGGTATTTAATGAAAAGAACTTTGCACTAGATCACTTTGTTCCTTATGCATTTGTTTCTCACGATTTAGTTTGGAATTTATTACCAATTGATAAGTCTTTCAATTCTTCAAAAAGCGATAGACTTCCACAGTTTGATAAGTATTTTACGCAGTTTAAAAATTTGCAAAAAATTGCCTTTAATATTCACAAAGAAAAGCATTCAAGCAATAAATTCCTTGAAGAATATTTAACTATTTTTCCTACAATTACCGCTTTTGATGATGTACTGTTTGAAAATACAATTCAACCACTATTAACAATTGCCAATAACAATGGTTTTTTATATCTAAATGAGTAAATCGAATCCATATAGCCACTTAACAGCGAAGGAGAGAAAATATATTTCATTTCCTTGTAAAATATTGTTGGATAAAAATCTTATTGTAGGTAAAACCTTAGATTTCGGCTGTGGATTTGGTAAAGATGTTGAAGTCTTAAAAATGAAAGGTTATGATGTTAGTGGCTATGACCCTCACTATTTTCCGATAAATCTTGAAGATGATTACGATACTATTATTTGCTTTTACGTTTTAAATGTTTTAGAATCTGAAGAGCAAGTAAATGTTTTAATGGATATTTCTGAAAGACTTAAAATAGGAGGGAAAGCCTATTTTGCAGTGAGAAGGGATGTTAAATATCAAGGATTTAGAACTCATAAATTGCATCAGATCCAAACATTTCAAACCAACGTTAAACTGCCATTTAAATCAGTTTTCGTCAATGATTTTTGTGAGATTTATGAATTTCAACATTATACTTATTTGCATCAAGGAAATGAAGCAATCAGTCCATTTTTAAGTATTGATGAAAAAAGAGAACCAATCGTAGAAACAGCCACTGTTTTTTCATTCTATGATAAATTTCCAGTTTCTAAAGGTCATGCTTTAATCGTTCCCAAAAGAGTAGTTTCTGATTATTTTGAATTAACAAGTAGAGAACAAATTGCTTGTTGGATAGTGGTGAATCGAGTTAAAGAAATTTTACAACAAAAATTCAACCCTGATGGTTTTAATATTGGAATTAATGTAGGAGAGACAGCAGGACAAACGATTCCTCACGTTCATATTCACATCATACCAAGATATAAAGAAGATGTTCCGAACCCTAGAGGAGGAATCAGGGGAGTAATTCCTTGTAAAAAAGAATATTAATATTCTTTAATGTCTAAATTATTTAAACTCCCTAAAGTAACATATGTTTTCTTTTTTATAATTTACAATAATGGTAAAGGAATTTTGGTTTTCATTCGAATGATTAAAAATGCTATTAAATATTTCAACGGCATTTTTGGTTACAATATAATTTAAAGACTTGTTTTCGTCTCTTATAATGTTTGTTGAAATATTAGTTCGCATCGTAGTATTTTTTTAATAATTCTTCTCTTAATTCGATAGTATTTTGCTTGATATCTAAAGTTGCGGTTCCTGCATGATCTGTATAAACAAACACATCTGAAATCTCATTTAATTGAGATAACAAATCTTCTAAACATTTATTTGTGATACAGAAATAGTTTCCAATAGTACGTTTAATTTCTTCTAATTTTAAACTTGTACTATTTTGTTCTTGAGTCATATCAAGTATGCAATAACCTAAAATTGCTAAAGGAATTGATCGATTGATTTTATTTAAAATATATTTATGACTTTCAATTTTTTCGATCAGATTTAATTCTAAAAGAGGAGCATTAAATTCCTCTTCAATGTTTTTAATATCTTTTGACGAACTTAGATAGGTGCGAGTTAATACTTTAAAATCATTTGATAACGTATTTTCACTAATTGATTTTACACCGTTAATTTCTAGTTTGTTTAGAATAAACTTTATTACTTTATCTTCACTAAATTCATAATTGACTTTATCATCAAAATATTCTGTAAATAATAATTGAAAGATACTCGCATATTTTTTTTGGCATAATTTATACTGAAGCAACCACAAAGTTCCTTCATTTTCCAAATAACGATCTAGACCTTCTTCAGGAGAAAAAATTAAATTTGAAAATTCAGTTAAATTGTTTTCATTTGTAATACCAAAAGCTTCTAACCAATATTTTACAGAAGATACCATATTTTTACCTACTCCTAATGAGATAATACTCTCTGAAACATTAGAAAAGTTAGGGTTGTTAAAACCCTTCAATAGCCACTGCTGTTTGCAATGAAATGTATCGTGTCCTGAAAATCTATAATTCATCAAATTCAACTTTATTAAAATAACTTTAATCTAAATGGAGGAATTCCTCCAACAGCTCAAAGATATAATTTTATAGTGATTTACTATAAAATTTAAATTGAATAATTCGTGTTTTGTGCATCCTATTTAAATAGAGTTAGTTATATTTATTTTCTGTTTGAAAATAGGGAAGGCTACAAAATAGAGAAGTGTATAAGAATAAATAATAGTAAATATAAAAAACTAATTTGGTTATATTATTCAGGTAGTTATGCGTTCAAATAGCAAAAAGAATCCTTTTATTTTTTTGTGGCACTAGAAAAGAAAAGTGTAATGAGAAATAAGATGATTTATAAAAACCATTAATAATAAGTTTTATAAGAATCAAATACCAACAAAAGCAAAAAACTCAATCCAACACATACCCAAGCAAGGAGTCACCAGCCGCCCCATCCAAGCTATGTTTACATAATGTGGCATTATAGTTACCTGCGGGCTAACGGGGGACAAGCCCCACTCTAATCACTAAGCGAAGCGTTTCATTCACCAAACTCCACAAACCAGCCCTAGCATTCGTTGCTAAGAACTGTTTTTCACAAAGCAGAAAAACAAAAGCAACCAATGCTGATCAGGGCTTTCGTTCTACACAAAAAATGCTTGATAAGCGATAAAAATTTACTTATACTATTTTAATCTTGTATAAACTTAGAAAATTAGTTTTTCTAAAAACGGCCTAACGATTAGCAGACGAGTGTCAATTCATTAAGCGGAACGCAAAAATGTTTACCGACCAACGGGAGCGATTTAAACATTTTAGTGTAGCAAAATGATAATTGACCGTCGAAAATCGTAGCCTTGACTTTTTTGGTTCGTTTTTGTGTCAAGACAAAAATGAACATATCAAATTGTAGCCTTGACTTTTTGATTATTTTTTTATCAAGAAAAAAGTGATAAAGAAGTTTAAAATACCTAAGCCACACCGTGGCTTCTCCTCTTAATCTCAAATGTTTTGTGTCAAGACAAAAATTAAGATATAAAATAGTAATTAGGTTTACTTTAATTAAAAAAGCCCTTCCACTGAAGAGCCTTTTTCTATTTATCTAATTTTAAATTTGGCCTTAAAACGATACCGTTAAGAAAATAAATTGTGAGAAGGATTAGAATAAATTAGTGACTGAAAGGAATCATTTAATTTATTCCCGAATCACGATTCATTTTTAGGTAATCGTTTTACAGCCTTGACTTTTTTGGTTCGTTTTTGTGTCAAGACAAAAATGAACATATAAATAATAAAATTGCATAATATTCCGAAAATCGTAGCCTTGATTTTTTGATTATTTTTTTATCAAGAAAAAAGTGATAAAGAAGTTTAAAATACCTAAGCCACACCGTGGCTTCTCCTCTTAATTTCAAATGTTTTGTGTCAAGACAAAAATTAAGATATAAAATAGTAATTAGGTTTACTTTAATTAAAAAAGCCCTTCCACTGAAGAGCCTTTTTCTATTTATCTAATTTTAAATTTGGCCTTAAAACGATACCGTTAAGAAAATAAATTGTGAGAAGGATTAGAATAAATTAGTGACTGAAAGGAATCATTTAATTTATTCCCGAATCACGATTCATTTTTAGGTAATCGTTTTACAGCCTTGA
>NZ_JADGIK010000001.1 GCF_015234135.1 Faecalibacter rhinopitheci | reverse complement strand
GTTGTAATTGCTTTGGTAAAAATACCAAAATGAAAGGAATTCACAACGAAATAGTGATGGTATTCACGACAATGTCTGTTGTAATTGCTTTGGTAAAAATACCAAAATGAAAGGAATTCACAACCAGAATTTATTCGATTGCTCACTTCATCCTGTTGTAATTGCTTTGGTAAAAATACCAAAATGAAAGGAATTCACAACACGTGTTTTAAAGTATTGAAAAACTTTTTTGTTGTAATTGCTTTGGTAAAAATACCAAAATGAAAGGAATTCACAACACAACTCTTTATTGGTTATTGAACGATGAAGTTGTAATTGCTTTGGTAAAAATACCAAAATGAAAGGAATTCACAACACTCTTAAAGTAGTTGGAAATCCGTAAGTAGTTGTAATTGCTTTGGTAAAAATACCAAAATGAAAGGAATTCACAACCCTCTCCCTTTCATCTTACCAATAATACAAGTTGTAATTGCTTTGGTAAAAATACCAAAATGAAAGGAATTCACAACTATTCCATGCCGTTTTTTCAGCTGTTGTTGGTTGTAATTGCTTTGGTAAAAATACCAAAATGAAAGGAATTCACAACAGCAACGCCTATTACTTCATTTTCATCTTTGTTGTAATTGCTTTGGTAAAAATACCAAAATGAAAGGAATTCACAACCAGGATTGCGTTGGGACGAATTGAACAATTGTTGTAATTGCTTTGGTAAAAATACCAAAATGAAAGGAATTCACAACGAAATAGTGATGGTATTCACGACAATGTCTGTTGTAATTGCTTTGGTAAAAATACCAAAATGAAAGGAATTCACAACCAGAATTTATTCGATTGCTCACTTCATCCTGTTGTAATTGCTTTGGTAAAAATACCAAAATGAAAGGAATTCACAACACGTGTTTTAAAGTATTGAAAAACTTTTTTGTTGTAATTGCTTTGGTAAAAATACCAAAATGAAAGGAATTCACAACACAACTCTTTATTGGTTATTGAACGATGAAGTTGTAATTGCTTTGGTAAAAATACCAAAATGAAAGGAATTCACAACTACTTCACCAACTAGATCAACTAACACTTCGTTGTAATTGCTTTGGTAAAAATACCAAAATGAAAGGAATTCACAACAAATGTTCGGAGTGTATGAAGGAATAGATTGTTGTAATTGCTTTGGTAAAAATACCAAAATGAAAGGAATTCACAACAAGCTTTTTCTTTTGTTCTAATCGGCATTAGTTGTAATTGCTTTGGTGGCAACTATTAAAATGAATTCAATTTATAACGATATCTTAATGAGAAATAATATGATCCCAGATTTTAATTATATTCCAATAAATTATTGTACGAATAGAGCGATAAATAAAGCTTAGCATTTTTTCTTAGCTTTATTTATTTCCTGCCCTTCTTAAGACAAAATATCCTAATATACCAGCAATTAATGAAGTCAGTAATACTGAAAGTTTAGCTTCTTCTACATGCAATGGATTACTAAATGATAATATTGAAATAAAAATTGACATCGTAAAACCTATACCAGCTAATAAGCCTACGCCTATCATATGAATTAGATTACTATTTACAGGTAATTGTCCAATTCCTAATCTTGAGCAAACAACTGAAACAGTAACTATACCGACAGGTTTTCCTAATAATAATCCCAATGCAATACCTAATCCTAATGGAGAAGTTAAGCCTTCAATCATTTCATATTGTATGGTTATATTAGTATTAGCAAATGCAAAAATTGGAATGATTAAGAAGTTGACAGGTTTGACCAAAGCATGTTCCAATCTTTCTAAGGGAGACTCAACATTGGATTTATTTGTAGGAATTGTCATAGCAATTAAAACTCCAGCAATGGTAGCATGAATTCCTGAATGATGTACAAAATACCAAATAAAAACACCAGGAATTAAATATAAATATGGATTCTTAATGTTGAAACGATTCATTATAATTAATACAACCATTCCAATGCCTGCATAAGCTAAAGCATCCAAATGGATCCCTGAAGAATAGAAAATCGCAATAACCAATATTGCAATTAAATCATCTACTATAGCTAATGCTGCTAAAAATATCTTTAGACTTATTGGAATACGTTTATCTAATAAGGATATAACTGCTAAAGCAAAGGCAATATCCGTGGCCATTGGAATTCCCCATCCTTCTATTGTATCTAAATTATTATTTAAATATATATAAATACCCGCAGGGATAATTGCTCCTCCCACTGCAGCCAAAATAGGTAAAATTGCCTTTTTTGGTGAAGATAATTCACCTTCTACGATTTCTCGTTTTATTTCTAATCCAACCAATAGAAAAAAGATTGCCATTAAACCATCATTAATCCACAGACTAATACTATAATTTAAATGTATATTGTCGTCTTCATATCCAATTGTTGTGTCCAGGAGATTTTGAAGTGCTTCACCTAAAGGAGAATTGGCTACAATTAACGATAAGATCACACATAAAAATAATAATGCTCCTCCGAAATTACTGGATTGTACAAAATCTTTAAAAACCTTTAAATTGATTTTTTGATTCATATTTAATAGTTAAAATTGATAATGTAGCAAGATATAACATTTTATTTTTTTAAAATAATGGATAAGATTCAAAATAGAATTTTATATCTTATAAGATCCAAACCTTTTAACTTATATGATAACAAAATTTTACAATTGGTTTAACCTTCATCGCGGAGAAGAAAATAAAAATAAAGTAAGAGAAGATGTAATTAAAAACATATCTTTTAAAGGCGCCAACTTATGGATTTTAGCTTGTGCTATTTTAATTGCTTCCATTGGATTAAATGTAAATTCTACCGCTGTTATTATCGGAGCAATGTTAATTTCGCCTTTAATGGGACCTATAGTAGGTTCTGGATTCGCACTGGCGACGTATGACATTAATTTACTAAAACGTTCTACAAAAAATCTACTTATAGCTACAGCTGTGGGGTTTCTCGTTTCAGCCCTTTTTTTTTATATCAGTCCTTTTAAAGATGTGCAATCTGAACTGCTGGCACGTACTTCACCCACTATATATGATGTACTTATTGCTTTTTTTGGAGGTATCGTGGGAGCTGTGTCAATAACGAGAGAAGATAAGGGAAATCCTATTCCAGGAGTTGCAATTGCAACAGCTTTAATGCCTCCTCTTTGTACAGCAGGTTTTGGTTTTGCTACTATGAATTATAAGTTTGTAGCAGGCGCTCTTTATTTGTACAGTATCAATTGTTTTTTTATTGGGATAGCAACTTTTTTAGTTTTAAAATACTTAAAGTATAAACCAATTGTTACTAAAGATGAGGCTTTTGATAAAAAAGTGAGAGTAGCAATTACCATCATGGTGTCCTTGCTAGTTATTCCTAGTTTTTATTTAGCCTATAATTTATTGGAGGAAAAAAAGTTTGTTCAAAATGTTGAAAAATATTTCAAAGATGAATTTACCGATAAAGGAATGACCATTATTTATAAGAAATTTTCTTTCAATCAAAATCCAAAAAGAATTGATGTCGCTTTTCTTTCGGAAAAATTTGATTCAATTGAAATTCATCAATTAAATCAAAAATTAAAACAATACAATTTACCCAATACAAAGTTAGTTATCAAACAAAATAACTCAGATTTAAATAACGAAATTTTAATGGAATTACAAGCGAATAATACTATAGAAGGAGAAAAAGACATCCGAATAAAACAATTGATGACTCAAATTAATCAGTTGAACTTAGGAGATTTTAAAACAGATCAAGAAATTAAAATTTTATTTCCAAACATTAATAAAGTATCTTTTGGTAAAACTAATTTATATGTGTCAAAAGATTCAGTCATTACTCAAACATTATTAACTTATTCTGCAGTAAATAAGGTTGATGAAGTGAAACTAAGACAATGGCTCAATGCAAAATTCGAACAAGACAGTATAATCATTATTAAGGAATAGAATTAAAATTTTATGGATTTGTAATATTTTAGTTTCAATTACTTAGTTAATGGAAAATGTACCCAAATATAATCAATTCACCACTCAGAAATTGATCAATGGAGAGGCAGGATTCATTAGCACTCTAATCTTTCCTAAAGGTGTGCTTTTCATAATAAATGTAGCAACATTATCATTAAAAATTAATACCAATAGAGCAATTAGTGAAGTGATTCCACTTGTTAAAAGATTATTTGTTGAAATATCTCTGTAGTAGTCTTTCACGCTAAAATAGGTAACGAATTCTTTTATCACTTCAGGTATATGAAAAATTAAAAGCATAACTGCTATAAATAAAATAGATAGCTGTGTATATTTTTCTAGACTAACTCCTGAAGTTTCATTTTTACATCTTTTAAATATTTCTCTACCCTTAAAAATATCATTATTAGTTCAGTTTTATAAAGCGTTACATAGTAGATTATAAACAGTATAATAAGCACTAATGAGATTATAATTAAAGGAAATGCTATTGTTACATCTGGATAAAATAGATCAAAATTCTTTAAAATACTTATCTGTTCAGGAATGAAAAATGTAAAAATAATGAAACACCATCCGTTTAATTTGAGAAGTATTGCAAAGAGATTTTTATAGTCATAATATTGTGAAATAAATGATTAGGTTTAAATTAAATTCAAAAATAAACGCATGCTAACTTGCTGGATACTCCCTAGATAAAGGCAGGGTAAAGGCAGGATAATGGCAATACATGAATTTTAAAATATATCTGTTACTTATACAAATTTATTGTTGCACTTGGTAATTCTTTAAAATATAACAAGCCAAATTTGAAAATGATTAATGAAATTATATTTTGAGATGTGGATGTGGTGTTTTGATTAATGAAAATTCATTGTTGTGCGTCTTTTCTGTAGGTGTTCTGTATCCTTTCTGTAGGCGTTGTATAGCGCTTCTCTAGCGCTTGTTCGGTGTTCGTTCGGGTATCGGGTTTATTTACAAAAAAAAGAGGAAGTGATAGCTTCCTCTTTTTTGAAAATTATTTTTTAAAATGTAATTTGAACGTGATTCCCTTATCATCATTATTACAAACATCGCACGTAGCCTCTAAGCGATCCAGAATTTTTTTAACAATGGACAAACCAACTCCATTTCCTTTGTAAGAAGTTGCATTATCCAATCGTTTAAATATTTTAAACAAATTCGAGATTTCATGTTCAGGAATTCCAATACCATTATCTATTATGCTATACGTTATAAAATTATCGGATACTTCACTTTCTATTTTAATTTTGGGTACAGTTTCTTTCGATGAATATTTAACCGCATTAGAGATTAAATTCTGAAAAACTTGATATATCAGTGTTTTATCTGAGTGAATAAAATGTAATTCCCCACATTCCACTTGTATATTTTGATTAGAATAAACTGTTAAAACATCTTCTAGGATATTTTTGATAAGATGATGCATATTTATCTTTTCAAAATTTAAATCAACTTTGGATGAGCGACTTAAATCAAGGACATTTTTCATCAATTCCTCCATAGTTTCAATTTGTCCTAACACAGTTTTTAGCGTAGTTTTCTGACTTTCATCTTCTCTTACTTTGGTTAGTAATAATTGTAAATTTAGTTTTGAAACAGTTAAAGGTGTCCCTAAATCATGAGAAATTGTAGAAGCAAAGCTATCCAATTCATCATTAATTTTTACGAGCTGATGATTTAGTTCTTGTATTTTATCAAAGTGGTTAAAGGTAATTTCGTACAATAAATTCTGAAGTTTATGAATGGCTATTTCATTTTTTCTGCTCCATATTTTTGATTGTCCTTTTATTTCTTGTTTAAATTTTTTAAATGATGCTCGTGGAGAAATAACGTTTTGTTCAATTCCATTAATTTCAGTTTTTATGATTTCTTTCTCAGGATTACCCGCCCATTGTATATGTTCGTTGTATTCTTTTCTAAACCAAATAAAATATTTATAATCTTCTCTGTTTATTTCGCTTATAATAATACCTGAAGTTTCACTGGAATTATCCACTAGTGTAGGGTGTTTTTTCGCAAATGAACGATCAATAAAAGTTTTATTTTCGGCAGGATGATTTTCTCGATACCAAACTAAGATCTCGTTAATCTTACTTGGTGAAGGAGTCATCCCATCAAAGATGATTTCATCTTTATTAATATAGGCAACTCCGTCTGCTGCTGCTAATTTTAGAAAATCATTAAAATTACTTTTAATTCCTACTTTTAAATCGGGGTAGGTTAATAATTTAGTTTTAAGGATTTGAATATTTTCTTCCAGTGCCAACGAGTATTTATTGATTGCTTTATAATTAAAAATTGTAAACAGCTTTGATGCCCAATTTGTTAACCTCTCAGCATATATTCTATTTTTTAAATCAACGTGTTTCGCTTCAATATTTTGGCATGTAACCAATCCCCATAATTTATTTTCAACTATAATGGAAGTACTAAAACTAGATTTAACTCCAGAGTTTCGTAAATATTGACCGTGTAAAGGGGACATTGCTCGTGCTTCACAATAAGTTAAATCGACCTCAGTAGTTGTAGAATGAATAATATGGTGTGGCGCGTCAATATCACTAAAAATTCTTCTTTTTTGACTTAGATAGAGCTCTCTAGCTTGGCTAGGAATATCTTCTTCGGGATAATGTAAGTTTAAATAACTTTCGATTTGATCAATTGTACGTTCTGCGATTACTTTGCCCGAACCATCTGCAAGAAATTGATACACCATTATTCTATCATATTTGGTGAATTGGTAGATATCTTGCACTAATTTATTCCATAAATCACTTTTTTTGGTAAGCGATTCGTACTCATCTATTTTAATAAAATTTAGATTATATTCCTCAGCACTTTCTATTTTTTCTTCAATTTGAATATACTGAAATGATTCATTTTCTAAAACATAGATGTAATATTCTATATTTTCAATAACTAGTGTATCAATCGAATCTTCAAATTCATTTTTATGGAGAAAATAATTTTTTAACCAATGAGATAAAATTGGAATTACGTCAATGGATTTACTTAAAATTTCATGTTCAGTAGGGAATAATTTTTTTAGATTTTCACTATAAAAATGGATGATTCCATCAGCATCTAGACCAATTAAATAGGCAAAATCCTGAAATTTACCTGGAATTCTGATTTTTTCATCAGCACAGTAACTAGAAATCATAAGTTAGTTTTGTTTTATTGCTAAAATTTTCAGTAGTTGATTTTATTCAATAGTATAATTTAAAGGTCAAATTAAGTAAAATTTATTTAAGATTCTTTAGAAATAATTTTTTGTTTATTAAACGATTTATTGTAAAGCAATGTAAATATGTTAGGGTAGGTGAATAATATGTATATGTTCTACAGAACAATCAATATGAATATTGCTAGGTTAAAATAAGTTAAAATATTGATGTTTTGGTATTATCATCGTAATATTGCAATGTATAATTTGATCTACATGGGACTTACGAAATCAGAAATATTTACCGAGGAACAGAATAAATTGGCTGCAATGTTTAAAGTACTTGCACACCCTGCTCGTATTGCTATTTTGCAATATATTATCAACCAAAATACGTGTATTTGTAATGATTTAGTAGACGAATTAGGTTTAGCACAAGCTACTATTTCCCAACATTTAAAAGAATTAAAAAATATAGGAATTATACAAGGAACAATAGAAGGAAAATCTGTTTGTTATTGTATTGATGAAAAAGTATGGATCAATTTTCAATCACATTTCACTCAATTTTTTGATCAAGAAGTTAAGGTCAACCCATGCTGTGGGTAAGATTTTTTTAAAAAAAACGTATCGTAATATCGCAATATATAATTTATATTAAAATGAATTTAAATAAAATAAAAGAAATTCTACCTACATTAGAAAATGTAGAATTTCAACTAGAAGATGGAACTTTTGTACCAGAACATTTTCATGTCACTGAAGTCGGACAAATCACTAAAAATTTTATTGATTGTGGAGGAGTAGTTCGTTCAGAGAAAGTTGTAAATTTTCAGTTATGGAATGCGGATGATTTTGAACATCGTTTGAAACCTGAAAAATTATTGCATATTATCCAATTATCAGAAGAGCAATTAGGAATTGAAAATTCAGAAATAGAAGTAGAATATCAATCTACTACAATTGGAAAATATGATTTAGAGTTTAATGGAAAATATTTCATTTTAAAAAATAAAAAAACTGCATGTTTAGCAGAAGATGCGTGTGGAATTCCTGTGGTAAGTAATACAAAATTTAAAGTATTGGAAGTAAAAAATTCTTGTTGTGATCCTAGTTCAGGATGCTGTTAATCAAACTTAATTTTATCATCTAGTTAATTAAAAATAATAGCATCCACTCTACATATTGAGTGCATGCTATTATTTTAACAGATGAGTAAAAGTCGATATTCTCCATCATTTTCTACAGGAGCCCTATGTACGCAGGGTAAAACATTTTGATCTGGATGATCTACAGCTAATTTCCATAAACTACCATTTCCTAAATTTATAGGTTGAGCATTGGGTTGAAGTTGATAATGTAGATCAAAAAAATATTCACTAAGAAAGTTTTCAAAATCAGATTCAGTTCCATCATGTAATTTTTTTAATTTTTGTCTAATTTCCGGTATCAGAATTTTTTGTTCTACTTCGTTATTAGGTATAATATCACTAGAAGTCCCGTAATAAGTACATAGAAAAGTATCTGTTGCTACCGGTGATCGGTCAACATGAAATGAATAGACATCTGTTGATATATAATCAAATTCATTATCACGCTCATAACATTTAAGAAGATTAAGAACAGGCGATGCACCATATTTCTCTAATAAAGAAATATCGTTGATGATAATATCTCTTGCGATATTACCATGATCAGTTAAGGTTAGAGCTTGTAAATCTGAAACTGAAATTTCAGTAATATTCTCTTTTAATGAAAGTTGATTTACAATTTCTTCAAAATCTCCTTCTAAGTTCCTTTGCCAACAATAGGCATTATAACTTCCCTCGAAAGCTGTGTGAGCAAGACCTTCGAATGTTGTAAAATTTTTAATTTGTTGGTAATTCATGCTACCTTCGTTTATATATACAAAGGTAGCTAGGATTTAGATTCGTAATTAATTTCTTTGAATTTATATTCCCAAAAATTCAAAAGCTTTATGGTTAACAAATTGCGAGTGAACTTCTCCTGCATATGTTTCATTTTTGCTTACACTTAATCTTTTTACAGAAGCATTTACTTTAAAATCAATTTTCTTTAAATCTACCCAAAATGTATTTGGAGTTTTTACTGTTTCAAAATAATAAACTAGATTTTTTTGATCAGATACAGAGCGCCATCTTGTAGAAGAAATATTTGGTTCAGTAACAGAAGAAATACCATACGGAACAGAAACGTTTCTTATAACACTAAAAACACTTGCAATTGCTGTTTGTGTATCCGTAGTTTGTGGAATTGCTTGGATATAATAAGATGCTCTTACAAACCTATCTGCTGCTCGGTTAGTTCCCGGTAGCATTACGGTTCCTGGTATATCTTTCCAATATTGGTTTATAGCTAATTGCTGATCAAAAATAGGCGAATTAGTCATTACCGTGTAACTCTTATTATGATGAATGATTAATTTACCATTTATATATTCAAAAATAGCGTTATCACCTAAAGCATCTGAGATAGAAAGGTGTAATGTAGCAAATTTTGTAGTACCAGGAATATAGTCTGATACAATTACAAAATCTTCTTTTTTTAGGGCTTGCACAGCTTCATTTACACTCTCAAAGTTGTCTAATACATATTGAGCCCAAGCAGATATAGTTAATCCTTTTTTTGTGATTTTAGCATCAAATTTAGGATACTGACTTTCTACAAGCCAAAGAATATTTGCAACTAATCCTTTTTCGTTTATCCCATCGGTTGTGGCAATATCCCATGCACTGGTAATAACACTTCCGTATTTCGATTTCCATTTTAAGGAATTAGCACCTACATTTCCTGAGCGGTCTAAACCTCGAGGGAATATCCATAAATTGGCGTCAATCTCATCTTTCCAATCCATTGATCGAGCTGTTATTATAGTATTCTCAGGGCCATTATATACCACTCTTGTACAAGCAGTAGAAATTGAAGGTAGAAAGATAAGACTGAAGATAAATATTACATTTTTTAACATATAAAGATAGATTAGTTAATATTTCAATAAGTTAATGATTATTTATGTGATACATAAAAGGTTAATATAGAAAAAAACGATTTTATCTTCTCTTTTTAAAATAGTGATATTTGAGCAACAAGATTGATGTAGGAATATGATCATGAATCATTCATGTTATTTTATCTTTTCAAAGCTCTATATGGTACAATTCTTCTTTATAAAATGTTAAAACATATCACTAAATGCTAAAAATCTTCTAATTAGTACATCTGCGTGAAATGATTACATTTCAAATTGTGTTATTTACAATATATTAACCTATTTTTGCACGCCTTTTAAGGATTAAAATATGAAAAGAATTATTGAGTACAGAAAATTACTCGGAGTTGACAAAAACGTTACTTTGAAAGAATTAAAGACAATTTATAGAAACTCGATGAAAGATTCTCATCCTGATAAATTTGTCGATGATGAAGCTGGAAAAATAGAAGCAGAAGAAAAAAGTAAGACTGTGATTGAAGCTTACCACTTTTTGGTAAGTATCAATAAAGAAACACATGAAAAACTTAATGATGAGTATACAGATACAATCTCGAATTCAATTATCCATGACTTCTATTTTGATAAACAAGTTTTAACAATCATTCATTTGAACGGTATGACTTACGAGTATATTGGTGTACAAAAAAATACTTATGTAAAAATGGTGAATGCTGATTCAGCAACCCGTTTTGCAAAGAGACACATTTACGGAAAATTTATCTTCAGAAAGTCTGCTAAGGCAACAGAAGAATAAAATAAATTTTAAAAAGGAAGGGATAAATCATTGATTTATCCCTTTTTTTATGGACTTTTTTTAATAGAATTAGTCTCTATATTTTTCTTATAATTGTATCATAGGAGGTATTAATGACTAAGATTTCACCATATCCAACCGGTATTTTAAAACTATTTTTTAAAGCAATATCTAATATAATAGACCAGAAGCAACGTATAGGACCACTATGTGTTACAATTAAAACTTTTTGGTAGGGTAAGGTTTTTAAGGTTTCATAAAATGAATTAATTCTATCTAATAAATCTTTCATGGATTCTCCATTTGGAGTAGAAATGTAATCGAAGTTTTCCATCCAATTTTTTGATTCATCATATGGAATTGTATTCCAATTTTTTAATTCCCAATCTCCAAAATGCATTTCCATTAGTCGTTCATCTATGATGTATTCTATATCCGAAAAATTTAATGCTTTAGTTAATGTGAGACATCGATCCAAAGGACTTGTATAGATGAAATCAAAATCTTGTGGTAACTCCTTTTTATAATATTCTACATATTTGTTAAAATCATTGCTTAACCTTACCTCACTTTGCCCATAGCATGTGCCTTTTTCTACATCTACAGGCGTGTGTCTTATGATATAAATTTCCATAAACCAAGAACAGTTACTAAGAAGATACCTTCACATATTTGTTCTAATGCTCCTAAGCAATCTCCTGTATATCCACCAATCCATTTAGATAAATATTTTTTGAAATAGAATATTATAAATGTGAGTGGAATTAACGAAACTAGGAGCAAAGGAGATAAAAAAGAAAAACATATTAATGGAAATAATCCAAATATATAAACGCCTATAATTTCTTTTAAAGAATGTTTCTTAGCGATTGGTTTGGCTTTACTTTTTTCATCATCGCGTACATAATTCATTAAAAAGCAAAGTTGAATAGCCGAAAATCGTGCAATTGAGTGATAAGTTACAAAGAGCATAAATATCCATAATATTCCACACTTCTCAACTAATGGAATTAAAAGATACAAACAATAAAACTTTAAAGCCAGTTGGATAATTGTAGCTACCATTCCATAAGTCCCAACACGACTATCCTTCATGATATCTAAGATTTTCTCTTTTGTCCATCCGCCACCAAAACCATCGAAAAAGTCAGCTAAGCCATCTTCATGAAATGCTCCAGTAATAAGAATTCCAGCTATAAATGCTCCAATAATGGAAATTTCTAACGGAAGAAAAAATTGTAAAATGTAATAGGTACAAAATGATAATCCACCAACAATATATCCAATTAAAGGAAAGAATCGGGTAGATGCATTGAGTTTATCATCACTGTATTTTGTGTCGAATGGAATTGGAATTCTGGTATAAAACATTAAAGCAATACAGAATAATTGGAATTGTTGCTTCATGCTTATTTATTTGAAACTCCTGAACTTTCAAAACTAGCCATCTCGTTGAGGAATGCAACCGAATTTTGTATAATAGGATAAGCCAAAGCACATCCAGTCCCTTCGCCCACACGCATGTCTAAATGCAGAATAGCTTGTACATCTAAAAATTGTAACATTTTTTGGTGTCCAATTTCATTACTATTATGACAAAATATTGCTGCTTCTTTGATTGTTGGATCTATGGCTTGAGCAATAAGAAATGCACTTGTAGCGATAAAACCATCTACTAAAATAATCATTTTATGACGATGAGCTTCTAACATTGCCCCACATATTTGCGCTACCTCAAACCCTCCGTATGTTTGTAATATTTTTAAAGGTTCATTTATTTTACCATGTAATTTATCCGCTTGTTCTAAAATTTTTATTTTTCTTTTGAGTTGATCATTTGCTAATCCTGTTCCTCGACCTACGCATTCTTTTACAGGAAAGTCACAAATATTTCTCATAATCATAGATGCAGAAGATGTATTTCCAATACCCATTTCACCAAAACCAATTATATTAGTTCCGCTATTAGCCACCTCTTTTACAATCTCAGCAGATCTTAGAAAACATTCTTGTAACTGATTTTCACTCATTGCAGAAGTTTCCACAAAATTTGAAGTTCCAAATCCAATTTTAGCATCAATTAAGTTGGGGATATTTTCAAAAGTATAATTTACTCCCGCATCAATAGTTTTAAAATCAATTTTATTTTGTTTACAAAATACGGTAACAGCACCACCACCTTGTAAAATATTCATCACCATTTGGTAAGTAACTTCTGCAGGATAGGCGCTAACTCCGGACTGTGCAATTCCATGATCGCCAGCAAATAATAATATGGTTGGTTTGGTTAATTTAGGAGTTAATTTTTGTTGAATTTTACCTACTTGAAATGCAATTTTCTCTAATAATCCTAAAGCTCCTAAAGGTTTAGTTTTAAGATCTATTTTTTGTTGTAATAAAATTTCAAAGTCAGTTTTTAAGTTTGTTTCAGTAGTCATTAAACATTAATTTTTTTGGTTGAATGGGTTGTAAATAAAACCGTTTTATGTTTTAATTTAGATCATAAAGCTATAAGAGAGGTTATTGTGTTTTATGAGTCCAAATTTAATCTTCGGTTAGTATAAAGTAGTAAATATAGTCGTTTTTTTCACAGAGTATACATGATTAAACTATTGAAAATTGATGTAGAAATGGTTCATTTCGAAAATTAATTTATATAAT
Organism: Faecalibacter rhinopitheci; assembly: GCF_015234135.1. Classification (GTDB taxonomy): domain Bacteria; phylum Bacteroidota; class Bacteroidia; order Flavobacteriales; family Weeksellaceae; genus Empedobacter; species Empedobacter rhinopitheci. The sequence continues at coordinate 579,380 of NZ_JADGIK010000001.1, read as the reverse complement.
TTATCTCTAAATAAATTTGAATAAGAGTAGGGATAAATAAGATATAGGAAATAATTTAAAAATGAATATTTAGTACATTTGCGATATGATTATAAACGTAATTATTGTAGCTGCTATTATAGGTGTATTAGCGGTTGTTATGAGATTTTTTAAAATAAATAATGTACAAAAAGAAACGGTTTCTTCTTATGAAATTCCTAAAGAACCAGAATTTTACTTTGTGCCAATTCTTAAAGATGTAGAGTTAATACAAAATGATCAAATAAATGATTTTTCATTTGATATTTCATCAATTATACAAGATAAAGATGCTCAAGATATTCTTTTAACTTTTTCTAATAATAGTACAGCCCATGTTAGGATAGAGTTTATAGAAATTCTATTTGTCAGCCATATTTATAATAAATCTTTTTTAGGAGATAGTAGTTATAAAGATTTAACGATGGGAACAAATGATATCATTTTAAAAAATACTATTATATCTGGAGGGAATTTAGTACGTAATATTATTTTTGAAACATCAGAAAAATTTCAATTTTCAGGTAAAGATGAGATTATAATTAAATTATACATCAATAATATAGAGTATACGCTTTCCCAAAATATTAATAACTCTAAAGTAAAAGAAGTAAAGGTGATATAATAATGTATTTGAAATTATATAGTACGTTATAATTTATTGAAAATTATGTGTATTACACTTTGCGATAACATTTCTAGATTTTCAATATCTTGAATTTTCTAATTATATTTTTACGATAATTTAAACCACGCTAAGTATTTATATAATTTATAAATACTTAATACAATATACATATATGATAATTTTGTTCTGTTTATAGAATATAATTTTTTTCGTATAACTATTTTACTATTCTATACTTAGATTTATTATTAATAACTATCAACGTATTGATTTTTTATTTTTTTATTAGAGATAATTTGTAGATTTGCAATATATGATATGGATTATTAATGATGATGAATAGAATAGTATGGCAAAGAATGCAATAAAGGATAAATGGAATGAGATTTTTCATAATCAATCATCTAAGAAGAATAAAGATATAGATCCAATAAAAGATGATCTAATCAATAGTTATTTCTTCATTTACGATTGTGTTGAAAACGAAATTGCTTTTGTAAACAATGCTTTTTCAATCGTAACAGGTTTTGATGATAAATCTTTTAATTTAGATAAATTAATTAAAATGATTCATCCTGATGATTTAGATTATTTTTTTAAATGTGAAGAGAAAGATCTCGAAATCACGAATGCTTTAATGTTTAATCAGCATTTTCAATATTTATTTAGCTATACCTACAGAATTATTACAGCAGATAATAGGGTGTTAACCATGCAGCAAAATTGCCAGGCAATAGAAGTTACTAGCCAAGGCCATTTAAGCAAAACATTGGTAATTCATAAAATTATACCGACGTATACAGAAAGACCAATTGATGATCATAAAATATTTGATAAAGCCAGAGGTATTTATATAGATTCTGAAAACTGTTATAATCTTTCTAAAAGAGAATTTGAAATCCTAAATTTAATTAAGGATGGGTTAAATAGTATTGAAATTTCAGATCGCCTAAACATTAGTAAATATACTATTGACACACATAGAAAAAATATCTTAAATAAGACAAATTCTTCTAACTTTATAGAATTGATAAAAAAATTAAGTTTTAGCGAATTTGATTAATATTGGTAGAATCGATCACTTAATTAAATTTATAATTACCTCTATTTTTCGAAGGGTATCAAGCAAAAAAGAGTTTTAAAAAATAGATTTATCTATCATTTTAAAATAATTCTAAATAATTTTTTTATTAGTAATTGAATTTATAACTAAATGAAATTAATTTTTTAATTCAAGTTTTTGAATTAATCTCAATAATTATTAAATAAGATTGAATTAATCTTAAAAAAAACAGCAAATTAAATATTGCTTTAGGGAATAATATTTAAGAGATTATATATTGGGTTATTAAATTTAAATTATTTAAATTTGCACTACTCTAAATAAGAGTGATGAAGTTTTTAAAGTTTACAACATTTGTATAGCTCATAATAAGGTTGAGCGTCTCTACGGCAGACCGTAAATAATTGCCACTACAAATGAATTTTTTTTCTACTACCTAAGGTTTGAACCTCCTTTCAGAAAAAATTTTTGTTTGTTGATGTAGATACATTGTTGGGAATATAAAACCAAACAACAGACAAACACACCAATGAACAAACGACTATTCATTCAGAAGAAACTTAATTTTGACGTTATCAGTCAGAATACTACGATAGAATTACAAAACCTTGTACCTACAATTGTGTGCAAGGTTTTTGTTATTTATGACCTATTTGGTATTACTGAAAATGAATTACAACTAACTCAAAATAATGTATTTGCAGATCCAGTAACGGATATTATCTACACTGATTTGAATGAAGTTTTAGACAATTCATTTCCGCAAACACAAAACTATTTCGCAACAGAATTTTTACCAGGTCAATACAATCAACGCGACGATTCAGCTGAACAATGTCTGGTCTTAATGAACGTGGATAATGTAACCGTTAAATCAGGTTTATTATATGTCTTTAATAAAGATTTATCGCAAGAGGATGTACAAAAAGTACAAGACTACTTAATTAATCCAATCGAATCTCGTGTAAAAGATTTAGATAAATTAGAAATTGGTACAAATCCAGAAGCAACTGAGGTGCCAATTATCGAAGGATTTACTACAGCTGGTGAAGAAGGTTTAAAAGAAATCTACAATCAATACGGTTTATCCATGGAGATGGATGATTTATTATTCATTCAAGAGCACTTCAAATCAATCAACCGTAATCCAACCGATACAGAATTAAAAGTATTAGATACTTACTGGTCTGATCACTGTCGTCACACGACTTTCGAAACTGAAATTACAGACGTACAGTTTAATTCTCAATTCAATGAAACTTTACAACGCACCTACGATTATTACCTAAAAATACGTGAAGAGTTAGGCATTACGAAACCTATTCGTATGATGGACTTAGCAACGATTATGGGGAAATATTTATCGCGTACAGGTGTGGTTAAAAATATTGACGTTTCTGAAGAAATCAATGCTTGTTCTATCTTTGTTCCAATTGCTGTGGATGGCGTTGAAGAAGATTGGTTATTACAATTCAAAAATGAAACACACAATCACCCAACAGAAGTAGAACCTTACGGTGGAGCTTCAACATGTGTGGGTGGAGCAATCCGTGATCCTTTAAGTGGTCGTTCTTACGTTTTCCAAGCGATGCGTATTACAGGAGCTGCCAATCCTTTAGAAAAAATTGAAGACACGTTACCAGGAAAATTACCACAACGTAAAATTTCGAAAGAAGCAGCAAATGGATACAGTTCTTACGGAAACCAAATCGGATTAGCGACGACTTTCGTCAAAGAAATTTACGACGAAGGGTACAAAGCAAAACGCATGGAAGTAGGTTTTGTGGCTGGAGCGGTAAAGAAAGAATATGTTCGTCGCGAAGAACCAGTTGCAGGAGACAAAATCATCTTATTAGGTGGTGCAACAGGTCGTGATGGTGTTGGAGGAGCTTCAGGTTCATCGAAAACGCACGACGGATTAAAATTAGACGATTTATCGGCTGAAGTACAAAAAGGAAATGCTATCGTTGAACGTAAAATTCAACGTTTATTCCGTAATCCAGAAGTGTTAGCATTAATCAAAAAATGTAACGATTTTGGAGCAGGAGGGGTTTCTGTAGCCATCGGAGAAATTGCACGTGGAATTAATGTTGATTTAGACAGAGTTCCATTAAAATATGCAGGTCTTAACGGAACTGAATTAGCAATCTCTGAATCACAAGAGCGTATGGCGGTTGCAGTGGAAGCAAAAGATGTGGAGAAATTCATTGCCTTAGCAAAAACTGAAAACTTAGAAGCAACTTGTGTAGCTGAAGTGACAGCTGACGATACAATGACTTTAGTTTGGAAAGGAACGAAAATTGTTGAATTAGACCGTAAATTTTTAGATACAAACGGTGTTCGTAAACAAGCGAAAGTGGAAGTTACGAACGGTGAAAATATAAATCCTTTCGAGAACAAGCCTTTTAATAAAGAAGCGTTTGTAGCGATGATGCAAGAATTGAATCACGCCTCTCAAAAAGGAATGGTAGAAATGTTCGACAATAATGTGGGACGTTCTACAATTTTAAATGCTTTTGGTGGTCAATTGATGGATACACCAGAAGATGTTTCAGTACAAAAATTCCCAACAGACGGATTCACAAATGCGGTTTCTGTCGCATCTTACGGATTTAATCCAATCGTTTCTCGTTGGTCAAACTACCACGGTGGTTACTTCGCGGTTGTAGATTCAATGACGAAGATCGTAGCGGCTGGAGCTAAATACGAAGATATTCGTTTAACGTTCCAAGAGTATTTTGAGAAGTTAAGAGACGAAGCGACACGTTGGGGAAAACCCTTTGCAGCGATTTTAGGAACAATCGAAGCGCAACGCCAATTCGGAATCCCTGCAATTGGAGGAAAAGATTCAATGTCGGGATCTTACCAAGATATCGATGTGCCACCAACATTAATTTCTTTTGCTGTAGCACCTTCTACAGACGATCAAATCGTTTCAGGAACATTTGCTCAACCAAATTCTAAAATTTCAGTTTTCGTACCAACACAAAACGAAGATTATTTATTAGATGCGGATAATGTTAAAGAAATTTTCTCATTCATTTCATCTTTAGATCGTACAAATGTACAAGCGATGATGACTGTGAAGTTTGGAGGAATTGCTGAAACATTAGCAAATATGGCTTTTGGTAATGAAATCGGATTTACAATCGAAACTGATTTAGATTTATCTAAATATTACCCAGGAGCAATTATCATCGAACATTCATCAGATTTAGAAATTCCTGTGTCAATCCAAGCAAACTATTCAGTTTTAGGAATAACTACCGCTGAAAAATCATTTGTGATCAACGGTGAAACCATCAATTTAGTAGAATTAAAACAACAATGGAAAGCAACATTCCATTCGTTATTCCCTTATAAAACAAAAGCAGAAGGTACAATCGAAGATCAAACGTTAGCTGTAAAAGAACCAATTGCAACAGCGAAAGTGAAGGTTGAAAATCCACGTGTTTTCATTCCGATCTTCCCAGGTACTAATTCTGAATACGATTCAGCAAAAGCATTCCGAAGAGAAGGAGCAATTGTTTCTTCAATTCCATTCAAAAACTTAACAAAACAAGATGTTGAGGATTCGGTTGAAGCTTTTGTAAATGAAATCAACCAAGCCAATATTTTATTCGTTCCAGGTGGTTTCTCTGCCGCAGACGAACCAGACGGATCAGGGAAATTTATAGCAACAGTTTTACGCAACGAGAAAATAAAAGAGGCAATTCATCAGTTATTAGATCGTGACGGATTAGTTTTAGGAGTTTGTAATGGTTTCCAAGGATTAATCAAATCTGGATTATTACCATACGGTAGAATTCAAACGTTAGAAGAGGATACACCAACATTAACGTTTAACGAAATCGGACGTCACATCACGCAATTAGCGAAAGTTCGTGTCAACAAATCACACTCGCCTTGGTTACAAGGAATGGAAGGACAAGAATACTGGATTCCATTCTCTCACGGAGAAGGTCGTTTCGTAGCTAACGAAGTCGAATTACAAAAGTTAATTGACAACGGACAAATCGCTACACAGTTTGTGACATTAGACGGTGAATTAGCAGCAGGAATGCCATACAATCCAAATGGATCAACTTTCGCAGTAGAAGGAATTGTTTCACCTTGTGGAAAGGTTTACGGAAGAATGGGACACCCAGAGCGTTACGAGGAAGGGTTGTACAAAAACATTCCAGGCGTAAGTTATATGAACATCTTCGAGAATGCGGTGAAGTATTTTAGAGGAGAATAATTAGTTTTTCGAAGCTAGAAATTAGAATTGAGACATTTGTCATTCTGCGATTGTCTAAGAATCTAAAAAGATTTTTTAATACTGAATGATCATTGAAATAATAAGGTTGAGTCATCCTGAACTCGTTTCAGGATTTCATCCTAAAAGTAAAAGAGATGATGCGAAGCTGAAATAAATTCAGCTAGATATTTTGGTCTAAATACTAAAATCTAACATCTCACTACTAAAAAAGAACAAACAACAAACAAATATACTGCTCAGATTTATCAGAGCGAACATAATGGGTTTCAATCCTGAACCAATTGAAATCAAAAACCATTAAAAACCTTGAACAAGTTTATAGTGGAAAACATAAAATGATTATATACCTTGAACAAGTATATCAATCGCACTAATAGAGCCTTGAACAAGTTCTATTGACAAACAAACAACAAACACTGAAGTGGACATTTTTTTTCATTTCAAACAAAACCAAAAACAACAAACAACAAGAACAACGACGATGAACTTAACAAAACAAGAATTCATTTACGAAGGAAAAGCTAAACAAGTTTATTCTACTGAAGAGGCTGATAAAGTAATCGTATACTACAAAGACGATGCAACAGCTTTCAATGCTCAGAAACGTGGGACAGTTGAAGACAAAGGAGAAATGAATAATAAAATTTCAACTTTAATCTTTAATTATTTAATTGAAAAAGGAATCCCAACACACTTCATCGAGCAATTAAACGACCGTGAGCAGTTAGTAAAAAAAGTAACAATTATTCCAATCGAAATGGTTGTTCGTAACTATGTTGCGGGAAGTATGGCTCAACGTTTAGGTTTAGAAGAAGGAGCAAAATCTCCAATTACAATTTTTGATCTTTGTTATAAAAAAGATGAATTAGGTGATCCGTTGATCAATGATCATCATGCCGTTTTATTAGGTGCTGCAACGTATGAAGAGTTAAAAGAATTATACGCAATTACTGATAAAATTAATGAAGCTTTAAAAGAGTTATTCTTAAAAGCCAATTTAACCTTAATTGATTTCAAGATTGAATTTGGAAAAGATATGGAAGGTAATATTATTTTAGCGGATGAAATTTCTCCAGATACATGTCGTTTATGGGATGTAGAAACTGGTAAGAAATTGGATAAAGATAGATTCCGTCGTGATTTAGGTGATGTTTCAGAAGCTTATCACGAAGTCTACAACCGTTTATTAGAAGTTTTAAAGTAACTTTTTAACCACCCAAATGATTAATAAAAAATCATACAAAAGTCAATTAAAAGCGCAGTATTTAACGGAGTTTTACGAACGTAATATTCTTAAAAAATATGCTGCTGATACAGTTGACGCTGTGAATGAAGAATGTGGCGTATTTGGAATTTATTCACCAACAAATATCAACACCTATTCTATTACACAATTCGGCTTATTTGCATTACAACATCGTGGGCAAGAGGCTTGTGGAGTAACTTTCTTAAAAGATGGAAACTTAAAAACTGTAAAAAAAGCAGGATTAGTTTTAGATGTTTTTAAGACAATGGAAGATGAAATTGAAGACTACCAAGGAAATGCAGCAATCGGACATACTCGATATACAACAGCAGGCGGTGGAAGTAGACGAAATATTCAGCCTCTATACACATACAATATGTATGGAAAACCACACTTTTCTATTGCTCATAACGGAAATTTAATCGAAGTTGAAAATTTAAGAAAAGAATTAGAAGCAGAAGGGTTACCATTTTTAGCAACTTCTGATACAGAAGTATTATTGCGCTCAATTCAAAAATTTTCACACTTAGATATTCAAGAAGCTATTCAAAAAGGTACAGAAAAAATTAAAGGAGCTTATTCTGTTTTAATTTTAGCAAATAATCAATTAGCGGCTTTTCGTGACCCTAATGGAATACGTCCTTTATGTATGGGGAAAATCGGTGATGCATACGTATTTAGTTCAGAAACTTGCGCATTAGATGCCGTTGGAGCTGAATTTATCCGAGATGTAGAGCCAGGAGAAATCGTGATTGTTAACCAAGATGGTTTACATTCATACTCATTAAATCAGCCTGCTCAGAAAAATATTTGTGCATTTGAGTACATTTATTTCGCTCGACCTGATTCAAATATCGAAGGAAAGGAAATTTATGATTTACGTGTAGAATCTGGACGTAAATTATATGAACAATCTCCTATAGAAGCAGATTTAGTGATTGGTGTGCCAGACTCTGGTATTCCATCTGCAATTGGTTATTCAGAAGCATCAGGTATTCCTTATGAACCAATTTTAGTAAAAAACAGATACATGTCGCGTTCGTTTATTGTTCCTTCTCAGGAAATGCGTGAACGTATTGTAAATCTAAAATTAAATCCAATTACCAATCGAATCAAAGGAAAACGATTAGTAGTATTAGATGATTCGATCGTACGTGGAACAACGTCCAAATTATTGGTAAAAATTTTGAAAGATGCTGGAGCAAAAGAGATTCATTTTCGTTCAGCTTCACCACCAATTATTGCACCATGTTACTTGGGAATAGACATGCCAACAAAATCAGATTTAATTTCTGGTCACAAATCAATTAAAGAAGTGGAAGATTATTTACAAGTAGATTCTTTAGATTTTTTATCTGTAGATAACTTAATTGATTTATTAGGAAGTACACAACATTGTTTTGGATGTTTTACAGAGAAATATCCTGTAAATTATAGCAATACAACCAACAAAGAAGAATCAACTTCTTGCTGTTAGATCGAATAATTGTAAAATGTAAAAAGTCTAATGTAAAATGTGTAAATCTTAATACATCATACATTTTACGCTAATACAACAAAAAAATGAGCAACACATATAAACAAGCTGGGGTAGACAAGGAGGAAGGTTACCAAACAGTATCGAAAATTAAAAAAGCAGTTTCCGAAACGCATAATTCAAACGTCTTAAACGGAATCGGAAGTTTTGGTGCATTCTACCAATTAGGTGGGTACAAAAATCCAGTTTTAGTTTCTGGAACTGATGGTGTAGGAACAAAATTAAGAGTAGCTTTAGATTCTAAAGTTTATGATACTGTTGGAATTGATTGTTTTGCAATGTGCGCAAACGATATTCTTTGTCATGGAGCAAAACCATTATTCTTCTTAGATTATTTAGCTTGTGGGAAATTAGATTCAGATATTGCAGCAGAAATTGTTGGAGGTATTGCTGCAGCTTGTAAAGAAACAGGAACAGCTTTAATTGGGGGTGAAACCGCTGAGATGCCAGGAATGTATAAAGTTGGAGATTATGATGTGGCAGGTTTTTGTGTTGGAGTTGTAGAACGCGATGAAATTATCGACGGTTCTAAAATAAAAGCAGGACAAGCAATTATCTCTTTACCATCAAGTGGATTTCATTCTAATGGATTTTCATTGGTGCGTAAAATCTTCCCAGATTTCAACGAAGAATTTGAAGGTAAACCATTATTTGAAACTTTATTAATTCCTACAAAATTATATCAAAATGATATTTTTAAAGTAAAAGATGCTGGGATTCAAATGACTGGAATTGCTCATATTACAGGTGGTGGATTAATCGAAAATGTTCCGCGTATCATTAACGATGGTTTATGCGCTGTAATTGAAAAAAATAAAATTAATGTTCCAACTGTAATGCAAGAATTAGCAAAACGTGGAAACATCGCAGAAGACGAGATGTTTGGAACATTCAACATGGGTGTTGGTATGGTTGTAATTGTCGACCAAGCTGATGCTGATAAAGTATTGAATATTATTGATGGAAGTGCTGTAATTGGAGAAATTCAAGAAGGTACAGACAAAATTATATTGAAATAGTAGATTAAATAGTTTAAGAAAGTCGGGTAGGAGAAATCTTATCCGGCTTTTTAAATTTCACTATTTTCCATGATGTTTTATTTTGTAAACAAATCTAATTTTAAACAAATCTATATTCATGAAACTATTGGCAGCACTTTTATCGTTTTTATTCATAAGTTGTGGAACTAAATCCCGTTATACCTCAACCCCAATTCTACGAAAATTGAATTATATTAACCAATTTGATTCTTTAGGTAACATAATTGGTAAAGAAAGAAAATGGATAACTGAAACGCAAAAATTACCTTATGGAATAGAACTGATTACTAAGAATAAAAGTAGTATTTATTATAAATTACAGGGTAATTATCATTCAAGTGGTTTGAATGCGACAACACTAAAAAATATTTCTACTGCATTATCAACTGAAAATGATACTTTAAAAATAAAGCATATTGTAACTACAAAAAATGGCTTTGGTAAAGAAGGGAATAATATTGTTGGGTATAATTTTACTAAAACAAATTCAGTTAAAATTCCGAAAAACATTAAAGCAATTCAGATAGAAATGGAGGAATATAACTCAGTAAATCGTATAGTAAACCGTAATCCATTCGATTCTGCAAATTCAAAATATGCTCATCTAACGATAGAATTATAGCTTATTATTCTCTATATTCTTTACCTGTAGATAAATCTATTTTATAATATATAGTTTTATTATTTTCCTTCTTAGAAACTGACCCATCGTTGTAAATTGTTTGATACGAATTGGACCCTATCTGTTTCTTAAATTCATTGCTATAAATAATTAATTCTCCATCGCGTTCTTTTTGGATAGAATATAATTGTTTATTTACGTTTAATAATTCCAATTGATGGAACTTAGGTTCAATTTCCCAAGTGGATTTTTCTTTATTCCAAACACCTGTTTTTTGAGTTCTAGATTCTTCACCTTGATCCAATATAATTTTGAAAAGATCTTTTGATTTATAAATTGTTTCAATTGTTTTTATTTGCCAATTCTCTGGAACATATTTTTCTGCAATAATTTGTGATGCATTAGGCCATAAAATATAACCTCTAACTTCTGTGATATAGGTATCTTTTACATCTATATGATTCAGAATATTTCCATTTTTATCTAAATACATCCAATAGTATTGCCAGTTAGAATAATCTATTTTTCCTAAAATAAAATAATCTGTATCTGGAACAGAATATACTAAAGTTACCAGATTTAGAAATTTTATTTGCTCTTGAGAAGCATTTTGTATATTATTTGGAAATTTTTTTTCAAAATTTGGAAATGCATAAAATGAGTTATTTTTTGAATCTTCCAACAACATTGTTTTATAAGTTGAACGGTAAGGATTATTGATAGAACCCATTATAAATGCTTTACCATTTACATTCGTTCTTATTATTTTCGAGTCTGTAACGTTAGTAAGATTTAGTTTTTTATTTTTAAGATCGATTAATGAAAAATTATTTTCATCCGTTGATTTTAAATAGCGTTTATCGTCTAACAAATGGACAATTTTCTCATCTATTTTTTTAAATTTCTTTTGATCAACTTTATAAAGATTGTTATTTATGAAGTAGTGATTTTTATCTATTTGACGAACATACAGTTCATTCTCATCTTCTTCAGTAGGAATTTTTTCCTGTGAGAGAATCTGTTGAGTTTCTAAGCAAAATAAATCTACACGCACATACTCTTCGGTCTTCTTAATTTTGCCACCCATTATATTCCAATCCCAATTCCATATCGGTAGATTTTTCTCATATTCTATTTTGATCATGGCTAGTGTTAGATCATCAATCGTTTTCAAAGTAATTTCTGCTTCCGAATACGGAATGATATATTGCCCTTTGGAATTGATGAGTGCAGAACGGAGATTGTTATCGTTTACAACCGCAAAACCTGTTGAGGTAAAACTACTTGCGTTATAAAAAGTTTCGTTTATTTTTGGGTGTAAATTTTTATCTACATATTGATAATAATTATCCTTTTTTAAAAAAGGAATCCAACTACTTGCATCTTTATCTTGTAGAATATAAGTAATTATAAAACTTAGAAAATATAATCTCTTCATTATATATATTTATCAAAGAATAAATTTACGTGTAGTTCTGCTAAAAATTATCCCTTTTAATGGCTATATTGAAACTTACTAACTAATAGTTATTTAGATAATACGCTTATAGGCATCGGTGTATTGCAATATTTACATGTTACATTTTCTCCTGTTCGGTTGATTGGAATTAAAGGAATAAAGAATAATGAAATATAATTACGGTATTCCCGATGAATGTATTGTCGTTGTTGTTTACAAATCGGACAATGAAACATTCCTTCCTCTATTGTTTTTGCTTTTTCTGTGACTCCGCCTATAAAAATCATTATTATTTGTTTTTCAGTAAAATATGTCCTTCAATTATATTGCCATTTTCAAATGTTATTGTATACCAATAGCTTCCTGAAGGTAAAGTTTTTCCATTCAATTTTCCGTTCCATTGAAGGGTTGAATCATCTTTTGTTTTATAAAAAACTAGCTTCCCGAAACGATCGTAAATATGTAGAGATTTTAAATCTTTTACATAAGAAAAATCCCATACATCGTTAATTCCATCGCCATTTGGAGAAATAAAAGTTGGTAAATCCTTATACAAATAGATTGTATGTTCTTCGATACAACCAGTGCTAGCTTTAAAATAGAATGTATATTGATTAGGCTCTAATTTAAATATGTGTTGAGACCAATTCGTTTGATCTAAACTTACTTTTGCATTTAAATCATTTAAGAATTTAAAGGTTACTGTAGAACCATCGTAGGTATAGTCAAATTGTAAATCTGAATAATCTTGTATTTCAAAGGACTTTGTGATACTACAATTACCATTTGTTACAATTACTTCATAATTTCCGGCTTTGGTAAACTCTGCGGATTGACCAATCATACCGTTACTCCACATTATCTCATCGTAACTTTCATTTAATTTAATCAGTATACTTTCGTTTTTACACTTAAAAAATTGATCTGATAAGTGGATAATAGGATTAATATTTTCAACGAGCGGAATTTTATAAAATGTCTTACAAGCATCAGAGCTTATAATAGTAGCATAAATCTCAGTTAATTGATTAGTGTTTGTATAATTTAAATCAATGTTATTTTGGTTTTGTAAAGCGTCGTTTAATGTTTCGTAAAATACAACTTGAGATGAATTAATTTGCTCTATTTGGGCTAACTCATTTGCTTTATTCACTAAATTATACTCGCCAATGGTATGGATATCTTTACATATTGAAATCGGTGTAGTTTCAATAAGAGTATAATTTGAAAGTGTGAAATTGATTAAACTATAAGATGTACAACCTTTTTGGTTTGTAGCTTTTGTATAAATAATTTGATTATTCGTGATGTTGATAGGATGAGTAATCTGTGTTTGATACTTAGCATCGAAGTAAAATTTAACCTCATTAGAAGAAATTTTATTTTGTAAATGTGTTAAGTCGTAGTTTACATATCCCATATTTTGTGCATCACACAGATTTATTTGTAATTCATTTATTTGTGGACGAGATTCTATATTTAGATCAATACGATTACTACTTTCACATCCATTTTCTAATGTACCTCTGATATAAAAATTAGGTTGTGATGCATTATAAATATACTGCTGAGGATTTTGAATCTCAATATTATTTTGAAGATCTAAAAGTGAAGCGTAGTATTTATAGGAAGCCTTCGGTAAATTATTTTCAATTAATTTTAAATTAAAAATAGGATCAGTGTCCTCGTCACAAAGTGATAAACTTAAATTATCAGGAATAAAATTATCAGCAGGAAGTAGTTCTACTTGTTGTTCCTGTGTAGTTGTATTTCCTATTTGGTCTGTATAAGTCCAAGTGATTCTGTAATTCCCCGGTGTATCAAAATATGTTTGAGGCGTTATCCCTATTATTTCTTCTCCACATCCTGATAAAGCTGTAGGAGGAGTTAATGTAACATGGCAATAGGCTTTTATGAGAGGTAAATCTTCGACTAAAGGTATCGGAGCTTGTGCTATATTTCCTTGAGTAACAATAATGCTGATGTAACCTATATTTTTTCCATCATCAAATTTACATATGTATTCTCCAATAGTAGAAGGAGTAAAAGTAGCATCATTAGCAACGATATTTCCTTCCAAATCATACCATGTATATTTATTTGCACCACTTGCTGTATATTCTAATGAATGAATATCACAATCATTACCTATTTTTGTAATCTTAAAATTGTTTTCTACATCAGAATAGAGAGTTAAAATACCGTTAATTCCCACCAAGTTATTTTGTTCATGGTCATAAATTGGTTTAGTCTGAAAAGCATTTGGAGTAGCAATCATATAGGGAGAAGAGGTTTCTCCAACCGCAATAATATCTTTTGTAGAAAAGTTGTAATCTACCCCATAATATCTGCTGCCATACGCTTTGTCACCATATAAAAATCCCCATATCGGATTTCCATTGGTATCAAATTTCATAAGTAATGCATTTCCATTACCTTCAATTTTAGTCACATTTTTAGCGTTAGATTGAAAATGATTCTCACCATCATAAATATGATTGCTTGTAGATGATCCAGAAATTATTATTTCGTTTTTATCTCCGATGACTAAATCATTTATAGATGATCTCCCTTCTTTTCCGATGAATGTTCCAAAAACTTCAGTTCCATCTGAGGTGTATTTTTTTAGGAATCCAGCATGACCATTTGAACCATCAAATTTAAAAGTTGGTGAATAAGAATTACCATAAGAAATACCTTTATCCACATTAGTTAATCCTGTAAGAAAAATATTATTATTTGAATCAATTCCAATTTTAAGAATATTGTTATAGTCATTTAAAATTTGTCGCGTCCAAATGTGTTTTAAATTATTGTCGTATTTAGAAAGGGATTTTCCTCCAGTTGTATGCAGGAATTGAGGTGAGTTTTGTTGCGAATCACCCTTTGTTTCTGAAATGATAAGCTGATGATTATGATCTATAGCAATACTGCTAATACTACCATAACTATAACTACTCCATTGGTATTCACCATCTAAATTAAACTTTGCAATTAGTCCAGCCGGTTTAAAAACATTATTTGTATTTGTAGTAAGTATTGCATTAGATGGATGTTTTAAATCAGTACTCATTGTAGATCCTGCAATATATATTACTTGCTCTTGTTTATCAATCACCAGTGAATTTAGATTATCAAAATCATTTCCTCCATAATATGTTGCCCATATACGTTTTCCATTCGAATCTAATTTTGCAAGATGCATATCTATATTACCACCCCTTTGTGGTTGATAAGCATTAGGAGTAGAGAAATTGTTTCCTGAGACTGTACTTCCTAAATAGATATTTCCTGCATTATCAATGTCTATCGCTTGTGCATATTCCTCACCACCTTTAGATCCAAAATATGTTAGCCATATTCGATTTCCATTTGAGTCAAATTTTGCTACAAATGGTTGTAAAAAATTCACAATTGTTGTCTGAAAAGCTCCTGTAGTAGCAAGATTTTTTTGATCTGTAGTTCCATAAATATAAATATCAGATTTAAAAAATTTTACTTTTTCGATAAGCAGTATATGATTTGTCGAATGTAGAGAGCTACGGGTATATTTGCTTAAATAGCTTCCCCATTTTCTTATTGGTAGAGGATCAATGATTACTTTTTGATTTGTTATATTTAAGTCAGATTGTAATCCTATGCTTCCATCATTATGATAACAATATTCAATTTTAACTTCCTTGGTATCTTTAGGATATTGAATCCAACTTTTAGGTAAAGACTCAATTAATTCACCAAATCTTAATTTAAATTTTAATTGATTTGCATTTAAAATTGTTTGAGCTCCTGTGGTTTCAAATTTTATGGTATTAATATCAGCACCTGGGTGCAAAATGAAATTATATTCAAAAGGTTTATCATTATTATCATTCACATAGAATTCTAAATCAATATTTGGATAAAAATTTTTATAGGTAATTTTCTGATAAAATAGAATCGTGTGCTCTTTATCATTTAATATTATATTCTCATAATAGTCAATTTTATTACCATATTCTATTTTATAATAAGGATTAAATCCTTTGAATTTAAAGTCTAAGCGATGAGTTTTAATTTCTTCATGGAACTTCTCATAAAAATCATACGAAAATCCATCTCTTTTCAAATTAATATTAAAATTTTCTAATTTTAGACTATAGATAACAGCCTGATTTACATTATTATTTTGGTCTTTGATTTGGCCAAAATTAGCTTCAAAACCTATTGTGTTACCAAATACGGTTGTAGTTATTATAAAAAATATAATGCAAAGAAATCTTATCATATAAAAGTGTTGTTGTGTAAAATAATGAATAAAAATTTATTAAATGGATAAATTCGCCTTCAAAATCAGAATTCCTTATCTTCGCATTTTAATTTCCATTCCAAAATTTCAACATCAATTATGCAACAATCAAAGGCTTTAGCTATCCTAAAATCGGGTCGAAACGTATTTTTAACTGGGTCAGCGGGTGCCGGAAAAACCTATGTACTGAATCAATACATTAAGTATCTGAAACAACATGGTGTTCCTGTAGCTATCACTGCATCGACCGGAATTGCTGCAACGCATATGAATGGACAAACGATCCATTCTTGGGCAGGAATTGGAATTAAAGATTATGTGTCAGATCGTTATTTAGCATCGTTACGAGATAAAAAATACTTCCGTGATAAAATGGATAAAGTCAAAGTTTTGATTATTGATGAAATTTCGATGTTGCATCGTGCACAATTGGATGCAGTAGATTATGTACTGAAGTTCTTTAAGCAAAACGACGAACCTTTCGGAGGTATTCAAGTTGTATTTTCAGGAGATTTTTTCCAGTTGCCTCCAATCGGAGAAGAGTGGGAAGAAGCACGCGATAAGTTTTGTTTCATGTCAGATGCATGGGTAGGTTCTAAAGCCCATATTTGCTATTTAACAGAGCAATATCGTCAAACCAATAATGCGCTAAATGATATTTTGAATGAAATTCGTTCAGGAATGATTTCAGATACAACAGTGAGTTTGTTAGAATCTAGAATTGAATATTTTCCTGATGAAATTGATGCTCAAACACGTTTGTACACGCATAATATGGATGTGGATCGCATCAACAAAGGTCAATTACATAATATTGATTCTTCAGCGAAAATTTTTGAAGCAAAAGTAGCGGGAAATCCAGCTTTAGTTGAGGTCTTAAAAAAATCTGTTTTAGCAGACGAAAGTTTAGAGTTGAAAATAGGAGCAAAAGTAATGTTTGTGCGTAATAATTTTGATGTTGGTTATGTCAACGGAACTTTAGGAAATGTTTCTGGTTACACTGAAAAAGATGAGCCAATTATCAAAACGTTGGACGGAGAATTTCATGTTGCAAAACCCGAAACGTGGGCTATTGAAGATGAAAGTGGTAAAGCCTTGGCCTCATTCACTCAAGTTCCTCTACGTTTGGCATGGGCGATTACAATTCATAAATCCCAAGGAATGACATTAGATTCAGCATTTATTGATTTATCAAAAGCTTTTGAAAAAGGGCAAGGTTATGTAGCATTATCACGTTTACGCGATTTAAATTCTTTGACTTTGCATGGGTTAAATCAGACAGCTTTAGAAATTGATTCGTTGGCCATGAAAGCAGATCGACGTTTTCAAGAATTATCTCATTTAATAGACGAAAAATTAGACGAAAAAGAATTACAAGATTCTTGGGCATCTTTTATACGTTATTCAGGAGGAACGTTGGATAAAAAACAAATCGCTAAAAACGTTGAAAAAAATAAAACGAAAGAAAAAGGGCAAAAGAAATCGACCTACGAAATAACATTAGAATATCTGCGTGAAGGACTTAATTTAGAAGAAATTGCTGAACGTAGAGGATTATCAACTTCTGCAATCGTGGATCATATTGGAAAAATTAAAGAAACCGAAACGGATATTGATTATGATAAATTTAAACCTTCAAACCTTATTTTAGATAAAGTGAGATTGGCTTACAGCGAAATTGAATTTGAAGAGAATAAGATTTTAAAACCAATTTTCGACTTTCTAGGGGGAGAAGTAAGCTATGAAGATATCAAGAAAGCTTTATTATTTATTGATTGACACTATTTTTGGCAGAATAAAACTAAAGTATGACAATTTTGGTCAATATATTCAAAAGGAATAATTGTTGTAATTGAGGTTTTCATTAAAAGTGAATTTTTTCACAGTACTAAAAGGATATTTTATCCATAATAAAAACAATTATGACAATAGAAAACAACCACGTAGTTACTGTAAACTACGTTTTAAATACCATTGAGGCAAATGGTGAAAAAGTATTTGTAGAACAATCAAATGCTGAAGAACCATTAGCTTTCTTATTTGGAGCTGGTATGATGATTCCAAAATTCGAAGCTGAATTACAAGGATTACAAGCTGGTGATAAAAAATCATTTGTAATTACACCTGAAGAAGGATATGGAGAACGTAATGATGAAGCGATTGCTCAATTACCACTAGAGATGTTTAAAGAATCTGGTTTACCACCAGTTGGAGCTGTTTTACCTTTAAATGATAACCAAGGAAATCAATTCCGTGCAACTGTTGTTGAAGTAACTGAAGAAGTTGTTATAGCAGATTTAAATCCTCCAATGGCAGGGAAAACTTTAAACTTTGATGTTGAAGTTATTAATGTACGTCCTGCAACTGAAGAAGAATTAGCACATGGGCATGCACATGGAGCTGATGGTACTGCAACGCACTAAGAAAATATTCTATATTTGTAAAGGCTATTTTATTTGAAATAGCCTTTTTTATTTTATATCTGTTGTTAATTTGATTAAATCTACATTAATTTATTAGTCAAACGTAAACTTAAATCTTATCTTTGCGTTACACAATTACACAACAACACAGAATGAAAATAGCCGTATTTGTTTCCGGTGGTGGAACAAATCTTCAAAATATTATCGATGCGGTTGAATCGGGATATTTGTCGAACGTAGAAATTTCTATGGTAATGACAGACCGTGACTGTTACGCTATCGAACGTTCATTAGATAAAGACATCAGAACCTATGTCTTAGATCGTAAAACTTTCTCTGAAGATGCTGAACATAATTTAATTGATGAAGATATCGATCTTATTGTTTTAGCAGGATTTCTAACAATTCTTTCACCAGAATTTACTGAAAAATGGGGTTCTAAAATGATTAATATTCATCCATCTTTATTACCGAAATATGGAGGTAAAGGGATGTATGGATCCAAAGTTCATCAAGCAATTTTAGAAGCACAGGAATCAATTTCAGGAGCAACTGTACATTTCGTTACAGCTGGAGTAGATGAAGGTGAAATTATTACCCAAGGTACTTTTGAAATTGAACCAGGTGATCAAATAGCTGACTTACAACGAAAGGTTGCGGAAGTAGAAAGTAAAATTTTAGTACAGGCAATCAAGCAATTAAGCGAAGCATAATTTAATGCCTCAGAGACACGCGTCTTTGAGGCATTTTTCATTTCCAGATTATAAAACAAACAAAATAAACTTTAAAAACTAAACAAAATGCAAAAACAAGCGCTAATTAGTGTTTCTGATAAATCAAACTTATTAGAATTTGCTCAATTTTTAGTAGAACAAGGATACAGCATCCTATCTACAGGAGGAACTTACAAACATTTACAAGACAATGGACTTGAAGTAACAGAAGTTAAAGATGTAACAGGTTTTCCTGAAATTTTAGATGGGCGTGTAAAATCTTTACATCCAGCAATTCATGGTGGTATTATGGCTCGTCGAGCAGACGAAAAGCACATGGCCACAATTGCTGTACATGGTATTAATCCAATTGATATTGTGATTGTAAATTTATATCCTTTCTTCGAGAAAATGAATACTGGTCTTTCTGAAGCAGAAATGATTGAATTTATTGATATAGGTGGTCCATCTATGTTACGTTCTTCAGCAAAAAATTTCTATGATGTAACAGTGGTAACTGATGTAAATGATTACCAAAAAGTAATGGATGAAATCCGTGAAAATGGAACTACATCTATCGAAACACGAAAATTATGTGCTGGTAAAGTATTCAATTTGACTTCAGCTTATGATGCGGCAATCTCAACATATATTTTAGGAGAGGATTTTCCTCAATTCTTAGAATCGTCTTATGAAAAAGTAATGGACTTACGTTACGGAGAAAATCCACACCAAAAAGCAGCTTATTATGTTGATAAAACAAAAAATGGAGCAATGAAAGATTTCGAATATTTACAAGGAAAAGAACTTTCTTTTAACAATATTCGTGACATGGATTTAGCCTATAAAGTAGTTGCTGAATTTGAAGAAACTACATGTTGTGCAGTGAAGCATTCTACACCTTGCGGAGTTGCAATTGGTGAAACTGTTGCAGAAGCTTATCAAAAAGCATATGAATGTGATCCAATGTCAATTTTCGGTGGTATCATTGCTTTCAATAAAGAAGTTGATGGAAAAACTGCAGTGGAATTAAATAAAATATTTTTAGAAATCGTGATTGCTCCTGCTTTTACAGAAGAAGCGTTAGAAATTTTTAAAGCGAAGAAAAACGTTCGTATAATTAAAGTAAACAATCCAGTATCTGATAAAGTAACTTATGTTAAAGTGGATGGAGGTTTAATTGTTCAATCAACGGATAACCAATTTTCAACAGATTTAAAAGTGGTGACTGAAGTTCAGCCAACTGAGAAACAAATGACAGATTTAGTTTTTGCTCAAAAAATTGTGAAATGGGTAAAATCTAATGCTATTGTTGTAGCAACTAATGGGCAAGCTTACGGAATTGGTGGTGGACAAACTAACCGTATTTGGGCTGCTCAACAAGCGATTGAAAGAGCAAAAGAAAAAGTACAAGATGATTTAGTTTTAGCATCTGATGCCTTTTTCCCATTCCGTGATGTGGTAGATTTTGCAGCAGCAAACGGAATAAAAGCAATCATCCAACCAGGAGGATCAATCAAAGATGAGGAGTCTGTCGCTGCATGTAACGAGCAAGGAATTCCAATGGTTGTTACGGGAATGAGACATTTTATGCACTAATTTGAAAATTTATTAATACGAGTGTTAAAAAACACAAATTGCGAATATAAATTTCAAATTAAACTTTAAACTAAAACAAATGACAAAAATATTAATCATAGGATCAGGAGGTCGCGAACATGCAATTGGATGGAAATTTGCCGAAGATTTTAAAAATAAGGAAGAAGAAGTTGAAATTTTCTTTGCGCCTGGAAATGCTGGAACAGCAAAAGTTGGAAAAAACGTTTCTTTAGGATCAATTGAAGAAATGAAAAATTTTGCGAAAGAAAACCAAATCGACTTAACATTTGTTGGGCCAGAAGCGGAATTAGCAGAAGGAATTGTTGATATTTTTCAAGCGGAAGGATTAGCAGTTTTTGGACCACATAAAGCTGCTGCTCAATTAGAAGCTTCAAAAGCCTTTGCAAAAGATTTTATGGCAAAATATGGTGTAAAAACTGCTGCATATAAAAACTTTAAAGGTTCACAATTAGCAAAGGAATATTTACAAACACAAGAATTTCCAATTGTTGTAAAAGCATCAGGCTTAGCAGCTGGAAAAGGGGTGATTATCTGCCAAAATTTAGAAGAAGCTGAAAAAGCAGTCGACGAAATTATGGAAGATAAAACATTTGGTGATGCTGGAAACGAAGTAGTAATCGAAGAATTTTTAGAAGGATTTGAAGCTTCAATCTTATCATTCTTCAACGGTAAGAAAATTGTTCCTTTTATCTCAGCAAAAGACCACAAAAAAATTGGTGAAGGAGAAACAGGATTAAATACAGGAGGAATGGGTGTTATTGCACCAAATCCATTATTTACAGATGAACACAATCGCCTATTCGTAGAAGAAATTATGGAACCTACGAAATGTGGTTTAATCAAAGAAGGATTAGAATTTGCAGGTGTAATTTTCTTTGGTTTAATGATTACAACAAAAGGAGTTTATTTATTAGAATATAACCTTCGTATGGGTGATCCTGAAACACAAACTACTTTAGCATTATTAGAGTCGGATTTATACGAAGCTGTTACGAAAGCAATCTCAGGTGATGATTTTGATTTAAAGTTTAAAAATCAATCAGCTTGTTGTGTTGTAATGGTTTCTGGAGGATATCCAGGTAATTATGATAAAGGATTTGAAATTCGTGGATTAGAAAAAGTAGATTGTCCAAACTTTATTGCAGGAGCAAAACTATCAAATAATCAAATTTTAACTAGTGGTGGACGTGTATTAAATGTAGTTGGATTAGGTGATTCTTTAAATGAAGCACGTGCAATTGCATATGAAGAAATCAAAAAAATTAATTTTGATTACGAATATTACCGTACTGACATCGGTGTAATTTAATAAAGAAAAAGTTTATATTATTTAAAAAGCCACCCGAAAGGGTGGCTTTTATAGTTAGTGTTATTGAAAACTATTTCCAATAATTCCAATTTGTACCATCAAATACTGCAAGGGATTTGCTTACTGTATCATAACACATCATACCTGGGTAAGGACCTTCAACAGTAAGATGTGGATTTGCTATTTTAGGTAAAACCATCGCTTTATCTGTCGCTTCTAATACTAAAACTCCTTGAGCTGAAGAAGTTTCAGCACCAATAATTACTCCTAAAGAAGCATTATTTTCGTTAGAAGGATCTATAATCACGTTTGTAGCATTACCAATACCCGATAAATCTCTCCAAGTGCCATTTTCATACATACGAACTTTTTGTGTATTTATATCGTAAATAAAAGTTCCGTTTTGAACCGGTACATCCGTAGCATTTGTTACACTTGGTAATATGATTCCGAGTGTATTAGTTGCATCATCATTAAAATCTAATAATGTATGTTCGTTTGCAACAAGCTCTTTTCCGATAGATACTTGGGCATTTACTAAACTACCCAAAAACATTATTATATAAATAAATTTATTCATAATTTTATTTTTTAATCATTACAAGATTGATTAATACAATTCCATGCATTACCATTATACATTTTCACACAATTTGCGGATGTATCATATACAAGCATCCCTTCTACAGGTTGTAAAATCCCTGTTGTATTCTCCACTCTAGAAATTACCATTCCTTTGTTTTTAGAATCCAATGCTATAAATCCATTCGGAATATCTTTAGGCCAAGTTGTACGAGGATTTTGAAGTGTAGAAATACCTGTTTGTGTTGGTAATCCAATTCCTTGTGTATTACCTGGTTTTACACAGATATCTAGGGGACATTCAAAATCTAAAGTTGGATCATTTGCACCTTGTGTACTAATCACCAATGAACTTAGATCTATTATATTAATTGCACTAGCTAAAGATCCTACAGAAATTTGTACCTCATCAAATTTGGAAGTGGTTCTAAATCCATAAACTTGATTTTGAGGGAAAATTTGGATAAACAAAGCGTTAATATTAATTAAGCTTAAACCTGTTGCAGATTCAACTTCTACACCATTTAAATAAGTCGTCACTCTAATTGTGTTTAATAAATCAGCATTTAAAATTGGATTTGCTTCTGATGTAGCAAAACCAACAGATGATCCCGCTGGATATATGTTTGCTAAATCTTTCACACTTACTGCATTTCTTACACCAACACCAAGAGGAACAGTTAATCGTGTAGAGTTTGTTAAATCACCATCAATTAGATTTTCAGGATTATTTATACTACATCCCACGCACGTTAATCCGGCTGTACCGGTATTAATTGCATTAATAATAACTGGGCGATCTACAGTTGTAATAGGATCAGAATCATTACAAACTAATTCGACAGGACAAGTTTCCATTACATTAAATCTGTAAATTCTTGTAGTACCTAGAGTAGCACTTAAAGGAATATTATAAACTAATTCAGCTTTATTGAATTCAGCTGTAGATTTAAAACCTATTTTTTGTGTCTCTTCGTTTCCAAATTGAAATAATCCTACTCCTAATAACAAAGAACTACTACTTATTGTTTCGACCACTACCCCTTCTTTGTTGATTAATCTTACGGAGAAATTATTTAATAATGAGGCATCTATTAGGTTGGCAGATTGCACTTCAAATTCTGCATATGTACCAGATTTAAAAGGTACTCCTGCTTTGTTTACTCCAATAGTAAGCTCTGTTAATGCTGAAACTGTTGGGTTTAAAGTAACATAGTTATTAGTATCATTATCTAATAGATTTCCAATATTTTGAATTATATCACCGATTAAACTTGCATTAGCTACTGAGCTAACTTTTGTATAAGCTGTAACTGGGAATTCTTGCTCTTTTAAAGTTCTAAGTTCATTACAAACTAAGGGAACGGTAGGTTCACAGAATTTTTTAAGGATAAGATTATAAATACGTGTCTCACCAAATAAATCTAGACTAGCAGTAATTGCCATGCTATACTCAACTTCGTTGAATGGTAAAGTAGTTTCAAATCCAATAATAGCTTTAGGTGTTGAGCCAATAGCTCCAACATCTAATAATAAGTTACCAGAATTAGAAGTTTCTTGTAACACACCGTTTAGATAAGTTTTGATTGTAATACTATTTAACAAACCAATATCTAATAAACTAGTTGATTGAACTTCGAATCCAGCAAATGTTCCTGCGTCAAATTCTTGATTTCCAGTTTGTATTGCAAAATTTGCAGTTCCAAGTGCACCAACAGTTATATTGATTCCAGCATAAGAATTTGGATTATCATTTAATGCATTATCCGCATTATTAATTTGACCTACAACTCCAGCTCCCCTAATTCCAGTACGTGGTGAAATTGAAACTGGATATGCTGGAGAAGAGACTCTTGTATCAACATTACACTCTAGTTCAGGTCCATCACAATTTTTGCGTACGATTGCATGATATATATTGGTTACTCCAAGAGATAAAGCTGCTGTAGAAAATGTTTCAAAAACTACTTCATCAAAATCTAGAGTAGTATTGAATCCAATAACACGTTTATTCGTTCCAGGGAAAAGTTGTAGGTTCAACCCTAAAGCATTACCTTCTGCTGTTTCTGCTAAAGTTCCATTACGATACGTTTTTATTCGGATATTACTTAATAAATCTAGATTAACCAAGCTCGAATTTTCGATTAAAAACCCTGCAAAATATCCACCAGGGAAAGTTTGTCCTAAAGATTTAACAGCAATACTACTTGTAGCAGCAGCTCCGGCAGCAGCAAAAATGGTTGCATAATTATCAGGATTATTATCTACAACATTATTAGGGTTTTCATAAATATTACCAGCTGTTAATATTGCTGAATTTCCAGATCTTTCAGCATTAATTATTGCCGCAAAATTATTTTGAATAACAGGAGTGTTTGTATTACAAATTAATTCATAATCATCGGCACAATTTTCTATAATAAAAGCCCTATAAATAGACACAGTAGCTGTCCCAACAACTGTTCCACTTATTCTGACTTGATTAAAGGGTAATGTAGTTGAAAATCCTAGTGATCGTTTTCCTGTTGCAGCTAAAGTAATACCTAAATTTGAAAACGATTTAGATTCAATGGTTTGTCCATTTATTAGTGTTTCAATGGTGTAAGTATAACCAAGATCTAATAAACTAGATTCTTGTAATTCAAACGCAACATATTGACCTCCACTAAAAACTTTGGAATTACTGATTGTTAAGTTTCCACTTATTAAAAATGTAGCTGCATCATTTAAATTATCATTTAATACATTATTAGCACCTGAAATAGTTCCAGATGTTGTAAGTTGATTATTAAAATTACTATTGATTAAATTAACTTCTTGGTTACATGTTGTTATTACTTGTTGTTCGCATAAAGGATTTACATATAAACCGTAAAATCTTATATCTAGTCTTGTCTGTCCGGTTATAGCGACAGAATTATAAGGCTTGGATGCAATAACTTGAATTTCTATTTTATCAATATCATTTGGTGCTGTAAAAGATAAACTTCCATTTCTATTATCTAATAAACTAGTTATAGTATTTGTGAATGAAATAGAAAAAGGTGTATCATTTTTAAAAGCCTTAATTGTGTATGATATATTAGTAGGAGAGGTTCCAGTTGTTCCACCAAAACGATTAAATTCACCAACATTTAAATGTACTTTTTCTCCATTTTTAATATCTAAATTAGAGATTGTAAAACTAGCATTTAATTCACCAGAAAAATAATCTGTTGAAGGTAAAGGAAATCCAGGTGTTGTTACCGAGTATGGTAGACTACTTTGTAAAGAATAATAAGTATTTAAATTATTGTCAATTAAATTACTAATTGTACCTGAAGTAGCCGCACTATTTCCAGTTCCAGTGGGAGTTAATGAGTTTAATGTAGTACTAACTCCAGGATATGTTCCTTGATGTACTATACGTTCTATATTTTCTTGTATACATATCTGCCCATATCCCCAACTAAATAGGAATACAGTTAAAAAGAGAAACATTTTTTGTAAAATATTTTTCATAAGTTTTTTATTTAATTAATAATTCTTTGGTTGGTAGTAGAAACATTAATTAAATACTAAATGAGGGCGAACGAATTTCTAAAGTTGAGATGCAAATAGAATAACTATTCCATATATAGGAATAATAAGATTTTTTATAAATAAGATTAGTTAATACTTTATCATCTATCTCATTAGATTTTAGTATAGATAACTTATAATGATAATTAGTGTTATTAGAAGTAACTATATTCTTCTGAAAAGAAGTGTATATTGATTTATTATGATAAGGTAATGAACTGAATTTTTTAACTTCAGTAGAGTCTTTTTTATTTATTATTATAATACGTTTCTCTACCTTTTCTTTATGGCTAACGAGATGTATTTTATTAGCCTTAGGAATTTCTTTCGATTCATGAATTATTGATTTTGGTTCTACAAAAACAATATTATTTTCCAAAGCTTTTTCATTAATCAGATTTTTAGTTACAGTTCCTTTTACAATAAAAATCTTTGTGCTATCTGAAAAACTTACAACAACTAGATTAATATTAATAGTATCAAAATTAGTTTCTAAAGAATCTACTTGAGAATTTTGAGCATAACAAATTTGGAGAAGAAATAGTATAATAAAGTTACTAAATCTAATTTTTGCAATAATAAAATCGACAATAACTCGAATAAAATATTGTAAAAATGTTCTCAAGAAAATAGGTTTTGGTTGGTTGATTAAATTTAGTGTGTAAATTCTTGATAATAAACTTGTTATTTTTTAATTTTTTTCTTATGTTAAACCTCCTCAATCAAAAATAAGCTCTTTAGAAGTCCAAAGTTGATTAGAAATCTAATTATTTAAGTTCAATATTTCATTTATTGAGTTTTTAATATAAATTTGATTTCAAATTAGAAATTACAAATGTTTAAATTTATCCGTAAGATTTTTATAATCTTTTTTGTAGGACATTTATTGTATATAGTTGCTTTAAAGTGGATTGATCCCATCGTTACGATTACCCAAGTTAATGAAATGATTACTCAGAAAAAATTCAAAAGAGATTACATTTCAGGAGATGAAATGGGCAGAAATATAAAATTAGCAGTTATAGGATCTGAAGATCAGAAATTTCCAACACATAATGGCTTTGATATAGATGGAATTCAAAAAGCATTTGAAAGTAATCAACAAGGAAATAAACTACGTGGTGGTTCTACAATTTCCCAACAAGTAGCAAAAAATGTATTTTTATGGCAAGGTAGATCTTGGGTAAGAAAAGGTTTTGAAGCATATTATACTTTTATGATTGAAAAAATTTGGGGTAAAAAAAGAATTTTAGAAATGTATCTTAACGTTTCTGAAATGGGAATAGGTGTATTTGGAATAGAAGCTGCGTCACAATATTATTTTAATAAACCAGCAAAAGATTTAACAAAAAATGAAGCAGCTCGTATTGCAGCGGCATTACCAAACCCAAGAAAATATAATGTAAATCCTCCGTCGTCTTATATAAGTTCTAGAGCTAGACATATTGAGCGTCAGATGAGAAATATCCAAGGTTCTACAGGTTTAGCTGAGGCAATAGGAGAAAAATAATATATTGAATAGAGTCTGCAATTTTGTAGACTCTATTCTTATTTATTCATTTCATTTTTAAGCTTTTTTAATTTCAATAAATTTTTAATTACAATTTGATTTTATTAAGAGCAGTAAAAGTCTTAATTTTGCGCAAAGACAAACACAATGACGCAAGGAATTATCATTTTAGATTTTGGCTCGCAGTATAATCAATTAATTGCTCGTCGAATTCGAGAATTTGGAGTTTATACGGAAATCATCCCTTACCACACTTCGGTAGAAGAAATTAAAAAACACAATCCAAAAGGAATTATTTTATCAGGTGGACCTTCTTCAGTATTTGGAGACGAGGCTGCTTTGGTAGAAAAGGAATTGTTTGAGTTAGGAATTCCTGTTTTAGGAATTTGTTACGGTATGCAACTTATCTCTCATATGTTAGGTGGAGAGGTTAAAAAAGGGGAAAAAGGAGAATATGGTAAATCAGAATTAACTGTATTATCACCGAACTCTTTATTTAACGAAGTTCCAGATTTATCTACAGTTTGGATGAGTCACTTTGACGAAGTTGTAAAAGCACCAGAAGGTTTTGTAGTAACAGGAAAATCAACTATTGATATTGCTGCATTAGCAAACGAAGAGCAAAAAATATTTGCTGTTCAATTTCATCCAGAAGTTACACATACAGAGTTTGGTTCTAAAATGTTAGAAAATTTTGTATTTAACATTTGTGAAGCAGAAAAGAATTGGGTTTTAACTGATTTTATTGAAACTGAGATAGCTCGTATTAAAAGAGTAGTAGGGGACAAGAAAGTTATTTTGGGTCTTTCTGGAGGGGTAGATTCATCAGTAGCTGCAGTTTTAATTCATCGTGCAATTGGAGATCAATTAACTTGTATTTTTGTTGATACTGGTTTATTAAGAAAAGATGAAGGGAAAAAAGTAATGGAAAATTACGGAAAACACTTCAAGATGAATATCAAAATGGTAGATGCATCAGAACGTTTCTTAACAAACTTAAAAGGTATCGATGAACCAGAAGCTAAACGTAAATCTATAGGAAAAGATTTCGTTGCTGTATTTGATGAAGAATCGAAGAAATTTGATGACGCAGCATTCTTAGCTCAAGGAACAATTTATCCTGATGTTATCGAATCTCAATCAGTAAAAGGACCTTCAGCAACAATTAAATCGCATCACAATGTAGGTGGTTTACCTGAACACATGAAACTTCAATTGTTAGAACCGTTACGCGAATTATTTAAAGATGAGGTGCGTAAAGTGGGTGTAGAATTAGGTATTCCAAGAGAATTAGTTTACCGTCATCCTTTTCCAGGTCCAGGGTTAGGAATTCGTATTCTAGGTGAAGTTGACGAAGAGAAAGTAAGAATTCTACAAGAGGCTGATCAAATTTTTATTGACGAATTATATGCTCATAACTTATATGATGAAGTTTCGCAAGCTTTTGTAGTATTATTGCCTGTAAAATCTGTTGGTGTTATGGGAGATGAGCGTACATATGAATATACAGCTGTTGTTCGTTCTGCAAATACGATAGATTTTATGACAGCAACATGGTCTAAACTTCCTTATGAATTTTTAGGATTAGTTTCTAACAGAATTATTAATGAGGTAAGAGGAATTAACCGTGTAGCATACGATATAAGTTCTAAACCACCAGCAACTATTGAGTGGGAATAAATATAGATATATAACTAAGTCAGCATTCGTGCTGACTTTTTTCATTGTAAACTTTAAAAACTAAATAATAAATGAAACTTTTAAAAGATCGAATCCTTAAAGATGGTAAAAGTTTCGATGGTGGAATTCTTAAGGTGGATAGTTTTATCAACCACCAAATGGATCCTGTATTAATGAAAGCCATCGCAGCAGAATTTGTAAAACGATTTTCTGATTTAAATATTAATAAAATAATTACAATAGAAGCAAGCGGTATTGCGCCTGCAATTATGGTAGGATTAGAATTAAATTTACCAGTTGTTTTCGTAAAAAAGGCTAAGCCTAAAACAATGGCAGATTTTTATGCCTCTCAAGTATATTCATATACTAAAGACAGAACGTATGACGTTTGTGTAAGTAGCCAATTCCTAAATGAGAATGATAATGTAATTTTCATAGATGATTTTTTAGCAAATGGAAATGCAGCTTTAGGTGTAAAAGATTTAATAAAACAATCGGGCGCAAACTTATTAGGAATGGGTTTCATTATCGAAAAATCTTTCCAAGAGGGTAGAGAACGTTTGTTAGATCAAAATATAAGAATAGAATCATTAGTCCGATTAAAATGGTTGGGTGATGATCTTATCGAATTTGTAGATTAGAAAAATAAATAGGAAAGAGTCAAAAAATTGGCTCTTTTTTTTATTAATACATAAAAAAGTAAAAAAGTTCTTTTCAATATCTCTAAACATTCTAACTATTATTTCGCAAAATTTTTAATGTTTAGCAGGGTTTGAGCGATAAATTGAATGTTTTTTTTAATTAAACACGTTTTATTTATCTTTCAAAATCGTGCAATTTTTGATTGAATATAATCATGATTATAAAAAAAATGAACTTTAATTATAATAATTATGTTCCATTTAAAAAAAATATCAATTTTTTTTAATTTTTTTAAAATTCATTATCAGTAGATTATCTATCAAAACGTCTGAGTTAGCTAAAAACTTATAAATTTAGTTTTGGTGAATTAAAAAACCTTTCTATATTTGCACAGCAATTAAGACATAGACCCATGGTGTAACGGTAGCACATCGGTTTTTGGTGCCGCTAGTTGGGGTTCGAATCCCTGTGGGTCTACAAGTTTTTTTTGCGAGTTTAAAATATATAATAGACCCATGGTGTAACGGTAGCACATCGGTTTTTGGTGCCGCTAGTTGGGGTTCGAATCCCTGTGGGTCTACAAAATTTTAAACAGTTGAAATATTAATATTATTATATAGACCCATGGTGTAACGGTAGCACATCGGTTTTTGGTGCCGCTAGTTGGGGTTCGAATCCCTGTGGGTCTACAAAATTTTATTAATTTTTCATAAATCTTTTTTTAGTTAGACCCATGGTGTAACGGTAGCACATCGGTTTTTGGTGCCGCTAGTTGGGGTTCGAATCCCTGTGGGTCTACAAAAATTATAAGTCTCAATATTTTATTGAGACTTTTTTTATGTCAATATTTTTCATTAGATTTAATAATATATCATGTTGTAATTTATGACTTTAGAGGAGATAATTGTAGATGCAAAAAAAGGAAAACGTAATGCTCAGAATTTACTGATTGAGTTATTATGGCAGCAGGTATACAATTATGTGAATTTTAAAATCAGAAACGAGGAGGAGGCGGAAGATATTACAATCGAAACTTTCACTAAAGTTCTTTCAAAGCTTAAATTATACAATGAAGACTTTGATTTTAAAACATGGGTAATTTCTATTGCACATAATACCATGTTAGATCATATTCGTAAATCTCAAAAATTGAATATATCCATAGACGATGGATTAAATTTTTTGTTGATAAATGATAGTGAAAAATCTCCTGAAGACTATCTGATTTTGCAACAAGATAATGATAAGGTGATGAAAGCTATTGATCTTTTACCTGCTAAGTTTAAAAGAATTATTGAGCTAAGATTTTTTGAAGATAAAACCTATAAAGAAATTGCCTACGAACTTTCGCTAAGTTTACCTAATGTAAAGGTACGCGTATTAAGAGCTCGTCAATTGTTAGCAGAAGTTTTAGAAAAAGAAGCATAGAAATTTAAAACTTTGATTAACTTATGTTAATTTTACAGTAATTGATAGATTTATTATGAAGGGAAATTACATTATATATATTGTTGCTTTATTTACAGTTAGTTTTATAAGTTCATGTGGTTCTTCAAATAAAATTACTTCTTATAACAAAAAGTCACACAATACTTATTCTAAGGTAAATACACATAGAAAGCCTACAAGTCATAATAAAACAAATACGAATTCAAATTCTAACGTAGTTCTACGGTCATCCAAAGGATCTTTTTCATCTAAAGATGCTTCGTCTGTGCTAAAAACTGCAAAGTCATTTCTTGGTGTTCCTTATAAATATGGAGGAATTAATGAATCAGGATTTGATTGTTCAGGATTAGTATTTGTTAGTTTTGATAAATTAGGGTTAAAATTGCCTCGTAATTCTTCTCAACAAGCTACACATGGACAAGAAATTAAAATATCTGAGGTGAGAAAAGGAGACTTAGTTTTCTTTAATACTTCAGGTTCATCAATTTCACATGTTGGGATAATTGAAAACATTGAAAATACAGGAGAAATACGATTTATACATTCTTCTACTTCAAAAGGTGTAATTATTTCTTCATTAGATGAAAATTATTGGAAAACTAGATTTGTAAAAGCCGTAAGACTTTTATAAATTGATGAAGTGAAATTACTCCAGCTTACAAACTATAGATTTTTATTTTTTATCATCATTTTCAATTTTTTTGAGACCTATACCTGTGCTCAGAAAATTGAAGAAGATAGTGTGATTAATAATAAATCTATTAGCAAAGATTCAACTCATGAATTTTCAAAAATCAGAAAGATTTATACTAAATATCTTTTTAAGAAAAGGAAAACTACTTCTGTCGTTAAGACAACTCCATTTGATAAAGTTATTCAGGGAAAACCTATCAGAAATATTTACATACAAACGAATGATCCTTTTGGATATTCCTTACAAGATACAACTGTACGACCGAAGAAGTGGATAGAGAAAGCTGGAAATTCAATTCATGGAAAAACAAAGAGATTTGTTATAAAAGAGTTAATTCTATTCAAGAAAAAAGAAAATCTAGACACAGTAAAATTAAAAGAATCTGAACGTTTACTTCGTAATCAAAGAATTTTACGTAGAGTTGAAATTATACCTAAATTATCAGATAACAATGATTCGGTTGATGTTTATATTAATACGATAGATTCTTGGAGTATGATAGCAACAGGATCTGTTTCTACCTCTAAAATAGGGATTAGGATTAGAGAGCGAAATTTTCTGGGGTTAGGTCATGTATTTGATAATCGTTTCCGTCATAATTATGAAACTGGAAAAAATCTTTATCGATTTAACTATACTGTTCCTAATATTGCTAAAACAAGAATTTTAGGTAATGTAAATTATTTTAAGAATGAAGATGAATATTTCAATAAAAGTGTATCATTAACGCGTCCTTTTTATTCTCCATTAGCTAAATGGGCAGGAGGGATTACATTAGGTCAGAATTATTTTCGCGATTCTTTGGATTATGAAATAAAAGATATGGATATCCATAGTTTTAAATATAATTTTACAGATTTATGGGTCGCTAAAGCTTTTAGAGTAAGTAAAGCGAGTAATATTAATATTACCAATCTTATTGTATCTGCACGTTACTATGAACGTAATTATAAAGAATCTCCAAACTTTTTAGCTGATCCGGTCAATTTTTTCTCTGATCAAAAAAACTATTTAGTAGGAGTAGGACTATCTTCAAGACATTATGTGAAAGAAAATTATATTTATAATAATGGTATAGATGAAGATGTTGCTATAGGACATACTGCTAGTTTAGTAGGTGGATTTCAAGATCGACCAAATTTGCAGCGTTTATATTTTGGTGGAAAAGTTTCTATGGGTGGATATATAAATACCGGATATTTTGGTGCAGAGATAGAATATGGTTCATATTTTAATAAAGGAAAATCTGACCAAGGTACTTTAGATATTAGTACTTTATATTTTTCTAAATTAATGAATTTGGGTAAATGGAAAATAAGACAATTTTCTAAATTAAATTATACAGTAGGGTTTGACCGTTGGAATATTATTGCAGATGAGTTATCACTTAATGAACATGATTTTGAAGGAATGGACGGAATTAGAGGTGCACGAAATTTAATAGGTAATCAGAAGTTGATGGTAGAACTTCAGACACAATCCTATTCTCCTTACGAATTTTTAGGATTTCGAATCTCGCCATTTTTTAATGCTGCATTAGGTGTAATAGGAAATACAAAAGGTTCTTTTTTTGAAAAAGACCAGGTAATAGCAAGATTAGGGTTAGGAATAATGTTTACCAATGATTACTTTATTTTTAACAACTTCCAATTCTCATTCTCCTTTTATCCAAAAATACCTGGAGAAGGTTCTAATATTATAAAATCTAACGTTATTGATAATAGGGATTTTATGTTAATGGATTTTGATTTTAGTAAACCAAACCATGTCAGATGGAATCGTTGGGATTAAATAAAAAAGGAAATCTATAAGATTTCCTTTTTTATTTAACTTGTTTTGATAAGAAATAGGAAACTAATCCTCCAATCCCCATTACTGTACAAATTACTATAATATAATTAAGTAAAGTAAATTCAAATGGAAATGGTATAGTTGCGGAAGCCATAACTAATCCAAAATTTATTTGTAATAAACCAAGTACAGAAGCAATTAATAAACCTGTAATCATTGCGATTAAAGTAATTATTATACCTGTATAGGCAAATATTCTGCGGATTTCGGTTCTACTTAGACCAAAGCTATACATCGTTTGTATTTCTTTTGTCTTATCTAGTATGATGATGATAATTGTCCCAGCTAAATTAAAGCAAGCAATTATGATAACTAATGTGAAAATTAAATAAATTATTAAATTTTCCATATTCATAACTTTTAGAAAAGCTGAATCTAAGTCTTGTCTTGTTTCAATTTTGTAATTACTTCCTAATTCATATTCTAGTTTAGATTTAATTGTATTAAAATCTTGGCCTTTTTTAGTTTTTACCTCTATAGAATAGGCAGAAATTGAATCTAATTGTAATAATTCTTGAGCCAATCCTAAAGTAGAAAAGATATGTTTATCATACTGCTCATTTAAGATAAAAACTCCAGTACTATATGCCTCAGCTTTAGTAAAAGCATCACTTTCGCTTTTTATAATTCCAGTACCAGCTTTAGGCATCATCAAAGTTGCCGGGTTGATAGGGTCTATATATAATTGTAATCGCTGAGCAATACCGTTGGACACAATAAAATTATCATTGAATTCAAAATCAATATAATCTCCACCATATACTACAGTATCTATTCTAGTTACTTTAGTGAAGTTTTTATCAACGCTTTTTAGGTATGCAATATCCTGCATGCCGTTGTAATCAATATAAATTTTCTCTTCAATAACCTTAGAATATGCCGCAATATCATTATTTGCTTTCAATTTATTCTCAAGCGAATTAATATCAGTTAAAACTTTCCCTTTAACAGGTGAAATTTTAATTTCAGGATTTACATTACTATAAAATTTTAAATTCATAGATTCTAAACCCGAAAAAACGGATAGAATAACAAATAAAGCTGCTGTAGCCACTAAAATAGCACCAACTGCAATAGAGGTAATAATGTTTACCGCATTCGTGTTAGAGCTAGAAAAAATGTATCTCTTAGCAATGTAAAAAGAAATATTACGCATTAACTTTTATTATAATATAGGATTTTCTCCTTGACCTCTTAATGCTTTGTCAATTTTGTCAATTTCATCTAAAGAATTATCAAGCTTAAAGATTAGTTCTGGAGTGATACGCATTGTTTTTCCAGCTCCTTTTGATAAAATTCCTCTAAATAAAGGAGTATTTTGTTTAATTACTTTAATGATTTCTTCTTTACGATTACTTGGGAAAATACTTACATAGATTTTTGCAACACTTAAATCAGGAGTAACTTTTACTTCAGTAACACTAATTAGGTTACCTGGAAACTCTTCTTTTGTCCATTTTCTAAATCCTTCCGCTAATTCTTCTTGAAATAATTTTCCTACTTTTTGTTGTCTATTGCTATCCAAAATTTATCGATTTTTATGATTAGCGAAATTACGCCATTTTTTTGTGATTAAAAATATTCAAATAGCTGTATTTTTACAACATGAAAAAAGATATATCAAATACAGAAGATATTACTTTATTAGTTCATAATTTTTATGATTTAGTAATTAAAGATGATTTAATAGGAACTTTTTTTACGGTTGTTGCAGACGTAAATTGGGTAGACCATTTACCTCATATGATTCAGTTTTGGGAAACGGTATTATTAGGTAAAGCTAGTTTTGAAGGGTGGCCTATGAGAACACATTTAATGCTTAATAAAAAAGCAAAAATGAAACCAGAACATTTTGATCGATGGATCTTATTATGGAATGGAATTATTGATGAAAATTTTGAAGGAGAAATTGCGACTGAAGCAAAAAGTAGAGCTAAAATAATGCGAGATTTAATTTTATTTAAAATTGAACAGCAAGCAAATAGAAATATAATTCAATAAAAAAAGCGACTTTCTTAAGTCGCTTTTTTTATTGAATTTATTTAGCAACTAGTATTAATTTTTTATTTAAAAATTCTAAAATACCAGCTTTTGATAATTCTCTACCATAGCCAGATCTTTTTGTTCCACCAAAAGGCAATTCTGGACTTGAGGAAACTTGTTTATTAATAGATACCATTCCACAATCAATATTTAAAGCTAATTTTTGTGCAAGCTCAATATTCTCTGTATAAATAGAAGCACCTAATCCATATTTAGTATCATTAGCGATTTGGATAGCTTCTTCGATGGTTTTAACTTTCATAATACATACAACAGGTCCAAAAACTTCTTCATCATAAGCCTTCATTCCAGGTTTTAAATCAGTTAAAATAGTAGGTGCCATAAAAGACCCTTCTGTTCCGATTTGATGACCACCCAAAATAAGTTTTGCACCATTTTCTACAGATTGATTAACTTGTTCCAATAAAGTATTTAAAGCTGATTCAGAACTTACAGGTCCCATATCTGTATCTTCTTCCATTGGGTTACCTACTTTCATGTTTTTAACATAATCAGTTAATGACGAAAGATATTGGTCATAAATATTTTCTTGTACTATGATACGTTTAGATGATGTACAAGCTTGTCCTGCATTTCTTAAACGACCATTAATAGTTCCAGCCATTACCTTATCTAAGTTAGCATCTTCTAGAACAATCATAGGATCAGTTCCGCCTAACTCTAATACAGATTTCTTTATATTTTCGCCTGCAATTTTCGCAATACTAGCACCTGCAGCTTCGGAACCAGTTAAAGAAACTCCATGTATTCTTGCGTCTTCAACTAATGCTGAAGTTTCTTTTCCACTAATCAATAAGTTTTTATATATACCAGCAATTGCATTACTTGTATTAAATAATTCTTCAAAAGCCTCTCCACACTGAGGTATATTAGATGCAGTTTTTAATAAAATAGTATTACCCGCCATTATATTTGGTGCTGCAAAGCGTGCAATTTGTGAAAAAGGAAAATTCCAAGGCATTACACCTAAAATAACACCCAAAGGTTCTGATATTACTACAGCTTCGCCTTTTTCAGTATTTAGAGTTTCTGGTTTTAAGAATTCTTCTGCGTTATCCGCATAATAGTCAAAAATATTAGCACTATAATCTACTTCAATACGGCTTTCGCGTAAAGGCTTACCCATTTCTGTAGTGATTAAGTTTGCTAAATGTTCTTTTTGCTGACGCATTTTTTGAGCAACGGATTTTAATAACTTTTTACGGTTTTCGAACGTTTCTTTTCTCCAAATTTTAAATGTATTCTCGGCTTGTTGAATATATTGATCTATTTGTTGAGATGTATGTGGTTGAAATTCTTTTTCAATTTTACCTGTAGCAGGATTAAGTGTTCTAATTGAACTTGCCATAATTCGATGAATTAATTTGTTCTACAAATGTGAGATTTATTCTACTTATCTAAAAGTGATGCGCATAAATATTAATGATGGAATCTATAAGAATATCGATTAATATAATATTGTATTAAACATTTTAGTTTAAAAAAGGGATGAAGCAAAAGCTTATCCCTTTAGAATATATTTTAATAATTTTTTTTAAAATGGAAGGGAGTCGTCATTATTCATTGCACTCGAAAAGTTACTCAAATCATTGAATGAATCCATCGGATCTCCAGTTGGTAAATTTAATGAACTATCAAAGACAAAATCACCAGCAGCTGAATTTGAAGAATTCATTCTTGAACTTAGTTGAGCTGCAGCTTCATTCGCGTTCATAGAGCTTTGAATCTCAAAATCGTTATTACCATACGATTGTTCAAGATTGGTGAATTTTGCTTGCTCGTTGATAAATCGTAAACGTACATTTTCTAATGCTCCATTACGGTGTTTTGCAATTATAAATTCAGCTTGTCCTGCACACGGTAAATTATCATCATCCCAAAATTCTAATTTATAATATTCAGGTCTATAAATAAAAGATACGATATCCGCATCTTGCTCGATTGCACCAGACTCACGTAAGTCAGATAACAATGGACGTTTACTTCCTCCTCGAGTTTCAACTGAACGAGATAACTGTGATAATGCAATAACAGGAATATTAAGTTCCTTTGCGATGGCCTTTAAAGATCGTGAAATCATAGAAATTTCTTGTTCACGATTTCCATTAGTTTTTCCACCAGCAGTCATTAATTGTAAATAATCAATTAAAATCATTTTAACTCCATGCTGTGAAACTAATCGACGAGCTTTTGCACGTAAATCAAAAATTGAAAGAGCAGGTGTATCATCAATATAAAGAGGAGCATCCTCTAGGCCTTTTACCTTAGAATATAATTGCTTCCATTCGTGATCAGCTAATTTAGCCTTACGCAATTTTTCACCCGAAATTCCAGTTTCACCCGAAATCATACGGGTAATTAACTGTACAGATGACATCTCTAATGAAAATACGGCTACAGGAATATTTTGGTCTACAGCCATATTTTTTGCCATAGATAATATAAATGCAGTTTTCCCCATACCAGGGCGGGCAGCTAAAATAATAAGATCTGATTCTTGCCAACCAGAAGTTATTTTATCAATTTCTGTAAAACCAGAAGATAATCCAGACATCCCTTCTTTTTTAGACATTTCTGTGATTTTCTGAATCGCATCTTGTACTAATGATTTGGCCTCAGAATAACTTCTTTTAATTCCACCTTCAGTAATCTCAAATAATTTACTTTCAGAATAATCTAAAAGATCAAAAACATCAGCAGTATCATCGTAAGATTTTTCAATTACTTGAGAAGAAATTTCAATTAATCGTCTTAAAATAAATTTTTCTTGAATAATACGTGCATAATATTCAATATGCGCAGCAGAAGAAACTCTTTGAGTTAACTGGATAAGATAATAATCTCCTCCAATCATATCTAGCTTTCCCTCCGACTTAAGTTCATTGGCAACGGTTAACAAATCAATCGGTTGAGATTCATTGAATAATCTTTGAATCACAGCATAAATTGCTTGATGCTCTGGACGATAGAAGAATTGGGGTGTAAGAATATCAATAACTTCATCTAACCCTTTCTTATCAATCATCATAGCACCAAGAATTGCCTGCTCTAAATCAATGGCTTGAGGAGGTAATTTACCACGCTCCAATCCAACCATTTTGTTAGGCGATGCATTTGTATTTTGATAACTATTTGCTTGTTCCATAAGAAGGCAAAATTACATAAAAAAAACGAGATATTTAAAGTATAAATATCTCGTTTTATTTGTTATTATAAATAATAATTATCCTGAAAATTCTCCAAAATTAATGAAACGTTCTTGACGTTGTTTCTTTAATTCTGTAGGAGTTAATTTTTTCAACTCTTCATAAGTAGATAATATTTTGCTTTTTAAGTTTGTGTAAGCTAACTCTGGCTTATAATGAGCACCACCAAGTGGTTCTTTGATCACATCCTCAATTAAACCTAATTCTAACATATCAGGAGCAGTAAGTTTCATTTGAGCGGCAGCTTGTTGCTTATATTCCCATGTTCTCCATAAAATTGTAGAACAGTTTTCAGGGGAAATTACCGAATACCAAGTATTCTCTAACATAAATACTTTGTTTCCTACACCAATTCCTAATGCACCTCCAGAAGCTCCTTCACCAATTACTACTGTAATGATTGGAACTTCAAGTTTTAACATTTCATAGATGTTTTTGGCAATCGCTTCACCTTGTCCACGTTCTTCTGCTTCTAAACCAGGATAAGCACCCGGAGTATCTACTAATGTGATTACAGGAATGTTGAATTTCTCTGCTAATTTCATTAAGCGTAAAGCTTTACGGTAACCTTCAGGATTAGACATTCCGAAACGACGATATTGACGCTCTTTTGTATTTTTTCCTTTTTGTTGACCAATGATCATAAAAGTTTGCCCATTGATTTTTCCCATTCCACCAACCATAGCTTTGTCATCACCAAACGTACGGTCACCGTGGATTTCCACGAATGTATTGTCTGTGATAGCATAAGCATAGTCTAATGTATATGGGCGTGAAGGATGGCGAGATAATTGCACACGTTGCCAAGGAGTTAAGTTTCCGTAAATTTCCTTCTTTTTATTTTCAATTGCAATTTCAATTTCAACACACGCTTGTTTGATATTTACAGCGCCTCCATCTTCTAGAATCTGACAGCTTTTTAATTGCTCTTCTAACTCTTGAATAGGTTGTTCAAAATCTAAATATTCCATAATGCGTTTTTGTTCTTACCAACAAATATATAAAAGGTTTTGAAACCATTTAGTGTATAAATGTTTGTTTTTATTATTTTATAATGATAAATTATGCCCATTAAAATTAAAAGACGCCTTTTTACAGGCGTCTTTTAATTTTAAAAAATATTGAGCTTAAAGTTTTTCAATAATCATTGCAGATGCACCACCTCCACCATTGCAGATCGCAGCACCACCGTATTTTGCCCCGTTTTGTTCTAGTACATTTAATAATGTTACTAAAATTCTAGATCCTGAATTTCCAAGCGGGTGACCTAATGAAACAGCTCCTCCGTTTACATTAACTTTCTCAGCATCCAATCCTAATAATTGTGTATTAACAATTCCTACAACAGAAAAAGCTTCATTAAATTCCCAGAAATCAACGTCTGATTTATTTAAATTAGCTTTAGTTAATACTTTTTCTACTGCTTTTGCAGGAGCTGTAGTAAACCATTCTGGTTCGTGAGCGGCATCTGCATAGGCTGTTACTTTTGCTAAAGGTTTCAAACCTAGTTCATTTGCTTTGTCTAATGACATAAGTACTAACGCAGATGCACCATCATTAATTGTTGAGGCGTTAGCTGCAGTTACAGTTCCATCTTTAGAGAATACTGCGCGTAATCCTGGAACTTTATCAAAATTAACATTTTTATATTCTTCATCTTCTTTAAAGATAACAGGTTCACCTTTACGTTGTGGAATTTCTACAGGAACAATTTCATTTTCAAATTTACCTGTTTCCCAAGCTGCTGCAGATTTATTATAAGAATTGATAGCAAATTCGTCTTGTTGCTCGCGCGTTACATTGTATTTTTTAGCAGTTGCGTCTCCACAAGTACCCATCATTTCTTTGCTATAAGCATCTTGTAAACCATCAGCAACAATTCCGTCTAATAAAACAGTATTTCCATACTTGTTTCCAGAACGAGCGCTTGGAGAATAAAAAGGTACCATAGACATATTTTCCATACCTCCGGCTACAACAACATCTGCATCTCCTAAGCGAATTGCTTGTGTTGCAAACATTACAGCTTTCATCCCTGAAGCACAAACTTTATTCACGGTTGTTGCAGGAACTGTGTTAGGAATTCCAGCTTTTATCATTGCTTGCTTTGCTGGTGCTTGACCTTCATTGGCTTGCAAAACATTTCCCATGTAAACCTCATCAACTAATTTAGGGTCAAGATTAATTTTATTTAAAGCACCTTTTATAGCTGTAGCACCTAAATCTGTAGCAGGAACATTTGATAAACTTCCTAAAAAAGATCCCATAGCTGTACGAACAGCCGAGACAATAACAACTTCTTTCATTTTATTTTTGTGTGATTTTGATTTTATTACTTATTGCAATATAGAAAAAATTAAAAAATTTATTCAGATTGAATCATTAAATTTAAATCTGATTTGATACATATTATTTAAATTAAAGTGGATATGTTTGAATAAATGATAATAATTATAAATGCAACGGTTGAGAAAAGAATAAGATGAGAATAAAATACATTTTTATAATTGGAATTTTCCTTTTAGGAAATATAAGTAAAGCGCAGCCTAAGTATTTTGATGAAGTACTTAAAGTATTAACTTCTAAAAAAATGTCGGGTAGAGGTTATACGCATGATGGAATGAAAAATGCTTCTTTCTATCTAAGTAACGAATTCAAAAAGATAGGATTAAAAAGTTTTGAGACAGATTATCTTCAACCTCATCAATTTCCTATAAATATTATTGAAGATGCATCATTAAAAATTAATGGTAAAAAATTAATTTACGGAAAAGATTATATTGTAAAGCCAAGTTCTAAATCAATTGATAACCAAAAGAAAAAATCATTTTATACTTTTTCTGTAGAAGAATACATTAAATCTTTTGATAATAGAGAGAGTACAAAAGATTTTGTACTTAATGATCATAAGCAACAATTAGATAAGAACATAATTTTACCACCTCTAGATACAGATGTAGATTCTATTCAGAAATATTATAAGCAATGGGCAAATATTTATGAAGTAGATAGTGATGAAAATCGAGCAATTTTTCGTTTCACTAAAGACTCATTATTAAGTAGTCTAAGTCAACGACAAGCCAATGTGACCGAATTTATTATTAAAGAAAAATATTACACTAATAATTTAAAAATTAATAACTTTTCGTTAAAATCAACTTTTAAAAAAGATTTTGAATTTAACAATGTAATAGGTTATATTGAAGGTGAAAACAATGATTCAGTTATAGTTATTTCAGCTCACTATGATCATTTAGGACAGGTGGGTAATTCAATATTTCCAGGAGCTAGTGATAATGCAAGTGGTACGGCAATGGTTCTTGAATTAGCAAAATATTATACTGAGAATAAACCTAAATATAAAACCGTATTTATGCTTTTTGGAGCTGAAGAAGCTGGTATTGTTGGATCTTTTAAATATGTTAATGAACCGATTTTTCCATTACAAAAAATTAAATTTCTTGTAAATTTAGACATTATGGGAGGTGGCGATGAAGGTATACAAGTAGTGAATGGAACTAAATTTAAGAAAGAATTTAGTAAACTTGAAAAACTAAATGCAGATAATAATTTACTTAAACATGTAAAGGTAAGGGGAGAGTCATGCAATTCAGATCATTGTCCATTTTATCAGAAAAATGTACCGTCTTTTTTCATCTATACACTAGGAGGGAAAGGTAATTATCATAACATATACGATACTTACCAAAACTTAGATTTATCACATGTAGCACCAATAAAAGAACTATTGATTAAATTTGT
The DNA here is from genome assembly GCF_015234135.1 of Faecalibacter rhinopitheci. Classification (GTDB taxonomy): domain Bacteria; phylum Bacteroidota; class Bacteroidia; order Flavobacteriales; family Weeksellaceae; genus Empedobacter; species Empedobacter rhinopitheci. The sequence continues at coordinate 536,155 of NZ_JADGIK010000001.1, read as the reverse complement.
AAATCAGTTATAAAAAAATAATCCGTTCTAAAAGAACGGATTACTAACCAACCTAAACTACTATAAAAAACTCTAAAAAAGTAAAAGGGTTCGAGTTAATTCCTCTACATTAATCAGCTTCATTAAACTCTGAATGAACACCTTTAAATTACTATCTATGAATAAATTATTTGATAGGACAAATGTCTTATAAAAAGCGGCTCGAATCAATAAAATAGTATTAATTAATCTTATATAGACATAGATTTAATCTATAATATTTACGGTTTATTATTTTGAATTACTTATGTATAAAGATATTGTATTAATATACAATAAGGCTTGTGTTATTTTCTGAATAAATTTAAATATAAAAATTTAACTTTTATTTATCATTTAAAGCCTTTTAATTTTCATGATATTTCAAATTTAGAGGAGTTTAATCCTTATTTTTGTGTAATAAATAGAATAAAATTAATAAATGAAGTCAATATATATAATATCATTATTAATTTCCACAGTATTATTTGGACAAAATAAACATCCCAATGATATTAGAAAAATTATATATGATACAATTTTAAGTGATATACAATCAATAAATTCAACTTATATAAATAAACAAATTTATGTTGATGCTACAGTTCCTAAATTCGATGATGTAGAAATGTCACCATTTGGAGTAATTTTAAAAAGTCCGGAATATAAAGCAGATAACGAATTCTGTAAAATTTTGCAAAATACCTTTTGTGTAGATAAAATAGAAATAGATCACTTTAAACATGAAAAAGTTTTCCAAATTCATGATGATAAGGCTTATATTGATTTTTATGGAATTTATGCACCCCTGGATCATTGGTTTCAACTTATACAACATACATTTGAAACTATGTTGATGGAAAATAAACCAGAAAACACCAAAGTGCTAATACCTGTAAAACATGTTTATTTTGATAACAATTTTCAAATAGAAGAACATTTTTTGTATAAGATTAATTTGGATAAAGATTTTATAATCAATTCATTTCAACGAATAAAGTTTTAAAATATAAAAAACTTATGTAAATTTATATCAATTGTAATGCGATAATAAGAATGTTATGCTTGATATACGAAATTACATAGATGAGCTAAAACAGCTTTCTAAGAACAATCTTCGAACCTGCCGAATGAATTGGTGGTTGCTGAAATATGAAAATGAATTTAAAGAGGCAATTGATCAAACTACTTGTAAAAAATGGGCTAAATGGTTTTATAAAGGAGAGCATCCTTATCCTTGCGTGTGTCCACATCGTGATAATATTTGTGTTTTTATTGATCTTTATAGAGAATTAGATAGATTGACGCAAATACAACGTATGGAAAATTTTTTTGAGGAATGTTTTAATAAATTTCAAAGTATTAAAGATTCTAAAGAAATGATTATAAGTTGGATGAAAGAAATAAGACCTACAATTTCAAATATATATTTAACATTAGATAAAAATGAAAATTTAAAGGTTAGGTTTTTTAATTCGGATCCTATTGTAGAAGTCAATATTAATAAAAATGATTATAAGTATACGCTACTTTGTTTAGACATATTTAATTATAATATGTACGTCAGAGGTTTTTAAAAATTATAATTAAAATAAAAGGGAATCAAATTAATTTGATTCCCTTTTATATATTGATATATTAAATATCTTATTTAATAAGACCGATCTCTCTTAAACGTTGAGTTAAGAAATCACCCGCTGTAATATCCTCAAATTGTTTAGGATTTTCTTCAGTTATACAGTTTTCTAAAACAGATAAATCCATATCAGAGACTGGGTGCATAAAGAATGGAATTGAGTAACGAGAAGTTCCCCATAATTCTTTTTCTGGATTAACTACTTGGTGAATTGTAGATTTTAAACGATTATTTGTATGGCGAGATAACATATCACCTACATTAATTACTAATTCATCATCTTCAGCAATTGCATCAACCCAAGTTCCATCATGTTTTTGTACTTGTAAACCACGACCTTGCGCTCCCATTAATAAAGTGATTAAGTTAATATCACCATGAGCACCTGCACGTACAGCATCTTTAGGTTCTTCTGTAATTGGAGGATAATGAATAGCTCTTAAGATAGAGTTACCATTAATTACTTTATTATCAAAGTAGAATTCATCTAACTCTAAAAATAAAGCTAAAGCACGTAAAACATAAATACCTGTTTTTTCTAATTGTTTGTATGCTTCCTCACCATATTTGTTAAATCCTTCAACTTCTTTAACCTCTACGTTAGCTGGATAGTTATATTTTGCATTATCTTCTGCAGATATATATTGTCCGAAGTGCCAAAACTCTTTTAAATCACCAACTGTGCGACCTTTAGCATGCTCGTTTCCGAAAGCAGTATATCCACGTTGACCTCCAATACCTTCAATAATGTAATTGTTTTTTGTTTCTGTAGGTAAAGCGTAGAATTCGCGTACGTTAGAATATAAATTTTCTACTAATTCTTCTGATAAAAAATGTCCTTTTAAAGCAACAAATCCAATTTCTTCATATGCTTTTCCAATTTCGTTGACAAATTTTTGTTTTCTAGCTGGATCTTCTGATAAGAAGTCTGCAAGATTAACTGATGGTATTCCAGTTTGTGACATTATATTATGTTCTATTTGTATTATTTCTATTACAAAGGTAGGTAAAGATTTGAAATGTGAATAATATTGTTGATAACTTTTAATCCTATCTATTGATTACGTTATAAAAACGTATTATGAAATAAAATATAATAATTATATAGTTGAAATACAATATTTTAGTATTCTGTTATTCGGCCTTAAGTTAAAATCATATAAATAGATATAAACTATATTGTTGTTGTTTTTGATAGTATTTAGGTATTATATAGATGTGTTTGATTTTTATACATTAGTTGTATGAAAAAATCTTTACTACTTGCGTTATTGTTATTTTGTATTACAATTAATGCACAAGAATCTAAATTTTTAATATTCCCAGGTTGTAAGAAATTTGAAAGGAAAGGAAATAAAAAATTAATAGATTGTTATAGTTCTAATTTTAATAAATTATTATCGAATGAAGTGCAATAAGTTCTTAGAGATAATAATTTATCTTTTGATAATGTAAATGTCAACGCTAAAATAAAATATGAAATTAATAAAGAAGGTGAATATCAGAATTTAGAAATTGAAGGTACAGAGGCTGAAAAATCACTTTTGAATCTAGCATTTTATAATTATGTGATTAAATTAAAGCGTGAGAGAATGAAAATTATTCCTGCAACATCTAAGCTTGGTGAGCCTGCATTATTAAAATTTGATATTCCGTTTAAAATTATCAATCTATTTATATTGAATTAATATAGATGTAAGTAATTAAATCATCTATATTCAATTTAAACTGGTGTTGATTTCATCACTATATTTGCAAAAATATTCGAGATGAAAGATCAATTTTTTAACTATATACAGGACTTACAAAACAGAATAATTGCTAAACTTGAAGAAGTTGATGGTGAAGCAACATTTTTAAGAGATAACTGGACACGCGAAGAAGGTGGTGGAGGTTTATCTTGTGTTTTAACGGATGGTGCTGTATTTGAAAAAGCAGGTGTAAATATTTCTAAAGTTTACGGAGAATTACCGGTGGCGATGCAAAAAGCATTGAATGTGAATTCAGGTAACTTTTTTGCGTGTGGATTAAGTTTAGTGATTCACCCAAAAAGTCCACATATCCCTACGACGCACGCCAATTGGAGATACTTTGAAATGTACGATGCAGATGGAAATGTAGTAGATCAATGGTTTGGTGGAGGACAAGATTTAACACCTTATTATTTAGATGAAAACGATGGAATCCATTGGCATACGGTTTGTAAAAAATCGTGTGATGCACATAATCCAGCTTTTTATGAGAAGTACAAGAAAGAATGTGATAAATATTTTTGGAATACTCATCGTGAAGAAGCACGCGGAATTGGAGGATTATTCTTTGATTATTTAAAACCAACTGAAGTAATGTCTGTAGAGCAGTGGTTTGCTTTCGTAACAGAAGTTGGTAATTCGTTCTTAGAAGCTTATGTTCCGATTGTAGAAAAACACAAAGAAGAACGATTTACGCCAGCACAAAAAGAATGGCAAGAAATCCGTAGAGGACGTTATGTAGAGTTTAATTTGATTCACGATCGTGGTACATTATTCGGTTTAAGAACAAATGGTCGTATCGAATCAATTTTAATGAGTTTACCAAAACACGTACAGTGGCATTATAACCATCATCCAGTAGAAGGTTCAGAAGAATATAAAATTGTAGAAGTTTTAAGAAATCCAAAAGATTGGATTTAAGCGATAATATTAAAAGCCTGAAGATTTCTTCAGGCTTTTAATTTGATGATAATTTTAATCTTCTCGTGAACCATCATCGGCCATCCTCACCATCTTTGGGGTAAAGGTTGCGATAACATCTACCAAATCGTGTTGCGCATTCATCACTTCATAAATATCTTTATAGGCCATGGGTGCCTCATCTTTTCCTGCCCCAATTAAAGTAATGCCAAAATCATTCAGATACGAGTTAATATCCGATTGGTTCAACGACTTTATGGCTTGTGTTCGGCTCATTTGGCGGCCCGCACCATGCGAAGCAGATTGAATTGATTTTTCTTCTCCTTTTCCTCGAACCAAAAATCCGGGAGCAGTCATCGAACCTGGAATAATTCCTAAAACACCTTTTGCTGCTGGTGTTGCGCCTTTTCGGTGCACAATGACTTCCTCGTTTTGATACATTTCTTTCCATGCAAAATTATGGTGATTTTCCACTTGTGCTAATACTTCAGCTCCCAAAGCTTTTGTAATTTTTTGATGGATAATTTCGTGACAAGCCGAAGCGTATTCTCCCGCCAAATTCATTGCTAACCAATATTCGATGCCTTCTTCCGAATTCAAGTCCAAATAAGCCAGGTTTTGCGCTTTATAAGGCAAGGAACATACTTGCTTCGCCACTTTGGTATAATGCCCTGCAATGGTTGCGCCTAATCCTCGTGATCCTGAATGGGTCAATAAAGCCAAATAGGTTCCTTTTGGAATATTCAGTTCTTGATCATCTTGTTGAAAATCGATTAATCCAAATTCAACAAAATGATTTCCTCCACCCGATGTACCCAATTGTGACCAGGCTTTGTCTTTCAAGTTTTTGATCAAAGCATTTGTTTCAAATTTTGGATCTTCTAAAATAGCATGGTCAGCTTTGTATTGCCCATGGAAGCCTTGACCAGCCCCAAATTGGGTGTTTTTCACGATGATTTCTTTTAAAGTATCGTGATGTTGTTCATAATACGATGCCGGTAATTGATACACCGATAAAGCCATTCGACATCCAATATCGACACCTACTCCGTAAGGAATAATGGCATTTTTAGTCGCCAAAACGCCTCCAATTGGTAATCCATACCCTTGATGCGCATCCGGCATTAAGGCGCCGGCCACTGTAACAGGCAATTGCATCGCAAGATTCATTTGTTTCAATGCACCTTCTTCGATTTGTTCTTTTCCGTAGATCGGGTAAGCATTAGGATGTTCATTCAACGGAATTTCGTTGTGTTTTGGTAAATGCAACCCATCTCTAAATCCTTCCGCTAAGGTTTTAAAAACTTTATCATGGAGGAAGTTTTCGGGATGTGCCAATACTTCAGCATATTTTTTAAGCATTTCCGTTTTGGTATAGCCATTTCGTTTTCTATTGATTTTTAAAGCAATACCTAAAATTTCGTTTTCTGGATAACCTAAAGCGATTAAATCGTTTCCGTTAATTGGTGTATGTTGTGTTTCAGTTTTTTTCATAAAGTTTTGTTCTTAGTTCAATCAAAAATTGTTCAATTTGAGCATCATTTCTTTTGAATTGATAATGAATAGTCTCTTTTAAATGATGAATATCTTCGACCAAGTGCTCCGCTTGTTGTAAGACTTCTTCGTAAGAATACTTTCCATTTTTAATGGCTAATAATTCTTCACGATCATTTGAGCGGTATACATTGAATTGTCCTGTTTCCAATAATTCTTTGACGACTTTCAATAAGCGAATGGTATGCATCATATTTTTACTGTCATAATTTTTCCCGTGGTTCATATTCGTGGTGTACCGTTCTTCATTGCGAATTTTCATCCAATCCCAATAGGCTTTATATTTTTTGCAATACACAGAATATTCTTCTTTTTGAAAAAGCATATATGCTATGGGTTTTTCATGTTTTGGAATGGTACTTAATCGAATATCATTATTCGAATCATTTCTGATGATGCCTCGATAGCCATGCTTCGGATGGTAATAAAGCGCATATAATTCTTTGGAATGCGCCATTTTACTTAAACCACATAAAGCTTGGTCGTAATGATGATGAACCAACCAATCTAGCAATGAAATTGATTTTTCCGCTTCCACAATCCAACAAAAATCTAAAACTGTTTTTCGTTTGGAATCCATCGGTTGTAGGAATTTTTTATTCAACCCTTTGGCTTTTTTAATTTGACTCAAGGCATAACCGATAAATGTATCTTTCACTTCTTCGGTCATAAAATCTTGGTAAGAGAGTTTCTTTAAAAGATCGGAACGATACAGTACAAATTCTTCTGGAGTCGCCAACAATTCTAAACAAGCGGGATTATTTTTCAAGAGTAATTCAATAAATCGACCAATTTCATAGTAGACTACATCATTGGTTTCATTGCTAATCTGCGGTTGATCATTAAATCCATAAAAATGAGTTTTAGGGAGATAATAAACCCCACGAATATCCGTATCTGAATTCGCCGTATCTAAATTATAGGCTTTACTGCCGCTAATGCATTCCAGTAAGATGAGGTGCTTCTCCTTTAAATCTTTTATCGTTAATTTCATGGGTGATGGTTTGATAGAAAAAATCGTCCAAAGCATCCGTATCTACGGTTGAGATGTGAAGATTTTTATAGGTTAACTTTAATGTATCATAAGTCGTCTTTATCCAATGCATGATGACCTCATCATATTCAACGCAATATTTTTCACCGACCGTTGCTTTAAGCGTGATCAATTCCTCGATGCGTATATTTATTTCGTTTGGAATCAATACCGAAAGTGCTTGGAAAGCCATAGTTGGAACCGTTTGGTTGGTTTGAATCCAGAGCGCAGCTAAGACAGAACGCAAAGCATAGAATAAACTTTTTAAAGGCATCGTATCATTTCCTTCTAAAGCCATTAAACGCTTTTTGGTAATGCCCAGATAATGCGCCGTTAATTTTTGGGGTTGAAATTGTGCCCAAATCAAGGCTTTCAACTCATTTTCAAAATCAGGATGATGAATATAATGAATCGGAGATTGAAGATATTCATACAGACTCGCATTGGACTGACGTGTCAAGTATAATGCTTTCTCAATATCCCAACCTTTGATATCATAAATCGCATTGCATTCGACATCAATAAAATCGGAAACATGTGAAATGCGGAGATAATCTTTCAAGTTTCGTTTATAGATAAAACGCACATCATAATCGCTATCGGGAGAAGGAAAGCCCCAAGCGCGGCTCCCAGATTCTACCGCAAATAAGATTGAAATTTTATAGTTGAATTCAGCTTCTCTTAGCTTTTCAAGGATTTGCTTTTTCATTTGGTAAACATGGTTTTCAATTCATTTAAGACATTTGATCCTCCAGAAATACTAATTTCGCCCACTTTATCAGCTATTTTCTCGATGTATTCCATCTCTTTCAATTTCCAAAGTGTCGCATTTTCTTCCATCAATTTAGCGGTGTTCAGTAAACTTCTGGTTGAAGCAGTTTCTTCACGTCGCATAATCGAATTGGCTTGAGCGGTTTTTTCTGCGACTAAAACACGATTCATGATCTCACGAATTTCTCCTGGAAGAATAATATCTTTTATTCCAGCATCGACCAATTGTAAACCGATGGCTTCAAATTGGTTTTGATATTTGTGGAGGATATAATCTGTGACCGAATTTTTATCCGTCATCAATTCATCCAACGTTAAATTACCAATGAACTCACGTAATCCCAATTGAATCGATTGATAAATCATTTTTTCAAAATCTTTGTTCGATTGATAAGCTTTTAAGACATCAGTAATACGATAGTTCACCATAAAATTGATGCGGATTTGGGCTTTGTCTTTCGTTAAGATTTCTTGTCCTAAAATTTCAAGGGTCTGTGGACGTTGATCAAAACTGACCACAGCAATTTTAGTCGTATTATGAAAGTAGGGATATTCTCCAGCTGTTAATACGGTTTCGAATTGATTGTCCTTAAATAATAATGCTTCGTAAAACGGTTGTACCGAAATAACTTTAATGGCACCCACTTTTTTCAATTGTTCAATTTCTTGGAGCGATAATGCTTGGATTTGATTCGAATCACTCAAATCATAAAGTCGAGCTTTCAATTGTGTGGCCTCTTTCCAAAGCATGACATTGGTATTGTAAAAACATTTGTAATACTGATTGTTTTTATAGAGCATCAATACTTGTTGATGTCCTACTTCAATGCATTCCACCAATGGACGAATCTTTTCATCGGCGATAAATAAGGAATGATATTTAGGATCAATGATTTCATTCAACTGAAATTTTTCAATCGATGGTCCAAAGAAGTTCCAATATGCTCCTTTTGTATAAATGTTTTGTACTTCGTTTGCTTGAATGACTAGTCCAATTTCTTGGTTGTTAATCGTAATTTTTTTCATCGTTCTTTTTTTTTAAGGTTGTTATAATCAAAAGCTGAAAGGTGATCCTTCGACTCGACGGAACCTATTGTTGTAAAGGCTTCTCTTTAGAGGGATGTTTATCCATCGAAGAATAAATCATGTCCTCCAAATCATCCTTAACAAGAAATACATCCAGGTCGATTACCCGTTTTTGAATATCCTTTTTAAATCCTCATCGAAAAATCAAAAGACATAAAGAAAACTTGTTTCAGCTTTTTTCAAAATGGGCCCTTGCGGGCGAGAATGACAGATGGGAAATCTGCTTCCTTGATTGCTCTAACCCCACTGAGCTATTTCAGTTTCCTGAAAGTAGGATTCGAACCTACGACACATCAATAGGTGATTTTAATCGTCAGAATAGAAGAAATGAAACATGTTCTACTTCCGTGCTATACCGAAACACAAGACAAGGACGGCTTAAAATCAGTAGGTCGTTTAACCTGATACAAAGTTGGAGCAAGACGATGCGGTACATTTGCGCAATTGAAGAATTTTAGAAATTATTTTAAGATCCTTGTTAAATAGTGGGGTGTAGGGGAGGAATGTTTGAAAAATAAATGAAGTATTTTTTATGCTGCGCAGATAAGTTGCGCAGTTGGATTTAAATTTTGTAATATTAAACCAAGAAATCAACTATGGCAACCAATAAAATTGCATTAATCCGTTACCAAACCATTGATAAATGCCTCCAAAATCGGTATAGAAAATGGACATTAGAAGACTTAATCGAAAAAGTTTCGGAAGCCTTATACGAATACGAAGGAATTACGTCGGGGGTTTCGAAACGAACAATCCAAGGTGATATCCAAGTCATGCGCAGTGATAAATTGGGATATAATGCACCAATAGTTGTGGTGGATAAAAAATATTACACGTACGAAACCGAAGATTTTAGCATCAATCAATCGCCTATTTCAGCAGCTGATCTTGATAAAATGAAAGAAGTGATTTCGGTAATGAAGCAATTGAATGGTTTCAATTATTTTGAGGATATGAATGAAATGATCATTCGTTTAGAAAATAATTTATCCAAACAAAATCAACAACAGATTTCTTATATTCAATTTGAAGATAACCCATTATTAAAAGGATTAGAGCATCTGAATCGGTTGTACCAAGCCATCGTGAAAAAACAACCTTTATTGATTGCTTATCAATCGTTCAATAACTTAAGAAAAGCGCAAGCGCCCAAGCAAGCTGTATATTACCCGTATCTGTTGAAGGAATACCGCAACCGTTGGTTTTTGTTTTGCAAATCGCGAAAGAAGAAAGAATTTGTCACCATGGCGCTGGACCGAATAGTGGAATTTTATGAATTGGCCAATGAACCTTTTATAGAAGCCCACGAATTGGATTTAGAACATTATTACGATAATGTTTTAGGTGTAACAAAATCACCCAATCAACGCGAGCAACGTGTCGTTTTTAAAGTGGATAAGAAATTCGCAGATTATGTGATTACCAAGCCTATTCACGCTACACAAAAAGTAATCGCTGAAGATGAAACAGAAGTAATATTTGTGATGGAAGTGATTCATAATTTTGAATTAGAAAGAGAAATTCTGGGGTTTGGAGAACAAATTGAAATTATTGCGCCACGCTTATTGAAAAAAGTAATTAAAGCACGTCTGTGTAAAGCGCACGAAAAATATGAACAATAAAAAAGCCAGCATTAAGCTGGCTTTTTTAATTATTTTGTAGGATTAATCTCCTCCGAATAATCCACCAACGATCGAATTTACAATTCCGAGTACAACACCAAAAAGCATTGCATACCAAAATCCGTCAACATGGAAACTATCTCCCATAATCGCACTTGCTAATAGTATAATTATTGCAGTAATTACAAAAGAAAATAATCCTAACGTTAAAATATTAATTGGTAAAGTTAAAATTCCTAGAATTGGACGAACAAAAGCTGTTAAAAATCCAATAACTAGCGCAACGATAATAGCGCTTCCATAGCCAGATATAGCTACTCCAGGCATAACATTAGATAGTGCAAATACTACTAATGCTGAAATTAATAGGTTGATAATAAAATTCATAATAGTTTGGTTTTTATTTGAATAATCAAACAATCTGCCAAACGTGTATTGAATTATTAAAATTATTAATCTTTGTCGCTAATGAATAAATCAGCAAATGAGTTTAATACTGTTATAACAATGGCGAAACCAAGTGTGGGTAGAAAACCATCTGTTTCAAAATATGTACCCATTAATACATCCGCTAATTTTAAAATTAGAACCGTTATTACAAAGTTGAATAGTCCTAATGTAAGAATTGTAATTGGTAATGAAAATAGTTTGATAATAGGTTTTACAGTAGCATTTAAAAACCCAAGAAGTATTACTAAAATTAAGGCATAAAGAAATCCATCAATAGTAATACTTTCAAATAAATAATCTCCAATTAACAGGATTGAAGCGGAAACAATTAATTTAATAATTAAGCTTTTCATAAGTGTTTTTAATAAAGAATGTAAAAGTAAAAAATAAAAAAAGCCTTGAAAGTGATTTCAAGGCTTTAATATATATTTTAATCAATTAGTTTTGATTCAATAAATGTTTCATATTAACCACTCCATCAATAATAGACGCTAATTCATCAATAGAAACACGTTTTTGTTCCATCGTATCACGGTAACGTAGTGTAACTGAATTATCGTTTAATGAATCATGATCCACTGTAATACAGAATGGTGTTCCAATTGCATCCATACGACGGTAACGTTTACCGATAGAATCTTTTTCCTCGTAAGTTACATTGTAATCTAAACGTAATTGTTTTACAATTTTTTCTGCAAATTCTGGTAAACCATCTTTTTTAACTAATGGTAAAATAGCAGCTTTTATTGGTGCTAATGCAGGTGGTAATGCTAAAACAACACGCTCAGAACCATCTTCTAATTTTTCTTCTTTTAATGAGTTTGAGAAGATAGATAAAAACATACGGTCTAATCCTACAGAAGTTTCAACTACATAAGGAACATAAGATTCATTTGTTTCGTTATCAAAATATTGAATCTTTTTACCAGAAAATTGTTCGTGTGCTTTTAAATCGAAATCTGTACGAGAGTGAATTCCTTCTAATTCTTTAAATCCAAATGGGAATTTAAATTCAATATCTGCAGCAGCATTTGCATAATGTGCTAACTTTTCATGATCATGGAAACGGTAATTATCATCACCTAAACCTAAAGCTTTATGCCATTTAATACGAGTTTCTTTCCATTTTTCATACCATTCCAACTCAGTTCCTGGTTTTACGAAAAATTGCATTTCCATTTGTTCAAACTCACGTTGACGGAAAATGAATTGACGTGCAACAATCTCATTACGGAAAGCTTTACCAATTTGCGCAATCCCGAAAGGTAACTTCATACGTCCAGTTTTCTGTACGTTTAAGTAATTTAAGAAAATACCTTGTGCTGTTTCAGGACGTAAATATAAATCCATTGCTTGGTCTGCAGTGGCTCCTAATTTAGTACCAAACATTAAGTTGAATTGACGAACTTCTGTCCAGTTCTTAGACCCTGTTAATGGATCAGCAATTTCTAATTCTTCAATTAAAGCTTTTACATCTTCTAAATCATTATTTTCTAATGATTTCCCCATGCGAGCTAAAATTGTATTGATTTGATTTTGATATTCTACCACACGGCCGTTTGTAGAAACGAATTCGTTTTTATCAAAAGCATCACCAAAACGTTTTGCAGCTTTGGCAACTTCTTTATCAATCTTAGCCTCAATTTTCGCACAATAATCTTCAATTAAAACATCTGCACGGTAACGTTTTTTAGAGTCTTTGTTGTCAATCAACGGATCATTAAAAGCGTCCACGTGGCCTGAAGCTTTCCAAGTAGTAGGGTGCATAAAAATAGCAGAATCGATACCAACGATATTCTCGTTCATTTGTACCATTGCTTTCCACCAATATTGTTTGATGTTATTTTTTAACTCAGCTCCGTTTTGACCGTAATCGTAAACGGCTGATAATCCATCATAAATCTCACTCGACTGGAAAATGAATCCATATTCTTTCGCATGAGAAATTACCTTCTTGAAAATATCTTCTGACATAATTGTGTGTATACTTATTTAAAGTGCAATTTTAAGAATTTTTGATGACTAATGAAAAGGATTAACTCAATAATATTATGATTTAAAAGCGAGTATTTATGTATAAAAGCAAATACAATCCAATAATTGAATATTTGAAATGATAAGTAGGAGGACTAAATTAGATTTTATTCCAAAAAAAAACAAAACGATATGGAGTATATGATCCAAGAATCTGATTGAATAATATTTTTTAAATAAATAATAATACGTTGATAAACGATAATATTTCATGAGGTATATGATTCGCTTTTATTTTAAAAAACTAATTAAAATTTAATAAGTATTAAGCATAATAAGTAAAATAGAAGCTTCTCTGATAATGAATATTTATTATAAATAAGTTTAAAATTCCATTTAAAATCTGCTTGTTATTGGAAGCATATTTTATTGCTGAAATAAATATTGTTGAAATATGTTTAACAAAATAATAATATAAAATTGATATTAAATAGCTAATTTTGATTCCAATGAAAATGCAAAAATACATACGTATTCTACTTTCGCTTGTTTTGATTATTTCAAATTTAAGTGTAGCATTTTCTATGCATTTTTGTCAAGGTCAGGTCGAAAAGGTTCAATTAAATCATTTGGACAATAAGGTTTGTAAAATGCAACAACTTGCTTCTTGTTGCGAAACAAAGCAAACTGCTAATCATTGTAAGACTTCAAAAGAAAATAATTTAGATGAAGATTGCTGCAAAGATTTAGCTTATGCTGAAGATTTTCAGGATCAAATTGCAATAAAAGTATTTAAAATTTCACCGATTGATTTTTTTGTTGCTCCATCAATCGTAAAAGTTGTTTTTCCTTTAGACTTAAATAAAACAGGATGTATTACTCCGTTAGATTTCTATATAGAATCTAATGCGCCACCTATATATATACTACATAAACAGCTGGTTTTATACGAAGCGTAATAATTGTATTGAATATGTTTTTAGTGATTTAGATAACTAAAACAATTATGACTAACAATTAATTTTATGCTTTTTAAAAAATGAAAAAAATAATTACGCCAATATTACTTTTAGGCGCTGCGTTAACTTTTGCGCAAGAAATTACAAAAGGAAAAATAGTAGACCGATATAATGTACCGTTAATTGGAGCAGAAGTAATCTGGAAATCTACAACAATTTCTACTTTAACAGATGAAAATGGTGAATTTCAGCTTCCTAAAGAAGAAGGAAAAGATTTGGGAATTTATTACGAAAATCAATCCATCACCTTCAATCCATCGAATAACGAATTCCAGAATATCACATTTACTTTTCAACCAATAGAAGAAAATACTTTAGCTGAGGTTAAAATTACAGATACAAGAAATTCTCTTAGAAAAGCATCAGCAGCTACAAATACAACAATTATGTCACATAAAGAATTGTTGAAAGCAGCTTGTTGTAATTTAGCTGAATCTTTTGAAACTAATCCATCCATCGATGTTAATTTCACAGATGCCGTAACCGGAAATAAACAGATTAAAATGTTAGGGTTAAATTCACCTTATATTTTAATTGCAGAAGAAAATATTCCGTCGGTACGGGGAGCTTCTCAAGCCTTTGGATTAAGTTTTACGCCAGGAACTTGGGTAGAGAGTATTCAAGTAACAAAAGGTGCCGGAACTGTTGTTAATGGATACGAAAGCTTTTCAGGACAAATTAATACAGAATTAATTAAACCAGCGAATGATGTGCCTTTATTTGTTAATTTATTTGGATCAACAGATTCACGTTTTGAGGCCAATGTGCATTTAAATAAAAAAATTTCAGATAAATGGGCAACTTCATTATTCTTACATGGAAATGCACGTACCAAAGAAAATGATATGAACAAAGATGGTTTTTTGGATAATCCGATGGGAAACCAAGTAAATGTGATGAATCGTTGGCAATATCAAAATGCGGAAAAAGGAATTGTAGCTTTTATTTCAGGGCGTTATGCAACTGATTTAAAACAAGGTGGACAAGTTGGATATAATCAAAAAACAGATCGTTTCTCAAAATCGAAATGGGGTTCAAATATTGAAACTGACAAAGTAGATTTTTCCGCTAAACTAGGATATGTTTTTCCAGAAATGCCATTTCAAAGTATGGGATTACAAACTGCATTTAGTTATTATAACCAAGATTCTTATTTTGGAAATAATGTGTACGATGTTACTCATGAGAGTTTTTATTCTAATTATATTTTTAATTCGATTATTAATAATACAAAGAATAAATTTTCTACAGGAGCAAGTTTTACGTGGGACAAATTTCAAGAATTTACAGCATTACCAGAAATGCAAGAATTTAACCGTGTAGATAATTCAGTAGGTGCTTTTTTTGAATATACTTATGATAATTTAAAAAACTTTAACGCTATTGTTGGAGGGCGTGTAGACTATCATAATCGTATGGGTGTTTTCTTTACTCCTCGAATTCATACACGTTACACGCCTTGGGAGAATACAACGATAAAAGCATCAGTTGGACGTGGGAAACGTATCAATAATATTTTTGCAGAGAACCAGAATTTATTTGCTTCATCAAGACAATTTAATATTATTGGAAATGGTGGAAGTATTTATGGTTTAGATCCAGAAATTGCTTGGAATTATGGATTGAGTATTTCACAGAAATTTAAATTATTTGGTCGTAATGCAGATGTAACAGCCGATTTTTATCGAACAGATTTCAAGAATCAAATCGTTACAGATATTGATTATTCGGCACGAGAAGTGCGCTTTTATAATTTGGATGGAAAATCGTTTGCCAATTCATTCCAATTTGATTTTAATTATAATCCATTCACTCATTTTAATATTCGTGCAGCGTATAAGTATTATGATATACAAACTGCATATGAAAAAGGACAATTAGAAAAACCTTTACAAGCTAAACACCGATTTTTTACGAATATTGAATATCAAACGCATGAGAAAAATGGAAAATATTGGCGATTTGACGCAACATATAATTGGATGGGAAAACAACGTATACCAAATACATCAGACAATTTACCAGAAAATCAATTAGCTTCATATTCCAATCCTTTTGGAACAATAAATGCTCAAATTACAAGAGTTTTTTCAGATACTTTTGAAATTTATGTGGGAGGGGAGAATTTAAGCAATTATCAACAGCATCGTGTGATTGTAGGAGGAAATGATCCATTTGGTTCTAACTTTGACAGTACAATGGTTTATGCGCCAATATTTGGTCGTATGATATATGCAGGATTAAGATTTACATTAAAATAATTAGACACAATAAAACAAATATATACATATGAAAACTTTAGTTACAATAGCACTAGTAACCGTGATGGGAATAAGTGCAAATGCACAAAATAAGAATGCGAAACACGAATTGCATGTCAAAGGAAATTGTGGAATGTGTAAAGAACGTATAGAAAAAGCTGCTTATGGCGTTGCTGGTGTAAAAACAGCAGATTGGAATGCAGATTCTCATACCTTACGAGTTATTTTAAATGAAAAGAAAAATAATGTAGAAGCTGTGGAAAATGCAATTGTTGCAGTTGGGCACGATACAAATACCAAAAAAGCGGATGATAAAGTATATGAATCTTTGCATACATGTTGTTTATATGATCGTGATGAAGAAAATGGTGAACATATTACTGAAGAAAAACAACAAATGTTGAAACAAGAAGATCATTCAACTCATCAACATTAAAAAACTAGAAATACAAAAGGCGCTTTATACTTAAAGCGCCTTTTTATGTAGTTTATATTTTAAAATTAATTCTTGATTAATTTTTTAGTTACAGTTCCGTTATCTGTATGGAATTTTAATACGTAAACTCCTTTAGGTAAACTAGAAGTGTCTACAGAATTTCTGTTGTTTTGTAATTTAACAGTTTCTGAAGAAACAACACGTCCAACCATATCGATAATTTCAATTTTTACATCACCTTTTAAAGTTTCGTCATAGAAATGAACGATATCTTTTGCTGGGTTAGGGAATAATTTGAATGATTCGTTTGAAGTTAAATCTGACGTTGCAAGAGTACAATTTAAAACTTCTGTTGGAGGCATATCATAAGCTGCAGTTCCGTCAACTCTACTATTAGAACTTCCTTGATTTGCAGAATAACCTAATCCACGACGTGCAAAAGCTTCCCAAATATCACATTTGTTAACTCCTTCATTTAAAACTTCATCAGCTTTTAAAATCGCATCTCTACCGTCTACAAATCCTGGGCTACATGGTTGTAAACGAATCCCTTCCATTACTAGATCAATAGTTTTTGTATTACCCGCATTACCATTGATTAAATCTGGAGTAAATCCGTATTTATCAATCATTTTCCAGTTTAAATCCCATAACATAGTTGCCCAAACATATCCTGTTCTGTGTGGAGAATCAGAATTTCCATAATTCGCTAAGTTAGCATACGTAGCAGGGTTTTGAGTCATGTTTGTAGTATATACCGTTGGTCTAATTCCTGAGCCTGTAGGTAATTGATTCTGAGCATATGTTCCAATTCCTCTTCTTGTTGTAGAAGTATCAGATGGTAATTGAGTAATCATTAAACCGAAGAAATCTGACCATCCTTCACCCATTTGTTCAAGATTTCTTAGACAAGATGAATTATTAGTTGGTCCTGTTTGTCTAATAGATATACCGTGTCCATATTCGTGAGCAATAATTCCGTTATCTAAACTTCCATCTGTATAAGGTGTTTCAACATTTTTTAAAGTAGCATTTACGACAACGTTATTCTCTAAATTTGAGATAATAGGATTACCAACTGTAGAAGTTACAGAGAAAGAAGGAATAGTAATTGTATTAGATTCACCTCCCATAGAAGCTGTTCCTGAAACATTGTTCACAACCAAAACTCCAACAGCTCCAGCATTTTGTGCTTTTTGTACTTTATCTACGAAGCTACAATCACCACGTAAAACGACAGCAATTTTACCATTAATTTCTTGAGGATTAGATATTGTTCCACATCCATCATATGGTGTACCTGTAGTTTCAGTCTTTTTAACTAAAGCAAGATCTTTTGTAATAGGTGCATTATCTGGTACTTCAGGTCCAAAATTTCCAATTAAAGCTGCATATTCACCTGAAATACTTGATGGCGCATTGATGATTAATGGCTTTGCAGAAAAACTTGAAGGTGGATTCCATAAGTACATCGACATTAAAGGATGGCGACCATCAATCGGAGTAGAAAATGTGGCATTATTACTTTCTCCTGCAGATAAACCTGTCTGAGCAAGTGCAATAACAGGATCATTTCCTAATCCACCTTTTTCAAAATTATTTTGTTGGAAATTTCCATATTCTTCTGTGAATCCATAACGATAATAGATATCATGCATCATATTATTCATGTAGAATAAATTTGTTGCAGAAGCTTCTTTGTATTTATAAGGGTGTAATTCTCTATTTATAGGAAAATCAAAAATACGATTTTCACCACCATCTACATAACCTGTTGTAGTTGCATTAGCACCTGTGTAAGTTGTGTAACCTACAGACTCTGTATCATGTACAGTTCTTGTATTATTACCTCTAGTGATCGTAGATTCGGTTCCATCATAATTATGCCAACCATTAGGAGAAGCTTCAGGATTAAAAGCGCCTTGAGTATAGAAAGTTCTATCTCCAAATGTTGGAGCTTCTATTGGTAACTGAAATACATTATATGAACCGTTTGCAGCTGTACCTACAGCGCTATTTTCATATAACCAGTTCCATTCCTCTTTGTTGAAGGAAGCTAAATTTTCATTTGCGAAAGAATCATGATTAAATCCACAGCTAAGTGTTTGGCTATGTTTTTCTAATATCTTTCCAGTCTTAGAATCTATAACGATATCATAAATTTCATTATATGTACCATCATTAATCTTCGCAGTGAAAACATATGCTAAATATGTATCTTTTAATTCCTCTATATAATAATTTAATTGCGGTGCTTCATCCTTAAAGATATAAACTCCTTTTTTTGATGTATTTGTATCGTTAAGATTTACTTTGAAAAGATTTAAACCTTCTTTTTGTGCAAATTGTTCAGCTACTTGTTCAAAAGATAAAGTTGGAGTAGTCTCAATTTTACCAATATTAAAATCAAAAATTTCACTTTTAGCAGACCAAGTAACTTGGTTATCTTTTACCAAATAATTTGCATAGCTTGAGTAAACAGGAATACCTTGATAAACTCTTTGAACGTGTATTTGATTAGCATTTGATTTTCTGCTCACAACATTCTGAGTAATTTGAAAATCTGTAGTGTTTTGGTTAGTTTTTAATAAATGGGTACCTACGATAGAGTTTACATCTTGTGCATATGCAGAGCATGACAATATGAACGCAGATAGAATAAGCGTAAAATTTTTCTTCATATTAAATTTTTAGAATTGTTAATTCTTTTAATTAGTGTTAATTAAAGATAGAAGAAAAATTATAATTACGCATAAATATTTATAAATAAATAAAAAAAAGTTGCATTTCTAATGAAATGCAACTTTTAATACTATTATATATATAAATTATTGAAACATATCTTTCACACGTTCAAAAAATGATTTTTCATTTTTTGAAGGTTCTGGAGAAAAATGTGAATCATCTCTCATTTTCTCAAAGAAAGCTTCTTGCTCTTTCGATAAATTAGTAGGAGTCCATATATTAACATGGACAAATAAATCTCCTTTTCCATATCCATTTAAATCTACTAATCCTTGACCTTTTAAACGTAGAACTTTACCTGATTGTGTTCCTTTATCGATCTTAATTTTTACTTTACCATTTACAGTTGGAACCTCTTGCGAGCTTCCTAAAATTGCATCTGGCATAGAAATATATAAATCGTAATGTAAATTATTCCCATCACGCTTTAATGCATCGTGTTCTTCTTCTTCAATAACAACTAATAAATCACCAGGAATTCCATCAAATGGAGCATCATTTCCCTTTCCTCTTACTTGTAATTGAATTCCTTCTCTTGCACCAGCTGGAATTTGTAAATCAATAGTTTCTTCTTCTTTGATTAAACCTTGATTGTTAGCTCCTGATGGAATTTTATCCGCAACTTTACCAACACCTTGACATGTACCGCAAGTAGTAGCAGTTTGCATTTGTCCTAAGATGGTATTAGTTACGCGAACTTGTTGACCAGATCCGTTACAAGTAGGACAAGTCTTAGCAGTAACACCTGGAGCTTGTTTAAAACGTTTAACTTTTACTTTCTTTTCGCAACCGTTAACCATTTCTTCTAAGTTAAGCTTTACGCGAATACGTAAATCAGAACCTTTCATGCGGCGAGGTCCACGAGATTGACCACCAAATCCACCTCCGAAACCACCAAATCCGCCACCACCAAAGATGTCACCGAATTGTGAGAAGATGTCTTCCATGTTCATTCCGCCTCCGCCGAAACCTCCGCCTCCAGCAGCTCCTCCCATACCAGCATGACCATATTGGTCATAGCGAGCACGTTTGTTATCGTCGCTTAAAACTTCATAAGCTTCTGCAGCTTCTTTAAATTTTTCTTCTGCCTCTTTGTCACCTGGATTTTTGTCAGGATGGTATTTAACAGCTTGTTTACGGTAAGCTTTTTTTATTTCTGCAGCAGATGCAGACTTAGCTACACCTAATATTTCGTAATAATCTCTTTTATTTGACATGATTTAAGTTCAAGTGATTACATTCCAACAACAACCTTAGCGTAACGGATAACTACATCTTGTAGCATATAACCTGTTTCTACGCAATCAATAATCTTACCTTTTAGATCTTCTGTTGGAGCAGGAATTTGCGTAATAGCTTCGTGATTGTCAGTATTAAAGTCGTCACCAGCTTTTACATCCATGGCTACTAAACCTTTTCCTTTTAACGTCTCAACTAATTTATTTTGAATTAATTCTACACCCGTTACTAAAGCTTCGTCTTCTGATTTTTTGATTTGTGGCATTGCACGATCAAAATCATCAACAACTGGTAATAAAGCTGTAATTACTTCTTTGTTTGCAGTTTTAAAGATATCAATACGCTCACGAGATGTACGTTTTTTAAAATTGTCAAATTCAGCAAATAAACGTAGATATTGTTCTTTTTCTTTTGATAATTGTTCCTTAAGAACTTCAACTTCAGATCTTTCTTCAACTACTTCTTCAGTAGTGTTTTGTTCTGTAGAATTTATTTCTTCGTTTTGTACTTCAGGATTATTTTTTTGATCTTGAATTTCTTCGTTTATATTTTGTTCAGACATATTTCGCTTATTTTTGTTCATGAAAGAATCAAATAGTTTGCCAATGCGCATAGAGTGACTTTTTGACAGAATTAGTACTAAAATAGGCACTTCGTGTCGATGAAGTGCTCGTAAATGTATGATGATTTGTTGAGATTGGTATTAATATTAATTGAAATATTATACATATAATTATTCATATATAATTTCTACACCTATTGAATCATTAGAAAAAACGTATTCTGAGTCTAAATTAATCTTAAACTTATTTTTTAATAACAGATTTCTTAGTTTTCTTTTTTTAGCCCAAGGTTCAATTGTTTGGATTATTCCTTTTTTATCAAAATACACACCATAATATGTAGGGTCATAAATGAGATGTTCGCATGGAAAAATAGAAAGATTTAATTTTTTCTGATTTACTTTTTGTAAAAATGAATATTTATTGAAATCTATTTTTACAGAATCAATTACATTGATGGTATATCCTTTATATATGTATTGAAGAGAATTTTCATCAGCATGACATGAAGAAGAATAACTAATAAATCCTAAACCAATCCCAAAATCTGCGTTAAAATCTTTCTTCTGTTCTTCAGTAAGAGTAGCGAGAATTAAACTAAGGTAATATTCTTCTGGATTAATTTTTTTTTCAGATTCTCCTAATTCAATAAATGTATCCATTAACTTTTTTACTTTATTTTTTCCGAACATATTTTGTCTAGATTGGCACGAGACGAGAATTAGGATTGTAAAGAGAAGAATGAATATTTTTTTCATAGTAAGTGGTTTGATTGAATTTAAGAAATATTTTACAAAAAAAAAGACACCTTAAAAAGATGTCTTTTGAATATTATTAAAACTTAAAGTTGATTTTTGCGTTAAAGAATCGCCCCGTTAACCGATTCGGTACAGCGTAAACATTAGAAGTATTTACATCTGTAATCCACGTGTTACTAATCTCATTTCGGATATCGAAAATATTAAATACATCTAAGCCGACTGAAACTTCTTTAAATTTGCTAAATAAAGAACCTGCTGATGGTTTTAATTCTTTTTGATTTACAAATTCTTTCACAAAACCGATATCCACACGTTTGTAATCTTGAAGATAAGAAGTATAACTGTAAGGATCTGTATATTGTGGCGAACCATTTGGTAAACCTGATGCATAGATAAGATTCACATTTACTTTAAAAGATGGTAAAAAATCCATATAATCTTGGAAAAATGCTGAAACTTTAAATCTAGGATCAGTTGGTAAAGAAATATCACCTCGGTTATCAATATTTTGGTAAGCTCTTGCATAAGATGCAGAAAACCATGAATCTATTCCTGGCACAAACTGTCCAAATAATCGCATGTCTACACCGTAAGCATAACCTTTAGAGTTATTATCAGCTTGATAACGAATTCTTACATTATCTACGAAGTATGGATTTAAATCATTTAATATTTTATAATAAGCTTCAGTAGTTAATTTAAACGGACGATTCATCCATTGAAATTCATAATCATGACCTAATATAAAATGAATAGATTGCTGTGATATAATATTTTGATTGATTGTACCATCTAAGCGACGCATTTCACGATAAAAAGGAGGTTGATAATATACTCCCGCAGCAAATCGGAATAACATATCTTTTTCCCAGTCTGGCTTTATAGCTACTTGTCCTCTTGGAGAAAATGTAGTTTCTTCATTAAAATCCCAATAAGAAGAACGCACACCTACATTAAACATTACTTTTGCATCATTCCACATTACTTTTGAAGAATACTGTGCATATCCAGAAATACGATTAGATTTTACATTATTACGTGCATTTACATAATAATTAAGTTGCATTCCATCGCCTAATGAGGGATTGTTAACTGAGTACCCTAAAGAGTCAATTACTTGCCATTCGTTTAACAAATCACGAATATCTTCTTGTTGATACTTTAAACCCCATTCCAAATCATTGTTAGAATTTATTTTGTATTTCCCTTTGTGTTGAATACCTGCGACTAATGCATCAAAATTATTTCTTGCATGATCAATTTGAGCTCCAACATCATAACTTTGCATCGAATTTCCATCTTGGTCAACTTCCGAAATTAAATAGGCACCTTGTATATCAAAATATTCTCTTTCTTTAGAATGATAGGCAAAAACATCTAAGCCTAAATCAACTTTAGAACTTGGTTTAAAATTAAAAGATAAACTTCCAGTTTCAGTTCCGAAACGATCGTCTTCTTTTCCATTGTAATACACTGTTAACAATAGAGGATTAGTTAATGTTCCGAAATAAGTATTTCGATTATTTGGCACCATTTCAAATTTAGAGCGAGAAATAGTTCCTAAAAAGTTAATATTCCATTTTTCATTTAATTGGTAATTTAAATTTGCTTGAACATCGTAATATTCAGGATTAAAGTTTGTATCACCTTCTAACGTGTTTAAAATGAAATTTCTGTTTTGGTAACGCGCGCCAACAATTGCGCTAAATTTTTCATTTTTAGAACCAGTTCCTAATGTAAGGCTTCCGCCCATTAGACTTGCTTCAAACTGACCTTCGAATTTCTTTGGACGCTTGTAATAAATATCTAAAACAGAAGACATCTTATCACCATATTTTGCTTCCCAACCTCCGGCAGAAAAATTAACTAATTGCGTCATGTGCGGATTGACGAAGCCTAAACCTTCTTGTTCACCATTTCTGATTAATTGAGGTTTGTAAATTTCAATACCATTTACATAAATTAAGTTTTCATCGTAGTTTCCACCACGTACCATATATTGAGAACTTAATTCAGTATTTGAATTAACAAAAGGTAAGGTCTTTAATAAATCTGTAACACCACCCGTAAGACTAGGTCCAGCTTGCATTTGAGCAGCACTTAATGTGGTGCTCTGAAAAGGTTTATTTTTATTGGACTGAAATGTTATTTCAGCAGTTTTTAAATCAATAGAATTTCTTGAATCATCAGCTAATAAGACATATAATTCACGCTTATGATTATCTTTTAAATTAAAAGTTTCTACGTATTCTAATTTTCCATCATAATGAAAAGAAATTGTTACTGTTTCATTAGCCGGGATTTGTATTTTGAAATTACCATTATTATCTGTTAAAACAGATTGATTTTTCCAGATAATTTCTGTATTAGCGATAGGTTGTTTGTACTCATCGACAACTTTTCCCGTAATCTGCGCGGTTTGTGCAAATAAAACTCCTCCTAATAAAGTAAATGCTAAAGTACTAAGATACTTTTTTGAATGTGGTTGTGAAGGTAGAAGTATTGTTTTTTTCATCTTTTACGTTTAGTTCTAGTTGGTGTTCACCGATTTCGATGCTCTCAGCATTTAGATCTATCGATAATCGTTTAATTTTATGGTCATATTCTGCTAAAATCCATTTTCCATCAATATATGCATTATACTCTTTAATGCCTGATTGTGAATCACTAATGGTGAAGTTTATTTTGCCATTTGTTTTAGTAAATTGACTATTTTCCTTTATGTTTAACGGAGTTATTGTTGGTTTAGTATAGTCTATTTCAATAGAAAATATTCCAAATTCCCTCACTTTAGCAATGAGCTTTCCATTCTTTAACACAGTATTTTCAAAAGATTTTTTCCAAGCCCCCTTTTTCTGAAACTGACGTACTATAATTGCTTTTTCTAAATGGGCAGCTGGAATATCACTCGAAGGATCTAATGCTATCGTGAAATTCTGATGCACTGGGAAGTTCCAATCACCAACATGATGTTTAGTTCCTACTTTCTTATACGACAAATCAAAATCTTCATAGAAAATACCTTTCGGAAAAAATATTTCTACCCCTTCTGATTTAAAAGAATTTTCTTTGTTCCAATAAATTGGATTGCTAAATGGTGTTTCTATATGCTCGCTTGTACTAGTTATACCATTAATCTTAAAATTAACTGTTGATGAATTTTTAGCATAATCGGAAGAAACAATTTTTACGGAATAAGTTTGTCCAGCCTCTACATTTAGGATTCCATTATTCTGTAAATTTGAAAATACACGTAGAGGATTACCATCTTTTACAAAAGCTTGGTAAACCCAGCTATTATTTCGCATCAAGTCTGAGTAATCGCATACACTATTTATAGCTCTGGTCTCATCAAACGAAAAACGACTTGCAGTATAAGTATAGATTGGCTCATCATTTACAAAAACCTCAATCTGATGAACTCCATTGTTATTCTCGGCTCCGTTATGTTTATCATAGGTTTTTATTCCAAAACCAATTTGTCCAGCAGCATTTATAGTAGCGCCATTTGCCACCGTTATTCTACTTGTAGCACCATTTGCTTTTCCTTTTATAGGATAAATATAGGTACCTAAAATACTTGGTTTACTTGTGTCAGGAATATCGAATCCAAAATAAAATGGATTGATAGGTTCCTCTGTTTTAGTATCTCTAATTTCAAAATGTAGATGTGGTCCACCAGATCCACCAGAGTTACCAGAAAGAGCAATTAATTGTCCCTTAGTAACTTTTAATTCGTCTTTTTCAGGGTATAGCTCAATTTTAAAAGTTTTTTGTTCATACTGTTTCTTACGAACATATTCCTTTATTACATCATCAAACTTTTGTAAATGACCATATACAGTTGTGTAACCATTTGGGTGGTCAATGTAAATTGCATTGCCATAGCCAGTAGGAGAAATGTTGATACGAGAAATATAACCATCACCTGCGGCAAGCACTCTTAATCCTTCTTTTTGTTGTGTTTTGATATCTAATCCACTATGAAAATGATTTGATCTAAGTTCACCAAAATTCCCTGCTAAAAAATTCTTAATTTCTAAAGGATTAATAAAATCTGTTTTTGGATATTTATCGGCATTAGGTTGTTCAGCTCGTTGACCGAAAGCTAATGTTGTTAAAAATAAACTTACGTATAATGGTTTTATCACTTTCATTTTCTCTCTATTGATATTGTATTGACTTAAAAATAGTATAAATCTTTTACAAACATCTTTAAAGTTTTTAAAACCTGAAAATTAAATCAAATAAAAGTCAATAAAAACAAGATATATCTTTGTTATTTAGATAATTATAAAATAGAATGGAGCTGTAAAATGATATATGCTAATTAAGAATTTAAATTTTTTAAAAATATGGGCTAGTGTTAAACTTTTTAGCTAATTAAAAAAAGTGTAATTTATCTAATCTTTTTTTATAAAAAGTAGTAACTTTAAATCAACTTATTATGATGATAATTTATGGTGGTTAAAGTTTTTAAATCTCTAAGATCCTTGAAAATTTGATAATTAAAATTAGAAAAAAGATAAAATAAATAAGTAATCATCTATTTGTCAAAAAGATAAAAAAAAACTGACAAAATTTAGGTTTTAATATTGATTAGATTTAAAAAAATGTTATTTTTGCAATAGAAGCTAGAATAAAAAGTAGTTCTCTGATGATGGAAGAAAAAAGGAATT
Source organism: Faecalibacter rhinopitheci (assembly GCF_015234135.1). Taxonomy (GTDB): domain Bacteria; phylum Bacteroidota; class Bacteroidia; order Flavobacteriales; family Weeksellaceae; genus Empedobacter; species Empedobacter rhinopitheci. Next base: position 509,636 of record NZ_JADGIK010000001.1, on the reverse strand, counting down.
TTAACGAGCTTGAAAACAAAGTTTTAGATCTATTAGAGAATTATCAAAACATAAAAAACGAGTTTTCGGTTCTTGAAGAAGAGAATGCGAGACTTAAAAATAAATTGAGAGATTCACAGGTGCATAATCTTTCACTTTTGGAAGAAGTAAAAAGATTAAAAGTAGTGAATGCAATGAGTGGTAATCAAGAATATAAGAAAATGATGAAACTCAAAATGAATAAATTGATAAAGGAGGTCGACTCGTGTATCGCTCAAATTAAAACAAACAGTTAGGAGAATGTCAACTCACAGAATTGAGATTAAAATTGCTTCGCGCGTCTATCCAATTAACATCAATCCCGAAGAGGAAGAGATGATAATGGAATGTGCTAATGAAATTACAGGAATCTTACGCCAATTTGAAGAGAAATACTCTGTATCAGATAAGCAAGATGCCCTAGCAATGGTTGCTATTCAGTTAGCAATTCGTGAAGCTAAAATAAAAAAACAAATGAAAGATAATGAGGAAATTACGGCTGAACGTATTTCTAAATTATTAGAATTGATTGATCAGTCAATCGCTAAATAAAATCGAGAAGTTCTTACATTTAGTTATACACTAAGTGTACTTAATAATATTCCTACATTAGTTCTAGCTATTTTGGTTAACTCAACACTTATTTTGTTACCGAGTGAACATTATTTTGAAAGCAGGCCACAACCTTCGGGTACATATATATATGACAGTGGAAACTTGACAAATAAGATAACTCAAATCCTGTTTACAGGAGTTAACACAAATTATACTGACTAGTGTAGGTTTTTTATATATATAACATTACAAAACGCTATGGATCCAATTACTATTATTCTTGCACTTGTTACATTAATTATAGGCGCGGTAGTGGGGTATTTTCTGTCTAAAAAATCAGTTGATAAACAAAATCAAGAGCTGATAGACGAAGCAACTCGCAAAGCTAATAACTTAATTAATGAAGCTGAAAAGGAAGGTGAAGCCATTAAAAAAGAAAAAATCTTACAAGCAAAAGAGAAATTTCTTGAATTAAAAACAAAGCACGAAGAGTTAATTAATCAACGTGAAAGAAAGGTTTCAGATACTGAACTTAAAGTGAAAGATAGAGAAGATCGAATAAAACACGATCTTGCCGAAATTCAAAAACAAAAAGACAATATTAAGTCTGAAAGAGGAAATTTACAATCACGTATCGACAAATTAAATATCAAACAAAAAGATGTAGATACGATGCATAAAAAACAAGTTGAGGTCTTGGAAAAAATCTCTAATTTTTCTGCTGAAGAAGCTCGTGCTGAGTTGATTGAAGTTTTAAAAGATGAAGCTAAAACAAAAGCACAAGCGCATATCCAAGAAATTATGGAAGATGCAGAATTAAATGCAAAGAATGAAGCGCGTAAAATTGTAGTTTCTGCAATTCAGCGTATCGGAACTGAGCAAGCTATTGAAAATTCAGTTTCAGTTTTCAACATTGAATCTGATGAGATTAAAGGTCGTATAATTGGTCGAGAAGGTCGTAACATACGTGCAATTGAAGCTGCTACTGGAGTTGAAATTATTGTTGATGATACACCAGAAGCTATTATCTTATCTTGTTTTGATCCTGTACGACGCGAAATTGCTCGTTTATCATTACACCGTTTAGTAACTGATGGACGTATTCATCCAGCTCGTATAGAGGAAGTAGTTGCTAAAACAACAAAACAAATTGAAGATGAAATTATTGAGATTGGTAAAAAAACAATCTTAGATTTAGGAATTCACGGACTGCACAAAGATTTAGTAAAAATTGTAGGACGAATGAAATACCGTTCTTCTTACGGACAAAACTTATTACAACACTCTCGTGAGGTTGCTCATTTAGCAGGTACATTAGCTGCAGAATTAGGATTAAATCCTAAATTAGCAAAACGTGCAGGTTTATTACATGATATAGGAAAAGTTCCAGAAGAAGAATCTGAATTACCGCACGCAATCCTAGGAATGCAATGGGCAGAAAAATATGGAGAACATCCTGATGTAATTAACGCCATCGGAGCTCACCATGATGAAATTGAAATGACATCTTTATTATCGCCTATTATCCAAGTAGCCGATGCTATTTCGGGAGCTAGACCAGGAGCTAGACGTCAAGTTGTAGAATCTTATATTCAACGATTAAAAGATTTAGAAACAACGGCATTAAATTTTGATGGTGTAGAAAAAGCATATGCAATTCAAGCCGGAAGAGAATTACGTGTAATTGTAGAAAGTGATAAAGTTGATGATGCAAAAGCTGCTGAATTATCATTTTTGATTTCTGATAAAATTCAAAATGAAATGACTTATCCAGGTCAAGTTCGTGTAACTGTTATTCGTGAGACTAGAGCAGTGAATATAGCAAGATAGAAAACTATTTATTAGGATATATTTATAGAAAAGGATTAACGTTTGTTAATCCTTTTTTTATGAATAAAATATATAAATTCTAAAACTTTAACATAAAAAATTATGTAGATTTAAATAAAAGTTATTGAGATTTTATTTATATAAATAACTGTTTTATAGTTAATTAACAACTTGTTGATAACCTTTTGTTTTTTTAATACGTTGGGATTTTTATTTGAAAAATGTTATCCTAAATTTGAGAAAATAGAGATTCAAAAAGTCAAAATCGTTAAACCCTTTATAGTAAAGGATTGTATAAAATTCAATATTATAAATTGACTGAATTCTATTAAAAACTCAAATTTGAGTTTAAAAAAATCTAATACTAATAACCAAAAATACTTTTATATTATGTCTATTTTTGATAAGAGAATCAATTATAAACCGTTTGAATATCCTGAAGTTTTAACTTATACGGAAGCTATCCAAAAAGCTTATTGGGTGCATACTGAAGTTGACTTTACTTCAGATATACAAGATTACAGAGCTAATTTAGATGATGTAAAACGCGAAATTCATAAAAGATCAATTCTGTCAATTGCACAAATAGAAGTAAGTGTAAAAGGTTTTTGGGGAGATTTATATAACTATTTCCCAAAGCCGGAATTAAATGGTTTGGGAGCTACTTTTGCAGAAAGCGAATTTAGACATAGTGAAGCTTATTCTCGAATCTTAGAAGTGAACGGATATCTTGATGAGTTTAGCATTGCTTTAGAAAATCCAGTATTCAAAAGCTATAATAACTTTGTAAGTGGAATTTTAAAAGATACAGAAATTTCAATCGTTGAAAAATTATTATTTTTTGCGTTGGTTATTGAAGATAGTTCATTATTCTCAAAATTTGCAAATATCTTATCATTTACTCGTTTCGAAGGATTGATGAAGAATACTGCAAATATTATTGCTTGGACTTCTGTAGATGAGCAAATACATGCTAATGCAGGTATATATTTAATTAATAAGATTAAAGAAGAAGGTTTATTACCACCATCATTAGACCAAAGTTGGGTAGAAAATGCAGTAACAGGTTATATAGAACAAGAGAAATTAATGTTAGATTGGATTTTTGAAAAAGGTGAATTAGAACATTATTCAAAAATTGATTTATTAAACTACATGAAATACCGCTTAGACGAAGCAATTGAAAAGATTGGTTACAAAAAAGTTTTTCATATTACGCAAGAACAATATAGACCAATGGCTTGGTTTGAGGAAGAAGTATTTGCAAGTACATTAGACGATTTCTTTGCCAAAAGACCTGTGGACTACACAAAACACGACAAAAGTATTTCAGCAGATGACTTATTTTAAGCTTTATAAAAAATGCTTAAGAAAAATTAAACGAATCCAAAATTATAATATATAACTTATTTTAATCCTACAATCATGGAAAATACACCACACAACGAAGATTTTACTTTTTTTGAAGGAGAAGCGCCAAAACTTTGGTGGAAAAATTCTGAATCCGAACAAATTCTTAATCGTGGATACCTTTTAAAAGGTGAAACAGTTGAAGGAGCAATTGATCGTATTACAGCAGCAGCTTCTAAAAGATTAGGAAAACCAGAACTACAGAATTCTTTTAAAGAAATGATTGAAAGAGGTTGGATGAGTTTATCTTCACCGATTTGGGCAAACATGGGAACAGAAAGAGGTTTACCTATTTCTTGTTTTAATGTACACATTCCGGATAGCATCGAGGGTATTACTCAGAAACTAGGTGAAGTAATCATGCAAACAAAAATTGGAGGAGGTACTTCTGGGTACTTCGGAGAATTACGCGAGCGTGGTGCAGCAATTACAGATAACGGAAAGAGTAGTGGTGCTGTTTCTTTTATGGAATTATTTAATTCTGCTATGAATGTAGTAAGCCAAGGTTCTACAAGACGAGGTGCTTTTGCGGCTTATTTAGATATTGATCATCCAGATATTGAGGAATTCTTAAAGATTAAATCGATTGGTAGTTCAATCCAAAATTTATTCTATGGAGTTTGTGTACCAGATTATTGGATGCAAGAAATGGTAGATGGAGATCGTGATAAACGTGAAATTTGGGCGAAAGTTTTAGAATCTCGACAAGAAAAAGGTTTACCATATATTTTCTTCTCAGATAACGTAAATAAAAACAAACCACAAGTATACAAAGATTTAGGCATGCGTATCAATGCATCTAATCTTTGTTCAGAGATTATGTTGCCTTCATCAGAAGACGAATCATTTATTTGTTGTCTTTCTTCCATGAATTTAGAACTATATGACGAATGGAAAGATACAGAAGCTGTTAAGTTAGCTATTTTCTTTTTAGACGCTGTATTACAAGAATTTATTGAAAAAACAGAAGGAAACTACTATTTATCAAACGCTAATCGTTTCGCTAAACGTCACCGAGCATTAGGATTAGGTGTATTAGGATGGCATTCATATTTACAACGTTATATGATCCCTTTTGAAGGAATGGAAGCGAAATTACGCACAACAGAAATTTTTAAATACATTCAAGATAAAGCTGATCGTGCAACAGAAGAATTAGCACGTATTTATGGTGAGCCAGAAGTACTAAAAGGTTACGGTCGTCGTAATACAACAACATTAGCTATTGCGCCTACAACATCTTCTTCTGCTATCTTAGGGCAAACATCACCAGGAATTGAGCCGTTTGCTTCTAACTATTACAAAGCTGGTTTATCGAAAGGTAACTTTATGCGTAAGAATAAGTACCTAACGAGGTTATTGCAAGAGAAAGGTTTAGATAATGAAGATGTTTGGCGTGGAATTATGTTGAATGGTGGGTCAGTACAACATATGACTGAATTGTCAAAAGAAGAAAAAGATGTATTCAAAACATTCAAAGAACTTTCGCAATTAGAAATCGTTCAGCAAGCAGCAATTCGTCAGAAATTTATTGATCAATCTCAATCGTTAAACTTAAATATTCCTTCGGATTTACCCGTAAAAGAAGTAAACCGTTTAATGATCGAAGCATGGCAATTAGGCTTAAAAACTTTATACTACCAACGTTCACAATCAGTATCTAAAGAACTAATCACAAATTTAGTTTCTTGTTCTTCTTGTGAATCTTAATTAAGAAAAATCTCAAAAAATTATAAGTGATCTTTTAGCCAGTTGATAACTGGCTTGGGATTGCTATGTCTAAAAATAAAAAATGCTACTATGGTATTAGCAGCATTTTAATAATGTTTAATGATTTATCTTTTTGTTTTCTCCCTCAGGCTTACAACCTTATTGATTGAAATATAGATAAATACTTTTTAAAATATTTCCCCAAATATTTATTTCTAAAGTATATATAAATCATTAATAAATTATAATAATAAATAAAAAATATAAGCAGTATAAAATACAAATTTCACATCAGATATATTAGAGCTCTGTATTGTTGTTTAAATACATTTTAGAGCTATTTTTTAAATTTTAAATTTATTATAATGTTATTATTTTCAGAATACTTTGGAATTAATAAAGATCAAAATGATTTGAACTTTGTAAATATTAACTTAGAATCGGACAATAAATTATTTGTAGATCCACGATTAATAGACATTAATCCTTTGTTTAAAAATTATTCAAATTCGATTTCCTTGTTTTGGTGTTCCCTATTGGAAACAAGAAAATCAAAATCTTTCAAAAAATCCGAATATCTGCTTAAGGGATTAAAAGAACCTAAAGAAACGATGTTAGGTTATGGAAATGGGAGAAATGGTAAGTCTATCGCAGAAATACTTAGAAATAAATTAATATATTCTATAAACTCAAATGAAAACTTCATCAATGGATTAACAAAATCTCTAAGTGATCTTGAATTTTTCATTAAAGATATTAGTAGTGATAGGCTTTCAGATATGACGACTAAAATCGTTTATGAAGATTTAATATTATTTACACAAGAACAATGTGTGAGATATAATATTACAATGTTTTATTCTTTACAAGAGTATTTCGATTTTAATAATTTTAAGTGGATTAATAAAAGGGTTTTATTACCTCATTATCAAGGTAAACCTATAGTATTAATTCCAAAGCAAATTGTAAATTCGGAGAGTAAATCCAATCGAAATCTAAGTATTTTTTATAGATATGCTATCAAAATGTTTGTTCTTTTTGATGAAGATATTAATAAAGAAATAGAAGGTACTGGTAAAGATGGAAAAATATTGGCTAAAGATATCAAAGAAAGATTTCCCTTAACTAAAGATTTAATTATGAAATGGAATATTAAATATCCAACTTTATTAATTGATTTTCAATCTAATTATTTTTCATCATATATAAATTGTTTATCAGATTCTGAAATAGTAGAAATTGTTTGTAGAAAAAAGCATGACGCTGCATAAAACGAAAACCCCACTCAAACGAGTGGGTTTTTCTTTTTCCATAAAATCGTAAATTGCTGCATCAAATCTAAAGTCTTTTATGTATTCGTTTCGCGAAATTATCCAAGAGTATTACCCTTTATCTGAAACCGCATTTCAAAAAATAAATGCATTGGCAACCCAAGTCGAAATGCCGAAGAAAACCATTGTGTTTGATACGAAACAATATGAGCCGAAATTCTATTTTATTGCGAAGGGAAGTGCGCGCGTTTATATCATCGACGACGAGGGGAATGAAGTTTCTTATATCTTGTTTTTAGAAAAAGATTATCTTTTATCATTTGATAGCTATTTATACAAGAAGCCTTCGTATGAATATATAGAACTTTTGGAAGATTCAGTTTTATTTGAATTAAATACAGAAGAGTTAAAAGCATTATATGCAAACGATTTAGAATTAGCAAATCTAGGAAGAACCATGTCTGATCAATTCGCTCATTATACGGAACAACGTTTTATTGATAGATTATCTCTTTCAGCTACAGCACGATATTTAAAATTGATTGAAAATTATCCTGAAATCATTCAGCGAATTCCTTTAAAGTACATCGCTTCTTATTTAGGTATTACGCAGGTTTCGTTGAGTAGAATTCGAGCAAAAATTTAACATAGGTAAAATTTTTACCCAAATCAGTACATTAACTTTGACCCAAAATAAACAAACAATGAACTGGATTTTATTGATAATAGCAGGATTGTGCGAAGTTGGATTTGCTTCTTGCTTAGGAAAAGCAAAAGAAACTACAGGAACAGAAATGTACGGATGGTACGGAGGTTTTTTATTATTTCTTGCCATAAGTATGGCATTATTAATGAAAGCAACGCAAACATTACCTATTGGTACAGCTTATGCAGTGTGGACCGGTATTGGAGCTGTAGGAACAGTAATTATGGGAATATTTATCTTTAAAGAACCTGTAACGTTTTGGCGCATCTTCTTTTTATTCACGTTAATTGGATCTATTGCAGGGTTAAAAGCCGTTTCAGCTCACTAAAAAATCAAAGAATTAACCATAAAAAAAGCCAAGTGATTAACTTGGCTTTTTTGCAATTGGATTACTAACCGTAATGCCCAATTGGAAATGATGCGTCTGTGCATGTTGTATATGTTGTTTCATGTAACCAGTTTCTATTGTCAATTTTGGCGAAATTACATAGCCAACCATCAAATGCAATCGGTTACGATCAAAATTATTTTGTTTGATGGCGTTTAAAAACAATTCGTTAGAAGCTTTTAAATACCAAGCATCTTGTTGCAATGTAAGTTTGTTTAGCGGTATAGTAGCCGTTAATTGATAACGAAAACGAAAGAAAATATCGTCGTTCATTAAGCGTTCTTCAAAACGAAAACGATGATTTAATCCTACGCGTTGAATAGCATGTTTAGTATTAAATTGCTGGTATAAACGATTTTCTCCAAAAGATCGATAATCGTCTTCACCTGCGGGCACACGAGTTAACACATAAGCATATCCCAATAAAATAGTATTGTTATTTTCGGTTAAGTGATAACCAATCCCACCACGCAACAACAACTGATTCAGTTGATCAATATCTTCAAATGTACGGTATTGGTAATCAGAAGATAAGCTAAAACGATCCGATATTTTTTGATTTAAATTTAAAACGCCCCAATTTCTTAAATCAGAATTTTGAGCTTTTAAGAGCGGTGTTAGACAAAGGATGGCAGTAAGTGTACAAATAAATTTTTTCATAAAATTAAATTGACTGCCAAAATAGAAAAGTTTTCCATCTCAGTGAAATGGAAAACTTTGAATACCTTTAGCTTAATGATTTCTTAACATTTGGCGCGATTTTAGTTCCAAAAATTTCAATCGACTTCATCATATCTTTATGGCTTGGCGCACCAACATCCATGTGTGCTGAGAATCGTGTTAACCCAAATAATTCATGAAATTTTAAAATACGATCTACGGCTAATTCGGCATCTCCAACAATCAAATGTCCATTTGTTCCTCGGCCATGATCAAACTGTGGACGTGTAAATGGAGGCCAATTTCTTGATTTACCGATACGATCCATTTGCGCACCATAGATTGGGAAATATTCGTCTGCGACTTGCTGATTGTCTTCTCCAAAAAATGAATGCATGTGTACACCAACTTGTATTTTAGCCAAATCGTGCCCGTTGTCTTCGTACGCTTGTTTGTACACTTCGAACAGAGGAACAAAATTCGCAGGATCTCCACCAATAATCGCAAACATAATTGGTAAACCTAATTTTCCGGCACGAATTACAGAAGATGTTGTTCCACCAACAGCTACCCAAATTGGGATTTCTGGTTGTACTGGTCGAGGATAAATTGTTTGTTTTTGGATAGGCATTCTAAAATTTCCTCTCCAATTCACAACTTCATTTTTATTTAAAGTCAATAATAATTTTAATTTCTCATCAAATAAAGCTTCATAATCGGCTAGATCATAACCGTATAATGGAAACGATTCGATAAAAGAACCACGTCCGGCCATAATCTCCGCACGTCCATTTGATAAATTATCTACACTCGAAAAATCTTGAAATAATTTCACAGGATCAGCAGAACTGATGACAGAAACTGCGCTTCCTAATTTGATGTTTTTAGTTACACTTGCTGCTGCAGCTAATATAATTTCTGGAGAAGAAACGGCATAGTCCGGACGGTGATGTTCTCCAATTCCGAAGAAATCTAAACCAACCTCATCCATTAATTTTACTTCTTCAATAATTTCAGAAAGACGTTGTTGAGCAGTTTGTATATATCCTGTTTTTTCGTTGATGCGAACATCTCCAAACATTCCGATTCCTAATTCCATAGTTGCTATATTTTTTTGTTACACAAAGTTACAATCCTTATGCCTTAAATTAATTGATGTAAGATATTGATTGTTTAATTGTAGTTTCTTCGAAAAATTTAGAATGACAATTTCTGTCAAGCTGAACTCGTTTCAGTTTCTCATTTCGTATGTAGAAACAAGTTCAAGGTGAATATTATACCGAAGCTTCTAAAGCTTCTCCTCTTAATTTCAACAAGCTTAGAATGACTGATTTTGTAATGCTATATTATAAAAAAAATGAGCTCAACCTAAATTGAACTCATTTTGTGTATTGAATAAGATATTTCTATCCGTGAATTGCTTCTTTATTTCCGTACGATTGGATTAAATTTCCTTCAAAATCTAACCATTCTTTCCAACGTTTATCCACATCTACATCTGTCGATAACTTACGTGCAAAGTTTAAAAAAGTTGTGTAGTGATTTGCTTCAGAAACCATTAAATCATGATAGAATTTTGATAATTCTTCATCATTAATATTTAAAGATAACACACGAAAACGTTCGCAGCTTCTTGCTTCAATCATTGCCGCGAATAATAAACGATCTATAAAAGCCATATTTCGAGATCCGTCTTTACGACAGAATTTCATCAATTGTCCTACATAATCATCTTTACGTTCGCGTCCTAAAGTATACCCACGTTTCTGAATGATTTCAACGACCATCTTAAAATGTTGCATTTCCTCAATGGCAATGTCGGACATTTCTTGAATAAATTCGTCGTGTTCAGAATTATAAGCAATCATCGTAATGGCATTAGTCGCAGCTTTCTGCTCACACCATGCATGATCTGTTAATATTTCTTCTAAATTTCTTTCAGCGATATCGGCCCAACGAGGATCCGTCAATAATTTTAATCCTAACATGCTCTATACTCTTAATGAAATGCAAAAATAAAACTTTATACAGACTTTATATAAAGCTAACCGAATGTTTAATCAGTTTAAATTACTTTTTTTGTAAAGTAGATATAAATTGAATCACTTTTCCGTTTTGTTTTACTTCCACAATACGTACAATTTCGTCAATTAATCCATCAGACAAAAATGTTTGATTTCCCCAAGCTTTCATACTATAATCTGTACCATTTTGCTGGCTTCTGTAAGAGTCTACAGTTTTATGATTCATCATCTTAGCAGAATTATCTTCCATTTCAGTAGAATATTTTTGTACAAAACTAAAACCAGCTTTTTTGTCTATTTCAGTGTAAATAATTTCATCTTCAGCAGCTGTAAAAGTATTACGCATCGGATTAAAGAATAAATTCATCATTTGTTCTTTATTTTTTGAATTAAATTCTTGTCCAAAGAACATGTGAAACATTTGTACAAAATATAATGCTGATTTTGATGCTAGATCTTCATAATTAGTTACAGAATCATTATATAATTGTTGATAAGCTGTAGAATAATCCTGTATCACTTCATCATAATTACTTACCTCGCCCAAAATATAATTTTCATCTGTACGGTATTTTATACTGATTGGTTGATTGGGGAATGTATAATTACTTCCATCTTCGTTATTTCTAAAAAATAACATAGGAGCACTTTTCCATTCAAATAAATTAAATCCTTCCCCTTCCCCGTATAATGTAAGTTCAACAGGAAATGTATTTTCAACAACAATATTAGTTTGTTCACCATCTTGTACAATTTTTTTTAATACCATCTCGTAATGATATGTTTGATCAGTTGTAAATTTGGGCGAAACCATAATATTATCTCCTGATTTGCTTATCTGTGCAATAGTATGAGTGGTAAATAATGTAATGGCTAATAGCGTATATAATTTTTTCATATTTAAAGATAATCCAATTCTTAAAACTTTAAAATAGTAAGCTTCACGAAATATTATATCGCATATTTGATGAAGAAGTTATAATTGATTTAAACAATTTTTTTCTCAACCATCTCTAACATTACATCAGAAGCATGTTTAAAAGTTGGTAATTGCTCAGTTAAACTAGCCACATTCTTTTTATTGACTTTAAATATTAAATCTTTTTCAGTTGTGAATAATAAAGCAGTTTGAAAAGGATTTTTGATGTATGAACTCAATATCAAAAAAGTTTGTTCGATGCTATGAAAGCGTTCTACTTCTTCAGTTTTGTAACGAAAATTGAAAGCAAAATCGTACGTATTGTCTTCTAAAAGTCTTAAGCGAACAAAAATATTTTTTAAATCAGTATCTCCAATAGTTTTAGCCATTGTAAGTTTGGCAAAAGTTCCTTTTTGTATACTTGATTTTACTTCTTCGTAGAATTCTTCAAATTCTGTTTGATATGACATTTACTTGATATAAAAATTAAAGCACAAAGTTAAATTAAAATCCACGATAAGTTATCTTCGATCAGGATTATTAAAAATAAAGCAACATAAATCGTAATTTTGCGGCATGAAGAAAATGCTAATTATAGGTTTAGTCTGGCCAGAACCATCATCGTCTGCGGCGGGTACACGAATGATACAATTAATTAATTTGTTCAAAGAGCAAGATTATGCCATTACATTTGCGTGTGCAGCGACTAAATCAGAATTTAGTTTTCCTTTATTGGATATAGGAATTAATGAGGTTCATATACAATTAAATGATGAAAGCTTTAATACCTTCATCCAAGAATTAAACCCTGAAGTGGTGATGTTTGACCGTTATATGATCGAGGAACAATACGGATGGCGGGTATCAATGGAATGTCCTTATGCATTAAAAATTTTAGATACCGAAGATTTACACTTTTTACGTTACGCTAGACAAGAAGCCATTAAAAAAGGCGTAGAATTTAACCAACAAATGTTGTTCTCTGATTATGCAAAGCGTGAAATTGCATCTATTTTACGATCAGATATTACCTTATTAATTTCAAAAGAAGAAAAAGATCTTTTAATTCAACAATTTAATATCAATCCGAGTTTATTGTATTACTTACCTTTTTTAGAAAAAGAAATTGATCTACAACAAATAGAAACTTGGAAACCGTTTGAAGAAAGAGCTCATTTTATGTTCATTGGAAATTTTATTCATGAACCAAATTGGAATTGTGTACAAGTTTTGAAAACAAGAATTTGGCCTCTAATTAGAAAAGAACTCCCAAAAGCAGAATTGCATATTTATGGCGCTTATCCAACACAAAAAGTAATGCAATTAAATAATCCGAAAGAACGATTTTACATTAAAGGTCGCGCAGAAGATGCACAAGAAACAATGGCAAATTATCGTGTATTGTTGGCTCCAATACAGTTCGGAGCAGGAGTAAAAGGTAAGTTTGTAGACGCAATGCTTACAGGCACACCGAATGTAACCACAAAAGTAGGAGCAGAAGCGATGCAAAATGGATTAGATTGGAATGGATTAATTTCAGATTCTGACGAAGATTTTGTTGCCAAAGCGATTACTTTATATAAAAATCAATCTGTTTGGGAATTTTGCCAACACAATGGAGTCGAACTATTGAATAAAAATTACGGAAAAGTCAATTTTACACGTGATTTTATTGAATTTTTAGAGGCAATTAAAAAATATTTGGATTTACACAGACAACAAAATTTTTACGGACAAATATTGCAGCACCATACCAACCAAAGTACAAAATACATGTCACTTTGGATTGAGCAGAAAAACAAAAACCTTACGATTTCGTAAGGTTTTTGTTTTTTCAGATTATGGTAATTGAATATTATTTACAATGTAATCAAGATCTTTGTCTGATTTTTTTAAGATTTCTTTTTCTCCAAAACTAATCATTTTATAAATAAAATTTTTAGTCATAAAAATATTTATTTGTAATTGGATTGTTGCATCTAGTTCATCGTTGTAATATGATATCTGTTTCTGAACAGTCTCTTTTCCAGACTTGGTTTTAAACTTTTTTGTCTCAATTAATTTATATTTATTTAAATCACTAAAGTCATTTACAGATAAATCAGCATATTTATTAATGTCACGGTCAAACTCGACTAAATCAAGTTCATCTAAATTTTCAAAAATAATATAACCATATGTTTCTTTTTCAGAATTTTCCCATTGTACAGAGGCTAAGTCATTGGTCCCAACAGTTCTAGTATAACCATTTGGAAGATTAATGGAAAAAGTTTCTGCCCCCAAAATAGTACTTTGAGCAAAAGAAAAAGTTGTAAATGAAATTGCGATAGATAGTGTAAGAAGTAATTTTTTCATTTTAAATTATTTCAAGCTAAAGTATAAAAAAATAAGCATCTCAAAGAGATGCCTATTAATGTATTCTGATATTTTATTTAAATTAAATTGAGCATGAATTTTCTTTAGAAGAACAAGGAGTTGTTCCATCTACGAGTTTTACACCATCTACTTCTTTTATTTTTCCAAAACCTCCGGCAACGTCAATTAAATTTTCATATCCACGAGCTCGTAAAATTGAAGTAAAAATCATAGAACGGTATCCACCAGCACAATGTACTAAGTATGTTTCTTCTGGATCAATTAATTTCATTGATTCGTTGATAAAATCTAATGGAGCAGTAATTGCACCTTCTACGTGAGAGCCTGCAAATTCTCCTGGTTTACGAACATCTAAGATGTTTAATTCTGTTTCTTCAGCTAATTCAACAAACTCTTCTGGTGAAACAGAAACAATTTCATCTACATCTTTTCTTGCTTCAATCCAAGCTTCAATTCCACCTTTCAAAAAACCAATAGTATTATCATAACCAACTCTTGCTAAACGAGTAATGGCTTCTTGTTCTATACCTTCTTCTGCAACGATTAAAATCGGTTGTTTAATATCTGTAATTAAAGTTCCTACCCAAGGAGCAAATTGACCTTTAATACCAATATTAATTGCTCCTGGTATAAATCCGGCAGCAAATATCTGTGGATCACGAACATCTAAAATTAATGCGTTGGTTTCTTCTGCTACTTGTATAAACTCATCAGGTGTTAAAGCACGAGAACCTCTTTCTTTAACTATTTCTAATGATTCATATCCACCTTTGTTTAACATGACATTTTCTGGAAAGTAGAAAGGAGGAGGCATTAATCCTGAAATTAATTCATTCACAAATTCTTCTTTTGTTAATGAAGGATTTAACGCATAATTTACTTCTTTTTGATGACCTAAGGTATCAAAAGTTTCCTTACTCATATTTTTACCACAAGCAGAGCCTGCACCATGTGCTGGATAGACAATAACGTCATTAGCTAAAGGCATAATCTTTTCGCGTAAAGAATCGTATAAATAACCTGCTAATTTCTCTTGTGTAAGATCTGTATCTAATTTTTGTGCTAAGTCTGGACGACCTACATCGCCAATAAACAATGTATCTCCTGTAAAGATCATTTTATCTACACCATTTTCATCTTTTAACAAGTAAGTGGTAGATTCCATCGTATGACCAGGCGTGTGTAAAGCTGTAATCGTAATATTTCCTAATTGGAAAACTTCTTGATCTGTTGCGATATGTGCATCAAATGATGGATTAGCCGTAGGACCATAGATAATAGTAGCTCCTGTTTTTTGAGCTAAATCAATGTGCCCTGAAACGAAATCAGCATGAAAATGTGTTTCGAAAATATATTTAATTTTCGCACCATCTTTCTCGGCTTGATCTACATAAGATTGTGTTTCTCTCAAGGGATCAATGATTGCAACCTCTCCGTTACTTTCAATATAATATGCTCCTTGAGCTAAACATCCTGTATATATTTGTTCGACTTTCATTATCGTAAATTTATGAGTGTAAAATTACAAATTTATAGTGTGCTAATTGTAGTATAATTTGAAAAACAATAAGATGTAGTAATAAATTTTATCTATTCTTATTGAAAATAAATAACTTATTTCTTGGGGATGAATTGTATAAATAATTCGTTCCCGGCTCTTGGTGGAATTGAATTATAACAAATATCAAGAGTTTTAAATTCAAATTTGGATTGAAATAATTCCATATAATCTTCTTTAGATCCACCAAATGGAGGTCCAGGAGACATAAAATTATGGTTGAATAATAATCCAACTAATTTGCCTTGAGGAACCAATAATTGATGCATTTTTTCGACATAATCAGGCCTTAAATCAGGGTGTAATGCGCAGAAAAATGTTTGTTCTAAAATCAGATCAAATTTTCCATTTAAAATAAAAAAATCTTGATTAATGATTTGAATTGCAGAATTGTTTCTGAATTTTTTTTGCAATTTATTGACTAAAACGTCAGAAATATCAATTAATGTAATATTTGTAAATCCATTTTCGATTAAATATTCTGCTTCATAGGCATTTCCACAACCTGGAATTAAGATATGAATATTTTTATTTGTTAATTGATCAATATATTTTTTCAAAGGAATAGAGGGAGATTTTAAATCCCAACCCGTTTGGTTATTCTCATATTTTTCATTCCAAAAAGACACATTAAAACACATAATAATTATCCGATTATAAATTCTTCAATAAAAATAAAGATAGCCATTGCAATTATAAAATACGCAAATGTTTTTTTAAGTAATTTAACAGGTAAATAACTGTTAATAATTGTTCCAATAATAATTCCGACCATTGCAATACTTACAAATACACCTAAAAAATTCCAATTAATATCTATTTTAGAAGCATCACCTAAGAAAAATCCAGTTAAAGAATTTAATGCAATTATCACTAAGGAAGTTGCAGAAGCTTTCTTCATTTCTAGTTGAGCAATAACCATAAGAGCAGGTACAATTAGGAAACCACCACCTGCACCTACTAAGCCTGTTAATGCACCAATAAAGAAACCTTCTGATAATATTAAGGGATGAAATGTAGTGGTATGTTTTTTCTGCTTTCTAATTTTATCTTTTGAAAGCATAGAAACTGCAGCCAAAATCATTAATGCAGCAAATAAGCCAAACATTCCCATTCGGCGAGTAAATTCGAAAGAATAAATTTCAAAAAGGGTATCGGGTAAAGCAGGAACAATAAATGCACGAGTTAAAGTTATACCAACTACTGCAGGTACCCCAAATATAAAAGCAGCCTTCCAATCTACCATTTTATTAATTGCTTGTCTTACACCACCAATTAGACCCGTAGATCCAACTATAAAAAGGGAATAAGCTGTAGCAACTTTTTCATCAAAATGAAAAATATAAGCTAAAATAGGCACTGCTAAAATAGAACCGCCTCCACCAAGTACACCCATTATTAGTCCAATAAAAAATGCTCCGATATATCCAAAAATCTCAATCAATTGCATGAAAATCAATTTATACAAATCTATAGGCAATAATGAAAAATTAATATTTAATTATTAATAAAATTTGCGCTATTTTATTGCAAATAATATCCATTAAAGTAATAGAGTTTATAATTTAATGCATAGTTATTGAAAAAAAGTCAAAACTTTTGTAACATTTATTACTTAGCTACAACTAATAATTTAAATACACTATAATTAGAAATTAGTTACCAATGAAAAAATTACTACTGTCTTTAATGTTCGCCGGTGGACTGGTATTTGGACAAAAAATAGAATTTGAAGAATATAAGCTTCCAAATGGTTTACATGTTATTTTACATCAAGATAATTCAGCTCCGGTAGTGACAACTGGTGTGATGTACCACGTAGGGTCGAAAGATGAACAAATAGGGAAAACAGGATTTGCTCACTTTTTTGAACACTTATTATTTGAAGGAACAACGAACATTCAAAGAGGAGAGTGGTTTAAAATCGTTTCTTCTCATGGAGGATCAAATAATGCCAATACAACTACAGATAGAACATACTACTACGAAACATTTCCATCAAACAACTTAGAATTAGGTTTATGGATGGAATCTGATCGTTTACACCAACCTATTATCAACCAAATTGGAGTAGACACACAGAAAGAAGTTGTAAAAGAAGAAAAGCGTTCACGTTTAGATAATCAACCTTATGGTAAATTTTCTTACGGAGAAGCTGTTAATCCACATGTCTTCAAAAATCACCCTTACAAGTGGTCAGTCATTGGATCCTTTGAAGACTTAAGTAGTGCAACATTAGAAGATTTCCAACACTTTAGCAAACAATACTATGTGCCGAATAATGCAGTATTAGTGATTGCAGGAGATTATAAAAAGGAAAATGCGAAGCAATTGGTTGAAAAGTATTTCGGTAAAATTAAACGAGGAAATGATATCGTAAAATCTTTCCCAAAAGAAGCGGAACAAACACAAGAAGTTCGCGCAACGGAATACGATGCCAATATTCAAATCCCATTATTAGCGATTAACTATCGTACTCCAGGAAACAAAGTAAAGGATGCAGCTGCATTACAGATGTTATCGGATTATTTATCTGGAGGTAAAAGCTCGGTATTATACAAGAAATATGTAGATGAGCGCAAAGAAGCATTCCAAATTTTTGCATTCAATCGTCAAATGGAAGATTATGGAATTTACACGATCGGAATTTTACCACAAGGTGAAGTTTCTTTCGAATATTTAGAACAAGAATTGGCAAAAGATATTAAAGCTGTTCAAACAGATTTAATTTCAGAGAAAGATTACCAAAAAATCTTAAATGGTATAGAAAATAATTTTGTTTCATCTAAATCAGGAATTCAGAATATTGCCCATGCATTAGCAGATGCATACATGTTACGTGGTAACACAAACATTATTAATGAAGAATTAGATATTTATCGTTCTGTAACGCGTGAAGATATTCGTAAAGCTGCACAAAAATATCTGAATGCAAACCAACGTACTATTATCAATTATTTACCAGAATCTGCAAAGGACGCGAAATAAGGATTAAACAACTGAATTTAGAATTATGAAAACGAAAATATTAACACTTGCTTTTGCATTTTTTGCAATTTCATTACAAGCTCAAGAAATCATTCCAATGCCAAAACCAGGTCCAGCACCGACGATTAACATTGGAAAACCAAATGAATTTAAATTAAAAAATGGTTTAACAGTTATTGTTGTTGAAAATCACAAATTACCGCGTGTTTCTGCAACATTAACGATTGATAATCCACCATTCGCTTTAGGTGTTAAAAAAGGTACTGAATCGTTATTAAGCGAAATGTTAGGAACGGGAACAAAGAACATTTCGAAAGAAGAATTCAATGAAAGAATTGAATTTTTAGGTGCAAATGTTAGCCTTTGGGAAAGTGGTGGTTCTGCAAGTTCATTAAAGAAATATTTTAATGAAGTTTTTGGTTTTATGGCAGATGGAGCGCTAAATCCAAACTTTACACAAGCAGAATTTGAAGCGGTAAAAGCACGTTATATCGAAGGTTTAAAATCGGACGAAAAATCGGTTGAAACAGCTGCTGCTCGTGTACGAGATATTTTAATTTATGGGAAAAATCATCCATTTGCAGAATATGATACACAAGAAAAAATTGAAGCAATTACTTTGGCAGATGTTCAAGAATATTACAATAAATACTACAAGCCGAATAATGCTTACTTAATTGTTGTTGGTGATATCACGACCAAAGAAGTAAAAAAATTATCTAACAAATTATTCAAAAACTGGAAAAAAGGAGATTTAAATATTCCTGTTTTACCACAAGTGGCTGAAGTAAAGAAAACAGAGGTGGATATCATTGATATGCCAAATGCAGTACAATCTGTTGTTGGTTTAGGATATCCTGTTCAATTAACGAAAAACGATCCAGATTATTACGCGGTTCAAGTGGCATCTTCTATTTTAGGAGGAGATTTCAATTCGAAATTGAACATGAACTTACGTGAAGCCAACGGTTGGACGTATGGTGCACGTGGTGGAGTTTCTGATTCTCGTTACATAGGTACATTTACCACAAATGCTACTGTTCGTAATGATGTAACGGATGGTGCGGTGAAAGAAACGTTGAAAGAGGTAAAATCGATGACGTTAGAGAAAATCGATGCCAAACAATTGGAAGAAGTAAAAGCTAAATTCTTAGGAAATTTTATTTTGACTTTAGAACGTCCTCAGACCGTTGCCAACCAAGCATTAACCATTAAAACTAACCAATTAGATCCTTCATTTTACACGAACTACATCAAAAATATTAATGCAGTAACTGTAGATGATGTCTTAAGAGTTTCTAAAAAATATTTCCGTCCAGACCAAGCGCGCATTATCG
This sequence comes from Faecalibacter rhinopitheci, assembly GCF_015234135.1. Classification (GTDB taxonomy): domain Bacteria; phylum Bacteroidota; class Bacteroidia; order Flavobacteriales; family Weeksellaceae; genus Empedobacter; species Empedobacter rhinopitheci. Next base: position 489,886 of record NZ_JADGIK010000001.1, on the reverse strand, counting down.
TAACAGGTAAAACGGAACAAATTGCAGAAGGTTTAGAAGCATTAGGTTACCCAGTTAATTATTACGATAAATATGGAAATCAAATTGCTAAACCAGCACCATCAGCAAAACAGACAGATGTAACTGTCGCTCAAATTTCTGAAAACTTTTTTAAAGCGATTGGTGGAGCAGATAAAGCGAAATCGGTAAAAACAATTGTTCAGAAAGGAAAAATTGAAGCAATGGGAATGGCAGGTGATTTTGAATTAAAAACGGCTACACCTAATAAAACTGCTCAAACGATTAGTTTTGGAGGAATGAGTATCAAACAAACATTTGATGGAACAAAAGGTGTTTTAAATCAAGCGGGTCAAAAAATGGATTTACCTGAAGAATTAACGGCTCCTTTAAAAGAAATCAATGCTTTATTTGCACCATTATCTTCTGCATATCAATCAGCGAAAGTAGAAGGAATTGTGAAAGAAGAAGGCAAAGAATTATATAAAGTTGTAATTTCTTCGATTAATCGCGTGGATTATTATGATGTAGCGACAGGTTTATTATATAAAACGGAACAAACCATGAAAACTCCTCAAGGAGAAATGGCGTCTACAATAACTTACCAAGCTTATAAAGTTTTTGACGGTGTTCAAGTTCCAGTTGAGTTTACTTCTGAAGCAATGGGACAAGCGATGAAAATAACAATTTCTGATGCTCAGATCAATAAAAACGTTTCTGACGCAGATTTCAAATAAGAATACATTCTTTTTTAACTATAGAAAAGGTACTTCGACTTCGGTTGAGGTGCCTTTTTTTATACGATTTATTTAATTTTTTCGTTATAAATGTTGTATAAATCAAACAAATGAAACAAATGAAACAAATTACTTTCACTTTTATAATTCTAATTTCAAACCTTCTTTTGGCACAAAATACGTTTACGTATCAATTCACTCCAATGACTAATGCAGAAATGAAAATTCAATCTGGACCTGTCGCAGATTTATTTAAGTCCACTTCTAATCCTATTGATTATATGTATCAAATAAATAACAATAAAGCTTTTTTTTATCCCATATTTAAAATTAATAATGCTCAGACGGCTCAAATTGATCTATTAGAATTATCTGCAAAAACATTGGGGGAATACTTTTATGATTATGATCAAAAATTAATTGAAAATAAAATCGAAATTTTGAATAAAGAATACATCGTCACTTCAAATTTTGATGATTTACACTGGATTGATACGAATGAATCAGAAAATATTAACGGTTATCAAACCAAAAAATATATTACCAAACGCAAAGAGAAAGGTTTAACAAAAGATAAAATTTATACGACGACTATTTGGATAGACGACTCTTATCCGCAAGATGTTGCGCCATTTGGATTGATGGGATTAAAAGGATTAATTGTAAAGGTCAATTTTAACGGAGGAAATGATTTGATTCTTCAAACCATTGAAACGAAAAAAGTGTCAGCTATTCAACCTTTTAAAGGAAAAAATCGAATCACGAAAGAAGCGTATATAAAAATGACGGATGATCAATTGGATCAAATCAAAGAAAGTAGAGGTGTAAAAATGGATTTAAAAAGCTAAAAAATTCTTTTTAAAATTGAATTAATCTTATTTTTGAGAAAATTTAAAATAATAATGGCTACAATAAACTGGCAAACTGTAAAAGAATACGAAGACATTACATTTAAGAAATGTGATGGCGTAATGCGTATTGCTTTCAACCGTCCGGAAGTGAGAAATGCTTTCCGTCCAAAAACTGTTTTCGAATTATTAGATGCTTTTCAATTAGCAGAAGAGGATCGCGAAGTTGGTGTAATCTTATTAACTGGAGAAGGACCATCACCAAAAGACGGTGGTTGGGCATTTTGTTCTGGTGGAGATCAACGCGTTCGTGGTGCTAAAGGATACGAAGGACAAGACGGTGTAGGTCGTTTAAATATATTAGAAGTTCAGCGTTTAATTCGTTTCTCAACTAAGGTTGTTGTTGCGGTTGTAAATGGTTGGGCTGTTGGAGGTGGTCATTCATTACACGTAGTTTGTGATATGACGTTAGCTTCTAAAGAACACGGAATCTTTAAACAAACGGATGCTGATGTTGCTTCGTTTGATGGAGGTTATGGTTCTGCTTATTTAGCAAAACAAGTCGGTCAAAAACGTGCACGTGAGATTTTCTTCTTAGGCTTAAATTATTCGGCACAAGAAGCCTACGATATGGGAATGGTGAACTTAGTGGTTCCACACGACGAATTAGAGCAAGTGGCTTTTGATTGGGCACAAGAAATCTTAACAAAATCTCCAACGGCAATTAAAATGTTGAAATATGCTTTCAACTTAGTAGATGATGGTTTAGTAGGTCAACAAATTTTCGCAGGAGAAACAACTCGTTTCGCTTACGGAACGGAAGAAGCGGTAGAAGGTCGTAATGCATTTTTAGAAAAACGTCCAAGAGATTTTTCTAAATTCCGTTAATCAGATAAATAATATAATGAAAAGCGAAACCGATGAGGTTTCGCTTTTTCATTTAATATGACTAAATTTCGGTGTTTTAATTAATATTTAGTTATATTAAAAAATTAATTGAAGTTTTTATACAAATGGAGCTTAAAGAATTATATCGAATATTACTAACGGTTTTTGTAATCGCAGCTGCCATCTATAAATTTCCGGATTCGAATAAAAGAGAAAAAATAGCTATGATAATATTAGTTTCTGTATTGATCATTGTGACATTACTATATTATGTTTAATATAATAAAGTGATTAGTAAACGGTATAGAAAAGATTACAGATAAAAGATATTATGCTTAATTTATCGAAAATTTTAAGCCCTTTACTGAATACGTTTTCCTAAAATTTTCAAACTAAATTCTTTTTCGTCCATCTCAGCGATATTTGGAAACAAAGCCCATTCTTCAAATCCTAAACGTTGGAATAATTTGATGCTCGGCACGTTATGAGCGAAAATAAATCCTAATAGCGTTTTCACGCCTAAAGCTTTTGATTTCTCGATACAATCAGTTAAAATTTGTTTTCCTAAACCTTTTCCACGTTGGTTTTCGTCCATATAAATACTAATTTCTACCGTTCCATCATAGGCCGGACGACCATAAAAGGATTGTAAACTTACCCAACCGATAATTTCGTTTTCTTCATTCTCAATCACCCAAAGTGGTCTTTTATCCGAATTGTGGGAGTGAAACCAAGGTAAACGATCTTCTACACTTACGGGTTCGGTATCAGCAGTGACAAGACGCGAAGCGATCGTCGAATTATAAATGTCTACAATTCGTTCCAAATCTTTTATTTCAGCATCACGATACATCAATTCATTCATTTCCGAAGTTGTTTTAAATTAGAGAACAAATGTAGAATAATTTCGAGTTTAGAAATGTTTTAAAGCGATTCAAATCAATATTACATCTTAAATAATTTTTTCAATTCAGCCGATAAAATTACATTTATATAAAAATACATTTATGGATTCCAATCAAGTTCCATCCGTTTGGAAGAACAAAGAATTTATACCGTTTATCTTTTTACGTTTCTCGTTGATTTTTGCTTTGTTTATCCAAAGTACTTCCGTTGCCTATGAGATTTTCAAAGTCACACAAAAAGAGATTTATTTAGGGTTAATCGGATTATTCGAGTTTGCACCAATTCTATTAACCGCTTTTTATGCAGGTCAATTGGTCGATAAATTAGACAAACGAAAAATATTATTGATTTGCATTGGATGTTACATGATCACGTCTTTTGTGTTGATGTTTGTTAACTTAGAATCCATTCGTAATCAAATCGGAATTCCGGTTTATTTAGGTGTGTGTTATTTAGCCTTTTTTATTTTAGGATTAACGCGAGCCTTCAGTGGACCATCGCTTTTCGCATTGTTAGCCTTAGTTGTTCGAAAAGAAAATTACACGAAAGCAATTCCATTATCGTCTTCTGCTTTTATGATTGGATCGGTATTAGGACCTTTAGCAGGAGGATTATTGTTGGCACAATTTGGAATCGAATCGGCATTAGTTACAGCTTTTATCATTATGTGTATTTCGATGGTGATGATTTTATTAATTTCGCCAAAACCACCTGATAAATCGGAATCAGAATCCACAGAATCAGCCATGCAACGCATCAAAGAAGGGTTGAAATTCATTTGGGCAACGCCGATTATTTTAGCCGTCTTAAGTTTAGATATGTTTGCAGTATTCTTTGGGGGAGCAGAATCATTATTACCTGCATTCGTAGAGAAAGTATTAAAAGAAGGGCCAGAAACGTTCGGGTTTTTACGTTCGGCTCACGGAATAGGTTCATTAATTATGATGTTCTTTTTATCCTCTATTCCAATGTTATTAAAAGGAAATGTAGGACCAAAATTATTAGGTGCAGTAGCCTTATTTGGCATTTGTATTATTGCCTTCGGTTTGACGCGAAATGTATATCTATGTTTTGCTATCTTAATGTTAGCCGGTGCATTCGATGCGGTTTCGATGGTGATTCGTCAAAGTATTTTACAAATCAAAACACCTGAGAATTTAAAAGGTCGGGTTTCCTCGGTAAATTCAATTTTCGTCAGTTCATCCAACGAATTAGGCGCATTAGAAAGTGGAATTGCAGCTACATTTTTAGGATTAGTTCCTGCAATTATTTTTGGAGGATCAATGACGATTATTACAGTAATTGTAATTGCAATTTTAATTAAGCAAATTAGAATTGTTGAATTAAAGTAGTTTTTTAATAGTTTTGTTTGATTTTCAACCAAAAATTAAAAATGACTAAAAAAATACTATCTATTGCCGCATTATCTTTAGGCGTTCTTTCATTTGCTCAAACTATAGAATTTGGGCCAACTATTGGTTATCGTTCAAATAATATTGTGGATCGTAAATCGGATCAAAAACGTGCTGTTATCGGAGATGCAACTTGGAATGTAGAATATGGTGTACAAGCAGTATACAATTTTAAAAAACCGAGTGATAATATGAATGTTCGTTTAACAGCATTTTATAATAATCAACAGCGTGGTTCGGTAAGTGAACGATATTCTTCTAGTGAATACAAAATTGATGCGAATGGCGTTGGATTAATCATTGGTGCTGCGAGAGAAATTTCACCTAAATGGATTATTACAATGGGTGTCGGAATTGGTTATAATAAACTAGATTCTAAAAACTTTTATACTGGAGAATTAGATCCAATGATCGCTTTTCCTGATTTAAAAGAGCCAATTGTTGTACGTGAGAACGAAGTTAATTTTCTTTATCATCTAGGCGTAGAACGTGTGTTAATTCAAAATAAATTGCTTGCTGTTGTAGATTTTCACGGTGATGCAAGTATTTCTAAAATGAATACCAGTTATGGATCATTTGGGAATCAAGGAATGGGTTTTGGAATCGGATTAAGATATATGTTTGATTTAATTAAACAAGAACAATAAATAAGTTGAAAGCGAATCTTAGGATTCGTTTTTTTTATATAAAATGTAAACAATTCGTAACGCTAATAATAAATTACACAGAAATGTTTGTTTTAAATAAACTGATTAGATGTATTGAATTATGACGTTTTTAAATAAAAATCTTTATTTTCGCCAAAATAAATCTATGAAAAAACTCTTTTGCTTTTTATTGCCATTTTTACTTTTATCGTGTACAGATAATAATGATGACGATTTTAATTCTGATGAAAATTTATTAATTCTGCCGGATTCATTTAATTATAGATTTTTATCGGAAGCTAATATATGGCCAATGGATTATGGACTTATTAAAATTAAATATTCTGAAAATAATTTACCAATTCAAGTTTTAGGTGATTTTGTATCTCTACCTAGTGGACATAGGATTTCTTCAGTATTTGACTCAACTCGATACGAGGAATATCAGTACAATGGTAATAAAGTTTTGAGACTTAAAAAGAATACAATAGATTCTTATGTTAGTAATTTTAGAGCTGAATTTGTAGTAGAAAACAATAAAATAATTTCTTCCAAAGAATATCATATTAGTAAAATAGAAGGCTTAGATACTCGTACAAAGTATTTTTATCAAAACGATAGATTAAGCAAAAAAATAATTTATTGGACAGATTCTTCTAATAATAATTATTCAGATTATGGAATTGAATCCATTTATTATTTTAATGCCAAAAATAATTTGGATAGTATTATTTCTCAAAATGTCGTCCTAGATGCCAATTTAAATACAAATTATGATTTTGATCGATTTAAAACTAAACAAGTGAAGATTTTAAAGAATTATGATAATTCGAAGAATCCATTTAAACAATTGTATTTGTTGGATCGATTTTTTGATCGTTCACTTTCAGTAAATAACTATAGACATGTGATTGAAAAAAGTTATTATGATGGTGTCTTATCAAGACATAACGAATTTGATATTCTGTATTTTTATGAAAATAACGAAATTGATTTAACAAGATAAAAATTAAAAGCGAATCTTATGATTCGCTTTTTTTGACTAGATTAATAATAAACTATACAGTATGAATAATTCAATATAAATTTGGTTTAAAAGAATAACCTTTGCTTTAATTATACTTTTTGTAGGAGCAATTATGGTGAATTTTCTGGTAGAGGGTTTTCGTTTTTCAAATTTAAGATGGATATATACAACGGGAAAAATGTTCTATTTATCAGGATTAGTTTTGAGTATTATAATCGGCTTACTCAATTCAATCTTTATCGCATTTGTTTCAAAAGCAAAGCTAAAAGTAAAAATTACGTATAGCTTTTTAGCGCTTTTACCATTTTTGATTGTTTTTATTTTAATGGTTAATGCATTTAGAGGATAAATTATAAATGATTTTGAGTAAGTTAAATTACAACGTCAAGTTTTTTAATCCATCTACAGTTCCGTCGTAGATGTTAACGTCTACGTTATATTTAGTTCCTTTAATTTGTCCTTTTTCCGTAAACTGCCAAAATTGCCAATGTGGTTTCATATTCTCTACAAAAAAATTGTAATTTGCTATCCAAATTATATATCCTTCAAAATGTGCTTTTAAGAAATTTTCATAATATTTATCAGAAGTATAGATGATAGGTTTAATTCCATAATGTTCTTCAATAAGGGTACACCAATTTTTTAAACCTTCAATTAGGCGTTCCATTGATTGGGTACGTGGCATTGTTTCAATATCCAAAACAGGAGGTAAGTCGCCTGTTTCTAATTTCACCTGCTGAATAAAGTTTTGTGCCTGTGCAGTCGAATTCTCATCTGGGCGATAAAAATGATAGGCTCCACGAATGAAATTGTTTTGTTTTGCACCCATCCAATTTTCATTAAATTTTTTGTCTCTATTAAATCCTCCCATAGTAGAACGTATAAAGACGAAATTGATGGGATAAATATCATACACCATATTCATTTTTGTCCAATCTATATCTCCTTGGTATTGAGAAACGTCTAAGCCAAATGTTTTAAGATAGTAGCGATCCATTAACTCAATGTTTCGTAAATCATATTTTGTTAACGTGCTACTTGTATTTATATCTTCACCTTTTAATTTTCGTGAAGCCGTTTTAATCCAATAATTAATTCCATGACGATAGTGTATGGTAAATGCAACTAAAAATACAGTAATTACACCAAAAATGATAAGTTGGTAGGGAATTTTACGTTCTGTTTTTGAAGTTGTCTTTTTCTTGGCCATATATAAAAGATGTATTTATAATTACAATAATACTACGAAAAGATTTACGCTAAAAACGAATTCTTAATTATCTTTGTTTTTATGAAAAAATGGATTCTTGCCGCACGATTGCGAACACTACCACTATCTTTAAGTGGTTTATTACTTGCAGGTTTTATTGCTAAATATGAAGGTTTTTACCAAACTGACATATTTGTTTTATCCTTGTTAACAACGTTAGCTTTTCAAATCTTATCAAACTTTGCGAATGATTATGGTGATGCTGTTAAAGGAACAGACGATAATAGAGTAGGAGAGCAACGCGCTGTTGCATCAGGTTTAATCACAAGAAAAGAAATGAAAACGGCTATTAGTATAATGGTCTTAATATCTTTGGTTTGTATTGCTGCATTATTATATGTTTCATTTGTTCCATATCACATTAATTATTTATTAATTTTTATAGGGTTAGGTATAGCTTCTATACTTGCAGCAATGTTCTACACAATGGGCAAAAAACCATATGGATATATGGGATTAGGAGATGTTTTTGTTTTTATTTTCTTTGGATTGGTTGCAGTCTTAGGTGGCGAATTTTTATATTCTAAATCTTTTAATTGGTTAAATGTTTTACCTGCTGCTGCTATGGGATTTTGGAGTATGGCTGTTCTTAATCTTAACAACATGCGCGATGTAGAAAATGATGTAAAAAATAATAAGATTACGATTGCTTCTAAACTTGGTTTTGAAAAAAGTAAAATTTATCAATTAATTTTAATGACTTTACCTTTTATATGCGGAGCTATATTTGTTTTAAATCTTCCAGGTAAAGAAGGTAAAATATCTGTTCTTATATTTTTAATATTAATATTTCTTGCCAATTCTATTCGAAGAGAAATTACTAAAGTTAAAGAGCCTAAAGAATATGATAAATTTTTAAAACCGGTAGCAATGATGGCCTTATTTTTTGCAATTTTATTAGGATATGGCTTAATTGGTTTTGGGTTTATTGATACTTTAGTTAAATAATTAAAATACAAAAATATGAAAATACAATACTTAGGACACGCTTCATTATTGATAGAAGCAAACGGAAAATCTATTGTTGTAGATCCATTTATTACACCCAATGAGTTAGCCAAGTCTATAGATTTTGAAAATTTAAAGGCTGATTATATTGTAATTACTCATGCACATCAAGATCATGTATATGATGTAGAAGAATTAGCTAAAAAAACGGGAGCAAAGATTATTTCAAATGCAGAAATCGCAGGATATTATGCCAACAAAGGGTATGATTCTCATGGGATGAATACTGGTGGTAAATTTGATTTTGACTTTGGTTCAATTCGTTCTACGATAGCTTTTCATTCATCTTCTTTTGCAGACGGTACATACGGTGGCGATCCTAACGGTTATATTATAGAATCTAATGGAAAACGCATTTATATTGCTGGAGATACTGCATTAACTTATGAAATGAAATTAATCCCAGAGATTGCAGGTGAAATTGATTTAGCTGTATTACCAATTGGAGATAATTTTACTATGGGAGCTAAAGATGCAGTTATTGCAGCTGAATTTGTAGGAACTACTAAAGTGTTAGGTTACCATTTTGATACATTTCCACCTATAAAGATTGATAAAGGTGAAGCAAAATCAGTCTTCTTTAATAAGAATATAGAACTTGTATTATTGGAAATAGGAGAAGATTTAACAATCTAATTATAATCTATTTTATATAAAAAAATCCAGTTAGTATACTAACTGGATTTTTTATTTTATTGAATTGCTCCAAGCGTAGGATTACTTCCACGTGGTTTCCCATAATAATCTATAGGATATTGTTGTGCTGTACTAATTTTCCCAGCATTTAATGCAGGAGAATTTTCCTCTACGCTTAATTTATTACTTGTATAATTAGGATCTCTAAATAAGGGATCACCAACGATAGAGTTTGTGAATCCATTTGTTGTTAAAACATTAAGAGTAGTTAAGTCTATATTTTTAAACAAATTAGTATCAAAATCATAATTAAAAATTGAACCTTCTTTTTTATCTAAAACTACAGCATTTGGAGTTCTTTGATTATAGAAAATACAATTAGAAAATGTTGCTTTAACAAGCGGATTCGTTGTCTCTTTAGAATAATTGCTTAAATATAAACTATAAGCAGGTCCTGCTGTCCCTACCATATTAAAGAAATTAGCAAACGTAGAATGGTAAAAAGAGTATTCTCCACCATTTTCTACTGCAAATGCAGCAAGATTAGCATTGTTTATTAAAACATTATAACCTGTAATTTTTGCATTTTTCGCTAATATTCCGTACGATTGATTATTTACTATATATGAATTTGAAATATCTAATTCAGCATTATTTATTTCTATTCCAGTATCAGCACCAATAATTTTTGCATAATTGATGTGCGACTTACTATTAGATTTTAACTCAATCTTATTCCATTGATTAGGTAAAGAATCATATTTAGTATCATGACGAGCAGATCTAAACTTAACCTCATTTCCTAAAGTTCCATTAATGTTTAATGTTGCATTAGGCTCAATTGTTAAACTACTACCGCGTTTAAAGTACACTTTAGCTCCTTGGTCTATCGTTAGATTTGATGTAATTGTTAGATTTCCATCAATTACTTGTGCTTCATCTGAAGTCCAATTTGCAGTTGTAAGTGATGTATTTGTAGTATGAATTTTAGCCTTTTCAACCCAAGAAAGGAGTTTGACATGTTGTTTGTTCTGAGTAGTTTGTATAATAATTTCATCATCATAAAATGGATTTATTGGAGCATCTTTAGCATCCATCTCTACAAAAACAAAAAGACTATCTTTTTTACGAATCGGAACATTTCTAAAGTCTGACCCTCCTTGTCCGTCTACATTAATGTTAAAATAAGAATTTTCCCCTTTAGCCAAAGAAATATGTGGGATAACTAAATCTTTGTCATCTGGGTTATATATTTTTAAAACGTATGTTTCAGATTTTGAATAATTATATACCGTATCTACCGAAATAGTATCTGTATTAAATCGTAAGTCAGATGAAATAGGATCATAATCGAAATCTTCTCGACATGATTGAAAACCAATCAATGTTCCTAAACCTAAACATACAACTAGTGTCTTTATATTCATATTTTAGTTGTTTCTTCTCTATTTTAAACTACTAAAATATTAATTTATTGTTAGCTTTAGATTCTTTCTAATTTATTGAATGTAATTTTTTTAAAAATGAAGTTCTTAATTCTCATGTTTATAGTGGTTTACAATAATATTTAACCATATTTTTTTGAAACATTTGTAAAATGAAAGCAGATTATATATATTTGCACAAGTAAAATAATTAACAAAAAGCTTAGTCAATAATTCATGATTCTAAGAAGTCCATTACACTCGGAATATTGTCTTATTAAAGCAAAAAGTTAAGGTTTCAATTTTTACAATAAATAATTTTCAAAATAATTATTGTTTGAATCAATTTTAATTTTATCTTTGCGCCCGATTAAGTTTAGAAAGAAGATTTTTAAAATGAAAAAAGATATCCACCCAACAAATTATCGTTTAGTAGCATTTAAAGATATGTCTAACGAGGAAGTATTCATCACTAAATCATGTGCTGATACAAAAGACAATATTGAAATTGACGGAGTTGAATACCCATTAATCAAAATGGAGATCTCTTCTTCTTCTCACCCTTTCTACACAGGAAAACAAAAATTAATTGATACTGCAGGACGTATCGATAAATTCAAAAGCAAATACGCAAAAAGAGCTAACTAATAATAGATTAAGAATTAGGCAATTTTGCTTAATTAATTATTATTGTTATATTAAAATAGAAAAAACCTACAAGTTTCTTGTAGGTTTTTTTATTGCTTAATAATTTCATTCTAGTTACATTTGTTTAATATAAATTATTATAAACAAACTATCAATGTCTTTATTTGACAATACAGAACATGCATTTAGCTCTAAATCAGATGCTGAATTAAAAAAGGCAAATTACTTATTTAAGTTAATCGGAAATCCTGCATTAACTAATTTAGGTACATTATTCTTCAAATTACCTTTTGCTACACATTTACCTTTGGTTAAACCTGCAATTCGAGAAACAATCTATAAACAGTTTGTTGGTGGAGAAACTGCAGAAGAAGCTGTAAAAGTCGCCAAAGATCTTTATAAATATGGTGTAAGTTCAATATTAGATTATTCTGTGGAAGGGCAAACAGAAGAATCTGAGTTCGACCATGTAAAGGATGTGATGTTACATTTAGTTGATCTTGCAAAAGATAATCCTGAAGTTCCTTTTGTTGTTTTTAAACCTACAGCTTTTGGGCGAATTGAATTGTTTGAAAAGGTTGGTAAGAACCTAGAACTTACTGCTGATGAACAAAATCGATGGGCAAATGTTCGTCATCGTTTTGATGTAGTATGTAAGGCGGGGTTTGATGCAGATGTTAATATTATGGTAGATGCAGAAGAATCTTGGATGCAAGATGCAGCGGATGAGTTAACAGATGAAATGATGGTGAAATATAATGTGCATCGTCCATTAATTTGGAATACATTGCAAATGTATCGACATGATCGCTTAGCTTATCTTAAAAAAATGTATGCTAAAGCTTCTAATGAAGGATATTATTTAGGGTATAAAATTGTTCGTGGTGCTTACATGGAAAAAGAGCGTGCTCGTGCACAAGCCGATGGATATCCATCTCCTATACAGCCAAATAAAGAAGCTTCTGATAGAGATTATAATGCTGCAATTCGTTTTGTAGTAGATAATTACAGTATTTTTGGATTATTTGCTGGTTCTCATAACGAATTTTCTTGCGAGTTACTGATTAAATTAATGCAAGAAAAAGGAATTCAACCTTCAAATCGTAATTTTTGGTTTGGACAGTTATTTGGTATGAGTGATAATATTTCTTTTAATTTGGCTCATTTAGGATTTAATATTGCAAAATATTTACCTTATGGACCAATCAAAGAAGTTATGCCTTACTTAATTCGTAGAGCGCAAGAGAATACTTCAGTTGCAGGACAAACTGGTAGAGAATTAGGTTTGATTGAAAAAGAATTAAAGCGAAGAAATAAATAATTTACTTTATATATATTATAAAAAAAGCCCTTCAATTGAAGGGCTTTTTTATGAATTATAATTTTTTAAAAATCTAAAACAATTAAAGCCAGAGCATTTTCAATAGTCCGAACTTGATGAATTACTTTTTTGGGTATTTCATATTCATTAAATTTTTCTAAAACAACAATTTCAATTTTAGAATCAATTTCAATTTTTCCCTCTAATAGAATAATTTTTGCGGCAACTGGTAATTGATGATCAATTAATTTTTGTCCTTTCCTTAATCCTAATGCTGCAATGCGGGTATTGTTATTTCTGAAAATAACGTGTAGTATTGGCTTGTTACAAGTGTCAAGTTGTTTAATTATATTATTTAGCATTAATTGGTGGTTTTGGTTCTTTTAAATTTACAACCAATATTCATGCCTATTAAATTTATGATTTAAAAATTATTTTTCAATGAATCATTTAATTTACATTCTTCTAAAATCTTCCTAAATTGGCCTATTAAATTTAAGGAATGAATACAAGTTATTTTGCAGAAATTATATTACCACTAAACTTAGAAGGTACTTTTACGTATCATTTAACGGATTCTGATTTACAGCAAATTAAAATTGGCCAACGTGTTGCCGTCCCATTTGGAACGCAAAAATTGTACACAGGCGTTATTCATTCTATTCATCAGAATAAACCAGAATTATATAAAACAAAAGGCATTTATGCTTTTCTAGATGATGAAGCTATTGTAACTCCAACTCAAATAAAATTTTGGGAATGGATTGCTAATTATTATGTATGTTCCTTGGGAGATGTTTTTAGAAATGCATTTCCTTCTGCATTAAAATTAGAATCGCAGACCTTTGTAAGGTTGATTATAGATAATTATGAGAAAATTGAAGAGTTAAATGATAATGAGTTTTTGGTATACGAAGCTTTAAAATTACGTCAACTCATTTCAGTAGAAGAAGCTGCATTGATTATAGATGATAAATCTGCTATTCCGACCTTAAAACTTCTAATTGATAAAGGAATAATTCAATTGGATGAGAAAATTCAAGAAAAATATACGCCTAAGATTGAAAACTATGTGCGAATTCATCCCAATATAAAGGGGAATGATGCTGCATTTATTCAAATACTAGATTCTTTAAACCGTGCACAAAAACAACGAGAAGCATTATTACAATTAATTACAATTGAAACCCAAAAGCCAAATGAACCTTTAAAAGTTTCTGAATTTGTCAAAATGGGAACTACAAATTCGATTGTTAAAACTTTGGCAGAAAAGGGCGCAGTTGAAATATATCAACATCAAACTTCTAGAGTTGATGAAACAGAAACGGAAAAAGAGGAAATACACCAACTTACCTTAAAACAAACAGAAGTTCTGGAAAAAATAAAAGCAGAATTTTCTGCTAAACAAACTGTTTTATTACACGGGGTAACATCGAGTGGGAAGACGGAAATATATATTAAATTGATGGAGCAAGTAATAAAAAAGGGGAATAAAGTGTTGTATTTGTTGCCCGAGATTTCTGTTACTACGCAAATTGTTCATCGTATTAAGAAACATTTTGGCGAAAGAGTAGGTGTCTATCATTCAAAATTTAATCAAAACGAACGTGTTGAGTTATGGAAAAAGACATTAAATGTCGAATTTGATATTGTAATAGGCCCTCGTACTACTTTGTTTCTGCCATTTACATCATTAGGATTAGTCATCGTTGATGAAGAGCACGAATCTTCATATAAACAAATTGATACTAAGCCATTTTTTCAAGGTAGGGATATGGCAATGGTACTTTCTTCAATGATGAATGCCAAGACATTATTAGGTTCTGCCACTCCATCTATAGAAAGTTACTACAATGCACGACAAGGGAAATATGGCTATATAGAACTGAATGAACGTTTTGGGAATATTAAACTACCAGATATAAAATTAGTAGATTTAAAGAAAGCTCAAAAAGAGAAAGAATTGACTCATGATATCTCCCATATTTTGCGCGACGAAATTATAGAACAATTGAAAGAGAAGAAACAAGTGATTTTGTTTCAAAATCGCCGTGGTTATGCACCAATTTTAGAATGTAACTCGTGTGGGAATACTCCCGAGTGTCCTAATTGTGATGTAAGTTTAACCTATCATAAATTCTCCAATCAATTAAAATGTCATTATTGTGGCTATGCCCAAGCAAAACCTAATCGATGTGTAAGTTGTGGTTCAGTAGAATTAAATACAAAAGGATTAGGTACAGAGCAAATTGAGCATCAATTGCAAGATATATTTCCAGAGGCACGCATTCGACGAATGGATGTTGACGCTATGCGAGGTAAATTCGCATATGAGAAACTAATTGAGGATTTTGAAAATCATGAAGTAGATATTTTAATCGGAACTCAGATGTTGACAAAAGGGTTTGATTTTGGGAATGTTAATTTCGTAGGTGTTATTAGAGCAGATTCGTTATTAAATTTTCCGGATTTTAGAGCACATGAAAAAGCTTTTCAGTTACTGACACAAGTTTCAGGTAGAGCAGGGAGAAGGGAGGATCAAGGAAAAGTATTGATTCAATCTTATCAGCCTGAACATCTAGTTTTACAAAATGTAACTACTTACAATTATCAAAAAACAATGAGTGATATTTTATACGAGCGCAAGGAATTTTATTATCCTCCATTCGCACGTATCATAAAATTAAGATTTAAACATAAAAATAAGGAAAGGTTAGATAAAACTGCTGAGCAATTAGTGAAATTATTAAAACCAAATTTTGATTCACGTTGTTTATTAGGTCCAGAAGCGCCTTCTGTTGGTCGGATAAATAATCTTTATATTACAGATGTAATGATTAAGGTTTTGCCTAATCAATCACCCATGAAAGTGAAACAATTAATTAGAAAAGAAATAGATAGGTTGTGTACAATTGCTGCATATCGTTCAGTACGGATAGATGTTGACGTCGATCCAATGTAGAAAAAAAACAGGAAATTGTATATATTAGGAATGTTTATAGATTCTTGTAACAAAATGTTATTTTTTACGACTGATAAACTATCTTTAGCTTAAAGACATTATTCAATGATTTCAATTAAAAATTTAAATAAGTCATATAAAATGGGTAAAAATACCCTTCACGTTCTAAAAGGAATAGATTTAGAGATTGCGGAAGGCGAATTTGTTGCCATTATGGGATCTTCTGGATCAGGAAAATCTACATTGTTAAATATTATTGGAATGTTGGATGAACACGATTCAGGTATTTATGATTTAGATGGTTTTAGAATTGAAAAATTAAATGAAACGAAAGCTGCAAATTATAGAAATAAATTTTTAGGATTTATTTTCCAATCCTATAACTTGATAAATTTTAAAAATGTAGTAGAAAACGTTGCATTACCATTATATTATCAAAAAGTGAAAAGATCAGAACGTCATAAATTTGCGATGGGATATCTGCAACGTGTAGGTTTAGAGCCTTGGGCAAATCATATGCCGAATGAACTGTCTGGTGGACAAAAACAACGTGTTGCAATTGCACGAGCACTAGCTGCAAGACCTAAACTTTTGTTAGCAGATGAGCCTACAGGAGCATTAGATACCAAAACATCTCAAGAAGTAATGCATCTTATCCAAGAAATTAATGATGAGGGAAAAACAATTCTTATGGTAACACATGAGGATGATATTGCACAAATGTGTAAACGTATTGTGCGACTAAAGGATGGTGTGATTATTAGTGATGAAAAAGTAAACCAAGTACGCGTATAAACTTATGTTTGATATTGATCGTTGGAGTGAAATTTGGGCCTCAATCTCAAGTAATAAATTGCGAACATCGTTATCTGGTTTAACGATTGCTTTGGCCTTATTTGTTTTTATAACTTTATTTGGTTTGGGTAACGGATTGCAAAATGGATTTCAAAAACAATTTTATAATGCAAATTCTTTAAATATTACAATTTCCGGAGGAACAACTTCAGAATCTTATAATGGTTTTAAGAAAGGGCGAGAAATAAAATTGAAAGAAAAAGACTTAAATTTTATTCTAAATTCATTTCCTGAACAAATAAAATATGGAGTTGCGACTATATCTAAATCAGATACAATTCGTAATGGAGCCAACTCAGGATCATATTCAGTAACAGGAGTATATCCAGACTACGAAAACATCATCAATGAAAATGTAACCATAGGCCGATTTATTAATAAAAAGGATATGGATAATCATACCAAATCGATTGTTATTGGTCGGTTAGTTGCGCAAGATTTTTTCCCAGGACAAATACCAATTGGACAGAATTTACAGATTGGAAAAGGAGTGTATCAGATTGTAGGGATTTTTGAAAGTCCAGATGGTGGAGATAATGCTGAGCGCTCTATATATGCTTCTTATACCACTTTTAAAACGATTTATGCAACAGATGAAGTTTCATCAATTATCATTGCTCCAAAGGACAATTTGAAGTTAGATGATATTAAGAAGCTTTCTAGTACAATAGATTATAATTTAAAAAATAGATACAGTATATCACCTGATGATTTTAGTGGAGTTAGAGTAAGGAACGCTGCAGAATCTATGGAAGAAACCGATCAGTTTTTCTTTATTCTTACAGTAGTTGTATTTATTATAGGTGGAGGAAGCCTAATTGCAGGTATTGTAAGTATTGGTAATATTATGGTTTTTAGTGTAAAAGAGAGAACAAAAGAAATCGGAATTCGAAAAGCTCTAGGCGCTACTCCGGTGAGTGTACTTTCACTTATAATGCAGGAAGCAATTATAATTACATTAATTTTTGGTGCAATAGGCATTCTTTTAGCTACTTTAGTTGTAGAAAACATTGGCGATAGTTTAGAAGATTACTTTATATATAATCCTGGAGTTGAATCTAAATCATTGATTTTAGCAACTGTAATTCTTTTTGTAGCAGGAACAGTTTCCGGAATGATTCCAGCTTTAAGAGCTGCACGTATAAAACCAATTGATGCCTTAAGAGACGAATAATGAATATTAAACTTTTATTTGATATAGATGCTTGGAGCGAAGTTTATTCAGCTATTCGCAAAAACAAACTACGCACCATACTTACGATGATTGGTGTAGCGTGGGGTATGTTTCTTTTTGTCCTATTATTAGGATTAACAAGAGGAATGCAAAATGGTTTTGATCGTAACTTAGCAGATGCAGCGACTAATTCATTATTTATTTGGGGAGGTAAAACCTCAATGCCATTTCAAGGATATCAAAAAGGTCGAACAATTGAATTAAAAATGAGTGATGTGCGTCAAATTCAAGGGCAATTTCCTCAAATTTCACTAATTGCTCCACGTAATATGATGCCAAACTCTGTTGTTGCATTTGGATCTAAATATAATTTTTATACAGTAAATGGAGATTATCCTGACCAAAATAGAATGTTTGGAAAAGATATTATAAAAGGAAGATTTATTAACGAAGACGATATAAAAACTGAATCAAAAGTTTGTGTACTTGGTATAGAAGTAGTAGAAAATTATTTCAACAAAAAAGCTAATCCTATCGGTGAAAAGATTAGAATTGCAGATAGTTATTATACTATTGTCGGAGTTTATGATTCTCCCTCATCTCCGGTAGAATCAAAAGATCAAATATATATTCCATTTACAACCTTCCAGAAAGTATATAATCAGGGTGAAAAAATTCAATATTTATCCCTGAGTTTACCCAATGATTATGATATCGTGTCATTTGAAAAACAGTTAAAATCTTATTTAAAAAGAATTAAAAATATAGCTCCTGATGATGATCAAGGTTTGGGAGGTTTTAATTTAGGTGAGATGTTAGGCAAAATAATGAAATTTGTAAAAGGAATGCAATTTTTAGCAATAGTTGTGGGAGCAATGACCTTATTTTCTGGTGTAATTGCAATTTCAAGTATTTTATTAATTACTGTTTCTGAACGAACAAAAGAATTTGGGATAAGAAGAGCTTTAGGCGCAATACCTGCTCAAATTAGAGGTCAAATTTTATTAGAATCTGTCGTTTTAACGTTAATTGCTGGACTTGCCGGAATAGTAGGTGCGGGATTAATATTAATGTTTTTGAATGAAGTTATAATCCCAGGAAACGATAGTATTCCAATTTATAATGCTTCAATAGATTTATTTACGTTATTTGTAGCATTAATGATTATGGTAGTAATGGCGACTTTAGCGGGACTTATACCTGCTCAGAGAGCTATTTCCATAAAGCCAATTGATGCTTTAAGAGAAGAATAGTTTTAAGAAAATATAATTAACATAGAATGAAAAAAGTTCTAAAAATTGTAGCAATCGTAGTATTTATTGCACTTGTAGTAGGTGTAATAGGATATTTTGGTAAAAAAAATAGTCAAGATAATCAAGTCTACGAAATTACTCAGCCATTTATGGGTAATTTAGAAGTGAAAGCAGTAGCGACTGGAGAGGTAAAACCTGTAGAAACTATTGAAATTAAACCCAATATTTCTGGAGTTATTAAATCAATTAATGTTTCAGAAGGTCAATATGTGGAAAAAGGTCAATTAATTGCAGAAATTAAAGTTGTACCAAATGTCGCTTCATTAAATCAAGCTGCGCAAAATATTCGTTCGGCAGAAATTCAAGTTAATCTTCAACAAAAAGATTACAATCGTGCCAATACACTTTATAAGCAAGGTGTAATTCCAAAATCAGATTATGATAACGCTTTAGCAATGTATCAAAGTGCTCAGCAAACTCTGAGAGCAGCACAGACTGATTATAAAGTTGCGCAAACTGGTGTAGCTCCAGGCTTAGAAGCCTACGCAACAACACGTATTACAGCAACTACATCTGGTGTCGTGTTAGATATTCCTGTAGAAGTAGGAAATATGGTACAAGAAATCAATAATTTCTCTACCGGAACAACTATTGCAACTATGGCCGATATTACTAAGATGATTTTCCAAGGGAAAGTTGATGAATCTGAAGTTGGAAAATTAAAAGAAGGAATGAAAATTAATGTATCAATTGGTGCGATTCCAAATAAGACGTTTACTGCTATTTTAGATTTTATTTCTCCTCAAGGTGTAGCTAATAATGGCGTGGTACAATTTGATATCAAAGCGCCAATACAACTAGATTCTCAAAACTTTATTCGTGCAGGTTATTCTGCAAATGCAGAAGTTATCACTTCGGGTGTACAAAATGTATTACTTGTAAAATCTGCTCATATAAGATACGATGAAAATCAAAAACCTTATGTTGATGTTTTAAAATCTGGAAGCGGGCAGGATGCAGTTTATGAGAAAAAGTATTTAACATTAGGAATCACTGATGGAGTCAATGTTGAAGTGAAAAAAGGTATTACCAAAGATGATAAAATTAAGATTTGGAATACGGATTTAGAAAAACCGAATGGGCCTGGTCCACATTAAAATAATTATAAACTAATAAACGACAATAAATTGAAATTATTGTCGTTTATTAGTTTATAATTATACATTTCCTTATGTATATCATTACATCTATTTCAATGTAAAATCGTTATATTTTATCTTAGAATAATTCTGAATAGTATATTTATACATAAAAATAAACAAATATACATTTACTACTATTATTGTTTATATTATTTAATTTAATGAAATTAAGAATTTTATAAATAAAAATTTAACATTTTATAATTTTAAATTTTTATCAATAAAATATTATATTAATTAATAATTTAATCATCTTTTTTTGGTTTATTACATAAACTATCTGTAATATATTTATATAATTACCTATTTCTTATTTAAAATTTTTGCGCTTAAAAAAAAATAAATAAAATTTTAAGATTTTATTCATTATTGTCAATTTTACAGCCACAAAATTTTGAACAAAATGAAGAGAAGATTAACATCTTTGAGTGTATTAGCTTTTTTAGGATTAGGTTCCTTAGCTTTTGCTCAAATCACAGGGGTGGTAAATGATGCTGATGGGTTCCCGGAATCTGATGTTGAAATTACGGTAAAAGGTACAGATAAAGTTACCTATTCAGATATCGATGGTAATTTTGATATTGATGCTCAGATAGGTGATATTTTAGTGATCAATAATAAAGAAATAGTTGTTACATCTAACAATTTAGGTTCTTTAAAGTATGCAGAAAATAAACAAAATGAAACTGTAGAATTAGCTACAGTAAATATTTTAGGTTCTATTAAATTAGATCCTACTCAAAAAATCGGTTCTTTTGAAACTATTCAAAGAGGTGATTTAGAACAAACTCCAGTAGCTTCAGTAGACGAAGTTTTAAATGGTCGTGTAGCTGGTCTTAACTTTTCAACTGGAGGTGGACAACCAGGGTCTGCAAATATTATTGCAATTCGTGGTGCAGGTTCTTTCGTAGGAACAACAAATCCATTATATGTTATTGATGGAGTAGTTGTAGGAAAAGGAGATGATAATGCAGGGGTTATGACTTCATTTAACCCATTGTCTTCTATCGACCCAAATCAAATTGAATCCGTTACGGTATTAAAAGATGCATCTTCTACAGCTTTATATGGAGCTCGTGGTGCAAATGGTGTAATCGTTGTTAAAACGAAACGTGGTAAATTCAACCAAAAAACAAAATTCAATGTATCATCAGAGATGTCTTTACAAGATATAGCTTATGATAAAGCGAAATTTATGAATGCCGATGAATACTCACAATGGGGAGGATTAATCTATTATAATACAGGAGGATATGCTTCTCGTTTGTCTGCTCAAAATCAATTTAATGAAGATATTGGATGGGATGGAAAAACAGAAGGTAACTGGACAGATGCTATTCAACGTAAAGTTTCTACTGTAAGAACATATAGTTTTTCTGCAACAGGAGGTTCAGATAATACATCATTCCGTGCTGGTTTTTCATATTATGATAATGATCCATTGATTAAAACGTCTAAATTCGACCGTTTATCGGGATCATTAGCAGTAGATCATAAAGCATCAGACCGTTTCAAGTTAGGAACTAATATTAATTATTCTCGTGTAAAAAATCAAACATATTCGGATGCAGGTGCGTATTCTAATCCTTGGCAAACACGTTGGTCAGTAGCTCCTACTTTATCAGTTTATAATCCAGATGGATCTTATAATCTAAATTTATTAGGGAATGGAGATTATAATCCTGTAGGTTTATTAAATGAAAATAAAATTGGTGGTACAGTAAATACATTCTTAGCTTCTGTCTACGGTGATTATCAAATTACAAAAGATTTATCATTTAACTCTCAATATGGTATCCAATATCAGAATTTAGATGAAGCGGAATATTTAAACCCTAATTTTGGAGATGGATCAGATTATAATGGATATTTAAGAGAATCTCAAAACCAATATACTGACTGGAACTGGGTAAATACATTTACATATAATAAAAAATTAGGTGATCGTCATGATTTAGTTTTTAATGCAGGTTGGGAATATCAAGAACACGTAGGTATCCAAAGAGCGCAAGAAAAACAAAATTTTATTTTAAGTGGTCCATATATGGATAATGCATCTCAAGTATTAAGTATTGCAGGAAATAAAATAAAATGGACGCAAATATCATATTTTGGTCGTGCTAATTACGTTTTTGACAATACATATACATTAAATGCACAGATTCGTCGTGATTCTAACTCTACTTTAGGTATAAATGATCAATCAGGATTATTTTGGTCTGTTGGTGGATCTTGGAATGCACATAAATTATTGAATGTGGATGCAATCAATAATTTAACATTACGTGCTAACTATGGTGAGATAGGAAATGTACCATATGCAGATTCTTGGTCAAATACCTATAATAGTTATTCTTTATTAGCTAATACAAGAAACTACGGAGACGATGGAACTTTAGTTTTAGATAGAGCTGAAAATCCAGATTTAAAATGGGAAACATCTCAACAATTAAATATTGGATTAGACTACGGTATTCTAAATGGATTAGTTTCTGGTTCGGTTGATGTATATAATAAGAAAACAAAAGACGCAATTTTCCCAGTACAAATCCCTGGAGAAAACCCATCATCACCTGCTCATATTATGAAAAATGTAGGTGAAATTGTAAATAAAGGGATTGAAACTACAATTACCATTCGTCCTTTCCGTGGTGAATTTAATTGGTCTATCGCTGGAAACTTTGCATATAATAAATCTGAAGTAGGAGATTTAATTGATAACTCTGCCGTTTACTTAGAAGGTGGACAAAAGGCTATTCAATCTGGTCGTTTATTCGGTGAATACTATATGGTAGGATGGGCTGGAGTAGATCCAACAAATGGTAATCCATTATTCTACACAGATGAATCTAAAACTGAAACAACTTCTAATTATAACGAAGCGTCTAAATTTTTCCAAGGCAAATCACCATTCCCTAAATATATGGCTGGTTTAAGAAATGATTTTAGTTTCAGAAATTTAACATTATCAGTATTTATTTCGGGTCAATTCGAATATTCTGTATTTGATAATTTCTCTAAATTCGTTTACAATGATGGAGCTTATTATGATATAAATACTTACCGTGAGAATTTATATGACAGCTGGACTCCACAAAATACAGATGCTTCTATACCTATTCAAGTAGATGGAAATGGTTCTGGTTCTAATAATATGTCAACTCGTTTTTTACGTAAGGGAGATCACATCCGTTTAAAGGAAGTTAAATTAGCCTATAGTTTTGGAGATATGTTGAAAAAATCAGGAATTGATAACTTATCAGTGTATGTTCGCGGTACAAACTTAGCAACATGGGCGTTTGATAAAAAATTAACATTCGATCCTGAAACAAATTCTAATAGCTATTCTTTCGGATGGCAAGGTAAAGGTGCGTATGACTATACTTCTCCAATCATGAAAAGTATTTCTGCCGGTATTTCTATTGATTTCTAAAATTTGTTAAAAAATGAAAAAACTTACAATATTAGCTATTACTGCATTTATGGTTAGCTTCTCTTCTTGTAGTGAAGATTTATTAGACCAAACTGCCGTTAATTCAATTACATATGATGGCAATCAAACCATCGAATCTGAAAGCCAAATGCAATATGTACTAAATGGTATGTATAGCGAACTTGGATCTGCAGATGCATTAGGAGCAGACATAATTATGTTTGGAGAATTAATTTCTGATAATGCATTTATTTCTAATAAGAATGATGGTCGCTTTAAGATTACCAATGCAATAACTTGGACAGCATCTGATACAAATACAGATTTTAATCAATTCAATAAATTGTATGATGCAGTAGGTATGGCTAACATTATCATTAATACAGAAATTGAGCAAACTAAAGCAGTAAAATCTATGGTGGCGCAAGCATATGCTGCAAGAGGTTTAGCGTTTTATTATTTAGCCTCTTTTTATGCTGCAAATCCAACTTCTGGTATTAATCAAGAATACGGTATTCCAATTCATACAGGGGACTATGATCCTAATGCTTATTATCCAAGAGCAACAGTTTCTGAAACGTATGCTCAAATTATTTCTGATTTAGAAAAAGGAATTTCTGAATTTAATGAAGTAACTGATAATAAAGGATACATAAATGCAAATGCAGCTAGAATAGCTTTAGCTAAAGCTTACTTAACTCGTGGTGGAAGTGGTGATTATGAAAAAGCTATACAATATGCAGATGAAGCATTAGTTGCATCAAGCAATCTTTTAACAAAAGATCAAATTCAATCTTATTTTGCTGGTACAACTTCTGCAGAAGTAAAAGATCAACCAGAAACCGCATTTGAGATAAATATGTCTATCACTTCAAATCCAGGGGTTAACCGTTCTTTAGGATCATTTTATGATCCAAATGGAAGAAAAGGTTACTTTATGTTTCGTGAAGGTTTAGCTAATTTAGTAAATGAAAATGATGCGAGAAAAGTATTATTTACTCAAGAAAATGCAGCTACAAATGATGATCCAATGGGTTATTATTTGATGAAATACATGCAAGTTATAGACGATAATAGCCACACAGGAAACGTAAGAGTAATCCGTTTAACTGAAGCTAAATTTATTAAATGGGAAGCAATGGCCAAATTAGGTCAAGATGCTACCGTTTTAGCTGAATTGAATGAATTTGCTGCAGAGAGAGGAGGTTCTGAATATACAGGCGATGCTCTTACAGCAGTTTTAGCAGAAAAACGTATTGAATTTGCAGGTGAAGGATTAAGATTCTTTGACTTGAAACGTAATAATTTAGGTTTTGATAAAGTAACTAATATTAGAGGAAATGCAAATCCAGTAACAGCTGATAGCAAGTTATTTGTTTTACCAATTCCGAGTTCATCACTTAATTTAAATAAATTAATTACTCAATACCCTGGTTGGTATAATTAATAAAAATGTTTACATAATAAAAGGAGTACTTACATATAAGTGCTCCTTTTTTTTGAAAAAATATATTCAAAAAAAAGCTCAACCAATTGGTTGAGCTTTTACAATTATTATAAGTTTAATTACGCTTCAAAAAATTCAGCAACATATCGTTCTGCATCTAATGCTGCTGCACAACCAGAACCTGCTGCAGAAATAGCTTGGCGATAAATTGAATCTTGTACATCTCCAGCTGCAAAAACTCCAGGAAGATTAGTTGCATAAGTTTTACCTTTAGTAATTAAATATCCAGTTTCGTCCATATCTAATTTACCTTTAAATAAATCTGTATTTGGCTTATGTCCAATTGCTATAAAAACTCCATCAACAATTAATTCTGATTGTTGTTGCGTAATATTATTGATAATATTAGCTTTTTCAACGACATTATTTCCTTCTAAGCCTATTAATTCATGATTATATAAGACTTCTAAATTAGCTGTATGCGCAACACGATCTTGCATAGCTTTAGAAGCTTTCATTTCGTCTTTTCTAACAAGTAAATATACTTTATTACATAATTTAGCTAAGTAAGTAGCTTCTTCTGCAGCAGTATCTCCACCTCCCACAACAGCAACATCTTTTCCACGGTAAAAGAATCCATCGCACGTAGCACAAGCAGAAACTCCGCTACCTGCATATTTCTTCTCATCTTCTAATCCTAAATATTTAGCAGATGCACCTGTAGAGATAATTACAGATTTTGTTTGATATTCGGCAGTATTTGTTTTTACGATATGTACGTCACCATTATTTTCTCCAAAAATAACTTCAGTTACATATTCATATTTTATAACAGTTCCGAAACGTTCAGCTTGTTTTTGTAAATCTGCCATCAGTTCTGGACCAGTTATTCCTTCTGGATATCCAGGGAAATTTTCTACATCTGTAGTAGTTGTTAATTGTCCTCCAGGTTCCATACCTGTTAATACTAAAGGATTCATATTAGCTCTAGCTGCATAGATTGCTGCTGTATAACCAGCAGGACCTGAACCAATGATAATTGTATCTAAAATATTTTCGTTCATTTTTTTTATTCTTAATTTACAAATGTAAAATTTATATTATTGTTTTGTTTAATCTTAAATATGTTATTTATATAAGTTTATATATAAGATTTATTATAGATGAATTATTTTATAAATTAATTCAATCAACAATTCACTTGAAGTTACATTTCCGGAAGAGTTAACACCCTTTCCTTTTAAATCATATTCTCTAATAAGAGAGATAATTCGTGTTGCTTTTTTTAAAGGGTAATTATTCGCTGCAACGGCTAAATCTTGTACAAAGAAAGGATTAATACCAATTTCTTTGGCAACATTGGCTTTTGATTTATCTGTTATAATATGATAATTGATAATATTGGTAAACAAAGAGAATATAATAGTCATCGTAACAACCATCGGATTATCTTTAGAGTTCTTTTCAAAATATTTTATAATTTTAAAAGCCTTTTCAATATTTTTATTCTCAATTGCATTTCGCAATTCAAAGTTATTATATTCTTTGCTGATCCCAACATGTCTTTCGATTTCATCTATAGTTATCGTTTGTTGAGGTCCAACAATTGTTTTAAGCTTTTCTAATTCATTATACAATCGAGATAAATCGTTCCCGACATATTCTGCCAAAAGAAACTTTGCTTTTTGGTCAATATTTTGTTTATTAAATTTAACTTTTTCTTCAATCCAAGCCGGAATTTCATTTGTATACAGTGTTTTAAACTCGTGGTAATAACCTTTACTATTTAACGTTTTATAAATCTTCGTTCTTTTATCTAATTTTTTACCTTTATAATTAAATACTAAAACGGTAGAATCTTGGACTTGATTGGCATAGTTGTCTAAATCTTCTATCGTTCTTGTAAGATGTTGTGCCTCTTTTACCAAGACAAAAGATTTATCGGAACCCATAGGGTATTGTTTTGCAATAGCAATGACTTGGTTCATATCTACATCTTGTCCATAAAGAATAGTTTGATTAAAGCCTTTTTCTTCTTCCGTTAATACGTTTGCTTCTAACACTTCGGTGATTTGGTCGATGAAGAAGGGCTCCTCACCAGCTAAAAAGTAGATAGGTGAAAATTTTTTGTTTTTTATATCTTTGATTAAAGATTCTACAGCACTCATACTATGACAGAATTAACTCAGTTAAATTTTCCCGAAAATTACCAAATTCGAATGAAACAATCCCAAGATATGGTATATATCTTTTGTTTTATAAGAAAAAGTTGGATGGTTTATACGCCAGAAGAATGTGTACGTCAACATACAATTGCTTTTTTGCACCAGACCTTAAAATATTCATTAAGTAGTATTGCTTTGGAAGTTCCTATACGCCAAAATGGTATGAGAAAAAGAGCTGATATTGTAGTTTATAAAAAAGAAAAACCATATATAATGGTTGAGTGTAAAAGACCTTCAGTGAAAATTACTCAGCAAACCTTTGATCAAATAGCACGTTATAATGGAATTATAGGTAGTGACTTTTTAATGGTTTCGAATGGGCTTAGTCATTATTATTGTAAAATGGATTATGAAAATAAGCGTTATCAGTTTTTAAAAGAATTACCATCAAATACAAAAGCCACTTCCTAGGAAGTGGCTTTTAACATTTATAAAATCTAATAAAGAGTTGTTAAATATCTAATCGGAAAACTTTATCTAATTGGTCATTAGAGTTTACAGTTACATTTAAATCATTTACTAAACCTGATCCAACTCCATAAACCCAACCATGTACATACAGTTCTTGTCCATTAGACCAAGCATTTTGTACAATTGAAGTTTTTGATAAGTTTAATACTTGTTCCATCGCATTTACTTCAACAAAACGATTAAATCTTTCGTGTTCATCTTCAATTGCATCTAATTCAGCTTTATTAAAACGGTATGAGTCTTTAATGTGACGTAACCAATTGTCAATTAATCCAACTGATGCATTTCCCATTGCAGTTTTCACACCACCGCATCCGTAATGTCCACAAACAATTATATCTTTTACCTTTAATACATTTACGGCATAGTCTAATACAGATAACATGTTCATGTCAGAGTGTAATACCATATTTGCAATATTACGGTGGACAAAAACTTCTCCAGGTTGAGCTCCGATAATTTCATTTGCTGGAACACGGCTATCAGCACAACCAATCCATAAAAGTGGTGGTTGCTGACCTTCAGCTAATTTATTGAAAAAATCAGGATCTAAATTTAATTTAGATTCTACCCAAGCCTTATTATTATCTAGTATTTTTTTGTAATATTCGTTTGTCATTTTAATTTATTTTAAAGTGTTGTTTGTTCTATTTTTATATCATTAATGTGCTCCAGCAACTAATACGTAACCAAAAAATTCTCTAAAAGAAGTTGGATTATCTACAGTTCCTCGTTCAGAAATTAGTCGAATGTTGATATTATTATTTTTAGCTTTTACTTTAAATTCGTCTAAATATTCTATAATATCATAATCAAGAATTTTTGTTTTACGAACGTCTAATTCTAAGAATGCACCAGGCTCTAATCCATCAAGTTCTTTTACAATTGCTCCACGGTTAACGAAAGTAACTTCCTCTGCAAAATTCATATGGAAAATATTCCCTTCTTTCACTAGCATTACATGCGAATTATTGTAAGATTTAATCAAAGAAACAACTACACCAACTATTAATCCGATAATAATCCCTTTTAATAAATCGGTTGCTAGAATCGCAATTACAGTAACTGCAAATGGTATTAATTGATCTTTGCCGAGTTTTTTCATATCTAAAAATTGTTTAGGATTACCTAATTTGTAACCAATAACTAGCAAAATAGAAGCTAAAACTGCATTAGGAATTAAGTTTAGAAATACTGGTATAGAAATTACGGATGCAAATAATAAAACTCCATGAAAAATTGTAGATAATTTTGATGTACCACCACTCATTGCATTAGCAGAAGACCTTACAATTACTTGGGTAATTGGTAATCCACCAATAAGTCCTGATAAAGAATTCCCCATACCTTGAGCGATAAGTTCTCTATTTGTAGGAGTTTGACGCTTCATAGGATCTAATTTATCTGTTGCTTCGACAGATAGTAAAGTTTCTAGAGAACCAACAATTGCAATTGTGATAGCAACCTGCCAAACCATAGGATTCGTTAAACCGTTCATAAAATCAGGTAGAACGAATTGTCCTACAAAATCTGTTACAGACTCTGGTACAGGAACTTTAACTAATAAATTATGGTCAATAGAAAAAACGTCGTGGTTAGAATCCCCAATTGTTACTTGATATAAAATACCAATTAGCACAGCAACTAGAGATCCTGGTAATAATTTAAAGAAATTAGATTTTTTACCTAAGTAATTATCCCAAATTATTAAAATTGATAAAGTTATTATAGTAATAATAATAGCACCAGGTGTAATTTTATTAAAATCAAATTCTGTGATTGAAAATGTATCTGTATAACCGAATGCTAAAGGTATTTGTTTAAGGAAAATAGATATACCGATAGCACATAGCATACCTTTAATAACTGATGATGGAAAATAATATCCAATAACACCAGCCTTTAAAATTCCTAAAATTATTTGGAATATTCCTGCTAAAAATACTGCTACTAAGAACAATTCGTATGCACCAAGATCTGTAATTGCATTTAAAACAATTACTACTAAACCAGCTGCGGGACCAGAAACACCAATAGGGGATTTTGACAGAAATCCAATTACTATCCCTCCAATTATTCCGGCAATTATTCCAGAAAATACAGGCGCACCACTAGCAAGTGCTACACCAAGACATAGGGGTAGAGCAACGAAAAAAACAACTATACTCGCAGGTATGTCTTTTTTCCAGTTTTTAAAAAGATTCATATATTATTTTGTTTAATATTAAAATATAGATTACCGTTCCTGATCAAATTATTGATAGGAATATGTAAATAGATTATAAAATATTAAACAAGTTCGGGTGGAGGAGTTTTAATGCTAATCTTCAACAAAGAGAAAAGATCTAAATGATAATACTCTTCTTGTTGAGTAGAAGATGAAGAAGAAAGTAAAGAAAAATCAAAAACTTTTTGAAAGTCTATTTTTTCAATCACTTCAAAAGAGTTAGAAGTAGGATTTTCTTCTTCTGATGAACTCGAACTAAAATAATTGTTCGTTTCTTCATCAATTGTATTTTGCTTAGTTTCAATTTTAGTTAAATAATCTACATAACCAGCATAGCCTCTAAAATTCATCGAAAAGATTAATATTAGAGAGAAAAAAATGCTAGAGATATATTTACCTATATTGATTTTCATAACGGAGCAAAAATAGTGGAAATGGTGTAATTACAAAGAAATTTTAATGAAATTTAAGAAAAATTTATTATTTAAGGTCATCGCGTTTTATATAAGTAAATGAAATTAAAATACTTAAAAAATCATTTAAATATGATTAAAATTATCTTAAATCAATGGCAATATCATAAAACAAGCAGTACTTTTGCACAAAATTTACATTTTGAAAAGATATATTGCGTTAGTAGTTGCAATGTTCGGTGTGCTAACATTTGGACAGGGGAAAGAAAACAAAGGGAAGTTTTTTGTTTATTGGGGATGGAATCATGCACAATATACAAAATCTGATATTCAATTTAAAGGAGATAATTACGACTTTACGTTGGATAATGTAGTGGCTCATGATCGTCAATCTGATTTTGGAATTAAGTATTTTAATCCTACCGAAATGACAATTCCTCAATATAATTTTAGATTAGGATATTTCTTCCATGATAATTGGAATGTATCTTTTGGTATTGATCATATGAAATATGTAATGGATCAAAATCAAATTGCTAATATGAATGGTTATATCAACAATGGTTCTGAATTTGATGGAAATTATAGTGACCATAAAATGAATTTAACGGAAGAATTTCTACAATTTGAGCACACGGATGGTTTAAACTATGCAAATATTGAGGTAAGACGTTTTGATAATTTATTACGATTACCTATTTCTAAAAACGGAAAAGGAATTGATGTAAATTTAACTGAAGGTATAGGTGGAGGTATATTATATCCTAAAACCAATACAACTTTAATGGGACAAGACCGTCATGATGAGTTTCATCTATCAGGATATGGTGTTGGTGCTATGGTTGGAATAAACTTTACTTTTTGGGATTACTTCTTTATACAAGCTGAATTAAAAGGTGGCTATATTGATATGAATGATATTATGACTACGCCTTCTAAATCGGATAAAGCGAAACAAGATTTCTTTTATTCTCAACAAAATTTAGTTTTTGGAGCAATTATTCCAATTTTCACACCTAAAAAGAAATTAAATTTCTAACATAAGATTTTTTAAAAATATTTTTCAAGACCTTACTTTATTGATCTAAAGTAGGGTCTTTTTTTGTTTCTACTTGGGAATTCTAAAACTTAAAACTACTTTTACGTATAGATTTAGGTGAAAATTATGAATAGATTCTCTTTTTTAGTGGCAAGTATCATATTGTCCTCTACAGCAATGGCACAAAAAGTAATGACGCCAGAATTATTATGGCAAGTAAAAAAAGTATCTCCAATTGGAGTTACAAAAGATAAAAAAAATGTGGTATATAAAGTTACTTCTACAAATGTAAAAACTCAAGAAGATCAGACAAAAACCTATATTTTATCTTTAGCCGGTGGAAAAGCTTCTGAAGTAAATGATTATAAAAATCTTTTAGCAGATAAGTCAATCTCACCAAATAATAATTATAAAGCTCAAAACGAAAATGTTAAATTACAAGACGTTTTTGGAAAAGATTATTACCCAGAGATGGATAAATCCAATGTGCAAATATATAATTCCTTAAATTACAGACATTGGGACACTTGGACAGATGGAAATTTTGATCATTTGTTTGTTACAAATATTAAAAATCCAACTGATAAAGTTGATGTAATTAAGGATGAACCTTATAGTGTTTCAGAATTTGTATGGAATCCCGATGGTTCTAAACTCTTGTATGTTTCAAAGAAAAAAGCTGAGACAGAGTTTGCATTAAGTACAAATACAGATATTTATCAATACGATATTCAAACAAAAGAAACTAAGAATCTTACTGAAGGTAAAATGGGTTACGATACTTCACCAAGTTTTTCTGTACAAGGTAATTTAGCTTTTTTATCTATGGAAAATGATGGTTATGAAGCAGATAAAAATGATATTATCGTACGTAGTGGAGAGGTAGAGATTAATCTTACAAAACACTGGGACGGAACTGTCAACGAGTTTAAATGGAGCGAAGACGGAAAGAAAATTTATTTTAACGCTCCTGTTGGTGGAACTGTTCAGTTATTTGAGATTGAAGTAAATTTTAAAACCAAAAAATTACGACTTGTCAAACAAATTACAAAAGGTCAATTTGATATTGCTGGTATAAATAGTGTTGTAGGTGATAAAGCTGTTGTGACGAGAACGGATATGAACCATGCAGCAGAAATTTATACAGTAGATCTTAAAAATGGAAAATTAACGCAGTTAACAAATGAAAATAAAGAGTTGTATAGCTCAATTTTAGAAAGTAAAGTTGAATCTCGTACCATAAAAACGACAGATGGAAAAGATATGTTTGCATGGGTTATCTATCCACCAGATTTTGATCCTTCAAAAAAATATCCTACGTTATTATACTGTCAAGGTGGTCCTCAATCAGCTTTGACACAAACTTATTCTATGCGTTGGAATTTCCAATTAATGGCTGCACAAGGTTATATAGTGATAGCGCCAAATCGTCGTGGAATGCCAGGTCATGGAGTTGAATGGAATGCAGCAATATCTAAAGATTGGGGAGGACAGGTAATGAAAGATTATCTTGCAGCGATAGATGATATTGCAAAGGAACCCTATGTAGATAATGCACGTTTAGGCGCAGTTGGTGCATCTTACGGTGGATACTCAGTATACTATTTAGCAGGAATACATGAAGGGCGTTTCAAATCATTTATTTCTCATAATGGTGTATTTGATTTAAAATCCATGTATGGTACTACAGAGGAAATTTTCTTTACAAATTGGGATGCTGGTGGAGCATATTGGGAAACAAATAACAAAGCTGCCCAAAAAACGTATGCTCAATTTGACCCAAGTAATCCAGATTTATTAAATAAATGGAATACACCAATGTTAATATACGTCGGTGGTAAAGATTATCGTGTACCTATGGGGCAAGGTCAAGAAGCTTTTCAGGTATTACAATTAAAAGGTATAAAATCTAGAATGATCTATTTTCCTGAGGAAAATCATTGGGTAGTTAAACCTCAAAATTCTGTGATTTGGCATACCGAGTTTTTTAAATGGTTAAAGGAAACCTTATAGATTTTAAGAAAAATCATAATTTTAAAAAAGCGAGGAATTTTTTCTCGCTTTTTTAATGAATTGAATTTGAATGATTAATGGTTATGAGTCAAATAATCATAAGTTGTTTTTTTGTTATATACGATAAAGTTTGTAAATTCAGACTTGGAATTAAATCCGTTTTATGAGTAAAGAAAATAACAAAATATATTTTACGAATAGCCCTTTTGCTAATGGTCACAAAATAGTAGATTTTGTTTGGAACGCACGATTAGATGAAAATTGGAAGATCATTATGGATCTACATTTAGAATCGGATCAATATGATGAAGAAGATGAGTACGAGGATATTATAGAAGAAATAGATAATATAACGCTACAAAATACCGAGAAATCGCTTTGGATAAATTATGATCACTGTATTATTTCAAGTATATTTTGGGATAATAAAGGAATTGAAATTGATTTATCTGAAGGTAAATTTGATTTAAAAAATTTAAATAACAATACAATTAATTTAGATCAATTGCCGGTTGATTTAGATAAACCTGAAGAAGAATTCGCATTTGGAATTTCAATGTTAGGGAAAGATACAGCAGCAAATCACGAAATTACTTTTTTAGACACAGAAGAATTTGGTTTTTTTGATGTCAAATGGAAAGGTAAAGTCGCAAATACTTATCTTGGAGAAAAAGAGTTTGACTATGATTTCTATGCTTATATGAATCGTATAAAATTTGGTGGAATTAAAATTCATCCAGATTTAGATATGCAACAAGTTGATAATTTCTTAAAAGAAAATTTAGGTGACTATAATGAATTTGAAATGGTGGAGACGGATGAGTTGAAACTAGAAAAATATATATTCAGATTAAAATCTAAGTAAAATTAAAATAGGCACTTTATATAAAGTGCCTATTTTAATTATTTATTGTCTTGTAATGCAAAAACTTGTTTCAATACAGAAGTTGTTCTCAAAGCTGAATTATTTCTAATACTTGCTTCTTTTTCTGCCACCATATTAAATACTCCTTTTATTGCTTGCTCAGTAACATATCCGTTAATATCCGGATTTATATTTTTACCGCTTATCGTATTATACTGTGTTATAATCTTATTCCAAACTTTGTCAGCTCCAACTTTTCCTAGAGAGTTAGCTATTTTAGGTTGAAAAGCTAAGGTTAGTTGATTGGTTGTCTTTTGTTGTAAATAATTTGTGGCAGCATTATCTCCACCTAATAAAATACCTGTTGCATCTTGAAATGACATCGATGTTATGGCATTCGCAAAAATGGGAGCTGCTTCTTTAACAGCATCTTCTGCAGCAGAATTTAATAATTTTAAACCTTGATCTGCTAGACTTCCTAAACCAATATTACGAAGAGTCTTTTCAACACCTTGTAATTCTGATGGTAATAAAATTTTAGCCAATGAATTGTTGTAGAAACCATTATCCTGACCAAGTTTTGATATCCCATCATTTAAACCAAGATTTAAAGCTTGTTTTAGACCGTTAGAAATGGTTGTATTAGATACTCCATTTATTCCGGTATTTTGTTGTAGAATTCCTGGTAATTGTTGAGATACACTTTGCATCTCAACGCATCCGGATAAAGTAAATATCCCAGATGCAATAATTAGTGCATATATTTTTTTCATCTTATTTTATTTTAGAAATGTAGAGCAATATTTATGCGAAAGAAAAATCGGAAAAGTATTTAGCTGATCCGATTTTAAAATTATGTTGTAATAAGTATATTATTTTTTACCTCCAAAAACTTGTTGTAACAAAGTAGTGGTTTGTAAAGCCGAATTATTTCTAATACCAGATTCTTTTTCTGCAACCATGTTAAACACGCCATTTATAGCTTGTTCAGTTACATAATTATCTAAATCTGTATTTACATTATGACCAGTTAACTTGTTATATTTTGTAATCATATTATTCCAAGCTTTATTTGCTCCAACTTTGCTTAATGAAGCACTAACTTTCGGTTGAAAAGCAGTAGTTAAATCAGCAGTTGATTTAGATTTTAAATAATTTGTAGCTGCATGGTCACCACCTAATAAAATATTTTTTGCATCTGTAATACTCATCGAAGTGATAGCATTCACAAAAATTGGTGCAGCTTCTGTAACGGCATCTTCAGCAGCAGAATTTAGTAATTTTATACCTTTATCAGCTATACTACCTAATCCTACAGAACGTAAGGTTCTTTCTACATTCTGTAATTCTTCTGGCATTAAAATTTTTGCAACTGAGCTATTATAAAATCCGTTTTTCTTACCAAGATTTTGTATTCCTTCGTTTAAACCAATAGATAAAGCCTCTTTTAATCCAGATGCAATTGTACTATTAGAAAGATTATTCGTATTTAAAATAGTTTGTCCCTTTGTAGGAAATAATACTGTATTTGAATCTGTTGCAGAACTACTTTGAGTAGTTGTCTGGTTTGTATTACCTTTTAAAATACTACCTAAAACTGACTTTAAGTCTTGCGCATGAGAATTTGATACAAAAGCGGTAAATATCGCAACAGTCAATATTGTTTTTTTCATTGTTATTTTTTCTGTAAAATATAATCCAATTATCTAACCAAAATTTAAAATTCACTTACAAAGTGTAACTTTATAGACGGAAATTTATCTTGAGTCATTTGGATTGTGAATGCAGAATCAGCTAAGAAAACTAATTGATTGTATTTATCACGTGCTAAATAACGTTGTTTTACACGTTTAAACTCTTTAAATTCTTCTGAATTATCATCTTCAACTTCTACCCAGCAAGCTTTATGAACTGAAAATGGTTCATAGTTTACTTTTGCACTATATTCATGTTCTAAACGGTATTGTATAACTTCGTATTGTAGAGCACCCACAGTACCAATAATTTTACGATTATTCATTTCCATCGTAAATAATTGGGCAACACCTTCATCCATTAACTGATCAATACCTTTTTCCAATTGTTTTGCTTTCATTGGATCAGCATTATTAATATAACGGAAATGTTCTGGTGAGAACGCAGGTATACCTTTGAATGTGAATTTTTCACCAGCTGTTAAAGTATCACCAATACGGAAGTTACCTGTATCATGTAATCCAATAATGTCACCAGCAAAAGATTCATCAATAACCTCTTTTTTATCCGCAAAAAATGCATTTGGAGAGGCAAATTTCATTGATTTACCTTGGCGAACGTGGAAATAATTGGTATTACGTTCAAATTTTCCTGATACAATTTTAACGAATGCTAAGCGGTCACGGTGTTTAGGATCCATATTCGCATGAATTTTAAAAACAAATCCTGAAAATTTATTTTCATATGGTTCTACAACGCGTAAATCTGTTTCTTTAGCTTGTGGAGTTGGTGCAATATCTACGAATGCATTTAATAATTCGCGAACTCCAAAGTTGTTCAATGCTGATCCAAAAAATACAGGTTGTAAATTACCACTCATATATTCATCTTGATCAAAATCAGGGTAAACTCCATTAACTAAATCTAATTCAGTTCTTAAATTGTCTGCATAATCACTTCCAATTAAAGTATCTAAATCTGGACTTTGTAAATCTTCGATTTGTGTAGTTTCAGAAACTTTTTGTTTATTATCTCCAGAAAATATATTGATGTTTTTCTCCCAAATATTATAAATACCTTTAAAAGTTGCTCCAATACCAATTGGCCAAGACAAAGGAGTTACAGATAAACCTAATTTTTGTTCTACCTCATCCATTAAATCAAATGCATCTTTACCTTCTCGGTCCATTTTATTAATGAAAACCAACATAGGTATTTTTCGCATACGACAAACTTCTACCAATTTTATAGTTTGTTCCTCAACCCCTTTCGCAACGTCAATTACGACAATTGCAGAATCTACAGCAGTTAATGTACGGAAAGTATCTTCTGCGAAATCCTTGTGTCCAGGAGTGTCAAGAATGTTGATTTTTTTTCCTTTATATTCGAAAGCTAAAACCGAAGTTGCAACCGATATACCTCGTTGACGCTCAATTTCCATGAAATCGGAAGTAGCACCTTTTTTAATTTTATTACTTTTTACGGCACCAGCTTCTTGAATGGCACCTCCAAATAATAATAATTTTTCTGTTAAAGTTGTTTTACCAGCATCAGGATGGGCAATGATACCAAAAGTTTTACGTTTATTTATTTCTTGTACTAAAGACATTCTTATATAATTTCAGATTGCAAAGATAGTTTTTATACAGAAAACACGAAACTTTCTCATTAGGAGAATAATTAAAACTAAATAACGTTATTTTATAATAGACGAAGACCGAATTATGAAAAAGATATTTTACTTGTTTTTATTGATGATGAATTTGACTGTTTTTGGACAAAACACTCCTACAATTCATCCCCTTAATGGTGGTTTTACTTTTCTAGGTGAGAAATTAGAAAATCATACTCAAGTATTTAATGCAACTACTCCAAAGGATTGTGGTTTTCAATTTTCTAATAGCTATAAATATTATTCTTTTCAGGCTGGGTTTGATATGGCTTTTGCATTTGACTTAATTGCAACCAAGCCAGATTTTAACTTTATTATTTGGAAACTAGATAAAGATAAAAATCCTACTTCAATTTTTGATAAGGGCGGGACAATTGCAGCTGATCGATCTGTATATGATAAGAATCTACTCATTAAGGGAATGAAAGATGGTAAAATTGAAAAGTGTGAATATCAGAATGGGAATGGATATGTAAAATCTTTGAATGGAATTGAAGCATTAAAGAAAGGTGAAACTGTTGTAATTGCAATTTATGGTTTAAATAATACAGATTTATTTGATATTAAAGTTAATGTAGCAGAAGAAAGAATGATTAATAAATTTAATTATCTATGCGCAGGATCTCCGTATGCATACAATTTAATTTATGATGAAATAGTAACTGATTCTGGCTTGTCTGATATAAAACTATTTTCGGATAATTCGTTTGTGAATGAAATTCCTTCAGATGCTATTTTTAATAGTGATCAAATTGTATATGCGCAAGTAAAAGATGCAACAGGTGCGTTAAAATATATTTACACTATTCCAATTTCATTTATACCAGATCATATTTTTCCGTATAAATCTACGATAGATCCAATCTATGAATGTACACTTAGTTATAAACTTGAAAGCGAAAAATTATTAAATATAATCTTCGAAACTGTCCATGTAGATTATAAAATTAAAACTTTACAAGTTGACGGAATTTCTTATGCAATTGGTGATGTGCTAAATCTTGCAGTTGGTGAAATAAAAAATATAGATGTGGTGGTTACCTACGATAATAGTTGCCCCTTAGATTCTAAAGAAATTACTATTCAACTTCAACAAGGATCTCCAATTCTTAGTGATGATATAAATGAAAATACATGTGAGAATGAGTATATAGTTAACTTCAATAATATATATACAAAACTAAGTGTAGATAAATCTCAATTTGATTTAATTATATTGTATAATGGAAAGCCAGTATCTGACGGAGATAAAATTGTAATTTTAAATACATTAAATTTTACTGTAAAAATTAAGTCTAAAACAACAGGAGGATGCGAAAGTAACTCAGTTAATTTTATTGTTACTAAAACATCTGCTGCGAATATTGTTGATACATTAATAAATAATCTTTGTGTAATTGATTTTACTTCATCAATTTTAGATACTAAAATTGATGAAATTTTAAACGGGACTACTTCTGTATTAAGATTTTATAAATCGGATGGAATTACGAATTTATTGGATCGTAACGAGGTATATAATTATATATTAGAGAATAAAAAAGGCGAAGTTATCGTTAAAGCATTACAAATCGATAATGCTAATATATGTGATACGTCTAAAAAATTAACCTTTAATTTAAGCGAATCATCATTCATTTTAAATACAACGATAAAAGATTTGTTATCAACGTGTAGTTCTGTAGGAAGCGGATATATTTTTACTCAAAACGAAATTGAAGCTTATTTAAAAACTGAATTAAATCGTTCTGATATTATTTTTGATGGTATTAAAGAAGAGATTTTAGGAGACAATGAATCAAAAACAATCAACTTTAAAGTGAAAATTAATGGTGAATTATGTTGGTCAGAAGAAATGACTTTTAATTTACGTGTTATTACAAAACCTGATGTTGATGATGCGACAAACTCCTTACAAGCAGATTGTAATGATTATGTTTTCATTGATCAAAGTATATTACAATCTTTATTTGGAAATACTTCAACAACTTTATACGATTATGAAATTTTGGAGGACATAACAAAACCATTAATTTTTGTTGCAGGTGAGAGTAAAGTAACAATACGTTTCAAAAATAAATACAATAATTCTTGTTTTATAGATAAAGTTATAACAGTAATTCAATCTAAAAATTTAAGTATTGATATTACATCTATTGAACAAGATGCAGCTCAAAATCCATATAATTTTTGTAATCCAATTATTCCTTCAGAATTAGAAGATTATATTTTAGGATATATTTCTCAAGTTCAAGCTTTATATAAAAATGTTGTGGCAGAGAAATCAGCGTTTCAGTATGCACAAGAAATGATTGATAATAACGGTATGATTGCAATAAAATTTCTAGATCCTAATCTATGTGGAGTGAAAGAATTAATCTTAAAGTACGAGGCTTATCCTGTTGAGGTGATTGATATAGCACCACAAGTTATTATCTGTACTGGTTATTATTATAGCTTAGATTTATCTACTTATAACATTGTTCGTGTATATGATGCGTCAGGAACGTTACTAGTAGGAAATAATAATATTTATGAGTTAAATTTAGGAAGTTACAACATAGAAGTAGAAAATGAATATGGTTGTGTGACTAAAAAACAGTTTGAAGTAGTTACGGGCGAAGAGCCAATCATTAAAGAAATAATTTTAAATGCAGACTCTATCGAAGTAATTGTGGAAGGAAATAAGACTTCCTTAGAGTATTCGTTAGATGGGAAAAATTGGCAAAAAATTAATAAATTTATAGGAATACAAAAGGGAATTTCTTATACTGTTTTTGTAAGAAAAGATGGATGTACTGTGATAAGTATTCCTAACATTGTATATTTAAATATTCCAAATTATATTACACCTAATGGGGACGGAATCAATGATATTTGGAGACCAATTGGAGCTCAAAACACATTAGATTTAAGTGTGAAGATTTTAAATCGTTCGGGTAAATTAATTTATGAAGCTCAAGGTCCAGATGCTTTAAACTGGGATGGAAAATATAATAATAAGCCGTTAGCTTCAGATTCTTATTGGTATTTTATTGAATATGTAGATAAAAAAGCAATTATCAAGTTAAAATATCAGGGATATATTACAATTAAATCTAATTTTAAATAAATAATTCTTAAATTAATTGAGTATTATTGATTCATTTACAGCGCTATATGAAAAAATTTGTATTATTTTGTTTACTATTACTTTGTATAAAGAATGTAAATGCACAACAAGGTTTACCATTTTATAATCATTATTTAGTAGGAGATAAAATGCTAATCAATCCTGCTTATGCAGGTCAAAATCCAGAGATAATTTCTATTAATGCAACCCATAGAAATCAATGGGACGATTTACCAGATAGTCCAAGTACCCAAACTGTAAGTGCTCATGGTACTATTATAGATCGATTAGCGGTAGGAGCATATTTTTTTAATGATAGAAACGGAGCAACAAAACTAACCGGATTTAATTTAACGGCTGCTTATCATATACCTTTAGACGATAGAAGCTATTCTGAAGATGCAGAAAAAAGTGTTTTTTCTTTTGGTGTAGGTGCATCAAGCGTATCACAACGATTTGACTTTTCAAAAATTGTAGTGGAAAATCCAAATGATCCAGCGCTAGATACTGATTCATACAACGCATTATTCTTAAATTTAGGATTATCCGTAAAATATATGAACTTTAATGTTGGAGTTTCTGTACTTGATATTCCATTAGGGGAAAATGTGTATTTTCTTAATAATATTGAGCCTTTACCAACATGGT
Organism: Faecalibacter rhinopitheci; assembly: GCF_015234135.1. Taxonomy (GTDB): domain Bacteria; phylum Bacteroidota; class Bacteroidia; order Flavobacteriales; family Weeksellaceae; genus Empedobacter; species Empedobacter rhinopitheci. The sequence continues at coordinate 448,411 of NZ_JADGIK010000001.1, read as the reverse complement.
ATTACCTAAATTTAGGATATAATTGGTACATTTCGGAAGGAATAAGGTTAGAACCTTCGCTAGTTTATAACTTAAATTCAAATTCAGATCGCCATTTAGATATTAATTTACTTAGTCATTTTGGTTTTGGAGATAATGACCAAGGCGTTGGAGTTGGAGTAGGGTATAAGCAAGGTCTTGATAAAAATGGAAATCAACCTTTATTTATTTCTCCCATTTTAAAACTAAAAGTAGGGTCATTGAGAGCAGGATTATCATATGATATTGGTTTATCAGACTTTCAAGTGGATGGACGTAAGCAAGGATTTTTATTTAGTTTAGGTTTAGATTTGCAAAACCCTTGGGGAGATAGATATTACTAAATTAAGGTATAAAGAATAATAAAAAAGAGTCACATTTCTTGTGACTCTTTTTTATTTTATTTTTTATCAGTTATAGTTTCTAAAGCTTTTGCGTTTAATTGAACTTCTCTTTTAAATAAATAATAAGGCTGTAAATTTTCTTTCAAAATAATCAATTGTCCTTGTTGAGAACCAGTAAAACGAGTAAGACCGGCTGCAATTCCGAAACCTTTTTCATTTTTTAAAAAATAAATTAATCTGTAAAATGGATATTTACCCGTTCTAAGATTAGGATTATTAGGTTCATAGATTTCACCTTTTTCATCCGAAATTTTCAAAATTTTAACCTTTGTAAGATATTCTTTAATCTTAGGATTATCAGTATCAGATAAAGTATTTAGGCCAATTATTCCGATTGCATTTTTATCTTTTTGTACAAAGTCAATCACACTTTCCGAAGATTCTAGGGCTTTGATGGGTTTCCCTTTAGGTGCAGATATTCCTAATTTATCATTAATTGTATTAAAATTAGCTGAGTTTGGATAATCAAAAACAAAATTTAGGGTAGCATCATCTTTGTATAAATTATTTTTTATATCGGTTACACTAATATTTTCTAAAGGATTATCTACAGAAGTAATAAAAATGGATGCGTCCATACCAATTGGGGAAGATTTGTACAAGATTTTCGTCTTATTAAAAAGATAAGTTTCTTGGTCTTTAGTAAGGGGTTTACTTACTATCGCAAAGTCTGTTTTACCTTCATATAAATCTTTAATAGCCAGTTCTTCTATTTTAAAATCAAAGTCAAAAGTAACTTCAGGATATTGAACTTGATAGATAGAAGTAATAGCTTTTATAACATTTTGATAACTCGGGTCAGCAGTAATTTTTAGTGTACCGTATGTATGCAAAGGCTTATTAATTCCTTTCGTTTTACTCTGTTCAGATTTTACTTCTATTTTATCTTTTTTACAAGCTTGTGTAAATAGTGCGATGGCTAATATTCCACCAAGAACAAGAATTTTATTTTTCACCATTTTTGTATGCTTTGATTGCGCGGTAGATTCTAAAAGATCCATAAATTATAAATAGAATTCCAAATAATAGGGCTTGTGTATCATCCAATTCTTTGATGAAATACTTAAATCTCCATGTAAAAATCCCGATTAATAAATAACCGAAACCAATGATTCCGTATGCAATATTTTTATTCATAATAAGCTACGAAAATACGAAAAATAAAACCTAAAAATCACCCTATTTTAAAAACGATATGTACTCTTATGTTAATTTTTTTAAAATATATAGTAGGAAATCCTATAAAATCTCCTACTATATATCGTTTTACAATTGTTGAAATCGAACCGGAATAGAGAAAATTAAATCTGCATTCGTTCCATCCTCAAACTTCGCAGGTTTTATTAATTTCCCTTTTTTCTTTAGATCTTTATTAATTTTATCTAAAGCTTTTTTGGCTTCTTTTCCTAATGTTGCATCGCTTCCAGAAGCTGATTTTACTTCTGTAATTTCGCCATTTTTACTTACAATAAATTGCATTTTTGCAACTGCATTTTTTATATTTTCTTTTTCTGCAATTGTATTATAATCTTCCAAATTGTAAGCTAATTCATTCGATAATTTTTCACTCATACATTTTGTCAATGCTTCATTACCATTTTTTGCTTCTTTTTCACAACCAGGAAATATCGCCATTACTTTTGCCTTACTTGCAGTTATTGCTCTTCTGTTTTCAACGGTAGCTTTAACATCAGCACCTTTCGTAATTGCATCTGTATTTTGTTTTCCAGATACGTTTTTGTCTCCTTCGCTAACATCTCCACCTCCAATTTGGTTATTGGAAATAAGTGTGCCTTCACGATTTTCAGCGCCTAAATCTGCTTCTTTAGTTTTTTCACGATCAAGAATTGTTTCTTGCACTTTTGGTTGAATAGTAGGAGTAGGTATTACTTCTTTTATTTGTTTTGTATCTAATTGTAATCTTTTTTCTTGTTTTTGTTCTTTAATTGGAGGTTCTACTATTTTTTCTTTTTCTACTGGAGGAAGAATTTTAGTCATATCAATTGTTACACCTTTATCAATTGCTGGTTTAGAATAATTGATAGAGTCCATTTTGTTTGAGTAAACAATGCCACCCATTCCTAAGGTAACGATTCCAAATCCAACAAAAAGGGCTTTCATTAAAGTTCTATTTTCGGTTGTTCTTAGCTCATAAGCTCCGTAAGCCTTGTTTCTATTTTCGAATAGAATATCCAAGAATTTTTTATTTTCCATTTTAATAACATTTTTAAGGGATTTGAATCGATTCATTGAATAGATGTAATTATTCTTAAAATGGTTGGCTGAAATATAAAATATTGGTAATAAAAGTTTAACTTTAAGAAAACTTTAAGATTTCATTGGTCATCTTCTAAATTTCTTTATAAAAAATGACAAGATTTAATATTAACTCTTTAGAAAATAATTGTAAAAATTTTAATCAAATTTTTTTAAAAAGAAGAATTTGGTTATTTATAGCTTTTTTATTTATTGGGATTTATGGAGCAGCACAAAACGATAGCATTATTTTAAAAGGAAAATTGATTGATGCAAATGACTTTCCTGTTTTAGATGAGAAAATAGGTTTAAAACTGACTTCGTTAGCTACATATACGGATAACAATGGATATTTTGAATTGAAAGTACCGTTTGATAAAAACCAATTAGTTTTGGTTTATAACGATTCAACTGAAAATAAAATTGAATACAATATAGATTATGATAAAATAAAAGATTTTATAAATCTAAAATTAAACCATCCTAATGAGTTATATTCTTTAACAGGAGAAGTTATTTATGTAAAACCAACGTTTAAAGAACGTGTAATTCGTACAATTACATGGCCATATCGTAAGATTCGGTCTACTTTTTTTGATAATTAATAGTTTTTAATCATTAAAAATAAAATAAGTATAAACTTTCGTTTTCATTTCGTTGATTGAGTCTAATCAGCTATCTTTGCTCACTTACAAAAATCAACAGAAATGTCAAGAATACTTACGGGAATTCAAGCAACAGGTACACCGCATTTAGGTAATATTTTAGGTGCTATACAACCTGCTATTGAGATGACGCAGCAAGAAGGAAATGATTCTTTTATCTTTATTGCTGATTTACATTCATTAACGCAAATTAAAGATGCAGAAGTTCTTAAGCAAAATACTTATGAAGTTGCAGCAACTTGGTTAGCATTAGGATTAGATAGCTCTAAGGTAGCTTTTTATCGTCAATCCGATGTTTGTGAAACGACAGAATTAATGTGGTATTTATTAAACTTCTTTCCATTTCAACGTCTAACTTTAGCACATTCTTTTAAGGATAAGCAAGATTATTTATCTGACGTTAATGCGGGGTTATTTTCTTATCCTATCCTAATGGCTGCTGATATTCTTTTATATGACGCAAATTTAGTTCCAGTAGGAAAAGATCAATTGCAACATTTAGAAATTACACGTGATGTTGCTGCTAGATTTAATAATCAGATGGGTGAGACATTCGTTCTTCCTGAAGCAAAAATTGATGATCAAGTAATGATTATTCCAGGTACTGATGGACATAAAATGAGTAAATCTCGAAATAACTTCATTAATATTTTCTTACCAGAGAAACAATTACGTAAGCAAGTAATGTCAATCGAGACAGATTCTACACCTTTAGAGGATCCTAAGAATCCAGATACAGATAATGTTTTTGCTCTTTACAAATTATTGGCTTCTCCTGAGCAAATAGAAGAAATGCGCAAAAATTATTTAAATGGTGGATATGGATATGGGCATGCTAAGCAAGCATTATTTGAACTTATATTAGAAAAATATGCTGATGCTCGTATTAAATTTAATGAATTGATGGAAGATAAAGATACTTTAGATGCATACTTAGAAAATGGCGCGTTAAAGTCTAGAATAGTAGCCCAAAGTGTTTTAAAAAGAGTACGAGAAAAATTAGGTTTAAAGATATAGATTTCTTAAGTTAAGCTATTGTTATAATTTATATTATAAGTTTATTTATTCTATTTCTAAATCGTAATTTTGTAATATATAAAAATCTATTAAAAGTTTATTCAAAATGATAAAAGTCTCAGATCAAGCTAAAAATAAAGTTGCATCTTTAATGCAAGAAGAAGGATCTTCAATCGAAGAATCTTTTGTTCGTGTAGGAGTAACAAGTGGTGGTTGTTCAGGTTTATCATACAACTTAGAGTTCGACAAAGAACAAAAGCCAGATGATAAATTATTTGTAGATAATGGAGTTAGGATTTTAGTTGATAAAAAATCTTTTTTGTATTTAGTTGGAATGACGTTAGAATATTCAGGAGGACTAAATGGCAAAGGGTTTATTTTTAATAACCCAAACGCTAACCGTACGTGCGGTTGTGGGGAAAGTTTTGCACTATAATTCTATGAGAAAACTTGCATTTTTATTATTATTTCTACAGTGTTTTATAATTTTTGCACAAAAAACTATAAATACTGAGTCTTTGATGGTTTTTACTCCTACAGAGGATTCAAAAAAAATAAATCAAGCCTATGCTGAAAATATGTTTTTTGGAATTTTTGGTGTAAAGCATTTCATTAATGCGTTAGATAATAATTTAAAAGGTGTAAAAACGGTTACTGTTACAAGTAATGCAAATCCTAAAATTAATTATCCTGTTTATAAAGCAATTTATAATCAAGATGGTACACTAAAAACTTTTGAAATTAGTGAACAGATAGGAAATGCTCTACAAGTAAATTATGAGTACAAAGAGGGGGTTATAACTAAAGAAACCATCCATTATCAAAATAAAGAAGAAATGGTAAATACATTTTATTATAGCGATAATAAAATGTATATCCATAAACCTAACCAAAAAACAGAAATTGTGTGGTTAGAAGGTGATGTTCTATTAAAAAAAGTATATTCAGAAAATATTCTTGGAACTGAAGATAGATTGATGCATAATTGTAGAATTACAAAATCAATCGGACAAGATGTAAACAAAGTATGTTTTAGTGATTCAAATTTCAAAATTCCACTCGTAATTACAGATTATGTACCGGAAGTTGATCCAAAGACACTTAAAATAAACTTAAATCAAGGAGAAAAATCTGAAATTAAATTAATTGGCGAACGTAAATACGGAATTACCTTACAAGGTAATGAACGTTTCCAAATTATTTTAGACAAGGAACAACGCATTATTAGTTTTAATTATTTAGGTAATAAAGCACTTAAGGAGGAACCAATCCAATTTAAGTTTACCTATACAATGTATTAGAAAATGAGTAACACAAAATATACAGAAGACGATCTACGTGAAGATCTTGCTAGCCAAAAACAATATGAGTTTGGTTGGTCGACTGATATGGAATATGAAGATTTCCCAGTCGGATTAAATGAAGACATCGTGCGTGCTATTTCAGCAAAAAAAGAAGAGCCAGAATGGATGACGGAATGGCGTTTAGAAGCTTTCCGTGCTTGGGAAAAAATGGATGAACCCGAATGGGCAAACGTATCATACGACAAACCTGATTTTCAAGCTTTACGTTACCACGCTGCTCCAAAAGTTAAAAAAGAATTAGCAAGTTTAGACGAGGTTGATCCTGAATTATTAAAAACTTTTGAGAAGTTAGGAATTTCTTTAGATGAACAAAAACGTTTATCTGGAGTTGCCATCGATGTAGTTTTTGATTCAGTGTCAGTTAAAACAACATTCCGCGAAACTTTAGCAGAAAAAGGTATTATTTTCTGTTCTATTTCTGAAGCGATTAAAGATCACCCAGAATTAGTAAAAAAATACATTGGTAAAGTTGTTCCACCAACAGATAATTTTTATGCAGCTTTAAATTCTGCTGTTTTCTCTGATGGGTCATTCTGTTATATTCCAAAAGGTGTACGTTGTCCAATGGAATTATCAACGTATTTCCGTATAAATTCTGCTGGTACTGGACAATTTGAACGTACTTTATTAATAGCAGATGAAGGATCTTACGTTTCATATTTAGAAGGATGTACAGCACCAATGCGTGATGAAAACCAATTACACGCTGCTGTAGTTGAATTAATCATCATGGATGATGCTGAAATTAAATATTCTACAGTTCAAAACTGGTACCCTGGTGATGAAAAAGGAACAGGAGGGGTTTTTAACTTTGTAACTAAACGTGCAGTTTGTGAAAAGAATGCGAAAGTTTCATGGACACAAGTAGAAACAGGTTCTGCTGTTACATGGAAGTATCCATCTTGTATCTTAAAAGGAGATAATTCTGTTGGAGAATTTTATTCTATTGCTGTAACTAATAATTACCAACAAGCTGATACAGGAACTAAGATGATTCATATCGGGAAAAACTCGAAATCAACAATTATTTCTAAAGGTATTTCTGCTGGTAATTCTCAAAACTCTTATCGTGGGCTTGTAAAAGTGATGAAAGGAGCAGAAGGGGCTCGTAATTTTACGCAATGTGATTCATTATTAATGGGTAACGAATGTGGAGCTCATACTTTCCCATACATTGAAGTAGAGAATAAATCAGCTCAATTAGAACACGAAGCAACAACTTCTAAAATTGGTGAAGATCAACTTTTCTATTGTAATCAACGAGGAATTGATACTGAAAAAGCGATTGCTTTAATTGTAAATGGATTTAGCCGAGAGGTTTTAGATAAATTACCAATGGAGTTCGCTGTTGAAGCTAAAAAATTATTAGAAATCTCTTTAGAGGGTTCTGTAGGATAATCAACTATCAAAATTAGATCAAAATGTTATTAAATATACAAAACTTACACGCTCGTATAGAAGAGCGCGAAATTTTAAAAGGCTTAAATTTACAAATCAATCCAGGTGAAGTTCATGCTATTATGGGACCTAATGGGGCTGGTAAATCAACTTTATCTAATGTTATTACAGGGAAAGAAGATTATGAAGTAACTGATGGTGACATTCAATTAGACGATGAATCTATTTTAGAGTTAGCTCCAGAAGAAAGAGCGCAAAAAGGTATTTTCATGTCTTTCCAATATCCAATAGAAATTCCTGGTGTATCTGTAACAAACTTCATTAAAACTTCTATTAACGAGACGCGTAAAGCACAAGGATTAGAAGAAATGGGTGCTTCTGCAATGTTGAAAGAAATTCGTGCGAAAGCTGATTTATTAGGAATCAAAAAAGACTTTTTATCTCGTTCATTAAACGAAGGTTTTTCTGGAGGTGAGAAAAAACGTAACGAAATTTTTCAAATGTTAATGTTAAATCCAAAATTAGCTATTTTAGATGAAACTGATTCAGGATTAGATATTGATGCATTACGTATTGTAGCTGAAGGTGTAAATGCTTTTAAAAATGAAAATAATGGAGTGTTATTAATTACACACTACCAACGTTTATTAGATTACATTGTTCCTGATTTTGTTCACGTTTTAGCTGATGGTAAAATCATCAAATCTGGTGGTAAAGAATTAGCATTAGAACTTGAAGAAAAAGGATACGATTGGGTTAAAGAAGAGGCAGGAATCTAATTTTGTCATTAAGTAATATGTAGTATGTATTAGGTTAATAATACTTTTTACACAGTACAACAATACACTATCAAAAATGATTGATTTAAAAGAAAATTTAGTTTCTCGTCATACAGAATTTAAAGAAAACAATAAGGTTAACGCTAATATTGATAGCTTGCGTAATGAAGCAATCGAATTGTTTAGCCAGAAAGGTTTTCCTTCTCGTAAAGACGAAGAATGGAAATATACAAATCTAGCTCCTTTATTAAAAGCAGATTATGCATTATCTGCTGAAGAAGTTGAACTAAGTGTGGAAGAACTTCAACCTTACTTAGTAGATGATATAGATACTTACAAAGCAATTTTTGTTAATGGGAAGTTTTCTCCATCATTATCAACGATTTCTTCTGATGAAGTAGAAATTTCTACTTTGGCAGAAGCGTTAGTAAATCCAGCTAATCAAGAGGTATTTAACACTTATTACAATAAGATTTTAAAAAAATCTGAAGGATTAGTAGATTTAAATACAGCGTTTGCACAAGAAGGAATGTTTATTAATGTTCCAAAAAATACCATAGTTTCTAAACCAGTTGAAATCGTAAACATTTTAAAAGGTGCAGGGCAAGTAACTATCTTTCAACCTAGAAATTTAGTAATTCTTGGAGATAATTCTAAATTAGAATTAATCGATAAATACCAATCTCTAGGAAATAATGCAGATTTAACAAATGCTGTTACTGAAATCAGTGTTGGTAAAAATGCAGACGTTTTCCTTTACAAATTCCAAAATGATACTGATGAAGTTTCTTTAATAGATAATACTTTTATAGGACAACAAAGAGATTCAAGAGCGCATGTGTTTACTTTTTCTTTTGGAGGTAAAATTGTTCGTAATAATTTAAATTTTTACCAATATGGTGAAAATTGTAACTCTGTATTAGATGGAATTACAGTAATTGAAGGAAAACAACATGTAGATCATCATACTTTTGTAGAACATAATGCTCCTAATTGTGAGTCTCACGAATTATATAAAGGAATTTATGGAGGTAAAGCAAAAGGAGTTTTTAATGGAAAAATCTATGTGCACAAAGAAGCGCAAAAACTAAACGCTTTCCAACAAAATAATAATGTTTTATTATCAGACGGAGCATCAATAAACTCAAAACCTCAATTAGAGATTTTTGCAGATGATGTAAAATGTTCACATGGTTGTACAGTTGGACAATTAGAAGAAGATTCTTTATTTTACATGCAACAAAGAGGTATTCCAAAAAAAGAAGCACAAGCGATGTTATTATACGCTTTTGCAGCTGATGCATTAAGACACGTTAAAATTCCACAAATTTCAACTCAAGTAAATAAAGTAATTGCTGCTAAACTAGGAGTTAGTTTAGATTTTGAAATTTAAAATTCTTTAGTTTACTGTATTAATTGAAATACGTAAAAAATATAAATTGTAAGTATTCAGTTCTTGGGTACTTACTTTTTTATTTAGACTAAATCGCATAACTTTGATATCAAAATAAGAAAACAATGTCAGTAGATATTCAACATATAAGAAGTCAGTTTCCTATTTTAAATCGTGAAGTCAATGGAAAACCATTGGTTTACTTTGATAATGGAGCAACTTCTCAGAAACCACAAGTTGTATTAGATGTTCTAGATAACTATTACGAAAAATATAATGCTAATGTGCATCGTGGTATTCATACCTTAAGTCAAGAAGCTACTGATTTAATGGAAGAATCGCGTCGTAAGATTCAAGCATTTATTAATGCTAAGCACGACCACGAAGTTATTTTTACACGTGGGACGACAGAATCAATTAACTTGGTAGCTAATACAATTAGTCAATTATTAACAGCTGATGACGAGATTATTATTACAGAAATTGAGCATCACTCTAATATTGTGCCTTGGCAATTAGTAAGTCAACGTACTGGAGCAAAACTAAAATATATTCCGTTGACAGCAGATGGAATTTTAGATATTACAAAGTTAGATGATTTATTATCAGACAAAACAAAGTTAATTTGTGTCAATCAAGTATCTAATGCATTAGGAGTTATCAATCCAATAGAAACAATTATAGAAAAAGCGCATGCTAAAGGAGCTTGGGTCTTGATAGATGGTGCACAATCTGTTCCTCATACAAAAATAGATGTACAAGCTTTAGACTGTGATTTCCTAGCATTTTCTGGACACAAAATGTACGGACCGACTGGAATTGGAATTTTATATGGAAAAGAAGATATCTTAAATCAGCTGCCACCTTTTCACGGAGGAGGAGAGATGATTAAAGATGTAACGATGGAAGTTTCTACATACGCATGTTTACCATTTAAATTTGAGGCTGGAACACCAGATGTTGCTGGAATTATTGGCTTAGGTGCTGCGGTTGATTTCATCAATGAAATTGGAATTGATGCGATTCACACTTACGAAGATGAATTGGTTGAATATACTATTCAACGTTTATCTGAATTTGATGAAGTAGAAATTTATGCAAAAGACGCTAAGCATTCTGGGGCAGTATCTTTTAACTTGAAATTAGATGGAGTACATTCATCGGATGTAGGAATGATTTTAGATAAAAAAGGAATTGCAGTTCGTACTGGTCATCATTGTGCGCAGCCAATTATGCACCATTTCGGGATTCCTGGAACAGTTCGTGCATCTTTTGGAATCTACAACACAAAAGAAGAAATTGATATATTTATAGATGGTTTAAAAACCGCAATTCGTATGTTAGGATAATAAATAAAACATAAAAAAAGAAATGGGAACCAAAGGTTCCCATTTCCTGTTTAGATTACAACAATATTAATTCGTCTACGACTACTTCTGCTACATGTTTTTCAATGCCTTCTTTGGTTGTAAAATCGTTATACGATAATTTTCCCTCGACAGCTATTTGCTTTCCTTTTGTAACGTGCTGCTCCACGATGGTAGATAAATTCCCCCATACGATTATATTGTGCCAAGTAGTTTGCTCTACCTTTTCACCCTTCGCATTGGTGTAACTTTCGTTCGTCGCTAAGCTCAATCGAGCTAATTTTTTGTTGTTTTCTAAAACTTTGATTTCTGGATCTTGTCCTACTCGTCCAATTAATTGAACTCTGTTTCTTAATGTACTCATGGCGATAAATCTAAATATTTTATTGTACCATGAATTTAATAAAAAATACTTAAAAAACTGTAATTTAATTAGTTAAATAATATATTCTCTGTATAAATTTTCTAATTTTCTATCTAAATCATATGTTTTGCCAGGATGTGGACGTGATGTTTGTATGCAAGAACTTCGCACAGCAGTTAGCCAACGAAATCTTTCGGCAATGTCAAATTTAGAAACTTCTGAGATAGTGTTTGAACCTTGAGCAATCTCGCTTAAAGCTTTAAGATTAGAATCAATAAAACATAGATCAAAATCATGAGCGAAGGCATTAATACGATTATCGTTCAAAAAATATTTAACCTTCAGAAAGTTATGTTTCTTAGAAAACATTATTACACCGATATTTATAAATTCTTCACGTTCAACTTTAGGCACAAATCGAATGATCGAATACTCATACAAGATTTTTTCTCGCATCGTTGGCTTCATTTATAAAATTAATAGTATGCTCTTTTCGTATTTTAATAAATGATTTATAAACTTCTCTCATTTCATTTTCATTCATTTTATACGCTTCAGTTTCTAACCATTCATCTGGTATTTTATCCACTAAATTATCGATAAATTCATCTGTAAGTAAAGCCTTAAATTCTAGATCAACTTTCTCTAATTGAATAGCATTTTTTAGTAAAACATGGTCTTTAATTTGAGGAAATTTAGTTTTAGCAGAAGTTTCCCAATTATCCCATGAATGATGAAAATAATATGCGGCACCGTGGTCTATTAGCCATAGTTCTTTATTCCACATAAGCATATTTGTATTTCTGTATGTACGATCTACGTTGGTTATAAAAGCATCTAACCAAATAATTTGAGAAGACAATAATTCGTTAATTGGCATAACAGCAGGATCATAATTGATAGAACCTGATAAAAAGTGTAGAGCTAAATTGGTTCCTTCACTAAACTTTAGTAAATCTTGAATTTCTTCATCGGCTTCAGTTCTACCGAAATCAACATCTAATAAAGCAAATACAAGTTCCGGAACTTTAAATCCTAATTTACGCGCAATTTCTCCACCTAATAGTTCAGAAATAAGCATTCTAGATCCATGGCCAGCACCTTTAAATTTTAAAACATACTTATATCCGTCATCTGCATCCGCAAGGGCAGGAAGAGAGCCTCCTTCACGTAAAGGTTGTAAATATCTTTCGACAGTTACAGTTCTTAAATCAATATTCTCCATTATCTCTGTAGATTAATTGCTAAATTTAATATAAAATTAGCATTTAATACTTTTTAAATTTACTGATTAAACACATCTTTGTACCACCAAAAAAAGTGAACAATACTATTATTGTATGCGTGTAGGAAAATATATTTTTAAAAGAGTAACCGTATTATTTATATTGGGAGTATTAAGTATATTTCTTTTTGCCGGTGGCGTTCAATTTTTTACTTCTAAATATATTTACCAAGATAAATTTAAGCTGCCTGCACGCTATAGAGTAGGTGTTGTATTTGGTGCAAAGTTAAATCCTAATGGGTCACCTGGTGAATATTTGAAAGATAGATTAGATACTGCATTAGACCTTTATTATAATGGTAAAATAGACATTATCGTCTTATCAGGAGAAAGATTAAATGAAAATTTTAATGAAATAGATGTTATGGAAAAGTACATCTTAGATGAAGGTGTACCGATTGAACATACTTATTTAGACACAGGAGGATTAGATACGTACAGTTCAGTTTATCGTTTAAAAAATATATTTCAGTTTGATAAAGTGGTATACATTACTCAGAATTTTCACCTTACTAGAGCAACATTTTTAGGAAAGATAATGGGTGTAGATTGTGTAGGATATAATGCAGATCGTGAAAAATATAAAGACCTTTCCAAAAATAAATTCAGAGAGGTCTTTGCAAATATAAAAGCGATTTTAGATTTCTCGAAAGAGCGTACACCAAAAGTCTTAGTAGATAGTAAAGATTCTATTAATTAGCCTGCATTACAAAGATTGCAGGACGCTTATGGAAATCATATTTTTCATTTTTCCATTCTTTAATAGACCTAGTTCGGATATCTTCAGATTCTAAGGTAATATCACAAGCTACACATATTCTTGTTTCACCATGTAATAATTTCACCAAATCATCAATCATTTGATTATTACGGTAAGGTGTCTCCATAAAAATTTGAGCTATACCTGTTTTTGAGCTTTCTGCCTCTAATTGACTTAAACGTTTTTTACGATCCGTTTTATCAATCGGCAAGTAGCCATGGAAAGCGAAATTTTGCCCATTCATACCTGATGCCATTAATGCCATTAGGATAGAAGATGGACCAACTAATGGAACTACTTGAATTCTTTTTTCTTGTGCAACTTTTACCAATTGAGCGCCAGGATCGGCAACAGCAGGTAATCCTGCTTCAGAAATAATTCCGATTGTTTTACCTTGATCTAATAACTTTATGATATCAAATAAATCTTTCGCATTGGTATCTTTATCTAAAATGTAAATTTCTAAATCTGCTTGTACCTTTTCTGGACAAACTTGTTTAATAAATTTACGTGCAGATTTTTCATTTTCTACCACAAAAGTATTGATAGACTCAATAACTTTGATATTATAATCAGGTAAAACTCTTTGGTGTGGGCTAGTTCCCAGTAAGCTTGGGATAAGATAAACTTTAGCAGTTGTCATCTTTATATTAAATTGTATTTTTTGATGATTCCATCAGTGGCTTCATCCAATAAGTGATAGACTTTATCGAAGGCTTCATCGTTTTCATAATAAGGATCAGGAACATTATGGGCACGATCTAGTCCTTCTTTTAAAATTAGTTTAATTTTCTGGCGTTCTTCCTCAGTACGAGCAAGATTTTGCAAATCAATAGAATTTTGTTTATCCATTGCAAAAATCAAATCAAATTCATCGAAAAATAAAGCATTAAAATGCATTGCTCTTTGATCAGAAATATCAACACCGTATTTTTTAGCGGTGGCTATTGCACGTCGATCAGGCTGTTCTCCTACATGCCAATCTCCAGTACCTGCAGATTCTATTACATGTTTTTCTCCAACTTTTGATTGTAAAATTCCTTCAGCTAAAGGAGAACGGCAAATATTGCCTAAACAAACCATTAAAATTTTCATGGATAATATATTGGAAATCTATTAATCAGAAATTTTTCGTGAAATATCTTCAATATATCCACGGAATGCCTTATCTGTCTCTTGTAGATTTTTAACTGTTTTACACGCATGTAAAACAGTTGCGTGGTCTCGTTTACCAATTTGTGATCCAATACTAGCTAGTGATGCTTTTGTATATTGTTTTGCAAAATACATAGCTAATTGACGTGCTTGTACAACATCACGTTTTCTAGTTTTAGATTGGATATCTTCCATCGAAACTTTAAAGTATTCACAAACAGTTTTCTGAATATAATCAATAGAGATTTCCTTACGAGCAGTTTGTACCAATTTAGATAAAGTACGCGCTGTAAGTTCCAAAGTTATTTCTCTTTTATTTAAAGTTGCTTGAGCAATGATAGAATTTAATGATCCTTCAAGTTCACGAACATTTGTGTCAATGTTTTGAGCTATATAATCCATGACCTCATCCGGAAAAATAATTCCATCTTTTTCTAATTTCTGTTTCAGGATTTCTAAGCGAGTATTATAATCAGGGTTTTGTAAATCTGCTGATAATCCCCATTTAAATCTTGAAATTAAACGTTGCTCCATATCCTGAATGTCTGCAGGAGATTTATCAGAAGTTAAAATAATCTGATTTCCTCTTTGGTGCAAATGGTTAAAAATATGGAAGAAAACTTCTTGAGTTTTCGCTTTACCAGATAAAAATTGAATATCATCCATAATCAAAACATCTATCATTTGATAAAAATGGATAAAATCGTTTTGGTTATTATTTTTAACGGCTTCTATAAATTGTTGTGTAAATTTTTCTGTTGACACATATAATACAGTTTTATCAGGATGTAGCTCTTTTACTTCTAATCCAATCGCATGTACTAAGTGTGTTTTTCCTAATCCTACACCTCCATAGATAAATAAAGGGTTGAAAGATGTACCTCCTGGACGTTTAGAGATTGCGCGACCAGCAGCACGAGCTAGTCGATTAGATTCACCTTCAATAAAATTATCAAATGTGTAATTAGGATTTAACTGAGAATCAATTTTTAATTTTTGTAAACCTGGAATCACAAAAGGATTCATTAATCTACTTTTATCCAATTGTATTGGCGTGTCAACTTCTTGGGGTTGAGGTTTTTCTTTATTAGAGCTTGGGATACGCACAGTATATGGATCTCTACCTTGCGACTTCTGATCCATTAATATACTATATACCAACTTAGCCTCACTACCCAACTCGCGCTGAAGTGCTGATTTTAATATCTTGATATAGTGTTCCTCTAACCATTCGTAGAAGAATTTACTAGGTACCTGAATTGTAAGGATATTACCATTAATTTTCGCAGGGCGAATTGGTAAAAACCATGTGCTAAAAGCATCTTCTGGAATATTGTCTTTGATGTAATTTAAACAATTTTCCCATACAGAATTTGCTGTAAGTGTAATACTAAAGTCCAAGAAATGATAAAATTAAAAATTAAAACACTGTAAATCAATCGTCTAAAAAACCAACCGATAGTTTACAAAAATGTGAACAAATTTTGAATAAAAAAAACACTTTATGTATTGATAAATCAGAAAATAGTTTGTATAATTTTTTGACAATTTATACCCAAATTTTTATATTGAAATGTCCAAAATTTTTCATCAAAAATCTACATTAAATTTGTTCTAATATTGAATATGATTTAAATTTGTTTTATGAAACTTACACAAGAACAATTAAACAAAGCAACAACACTTATTGAATTACATTTAAATGATATTGGGATACAAAATCAATATACATTATTAAGTGTTCAACATCAACCCGAGCATGAACTTATTTATGTTTTTAGCTATGAAATAGCTAATCCAACTTTTAAAACAATTGTACAAATTGAATATAATTTTGCAAAAGAAAATCTTCAATCGGAATCGTCTCCATCATTTAGTTGGATGGATTATAAAAAAATTACAGAATAAACTATTTCAATACATATTATTGAAGTAGTTTTTTTTTGTGTTTTCCAAAAACAGTACTTTTGAATAAATTTGAATATAATGAAACCATTTCGTGTAAAACACCGAGTGACATATGCTAAGACAGATCAGATGGGAGTGGTGTACCATGGTAATTACGCAGAGTTCTATGAAATTGGACGGGCTGAAATGATGCGCACAGTAGGCTATCCATATGTGGAACTAGAAAAGCGCGGAATTCAAATGCCAATTTTAGACCTGCATTGTAAATTTATTGGTAGTGCTTTATATGATGAAGTATTAACTATTGAGTCAATTGTTACTGAAAGAACAAATGGTGTTCGAATACGAGTTGATTATAAAATTTATAATGAACAAGAAAAGTTGATTAATGAAGGATACACAACATTATGCTGTATAGATTCGAGCACTAAACGACCAGTTCGAGTTCCTAATGAAATGTGGGAAAGTTTAGGATTTTATAAGGAATAAATCAAAACTATTTTCTTTAACTTTGAGCCTTAACAAAACATAGAATATAATATGTCAACTCTTCAAGAGAGAATAGATCAAACTATCGCTAATGTAGCAGATTTTCCAAAACCTGGAATTCAATACAAAGATATTACGCCATTATTTTTAGATGCAAAACTATCCAACGAAATCGTTGATGCGTTTGCAGGAATTTCAAAAGGGAAGGTAGATGCAGTATGTGGAATAGAAAGTAGAGGATTTTTATACGGTATTCAGATTGCACAAAAATTAGGCGTTCCTTTTATTCTGGTCCGTAAAGCAGGAAAGCTTCCTCCACCAACAGTTTCAGAATCATATGATTTAGAATATGGACAAGCAACTATAGAAGTGAACGAAACTTATATAAAAGAAGGTATGCGTATATTAGTGCATGATGATGTCTTAGCAACCGGAGGTACAGCAGAAGCTTGTGCTAAATTGATCGAAAAATGTGGAGGTAAGGTCACGCAATTTTCTTTTATTGTTAATCTTGAGTTCTTAAATGGTGCTGAAAAATTATCTCGCTTCACAACAGACATTGTTTCTTTAACAGCTTATTAATTTATTATAACATAGTAAAATATTTAAAGCTTTATTCATTCTGTGAATAAAGCTTTGTTTTATTTATACGAAGATGCATGGTGAAGAATATAGAAGATTTATAAAAAATAATAATCTATTTATCTTAATCAGCAGAAAATAGTCATTTTTAACCTATTTTTTAGGTGAAATCTTTTATCTAATGTATTTTAGTGCCGAATTAGAATTAAATTAAAATGAAAAAGCTATTACTTACAGCACTTGTTGCCGTATTATTCTTTCCGATGAAGCTAAAAGCTGACGAAGGAATGTGGTTTTTAATGTTCATAGAACGTTTAAATCACCGCGACATGCAAAAGCAAGGGTTACAGTTAACTGCAGAGGAAATCTACAGCATTAACAATAATTCTTTAAAAGATGCCATTGTACAATTTGGAGGTGGATGTACTGCCGAAATTATTTCTGACCAAGGTTTAGTTTTAACAAACCACCACTGTGGTTACGGAAATATTGCACAATTATCTACACCAGAAAATGATTATTTAACGCACGGTTTTTGGGCAAAAGACAAATCTCAAGAATTAAAACCAGATAACTTAAAAGTTCGTTTCTTCGTTCGTATGGACGACGTTTCTCAACGAATTTTAGGTAAGGTAAACAATAAAATGTCTGAGGTTGATCGTGAGAAAATCATCAACCAAGAAATTGCTAAAATTGAGAAAGAAAATAGTGAGAATGGAAAATATGTAGTTTCTGTTCGTCCGTTTTTTCAAGGAAATGAATATTACTACTTCGTTTACCAAGATTACGAAGATGTACGTTTAGTAGGTACGCCTCCAGATATGATTGGTCGTTTCGGGGGAGATACAGATAACTGGGAATGGCCTCGCCATACAGGAGATTTCTCTATGTTCCGTGTATACGCAGACAAAGATGGAAATCCAGCGAAATATTCGAATGAAAACGTTCCATTAAAACCAAAGCACCATTTACCTATTTCTTTAAAAGGATATAAACTAAATGATTTTGCAATGATTTTAGGTTACCCAGGACGTACAAACCGTTGGATGCCAGCACAAGGTGTTGCTCAAAACATTGATTATGCTTATCCAGCTTGGGTAGAAGCTTCTAAAGTTGGGATGGATCAAATTAAAAAACACCAAGATCAAATCCAAAAAGTAAATATTGATTATGCTTCTAAATACGCAGGTTTAGCTAATTATTGGAAAAATCGTGATGGAATGATTGTGGCTTTAAAAGAACATGAAACTGTTACAAAAAAATCGAAATTAGAAGCTAAATTCAACAAATGGGCAAATAAAAAAGCCAATAAAGCTGAATATGGTGATGTGATCAAAAATTTAAATGATTACTACGCAAAAACTAACTTAGATGCGCGTCACAATAATTATTTAGCTATTTTAATGCGTTCTGCAGCTCTATCTACTGCGCCTTACCGTTTAGGAAAAGCAATTGAAAACTATGCAGCGGCTAATGAGGCAAAACGTGCTGAAATGATGCCAAAAATTGAAGAGTTAATAGAATCTATCTACGGTAAAATGTACTTACCTTTAGAAAAAGATGTGTTAGCTGCTCAATTAAATTTATATGCTTCTAAAGGAGCTGAAGCTGGTTTAGCACCTTATGTAGCAGAATTAGCAAAACAAAATGGAAACAACTTTAATGCATATGTTGAAGATGCTGTTTCTCGTTCTTTCTTCGCTGATGCAGCGCAAGTAAAAAATTTCTTAATTTCTCCAGATGTTGAGGTTTTAAAGAAGGATCCTTTATTTGTTTTATCTTCTGCTTTAATTGAAAGACAAGCGCAAAAAACAGAAGAACAAGCACAACTAGAAGAAGTATTCGCAAAGAATTTCCGTTTATTAGTAAAAGGTTTACGTGATTCTAAAATTGGAGATATTTTATATCCAGATGCAAACTCTACATTACGTTTAACTTATGGATCTATCCAAGCTTTACCAAAAAGTTTAAATCCAGAACGTCAGCCAGATGCACCAGCAAACTTTTATACAACAATGGAAGGTGTAGTTGCTAAGCACAAAGCTGGAGATGCAGAATTTGAAAATCCAAAACGTTTATTAGAGTTAGCAGCTGCTAAAGATTACGGACGTTATGCAGATAAAAATGGATATATGCCAATCAACTTCTTATCTAATAATGATATTACAGGTGGTAACTCTGGTTCTCCAGTATTAAATGGGAAAGGAGAGTTAATTGGTGTTGCTTTTGATGGTAATATTGAAGCTATGGCTGGTGATGTTATCTTTGATCCAAAATTACAACGTACGATTTCTGTAGATATTCGTTATGTATTATGGGTTGTAGATAAATATGCTGGAGCAACAAATATTATTGATGAATTAACAATTGTAGAATAATTACAATTAAAATATAATTTGCAAAAGACCTTTAGGAAACTAAAGGTCTTTTTTTAGTATCGAGAGATTTATTTCAATTAAATTTAACCTTCAATTAAAAAGCAATGCAAACTACAGAAATTTTAAAAACAAATACAGCACAATTTCACGATGCTATTGAAGCGAAATTAGAATCTAAACGGCTATTTGATGGTTCTTTTACACAAGATAATTATTATAAAATGTTATTGGTAAACCATCAATTCATTAAAGCATATGAAAGTGAAATTGAAACTTTCTTAAATGATAATGATAAAGATTTATTAAACCGAATTAATTTTGATAAACTAAGTTTATTAGAAAAAGATTTAGAAGAATTGAAATTAACTCCTTATGAAATGTTACCTATAAACCATCTAAATAATAGGGCAGAAGCTTTAGGAGCTTTATATGTAATTGAAGGTTCGATGCTTGGAGGAATGGTTATCGCTAAACAACTAAAGAAATATCCAGAATTAGAAAATTCAAATTTCAATTATTTTGGACATTATGGACAAGATATTGGTCCAATTTGGAAAGCTTTTGTCGCTTATTTGAATGAACAAATAGTAACCGACGAAGATAAAGCTGATATACTAAAAGGTGCTATAAAAGCGTATGAGTATTTAATTATGGTTGCTTCTTAAATATTATTATAAAAGTATTAAAGAAGCCTAAATGTTTCTAAAACTGTTAAGTTATCTTGATTAAGATAGTTGATAGTGATATAAGAATTTTCAGAATGAAAGATTGCAATAATTTGATTTTGAGTTGTTGAATGAAACGTTTTTTTTATGCTAGGAAAATAAGTATCATTACTCTCTATAATTAGAGGTAAACAAAAATCTTCATTTACACAAAGTTGATCCTGCGTACATTCAATTATTTCATCCATAGGTAAATTAAACTGAGTAATGTTATTTTTTATAGT
Organism: Faecalibacter rhinopitheci; assembly: GCF_015234135.1. Lineage (GTDB taxonomy): Bacteria > Bacteroidota > Bacteroidia > Flavobacteriales > Weeksellaceae > Empedobacter > Empedobacter rhinopitheci. Next base: position 427,880 of record NZ_JADGIK010000001.1, on the reverse strand, counting down.
TTTTAAATAGAAATTTGTCCATTTAGGATGATTTCTGAATTTGTGAATCAAGATTACGATTTCAGGTTTATATGTCATTTTAGATAGTCTACTATTTAAATCAATTTCAAATTTAAGGGATTTGAATTTTGTATAAAAATTATTGATAAATTAAGGTCTTAAAATTAGACATATGAAAATTAATAAGATTTTACTTTTCGCATTGGGAACTACCGCCATTATAAGTTGTGCGTCAGTCGCAAAACCTTCTACTATTGATACAGGAAAAGAAATTGCTAAAGTAGAATCACAGTGGGAAAATTTAAAAGTTCTTCCGCAAGATATATCAGAAGAAGAATTAAAAGGCTTAATGCGCGAATTTAATACTTCATTAGGAGTAAAATGTAACCATTGCCACGCACCAAATGCGGAAGGTAAAATGGATTTTGCTTCGGATGCAAAAAAAGAAAAAGGATTTGCTCGTCATATGATGACAATGACTCAGGAATTGAATAAGAATCATTTTGACTATGATGAGGCAGATAAAAAGAAAGTATCTTGTTTTACTTGTCATCAGGGAAGTGTAAAACCTAAAAAGATTACTGATTTGAATGTGACTGAAGTTCCTAAACTGAATTCTGCTCCTGCAAAATAATATTAGACAATCTTTAATAAAAAAACAACCATACTTTATAAAAGTATGGTTGTTTTATTTTAAATTAACTGAAGTTTATCTTCCTTTAGTACTTATTATAAAAGTTTATACAATACCGTTATATTAATATATTTTTCATGTAATTTAAGCTATTAATAACTTAAATACTATATATCAAAAAAGTAAAAAATGTTATATTCGTCTGAATTTTTATTTAAATTAATCTTGACTATTTATAGCCAATAGTTTTATAGAATGAATTAACACAATATGAAAAAAACATTATTATTAATAGTTATTGCATTTTCTCAAAATTCTAATGCTCAACAATTAGAAAATAAATACAAAATTGAATTAGGGTTGCAAGGTGTTTCAGTGGGAACCGAGGTGCCTATTAGTCAAAAATTTTTGGCGGATATAAATGTAGGTTGGGGCGGAATTACAGATTTTTCAGATTCGGGAGTATCCTATGAATGGTCGGGAAATTCTAACAGTATTTTTGCGAGAGGACAAATTAGGTATTATTTAAACAGAGAAAGAAGAGAAGCTAAAGGTCATTCGTTAAAAAATAATGCGGGTAGTTTTGTAGCTTTTCAAACTAAATATTATTTTAGTGGTGTAGAAGAGTATGAAGTGGGAAAATATTGGTTGAATGAATTGCAATTTGGTCAACAACTTCCTTTGGGAAATCATATTATTTTTAGATATCATGTAGGAATTGGTAATGCGAACGATTTAGATTATAACTACAATAAATTTTATCCTTCTGTAGGTTTTACAGTGGGATATTCATTTTAAAATTTTAATCAGAATTAATTAATTTATCTGAATAAAAAAAGCCACTCTAAAGAGTGGCTTTTAGATTTATATTTTGTTTGAATAATTATTCTTTTCCTGTAAAAGTTGAAGCAATAAATAATTCTTGTTTTTGAGTTTCATCAATTGGAGATGGCGCATCAATCATCACATCACGCCCTGAATTGTTTTTAGGAAATGCAATGTAATCACGAATCGTTTCAGAACCATCTAAGATTGATACAAAACGGTCGAATCCGAATGCTAAACCTCCGTGAGGTGGCGCACCGTATTTGAAAGCGTTCATTAAGAATCCGAACTGAGCTTCTGCTTGTTCTGGAGTAAATCCTAATAATTCGAACATTCTTGCTTGGATATCTTTATCGTAAATACGAATAGAACCTCCACCAATTTCGTTTCCGTTTAATACTAAATCGTAAGCATTTGCACGAACTTCACCTGGATTTGTAGCAATTAATTCCATATCTTCTGGTTTAGGAGAAGTAAATGGGTGGTGCATTGCGTGGTATCTTTCAGATTCTTCATCCCACTCTAATAAAGGGAAATCTACAACCCATAATGGAGCAAAAACTTCAGGATTACGTAATCCTAAACGCTCAGCTAATTCCATACGTAAAGCAGATAATTGTGCACGTACTTTGTTTGTGTTACCTGACATTACTAACATTAAATCACCTGGTTTTGCGTTCATACGCTCTGCCCACGCTGCTAAATCTTCTTGAGAGTAGAATTTATCTACAGAAGATTTAAATGTTCCGTCTTCGTTATAACGTGCCCAAACTAAACCTGTCGCACCAATTTGTGGACGTTGAACCCATTCGATTAATTTATCGATGTCTTTACGTGTGTAAGAGTTACAACCTTCAGCAGCGATACCAACGATTAATTCTTGCTCATCGAAGATTTTGAAATCTTTACCTTTAGCTAAATCAGTAATCTCTCCGAATTCCATTCCGAAACGGATATCTGGTTTGTCATTTCCATAACGGCGCATTGCATCAGCAAATGTCATACGTGGGAAATCTCCAAATTCTAATCCTTTAAACGTGTGTAATAAGTGTTTAGCTAAACCTTCAAAAACGTTCATGATGTCTTCTTGTTCAACAAACGACATTTCACAGTCAATTTGTGTAAACTCTGGTTGACGGTCTGCACGTAAATCCTCGTCACGGAAACATTTTACAATTTGGAAGTAACGGTCTAACCCACCAACCATTAATAATTGTTTGAATGTTTGTGGCGATTGAGGTAACGCATAGAATTCACCTGGATTCATACGAGATGGAACCACGAAATCACGTGCCCCTTCTGGCGTAGATTTAATTAAAACAGGTGTTTCAACTTCTACGAATTCTTGTGCATCTAAATATTTACGAACTTCCTGCGCAACTTTTGAACGGAAGATTAATTTATTTTTAACTGGATTACGACGAATATCTAAATAACGATATTTCATACGAATATCTTCCCCACCATCTGTATTATCATCGATAGTAAATGGAGGTAAAGCAGACTCATTTAAAATAGTAATTGTTTCTGCTAATATCTCAATGTTTCCTGTTGGGATATTTGGATTTTTAGAAGCTCTCTCGATAACAGTACCAGTAACTTGAATTACAAACTCACGTCCTAAAGAACGAGCAGTTTCAAATAATTCTTTTGAAGAGCGTTCTTCATCTAAGATGATTTGTGTGATACCATAACGGTCACGTAAATCAATCCACATCATAAAACCTTTATCACGTAACGTTGAAACCCATCCGCTTAACGTAACTTTTTCATTAATGTTGGCTTGTGTTAATTCTCCACAAGTATGTGATCTAAACATCTGTCGTAAAATTTATAGTGCAAATGTAAAGTTTTGAGGTGAATTAAAGAAGCTTAAAAGCGATTTTGATAGAATAAAAGTGAATCTAAAATTTTAATTAAATTATATTATAAAAGTGAAATAATTCGTGGAATTTTAATGTATAGATGAACTTGAAACTTTTTGATAATAATTAAATATTTTTTAAAAGTAGAAGTTTTAATTTTATTAATACAACATTTATAAATTCTATAAAAAATAAAAAAGCGATTCAATATTGAATCGCTTTTCTAAAGTTAAATATTTTCTTTCCTCATTTTACTATTTTTATGACCGTAGGTAAAGTAAATTACTAGGCCAATTAGGAGCCAAATAATAAAGATAATCCAGTTACTTGCACCCAATTCACTCATTAAATATAAATTAATTAATATTCCAATTACGGGTAGTAATGAAAAATTATGCTTAAAGCTTAAAATACTCATGATAAAGAATACTATCCAGAAAATAATTACTAAAGATTTATGAGCAATTATATTCATAGATCCTAGAGTTTTCCATTGTTCTAACGAATCTTGTCCATAGATATAAGTAAGTACTATTCCTGCTATAAAAGCCAATGGAACAATAAATTTTCCATTGATATAAGGCACTTTAAACCTAGATTTTTTTGATAATCCAGTTTTGTCCATGTAAAGCACTCCACCACAAACTACAATAAAAGCGAAAAATGTTCCTACAGAAGTTAGATCCACAAAGAAGTCCATTTTTAGAAATAATGCAGGAATTGCTACCACAAATCCAGTGACGATTGTTGCGTAAGAAGGAGTTTTATATTTTGGATGAATTGTAGAAAACTTTTTAGGAATTAACCCATCACGAGACATTGTCATCCAGATACGAGGTTGTGCCAATTGGAATACTAATAATGCACTTGTTATCGCTACAACAGAAGTTACAGAAATAATTCCAGCCATATGATTAAATCCTACATAATGAAATACATAAGATAATGGATCTTTTACGTTTAAATTAGTATAATTCACCATTCCCGTTAATACTAACGTAATAGAAACATATAAAATAGCACAAATTACTAGACAAGTAATCATTGCTCGAGGTAAATCGCGCTGAGGATTTTTACATTCTTCGGCAGTTGTTGAGATAGAATCGAATCCAATGAAAGCGAAAAATACCGCAGCAACTCCCCCCATAACACCTCCTAATCCGTTAGGCGCAAATGGCGTCCAGTTCTCAGGTTTCACAAAAAATGCACCACCAATAATAACGGCTAAAATAATTCCTATTTTAATCATTACCATTAAATTACTTGCCTTTTTAGATTCCTTAATACCAATATAAACTAATAAAGTTACTAATACCGTAATAATACCAGCAGGCAAATCAAAAATAACGGGAAGACCTCCAACCATAGGAGCAGTGTTATATGCTTCTAAAGCTATTTTCTCTACGCCTGTTAATTTATCAATACCTAATTCTGTAGATTTTTGGTACGCTTCTGTGGCATATTGTGGAGCCATAGTTAGCCATTTCGGGATATGAATTCCAAATCCTTCGCACATGGAAACAAAATACTGTGACCAAGATATAGCAACAACCATATTAGATACAGCATATTCAAGAATTAAAGCCCAACCGATAATCCAGGCGAATAATTCACCGAATGCTACATATGCGTAAGTATAAGCTGATCCTGAAACTGGAACTGTACTCGCAAACTGAGCATAAGATAAAGCAGTAAAAATACATGCAAAAGCTACAAATACGAATAATAATGATATAGCAGGTCCACCATTAAAGGCGGCTAATCCGATAGTACTGAAAATTCCTGCACCTACGATGGCTGCAATTCCAAGACTGACTAAATCAGTAACACCAAGTGTTTTTTCTAATGAGTTAGGGTTTTTCTCTGCATCGGCAAGTATTTGATCTACCGATTTTTTCTTGAATAATTGAGACATGTTTTGGATAAAAATTATTGGAACAAATATATATACAAGATACATAAATTCGATAATTTTTTGTTTATTTATAACATAAAACCAAGTCGAAAGAATAATATTCATTATTTGAGACAATCTATAATAAATAATTCACATGAAACAATTTTTGATTGCATTAGCTACGTTAGCTTTGTTTACAGGAACTAGCTGTTCTACTCAAAAAACATTATCAACAGAAAAATATGAAAAATATTTACCTAAATATGTTGATAAAATTTCTGAAGCTGAACTAAAAAAACAGCTTTATATTATTGCAGCACCTGAAATGGAAGGTAGAAATGCAGGAACTGAAGGAGAGGTAAGAGCAGGTAATTATATTTCTAATTATTATAAAGAATTAGGTATAAATGGACCAAATGGACAATATTTTCAAATTATTCCTGGAGAAACTTTTAGTAGAGTAAAAGGGGAAATGAGAAATGTAATGGGATTTATTGAAGGTTCTGAAAAGCCAGAAGAAATTGTTGTCATTTCTGCACACTACGATCATGATGGTATCAAGAATGGACAATTATATCCTGGAGCGGACGACGATGGTTCAGGAACAGTTGCTGTAATGGAAATCGGTCGAATTCTTCGTGAAGCTGAAAAGAAAGGTATTAAGCCTAAGCGTTCTGTCTTATTATTACATGTATCTGGAGAAGAAAAAGGTTTATTAGGATCAAAATATTATTCTGATAACCCTATATTTCCATTAGCTAACACCATTGCAAATGTAAATATTGATATGATAGGTCGTGTGGATAATGATCATAATGAAGCAACAAGAGATTTTGTATATGTCATAGGTTCTGAAATGTTATCTTCAGACTTGCATAAAGCAGTTTTAGCGGCAAATGAAGGTTTAGGAATAGATTTAGATATGCGTTATAATACACCAGATGATCCAAATCGTTTCTATTACCGTTCAGATCATTACAATTTTGCGAAACATAATATACCTTCTGTATTCTTTTTCAACGGGGTGCATGCCGATTATCACAAACCAAGTGACACTCCAGATAAAATTGAATACGATTTATTAACAAGAAGAACAAAATTAGCCTTTAATACAGTTTGGAAATTGGCTAACGCTGAAAATCGTCCTGTTGTAGATAAAGAATCTCCAATGCCGAGTACAGGAAGATAACATTTTCCTTTAATATAAAGAAAGCATCTGCAAAAATTTGTAGATGCTTTTTTGTTTTACAGGTTTATCATTCTCTAGTTTGTAAAAATTGATATTAGATAAAAGTGAAGAAATAGATAGGCCCAAAAAAACGGTTTATTTTTAAAAAATAGTTTTACGATATTGTGTAACTTTGTTAGCAATAAATAAAAACAAACAATGAATTCGGAGATTCTTAATTTGGAACCAAAAGCGTTGTGGAAAAATTTCGCAGCATTAAATTCAGTTCCAAGACCTTCTAAAAAAGAAGAAAAAGTTAGAGCATTTATCATCAAATTTGGTGAAGATTTAGGATTGAAAGTGGAAACGGATGAAGTAGGAAATGTTTTAATCAAAAAATCTGCTTACCCAGGCATGGAAGACCGTAAAACAATTGTGATGCAATCTCATTTGGATATGGTGTGTCAAAAAAACAATGATGTTGAATTTGACTTTGAAACGCAAGGGATTGAAATGTATATTGAAGAGAGAAAATTTGTAACTGCAAATGGAACAACTTTAGGAGCAGATAACGGAATTGGTGTTGCTACTATTATGGCAATTTTAGAGTCTAAGAATATCCCACACCCAGCAATTGAAGCATTCTTTACAATTGACGAAGAAACTGGGATGACTGGTGCATTAGGTCTAAAGGGTGGTTTTCTTTCAGGGAAAATTTTACTAAACTTAGATACTGAAGAGGATGATGAATTAGATATCGGATGTGCAGGTGGAATTGACATAACAGCTAAGAAAACTTATACTTCCCAAGTTGTGGAAGGACAAGCATTGATTTTAACTTTAAAAGGTTTAAATGGTGGTCACTCAGGAATGCAAATTCATGAAGGTTTAGGAAACTCAAATAAATTAATTGCTCGTTTATTAAACTTAGGTTTAGAATACGGTTTACAAGTTGCACACGTAGAAGGTGGAAGTTTGCGAAATGCAATTCCACGTGAATCATGGGCGAAAATTATAGTACCTAAAGCAAATCTTGCTGAATTTAAAGCAGCTTATGAAATCTTGCGTGCTGAGATTATTGAAGAATATCAAACTCTAGAACCTAGAATGGTAATTACTTTAGAGGAAACTGAGACAATTAATAGTGCAATGTCAGTACATGATTCTAAAGTATTTGTACAATCTATTATGGCCGCTTTTAATGGGGTTTATAGAATGTCTCCTGACGTAGCTGGATTAGTAGAAACTTCAAATAATGTTGCTAGAGTAGAGGTGATAGATGGAAGTGTGAAAGTTTCTTGTTTAACACGATCTTCTGTAGAATCAAACAAATTAGCATTAGCTGAAACTCTAAAGGCTGGGTTTGAATTGGCAGAATATACCGTAACTTTCTCAGGGTCTTATCCAGGTTGGAAGGCAAATCCAAAGTCTGAAATATTAGATATTATGAAAGGTATTTATGTTTCTAAATATGGAACTGAACCTAAGGTTGTAGCTTGTCATGCAGGTTTAGAATGTGGTATTATCGGAACTAATTATCCAGGATTAGATATGATTTCATTTGGTCCAAATATTTCTGGAGCTCACTCACCTGATGAACGTGTAGAAATTACTTCTGTTCAAAAATTCTGGGATTATTTATTAGACATCTTAAAAGAGATCCCGATGGATAATGTAGATTATAGCTGCGCAAATGCAGGAAATATATAAATAGTAAATTGTATTAAAAAATCCGAAACTTCTTTTTAGTTTCGGATTTTTTAATTGAAATAAAACAATAATTAATTCGTATGAACTAATATTTTATCTTTTAGAACATCTGAATTTAGAATCCTTATACTCTTTGAGTATAAAAGTATTTTATTTACAGTAGACTGTTTCGGTTCTAAAATTCGTCTTATATCTTTCATTTGATTTCAATCATTTTACTTAAAACGCTTAATAAATTGATTTATTATCAGTCAACTGTTAAAATAATGTTATTATTATCAATTACCTTTCTTAGATTAATTAGTGCATAACGCATTCTACCCAAGGCAGTATTTATACTTACATCCGTTTCTTCAGCAATTTCTTTAAAGCTTAAATCTTTGAAAATTCTTAATTCTAAAACTTCTCGTTGGTCATCTGGAAGCTGTTGAACTAAATTCTTCAGGTCAATATCAATTTGGTTACGAATTAATTTAGTTTCTGAACATTCATCCATAACACCGATATAATCAAAAATATTATATTCATCGTGATAATTTGAAGATTCATTCACAATATTAAAACGTTTATTTAAGCGGAAGTAATCTATTGTTAGGTTATGGGCTATACGCATTACCCAAGGTAAAAATTTACCTTCGTCATTGTATTTACCACCTTTTAGTGTTAAGATAACTTTTACAAATGTATCTTGAAAAATATCTTCGGTAACATCTCTGTTCAAGACTTTTGAATAAATGAAACTATATATTCTACCTTTATACTTCTCTATCAACTTTTGTAAGGCTTCTTCATTACCGTTGCGGTACGAAGAAATTAGTAGAGAATCATCCCCGTAATTCATAATGATGTAAATTAAGTAGTTGTGTTAATTTTTTAAATAAAGTAGAATTTCTAACCTATAGGCGATTGTTTATGCGTTTCAGATTCAAATATAAAATATAATATTAATGAAACTATAATTTTAACATAAAAAAATACTAAAAAAGCTCGTCTATTGACGAGCTTTTAATAAAATCTATAATTATTTATCTAATACCTAAATTTTTGCAGCATGTTCTAATAAATCAACAACCTTATTAGAGTATCCCATTTCGTTATCATACCAAGCAACTAATTTAACAAATGTTGGAGAAAGCATGATTCCTGCTCCAGCGTCAAAAATAGATGTACGTATATCTCCGCGGAAATCCATAGATACAACTTGATCTTCTGTGTATCCTACAATTCCTTTTAAAGCTCCTTCAGATGCATCTTTCATAACTTTTTTGATTTCATCATAATTCGTTTCTTTTTCTAAACGAACTGTTAAATCAACTACAGAAACATCTACAGTAGGAACACGGAATGACATCCCTGTTAATTTACCATTTAATTCTGGAATTACTTTTCCAACAGCTTTTGCAGCTCCTGTAGAAGATGGTATAATGTTGTTCATTGCACTACGTCCACCTCTCCAATCTTTGCTTGATGGTCCATCCACTGTTTTTTGTGTTGCAGTAGTCGCATGTACGGTAGTCATTAAACCTTCTAAAATCCCAAAATTTTCATGAATAACTTTTGCTAATGGAGCTAAACAGTTTGTTGTGCAAGAAGCATTAGAAATAATCGTGTCTTCAGCTGTTAATTTATTTTCGTTTACACCCATCACAAACATTGGCGTATCATCTTTTGATGGTCCTGTTAAAATAACTTTTTTAGCTCCTGCTTCAATGTGTTTACCTGCAGTATCTTTTGTCATAAAAATACCTGTAGCTTCTACGATATAATCTGCACCAACTTCATCCCATTTTAAATTTGAAGGGTCTTTTTCTGCGGTAATACGAATGCGTTGTCCATTCACAATTAATGTATTTCCTTCAACAGCAACCTCTCCATTAAAAGCACCATGTACAGAATCATATTTTAACATATATGCTAAGTAATCAGCATCTACTAAATCATTGATTCCTACAACTTCTACATTTTCTCTTTCAGATAATACACGGAAAACTAACCTTCCGATACGTCCGAATCCGTTGATTCCAACTTTAATTTTTGACATAATTTTATATATTTTTCCCTTTTTTAAAATTACAAATTATCAGTTAAATTGCAAGTATATTTGCAACTTTGATAAGTTCAGCATCAATTTCATTGTGTTTTTTAATTGCCTCTTCAATTGGTGTAAAAACAATTTTGTTAGATCTGATACCAGCCATTAAATTTGTTTTATTTTCTAATAAACCTTCTACAGCAGCTATCCCTAAGCGTGACGCAAGTACGCGATCGTGACATGATGGTGAACCTCCTCTTTGGATATGACCTAAAACTGTTACACGGATATCATATTCAGGATGTCTTTTCTTTACTTCTTTAGCAATTTCATAAACACCTCCTAATTGTTCACCTTCAGCAATTACTACAATACTCGATTTTTTTCCTGTTTCTTCCGAACGTTCTAAAGATTCGCATAATTCTTCCACACTATCTTTTTGTTCAGGAATCAAGATATCTTGTGCACCAGAAGCAATACCACTATTTAACGCAATAAAACCAGCATCACGACCCATAACTTCTACAAAAAATACACGATCATGTGATGTTGCAGTATCTCGAAGTTTGTCAATAGCTTCTGTTACAGTATTTAATGCGGTATCATATCCGATTGTAAAATCTGTTCCAAAAATATCATTATCAATCGTTCCTGGAACGCCAATAAATGGTACATTAAATTCTTGATGAAAAATATTTGCACCAGTAAAAGAACCATCGCCTCCGATAATTACTAAAGCATCAATTTCGTTTTGAAGTAAATTATCGTATGCTTTTTGTCGACCTTCTTTCGTTCTAAATTCTTCAGAACGTGCTGTTTTAAGGATTGTACCTCCTTGATTAATAATATTTTTAACAGAACGTGGACCTAGATCAATCATATCATTTTGAATCAATCCTTCGTATCCTTGACGTATCCCGATTGAACTTATATTATAATATTTACACGCTCTAACTACAGCTCTTAATGCAGCATTCATACCAGGTGCATCTCCTCCAGAAGTTAATACACCAATTTTTTTAATTGAATTATTTGTCACTTTTTTCCCTTTGTTATTTCAAATATAGTAATAAAGTTTATATTCAATCAGGCTTTATTGAATGAGAAGATATTATTCTGTATCATCATAAATAGGCTGTAAAACTCCAGCAGCAATATCGCGTTGAAGGATTACTAATATATATAAATCTTCTCTGGTACGATTGGGGTCGAATGTTTGTTTTAAACGTATATCGTATATACCTCCCGCAGTATTGTATAAAAATGCTGAAATTCCTCCACGTAGCTCTTTAATAATTTCGAAAGTAGTTTTATTGGTTTCTTTATGAATCAATTTGGTCATAATTTGTCCTCTAGAAACTGTCATGTTTTTTAAATCCTTTTCAAATTTATCACCAAGATCACGTTGTCTTTGTTTGATAAATTTACGTTGGTCTCTTTTTTTGGCCATTGTACTAACGGTGTCTCTAACAGAATTATACTCTCTTACCGCAGTTCTTACGTAAGGCCATACGTCGCGAACACGCCTGCGCAACCAGAAATAATATTTTTTATCTAAATCTGTTTTGAGTTGAATGGTATAATGATTATAATCTTGTAAATAAATGGTATCTATAGGGGTTAAATCCTGTTGGATAATTGAATCGCTTTCAGTTTCATTCTTTTTTGATACACCTAAATCCAATCCAAAAATTTGTGCATGAGTTATATTAAAAAATAGGAGTAAAAAGAGTATATTAATGTAAAACTTCATAATCAATCGGCTTCAAAAATTGTTCCTAATGTAGTATATTTGTTTTGAAATAAAAACAATCATGGCAACAAATAATTTATTTGATCAACAATCATTAGATTTTTTAACAACATATTTAAATACTGCATCACCAACGGGTTTTGAGTCTGCTGGGCAAAAGGTTTGGATCGATTATATTAAACCTTATGTAGATGAAATAAGAACGGATAATTATGGAACAGCTTATGGAGTTATAAACCCCAATGCAGAATATAAAGTTGTGATAGAAGCACACGCAGATGAAATTTCTTGGTTTGTGAATTATATCTCTGAAGATGGTTTAATATATGTTATTCGTAACGGTGGTTCAGATCATATGATTGCCCCTTCTAAGGTTGTAAATATTCATACCAAAAAAGGAATTGTAAAAGGGGTTTTTGGATGGCCAGCTATACATTTACGTCAAGCAGGGAAAGAAGATGCTCCGACTCAAGATAAAATATGGATTGATTGTGGGTGCACATCTAAAGATGAAGTTTTAGAATTAGGGATACATGTAGGATGTGTAATTACTTATCCAGACGAATTTTTTACGTTGAATGATCGCTACTTTGTATGTCGTGCAATTGATAATAGAATGGGTGGTTTTATGATTGCTGAGGTAGCTCGTAAATTATTTGAAAATAAAGATCAAATTAACTTTGGATTATACATTGTTAATGCTGTACAAGAAGAAGTAGGTTTACGTGGAGCAGAAATGATTACTCAAACAATTAAGCCAAATGTAGCAATTATTACAGATGTAACTCATGATACCACAACACCTATGATTACAAAATCGAAAGAAGGAGAGCAAAAATGTGGAGATGGTCCAGTAATTTATTATGCGCCAGCAGTTCAAAATAATTTACGAGAATTAATTATAGAGGCAGCCGAGACCAATAATATACCATTTCAGCGTGCAGTAAGTTCTCGTGTTACTGGTACAGATACTGATGCATTTGCTTATAGTAATGGAGGTGTTCCTTCTGCTTTGATCTCATTACCATTACGCTATATGCATACAACTGTAGAAATGGTGCACCAATCGGACGTAAAAAATGTGATTGAATTAATTTACCAATCTGTAAAAGAAATAAAAAACGGACAGAGTTTTAAATATCACAATTATTAAATATTGTGTATAGATATAAAAGCCATCTATTATGATGGCTTTTTTTATAACGAAAATTTATAATATTATCAAGAACAAGAATTAAGCGATAAATAGATCTTTACAAGAATTCGTATCTTTGGATAAATACTCAACCATGGCAGAATATATAAGAATACACCCAGAAAATCCACAAGAGAAAGCAATCGATCAAGTGGTGAAAATCTTAAAAGATGGAGGCTTAGTGATTTATCCTTCCGATACTGTGTATGGGTTAGGATGTGATATTACTAATCAAAAAGCAATGGAAAAATTAGCACGAATCAAAGGTGTTAAACTAGATAAAGCTCAGTTTTCTATCGTTTGTAATGATTTGAGTCATTTATCAAACTTTACATTACCTATTGATAATGGTACATTTAGAATTTTAAAAAGAGCTCTACCAGGTCCATTTACTTTTGTAATGAATGCTTCTAAAAATTTACCATCATCATATAAAGGAAAAAAGACTGTTGGTATTCGTGTCCCAGACCATTTAATACCTCAGTTAATTGTAGAAAAATTAGGAAATCCTATTGCTTCAACATCAATCTATGATGAAGATGAAGTGATTGAATATACAACGGATCCTGAATTAATTTATGAAAAATGGGATAATTTGGTGGATGCTGTCGTGGATTCTGGTTATGGAGATAATGTAGCATCTACAGTAGTTGATATGACTGATGGAGTAGAAGTATTACGTGAGGGAAAAGGAAACATAGAAGATTATTTATAAAAGATTAAAAAAATATATGAAAATTTTACTTTCTCCTGCTAAAATGATGAGTTTAGAGACCAATGCGAATTGGAAAGCTACAACTCCACAGTTTTTGGAACATTCGAAAGAAATTATGGATGTAATGAAAGAAATGACTGCGGGCGATTTAGAACAATTGATGAAAATTTCTTCAACAATTTCTGAAATGAATGTTGAGCGTAATCAAACTTGGAATACGAAACCTTCTGCTGGCGAATCAATTTCAGCAGCATTAGCTTTTAAAGGCGAAGTTTATCGTGCTTTTGATGCAGAAACGTTATCAGAAGATGCTCAAAATTACATTAATAATAATGTTTTTTTACTTTCAGGATTATATGGAATGTTGCGTCCAACGGATAAAATTATGTTGTATCGTTTAGAGATGGGATCAAAGCTTGATGTAAACGGTTCTAAAAATTTATACGGATTTTGGAAAAATATTTTAACACCATTCTTTAATTCTAAGTTGGGGAAAGACGAATTTATCTTGAATTTAGCGAGTAATGAATATGCTAAAGTTTTAGATAAAAAAGCATTAAAAGTACCAATGGTTGAGGTTGAATTTCAGGATTATAAAGACGGAAAATTAAAGAAAATCATGATGTATTTTAAACATGCACGTGGAGCAATGGCCCGTTATTGTGCAGAAAATAATGTACAGACATTGGATGAAGTAAAAGCCTATAATATTGATGGTTATCGTTATGATGAAAATCTTTCTAAAGATGGCTTATTGGTTTTTACACGTTAGATATTAAACTAAAATATATATATTAAAAGACTACTTTTTTAAGTAGTCTTTTGTTATTTTTGAGCTATGGTTGATCCCAAAAAAATACCACAATTACCATTTAAGATTATCTATTCTTTCAAGAAATTGATTGAAGAATTAGAGCAATCTGAATATTATATAGGAGAATTCAAAGTTTTTTTAGAGTATTTAAGAAGCGAAATGCCAGAATTTATAGATGGCGTTGATAGTATTCAAGCTTTTGAAAAATTGGCTGATAATATTGCTCCACTTATAGATAAGATTATTCCCAAGCCTTTGATGAAAAATAATCTAAAAGCTATTGGGTTTCCATTATCCGAAAAATATTTTTATCCCACAGATGCTTTAAAAGAAATAATAGATAACGAAAATACTGTAGTACATGCAAAATTTATTTCAGTAGATTTTGATGATATTTACAAGATATGTTGCTGTTTAATTTTAAATAGGTATTACAATATAAACCTAGAATTCAATCAAAATAATTTATTGGAAATTGATAATGGGAAGGGATATAATACTTTTCTATCAGTAAGTTATAATTTTGAATATTTTGACCTTTATCCAAGTAATCCATCTTTTGAATTATCTCAAGATCAAATTGAAGAATTGCTAAATAACTATGAAAATACTGAACTATGGATGACTTATTTTCCAATAGATTCTTGGGTTGGAAATGGATTTATGGTGGCTTCATTTTTTGATAATACCACATTTATTGCGCTATCTAACTTAAAAACTAAGCTTCTATCTTACAATGATGGAATGGAGCAAATTAATGAAGATACTATTTCATCTTTAAAATCGATTTTTAGACTAAATGATTTAAAAGTTGGTTTCTCGAGTTACAATTCTGATCAAGAAAAAATAGAAGATTTCCCGCTGAGAATACCTAGTGAAAGTTTAATATTAAATAACAATTCTGCTTTAAAAATTAATGAAATTTTTTGTACAAATCTGTTGGATAAAATTAATAATTCAGATTATTATGTGATATCAAATGTAGAGAAATTTCAAGAAAAGTATCCTGAAGATCAATTAGTCAAAATTCTATTAAAAGAAGGAATTAAAAGTTTTATACTATATCCCTTGAAAAGGGGGAAAGAGTGTCTGGGTATTTTAGAAATTGGATCTAGCCAAGCAGGAGTTTTTAATCGTATCAATGCCTATCAATTACGAGAATTATTACCTCTTATAGAGGATTCTATTTACCGATATACGGTTGATTTAGAGCATCAGATTAACTCATTTATACAGACCGAATATACATCATTACACCCAAGTG
Organism: Faecalibacter rhinopitheci; assembly: GCF_015234135.1. Taxonomy (GTDB): domain Bacteria; phylum Bacteroidota; class Bacteroidia; order Flavobacteriales; family Weeksellaceae; genus Empedobacter; species Empedobacter rhinopitheci. The sequence continues at coordinate 412,008 of NZ_JADGIK010000001.1, read as the reverse complement.
TAGATTGGAAATTTAAAAATAAAGCGAGAGAAATTATTTTGAATCCTAATTCTACAAAAAAGAAAACACAAATTTCATTTAAAGATGTGTATCCATTTTATGGGGAAGTAGATGTAAGGAATTCATCAGCATTGCGCAATCAATGTTTAAAAGAGGATTATCAAAATCAATTAAATTTTCTTATAAAAGTTTGCCAAGAGCTTTATAACCGTACGGGAAAAGATAAGTTTTTGGATTATATAGAGCAGTTAGCGTCTTTTCTCAATCGAATTGATAACGTGCAAAAAGTATATTTTGAGCAAGAAATCTTTGAATACATTGCGATGTATATTCATCCAGAAATTCCAAAATACATACAAGAAGATGACCACTCAATAGTAGCTGAATATTTAAAAAAACTAGATAATTTCACAGGTTTATTTTATGTTGAACGGAAAAAATTTGATGAATCAATATTAATGCTAAATAAGCTTTTATCATCAAAATTAGACTTATTTCAGCGTGATGCACAGAATATTTTTCCGCATTATTATGAAAGATTTAAAACAGATGGAATTGATTATAACCTGTATGTAGGTCGTAGTATTTCCCCGAATAAAGATTTTTCCTATGCAAAGATTAGAGCTATTCGTTTTTGGCAACTTCAAGCTATGATTGCATTAGATCAAAATGCAAGAGCGCTAAAAAATGAAATGCCAGTGCATCTAGACGTAGCATCTTTAATATTAGCAACTAACAATCCTTTGGATATACAATTTAAATTGGATGAAAAACGTTTTGATATTGATGGATATAACAATGCAAAATATGAAATTATCAAAAAAAGAATTAATAAAGCGTTCGTAAAAGATTCAAATGAACGTATTAATATACCTGGTAAGCTATGTGTAATTTATTCTGAAGAAATTTTAAAAGAAGAATATTCCAATTACTTTGCGCTTTTAATTGATAAGCAATATTTAAAAAATGATATAGAATTTTTAGAAGTTGAAGAACTACAAGGATTAGGAGGTTTATTGGCCCTTAGAGTTTCTATAAATTATGATGAGAGAGTAACTTATTGTTCTACGTTAGAATAAAATAAAGGGCTTTTAAATAAATTTAAAAGCCCTTTATTTATCATTTAATTATAATATAAAGCTATCGCAAATGCCATCACAGATAGTACAATTCCTATCATAAAAATAGTATAAGTAATGCTTAACATTCTATATTTTTTTTCCAAGACTTTTCCAAGATAATATAAATCTCTTGTTAATGAATTGTAGACATAGTCCCTTTCATTTATCAATTCATTCATTGCATCTTGGTATCTATCGAGAGACATTTGATAAAAATTACCAAAAAACAAAAGATTTACTTTGCGTGCTTGTAAATCGTCTTCAGTAAACTGTTCGTATGTCACTTTTGGTTTCGTAGAAAGGATTGCAAAAATTATGGAAATTACACTTGCAAAAGAAGTACACAAGATGGAATAATTAAATATTCGTTTTTAGGAGAACCTAATTTTGGCACTAAGGTAGATAGCGCAATTGAGATAATAATTGCATTAACTGAAAGTAAAATATTTGCTTTACTGTCTGCTATATCACTCAATCTTGTATGATTACTCAACGTTACACGATATAGTGTGTCAACACCGCGTTCTGGTTGTTGGAGTTTATCATTTTTTTTCTTTTTAAGCTCAAACTTATTTAAACCTTCACCAACAACTTCAATTTCATTAATTTTATTTTGAATTGCAATTAAGTTGATATCCTTTTGTTCTTGCCATAATTTCTTAGCAGCATCTGTAAAGTATCGATGACCATTTAAAAAAAAACAACGATTTTCTTTTAACCAGTCAAAATCAGAAAATTCTTTATGATGAACTTTCTTAAGCTCTGTACGTAATAAATCTCCAAATTTATTATAATCAGAATGGCCTAAGTGGAAAGAGTCCGCATCACGCATTATAGACTCAGTAATGGTATCAGGAGTACGTGTAATATCTGTGGATAAGATTAGATTAGTAATTTCATTGATATTTTGGATAGAAAATTGATGTTGTTCCAAATATTCTTTCGCAATTTTTACGCTATGTTGCTCGTGATTTTCTGTTGAAATACTATAACCTGTATCATGAAACCAAGCAGCAAATAATAAATTTTGTTGATCATTTTCTGCTAAATCATAGTAATTCATTAGTGTTTTTACCGATTCAACAACCATAACGGTATGCATAAAATTGTGGTAAGTAAAGTCGAAAGAAAGATTATCTTTGAATAAGTTAAAAACGTAGTTTTCGACACCAGAAAGTTGATCATTCATGAGGCTATATTTAATAATAAATGTATGAAAATTATACCAACCCTTTACAACTTTAAGAAAAATTATCCTTTGTACCTTTTAGTTGGTTCATCTTTTTTTATAACATCTTGTGCTACTCATCGTGCGCAATTCGGTAAAAACTTAAAAGACAATCCTATTCAACATGTACAGGGAAAAAAAATTCAGTCATTTTATCTTATCGGAGATGCAGGTAATTTGGATCTACCAAGTAATAAAACTGAATTTGAGATTTTGAAATCTGATTTGCAAAAAGCAGATTCGGCTTCGTATTTAATTTTTTTAGGAGATAATATTTATCCTAAAGGACTAAATCCAGAGAAAGATAGTCCTGAAAATGAAGAAGGAAAAAGGAAGTTGGACGTACAAATAGATTTATCTAAAAATTTTAAAGGGAAAACACTTTTTGTGCCTGGAAATCATGATTGGTATAGTGGACTTCAAGGTTTAAAAGCTCAAGAAAAATACATTAAAAAACATATTGATCAAAAAAAGGTTTTTTTGCCTAAAGATGGATGTGGGATTGACAAAATAAAAGTGAACGATAGTATTGGTATTATCGCTGTAGATTCGCAATGGTTCTTAGAGGATTGGGATAGACATCCTGGTTTGAATGAAAAATGTGATATAAAAACACGTGATGCTTTTTTCGATGAATTTGAGTCTCAACTAAATAAATTTCAGAACCGCACAACCTTATTAGTGGTGCACCATCCTTTAGCAACTAATGGTTCTCATGGAGGGAAATATAGTTTAAAACAACAATTATTTCCTTTAGATAATCATTTTCCTTTACCTGTTATTGGTACACTTTTAAATTTAGTACGAGCTACATCGGGGTTAAGTCCTCAAGATTTACAGAATACAACTTACCGAAATTTTTCTTCGCGAATTTCAACGTTATTACAAGATCGTAATAACGTAGTAGTTGTTTCGGGACACGATCATAATTTACAATACGTACAACAAAATAATTTAAAACAAATTATAAGTGGATCTGCTTCTAAAACTCAAGCGGCTAAAAAATCAGGTAAGAATGATTTTTCGTATGGCCGTAAAGGTTATGCAGTTTTAGACGTGTTTAGTAATGGAGCTTCAGAAATTAGGTTTTATGGATATAATGGTAATTCTTCGGAATTATTGATGGCAAAAGAAGTTACTCCAGAAAAGAAAGAATATAAAGACCCAGGTTATTTAAATCCTAATGAAGGTATTGTAAAAACCACAGTTTATGATCCGGAAGCTACAAAAAAATCAGATGTATATAAATTTTTCTTTGGAAGACATTATCGTAAAATGTATGGTAGAGATATATCAGTATCCTCTGCAGACTTAAATAATTTATATGGAGGGTTAACTCCTATAAGAATGGGAGGAGGACACCAAACAAATTCTTTACGTTTGGTAGATAATCAGGAGCGCGAATATAATATGCGTGCTGTAAAGAAAAGTGCGACAAGATTTATACAATCTGTAGCTTTTAAAAATGATTATGTAGTAGAAGAATTTGAAAATACTCTGACAGAAAAATTTTTATTGGATTTTTATACAACTAATCATCCCTTTTATCCTTTAGTAATTCCTTCTATGCAGAAGGCATTAGGCATTTTCCACAGTCAACCAAAATTGGTATATATTCCTAAACAAACTGCTCTAAAAGAATATAACGAAAACTTTGGTGATGAGTTATATATTATTGAAGAACGTCCCACAGCTGCACATCAAGATGTAGAAAGATTTGGATCTCCAAATGATATTGTTAGTACGGAAGAGATGTTAGCAAACATCCAAAAGGATAAAAATACATTTGTAGATAAAGATATTTATATGCGTGTTCGTTTATTCGATATGTTAGTTGGAGATTGGGATAGACATAGTGATCAATGGCGATGGGCAGAATTTAAAGAGGGTGATAAAACAATTTATAAACCAATTCCACGAGATCGAGATCAAGTATTTCCTCATTATGATGGAGCATTTTTCAAAGTGATTATGGGAATTCCACCGCTAAGACATATGCAAGATTATCGTCCAAAATTGAAAAATGCAAAATGGTTTAACCGAGAGCCTTATCCATTAGATTTAGCAATTTTAGAAGCTTCTGAATTGGAAGGTTGGGAAAAACAAGCTAAATATATTCAAGATAATTTATCAGAAGAAATTATTCGTGAGTCTTTTAAAATTTTACCTGAAGAATCTAAAGATAATTACGATGAAACAATTATACAAACCATTTTAGCCCGAAAAACTCAGCTAAAAGATTTTGCAGAAGAATATCATAAAGTACTTTCAAAAGTAGTTATCTTAAAAGGTACAGATCAAAAAGATGAATTTTTCATAACACGTTTGCCAAAAGGTAAAACGCAAGTTAAAATATATTCAGGTGACGATCGTGAGCTTATTTTTGATAAAGAGTTTAACCGTAAAGAGACGAAAGAAATTAGGTTATTTGGGTTAAATGATATGGATAAATTTGTGGTAGAAGGAAAAGCGAGTCAACCTATTTTAATTCGAATGATTGGAGGAATAGATGATGATATCTATGAAGTAAGACGTTCTAAAAAGATAAAAGTTTATGATTATAAAAATGGTAATTCTACAGAAAATTCAGCCTTTTTAACACAAACTAAATTAGTAAACGATTACGAAATAAATACATATGATTATACACAGCCAAAATACAATGTATTTACAATGTTACCTAATGCGGGATATAATCCTGATGATGGAATAATGGTAGGATTGTCACCAACTTATACCTTTAATGGTTTTGATCGTAAGCCATTTTCATCACGTCATACAGTAAATTTAAATTATTATTTTGCGACAAAAGGTTTTGAAGCAAAATACAAAGGGTCTTTTCTTAAGGCGATTGGTAAATGGAATTTAGATATTAATGGACGATATACATCACCTACTTTTAGTACAAATTTTTTTGGTTTAGGTAACGAAACTGAGAATCGTCAAAAAGAATTAGGAATGGATTATAATCGTGTTCGTCAAGAAAGTTATTCTGTAGGACCTTCCGTTTACAAGATATTTAGAAATAATGGTCGATTAGATTTCTTTGCAAATTATAATTATATCCGTGTAGAGGAGAATATAGATCGTATTGTAACTCAATCATCAGACGTAAATTCCGAAGTTTTCAGAGGGCAAAATTTTACAGAAGCAGGAGCAAAATACCTTTATCGCAATTATGATAATGAATCTTTGCCAACATTAGGGATGACTTTTTCAGGAATTGCAAAATGGGTAACGAATAATGAGCGAATTGAGAATAACTTTGTATACACTGAATTAAACTTAGGCTTTACACATAAAATTTCAGCAAATGGAAAATTAACAGCAGCTTCCATGGTTAAAGGGAAAGGTATTTTTGGGAATGGATATGAATTTTATCAAGGTGCAATTCTAGGAGGAGATCAAGATTTAAGAGGTCTTCGTCCTGGTAGATTTGTTGGAGATAAAGTCTTTTTACAAACTACTGATTTAAGATTAGATTTATTAAGAATAAAAGCTGGAATTCCTATGCGTTTAGGCGTATTTACAGGTTTTGATTATGGTAGAACATGGTTGAAAGGTGAAGAATCAGACAAATGGCATTCATCATATGGAGGAGGAATTTGGCTAAATGGAGCACAATTAATTACAGCAACAGTTTCATACTTTAAGAGTTCAGATCCTGGACGTATAGTTGTGGGATTGAATTTTGGATTTTAAGTAATATTAATAAAAAAGAAAACCTCATCTTATATCGATGAGGTTTTTTTATATAAATAATTTATTCTTCTGAAAGTTCTAACCAACGAAATTCATACTCTTCTATTAAATCGACCACTTTTTGTAAATCATCTCCTATAATAGCAATCTTATCATAAGGCAAATTAGGGTCGGATAATAGGCTCGTTAATTCAGCCTTTTTAACCTCTAAAACGGGTAACTCTTTATTGATTTGTTCTAGCTCTCTCTGCTCTTTATAAGATAACTTTCGAGATTTAGTTTCTACATGTTTTACGATAGGTTTTACTTCCTCTTTTACGATATCAACCTTTTCAATTTTAATGTTTTCCTGCTCTACTTTTGGCTTCTCTTTTTCTTCGATATGATATTCTGTATATGTTCCCATATAACGAGAAACTTTACCTTCACCTTCAAAGATCATTAACTCATCAACAACTTTATCCATAAAATAACGGTCATGTGATACGACCAAAAGACATCCTTGGTAATCCTCTAAAAAGCTTTCTAACACTGTTAAAGTTGGTAAGTCTAAATCGTTTGTAGGCTCATCTAAAATCAAGAAATTAGGATTACGATATAAGATAGATAATAATTGTAAACGTTTTTTCTCACCTCCACTTAATCTTGAAATTTGAGTATGCTGTTGTTCTGGAGAAAATAAGAACATTTCTAAGAATTGCTCGGCTCTCATTTCTTTTCCATTAGAAAGAGGGAAAAAGTCTGCAATATCTTTCACAAACTCAATTACACGTTCATCTTCCTTAAAGTTAATTCCATCTTGTTTAAAATGTCCTATGTTTAAAGTTTCACCTCTATCAATTATACCAGAATCAGATGATTCAGCTCCTTCCAGCATTTTTAAGAAAGTAGTTTTTCCAACTCCATTCTTTCCAACTAAACCAATTTTAGCACCACGCGCAAAAACATATGAAAAATCGTCTAAGATTTTTTTCTGGCCAAAAGCTTTAGAAACATGTTCCATTTCAATGATTTTTTGACCTAAACGAGTCATAACCATTTCTAATTTTACCTTTTGATCAACAATTTTGTGTTTTGCAGCCTTTTCAGTATCATAAAAAGAATCGATTCTTGATTTAGATTTTGTTGTACGCGCTTTTGGTTGTCTGCGCATCCATTCTATTTCTTTACGGTACAAGTTTTTCGCTTTGTCTATACTTGCATTTTGATTGTCAATTCGTAAAGCTTTGTTTGTTATATAAGTTTCGTAATTTCCAGAGTGTACGTATAATGTTTTGTCTTCCATTTCCAAAATCTTAGTACAAATAGCATCTAAGAAATAACGGTCGTGGGTAACAAGTATCAATGTTTTATTTTCTTTGTTTAAGAAGTATTCTAACCATTCTACCATTTCAATATCCAAATGGTTGGTAGGTTCATCTAGAATAAGAAGCACATAACCTTGTTCAAAACTTAAGTCAATTAAAAATTTTGCTAAAGAAATACGTTTTCTTTGGCCGCCTGATAATTTTCCAATTTTTTGATCTAAAAAATCAATCTTTAACTTTGATAAAATTTCTTTAATTACTGGTTCAACTCTCCATGCGTCTAGCATATCCATTTTTCCCATAATATCCATTAACTCAGGATTAGAAGGGTCATTTTCGATCATATGATCATATTGGCGAACCACATCTAAAACTTCGTTTGAATGATTAAAGATATATTCTTCAGCTTTTAAGTTTTCTTCGAACTCATCACTTTGATCTAGCATCAAAATTTTAACTCCTTTTCCTGGACGAACGTCTCCAGAATCTGGCGTTTCTAAGCCTGATAAAATTTTTAGTAATGTAGATTTTCCACTTCCATTTTTGGCTACAAAAGCAATTTGGTCACCTTCGTTTACGTGGAAATTTACATCATGAAATAATGTTCGAATTCCGTATGATTTTGTTAGATTTTCAACTGTAAGAAAATTCATTGGTATATACTTATTTATAATTTTTAGAATATAAAACGTTATCCAAAATAAATCAAGATTTTATTTGGTGTTTTATTCCTATAAATGTTAGAATGGTCAAAGATAAGCTAAAGGAAATACTTAAGTTAGCATTTACGTTATATAAATTTATCTTATAGTTTTTTATCTTTTTTTCTAAAAAAATCCTGAAACTTATTAAAGTTTCAGGACTTCCAGAAATTCAACCCGAGGGTTAACGCATAGTTCAATGATTTACTTATTTTTTTGAATAATTTCAAGTGTATTTTGAATAGATTCCAATAATAGATTTTTTATATAATCTTCTTGTGATTTGAAATCTAATAGTTCTAAATTTTTAGAACCAGTTATGATTTCATTGTACTTAATCTTTTTAGTTTTTTTATCAAATAAGGTTAAATAAATATTAGTTTTCCCTTCTAAATTTTTAAAGTCATCATATTTAATACCAGAACGTAAGGCTACAAAAAGTATATCATCATATTTATCATTAAAACTAAGTTCAGAAAAATCGATCTGATCAGTTTTACCATTTAATAGTTTTTGAAATATATCTTTGTTATTAAAATTTACTATTTCAAATTTTTTATTATGCTGAGTTAAATAATGAGCTGTTTTGTTTTTGATAAGACTATCCAATTTTATACTAGCATCTAATTTATTTAAAATTGGGCGTAAAGAAGTTTCTTCTTTAATTTTAAAATCTTCTGTTGAATTATTAAATTCGCCTAAACTATCAGTGATTATAATTACTCCTAAATTACCAACAGGCACATCTAATGCATGTTTGTATAATATTTCTTCTGTTGGAATATCTTCTAAGCTAATTTCTTTAGATTTATTACAACTTGAAAAAAGAGAAATAGATAATATTAGAAATATACAGATTTTCATAAAATATTGATATACAATAAATATAAGGCAAATAAATAAATTACATAATATATTTTTTAAAAATTTTCTTCATCATCTTCATCTAATGTTTTTGCAATTTTATCAATGTTAAGACTTTTAGCCATTGCATCAAAAATTTCTTTATAAGTACCATTTTGATGATATACATCCTCATGCACGCCATGTTCTACTACTTCTCCTTCTTTCATAACATAAGTATAATCAGCATCTATAATTTGCGAAATACTATGAGATATAATAATCACGGTTCTATCTTTTTTAATAGAATCTAAACTATTTTTAATTTGTTCAGTAGCAATTGCATCTAGGCTTGCTGTAGGTTCATCTAGGAATATAATTGGAGGATTTTTAATAAAAACTCTAGCAATCGCAATACGCTGTTGCTGGCCTCCGGATAGTAGCAATGCATTAGAATCATAATTATCTGGTAAAAGCATAATCTGATCATGAATATAAGCTCTCTTTGCCGCATCAATTATTTCCTCTTTGGTTGCATTTATACTCCCATAACGTATATTATCTTCAATACTTCCGTTAAATATGTGATTTTTCTGTAGAACCAATCCTACATTATCGCGTAGGTATTGTGTATCATATTCTTCTAAATTTACTCCATCTAATGTGATTTTACCGGAATTAGGCTTATAAAATTTATCAAGTAAATTAATTACGGTACTTTTTCCCGCCCCAGATAAACCTACAAGAGCAGTAATCTTATTAGGTTGAATTTTCATATTTATATTTTTCAAGGCTAAAAATCCATTAGGATAAGAGAAATCCAAATCTTTAATAATAAATTCTCCCTTTAATTCTGTAGGTATATAATTGCCTGAAGATTCTGTTTCGTCTTCTGCATTTACTATTGCGAAAAAACTTTCTGAATATATCATGGCATCGTTCATTTCATCATAAATACGGTGCAACTGACGAATTGGAGCAGAAACATTATTAAATAGTAAAATGTGAAACATAATGGCACCAATTGTCATAATACCATCTAATACAAAATATGCTGTTAAAATGATTATTAAAACGACACCAATTTGCTCTATAAAAGTTTTAATTCCATCGTAATAAAAACTAGTTTTACGAGTTTGAAGTTGATTTTCTGTTAATTGATGCTGTAAATCAAGTTGTTTTTTAGCTTCAATACTTTCTCTGTTATAAGATTTTATTACTGTTATCGAATCTATAATTCCTAAAATTCCTTGAGATTTAAGTTCTCTAAAATTCCTTAAATTACGGCGCCATCCTCCCAGTTTTTTTGCTTGTCGTTGAGTAATCCAAAAATAAATTGGGATAATACATACACCTACTAAACCAACGTAAAAGTTGGCATTAAACATAAAAAATAAGGCAATAATAGAATTAGCAAATAATGGTAAAATATCAATAAAGAAATTTTGTACAAGTCGTGTTAAACTTTCTACACCACGATCTATACGAGTTTGCAATTTACCGGACTGATTATCATTATTAGTATAAAAGGCCATCCGATAGGTTAAAATCCTTTCAATAATAGCTTGAGATAAATCTCGAGAAATGTATATTCTTAATTTTTCTCCAAAATATTTTTGACCAAAAGTGATAAATAAGTTCAAAACTTCTTTCGTTAGCAGTATTATACTAATAACTGTTAAGATTTGCAATCCTGCTTCTAGTCCTTCACCTGCTTCTACTAGTCTGTTTATCGAATCGACTGTATATTGTAATACTAGCGCATTTACTTGGGCTGCAAAAGAACCAATAAGTGTTAAAGTTAAAGTTCCTACAACAAGCAGACGGTATGGCTTAACGTAGGGTTTTAAGTTTTTAAAGAGTTGAACTAAAGTCATAGTGTTAAATTGATAATCTTAAATTTAGTTCAAAATTTCTACCAATTCATTTTTTTTGATACTTTTCCTAAATCAAAAACAATTTCTTCTACTAATTCTAACAATTCCATGATTAGATCTGGTTGGTTATCTTCTTTTTCCTGATAAAGAATTGGCATTTGATATTCTTTCATTAAATCTTTAGGTGAAAAAGTTTTTTCATATTCCCCAAAAATTAATATAACTGTATGTAGTTGTTGTAGAATTTTAACCATTAAATCGATATGTTCTACCCGTACAATTATATTTTTTTTACGTTGCATAAGTTCTATAATTCCAATAGAATAAGACACAAATGAGTGATTGAAAATCGTAAATCTATTTAATTCTTTAGCATTTATTTGAGTTTTCTTTGGTTCAGAAATTACACGCTGAAATATAGAAGTTACATTTGCCATGTTAACATATACATTTTTACGGGCCAATTTATACTTTGTCATATTTACATCGCGATAAATCACATAATAGAAAATATAAAAAAGGAAATTATAATTAGCAATTAATGCTTTTTGTATAGTGGTATTGATATTTTTGCTTTCCCATGATGGTAAAATAATATAACTAGAAATAAAAGCTAAAGATCCACCTATAAAAGTATCTGCTAATCGTTCCCCAATAATTTCGAAAGAATTATATTCAGTTAAAAAACTAAAAGATATTAGGATATAAGCCGTTAAAAATAGGGTGCCAATAACATATTTATGCCTTAGATAGGTATAAGCAAATATCATTAGAACTAACATTATCCCAAATTTAATTTCTTTATTTTCTATAAAATAAACGACAGATAAACCAATTATTCCGCCAAAAACAGTTCCTAATAAACGCTGATAATTTCTCTTTTTAGTCACACTAAAACCGGGTTTCATAATTACCAGAATAGTCATTAAAATCCAATAACTATGAGATGTATTAGGAAGCATAAATGTTAAAGAAAATCCCATTAACATTACAATACTTAGACGAAGAGCGTGTCTAAAAATAGAAGATTTAAGATTTAAATGTTCAGTTATATTTTTAAGCTTATAATCACGATTAGTTGTAAATTTTTCTAAATGATCGTATGGATTCTTTTTCTTTTCTTTGATATTCTTCTCATAAAAGAAACGATGAATAAAATTAATTTTTTGTACAATATGCTTTAAGTTTAAATATACGTTTTGCATAAAGACTCTATCTTCATCATTATATAAATTGATTTGTTCCTTTAGTTTATTCAACTCCTTATCAAAATCGAACTTTGATTTTGGTTTTCTTGAAGTATTGATATGAAATGCTATGGATTTTAGTTCTAGAGAAATTTTATTTCCAATCCGATAAATTTGTCTGTACGCTTCGTCATTTCCGTATTTATCATGCATTTTTACATAATCAAAATGAGTTGCATTAAAACTTTCGAAAATATCATTTAAATCAGAAAATATGAACACTAACGATCTTCCGATAACAGTTGTATCTTTTATTAACTTTTTATTTTTATAAACTAATTCTCTAACTAAATCTTGTTTCTCATTAATCAGTATTTGTTCTTCTAAGAGTTCCTGAGTAATTTTCTCTGTATCAATCTCAGAATCATAAAATTTACTTTTTATACGCACATATTCCCCGATATGGTTCATACAATCAGCCAAAGCTTGTTGAGCCATTTTATACGGTCTGAATTGAGAAACCATTAGGCTGAAAATCATATACCAAATTCCACCAGCCATTACAAACAAAGAATGTGTAAGTGGAGGAAAGTCAACCTCAGTAGTACGAATTGCTAAACTCATTACATACGATAACATTACAGCCATACCAAGATTAGTTGTTCGCTGTCCGTAAACAGTGAGCATAGCCATGGAAAATGTAATGATTGGTAGAGTTATAAATACAAGTGTTGAATTGTATGAATATGTGCGAGTAAGAAATGATACAACGGTTGTTAGAAAAATTGCTAACAGCATAAAATTTCTACGATCTTTAACGATTCCTGGGATATCACAAATATGGGTTAATACCACACCAAATGAGAGTGTAATACCAATATCAATTCGATCAAATAATCCGAAGATGATAGGAGGTAAGATAAGTGAAAATGATGTTTTTAATCCATCAGAAAACATTTCACTATTAAGGAAATTTTCTATTTTAGTTTTATATTGCAAGTAGGATATATTGTTTTATTACTTACAAAAATAGAAAAGTTTTTAGGTTATAAAGCGTTTTTATATTCTTTTGGTTTTAAAAATATGAACTCCATCAATACTTTGAGTAAAAATTAATGTTATGTCGCCACCATCATTAATTTTAAATTTTTTCTTTATTGTATCGATATTATCCGGATTATTTTTCACCAATAAATTTGCCTTTGTTTTATTAATTTCTTTTTTCGGATTTTTTACAACTTCTAAAATTTCAAATATACGACCAGGGAAGTCTGAGATTAATGCATCAGATGTGTATAGATGTGTATTTTGATGAAGTTTAAATACATCATATTTAGAACATATGATTTTAAATCCTCCTGCTTTTAAAATAGCACTATTAGGTTCGTATAAATATTTTTTTGGACCTCCAAGGACAGGGAAAGATTCACTCTCCTCATTAAACTTATAAGTAAAGGAAGATTGCTCTGTTTCTAAATTTACACAAACTATTGTGGGATTTGAAGTTGTAATTGATTTATCTAGAATAATTAAAAAATCTTTAACTTCATTTTTTAATGCGACAATATGAATTTCTTTGATGCACGAAATCTGATTAATAGTGAGTGAAAGATCTAAAAGAGGAGATAACTTCACCATTATTTGTTCTGTCTTCTCAAAAAAAGTTGGAAGATACTCTAGTATATTAGGTTCTAAATCTTCTAATATAAATTTTCTTCCAGAAGCATTACGACGCGCTGGATCTAAATAAATTGTATCAAAAGTTTCAGAAGGATTTTTTTCAAAATATTCATCAAAAGTTCCTTGGAAACAATGAATGTTTTTCTCTAATATTTTTACATTATGAGCAACAATTTCACTTAAAATTTGATTTTGTTCGATATGAATTACTTCCTCAAATTGATTGCTAAATGCAAGACTGTCTATTCCTAAACCTGCTGTTAAATCAATTAATTTATTCCCTTGTATTAATGATGCTTTATAATTTGCAGTAGCTTCAGAGCTAGCTTGTTCTAAATTAATAGAAGGAGGGAAATATATACCTTGTGTTTTATAAAATGTAGGAAATTTATTTTTTGAAACTTGTAACCCTTTCAGTTGCTGTGCAATTTCAGCTGAGTTTATTTCAGGAAAAGGCGATTTTTTTAATCCAATTGCTCTAATATCTTCTTTTTCAATAGATGATAAATACGCCTGAAATTCAGGAGTTAATATTGTTTCATTAATCACAAAAATCGCCTTTTTTTATTATTTTTTTTCTAGTTTTTCTGCCAAACGAGAAGGTACTATCGGAATGAATAAAGCAGCTTTTACTACTTTTTCTTTTTTCTGATTTTCAATCGTTTCTTCAGTATTTCTATATTTGTTCACGCCGATTAAACTAAGTTCTTTATGATCAAATTCTTTTTGTTCTTTGCGCGCACTAGTATATACGTAATCCTGAATAGTTTCGTTTTCTAAAGCTTTGGTAAATCCACCAACATTCTGTATATTTTTAAACAATTCTAAGGCATTTTCAGCCATTTGATTTGTTAGATTTTCTACATAATAAGAACCTGCAACAGGATCAGTAAATTGATCTAAATTTGATTCTTTTTGTAAAAGTAATTGTTGTTTTGCAGCTATTTCTAATCCAAAATCTGTCGTTTCATATAACTCATCATATGATTTAACGTTGATGATATCACTTCCTCCTAAGATTGCAGCATTGGCTTCTACAGAAGTACGGATAACGTTATTGTATCGATCCAATTTTGATTTATTTCTTAACGAATTTGTAGTATAAATTACGGCTTCACTTTCTACATTATACTGTTCTAAAATCATTTTCCATAAAAAACGGAAAGCACGTAATTTTGCAATTTCGAAGAAATAATTACTACCTACTGCAAATCTAAAATAAATTTTCTCAGCTACCTCAGTCCCAAATTCTTCAAGATATTCTACGGCATGTGCCAAAACAATTGCTAATTGCTGTACATGATTAGCGCCAGCATTTTGGTAAACCTCACCTTGTATAGCAAGTGATTTTTCAAAAGATGTAGTAGCAAGTGCTTTTCTCACCAAATCGTAAGATGCTTCTTTTGTATCCGTTTGCCATAAACCGTTTTGTGCATAATACCCGAAAATATCTAAATTAAGGTATTTCAGATTTTTTAAATGATCTAACTCATCAAACGAATTTGATTCATCTATATTGATAAATAAATCAAGGTACGAGGGTATTGATTTAGTCTCTTTTAATGGTGCATAATTAATATCAAACCCATATAAAAAAGAATAATCCTGATCAGCATTTCCTGTATAATTTGAAATTATTTTCCAATCCGAATTTTTTCGTGGGAGTGGTTGTATAGTGCTGTAATCAATATCATTTATAGTATACAATGGTTTTACGTTGATTTGGTCATTTGTACCCCAAACCAGTGTTTCATTATATTCTAAACCTTTTAACTCAACTTGAACTTTGTTCTTCCATTGTTTTTCAGAAATAGAATCAAATTCATCAAATAAATTACTCATCGGTGGTTTTTTGCGGTTTTTTTTGTGGTTCTTCCTGTATGATAAAAATGTCCTCGTTATCTTTCTTTAAAAAGAACTTTTCACGAGCAATACGTTCAATTTCAGCAGGATTATCGATTAACATTTTTAGTTTTTCATTCTCATTTTCTAGATTTTTACGAAAATATGCTTCGTCCATTTCTAGATTTCTGATTTGCTTATCTAATTCTTGGTGTGTGATAAATGAATTTTGATCGAAAAAAATCATCCAAATAATAAAACATACACTTACAACTGTATAGCGGTTAACAAAATAACCAAACCATTTAACGTAAGGTACAAATTTTGAATATTTTTTGGAAGATGCAAGTTTTTCGATGAATGTGCTCATTATACTTTAGAATTCAATTTTTCTTTGATTACCGAAGATAGTATTTTTACAGCAACTGAATGTCCTTTTTTCATGTTTGGAATAATAATATCTGCATAATTTTTTGAAGGTTCAATAAATTGTTGATGCATAGGTTTTAATGTGTCTTGGTAACGAGATAATACTTCATCTAAATCTCGACCTCTTTCTTGGATATCACGACGAACACGACGAATTAATCTTTCATCAGAATCAGCATGAACAAATATTGTTACATCAAATAATTCGCGCAATTCAGCATCTGTTAAAACTAAAATTCCTTCTACAATAATAACTGATTGTGGATGAGTTAAGATTGTCTCACCTGTGCGTGTATGCGTAATGAAGGAATAAACAGGTTGCTCTATTGTTTCTCCATTTTTTAAGGCGCGTACATGCGTTTTTAATAAATCAAAATCTATGGATCTTGGATGGTCAAAATTTACTTTTGAACGTTCTTCTAAGGGTAAATCATGATTGTCTTTGTAATAATTGTCTTGTGAAATTACAATTACGCTTTCCGTATTTAGGTCTCGTAATATATTATTTACAACAGTTGTTTTACCAGAGCCAGTACCTCCTGCAATTCCTATAACTAACATTTTTGAACGTGTATTTTTGTTATTATTTATCATTTACCAATGTAGAATCAAGAGTTATTATTTAAATTTATTTTATAATAAAGATAATAATTTAATCAATTTCCTAACAGTTTAAATGGAGGGAGTAAATATGTATTTTTAAAAATTTTACAGCTAATTTTCAAAAAAAAACTCACAAGCTGTGAGAGGATTTTTAAAATTTGTTAGTATAGGTTGTTTTGCTGAATAATATCTACTCAATCTCAAAAATTAAACTGTCTGCAAAGGAAAAAAAAAAATAACTTATAAAAAATAGATATTTATCATATATTTATGTAACAAACCACAATTATAAATTAAGAAACTATGGATTTTTTTACAGGAAGTACAGTGCTTTCACTTTTTCTTGGAGTAGGATTAGCTGCTGCTTCTGGCTTTAGAGTTTTTCTACCTTTATTTTTTTTGAGTTTAACAGCTAATATTGCTGGGAACTACATTGAAATAAATGAAAATTTGTTATGGGTTGGAAGTTGGCCAGCTCTGATTACTCTCGGAGTAGCGATGGTGGTAGAGATTGGTGCTTATTATATTCCTTTCGTAGACAATATGCTCGATA
Organism: Faecalibacter rhinopitheci; assembly: GCF_015234135.1. Lineage (GTDB taxonomy): Bacteria > Bacteroidota > Bacteroidia > Flavobacteriales > Weeksellaceae > Empedobacter > Empedobacter rhinopitheci. Next base: position 394,935 of record NZ_JADGIK010000001.1, on the reverse strand, counting down.
CAATATCGGTTCCTTTAGCAGCAATTGCTGGTACATTTGCCGTCAGTGCAACGTTAGTAGATATGAACGAAGTGGCAACTTGGGCATTAGCAATTATTACTGGTGGTGGTACTGCAGCAGCAATTAGCTCTACAACTGCAACTGCTAGGGCTGTCTCAACAACGACAACTGGTGGCCTTGGGAATTTCCTAGTCAATACTGGTGAAACTGTAGGAGCTTTATTTTTAAGTATTACAGCAATTGTAATTGCTCCACTAGCTTTTATTTTTGCTGTAATACTTTTATTTGTAGTGATTAAAGTTTGGAAACGTGTAAAAAAACGTACTTCTGAAATCATTAATCATTCTACTTCTAACGCTGAATAGGTCTCATTAAGCCTTCTTGTGTTAGGCTACAGATTAATTCACCGCTTAAATTAAATATCGAACCTTTATTAAATCCTCTCGTATTAGAAGCGCTTGGAGATTCTACATGAAGAAGTAACCAATCATTAATATTTGGCTTGCGGTGAAACCAGATAGAATGATCTAAACTTGCTAATTGTGTATTACCAAAATGCGCCTTAGAGGCATGAGGCATCAAAGCAGTTGATAAAACATTATAGTCTGAGCTATAAGCAATTAATTGATGAAGAATAGGCAATGAGTAATCATCTTCTAAGTCGTTAAATTTCATCCAAACATTACTAATCGGATCGTAATCTTTTTTCTCAAACGGATTTGGTATCTCAACAGGTTTAAATTCTAAAGGTCTTTCGGCTGATACAAATTTCTGAATCTGTTTTGGAAGCATTGTTCCAAATTGATTAGCAATTTCACTCCAACTAATTAATTGATCGGGAGATGTTACATTAGGCATTGGTATTTGATGCTCTAATCCTTCTTGTTCTAATTGGAAAGAACACGCCATCATAAATATTGCCTCACCATTTTGGCGTGCAGTTACAGATCGTGTAGTAAAACTTCCTCCATCTCTTAATATTGTTACCTCGTAATGTATAGGTAATTCTAAATTTCCAGGAAGAATAAAATACGAATGTAACGAATGGCAAAAACGATCATTTGGCACAGTTTGGTAAGCTGCGTGTAATGCTTGGCTTACTACTTGACCACCGAAAACATTGGGACTTCCCATATATGAACTCTCTCCTTCATATAAATTATCGCCTATTTTTTTAAGCGTAATTAGCTTGATTAGTTCAGATGTTGTATTCATTTATTTAATATTTCAATAATTCTAATTCTTCTTTATTTCTGAGAAGAACAGCTTTGTAATCCGCTTTGATATTATCGATTAATTCTTTAGTGCTTGGAATATCTTGTATTCCAGAAACTCCATGCCCTGCAGACCATATATCTTTCCAAGCTTTTTGTCCATCACCATTAAGTTTAGAAAAATCTTCTTCTTTTTCTTCCTCAATATTGACATTGGCATGTTCCAAACTTTTTGTTAAAAAATTAGCATGTACGCCAGAAACTCCAGCTGTATAGATAACATCTTCTAAGGTAGAATTAACGATCATTTCTTTATAAGCATCATCCGCATATCCTTCTTTTGTTGCTATAAAACGGGTTCCCATGTAAGCAAAATCGGCTCCCATAGCTAGCACAGCTGCAATATCTTTACCATTGTTTAGTGATCCAGCCATAATAATAGGTCCATTAAATACCGATTTTATATCAGCTAACAGAGCAAAGGGATTTGCAGTACCTGCGTGTCCACCAGCTCCTGCAGTTACTGCTATTATACCATCAACGCCAGATTCTGCTGCTTTTTCTGCGTGTCTTTTTTTAATCACATCATGAAAAACTAAACCACCATACGCATGGACAGCATCTACAATTTCTTTGACAGCTCCTAAAGAAGTTATCACCAAAGGAACCTTATACTTTGCGCATAATTCTAGATCGGGTTGTATCCTTGGATTGGTATGATTTACAATTATATTTACTCCAAAAGGAGCAGCCTTTATCCCTGTTTGATCTTCAAATTTTTTTAATTCAGATGTAATTTCAATTAACATATTTTCAAAATCATCAGAAGTTCTTCCATTTAGTGAAGGAAAAGTTCCGCAAACGCCATTTTTACACGCTTCAATAACTAATTCAGTTCTTGAAACTAAAAACATGGGTGACGATATTAGAGGAATATCTAATCGCTGTTTAAATTCTTGTATTGTCATTAGATAGTTTTTTTGTGGTTTTTAAAACATGCAAGATATAAAAATGTGTAGTATTATAGGATAACATTTTTTAATTTATGTACTGATATAATGTTTAACAAAGGATTAAGTTATCTTTGCAAAATAATCAATATAAACGTGACTTTTAAAGAACATATAAAACGTAATTTGACACTTGCTTTACCAGTTATGATCACTCAAGCAGGGCAGATTTCTGTAAATATTATCGACACCATAATGGTAGGTGGTTTGGGAGGTAAATTTGATAATGTAAAAGATGAAGGAATAAGTAAAATGGCTTTAGCAGCTACATCCTTAGGAAATTCAATGTTTTTTGCAGTATTGGTATTTGCTTTTGGGTTTAGCTTTGCTCTTTCACCCTTAGTAGCTGCAGAAGATGCGACAGGAAATAAGAAAAATGTAGCGAACTATTTTTCTCATAGTTTAATTTTAAATATTACTCTAGCAACCTTATTGTTTTTATTAATAACCTTTGCTAAGCCACTTTTGTATGTTATGAAGCAACCAGAAGATGTTATTAATATGACAATTCCTTATTTGACAATTATGACGTTTTCTATGATTCCTTTAATGATTTTCCAATCTTTTAGACAATTATCAGAAGGCTTATCTTTAACAATTCCTGTAACTATCGCAACAATTTTAGGGAATGTGATTAATATAGCTCTAAACTATGGTTGGATATACGGTAACTGGGGATTTCCAAGATTAGAAGTAGCAGGTGCAGCTTGGGGAACTTTAGCATCCCGCTTATTCATGACTTTATTTTTAATTATAGTTTTATGGAATTTTAAGAAAACAAGAGAGGTGCTTAAATTAGTATCTTTTAGAAATATTCAAAAATCAATTTTCCTAAAAATATCAAATATTGGAATTCCTACTGCATTAACTTCATTTTTTGAAATGAGTGCTTTTTCTATGGCGGCATTTGTTTGTGGATATACATTTACAGACTCTTTGATGGATCAAGAATTAGCAAAAGTTAATTTAGCAGCTCATCAAATTGCAATCAATCTTGCATCTACGACGTTTATGATGTGTACAGGACTTGGAGTTGCCGCAACAGTAAGAATTGGAAATCAATTAGGTTTAAGGGATTATAAAACCTTAAAAGAGGCAGGGTGGTCTTGTATTTATATGGTTATCACATTTATGTTTATTTGTGGATTACTATTTGTCGTATTCAGACACGATTTGCCAACCATATATGTGGAAAACCCTGAGGTTATTAAACTAGCAGCTCAACTTCTTATTATAGCTTCATTATTTCAATTATCGGATGGTGTACAATTAGTCGTTTTAGGAACTTTAAGAGGGATGATGGATGTAAAAATTCCTTCCTTGTTAACTTTCATCGCTTATTGGTTAATCGCAATTCCTATAGGAACTATTTTAGCGATTTATTTTGAAATGAGAGCAATTGGGATGTGGATAGGATTAGGAATTGGACTTACAATTTCGGCGCTTATGTTATTGTACAGATACCATCAACAAACCAAAAAATTAATAAAAGACAATCAATAATTAAATTTATATATTATGGAATTACCTAAGTTTTTAATTGCTGACAATTCAGAATTACCAGATAAAATTTTTATTTTACATACGGAGTATCCACGTTTTTTAATGGACGTAGAAACTGATGAGGTAGAATGGTTTGAAGATTTATCTGATGAAGAAGAAGGAAGTGATTTTGATTCAGAAGTTGCAAATTTAATTGAGTTAGCTTTAGAGTTTTATGACAACGAAATGGCTCAATTGGATGATGAGGAAGTAGAATAATTTTCATATTCTTTAAATAGTTGATCAATTAGTGTATAAAGTACATTATTTCTTGTTTGTTGTTATTGTTTTTATCAAAATAATATTTATTTTGGCTGTAACAAAAAAACGAGAAAACTGAGATGGAAATTAAACGACTTTTTGATTTTCCTTATTATCAATTAGAAAAAAATCCTCGAGAGGATGCATTAGTTAGTAAAGTAAAGGGAGAATGGGTAAAAACATCTACCTCTTCTTATGTTTCACAAGCTAATGCATTCAGCCGAGGACTTCTAAAATTAGGGATCAAACCTCAAGATAAAATTGCAATTGTAACTACTACAAATCGTACTGAATGGAATATTGCTGATATTGGAATACAGCAAATTGGAGCCATTTCAGTACCATTATATCCTACACTTTCCCCAGACGATTTTATATACGTTTTAACTAATTCGGAAGCTAAATTTTGTATAGTTTCAGATCAAGAATTATTTCAAAAAATAAATTCTATAAAAAATAAAGTAGAAGGACTTGTTGGAATTTACTGTTTTGAAGAAATTCAAGGTGCTCCTAGTTGGAGGGAAATACTTGATTTAGGTCAAGATGATTCTACCCAACATGAAGTTGATAGTATTAAAAATATTATCAAACCTTCAGATATAGTAACTTTAATATATACTTCAGGAACGACAGGACGACCAAAAGGAGTAATTCTTTCTCACGAGAATATTGTTTTTAATGTACTAAGAAGTTGGGAAAGAATTCCTGAATTTCCGGCAAATGCACGTGCTTTATCTTTTCTACCGATCAATCATGTATTTGAAAGAATGCTCATTTATTTATACCAATATATTGGCATGGGAATTCATTATGCAGAAAGTATTGATACTTTAGGCGAGAATATGAAAGAGGTAAAACCACATGTAATGACAGTAGTTCCGCGATTAATAGAAAAAGTATATGATAAAATATACAATACTGGAGCTTCTGCAGGAGGGCTGAAAACTAAGATATTTATGTGGGCACTGAATTTAATACAAGATTATGATCCATATAAAGAAAAAGAGTTTCTTTTTGATTTTAAATATGCCATTGCAAAACAGCTAGTTTTTAGTAAATGGAAAGAAGGAGTAGGAGGTGAGTTAGTCGTTATGGTCTCAGGTTCTGCGCCACTTTCATCTCGACTAAATCATATTTTTTGGGGGGCAGGAATTCCGATTTTAGAAGGCTACGGTTTAACGGAAACTTCCCCAGTAATTTCCGTTAATAAAATGGAAAAAGGTATGTTTGGTATAGGAACAGTAGGGGCACCACTTAGAGGATTGGATGTAAAAATTGCAGAAGATGGTGAAATCTTAGTGAAAGGTCCATCAGTTACTTCAGGTTATTATAAAGATGAGGAAAAAACTGCTGAAACTTTTACACAAGATGGGTATTTTAAAACCGGAGATATAGGGATTATAGAAAATGGGTTATTAAAAATTACTGATCGTAAAAAAGAGATTTTTAAAACTTCTGGGGGTAAATATATTGCTCCACAAGTCATTGAAAATAAATTTAAGGAATCTAATTTCATTGAACAAATTATGATTGTAGGTGAAGGTCAGAAAATGCCTTGTGCGATCATTAAGCCAAATTTCCAAGCCTTAAAGGATTATCTTCAATCGAAAAGTTTACAGATTCCATTAACCAATGAAGAGCTTATCAAAGATTCGATTATTTTAGATGTCATGAGAAAAGATATCGAAAGAATGAATGTAGGTTTAGGAAGCTGGGAACAAATTAAAAAGTTTGAATTGACTCCGGATGAATGGACGATTGAAGAAGGTTTATTAACACCAACATTAAAACTAAAACGTAAAGCTGTAATGGAAAAATACAAAGATTTATATCTTAAATTATATCCAGAAAAATACTAAATAAAAAAGCCTGAAATTAATTTCAGGCTTTTTTATTTAGATCTATTTTATCCAACCCCAAGGATTTTGCGGTTTTGGAACTTCATTAGTTAAATCAAATTCAACAGTGAATTTTTTATCGGATCCTGCACGTTGCAAGTTATATGTGAAGGTCGTTTCATTTAATGTTATCCACCAAACGTTTGTTGACGCATATCCAATGCGTTGTGAAGTTTCTAGATCTGCAGGAAACATTTGGAAATTTTCAAAGCCAGGATTAGGATTAGTTCCTCCGTATTGCGTTACTTTATCTTCAGACCCATCGAGGTGCCTATGGTCATGTTTTAATTTTATTAAATCATTTTCAAAAGTTAAAATCCATGTTCGAGAATGATCATCACCCACATGAAATGGGATTTTAATCTCATTTGGCTCACAAGAAATAACATGCATTATTAATTCTTTTCCTGAGAAATCATCATTCTTTACATAATCAGCTAGCTTGCCTTTATAGGCTTTATTGCAATGTTTCTGAAGATTATCCCAGAATATTTTAGAAGGTAGTTTTTCCTGTGCATGACCACTAATGGCCAATAGACTGAAAGTTAAACTAAATATTAATTTTTTCATAATTTAAATTTAGCATTAAATAAAATGTAAATAATATATTAACAAAAAAAATAAAGATAATTTAATATTACAGAAAAAAAAGAGCTCAAATTTTTTGAGCTCTTTTTTTTGTAATATATGACTAATTGTTATTTCTATTTCCAGTGGCCAACATAATAAAATATATAAGTTGGGCTAAAGAACCAATAGCAGCAACTACATAAGTACGAGCGGCCCATTTTAAGGAGTCTTTAGCTCCATCATATTCATTTGGTAATACGATATTTTTATTTTTCAACCAAGCTAATGCTCTGTTTGATGCATCATATTCTACAGGAAGCGTTATAAATGCAAATAAGGTAGTTATCGCAAATAATGCAATTCCTATCCAAAGTAAATAAGGGTTTCCTGAAGTCGTTGCTACTACTAATCCTAACATTAGAATCCATTGATTTAATCTAGAAGCTATATTTACAGCAGGAACCATTCTTGATCTCATTTCTAACCATGAATATCCTATGGCATGTTGTACAGCATGGCCACATTCGTGGGCAGAGACTGCTGCTGCTGCTGCATTACGTTCATGATAAACAACTTCAGATAAGTTTACAGTTTTATCTGCCGGATTGTAATGATCTGTTAATTGTCCAGGAGTAGAAATTACACGCACATCAGTAATTCCGTGATCTCTTAACATTTTTTCTGCAATTTCCTTCCCGCTCATTCCATTAGCAAGAAATGTTTTAGAATATTTTGCGAATTTTCTTTTTAATTGTGATGATACGCCCATGCTTATAAGCATGAATAATCCTATTAGAATGTAATAACCACTCATATCTATAAAATGTTTGTTTTAATAAAATTTGTTATTCAATTATTATTCCAACTAGGAATAATAGCACAAAAATAGACAATAAATACTTTTTTAGGGTTTAAGTTGTATTTAACGTGTATATTATATGTTATTTTGACATTAATTTTAGAAATTAAACTTTCAAAAATGTCTGATTTATGTACATTTGTCAACTATGAAAATTCAGGTCAAAGAAGTTGAAAATAATAAAGATTTGGAGGCTTTTATTAAGTATCCAATGAACTTATATAAAAATAATCCATATTATGTTCCTCCGATTATCAATGACGAGAAACAATCTATGAGTAAAGAACATAATCCTATTTTTAGAGAAGCAGAAGCAAGCTATTTTTTAGCTTACAAAGGGGATCAAATTGTAGGAAGAATTGCTGCTATCATAAACTGGAAAGAAGTGAAGGAGCAAGGAAAATCAAAAATGAGATTTGGTTGGTTTGATACTATTGATGATATTGAGGTTACTAAAGCTTTATTAGCTAAAGTGGCTGAGATTGGTAAATCACATCAATTAGATTATATGGAAGGACCTGTAGGATTTTCTAATCTGGATAAAGCAGGTTTATTGACAAAAGGATTTGATAAATTAGCTACCATGGTGGGTTTATATAATGAGTCCTATTATATGGAGCATTTCGAAAAATTAGGCTTTGAAACATCTAGTGAATGGACTGAATTCTCTCTACCAGCTCCTAAAGTTTTACCAGAAAAAGTAGTGAAGTTTAACAAAATAATTCAGGAACGCTATAAGTTGAGAGAACTCAAATTTAAGAAAACCAAAGAATTATTGCCATTCGTAGATGAAATGTTTGATTTGCTTGATAAAACATATAGCTCATTAGAAACGTATGTGCCAATCGCAGACTATCAAATAGAACATTATAAAAATAAATATATTCCATTCATTAATCCAGATTATGTTAATGTGATTGTGGATGAGAATAATAAAATGGTTGCATTTGCCATTACGATGCCTTCATATTCTAAAGCGCTACAAAAAGCCAATGGAAAGTTATTTCCTTTTGGTTGGTACCATTTGTTAAAAGCTAATCGTAAAAATGATTCTGCAGCATTTTATTTAATTGGTGTTGATCCAAAATTACAAGGTAAAGGTGTAACAGCATTAATATTTAGTGCAATGTACGAAACCTTTAAACGTAATAATATTAAGTATCTTGAAACTAATCCTGAATTAGTAGGTAACGATAATGTACAAGTATTATGGAAACCTTATAATCCTGTAAATCATAAGCGACGTAAAACTTTTAGAAAAGATATCTAAGTATGCTAAAAATTAAAGAACTAGAGGATCTTTATCCTTCATATAAACAAGATGGTTTTGATAATAAATGGTTAAATTTTGAAGGTTTATTAGATTATTTCTCTAAAATATCGATTGAAAAAAAAGAAATAGGAAAATCATTTCTTGGAAATTCTATTTATAAAATTTCAGTAGGAAAAGGATCGAAACGTATATTAATTTGGTCTCAAATGCATGGTAACGAATCGACCGGAACTAGATCAATGTTTGATGTTTTAAATTTTTTGAATTCAAAACATATTATTGCTGAGCAAATTTTGCACGAAATTACTATCGATTTTATCCCAATGCTAAATCCCGATGGGGCTAATGTTAATACACGTCGTAATGCGATTGGTATAGATCCTAACCGAGATTTTTTAGCTCAGCAATCTCTTGAAATTAAAATTCTACTTCAACAAGTAGAAAGTGAAAATTATATCACATTATTTAATTTGCATGATCAGCGCACAATATTTAATGTTGGTGAAACTGCGGAACCTGCAACATTGTCATTCTTAGCACCTTCTTATAATATAGAAGAAGAAATGAATGATGTGCGTCAACACACAATGGGGATTATTCAGGCCATGAATACAGAGTTACAAAAGGTGATTCCAGGGAAAATAGGAAGATATACATCAGAATTCTATCCAATGGCTACTGGTGATAACTTTACCAAAATGGGTTATCCATGTATATTATTTGAAGCTGGACATTACCCTAACGACTACCAACGTAATGTTACCCGAAAGTATAATGCTCTTGCTATTATAACAGGTTTATATACGATATCAATGTCAAGAAAATTAGATTTCTCCGAATATGAATTGATACCAAAAAATGGCAGTAAGTTTCTTGATGTTATTATTCGTAATATAAAAATTAAAAATGGTTTAAAAGAATCCTTAGTGGATATAGGAATATATTATGAAGATATCTACTATAAAGATACCAATAAAGTAGCGGAAAAGGGTAGTATAACAGAGATTGGAGATTTAAGAAAGTTTTTTGGACATCTTGATTTAGATGCAAAAGGAGAAATTTTTAATAATGAAAGTGGAAGTCTTCCTATGTTAAACCAAATTGCTACATTTACTGTAGGCGAATATAATTTTATCAACGGCAGAATTCATTATTAATAGTATATATAAACTAAACATGAAAAACTTATTTAGATTTTTATTCTCAACTTTATTAGTCATTACGCTTATTGGTTGTACCCAACAAAAAGTACTGAATCGCCACATTAAATTGGAAACTGGTGAAAGAATTCTTACTGGAGAATTTGATCAAAGTGTATTAAAAGAAAAATATTATGCATCTTGGTATGATCCTGAATATACATCATATGAAGTAGAAACTGAAAAATTAAAAGATGTAAAAAGTGAATTTAGAAAATATGAGATTGAGGCCTTCGTAGGTACATGGTGTTCTGATTCTCAGCGCGAATTACCTCGCTTATTAAAGATTTTAGAATCCGTTAAATATCCTATTGCTAATAAAATGAAATTATATGGAGTAAATAGTCAGAAAAAAAGCTTTTATGGCGAGGAAATTGGTAAGGATATCTCTCATGTTCCTACAATCATATTTTATTTAAAAGGGAAAGAAGTTAGTAGAATTGTAGAATCTCCAATGACAGGATATTTAGAAGAAGATATGGCTATGATTATTAAAGGAACACCTCTAACGCCAAATTACGCAGAAGATTGAAAAAGAATTTATTAATAACTTTTATAGCCTTTGTACTCGGAATTTTATCAGCAATTTGGGGAATTAAATCCTGTAATAAAGATAAACAAAGCGAAGATTCGCGAGTAATCGCTTATCAAATCAATAAAATGAATAAAATGGTTGTGGCGGAGCAATCTTTATCAGAAATTTATACCCATACTTCTAAAAAAGGAATTCCAGGTTTAGAAAGTCTTTATTCCGCAGATAAAAAGGTAACGCTTTTGGTTAATGCGAAAGTACAAGCGAGCTACGATTTATCAAAAATGGAGGTAGAATTAGATTCTATTGGTAAGAAAATAGTCATAAAATCAATTCCACCAGTAGATTTAAAAGTGTTTCCAGATGTTGATTTCTTCGATATGGATCAGAGCGTTTTCAATAAATTTGAAAAAAACGATCTGAATGAAATTAAGAAAAAAAGTATAGCTCAAGTTGAAAAAAAGATTGACCGTGAGAAGCTTAAATCTGAAGCACATCAACAATTAATTCAAAATTTGAGTGATATTTATAAAATAGCCTCAATATATGGATGGCAAATTGAAGATAAAACCATTTACGCTACAGAATTAAAAGACTTATTATATTAACTATTTAATCCACCTTTTGGTGGATTTTTTATTGAAATTTATTTTCAGAAATCATTTTCTTGATAGCTGATAAAGTTTTATTTTCGCTAAATATATAAAGCAATATGAATTGGCGTAGACTTTTACTACCTTTTTCGGGAATATACTGGGGAATAACATCTATACGTAATTTTTTTTACGATGTAGGAGTTAGGCGTACTGCATCTTTTGATCTACCTATTATTAATGTAGGAAATTTATCGGTAGGCGGTACGGGGAAATCTCCTCATGTAATGTATTTGATCGAACTACTAAAAGATCAAAAAATGACTTGTACACTAAGTAGAGGTTATGGTAGAAAAACATCTGGATTTCGAATTGCAAATTATGACTCGAAAGTATATGATATTGGAGATGAACCTATGCAATTTTTCAGACGTTTTAAAAACAAAATTTTAATTTCTGTCTGCGAAAGGCGTGTTTTTGGGGTACAAAGTTTATTAAAACATTTTTATCCGGAAGTAATTATTTTAGATGATGCATTTCAACACCGTAAAATTAAAGCAGGTTTTAATATTCTATTAACAGATTATAATCACCCTTATTTCGAAGATTATTTACTTCCAGGAGGAGATTTACGAGAAAGTAGACGAGGAGCCAAAAGAGCTGATGTTATAATTGTTACTAAATGTCCTGAAACTATTCCAGATGATCGATATAAAGTATTTCAAGAAAAGATTAAATTAACTGGAAATCAGCAATTGTTTTTTTCTAAAATAGTGTATGATAATGTGCTGATAGGTGAAATGGATAATATACCACATAATGACTGGAAAAATAAAAATGTAATTTTAGTTACTGGTATCGCAAATCCTACAAGTTTAGTGAATTTTGCAGAAGCCAACTTTAAGAATGTATTGCATTTGAAGTATCCCGATCATCATAATTTTAAAGATGTAGAAATTGATTATATTCGCAAAAGATTTGCGGAAACAGAAGGAGAAAAAATCATTGTAACGACTGAGAAGGATTATATGAGATTATTCGAAGAAAAATCACTGATAAATGATATGTATTATCTCCCTATTCGCATTGAGTTAAACGATAAAGAAAAATTTAATCAAACTATTTTAGATTATGTTAGAACGCATTAATGAGGCTGTAAAGTACATCAATAATATTATTCCAACTACTCCAGAATTCGTAATTGTATTAGGATCAGGTTTAGGTAAGTTAGAAGATGAGGTAGAAAATCCAATTGTTATTAATTATCAAGATATTCCAGGTTTTCCACAAGTTACTGTAGAAGGGCACAAAGGGCACTTAGTATTTGGAAAGATTTTAGGAAAAAATGTTCTTATGATGGCGGGACGTTTCCACTATTACGAAGGATACTCAATGCAGGAAGTAACTTTCCCAATGCGAGTTTTCAAAGGATTAGGAATCGAGAAAGTAATTTTATCTAATGCATCTGGAGGTGTTAATCCAAACTTTAAAGTTGGAGATGTAATGATTTTAAAAGATCACATCAATATGATGCCAGAACACCCATTACGTGGTAAAAATATGGACGAGTTAGGACCTCGTTTTGTAGATATGTCACAGGCTTACGATAAACCTATGTTAAATGCAGCATTAGATTTTGCAAAAACAAATGATATTTTAGTTCATACAGGTGTATATGTAGGTTTACAAGGACCAACTTTTGAAACTCCGTCTGAGTATGGATTAGTTCGTTTTATTGGAGGTGATGCTGTTGGGATGTCAACAGTTCCTGAAGTTATCGTTGCTAAACATATGAGTATGCGTGTTTTCTGTGTTTCTGTTATTACAGATTTAGGAGGACCAGAAATCGCATTTCCAGTTTCTCATGAAGAGGTATTAAATGCTGCAAATACAGCGATGCCAAATGTGATTAAAATTGTAAAAAGCGTAATTGAAACGTGTTAATCATAACAATATTTAATATAAATCGTCTTAGTATACTAAGGCGATTTTTTTTTGTCTATTTTTAGCCTATGAAACATCATTTAAAATACGAACAATATATTGATGCTTCGATGGATGAAGTTTGGACTTTTTTCTCGGATGCTAATAACTTATTGGTTTTAACACCCGATAATATGAAAATGAAAGTAAAATCGAATCTTACAAATACACAATTATATGAAGGAATGCGTATTGCTTACACCGTTTCACCTTTGTTTAGTATTCCTTTGTTTTGGGAGACAGAAATTCTTGAAGTTTCTAATCAGTCGCATTTTATTGATATTCAACGTAAAGGTCCCTTTAAATATTGGAAACATAAACATACATTTATATCTCAAGAGAAAGGTGTTTTGATGATTGATGAAATTATATATGAGTTACCGTTTGGTTTTATTGGTAATATATTTCATAAGCCATTGGTTTTAAATAATCTGAAGGAATTATTTATCTATCGAAAACAAATCATTCAGGAAATGTTTTAATTAAATAAATTGATTTAGATCAACGGTTTGATCATATTTGTAATATATATTTGTCTTATCTAATCAATAAAATTTATGGAAAATAAAATCTTATTTAGTCAATATAATTTAAAAGATATCACATTAAACAACCGTATGGTTATGGCTCCAATGACCAGATCTCGCTCGGATAATGAAGGTAAAGTAGCTACAGAATTAACTGCTGAATATTATGCACAACGCGCATCAGCTGGATTAATCATTACAGAAGGAACTTTTGTAAGCCCTCAAGGAATTGGTTATATAAATGTTCCATCTATTTATACTCCTGAACAAGTGGAAGGATGGAAATTAGTTACAAAAGCTGTACACGACAAAGGAGGAAAAATATTTGCTCAGATTTGGCATGTTGGAGCAATTTCTCATCCTAGTTTATTAAATGGAGAATTGCCTATGGCACCTTCGGCTATTAATCCGAATACGCAAGCGTATACAGAAAATGGTTTTGAAGATACTGTAACGCCAAAAGCAATGACAAAGGAAGATATACTACAAACGATTCAAGATTTTAAAAAAGCTGCAGAAAATGCGTTGATTGCTGGATTTGATGGTGTTGAATTGCACTCAGCTAATGGTTATTTATTTCACCAATTTTTTAGTAAAACAACAAATCTACGTACGGATGAATATGGTGGATCTATAGAAAATAGAGCACGTTTCTTATTTGAAACCTTAGAAGCATTAAAAGAAGTAATTCCATTTATTAAAGTCGGAATTCGTTTAAATCCTACATTACATAAAGTTTTAGGTGCTACAATGGATGAGGAATCAATCCCAACATTCGAGTATATTGTTAAGAAATTAAATGAATATGATTTAGCTTATTTACATATAACAGAACCGTTTGCACCAATTGATGACTTGCCTTTTGCTATTAAAGAAGTTGCAAAACATTTTAGACCTTTATATAATGGTACATTGATAATTAATAAATCATTTGATAAAGAAAAAGCGATAAAAGTATTAGAAGATGGGGATGCAGATTTGGTTTCTTTCGGAGTGCCATTCATTGCAAATCCTGATTTGGTAGAGCGATTTAAATTGGATGCTGAATTAAATACACCTGATTCTTCTACTTTTTACACGCCAGGAGAAAAAGGTTATACAGATTATCCAACTCTTGATAATTTATAAAAATTATATATTAAAGCCATTATTCAAAAGAATAATGGCTTATTTTAACAAAACAACGATAATTTTATAAATATTTAGATATCTAAATAATCTAGCTATATATCGTCACTCCATTAGTGATAAAGAATTTTTCAATTTATATGGTATTATTATCATGTAACTCAAGAGATACATTTGAATCTCTGCATTCAAAATTAATTAATTTCCCATTCTCAAAAGTAAGATGTAGATATTCTTCGTAAATAGAAGAATTCAAAGTTTCATGCCAAAGAACCACTTTTCCTTGTGGAACTTTTATAATACCTGAATACCAAGTTGCTTCCACTTTTTCTTGTAAAGGAAATAAAAAATTGATGTCAACCTCATCAAATCCTTCAACGTATCCTCTAAAATTTATTAAATAAAGTTTGTCATTTTCTAATTTCCATTTCCCATAATATCCTCTCCAGCAAGTAGGCGATGGAGGAGTGAAATATGGCGGGTAATTTAAGTTTAAAAAATACTGATGTAATGGATGTTCATCTATAAAATATTGTTCATCTTCCATCAAGAAGACTTCTCCAATTTGTGGCGTCATATATGTGGTTTAACCAAATATATAAAAGCAACTAACTATTATAGAAATATAAAGACCTGATATTTGTTAACTTTATAAAAATTGACGGTTTTTAATAATTATAATATAAATTATTCCGTCTTAATTTAATAAATTACTAAAAATAGTTATTTTATAACAATTCGTTTTCCTTGCTGAGGATAAATAAATTTGAGATTAAGCGTATTCAATTCGGCTAATTCTTTTTTAATCACTTCCGGATAATCACCTTTAGGTTTAATATGGGTAATAATTATGTTTAAATTATTTAAATATTTTATACCAGTATATTTCGCCAAAACATTCATTTCTTCCATAAATAATTTAGGCGTTAAATGTCCGAATAAGCTTGTTTCAGGTTGCGAGTTAGGGAATGAAACTTCCAACATGATTGTTTTTAATTTCCCTGATTTAATCTCCGGAGCAATTGCTTTCCAAATATTTTCTAATTTATTAGTTTTCTCTATACGGTCAGCACCAGTGTCTCCAAAATATATTAAAGATTGATCTTTTGTCGAAATTAATAAAGCTGCACTTTTCCATGGATTTACATGACTTAGTTCAAAAATTTTTGCTGATAATTTAGTTCCGTCTATTTTAAATTCTTTCTGGTTAGAAAAGGATTTGTATTGATATTTATTAATAATGGGACTTTCACCTTCACTTCCGAAGTTAGCCCAAGCTGCATTTGTAAAATAATTGTTTTTTAAAACTTCAATCATTTCTGGTGTACCATAGATAGGTTTTTTGCTATCTTCTGGCGAATTAATCACCAATCCGCTTAAGTGATCTAAATGACCATGAGATATAAAATAACTTTTGATATAATCATTTAATACATTATGGATAGATGTATCAAATGTTTTAAGTTTAATAGCCTCTTTAAGTCCGGAATATATTGTGCCAGCATCCATAGAAATATATTCATTCTTTGTATGTTCGCCTACCAAATAGGCCGATAAGTTACTCTCATCAGAGCCACCATATACGCCAAGTGGAACTATTTCTATAGCTTGACCAAAACTTAAAATATTACTGCTCAATAAAATAGCAGTTAGTAATTTTTTCATTTTAATATAATTTTTCTCAAAATTAAGGGTTTTAATAATTTTAATGTTTATTTCAACTCCAATTCTAACTTTAAATACTTAATTTGGTTCCACTAAATAAAAAAACACTCATGATTCAAGATTTATTCTCTAAAACCAACTCCAACTTATTTGTGGATTATGCACAAGATTTTATAAGAAAAAAAGCAGTTGTATTAGCAGCTGTATCTTTATTATCTGTACAAATAAATGCGCAGAAAAAACCTTTAGACCATACTGTTTATGACGAATGGCAATCGATAGGTTATCAATTACTTTCAAATGATGGAAATTGGGCTGCTTACCAAATAAAAACGCAAGAAAGTGATAATACATTAGCTGTATTTGGGATTTCGACAAATAAAAATTTTGATATTCACAGAGGTGATGAACTTAAATTTACGTCTGATTCTAAATTTGCAATTTTTAAAATCAAACCTTTTTACAAAGATTTAAAAGAAGTTAAAATAAAGAAGAAAAAAGAAAACGAGATTGCAAAAGATTCAATTGGTATAATAAATTTATCTACTCAAAAAATAGAAAAATTACCACTTTTAAAATCGTTTAAATATCCAATAAAAGGAGGTTCTTTTGTAGCTTATACAAAATATAAAGATGACATTGTTGATTCAACAAAAACAAAGTCGAAAAAACCTGACGTAAAAAAAGATAATAAAAAAGTTGAACCGTCTGAATTAGTATTAAGAAATCTATTGACAGGAAAAAAGGAAAGTTATAAAAACGTAATTGAATATGACTTTAGTGAAAATGGGAAACATTTAATTTTTTCTACAAAACCTGAAAAGAAAGATTCTACAGATAAGTCAGTTTATGGAGTTTATTTGGTAAATACATCAAATTTTACAAAACAACTTTTGGTCGAAGGTAAAGGAGATTATAAGCATTTCACATTTAATGAAAATGGGAATCAAGTTTCTTTTGTAGGATCTAAAGAGGATGATAAAGTAAAATCTAAAGTTTATCAATTTTATTATTCTAAATTGCCTGTTACAGGTAAAATAGATTCTATAAAATTGGACAATTTAAAATCTGATTGGGTTATTTCAGAACATAGATCACCTAATTTTAGTAAAGATGGTAAAAAACTTTTTGTAGGAATAGCTCCTAAACCAATTGTTGCAGATACGACACTAATAGCAGAGGATCATGCAAAAGTTGATATTTGGCATTGGAATGAAAATGACATTCAGCCTATGCAGTTAAAAAATGTAGAAAGAGATAAGAAAAGATCTTATTTAGCGGTCGTTGATCCACTTCAACCTTCTAAATTTCTACAATTAGCAGATGCTGAAATGAACCAAATAGAATTAGTAAACGACGGTAATGCAAATTACGCTATCGGTTCATCAGATAATTTATATCGATTGTCAACACAATGGGAAGCATCTAGTAAAAAAGATTATTATATCGTTGATTTAAATTCTGGAAAAAGAGAACTCTTTGTAAAAGGATTAGAAGGAAGAGTTACAGCATCTCCATCGGGAAAATACATTGTATATTATAATAGAATGGACCATTTATGGTATTCTTACAATCCAGTAACTAAAGAGACAAATGTTTTGAATAAAAAGCTAAAAGTTTCTTTTGAAGATGAAGAAAACGATATGCCAACAACTGCAAGGGAATATGGTTTAGTTTATTTTACCTCAAATGACGATACTGTTTTGATAAGAGATCGTTATGATATATGGGAGTTCGATTTAACAGGTAATAAAAAACCAAATAATGTTACAAATGGCTATGGTCGTAAAAATGATATTACTTTTAAGGTAGAACGTTTGCATGATGATATTAAGGTATTAGAAAGAAATCAACCGATTTATTTAACTGCTTTTAATAACACTACAAAAGCATCAGGAGTTTATAAAACAATTATAGATAAATCTAAAAATCCTGAGCTGGTTAAGATGTCAAATATGTATGCAGCTCAGAATATGAAAAAAGCAAAAGATTCTGAAGTATATATTTATACAAAAGAAACTGTTATTAATCCTGCGGACGTTTATGTTTCAAAGGATTTTGTAAATGAGACCAAACTTTCATCAATTAACCCACAGCAAAAAGATTATATATGGGAAACTTCTGAAATTGTTGAGTGGAAAACATATTCTGGGAAAAAAGCAAAAGGAATATTATACAAACCAGAGAATTTTGATGAGAATATACAATATCCAATGATCGTTTATTTTTATGAAAAAATGACAGATAATCTAAATAGATATCAAGAACCTGCGCCAACAAGATCTCGATTAAATCATTCATACTTTGTAAGTAATGGGTATTTAGTATTTACTCCAGATATTTCATATGAAGACGGGAAACCAGGAAAATCAGCCGAAGATTATATTAATTCTGGTGTAGAAGCACTTAAAAAAAATAAATGGGTAAAAGGTGACAAAATAGGTATACAAGGTCAAAGTTGGGGAGGGTACCAAGTCGCGCATTTAATTACGAGAACTAATATGTACGCTGCTGCTTGGTCTGGTGCACCGGTGGTTAATATGACATCTGCTTATGGTGGAATTCGCTGGACAACCGGAATGTCTAGACAATTTCAATATGAAAAAACTCAAAGTAGAATTGGAAAAAATCTTTGGGAAGCACATGATTTATACATCGAAAATTCTCCTTTATTTTATATGCCAAATGTACAAACACCAGTAGCAATTATGCACAATGACCAAGATGGTGCTGTGCCGTGGTATCAAGGTGTGGAAATGTTTATGGCGCTTCGTCGTTTAGGAAAACCTGCTTGGTTATTAAATTATAATGGAGACGATCACAATTTAATGAATCGTGCCAATAGAAACGATATTCAAAAGAGACAACAACAATTTTTTGATCATTATTTAAAGGATCTTCCAGCTCCGAAATGGATGACTACAGGTGTTCCAGCAACTATGAAAGGAATTGATTGGGGATTTGAAGTAGAAGATCAGACAAATACCATTAATTAATTACTATAAAAAATGTATAAATGATTCAAATTGATTTTTGAATCATTTTTTTTGTATCATATTGTTTAATAAATACATGCATTGTTTTGGGAATATAAAGTTAAACTAATAGTGAATAAAAATAACATAATTTTAATACTTTTGCATTCGTTTTTTAAAAGACAATGATGATAGCAGAAGGAAATAGCGTTTTTTATATACATGGATTATATGGATCAAGAAGTTCAAGAAAATTTACTTTAATTCAACAAAAATACCAGACGGCAGTTTGTTTAGAATGGAAGTATAATGATCCTATTGATGTGTTTATTGAAAATACATTTCATATGCTAGAAACAGTGCAGCATCCAATTACATTAATAGGAAGTTCAGTTGGGGGGAATTTTGCTTGGCAAATTCAACAAATGCTTCTAGAGATTGGAAAAAAATGTGAATTAATCTTAATAAATCCATTAGTAGAATTAATGTATAAATACGAAGATAATTTTCCAAAACATTTGGTTTCGTATTTAAAACCGATGGATAAATTTACATGTACAAAAGTAATTATTGGCTTACATGATGAGGTACTAAACGCAGATCAAACCAAAGCTCACTTCGAAATTTATGATTACAATAACCCAAATGAATTAGAAATATTCTTAGTCGAACAAGATCACAGAATATCTAATTTTGGGGAGTTAATAGGTGATTTTTAAATAGTTTATATTTAATGATTTAACGTTAAGTTAATCTTAAATAATTGTAAAATTTCCTATTTTCGCGTATATTATTTAATGATGAGAAATCTATTTTCAGTAATTTTAATCGTGATATCTGGATCAGTATATGCGCAAGTTGATTCGATCAAGCCCAAAGAGGAAGTATACAAAAATACGATGATGCCTTACTATAGTTATGGTGATGGCTTAGGTATTACATCCGCTGACAGCCTTTATCAAGTGAATATTAGATTTAGAATGCAAAACAGATTAACTTATATTGATAATCAAGATGAAGAAGACGTAATAGATGCACAAATTAGACGTTTGCGCTTACGTTTTGATGGATATATTGGAAGTCCTAAATTTGAATATTCAATTCAATTGTCTTTTGCATCAGGAGATGTAGGTGCAGCTGAAGAAGGAAAAAATACAAATATCATACGAGATGCAATGATATTTTATAAACCTAATAATAATTGGAGTTTTGGATTTGGGCAAACTAAATTGCCCGGAAATAGACAACGTATAAATTCTTCTGGAGCTTTACAATTAACAGATCGTTCCATAAATAATGCAGATTTTAATATAGATCGTGATTTTGGATTACAAGTGCAGCATAATAGAAAATTTAAAAATAAATTCTCTTATACAGTACGTGGAGCAATTTCTAGTGGTGAAGGAAGGAATTGGACTTCTTATAAAGACACAGGATTAGCCTACACAGGGAAGGTAGAGTTAATGCCATTTGGAGCATTTAGAAATGATGGTACTAATTTCGAAGGTGATATTCTGAAGGAACAAAAACCTAAATTAATGGTTTCGGCAGCTTACTCTTATAACAATAAAGCGCATCGTACACAAGGCCAATTAGGGGATGAACTCTTTAATGCCACAGATATTAATTCGTTATTCTTAGATGCAATGTTTAAATACAGAGGATGGGCATTAATGTATGGGTATATGAACAGAAATGCACAAAATATATTTTCGTATAATCCAGAAGATATGGATGATTATAAATATGTTTATGCAGGATATGGTCAGGATTTTCAAGCTTCTTACACCTTTCCTAAAAATTATGAATTAATTGGTAGATTTTCTACTCAGAGAGTAAATAAAGATATTTTTGAATTTACTCCTAATACAAACCAATGGAGTTTAGGACTTACAAAATATATTTGGGAACATGCTTTTAAATTACAAGCGGAAGTAACGTATGAAAATTTAAAATACTATAATAATACTGAAAAAAATAATTGGTATGCCCGTTTACAAGTTGAAATTGGTATATAGATAAAAAAGGGATGTAATAATTACATCCCTTTTTTTTACTTCAATAATTTTGTTTTAATCTTTTTAGCAAGCGGTTTTTCAAAATATTCAAAACATAAAATACTTAATAATATTGCTGTAATAAAGTAGATTAATATCTTGATAAAATCATTTCCTTCAGGAAATATGTAGTTTCCGTACTTTATTACAATCATGTGAATCATATAAAAACCAAAACTAATTTCTCCTAAATAGACTAAAGTTTTATTTTGCAAGATTTGAGAAATAGCACCTTTTTGTAATGCAAATACCAATACAATTAAGGTAATTGGAATCCAATAATATATTCCATATCTAAAAGCGCGTTGAATAAATTCATGCTCAACAAAGAAGGCTATAAAAATGCCAATAGCTAAAAATTCATAAATTGTTCCACTTACAAAGGAGATTTCTTTATTTTTTATAGACTTATAAAATTGACAAAGTATAATTCCTATGATAAAATCTAGACTTCTAACAATTGGATTGATATAATATACACCTTTTTCTAGGTTGCCGTTATTAGCAATTAACGGTTCGAAGTATATTAATAAAGGAACCGCAATCAAAAATAATATATATTTTAACCATTTAAATTTATGTAAAACAATCACATAAATAGGGAACATTAGATAAAAAAAGAATTCGGTAGAAATACTCCAAGAAACATTGTTTATGGTGAAATAATATGCTTTATCTGGTACAAAAGATTGTAATAAGAAAAGGTTGAGGATGGCTTTGTCCCAACCAAAAAGTTGTTGTATAATAACGTACGGAATCATTATGGCGAACGTTATCAGGTGCAATGGATAGATACGCGCCATGCGTGCGATATAAAAATTTTTGAAAGAAAATTTAGGATTTGTTGTGATTTTCTCAAAGTAATTAAGTGATAAAACAAATCCACTTAAAATAAAAAAGAACCCTACACCTACATAGCCTTCAAAGAATACTGTATTTTTTAATTCATTATACCATTTTAAATCCGTCTTAACAAAAGTTAGATGTGATAAAAATACAGCAAATGCAAAGAAAAAACGTAACGATGTTAAACTGTTTAGCATTAATCTAATATTTTGATTTCCATTTGATAATATTCATCAAATTGTTTAATAAACTCATTCATTTTACTAGCTCTCACAGCAATTGTAAACATACATTTATCTGTAAAATTCTTCTCTTTTATTTCACCATCCATGCGGTCTACATTTCGTTCTACAATTCCTTGCTGATCATAATTAAAAATCATCTTTACACGCTGAGTAATAAATTTCTCTACGATCTCGGCATCTTCTAAGACAACTTGCGCAGCATATTTATAAGCTTTTACAAGACCTGGAATACCTAATTTCGTTCCTCCATAATATCTCACAGAAACAATAAGTACATTGGTAATTTCATGTGACAATATTTGATTATATATTGGCAGACCAGCCGAACCACCAGGTTCTCCATCATCATTGGCTCTGAAGTTTTTGCCATCAATGCCAATAGAGTAGGCATAGCAATGGTGTGTTGCATCAGGCCATTTTTCATATAATTGATTTAAATAGAAATTTACCTCATCTTCAGAATCTACAGGAAATGCATAATTAATAAACTTACTGCCAGATTCTTTAAAAATTACATCTTCTACTGGAGCTTTAATAGTTTTAAAGTTATCAATCATTTTATAAATTTCGTATCACAGTTACATGATCATTTAATACGCTGTATTGTGAGATTCTTTCTCCATTTACTTTAGGAGCACGGATCCCTTCATTCCAAAAAACATCTGAACTTAAAATTCTTGCTTCATCCCAAATACCCATTTTTATAAAACTATTTATGGTGTCATTTCCTCCTTCAATTATCAAAGATTGAATGTTCTTTTGATATAAATATTCTAAAATAGGAGGTATAATATTTTCTTCGAAATTTATCTTTACTAGGTTCAAATTTTCTTGAGAACTATCTTTAATTGCATTAAATATCACCGTTGGAGTGGATTGATCATATAAATTATAATTCCTTGGAATAACTAAAAATTTATCGATTGAAATTCTTAGTGGATTATTTCCTTCCCAAAAGCGAGTGTTAAGTTGCGGATCATCAATTAAGGCAGTTTTTTTGCCTACCAAAATTGCTTGTTCTTCAGTTCTCCATTTATGAACCAATTGTCTAGAAAATCCATTTGTAATCCATTTTTGTACATCATCATGGCCCATGTATCCATCTTGTGTTTGTGCCCATTTTAGGATAATGTATGGTCTTTTCTTTTGATGAAATGTAAAAAAACGGGTATTAAGTTGCTTACATTCTTCTTCAAGAATTCCTAGCGTTACATCAATACCATTTTCTAATAATCTAAGGTATCCTTGTCCATTAACTTTAGCAAAAGGATCTAATGTACCAATTACTACACGCTTGAAATTTTTTGTAATAATTAAATCACAACATGGTGGTGTTTTACCAAAATGGGAACATGGTTCTAATGTTACATAAATAGTGCATTCGTGTAATAGTGTTTTATCTTTTACACTATTTATAGCATTAACTTCGGCGTGAGGCCCACCATATTTGGAAGTAAATCCTTCGCCTATAACTTTATCGTTATGGACAATTATAGAACCAACAAACGGATTAGGATATGTAGATCCTAACCCGTTTTTAGCTATTTGTATACAACGAGCCATATAATGCTCATCGATAATATGTTGTGTCATTAATAAGATTAATGTTTAAAATTGAACTCCAAAAAGTGTTTTTAACTTAATTTCAGATTCTGCTAATTTAATTTTCTTTTCCTCTAATTGTCGATATACATCTTTTAACAAAGGATTATTTTGGTCAGCATTAGCAAAAAAATGAATATTATTATCTAATTGATTGATTTCTTTTTCTAATTCTTCAATTATCTTCTTAGTTTTTCTTATTTCATCGTCTAAACTTCTATTGTCTTTATTGGCTACAATAGTATCAATGAAACCTTGAAGTTTAAAATCTTTTATTTCGTTTTGAGATAGTTTTAAAGACTTTAATTTTTCACTATAAGCTTTAGAAAATTCTTGGTGAATATCAGTTTTGTTAGAAGGAACTTTACCTATTTCACTCCATTTATTATTGTAATCTGCTAATAAAGCTAAACCTTCATTTTTATCAGTTGGCAATTCTAGGCCACGAAATTCATTCAATAATTCTACCTTTAAATTGAAATTATTTTCAAATTGTTCGTTGAATTCATTACCACGATTTTTATAACGATCAAAAAACATATTACAAGTGTCCTTAAATTCCTTCCAAATTTTATCTGAATTTTTTCGAGGTACATGTCCTATTAGTTTCCAGTCATTCTGAACTTTTTTAATCACTTTAACAGAGTTATTCCAATCTGTGCTAGTGCTATGTTCCTTTGCGATTTGAAGTAATTCTTGTT
This sequence comes from Faecalibacter rhinopitheci, assembly GCF_015234135.1. GTDB lineage: Bacteria > Bacteroidota > Bacteroidia > Flavobacteriales > Weeksellaceae > Empedobacter > Empedobacter rhinopitheci. Next base: position 370,255 of record NZ_JADGIK010000001.1, on the reverse strand, counting down.
TCTTTTTTAAGTTTACTTGTTGCTCAGTTTTTAGAACTTTATAAAATTCATTTTTTACTTGGTTAAACTGTTTTGTAGCTTCTTTAAAAGCATCCCAAGTTTTATTATTTTTATCTTTTGGCACTCTACCTACTGATAAGAATTTGTTTCTTAACGAATCAATTTCTTTAATTGCTTTTTGCCATTCGCTATGAGATTTGCCTACTGTAGATGTAGTCAATTCATTTATACGATCAATTATTGCAATTTTATTAGAATAGTTATCCGCTTGCTCTTTTTTTAGTTGTTCGTTCAACAGAGCTTTACGATCATGTATTTTATTGGTAAGTTCTTTAAATTTATGCCAAGTTTCTTCCCTTTTTTCTTCTACAACTGGTACAGCTTCTTCTTTCCAAAGACGGTGAAGATATTGTAATTCGTTCAACGCTTTTTGTACGTTTTCTTCGTTTACAAGCTCTTCTGCACGTTTTATAATAGAATATCTTACTTCCAAATTATGCGTATAATCTAATATTTGTAGTTCCTTATTTAGGTCTAGATATTTATAAAAATTATCTAGATGAAAGAAATAATTTTTAAATACATTTTCAGAATTTGCAGCTGGTATACGGCCTGCATTATGCCATCTTGATTTTAAATCTCTAAAAGATTTAAACATATCCGTATTAGATTCGCTATGATTTTGATAAAGAGATTTTAATTCTTCAATAATCGCTAAACGTTCCTCAAGGTTTGCTTTTTCAGTTTTCTCGTTTTCTTTATGATATATATTTAATTGATTTTTATAATCATTAAATACTTCTAAGAATTTTGTTTTATAGGGATTTTCGTATTTAAAGTGTAAAGGATCACCATCTTCAGACAAAAACTTATCTCTCTTTTCGTTTTCTTCGTTCTCTAATTTTTGATAAAAAATATCTTTAATTTGTTCAATATTAGATTTTATTTGATATACGGGGAATTTATTGATTAAGTTTTTAGCTTCATCAATTAATACATCAAGACCAAAAGATTCATAATTCTTACGTTCTATAACGTTTTCAGATTTATGTTGTTGATTTTCACTTAATTTATACGACTCGTTATTTTGATCGTTATTAGTGCTAGATGATAAATTTTTTCCGTCTGCTGATTGCAGGTTATCCATTTCAATACTCATAAATAGAAAGTTTAGTTCCTAACAAATCTAATAAAACAAAACTATAAAATCAATACTAATCTTATAGATTATTCCAAATTTCCCATGATTTTTCAGCTTGTAACACTAACATTTCATACCCATTCTTTATTTTTGCGTCTTTTTCTAATCCATTCTTTAGAAACTGAGTAACCTCAGGATTGTAAATTAAATCATAAAGTAAATGATTGGATGTAAGAAACTGATACGGAATTAGTGGAGCCGTATCTACATTTGGGAAGGTACCAATTGGTGTACAATTAATTATTAAATGGTAAGAATCTATTATCTCTTGATTAAGATCTTGATATGTAAAGTGGCTTTCTCTTTTTTCTCTTGATACAATTTTGTATTCGAATCCAAGTCTCTTTAAACTGTAAATTATAGCTTTCGCAGCGCCGCCATAGCCTAATACCAAGGCTTTTTTATGATGAGGTTGTAACAGAGGAGTCAGAGAATTCTCAAAACCAACACAATCAGTATTATGTCCTATTCGTTTTCCATCTTTAATTAGAACAGTGTTTACTGCACCAATTTCTTTAGCTTCCGCAGATAGTTCATCCAGAAATGGTATAATTTCTTGTTTGTATGGAATTGTAACGTTAAATCCTCTTAGATGAGGTTGTGTAAATACTTTTTCAACTTCTTGTATATGCTGTAAATCAAAAACATCATAGACAGCGTCTACGATGTTTTGATTTATAAATTTTTCAGCAAAATAACTTTTAGAAAAAGAGTAGGATATATTTCTGCCTATTAATCCAAATTGTTGCATGCTTTATATTTTATTTCTGCCCAAATCTTGCTTTAATTAATCGAATAATTAATGGCATATTAGCGGCAATGATTATTCCGAAAATAAATTTTTCTAAATGTTGTTGAACTATCTCAAACCCACCAAGTGTATAACCTAAAACTGAAATTGCTCCCACCCAAAGTAATGCTCCAAGAATACTATAAGTTAGAAATACGCTATACTTCAGGTTTGTGGTTCCACAAATAAATGGAATAATAGTACGAACTACTGGCATAAATCGAGCTATAATAATGGCTTTTTTACCATTTTCATTAAAAAAATGTGTAGCCTTTTCTAAATGTTTTTTCTTTAAAAAGAAGGAATCCTCCTTTTGTAATATCCAATGACCAAATCGTCTTCCTACGTAATAATTTACATTATCTCCCAAAACTGCTGCTACCATTAATAATGGAATTATAAATTCGATATGTAAGTGGTTTTGGCTATCATTAGCTGCAATCATACCTATCGAAAATATTAATGCATCACCAGGTAAAAATGGCATAAGAAATGTCATAATGATTAAGCCTGTCTCTGCAAAAATTATTATAAATAAAATAGCATATATCCAATAACCGTAGGCATCAATCATTTGCATGATGACTTTATCTGGTCGTTGAACAAAATTGCTTAAAAATTCTATAATAGATTGCATGGTAAGATAATTTATGCTGTACGAACAATATCTGCACCAATTGCACGTAAACGTGAATCAATATCCTCGTATCCACGATCTATTTGATCTATATTATGTATCACAGTAGTTCCTTTAGCTGATAATGCTGCAATTAATAAAGACATACCCGCACGGATATCTGGTGATGTAAGTTGAGAACCTTTTAAAGGAATTTCGTGGTTTAATCCAATAATAGTAGCACGATGTGGATCACACAAAATAATTTGTGCACCCATATCAATTAATTTATCTACGAAAAATAATCTTGATTCGAACATTTTTTGATGAATCAATAAACTACCTTTTGCTTGTGTAGCAATGACTAATATAATTGAAAGTAAATCAGGTGTAAAACCAGGCCAAGGTGCATCAGATATCGTTAAGATTGAGCCGTCTATAAAACGTTCAATTTCATAATTTTCTTGTGCAGGAATATAAATATCATCATTACGACGTTCTAGTTTAATTCCTAATTTTCTGAAAACATCTGGAATTATTCCTAAATTTTCCCAAGACACATTTTTTATAGTTAGCTCAGATTTTGTCATTGCTGCTAAACCAATCCATGATCCAATTTCAATCATATCAGGTAAACATGCATGGTCTGTCCCACCTAAAACTTTAACCCCTTCAATAGTTAATAAATTAGAACCGATACCAGAAATTTGAGCGCCCATGCGAATCAACATTTTACATAATTGTTGAATATATGGTTCACAAGCTGCATTATAAATTGTAGTAGTTCCACTTGCCAAAACAGCAGCCATAATAACATTTGCTGTTCCAGTTACAGAGGCTTCATCTAATAGCATATAAGCACCTTGTAATCCATTTTCATCCACTTCTACACCGTAGAAATCTTCTTCTGGATTAAAACGGTATTTAGCCCCTAATGCAAAGAAACCTTCAAAATGTGTATCTAAACGACGACGACCAATTTTATCTCCACCTGGTTTTGGCATGAATGCTTTCCCAAATCGTGCTAATAAAGGTCCCATTAACATGATAGATCCTCTTAATGAAGCGCCATCTTTTTTGAATTCATTAGATTTTAAGTATTCTAAATGTAATTCATCAGCTTGAAAACAATAATCTCCTTTTCCATTTTTTATTGTTTTAACGCCTAAATCTCCTAAGATTTCTATTAAGCGGTTAACGTCGCGAATATCAGGTATGTTAGTTACACGTACTTTTTCACTTGTTAATAAAACAGCACATAAAATTTGTAAAACTTCATTTTTTGCACCTTGAGGTGTGATTTCACCTTTTAATCTTTTACCTCCTTTAATCTGAAATGTTGCCATTGAAAATGATTAATTGTAATTAACCTTTATTGTTATTTCTAACGTTTTGGTTACGATTATTGTTGTTATTACTATTATTTCTATTGGTAGGACTATTCGTGCTATTTGAACGATTTTGATTGTTATTTTGGCGATTTTGATTTTGATTCAGGGTTGATCTATTTTGATAACTTGTATTAGATTTACTCTGATAAGAATTTGATGAATTAATTACACGTTCTGGTTGAACTAAATGATCTTCTACATTTCTTAAATCAATTTTACCCTCTGATAACTCATACAAATGGTTAAAAATGACACTATCATCTACCGTATCTTTATTCCATTTTAAATAACATTTTTTCATGTGATTTGCGATGGCAAAGTATAATCCTTCACTTTTTTCACCTTCTTCCCATGTTACTGCTACATTGATCATTTTTCGGATATTACTTCCGTAATAACGATATTTGTAAATTGAATTTGGATACTCTACTTTATTTGGTTTACTATTTATTGTGTCTGTTTTTGTAGGAATTGGATAAGGTGATTTTACGTCAATTTTAAAATCAGACATAATAAATAACTGATCCCATAACTTGTGCTGAAAATCAGGAATATCACGAAGATGAGGATTTAATTCACCCATCACTTCAATGATAATCTCAGCAAATTCGTTCCTTTCCTTTTCGTCTTGAATTGTTAAACAATGATCTACCATTTGTTGAATATGACGACCATACTCAGGTATGATTAATTGCGTACGTAGTGTATTATATTCCATAGAATTTTTCTACAATTTTAGTCTACAAACTTACTGAATTATTATTTAAAACTTGCTACTATAAGCAACGTTACAAAGCTATTTAACCCAAATTTATCATTCTCCAAGTAAAATGCCAGAAACTGCCCAGAAACTAAAGCTTTCTCCTTCGCGCTCACCTTGTGGTATTTTTACTTGTATTGTATGTTTTCCAACTTTCAAATCACCAAGGTGTATAATATATGGATTTGTAATAGTTGCAGGACACCAGTTAGATCTACTATAATCTGAAGATGATAATCCATTATCAAAATTTCCGGATGCAGGATTGTATAATCTATATGATCCACAATCTTGGCGCCAAGGTGCTAAACTAAATACATTTTTATCATCCACAAATATGGTATTTACTTTTGGTACAAATTCATCTCCATTTCCCCATCCACCATGACCAGTTGTTGTAAAACGCAATTTGGCATTTTTCCAATCTTCCTTTAATTCAAATTCTACAGATAAGCCACGATCTTGGTTAAATAATGTAGAATATTCTTGGGCAGCCATTTCCATTACATTTGTAGTATTAAATAATGCTAGAATTTTATTGTTTTTAAGTAATTGGCGCTCTGAATCATGAATTGTTAAGTTAGCATCAATTACATGTCCACCTTTATCGTAATTTCCGATATAGAATCCGATATAAACTTCTTGATCCGATAATAAACTATGAAATTCTGAGATATCTTGACGATATGGTGTGAATTGATGCCAAGTTTTATCTTTTAATTGAATATGATCAAAATGTTGGATACCAAAAGGAGTAAAAAATCGCATCAATTCAATAGTTGGCTCATAATCTTTTGTCAGTGTATAACCTTGATATTTTTTTCCATTACCATTTTCATAAATTGGTAATGTATTAATGCCTTTAGATAAACCATCAAAAAATGAAATTTTATGATTCATGGGGATCAAAAAAACAGATCCAGTACGGTCGTAAGCATCTCCATTTGAGATTTGTTTTATATCTAAAAAAATCTGAGCTCCTTTTTTTATAAAAGGAAGTTTTATTTTTCGAACTGCGATTGTTCCATGTGCAAAGCGATAAATACTATCTGATGAGAAGACTTCATTTTCGTAGTTAATTTGTTGATTCTCTAGTAAAGGAATTGTTATAAATTTGCTTTTCCAAACTAAATCTTTATAGGTAAGGGGATCTATAGTGTTCTGTTCTATCTCTTTAGTATAATTGGATATTGGATCAGTATTTTTAATGCGTTCTATTTTTGATGCTCTGATGGTAAAATTATTATTTTGAGAATATTCTAAAATAAATCCTAAATCTAATCCAACAGGCGTAGGTGCTGCCTTTATTTTTAGATTATCTACATACCATAAATCTATTGTATTGGAGTTGATAGTAAGTTGAGCTTTTTTACATCTTAATCCTAAAATTCGTTTTGTTTCATTTAGTTTCTTAATTTCAATTTTTTTAAAAGACGTGGAATCTAGCGTTTTCAAAGATTTTTCTTCATCTAATTGAATAATAGAATACAGTGTATTTATATCCTCTTTGTTGTAATAAGTAATTTCATTAGGATATTTTTTATTAAGTTGAAAAGAATTGACAGTTCCAATTACTGTTTTTTCTTCATCAGCAAGTACGCGAATTGGGTTTGCCTCGGCAACTTTTTTATTGTTGCTATACTTTTCATACGTAATTTGATAAGTTTCTTGAGCATACGCACAAATCGAAAAGTAATTTAAAATAATGAAAGTTAATAATCTAATCATTGAAAATAAAAAAAGGTTTACACAAAATGAATTTATGTAAACCTAGATATTTTTAAGGAGTTTTTCAAATTAATTCGTTTATACAAATGCATTAATACCTGTTACATCTGCTCCTGTAATTAATAAATGAATGTCATGTGTTCCTTCGTATGTAATGACAGATTCTAGATTAGCTGCATGTCGCATGTTAGGAAAATCGCCAATAATCCCCATAGCTCCGATAATTTGTCTTGATTCTCTAGCAATATCCAAAGCCATCTTTACATTATTACGTTTCGCCATAGATATTTGTTCAGGAGTCGCTTTATCTTCATTTTTTAAAGTTCCTAAACGCCAAACTAATAATTGTGCTTTTGTAATTTCTGTAATAAATTCAGCTAATTTCTTTTGTTGTAACTGATAAGAAGCTATTGGTTTACCAAATTGTGTACGCTCTAAACTATATTTTAATGCCGTTTCGTAGCAGTCAATTGCAGCGCCAATTACTCCCCAAGAAATTCCGTATCGCGCAGAATTTAAGCAAGATAATGGACCACGTAAACTTTGGATACCTGGTAAAATATTTTCTTGTTTGATCAATATATTATCAAATACCAATTCTCCAGTCTTAGAGGCGCGTAAAGACCATTTATTGTGTGTTTCTGGCGTAGAAAAACCTTCCATTTCACGCTCAACTATTATACCTCTAATTTTACCTTCATCATCTTTTGCCCATACAACTGCAATATTACAAACAGGTGCATTGGTAATCCACATCTTGGCACCATTTAGACGATAATTATCTCCATCTTTCGATAAGCGAGTCTCCATTCCTCCAGGGTTTGAACCATGGTTAGGTTCAGTTAAACCAAATGATCCAATAAATTCTCCAGAAGCTAATTTGGGTAAGAATTTTTGCTTTTGTTCTTCAGATCCATAACTGTAAATTGGATACATTACAAGTGAAGATTGAACAGATGCAGCAGAACGTACAGCGGAATCTCCACGCTCTAGTTCTTGCATAATAATTCCGTACGAAATTTGGTCCAATCCAGCTCCACCATATTCAGTTGGAATATATGGTCCTAGTGCTCCAATTGCGCCCAATTTCTGCATTAAGTTTGGAATATCTCTGTGTTCATGTGCACATTCATCGATAACGGGCATTATTTCTTTATCAACAAAATCTTTTACAGATTGGCGAATGATCAAGTGTTCTTCCGTTAATAGATCATCTATTTTAAAGTAATCAGTTGTATTGTTCATATTATGCGGTTTATTTTATATAAAACTAAATAATATTCATAATAATAAAAATAATTATGAATATTATTTACTAAAAATTTTAAATTATCGAACTTTTGTATAAATTGTAAAAAATTAAAACCACAAAATAATTAAAATAATGTTAGAAAACGAAAAAAGAATACTTGGTATTCAGAATGAAAATTTCGGTACATCTACAGGACAAATATGGTTTGGAAAAGGTGAATTGTTTGCTTCTTTTTCGCCTGTTGATGGAATGGAAATAGCAAAAGTAAGAGCCACAACAAAAGAAGAATATGAAGAAGTACTTACAAAAGCTGAAATAGCTTTTAAGGAATGGAGACTAATTCCTGCGCCAAAAAGAGGAGAAATTGTTCGTCAATTAGGAGATAAACTAAGAGCAAAGAAGAAAGATTTAGGAAAATTAGTTTCTTATGAAATGGGAAAATCTTTGCAGGAAGGCTATGGCGAAGTACAAGAAATGATTGATATATGTGATTTCGCAGTTGGATTGTCACGCCAATTATATGGTTTAACAATTCATTCAGAGCGCCCATCACATCGTATGTATGAGCAATACCATCCTTTAGGAATTGTAGGAGTGATAACGGCATTTAACTTTCCCGTAGCTGTATGGTCTTGGAATACATGTTTAGCCTTAGTATGCGGAGATGCTATAGTTTGGAAACCTAGTGAAAAAACTCCCGTTTGTGCAATAGCTTGCCAAAATATATTAGCTGAAGTATTAAAAGAGAATAACTTACCTGAGGGAATTTCTGCTGTTGTTAGTGGTGGAAAAGAGGTAGGAGAGTGGATGGCACAAGACGAAAGAATTCCTTTGGTTTCTGCTACAGGTTCAACTCGAATGGGAAAAGAAGTAAATGAAGTTGTGGCACGAAGACTAGGTAAAACTTTATTAGAATTAGGAGGAAACAATGCTATAATTGTAACGCCAGACGCTGATTTAAAGATTACCTTAACTGCAGCTGTGTTTGGAGCTGTTGGTACAGCTGGACAACGTTGTACAACTACAAGACGATTAATTGTACATGATTCAATATATGAACAAGTAAAAGTTATTCTTAAAAATGCATATGGACAGTTAAAAATAGGAAATCCATTGGATGCATCAAATCATATCGGACCATTAATCGACCACGATGCAGTACGAGGATATTTAATGGCTTTGGAAATGATTAAAGACCAAGGAGGAGAATTTTTAGTTGATGGTGGAGTTTTACAAACGAATGATTATGCAAGTGGTTGTTATGTAAAACCTGTTATCGCTGAAGTTTCAAATGAAATGGAAATAGTCCAAACAGAAACTTTTGCGCCAATTTTATATTTAATTAAATATTCAGGAGATGTCTTAGATGCAATTGAAATTCAAAATGGTGTAAAACAAGGTCTTTCTTCTGCAATAATGACAAACAATTTACGTGAAGCGGAATTATTCCTTTCTCATCAAGGTTCAGATTGTGGTATTGCAAATGTAAATATTGGTACATCTGGTGCTGAAATTGGTGGGGCATTTGGTGGAGAAAAAGAAACTGGAGGAGGTCGTGAATCAGGTTCTGACGCTTGGAAAATTTATATGCGTAGACAAACAAATACGATTAACTATTCGACAGAATTACCTCTAGCTCAAGGAATACAATTTAATTTCTAACTCAACCCAATTAAACACTACTATGAATACAACAATTTTAAATAAAACAGTACACGACAGACTAGGTCAACATATATTAGCTGATGGTTATCCAATTGTAATGGATTTAGAGAAATCTCAAGGATCTTATATAATAGATGATAAAGGTGACCGTTACTTAGATATGTTTTCAATGTTTGCTTCTACAGCAATTGGATATAATCATCCACATTTAGTAGCGCATACAGATTTTTTAGGTAAGAATGCCATCAATAAACCAGCAATGTCTGATGTATATACCAAAGACTATGCAGATTTATTAGATACATTTGCGCGTGTTGCAATGCCAAAAGAATTACAATATTGTTTCTTTATTTCTGGAGGAGCTTTAGCTGTAGAAAATGCATTAAAAGCCGCGTTTGATTGGAAAACACGTCTAAATTTATCTAAAGGAATAGATTTAGAAGCAAGTAATGTCATTCACTTTAAACAAGCTTTTCACGGACGATCAGGATATACATTATCACTAACGAATACAAAAGATCCACGCAAATATCAGTATTTTCCAAAATTTGATTGGCCTCGCATTGACAATCCAAAAATCATCTTCCCAGAAACAGACATAAACATCGCGCAAACAAAACAAAACGAACAAACAGCAATTCAGCAAATAGAACAAGCTTTACAAACACGTAAAAATGAAGTAGCTTGTATAATCATTGAAACTATTCAAGGAGAAGGCGGAGATAATTATTTCAGACCAGAATTTTTACGAAAATTAAGAGAGATTTGTGATAGAGAGGAAATCCTTCTAATTTTTGATGAGGTACAAACGGGTATGGGAATGACTGGAAAAATGTGGGCTTTTCAACATTATGATGTAATTCCTGATATCATTTCCTTTGGTAAGAAAACACAAGTTTGTGGAATTTTAGCCAATAAAGAAAAAATGGATATGATTCCAAATAATGTTTTCAAGGAATCTAGCCGTATCAATTCAACATTTGGAGGAAATTATATAGATATGTTGCGTTTTAAGTTAATTTTAGAAGTTATCGAAAAAGAAAACTTAGTTGAAAATGCTGCTGAAAAAGGCACTTATATAATGGATAGACTAAAGGATATTGAAAAACACACCAACAAAATTACAAATGTGCGTGGAAAAGGTTTATTCATAGCATTTGATTTTGATAATGACCAAAGTAGAGTTGATTTTATAACAAAATGTTTTAATGATAAATTGATTTTATTGCCATGTGGAGAAAACTCTGTTCGTTTTCGTCCTCATCTTAACGTTTCTTTCAAAGAAGTAAACGAAGCATTAGAAATCGTAAAGAAAGCATTAATATAAGATAACTCAATTCTTAACAATAAAAGTTTTTAACACATTAAATCGTGGAGTATATTTATACCTCACGATTTTTTTTATGCCAATAGAAAGTATATTTTTTGATTTTGACGGAACATTACAAGGGTTCGAAAATCACACCATCAGTGACTCTACAAGAGAAGCATTACATTTATTAAAGCTAAATAACTATAAAATTTATATTGCAACGGGACGCAATTTAGTAGATATGCCCAATGAATTGAAAGCATTTGGCTTTGATGGCTATATCAACAATAATGGAGGGCGATGTTCGGATGCGGACATGCAACCGTTTTTTACAAAATATATAGCTGAAGAGGATATTAAAGCTTTATTAACTTATGTTCACCAAAATCCAATCGCATTTTCTTTAATGACTGAAAAAGGATTTGCCATAAATCGCGTCAATGATTATGTTCAAAAAGCGTATCAATATTTTGGAATGAATGTGCCAGAATTAATTGATTTGAATATAGTCGCTTTGGATCAAGTCATGCAAATGAATTTATTCGTTGATGAAGAAACCGAACAGTACATTGTAAAACAAGTTTTAAGGAATAGTGAATCCTCACGTTGGATGCCTTACTTCGCCGACGTTAATCCAAAAGGGATTCATAAGATGAAAGGCATCGAACGAATGGCAAAACAATACCATTTATATCTTTCCAAAACTATGTGCTTTGGCGATGGAGGAAATGATACAACTATGCTTAAAGGTTGTGCTATAGGTGTCGCAATGGGGAATGCAAATGATGAGGTAAAAGCAATCGCAGATTACGTCACAACTTCTGCAGATGCCGATGGAATTTGGAATGCGTTAAAATATTATGAAATAATTTGATTCTATATTTGTAGAATTAAAAATAAATAATATCTTCATAAAAAATTAAAACTCAATATGAAGAAATTATTATTCACAGCTCTATTTTCAGCTACAGCCTTACTTTATGCACAAGATAAAATTATTGTAGAATATCGTCAAGTCAATGAATATGATGAGGAAAAGCTAAAACAATCCAACGCTGAATTAGCCCAAAAAGGTGGTATTCAATTTGGGTCGATGAAATCTCCTGATATACTTTATCAATTAGAAGTTAACGATGGTTTTTTAAATTATGATAAAATTGAATCGGTAAACAATAACCAAGGTGCAGGAAATGTAAGTTTTTCTATTAGTGTAGGAGGAGAATTTAAAAATACGACGTCTACTATTTCTGAACAAAAGTTTAGACAAGAAGTTGTTTTAGATGGAAAGAGATTTACGGTTGTTTCGCCATATAATAACTATAATTGGAAAATAACGGATATCGAAGATAAGATTTTGGGTTATAAAGTCATTAAAGCGGTTAGTGAAATTGATGGAAGAAAAGTTGCGGCTTGGTTTGCGCCAGATATTCCAGTGAATGCAGGACCTAGTCGTATCAATGGTCTTCCAGGTTTAGTCTTAAAATCGGCATCCGAAACTGGAGGGAAAATGGGTTTAATTATTAATTTTACAGCTGAAAAAATGAATCTAAATCCTAAAAAATTCACAAAAATAAAACCTTTTACTGCGCCTGAAATTTCTCAAGATGAGTTTAAAAAATTACAAGACGAATCTCGTAAAAAAATGATGGAATCTTTTAGTACAGGAGTTGATGTAAAATAAATCAAAAAAGACCATCTATGCAGATTGGTCTTTTTTGTTAAATTTATTCTAAATCAATAACAATTAATATTTTATTAAATACGAAATATTATATATTAGTTAGAATTCTTTTTAAAAAAATTTATGATAAAAAAACTATTATTTTTAACACTATTTTTTGAATTTTCAATACTCTTTGCACAAGAAAAACTAGAAATTAAATATGAGTTTGAATATGCATTTGATTTAAGTAAAGCAGATAAGGCTTCGATGTTGGATTTTTATAAAGCGACTAATGAAAATAAAGGCGATTACAATTTAATTACCTCTAAAACAGAAGCAACTTTTGCACCAATAGAAAAATTAAATAATCAACAAAATAAAACAGGAGGGGGAGGTTCAATGTTACCACCAAGAAATTCGTATTATTTAAATTATTCTACAAATGAAATTGTTGAATTAAAAGATATGATAAGCAAGAGTTTTATTGTAACAGATTCTTTGCCAACTTACAACTGGGTGATACAAAAAGAAAAGACTAAACTTTTAGGTTATGATGTAAAGTTAGCCTCTGCGACTCGTGGTAAATTAACTTATGAAGCTTGGTTTGCGCCAAAATTGAACTTTAAAAGTGGACCGTTCAGCTTTAATGGATTACCAGGTGTTATTCTTCAATTGACAGAAACAGATGCGCAAGGACATCAAAAAATAACGAAGGCTGTAGAAGTCAAAATAAACGATAAAGCGAGGATTAATAAGCCGACTAAAGGAGAAGTGATTTCGAAAGAAGGTTATGAAGCATTTATGGAAGAAATGTTGCAAAAACAACAAGAGCGATTGAATAATCGGGTGATTAGAAAGATTGATTAATTCTTGGACTTATTTATTTTTAGTTTCTGAATTACAATTATGAAAAAACTCCTATCTGTTGTATTACTTGCAACATCATTATTTTCTACTGCCCAAGAAAAAGTGGTGGTTGAATATGAATTTTACAATGTTTTTGATTTATCAAAAGAAACCAATCCAAAAATGCTCGAAATTTATAAAAATAGTAATGAGAAACGTTCTTACTTTGAATTGGTAACAACTGCTGATGAATCGATCTACAAAAAAATAGAACGCATCGATAATTCGCAAGGCAAGAGTGGAGCTGCAATTTCGTTTGGAGGGGCAGGAGATGATTTTTATAAGAATTTAAAAGAAAATGAATCCCTAACCTTTATGAATTATAATGGTTTAAAATTAATCATAAAGGATTTTCTAAAAGTACAACCTTGGGTCATTCAAAAGGAGAAAGATAAATTTTTAGGTTATGATGTTAAAAAAGCTTTTTATAAAGATAATAACACAATTTTTACAGCTTGGTATGCACCAAAATTAGCCATTAAAAATGGACCAATCGAATATGGTGGATTACCAGGATTAATCTTAAAACTTGAAATTGTAAATTCGAGTGATAAAGGAGAAAATAAGCGTATTTATCACGCAAAAGAAATCAAAATTGATTCGAAAGCAAAAATTGAACGACCAACAAAAGGTAAAATAGTTTCTGAAAAAGAATTCAGTCAAATCATAGAAGAAGAAAACCGAAAATATGAAGAGATGGAAAATAACAAAGTCGAAACAAAAATAGATTAAATACAAAAAGCCAACCGAAACGTTGGCTTTTTATATTTAAAAACTTAAATTAAAATCTAATCGGAATCGATCTTCAGATTTTTTATATTCAGGATTGGTCATATAATAACCTTTTATCTCATTAGAAATAAAGAACCTTGCACGCATTTGTAAATATTTATTAAAACGATAACCAGCGCTAAATTCAGGACCCTGAATATTAGTGGATGCCCAACGTGTATAATCATATTGTGCAAAATAATCCATCGCCGCATATTTTTCCATGTATAAGTAGGAAACAGATGCCCAAATATTTTTAGGAATATTTAAATTTCCAGTAGATATACTTGCAACAAACCCATCATTTTGTTTTCTGAAATCTGGTGAGTTTGATGATAAAAAAGCGTCATTATTTGTGAAATTATTCATTCCATTTGTATCATGAATCAAATGAGAAATTGGATTTTTTGTATAATTTTTGAAATTATGGTAATAATCTACTATAAATGTCAGGTTTCTGACATTTGGTAAACTAAGCATTATTTGATTTGTCCAAATAGAATAATCCGGCGCTAAATCTCCATCGTGGTATTTAATACCTGCACTGCTTTGTGCAATGTCGTTAATATATCGCGTAGGTAATTTTTCAGCTTTAATTAATCCTGTTTCAGCTTTCCAAGAAAGGTTTTCTACACTTTGACTCGCACGGACAGAAGCACCATATACTTTTCCTTGTTCTTTATATGCTGCGTTATTTTTATAGTTTTCTATGAAATAAGCAATTCGTGGAGATACATTTACTTTTCCCAATTTATAATCTGCAGTAATGGTTAAACCATCGTGCATAGGAATATCAAATTGTACCCCTTTTTGGTTACTCCAAATTCTTCCTGCATCTTGTCGACCAGCTCGAAATTCGTAATTTCCTAATTTATAATTAAGCCAAAACTGGTCCATGATTATATTGAAACGCTCATCTACATTTTCTCCAAACGTTACAAACGAATATTGTTTTTGTCCTGTTCTTAAGCGTGCATGAAAATCTAAATTATCAGTCAATTTAGTATCAATATTAAGATAAAAGTTCATTCTTGTCCAAAAACGCTTATGCAGACTTGTTACTTCACCAGTAGAAGGATTAATTTCATTTTGTTTAAAATCCCATTCTCCTACACGCAATAAACCTGTTCCGCTGAATTTAATACGATCTCCAATTAATTTTCGATCATCTTTAGGTTCTTCTTTTTCGATTGGTTTTGGTGAAACTGTTAATTCAGAAGTAGAATTTAGTTGTTGTAATTGAATAAGTTTAATTTCTTTTTGTACTTCTTCCTGAATCATTTGTCTTAACATTTCACGCGAAATTGTAATTGAATCATTTTCTTGCGAGAAACCTATCTGACTAAAAAATAGTGAGATTATAAAGGATTTTCCTAAAATCTGTTGGACAGGAATATTCATTTAGAATAAATTTTGAAATAGTTATAGAACAAAATTATTGAAAAAAATCTGGATAATTTCTAAAGTTTTAGGTATAAAATATTGATAATCAAATATACGGATGTTGTATATTTCTATTTGGAATAATAGATTAATTAAATTTTATCCAACTTAAAAAATGGCCGTAATTAATAAAATGAATAATTATTTTGTTTAAGTGTTTGAAAATAAATTAAATTAGAATCATGCGGAATAATCTATTTATATACTGAAAGGAGTAAATAAATGATTGAGTTATAATTATTATAGTTTATTGTTAATAATTAAAGTATTTTTAAAAAAAATAAATGTTTTTATACTATAATTATTATAATGTGAAGTGGTATAATTTACAGACTATGTAATATTTCCAAAATGATTCTGAAATTATTCGTAACTAAATAGTCTTGTAATTTTTAATATATAATGCAAAAAGCCAACAATTAAGTTGGCTTTTCAAATATCTAATTGAAACGATTATTTGTCAATAGATCCCATTACACGTTGCATAAATGTATTTGCAGCAGTACGTTCGTCCATTCCTTCTTCTTCCATCATTTGCTTCATTTCAATAGCTCCACAAATATTAGAAATCATTTCTCCGATTACTTCTTGTTCTGGTTCTTTTACCGCTGGAGAATCAGCGTAAGCTTCTAAAACCTCTAACGCAGTTTCCATAGCTTCTACAGAAACTGTTTTTGCTAAATTTTTAAATACCGGCAGCTTCATTGATCAATTCTTTTACAGCATCAATTTTAGATGCAGTTACTTGTCCTACATTAACTCCTCCTTTAAAAACTGCGAAAGTTGGTAAATTTGGAACTTCAGCTAATTGTCTTGAAGCTGGTAATTTTTCAGCATCAACATATAAAAATTCTGCTTGTCCTTCGTACTCAGCAGCTAATTTTTTGAATTTTGGTTTTACTAAACGACAGTTACCACACCATCCTGCACCATATTGTACAATTACTATATTGTTATCAGCTACTACTTGAGCTAAGTTATCTTGTTCTAATTCTGCAAACATTTTTTTTAATTTTTAAACGTTAAAAATTGGGTATAAAAAAGGCTGTCTAAGGTATAAACTTAGTGATTTTTGCTTGAAAATGAATTCGATAAAAATCTCCTGTCAATCAGTTTAGACAGCCCCTTCGTGAATTTTGGATCTCGTTAGATAACCCAAATTATTGATTAGTGAGAAGCTAAATAAGAAGCAACACCATCTTTTGTAGCGTTCATTGCATCTTTTCCTTCTTCCCAGTTTGCTGGACAAACTTCTCCGTATTTTTCAACGTGTAAGATTGCGTCTAATAAACGTACATACTCATCGATATTACGTCCTAATGGTAAATCATTGATTGTTTCGTGACGAACAACACCGTTTTTGTCGATGATGAAAGTACCACGGTATGCTACTGGAGCTCCCTCGAATTTTAATGAATCGTTTTCTTCATTGTAAACGTACTCACCAGCTAATACACCGTAGTCCATAGCAATAGTTTTAGCGAAATCTGCAACGATTGGGTAAGTAACACCTTCTATACCTCCATTATCTTTAGCAGTGTTTAACCATGCTAAGTGAGTTTCTTCTGAATCAACAGATGCAGCAATAACTACAGCGTCTCTTTTCTCAAATTCAGCTAATTTAGCTTGGAAAGCGTGTAATTCTGTTGGACAAACAAAAGTAAAATCTTTTGGGTAAAAGAATAATACGATATTTTTCTCACCAATTGGTAATGAAAAGTTTTCAACGATTTCGTCTCCATCGATTACTGCAGGCGCTGTAAATAAAGGCGCTTTTTTTCCTACTAATGACATAATTTAATGTTTTTTATATTTATGATATATTTTTTACTAAAAGTAAAATTGTGTTTTGTTACTTTTCTGATACAAACTTATGCTCTTATAGCGGTGTTACAAACCTTTTTCAATTTCTATTTTAGATAAAACAATAGATAATTTTTATAACCATACATATGTTATAATTATATTTATTGATAATCAAGATGCTAAGCTCACATAAATTTTATCAGAGGTTGAAAACAAATAAATTTTGTTTCATAATCTTACATAAAGATAACATTTGCACTGAATTTTAAAAATGATATAAATTAGTTTGGGAGAACTGTTAAACCATTTATAACATAAAAAGCCATCAATTTCTTAATTGATGGCTTTTAGATTAGTATGTCATTAATTATGCTTCTACCGCGACTAATGAATTTTCAAAAGTTTTAATTTTTTCATCTATAGAAACTTTTAAATCTTCATTTACGATATTTCCTTCTTTAAAATTATCGTAAAAAGATGGGAAAGTAGATGAAGCAACCACCTCACCGCTTGCAAAATGTACAAAAGTTTTTAATCCAACTTCCAATACATTTCCTCCACCGTATCCACCTGGAGAAGTTGCTAATAATAAGATTTTTTTATCTTTTAAATATGGCATTTCAATTCGAGAAACCCAGTCTAAAATATTTTTTAAAGCAACAGAAAAATTACCGTTATGTTCCGCTAACGAAATAATTAATCCATCTGCATCTTTAATCTCTTTGTGGAAATCAATAGCTTGTTGTGGAAACCCAGAAGCTTGACGTTCTATTGAATAAATAGGCATCTCATAATCATTAAGATCAACGACATTTATATCATGTGATGCTAACTGCGCTGTAGCATAATTTAATAATTCTTTATTGATTGATGTTGTACTATTTGAACCAGCGAAAGCTAAGATTTTCATATATTTTATATTTAATTCTGTTTAACGGCACAAATATAAAATACAAATCACTTAATATGTATTGATTTATGATAGGATTTTTATTGAATTGAATAAATAATTAAACTTTATTCTTAAAAGATTGTATTTTTGATTTTAATTCATGGTCTAATTCGATATTAGTTATTTTACCATCAATAAAATTTTCATTAAACTTAGGTAATGCAAATTCTTCTAACACTTCACCACCAAATTTTGTTATTAATTTTATACCAGCTTCTAGTGAATTTCTTCCGCCATATCCGCCTGGAGAAGTGCTCATTGCAAAAATCTTTTTGTCTTTAAAAAACTGATATTCGATACGAGAACACCAATCCATATAACTTTTAAAAACTGCAGTAAAACATGCATTGTGTTCTGAAAATGAAATAAGCACAATTTGCGCATCTTTTATAGTTTGATAAAAACGTATTACCTCATCGGAAAAGCCATCTTCTTTTTCTATATCTATGTCATAGGTTGGAATACTATAATCATTAAAATCTAAAATATATGCTTCACCATATAGATGTACGGCATAAGTAACTAATTGTTTATTAATAGAAGTTTTGCTATTACTTCCTGCAAAGGCTATTGTATTCATAGGTTTTTATTTTCAATTTACGGAAAATAAATATATTCTAAACAGATGATTTTTAAATCATTATAACTGTGGATAGTCATCTATAAACTGTTGAATATCCTCGTATTTTGTGATATGTAAAGCTTCGGTTACGTTGAGTAATGAGATTTTATCTTTTTGGTAATAGTAAATCAATTCATTTTTAGCTTTCAATAATTCATTTTCTGTTAATTGTTTAAATTGAATATTAATTTTCTTTCCTGATTTTAAATTTAATTCTAAAAAGTTACTTATACCTAATGAATAGCTTGTTCTATTTTTTTGCATTACGATTGGTCGTTGATTTCTTTTAAAATCGAAAGCATTAATTGTAATTTTTTGAATGTCGTTTAAGTCAATAACTTGATAATCCATAACTATTCTTTCTTTTTCAAAGACAAGTTTTTTTAATAATTCATCTGGGGTTAAATCTCCATCTATTCTCAATAAACTATAATAATATATACCAACTAGAGCTATAGTGATCCATAAACCATTCAATAGAATATATCTGTAATTTTCTTCTTCAGGCAAATCGATAAATTCATTCAATATAAAAAAACAGAAAACTAAACCTAAAAAAGCCAGAGGCTTTAAGTTAATATCGGTTAATAGTGATTTTTCTTTTGGTGTATAGATAGAAAATTGATGTGTACTCATATTACTTTTCAGCTTCATTTTTGATGTGATTTAGTACCCGATAATGAATTTGATGAATGATTTCATTACTCCATAAACGCCAATAAAATTCTGGATATATTCTGTGAGTATACCAAGTAGTACCAGTTAATTCAGTAGTATTTTCGTCGATTTTTTTTAATCTAAACTCACCATTCTTTGAAACAAAATAATCATGTAAATGAGCAGCATCAAAATTCCAATACGAAATTTCTTTCATTGGAGCAGGTTGTTGTAAAACATCAAAAGCCAAATGCATAGGAGCGTTCCAAGTGGTGATTGGTTCAACAAAACTTCCTGTTGTAAAGTTGCAATATCTAATTGCACCGATACCTTCACCTTCTATTGTTGCATTGATTGGATATGCAATTCCAGCTTTAAAAAGTAATTCTGTTGGTTCTTCCAATTGAGGAAAAGTAACTACATTTTCCCATACTTTTTCAATTGGAGCATGAATAATAAGAGAAGTTTTGACTTCAGAAAGTGAGGGTTTCTGTTGCTTTTCAGCAAACGATAAACCTATAAATAATGTGGATCCAATAAGTATAATGGGTAAAGGATGATGATTTATTCTACGCACATAAGCCAGAGAAATTACACATCCAATAAATACAAATAGGAATAAAATAGGAGAGGCCATAATAATACAAATGAGACCTTCAACCCCTACAAGTAAGATGGTTAATGAAACAGCAATTGTGTTTATAAAACCACAAAGTGTTGCAGTAGAAAGTTTAAGTTCATTTGGCTTATTTTTACTGATAAGAAGTGTAGTTAAAAAACCTATTAATAAGGGCGTAAGTAAAAACAAAGCAATCCCGTAGGACTCAATAAATCGTGTACCAATACTAATTAGTACTACCCCAAAAAGTATCGGAATATAAAAATGTTGGTGTTTTTTATAGAAATTCATGAATCGTATTAATTCATAAATTTAAAAAAAATTATTGCTTATGATGTAACATTTTAGCATAATCTGTAGGACGAATACCACAAACTTTTAAAAATATTGTACTAAAAGATGATAAAGAGTTATATCCTACTAACATAGCTATTTCATACATATTGTATTTATTTTCAATGATTAACTCTAAAGATTTTGTAATACGTAATGATCTTAAAAAACGGATGTAATTCATTCCCATATTTTCTTTAAATTTTCTTGAAAGCGTACGAGAACTTATTCCAAAATGTTTAGAAACCTCTTCTATTGTATAGCTTTTCTCAATATTCTGCATAAGAAATTTAGCTATTTCAATTAATTTAGGGTCTTTAGGAAAGGGATGTTGTATAGATATAGGCAGGTTATTAGATTCCATTTCGGGAAGAATAGATTTTATAGCTTTTATAAAATCATATTTTGCAGGATTTCCTTTGTCTATTTCTCCATCCCATTTTTTGGTATGCAAAAACATCTCTCTAATTAAATCATCTGCATAGTATATATTAGTTTTAGAGTAGAATTCATTTTCTGACTCATCAGCATGGAAATATAAATTATATAATTCTCCTGTTTTACTGTATGTGAGAATAGAGTGAGTAGTATTGGCCGGAATCCACATAAAACATCTAGCTGGTAAATACCAGTGTTTTTCATTTACAAAAACATGAACAATTCCACCTTCGGCATAGAGTAGTTGTGCTTTTGAGTGGCTATGCATACCAGTTTCTATATCATGTAGCTCTACATGATGAATAAAAAAATCAATATTTTCTTGATCTAAATCTTCAAAATATTTAATATCCATTACCTGAATTTATACTTTGCAAGTTATACCTTTTTGGCTGAAATGCGCTAAATTTTATGATCTAATTTTATTGTGTTTAACTATTTGATTATCTATTATTTTTCGTTTTTGAAACGTGTTAGCTTGTTTTATCATTCTTTGGTTATATGCATAGAAGATAAGAAAAACCTTAAAAAGGTCCTGTATCTCTAACAAATTAATGATATGATGAATTTGGCGATAATGGACAAATTATTTTCATTTTAGATCAAAAATGTTACTTCATTTTGAGTGTACCTTTGCACCATTATTCATCATCATACTTTTTAGATAAATTACCTATATGATATTTAAATATATTAAATATCAGTTGCTTACGCTTTTTATTTTAGGTGGTAGTCATGTGTTTTCTCAGGCCAATTTAGACTATAACCAATTGAAATTGAGCGAAGCAATTGAAATCGGATTACAAAATAATAAAAAATTAAAAATACGTTCATTACAAACTGAGATTGCAGAATTACATGAGAGAGATTTATTAAATGATAAATTACCTGATGTCAATTTTCATACAAGTTTTTATAAACTGTCTACATTGAGACAATTTGAACACGGTATACTAAATCGTTCTACACAATACGATGTTCCTGGAGAACAATATGATTTTACGTTATCTGCGGAAATTCCAATTTATTTAGGAGGGAAATTAAAAAATGATGAAAAAAAGGCCGCTATCGAGGTTGATATAAAAAAGTTACAAGTACGTAAAGATGAGCGTGAGCTTAGAATGGAAATAATTACGGCTTATCTTAAAGTATTACATTTAAAAGAACAGCAATTGTTGATTGAAGATAAAATGCATGAAGATACGTTAGTAATCAAGCAAACAAAAGCTCTCAAGAAAAATGGTGCGGTTACTTATAACGAAGTGTTGAGAACAGAATTACAATTATCTAATCATAAAATTTCTCACTCAGAATTAAGTAAAGAAATTGACATATTAGAACATCATGTAAAAACTATATTAGCTATACATCCTGAGCATGAAGTGCACATTGATACAAGTGACCTTATTACATCAACAGATCATATAGGTTTGGTAGATGATATGATTTTAGAAGCACTAGGAAATAGCGAGAAACTAAAGATTTCTGAAAAAGATGTTCGCCTCAAAGAAATTGATAAAAAAATTACACGAGCTAATATTTTGCCTAAGATAACTGCAGGTGGAAAATATGGTTATACTTATCCCAATTTTATGTTTTTTCCACCAGAAGAGTTTATGTATAGATTTGGGATGGTTGGTGTGAATGTATCTATACCAATTAGCAATTTTTTTAAGAATAAGCAAAAAATGCAAATTGCAAATCAAAATATTTCAATTGCAAAATTAGAAGTAGAAGAACGTGAGGAAGAAATAATTCATGATGTATTTGTAGCGAATAAGCGTTTGGAAGATGCGATTGAAAAAATTGAGATTGCAAAAGAGGCAATTAATCAATCTAAAGAGAATTATAGAATAGTAAAAACAAAATACATTAATAAGTTAAGTTTGATTACAGAGTTAATAGATGCTGATAATTCTCTTTTAGAAGCACAGTCAAATATGATCTCTTTGCAAATCAACAAACAATTAAAATATTATCAATTACAATACGTATTAGGAAATTTATAAAATATGGGAAAGAATTTATCAAAGGCAGAAATTCGTATGAATAAGGTTCTGACTTTTATTGCGTGGATATTTATTATCGCGGGGGTGGGAACTATTGTGTGGTTTTATGCTTTTTCTAGTACTCATGTTAATACAAATGATGCACAAGTAAGACAATATATAACTCCTGTAGCTAGCCGTGTGTCGGGATATATTACTAAAGTGAATTTTGAAGAAAATCAATTTGTTCATAAAGGAGATACACTTGTAGTTATTGATAATAGAGAATATAAAAATGCAATAGATATTGCGAGTGCAAATTTGTCTAGTACAACTCAATCAGTAGAAACTTATGAGACAGCTGTAGATACAAAAGAAAGTCAGGCACCAATAATAGATGCCAATATTGAAGCTGCAAAGATAGAAGTTTGGCGAACTGAAAGAGATTTTATTCGTTATAAAAATCTTGTAGAAGAGGATGCTGCAACTTTACAACAGTTAGAAGAAGTAGAAGCAAAATATAAACAAGCCAAAGCAGGTCTTCAATCTTTGGTTGAGCAAAAAAAATCTGTATTTGTAAGTTCAACAGGAGAAATGACCAAAGTAGCTCCTGCCAGAACTCAAATTATGCAGAAGAAAGCAGAGCTTAATAATGCCAAATTAAATTACTCTTATAGTTATGTAATTGCACCATATGACGGTTGGGTTGGAGTTAAAAACATACAAGAAGGTCAACTTATAAAACAAGGACAAGCTTTAGTACAAGTGGTTTCTAAAGAAAAATGGATCATAGCAAATTATAAAGAAACACAAATTGGTGAGATTGATATTACCAAACCGATTATAATACAAGCTGATGCGTATTCTGAGATAAAATTTATCGGTAAAATAGAGTCTTTATCTCCAGCATCAGGATCTGAATTTGCGTTAATAAAACCAGATAATGCCACAGGTAACTTTGTGAAAATAGAACAGCGTTTTCCGATAAAAATAATTTTAGAAAATTCTAAAGACAACGATAAATTACGTTCAGGAATGAATGTATTAATAACTTCAGAAAAATTAAAAAACTAAATGCAGAAGCAACATTCAATATTTAAAACTTGGATTCCAGAAAAATTTATTATGCCATTGCTGGTAATTGCATTATTTCCGCAAGTAATGATACTTACTGTTTTCAGTATGAACAGTACGTTTACGGCTTCTTTTTTGGATATAGATGTAGATGATATTCAGTTTCTTTTTTCTATTGCATATGCTACAATTGTATGTGGAATGTTCATCCATATTCGTTTCTTTCAATACTTTAATATAAGGAACTATTTGTTATTCATGAATTTGCTCAATATTGTAGTTCTATTTTGTTTAACACTTACTACGAATACACAACTAATATTTATATTAAGACTTATACAAGGACCAGCTTGTCTTTTTGAAGGGTGTATATTGGTTCCTATTATTATGGCTAAGTTGAGAACAGAAAATTCTAAGATGATTGCATATTCATTTCTTTATGTAATATTACTTACAGGTGATAAGTTTACAACTGCATTAGTAAAATTTGCGATAGAGCATTATAACCATAATATGATTGTATATACTATTATATCTTTTCATATACTTACCCTTATTATTTACGCTTTAGTGTTTAATCATGGGAGATTATTCCCTAAAAAGCCAATGTATCAGCTGGGTTTAGGAGGGATATTTCTAATTACTATAGCACTTATTTCTGCTGTATATGTTCTTGTTTATGGTAAAAGATATTATTGGTTTGAATCTTCTAGAATAAATTTTGCATTAGGCATGTTTTTGTTCTTTTCAGGACTATTTATTTTACATCAAAGATATGCCAAAAGGGTATTATTTCACTTTAGTGTATTAAAATCAGAAAGAGTTATTTTAGGATTAATCATGTTTTTCTGTTTCTATATGTTAAGATCTTGCATGGGAAATATTTATAATGTAATGAATGTCGTATGGCATTGGCAATGGGAATATATTTTAAAAATTCAGTTTTTTAATGTTGCTGGGGTTTTAACAGGAGTTTTTACATCTTACTTATTGATGAGAAATAAAACTGATTTCAAATATATCTTTATAGTAGGATTTACATTTTTGTCTATGAGTATGTTGTGGTTTAGCTACCTATTTGTACCAGATGTAAGAGTATTAGCTGTGGTACCTGCGCTATATTTGCAAGGTTTGGGTACAGGAATGTTGATGACACCTTTGGTTATGTATATAATATCAAGAGTAGATCCATCTTTATCTGGAAGTGCAGCACATGCTGGTGTATCTATACGTTTTTGGACAAATACAATCGGTTTTTCTATCATGCAGAATTCATTATTATATTTAACAACTAAACATCAATATTATCTAACTTCTAATTTAGATCTTTCAAATACGATTTTTCAGAATGAGTGGGAACCTATTTTCAATAAATATACAGCGACACATCTTTATAATGAATCTGTACATTTAACTTCTGCTGTTATAAAGTCCAAAATATACAATCATTCATTATTGATTTCTAATATAGAAATATTCAGAACTCTATTCGTGTTTAGTGTAATTGTAATATTTTTAATTATAATTTATAGACCCGTAAGTCAATTAATAATTAAACGATAAATAAAAAAAGCTATCTCAAAAACTGAGATAGCTTTTTTTATTTTATTAATATAAATTTTAACAAATTTTGAGGTATTTAAAGAATATTTTCCTAAGTTTATAACCTACTAATTTATCAATGAATAAATTAAATGGATTTAACAGTAAAAACCTCAGATTATTCTTAAAAATATCTCATATTTTAAGTTGTTAAATAATTTATAAATTATGCCTTTTTGGCTGTAATGAACAAATTTTTTTCTTGTTTAACACACGTTCTTGTGCGTGTTTGAATGTAAGTTTGCACTATAAAAAAAGTCAATAAAATTTTCAGAATTTAATTCTAGTATGATATTTAATATTATTAGATATCAGTTACTTACAGTATTTTTTTTAATAGGTGTAATTTCGTTTGCTCAAACAGATATTGATTACCACCGATTAAAATTGAGTGAAGCAATTGATCTCGGATTACAGAACAACAAAAAGCTACAAATTCGTTCCTTACAAGTGGAAGTAGCAGAATTACACGAAAGGGATTTAATCAACGAGAAATTACCTGATATAAATTTTCATACCGGATTTCATAAACTATCAACATTAAGACAATTTGAGCATGGTATTTTAAAACCATCTACAAAATACGATGTGCCAGGTGAGCAGTATGATTTTACTTTATCAGCAGAAATTCCTATTTACCTAGGAGGAAGGTTAAAAAACGATGAGAAAAAGGCTGCTATAGAAGTAGACATTAGTAAGCTAAGAACTAAGAAGGATGAGCGTGAGCTTCGAATGGAAATAATTACTGCTTACTTAAAAGTTTTACACTTACAAGAGCAGCAAGGATTAATTGAAGATAAGATGCACGAGGATTCTTTAGTGATAAAGCAAACTAAAGCTTTAAAGAAAAATGGTGCAGTTACCTACAACGAAGTTTTAAGAACCGAATTGCAATTATCAAATCATAAAATTTCTCATTCAGAACTTAGTAAAGAGATTGATATATTAGAACATCAGGTAAAAACGATTCTTGCCATTCATCCAGAGCATGAAGTTCATATCGATACACAAGACCTTTTTACAACTACTGATCATATCGGTTTTGTTGATGAAATGATTTTACAGGCTTTTGAAAATAGTGAGAATATAAAAATTGCTGAAAAAGATATTCACCTAAAGGAAATTGATAAGAAATTAACAAGAGCCAATGTTCTTCCAACAATTACAGGTGGTGGGAAATATGGATATAATTATCCTAACTTCATGTTTTTTCCTCCAGAAGAGTTTATGTATCGATTTGGTATGATTGGAGTTAATGTTTCAATACCAATTAGTAATTTCTTTAAGAATAAACAAAAAATGCAAATTGCTGATCAAAATATATCAATTGCAAAGTTAGAACTTGAAGAAAGAGAGGAAGAAATCATTCATAATGTTTTTGCAGCAAGCAAACGTTTAGAAGATGCTATGGAAAAGATAGAAATTGCAGAAGAGGCAATTGTACAAGCAAAAGAAAATTATAGAATTGTAAAAACAAAATATATCAATAAATTGAGTTTGATTACTGAATTAATAGATGCAGATAATTCATTTTTAGAAGCACAATCAAATTTGATTTCCTTACAAATCAATAAACAATTAAAATTTTATCAACTACAATACGTACTAGGAAACTTATAATACAATGGCGAAGCAATTAACAAAGGGCGAAATACGCATGAACAAAGTCTTGACTTCTGTTGCGTGGTTATTTATTTTAATAGGTTTAGGAGCTGTAGTTTGGTTTTATGCATTTTCCAGCACACATGTTAATACAAATGATGCTCAAGTAAGACAATATATTACTCCTGTAGCTAGTAGAGTTCCGGGGTACATTACAAAAGTTAATTTTGAAGAAAATCAATTTGTTCATAAAGGAGATACTTTAGTTGTTATCGATAACCGTGAGTATAAAAATGAAATTGATATTGCACAAGCTAATTTAGAGAGTACAAGCCAATCTGTTGAAACTTACGAAAAAGCTGTAGATACACAAGAAAGTCACGCTTCTGTAATTGATGCAAATATAGAAGCAGCAAAAATAGAGGTTTGGCGAACTGAGAGAGATTATATTCGTTATAAAAATCTTGTAGAAGAGGATGCTGCTACTGTACAACAATTTGAAGAAATTGAGGCGAAGTACAAACAAGCAAAAGCAAACTTAAATGCATTAATTCAACAAAAAAATACGGTTTTCGTTGGATCTACTGGAGAGAAAACAAAAGTTGCTCCTGCTCGAACTCAAATTATGCAAAAGAAAGCAGAATTGAATAACGCGAAGTTAAACTACTCATACAGTTACGTTGTAGCTCCTTATGATGGTTGGGTAGGTGTAAAAAATATTCAGGAAGGCCAATTAATAAAAGAAGGTCAAGCATTAGTACAAGTAGTATCAAAAGAAAAATGGATAATTGCCAATTATAAAGAAACACAAATTGGAGAAATCGATATTGATAAGAATGTAGTTATTACTGCTGATGCATATCCAGATTTTGAATTTGAAGGAAAGATTGAATCGCTATCTCCAGCATCTGGATCTGAATTTGCATTGATAAAGCCTGATAATGCAACTGGAAACTTTGTTAAAATTGAACAACGTTTTCCAATCAAAATAATTTTAAAGGAATCTAAAAACAACGATAGATTACGTTCAGGGATGAATGTATTGGTATCCGCTGAGAAAGTTAAATAACCAATAAAGTGCACAACAATCATTCGATTTTTAGAAAGTGGGTGCCCGAGAAATTAATTATTCCAATATTAATTCTTTCTCTTATCCCATATATCATGATTCTTCCTTTCTTTAACATGAACAGTACTTTTACTGCGTCATTTTTAGATGTTGATGTTGATGATTTGCAATTTATCTTTACTCTTGCGTATGCAACAATTGTTTGTGGATTGTGTATAAATGAACGTTTGTTTCATTTCTTCAATATTAGATCATATATGTTAATAATGACAATTATTAATATTATTGTGATGCTATTATTGTCTATTTCTTCTAATAAAGAATTAGTCTATACATTAAGAGCTATACAAGGAACAACTTCTTATTTAGAAAGTTGTATTACAGTGCCGCTAATTATGTCTCGTATAAAGAGTCCCTATGGTCGTTTATTAGGGAACTCTTTTTTATATGCATTTATAATGACTGGTGATAAAATTTCTACTTCTGTAGTGAAATTTGCAATTGAAAATTATAATTACAACATGATGATTTACACGGTTGTATTTTTTCACGTTATTGCATTATTTATCTATGTGTTTTTATTTAGTCACGGTCGTTTATATCCTAAAAAGCCTTTGTATCAGCTGAATTTGGCAGGTTATCTATTAATGATGCTGAGTTTGGTTTCGGGAGCGTTTGTATTAATCTATGGTAAGAGATATTATTGGTTTGAGTCGTCTTATATCATATTAGCTTTTACGGGATTTTGTGTGTTCTCAGGTATATTTGTTTTACAACAATTAACTTCTAAGAAACCTATTTTCCATTTTAATATTTTACGATCAGAACGTGTAATAATAGGTATTTTAATATTTTTTGTATTATATATCTTCAAGGCTAGTATGAGTAATATTTACCAAGTAATGAGTGTTGTTTGGAAATGGCATTGGGAATATGTTTTAGAAATTCAATATTATAACTGTCTAGGTATTTATTTAGGTGCATTCTTATCTTATGTATTAATTGTAAGAGGATTGGCCTATAGATATGTATTTATTCTAGGTTTTATGTGTCTTACCACTAGTATGATGTGGTTTAGTTACTTATTTGTACCCGATGCAAAACCTGCGGAAGTTATTCCACCACTTATTGTTGAAGGTTTGGGACAAGGAATTCTTTTTTCTCCAATTCTGCAATATATGGTAGGATCTGTACATGCTAATTTTTCTATGAATACCATGCAAGCTGCTGTTGCTGCTAGGTATTGGACTTCTACGATTGGTTTCTCTTTAATGCAAAATCTTATTTTGTATCTGACAACTAAGCATCAGTTTTACATGACAGAGAATTTAGATATTACTAAATCTTATTTTCAAAATAAATGGGAAGAATTATTCAATGCTAATATTGCTACTCATATACACAATGAGTCAGTGAGTTTAACATCTACTGCATTAAAGGCAAGTTTGTATAACCAATCTTTATTGATTTCTAATATTCAAATCTTCCGTACTTTATTTGTAGTAGGAGTAATAACGGTTGTTATTATATTGCTTTATAATCCCATCAAAGTATATGTATTCCACAAAAAAGAAATTAATTAAATCTTTATACTTGTAAAATTAAGTTTAAAGTAAACCTATTTTAGATAAAAAAAGCTATTTCATGATTGAAATAGCTTTTTTGTTAGTTGATGATTTTATTTACTCAGTGAGTTGAAATTTGTTTTTATAAATTTCAAATGAATCCATTAAATCTTGCTCTATAGTTTTAGGCATTCTACGTGTAGCTTCATATTCCGTCGTAGAAAGTGATGGGAACTCTAATAAATTAGGAATTAATTCAATAGAGTTGATCAACATTTCTATTTCCATTTCATATTGTCGTGTAGCTACAGAATGAAAAGTATCATTATGATAAATAGGAACCAACTTCTGTTCTATTAAAAAGCCTGCATCAGCTTCTGTGTCTACAAAATGAGTAGTAACACCTATTTCTACACCCTTTACGATTGCCCATTTTAAAGAATCTAGTCCACGAGTTTTAGGTAAAAATCCAGGATGTGTGTTTATAATTTTATGATTAACAACTAAATCATCTGGTAATAATCCTGCGCCTGCAATAATTACAAAATCAGCTTTATCTTCAATCAATTGTTGATTCAAAGTTTCCGCTGTAGTTGTAGCAAATTGATAATTAAAATTACGCGCATAATCTTCGATCTCAATATTTATTGCTTTACTTGGACGATGCTGAAAAATAGGTTTAAAAGGATTCTCACGACGAACAAATGGTAGAGCATATATTTTTACGTACTGGTATCCTTTTGCTTTTAGTCCGTGTAAAACGTCTTGCGTTTTACGATGTGGTGTATTGTAAGTGATTACAGCAATAGTAGGTTGATTCATTGATGAAAATCTATGCGTTAATTAAATATTTTTTGTGATATTCAACCACATTATCAATCGGTTTTCTAATAATATGTCCAACTGTTAAGTGATGTTGAGCTGCTACAGATCGTATAATAGGTTCGTAAATGTGAGCAATAGAACCTATAAAATTTAATTCAGAATGGCGTGCTTCTTCGTATGGTAAAATCTGAAACTCAATAAAACCAGTCATGGCATCATATATCAGTTTTTGGATGAATGCATCGTCTTTATGTTCAACCACAAATTTATTAAATGAGGCTAAATAAGCATTTGCAAATTTATTTTGATACACGTTTTTATTTAACTCTTCTATTGATAGTTTATAATAATCATCAAAAGCTTTTGCTAAATGTGGAGGCATTTTTTTAGTGAAATAAGCGCGAAGTAATCTCTTACCTAGATCATTCCCAGAACCTTCATCTCCTAAGATATAAGCTAAGGATTTGGTCTCTTCTCGCATAGAAGTTCCGTCAAAATAGCATGAGTTAGATCCTGTCCCTAAAATGCAAACCATTGCAGGTTTCCCCATATAAGTTGCATAACAGGCTGCTAACAAATCATGATCTACAACAAATTGAGCATTCGTGAAAATTCCATTTAAGCCTACACGGACGATTTCTCTATTTTCTTCTGATGAAGTTCCTGCACCATAAAAAAATACTTTTGTAACCTCAGAAGCTATAGCACTTAGTTCTTCATTTTTAGAAATTTCGGTTGTAATATCAACGCTTGAAACGAAGTAAGGATTAAATCCAATAGAGTTTGTACGAAAAACTTCTTCATTATTATTATCTAAAACAACCCAATCTGTTTTAGTCGATCCACTATCTGCGATAATTATCATTTGAATTTTATTTGATAGTTGCTAAAGTAACAAATCTTTCATTTAATAGAAATAAAAAAGGCTTGGAATTTCATAAGTTTCCAAGCCTGATTTCTATTTAATGATCGTGTTCATTTCCATGATTTACAATATCAATTTCTATAAATGTTTGTGTCTGATTACCAGCTTTGTCAATTAAGAAAACTCCTAAATGGTAAGATCCATCTAATATACCTTCTTCAGGAATTGTAATTTGATGACTCAAAATTTCTTCTTTTTTTCCTGAAGAAATCTGAATTTCTTTCGAATATTTCCATTCAGTGTTGATTGATCTGTGTTGGTGTCCGTCGCCTGAATAATGAATATCAATTTTTCCTGATCCTAATTCTATATCATCTTTTAAGATTGCTTCAACAGTAAATGTATCTCCCAAGTGTAAATGTGCATGATCTTTTGGAGAAAGTAATGTAATTACAGGTTTTGTAATGTCTAATACTTCATCGTCACTAGAACAAGAACCTAAGATAAATAAAGGTGATACTGATAATATGATTGTTTTTAAGAATTTTTTCATTTTTGCTATTTTATAAATTATTTAATAATGCTGGTTTAAGTAGTTTATTGTTTTTAAGTACTCAGGAGGACCTCTATTATTAATATTTATAAAAAAAGTAGAAAAAGAATTAATCTGATAAAATACGTCTATAATTTGTATAAAATTTATCCAAACTGGTGGATTTATTTCTAGATCAAAGTCATTTTCAGTGTAAACTTGGTAAAGAATATAATCATCGCATTGATGCGTGATTTTATTCTTTTTGATGGAAAATATAGATAATTCGTGATCAATTAAAACAAAATGTAATGCATTAGAAAGGGGTAATAACAAAATAATGTTACTACATAATACAATAAATTTATGTTTGATAAATTGATTCACTAGTTTATTTTCCAAAAGGTATATTCAACATCACTTGTATATTTCTTGCCTGCTCAGGTAATTGCAATGCTCTGTAAAAACTTGTATGATTATAATAGTTTTTATTAAGAAGATTAGACCCTTGTACAGTTAAGGTAGCTTTGAAATTATTGATTAGTATATTCGCTTTAACACTTGCTCCTAATAAAAAGTAATCTTTTGTAATATCTTCATTCTGTGCAATATTATTTTGCTGAAAAGCATATTTTCCATTTAATCCAAAAGTTAAATTATCTATAAACGAAAGAGATTTGTCTACTGTGTAATTTAGACGGGTATAGATAGAATTAGGTGGTGTAAATGGAAGAAAATAGCTTAAATTATTATGATCATTTAATTGACGATTATAAATAAATTCATAGACCATTTGAGCCTCAAATTCTTTCGAGAATCGTTTATTTATCTCAGCTTCAAACCCAGTTAATAAAGCTTTACTCTGTGTGTATTGATAAATTTGCCCACCATGCGGTAAGATCGAAAACTGGCCAGATGGTTTTAAAAAAATATAATTTGTAAAGTAATATAAATAAGGATTTACAGAAATATCCCAATCATTTCTATGAAATGTAGTTTTAAAATCAAGAGCATAACCTTTCTCCGTATCTAAAGTGGCATCGCCTCGTTCATGGCGGAAAGATCCGTGATGTATTCCATTAGATCCAAGTTCTATTGCCGTTGGTAACCTAAAATTAGTCCCAATATTTAAATTAAAATCCCAAAAATCATTGGGTTGAAAAGTAGCTCCAACCATACCATTCAAATTAGAAAAAGAACGAGAAATATTTTCACTTCTATTGGCATAATAATTCGCAATCTCAGCTGAATAATTATTTTCAATTAAATAATCTGCCAAAGTTTGATCAAAAAAACCTTCAGATTTAAAATCAGCATAATCATAGCGTAATCCCGCAGTTACTTTCCATGTTTTATTTTTCTGGAATTCCTCTATAATAAATCCACTGTAAATATTACGATCATAGGCAGGTAACAGATAATTGTATCCCGAGATATTATTATATTGTACCTGGGTTTGGGCACCAATTATAGTTTTAAAATTCTTATTATGTGTATGTTCATATTTTGCTTGCGCATCATATGAAGTTAATGCAAATTCTAATTCTACATCAGGGTCTATTGTAGGAGCATTTTGATTACCGTAATGGGTATGAAAAGCGCTTTTCTCTTGTCTTAAATTTCTTTGGTAACCAAAATTAAATTTAAGTTGATCTTTAGTGCTTAATTTTATTTCATTTTCACTAATTACTTTAAAATGATTTACCTTTTGGTAAGGAAAATCTACATTGCGATAATCGCCATCATGACCTAAACGATCTATTGATGGAATTCCATGTGAACCTGGGAAAAATCCAGTCTTTTGATTGTAATTTGATAGGGTTAATATACTTCTAATTTTCTGATCAATATAACCAACTTGGCCTTGAAGGTTGAACTCTTCACCGGCAGTGTTTTTAACTCGATTCTTATAAATAGGCATCCAACGATCTAAGTATTTTATACGATCTGTCGTAGTTCTGTAATCAGCAAAATCGCTATAACTCCCCTTTATTTTATAAAAATATTTATCTCCACGCGCTTGATGATTTGCAGATGTTACATAATTATCATTTACGGATTGATACATTATTCCAACATTTGTCTGGGTAGAATTTTTAAAAGGGATTTGGTTATTTTTAATTTTAATAACTCCTGCAATAGCTTCATTACCATATTCTAATGTTGCTGGACCTTTAATTACTTCAACCTCCTCAATATTCAGCGCATCAATTTCTAATCCATGATCTGCTCCCCATTGTTGCCCTTCTTGTTTTAGTCCATTTTCAGAAACCAATAATCGATTAAATCCTAAACCTCTAACAATGGGTTTCGAAGCAGCTGATCCAATTCCAGAAGCGTTAACTCCAGCCATATTTTCTAAAGATTTGGCTAAAGAACCTCCATAATTATCCCTAACATATTTTTGATCGACATGTTGAGTATTGGTTGTTTTAAAATCATGTTTATGAGCTATAACGCTAACTTCATCTAGTGTATAACTGTGATCATGTATAAGAGTAAGTTTTAAATTTTGACTTTGACTTACAATGATTTTTTTTGAAAAAGGGACAAAGCCTTGTTCGTTAATATAAACTTCGTAAGATCCATTAGATATATCACTAATCGTAAATTTTCCTAATGCATCACTTTGTAAATTAACTTTATTAAATTCTATTGTAACAAAAGGTACAGGATTTAAATTTTGATCAACTATTTGAACCGAAATAGTATGTTGTGCAAATGCTGAACTACATAATAATGTAGCTACAACAGTGCCTTTAATTATATGTGACATGAATGTGTTATGGGATTAAAAACAATAAAAATAAACTGAAATTAAATCACATAAGGGGGCGCTCTAAGGCTATAAAAGAGTAGAATTGTAGAAGAAAATTCATTAATTTGATAGAAACTAAAGTTTTGTTTAATATCAGAATTATACCATGTAAAGGTTTCGTACGTAATAATAGGAATTAATGTATTCATATCAATTTGACATAAACTACATTTATGATCATTGATATGAACTAATTCTTTTTGTACATCCTCATGATTTGTAAAAACATGACTGATGATGTGTATAGACTGATAGGTAGACATCAGTATACTCAACATTAGAATTATATGTTTTAATTTGCTTATCATGTATTGGCAAAAGTATATAAAATTATTTAATGTTCTTTAAATCAATTAAATTTCGTGATAATTTTCTTAGAAAAAACCAATATAAAAAGCCATAATACATAGATGTTATAAGAATAATAAATACAAGTGCAACGACAACAGCAATCCATCCAAATGTGTTTATTTTTTCTGTATTATGCTCAATTCCAAGCTTATTGATGTAAATATTTTGTCCTAATTTATAATAATAGGGTAGTGAAACAGAAATAATAGATATTAAAATAAATAATACAAATAAATTTATAGTTTTTCTGAATTTTATAATCTGAGTAATTAAATCTGTAATAGAATTATTGATATTTATTTTACGATAAGTTTTATAAGTATATGCGATAAATATGACTGAGATTATAATTGTAAATGCTGAACCAACAATATAATTATTGGAAATAAAGTTTTCATTAGGCGAAATAATATCGCCGTTAATTAATTTTCTTTTTGCAATAGAAAGCATTGTAAAAAACAGAACTAAAGCTAATTCGAAAATGGTAAATAGGAACAACCACTTTATTGTCGAAGAAGATTTTTTCTTCAACATATCAAAAATATCTTGCTTATTATATGTTTTTTCTTCAGGAATAGAATTCCAAGCGGATTTTAAATCATCTAATTCCATTATTGATCTATTTTAGTAATAATTTCTTTCAACTTTTGTTTAACTCTATTCATTTTAACCCGTGCATTTACTTCCGATATTCCTATAGTTTCTGCGATTTCTTTATAAGGTAGATCATCCAAATACATCAATACTAACGCTCTTTCCATGTTATTTAACATTTTAATAGCGGCATAGAGGAGTTGTAGTTGCTCTTCTGTTTCAGAATTTATATCTTCTGATTTTATATTTAAAGATTGGTATTCTAAATTCGAAATTTGTATAGATTTATGTTTTTTACGGATTAAAATTATAGCTGTATTAAGGCTTACCCGATACATCCATGTAGAAAACTTTGCATCACCTTTAAAACTATCGTATGAACGCCATAATTGTAAAACGATTTCCTGAAATAAATCCTCATGAGATAGTTCATCATCTGTATATATACGACAGATTTTATGAATAATCCCTTGATTTTTTTCAATCAAATTAGTGAATATGGTGGCCTTAGTTGACAATTTAAAGTTATATTTTACTATTAGTAGACTAAAATATGAAAATGTTACAAAAAAAATAATCTCCATATCCGAAGACATGGAGATTTCCTAACTAACTTAAACCTATGAAAAAGCTATTGCTTTATCAGCAACAAATCTAATGAAAATAATATATAAACAATACTTTTTTGATTTTTTTTTATAAAAAAGTGTAAATCTTTAACTTATTAATAAGAATCGTTCTAAACTAGAGTAAGTAGTCTTTAAATGATAAAATTCATTGTGCATAGCGGCTTGTGTTGATTAAATTTGTAGAAATATCTAAAAAATTAAACGTATTGCTTTATGGCAAATGAATCATTACTAAAGTCTTCGATTGGTAAGAAGTTCGCGATGGCGCTATCAGCGTTATTTTTAATCGTGTTCTTGTTACAACATTTCGTGATTAATGCCTTATCAGTAATTTATCCTGATGGGTTTAACGAGGTTTCAGCTTTTATGAGCGCTAACCCGATTATTCAATTTGTAATGCAACCAATCTTGTTAATTGGGGTGGTTTACCACTTCGTAATGGGATTTGTATTAGAAATTCAAAACAAAAAAGCACGTGGACCAGTAGCTTATGCTAAATATAATGGTGCTGCTAACTCTACTTGGATGTCAAGAAATATGATTATCTCTGGAGCGGTTGTATTATTATTTTTATTAGTTCACTTATGGCAATTTTGGGTACCTACAATCAACGCACATTATGTGAATGTAGATCCTAACTTTGGTCAAGGTAACTTCTTTATGGATCACGTAAACCATGTATTTACTTCTGTTATTACATTAGTATTATACGTTGTTGCATTTGTATTTTTATCATTACACTTACAACATGGTTTTGCTTCTGCTTTCCAATCTATTGGAGCTAGACATGCTAAATACACACCATGTATTGTAGCTTTCGGAAAATGGTATTCAATCCTAATTCCAGCAGGTTTTATCGTTATTGCTATTTACCATTTTGTTAATAACTTATAATATCAAGAGAAATGAGTATTTTAAATTCTAAAACTCCTAAAGGAGATATCGCAAATCAATGGAGCGAGCATAAAGCTCACTTAAATTTAGTAGCTCCTAATAACCGTGATAAAATTGATGTTATTGTTGTTGGTACTGGTTTAGCTGGAGGTTCTGCAGCTGCTACATTAGCAGAGCTAGGATACAAAGTGAAAGCTTTCTGTTACCAAGATTCTCCACGTCGTGCACACTCTATTGCTGCGCAAGGTGGGGTAAATGCTGCTAAAAATTACAAAGGAGATAATGACTCTATCTACCGTTTATTCTATGACACTATAAAAGGGGGTGATTACCGCGCACGTGAGTCAAACGTTTATCGTTTAGCTGAAGTTTCTGGTAACATTATCGACCAATGTGTTATGCAAGGGGTTCCTTTTGCACGTGATTATGGTGGGTTATTAGATAACCGTTCTTTTGGTGGGGTACAGGTTTCTCGTACATTCTACGCAAAAGGTCAAACAGGACAACAATTATTATTGGGTGCTTATTCAGCAATGAATCACCAAATTCACTTAGGACATATCGAGATGTACAACCGTCACGAAATGTTAGAATTAGTAATTGTTGATGGAAAAGCTCGTGGTATTATCGCTCGTAACATGGTTACAGGTGAAATTGAAAGACATTCAGCTCACGCAGTTGTAATTGCGACAGGAGGTTACGGTAACGTATATTTCTTATCGTCTAATGCAATGGGATCTAATGTTACTGCAGCATGGAAAATTCACAAACAAGGTGCATTATTCGCTAACCCTTGTTATGTACAAATTCACCCTACTTGTATTCCAATTCACGGAACAAATCAGTCTAAGTTAACGTTAATGTCTGAATCATTACGTAACTCTGGACGTATTTGGGTTCCTAAGAAAAAAGAAGATGCTGAAGCTATCCGTGCAGGAAAGTTAAAAGCAAAAGATATCAAAGAGGAAGACAGAGATTACTACTTAGAGCGTCGTTACCCAGCATTTGGTAACTTAGTACCTCGTGACGTTGCATCTCGTGCTGCTAAAGAACGTTCTGATGCAGGTTACGGTATTGAAGCAAACGAAACAGGAGAAGGTGTATACTTAGACTTTACTCACGAAATTAAAAAGAAAGGTAAAGAAGTAGCCTTTGCAAATGGAGATCAAAATCCATCAGATGCTGAAATCGAAAGATTAGGTAAACAATGGATTGAGGAGAAATATGGTAACTTATTCCAAATGTACTGGAAAATTACAGATGAAAATCCTTATGAAAATCCAATGCGTATTTACCCAGCGATTCACTATACAATGGGTGGAGTATGGGTAGATTACAACTTAATGTCTACAATCCCTGGATGTTTCGTAGCTGGTGAAGCTAACTTCTCTGATCACGGTGCAAACCGTTTAGGAGCTTCTGCATTAATGCAAGGTTTAGCTGATGGTTATTTTGTATTACCTTATACAATCGCTGATTACTTAGCTTCTGATATTCGTACAGGTAAAATCCCTACAAATACTCCAGAATTTGATGCTGCTGAAAAAGCTGTTAAAGATCAATTAAACTTCTTCGTAAATAATAACGGTACTAAATCTGTGGATCACTTCCATAAACGTTTAGGTATCATTATGTGGAATAAAGTTGGTATGGCTCGTAATGTAAAAGGTTTACAAGAAGCTATTGCTGAAATTGCAGCTTTACGTGAAGAATTCTATCGTGATGTAAAAGTTCCAGGAAAAGTTGACGAATTAAATTCTGAATTAGAAAAAGCTGGACGTGTTGCAGATTTCTTAGAATTAGGTCAATTAATGGCGATTGATGCATTACACCGTAATGAATCTTGTGGTGGACACTTCCGTGAAGATTACCAAACACCAGAAGGAGAAGCTTTACGTGATGACGAAAACTTTGCTTATGTAGCTGCTTGGGAATATAAAGGAAAAGATATCAACCAAGAGGTTCTACACAAAGAAATGTTAGAATACAAATTTATTGAGTTAAAAGCTCGTAGTTACAAATAATTAAATCATTTAATTGAGTTTATTTTTGAACTCAACTAAATGTCAAAATATCTTAAAATAATATGGCATCATCAAAAAATATCAGTATTACACTGAAAATTTGGCGTCAAAAAAACGCTAATGACCAAGGGAAAATGGAAACATATTCTCTAAAAGATGTTTCGACTGACTCTTCTTTCTTAGAAATGCTTGATTTATTAAACGAGCAATTAATCGAAGAAGGTAAAGAACCAGTTGCTTTTGACCACGACTGTCGTGAAGGAATCTGTGGTATGTGTTCTTTATTCATTAATGGACAAGCACATGGACCTGATTCTGGAGTTACTACATGTCAATTACACATGCGTATGTTCAAAGATGGTGAGACAATTTACATCGAGCCTTGGAGATCTGCTGCATTCCCTGTAATCAAAGATTTAATGGTTGACCGTTCATCTTTTGACCGTATCCAACAAGCAGGTGCTTATGTTTCTGTAAATACTTCAGGACGTACAGTTGATGCTAACGCTATTCCAATCAACAAGAAAGCTGCTGATGACGCTTTTGATGCTGCAACATGTATTGGTTGTGGTGCTTGTGTTGCAACTTGTAAAAATGGTTCTGCGATGTTATTCGTAGGTGCTAAAGTTTCTCAATTTGCATTATTACCACAAGGTAAAGTAGAAGCTTCTCGTCGTGCACAGAAAATGGTTGCTCAAATGGACTTGGAAGGTTTCGGTAACTGTACTAATACAGGAGCTTGTGAAGTTGAATGTCCTAAAGGAATCTCTTTAGAAAATATCGCTCGTATGAACCGTGAGTTCTTATCAGCTAAAATTACTTCTGAAGAAATGGCTTAATTCGAAATCATTCGATATAATACTTAAAAAGGTGTAGATTTATTCTACACCTTTTTTTTTACAAAAAAGGATTTCAATTGCTTGAAATCCTTCCCAAAAACTTAATCCAATAATGAATTTAATTATTGTATTCGCTCTATATATAACATTAATTGATAAATTAATTGTTTATTAATTACTTCTATAATAAGAAAGTTTACTCAGGAAATTATTCTCTTAATAAAATTTATTATAATTATTTAGTTAAATACCATATCATTAACTCATCAATTTTAAAGAACTTCTTATAAAAAAGGATTTCAATTACTTGAAATCCTTTCCAAATACTATATATAATTAATATAGTAATTGTATAGGTTCTATATATAAAAATAAATTGTCATTTGATGGATTAAATGCACCTCAAATTTTAATTCTATAAAATTTTATCTTCCGAAGTAAATACACATGATTTACAGATAATCTATTTGACAATTACAAAGAACTTTCGGGTGTAAAAGGATGTCAATTACTTGACATCCTTTTAGAAATTTGATAATGAAAATAATAACATTTTAAGTTATAATCTTAATTATGCTGTAATTTCAATTAGAAATATAAATAACTTTTAAAATGTTCTGTTTTAAAACCTCCAATAATTTTAAAGAAGAGAACGATTATTTTTATTTCTATTGTAAATTTAATGACAAATATCATATATTAAAAATATTTATACATAAAATATCATAATTTAACACATCAATATAGAATTTCAGTAATAAAAAATCCTGCTTAATAATAAGCAGGATTATAGTAATTATCTGGTTTTAAACCTTATTTAATTTTATTGAAACTTTGATTGATAAAATTTGTTAATTCTTTACCTTTTAACAATCCTTGAGATAATTTTGCCAGATCTAATGCATGTGAGATTATTTCCTTGCGTTCATCATCATTTTCTTTGCTTAGAATTTGTGAAGCTAAATCTGAATTTGCATTCACTACAACATTATACATTTCAGGAAAACTTCCCATACCAAACATATTTGCACCTCCAGTAGCTTGCATATCTTTCATACGACGCATAAATTCTGATTGTGTAATAATAAATGGAGCATCAGTTGCAGATAAATCTTCTAATTGTACTGTGTAAGATTTATTATCAATTCCTTCTGTAATTTGAGTTTTTAACTTCTCTTTATCTTCGTCAGATAATTTTGAAATCTTAACTTCATCTTTATCAATTAAGTTATTAATATGATCAGCATCTACACGAGCAAACGTTACATTTTCTTTTAATCCTTCTAATTTTTGGATTAGATGAGCCGAAATAGGAGAGTCTAAGAAAATAACTTCATAACCTTTTTCATTAGCAATTTGGATATATTGATCTTGTGCATCTTTATCCGTTGAATAAAGGACTACAGTTTTACCATTTTTATCTGTTTGATTTACTTTGATTCTATCTTCTAATTCAGACCAAGTATAGTATTTACCGTCTGTTGTAGGGTATAAGGCAAACTTGTCAGATTTTTCAAAAAATTTATCTTCTGTTACCATACCATATTCTATAACAACTTTAATGTCGTTCCATTTTTGCTCATAATCTTCACGATTTTGAGTAATTAGAGAACCCATTTTATCTGCTACTTTCTTGGTAATGTGAGCCGATATTTTTTTCACTGCTCCGTCAGCTTGTAAGTATGAACGAGAAACATTTAACGGAATATCTGGTGAATCAATTACACCACGTAATAACATTAAGAAGTCAGGTACAATTCCTTTTACTTCATCTGTTACAAACACTTGGTTTTGATATAATTGAATTTTATCTTTATCAATATTAATGTTGTTACCTAATTTAGGAAAGAATAATATTCCAGTTAAATTAAACGGATAATCTACATTTAAATGAATATGGAATAATGGATCCTCAAATTGCATTGGATACAATTCACGGTAGAATTTTGAATAATCTTCTTCTGTTAAATCAGAGGGGGCTTTCGTCCAAGCTGGAGTAGGGTTATTAATGATATCATCAACTTCTATTTCTTCTGCTTTTGCATCTTCAGCTGCTCCTTCTGGTAATGGTAATGTTTCTTTACGTGTTCCAAATTTAATTGGAACAGGCATAAATTTATTATACTTTGTTAAAAGTTCACGGATTTTCCACTCATCCAAGAATTCTTTAGAATCTTCAGCGATATGTAAGATAATTTCAGTACCACGATCTGTTTTATCAGCTACATCTAATGTAAATTCTGGAGAACCATCACACGTCCAATGTGCTGCAGGTTCATCTTTGAAAGATTTAGTGATAATTTCTACTTTGTCCGCTACCATAAAAGCAGAATAAAAACCTAACCCAAAATGACCTATAATTCCATCAGCATCTTTATGCTTATTAATAAATTCTTCTGCACCAGAAAAAGCAACTTGGTTGATATATTTTTCCACCTCTTCAGCTGTCATACCAAGTCCTTGGTCAATAATATGTAAAGTTGAATTTTCTTTATTGATTTTTACCTCAATTTTTGGCTCTCCATATTCAACTTTTGCTTCTCCGATATTTGTTAAATGCTTTAATTTTAACGTAGCATCTGTTGCATTTGAAACTAATTCGCGTAAAAAGATCTCGTGATCAGAGTATAAGAATTTTTTAATTAACGGAAAGATATTTTCCACCGATACATTAATACTTCCTTTGTTCATTATATTAAGTTTTTTTATAAATAATTGATATTAATTAATACTCAAATCCGATACCATTCGGATTTATATGACATTTTGTCCCAAATCAATCGTTAAAAACTGTATTTTTATCAAAATTTAGTCAGAATGAAGTTTGGAAAAGTAGAAAGTATAAACGGAATTGATTTTAAATTGCCACCAATACCGCTAGATACATTTAAGATTTTAGAGAAATTTAAACAAAAGGATACAACTTTTGAAGTGTATGTAGGTGCAGCTCGTTGGTCAAAACAAGATTTAAAAGGATTTTTTCCTCCGAAAACAAAAGATGAATTAACCTATTATTCTACTCAATTTAATGCGATAGAAATGAATGGTACTTTTTATAGTTCTCCAAAAAAAGAACAAATTGTAACATGGAAAAATAAAACACCGGTTGACTTCAAATTTTTTCCAAAAGTACCGCAAACTATTAGCCATTACAATAGGTTACTAAATGTTAAAGAAAAATTGTGGACTTTTTTAGATGCAATAACTTTGTTCGAAGAAAAATTAGGAATAGCTTTTCTACAAATGCATGATAATTATAAGCCTAAAGATTTAGATCGATTAATCGATTTCGTAGAAAATTTTCCAAAAGGTTACCCATTTGCTATTGAAGTCAGAAATGAGGAATGGTTTCAGAATCAAAATATTTTTGATCAATATGCTCTTTTATTGGAAAATAATTTAATAACTAATGTTATCGTAGACACTCCAGGTCGTAGAGATATCTTACATATGAGATTAACCTCGCCACATCTTTTTGTACGATTCGTAAGTGCATACGATCCTATTGATTATAAGCGTTTAGATAATTGGATTGAAGTAATAAAGCAACTTAAAGAGAAAGGTTTACAATCAGTTAATTTCTTTATTCATCAAGGTCTTCAAGGAAAAGAAGAATTATATGCTACGTATTTTATAGAAAAATTAAATGATCAACTTGGTATAAATATTCGTATACCGAGTGTATATCATGAATAATTATAAAATATTTTTAAGTATAGAAGGAGAATACATCAATTGTTTAAAGTAAATTTGCTTAACGAATAATACATAACGCATATTTATATGAAACAGTTTACCTCGGTTAACGATGTGGAGAACATTGACGAATTACTGAATTCAGCTTTAAAAATTAAAGCAAATCCATTCGACCAACAAGAAATTGGAAAAAATAAAACAATAGGTTTAATTTTCTTTAATCCTAGTTTACGTACACGTTTAAGTTCTATAAAAGCAGCTTATAATCTAGGCGCTAATGTTTGGGTACTAAATGCAGGTGCAGATTCTTGGACATTAGAAATGGCAGACGGAACAGTGATGGATGGAGATTCTCAGGAACATATTACAGAGGCTATTCAAGTAATGAGTGCTTATTGTGATGTTTTAGGTGTTAGAACTTTTCCTAAGCTAGTTGATCGTGATGAAGACTATAATGAAATTATGTTTAATAAAGTGAAATCATTATCTTCAGTTCCAGTTGTTTCATTAGAAAGTGCAACTTTACATCCTTTACAATCTTTTGCTGATTTAATTACAATAGCTGAGAAAATAGGATATGATGCAATTGCTAAACCTAAGAAGAAAGTAAAAGTTGTGATGACTTGGGCTCCTCATCCACGTCGTCTACCACAAGCTGTACCCAATTCTTTCGCTGAATGGTTTTCTAAAGTAGACTGGGTAGACTTTACTATAGTGCAACCGAAAGGGATGGAACTTGA
Organism: Faecalibacter rhinopitheci; assembly: GCF_015234135.1. GTDB lineage: Bacteria > Bacteroidota > Bacteroidia > Flavobacteriales > Weeksellaceae > Empedobacter > Empedobacter rhinopitheci. Next base: position 325,623 of record NZ_JADGIK010000001.1, on the reverse strand, counting down.
TCCTAAATTTACTGAAGGTGCAACGATTATGTATGATCAAGATGAAGCTTTAAAAGATGCTGACTTTGTATACGCTAAAAACTGGTCTTCTTATGAAAATTATGGGCAAGCGAATGAAGGAGACAAAGACTGGCAAGTAACAATGGATAAAATGAATTTAACGAATAATGGAAAATTCATGCACTGTTTACCGGTACGTCGTAATGTAGTTGTTTCTGATGAAGTGCTCGATTCTGATGTTTCGATTGTAATTGACGAAGCAACGAACAGAATTTTTTCTGCTCAGACAGTATTTCATGAAATTTTAAAGAATAAGTAAAAATTTTATATAAAAATTACAAGCTGGTAGAAATACCAGCTTTTTTTTATAAACTAATTTTGATTCTGTACGCGTAACTAGAAAAAGAATGATTTATGGATTATGCATATCATTTCCAAATTATATCCTCTTATCAATATTTTTTCTAGAATGTTTAATATTAAATTTTTTATAAAAACTGTTTATTTAACGTTAAAATCAGATGTGTAATTAGCAAGTTTTATAAATTAATCCTATATTTGAGATAGAAAGTACAGAAAAAGTGAAATTTAATTCGTTATATATGTCAATTTGTAAACAGGTGTGGATGTTAAATTCAGGCGTGGAAGAGTCGTATATATTATAATAAAATTCATTTTTTATGATACTTTGGTCTCCCCGTCGAATTAAAAATCGTCGGGGATTTTTATTTAAATAAAATATAAATTATCAAAAACAATCCTAAAATTTATAACAATGCAAACTTTACAACAAATCTCAATACCTGTTTGGCCTCTCGAAGATAACTCTATAATTAATAACGTTTCGGTTACTTATCGTCATTATGGATTACCAATTGGAACGGCACCAGTTATTTTAATTAATCACTCGCTAAATAGTGATTCGGATTGTATGTTTCATTGGGATGGAGTAATAGGGAAAAATAAAGCTATTGATTTAACCGAATATACAGTTATATGTATTGATATCCCAGGAAATGAAGTAGTCAAAGAAATTAATTATAAACATTTACCGTTTGAAAAAATAACATCTAGAGATGTTGCAGTATTGTTTTGGTTGACATTATTTGAATTGGAGATAAATGAGCTGTTTGCTGTAATTGGTGCAGATTTAGGCGGAGGTATTGCATGGGAAATGGCATGTTTATTTCCAAAAAGAATTTTAAACTTGATACCAATAGCCTCTTCTCCAATTACAGAAAATTGGTTAGTAGAAGAACCAATAGGTAAAAATGAGTTTATAAAATCTTTGTTTTATAGTATTGATATTAGTAGAAATAGACAACCTATTCTAGAAATTGCTCAATTAATTAAATCGAATATTCACATTATCTATGTTAAAAATGATTCGACTTATAATAAAAGAGAATTAAGAAGATTTTACACGAAGTTAAATGAAATAAAAAGTAATGTAAAATTTTATGAACTGGATGAAATTGAAGATACGATATATCTAAAAGAAAACATAGAACAAGTAGATAGAGTAGTAGATGGAATTTTAGAAAAAGAATATATAAATAATGTAGCATAAAAAAAGCCGACTAATAGTCGGCTTTTTTATTTTAAATTTTATTCTTTTTAGGAAAAACTTGACTGTAATTCATAAATACAATAGCGAAAAGAATTATAATAATTCCTAACCATTGTACTAGTAATACTTTTTCTTGTAATAATACAAATGCCATAGTAACAGATACAGGTAACTCCACTGAAGCCACTATACTTCCTAGTCCTAATCCTGTCATAGGAAAACCTTTATTCATTAATATAGGAGGTAAAACTGTACCGAATAATGACAAAGCAATTCCCCATTTAAAAAATATTGAAATATTAAAAGGTCTATTGGCAATCATCTCATCACTTAAAAAAGAGTTAAAATTGACGTAATCTGAAAAGTAATATGGTCCAATTTGTGAAATTAAGACAAACATCAATACCATAAATCCACCACCTAAAATCATGTATAAAGATTTTTTATAAGTAGGTAAATAATTAGCTAATCTATTAGCTGTGAACATAGTTGTCGTGAATGAACAAGCAGCAATTAATCCCCAAAAAATCCCTCTCCAATCTAAATCTATCTTTTGGCCAATTAAATTGGTAGCCATTAATGTTCCTACTAACACGATAATAACAGCTAGAATCTTTTTTAAAGATGGAAAACTTTTTTGTAAAATAGATTCCACTAAGATACTAATCCAAACTGTTTGCATCAGTAAAACAATAGCAATAGAAACATTTATATATTGTACAGCGATGTAATAAAATAAACTAGTTAATCCAATTGAGCTACCCGCAACAAGTAATTTTATTCTATCATTTCCTTGAAATTTAACTTGATCTTTACCTTTAAAGAATAAATAAGCGTTGATTGTTATTAGTATTAAAATTCCTAGTACAAATTGTGATGCCGTTACTTCTGCAGTAGAATAGCCCTCATCGTAGGCTAGTTTAACAAATGTAGCAAGCATACCATAAAAACTAGATCCTAGTCCTACGAATAATACGCCTTTTAATAGTTGGTTATTTTGCATATAAAAAATTGATTTGCTTAAAAATGGCTTGTTTCTTCCGAAACAAGCCATATAAATATTTTATGTAATAAGGTATTAGAATAAACCGTTGATTTCAGCTTCTACGCTGTTAAAAATTTCTCCTAAATCTTCTTGATTCTCAACAAAATCTAAATTATCAACATCAATAATTAAAATTTTACCTTCCTTATAATTAGATGTCCATGTATTGTATTTCTCGTTTAATCTGCTTAAATAGTCAATACTAATCGAGTTTTCATAGTCTCTTCCACGTTTTTGTATTTGTTTTACTAAAGTAGGAATAGAAGCTTTTAAATAAATTAACAAATCTGGAGCTTCCACAAATGAAGTCATTAGATCGAAAACACGTAAATAATTATTATAATCTCGTGTAGACAATAAACCCATGTCGTTTAGATTACTCGCAAATATATGGGCATCTTCATAGATTGTTCGGTCTTGAATTATGTTTTGACCACTCTCTCTAATCTCTTTTACTTGATTGAAACGGCTACCTAAGAAGTATATCTGTAAGTTAAAAGCCCATTTTTCCATATCATTATAAAAATCATCTAGATAAGGATTGTGTTCTACATCCTCAAACTGTGGTGTCCAGTTATATTGCTTAGCTAAAAGTTTTGTAAGAGTAGTTTTACCTGCTCCAATATTTCCGGCGATGGCGATGTGCATTTTTCTTAATTCTTTATTCGGGTGTAAATATACATCACCTTATCCTTTATCACAAAAAGTTGATCTTCGTCCATAATAAAATCTTTTACATTAAAAAAATTATCAGTACTCGAAATAGAACTGTTTAAAAGATTAATACTTTTAATGTTTTTCTCTGTAAGTAAGTGAAGATTCTCCTTGGAAAAGTAATAATTAGTATGTTCTCCTAAATTAAATTGTGATTTTATGTTTCCAAAATAATCGAACTCATAAATCCAGTTTTTCCCTTTTAAGAAAATTCTATTTTTTACAATATGAATTTTTTCTATAACTGTGTCATCATCTTTAAAGTGAAGTATATTGGATTTGTTGATTATTGATTTTAATTGATAATTCCATTGATATAAGCGTTGTTCTATAGGATCAAAATACCATAAAAATTGACTATCTGTCACAGTAATAGCAGAAGGATAAATATTATATTGGTTGAGATTGATATGGTCTTGTATAGGGTTTAATTTATCATCTAAAATTTCCAGTTCTTGGTAGTTGTATACTATACTAGTACGTAGACTTAAGTTTGTATCAAGATGAGAAACTATTTTTTTTAACGGTTTATTAATTATTTTATGATCTTCATTAATTGTTATAAGTGTATTATTATTTGCGATGAATACGACTTCATTATTCCCATTTTTCTGTAAGTGACTTATACTTGAAAAGGGTAGAAGAATCGAATCTTTTAGTTCAAACTGAGCGTTTGCCCATTGAAATAATAAAAACAGTAAAATAGAACAATACTTATGATATAAAGACCTCATATCCAAATCTACAAATTGAAAGCAAAATAACAAACATAAAAATATATCGAATAAATTTATTTCCTTTAGCAATTGCTAATTTTGCGCCAACTAATCCTCCAATACCGTTACAAATTGCCATAGGTATAGCTATTGCCCAGATAATTTTACCACTGATAAGAAATAAGCATATGGATCCAAAATTAGTAGCAAGATTCACTAGTTTTGCTGTTCCAGAAGCTTCTAAAAAATCCATTTTTAGGAGGCTAACAAAAGCAACAATAAAGAAGGTACCTGTTGCTGGACCTATAAATCCATCATACATTCCAATCACAAAAGCACTGAGAATACCATATATTACACTTTTCTTTAAAGTAATTTTTTTAGCTTTTGCTTGTCCAAAATCTTTCTTTAGAACAGTATATATAAATAATAAGATTAAGATAATGAATAAGAGTGGCTTCATAAAGTCATTATCAATCATCGTCAATAGTTTAGAACCTACGTATGCCGATATAAATGCAACGATGGCCATTATTAAAAATAATTTCCATTTTACTTTTACTTTTTTTAAATATTGGGTTGTAGCTAATGCTGTACCAGAAAATGCAGGAACTTTTAAGGTTCCTATCACAGTTGCAACTGGTAGTTGAGGTAATAACGCTAGGGATAAGGGAGTTTGGATTAATCCTCCTCCACCAACAATAGAATCTATGAATCCTGCACTAAATGCAATCATGCAAAGATAAATGAGTAGTTCAGTTTCCAAAATTGTATAAAATTTTGGCAAAGGTAAAAATAGAAAAGGACAAAGTGTAGACTTTGTCCTTTAAAAATAAATATTTAGAGTAATTATTTAATTACAAATTTAATAGTACTATTTGATTCGTCAACATATGCTACACGTGCAAAGTATACCCCTGATTTTAATTGAGATACATTAACAAATTTAGTAGTCGAGCTTGCTAAAGTTTTAGCAGACATATCTCCCACTAAGATATCTTTAACATCTTTATTAGTAACGATATTAAGTATTCCATTATTAACAACAGCTTTTAATTCAACTTTAGTCAAGGTTTGATCATTAACAGCTAATGTACATCCAGGTATTGTACCATTTAATTTTAATATTCCTCCTTGACCTGTGGAAGTTGCGAAGTTACTTGTATATATGGTGTTACAATCTAGCGCAGATGTGTTAATACGTGCGTCAGCAAGTGTTACACCAAAATCTATATTAACCCATGTTTTACCACCATCATTTGAATAAGCTGACCCATATTCGCTCTCATAAACATTTAATCCAGTAGACACGAATGTATTTGCAGAACCTGGTATATATTTAATATCCGCAGTATAATATCCTTGTGCATCTTTTAACTCCCAGTTAGATCCACCATCCTCAGTAACCCATAACCATCCTGTATTATCTACAATCAATCCATAATTTTCACTAGAGAAACTCATTGCACCAGACGAATTTTCCCCAGCAAAATCATCGATAGGAGCAATATAACTATTCCATGTTAATCCTTTATCTGCTGTATGTAAAATACGACCTGTATTAGATGTTAACCATAAGTGATCCCCATAAGATACTTTTCCTCCTACATATCCATATTCATCACCATTTACCGGAGATGGTGCTGTAGATAAAGTATTCCATGTCGTTCCACCATCTGTGGTTTTGTACATTTCATATTTAGATCCAACCGGATCTCCAATCACTATACCTTCACTGTTGTTCCAAAAATAGATAATGTTTCCAAAAGAAGAATTGTTAAAAATTCCTGAAACTTTAGTCCAAGAAGAACCAGCATCTGATGTTTTCCATAATCCATTAGCTGTAGTACCAGAAGCTGGTGCAGAAACAATATATGCATTATTATTATCGAATGCATGAATATCAGAAATTAAAGCTGAAGATGGAAGGGAAGATACTAATTTCGCTGTCCAAGTTGTTCCTCCATTTATTGTATTGGCTACATATTAAGGGTAAGTTTGATTACCAGAACCATCATAAAATGTAATCCATGCTGTATTTGCATCTACGATAGAGAAGTCTCTTACTCCACCATCTGCTAATGGAATTCCGCTATTTTGTTGTGTCCAAGATTGTCCAAATGACAATGTCATTGCTACTAAAGCAACTAGAGATAGTATTTTTTTCTTCATAATATGTGTTAATTATTTAAAAGTACTAAAAAAAATAAATAACAATATAATATATAAAGAAAATAACAACGGAGAGAATCGAACTCTCACTTTCAGAATCGGAATCTGATATTCTATCCATTAAATTACGTTGTCTTTTAAATGTAATTAGTACAATTTTTTTAACGTATACTAATTGAACTATTTAAATATGTTTTTTTATTTAAATAAATTGTAGTGTATCCTAATCCCAAGAAAATGGTTTATTCAAACCACTTTTCATTAGACAAAATTAAGAATTATGTAATAAAACTTTAGTTTAAACGATTAAAAATATTTCGTTGTTAAAATTATGCAATTATCATTAATTTAGTATTGTGTTTTTTCATTAAATTAGTTTAACTAACTAACAAATAAACTAATATGTCTCATTCTAAATTAAGAAGTGATAAAACATGTCTTAATTGTAATGATGAGGTGACAAAAAGGTATTGCCCGAATTGTGGGCAAGAAAATACTGAACCAAAAGCACCTTATCACTATTTATTTACACATTTTATTGAGGATTTTACCCATTATGATGGGCAATTTTGGTATACATTCAAAAATCTTTTTTTAAAACCTGGTTACCTTACTAATATTTATCTCATTGGTAAAAGACAAAAATATGTATCCCCTGTTAAACTTTACATTTTTATTAGTTTTCTAACTTTTTTTATTCCTCCCTTAGTTGGCTCGTTGATAGAACATCGAGAAACATTGAGTATAAATTTTGAAAATCGACAAGGTGAGAATGAAGATTTTTCAGATTTTTTAAATAATGAGTTGTATAATTTCGAGTTAAAGAAGAACGACATGAACTTTTTAGATTTAATTATTTTTAAACCTTTAACTGAAAAATACATAGAATTATCTAATAAAGGTCTAAATAAAGATGAAATTGCAGATCGAATAATAGATTCTTTTATTCATAATCTACCACGTTCATTATTTATATTTTTGCCCATTTTTGCCTTTATAATGTGGATATTTCATAATAAAGAAAAATGGTATTATTCTGAACATGGAATTTTTACACTTCATTTTTTTTCCATGATTTTAATTATTAGTATGTTCTCTATCTTAGAAGGATATTTCAACGATTCTATTATGAAAACGGCGATAGGTGATGTATGGATGTTTGTTTTTGATATTTTTGATTATTTCGCAATTGCTTATATCATTATTTATTTTTTGATAGCTTTAAAAAGAGTATATCATGAGAAAGTCTATTTAGTTTTATTTAAAGGTTTATTAATCTTGCTAATATCATCAGCAAGTTTTTTAATATTATTATTAGCAATGACAGTATATTCCATTAAGATGGTCCATTAAAAAAAACCGAAAGGATATCCTTTCGGTTTTTTATATTAAATTAAATTGAGTAAAATGATGTTTAAAGTGTTTGTTATGAAAAATTATCCAATCTTCATATCCAATTTCATCTACAACAGGATTAATAATTAAAGCTCCCGGATTAGTTTTAAAATATTCATGAAATTTAATTAACTCAGATTCTAATTTCTCAATAGCCAGATGCATGGATTCAAATCTTAAGTCTAATAATCCATCCATTCCGCCAGCTTTTATACCTTTTTCCATGTCAATTTCAGGATTCAAAACAATTTCCTTGTATTTAGGAATCAGTTCTTTAGGAGTTCTGCAAGGAATGATAAATCCACCGTTAGACATTTTTACAGAAACGATTAAATGTTCTACCATATGCTGAGGAGTCATGATTCCCCAATTTGCTAACCTATCAGTCGGGAGATTTTTTAATTTATTTATAATATCATCTGTCTTGATAATTGAAATGCTCATTAATGTAGTTTTATAATTGAATATAAATATATACGTAAAGCATCAATATTTAATAAAAAATATTAATCCATTTTAAATTCATACACTAATCTTATTTATAATTAAGGAATTACACAAGTAAAGATATACTTATCCAATTTTAGTATTTCCTAATATGAGCTTTGTACTTTTTGGTAATTAATAATTCGTGAGAAGAACTTAAAAAACTAAAATATAAATTAAATTATTAATAATTGATTAAATTGATAATATTTTTAATGATAATTTAATTTTATAACAATAAAAAAGAGTTTTGGTTGATGGTAAAATAATTTTTTATTTAATTATATGTAAAAAATCAAATGTTATTTTAAAGATTTCATAAGTGTTTAATAATGTTGTTAACATCATTTCAATAAATAAGAAGATTTATAAATATTAGAACGATATATGTAATTTTATAATTTCATTTTTCTTAATAAAACATACATTTACTGAAGTTTTCATATTATTTAATGATAGATATTAACATTAACCCAATATATGAGAAGATTATTGATGAATTAGGCAATAATAAATTCTCTATATCCAATCACTTCTTCACATCAGAAGAAACTGCAGCTTTTAAAACTCATGTCATAAATCAAGATACTAGTCAAGATTTCCATGCAGCAGCAATTGGAAATGCCCACAATGAAAAGATTATACAATCAATTCGCGGAGATAAAATTCGCTGGATTGATGAAAATAATAAATATGAAGTTGAAGAAATATTTTTTCAGAAAGTAAACGATTTTATTCAATATCTAAACAGAACCTGTTATATGGGAATTGAGGAAAGTGAGTTTCATTATGCACTTTATCCCGAAGGAACTTTTTATCAGCGACATATTGATGCTTTTAAAAATGATGACCGACGCACATTATCTATGGTTTTCTATTTGAACGATGAAGATTGGAAAGAAGAGTATGGAGGTCAATTATCCTTATATCTACCACAAGCAAATGGTACAGAAAAAGAAATAAATATATTACCAGTTGCAGGGCGATTAGCTATTTTTGATAGTAAAACAATTCCTCATGAGGTTAAACCAGTACAAAAACCACGTTATAGTATCACAGGTTGGCTAAAAACTAGATCTATTTCTGGTTTCTAAATACAAAAAAAGGGTGTAGAACTTCTTCATCCTTTTCTATATCTTCATCCTATGTATATGATTTTTTCTTCAAAGGATTTTCATATTTAATAACTCCTCGTAAGAAAGATCAGGATTAATCCTCATTTAATATTTTAATACGATGAGTTTGTCCCCATTGCACTAATATATCAATAATTTCTTTAGTTGATTTGCCATATTCCGTAATAGAATAAGCTACAGTAATAGGTTTAGTTTTTTGTTCTTCTCGCTTAATTAATTGATTGAATTCTAATTCTTTTAATTCTTTAGATAATACTTTCGCAGATATTCCTACAATATCCCGTTCAATTTTCTTAAAAGTGTTGTTAATATCTTCACGAAGTATTAAATAGTGTAATATTAATAATTTCCATTTTCCACCTAAAATATCAAATGTATCTGTCATGGCTAATAAATTTCCTGTGCACGGAGCAGGATCTGTAAGAGGTTTTTTTATCATGGTGCTTACTTTTTGGTTACTAGTTACCTTGAGGTAATACATAGGGGATATAGCAAAATTTGAACCTAAATTTATTACAAAATAAAAAATCAACCCAATGAAAAAGAATGTCTTAATAACAGGTGCAAATAGTTTTATAGCGAAATACATCATTTCATTAATTTCTAATAAGTATACAATTAAGTTATTAACGAGAAACCCTTCTACCGAAAATGAATATAAATGGGATATTTCTAATCAATATATTGATGAAAAAGCGTTGGAGAATGTTGACTACATTATTCATTTAGCTGGTTCAAAACTAAACGATGGAACTCCATTAACTGAGGAAAGAAAAAAACTCGTATATGAAAGTAGGATAGGAGCAGCAAATTTAATTTTAGAAAAATTAAAAGAGAATAATCAAAAAATAAAAGGCTTTATTTCAGCTTCAGCAATTGGTTATTATGGATTTCAAGATAATACGTTAGAGATTGATGAGACTGGAAAAAAAGGAATCGGTTTTGCGGCAGAATTGAGTGATGATTGGGAAAAAGCTGCTGATCTCTTCAAAGAGGAAGGCATTGCGGAGCATGTTTCTAAAATAAGAGTTTCTCTAGTACTAGGGAAAGAGGCTGGAATATTTCCAATTTACAAATCTCTTGTTCAAAGAAATCCCGAAGTTGTTAATCAAAATAATTTAAGTTCTGTACCATGGAATCATGTAGAAGATATGGCAGGTATTTTTGTACATGCGATGGAAAATCATTTGGATGGTATATATAATTCTGTGGCCCCATATCCAGCGTCACAACAAGATATTTATAAAGCTATTTCTAATGAAATGGGTCTACATAAATATCAATTAATTGAACCATATAAAGGGCAACATTTAGTTGCTAAAAAAATACAAGAGAAAGGTTTCCAATTCAAATATCCAACAATAGAAGAAGCAGTAAAAGCAATTTTTTCCTAAGCAAAGGTTACTTGTAAGTAACTAGTGACTAAAAGGTAACACGGTTGATTAAGGATTATTTATGCGGTAATTTTGTATAACAATTTAAAATTATAATCAAATGAAAACAAGAAATATAGAAAAAATATTACATCCAGGATCATTTAATTGGGTTGGAGATGCATTTTATACAACATCATTTATTGGTGGTACTATATCAAGACGACGTATGGATCCATTCTTTGCATTAGGATATAATGCAGATATTGAATTTGAAGCTAAAGATATACCAAGAGGAGTTGGCGCACATCCACATAAAGGTTTTGAGACTGTTACTTTAGCATATAAAGGTAAAATAGCGCATAAAGACAGTAGAGGAAATCATGGTGTAATCGGTGAAGGTGATGTACAATGGATGACTGCTGGTGCTGGAATTTTGCATCAAGAATATCATGAAGAAGAATGGTCTAAACATGGTGGACTATTTCAGATGGTTCAGATTTGGATGAATTTGCCTGCAAAAGATCGTGAAACAACTCCACATTATCAAGATTTATTATCAAAAGAAATGGCTAATGTTGAATTAGCAGATAATAAAAGTTATATATATATTATCGCTGGAGAGTATAATGGTGTAAAAGGGAATGCAACGACTTATTCTCCTATACATATGTATAATGCATATTTACAAAAAAATGGCAAAGCCGATTTTCATTTTCCTAACGATTATAATACTGCAATATTGGTTATAGAAGGTAATGTTAAAGTTAATGGAAATGATATTTTAGAAAAAGATTCTTTCGCAATGTTCGAAAATGATAAAGGCGATACTTTTACATTAGAATCTTTAAGTGATGATACTATCATTTTAATTTTAAGCGGAGAACCATTACGAGAACCAATTGCTCATTACGGACCATTTGTAATGAATACACAAGAACAATTAGTAAAGGCTTTTGAAGAGTTTAAAGCGGGTAAATTTGGTGTATTATAAATACAATTTAATGTATTCATAAAGCAGTGTTGTAATACACTGCTTTTTAATTTTAAGTAATTTAGTTAAAAATTATATATAATGGACTTCAAATTTAGAAATGCGACTATAAATGATATAGATATTATCTGGAAACTACTTGAACAAGGAATTCAAAAGAGGAAGAAGGAAGGGAGTAATCAATGGCAAGATGGCTATCCTAATAAAGATGTGGTTAGAAATGATATAGAGAATAATTATGGATTTATAATTGAAAATGATAAAAACACTATCATAGGTTATATCGCGGCTATGGAGGAGATAGAACCTGCCTATGAAATTATAGAAGGAAATTGGCTTACAAATGATAAGTATATTGTTTTACATCGATTAGTAGTTGATACAATAAACCCAATTAAAGGATTAGCTACTTGGATTATGCATAATATAGAACAGCTTATTTTGGATAGAGAAATTTATTCAATAAAAGTAGATACCAATTTTGATAACATAGGCATGCTCCGCATTTTTGATAAGTTAAACTATCATTACTGTGGAAAGGTATTTTTTAGAGGTTCTCCAAGACTAGCTTTTCAAAAAATTTTATCAAAAAAAAATGAGCATTAAGCTCATTTTTTTATCTAATAAAATATGGGTTAATAAATATATCTTTTATCACCTTTCCGTCTGAATTTTCTAACGGGAAATTTAATAATATACCTATAGTTTTAGCAATATCTTTTTGTTCATAATTACCTAAATTAATAATAGTATTCTTTTTAAAATCAGGTCCAATAGCAAAAAATTCAATGTGTTGACATCCTTTACATTTATCTCCATGACTTTGAAATCCACCATTATCATCATCATGCCTACCATGATCATTTGTTACAATTAGTGTAGTTTTATCTTTATAGTTAGCGTCAGATTGTATAAAATCCCAAACTTCTTTTATTTGTCGATCTGTATTTTTAATTGCTTCTATATATCCATCCCAATTGTTTTCATGGCCCGCTATATCAACATCTTTTAGGTTTATCATAACTAAGTTTGGTGAACTTTTAGTTAACGTATTTTTAAAACTTTCAATCGTTAATACATCAGTTCTATTCGTATTATTAGCATTACCGGTATCTATTTTTGGAAGATATTGATCTTTCCATTTAGGGTCTGTGCAATTTGCTAATACCTTTAATTTGCTTTTAGAAGCAATTATCCAAGCTTTATCGTTGGGTAACTTCTTATCTTTTAAAAAGTATTGGAATAAGGAAGGATTTATTGGAGTTTCAGTTCCATTATTATCTAAATTTTCATAAGTACCATTCAAAATAGAACTATGACCAGATACAGTCAATGTAGTTCCTTTATTCATAAAATTACTGATAAGAACTCCTTCTTGCATTAATTTTATGCGGTCAGGAATATATTGTTTATTAGGTTCATTCCAGGTTTCAGACATTCTCGGACCGTCAATTACTAAAATAATTACATTTTCAGTTTTTAAACTAGTAGGGACATAATCATCAAAATTTTCAGTAAAATCTTCATAATCATTTGTGCAAGAAATAAGCATAAAGCTAATTAATACGAAGAATAATCTCATAGCATTTTAAGTTAGATTTTATAATTTTTTTCAAAGGTTAAATTACGACAAGATATAATTAAATATTTATATCATTTGTTAATTAAGTACTTAAGTAAAAATATTGGATAACCTATTAAAATTCAATTATAGAGATTTTGGAAAATTATTTATTCCATATATAAACTATTGATCTATTAAAGAAAAAGAATTACTGAAGATTAAATAAAAAAATAAAAGACAAATCTAAATTTGCCTTTTATTAATATGTAAGAATTAATTCAATCCTAAGACTTCTAAACCTTGTTTAAATTTAATGTCTACAGGAACATTTTCTGATTTAATTTTATCTAAATCTTTTTGTAAATCCGCACTAATTTTTCCTTTTGTCGTCATTAAAGATTTCACGCCTTCGTAATCTCCGTTTCCTTGTAACGTTAAGATTAATTCAGAAAGTCCATTCATAGCTTGTTCCATTTTTGCTACATTTACTTTATAACGTCCATTCGCTGTTTTTTCAAATGCACCATTTTCAGCAAAATAGTTGAAGCAAATCATATTGGCTTGTCCGTGCGCTGAACTTGCACCAAAACGAACCGAACGTAAAATTCCTGCTAAGAATGTCACGAAATAATCTTCTTGTGTTCCTTCTAACTCACCTTTATTCAATAATTGATTTACCATATAAAGACCAAGAATATCTGCTTTTCCTTCTTCTAATGCTGATTGAGTCTCTTTTAAAGCTTCACGTACAGAGCCTTTTCCGTTGACCGTATTTTTGATTCCTAGACCATGCGCCACTTCATGAAACATTACGTTAGAGAAAAATGCATCAAATTTGATGTTCTTTTGTTGCGATTCATCAATCATTACATTGGCAATCGGAACTAAAATTTGATCAAATTTTGCTTGCATTGCATTTTTTAATTGAAGTCGACGTGTACCTTTTTCCAATTGGACTTGTTCATCGTTTGGTAAATTGATCGCAATTGTTTTTCCACCAGCATTACAATCTCCAGCATAGTAAATTACATCATAAGCATTCAAATCAGAATCAGTTCCTGGTTTTTCGGCTTTATATTTATCATCAACCGGTAAATTTCGTTGTAATTCTGGTAAATATTGTACAAACTTAGCTAGTTTATTGGACCATTCAACATCTTTTACTAAGACATACGAAGAGTAAGATGCTTTGTAACCAAATAATTGATCTTCGTACGTTTCTATAGGTCCAATTACGATATCTAAATTAGAATTTTTCATATCCATCCACGCTAAGTCGCTAGCATAGAAATTATCATTCAATAGAGCGGCAGCACGTAATTGTAAGTATTTTTTTAAACCTGGATCCTCCGCTAATTCTGAAGCTTTAACTAAATAGCCAGCTGCATTTTGCAATTGGTTTTTATAGTTTACGTGGTAAGGGATTGTATATAATTTTCCGTCACGGTTACGTTTTACTAACGTATAGTTAGATTTTCCATCAGCTAAATTTGCAGTCTCAAATTCTTCCGCTGTCATATCCAGTGGATAGAACATTGCACCAGCTGGTTTTGGACCTACACCTTGTAAAAATGGTTTCTCATTATCCAATCTATCCCAAGGTCCGTAATTTATTTTAACATAGTCTAATTCTGCACCTTTTACAGCATCAGTTATATCTATTTTAGCTCCATATGTTTGTTGCCAAAATAAATCATCCATTATGTCAGCAGCTTTTATCATTAATTTTAAGATATCTTTTTCGTTAGATGATAAATGTGATAAATCTGTTGTTAATGTATATTCTGAATAGTATTGGGGAGTAAATTCTGATGTAGTTGTTTCAACATTTGTAGAATTTTGAGTTGATTTTTGTGATGCACAAGATGCTAATATTGATGTTATAGCAATCGAAAACAATACAATAGGTTTTTTCATTAAATGAATTTTTACTTCTTGTAAATTTAAGGATTATATTCGATGATTTCGTTTCCCAAAATAGGAAAAATAATATTTTGGTCAGAATTTTTATACATATATAATCCCGTCATTTCGCCAAATGCAGGCATAATCAATACCTTATTTTCTAGATAAAAACAAGGTAAACGATAAGATTGTCTGGCTCTGCCTCGTATAGCAATTCCTGGATGATGATGACCAATTACATTTAACTGATGTGGATCTACTTTTTGTTTTTCATGTGTGAATATGATATCGTCAATTTGAAAAAAATCAACAACTTTCAGGTTCTCTAATTCATAAAATGCTGGTGGAAGAATATCGTGATTTCCTTTAGTTAAAATAAATTCTATTTTATAATTTATTTGTAAAAATTCAACAAAATCAAACCAATCTTTATTGAGCTCACTATGGAATAAATCTCCTAATAGAATTATTCTTTTTAGCTGCAGATCATTAATTATAGCTTGAATTAAATGATATTCTTTCTCACTTGTTACGGCAGGAACAAATGCACCATTTTTTCTGAAATGTTCAATTTTACCCAAATGCCAATCGGCAAGTACCAAGGTATGATGTGTTGGTAAATGCATTAGTTTTTGAGGTAAGAAATGAATTAAAGTCGAATTGTACTGCCATTCATAAGGATTATACATTTGTTAAATCGTCTTTTAATCGTTTTAATCGAGTTTCCCAATCTTCATTAGAATATCTTTCTCGGAAAGATTCTGCAAAGATAGGAAATGCGAATGGAGTTAATTTAGAAGGTTTTCTTAAAATTATCTCATGATTTTCAATTCGTTCAAAAGCTTGTTGCATACGGCCTCTCTCTAATTGGAAATCGTATACTTCATCAAATGCTTGACGAAATAATAAATTTTCGGGTTCATAATCTTGAAAAACCCCAAAAAATAGAGATGCGTTAGCTTGTAGGTGTTTTGTTTTCATTGATTTACCGGGGTAACCATTAAAAATTAATCCAGAAATACTTGCTATATCCCTAAATCGTCGTCTAGCCATTTCATCTAAATTCACACCTTGTGTAATATCCTCACTAAGACCTTTCACTTCAAATAATTCAAAGAGATAATCTTCTATAGGAAAATCTTGATCGCTTAATAATTCAAATCCATAATCGTTAGAAGAAATACTAAAAGTCATGGGTTGTATTTGGCTAATACGATAGGCTAATATAGCAGCCATACCTTCATGTACTAATTTTCCTTCATATGGATAAACCAATAGGTGATAACCATTTTTTGTATGAATATACTCAACAAGCAATTCATTTTCTTTTGGGAGATAAGATTTTAGACGTTGTTCGTCAAATAATGGTTTAAGAAAGCGTAATTCTTCATATTTTTTTGAAATTGTTTTATCTATTTCATCAAACATATGTCTAATCGCATCGCCATAATTTTGCGAAATCCCGAAGCGTCCGCCCATCCATGAAGGGATTGTCCCTTTTCTTTTTTTTGAAGGTCTAACTATAACTTCATTATATTTTATTTGTTGTATTTCTAACGGTCTTCCGGAGAACCAAAATGCTTCGTTATCCTTTAAACGTGAAATAAAGCTTTCTTCTACAGAACCAAGATATTTTCCACCAACCATTTTTACTTTCATCAACAAATTAGAAACGATTGCGCCAATGGATATGCGATGTTGCATTGATATTTTTCTAGAAACGGGTTTATACAAATCATCCTCATCATCTTTTATCAATTTATGGAAATCATCATATGCTGTTAAAGACTTCCCTCCATGTATTAGTAGAGCTAAACATTGTGCAAATTCTTCTTCAGAAACGCTATTATATGCATGTGTTTGAAGAATTTGCTGATACAATTTTTTACCATCTAAACCTTCTCCTATTGCCATAGTCATCATATATTGTATCAACAAATCAAAACTTCTGATATAAGGTAATCGATCCTCTATAAAATGATTTTGAATAGCAAATTTGATAGAAGAACCTTCCATAATCTCAAGAGAGTGTGTTGGGAGAAAATATATTTTTGAAGTTTCATCTGGTCGATGTCCAGAACGGCCAGCGCGTTGTAAAAAACGAGCGATTCCCTTTGCCGACCCAATTTGTATGACGCAATCTACGGAACGGAAATCAACGCCCAAGTCTAAACTCGAAGTACATACCACAGCTTTCAGAATACCTTGATGTAATGCATCTTCTACCCAAAGGCGAAGTTCATCACTTAAAGATCCGTGATGTAACGCAATTTGCCCCGCAAAATCTGGATATACATCAATTAACTTCTGATACCAAATTTCGGCTTGTGAACGCGTATTAGTAAATAAAAGTGTAGAATTATGCTCTAATATTATTGGGACTACTTTATCAATCAATTTAATTCCTAAATGACCTGCAGATGGATATTTTTCCACATCTTCTGGAAAAATTGTTTTTACATCAATTTTCTTTTTTATGTTTGATTTTATGAGTGTCGAAACTTGATGAGGTATTAAAATTTCTTTCGCTTGATCTAAATTTCCTATTGTCGCAGAAATTCCCCAAATTTTTAAATTTGGATTGATTTCTCGTAAGGTTTGGATAGCCAATTCTATCATTACCCCACGTTTAGAGCCGATTAACTCATGCCATTCGTCAACTACAATAAATTCTAAATTTTCGAAAAATTTTCTCCAGTTTTTAGTTGCTAAAAGTAGATGAACACTTTCTGGAGTTGTAATAAGAGCTTCTGGTGAGTTTTTTACTTGCTTTTGTCGAACGGCAGAAGAAGTATCTCCCGTTCTAAGTTCTATCCTATAATCTAAATCTAATTCTTCAGAAACACGATTTGTAGCTAAAAAAATTTCCTTAGATAAAGCACGCAACGGTGTAATCCAAAGTGTATGTAAACCTTTGCGACTGGATTTTTCTTTTAAGCTTTGATTATAATAGTAATCTAAAATTCCAAACCAAATTGCGAAAGTCTTACCATACCCAGTAGGTGCATTGAGTAACCCGGATTCACCGTTCTTAATGGATTTCCATGTTTGCTTCTGAAAGGGATGAGGTTCCCAATTCTGATTATGATAGAAAACATCTGCAAAATTGTTCATTAATTTTTATATTTAGCTAATAGGTCATTCAAATCTTCTAAAGTGTTGGCTTCATTTACACTTTTATCCTCACGCCATCGTGCAATACGAGGAAATCTAACAGCTACTCCAGATTTATGTCGTGTACTTTCTGATATACCTTCAAAAGCAATCTCAAATACGAGTTCAGGTTTAACGCTTCGTACTGGTCCAAATTTTTCTAATGTATTCCGTTTTACCCAACGATCAACTTTATTAATTTCTACATCGGTTAAGCCAGAATATGCTTTCGCAAAAGGAACTAACTGATCATCTTGCCAAACAGCGAATGTGTAATCTGTAAATAGGTTTGAGCGTCTCCCAGAACCACTTTGTGCATATAATAAAACTGCATCAATACTGAGAGGTTGAGTTTTAAATTTATACCAATTGCCTTTTTTTCTTCCAACTTCGTACGGAGAATTACTTCGTTTAATCATTAATCCTTCGCATTGATAATCACGTGCATTATCACGAAAAAATCTTGCTTCTTCCCAATTAGAAAATTGCATTTCTTCAGATAAAAGTAATAGAGGTGAATTTAGATTTTCTAAAATTTTAATTAGTTTATTTCTTCTCTCTGTTAATGGATAAGTTCGAATATCTTTACCATTTTCTTCTAATAAATCATAACAAACCATGACTAATGGTGCTTCTTCAAGATATTTTTTTGTAACATTTTTTCTTCCAATTCTAGTTTGCATGGTACTAAAGGGCAAAGGTTCTCCATCTTTCCAAGGAATTATTTCACCGTCAATTACAGTACCATGAGGTAATAGATTTTTTAATGGATCAAATTCTGGAAATTTATCTGTTAAAAGATCTTCACCACGGGACCAGATATAAATTTGATTGTTTCTCAGAATAATTTCACCACGAATGCCATCCAATTTTTTTTCTAATATAAAATCTTGGATATTTTCTGATTCAAAAAATGATTCTTCTACTGCATACGCCAAATAGAATGGATAGGGAAGATGTTCTTTTGACTCAATTGCATTTTGATTAAATAAGGAATCAAATGTAATTTCTAGTGGATTCCATTTTCCAATAATAAGATGTGAAATGGTAGATGTTTCTTCTTGTAGAAAATGTGCCAGCGCCCGAACTACTAATGTCTTTGAAACTCCAACTCTTAAATTTCCTGTGATTAATTTATTAAAAATAAATAGATCTGTACCACTCAACATTTTCCAATTGTTTAACACATATTCTTTTTGCTGACCCAAGGACCAATCATGAGCTTCTGTTAATTCATTAAAATATACTTTTAATGTTTTTTCTTGTGAATTATTTGAATGTTTTGGTATTAGTAATGCTAGCGTTTCCGCCAAATCACCTACGATATAATAAGAATCTTCAACTAGCCATAATGGTATTTCTGCAATTTCTGCGCACCATTCGCGTAATAATGTAGTTTTAAATGCTCGTTTAGGTTTTAAACCAATCAATAATGCAATAGAAAAGAGTAGTTCTTCTTTATTAACTATTTTGAAATAGTTTACTAAAGCTTGCACCTTTACATTTGTTTTCGTGGTGCTATCTAGGGTATCAAATAATTCTGCGAATTTTCTCATTCATCTTCATCGTTATCGTTAAACAGTGTATGTAAAACTTGTCCATTTAAACCTAATTGATCGTTAATCCATTTTGTATATTGAATTTCATAACCGTGCGTTACATATATATTTTCGGCTTCTGAATTTTTAACTGCGGTATTGAGACTCTGAAAATCGCAATGATCTGAAAATACAAATCCTTTATCCACTCCACGACGACGGCGAGCTCCACGAACTTGCATCCATCCGCTACAAAAAGATTTTTTAGAGGGACCCAATTTTTTTTGCCATGCAGATCCATCTGTTGCTGGTGGACAAATAATTAAGCTTTTTTTTATTTGACTTTTGTCTGTTTCTTGATGAATTGGTAAAGCATCAAAGTTAAAACCTACATGTTGAAATGCTTGATTAATATTATATACTGCAGGGTGAACGTATATATTACCGATTGATTTATCGATAGAATTTAAAATAGATTGTGCCTTGCCTAAAGAATAGCACATTACAACTGTATTTAAATCATTGGTTTGATTCTCTATCCACCATTCTTCTATTTCTTTAAAAATGAGTAAGGGCGATTCAAACTGATAAATGGGAAGACCAAAAGTAGATTCTGTGATAAAATGATGGCATTTAACAGGTTCATAAGGCGTAGACATACCATCATCATATAATTTGTAATCTCCAGTAATTACCCAAATTTCCCCTTTGTATTCTAATCTAATTTGTGAAGATCCAATTACATGACCAGCAGGATGAAATGAAATTTTAACTCCATTAATTGTAATTTGCTGATTATAATCTATCGTTTCTACATTAATATCAGCACCCAAACGATGTCTCATGACCGGTTCTGTAAAACGATGACATAAATATTTTTTATTTCCCCATCTTGCATGATCCGCATGAGCATGGGTTATAAGTGCATTATTTACTGGTTGCCAAGGATCAATATAAAAGTCTCCTTGCGCACAGTAAATTCCGTTTTCGTTGGTTGATATTAAGGGCATTAAGTCAAGTTTAGAATCGAGGTATGCAATGCAAATATGATTCCGAAGCTATATTTATAAATGAAATTTGCGCTAAAATATTTTTATCAAACCATCTCTTGATCTGAATAGGGTTAATATCTTAGGTGGTAGATGATATTGTTTGGTTACCAGTGGCTAGATTAACTTATTATCAGTCGAGATTATTTTATTTGATTAGCGATAACAAAAAACCTCAACTATATAGTTGAGGTTTTTTTGTTAGAAAGGATATCCAATTGCGATATTAAATATTAAGTTATCTTTTCTCCACTCTTTTTCAGAAAATTTAATTTTGTCAAATGTCCAACGATCTCCTTTCTCGTAATAAGGAATACGTAAGGGCATTGCTAAATCTAATCTTAAAATTAAGATACTAAAATCTAGTCTTACACCTAATCCAGCTCCTAAAGCGATTTCATCGACAAAGTCCTTGGTGAATTTTCCTCCTGGTAGTGTAGGTTCATCATTAATAAGCCATATATTTCCTGCATCTGCAAATACTGCAAAATTTAAAAATTTATAAATGTTTGTTCTCCATTCCGCATTTAGTTCTAGTTTGATATCACCTGCTTGATCAAAAAAGAATGATGAATTTTGATTACGAGGATCATAACTTCCTGGTCCTAATGTACGAGCTCTGAACGAACGAATACTATTACTTCCTCCAACAAAAAATTGTTTTGAAAATGGTATGTATTCAGAGTTTCCATAAGGGTAAGCGATACCTCCAATAAATCGTGCTGCGATAGATGATTTATTAGATAGTTTATGATAAAATCTAACGTCATGTTCCATTTTAGCAAATTGGCTAAAAGGGATATTGAAAATTTCTTTTTGCTTACCTTTCTCTACATTAGCGCCAGTAAATAATCCTGTTAAGTTTGCGGAAAGATCAACGGAACCTTTGTAAAACATTGTGTTTGTACGTGGCAACATAGTAGTAGTATATGTATAAGAATAGCGAGGTCCAAAGATCAATTGCTTTTCTACAACACGTTTTAGAGTCGGATTTTTGATGTTTCCGAATTCATCATAAATTTGATTGAAATATTTTTCTGTTACATTCTCTGGCGTAACGAGAGTTACATCAATTACCTTTAAATCATGTTCTTTCCTAGCATTTTCCTTCCAAACATAGCCAAAGGAAGTAGAGAAATTATGTAATGTATATAATTGAGTTCTGCTTAAGTATTCATATCCTAAATTAATATTGGTACGAGGCACAAATTCGCTTGAGGAATTAAATCTAAAAGGTGCTACAATACGAGGAATTGATAATTGCGTATTAAAACCTGCTCTAAATATATTATTTGCATCTTTTGGGCCACCAAGTTGTACATCAACAGCACCAAAAAGTGAGGCTTTAAGTTGCTCTGCACCTTTCATAAAATTTCGATGAGTCCAATTTAAATTAACTTCGCCACCACCATAATTTGCCGAATTAGTACGTCCTAAAACTTCTAAACGTAATGATTGAAATTCGCGAGGTGTAAGTAAATAGTAGGCATCGAATTTATTGTTGATAGAATCTGTAATTATAAATTCATTTTTAACAAATTTAAAAACGCCTAAATTAACTAATCTATTAAGTGTTAAATTATGGTCTTTACGATTGTATAATTCGCCACTTTTAAAGTACAATGTACGGTCAAAAACTTTCGATTTGAATTTTTTATTTTTATCAATCATGTAAAATTTTCCAGTATCATATTGATCTAAAGAATCAATATTCATAGGGACTGAATAATCTCCTCTACGAGTTCCACGTAAGTTATAATCTGGAAAAACTACAACTTTATCTATCATATATTGCTCTTTAGCAATTGCTGGTGTACTTTCCTTTAGCTTAACAAATAATTCTACCTTGTGGTTATTAGATACAGTACTATCGGCTTGTACAATAATATTATCAGGATGAAAAAAATAGAATCCATTCTCTTTCATTCGATTATCAATTCTTTCTCTTTCAGCTTTTATAATATCTAAATCAAAAGGTTTATTTGGCCTCAACAAGGAGCGACGTTTTGTTTTTGAGATTTCCTTATTTACTACCGTTGTAGTATCATTTGGAAAATGCACTTGACTAATGAGATAACGCTCTTTAGGTTTTAAGATATATTCAACCTTCGCTTTCTTATTTTTAGTTATCGTATCAGCAGAAGCTTTTGCATTAAAATACCCTTTATTTTCAGAATAATTTTCAATAATATCTTTATTAAATTCAAGGTCAACGTCACTAAGCAAAACTGGTTTTTCACCAATTTTATATTTTAACCAATTACGAAGACCTTTTTCTTTTTTTGGTTCTTTGGTTATATTATAAATATATAATTTAGGTCTTAAACCTAAGATAGACGAATTAGGTTTTGGAATAATATTTTGCTCTACATTCTCTTTCAATATTTTCTTATCCGCTTTTGATAACGAATCACTTATAATTTCTAAATCTGCTCCTGTGTATAGAAATTCTCCTTCTTCTAGAAATTTTGTATTACTACACGAAGTGAAGTAAGAAAGTAGAAGGGATGCTAAAACATATTTTTTGTAGCTTAAGATCGGTTTTTTCATGGTTTTGTTTCTACTTTTGGAGTTCTTCTAAAGTTTCTATTTTTTCTTCTTTTTTCAAATATTTCTTTGAATTTATCGTAATCTAAAGTAATAATAAATCCGACACCTGTTTCTACTATTTGTCCTTGTAAAGCTACCTGATATTCATCTTTTCTATAAGCGCGCAACATGTATCTACCATCACGAGATAATGAGTATTCGGCTGTTATATCTCCTGCTATATTAGTCATGTTTTCATTTTGGCGGGCATCACCTTCTAATCCAAAATTACTTCCAATAGATACCTTTAAACGATCATCTAATAATCTTTTACTCACAGCGACATTTAGATCTGTTCTAGTGTTTTTAGATCCTGTTGTATAGTCATCTTGTGTATCAAGGCCAAAATCTATATCTACACCTTGGATTAAATCTGAAGCAAGATTATTTAATTGTTGTGATAAAATATTACTTACACTTTGCTTAGCGAGAGTTTCGGCAGAAACACCTGATTGACTTTGAAAAGGATTTTCTCCAATAAAACGATTCAATAGTAATAATGCAAATACTTGTTTATTCATTTCTGCTTCATCTGTAAGTAATTGAGTTAATTTTGCGTTAGTACTTTCAATTACTGTGGAAGATACAGATGGATTATCCTCATTTAATTTTATATCAAATGAAATTTCGGGTTTTAATAATTCACCTTTCAAAATAAGGTTTGTGTTGAATGGAATACGTTGTTTAAACATATTTGTCTCACCCGAAGAAAGTCCAGCTAATTGTTGTTCTACCAAATCAATTGGTGCTGCTTGTGTGGTGTAAACTGCTGTTATATCTAAATTTGCAGTTGTTGGTTCGCCAGTCCAAGTTATTGTACTTCCTTTTTGTATATCAAATCTTCGCTTTATTAAGCTTACAGACAATTCATAAGCTCCTTTTTCTACTTCATAAACTCCAGTTAATGATATTTTTCCTGAAGGATCCATACCTCCAGTTAATTGAGCTTCACCTTGTAATTCCACAAAATCACCATTTGCTTTATCAATTATTATTGAAGTTTTAGCTTCTCTATCAAGTTCTATATTTACACTTACATTAAAACCTTTTACTTTAGTTTCATTTGATAATTCTTCTGTTTTTATTGTCTCTTGTAAAGCAATTTGATGTTGATCAATAAATTCAACAATTCCCTCGCGATCCTGCAATGCAGGAGAAGTCTGAGGTAATACAAATGTAAAATCTGTATTTTCCGTGACTTTTAATTGACCATTTACAACAGGTAAATCTAAATCACC
This sequence comes from Faecalibacter rhinopitheci, assembly GCF_015234135.1. GTDB lineage: Bacteria > Bacteroidota > Bacteroidia > Flavobacteriales > Weeksellaceae > Empedobacter > Empedobacter rhinopitheci. Next base: position 300,986 of record NZ_JADGIK010000001.1, on the reverse strand, counting down.
TCCAATTGTTAAATTTGCATTAATTGCTAATACACCATATGTAATCGCATCACTTGTTTTTTCAGAATTGATGACTTTAAAATCTCTTGCATTAACTTTTAAATCAAAAGAAAAATCTCTATATGTCTTTGTTAAAATATCTCCATCAAGGGTTAATGAATTTCCATCATTATCATTAATTTTAAAACGATTAAATTCAATTCCTTTATTCGTAAAATCTATTCCATCATTTATATTTCTAAAATTACTTCCATATTCAGCTAACGTTAATCCTACCTCATTGAACTTTATTTGTCCAATAATTTTTGGTGCATCTAGAGTACCATTTACATCTAATTTTCCCGCTAAATATCCTTCCGTATCCGTAATCATATTTTGCGTAAATCCCTGAATGGTTTTCATTTGTAAACTATTGATATCAAAATCTAAGTTAAAGGCACTTGCTTTTGTATCATAATCTCCATAAATTTTTAAATCATTATCATATCCTGTTAAAGCGATATTTGCATTAATTAATGTAGGAGACACATTTTTGGCTTTAAGTGTAAGATTACCAACTGGATTGTTAAAAGCTTGTAAATCTGTCACTTTAAAATCTGCTTCAAAAGCGAGATCTTTGGTAATATTTTTAATTTGAGCTGTTCCATTTATTACACCCGAAGCTGGTAAATCATCTTTTTTGATTAATTCTGTAATTGTCTGAATTTCAAAATTGCTGATTGTAATATTTATTGGACTAGCTACATTATTGGTTTCTGAATTAACTAAAATTTCACTTCCATTATTCGAAATTCTAAAATTATTTGCGATAAATCCATCCGATAAAATCTTAAGTTCATTATCATCAGCCACAGTCCAATTATCATAATTAAGAGTTAACCCATTCGGTTTTAAACGAACTGATGTATGGTTATCTACAATTTCTACTTCACCTGAAACTAAAAATTGTTCCTTTTGCTGTTCGTCTCTAGAAATAGCTTCTATAGCAATTATATTGTTTGCAATTGTTCCACCTAAATCTATATTTTTTAATTTAAAACTAGCGTTTTGTAATTCGTTTACACTTAGATTATAATTTATAGATTCATTAGGATTAGAAATATTTAAAACTCCATTTCTTACAATGTTTTCACCATAAATTATAAGAGGAATTTCGCCCACAATATTTAATTTTTGTGTATCAGCAGTGTAATTTCCATTCAAATTTATTGTTTCAAATTCTTTTAAATCAGGAAGGAATTTTCGAATTAAATCATCATCTTTTATTTTAGCATTAAATGTGAAGTATTGGTTTGGTTCAATTTTTTGAGTTGTTGGTGTTTTTTGAAAAGCATAATAGCCATTCATAGTTTCCATGAATGAAGCTCCAATCTGTGTCAATTTAAATTTACCTTTGATTTCTGCATCAGCAATTTGTGATTTTAAATTTATTTTATTAGAATCCGCTGTAGATATAGCAACCAAACTCATTTCCTGAATTGGGAAAATTTCTTTTTCATCGGAAAGTGCAAAGTTCTTTAAAGTTAATGCACCATTAGGTTGATCTATGTTTAAACTTTCAAAATTTCCATTGATTTCTCCTGCAATAATCATTGGATTGTTGTAAAAACCAATTTTATTTAAATCTATTTTAGTAATTTGCCCATCAATTTTTACATCCGAGAGATCATTTTTATATATACCTGAAGCAACTAAATTAAGATCAGCATTTTTATCCTCTGAATTAATTTTAGCGTTAAAGTATCCCTGATTAATACTTCCATCTAATGTTATATTTTGATAATTATAATTATTAAAATATGCTTGTTTTATCTTTCCTTTAATTGATGTGTTAGCTTGTGCTAAATCAAAACTTTGACCTTTTATATTAACATCTCCAGTAATTTTACCAAGTTGTTTATTACTAATGATTGTTCCTATATCTAAACGATCAAATTGAGCATTTAGATTATATTTTTCTGCATTCGTTTTTCTTATATCTAAATTACCTTTTATAGCAGCATTTCCTAATGAAGATGTTAAATATAAATCAGGATTTATGACTGATAATGTTCCTTTTACTTTTCCTTTGAGTGCAAGCTGAGATGGAATTCTAATATTCGTCGGAATTGTGTTTTTAGGAACTAGTTTATAAATTGTTTTAGATGATGTGGATAAATTTTTGATGTTTAAATCATATGCCAATCGATCTGTGTCCATCGCATTTTGTACACGACCAGAAGCATTAACTTTTAGATCATCCAAACCAGAAAGGGAAAGATGTTTTATGTTTAGATCGTTTACGCGTCCGTACAATTCCGTATCTACAGCTAAAGTTGCATTTGGATATTCTTTAAATGGAGTAGTTTCTCGCAAAGTCGGAACTAAAAAAAGAATATCTGCAAAACTAATTTTTGATTTATTTAAATCTGCGTTTATTGTAACATTTCCAATATTATTTGACAATTCTGAAATAGAACGATAATTGACAATAATTTCATCTCTAATAATTGTACGTGGGGTTTGTACATACAAATCTTTAAGATAAGCTTGTTGCGAACCATATAAAAAATTGGTCTTTAACTTTTGTACATGAAAACCCTTTTTTTCTTTCAGCTCTGCATTATTTACCTTACCAGCAAATTCACCATTTACCATTTTAAAATCTCTCAGATCAAGCGCTAATTTTTCAATATTTAGGTGGTTATAATCTAAGCCTTGTGATGTTTTTTCGGCTGTATTATTATAATTTATTTTAACATTTTCTATGATTCCTTTTCCTAATGCAATTTGCAATGGAGTAGAAGTAGGGGTAGATGAATTAGAATTTGACTTCAAAAATAATTTAGCATCAATTGTAGCATCTTTTAAAAGAACATCATCAATATCAAAATTTTTATTCGCTAAATCTATAGAATTGATTTTTGTTCTCAATTCATTTAAATTTAACTTAGCATAAGTTTTAGATGTATCATCGCCATAATCTATTGCAATGTTTTTAAGATTAATCTTATTAAGTGCTATTTTTAATGGTGTAGAAGTCGATTTATTTGATGACGAATTAGAAGCATCTTGAATATCCTTTACTAATTTTTGATTAAATTTTAATTTTAGACCTTCTAAATCAATATCACCAATAGCAAAATCATTTTGTTGTAGATCTATTTTTCTTATCGAAGTTGTTAGATTAGAAAATTTAAGATTAGCATACATTTGTGTATTGTCATCGCCATAATCTACATCAAAATTCTTTAAATCAATTTCACCTAATGCTAGTTGCATTGGTTTTTGTTGATTGAGTGAATCTACTTTTTCTTCAACTTTGTTTGCAATTTCTTGTACTAAATCCTGCTTTAAACGTAATTTTAAACCATCTAAAGCAATTTTATCAATTGCATAGCTGTTTTGTTGTAAATCAAATTTTTTAACTCTGGTATCGAATGTATTTATATATACATTGATATTATTACCGGCTTGTTGATCAATAAATGAAACGCCAATCTTCTGAAGCTTTATTTTATCTAAAGAAATAATAAAAGGTTTAGATTCGGTAGCTTCTTTTTCCTCTGTAACAAATGCGTTAACTATATAATCAAAGTTAAAACTACCATCTTTTCTTCGTACAACATTAGCTCGTGCAGTATTTAAATCTATAGAAGTTAAATCTGCTTTATTGTTAATAAGTTGTAATATATTTAATCCAACATCTAGTTTTTTCGCAAACAATAATGTGTCTACATCTTCACCTTGTAGATAAAGATTTTCCATAACCAAACTATTCGGAAAATCCACATAAACACGCTCTAGTTCTACATCTGTTTTAATTTTTTCCTCCAGATATATAACCAATCTGTCTTTTACAAAATTTTGTACAGCTGGTATGCGTAAGCTAAAAACAATAACAACCAATAATAAAATTATTGATACAAGAGTAATGGAAAAATACTTGAGTATTTTTTTTATGTTGAATTTCAATTGAGTGAGTTTAGATTGGTTACAATAAAGAGAGTTCGCAACTTTAATACCAAGTTTAAAAACCTTATTTATTTATAAAAACTAAAATAGTTAAAATGAAGTATATAAACATAAAAAAAACTCAATTCTTTGTAAGAATTGAGTTTTGATGGGGTGAATGATGGGTCTCGAACCCACGACCTCCGGAACCACAATCCGGCGCTCTAACCAACTGAGCTACAATCACCAAGTTATTGAATTTTTCTTTTGAAACTTAAATTCTAAAGTTATTAGGGTGAATGATGGGTCTCGAACCCACGACCTCCGGAACCACAATCCGGCGCTCTAACCAACTGAGCTACAATCACCAAGTTATTGAATTTTTCTTTTGAAACTTAAATTCTAAAAGTTAATTTAGGGTGAATGATGGGTCTCGAACCCACGACCTCCGGAACCACAATCCGGCGCTCTAACCAACTGAGCTACAATCACCAAGTTATTGAATTTTTCTTTAGAAACTTAAATTCTAAAAGTTATTAGGGTGAATGATGGGTCTCGAACCCACGACCTCCGGAACCACAATCCGGCGCTCTAACCAACTGAGCTACAATCACCAAGTTATTGAATTTTTCTTTTTAAACTTAAATTCTAAAAGTTATTAGGGTGAATGATGGGTCTCGAACCCACGACCTCCGGAACCACAATCCGGCGCTCTAACCAACTGAGCTACAATCACCATTTTCCCGTTATTAATCGACGTTTATTAGTCGTTCAATTGGATTGCAAATATAGTGTTGAATTCGTTATTTCCAAACAATTTTTAGAAAAAAAACACTGAAATTTTCAGTGTTTTTTCTAAAGTAAAGAATCTAAATTATTTACAGCAATGTAACTTCTCGAAATAAAACCTTCTCCAGCTTCAGTTCCAATTAATCTTCCTAAATCCATTGCACGATATTGTATAGAATCTGTAAAATTCTTCGTCGCAATTGGCGTTATTGGTTCTTCTGAATTTGGATTATAAAATTGCGTTTTATAAGCCATACACGATTCAATCTTTTGATCTAAAAATCCAGTGATATCTACGACAAAATTTGGTTCTAAGGGTAACCATTGAATGTAGTGGAAGTGTTTTTTAGGACGCCAAGGTTGTAATCCATTTTCAATTTTTGGTAATCCAGATAAAAATATGGCTGTATTAACCAAATCAGAACCTTTACCATGATCAGGATGACGATCTGAAGGTGCATTACTTAGAATTACATCAGGTTGATATTTACGTATCATTTCGATGATTTTATATTGTTCTTCTTTACCATTAGTAAAAAATCCGTCACCTAAATCTAAGTTTTCTCGTACGACTACACCTAAAATTTTAGCAGCTTCTGTAGCTTCTTCCTTACGTGTGATATCAGTTCCTCGAGTACCTAATTCACCTTTTGTTAAGTCGATAATACCAACTTTTTTACCTAAGCTAATTTCTTTTGCAAGTGTTCCTCCGCATCCTAATTCTACATCATCAGGATGTGCTCCAATTGCTAATATGTCTAATTTCATTATTATTTATTTTCGATCCAACTGATAATTTTTGGATCATCAGGTAATGTTGCAGAAGGATAAGATGTTTCTAAAGTTCCATCTGTATTGATTAAGAATTTTGTGAAATTCCATTTTACTTCATGATCACTTTTACCGTTTACTGCTTTTTTTGTTAAGAATTTAAATATGTCGTTTTGTTCATTTCCTTTTACATCACTCTTACTCATTAATGGAAAAGAAACGCCATAATTTAATTTACAAAAACTTGCAATTTCCTCATTATCTTCAAATTCTTGTCCACCAAAATTATCAGATGGGAAACCAACGATTACTAAATTATCATCCTTATAAGTTTGATATATTTTTTCTAAAGCATCATATTGCTTTGTGTAGCCACATTTAGATGCTGTGTTTAGAATAATTATTTTTTTACCTTTTAAATCCGCGAAGTTATACGTATCTCCATTAATGTCTTCAAAAGTGTAGTTATAAATAATTTTCATATTTTTAGTACTTTGTGTGGTTTGTGGTTTCGTTTTTTTTGGTGTTTTATCTTGTGCATTACAAGAAGCAAAAACTCCAATTAAAGCTAAAAATAAATATTTCATGACTTTTTAATTCTAATACAAATTTAAGTTTATTGTTCTATTTCAAAGTGTTTTTTCTAATTATTGAATCAGATTTATTGAATTTATTAAACAAATAGATATTCCAAATAATCATTACGTAACCATATACTGCATCTTCTATAGGAATTGTTAGTATTCTGATTGTAAGGTAGAATGGATCATTGTAATTAACGATAGGTGACTCTAATCCTGTACCTGTTAATACACCGTTTACTGGTAAAAATCCTGCCATTAATATGGTATAAATAAAGCTTGCTTTACCTAACCAATTAACCTTTACAATGTAATGAAGGATAATTAAACTTAGTGCGCAAACGCTAAATGTTAGAGTTGTGTAAAGTTTATCTTGATGAATTACAGCAACAATTATAGAAATTATTATACTTATCGGAACTAGGTATTTTTGCAACTGATTTGTCCATCCAAATTTAAAAAATTTGGTTAAACAGAAATAAGTAAATGTACATGAAAATGGAATACAAATAAAGAATAATATTTCTTCTATAGGAAGATTTAATACTCTAATTCCTAATAAATATGTGTCATTAAACCACCATACGCCAATTTTGGTAAAATAATAATCCCAGATGATAAATGGAATTGCAACTATAATACTGGATTTTAGAAAAGCTCCAAAATGTTTATTAAATTGAATTCTTTGATCAAATGAATAAATGAAACAAATAATAATCGTTAAAAAATTAATGATTATATAAGTATATGATTGCATGATTTAAGATTTGAAATACATTTTAAAATAATGAATTGGTACCCATAGAAATCCATAACATTCGCCTTTATGCTTATCCAAATATTTATGATGCTGTTTATGTGCTCTACGAATTGCTAATAAATAGGGATTTTTTGTGTTGCGTAACACTTTGATGCGTTGATGAATAAATAAATCGTGTACAAAAAAATATGCCATTCCGTAAAGTGTTATACCTAGACCGATATAAAATAAATAGTCCATATTATGGTATTTACCATAATACATCATTGCAATAGTTGGTAAAGCAAAAATCAGAAAAAAGTAGTCATTTTTTTCTAATTTATGGGAATGAGGTTGGTGATGATCTTTATGTAAATACCATAAAAATCCATGCATTATATATTTATGAATGAGCCAAGTCATTCCTTCCATTACAAAAAATGTTATAAGTACGATTAATAAATTCATAGTATCGTTTTTGTAGTTAGATGGTACAATCTTTTTTTAGAAGATTATTAATCTTATTTTTTAAATCTAAATTGGTAATATTTTTATAATTCTGACACAAGAAATTTTGATCAGTTTCAATTGATTTATGAAAGCCTAAAAACTTCGGACTTTGAGATTGAATTAAAAGTCGTAAGTATCTAACTTCGGATAGGGTTGGATCTTTTAGAACAGCAGCTTCAATCAATTTTTTGCCTTTATTAAAATTTTTCAATTTATTCGTTGGAAGAAATTGATGTTGTGCCGAAATCGCGTAGTAAGCTCCTAAATAAGCCATTTCTGTAGCGTTTTGATGGTTAGTTAATTTGTTAATCATTAAGCTACATGTTTTATCATCATCTACGGCTTTAGTTAAATTTATTCGAGCTTCTTTCAGAGCATCTTGTGCATATAAAGCGTTTCCTACAGTCATCAATATAATTAATGCAAATTTTATCATAATCGAGTCATCTTATATTGTACATAGCTGCTCATCATTAGCGATATTTTTTCTCCGTTATGGATTCTAACTCTATTATTAAGGATTTTTTTGGCACATGTACGTTTTATTTTATTAAATAGTGACCAATAATATTTGTAAGCTAAATAAACTCCAAATTTAGAATTTGAGGGTAGTTTTTTAATCCCTATTAAAGCGTATTTAAACTCTTCTTCTATTTCGTTTTCCAGTTGTTTTTTTATCTCATTGTTAAATTCTTCTAAATCTACATTAGGAAAATAACTTCTACCCAAGACTTGATAATCATCTTTTAAATCTCTTAAAAAATTGATTTTTTGAAACGCAGAACCCAAAGTTGTAGCATATGGTTTTAATCGTTCAAATTCATCTTTATTTCCATTCACAAATATCTGAAGACACATTAATCCAACCACCTCTGCAGAACCTACAATGTATTCTTTGTAATTTGCATCGGTGTATGTTATGGGTTTTAAATCCATTTCCATACTATGTAGAAATTGATTAATTAATTTATGATCTACATCGTATTTATTAACTACTTCTTGAAAAGAATTTAGAATTGGATTTATCGATATTTTATGATTAATAGCTTCATAAGTTTCAGATTTTAATTGATTCAATAATTTCTCTTTGTCAAAATGATGAAAACTATCTACAATCTCATCAGCTAATCTTACATATCCATAAATTGCATAAATAGCAGGTCTTATAGAAGGATGTAGTGCAAGAATTCCTAAAGAAAAACTTGTACTATATGTAGTTGTCACTTTTTTACTGATATCAAAAGATAGTTGGTCAAATAAATTTTTCATACAATAGATTTAGGAATTAATAATTTCGTTGGCAACAATTTTTCCAGATATTAAAGAAGGTGGAACTCCTGGTCCTGGTACAGTTAATTGACCCGTGTAATATAAATTTTTAACTTTTTTATTTTTTATAGTTGGTTTTAAGAATGCAGTTTGTTGCAAGGTATTAGCGAGCCCATATGCGTTACCTTTGTAAGCACCGTAATCGTTCGTAAAATCATCAATGCAATAACTTTTTTTATAATCAATATTTGCTTTGATATTAGATAGCCCAAATTTTTCCTCAATTCTAGTAATCATATCATTAAAATATTTTTCTCTTAGGTTTTCATCATCTTTTATTCCAGTTGCTAAAGGCATTAATAAGAAAAGGTTTTCATGTCCAATAGGAGCAACAGAATCATCTGTTTTTGAAGGGCAACACATATAAAACAATGGTTTTGTTGGCCATTTTTTATCAGTATATATTTCGTGTGTGTGTTGTTCTAGACTATTTTCGAAGAACAATGTATGATGTGGAATATGATCTAATTTTTTATTAATTCCTAAATAATAAATTAGGCAAGAAGGAGCAAATGTTTTTTTGTCCCAGTATTCTTCGTTATAGTTTCTGTATTCTTTATCTAATAATTTTGTTTCTGTAAAATGATAATCAGCAGATGAAATAATATGATCAAAATTTATCTTTTCATTATTAATGATTAATTGCTTCGCTATATTATTTTCAACAACAATTTTTTCCACATTAGCATTATAATGAAATTTGACTCCTTTTTCTTGCGCAAGCTTTACCATAGCATGTATTATTTGTCCCATTCCACCAATTGGATAAAATGTGCCTAATTTCATACCACCATAATTCATTAAGCTATACAATGCCGGTATATCTTTAGGAGCAGCGCCTAAAAATATTACAGGAAATTCCATTAAAGTGATTAAATCTGGATGGGTAAAATAGCGTCGAACGAATGTAGAAAAATTAGTAAATAAATTTAATTTAAATGAATTTTTAAGAATTTTTAATGAAGCAAATTCAGTTAAAGATAAACAAGGTTTTTGTACAAATTCGCCCATACCGATTTCGTATTTTTTTTGTGCATCTGCCATAAAATCGTCTAATCTTTCGGCAGCCCCTTTTTCTTTTGCTTCAAAAATTTCTTTTAAATTATCGTAACTTGAAGGAATACTCATTTTTGAGTTTGCAAAGATCATCTCAAATTGAGGATCTAATTTTACCAATTGGTAATAATCTTTTAAATTTTTACCAAAATCTTTAAAGTAGTTTTCGAAGATTTCTGGCATCCAATACCAGCTAGGTCCCATATCAAATGTATATCCATTATCTGTTTTTAGTTGACGTGCTCTACCGCCTGCAATCGCATGTTTTTCATATAAATGAACTTCATAACCTTTATTTGCTAAATACGTAGCTGATGCTATACCAGAAAATCCGGCTCCGATTATTGCGATTCTTTTACTTATCATTTAAAATTTATTAATAATATTTTAATTTACTAAATTTAAATTGTTTTATATCAGTAATATACACAATAAACTTTAAAATAGAATATTATTAACGGTATATAAAAGAAATAAAATCAGTGTAAATATAATATAAAAACAAACTAAAAACACATATAATAGAACTATAATATTCTTTTTTTTTTCATTGTGTATTCATGATTATAAATGCTACATCTGGTTTAAAATTTATGGAATAAAAAAAGGGTCTAGTATAGCTAGACCCTTTAAAAAATATTATTTATGATTATTTTTTGTGTAAATATTTAGGAACAAATTTAGACAGTAATGTTAATACAACCATAAAAGCTAATGCCCAATAAATCCAATCAGGGATTGGAATTGGATCTCCTGCAGCATATGAGTGTAATCCTGATAAATAATAATTTACTCCAAAGTACGTCATTACTACAGACCAACTTGCCCAAAGTGCACCTACATTAAATGCCCAATATCCACGTAAACCAGGCACTAAACGCATATGAAGTATAATTGCATACACTATAACTGAAATAAAAGCCCAAGTTTCTTTTGGATCCCAAGACCAATAACGACCCCAAGATTCATTTGCCCACATACCACCTAGAAATGTTCCTATAGTTAGTAAATATATACCAATGGTTAGTGACATTTCTGATACATAAGACATTTCTTTGATAGAAATTTCCATTTTTTTATTTTGCTTAAATAACATGATAATTAAAGCAAAGAAACCAAGAACAGCACTTAGTCCAAAAAATCCATATGAAGATACAATAATTGCTACGTGAACAATTAGCCAATATGATTTAAGAACCGGAACAAGTGGTGTAATTTGTGGATCCAACATTGATCCTCCATGTGCAAATCCCATCATAATAACAGCTACCATAGCACCTGTTGCAGGAATAAAAGCATTTCTATTCTTATGTAATATTAAACCAGCTAAAACACCAATCCAAGAGATAAATATAATGGCTTCATATCCATTAGACCATGGTGCATGACCTGTAATATACCAACGAGTTGCTAATCCAGTTGCGTGAGCTAGAAAAATAATAAATGTAATCCCTAAAAAGAAAGTTGTTATATATTTTAAAGCTTTATTTTCTTTAAATAATTGAATAAATGCTAAAATAACTAATGCACTAGCTACTAAACAATAAGCAATCATTATATAAAAGAAAATATTCGCTTTATTATAAAAAATTTCTATTTCAACTTTTTCAGGAGCTGGCACTACATTTTTCCCCCATTTCTGTTGGTATTTATCTATATAATCAATTGCATTATCAGCAGCAGTCCAATCACCAGATTTAATACCCTCTGATACCATATTCATATATACTGAAACCATTCCTAAAGCTAGTGTATCAATCTCAACTGGATTTTCATTAGATTGGTAAATCCATGAAGTCCAACGTTCCGATGGATCGTTTTGTACTGGAATAATTTTTAATTGATATCCTTTTGCTGTTTGATCTAAAATATTGAAACGTTCAGTTACCGCAATAACCTCTTCGTCAAATTTAGATCGTTCCGCAGGTTTTCTAGCAAATGCTTCGTTGTATAATTTATCTAATTTAAAACGAGTTGTTTGTGGATCTACTAAGTTCATTAACGAAGTATATCCTTCATCATTTGCATTAGTAATTTGTTTTAATTGATCACCACCTTTAGAACCTACTGTAATAATTGGCGCATTTGCCCAATAAGTTGGATCCATTTGTAATCCTATAAACCATTGATCTGAAGTTAAACCATGGAATTTATCTTTTTTATAGATTTTTCTTAAGATTTCTAAAGATTGCGTATTAACAGGTTTAATACGTCCTTCGATATCTTGGATTAATAAATGTCCAAATCTTTCAGCATGCTCAACAGGGATTTTTAAGTTTTTAACTAATTCTACAGGATCAGACATTTCTCCTGTATTTCCATGATTTGCATGTGGTGCTTTAACTTGCTCTGTTTTTGCCAACTTTCCATGTCCTTCACCAGGTGCATGGTCATGACCTGCATGATCGTCTTGAGTTTGGGCAAATGCAAATAATGAGAAAAAGAATGGAATTAATATTAATTGTTTTTTGTTATGTAAATTTTTTAATAATCCATTTAATTGAACAAAACGAGTTCCTTTCCAAAATAATGAAACAAACATCCCACCAAATAATAAGAAATAACCTAAATATGTAATGTTAGTACCCCACCAGTCTTGGTTTACAGATAAAATAGTACCATCTTCTGATGGTGAATAACCAGATTGGAAAAATCTGTACCCTTTATAATCCATCACATTATTCATATAAATGTGTTTTTTTGTTTCTTTTCCTTCATCGATTAATGAAATTTTAGATTCGAAAGAAGAAGGATTTGACGATCCTGGATAACGATCTAATATAAAATCATCTAATCGTATACTAAATGGTATTTTTATTGCTTTAGAACCATAACCCAATGAAAAGTTTATCCCATCTATTTCTACATCAGCAGAATAGTTTTGTGTTCCTTTACCACCAATAATAGTTACAGTATCACGTTTATCTCCTACGATAACTTCTGCGCGTATTGCTCCAGGTAAATTCTTTTGCTCTGGGTTAAATTTATTTCCTTGTGTATAAACAACTTCTCCTAAAAATGTAGGATTTGGAATTACAAATTGCGCATTTAAAATCGTGTATAATGAACGTAATTTTAAAGGTTCTTCTACATTAAATCCTATTTTACCAGCACCTTCCTGTAGCTTAGCCATATCCGTAATTTGACCTACTTGTTGACCAGCCATCTGTACATATTCACCTTCAAAAGGAGATTTTATTTTTAAATTTTCACCTTCACCTGTGATTTGTACAGTACCCTCCATAGGGCGATTATAAGAAACTAAAGTACCGCTTAATGATTTTATTTCTCCGGAACGTATAAATACAGATTGTCGCCCTTCTTGTCCTATAGTTACCAATTCTAAGATAGGTTTCCCAGTAGATTTACGAACAATCGTATCTAAAGCATTAGGAATATAATCAAATGTTTTTAGCGTAACTAATTTATCTTTAAATTGATATTGTCCTTCGAAGTTACGATATAAGAAGCTTGGTGTACTATCCTTTCTATCGAAATATGACATTTCGTAGTTATAATTATCATAAGCTAAACGTTGATCTCCGTCATCAGCAATCATCTTAAAATAAGATTTTGTAGAAATAATCTCATTAGATGTTTGACCTTCTGGAATCTCCATATTTCCTTCAAAACTAATGTAACGTGTAATTCCACCACCAATAAAAATGAATAGGAATGAAAGGTGGAAAACAAGCAACGACCATTTTTCACGTCTCCAAAGCTGGTATCGCTTTATATTCATTAAAAATAAAGTGATTAACCAAACCATTAAAATTTCAAACCACTTTGCTTCATAAATTAATGTTTTCGCAGTAGCTGTGTCATAATCATTTTCTATAAACGTAGCAACGGCCATAGAAATTGCGTAGATAAGCAATAACAAGGACATGGTACGAGTAGAAAATAGATACTTCTCAAGTTTATTCATGTTAAAAAATTGATTTACAAAAATAGTCGAGTTATCCTTATAAAACATGAAATTTTCAATGATATTTGTTATTCAATTTAAGTTATTTCTCTTCGAATAATTAAATGTGTAATCTATTGAATGTTAATTATTTATGTTTGTTGCGTTGTTGTGTAATATTCTAAATTCGAATTATTCAGTCAAAAAAAAAAAAGATACATTAAATTTATGTTATCAATTAATAACTTTTTTTCTAATAAAATATATAATTGGTACTGAAATTGACTATACAATAAGTTTAAACGTAAATGTTTAGAATAATTTATTAATAAACCACCTAATTTTTAGAATATGAAAAAATTTATTTTCCTAATGGGATTAATTTCAATTACTGTTTCTATGCAAAGTTGTTCTTCAAACAAATCTACTTACCAACAAACAACTGAAGTAGTCACGAGTGATTTTTCATCTGGTTATTTTGAAAAGAATATTAAAGGAAACGAATATGAAGTTAGTTATAGAGGGCTGGGAATGAGTCAGAATAAAGTTTTTGATTTGTCGATGTTGAGAGCGGCTGAAATAACAAAAGATAAAGGATACAAAAATTTTGTTGTTTTGAGTAAAACTGCGGATTTTAATCAAGTAAAAAACCATAAGATTAGAACAAATTCTTTGAAAATAGCTTTGTATAACGATGTTCCATCAAAATATCAATCTTATTACAATGCAATTTCTGAATATGATAGATTATCAAAAAATATAATATAAAGTAATTTTTATAAGAGTATAAATTAATAAAAAAGGTTTATCAATATTGATAAACCTTTTATTATATTTTTAATTTAATATTAAACCAGCGCGTTTTAGTAACGCATCAGGAGAAGGTTTTTTGCCTCTAAAATTTTCATATAATTCCATTGGATCTTTGGTTCCGCCAGAAGATAGTAAGATATAATATTTTTGAGCCGTTTCTGTATTGAAAATTCCTGTTTCTTGGAAAAATGCGAAAGCATCTGCATCTAAAACTTCTGCCCATTTATAAGAGTAATATCCTGACGAATATCCTCCTTGGAATATATGAGAAAAAGAAGTACTCATCATATTATTGGGTACAATTGGATATAATTCTGTTAATTCAAATGCTTTTTGTTCAAAAGTTTGTAAATCTGTAATGTTACTTGGATCTGTTGCATGGTAAGCCATATCTAATAATCCGAAACTGATTTGACGAACTGTCTGATATCCATCCATAAAGCTTGATGCATTTCTAACTTTTTCTACCAATTTTTGAGGAATTACTTCACCAGTTTCATAATGTTTAGCGAATAAAGCTAATGCTTCTGGCTCGTAGCAAAAATTTTCATAAAATTGAGACGGTAATTCTACAAAATCCCAATAAACATTAGTTCCTGATAAACTTTCATAAGTTGTATTTGGTAGCATTCCGTGTAACGCATGTCCAAATTCATGAAATAATGTTGTAACTTCTTGAAAAGTTAATAATGAAGGTTTATCCTTCGTTGGTTTGGTAAAATTACAAACTATAGACACATGTGGTCTGATAGAATTCCCATTTACATTAGAAGCCTCGCGAAAACTTGTCATCCAAGCTCCAGGACGTTTTCCTGCTCTAGGAAAAAAGTCGGCGTATAATAAGCTTAAGAAATTTCCATTTTTATCTAATACTTCATAAGTCGTAACCTCATCATTGTATTTGTCAATTGTATTTATTTCTTTAAATGTAATTCCAAAAAGTTTTGTAGCAACATCAAATGCACCTTGTATTACATTTTCTAATTGAAAATAAGGTTTAAGTTCTTCTTCAGATAAATTGAATTTTTGTTGTTTTAGCTTTTCAGCATAATATCCATGATCCCAACGTTCTATTTTTTCAATTCCATCAGTTTTTAAAGCTAAATCTGCAATTTCTTTAATTTCATTTTCTGCAAATGGCTTAGCTTTAACTAATAAATCATTCAAAAAGTTAATAACAGTATCAGGAGTTTTAGCCATTCTTTCTTCTAAAACATAATCCGCATGTGTTTTATAACCTAAAAGATTAGCTCTTTCAAACCGCAGTTTAGTAATTGCTTTTATGTTTTCTTCATTATTGTACTCATTTGCTTGATAAGCTTTGCGACCACTTGCTCTAAATAATTCTTCTCTTAGAGATCTATTCTCTGCATATTGTAAAAAAGGAATATAGCTAGGAGCTTGTAATGTAAAAATCCATCCATCCTTTTCTTTTGCTTCTGCATCAGTTTTCGCTTGTTCTATTGCATAATCAGGCAAACCTTTTAAGTCATCTTCATTTGTTATATGAAGTTCATAATTATTTGTTTCTGCTAAAACATTTTGTCCAAATTGTAAACTGATACGTGATAATTCTTTATCAATCTCTCTTAATTTAGCTTTATTTTCATCAGAAAGATTAGCACCGTTACGAGAAAAGCCTTTGTATTTTTTTTCTAATAAATAAGCTTGTTCAGCAGACAATTCAAGTAAATCTTTTTGATCATAAATTGTCTTAATACGCTGAAATAATTTTTCATTTAATCGTACATCGTTCCCGAAATCTGATAATAATGGAGAAATTTCTTGAGCAATTTTTTGGATTTCATCTGAAGTTTCAGCTGAATTTAAATTAAAGAAGATAGATGATACTCTGCTTAATTTTTCGCCAGATAATTCTAATGCTTCAATTGTATTTGCAAAAGTTGGTGTGTTCAAATTATTTGCAATAGCATCTATTTCATCTTTTGCTTCTTTAATGGCCTGTTCGAAAGCAGGTTGATAATGTTCTATTTTGATTTTAGAAAATGGAGCACTTTCAAAAGGAGTGTCAAATTTTTCTAATAAAGGATTATTCATCATTTCTGAATTGTATTTTGTGTAAATTTATCAAATTAAATTCCAAATTATAATATTCTGACAAACCGTCATTATTTTAACGTATTAACAAATCTATAATCATGATTCAAGATTTAAATGTAAAATTTTTAATCAGTAAATGTGTTGAATCAACTGATTTGCATACTAATTTCAAAATTAATTTTAGTCGATTTTATTTGGGCGACTATTATAAGATAAAAACTGAAGAATATTTAGCTTATAATTTCTATATCACACGTTTCGGAAAAATTATTGTAGCAAATACAGATAAAGGTATATGTTATTTACATTTTGTAAATGATGAAGAGGAAGCATATCGTAACTTCAAAAGTTTTTTTCCTGATTGTGAATTGAAACGAGAAGAATCGGTAGAACATAAAATCGCATTAAATATAATTAACGAGAATAAATGGCCCGAAATATTAAATATTCATGTTAAGGGCACAGATTTTCAGTATAAAGTGTGGCGTGGATTAACAAAAATAGCTTTTGGTCAATTGACTACTTATAGCGAATTAGGTAAGAATATAAATATGGAAAAAGCTGCTCGAGCAATTGGCTCTGCTATAGGA
The DNA here is from genome assembly GCF_015234135.1 of Faecalibacter rhinopitheci. Classification (GTDB taxonomy): domain Bacteria; phylum Bacteroidota; class Bacteroidia; order Flavobacteriales; family Weeksellaceae; genus Empedobacter; species Empedobacter rhinopitheci. The sequence continues at coordinate 283,907 of NZ_JADGIK010000001.1, read as the reverse complement.
AGTAACGACATTGCTTATTTAATTCCATGTCATCGAGTGATTCAAAAGACAGGAAAAATTTCAGGTTTTAGATGGGGTGATTTGTTAAAATGTAAATTACTACAAATTGAACTATCTGAAGTAGTAGAAAAATAATCTTACAAACGAATACAAAATTCATAAATCTATGAGTATAGCTATCATTTTTAACCAAAAGCAATCAGAAGAATGGTTAATGAAAATGCAATCCTTGTTACCAAATACAAAGGTTGAAGTATATCCTAATATTATAAATCCTAGTGATGTTGATTTTATAGTGACATGGAAACCTCATCAAGATTATATACAAGAGTTCCCTAATCTTAAGGTAATTCAATCCGTTGGGGCGGGTATAGATCATTTATTACATACACAAATACCGCCTTCTATAAAAGTTACAAGAATTATAGATCCAACCTTAAAACAGGATATGTTTGAACATATTTTGACTTGTATAATATCTTCCATGAAGAATTTTCCTAAATATCATAAAGATCAAATACAATCGCAGTGGAATCCTACGTCATATCAATCCATAAAACAAACTACTGTAACAATTTTAGGACTGGGAGAAATAGGGTATTACGTGGCCGAAAAATTAGTATTATTAGGTTTTAAAGTTAAAGGATGGTCAAACAGCAAAAAAGATTTACAACAGATTGAATCTTTTGCTGGACAAAATGAATTAGTAGAAGCAATTTCTAAAACTAATTTTATTGTTAATATTTTACCATTAACTAAAGAAACTAAAAATCTTATAAATAAACCTTTTTTTGATAAAGTTAATGACGGAACATGCTTAATAAACGTAGGAAGAGGTGCTCATGTAAATGAAAAAGATTTGTTAGATGCAATTGAAGAGGGAAAAATTGCGGAAGCCTATTTAGATGTTTTTTCACAAGAACCTTTACATTCAGATCATCCATTTTGGATTAATGAGCAAATATATATTACACCACATATTGCAAGTATTACACATGCAGATTCTTGCTTATCACAAGTTATGGAAAATTATAGAAGAATGCAGGATAATGTTTCTTTACTAAATGTTGTAGATATACAAAAAGGATATTAAATGAAAGATATTATACTTCAATATTCAATTCGTGATTTAATTGATCAAGGACCTAAAAATTTGAGTCATAAAAAGGTAACCATGTTTGATTTAAAAGCGAAATCTCATAGTCGTTATTTATCCAAAGAAACAGCTTACAAATTTTCTTCCTTAGGAATCATTCATATTTATAAAGGAACTTGTGATATTACAGTTAATTTAGAAAAGAAACTGATTAAACAAGATGATATTCTTGTGGTATTGCCAGGCCAGATTTTTGAAATTATACAATATACAGATGATTTTGAAGTAAAGGCTGTATTTGTAGATTCTCAAATGATTGTGGAGGCGGGGTATCATATTAAATCTCAAAATTTAATTGAATTTCTATCACCCCAATATCCTAAAATAATAAATTTAGATCGTAAAACGGCTAGAGATGTGAAATATAATTTTTTAAAGATATACATGTATATCTTTAAAAATGATAATGTTTTTTCTGAGGAATTAGTTATTCATCATCTTTCTATATTGATGTATGAATTAGGTAATTTTTACCATCATATGGTTAATTTATCAGAGGGACATATGCCTAATAGAAAAGAAGAACTCGGAAAACAATTTATCCTACTTGTTGGTACACATTTCCGAGAGAGTAGGGAAGTACAGTTCTATGCAGATAAATTATTTGTTTCTAGAAAACATTTGACTAAAGTGATAACAGAAGTTTTAAAGAAAACACCAAAAACAATTATTTCAGAAGCTGTAGTTTTAGAGGCGAAAGTATTACTTAAAAACCCAAATTTTACTATTTCTGAAGTAGCTAATCTATTAAACTTTATTGATTTATCTATTTTCAATAAATTCTTTAAAAAGATGACAGGATATAATCCAACAGATTATAAAAACATGTAATGCGTCTTTTTGACAATTAATAACGTTTATTCTACAATTTAGTTCTATTTAGTTTATCGACATTTGCATTACTAAATTATTATAGTTTAGTTTCTGATTTAATATATAATAAAGTCGATAATGAACTTTGCTGCCACAAAAAATATTTACGCAAATATAACTGCCATAGGTGGTTTCGTGCCTGATAGTAGAAGAACAAATGAAGAATTATCTCTTATATGTGATACAAATGATGAGTGGATTACAAAGAGGACAGGAATTAAAGAAAGAAGAATATTAGCTGATGATTTAGCAACTTCCGATATGGCGGTTGAAGCTATTAAAAATCTTTTTGACAATTATAACAAAGACATTAATAAAGTTGATGCGCTTATTGTGGCTACCTCAACACCAGATATGTTGATGCCAGCAACAGCAAATATTATTTGTGAAAAACTAGGGATAGATAATGTATGGGCTTTTGATTTAAATGCTGCATGTTCAGGGTTTTTATACGCCTTAAATGTTGCCTCTGGATTGATTGAATCGGGTCGATATAATAATATCTTAGTTGTTGGTGCAGATAATATTAGTGCATTCGTTGATATTAATGATCGTTCAACAAATATATTATTTGGTGATGGAGCAGGGGTTGTCTTGCTAGAACCAGATCCTGAGTTTGGAGTTATAAATTCTATCTTGAAAAGTGATGGTGAAGGTAGAAAATTTTTAAATATCGAAGGAGGAGGATCTCGTTATCCAGCACGATTAGGCCATTTAGAGAAAAATTTCATTAAACAAGATGGAAAAATAGTATTTAAAAAAGCTGTAAATGCCATGAGTGAAACTTGTACGGAAATAATTGAAAAAAATAATATAACTGTTCAAGACATCAATTGGTTAGTGCCTCATCAAGCTAATAAACGTATTATTGATGCAGTTGGAAATGCTATCAAAATAGAAGAAGGTAAAACATTAGTGAATATTGAAAAATATGCAAACACAATAGCTGCAACTATACCGTTATGTATATGGGATAATATTCATCAGTTAAAGAAAGGAGATTTAGTTTTATTAACCGCTTTTGGTGCTGGTTTCTCATGGGGAGCCACATTGATAAAATGGAATCTTTAAATAGTTTTTTTGTGAGGGGCAATAGAAATATTGCTCTTTTTTTTGCATTTAATTAAAGTATCTTTCTACTTGTAAATTTATTATAATGGAGTTATTCAATGATTTATATGATGTGGAGAAGAACTTGTTGCCTTACGATGGTATGGTAAATTATCATGGACCAATATTGAATGAATTAGATGCATTAGCGTTTTTTAAAATTTTATGTACAGAAATTGAGTGGCAAAATGATCTGTTAATAATATTTGGTAAAAAAATAGAAACTAAACGTAAAGTAGCTTGGTATGGTGATAAAGCTTTTCCATATACTTATTCTAAAATAACTAAGCATGCATTAGCATGGAATTCAGTATTATTATCTCTAAAAACGTTAGTAGAAAAAGAAAGCAAGGAAACATATAATTCTTGTCTGCTTAATTTATATCATGACGGAACAGAACAAATGTCTTGGCATAGTGATAATGAAGAACAGTTAAAAAAACATGGTGCAATTGCTTCTTTAAGTTTTGGAGCTGCGCGTAGATTTGTATTTAAGCACAAAGAAACTAAAGAAACTGTACAGTTAACTTTAGCAGATGGAAGCCTTTTGGTAATGAAAGATGAAACACAAGACTTTTGGTTGCATCGTCTTCCTGCAATGAAAATAGTATCTCATCCTCGAATTAATTTAACTTTTCGTACGATACAAATATAAAATGAAAAAGCCTCCTTATAGAGGCTTTTAATTATTTTAGGACTGAATTAATATCTAATATATTTTCAATTTTATATTTTTCAATAAATTCATCTGTAAAGGATTCGCTTCCCATTAACTTGTTTTCTTGTAAAATTTGCTTAATATCTAGTTTTTTATATTCAGCGTGCATTTTATCAGAAATAGGCTTATAAGTAAAATGCCAAGGCTCGTATTTAAAACCTTTTCGATTTGGTTCATTAGTATAGACTAAATAGAAGCCATATTTATGCGCATTTTCGTCTAACCATAATTTAAATTTTCGCATTTGTCCGCCTTCATTAAAATGTTTCTCATTTAGCGGATCAGCAGGGATTCCTTTTGTCATGTCAATAATATCAATATCGGTTCCCCAATGATGACGAGAAGTTCCTGGAATTGTAGAATATTCAATAATTTTTTCTACATTTTTAATGTTGCTTAAACCCTTGGCTTTATTTGCTTTAAATTTACGTTCCCAAATTCCATTTTGATAGTTATATGTACGATAACTAGAGATTACACAAATATCAAATCCAACTTTTTTGGCATCCGCTTTCATCTTTTCTAAAGCAATTCCTACTTCTGGCAAAACACGGTAATCACGTCCTGTAGTTAGTTTGGGATTGGATTTTCCAATTAAATCACTAGTTGTAAAATTATTCATTATCTCTTCTTGAACTACTTCTAAAGAAGTTTGAGCATAACTATTTGTAGTATTTAATCCTAATAAACTAATAATAGTAAGCAATTGGAAATATTTCTTAGTGTGTTTAAACATCCTTATTTTATTAAAATTATTCCTATTTTTAAACAAATTTAAATAATCTTAGTGGAAATAATCGTTATAATAATTCTTATTCTTTTAAATGGAATATTCTCCATGTCAGAAATGGCATTGGTTTCTGCCCGTAAATTTAAGTTAGAAAGCGATAAGAAAAAAGGAAGTTCCGGTGCAAAAACAGCATTGGATCTTTCGGAAAATCCAGATAAATTTTTATCTACTGTACAGATTGGTATTACGTTAATCGGAATTTTGTTAGGTGTATTTTCAGGTGATGCGTTAACCAAAAATCTAGCTGATACGTTACGTTCTATTACTTTAACAGCACCGTATGCTGATACGTTAGCTTCAGTTTTAATTATAGTTATCATTACATATTTTTCTATAGTTTTTGGAGAATTATTACCTAAACGCTTAGGGATGACTTTTCCTGAAGCTATAGCAAAAACATTGGCTAAACCGATGAGTATTTTATCTAAAGTAACTTCCCCATTTGTCTGGTTACTAAGTGTAACAAATAATTTATTATTAAAGATTATGGGAATTGAAGAAAATAATGAAGTGGTTACTGAAGAAGAAATTAAATCTATAATTAGAGAAAGCACTGAAGGTGGAGAAATACAAGAAAAGGAACATGATATCGTAGAGCGAGTATTCGAGTTAGGGGATCGCCGTGTGAATACATTATCTACCCACCGATCAGAAGTTGTTTATCTTAATATTAATGATAATTTAGATCAGGTTAGAAATAAAATTAAAAAACAAAAATTTTCAGGTTATCCAATCGTAAAAAATGATAATTTGGATGAGGTAGTAGGTGTAATAAATTTAAAAGATTTATTTGGTGTTTCTCCCGAAGAATTCCAGTTAAAAAAATACATGCGTAAAGCTATTTTTGTAAATGAAAACTCCTATTCATACCCATTGTTAGAAAGATTGCAGAATTCCCATTCTCATTTCGCAGTAATGATTGATGAATATGGAACTACAGCGGGTATCGTTACTATAAATGATATAATGGATGAATTGATTGGTGAATCGCCTGAGAATGAACAAGAAGATTATGAAATTAAAGTGCAGAGTGATGGTTCATGGATAATAGATGGGCAATATTCAATCTATGAATTTGAACGTTTTTTTGATGTGGATGTAAATGATGATTTAGAAAATTTATACGTAACTGTCTCAGGATTATTTTTCAATCAATCTGAAGATATGCCTAAGATTGGAGATGAAATTACTATTGATAATTTAGTCCTTAGAATTACTGAAAAAGATGGAAATCGTATAGATAAAATTCATGCTTATCGTATTGAAGGTGCAGAAGATATTGAATAAAAAAAGTCGCTCAATTGAGCGACTTTTTTTTGGAAGGTTTATCTAATTCTCTCGATTAAAACTAAACTTTTATTCACTGTATTTTCATTTACTGCTGTTGAAGCTGTTATTTTGAAATCTCGTTCAACTGGATCAAATAAAAAATCCAGTGTTCTTTTTTCAGGATCATCATCTTCTAGTACAATAAATTCAGTGTATAGGATACTTGTTAAAGCATCATCTCCATATGTGGAATCTTGGTAGTTTGTTAGCGAGAATTCATTATTCCCTATAGCCAATTTTAAAATTGATGTACCTGCGTTATATACTTGATTAGCAACAGGTGGATCGGGTGCTGGAATAAACGTAGAAATATAATGACCAACTAATCTTATTTGAATTTTGTAAGTGCCTTTAGGTAAAGTAACTCGCTCTGTAGTGCGAATATTTGTCCCAGTTCCTGCTTGTAAAGATTGATTTACTAACAATTCATTACTTGTAACGCCTTTAATATTATTAATGAAATTTTTATTACAAATTGTTACACATGCAGGTGATACTGTACCATTATCAAAACTTAATCGTAGTGAACCTTGTCTTTGGTTTTGATTCACACCACCTTTTCTAAATCCAACTATCGGAATTCTCATGATTTGACCATTTAAATTCTCAACATCATTTTTATATACATATCCATTGTTAGCAATAACCAAAGTACTTGTGACATCGGTAGTTGATATTTCTTTTAGGTTAGATAGTTTAATATAATCAGTTGGATTATTTGGTGTAGATGCATTAATGTCAATCCTTTTTAAAGGATTTACAATGTTAATTCCTAAAAATCCATTATCTGTAATTACAACATTAGAATTAGCAATTCTTGTATTACCTAAGGAGTTTGTCCCTAATTCTATTCGAGATTGTGCTGGATTATTTACCCATGCATCGTTAGAAACATCATTGGTTAATCTTTCCCATATTAATCTTTCACTGAAATAATAGAAACCTTTTTCATTAATATTTATTACTTGATTGATACTTGGGCCTTCTATTGTACCCGATATTTCATTAACATAAACTTTTACTCCAATATTTTGATTCGAGTAAACTGTATTTTCTTTTGCAGCTAGCTCTTTTTTTGTTAGTGTAGGAATTATTATTCCGTCTGGTGTTGTAACATCATTGATATTATTTGTTCTAACTTCTCTAACATCTAATGTCGATTTAGCTGTAGTGGTATTTATGCCAATCTGTGCATTCAAAAATGCTCCATTTAATACGATAAAAATCGGTAGAAAATTATATATATTCTTCATTATTTAATTCTTTGGAATAGTATTACACTTCGATACGAACGTTGACCACTAATAGCAACATAGTTTATTACATTGAAGTTATTAGTGTTGTAATTAGTTACTTCGAACTTTATAACTGAAGCAGTTTTTAATTCTAAAAAGTCACTTTTAATCAAATTAGTATAATTTTGATTGGCTGCGCCTGACGCAAAATATCCTGCTCTTGTGTTTGATCCATAATAATGAGTAGAATATTTATTTCCATTAACATAAGTTGCTAATGAAATCGAATTTTTTGAATCCTCTTTATTGAAATATCCGATTAATCTAACTTCATACTTATATAAACCAGGTGGTAAAGTAAATTCTGATAAGCTACTATCTCGATAATATCCTGGGATAAGATTAATCAAATTAGGTGTTAGATTGGGTGATAAGAATGGATTTTGTTCTGTTTTTAATGTTACGGGAGTAGTATTACTAATGTTATTCTGTAATGCTAATGGCAATCTTAAAATCTTTCCCTCAATATTTTCTTCATTACGTTTGCTTACATATCCTTCAGCATCAATTTGTAAAGTTTGTGTTACTGTATTAGTTGGAGGAGATGCTAAATTCTCAATTTTTAAGTAATCAGTATGATTTTCGCCATTAGCAGCGTTAAGTTCAAATCGTTTCGTAAGATTTAAGGTATTAATACCGAAGTTGCCATTATCAGTGATAATTACTTCAGTACCTGCTGTCCTGGTTTCTCCTATAGAGTTTGTCCCTAATTCTATTCGAGATTGTGCGGGATTATTTACCCAAGCGTCATTAGATTTGTCAAATCCTAGTCCTGATATAGGTTCCCAAAAATTCTGAGCATTTAAAAAATAAAAACCTGGGCTATTTATATTTACTACTTTTAGTGCACTTGGTCCAGAAAAAACTGGTGATGCTTCAGTAACATAAACTAAAGCACCATCATGTTCTGAAGATTGGTAAGCGCTAACAGCTTTTAATGCTAATTCGGCTTTTGTAAGTTTTGGAATTAATATTCCATCTGCTTTAGTCGTTATATTCGTATTATCTTTTAATCGAGATTCTTTAACATGTAAAGTCGATTGTGGCGTGTCAATTTCAACACCAACTTGGCTATATGAATGTATACTACAAGCACATAGTGTAATTAGAGTGTATAATTTTTTCATTACTTTAGTCGCTGTATTAAAATTAAACTTCCGTAAATTCTCTGATTTGAATCTTGAATATAATCGACAACCGTAAAAGTGTTTACATTGTTTTTAATGACAAAATCAATTTCAGCAGGAGATTTTAATTCTATAAAATCCATTGTTGTAAAACCGTTATAATTTTGGTTATTTGTTCCAATAGTTGTGTTAGAACCATAGTTTTGTGATGAATATTCTAATCCATTAACTAAAGTTTTAACTTCAACAGAATTTTTTACATCTGCGTTATTAAAATATCCTACAATTTTGATCTCTAATTTATAAACACCAGCAGGTAAGGAAATTCCAGTTTTTGTTGTTGATGGTGTAAATGCAGGAGTTATAGTATTAATAGAATTTGATGCAGAATTCGTATCAGGATCAATTAAGATTGGCTTTGTTTCTGCAGCATTTACTGATTGAATTTTTGTGATTGGAAATCGTTGAATTTTACCAGCGACACTTTCATCCGATCGTATCCCAACAAATCCATTGTTATCTATTACAAGTGTACGATCAATAAGATTTTCAGATTTTAAATTTGTAATTCTAAATGCATCTGAGCTATTGACACCGTTTTGTAGATTTACATGTAAGCGTTTGGAAGGGTTGGTATTATTTATTCCTAAATTTCCTGCATCAGAAATTACGACTTCTGAACCACTCATTCGTAAATTTCCAATAGATGATGTTCCTAGTTCAACTCGTTTGTTTATAGGATTATCTACCCATGCATCATCACTAGGATCAAGACCTTTTTTAGATACAGGTAACCATTTTCCATCAGTAGAAATGTAATAGAACCCTATTGAATTGATTTGATCAACCATTGATGCACTAGGTCCGGTAATTGTACCGGTAATATTATTAACATACACGATTAATCCTTCATGTGTGGAAGAATTATAAGCTGAAGGTTGTTTTAATGCTAATTCTACTTTAGAAATTTTGGGAATCATAATTCCATCAGTAGAGGTAGCATTATTCACATTGTCAATAGCATCTCGATTTTCTTTGATATGTAGGGTAGCTAGAGGATTTTCTGTGCCAATACCTACTTGAGCATATGATATTGTTCCACATAATAGTGCTATTTGAAATAAAGTTTTCCTCATATTATAAATAGTGTTTTTGTGTTTAGATACGTTAATTTACAAAAAAAGCACACATAAATAACAATAGGCTAAATGAATAAATGTTTATAAATACTTAAAGTAGTGATATAAAAAAAATCCAAATAGTTTTAGACTATTTGGATTTAAATTTATGCGGAAAATAAAATTAATCTTTAAAACTAATTGTGCCTCCAGCTATTGTTTTGTCATTTTTAATACGTGGATTTCCATATATATCGATCATTCCACCAACTCTAGTTTTAGCATCTACAGATTCAGAAACATTCGCTTCAATTATACCACCAGCATTTGTGATTAAAGTTGCGTTTTCAGCCTTTAAAGTTTTTCCATAAAATTTTCCACCAGAATTCGCATTTACAGTTAATACATCTGCGGATCCTTTAAGAATTAATTCTGACCCAGAATTAATTTTTGCATCCAATTTTTTTGTGTTCAAATCTAATTTGATTGATGAACCTTCATTAGATGCAATTTTAAGTGTGCTAGATTTTACTTTATCATCAGAGAAAATCATTGAGCCTTGACTAGCTTGTATGTCATATAGATTTTTGTAGTAGACCTTTACCTTTACTTTATTTCCTTGCAATAGATTTAAAGGATTCATTTTAATTTTTAAATCTCCATTTTTATTGACAATTTCAACGTCTTTTTCTAATTCTCCAGAAATTTCTACTTTGTTAGAGTTTGATTGAATTAATTCAACTGGAATTTTATCATATACTTTAAGTGAATTGTAATCACCTACGTTCTTATGTATTTGACCAAATGTGAATTGTGTACCTAATATTGCTACGGCAGTAAAGAATATATTTTTCATAAAAAAAGTTTTCATAATTTGGATTAAATTATACAAAATTCAATCCAAAAAATGAAAACTTAAAATATTTATAGGACCTTAAATCCTGTTATTTACTAGATTCTGCTGTTAATTCAGTGATTCTCACGATAATTTCTACAGCTTTTTCCATTGACTCAACAGGAACATATTCGTATGGTCCGTGGAAATTGTGTCCTCCTGCAAAAATATTTGGACAAGGTAATCCCATAAAAGATAAACGAGCACCATCTGTACCTCCACGAATAGGTTTAATATTAGGTGTTACACCACAATCTTTTAACGCTTGTTCTGCTATTTCTACTGATTGGAATTTCTCTTGAACTTTTTCGATCATATTAAAATATTGATCTGTTACAGTAGCTGTTACCACTTCATGATCAAAACGCTCTTGCATATCTGTTGCAAGTTGTAAGAATAATTCTTTACGAGCTTCATATTGTATCATATCATGATCACGAATAATATAAACTAATTTAGCTTCAGTAACAGAACCTGACATTTTAGCTAAGTGGAAAAAACCTTCTCTTCCGTCCGTAAGTTCCGGAACTTCATCATTTGGTAATTGAGAAGCGAATTCCATTGCTAAGTTAGCGGCATTGATCATTTTATTTTTCGCATAACCTGGGTGAACAGATTTACCTTTAAAAGTTACAATTGCAGAAGCAGCATTAAAGTTTTCATATTCTAATTCTCCAATCTCAGAACCGTCCATTGTATAACCCCATTCAGCACCAAATTTCTCAACGTTGAAGAAATCTGCACCACGACCAACTTCTTCGTCAGGTGTAAACCCTACGGCGATACGTCCATGTTTAATTTCTGGGTGTGCAATTAAATATTCAGCTGCAGTTACAATTTCTGCAACACCAGCTTTATCATCTGCTCCTAATAAGGTTGTACCATCAGTTGTGATGATTGTTTGTCCTTTATACTGCACTAATTCAGGAAACTCAGAAGGAGATAAAATCATGTTTTCATTTAATTTAATATCTCCACCATCATAGTTTTCCCAAATCTGAGGTTTCACATTTTCAGCTGTAAAATCTGGAGAAGTATCCATGTGAGATACAAATCCTATAGTTGGTACTTCATGATCTACAGTAGATGGAACATATCCAAAAACATATCCATTATCATCTATTGATACATCTTCTAAACCAATTGATTTAAGCTCTTCTACTAAATATTTTGCTAAATCCCATTGACGTTCTGTACTAGGGAAAGCGTCTACAAAAGCTTCACTTTCTGTATATATACTAACATATTTTAAAAAGCGATTTACCAGCTTTTCTCTCCATTCTGTTTGCATTGCGTTTTAATTTTTGTCAAAATTAGTAAAATATATACCTTTAAAGCGCAAATAACCATAAAAATGAGTGAACAAACTTTTAAAATAATAGAGTGTCCGCGTGACGCAATGCAAGGTTGGAAAGAAATTATTCCTACAACACAAAAAATTGATTATATCAACCGATTGTTAACAGTTGGTTTTGAGGTGATTGATTGTGGGAGCTTTGTGTCACCTAAAGCTATTCCTCAAATGGCAGATACGAAAGAAGTACTAGATGCTTTAGATTTAGGAAATACAAAGTCTAAATTATCTGTTGTTGTAGCCAATGAAAGTGGTGCTAAAAAAGGAGCTGAGCACGAAAAAGTTGATATTATTGGATTCCCATTTTCTATTTCTGAAAATTTTCAACATTACAATACAAATAAGACTAGGGAAGAAGCTTTTGAAATGGCAAAACTAATACAGGATATTGCCTTGACTAATGAAAAAGAGCTACTTATATACTTTTCAATGGCGTTTGGTAATCCTTATGGCGAAATATATAATGTAGAATTGGTAAAAGAATGGACAAAACGATTCGCGGATATTGGAATTAAAACCATAAATTTATCGGATACAATAGGTGTCGCAGAGAAGCAAGTTATCAAAGAATTATATGAAACGCTAATTCCTCAATATCAAGATATCGAATTTGGAGGACATTTTCATACTGTTTACTCAGAGTGGAATATGAAAGTTGATACAGCTTACCAATATGGTTGTCGTCGCTTTGATGGTGCCATTAAAGGACTAGGTGGATGTCCAATGTCTAAAAGTGAAATGGTGGGAAATATGCCAACTGAAAAATTAATAAGTTTTGCAAATCAGCATCAAGAGAAACATGGTTTAAATTTATTTGATTTCGAATCGTCATGGAATGTTTCTTTAAAAACTTTTGGTTTAATTTAAATTAAATTTTCAAAATAAAACTATTCTTTTGTTAAAGGAAGTATAAATAGGCTAGACTTTAACAAAAAAAGTTAAATTTGCTCAGCGTTACCAACGTTAACTTTAGCTAAAAATTAAATGAAATTAAAGTATATGAACTTTAGAGTATGTTTGGTGTTGTTTCTTACAGCGTCAGTTACTATGAATACCTTCGCACAGACAGCGAAACCAAAAAAACTAGATGGCATAGCAGCTGTGATTGGTGATCAAATAGTTTTAGAGTCGGATGTGGAAAGAGATTTTATCTTATCAACACAGCAAGGATTACAGGTTAATGATAAATGCGAATTTTTAAACGACATTTTAATGGAAAAAATGTTGATTGATCGCGCAAAGCAAGATACATTAATCTCTGTTACTCAAGATGAAATTACACGTGCTTTAAATGGTCAGATTGAAGATTTCAAACAAAGAGGTGGAGGAGAAGAACAAGTTCTTAAATTTTTCGGATTCCGCACAATGGCGGAAATGAAAAATGAGATTAAATATGTTGTTGAAGATAATATTTTTTCACGTCGTAAGAGAGAAAGCATTGTTAGTGGACTAGATGCAACACCAGAAGAAGTAAGAGTATTTTTTGATAAAAATAAAGCTGAACTACCTGATGTAAAAGAAGAAATAACTTTAAGTCATATTATGATGTATCCAGAAGTTTCACAAGAAAATGAGGATAAAATTATAAATGAATTAAAAAATATCAAAAAAGAAATTGAGGAAGGAGCTTCTTTTGCTACTAAAGCAATTTTGTATTCTGAGGACCCTGGATCTGCCAATAACGGAGGATTATATCTAAAAGTTACGCGCGGTAAAATGGTAAAAGAGTTTGATGCAGTTGCATTCAACTTAGAAGAAGGCGAAATTTCGGATCCTTTTAAAACTGAATTTGGTTATCATATTATTAAATTAGATAAACGTCGTGGTCAAGAGTTAGATCTACGTCATATTTTAATGAGTTTAAAACCAACTGAAGAAGAATTAAAAATGACGATTGATAAATTAGATTCAATTCGTGTTTTAATTAACGAAGGCACAATGACCTTTAAAGATGCTGCTGCTCGTTTTTCTGATGATAAGTTTACGAAATATAACGATGGTAATTTAATGAGTCCACAATCAGGTGAAGATCGTTTTGAAAAAATAAATTTAGCTATTAATGAATTTTCAGCTGTAGCAGGTTTAAGTGAAGGAGATTTAACTTCTGTATTTGCTGATGAGTATCAAAACAAAAAAGTTGTACGTTTAATGCGTGTTAACCGTATTTTTCCTGAGCATAAGATAAACTACGAAGACGATTATTATCGTATAAAACAATTTGCAGTTCGTTATAAAGAACAAGATGTATTAGTGGAGTGGGTAAAGAAACAAATTCCAAATTCATTTATTAAAATTGGTGATGATTACAAAAGTTGTAAATTTCCAATTAAATGGGATCAAAACTAAAATAATAAATTATATAACAAAAAAAGCACTAAGAACTCTTAGTGCTTTTTTTGTTATATAAAACTTAAATTGTATCATGTGAAGGCCAAACTAATTTATCAATTTCATATCCTAAGTTCTCTGCTTTATCTAGAAATCGTTTCTTGATATCATCAGGGATACTTTTTTCTCGGGACAATATCCACAGATAATCAGTGTTTTTACCTGCCACCAAAGCATATTTATATTTATCATCCAAATCAATAATATTGTAAGGAGAATAAAATGGGCCTAAGAAAGAAACTTTTAGTTTACCAAAATCTTTTTTTACTTGTTGAGCAATCCCTTTAGATATTTTCCATTCCTTATTTTTTAAATCATATCCTCTATTAATCACTTGGATAGAGCCATCTTCGTTTTGTAAATAACGAGCAGTAGTATTTGATTTATTTTTTTCCCAATAAAAATCTAATCTTGCAACCTCATACCAAAGACCTAAATATTTCTTTATATCAAAATTAGGTACAGCTTCAAAAGCGATATTTTTATTTGTACGATTTTTTATAATATAAGTTGTAACGCCAAGAGCTAAACCGGCAAGAGCCATATTTTTAAATTTCATATGTAATAAGGTTTTAATGTTAAAGTATCAATTATCTAACCAATTTTTATACTTATATGTAACTTAAAAGTAATAAAAAAAAAGTAATAATAGATTATCTAAAAAAAATCCCAAATCATGGATTTGGGATTTTTTTTATTTTTTGCTAATTGAAATTAGTTTGGAAGTCTCCTTACAAATTTCGAATTCCATTTTGTAATTTTTGGTTTTGTCTTTACTCGAATAATCAGCTAAATAAGTTCTACAAGGAATACCGTTTATATCTGATTTATCAAAATCAATCTTACTTTTTCCAAATAATTGCTTATAAAGAAAAATAGAATCCATTCCCTCGCTTCTTACAAATTGTGAAGCTTGTTCAGTAAGTTGTAAATTTTTTGCCGTAGCTTCTTCTAATACTCGAGCATTTGGAAAATAATTACAAGAAAATGCACGTGGTCCAAAGGCCATTGCTATGAAAACTAGCCCTATAGAGGCTCCCATTAAAAACCTTAATAATCGTTGTGAAAACGTCATACTATCAATAAATTTATATCATGAAATGGTAAATCGAACCAATCACTTAAGTTCTTTTTTACCACTCTACCATGGTACAAATATACACCATTTCTTACAGTTTTATCAGATTTAACGACAGTTGTAAATCCACCTTCGTTCGCAATCATTAATAAATATGATAAAAAGAAGTTACTCAATGCTTTAGAAGATGTTCTTGAAACTCGTGATGTAATGTTAGAAACTGCATAATGTATTACATCATGTTTTATAAATGTAGGTTGATCATGAGTAGTAATTTCTGAGGTTTCAAAACATCCTCCTTGATCAATACTTATATCAATAATAACTGCGCCAGTTTTCATATTCTCTACCATATGTTCTGTAACCACGCAAGGCGTTCTTGAATTCCCTCGTAATGCTCCAATTGCTAAATCGCATCTTCTTAAAGCTTTGCTTAATTCTTTTGGATCTATTGTAGAAGTTGATATTCTTTGGCCGATATTTTGTTGCAATCTTCTCAATCTAGACAAGGAATCATCAAATACTCGTACAGAAGCACCTAAACCTAAAGCAGTTCTGGTCGCGTTTTCTGCAACTGTACCAGCACCTAAAATGACAACCTCCGTTGGTCGTACTCCAGTTACTCCTCCCATTAGAATTCCGTTACCACCGTTTACAGTAGACATCAATTCACTTCCAACTAATACAGCGGTTGTTCCTGCAATTTCACTCAATAAACGTAAAACTGGCAATTGATCTTGCTCATCTTTAATAAATTCAAATCCAACTGCAGTAATTCTTTTCTTAGTTAATTCAGAAAAATATTTTTTATTTAACGCATAGGTTGGGACGCTAGAAACTAGGAATGTATTAGGTTTTATCCATTCTATTTCTTCATTCGTTAAAGGCCCAACTTTTAAAATTATAGGTTTTTCAAAAATTGATTGAGAGTTATATACTATTTCCGCACCCGCTTCAGAATATTCTGCATCTGTATAATTTGCTCCAATTCCCGCACCAGATTCAATTGAAATTTGATGTCCACAATTTACTAAAATTTCAACAGCATCAGGAGTTAAACAAATACGTTTTTCCTGATTATTTGTTTCTTTTGGAATTCCAATACTAAAGCGTTCTTTTTTACGAGGAATTTCTAAACATTCGGGCTGAGGAATTAAATCTTCATGAGAAAAAGGTGTGTATATTGAATGATCTTCCATAAATAGAAATGTAGAATTATTTTAGTTTCAATATACGATTTCCATCATTATTTTCTATTGTTATTATGTGATGTTCTTCAGGTATTAAATTTTCTACACGTGATGGCCATTCCATTAAACAATAAGCATCTGAATAGAAGTAATCTTCGATTCCAAAATCTAGAGCTTCTTCTTCGTCATTTAAACGATAAAAATCAAAATGATACACTTTTCCTTTTTTAGTATCATATTCATTTACGATAGAGAAAGTAGGACTCGAAATGTCATCATCTGTACCTAATAATTTGACAAATTCTTTGATAAATGTTGTTTTTCCAGCACCCATTTCTCCTTCAAAACAAATTAATTTATAACGTAATTGCGTTATAACCTTTTCTGCAATAAGTGGTAAGTCTTCTAACTTATTAATTTGATATTCCATTTTATTTCTTTGGCGTTAAAACAACAAGTGGAATGATTATTTCTTCTAAAGAAATTCCACCATGTTGATATGTATCCTTATAATAATTGACAAAATGATTATAATTTTTAGGATATGTTAAGAATAAATTCTCTTTTGCAAATATATATTTAGAAGTTACATTAACCTTAGGTAAATGAAATTTTTCTGGTTGATCAATCGCTAAAACATCCTTAGGGTCATATTGTAATTGTTTTCCTAATTTATAACGAAGATTGGTACTAGATTCTTTATCTCCAATAACTTTAGTTGGTTCTTTTACATAAATAGTCCCATGATCGGTCGTCAAGATAATCTTAATTCCTTCATTAGCTGCTTTTTTGACGATATCCATTAGGTATGAATTTTCAAACCAATGTTTTGTAATAGAACGGTATGTTTTATCATCTCGAATCATTTCACCTATGATTCTGTTATCTGTTTTAGCATGAGAAAGAATATCAATAAAATTATAAACAATAATATTTAGATCATTGTTTTTATAATTATTAAACTCATCTGCTATTTTCTTTTCAAATTCAGAATTTAAAATCTTAAAATAATTCATGCTTAGATTGCTAAGTCCTAAACGCTTTAACTGTTCGGCTAACAACTCTTTTTCGTGCATGTTCTTATTACCTTCTTCAGTATCATTTAACCAATATTGAGGAAATTTCTTCTCAATTTCTAAAGGCATCATACCTGAGAAAAATGAATTTCTGGCATATTGCGTAGCAGAAGGTAAAATACTATAGTATAAATTTTCTTTTTCTTGCTGATAGTATTTAGTAAAAATAGGCTCTATAGTTTTCCATTGGTCGTAGCGTAGATTATCTACCAAAATAACCATTACTTTTTCATCTTTTTTAAGATGAGGTTTTACAAATTGTTTGAAAACTGTATGAGAAAGGATAGGAGCTTCTTCTTCATCTTGCAACCAATTTTCATAATTACGTTCTATAAATTTAAAAAATGCAGCATTTGCCTCTTTTTTCTGATTATCAATAATATCAATTAATCCGCGATCTTCTATGTTTTCTAGTTCTAATTCCCAATAAACTAATTTTTTATATACTTCTTGCCAATCTTCAAAATCGCGGGCATTCATTATATCCATCGCGATAGTGCGAAATTCTTGTTGGTAACTATTAACCGTTTTTTCTGAGATTAACTTAGAACTATCTAGAATCTTTTTTAGGCTTAAAAGAATTTGGTTTGGGTTGACGGGTTTAATTAAATAATCTGCAATATGTTGTCCGATAGCATCCTCCATGATATGCTCTTCTTCTGATTTTGTAACCATAATAAGAGGCAAATTTGGTCTTATTTCTTTGATGCGAGGTAAAGCTTCTAAACCACTTAATCCAGGCATATTTTCGTCAATTAATACTGCGTCAAAATTTTCGTTTTCAATCATTACTAACGCGTCTGTAGCATTGTTTGATTTAAAAGTTTCATATCCTTTTTTTTCTAAGAAAAGTATGTGTGGTTTTAATAAGTCGATTTCATCATCAACCCAAAGTATTTTAAATGGCATATTTTTTTGTTTTTTAAAAAGGATTATGTCCTAATACTTCCAAATATAGATAAAATCGTTCCAAAATAATTCTAAATTAATTGTTAAGATTTTCCTTAAAAACTATCTCTTATAAACGTATTAAATTCTTATATTTGTAGGATAAATCGATTATAATTCGATAATGAAAAATAAATTTAAAATCATAAACGATCCAGTTCATGGAATTATCTCAATTCCGAACGCATTAGTTTATGATATTATTCAACATCAATTTTTTCAACGACTACGAAAGATTTCCCAAACTGGCTTAACAGAGTTAGTATATCCAGGAGCAAAACATTCAAGATTTAATCATGCTTTAGGTTGCTTACATTTAATGCAAAATGCATTAACGATTTTAAAAGCAAAAAATGTTTCTATTACGGAAGAAGAAGAAACTGGAGCTTATATAGCAATATTACTACACGATTTAGGACATGGTCCATTTTCTCATTCCTTGGAATATTCTATTATAGAGAATTCTCATCATGAAGAAGTTTCTTTACAAATGATGGAAAAAATGAATGAGGAATTTGATGGTCAACTTACATTAGCAATTCAAATTTTTACAGGAAAATACCATAAAAAGTTTTTAAGTCAACTTGTCTCTAGTCAGTTAGATATAGACCGTTTGGATTATCTTAAACGAGATAGCTTTTTTACAGGTGTAGTAGAAGGAAATATAAATCCTGAACGTATTATCTCTATGATGAACGTGTGTGAAAATGAATTAGTAATTGATTCAAAAGGAATATCGTCGGTAGAAAAATTTTTGATGGCTAGGATTTTTATGTACAATAATGTCTATTTACATAAAACATCTTTTTCCGCAGAAAATTATCTGATTCAGGTACTTAGAAGGGCAAAAGAATTAGTGACTAATGGTAAATATTTATTTGCTACTTCAGCATTTAAATACTTTTTAGAAGGAAATGAAAAAGGTAAGTTATCTGAATTAGGTTTAAAACTATTTGCTAGTTTAGACGATAGTGATGTAATGTCTGCAATAAAAGAGTGGCAAAACGACGAAGATTTAATCTTATCCTATTTATCTAAAGCTATTGTAGAGAGAAAGTTGCCTAAATCTGTATTAAATATGATTCCTTTAAGTGAAAATGAACTTTGCAAAGAGGAAGAAAAAGTACGAAAAGCATTAGGTTTAGATGATGTTAGTTATTTTGTGCAGCAAACTGAAATTAAAATAACACCTTACCAACCTAATAAATTTCCTATAAAAGTGCTGTTTAAAAATGGTAGTATACAAGAAATTACAACCTCAGAGCAAAGTTTGTTACATGATGTGTTGAAGCAAAGTATAACTAAGTATCACTACCACAGTATCAAAGTTTGATTATAATTGACAAAATTGTTAATTTTCAAACAAAAACGTTTATAATTTTAATTAAAATATTTACTTTTGCAGACTATGAAATTTAAAGCTGCAGATATTGCAAATTTACTG
The DNA here is from genome assembly GCF_015234135.1 of Faecalibacter rhinopitheci. GTDB lineage: Bacteria > Bacteroidota > Bacteroidia > Flavobacteriales > Weeksellaceae > Empedobacter > Empedobacter rhinopitheci. The sequence goes on along the minus strand of NZ_JADGIK010000001.1, from coordinate 264,018 downwards.
AATGGAGTTGTTAAGGGTGATGTAAATGCTGAGGTATGGACCTTATCTAAGATAGAAGAGGGAAGTGAAGGAAGTATTTCATTTTTAGCAAATCCAAAATATGAAGAATATGTTTATACAACAAATTCTTCTGTTGTTATTGTAAATAAAAGTTTTGAGCCATCTCAACCCATCAATACTAATTTGATTGTAGTTGAGGATGCTTACAAAGCATTTACTGTATTGTTAAATCATTATAATTCAGTTAAGAACAATAAAACTGGAATAGAAGAATTTGCACGTATTTCTGAAACGGCTACCTTAGGCGAGGATGTATATGTAGGAAGTTTTTCTTATATTGGTACAAATGTTAAATTAGGAAATAATGTTAAAATATATCCTAATTGTACTATTGGTGAAAATGTAACAATTGGTGATAATACAATTTTACGTTCAGGTACACAAATTTATGAAGATTGTGTAGTTGGTAAAGATTGTATTATACATTCTAATGTAGTAATTGGATCTGATGGTTTCGGATTTGCACCAAATACAGATGGTTCTTATGATAAAATTCCTCAGATAGGAAATGTTATTATTGAAGATAATGTAGAAATTGGTTCTGGTTCTACAATTGATAGGGCTACAATGGGATCTACAATTATCCGTAAAGGAGCTAAATTAGATAATCAAATACAAATTGCACATAATGTTGTAATTGGTGAAAATACTGTTATCGCTTCACAAGCAGGTATTGCCGGATCTGCAAAAGTAGGACGTAATTGTATGATTGGTGGACAAGCAGGACTTGCAGGTCATATCAAAATTGGAGATTTTGTGCAAATACAAGGTCAATCAGGAATTAATTCTGATATCAAGGATGGTGCTCAATTATATGGTTCTCCAGCAATAAATGCAACAGATTATAGAAAATCTTATGTATATTTTCGTAAGTTTCCATCAATTGTGAAACGATTAGATGAATTAGAAAACAAAATAAACAAAACTAAAAGTTAATGTCTGATAAACAAAAAACTTTAGCGAAAGATGCTGTTCTTTCAGGAGTTGGATTACATACGGGAAATAACGTAAACTTAACTTTTAAGCCAGCAGAGCCTGATACAGGTTTTGTATTTGTTAGAACCGATTTGGAAGGTAATCCACAAGTTGAAGCAGATGCACAATATGTTGTAAGTACAGCGAGAGGAACTACTTTAGAGAAAAAAGGAGTGAAAGTTCATACAACGGAGCATGTGTTAGCAGCTTTAGTAGGGATGGACATTGACAATTGTTACATAGAAATTGATAATGCTGAACCACCTATTATGGATGGTTCTTCAAAGTATTTTGTAGAAGCTATTGAAAATGCTGGTATTGTAGAGCAGGATAAGGAAAGGGAATATTTTAAAATAAAAGAAATCGTTACCTACGTTGATCCAGAAACTGGTTCAGAAATTACAGCAATTCCTGCAGACGAATACCAAGTTACTGCAATGGTAGATTTTGGTACTAAAGTTTTAGGAACTCAAAACGCAACTTTAACTTCAATCAAGAACTTTAAAAAAGATATTTCTGAAGCTAGAACTTTCTGTTTCTTGCACGAGTTAGAGCAGTTATTAGGAGCTGGTTTAGTAAAAGGTGGAGATTTAGACAATGCAATTGTTTATGTTGATAAAGAAATAACACCTGAGACCAAAGAAAGATTGTGTAAAGCATTTAACAGAGAAGATGTAGCAATTCGTCCTAATGGTATTTTAGACCATTTAACGTTACATTATCCTAATGAAGCAGCTCGTCATAAACTATTAGATGTAGTAGGGGATTTAGCTTTAATTGGTAAAAAGCTTAAAGCAAAAATTATTGCAACAAAGCCAGGTCACCATACAAATACTAACTTTGCAAAGAAGTTAAGTAAACAAATTAAATTAGCTCAACGAAATAAAATTCCAGAATTTGATTTAAATGCAGATCCAGTTTATGATATAAACGATATTATAAAATTGTTACCTCATAGACCTCCATTTTTATTAATCGATAAAGTTATCTCTAAAACACCAACGGGATTAGTGGGTGTAAAGAATGTAACGATGAATGAACCTTTTTTTGTGGGACATTTTCCGAAAGAACCTGTAATGCCTGGTGTATTACAAATTGAGGCAATGGCACAATTAGGTGGTTTATTAATTCTTGGAGATTTAGAAAATCCACAGGATTATTCAACTTATTTTATGAAAATAGAAAGTGCTAAATTCAAAAGAAAAGTTGTTCCGGGAGATACTTTAGTATTTAAGGTGGAATTATTAGAACCTATTAGACGTGGAATAGTTCATATGCACGGATACGGTTATGTAGGAAATACAATCGCAGTGGAAGCTGAAATGATGGCTGTTATCACAAAAGAATAATAAAAGAAAATGGAAGTTATAAATTATCCGATGGCTTATGTACATCCAACTGCAATAATTGGTGAAAATGTAACGATAAGCCCTTTCTCGACGATTATGAATGACGTTGAAATCGGTGACGGTACTTGGATTGGTCCAAACGTAACGATTATGGAGGGTTCGAGAATTGGGAAAAATTGTAAGATATATCCAGGCACAGTGATTTCAGGTGAACCTCAGGATTTAAAATACGAAGGCGAGAAAACCTTAACATTTATTGGTGATAATACTACTATTAGAGAGTGTGTTACGATTAATAAAGGGACTAAAGCTTTAGGTTATACTAAAATCGGGAATAACTGTTTAATCATGGCTACATCTCATATTGCACACGACTGTGTAGTAGGAAATAATGTTGTCATTGTAAATGGATGTGGTTTAGCTGGACATATAGAAATCGGAGATTTTGCATTTATCGGAGGTATGAGTGCTGTTCATCAGTTTACTAAAATCGGAGAACACTCTTTTATCGCTGGAGCTACACAAGTTCGTAAAGATATTCCTCCATATGTTAAGGCGGCCAAAAGCCCTGTTGTTTATGCTGGTGTTAATGCCATAGGATTACGTCGTAAAGGTTTTTCTTCGGAAGAAATTTACGAAATTCAAGGTATTTACAGAATCTTATATCAACAAAAAAATAACGTTTCACAAGCTACTGAACTTATTTTAGAAAAATTTTCACCATCGGCACACCGTGATTTGATTATTGAATTTATCAATACAAGTGAGCGTGGAATAATGAAAGGATTATAGTTCAGGATCATAAATTTAAATAAAGAAAACATAAATGGCAACAACTTCTGATATCAGAAAAGGTCTATGTATCGTTTTTAATAATGATACTTATAAAATTATAGAATTTCTACATGTTAAACCAGGTAAAGGACCTGCTTTTGTTAGAACTAAATTAAAATCTTTGACTAATGGTAAAGTATTAGATAATACTTTTTCAGCAGGTCACAAAATTGAAGAAGTTCGTGTTGAAACTCGTAATTATCAATACTTATATGAGGATGATAATGGATTTCACTTCATGAACAATGATGATTTTTCTCAAGTTTACTTAAACAAAGAGTTGATTGATAATGCACAGTTTATGAAAGCTGGTGATGAGGTAAAAATCTTGTTCCGTGCATCTGATGAAACGGCTTTAGCAGCAGAATTACCAAATACTGTAATCATGGAAATTACATATACAGAACCAGGATTAAAAGGTGATACTGCAACAAATGCAACTAAACCAGCTACTACTGAAACTGGCGCTGAAATCCGTGTTCCTTTATTTATCAATGAAGGTGATAAAGTAAAAATAAATACAGAGGACGGTTCTTACGTAGAGCGTGTAAAAGAATAATTGAACATTTCAATTTAATATATAAAAGCCATCATTATTTGATGGCTTTTTTATTTTTGGGCGTTCCGTTCGGGCAGGCTTTTCGTTGCAATCTTTTGTTTAGTAAAACAAAAGGATTTACACTACAATCCCTAACGCGATTTTTTATTTAATACTAGCAAAATATGCTCTCAAAATACTATCATTGGCAGCATTTTTAGTATCAATTTCTAAAATTTTAGGACGTTTACTATCAGAATAAAAATCCGCATAAGCATTTTCTAAATCCGAAAGATTTGAAACAATTTGATATTCAAAATCAAACATTTTAGCTAAATATTCAGCAGTTAAATGATGTTTTGTTTCAAAAAACTCTTCAACAACATCAGTTTCTGAAGGGCCTGGAATAAATTTGAAGATATTTCCACCACCATTATTCATCAATATAATTCGAAAATTATTTGGAATATTTACATTCCATAATGCATTAGAATCATAAAAGAATGAGATATCTCCTGTTACAATTACTGTATTTTGTTCAGAAGCAATGCAAGCACCAATCGCAGTAGATGTAGAGCCATCAATACCACTTGTACCTCTGTTACAAAATATTGGATTTGAAGGTTGATGATTGAATAAAAGGCCATAACGGATCACTGTTGAGTTACCATATTGAATTTGCCAATTTTCAGGATAATTTTTAATAATTGAATCAAATGCCTTTAAATCTGAAAATGGAATATTCTTAACATACTCGTTATGTTTCTTTTCATTATTAACACGAATTCTATTCCATTTATTGTAATAGTCCGAAGTTTTTGGATTGATAAACCCAGTTAATTGTTCTAAAAAATATTCCGGTTTTGTTTTAATTTCATCCGTTAATATCTGATAAGTATCTGGTTGCCAGTATTCGTCTAAATGCCAATGTTGATCTGCTTTATGTTCTCTTAAAAAACGCTTAACTTTTTTTGATACAATGTTTTGACCAATTGTCAGTAAAATTTCAGGTTTTAAATCTTCTAATTCATCTTCTGGATAAGGAAAAATTACCTGATCTATTTTATTAAAGAAACGTGGATGGTGGATATTAGAAGTCACTTCATGTAAAACTACAACAGAATCATCCTTCGCTAATACATTCAGAAATTCATTCAGTTTATCATTTAGAGAATGCATTCCAACTAAAACTAATTTTTTTGAAGCTGAATTCCATCTTCGCATATAGTCAAAAACATCAATTTCTGGATACACTTTTTCTTCAATTGTTATATTATCTATTACAATATCAGGCGCAGTAACATAGTCATATAAAGGCTCAGAAAAAGGCATATTAATATGAATTGGAGCTGATTGATGGATACAATCTGTCAATGCATATTTGGTTAAAAGCATATTACGTGTTAAATCATCTGTTTCTTCACTTTCAGAAAGTTGTACATTATGAACACTGTGCTTTTCAAAAATATCTTTTTGACGAATAGTTTGTCCATCAAAATTATCTACTAAATGCTCAGGTCTATCGGCAGAAAGTATAATTAGAGGAATATTTTGAAAAAAAGCCTCAGTAACAGCAGGGTAATAATTCGCAGTAGCAGAGCCTGATGTGCAACAAACAACAACAGGTTTTTTTATTTGTTGTGCTATTCCAAGAGCTACAAAACCAGCTGATCGCTCATCTATAACACTATACGTTTTAAATCGTTTATCGTTTGCAAATTGCATTGTAAGCGCACCGTTACGAGAGCCTGGAGAAAGTACAATATGATTAATCCCGAAAGCCAAAAGTGTTTCAGCAATCAATTGTACATTCAATTTATTTGATATTTTTCTCAAAGTAATTTTCTTTAAATAAAAAAGGTTTTGAATAGCAAATGTACTAAACAAAACCTTTAAAAAAGTATGATATTTTTAAGAATTAAGTGTGCATACCACCATCAACGCTTAATACTTGTCCTGTAATATAATTTGATAAATCAGAAGCTAAAAATAAACAAGAATTAGCAACATCTTCAGGTTGTCCTCCACGTTTTAAAGGAATTCCATTTCTCCATTCAGCAACAACTTTTGGATCTAAAACCTCTGTCATTTCAGTTTCTATAAACCCTGGAGCAATTGCATTACAACGGATATTACGAGATCCTAACTCTAAAGCAATAGATTTAGTAAAGCCAATTAATCCAGCTTTAGATGCAGCATAATTTGCTTGTCCTGCATTACCTTTAATCCCAACAATTGATGTCATATTAATGATAGAACCAGATCTTTGTTTCATCATTGGTTTTATAACAGCTTTTGTTAAGTTGAAAGCCGAATTTAAATTGATTTGAATTACTTTTTCAAAATCTTCAGCGGACATTCTCATTAATAAGTTGTCTTTAGTAATACCAGCATTATTAATTACAATATCTATTTGACCAAATTCTGCTAAAACATCTTCTACTAATTTTTGAGCTGCGTCATAATCAGATGCATCAGATTGGTATCCTTTAACTTTTCCGAATTGCCCTAATTCTGCCTCTAAAGCTTGAGCTTTTTCTACAGATGAAGCGTAAGTAAATGCTACATTAGCACCATTTTTTACAAAAACTTCAGCAATACTTTTTCCGATTCCACGAGTAGCACCAGTAATAATTGCTGTTTTACCTTGAAGTAAGTTCATATAATTTCTTTTTAAGAATTTCAAAAGTACAATAATTTTATGATTTCGTTAAATGTTAAAAACGTTTAAATCATAGCAAGATATAAAAAGTGGTATATGTGTTGTTATACGTTATATGTTAATCAATTAAAAACCAAATTTATTATGAAAAATTTATTAAAATTATTTCTAGTTTCAATTTTCGCTTTATTTATGTTTACAGCTTGTTCAGATGATGATGATCCGTCAGATAATGATTTATTTGTAGGAACATATAAAGGAAATGTATCTTATGTATCTAGTGACAAAAACGTTAACAATGCAGATGGAAACGTAAGAGTAGTGAAAGTAGGGGACAAGTACAATTTTATTTTCTCAGATAATATTCCAAATATCACTGGTGTAGAATTTAAACAAGAAGATGTTAACTATAGTATAAATGTTGGAGGTTCAGATTTATCTTATATCCGAATCAATGCAAATACTTTAAAAATATTTTATGTTGTAGACGGTCAAACTTGGACTGCAAATGCAACGAGATAATTCTTTTAAACAAAAAACTCGGTCTACAGACCGAGTTTTTTTATTATATGTTATTAGATATTAAATGCAGATTTAACCTCATCTACAAAATCTAATTTTTCCCAAGTAAATAATTCAACTTCTACTTCAACAACATCAATTCCGTTGGCAGATTCAAAACGTTTTGTAACTGTTTTTGGTTGACGTCCTAAGTGTCCATAAGAAGCAGTTTCTTGATAAATAGGATTTCTTAATTTTAATCTTTTTTCGATAGCAAATGGACGCATGTCAAAAATAGATGATACAATTTTAGAAATTTCTCCGTCTGTTAAATTAACTTTAGATGTTCCTTTAGTATCAACTAATAAAGATACAGGAGCAGCAACACCAATAGCGTATGAAACTTGCACTAAAACTTCATTTGCAACACCTGCAGCTACTAAATTTTTAGCAATATGACGTGCAGCATAAGCAGCAGAACGGTCTACTTTTGATGGGTCTTTTCCTGAGAAAGCTCCACCACCGTGAGCACCTTTACCACCGTAAGTATCTACAATAATTTTACGACCAGTTAAACCAGTGTCACCGTGAGGTCCACCAATTACAAATTTTCCTGTTGGATTAATGTGGTAAGTAATATTTTCATCAAATAAATCACGAATGTGTGCAGGTAATTCAGCTTTAACGCGTGGAATTAAGATATTAATTAAATCATTTTTAATTTTATCCTGCATTGCTTGTTCATTCGCAAAATCATCATGTTGTGTAGAAATAACAATTGTATCTATACGAACTGGTTTATTATTATCGTCGTATTCAATTGTTACTTGAGATTTAGCATCAGGACGTAAATATGGTAATAATTCATTTTCATTCTTACGAATATGAGCTAATTCTTTTAATAAACGGTGAGATAAATCTAATGCTAAAGGCATGTAGTTATCAGTTTCGTTCGTTGCATAACCAAACATCATACCTTGGTCACCAGCACCTTGTTCTTCATCAGAAGTACGTTCAACACCTTGGTTAATATCTGGTGATTGCTCATGAATAGCAGATAAAATACCGCAAGAGTTTGCATCAAACATGTATTCACTCTTTGTGTATCCAATTTCTTTAATTGTTTCACGAGCTACTTTTTGTAAATCGATATATGCTTTAGATTTTACTTCTCCAGCTAAAACAACTTGTCCAGTCGTAACTAAAGTTTCGCAAGCAACTTTACTTTGAGGATCAAATGCTATAAAATGGTCTAACAAACCGTCAGAAATTTGGTCAGCAATTTTATCAGGATGTCCTTCAGAAACAGATTCTGATGTAAATAAATATGACATTATATGTAATTTTTTATTAAAAAAATGAGAGGGAATGCGATAACTGAAGTATCCTGGTTTAGCATATGTTTAATGAGGTTGCAATCAGTCAAATCATTCCTCCATGATTATTATGCGACAAATATACGATAGGTATTTGAATCTAAAAATTTTTATCTATATATTAAATCATTTCAGAATTTTTTCAGGTATTAATCTCTAGAGAAATAGTAGACAAAATAAATTATCGTTTTATTTCGATTTTTAGAATAATTTTCTACATTCTCGAAACTTGAAATTATGTATTTCTAATTATTTTATACTTAAATAAGCTTTAACAGAAAATAAATCTAATAAAACATCTTAAATCAAAAATATATTAGGTTATCATTCGATAAATTATCTATAAATTAGAAAAAAATTATTCTACCATCGTATTATGAAAATAGATGACCTAGATCAACAGTTGTTGATGCAATTACAAGAAAATAGCAAAATTACTTACAAGGAATTATCTGATAAGTTGAATTTGTCGTCAACCGCTATACATGAACGTATTAAAAAACTTGAGAAATCAGGAGTTGTAAATAAATATGTGGCTTTGGTTAATAGAAGATTAATCAATAAAGAACTATTAGTTTTTAGTCATGTAAAATTAAATCAACATTCACAAGAAAATATTACATCTTTTGAAAGTGAAATTAAAAAATTGAAGCAAGTACAAACATGTTTTCACGTCAGTGGAGATTATGATTATATCATGAAAATGGCCTTTGAAAATATGGATGAGTACAGAGATTTTATGGTTAATCAATTAACGACAATTAAAACAATTGGAAGTACACACAGTACTTTTGTAATTGGTGATATAAAAGATGAAACATCATACCAATTGTTTTAAAAATAAATCTAAATAAATAATAAATTCAGGAATTATGAAAAAGGAAACAGCAATATTTGGGGCTGGATGTTTTTGGTGTGTGGAAGGAGTTTATAACTTACTACAAGGAGTAGAAAGTGCAGTTTCAGGCTATGCAGGAGGAGATACAGAAAACCCAACGTATGAAGAAGTTTGTACAGGCGAAACCAACCATGCTGAAGTTGTAAAGATAGATTATGATGCTGAAGTTATAAGTTTTGAAGAATTATTAGAAGCTTTTTGGGCAGTACATGATCCAACGAGTTTGAATCGTCAAGGTGAGGATGTGGGGACACAATATCGTTCAGTGGTATATTATTTAGATGAAAATCAGAAGGAAAAAACCATTCAAGCAATAGCTAAATTAAATGAAAGTGGTTATTATGATAAAGAAATTGTCACAGAAATCACTGCTTTTGATACGTTTTATCCAGCTGAGGAATACCACCAAGGATATTACAATATAAATCCAAATAAGCCATATTGTTCTTCAGTAGTAGGGCCTAAGATTCAAAAATTTAGAGAAAAATTTAAAAATAAATTAAAGTAAGTATCTAAATTTAATTTACTTGGCATAATGGTTGATAATATAAATATAACCAACCTAGATTAAAAAAATAACCAACCAAACCAACCATTGGCGAAAGAAGGACTTAATAATAAAAGGACTACTTTCGCCTTTTTATTTTAATTATTTTTCCAGAAATACGGTGTAAATAAAATTAAAATAGTAAACAATTCTAGCCTTCCTAAAACCATTAGGAAGCAGCATAGGAATTTTGCACCAACCGTCAAAGAATTAAATGATGAACCGGGACCAAATTCTCCAAATCCACTACCTACATTTCCTAGAGTAGATGCTGTTATCGTTAAAGAAGAAAGAATATGGCTAATACTCATATCGGCTCCATAATTTAATAATCCAAATGTTACAGAACTTGCTATCCATATAAACATATACATGACGAAAAATGCCATGACATGAAATACTATAGATTGTGGAATAGCTTTGCCATTATATCGAACAGGAATTACTCCATTTGGATGAAGAATTCTTTTGAATTCTGCAAAGCAATTTTTTAATAATAAAACATGTCTAATAACTGTAATACCTCCAGACGTGGAACCTGCAGATCCACCAATAAAAAAAAGTGAAAAGAAAACCAAGGTTGTAACGCTTAACCAGCTTGAATAATCCTCTAAATAGAAAGCAGTTGTAGATATGATGGAAATTACATGAAATAATGCGATTCTAAAAGCCTCTTCGATCGTAGCGAAATTTACCATATTGTCGTATCGGCTTGGTAAAACAAAGAAAAATAAAGCAATGAAAATAATTGAAGTAATTAAAGAAATCAACCAAACATACCATCTAAATTCTTCATTTTGCCATATTTTCTTAAAATGACCTTTAATTAATAAATAGATCAGAGTAAAATTTGTACCCCCTATAAACATTAATATGATCAAAAGATACTGAACTGATATATTATTTCCCCAAAATGCTAATCCATTATTTTTTGTAGAAAATCCTCCAGTTGATATTGCGCTCATAGAATGATTGGTTGCATCAAATAAGTTCATTCCAGAAAAGTATAATAATATTGAAAAAATCAATGTTAAACCCATATATAACATCCATAGGTTTTTAGCCGTTTCTGTTATACGTGGATGAATTTTATCTGTATAAATTCCAGGAGCTTCAGCCATAAATAACTGACGTCCTCCAATACCTAAAAAGGGAAGTATAGCAATTGTTAATACAATAATTCCCATGCCTCCAATCCAATTTGTTGTACTTCTCCAAAATAAAATACTTTTAGGAAGATTTTGTGGATCATCAAAAATAGAGGTTCCAGTAGCAGTATATCCTGATACCGTTTCATAAAAAATATTTACAAAGTTGAAATCATTATTTACTAGATCTTCTGATGGAAGAAAGAAATAGGCGGAAAAGTAGGGGATACAACCGGAGAGAATTAAGAAAAGCCAACCTACAAAAACAACAATATAACCTTCTCTTTTAGATATATGTTTTCTAGAGTCTTTTGTAAAATAAGTCATAGAAAAACCTATAACTCCTATAATAGAACCGGAAATTAAAAATGAATATGTTAAAGCATCATGAAAATAAATACTCACAAACATACTAATGAACATAAAAAGTGCATTAAGTAGTAGTAAAACGCCTGACAGGTTTAATATTACCTTATAGTTGAGCGTTTTCATTATTTAAAGTATTTTGTAACTTTTGATAATAGATGAGATTTTGTAAAAACAACTACTCGATCAAAAGGTTCTATGATAAATTCATTTGAAGGGATCCAACCTTCATTTTTCCGTACAATTCCAGCTATTACAGCACCATCTTTATAAGGGAAATCTTTAATTTTTTTAAATGCAGAATTCGAATTTTCTTGTATTTTAAATTCTAATACTTCTGCATCTAAATCTGAAATACCAGTAACATCCATTACTTGACCTTGACGAATATACCTAAATATGCTATCCGCAGAAAGTAATTTTTTATTGATAAAGGCATTAATACCCACTTCTTGTGATAGATGGATATAATCTATATTTTCTACAAGAGCGATAGTCTTTTTAACACCTTTTGATTTTGCCAACAAACATGACATAATATTAGTTTCAGAACTACCAGTGACTGCTATAAATGCGTCTGAATCAGATATTCCTTCCTCTGTTAACAATTCGCCATCTCGTCCATCACCATTAATAATCAATATATCACTTAATTCGTCAGCTAAATCAAAAGCTTTGTGACGATCAATTTCTATAAGCTTTACGTTATGTTTATTTTCTTTTAAGATTTTGGAAGTTTTTACCCCAATACTTCCACCACCAAGCACAATGATATTTTTAAAATATTCTTGTTTTTTACCAAGAATTTTATAAATTTCTATTATCCCAGATTTTTTTACAATAAAGTAGATTTGATCTCCAAGTTTAAATTCGGTATTTACATCAGGTATAATCGTAATATATTCGCCTCTTTCGTTACTACGAATAATAGCAATTGGCAAAAATAAATTTTCAATTCCACCTTTAGTGGTCAAATACATATCACCATATTTTTTGCCTAGAATTTTGGAATCACTATCCAAAATAGTTCCGACTAAAAATAGTTGACTATTGGCAAAAGAATGCATTGTATTGAAGGCAGACTGTTGAATTAAAGAATAAATTTCACTTGCTGCAAGTTGTTCAGGCGAAATAATGGTGTCAATTCCAAGACTACGAATCCAGAGTTGATTATCGGCATGTAAAAACTCAGGATTTGAGATACGCGCAATTGTTTTCTTAGCACCCATCTTCTTAGCAATCATTGCGCTTGTAAGATTTGTGTTTTGCAATTGTGTAACAGTTATAAACATATCCGCTTCATCAACTTTAATTTCCTTTAAAGCATTAAAAGAGGTGATGTCTCCCCTAAAAGCCATCACATCAAGATTGTTTTCGATAAACGAAAGCTTTTCTTTATCCATGTCAACAATAATAATATCGTTAAGTTCATTAGATAATAATTTAGCCAGGTGGAATCCAACTTCTCCAGCGCCACCAATTATAATTTTCATATAAGTTTGAAAATATTATTTTTAATTTGAGGTTTCTTTTTGTCCCATTAACATGAGAAATGCTTTAAGAAACTCATCAATTTCTCCATTCATTACTGCATCTACATTACCTGTCTCATATGATGTACGAACATCTTTCACGAGTTTATAAGGATGCATTACATAATTTCGAATTTGTGAACCCCATTCAATTTTCATTTTATTGGATTCAATTTCGTTTCGAGCTGCCATTTTCTTTTCAAGCTCGATTTTGTATAATTCAGATTTTAACATTTCCATAGCACGTTCTCGGTTTGCTAGTTGAGAACGTTCTATTTGACAAACAACGACAATTCCTGAAGGTTTATGTGTCAACTGAACTTTGGTTTCTACTTTATTTACATTTTGCCCACCAGCACCTCCTGAGCGAGAAGTTTGTAATTCTACATCTGCAGGATTTATTTGTATATCAATAGTATCATCTACAATAGGGGATACGTATACTGATACGAAAGAAGTATGTCGTTTCGCATTAGAATCGAATGGAGAGATTCTGACTAAACGATGTACTCCATTTTCTCCTTTTAAATAACCAAATGCAAATTCTCCGTCAACTTCTAATGTTACAGTTTTTACACCAGCAACATCGCCAGCTTGGTAATTTAGCTCTTTTACTTTGAATTTATGTTTTTCTGCCCACATTAAATACATACGCATTAACATACTTGCCCAATCACAAGATTCAGTTCCTCCAGCGCCGGCAGTAATTTGTAAAATTGCACCTAAATTGTCACCTTCTTCAGATAACATATTTTTAAATTCAGTATCTTCAATTAATTTTAATGCAATTTCATATTGAGCTTGCGTTTCTTCATCAGAAACATCACCTTCTTTATTGAACTCGATTAGAACTTCTAAATCATTTACTGCAGAAGCTATAATGTTATAATCATCTACCCATTTTTTCTTACCACGTAAGACTTTCATAAAAGCTTCCGCTTGCTTCGGATTATTCCAAAATTCTGGAGACGCTGCCGTTTCTTCTTCATTTTGGATTTCTATTTCCTTCTGCTCAATTTCTAAATAGGTATATAATTCTTGTGTACGTTGTTGTACGTTTTTTAACAATTCTGTATTAAACATGTTGATGTGTTTATTGATTAATTATTTTTCTTTAATGAATTGATCTTCTAGACCATTCCAAGAAAGAATTTTGTAATTAATTCCCTCTTCAATTTCTAATTCGTGACCTTTTAAAGCAAAGAATGAATCATCCCATTCTTCATTTTCAAAAGCAACAACCCAATACATTTCATTAGAAATAATTCCACCAATTATATATATTAATTCTTCAACAGAATCTACAGCATAAGTAGTATAATTATAATCAGCTCTAATCCATATATGGTCATCATCAGATGTTTGTATGTAAATACTTCCCAATTCACTATCGTGATCATTTTCCAAATGGAATTCTAGTAATTCTGAATTTGGTTTATTTAAACCTTCTAGCTGGGGAAGAACTGCAATTATTTCGTTGTAAACTTCTGTTGAAAATGAATTCATAAAAATTAAATTATAAGGCGGCAAATGTATGTATTTTATGCAAATTTACGTTAAACGGACTTTATATTTCCATTCTATAAATTTGAAAAAGTTAAATAGTTTATATTCAAAATCTAAACCATAGTTTACAGAAGGATCTAATTCTATACTAACTGCGTACAAGTTGGGGTTATATACAGAAGGCATCATATGACGCTGGTTCCATAATACGACATAAAACCTGTTGCGAGATTTATAGTATTCATAGGAATGGTAATTTTTTGGTTGTGCAATAGATTTTAAATAAATATCATATTGTGCGTCAAAAACAATAATATCATATTCTCCATCTTCATTAGGCTCAAACTTTAGATTATTGGGAGTATTAATTGTATCTAAATTATTAGGTTTCGTGGAGCACGATATAAAACTAAGTAGTAAAGCTATTGTATATATAAAATACTTCATTGTATCAAAATTTATTAAATTTAACCAAAAAAAAGCAATATGTATACAATTTTACACAATACAAGATGTAGTAAGAGTAGGGAAGCTATCAAAATTATGGAAGAATCGGGTAAAGATTTTATAATTAGAGAATATCTCAAAGAATATTTAACTTTTGAAGAGTTAAAAGACATACTTAATATTTTGAAAATTAAAGCGATAGACCTGGTTCGAGTTAATGAAAAAATTTGGAAAGAAGAATTCATGGATAAGGAATTTACAAATGATGAGATAATACAAATAATGATTGATAATCCAAAGCTAATTCAACGACCAATAGTGTTAAAAAATAATGATGGTGTAATTGGCAGACCTGTAGAAAATATACAAATATTTTTAAATACTAAATAATTAAATTACGGAGAAAGTAGAGTTATAAAAATTTAAAATCTATCTAAATATATATAAAGTAACTTCTCTAATAAAACCATAAAAAAAAAAAGGTCTTGGAAATCCAAAACCTTTTTTAACCAACCTAAACTACTATAAAAAAACACTATGAATAATTTAAAGAGTTTTCTCTCTTTAGAATTATAATGTAGAAAAAATTAATTTTCTGATGCAAATATCCAAAATAATTTTAACTGAATATAATAAATAACAGAATATTTATCATTTTAACATATAGGATAAATCTATAATTAAAATATATTGACTCAATCCCTTGTTAAATTGAGGATTTACAAAATAAACAATATATGAAATGAAGATAATTTATTTTTTTATTTAACATTATATATAAATCTATAGAATAAAAAAAAGGTCTTGGAAACCCAAAACCTTCTTAACTAACCTAAACTACTATAAAAAAAACACTATGAATATATTATAGGGAAAATTTTTCTACTACTACTAATCAACAACATTAGATAATCCCTATAAATAGAAAACCTTAATTTTCTGATGCAAATATCCAATAGATTTTCTTCTGAAATGAATAAATACTACAATATTTTTCTATTAAACAATAATTTTTATTTATAAATCCCATTTTTAAAACAAGTTTAGCGTCGAATATTTTTTGTAATAAAAAAAGGTCTTGGAAACCCAAAACCTTTTTAACCAACCTAAACTACTATAAAAAAACACTATGAATATATTATAGGGAAAATTTTTCCTTCGATAACTAATCAACAACATTAGATGATCCCTATAAGTAGAAAACCTTAATTTTCTGATGCAAATATCCGATGGATTTTCTTCTGAAATGAATAAATACTACAATATTTTTCTATTGAGTGATAGTGTAAAGTTATAATTCACTAATAATGAGTGGTATTGATGAATTCAATTTAAAATTAGAGCATAAAAAAAGGTGCTGTAAAAACAGCACCTTAATATATTTAGAAAATTTTTAGTTTAAAACTTCCATATCAAAGTATAAAGTTGCATTTGGTGGTATAACACCAGCAGCACCTCTATCTCCGTATCCTAATTGTGAAGGAATGATTAAAAATACTTTTGTACCTTTTTTGAAAAGAGTTAAAGCTTCCATCCAACCTTGGATTAAACCTGTTACACCAACAGTAACGTCTAGCGGTTGAGAACGATCATAAGAAGAATCTAATTTTTCTCCATCGTTTAAACGTAATGTATAATGAGTTTTAATCGCATCTCCGTGTGCCGGAACTTCTCCTTGACCTTCTTCTAATATTACGTATTTTAATCCAGATTCAGTAGAAATAGCTTTAGCTTCTAATTCTTTTTGGCGAGCAATTTCTGCATCTTTTTCTGCTTGTAATTTAGCTTGAGCTTCTGCTTGTTTAGTTGCATGATTTTCTTTAGCAGCTATAAAAGATTCAGCACCATTGTATTTTGCATATTTATCTCCTTTACGAACGATATCTACTTTTTCAATAGTTACTGGAACAACTGGTTTGTCATCACGAGTTTTTTCAACATTAGAAATAGAGTCAATTACTTCTAATCCTTCTATAACTTTACCGAAAATTGTATGACGTCCATCTAACCATGGAGTAGGAACTTCTGTAATGAAGAATTGAGAACCATTAGTTGCAGGTCCTGAATTTGCCATTGATAAAATTCCTTTTTCATCATGTTTTAAATCAGCATCAAATTCATCTTCAAAATCATAACCAGGTCCTCCAGTTCCTCTACCGTCTGGATCACCACCTTGAATCATGAAATCTTTAATAACACGGTGGAAAACAATTCCATCATAAAAAGGTACTCCTTTTGCTTTCGCTTTATTTTCGATTTGTCCTTCTGCTAAACCAACAAAGTTAGCTACAGTCATTGGAGCTTGTTCTTCGTAAAATTTGATTGTCATTGCACCATGATTCGTAGTCATTTTTGCATACAATCCGTCTTCTAAATTTTTAAATTCTTCTTTACTCATCGATTTTGGTATTTTAACGCCACAACTAGCAAGCGTTGTAATGATCGTTAGGATTAATACTAATTTTCTCATTTAATATATTCACAGTTTTTAGTAGGGTCAATTAGTGTTTTTTTATATCTATAATTTTTAAGTCAACAATAATGGGTTGGTTAGCTCCAATTTTATCTTGGTCACCAAATCCTCCATATGCTAAGAAAGATGGTAAAAGTAATTTAGCTTCTTTTCCTGGTTCGATTAATTGTAAAGCAGCATTTATACCTCTAGTATAATTTGCTTTTCCTAGAATAGCTTTATGTTCGCCTACTTCATCAGAAGAATAAATAAGCTTATTATCAATATCATATACTTGATAAGTGAAATGAACATAATCACCAATATTCGCCATGTTAGGAGATTTAATTCCAGAATTAGAAATCCAAAAACCACTTTCAGTTTTATTAAACTTAAGTTCTGAATCTTTCATGTATTTATCAAACCATGAAATTTCTTCTTCTAATAATAATTTTCCACGTTCCTGAGATCGTTTCATAAAATCATCATTATTATAACTTACAGGATATTGTATGACTTTATTTTCACAACTCCACAAGCTCAGAAAAATGAAGTTTATTAATAGTAATTTTTTCATTTAGATTTCAACTTTAACTATTTTATCTTGGTATTGTGGTAGGAGAGATTTAAAATATTCTATAGTTTTTTCCATATCTAAATCAGATCTTCCTCCTGCAGCATTCATATGTCCACCACCATTAAAGTGTTTTCTTGAAAACTCATTTACATCAAAATCACCCTTTGAGCGTAAAGAAATTTTAATAAAATTATGAACTGTGTCTTCAATGAAGATAACAGAGAAAATATAATTTTCTACGCTTAGACCATAATTCACAAAACCTTCTGTATCTCCTTTCTGAAAACCATTTTGTAATAAATCTTCACGTTTTAAAAACATGAAAGCTGTACGGTATTCTGGGATAAAAGTTAGATTATTTAATGTTAAAGATAATAACTTTAAACGTGCCTCAGATTGTGAATCATTAACGTAAGATGTTACTTTATCCACTTCGACACCTTTATCAATTAAATTGGCTACAATACGGTGTGTAGATGCAGAAGTATTACGGAATCTGAATCCGCCAGTGTCTGTCATCATACCAGTATATATGCATTGTGCAATATCTTTATCTATCATCTCTAGATTGCCCATTTTTTCAATGAAATTATAGACCATTTGACAAGTTGCTGGCATTTCTATGTCTGAATACATAAAATCAAATGTATCAGGTTCTCTGTGATGATCGATTAAAACTTTAGGAGCATGAGATTTTTCCACCCAATGTCCTAGTTCATCTATTCTTGTAACAGTATTAAAGTCTAAGATGAAAATAATGTCGGCTTGATGAATAATAGCTTCAGCTCTTTTTGCTTGATAATCGGCTATTACAATATCTTTTGCAGCTGGCATCCATTTTAAGAATTTAGGGAAATCATTAGGAGCCACAACATTACACGTGTGATTTAATTTTTGTAAATAATGATACATGGCTAAAGTAGAACCAATTGCATCACCATCTGGATTTTTATGTGGTAAAATTGCTATCTTTTTTGGTGAAGATAGCAATTCTTTTAAAGCGTCAAAATTTGTCATTTGCATTTCGCAAATATAAAAAAACAACGATTATAAATCTCTTTTCTTCACGATTAAATATGATAATCCTAAAAATAGAATGGTATAAATCACATTAATTGTTAAATAGTCCCAACTAACAGATGAGTCTTGAAAGAACTTTCCACCCATTAAATATTGACTTATACTACCCGGTGGAAAGCCGATTATGTTACTATTTGCGCTTAATGGTAAATAAGTCGTAAATGTTGTAGATTCTTCTGGAGATGGATTTAGTTTATTTTTTGTGAAATATTCAATTCCTATAATTATCCATTCTATTATTTTCCAGATAAATAATAATAAAATAGCAAATGTAGATTTTCTCAATAAGAAAGATAAAAACACTGCGAATGAGATATAAGTACATATTTCTACAAAATACCCAAGTAGAAATTCAATTCCTTTAATGAAATCAAAATTTTCAGCAAATGTTGCACCTAAGCTTATTACAATTATAGCCACTAATAGTGTAGAAAATAATGCAAAAATAAGGTTCATAAGTAGCTTAGTACCTAGGAATTCTTTTTTTGTCAGACCATCTATTGTATTCTGTTTGAAAGTTCCGAAAGAATATTCATTTGTAATATTATTAATTATAATAATAGCTAAAAAGAATTTTCCAAAACTAATTAACCATGTGATATTATGCCAAATAACGGGAAAATTAAGTGCTCCAAGCTTAATGAAATCAATTTCCATCCCATTAATGTTTGGCTTAATATTAGGTAAAATGATGCCCATTAATCCAATTAAAGCAAAATATAGAATCAAGAAAATACGAGTCCCTTTGTTGTAGAACATTTTGTTCCATTCTATGCGTAGTAGTCTGTTCATAATTATTTGTTTTGTTGAATTAATTGGAAGAATTGATTTTCTAAACTTTCTTTTCTTTTAACTAAATGAGATAAATAAATTCCTTTTTCAACTAAAATTTTATTCAAATCTGATGATGATATTTCGTGATTAAGAATGGCTTCTACTTTATTTGATTTTATATTTATTTTTGAAAAATAGGGTAACTGGTTTAAAACAGCAATTAGTTGTTCTTGATTTTCAGCATTCAATTCAAATAATCCATAACTATTATTTAATTGGTCCACTTCACCAGCATACAGCATTTTTCCTTGTTTAAGAACCACAACATGCGAACAAACTTTTTCAACCTCATCCAATAGGTGAGAAGCTAAAATGATAGTTGTTCCTTGGGAAGCAATTTTCTGAATTAACTCTCTAATTTGAATAATTCCTTGTGGGTCTAAACCATTTGTAGGTTCATCTAAAATAAGAACTTCAGGATCATTTAATAAAGCTCCAGCTATAGCTAAACGCTGTTTCATTCCTAAAGAATATTGTTCAAATTTATTGTCTTTACGGTCATATAAACCAACAAGTTGTAATTTTTCAGCAATTTTAGAATATGGAACTTCCTTAATATCGGCTACAATTTTTAAATTTTTTTCCGCGGATAAATAGGGGTAAAATTTTGGACTTTCTATGATAGCGCCAATACGCTTTAAAGAATTGTCGTTAGGTTCTTCTTCAAACCATTTCCATGTCCCATTAGTAGGATTTAAAGTTTTTAATATCATTCCTAAAGTGGTAGATTTTCCACTTCCGTTAGGACCTAGTAATCCGTAAACATTTCCTTTTTCTACCGAAAAACTAACATCATTTACAGCTGTAATTGATCCAAATTTTTTGGTCAAATTTTTAATTTCAAGTACTTTTTGCATAATTAGTTTCAGATTCTTATATCAATTTAGTAGATCTTTTAGTTATTTTGTTACACTTTATAATTTTAAATGAAGAAAATATTTTTAATCACGTTGTTTTTGCTTGCTAATAATTTTTTATTAGCACAAGAGCTTAAAACTTTTCAATTTTACAATAAAAAAGGTCAATCGATAAATTATAATTCATTGCTTCTAGAATTACAAAATTATGATGTAATCCTTTTTGGTGAACATCATGATAATTCGACCAATCATTGGTTACAACTACAACTTACAAAATCTTTAAGCGAAGCTAAAGCAAATAATTTAATACTAGGAGCTGAAATGTTTGAACGGGATAATCAAAAAGTATTGACTGACTATATTCTGCACAAAATACCAGAAGACGTTTTTAAAGAAAAAGTAAGATTTTGGTCTAATTATAAGACAGATTATAAACCTATTGTAGATTTTGCTAAAGAAAATAAATTAGAATTTATTGCAACAAATATTCCTAGAAAATATGCATCTCAAGTTTCAAAAAATGGTTTAGAAAGTTTAGATACTCTATCTATAGAAGAAAAAAAATGGATAGTGAATTTACCATTTCCTATCGATTATAATTCTCCCGGATATCCAGAAATGATGAGAATGATGGAAGATCATATGGAATTAAAAGCTAAACAATTTGTTGATGCACAAGCTATAAAAGACGCTACTATGGCCGAATCTATACTAAAAGTTTTAAATAAAGATAAAATATTCTTACATTTCAACGGTGATTATCATTCCAAACAATATGGAGGAATATATTGGTACTTGAAAAATAAAAAACCAGAATTAAAAATAGCAGTTATTCAAATTATGGAATCGGCTGACCCAAACTTGAAATTGCCTAAATTAACTGATGAATTTTCAATTTTAACAGAATTTACATTAGTTTTACCTAAAGACACTATAAAAACATACTAAATATAAATTAACACTATGAACAGAAAATCATTTATTCAGAATGCAGCAGTCGCTACTTTTGGAGCTCTAATTCTTCCACAATCATTATTTGCATTTGAAACTAATAAAACTAAAATTAGAGTAGGTCTTATTGCCGTAGGAATGCGAGGGCAAGTTCATTTAAATGAATTACTAAGACGTGATGATGTAGAGGTCGTAGCAATTGCAGAACCTGATCAAAGAATGATTGATCGCGCTAATAAAATTTTTGAAAAGCATAATAAAAAACCTGTACAATATTTCAGTAACGGAAATTATGATTACCGTAATTTGTTAAAAATGAAAAATTTAGATGCAGTTATAATTTCATCTCCTTGGGAATGGCACGAACCTCAAACTATAGAAGCTATGAAAGCTGGTAAAATTGTAGGTTTAGAAGTTTGTGGAGCTATTACAGTAGATGAATGTTGGAATTATGTAAAAACATATGAAGAGACAAAAGTTCCAATCTTTATGATGGAAAATGTATGCTACAGACGTGATATTATGGCGGTATTTAATATGGCTAGAAAAGGAATGTTTGGTGAAATTGTCCATGGACAAGGTGGTTATCAACATGATTTAAGAAACGTACTTTTTAATGATGGAAAACAACCCTATGGAGGTGGTGTAGAATTTGGAGAAAAAGGATTTTCGGAAGCTGCTTGGCGTACAGAACATTACCGTAAAAGAAATGGAGAACTGTATCCTTCTCATGGATTAGGTCCTGTAGCTACAATGATGGATGTGAATCGAGGAAACAGAATTACTCATTTATCTTCCATGGCTTCTAAACAGGCTGGTCTTACAGATTATATTATAAAAACTGGAGGAAAAGATCATCCAAACGCTAAAGTTAAATTTAATCAAGGTGATATTGTACAAACAATGTTAAAGTGTGAAAATGGCGAAACAATCTTACTTACACACGACACATCATTACAACGTCCTTATAATTTAGGATTTAGAGTACAAGGAACAGATGGTATTTGGCAAGATATAGGTTCAGGAGGTTTTAATCAAGGATTTTTATATTTTGAAAATGCAATGGAAAAAAATCATAAATGGACGAATTCTGAAGAATATATAAAAAAATACGATCACCCAATCTGGAAAAAATATGAAGCACAAGCAGAAGGTGCTGGGCATGGAGGAATGGATTTTTTCTTAATTAATGATTTTATTGAGTGTATTAAGAATAATCGTGAATTTCCTTTTGATGTCTATGATTTAGCGACTTGGTATGCTGTAACACCGTTAAGCGAAAAATCAATCGCTGAAAATGGATCTTCTCAGGAAATGCCAGATTTTACAAAAGGAAAATATAAAACAAGAAAACCAATTTTTGGATTTGAAAACAACATCTAATAAACTTTCTTTAGTCATTCTTGCAGGTGGTTTAGGAAGTAGATATAACGGGCAAAAGCAAATTGATCCTATTGGACCAAACAATGAAGCGTTAATGGAATATTCTATTTACGATGCATTATCAGTAGGAATCAATCACTTTGTATTTGTCGTTAATCAACAATTTGAAGACGATACAAGAAAATATTTTAAAAAAATAATTGATGATAAAGGTGCGTCTGTAGAATTTATTCTACAGACCACTTATTCTTCCGTATCAAGAAATTATTATGACAATATAATTAATCGACAAAAGCCTTGGGGCACTGGCCACGCTTTGTTAGTCACTAAAAATCATATTACAGACCATTTTATAGTAATTAATGCGGATGATTATTATGGCAAAGATGCATTTATGAAAGCCATGTCTTTAGCTACGGACAATAGTATTACTCCAAATAATTATGGGATTGTAACTTATCAATTAGAAAATACACTCAGCGAAAATGGTAGTGTTTCTCGTGGTGTTTGTAAGATAATAAATGATACGCTAAAAGATGTAAATGAACACACAAACATCTTTAAATATCAAGATAAGATTATTTTTGAAGAAGATAATAAATCAGGAATAATCCCAGCTAATACTCCTGTATCTATGAATTTTTGGATATTACATTCATCAATTTTTAGAACGCTTGAAGATAAATTTGAAAATTTCATGAAGATAAATTCTACGGAATTAAAATCAGAGTTTTTCTTACCACAAGTAATTAATGATTTAATCCACGAGAAAAAGGTTGAAGTTGTAGCTGCACAATCCTCTGATCAATGGTTTGGTATGACATATCCTCAAGATAAAGAGACTGTAAAGGAAGAAATTAGAACGAAGATTGAAAATGGTTTCTATCCTAAAAAACTATGGCATTAATGGATCGAGTTTTAGCCTATTATTTTGAAAAACCTGAAGATTTGATCGTTAAACCTATCACTGAAGGATTAATTAATCAAACGTTTGAAATAAAATTAGGAATCAACAGATATATCTTACAGCAATTAAATACATCTATATTTAAAAAACCTGAGGATATAATTTCAAATATGTTGGCTATTGGAAATCATTTAAAAATGAATGAATATCCAAAAAGTATTATTAACATACTGCCTAATTTAAATCAAAACTATCTCACCTTTGTTAATGATGAGGTTTGGCGTTTAACAAATTATATTCCTAATTCGGTTTGTTATAATCAAGTATGTTCTAAGGAGCAAGCTTATCAAGCGGCAAAGGCAATTAGCGAATTCCATTATTATTTAAAAGATTTAGATATTACGCGAATTAAGCCTAGTATAATTGGATTTTTAGATTATAAAAAGCGAGTGGAAAGCTACACCAAGGCAGTTACAGAAGGTAATCAGCAACGTGTAAAAATCGCAAGTGAAGCAATAAATTATATAAATAATCATTTACCTCTCGTAGAAAAATATTTAGCATTAGAATTTCCTCAACGAATTGTACATGCAGATGCCAAAATTGGTAATTTTTTATTTGATCAATCAGATTCAACAAAAGTTAAAGCTGTGATTGATTGGGATACGATTATTCCAGGTAATATTTTATGTGATTTTGGAGATATGGTGCGTACATATTCTAATCTAAGAGTAGAAGATGATCCAAATCCTGAAGATAATTTTTCGTTAACTTATTATGAATCAGTAAAAGAAGGGTTTTTATCAGAACTTAAAAATATTCTTACCGATAAAGAATTAGAAGCAATTGATTTAACTGCATATGTTGTTATCCTTATACAAGCCATTCGTTTTATCACAGATTTTTTACAAGATGATATCTATTATCATACAACCAGAGAAAATCAAAATTTAGATCGAACAATTAATCAAATTAATCTTTTAAAATCAATACAAAAACATATATGTATCAATTAAGCTACATAAAATTCGAAGAAGAAGACTTTGATTTATATCATCGGATTGTGAACTCTGATGCGGTGATGAAATATGTAACAGGAGAAGCCTCGTCTTTGGATAGAAGTGAATCTAGATTTAAAGAAATTTTATCTACAAATAAATCTCAAACATTAGGTGGTTACTTTAAAGTATATGATCGCAGCCAATTAATTGGTTTAGGGAAAGTTGAAATTTATATAAAAGAAGAAGATACCGTTGAAGTTGGTTATCTCTTAATGGAAGATTTTTGGGGATTAGGGTATGGATATCAAGTTTGTAAAGATTTGATCCAATTTGCACGTAATAATGAGTTAGCTAAATATGTTATTGGAATTATTGATCCTGATAACATAGCTTCCAAGAAAATTTTAACGAAAAATGGGTTGGAATCTTATTTTATAGGAACGGAAAATGATATTCCCACAGAAAAATTGAGATTAAAATTATAATTTCGCAAGTATGAAAGTAAAAGATTTTACATCAGCATTAGAAGAAATAGCGCCACTTAATTATGCCGAAGGTTTTGACAATGTTGGCTTATTAGTCGGAGATTATAACGCTGATGTAACCAAAGTTTTAGTTTGTTTGGATACAACACCTGAAGTTATTGATGAAGCGGTGAGAGAAGGAGCTAATTTGATTATTAGTTTTCATCCAATTGTTTTTTCAGGATTAAAAAAAATTACTGGAAAAACATATGTAGAACGTACCGTTATAAAAGCAATACAAAATAATATTAATATCTATGCAACTCATACCGCTTTAGATAATTCTTTTGAAGGTGTTAATCGGGGAATTGTAAATCAATTAGGTTTAAAAAATGCTAAAGTTTTAATCCCAAAAGAAAATGCAATAAAACAATTAATAACTTATGTTCCGAATAATGATGCCGAAAAGCTAAAAAAGGCTTTATACGCAGCAGGAGCAGGTCATATAGGTAATTATGACTCATGTGGATATATTATTGAAGGTAAAGGCAATTTTAGACCACTAGAAGGTTCAAATCCTACAATCGGAAATATAAATACTTTAGAAGAAGTTGACGAAACGCGTATAGAGGTTGTTGTACCTCAACATAAAGAATCAAATATATTAAAAGCATTATTTACAAATCATTCGTACGAGGAAGTTGCATATAGTTTGATTGCTTTAACAAATAAAAATCAATATATTGGTTTAGGAATGGTTGGTGAGTTGGAAGAAGCAATGGCTGAGGTAGATTTTATTCAGTATGTTAAACAAAAGATGAACACACCAGTTATTCGTCATTCAAGATTATTAAATAAAGAAATAAAGAAAATTGCAGTATTAGGAGGTTCTGGAGCTTTCGCTATAAAAAATGCTTTAAATGCAGGCGCGGATGCATACATTACATCAGATTTGAAGTATCACGAATTTTTTTCGGCTGAAGATCAAATCATTTTGATGGATATTGGCCATTATGAGTCAGAACAATTTACAATTAATTTAATTTCTTCGTATCTTAAAGAAAAATTTAGTAATTTTGTCGTCTTTAATTCTGGAATTATTACCAATCCTGTTAATTATAGTTAACTATGTCTGAAACAAAAAATATTAAAGAAATGAGCGTTGAAGAAAAACTTCGCGCATTATTCGATTTACAATTAATTGATTCACGTTTAGATGAAATCAGAAACACAAGAGGTGAATTACCTTTAGAGGTGGAAGATTTAAAAGATGACGTTATTCAAATGGAAACGAGAATCCAAAAAATCGTAGACGAATCTAAAGGTTTGGAAGAAGAAATTAAGTTAAAGAAAGAAGTAATTAAAAATGCTGAAGCTTTAATTAAAAAATATACGAAACAACAGGATAACGTTCGTAACAACCGTGAGTTTGACGCTTTAGCAAAAGAAGTTGAATACCAAGGATTAGAAATTGAGTTAGCTGAAAAAAGAATTCGTGAGTTCAATATTAAAATTGAACAAAAGAATGCACAAGTTTCAGAAGCTGAAGCTAATTTAGTAGCTAAAAAAGAGCACTTAGGTCATAAACAAGCGGAGTTAGAAACAATCGTTAAAGATACGGAGAAAGAAGAAAATTTATTAATTAAATTATCTGAAGAATACGCTCAAAACATTGAAGAACGTTTAATCAAAGCTTATTCAAGAATCCGTACTTCTGTGAAAAATGGTTTAGCAGTAGTACCAGTAGAGCGTGGAGCATCTGCAGGTTCTTATTTTACAATTCCACCTCAACGTCAAATGGATATTGCACAACGTAAAAAAATCATTACGGATGAGCATTCAGGAAGAATTTTAGTTGATTTAGAATTAGCTGAAGAAGAGAGAGCAAAAATGGACGAAATTATCAAAGGGTAATTTCAATCATCTTAATAAAAAAAAGCGTAATCAATTTATTGATTACGCTTTTTTTAATGTTTTTAATATTTACTTTGTAGAATAAATATTCATTGATTTTAAAGAAAATAAATTAAAAAAAGAAGAAGCTATTAAGCTTCTTCTTTTTTATTGCGATTCTTTGGGAATCTTCTGTAATCTTTAATGTTGTGTTTGTAGTCTTTTTTTGTAGGACGTGTTATAATACGTAATGAAGTATCATTCGTAAAATAAGATTGTGCCCAGTTTAAGAAAATAAACAATTTGTTACGCACACTTAAGATTAACATTAAGTGTAAAAACATCCATGTAAACCATGCTAAACGTCCTTGGAAAGAAAATTTAGGTAAATCTACAACAGCTCTGTATTTTCCAACAGTAGCCATAGATCCTGGATCTGCATATTCAAACATTGTCCAATTATTTTGGTTTTTACTTTTACCTAACTCAATAAAGTTATTGGCTAAGTTTAAACCTTGATTAATGGCAACATTTGCTAATTGCGGATGCCCATGTGGATACTTAGGAGTTTCCATTGAAGAGATGTCACCAATAGCATAGATGTTATTAGATCCTTCTACTTTGTTGTATCGGTCAACTTTAATACGATTACCTCGTTGTAAAATTTCACGATTAATACCTTCAGGTACATTACCTGTTACACCTGCTCCCCAAATAACTGTTTTAGTTTTAATTTGGCGGCCGTCCGCTAAAGAAATAACTTTACCATCATAACCTGTAACACGCCCTTCAGTCCAGATATTAACACCTAATTCTTCTAAATACTCACGAGATTTCTTGTGAGAAGCATCAGACATAGGTCCTAATAAATTTGGTCCACCTTCGATTAAATAGATGTTTAATCCAGAAAAATCGAAATCTGGGTAATCTTTTGGAAGAATTTTAGTCTTCATCTCCGCAATTGATCCGGAAAGCTCAACTCCTGTTGGACCTCCACCTACAACCACGATATTCATGATTTCTTCTAATTCTTCTGGAGATGCAGAATATGCACTCTCAAAATTTGTAATTAATCTATTCTTAAGCGTAATCGCTTCGTCAGTAGATTTCATTGGGAAAACTAATTCCTCAATTTGTTTGTTTCCAAAGAAATTTGTGGTACATCCTGTGGAAATGACAAGGTAATCGTAAGAAAAATCCCCGATTGTTGTCTCAACTTCGTTTTTAGCCTCATTAATACCTGTAACATCTGCTAAACGAACTTGAACATTTTTACTTCCTTGAAATACTTTACGTAAAGGAAAAGAAATATTACTAGGTTCAATTCTTGCAGTTGCAACTTGGTAGAATAAAGGTTGAAATTGATGAAAGTTATAGCGGTCTATAAGTGTAATAGAAAAGTTTGGGTTATTGTTTAATTTTCGAGCTAATCTAAGGCCTGCAAATCCAGCACCTATAATGACAATCTTTTTCTTTTCCAAAATTCACTTTTTTGTAAAATTACGAACATTATGGAGTATAATGCAAAAGAATTAACAATTATTTGAAAATTATTATTAAGCATATAAGTACAACTTTGACTAATAATCAGTTGGGAATTCCACTATATATATGTTTTTTTACAATCATTTTTTATTTCTATTTTAGTCACTTAAATCTAAATTTTATGGCTCTTTTATTTGAACCAATTACAATAAATGAAAACATAATTCTGAAGAATAGAATTATAATGTCGCCAATGTGTCAATATTCATCGGTTGATGGTTATCCTAATAGCTGGCATACTGTGCATTACACAACTAGAGCAGTTGGAGGAGCGGGAGCTATTATATTAGAAGCAACGGCTGTAAGTCCGGAAGGTCGAATTTCCTATGGAGATTTAGGTATATGGAAGGATGATCATATTGATTCGTATAATGAATTAACTGAAGAAATTAAAAAATATAATTGTGTCCCAGGTATACAATTAGCTCATGCAGGACGCAAAGCAAGTTGTGGAAAACCGTGGATTAACCATCATCAAATTAAACCAAATGAAGTAAATGGTTGGAGAACTATTTCATCAAGTGATTTGCCATTTTTAGAGGAAGATCATCCACCTCATCCGTTAACTGTGGATGAGATAAAAAATGTTGTATTACAATTTAAAGTTGCTGCGCAAAGAGCAATTAAAGCTGGATTTGAAATTTTAGAAATTCATGGTGCACATGGTTATTTAGTACATCAATTTTTATCACCTTTAATTAATCGACGAACGGATGAGTATGGTGGTAGTTTTGAAAATAGAATCCGATTTACATTAGAGGTTGTAGAGGCAATTAAATCTGTTATCACTACGCAATCTTTATGGATACGTATTTCTGCGACAGATTGGGCAGAAGGTGGTTGGAGTTTGGAAGACTCGATTAAATTATCTAAAATATTACAAGAAAAAGGCGTAGACTTAATTGATGTTTCTACTGGAGGTGGAGTTTCATACCAAAATATTCCTGTTGAAAAAGGTTACCAATTGCCATTTGCAGAGGGTATTAAAAAAGAATCAGAATGTTTAGTAGGTGCTGTGGGATTGATTGAAACACCTCTAGAAGCGGAAGAAATTTTAGAAAATGAACAAGCTGATCTTATTTTTTTAGGAAGAGAATTATTAAGAAATCCTTATTTTCCGATGTTAGCTTCAGAAGTTTTACATGCGGAAGTAAAATGGCCAAATCAGTATGAACGTTCTAAACCCCGAAATTAATTCATGTTACAATTAGAGAAAGTACATCATATTGCCATAATATGTTCAGATTACAATCGGTCAAAAGCTTTCTATACCGAAATTCTAGGCTGTACAATTCTTCAAGAAGTTTATAGAGAAGCAAGGGATTCTTACAAATTAGATTTAGCTTTGCAGAATCAATATACGATAGAATTATTTTCTTTCGCCAATACTCCAGCTCGGGTTTCTCGCCCGGAAGCTTGTGGATTAAGACATTTGGCATTTTCTGTAAAGAATATCGAAGAGAATATATCGTTTTTGAAGAGTAAAAATATAGTGGTAGAACCAATCCGTTTGGATGAATATACTTTAAAAAGATTTACATTTTTTGAAGATCCAGATGGTTTACCAATCGAATTGTACGAATTATAAAAAAGAATGATAAATAAAAGTTTAGTTGCTTTAGCACTAGGAGGATTAGCCATCGGGATGACAGAATTTACGATGATGGGCGTTTTAGAGGATTTTGCTAAAGATTTAGATATTTCAATTCCAAAAGCAGGAAATTTCATTTCCATGTACGCAATGGGAGTAATGGTTGGAGCACCGACTTTAATTATTGCAACCAATAAATTTGATCCTAAAAAAGTATTGATGTTTTTCATGCTTTTATTTACAATTTTTAATGCGTTGTTTGTAATTTCTCCAAGTTATACAACTTTAATTATTGCTCGTTTTTTATCAGGTTTACCACATGGAGCATTTTTTGGAGTAGGTTCTGTAGTAGCAAGTCAGTTAGCTAAAAAGGGGAAGGAAGCACAGGCAATTGCTTTCATGTTTTCAGGTTTAACAGTAGCAAATTTGGTAGGAGTACCTTTGGGAACTTGGCTTGGTCAAGAATTTAATTGGAGATACACTTTTGCTATTATATCTACACTAGGATTAGTAACTATTTTAGGGGTTTATTTTTGGGTCCCAAATGTGAAAAATACAAACCAAGGAAGTTTAAAATCACAATTATCATTTTTTAAAAAATGGCAAGCTTGGGTTTTAATAACGATGATATCTATCGGTACAGCAGGATTATTTGCTTGGATAAGTTATATATCACCTTTAATGACTGAAGTTGCAAAGTTGAGCAAAGACGTAGTGCCAATTATTATGATTTTAGTAGGTTTAGGTATGTTTTTAGGAAACTTAATAGGCGGTAAAATTGCCGATACATTGTCTCCTAATAAGGCAGCAATTATTTCGTTTGGATCTATGGCTATTTGTTTATTAGTGGTATATTTTACTTCAGAAATAAAAATTATGGCCTATATAATGTCTTTCTTAGCAGGATTAATAGCATTTACAATTGGTTCCCCAATTCAAATGATGTTAATTAACAATGCAAAAGGATCAGAAACATTAGCAGCCGCTGCCGGACAAGCAAGTTTTAATATCGGGAATGCTTTAGGTGCATTTTTAGGTGGTATTCCTATAGCAATGGGCCTTGGATACAACTCTCAGTTATGGGTAGGTGTAATTATGGCTTTTATTGGTGCTATTATAGCGTTTACATTCATGAAATTAAACGCTAGTAAAAATTAACACACATTTTATTAAATAAAGACTAAATAATATAAGTTATGCCTCATGGCATAACTTATATTATTTATATTTGTAGCCAATTAAAACATCTCATATTCAGTGTATACTGCTATAATTATCGATGATGAATATCATGCCCAAGAAGGTTTAAAAAGGTTAATTCATCATGCTTTACCCAATTTTTTTAGTCAAATATTAGTCGCAGATTCAGTAAACTCTGGTGTAGAATTAATTCGAGAATTTTCTCCAGATTTAGTTTTCTTAGATATAAATATGCCCAATGAATATGGCTTTAAACTTTTTGATTACTTTGATCAAATAAATTTTGAAGTAGTCTTTACGACTGCACATTCTAATTATGTGATGGAGGCCGTAAACCAGTGGGGATGTTTAGGATATATTATGAAACCTGTTTCTGTTCAAGATTTAAAAATTATTTTAAATCGTTTTGAACAAGTTTATGCGCAAAAAAATACTGCAACACCAAAAGAAAATAATCCTACTATTATTGAAGATCTTGATGAAAATAAGGAGATTAAAAGCAGTTTAAAGACAGAGTCCGGAATGTTATTATTTTCTTCTGTCAACGAAATCTCATTTATTAAGATTAAAGATATTATTTTCTGTAAAGCTGCAGATAATTATTGTGAAATAAATACAACTTCTAAAGTATATATAATTTCAAAACCTTTAAAAGAAGTGGAGAAGGCGATAGGGTTGAATTCCTTTGCAAGAGTGCATAGATCGTATTTAGTTAATTTAAACTACTCAAAGCGTATGGATAAACGTAGTAATACGTTAATTCTTACAAATGATCTAGATAATAATGAAATTCTAATTCCTGTAACTGCTTCTGGATTGAAAGTATTGATGAATGCGGTATCTTAGTTTTTTTATATTATCCTTTTTTTTAGGGGTTAGTTCATTATTTTCTCAGCATATTATTACTCAGCAATATTCAAACGAAAATAATTTAGATTCAAATGAGATTTTAAAAATCTTCCAAGATTCTCGACAATATTTATGGGTTTCTACCCGATATGGAATCTATATAAAAGATATGAATCACTTTTTAATGCTAAAGCGTTTTAAGGAGATAAAATTTAATAATGTTTGGGATATAAAAGAGGATCATAATAATAAATTATGGTTTGCTAGTTATGGTAGAGGTTTGGCTTATTTTAATGGTAAAGATGTTAAACTGATTACTAAATCGGACGGATTAATTTCAAATCGTTTACGTAAAATTCATATTTATAAAAATAAAATATATGTAACGGGTGTTGGAGGAATTTCAATCATTGATGCTGAGAATTTTAAAATAAATAATCCAAAGATAGATTATCCAAAAAATGAAATTTTAGAAGGTGTTACTTTTCTGGAAATGAATGATAAATTATATTTTTCTACATTTAATCATGGCGTTTTTAGAATAGATGATAATAAAATAGTTTCAGTCAATAAACTAAGTACAATTGTAAACTCTCATGTCTACGAAGGGAAAGTAATTTTCTCAACCAATCTAGGCGCTACAATTTATAAACAATCTGATTTTTTAAATAAGATCAACGAATATCGCTTATCTAAGGTACCTGTTTTTTGGGATGTAAAACCTGTAAATAATGGATTATGGATTGCTGCCTATGATATAGGTACGGGAGTTGGAGGAGTCTATCAATATAAAGATAAAAAGTTATCTGATATCACCGAAAAGCTGAAAATTAATTCTAAGTTTCCGCGTGGTATTATATATGATTCCACAAATAATGTTGCATATGTTTCTACATTAGATAAAGGATTGTTTCGCGTTTTTTTTGATATGCCTATTTCCCATAATGAGTTAGATAATAATGCTGTTAATGATTTGATATCTATAGGAGATAAGGAGTTTGCTTTATCCAATCATAGTTTATATGAAACAGAAAAAGAAGCCAATAAAATTTTAATCAGTCTGGATGATTTTTGGAATTATTTCCAAAAGAACAAACTGAAATTAAAAAATATTATTACAGAGGAAAACCATTTTTTTGAGATAGATTACACGAAAAAGAAGAATAATTTTAAACTTTTAAAATTATTTTATCATAATAATTTCTTATGGATTAGCTCTAACGCTGGTCTGTTTAAAGCAAATTTAAAGGGAGATATTTTACAATATTTACCCATTCATACTTATCAGTTTACATTCTTTAAAAATCAATTAATAGAAGTTCATCCATTTAGAGGAATAAAGGTATATCATAATCTAGAAAATTTGGAACATGATTATTTCTCTGAATTTGATTCTGAAACGCCGATGAATATTGTTTCTATGAGTCAGAATTCCAATTCTATTTATGTGGCATCTGCTTTAGATGGATTATTTAAGTACCAAGATGGGAAATTTATTTCTTATGCTAAAGAAGGAATTTTTGATGAATTAAAAATTAAAATTGTAAAATGTATTGGCGAGGACAAACTCTTAGTAGCAACTGAATTTGGCGATGTATACTATTTTAAACTAGAAAATAAATCCCTTAAACTAATACGTAAAATATCATCTAAAAGAATTAATTCCGTCAACATTAGTTTTATAGATGAGGTGAATGGTAAAATTATTATAGGTTCGTTCTTTAGTATAATGATTGTAGATGGAGAAAAATATTATTATTTAAATAAAGATCAGGGTATTGATTATAAATCGTTAAGTTCTCCGTGGGTTAAAGGCAATAAGATTTTTGTAGGAAGTGATAATGGGTACTATTCAATAGATGTAGAGAAATATATTAAGGAGAAAAATAATCTTCCAAAAATAATTATTTCAAGTGTCAAAATCAATAATCAAAATTTTAAAAGAGATAAATTTTTATGGTTTGATTTAGTGGATAAAAATCTAAAATTAAAAAATCAGGAAAATAATATTTTTATTGAATTTGCTCTCATCAATACCAAATATCCTAATAAATATAAATATAGATACAGGTTGCATAAAAAAGATAAATGGAGCGAATATTTTACGGAAGAGTTTATCCATTTTAATGCATTAAAGTATGGAAATTATGATATTGATTTAGAAATTACTGATCTAAATGGCTCTAATAAGCAAATTATTTATTTATTAAGTCTATCCATAGATCCGCCTTTTTATCTCAATGTATATTTCATTTTAGGTAATATATTATGTTTAATTATATTATTATTTAAACTTTATAAGGATAAAATCAAGAATATAAATAAAATAAATACACTTAAAATTAAGCAAATTGAAGAAATTAATGAAGCCGAAAACAAAAGAATCTCTTTAGAAAAGAAAATGTCGGAGGTTAGATTAATGGCTTTACAAGGACAAATGAATCCTCATTTTATCTTTAATATTCTTAATTCAATTCAGTTTTATATTATTGATAATGATATTGATAATGCCTTAGATTGTCTTAATCAGTTTGCAAAATTAATTAGAAAAATGCTTGATTTATCAAGTGAAAATGAAATTACTTTAATGGATGAAATCACATTCTTAAAATTATATATATCTATAGAAAATAAAAGATTTACTAATAAAGTAGAGTTCGAAACAAAAATTGATGAAAGTATTAATTTACATACCGTAAAAATTCCACCAATGCTTTTACAACCAATTATAGAAAATGCTTTTGTACATGGATATAATCCAAAGCAATTAAATAATAAAATTGTATTAAAAATTGAAAAAGGCGACAAATTCCTTCTTATAAATATTGCAGATAATGGAAATGGAATACAAAACGTAAGACAAAATAATTTGCATGTATCAAAAGGGCTTAAAATTATACGCGATCGATTAATGATTTTTAATGGTAAAGAGAAAGATTATTTAAGATTTTATCCAAATAATCCAGGCACAAGGATTACATTAAAGCTAAAATTGAATAGAAATATTGCTGATTTGAATAATTTCACCCATTAATATATCTATTTTACCTGAATAAAACTGTAGTTTACGAAAAGCACCTTATGTAATAACTATTTATAAAAAGAAGTTTATAGATTTGTAAAACAAGAAACGAACTAAACAACAACAACAATATCGCCTGATTACTAACCATTTTTTGGCTACTATAAACTTACTATGATGTGATGCTTACTACATTACAAAAAACAACAAAAGAAGCTTCAAAAATTTTTTGGAGCTTCTTTTATTATTTAATATTTCTTCAACTTGACAAATCGTCTTTAAAATTGTATAAAACCTTAATTATTTCCTAAAAAAATTATTCTTCATAGAATATATTGTGGTTAAAATAATCATAATTACTTAGGTTTTATTTAAACAAAATGTAATTATATTTATTTAATCTTGACAAATTTGCATTAATTTCAGTTTTTAATCCATCTTTTTGATTTAAAATTAAGTTAAATATTGAAATATTTTTAATTTGCACCCGCATTAGTCGAAGAGAATTTTCTTCGTGGAAAATATAAATATGGAAAAAAAGAAATTTGGTAATATTCTAACATTAGGATTTGCATTGTTTGCGATGTTTTTTGGGGCAGGTAATTTACTTTTACCTCCACTTATCGGCGTTCAGGTAGGTTCTAATTTTTTAATTGCAATGATAGCTTTTGGAATTTCAGGAATACTTTTACCATTTACTGGAATTTTATCAATTATACAATCTGGTGACAATTTTAATGATTTAGGTAATCGTGTCAATAAATTTATCGCACCTGTATTAGGAACAATTATCATGATTTGTATTGGTCCTTTGATTGCTATTCCTAGAACTGCTGCAACAACTTTCGAGGTAGGTATTAAACCTTTTTTTCCGGATATGCATGTTGCTTGGGGATCATTAATTTTTTTCGTCATAACACTGCTTTTAGCAATTCGCCCTTCTAAAGTTGTAGACGTTATCGGAAATTATTTAACACCAGTTCTGTTAATTTTATTGGCCTTACTAATAGCTATAGGTATAATAAATCCAACTGCTGCTTTTGAGCCAACTAAACACTCTATGATTGACTCGTTTTCTAAAGGTTTTTTAGAAGGATATCAAACATTAGATGTATTGGCTTCTGTAATATTTGCTGGGATTATTATTTCTGCAGCAAAAGCTAAGGGATACACAGACAAAAAAAGCAAAATGCAAGTTACCATAGTATCTGGTGCGTTATCTTCTCTATGCTTATTATTTGTATATGGAGGTTTAATATATTTAGGAGCTACATCTGGCATTACATCTACAGAAGTTAAAAGATCAGAATTGTTAATTAATATTTCATCAAATATACTAGGCCAATATGGTTTAATTGCAATTGCGGTTTGTATGGCATTTGCTTGTTTAACAACTGCAATATCTTTAACAGCTGCTGTAGGGTCTTTTTTTAGCGAATTATTTAAAAATAAAATAGGATATACACCTATTGTTATTCTTTGTTCTCTGGTCTCATTTGGATTATCAATAAAAGGTGTAGACCAAATTATAAATTTTGCTTATCCACCGTTAGCTTTTATATACCCAATCGTTATTACACTTGTATTATATGTAGTGATATTTGGTAAAATTATAAAGGACAAAGTTCCATATGTAGGAGCATTAATAGCCTCAGCTATTATTGGATTACTAGGATTATTTAAAATTTTAGGAATGCTAAGCGTAGGAATAATAGAAAAACTAAATTACATTCCATTTTTTGAAAATGATATGGGATGGATTGTTCCTTCTATACTTGGATTTTCAATCGGTTATTTCTTACGAAGAAATAAAAATTAGAGATTATTCATAAGAAAGATTTTATAAATATGTAAGCTCTTTTTTTTGAAATAAAGATAGATAATGTATAAAGCTCTATATATTTAAATATAGTAAAGCAAAACATATTTATTATAAAGAGTTTTATATACATAAAAAAAAATGGTTTGTAAACAAACCATTTTTTATAAACCAACCTAAAAATACTATGAATATAAAGGAATTTTCCTTTTTATTAGTACACAAATTTAGGTATATTATTTCTATAATTAATAAATTAAAAACTTTTTTATCTATAAAGCTAAAGTTTTTATTTATAATGATTTAATTCTCTTAAAAAAGAGTAATTATTCAAATTTTATATAGAGTAGAATTCATTAATTTTATCTCTTAATGAAATAGCCTTTTCAGTTTCATTTGTTTCTTCTAAAGCATTTGCATAATCAATTAAGAAAGATTTAATCTCCGAATCTTCAGGCGAAGTAAAATTTTCTAAATATTGAGTAAATCCAATAGGTTCTATAATATTATTTGCAACTTCTACAACCTTTTTCATATTACCTAATTTATAATATAATGTAGCAATAGTATGGTTGATATAGAAACTATTTATAGAAGCTTGTTCTAGATTTTCTTCTGCTTCAAAATAGGGATGATTTAAATATCGTTGATAATAAACAATTGCATTTTCATAATCTTCTAATGCTTCATAACATCTCCCGATGAAAAATTTAATTTCATGGAACTCATTGGCATCAAGTTTATTGAAAAATGTAATTGATTCATTCGGATTTACGTAAAATTTTCGGTAACCAATAATAAAATCTTCTACAAAATCTACATCAGTTTGTTCTAATGCAAATTCTAATAATTTAGAAGATTGTTCTTCCGTTAATTGACCTATAAATGCCTCCCAATAGTTAACTAACGTGTTAAAATCGTAGGCTAAATCTTCTACGAATATTTGTGCAGCAGTACGTAAGAAAGAACTTTGTAATTGATCGATAATATCATGATCTTCATCTGATAATTCAGACGGATTATATAATAAAGATTCAATAAATTCAGAAGCAGTTTCTTCTGTATAATCGTTTTTTAATGATTTTAAAGCTGAGGATACATCAAATTCTGACATAAGATATGTTTTTATATGGAATGCAAATATACATTTCTAAAGTTGAAACTATAGTGAGATTTGTTTTTCTTATTTTAAATGACATGTTTTGGCGTAAGTGAGCTGTAATTTTGTAATCTATTGAGTAAGCTTTATGAGTAAATCAAAAAAATATGCAATTGTTGATATTGAAACGACAGGTAGTTTTGCTGCAAAAAATAGAATAACAGAAATTGCTATAATTATTCACAACGGTGAAGATGTTTTGGATGAATTTCAAACTTTAATTAATCCATTACAAACTATACCAAGTAAAATTCAGTATCTAACGGGAATTACTAATGAAATGGTTGCTGACGCGCCTATATTTTCTGATGTTGCTGACGAAATATATTCATATCTAAAGGATTGTGTGTTTGTAGCACATAATGTTAATTTTGATTATTCATTTATAGCTAATCAATTTCAAGAAGTTGGGATTAATTTTTCTCCTAATAAACTATGTACTGTAAGATTATCTCGCAAAATTTTTCCTGGCTACCATTCGTATAGTTTAGGAAATATTTGTAGTGATTTAAATATATCGATTCATGATCGACATCGTGCATATGGAGATGCATTAGCTACTGCAAAACTTTTCTCACTTTTGTATAAAAACGATACAAATAACTTAATTATTGATTTTGCTAAAAAAACTTCTTCTACTCAGCGCTTGCCAATCCATTTAGATCATAAATCTTATGAAAATTTACCTCAAACTACAGGAATATATTTTTTTAAAGATAAGTACAATAAAATAATATATGTAGGTAAGGCCATAAATATAAAAAAGAGAGTATATCAACATTTTAATGGAAAAAATACTTCAATTAAAAGGCAAGAATTTTTGAAAGAAATTTTTTACATCGATTTTTATGAAACAGGTAATGAGCTGATGGCTTTACTATATGAGTATAAATTCATTAAAAAACATTGGCCAAAATATAATCGAGCATTAAAAAAATATGATCCTAAATTTTGTCTTATAGAGTACCAAGATCAAGAAAAATATATGCATTTAGCGCTGGTAAAACATCATAAAAACATTCATTCTATGAAGAATTTTGAGCGAATACAAGATGCTACAGAATGCTTATTAAACTTGATGAAAGAATACGAAATTAATCCCTTAAAATGTCATTTCTATAATCAAGAGAAATTTGATGAATTTGAAGTAGAAAAGTTAAAATTAAAATTTAAAAGTGAGTCTATAAGGAGCCATAATGATAAAGTATATAAAGCTTTAGATACACTTATTGGAGAATCTAAAACGTATTATGTTTTAGGAAATGGGCGAGATTGTGAAGAATATTCATATATATATATTAAAAATAATAATTTATACAGTTTTGGTTTTTTTCAGAAGAATATTGAATTTAATTCTATTGAAGATGCTATAAATGTTAAAGACCTTACAGAAAGCAGTTATTATATGTTACAATTAATAGAAAATTTTAAAAACTCTTTTAATCAAAAAGTTATACATCTATAATATTTTTAAGCAAAATATAATTCTAAAAAAAGGCGTTATTGTAGAAATAATTTTGTTAAAACGTTAACTTTAATTTAATATTTAAGATTAAATTAATAATTATAAATAGTTTTACTTTTGTCGGACATTTTAAAACTAATAAAGAGTTAAAGTTTCTCCTCATCTGTCTTTCAGAAATGAAATCTTTAGCTCTTTTTTTATGCACTATATTTTCGTTTCTTCATCAGAAACATTTTATAAATTTGTAAAAAAAAAATGGGTGTAGCAGAATTATTACTTAAACGTAAGCAAGAGTTAGCTGAGAAGAATAAAACAGAAGGCGCAGCTTTTAGAGAAGAATATGCAAAAAATGAAAACGTTATGCAAACTGAAAGTGGTTTGTTATACGAAATTTTATCTTTAGGAGATGGTGTTAAACCAACTATGAGCGATACAGTTTTATGTCATTATCATGGAGTAAATATATATGGCGAAGTTTTCGATAGTTCTGTGCTTAGAAAAAAACCAGCAGCTTTTCCTTTGGAAAATGTTATTAAAGGTTGGTCAGAAGGTGTTCTATTAATGCCTGTAGGCAGTAAATTTAAATTCGTTATAAAACCTGAATTAGGTTACAAAAACCGAGAAATTTCTAAAGAGTTAGGACCCCAGTCTACGATGGTATTTGAAATAGAATTAATGGGAATATTATAATATTAAAAAGCCTAGATATATGTCTAGGCTTTTTACATTTTTAATTATTAAATCCTGCTCCAAAAGAGATACTTGTTTTGTACTTATTATGGTTGCTTTTCATTTTTACTTTTATATCAAATACAATTGATTTAGTGGGTACATCTTCTTTATCAGTTGGTGCTAAACTAATTTTTATAGCTTTTTTTAGCCCTTTTGTTATTTCTCCAAACACAGTATATTCGTTATCTAAACGAGGTAAACCGCCATTTTTAAGATATTCTTCACGCTGTAAAGGAGTATATTTTATTCCTTTTTTTTCTTCTAAAGTATCTAATTCTTCCGCTGTAACTTTTTTACCGACAACAAAATATATTTGTGTTAAATATGAAGCTTTATCAACATTTCCTTCATGTCCTGCTCCTAGAGCACCTATTTTATGAAATGC
This sequence comes from Faecalibacter rhinopitheci, assembly GCF_015234135.1. Classification (GTDB taxonomy): domain Bacteria; phylum Bacteroidota; class Bacteroidia; order Flavobacteriales; family Weeksellaceae; genus Empedobacter; species Empedobacter rhinopitheci. Next base: position 223,110 of record NZ_JADGIK010000001.1, on the reverse strand, counting down.
TTTTGAATGAAACTCTGAAGTTAAACGTATTGGTTTTTGCGAAAGATTTTTTTTTTCTCTCTTTAGAATTGTTTCATCTAGTTCTCCTCCTTGTATCACAAAATTCTTAATAACTCTATTAAATTCCGCATTTTTGTATGTCCCTTTTTTAATTTCATTTAAAATTAAATCTCTATGAAAAGTGGTGAAATCGTACAACATAACTTCAAAATTACCCTTATTAGTTTTAAACTTTAAAGTATATGTTTGTGCTTGCAGTTGAACTGTGAATAAGATAAATAGTAAGTAGAATATAATTTTTTTCATCATTCGTGAATTATTTAACGTATAGAAAGATAGAGATAAAATGGCAAAATGTTCCTAATAAAACAAATACATGAAAAATAGCATGATTAAATGGAATTTGTTTTATACTATATAATATTGCACCTATTGTATATGCAATTCCTCCTGCAACTAACCATTCTATGCCATTGGCCGATAAATTGTGTTGTAGATCTGAAAATGAAAAAACAATCATCCAACCCATAAATACATACAATAAAGTAGATAATAATTTAAATTTCCCTGTATATAATAGTTTTAAAAGTATTCCCAGAATGGCAAAAATCCATACAATGCTAAAGATTGTAAAACCATGAGCATATTTTAATGAAACAAGTGTATAAGGTGTATATGTTCCGGCAATTAAAACATAAATAGAAACATGGTCTAAAATTTTTAATATTGAACGTTTATAAGGATCTTTTGCAGAATGATATAATGTAGATGCTAAGTACAATAAAATCATTGAAATTCCGAAAATTACAAAACTAAAAATGATATTAAATTGCCCTGTATTTACCGATTTTATTGTTAAATAAAATAGAGCAATAATACTCAGTATAAATCCTAAACAATGCGTATATATGTTGAATTTCTCCTCTAACGGAGAATAGTTATTTAAAGGTTCCTTATTCATAGCGCAAAAATAGCTAACCTTTGTTATGAAATAAATTTATTGAATAGTTTATAATCAGTTAAATTAATTATTAGCATCTATATAATAAGCTAAATCAAATAAATAATCAAAATTTTCAGCTGTTGTATAAGGATAATAATATATTCTTCCGTGTGAAGTTGATTCGTATTCTGTCAACTTTACAAATATTGCTAAAGCATCGTAATATTTACCTTCTATTTTTACCCTTGTGCGATATCCAATACAAAAACTTCTACATTGATTATCTTTTATGAGATTTAATCCATTTATTTTAAGATTGTTGATTAATGTATTGAAGTTTGGTAATTCAGATAAATTCTCTGGTTCTATAACTGTAGTTTCTCCATTTTTTATATAAAATGAAAACGGGAAGAATTCTTCATATTTTGCTATACATTTTGAACAAAAATCCAAGGAGAAGTTAATGTATTCTTCGATAATATCTTTTTCAGTATACATAAATTGTAATTTTGAATAACAAATACAAGATATAAAATAATATTGTTAAATAAATTCAATAATTAATACATTAAGTGGAATGTATTGATACTGAACTTTTAATTTGTAATAGAGATATTGACTTTTACTAAAAATATAATTAATAATCTTTCTCTAAAATAAAGTAATTCATACCAACTAATTTTAAATCTTGTGAGCCATTTTATTGATAACTTGGCTTATTTTATTCTCATCATGGTAACTAAAGATGTAGATACATGAGTTTCTTTATTTTGTTTTTCATTCATTGTATAAATCTCAGTTCTTATAACACTAATTTTTTTTCCACCTTTTATAACATAAGATTTTGATAATAAGTAATCTCCGATAGCAGGTCTTAAGTAGTTTACTTTTAATTCTACAGTTACAACGTAGCAATCATCGTCATAATGACTTACTGCAGCAAAACCAGAAGAAATATCAACTAAAGAAGCAATCGTGGCACCATTAAACATTCCATGCTTTCTAGTCATTAAAGATTGTTTAGGAATTTTTATAGAGATAAAATCTATCTGAACTTCTTCTAGAGAAGCATTATAGAATTTTAATGTTTCAGATTTATTAAAACTAGTGGTAATAAGGTTATATTTTTCTGTCGTCATTTAATAAATTTCTTTTGTATTTAAAAATAGTAATTAAATATATATTTGAATAGAATTTTACACATTTATATTGAATTACACTAGTATTTTGCCCATATTATGTTATTTTTATCCCTATATTAATTTATCTATGAAATTTCTTTCTGCTATAGAAGCGGTAAAAGTTGTAAAATCTGGTGATAGAGTTTTTGTTCACTCAGCCTCAGCTACACCTACAATTTTAACGGATGCTTTAACTTTAAGAGCTCCAGAATTATCCAATGTTGAGATTTGCCACATTCATACGAATGGTGTTGCAAAATATGCAGACATTAAGTATAAAGATTCGTTTTTTGTAAATTCCTTGTTCGTTGGTGCAAATGTAAGACATACAATTGCACAAGGAAATGGAACTTATACGCCAATATTTTTAAGCGAAATGGGAAAATTAATGGCAAATGGAGATTTAAAAATTGATGTAGTATTTATTCAAGTATCAGCTCCCGATTCGCATGGTAATTATTCCTTAGGCTCTTCAGTCGAAAATATAAAAGAAGCAATAAAAAATGCGCGTGTAGTAATTGCTGTAGTTAATAAATTTGTACCTAGAACATTTGGTGATTCTTTAATTGCAGCTAAATGTATAGATATTTTTGTACAAAATGATGCACCTCTTTATTCATTACCAGTGGGTAACATTACAGATGAAGAAAAAATAATAGGAAACTATATTGCCGAATTAATAGAAGATAAAAGTTGCTTGCAAATGGGAATAGGTTCAATCCCAAATGCAGTTTTAGCTAACCTTAATAACCATAAAGGTTTAGGAATTCATACAGAAATGTTTTCTGATGGTATTATGCCATTAGTAAAATCTGGCGTTATCACTGGAGAATATAAAGGAATTATCAAAAATAAAATCGTTTCAACATTTGCAGATGGATCTCAAGAATTATACGATTTTATCCATGATAATCCTATAGTTGAAATGAAATCTGCCGCATTTACAAATGATCCGCAACAAATTAGAAAAAACAAAAGAATGATTGCTATTAATTCTGCTATAGAAGTAGACTTAACGGGACAAGTATGTGCAGATTCCATAGGTCCAAACATTTATTCTGGGGTTGGAGGACAAATAGATTTTATTACCGGAGCAGCGTTGAGCGAAGGTGGAAAATCTATAGTAGCATTAACATCTATTACTAATAAGGGAATGAATAAAATTGTTCCACATCTAAGGAAAGGAGCAGGAGTTGTAACATCTAGAGCTCAGATAGATTATATAGTAACAGAATACGGAGTAGCAAAATTAAAAGGTAAGAGCATACGTGATCGTGTAGAAGCATTGACTAAAATTGCCCATCCTAATTTTAGAGAAACCATTGCAAAAGAATATTACGATTCGATATAAAAAAAAACCTCTGAATGTTTTCAGAGGTTTTTTTATCAATAATATAATCTAAATCCCATTTTAAGACACAGATCAGCATATTTTTCAAAAAGTTCTTCAACTAACTCTATAACGTCATCTATTTCTCGATATATATCAAATAAATGTTGATCTAAAATTGTGCTTAGAATTGGAACTGAATGTACATATCCAGATAATGCTTTAGCCCCAGTTACATCTAAAAAGTATTGAAAAGTATCGTCTTCTAAATTTAATGATTTTGTATTTGCAAAATGAATAATTTTATCAGTTAATTTCCCTTGAAATAACTCTGCAATTTCTTCTAACGAATAGAAATATCCATCAATTTCTATATTTTCATCTTGTCCATTAAATACAAGATAAATAATTTTATAATCTTTAAAATTCCTATCAGAATATAAAAGATTGGATATACTTTCTTCAAAACCTTCAAAGCTATCACAAGATTTGTACATATTTGTGATTCCTTTATTTAGAGCTAAATGTTCAAAAAAAGGAAATAAATCTGAATTTGAATTTTCATCGATATCTTTTACACCTTCCAGACAAAATATTTTGTAATCATCTTCTTCATTACGATATGTAGATACATCCATTTACTTTAAAATTTCATCAAAGATATGAATTGAAAATTTTATTGGATTTTATTTTAGGAATGAATATTAGGAAGATGTATTATATTTATATTAATTAACAATAATAATATGAAGAAAATAAATTTACTGATTTTATCCATTTTTTGGATGTATAATTTGCAAGCGCAAGGTTGTTTAGAAGCTCCAAATGGACAATATCCTGACAATGTTTTTAAACCTACATGTTCAGATAGAATAGAAATTATAACTGATGCGGGATTTTCAGGAGAATATTCAGTCGTTGAAGTTAAAGCTGGCGCTAGTTACCAATTCTTTGGGTCTTTAACATCAGATTATATCACAATAAGTAACGATGATGGTACGGAAATATTAACCTCAGGATACCATAATATGGAATGGATTGCCGATAAAGATAGGATTGTTAGATTCTATGTTCATACAAATGAGAATTGTGGTAGCGATTACGATTCTCTAAAAATAAGAGCTATAAAATGTAATGGTGTTAATTTAGATGCTTATTGTGAACCAATTTTGAATTGTATGGATGGAGCGACAATTTTAGATGTCAATTTTGGAGAAATATCAAATCAATCAGAATGTGGACTGAATGGGTATAATGATTTTACGGCACAGAAAACCGCTATAACTAAAGGAATTGAAAATAATATTTCGATGAAAATTGGATATGGATGGGTAAATCAATCTGTAACAATGTGGATAGATTATAATCGCAATTTTATATTTGATGAAGATGAATATTTCTATATAGGAAGTGGAACTAATGAAATAATTAATGGGAAAATAACGATTCCGGTTGATATTCCGAATGGCGAATACCAAATGCGATTAAGAGTAGCTACTGTAGATTCTAATTTAGCGACATGGGATAAAGGTTGTGATTCAAGTCAATATTATGGAGAAACTGAAGATTATTCGATTATAATATCTGAAGATTTATCTGTTTCAGATAATAATCAACACAGTACTTTGATTTATCCAAATCCTGTTAATAATATTTTTAAAATTGATAGAATAGAAGGAATTGTAGGAGTTGCATTATATAATATACAGGGACAAAGATTGAAAGATTTATCGGTGAGCTCATCATATAATATTTCAGATTTACCTGCGGGCTTATATATTTTAAAAATTAAATTTGATGATAATAGGTTTGAAACTTTAAAGCTTTTAAAAAAGTAGGTTTGAATTTTTTCCCAATTATTAAATTCTAGTTTTCAAAAATATTTTTGATATTAAAACATAATAAAATTTCTGAAAACTTAAATTATTGCTATATTTTTACAACCAATTTAAATACTATATGGCTACAGGAATATTTGCTATTTTGGATGATATTGCAGCATTAATGGATGATGTCGCAGTTACAAGTAAAGTTGCAGCAAGTAAAACCGCTGGAATACTCGGAGACGATTTGGCAGTAAATGCAGAAAAAGCAACCGGGTTTGTTTCTTCAAGAGAAATTCCCGTTTTATGGGCAATAACTAAGGGGTCATTACTAAATAAATTAATTATTGTTCCTATAGCATTGTTACTAAATGCTTTTTTACCAGATGTTATAAAATATGTTCTAATTTTAGGCGGATTTTATTTAGCATACGAAGGTGTAGAAAAAATTATAGAGTTTATCATTCAACGTTCTAAGAAGAATAAAAATTCTTCTTTAGTACAAGCTTTAGAAGATACTAATGATAGTGAGATAGAGGAGAAGAAAAAAATTAATTCTGCCATCAAAACAGATTTTATTTTATCTATTGAAATTGTTATTATTGCGTTAGGTACTGTACTAAAAGAGTCTATATTAGTACAAAGTATTTCTGTTGCTTTTGTTGCATTGCTTGCATCTTTTGGTGTATATGGTATTGTAGCTTTGATTGTAAGAATGGATGACGCCGGGTTTAAATTAATTGATAAGTCAAATAATAAAGGTATAATTTCTAAGATAGGTCATCTTCTTGTAAAGGCTTTACCAATTATTATTAAAGCAATGGGAGTTATCGGAACGGTCGCTCTAATATTAGTTTCGGGAGGAATTTTTGATCATAATATTGAATATTTTCATCATCTTTTTCCACAATTACCTGAAATGATTAAACAAATAATTCTTGGATTAGTAGCAGGATTTTTAGTATTCCTTTTAATAGAGTTTTTTAATAAATTTAAGCATTTAGTAAAAGCTTAATCAAATAAGACAAATTAAAAAAGCCCGTCGTTTTCGACGGGCTTTTTTAGTTATTTTTTATTGAATTTAGAAATTACCCAAAAAATAACCGCTAGAACGATAAATACTAAAAAGAATGCCCACCACATTCCAGCTTTAAAAATCCCTTCTATAGCAGAACAACTAGTTAGTAATAACATCAATGAAAACATGATTGGTAAATAAATTTTATTATTCATATAATTTATGTTTTAAGGTTATGGTGTTTAAGTTATGAATTTAAAATGAATTATTTATGAATTGAAAAATTATATCATCATAAAATAGAAACAAAAAACTAATCACTATAAATAACTAAAAATTTAATTAATAAACAATAAGGTTAAATATGAAATTTTATATTAAATTAATATCGTCAATTTGATTAGCATTTTAAATGCTTATTACCAACCAATTTTAAATTTTGGATCATGAGAAATCTGAAAATAATTTTATCTCTACTACTATTAATTATAGGTATCAGATTTTCTCTCGCGAATACCATAGATGAAATTAATATAAAAGTTTCAAGGTATAATGATGCAGGCCAGTTTGAAGAAAGTATTAAACTTTTAGAGCAAACAATTAATGATAAATCTTCTACAAAATATCAAATTTACAACGCTTATTTGCAAAAATATATAATATATAAGCGACTTTTTAACTATTCGGAAGCAGTTAATAATTTAAATAAAGCTGAAAAATTTGGGTTATTAAGTGATAAAAAAAATGAAGTAAAAACTAGAATTCAAATAGAAAGATTATTTATAGAGTTTGATCATTTAAAATTTGATCAAGTTGTACAATTATTACCTACAATTAATGAAAATGACTTGATATATGTAGATGATATTACAAAGGGATTTTATTTATCTGTGGTAGGTACGATGTATGAAAAAGAATATGATTATGAAAATGCAGAACTTTATTATGAGAAAGCAATAGATGTAATGAAAGTGCATAATCCTAAGCATCTTCCGAATATTTATAGAAAAAAAATCAGTTTATATACACAATTAAGGGACGATAAAAAAGCTTTAGATGCTTTTAATATTGGTTTAAAATATGCTACTTTTCATAAAATGGATATTTATATTTTAAACTTGTACGAACAAATTACCGATTTTTATTATCAAATTGGAAATTATAAAAAGGCGTACGAACATAGAATAATAGTAAATGAATTAGCTACTAAATATGATGCGTTAAATATAAGTGGAAATTTACTTCTGTTAGAAAAGGAATTAATTCATGAAAGAAAGGATTCAGAAATAATTTATGAAAGGAAAATTGTAATTCTTTTTATCATTATTAGTATAATTTTAGTTGGATTGTTAATCTCTCTATTTTTTGTATTTTCTTTAAATAAGAAAAATAAGAAATTAGTGGAAATTGAAAATATCAATTTAAGAAACGAATTAAAATCTCTATCATTATTAAATAATGAAAATCTAAATAGTAATTTGGAAATTAACTTAGAAAAGTTAACTGCCAGGCAGAAACAAATTATTTACCTCGTAGAGCAGGGTAGGACCAATAAAGAAATTGGAAATGAACTATTTATTTCTGAAAATACAGTTAAATACCATCTAAAAATCATCTACAATCTATTAGGTATAGATAATCGAAATTCTTTAATCAAATAAATTTTTAAATCATTATTTTCTAAATATTTAAGATTCTTTTGAATACAATATTTAGAAAATATGCTATTACTTCCGTTACCTCCACATTATAAAATCCCTGTTTTTAACTATTTTTAAATCTTTAATGAATCAGTAGATTTATAAAATAATTGAACTTAAAAATATGGCAAGAATATATTTGTCTACTTTATTATTAATGTTAAGTGTTTTAGGACTTTCTCAGAATAAAGTATTGAAAGTTAAAATATTGCAAAATGGAGAAGAAGTTCTTCCGTCAAACAATGTATATAACTTAAAAAGGGAAGAATTTACTATAAATTTTACATCAAATAATATAGAAGGATTTTTGGTGGGAGCAACACTAGATCCAAATATATATAAGTCTGCCTTAGAGAATATAAATGCTGAAATCTCTTGGTTTTCGAATACTGGAGTTGCTGATGGGTTATATAATCCTGATAAGAGCATGTTTATTTTGGATGATGCGCCAAGTTACTGGTATTATAGTAGTAAAAAAGATCATCGTTTTGACAAAAATCCTAAAGGAACTCCAACTAATTATATAAGTAATAGAACTATTTCTAGTTTTGAAAATCTAAATACAAATCAAATAATTAATCTTAAAACAATTGGTCAGCCCGTTTATCTATATTTTTATAATGTAGATAGAGATGATAATTACAATATAATTAACGTTGAAAATTATTTTCATGGTCAATTAAACTTTCACTAACCTTTAGAACCGCAATTATATAATTGCGGTTTTATTTTAGGATTATATCTTATTGTGAAATTAATCCGTATTCAATTCCTAATTTTATAGCAGAACTTAGATTAGATGTTTGAAATTTAACGATAAGATTTTTACGATGACTTTCTACAGTATGCGGACTTATAAATAGTTTTTCCGCTATTTGATTTGTAGTTAATCCAGTAGCTGCTTCTAATAATATTTCTTTTTCTCTACGAGTCAGTTTTGGAATAGAATTTATATTATTTCCTTTGTTTTTATCAATAATAATTTGTGATTGTTGGCACAAATATTTGTTACCATTATTTACACTTATTATTCCATTTGTAATCTCTTCTATGGAAGCATTTTTTTGGATGTAACCTGCTGCACCTTCCATTAAACAACTGTTGATCACAGCGAATTCATTATGCACACTTAGCATTATAATTTCTAAGTCTGGATATAATTTTTTGATAGGTTGTATAAGCTCAATAGAATTTGTATCAGATAGATTAATATCTAATAATATAACATCATATGGATTAGAGGCTAGACCTTCCATCATCTCTTTAACAGTTTTAAAACAAGAAACCATTTCTATCTGAGATTCATTTCCTAAAATATTTTTTAATCCTTCTAAAAGCAAAGGATGATCATCTGTTATAGCTATTTTTATCATAATATTATTGTATTGGCAATTGTATTTCTATACTTGTTCCTATATTCTCTTCTGATTGAATGTTAATTTTACCTTTTAAAAATTCTACTCTAGATTGAATGTTAATAAAACCTGCTGATTTTTTGATGTTTATATTTTTGATATTAAACCCTTTCCCGTCATCTTCTACAGTTAAAAAAATCATATTATCGGTTTCTGTTAATTGGATAATAATAAGAGAGGCTGACGAATGTTTAATTGCATTATTTACTAATTCTTGTATAATTCGATAAATTATTAATTCTTGATCTTGCGTTAATGAATTATTATAGTTAAAAAATTGAACATCAATATCTAATAAATCATTTGACATCCGATTTGAGAATTCTTTTAAAGCAACTTCTAAACCATATTTTATTAATAAATCTGGCATTAAATTATGTGCAACACGTCGCAATTCGTCCACAGCGCCATCAATTTGACTTATTGAATTGTTAATTGAGTTCTTATAATTAACATCTGAATTATTATTTAGATGAGTAAGATGTAGCTTTGTGCTAGATAATAAACCTCCAAGACCATCATGTAAATCTCTAGCCAATCTGCTGCGCTCCTTTTCTTGTCCTTCTAACAAAGCAGTTAGAGTTGAAATCTTAGTATTTTGTTTTTCTTTTTCCAATTCCAATGCATGCAATTCGTTAGTTTGTTTTAAAGATTTTATTCTTTGCTTATAGGCATATAACAATAGTCCTAATAATAGGATAAAAACAAATATGGAAGTAATATAGTATCTGTTAATTTTTTCTTTGTAAGCTAATATTCGTTTAAAATTTATAATATCATTATTTTTTTGTTGCATTTCTAAGCGCGAATACTTTAATTGTTGTGCACTTTTCTCTGACTTTAACTCTGAAAATCTTAATTTTTCGCGTTGATATTCTTCTTGTAATTTTAAATTTTTTAGTCGTTCCTCTTGTTGAATGCCTAAAGCTTGCATTAAATCAATTTTCTGTGCTTTTTTATCAGATTCTAACTGTAATGTAAGAATATGTTGCTTTTGTATTTCCTTTTCAAACTGAGATTCTAAGCGTTTAGAAATTTCTAACTTTTCTTGATCGTATAAAGCTTTAAATAGGATTACATATTCTTTATAATATTTTACCGCATCTTGATAATTACCTTTATTTTCAAAAATTTGAGCTAATGATTCATATATATTTAGCTCAATGTTTCGATTAACGACGGATGATTTTTGTAACGCATCTAATGCTGCAAATAAATAAACGATAGCTTGATTCGAATTATTTTTGGACAATTCTATTTCAGATAATAAACCATATGTTGATGCAATTTGATCGGCCTGTCCATATTTTATAGCAATTTCATTAGCCAATTTTGCATAATGCAATCCTTTGTCATGATAATTCTCTGGATAAGAATATAAATATAGGCTTGCAAGATTATTTGCAGCATATGACAAATCCGTAGGAGCAGACATGAGTGATTCATTTTTTCTGAAAATCTCAATGGATTTAAGAAAGTATTTTTCGGCTAAATTTCTGTTTTGTATTAAAGAAGCATTTTTATCAAATAATTTATTATAAAGATTGCCCATTTTCATGTAGGCTGTGAATAGAACTTGAGGTTCATTTAATTGTTCTGCAAAACTTAGTGCAATTTTTGAATATTTTTCATCCAATTCATCTTCTCCTAAATCAGCATATATTACACTTAATTCGTTGTAAGCAGATGATTTACGTTTTAATATACTTGTTGATTTAGGTGATTTATCATACAATTTTATTGCATCTAAAATATATTTTACAGCTTTACTTTGCTCTCCATCTCTACTATATATCCAACCTTGGCTATATGCTACAAATCCTTTTGCTTCAGAATCATTAATATAATCACTATATTTTATAGCTTGTTGTATACTTTTTTTAGATTCAGTTGTGTTCTCTAAAATCCGATTACTCATTGCTTCGATACAATACAATATTGTTACACTTTTGTAATCGCCTCTTTCTTTGCGTTGAGCTATATTATCATTTAAAATTTCTTTTGCCTTATCAAATTTTTTTGCAGAAAATAAAGAAAAAATATAGGCCGTTGTAGCTGTAATTTTTTCAGGATGATCATAATTTTTTGATTCATATTGTTTTTTAAAATTTTCGACTACATTTTGAGCAAATATGATGTTAGCAAACAAAAAAACAATTAAAATCAAAATTGATTTTAGTGGAAAAAAAGTTTTATATAATATATAGAATTTGAATTTCAAGGATGAGTTTTTGATGTATTAGTATAATATTTAATAAAGTATTTAAATATAATGATTTGAAAAGTTTATTTAATTAAAATTTAACATTGATAAATATATAGATTTACTGTTTAATAAAAATCGCTGTTTATAACTATTTTAATAAAATCAACCTGCTTATATAGTAATTTGTTTTATTTGAAATAGATGATTTAATGAAGTGGCAAGATGTTTAATATTAAATTGTTATGTATTAAATATCTATGTTGATAATTTTGTAAAATTGAAATAATTACTAAAAATTTTACTATGGAATTAATTATAGGAAGCATTGCAGGATTGTTAACTTCTGTTGCTGCACTTCCACAAGTTATAAAAGTATTTAAAGAAAAGAAAGTTGAAAACTTATCGTTATTAATGATTTCTATAACTACACTTGGTGTATTTCTTTGGGTTATTTATGGTATGATGAAAAATGAAACACCAATTATTATTTCTAATGGGGTATCTACTTTTTTTAATACAGTATTATTAATATTATATTTTAAATATAAAAATCAAAAAGCTAACTAAAGACCTCTACGTGGTTGATCGCTAATATGTAAAACGTCTTGAGAATGAAGGAAATGTACAGCTTTTGCAGATTCTTTTACTTTAATAGTAGTCCGATCAAACATTTCTTTTTCAAAATTATTTAAAATTATATCTCTAATATTCTCTTCTTTCCAATTAGTAGTTTTGCATTTTATATAAATAGTTCGTGCCAAAGATAATGCGTCTAATAAAGCTTGATTTGCTCCTTGACCTTTGAATGGACTCATAGGATGAGCAGCATCACCAATAAGTGTTATAGGTAAATTACTTTCTTTTAATTCGTTATTTAATATATCTCGATCATAAACTGGATACCCAGTGATTAATGATTCTTCAGTGTGTCGTAATATATCTGGTATTGGAGAATGCCAATTAATACGTTTTATAGCTTCTTTTTTTAACGAATTAGGTCCATTTTTACTTAACTGTATAGCCTCTTTTTCAGACATAGGGAAACTTAATTGCCACATTATTTTGTTTTCTGAATAAGGCATGACATATATACGCTCGATTCCATTTGCTGTTTGAAAAACAGTTGCAAGATCGAGTAAAGGTGAATTTATATCCTCTAATTTATCTAATGAACATATTCCCAATATTACAATACAACCTAAATAACGCAATGGTTTAAGTTCTATTTGAAATAATTGCTGACGAACTCTACTTCGTATTCCGTCTGCACCTACGATAAGATCTGTTTTCAACTGTTTAAATTTCCCATCGATAGAGAAACTTATCCTCATTCTATTTGCTTCATCTTGGTTATATGATATAAATTTATGATTCCAGCAGATTAATTTTTTATCTTCAAGTTGATCAATTAAATGTTGCCTTAAAGATTGTCTAGCGATATGGATATTAGAACGTTTTTCTTTAATATTTTTTTCTTCTGGTAACCATTTTCTTAGTCCCCATTCTCCTAGTATTTCACCAGCAACATTATGTACAACATGGCGAGTAGATATGATTCCATTATCTAATTCTACAATTCCTAATGCTTTTAATGCTTTACTAGCTTGCTGTAACGTAAGCCCATAGCCTTGCGAGCGAGAAGCAAAACTTGAATCTTTTTCAAAAATTGTAAATGGAATTCCTCTATGCAAACATGCAACTGCAAGTGCTATCCCGCCAATTCCTAGCCCAATTATGGATACGTGGGGAAATTGTGAATTATTTGCAGTGAGATAGGTTGAGGTTTTTATAATTCCTGAACCATCACATGCTGGACAAGGATATTGCGAAGGAGTGGGAGTAATAGGTATATTATTTTCAATTGGATTTTGTAAATATGTTGCATAAGCAAACTCAAAATTAGATCTTGCTTTTTTACTTATTTTACGGTTTTTTTTACCTCTTCCTAAACAACTTTCACAAACACTCCAGCTCACCTCTACTATTTATTTTTATTAAAAAACACTCTGTTCAGAGTAACAATAATTCTACTTCCCAAAGTTAAAATAAAAGATATATCTGAACCTAAATATATATGATATAGATTTTGAACTATTAATATTTATGTTATTATTTCGATTTAACAATTAATAGAATGTGTATTTTAATGTATTTTTGGGAAGTAATTGATTGATGGAAAAAATAATTCCTCTTTCAATCCGTAAATTAGTAAATCGATGAATGATCAACATACATTTAAAATTAGTTTAAACTGGTGTTCAAAAGATGAGAGTGGAAATCCGAAGTTAAGAGGTAAAACTAAAAATCATTCTATAAAAGTAGATGGGAAGCAAGAATTACAAATTTCTGCTGCGAAAGCCTTTAAAGGAGATCACTCCTTGTATAATCCAGAAGAACTATTATTGTCAAGTTTATCATCTTGTCACATGATGTCATACTTATATTGCTGTAGCATTCATCATATTGAAGTTATTTCTTACATAGACAATGCTGAAGCTATCCTGGAGCTCAATTCGAATGGTAGTGGCGAAATTTCTAAAGTAATTTTAAATCCACAAGTTGTAATAAAGGATGAGACCATGAAACAACTCGCGATAGATTTACATAAAAAAGCAAATGATTTATGTTTTATTGCAAATTCTTGCAAATTCCCAGTGAAACATACACCTGTTGTTACCGTATACAATTGAAAAATTAATTTAACTATAAACTTAAAATATAAACTATGAAAAAAGTATTCTATCTCTTATTGTCTTTTATCGTTCTACAATCTTGTGTTGTAAGTACTGCTGCTAATGCTGTAAAAACTGTAGCAAAAGTTAGCTATGGAGTTGTTAAAGGTACGGTAAAGGCCGTAAGTTGGACTGTAAGTAAGGCGAAAGGTAAAATCAGTGAAGATAAACTAAACGGTTCTTGGAAATTAGTCGGAATTTACAACGGTAGTTTTAAAGATTATAATAATGATAAACAAGCCAATGTAGCTTATAATTCTAATTGTAATGAAGAAATTGATGTAATGGAGTTTAAATCTAAAAAATCAAAATTTAAAACTATACATTGTGATTCTCAAAAAGTAAATTGGGAAAAATATAAATTAGAATTTGGGAAAAATCCTCTTACAAAAGAAAAAGAAAATTATATTTCATATGGTTCTAAAAAGTATATTTCTGTGATTGATGTAACAAACAAAACAATGGCATTGGAAGGTAATAATTTATACTCTTACAATACATCAGGTACTCAATTGTATTTGTTCGAGAAGAAATAGGATTTTATTTACAAACCTTTAAATTTAGTTTTTAGATATCCTTTGAATTAAAACAATAATTAAATAAATAAAAATATGTTAGCACACCATGTACTTTTTTGGTTAAAAGATGACGCTACAGCAGAAGAAGAGCAGAAATTTCACCAAGCTTTATTGGATTTAGAATCAATCGCACCTTCAGCATTTTTTCATGTTGGAACACCAGCTGCTATTGAAAGAGATGTAATCGATGCATCGTATTCTTTCTCTTTGTTTGCAGCTTTCGAAACAATGGAACAATTTGAAACTTACCAAAAGCATCCAGAACATATTGCGTTCTTAAATGGACCAAACAAATTAGCAAAACGCGTCTTAATTTACGATGCAGATTAAATATACAAACTCCGTCAATTTTACGGAGTTTTTTATGTTCTTAATTTTTTAAATTTTTCCCAATCTTCTCGTTTATCTAAACCTAAAATATCAACGCAATTTAGATAATCCATGATCCCAATTTTATAATAATGTTCTATCAATTTTTGGTTCAATAAAAAGCTAATTTCCGGAATATATTCAAATTGATATTTTTTGATTATTCCATTGTTTAATACCATTATAATAAAGTTTTCAGTTCCGTTGGATAATCCATTTTCATAATAAAATTTAGACGTAGAATATCCATCATACTGTCCTTTTATTGATCTGATATTAATATCTATGTTTTTTATATCACGTATTTTAATCTGTTCTTTTACTGAAGTTCTCACTATTATTTCTTCAAAATCCAGAGAAATTTGTCCTATAAAATTACCTTGAGGTTGTTTGATTTCTTTTAAATTGTTAAGTCTAAATAGAGATCCAATTATAGTTAGTGCAGCACAAACTAAAAATAATATAAAATACATGTATGAATGTTTACTCTCTAATACAAAAACATCAAACCAAATACAAGATATTAATAATAAACAGATGTAATTGATTTTGCGAGTTCTAGAAAAAGTAAATTTCGGTTTAAATAGGCGTAGTGTTATCAAATCTGAGTTTAAGAATTTAAATAATTCCTTAAAATTAAACATTTTATTAATTCAAAATTTTAGAACTATAGATAAAGATAATATTTATAAGTGTTTTGTAAAGTACTTTATCCTAAGATCATTTATTCTTATTTAAATTAATAGTATTTCCGTAGAATTCGCCGTAAATTTGCCCTCGATTTCAGATGAAATCAAAATTAGTAAGCAATGATTATAGAAACGGAGGAAGAGTTAATTGGAATGAAAGCAGTGAGTGAAGCTGTTGCCATTACTCTTAAAGAGATGAAAGATTATGTGAAACCAGGAATGTCTACATTAGAGCTAGACCAATTCGGTGCAACAATTATGGCAAAATTTGGTTGTAAATCTGCGCCATTTGAGACTTACAAATTCCCTGGATATACTTGCTTAAGTGTTAACGAAGAAATTTGTCATGGTATTCCTAGAGCAGACAAAATTTTGTTAGAAGGTGATGTAATTAATATTGATGTTTCGGGTGAGTTAAACGGTTTTTGGGCAGATAATGGAGGTTCTATTGTTGTGGGAGAAGACGTTAATGGATACCAAAAAATTGTTAATGCATCTATTTCAGCTTTACAAAAAGCAATTGCGGCTGTAAAATCAGGAGTGAAAATTGCTGATATTGGTGGAATAATCGAAAAAGAAGCTAAAAAACATCGTTATAGTGTTATTGAAAATTTAACTGGTCACGGCGTGGGAAGATCATTGCATGAAGAACCGTTAGATTTATTAAATTTTAGAGATCCAGACGATAAACGACGTTTTCGTAAGAACTCTGTTATAGCCTTAGAAACATTTATTTCTGAAAATTCGTACGAAGCAGTAGAACAAGCGGATGGATGGACTATGATTGGGAACGAACCCGGAGTTTTTGCACAACATGAGCATACAATTCTTGTAACTTCTGAGGGACCTATGATTCTTACATTAATGAATGGTAACTGGTAAATTTTATATGAAAAAAACAAATACATACGAACCTATCGATCGTGAAATCGTAAAACAAATGAGTATTGATATTCAAGCTTATTTAGTAGAAAATAACTTAGAACGAGTTAAAACGAAGGATTTAATGCCTTTTTTAATTGAAAAAGGATATTTTCCACATGATCGTAAGAAAGGTTATCCTTTAAGACAAATTCTAAATGATTTAGAAAGATCAGAAGAATTGTCTTTGTTACCTCAAGCTTCTCCGGAAAAGCTTGAAGTGGAAAGAGAAAAAGATAAATCTAAGAAGATTTCAACATATTGGTATTTTAATCCAGTAAAATAAAATTTAAAGCACTCTATTTAAAATAGAGTGCTTTTTTTATTGATTGATATTCAATTATTTTTGGAATATAAATTGATTATTGAATTATCTAATTTCAATTGTAACAAAAAATATTTCATTTCTTATCTTATATCAAGATAAAGTGAAAAATTAAAAAATACATTTGTCCAATCAATATTTAATCAATAAAACAATATATATGAAAAAATTAGTATTATCTGCAATGTTACTAGTTGCATCTGTTTCTACATTTGCACAAAATTATACAAATGATAAAGCACATTCAAAATTAGGCTTCTCTGTTCCACATATGACAATTTCAGATGTTGAAGGTGAATTTAAGAATTTTGATGTTCATTTAAACTTTACAAAGGTTGATTTAACAGATGCTAAATTCCATGTGGTTGCTGATGTTAATTCTATAAATACAGGAATTGAAGCACGTGATAATCATTTAAAATCTGCAGATTTTTTTAACGCTTCTAAAAATTCTAAATTAGAGTTTACTTCAAAAACTATTTCAAAAGTTAAAGGAAATAATTATAAATTAATGGGAGATTTATCTTTAAATGGTGTAACAAAACCTGTGGCATTAAATTTAATTTATAATGGAAGCGTAGATAATCAAGGTGTAAAAACTTATGGATTTACAATTAAAGGAAAAATTAAAAGAAGTGATTTTAATATAGGAACAACTTTTCCAGAAGCAGTTGTTGGAGATGTAGTTACATTAACATCAAATTTAGAATTTGCTACACCTAAAAAATAATCTTAATATATTCACATTAAATAAAATACATGCTTTTAATTGAAGTGAATATTTAATAATATAAACAACCTTAAACATATAAAAAAATGGCAAAATGGAATTTAGACGCTTCTCATTCAGAAGTACAATTCAAAGTAAAACACATGGTAATTTCTACTGTAACGGGTAGTTTTGATACTTTTAACGCTTATATTGAAAATGGTTCTGATAACTTTGAAGGTGCTCAATTCGGGTTTACTGCTGATGTAGATTCAATAAACACAAAAAATGCTGATCGTGATGGTCATTTAAAATCAGATGATTTTTTCTCTGCAGATCAATATCCAAAAATATCTTTTGTTTCCTCAGCCGGATTATCAAATGGTAAAATTGTTGGAGATTTAGAAATTAAAGGTATTAAACAACAAATAGAACTTGATGTAGATTTTGGTGGTGTTATAACAGATCCATGGGGAAATCAGCGCGCTGGCTTTGAATTTGAAGGCGTATTAAATCGTAAAGATTTCGGTTTATCATGGTCTAGCACTACAGAAGCTGGTGGGTTAGTGGTTGCTGATAAAATCAAATTATTGATAAATTTAGAATTTATTCAAGCACCATAATTGTTCAATACAAAGAAAGCTTAATTTTTATAAATTAATTAAACCATAGAATTTATTTTATAAAAATAAAAAAAGGAACTTCAGTTGAAGTTCCTTTTTTTTAAACTTTTTATTTTTCCCAAAAATCAGCATTTTTAATGCCTAATTCTTTTGAATTAAATGTTGGATTTTTAATCCCAGCTTTACGTTTCGTTTTATAATCCTTCCAAACTTTAATACCTGTTTTACTCAGAAGTAAAATTGCAATAATGTTAACCCAAGCCATAAGTCCAACACCTATATCACCAATGGCCCAAGCAGTTTCTGCAGTTTTTATAGTACCATAATATGTCCCAGCTAAAAATCCTATTCTTAATATCCAAATGTATAACTTCGTATTTCTATTTTTAAAGATATAAGTAATATTAGTTTCAGCGTAATAATAATATGCCATAATTGTTGTGAATGCAAAAAAGAACAAAGCAAATGCTACAAATCCATTTCCAAATGCTGGAAAATGATGTGCTACTGCTGCTTGAGTAAATCCTGTGTAATCTACATCTTTTAGATTTTGGGTGATGTATGTTCCTGTTGTTTCATCAATCACGTTATACTGTCCAGTAAATAATATAATGAAAGCAGTCGCTGTACAAACAAACAATGTATCGATGTATACTGAAAATGCTTGTACTAAACCTTGTTGAGCTGGATGGCTAACTTCTGCAGCTGCAGCTGCATGTGGAGCGGTACCTTGTCCCGCTTCGTTAGAGTATATACCTCTTTTTATTCCCCAAGCCACTGCTGATCCAAAAATTCCACTATATAGGGATTCCATTTTAAATGCAGAACTTATAATTAGTCGTAATACTTCAGGAACTTGATTTATATTTAAACTAATAATTATTAGAGCCATTAAAATATATGCACCGGCCATAAATGGAACGATAAATTCTGATGCTTGACCTAATCTTTTTACTCCTCCAAATATAATCAAGGATAATAATGCTACTATAATTAGCCCAAAATAATTGATTGGAATACCTGCAATTATTGGTATATCAACAGAAAATGCATTATTCATAGCAGAAGATATACTATTGCTTTGAACTCCAGGCAATAAGAATCCACAGCTTACAATGGTTACTACAGCAAATAAAATAGCATACCATTTAACTCCCAATCCTTTTTCTATATAATAAGCAGGACCACCTCTATATTCACCATCAATTTCTTGTTTATACAATTGACCTAAAGTTGCTTCAATAAATGCAGATGATGCTCCCATAAGAGCTATAAACCACATCCAAAATACTGCTCCAGGGCCTCCCATTGCAATTGCTGTCGCAACTCCAACAATATTTCCTGTACCAACACGACCTGAAATAGCAAGTGAAAATGCTTGAAAAGGAGTAATTCCTTTGTCAGTCTTTTTCCCACTAAATAATAAATTAATCATGTCTTTGATATAAGTAAACTGAAGAAAACCAGTTCGGAATGAGAAATAAATTCCTGTAATTGCACAAAGAGCAATAAGTGCATTAGACCATACGATATTATTGACCGCATTAATAATAGTGTCCATGTGTTTTTGTGTATAATTTGTTACCGCAATTTGGTTAAAAAAAATAAATATTCTTTTAAAAAAATAAATATTTTTTAACATTATAGAAAAAAAGCATACAATTTAGTATGCTTTTAGAAATATAGTTGATTATGAAATAATTCTAAGTTTGGCAAAATTTAATAATAACTTCTTTTCACCTGCGTTCTCAAAATGTATAATTGCTTTCATATCAGATGGGTCACCTTGTAAGTCTTTTACTACACCGCGACCAAATCTATCGTGTACTACATGCTGTCCTATCATAAGACCTAGATGATTAGCACTACTCGTAGATGCACTTTTCGCTTGATCAATCGGTTTGAAATTTTGTTTAGGTTTAATAGGATCTGGTCTATTTGCATTTGGATGTTGTCTTGCAACACTTTTAGCTCTAGGTTCAGAAGGATATGAACGAGACTGAGATGGTGAAGTAGGTGTATCTCCAAATAAATCTGAACTTAGTCCACTGTTATTTCGTTGTGTTGGAATATGTAAGTTCTTCCAACTTAAAAATTGGTCGTCAACTTCTTCTAAAAATCGAGAAGGTTCACAATCAATTATTTTACCCCATCTAAATCTTGAAACAGAATATGTGAAATATGCATTTTTCTCTGCTCTAGTTAGCGCAACATAAAATAAACGACGTTCCTCCTCCAGTTCTGCTCTCGTATTAACCGCCATCATTGATGGAAATAAATTTTCTTCTAAACCAGCAATAAATACAATAGGAAACTCTAATCCTTTTGCAAGGTGAACCGTCATAAGATTTACTTTATTGTCGTCTTCATCTTCATTATCTGCATCAGTTGCTAGGGCAATGTTTTCTAAGAATCCACTAAGAGATGAATCTCCATCTTCTAGTTGTTGTTGTTCTTCTACATAACCTTGTATAGAGTTCATTAACTCTTGTACATTTTCTAAACGAGATATTCCTTCTGGTGTTGAATCTTCTTTTAAAGCATTTAAAAAATTTGTCGCTTTCGCCATTTCCATCGTAACTTCATACACATCATGTGTTTTAAGCATGACTTGAAAACGCTTAATTAAAAGAATAAAATCATTCAATTTAAGAGCTGTACCTTTATTTATCCCAATTGTAGGAGCTAACAATGTAATATTGTCAACTAAATCAAATAAAGTTAGTTTTTGTTGATCCGCTGCAATTAATAATTTTGATATGGTAGTTTGTCCTATACCGCGAGCTGGATAATTTACTACACGCAAGAATGCTTCTTCATCATTTTGATTAATTAATAATCGCATGTAAGCGACCATATCTTTAATCTCCTTACGTTGGTAAAATGACGTTCCGCCAAATACACGGTAACTAATCCCTTTTTTACGCAATGCTTCTTCTAATGCACGAGACTGTGCATTGGTACGATATAATATGGCAAAATCTTTTGGTTGCAAATGTTCGCTAATTTGTCTCTCCCAAATTTGTGAGGCAATGTAGCGTGCCTCATCTGCATCAGAAAGTGCACGATATACAGCAATTTTATCACCTTTGTCATTTGCAGTCCAAACATTTTTTTCTAACTGATCTTGATTATAACTAATAATATTGTTAGCTGCTTGTACTATTGTATCAGAAGAACGATAATTTTGTTCAAGTGGATATAATTTAGCGTCCGGATAATCTTTTTGAAAAGATAAAATATTTCTGATGTTAGCACCTCGGAAAGCATAAATAGATTGTGCATCGTCACCAACAACACAAAGATTTTCATAGCGAGATGCTAGTGCTTTAACGATTAAATATTGAGAATGATTGGTATCTTGGTACTCATCAACCATAATATATTTAAAGCGTTCTTGGTATTTTGATAAAACATCAGGGAAACGTGTTAAAATTTCGTTTGTACGTAATAATAAATCATCAAAATCCATTGCTCCAGATTTAAAACAACGTTCCACATATGCTTGATAAATATCTCCCATGCGAGGCTTCATTGCTTCAGCATCAGCTTCTATCAAAGTTTGATTGTTCATATATGCACGAACAGTAATCAAATTATTTTTATATTGAGATATTCGTCCCAAGACTTGTTTTGGTTTATAAATATCTTTATCTAAATTCATTTCAGTAATAATTTTAGACATTACTGAAACTGCATCTTGTTGATCGTAAATTGTAAAATCTGAAGGGTAACCTAATAGGGGAGCTTCAGTTCTTAAAATACGGGCAAAAACGGAGTGAAAAGTTCCCATCCATAGATTTTTAGCTTCACTATGACCAACAACGCTAGATATCCTTTCTTTCATCTCTTTTGCCGCTTTATTGGTAAACGTTAGAGATAAAATATTAAAAGCATCAACACCTTTATTTAGTAAATGTGCGATACGGTAAGTAAGTACACGTGTTTTTCCTGAGCCTGCACCGGCAATCACCATTACAGGTCCTTCTGTAGCTTCCACCGCTTTACGTTGCGGCTCATTTAAAAGGTCTAAATAATTATCCATCGGGGCAAATTTAAACCTTTCAAGATTAATTTACATAGTAAGCATAAATTTATTTAAAATTGAATATAGATTCTGATTTAAGTATTTTTCCTCTAAAAACCATTTTTAAACTTGGTTTAATCATTTATTAAAAGGTGACAAATAGCTTATTTAGATTCAGTTTTAATTCCTATATTTACGGCAAATTTTCTATAATGACAGATGAATCAGTAAAATTAAGTAATTACGAAACAGTAAAACAGGTTTTTACAAAGTTCTTAGAAGATAATGGACACCGTAAAACACCTGAAAGATATGCTATTTTAGAGGAGATTTATTTTACAGATGACCACTTTGATATCGATATGTTGTATATCAAAATGAAGAATAAAAAATATCGCGTAAGTCGTGCCACTTTATATAATACGATAGAGTTATTAATGGATGCGAAATTGGTACGTAAACACCAATTTGGGGATCAGCAAGCACATTATGAAAAATCATATTTTGATAAAAATCATGACCATATTATATTAACTGATACAGGAGAAGTATTAGAATTTTGTGATCCTAGAATCCAAACTATTAAAGCGACAATTGAAGAAATTTTTGATATAAAAATCGAGAATCATTCATTATATTTTTACGGGAAAAAGAATAAATAAGTTGATGAAATTACATATTTCGATCTTAATGATTTTTGTCTCGTTGATGACTTTAGCTCAACAAACGCCAAAAAAATCAAAACTAAATCTTAAAAACTTTGATGTTGCCGAAAGAAATCCAACAGATTACGAAGGAAATCAGTTATTGCATGGAAATGTAATGTTGGAATATAACGGCGATTTACTTTATTGTGACAGTGCAGTTTATTATCAAAACAAGGATAAAGCAATCGTTTGGTCTAATGTTCGTTTAGTAAGTAAAGACAAGACCATTACTGCAAAAAAAATGGAATATGATGCCACTACAACAATAGTAAAAGCTTGGGATAATGTAAAATTTAAAGATGCAACATCCTCTGTAGATGCAGATTTTATGGAGTATAATCGTACTTCAGAAATTGCGCATGCATTAGGAAATGTTGTAGTTAGAAGTCCAGGCAATAATATAGACAGTAATGAGATTTTTTATAACCGAAAAAGTGAAACTGTAACTGTTCCCGGGAATTATAAAACAATAGATGCTGATGGTACTATTGTAGAAGGAAAGGATGTGGTATATAATGTAGGTAATAAAAGTGCCGTTTTTAATGCTGAAGTGTACATTACATCTAAGGATTATATGATCTATTCGCGTAAGATGACCACGAATGATAAAACAGGTGTAACAACTTTTAGAGATTATTCCAAAATTACATCACGTAAAGATCCCTCGCAATATGTCATTACAAAAGATGGTGATTTTAATAAAAAAACTGGAGAAGCTTGGTTAAGAAATTTCTCTGAAATTTTTTATCAAGGTAAAAAACTAACTGCGAAAAGCATTTATGTAAATGAAAAAACTGGATATGGAAAAGCTACTGATAGTGTTTTCCTAGATGATCCGGAGCAGAAAATGTTTATCAGAGGTGATTTTGCAGAGGCATTCAGAAATCAGGATTCGGCTTATGTTACAAAAAATGCATATGCTGTAAGAGCTTTTGAAAAGGATTCACTTTATATCCACGCAGATACATTGATGGTTGTAAGAAGACCTGATAAAGATTCTACAACTCTTGTTAGAGCATATCATAATGCACGTTTTTATAAGTCGAATATCAATGGTAAAACAGATTCTTTAGTCTATAATAGAACTAATGGAGAAATGGAGTTTCATAAAGATCCTTTATTATTTTCTGGTGAAAATCAAATTTCAGGGAAGTTCATCAAATTATATACAAATCCGAAAACTAATAAGTTAGATTCTATAAATATTTTAGAAAATGCTTTTGCAATATCAAAGGTAGATTCTCTAAAAGAAAATGAATTTAATCAAATCAAAGGAAAAGATATGACTGCAATTTTTTATGAAGATCAGATTGATTTTCTAAGAGTTGTAGGGAATGCAGTAGCGTTAAGTTACATGGATGATGAAGATGAAAAAACGAAAGTAAAAGAACGTTACGGTATTGATATTACTTATTGTGGAATAATAGAAGCAGATGTAGTAAGTAAACAAATGGAATTAATCGCTTGTCGTATAAAAGCTTCTGGGAAAACTTATCCTGAATCTAAATTTCCTGAAGATTTAAGGTATTTACCAGATTTTAAATGGAGATTTAGTGAAAGTCTTAAAAAATGGCAAGATATTTTTCAAACCAAATCAGATTAATCTTTATATTTGATTCCTAACACTACTATTACATTCATGAATAAATTTTCATTAATACTGTTTTCTGCATTGATTTTTACAAGTTGTTATTCTTATAAAACGTATGATCCTGAAGCCGCTTTAGCACAAAAAAATGATGCTACAGAACTTAAACAATTACAGGATAACAATATAAGAAGAGCTAATATCAATAGAAATGAATCGATAGAAGATTCTGACTCAAAAGTAAGAACATCTAGAGATAATATTATAGATAGTCGTACATCAAAAAAAGATGATATAGGAACAAACAACTCTTCAGATAATATATCTACAAAATCTATTATCAAAGAAAAAGGTTATTACCAACTTAATGTTTTTGATAAAACCTATAAAATGGAAGCTGTAAAATGGCAAGGCGATACTATCGTTGGCCATGTGAAAGGAAAACCTAAACAGGAATTAAAATTTCACGAAAAAGATATACAAGACTTAAAAGTTAGACAATTCTCAAAAGGAAGATCAGACGCTTTTACAGTTGCTGCTTATGCTGCTGCAGGAGTAGGTCTTTTCTTGATATTAAAATAATGAAAAATTTAAAAGAAGGTTTTTTTAAATACCAAGCTCAAACTACAAATTTTGCTTCAGGTTTTGAAGTCGATTACGCCAAAGGTTCTTATATCTACGGAAAAGATGGGAAAGCATACTTAGATTTTGTAGCTGGTGTTTCTGTAAATACATTAGGACATAGTCATCCTAAAATAAATGAAGCAATTATTAGTCAGGTCAATAAATATATGCATGTAGCCGTTTATGGTGAGTATGCACAAGATAAACCTGTCGAGTTATGTAAAAAGTTAGTAGAAATGACGCCTGAAGGTTTAGACCAAGTTTATTTGGTTAACTCAGGAACTGAAGCTATAGAAGCTTCTCTTAAATTGGCCAAGAGAGCAACAGGGCGTCAAGAAATTATATCTTTTAAAAATGCTTATCATGGGAACACTCATGGTTCTCTAAGTGTTTCTGGAGATGAAAGAAAAAAAGCTGCCTTTAGACCATTATTACCAGAAGTATATTTTATCGAATTCAATAATGAAGAGGATTTGCAGCGTATAACAACAAAAACAGCTGGTGTTATTGTTGAAACTATTCGTGGCGCTTCTGGTTTCAGAGTTCCTTTAAATGATTTTTTAAAGAAATTAAAAAATCGCTGTGATGAGGTTGGAGCGAAATTAATTTTTGATGAAATTCAGCCAGGTTTTGGTCGTACAGGTAAGTTATTCGCCTTCGAGCATTATGGTGTTACGCCACATATCTTAGCAATGGGAAAAGGTATGGCAAGTGGTTTGCCGGTCGGAGCATTTATGGCTTCAGACGAAATAATGGGAACTTTTAAGCAAAACCCACAATTAGGTCATATTACTACATTTGGAGGGAATCCAGTGATTGCTGCTGCTGCACTAGCTCTATTAGAAGAGTTGGAACAAACTACTCTAATGCAAGATATAGATCGTAAGGAAGCACTATTTCGTGAAAATTTGCAACATCCAAAGATTAAAACAATACATGGTCGTGGACTAATGTTAGCGCCAGAATTGTCCTCTCCTGAGTATGCGTTAAGAGTTACTTCAGAATGTATGAATAGGGGATTAATATTATTCTTTTTAATGTATAGTATTGAAAATTTAAGAATTACGCCACCAATTAATATATCTGACGAGGATATTATAAAAGGTTGTAATATTCTTAAAAGTGTATTGGACGATTTGGATGAATAATTACTTATATATATAAATAAAAAAAGAGAACTATTAATAGTTCTCTTTTTTTATTTAATCTTTTGGTATTGAATCTAATTCGACACCAATATATAATTCTTGATCAGTCACTTTTTCTTTATAATCTTTATTAATTCTTGACTTGAATAAATCAGAAAGATATTTTTCACTATAATCTTTTAAAACACTTTGAAGCGTAAAGTAGTTTTGATTTGCAAATAAATCAGGATTTTCAGAACTTTTGATTGCTGTAAGAATAAACTCATTTATTTTGTAAGATGGAATATTCAACTCGATTTTAAAATAATTGTCACCAAAATAAGATCTGATTTCAGAAATTTTATAGGATTGACTTTCATAATCAATTAAGGCTTTTCTTTTTCTTAGATTTCCAGAAAATACGTCAAACATTCTACCAACGTCTAGTCCAGTTAATCTAATATCACCATCGAGCAAACCAGCTTTTAGAGCAGATGTATCTTTCATTGGTTTTACATCTGGATCTACATTTAGTATACGATATAATCTTGTAACGTCGTCTTCTTTTTTACCAAGATAAACATCCTTTTCGAGGATTCCTGTTAGTTTTCTAGAAATTAATGCTTCACCGAGATTAATAGTCTGCATACCCAAATGTACAACGATTTGATCCTTAGAAAATAGAAGTGGTTTAAGTATTATATTCCTATTTTCGTACCATTCGGATTGAAATATAATGGTGTCATTTACTTGTGCCTGTAGAAAGAATATACCTGCAAAATTGCTTTTTGTGGTATGTTTTGTACGTTTATTTGTAACATAAACACCTTCTGCAATTTCGTTAGAGTTGTCTATAATAATATTACCTTGTACCCATTTTTGCTGTGCAAATAGACTGAAAGAAAAGGTCAAAAAAAATATATATAATAGCTGTTTACTAAAATGCTTAATAAGTATAGACATATGTCTTATATTCTTCGTTTAATAGTTAATGCGAATATAAGTTAAAGAATAGATTAAGATAAAATGTTCAAAAGAATATTCTCTAAAAATTAAGATTTTTTTAAATTTAATAATCGTTTATATTCGAAACTTCTTTGATAAAATACATCTTTTATCATTTCTGTAGTAGATTGTCTAAGCATTAATGAGAGATCTTGTTTTGAGTTTACCCAACGAATAAATTCTTTTATCTTATATTCAGGAAGCCCACAGTCTTTTACATAGAATTCTGTATCAAATAAATCTTCAATACTATCTAGCATTTTAAATTGATTTTCGTAAGCTCTAATTTTTCTTTCATCTTTATTTTTACCGGTAAAATATTCGTATAAGCGCAATGGATTCTTCAAATCTGTTGCTTTAAATTTTGAAACATCTTTTTTGGGATCTAAAAACCGAATATTAGGATCTAAGCCTAAATTGTTATAAAGTTTATTCATTTCATCATCCGATTTTTTAATGTTTTTTTCAACATCTCTATTCATATTATGTAATCGGACTTCACCTAATCGAATAAGATTAGGATCTACAAAAATGGTAAAATCTGGTTGAAATGATTTTTCACCAACTAGGATATTTCTTTTTACGATATATGCTGAAGTTAAAAGTAAATGATCTGAGGTATTTGCTTCTATAGTAAATTCACCTAATTCATTAGTTTGTGTTGTTTTTTGAGTTCTAGTATTAGTGATAACAATTCCGCTTAAGAAATCATCGTTATAGTAATCCTCATCAAAACGAACTTTTCCGGTGATATTTTGTGCATAAATAAAGCTTGAGAATAGCAACACAAAAGATAAAATATATATTTTCATATGGGTAGTAGTGTATTTACCTACATGTCGAATATCGCACCAAAAAAGTGAGTTAAAAAGTATTTATGACTCTTTATGATAAATTTAAGATTGATTTAACTCTTTTAAATAATCTACTGCTACAGATTCTAATTCTAAACCAATGAGTTCGAATTGTCTATTCATCACTTTTGATTTTAAGTTTATTTTTGTATCTGCATATTGTAAAAATTCTTGGACTTTATGATCAGGAATTTTCAAGTAGTTAATAAAGAATTCATCTGGAAAATAGTTAATAACCTCATTCAAGATATTTTGTTTACGTTCAAATAATTGAATTTTACGTTGTTTTTTGTAAAATCCGTTCAAATGTCCAATCATTCTTAACGGATTCATTACATCAGTAGCTTTAAACTTCGAGATATCTTTTTTAGGTTCTAAATCTCGTAAACGTTGATCTAGTCCAATTTGATTATAAATATCTCCTTTCAGATCTCGTCTAATTCGGAGATTATTGTTTAGATTTTTATCTAATTTTCCAATAACAGCTTCACCCAATTCTATGGTTTCAATATCCAAATGCGCTTGTAATACACCTTTGTCAAATAAATTTTTATTAATTACAATTTTTCTAGGTACAACGTATCCTGCTGAGAATTGTAAAGTATCTCCAATAGAAACAGGAATGGAGTAGTGGCCTTCGCTATTTGTAAGTGTTTTCCCATACGAACGTAGATTTTCTACACGAATACCAGATGGAGGTAGATATTCGTCTCCTTGTTCAATAATCACAGAACCAGTGATTATTTTTGTTTGACCAAAAACTAAACTTGTAAAGAAAAACAATAATATAGCGATGACTCCTTTCATTAAAATAATTTTTGCTTCATTTTCATCCAACGATAATTCCTAATAAATTTTTCTTGATCAGCATTGATCATCTTTGGTTGATTATCTTTCCAAGCTTGTATATAACCATTTATATAATATGCGATGTAAGATAATTTCCTTTTCTTAAAAGATAATTTTGTTGCAGCAATGATTGTAATCCATAACCCATATCCTAAAGCATAATATGCAGAACCCTGTTTATATAATGCACTTTTAGAGTATACTGCACCTGTTGGTTTTAGATGTTTAATTTTAAGAGATTCATCTGTTTTAATCTCCCATTTGTAATATCTACATAGTAATTCATCCACTGTATCCCAACCCATATGAGGGCGTAATCCTCCAATCTCTTCATACGTTGATTTGCGATATGCTTTAAAAGCTCCTCGGATATGATCTTTGTCTGTAAGGTTTTCTAAAATCCATTGCCCATTTTTTTCAATATATGCAAATCCACCAATCATACCAATTCTTGGATTGGAATTTAAATGTTTTAATATTGTTTCAAAATAATGAGGTGGAATATCCAAATCTGCATCCAATTTTACGATAAAATCATAATCTTTTTTTACAATTTCATATCCTGCTAGAAAAGCTTGTATAACTTTGCTACCTGGCTGATGTTCTCCTTTAGATACTCGGTTCAATAATTTTATCCATTCGTATTGAGAAGCGTATTTTTCAACAATTAATTGAGTCTTATCAGTAGAATGATCATTTACTACAATTACTTGGTAGGGGAGCACAGTCTGGTTAACAAGACTATCTAATGTTGTACGAATATATTCCTCTTCATTATGAGCGGGAATTACAATCGTATATTTATTTAAATTTAAAATCTGAGATTCGTTCTGCGTAAACGGCATAATATCTGGGTGTAATTTTTCTTAAAATTGGTCTTATACCTATTTTATTAGAGCCATGAGTCCATTTATGACGGTGGATTATTTTCCATCCAGCTTTTTCTAATAACATATCAAATTGCCAGTCCTCAAATTCATGATAATGAACATCGCGAGGATCAATTTTGCTTCTATATGCAGGTGCAAACCATAAACGCATCGGAATTGTAGCTAATAATTTATCGCCAGGTAAATTCCTTAAAACTTCCATAGGATTTACTAAATGCTCCAAAATTTCTAATGCAGTCACAAAGGTAGCATCAATATTTCTTAAATCATGATAATGATAATCCAAATCTTCACCCTTTGTGTTGATTATTTTATAATTATTTTCCTCCATTACCTTCGTAAATGGATTTCTAACTCCTAAATCAAGTATTATATCATTAGGTGCAACAAATTTTTTTAAAAGATCTAATGTTTCATTATATCGCTTTTCCGGATATATTTTATACATAGTTTATTGGTATTTAGGGTTGTAAATGTAAATTATATTTTAGGATATTGAATATTTATTTTAAAACAATAATATCAATCAAATTTTTAAAATATGGCTGAATTAGATAAAATCACATTTGGTTAAATCTTAAATATTTGTAAGTCAAATGTTCTGCGGCAAAGTTGTACAGATTTATTATGCATGAATAACGAGAGTTCATAAACTTTACGGTTTATTTTGAATTTTTCTCTTACATTTGAAATGAAAAATAAAATACTATGTCATACGGATTACTTAAAGGTAAAAAAGGAATCATTTTCGGTGCATTAGATCAAAATTCAATTGCTTGGAAAGCAGCTGAAAGATGTCACGAAGAAGGAGCTGAATTCATTTTAACAAATGCTCCTGTAGCTTTAAGAATGGGTGAATTAAATGCTTTAGCTGAAAAAACAGGATCTGAAGTTGTTGGAGCTGATGCAACATCAATGGAAGATTTAAATAAATTATTTGATGTAGCTATTGCTAAATTTGGTAAAATCGACTTTATTTTACATTCAATCGGAATGAGTGTAAATGTGAGAAAAGGTAAACATTATACAGATTTAAATTACGATTGGTTAACAAAAGGATGGGATATTTCTTCTGTTTCTTTTCACCGAGTAATGAAAACTGCTTGGGATAAAGATGCAATGAATACAGGTGGGTCTATCTTAGCTTTAAGCTATATTGCTGCTCAACGTACTTTCCCTGATTATAATGATATGGCTGATAATAAGGCATATTTAGAGTCAATTGCACGTAGTTTCGGATATTTCTGGGGTAAAGAAAGAGGAGTTCGTGTAAATACAATTTCACAATCTCCAACACCTACAACTGCAGGTAATGGAGTAAAAGGTTTCTCAGGATTTATGGGATTTGCTGATAAAATGTCTCCACTAGGAAATGCTACAGCATTAGATTGTGCAAATTATATCGTAACAATGTTCTCTGATTTAACTTCTAAAGTAACATTACAGAATTTATTCCACGATGGTGGTTACAGTAATACAGGAGTTTCTCAAGAAGTTATTGAAGCAATGGATGCTGCAAATAATATTGAAGGAAAATAATATATTTTAACGATATAAAAAAGCTACCTTAATGGTAGCTTTTTTTATACCTGAAATGTAAGTGATTTAAAATTAAATACTTAAATGAATTAAGGCTAATTTGTTTTTCCCAAATTAATCGTTTCACTTTCTAATTGGATAAATCATTACTATTTTTGTAAAAACAATTTTATGTTAATTATAGATTCGCCTTCTCATGATGCTTATTTTAACATCGCCTTAGAAGAATACCTTTTATACAAGTATCCTACAGAGGACATTTTTCTGCTATATATTAATGCTCCGTCAATTATCGTTGGAAAATTCCAAAATACTTTAGCTGAAATTAACTTAGATTATGTAGAAGAAAAAGGCATTAAAGTAGTAAGACGTATGTCTGGTGGAGGGGCAGTATACCACGATTTAGGAAATTTAAATTTTTCATTTCATACTTTATTAGGTAAAAATGATTTTATGGATTTTTCTACATTTACTGCACCAGTAATTAGAATATTGAACGAACTAGATGTTCCAGCTAAACTAGAAGGAAGGAATGATCTATTAGTAGAAGGGCGTAAGTTTAGTGGAAATGCTAAATTAGCACGGAATGGTAAAATGATACAACATGGTACTATTTTATTTAACTCTGATATGAGTGTTTTGGCTGATGCCTTAAAGGTCAATCCTTTGAAGTTTGTAGACAAAGCTGTTAAGTCTAATCGAGCTCGAGTAATTAACTTAATTGAATATCTTCCTTCAGAAATGAATGCTGAAGATCTGAAAGAATTATTGATAGAGGAGATAGAAGACACTACTGAAGGAGCTTACATGTATACACTAACACAGGAAGATTTCGATGGAATTGCAAAATTAATTAATGAAAAATATAATACGTGGGATTGGAATTTTGGATTTTCACCGAAGTATAATTTCAAAAATGCAAAGAAAATTCCTGCTGGTTTTATTGAAGTACATTTGGATGTTGAACGTGGTGGAACTATAAATAAAGCTAAAATTTTTGGTGACTTCTTCGCATCAGAATCTATCGAAGATTTTGAAGCTTTATTAATTGGTAAAAATCACGATTATAATGAGTTAAATGCTTTATTTGAAACAATTGATTTAACTAATTATTTTGGGAAAGTAACAAAAAATGAAATCTTAGATTTATTTAAATAATAAAAAATATCCACTTATAAGTGGATATTTTTTTTAGAATTTAGAGGCAATAACCAATATATAAATTCATCATTCCGTTCTATTTCCTCAAAATTTAGTTTTTCTAATAAATTCTTTGATCCTATATTATCTAGGTAGCATGAGGCTGTAATATCTTCTAAGTCCTCATTTTCAAAAGCCCAATTTATTAGTGCTTTTACTGCTTCCTCTGCATAACCTTTTCTCCGTTCAGCTTCAATTATTCCATATCCAATATCTGTACTTTTAATTATTCGATTAACACCTTTAAATCCAGCATCTCCAATAATTTCTTTGGTATCTTTTTTAATTATCATCCAAGATTCAAAACCTGTAGGATAATCTAATTTTGATAAATTTTTTATAATACGGGGTAAAGTATCAAGAATTTCAGCATCTGGCCATTTAATTCCTTTTTTTAGACCCAAATTATCTAGTTCAGTAAAATCATTCAATAATATATTTTCACAAATTTTTCTGGTAAATGGAATTAATATAAGTTTGTCTGTAATTAATTGTAATTTTTTCAAAAAAGATTAATTTAATTATTCATTTTCCAAATATATAGATCTTTACAAATAAAAACGCTTCCTTTCGAAAGCGTTTTTATTTTTATTTTTTCATGTTTAATTCTCGGTTCCAATAACGGTGGCCTTTCATTGTATCAATATAATCTTTGATCCAGTTTTCATCATCTGCAATTATTATAGCATCATCTTTTTCAAGATCCAAATCTTTTAGTAATGATGAAGCATGTTTATCAAAGCCTATAACTTTACAATGTTTAAATGCATCTTTGATAAATTCTTTATACTCATTATTGTTTCTTAATTTTTCAACTGAATCACCATCTGGAGTATAAAAAGCATCGTACAAAACAGAAGCATCAGTTAAATAAGAATTTTGAATATTTTCAATGTCACCTTCTTTGTATTTTAAAGGGCCAACTTTACTTGAAATAAGAACAGCCTCAGCACCTTCACTTTCAAGTACATTCTTTAATTGATCAACACTTTCTTTAGATACACCATCATCTACTAAAAATGCAACCTTGCGGGTTTCGATTGTACCTTCTCCTTTTTCAATTTTCATACTAAGTGGCTCCGACTTCTGTATTTCTTGTGGTTTAGTCGGTAAAGGATACTCAGGATGATTTTGTCTAGCAAATTTTAATGTTAGATCATCTAAAGAATCTTTTGGCGTAATATTTAGATTATCTCCAACTTTTTTTGCTAAATTTTTATCTATTTGATTTAATATTGCAACTTGCCTTTCTCTAATTTTTGGGTCGTTAACTTTACTTAGTTCAAATGATAAGGCATTAATTATATGTAATTGTTCAATTTCTGATTGAGATTGAAAAAATAATGTTGCTTGTGAGAAATGATCAGCAAAAGAAGATGATCTAGCTCTTACTTTTTCTCCTTGTAATTTTTCTTTATGAGATTCAAAACCAATTTCTTCTCCTTTTAACATAGCATGATAAGGACATCCTGAAGCTTTACTATTTGGAAAATAACTTACATCACCTTTTAAAATATCAGTTCTACTAAATCCGTCTTTTTGATTGTTATGTTTTTGTTTGATAGATCTATTAATAGGAAGTTCATGGAAGTTTGGACCTCCTAAACGATAGTTTTGAGTATCCATATAAGAAAAAATTCTACCTTGTAATAATGGGTCATTTGTTAAATCTATTCCAGGAACTAATCGGCCAGGATCAAAGGCTACTTGTTCTGTCTCTGCAAAAAAGTTTTCTGGATTTTTATTTAACGTCATTGTTCCCACAATTTGTACAGGAACCAATTCTTCAGGAATTATTTTGGTAGCATCTAAAAGATCGAAAGGATATTTATGTTCATCCTCTTCTGGTATAATTTGAAGTCCTAAATCCCATTGAGGGAAATTACCATTATCAATATTTTCCCATAAATCTTCACGATGAAAATCTGAATTAAACCCAGAAATTTTTTGCGCTTCATCCCATAAGACTGAGTGTACACCAAGTTTAGGCTTCCAATGGAACTTAACGAACGAACCTTTACCTTCTTTGTTTACTAATTTAAAAGTATGAACTCCAAAACCTTCCATCATTCGTAAACTCCTAGGAATTGCACGGTCAGACATTACCCACATAATCATGTGAGCAGATTCTGGCATTAAGGAAATAAAGTCCCAAAATGTATCGTGTGCAGATGCTGCTTGTGGCATTTCATTGTGAGGTTCTGGTTTTACAGCATGTACCAAATCTGGGAAATTCATTGCATCTTGAATAAAAAATACAGGGATATTATTTCCAACTAAGTCATAATTACCATCTTCTGTGTAGAATTTGACTGAAAATCCCCTTACATCTCTTGCTAAATCTGTAGAACCTTTAAAACCAGCGACTGTAGAAAATCGTACAAAAACTGGTGTTTTAGTACCCTTTTGTAAGAATTTAGCAATAGTTAAATCTGATATATCCTCTTTCATTTCAAAAACACCATGAGCGCCACTTCCACGAGCATGTACTACACGTTCTGGAATTCTTTCGCGATCAAAGTGCATCATTTTATCTAAATAAATATGAACTTGTTGTAGAGATGGACCTCTTTCACCAGCTTTTAAGCTATTGTTATTGTCATTGATAGGCATTCCATCATTTGTAGATAGCACTTTATTATCATTATCTACTAAATGATTTTTAATTTGTTCAATTTTCTTATTGTCTTTCATTGTTTTAGGTTTGAAAATTACGCAACAAAATCTAAGCCAATAAGTATAAATAGGAAATTTTATTTTATCTAAAAGTTGTTTTATATACTATATGATGTTATTTTAAAACAATAAAAGAGTATATTTGCCGCCTTTTGAATATCTTCAAACTCTTTATTAATGCTACTTAGCTGCTTTTTTATATTATTCATTATATTAATAATAACCTATTATAAATACATTATTCCATCTATAAAAGGAAGAAAAGGAGAGCGTATAATTGCTCGTAAATTAGCAAAATTAGATGAGCGAAAATATGAAGTATTTAATGATGTTAAATTCAATATCAAAGGTAAGCAATCGCAGATAGATCATATAGTAATTTCTGATTATGGTATTTTTGTAATAGAAACTAAAAATTACCAAGGTACAATTACAGGTTCTGAAAGATCCGAAAACTGGACACAATCATTTCCTAAATCTAAATATAATTTTTATAATCCAATTCGACAAAATTTAGGACACATCTATGCACTTAATTATGTTTTAAAAGACGTTTCAATAGATTATCATTCGATAGTAGCATTTACGGATAAAAGTAAATTAAAAGTAAAAACTTCAACCGACGTGGTACAACCTCAACAATTATTAAAAACGATTAAGAAATATAAGCATCACTCGATAGATAAACATCAGAAAGAGTTAATTAAATCAAGGATTCAGAAATACAATGTCAATTAAAAAGGATCAATTTTGATCCTTTTTTAATTATGCTTTTAAAATTTTATCCGCCGTAATGGGTAAACTACGGATTCTTTTTCCAGTGGCGTTATAAATTGCATTGGCAATGGCAGGTGCAGTACCAATAATTCCTACTTCACCTATTCCTTTCGCGCCATTTGGATTAATATATGGATCGGGTTTATTAATAAATGTTACATCTATTTTTGGTCCATCAGCATTTACTGCAAAATGATAGCCAGCTAAGTCATGTCCAACCAAAGTTCCCAATTTTGAATCTACATGTTGTTCTTCCAATAAAGCCATTCCAATACCACCAAAAGCAGCACCAATAATTTGATTTTCTGCGGCTTTTGGATTAATAATACTTCCACCATCGACTACAGCAACCAATTGATCGATAACAACTTTACCAGTTAATAGATGAACTCTTACTTTGCAAAAATGTGCTGCAGAAACAACGAATGCCCATTTTTCTCTTTCACTATCAGGACCAGATGTAGCTTCTAATTCTAATTTTTCTAATTCCAATTCTTTAAAAAATTGTTCTAAAGTAAGGCTGTAATTATCAATATTTAAAGCTGTATCAGTAACCTGCAAAGAATTAAAATCTAATTTTTCCCATTCTTTATGAATGGTAGAACCATATTTTAACAACGATTTTTTAAAATCTTCTGCTAAAAGATGTACTGCACCTACAATGGATGATAATCCAGTACTTCCACCTTGGTTTTTTGCGGGTGGTAAGTCCGAATGACCTAATTCAACTTTGATACGATTTTTCGGAAATCCAGTAGATTCGTGCATAACATTCACCATCGCCGTTCCTGTACCTGTACCTATATCGGTCATTGCTGTCCGTAAAATTAAATCACCTTGAGGTGTCAGGGTTAAATTAGCACTAGCTTGTTGTCGTCCAGCATGCCACATGCCGACAGCCATTCCATAACCAATTTGCCAATCGCCTTCTTTTTCTGCTTGTGGTTGAGGTTTTCTTTTATTCCAGCCAATTTTCTTAGCTCCAATTTGTATTGCTTCAGCTATAAAATTAGAAGACCATTGCAATCCATTATCAGGATTTTGGTCTAATGCTAAATTCATTTTTCGTAATTTAATGGGATCAATGTTCAGGTGGTAACTCAATTCATCAATTGCACACTCAATTGCAAAATCTCCAGTAGCATCTCCAGGTCCACGTTTCCAAGTGGGTGCCGCTAAATTCAAAGGGACAACTGCTTCTTCAGTTTTAAGATGTCCAAAGTGATAAATTAATCGTGAAACACGCGTAATACGATCATTAAATGGATCATATATCGCGCAATTGTTCTTGGCTTGATGAATTAATCCGGTAAATTTTAAATTTTGATCA
This sequence comes from Faecalibacter rhinopitheci, assembly GCF_015234135.1. Taxonomy (GTDB): domain Bacteria; phylum Bacteroidota; class Bacteroidia; order Flavobacteriales; family Weeksellaceae; genus Empedobacter; species Empedobacter rhinopitheci. The sequence continues at coordinate 185,355 of NZ_JADGIK010000001.1, read as the reverse complement.
ACTCCAATTTTGATTTTTTGCCAAGAAGATGGTCGATACCCAACAGAGTAAAACATCTGTGGCCGTGTCAGCATTAATTTTACAGGTCGTTTAACGTGTTTTGCAGCCATTGTCGCCGCTAAAACATGTGGCCAAACTTTTAAGCCAGAACCAAATCCACCTCCAACAAATTCACTGATTACTTCTACATTTTTGGGTGGAAGATCATATAATGCAGAAATGGTTTTTTGAACCGTTAATACGCCTTGATTTTTATCAAAAAGACGTAATCGATCGTTCCCCTTCCAATGGGCTATAGTGGCGTGCATTTCCATAGGATGATGCACTTCCATTTCAATCGTATATTCTTGTTCTATAAATTTAGTTGTAGGGTTCCAATTTTCAATATTTCCATTTTCTTTTCCTGCAGCTTGCAAGGGAACAGTAGGATGTTTTTTGTGAAAATCCACTTCATATTCAGATGCTTGGTATTTTACCTCTACTAATGAAGCAGCATAGGTAGCATCTTCTAGCGTCGTAGCAATTACCATTGCTACTGGTTGTCCTTTAAAATAGATGGTATCAGTATGAAAAATAGGTAATCCAAATTTAGATTCTTTTATCTTTTCTGGAGTAGCCAGTCCAGGGACTGTTTGTTTATTGAAATAGTTAATGATTTCTAAAACGCCATCCACTTGTTGAGCAATTTCTGTTTGAATGGATGAAATTTTACCTGCTGGAATTTTACTGTCCACTAAGACTGCATAACACATCTGGGGTAAATCATATTCTGCTGCATATTTTCCTTTTCCTGTTACTTTCGCAATGCCTTCTACACGACCTTCATTTGAAAATCTTTCAATATTTGTTTCATCAAAAAAAGCCATAGTTAGTTTTGTTTTGAGTTTGGATTTAACGCATTTTCTAATGCCACAAGGACAGCGCCTTTTAACAAGTCAATTTTATAAGCGTTTCCACTTAATGGTTGAATATCTTTCGTGATGAGTAAGGCTGCTTGTTTAAAGTTTTCTCGAGTTGGAGTTTTTCCATTTAAGAATTTTTCAGCTTCAAACCAACGCCAAGGTTTATGGGCAACACCACCAGAAGCTAAGCGAACATTCTTCATCTGATCACCATTTAATTGAAACGCTGCAGCAACCGAAACCAATGCAAAAGCATAAGAAGTTCTGTCACGTAATTTGATATAAGCATAATATTGATGAAGGTTATCTTTTGGAATTTCTAAATGGGTAACAATGGCATCGTTTGGTAAATTATGATCTAACCACGGTGTATTTTCAGGAAGTTTATGAAAATCTTTAAATGGAATTTCAATTTTTTGTTTTGTAATTGAAGTAGCGTACACTTTTGCATCTAAAGCAACTAAAGCAATACAAAGATCGGAAGGATGAGTAGCTACACAATGCGGATTATAACCGATAATTGCGCTCATTCGATTTTCGCCATTCAAAGCACTGCACCCCGACTGTGGTTCTCTTTTGTTGCAAGGTGTTGTCGGGTCATAAAAATAAACACAGCGTGTGCGTTGCATTAAATTACCTGCTGTAGAGGCCATATTTCGAATCTGTTGCGAAGCTCCCGTTAATACAGCTTCTGCAACCAGAGGAATATGCTGTAGAATAAGTGGATTTTCTCCTAAAGTCGCATTCTTAACATTTGCGCCAATTACAATATGCTTTTTTTCTTCTTTAATAACATTCGATAAAGCGTGTTGCAAATCAATCAAAGTTTCAGGTGGTGCAATGTGTTTTTTCATCAAATCCAATTGATTGGTTCCACCTGCAATAAATTGAGCGCTTGAATTTTTTAAACGCAAGGCTTCTGCAATTGTTTTCGGTTGTTCAATTTGAAAGGGTCTCATACTTTTGCAACTTTTTGGATCGATTCAACAATTCCATTGTAAGCACCACAACGGCATAAATTACCACTCATAAATTCTTTGATTTGATTTTCAGATTTGGTTTTTCCTTCGTTTACACACGCAATCGCCGACATAATCTGTCCAGGCGTACAATATCCGCATTGGAAACCATCGTACGAAATAAAAGCTTCTTGCATCGGATGCAATTCTTCACCAGTGGCAATTCCTTCGATGGTAGTGATTTTTTTATCCTTTACCATACTTGCTAAAGTCAAACAACTCAAGGCTGTTTTACCATCGATATGAACGGTACAAGCTCCACATTGTCCATGATCGCATCCTTTTTTTGTGCCGGTGAAATGGAGCTGTTCACGTAAAACATCCAAAAGAGTAGATCGAGTATCGGTAGGAATTGAATAATTTTTATTATTAATATTTAATATAATCGAGTTAATTTTTTTCTTCGGAATAATAAATTGTTTTGCTTCTTCATATAATGCTTTAACAGTTGATGGCAGTAATGAAAAAACTGTTATTAAACTGGAAGTCTTTAGAAAAAACCGTCTACTTACTTTAGATTTGTTTCTCATGCTTATGTGTTAATTGAGTGATATTTATAAAGATAATCAATGCTTTAAGATTATTTTATTCCAATTTTAATTTATAATTAATCTAATTGGGATGATAAGTTTTTTTAATAAAAATGAATTTGATAATTCAACCTTATTAATAAACATAGCTCAACCTTATTTTAACAATAATTTAAGTGACTGAAAAATTAATGAGGTATAGTTGTTGTTTAAGCATTAATATAACCAACAAATCTATTATGGGAAAAAGTATTTCACCAACCGAAAATTTAGCTGGCAATACAGCAATAGAAAAAATTAAAACTATAGCAGAAAATGCAGGAACTTGCTTTTTTAGTACTAATTTAAAAACCAATACCAATAGTCGCCCAATGGCTTTACAAGAAGTGGATGATAATGGTAATCTTTGGTTCTTAAGTGATGTGACTAGTGAGAAAAATAAAGATATTTTACAAGATCCTGATGTTGAGCTTTATTTTATGAACAACTCAAAATACGAATATGTATTTATTAAAGGAAAAGCTTCTGTATCACAAGATAAAGTATTGATTGATAAATATTGGAGTAATTTTGCGAATGCCTGGTTTGATGGAAAAGATGATCCTAATGTTAGTGTTATTAAAGTGACTCCAAATGATGGGTATTATTATGAAACCAAAGAAAATAAATTAGTAGCGATGTCAAAAATGCTATTTGCTGCAGCAACAGGTAGTAAAATTGAAGATGGAGGAGTAGAAGGAAGTTTAGAGTTATAAATAAAAAAGGAAGTCTAAGACTTCCTTTTTTATTTAATTTAAAATTATATTGCTTTAGTTTTTTCTCTTAACCAATTTTTTTCTTCAATAGTCAATTTACTTTCTAATTGATTATAAACACATTCATTGTACTGATTTAACCAATCAATGTGCACTTTGTCTAGTACAGATTTTTCCACTAAATCTGTTGCAATGTAACATATTGTTAATGTTTCAAAATCCATAAAATCTCCATATTGAGAAGATTTTAATTCTTTTGATAATACTAAGTTTTCTATACGAATCCCATATTCACCTTCTTTGTACAACCCCGGTTCAATTGATGTAATCATTCCCGGTTCAATTGCAATATCAGTAGCGGTTCCGTTAAATACGTGAGGACCTTCATGTACGTTTAAGAAAAATCCAACTCCGTGACCTGTTCCGTGACCATAGTTACGTAATGTTTGCCACATTGGTCTACGTGTAATAGCATCAATTTGGTAACCACGCGTTCCCTTTGGAAAAATTGCCATTGAGCCTTCAATCGTTCCCTTTAATACTAATGTATAATCTTCTTTCTCTGCTTGTGTAATATTTCCTAATGAAATAACACGTGTAATATCTGTTGTTCCATTTTCGTATTGGCCACCTGAATCCACTAATAATAATCCGTTTTGTTCTAATAACGAGTTACTTTCGAGTGTAGCAGAGTAATGAGGTAATGCTCCGTGGGCCTTATAACCTGCAATTGTTCCGAATGAGATATCTTTGAAACCTGGTTGCTCTGAACGTAATCCTGCTAAATAATCTGCAATAGAGATTTCAGACAATTCACCAGAAGCTACATTTTCTTCAACCCATTTAAAAAATTTAGTTAAAGCAACACCATCATTTATCATTGCATTGCGTGTATGGGAAACCTCAACCTCGTTTTTAATGGCTTTTAACATCGTCGAAGGATTCATGTCTTCGATGATTTGAACACCTTCTGGGATAGAATCATAAACAGCAAAACATGTACGTTTTGGGTCGACTAAAATTGATGTTCCTTTTTCTAAGGATTTTAATTTATCGTAAACTTCTTCGTAAGGTTTGATCGTTACACCGTAAGAATTGAATTCAGCAACTGCTTCTTCTGATAATTTTCCTGCTGTAATGTATAAGTTTGTTTCGTTCTCGCTGATAAATGCAAAACCTAAAACGACAGGATTACAAGGAACATCTGTTCCACGAACGTTCAATGCCCACGCTAAATCGTCTAAAGACGAGATTAAATGTGCATCCGCACGTTTTGATTTTAATTGGGCTTTGATGGCTGCAATCTTATCTACAGTTGATTGACCCGTTGTAGAAACAGGTAATGTATAAGCTGGATTGACCGGTAAAGTTGGGCGATTTTCCCAATTTGGTCCTAATAAATCAGCGTGTCCATCAATAGAATATCCTAAAGGTGCTAATGTATTTTTGATCGTATTGGCCACTAATAAAGAAGCTAAATTTCCATCAAAAGCCACTTTAGCACCCGTAGGTAAATGTTCGCTTACCCATTGAACATATTCAGGCGCGTGTTGAACTTTTAATTTCACTAATTCAAAACCACTTCCTTCTAACTGCTCTTTTGCTTGTACAAAGTAACGAGAATCTGTCCATAAACCTGCGAATTCTTGCGTAATCATTAATGTACCGGCTGAACCTGTGAATCCTGAAGTCCATTCGATGCATTTATAATGATCGGGTAAATATTCGCTAATATGAGGATCAGATGAAGGTATGATGTAGGCGTCAATGTTTTGCTCTTTCATTAAAGAACGAATCGCTTGAAGCTTTTCTAAATGTGTCATTACAGTATGAATTTATAAAGATAAAGGTATAAACATTGCTGATATTACCCAAAATTTAATTTAGTTTTCTTTTGTACTTATACTAGCATTTTAAAATATATTTATTGATAAAATTCTTCGATTAAGCTTGAATTGATTGTATTTTTGGCCAACTTATTACAATTATGATAGAAGCAATAAAAAATCACTTTAAAATTGATCAACCCATCAATTATAAAAATGAAATATTAGCAGGTTTAACGGTAGCGATGACGATGATTCCAGAATCTTTATCATTCTCTATATTAGCGGGATTGGGTCCTTTGGTAGGATTATATGCTGCTTTTATAATGGGGATTGTAACTGCTATTTTTGGTGGACGTCCCGGAATGGTTTCAGGTGGTGCTGGTGCAACAGTTATTACATTAATTGCACTAAATGTTTCGCATGGTGTAGAATATGTTTTTGCGGCAGTAGCGTTAGCAGGGATATTTCAAATTTTAGTTGGAGTTTTAAAACTTGGTAAATTCGTTCGACTTATTCCTCAGCCAGTGATGTATGGATTTCTAAATGGATTGGCAATTGTAATTTTTATGTCCCAAATAGAACAATTTAAAATAGTAGATAATGGAATAACCTCATGGTTAAATGGAACACCATTATATACATTGGTAGGTTTAACATTACTTACTATACTCATCGTTTACTTCTTCCCTAAAATCACTAAATTAATTCCTGCTTCATTGGTTGCAATTATGGTAGTTTTTGGAATTGTATTGGGTTTTAATATTGATACTAAAACGGTTGGTGATATTGCAGCTATTAAAGGTGATTTACCTTCATTTCATATTCCGATGATTCCTTTTACGTGGGAAACCTTAGAAATTATTCTACCCTATGCTATTATTATGGGGTCGGTAGGTTTAATAGAAACATTATTAACGTTAACTTTGGTAGACGAAATCACCAATTCTAAAGGTCAATCTAATAAAGAAGCAATTGCTCAAGGAACGGCAAATATAGCTAACGGGTTCTTTGGTGGAATGGGAGGTTGTGCTATGATAGCGCAAACATTTGTTAATTTAGAAGCAGGATCTCGTACACGTATTGCACCTGCAATTGGAGCAATTACGATTTTAATTATTATTTTAATTGGAGCGCCAGTAATTGAAAAAATTCCGATGGCAGCTTTAGTAGGAGTGATGATGATGGTTGCAATTTCTACCTTTAAATGGGGATTCTTCAAACTCATTACAAAAATGCCCGTTTCAGACATATTAGTTGTTGTAGTTGTTGCTGGTATTACCGTAGTTGTACATAATTTGGCTTTAGCTGTTTTTGTGGGCGTTATTTTGTGCGCTTTAATCTATGCTTGGGACAATGCTAAACGAATTAGAGCGCGTAAATCTGTAGATGAAAGTGGACGAAAAATTTATGAAATTTATGGACCATTATTTTTTGGTTCTGTTGCAGGTTTTTACGAAAAATTTGATGTAATTGATGATCCAAATGAAATAGTAATTGATATGAAAGAAAGTCGTATTGTTGACATGAGTGCTATAGAAGCTTTGGATTTAATTACTTCAAAGTATGCAATAAGAAATAAGAAAGTCATTTTACGTCATCTAAGTACTGATTCTATACTTTTATTAAACAAAGCAAATGGAGTTATAGAAGTTAATATAGAAGAAGATCCAACTTATAAAGTTATGCCTAAATCATAAATTCTAACTTTTTACAATAGATTACAAAAGCACTTATTTTAATAAGTGCTTTTATTATTTAAAATAATTTACAATTTGGTGTTTACTAAATGTATATTTGTAAATTCAATAATATATAAATGCTTTATGAATAAGAATATTCAACTCAATAAGCTTTCTTTAAATCTAGCAACAAGTTTGTTAGCAATTATTTTGATTGTATTTATTTTATACATTACTCAGACCGTAGTAGTTCCTATACTTTTTTCTGTTATTGTAGCAGTAATGGTTTTTCCGTTAGCTAAAATTTTAGAACGTATAGGATTTAATAGAACATTTTCCACTATTATTAGTTTAATATTAGCTTCTGCTTTTTTTTCTGGCTTAAGTTACGTTATTGTATTACAAGTAGTAGAAATTGCAAAGGACGCTGCAATGATTGTAACAAAGCTAGAGGTTTTATACAAAGAATCTTTAAACTGGGTTACGAAAACATTCAATATTTCACAATCTGAGTTACTTGATAATGCTCTGGTTGAACTTAAAGAGGCATTTTCAACAATAAGTAAATATGCAATGACATTTTTCCAATCTTTTGGAAGTGTACTTACGTCTTTTATATTAATTCCAATATTTGCTTTTTTCTTTCTGTATTACCGTGATTTTTTTAAATCATTTTTTTTGAAAGTGTTTAAATCTACACCTCGGGAAAAGGTAGAAGACACGTTAAATAAAATGTATGAAGCATTGCAAAACTATATGGTAGGCCAATTAACGGTTATGTTTATTGTAGCTATTTTAAATACAATCGGTTTATATATTCTTGGAATAGATCATGCTTGGTTTTTTGGAGTTTTGGCATCACTATTAATGATTTTACCATACGTAGGAATAGCTATAGGATCTATATTTCCTGCAATTTTTGCTTTAGCAACAATGGATTCTCCTTATTATGCATTAGGCGTTGTAGGATGGTTTCAAGTAGTACAATTTTTAGAAGGTAATTTTATTACACCAAATATTGTAGGAAGTAAAGTATCTTTAAATCCAATGGTATCCATGTTAGCGATTATCCTTGGTGGAATGTTATTTGGATTTGCAGGATTTATTCTGGCTTTACCACTTGCAGCTTTATTAAAGGTAATTTTTGATTCTATTCCACAATTAGAAGCTTTTGGATATTTACTAGGAGATCCTGAAATCGAAAATAAAAAAATGGAGGAAGTTGAAAATAAAAACAACTTAGAAGAGGAAGAAGAGAGTTCGGAACTTATAAATTCCGATGATTCAACTACAAACTAAACTCAATACTAAAACTCAATATACTATAAAAATGATACTAGAAGAGAAAGATTACTCTAAATTAATTTCTAACGGCGATAGAAAAAGAAACGTCTTATACAGTTTTTATGCTTTAATAGGTATGCTAATAATAAATTTGCTTGTTGCGGCATATTATTATTTTAAGTTAGTCCGATTTGATGAGGGTTTAATAGATAATTTAGAAACTTTAGAATTAATTTATATTATTATTAATTTACTGCAAGTAGGAGTTTATATTTCTACAATTGTTTTTTTTGTGCTTTGGTTTAAACGTGCCTACGCAAACTTAGACCGAATGGGAGTTTACATCGAAAATAAAGTATACATGGCTTTCTGGGGATTTGTTATTCCACTTGTTAACCTCTCAAAACCATTAAAAATCGCAAAAGAAATGGAGTATAAATATGATTCGTTGGTGGAAGAATTAGATCCCAATCATAAACAAAATCTGAATAGTTATGCTATTATTTTGGCATGGTTTATATTATATTGGGTAACAAATATATATTCAAGAATCACTTATAAAACTGATTTTGAAACAACAACCGAAATGATACAATATCATTTATTAGATATGATAGGATTCGGAATAAACTTAGTTTCCGCAGTTGTAACAGTGTTTTTAATTAAATTAATAGGAAATTCTGAAGCTAAATTAGAAACGTTAGCCGAGTTAGAATTATTAAATAAAGAAAAGCTAGATGAGGTGGCTTAGCATCATCAAATAATTCTTTTTCATTAAAAATTACAGAGGCAACTTAGTAAGTTGCCTTTTTTTATTTTAAATGATCTAATAACATTTCTGCAGTTGCTGGATTTGTTGCTAAAGGAATATTGTGAACATCACATAATCTTAAAAGCATATTTACATCAGGTTCATGAGGATGTTTACCCATTGGGTCACGAAAAAAGAAAACCATATTTGTCTTACCTTCAACGACTCTTGCTGCAATCTGTGCATCTCCTCCAAGAGGGCCAGATAAACATTTCATTACCTTTAGTCCAGCTTGTTCTACAAACTTTCCCGTAGTTCCTGTGGCAATTAAATTTATATTATTGTTGTTTAAAGCTACACGATGTTTCATAAGAAAACTAACCATTTCTGGTTTTTTTCCATCATGCGCTATAATTGCTATTTCCATACTTATCATTTATTATTAAGGGATAAAATATTACTTTTGTACAAATTTAACCAAGTTATTAATTAGAAGTAAAATTTATATCATCAATATACCTTTACTTTAATAAAAATAAAATGCAGTAATGAAATTTCATGTATTAAAAATAAAATCTATTCTACGTCTAACGACCGATTCTGTTCAAATTACATTTGATATTCCGGAACATTTACACGGAGATTTTTCATACGCACCAGGTCAATATATTACTTTAGATATAGATGGAGAGCGCCGAGATTATTCTTTATGTACCTCACCTCTTAATAAGGAGTGGAGTATTGGTGTAAAGGCAATGCCGAATGGGAAAATCTCAACTAAATTAGTTTTTGATCTAAAAGAAGGAAATGAATTAAAAGTTTCTACTCCACACGGTCGTTTTGGAATACCATCAAAGCCTAATGAAAAGAGAACATTAATTGCTTTTACAGCTGGGTCAGGAATAACACCAATCCTAAGTGTTGCTGAATTTACACTACAAACAGAAGAATGGGTCAATTTTAATATATTTTATGTAAATAAAACAGAAAATTCTGTAATGTTTAAGGAAAAATTAGCTGAACTTAAAGCAAAGTATCCTAAAAATATAAATATTTATAACTTCTACACTGCACAAAATCAAGAAAACTTCATTTATAACGGACGTATCGATGAAAAGAAATTTGATTTAATTCTTAATCAAATTCTAGATATTAATGAAGTTGATGAAGCAATGATTTGTGGACCAGAAGAAATGATCATCACATTAGCAAATAAAATACATACTGCTGGTATTGTAGAAAAACACATTCATTTCGAGTTATTCAATCCATCCATTAAACAAGATCAAGTTTTTGAAAAACATGAAGATGAGGTTAAAGAAGTAAGCGTAAAAGTAACTTTAGACGGGGAGGAAAATGAATTTATCTGGAATCGTGAAAAAAACTTAATTGATGCAATGTTAGAGCATAATATTGATGCTCCTTATTCTTGCAAAGGTGGTGTTTGTTCGTCTTGTATGTGTAAGGTGACGGAAGGAGAAGTAAACATTGGAGATAACTTTGTACTTACAGATTCTGATTATAAAGATGGAATGACATTGGCTTGTATTTCCCGTCCGAAAACAAATGTTTTATCAATTGATTTTGACGATATTTAATTAGAATTTAATTATAATTATAAAAAACCATTCTTTACGAGAATGGTTTTTTTTATTTTATTAACTAAAACATTATGAATATCAATTATTTATGGTCTTTGTTTTGATAAAACTCAATTTAGATAATTTAATCGTTAGTCTATTATTAGATTTTCTTATTAAATAATAAGTTTTAAATATATCATTAAGTTTAATTAGTTCGGTAGTAAACGAACTAAATTGTTATATTTGCCAAAATTAAAAAATATGAGTAAAAACCTGTGCCAAAGCAATTCTGTGTTGTTTGAAAATTACACAACTCATTTGGAGAAAACATATAATTTCCCTCCATTAGCCTCAAAAATTCAGGCATATATGGTTTTGTACTCTAATAATGAAGGTTTTACGTTTGAAGATTTTTTAGAAATTTTCAAAGTAAGTAAGAGCTCTTTATCCACTTCAATAAATTGGCTTTTATCGCTTAATCAGATAGAATATTACCATAAAATAGATTCACGAAAGAGATATTTTAGATTAAACTTAAATTATTTACCCGATAAATTAGAGTTTTTACATGATATAGTTACACGAGATCTGTCTTTTACGAAGAGAATCAGCGACTATAAATTAAAAAATCAATTAGTGAATTTATTAAAAGATGAAGGCATCTTAGATGTATATACAGAATATTTAGAAAATTCTGAAAAATTATTAAAGGAAACAATTATTAAGATAAAATCAATTCAACTAGAAAATAAGTAATATGAAGAATATTAACGTTATGTTAGTTGGTGCACTAACAGTTGCACTAAGTTCTTGTGGTAAAAAAGACGGTCAAGATGCTGCACAAGCACAAGGTCCTGCGTCTTATGACGTGGTAGATGTACCAACAAAAGTTGTAACGAGTTATGATGAGTATACTACAAATATAGAAGGTGTAGTAAACAATGAAATTAGAGCCAAAATACAAGGTTATATTACTGAGGTATATGTTGATGAAGGTCAGTTTGTGAAAGCAGGTCAACCTTTATTTAAATTAGAAACAAACGTATTATCTCAGAATGCAGATGCTGCAAAATCAGGAATAAGTGCAGCTTCAGCAAACGTAAGCGCAGCTATAGCTAATGTGAATGCGGCTAAGGCTAATGTACAAGCTGCCCAAGTTGAGGTTAACAAATTAATCCCATTGGTAGAAAAGAATATTATTTCTAATGTACAATTGGAAACTGCAAAGGCTAAATTAGCGCAAGCTAAAGCAGCTCAAGCTCAGGCGCAAGCGGCTCAGGCACAAGCGCAAGCAGGACAATCTCAAGCACAAGCTAACTATAATGGTGCTCAGGCTAATGTAGATTATTCTGTTGTTCGTAGTCCAATATCAGGAGTTTTAGGAGCAATTAACTTTAGACAAGGTACATTAGTTGGTCCTACCGATCCAACGCCAATGTCTATCGTATCTAATACAGATAGAGTATATGCTTATTTTTCAATGAATGAAAAGGAGTATTTAAACTTTATTTCTAAATCTGAAGGAGCTACTTTAAAAGAAAAGTTAAATAATATACCTCCAGTAGAATTAATTTTGGCGAATGGTGAAGTTTATCCTGAAAAAGGAAAAATACAGACAGTAACTGGACAAATCGATCCAGTAACAGGTTCAATTCAATTCCGTGTTCAATTTAATAATGCTGCAAAAGTATTAGCAAACGGAAACTCTGGAAAAATTAGAATTCCTAAAACATTTGTAGATGCAATTGTAGTTCCTGAAGCAGCCACATTTGAACAGCAAGGAATGGTTTATGTTTATAAAGTGAGAAATGATTCTGCTATTGCAACTCCAATTTCAGTAAAAGCACGAGCAGAAAACATGGCTATTATCACGGAAGGTATTAAGAAAGGTGATAAAGTTGTAGCTCAAGGTGTTGGTAAATTACGTGATAAAACTCTAATTGCACCAAAACCAGCTAATTTTGAAAAAATCGTAGAATCTACTAAACCAATTTTCTAAACTTAGAAATATGTTAAAAACATTTATTGAAAGACCCGTTTTATCAACGGTTATTTCTATTATGATATTTGTATTGGGTATTTTGGGATTGGTTACACTTCCCGTTACTCAATATCCGGATATCGCTCCGTCTACAGTTAAAATTTCTGCTTCTTATCCAGGAGCAAATGCTAAGACGGTGATGGAATCCGTAATTATTCCAATTGAAGAACAAGTTAATGGTGTAGAGGGAATGGATTATATCCAATCTACTGCTTCTAATAATGGTTCTGCTTCTATTGATGTTGTATTTAAACCTGGTGTAGATGGCGATGTGGCACAGGTAAATGTGCAAAATCGTGTGGCTCGTGCTACACCTTTATTACCTTCTGAGGTAACTCGTTCTGGAGTTGTTACACAAAAGCAACAAACTTCGGCATTAATGTTTGTATCTTTTGGTTCTTCAAACCCAAAATATGATGGGACATATTTACAGAATTATTTAAACATTAATATTATCCCTGAGTTAAAACGTGTAAATGGTGTAGGGGATGCTACTGTATTTGGAGCTCAAACATATGCAATGCGTATATGGTTAAAACCGGAACGTATGGCAAGTTATGGTTTAGTGCCTTCTGATGTTCAATCAGCTTTGTCACAAGAATCTTTAGAGGCTGCTGCAGGGGCATTAGGTGAAAATTCAGGACAATCTTTTCAGTATACAATTACTTATTCAGGACGTTATAAGACTGAATCACAATATGAAAACATTGTGATTAAATCTTTACCTGGAGGACAAGTGTTAAGATTGAAAGACATTGCTGATGTTACTTTTGGTGCACAATCTTATTCAGGAAGATCAGAAATGAGAGGTAATCCAGCGCAGGCTTTTGCAGTTTACCAAACTCCAGGATCTAACGCACAAGAAATTAATAAGGCATTATACGAAACTTTAGAAAAAGCATCAAAATCATTTCCAGAAGGTATTTCTTATACAGTAATGATGGATACGAATAAATTCTTAGATGCATCTATTTCTAAAGTAGTTCATACGATGATTGAAGCGTTTATCTTAGTTTTTATTGTTGTATATATTTTCTTACAAGATTGGCGATCTACTTTAGTTCCTTTAATTGCAGTACCAGTTTCTATTATTGGAACATTCTTTTTCTTGAATTTAGCAGGTTTTACTTTAAACTTACTAACGTTATTTGCTTTAGTGTTAGCAATTGGTATTGTTGTGGATGATGCGATTGTTGTGGTAGAGGCAGTACATGCGCGTATGGAAACAACACACGAATCTCCAATGGATGCAACTAAAAATGCAATGGATGAAATTTCTGGTGCAATTGTTTCTATTACTTTAGTAATGTGTGCGGTATTTGTCCCTGTAACATTTATCACTGGTCCTACTGGTGTGTTTTATAAACAATTTGGTATTACCTTAATTGTAGCGATTTTAATTTCTGCTGTAAATGCCTTGACGTTATCTCCTGCATTATGTGCTTTATTCTTAAAAGGACACGAAGCGCACGAAGGGAAAAAACGTAATTATATCCAACGATTCTTTGACGGATTCAATACAATGTTCAACCGTATGACTGAAAAATATGGTCGTTCATTTAAATTTTTAATGAAACATAAATGGGTTACATTTATTATTTTATTAGCGAGTGTTGGTGGTATTATGGGAATCAGTAAAATGATGCCTTCAGGTTTTGTACCAACAGAGGATCAAGGTTTTATTATTGGGAATGTTGAATTACCAGCAGGTGCTTCGATGGACCGTGTATATCAAGTTCAAAAACAATTTGAAGCACAAGCTTCACAAATCCCAGGAATTGACGGTGTTACTGTAATTTCTGGTAACTCGATTATTTCTGGTGCTGGTTCTAATTACGGGATGATTTTAGTAAAATTAAAATCTTTCGAGGAACGTACATCTGCAGATACTGCTATCGAAACAATTACAGGGAAATTATTTGGTTTAGCTTCTCAATTCACTGATGCTCAAATGATTTTCTTCCAACCACCGTCTATCCCAGGATTTGGTATGTCTTCTGGTTTTGAATTAAAATTATTAGATAAATCGGGTGGTGATATTAACTCTTTTGATAAAGTTGCAAAGGAATATTTAGGAGCTTTAATGCAACGTCCAGAGGTAATGTATGCACAAACTTCATTAAATACAAGTTTCCCTCAATACGAAATTGATGTAAATATTGAACGTGCAAAACAATCAGGAGTATCAGTAAGTTCTATATTCTCAACATTACAAGGATATATTGGTGGATTATATGCAGCGGATTTTACACGTTTTGGTAAGCAATACCGTGTGTATGTACAAGCTGATCCTAATGATCGTATCAATGAATCATCTCTTAACAAAATGTTTGTAAAAACTGCCGATGGACAAATGTCTCCAATTTCTCAGTTTATTACATTAAATAGAGTTTATGGACCTAACTCTGTAAACCGTTTTAACTTATTTACTTCTGCTAACGTTACTGGTGGTGTAAATCCAGGTTTTTCTACTGGAGATGCTATTAGTGCTATTAATGAAGTTTCTGAACAAACGTTATCTGCAAATTATGGAGTAGATTTTGCCGGTTTAACTCGTGAAGAGATCAAGTCCGGTTCACAAACAGTAATTATTTTCGCATTATGTATCTTATTCGTGTACTTTATCCTATCTGGTCAGTATGAATCTTATATCTTACCATTTGCGGTATTATTCTCAGTACCATGCGGTATTATGGGAGCTTACTTAGCGCAATGGTTAGCAGGATTAGAAAATAATATTTACTTCCAAATCGCATTAGTAATGTTGGTTGGTTTATTGGCAAAAAATGCCATTCTTATTGTAGAGTTCGCTTTACAAAGACGTGTTGCGGGAATGTCTATCATAGCTTCAGCAATTGATGGAGCGAAGGCGCGTTTACGTCCAATTTTAATGACATCATTAGCCTTTATCGTTGGATTATTACCATTAGTATTTGCTTCAGGAGTATCATCTGTTGGTAACCGTTCAGTGGGTACAGGTGCAGCATTTGGATTATTAATTGGTACAGTATTAGGAGTTTTTGTAATTCCTGTATTATTCGTTATTTTCCAATCAATTCAAGAGAAAATCAAACCAGTTAAATTTGTTAAAGCAGAAGAAACAAAATCAGCACACTAATGAAAAAGTTTAGAATTTTAAAAGTTTCGTTAATTGCCTTTGGATTGTTTTCTATTCAATCGTGTTTTGTAGCGAAAGACTATACACGTCCAGGTGACGTACAAAAAGAAGCCCAATTTAGAACTGATATTGTCGCTTCACAAGATCAAACGATCGCCGATGTTTCTTGGCAAGAGTTTTTCTCTGACCCAACGTTAAAAGCTTACATTACAAAAGGTTTACAGAATAACTTAGATATTCGTACAGCTTTACAAAATATTGCTGTCACAGAAGCTTATGTGAAACAAGGTAAAGCAGGTTATTTACCAACTTTATCGGTTGGACCTGGATATACTTACACAAAGACTTCAGCGAATACGCAATTTGGTCGTATTACAGGTTCTCAATCTTTATCTCAATATGATGTGACAGGGAATTTTTCTTGGGAAGCAGATATTTGGGGAAAAATTAGGAGTAATTATAGAGGAGCAACTGCCAATTATTTACAAACGGTAGAAGCGCACAAAGCAGTGCAAACGAATATTGTATCTACCATTGCAAATACTTACTATCAATTAATTGCTTTAGACGAACAGAAGAAAGCGATTGTGAAAACAATTGGTTTCCGTGAGCAAAGTTTAGAAACAATTAAAGCATTAAAAGAAGCAGGAAATGTAACGCAAGTTGCCGTTAACCAAACAGAAGCGCAATTATTTAATGCGAAAGCATTATTAGTTGATGTAGATGCTAATATTAAGCTTAACGAAAATGTTTTAAGCGTTTTATTAGGTGAAACTCCTCAAGTAATTGAGCGTGGAACGATCGAAAATCAACAAATCTATTCGTCTTTAGGTGTTGGATTACCTGCACAGATTTTAGAAAATCGTCCGGACGTCAAAGCTGCTGAATTTGCTTTGGTTAATGCTTTTGAGAATGTGAATATTGCGAATGCTAATTTCTATCCATCTTTATCTTTAACGGCTACTGGTGGATTACAAGGTATTGATATTGATAAATTATTTGATGCACAATCATTATTTGCGAATGTAGTTGCTCGATTGGCTCAACCAATTTTGCAAAAACGTCAAATCAAAACAGCAAAAGAAGTTGCTTTAGCAAATGAAGAAAAGGCTTTGTTAGCATATAAACAAACTATACTTACAGCAAGTAAGGAAGTCTCAGATGCATTAGCTCGATATGAAGCAGCCGATCAAAAAATTCCTTTGAAAGACAAAGAAGCTGAATTGTATAATCAATCTATTGAATATTCAGAAGAATTATTAGCATATGGTATGGCCAATTATTTAGAAGTTATTACTGCTCGTGAAGCAGCATTAAATGCTGAATTAAATGCCATTAATGCAAGACTTACAAAACTTAATTCTGTCGTAGAATTATACCGTTCTGTAGGTGGAGGATGGAAATAAATTTCAATTCTTTATTAAATAAAAAAGCATCTCTATTCAGAGATGCTTTTTTATTTTGTATAAATAGATGTCGATTAAGTATAATATCAAATTCAATTATTTAATTAATTTAATGATTCTTTCTATTCCAAATACGCATAAAATGCTAATGCAAGCTATTGTACCTAGAAGTCCTCCAAGTCCATTAAAATATACAGAACTATTGTGGTAAAGTGTACAAAATATGATAGATGATATAATAAAATCAATTGATTGATGTCGATGAACATTTGCTATCATTCCCATGAATGTTGCACCCATCATAATTAAAAAATAATCTCTAAATTTTTCAATTTCAAAATTTAAGGCAATTAGTAATTGATAAATACTTCCTATGATAAGAGCTAAATATGCTGATGCTTTAACTGCGCCTAATTGGTATTGATGATTTAGTCGATATGTTAACCAATAAGTTACATAACAAACTAGTACCTTAAAAATAAAGATCATTTGTAAACCATTTAAATATAAACAATCCTGCTAATACAGATGCAAATGCTATAGTTCCTAATTTACCTCCAATTCCGCCATAAAAACTTTTACTGTAGTAAAATAGTATTCCTGCAATTAAACCATTGAGCCCAATTATCCAAAATGGAAAGTGAATATTTGGGTTAGTCATTCCTACAAAAGCACCACAATAAATAGGCAAAGAAATGGATAATTTTAATTGAATTCTTTTATCAATAAGTGTAGCTAATGTTCCTATTAATCCTGCTGATAAAATCGGATTTAGATTAACATAATTTTGTAAACTGTAGGTTAATATTGCTCCAATCATTACTATAATGATTGTAAGAGAGTCATCTTTTTCGGGTCTTATCTTATAAAATTTTGGTTGTGCAATTCCAAAAAAAAGAAGTATAGTAATAAGAGCTAAAAATACTAATTTACGAAGCGAGGTTAAATGATCTAAACTTGAAAAAAGGATAAATAAGACAAATGGACTAAGAAATAACACTTGAAATAATATACCAAAAAATTTGTTCATTTAGCAAGAATAAAAAAGCCTTATTTCTAAGGCTTAGTAATATATAATTAGTTTGATTTAAATTCCTTTACTAACATTGCATGCGCAGCTGTTTCGTAATATAAAATAGCACATGTTTGCAAAAATTCTGCATGTGTATAATTTTCAATTACATCTTCAATCTTCATTTCATAGAAATTTTCAATTAAATGTGTAATCCCAGCTTTAAATTCATCACGTGTGATAGCTTGATCCTTTAGTTCATTCATGATATAATTATCAGATTGTAGAAAATGAGATCTATAATTACCAATTACAGTTTTACGTATGTTTATCGCGTTATGTACAATTTGAGAAAGGATTATACCTCGTTTTTCCTTCTCAAAATTCCATTCTTTTCTTAGATTTCGTGTATTTGGTTTATAAAATAAGTTGTGATGATAGTTATGAATGTATTTAGCTATATCCGTATTTGCATTCATATAGAAAAACTGTAAAATTGAACTAAATAAATGATTAGAGTTCAGTTCTTGAGGATGATATGTATATAGAATAGGATAATGCATTAAAGTCTTAAAGATAGGAGATAAGCTATCTATAATCGTTAGATTTAAAAAATTAGTTCCTTCAAAATCTATAGTTTGATATTTTTGGTAGAAATTAATACCTGCTACATAACATTGTGTATTATCTAGTTGTAATGCTTTTAGATATTGACCAATGTATTCAAAGAACATTTTATTTAGTTTATGTGTAGCACTAAGAGTATATTTAGCGTTTACAAATTCTTTTGTCCAATCTTCTAAAATACTAGCATCAGATACAATACTTGTTGCATCGGGATTTTGTTTTACAAATTTTTCAATCTGATTTTCTTTACCTATCAACTGATGCAATACAATATGATTGTAAGTAAGTATAGCTGATGAAATAGGAGTAGTTTCAATCTCATTAAATGGGTCATAAGCTTCATTTGGTTTTGCATATAATCGTATTAAATGATGAAGCTCTTCTTGTATTCTTATTTCGTCTTTAAATCTACTTAAAATTTGATCTGTGTTTAACGAAATAATACTTGCACCAAGAAAAAAAATTATTCCTTTTTGCATTTCATCATTCCATCCACATCTTTCCAATGTTTGATCAAAATATGTTTTAAAAACTGTGTCTGTATTTGTTGTATTTTCCATTTATTCTTACAAAATTCATTGTAAAATAAATTAAAATTTATCGGAATACGATAATAATTTATTTTTTTTTATAAAAGGTTATTTTTGAAGTATGTTAATTATTGATAATAAATGATTTAAAGTTTTTGTTTGATAAAATAATTTCTATATTTGATTTATAATATCAATTCATAATGGTATTAATTAAACCAACCAATAAATAACCTATTATATTTAATTTTAATAGGTTATTTTTTATTTTAATTTCTTTCTGAATGGTTTTACTAATAAGATGTAAGTAATTAAACTTAATAGTGTAATTCCAGCTGCAATTACATAAGTAGTCCTAAAACCTAAAGAGTCAGACGTTAAACCAAAGATAAAAGAACCTCCACCAACTCCAATGTCATACAATAAGAAAAATGTAGCAGAAGCAGTACCAGCTCTTTTTTGTGAAGCAGCAGATATACTAAGAGTCTGATATGCCGGAAATATTGCACCGTAACCTAAGCCAATAATAGAAGCTGAAAGAATCACAATTGACACTGTATTTGCTTGTGAAAGTAATACTAATCCAAAAATAAATAAAAATATACCAGGAAATATTAATGCATTTGGTCCGCGTTTATCTAATAATTTTCCGATTATTGGTCGTGGTATAATTATTAATAATGCTAGAGTAATAAAGAATAATATTGCAGCCTCAGGAAATCCCAACTCTATACAATATAATCCTATATATGAAAGCATAGAACTGTAAGCAAATGCCAAAAGAAATCCAGAAAAAGAAACAGGTAAAGATTTAGCTTCAATATATTTATAGATTCCATTATATTCTTCAGGTTTCTCACTTTGTATTTGTGTATGATCTATTTTCTCATTAGAAAAATAGCTAAATAGCATAGATAAGATTGCAAATAAAGATGCTACAGTTAATACAATTGTATAATCAAAATTATTGGTTAAATATAAACCCAATGCAGGTCCAATTACCATGGCTAAACTCATAAACAAGCCAAAATAACCAATTCCTTCGCCTTTTCTTTTTATAGGAATCCAATCCATAGCTAATGCAGAAGTTGATGTTGTAGATACTGCAAACCCAAACCCATTGATAAAACGAACAATCAATAAAGGAACTATAGAAGTTGTTCCGAAATAAGCAAGATTACAAATTATAAATAAGGTCAAAAAAAGTAAAGACATTTTCCTTTTTCCAAATTTATCTGCCCATAGACCTGAGAAAGGTCTTAATAGTACTGTTCCTAAAATGTAGAGAGAAATAACTAAGCTAATTTCGGTTGCACTACTTTTTAAATCATTTTTCACATAAATAGGTAAGGTTGCGGTTAATAAATAAAAGTTGGTAAATATAAAAAATGAGCTTAAACATACATTTAGGAAATTTTTATTCCAAAGTGGTAAACTATTCTGATTTTGCATATAAGGGAATATTTGCAAAAGTCTATATAATATAAAAGAACAAAACAATCATTTAAGACAATTATTTCTTTATTCCGGACAAAAGCTTAAAATGTTATTTTTTTAATACAAACAGTTTTGGTCTTTTATTTGAGATAAATTACTTTAAATGAAATAATAATGAATTGGGAAAGTTTTATTAGCAACTGGGAAAATATAGATATAATAAAAATGGCTTGCTCCCTAATTGCGGGTGTTTTATTAGGTATAGAAAGAGAGGTAAAAGATAAAGCTGCCGGTTTCAAAACTATTACAATTATATGCCTAGGAAGTACTTTATTTACCATCTTATCGTACAAGATGGGAGAAGGTGACTCTGAAGATGCAACAAGAATCGCTTCGTATGTTGTTAGCGGTATAGGATTTCTTGGTGCTGGAGTAATCTTTAAAGATGGAGTTACTGTTAGTGGGCTTACAACAGCAGGAATTATATGGATTGCAGCTGCAATAGGAATGTCTTTAGGCTTTGGTGAATTTATTATAGCATTTGCATTTTTACTATGCAGTTTTTTAGTAATATTTTTTGGGAATTATATTTCAAAAATATTTATTACTAAAAAAACATATAAAATTATTCGATTCACAATTCCTAAAAATCAGGTTAGTGTAAGAAATGAAATTATAGAAAAGTTAGAAAAATTAATTATTTCTTATGAATGTAAATCGATTGAAGTCGATGAAGAAAATATATCTTATGTTTATGAAATTGTTTTCAAAATAAAAGATATTACATTAATTGAAGAATTTTTAATTCATCAAGATAAAATAAAAAAACTTACATTTTAGTGTTGATATATAATTATTTATGATATTCTTTTTAAATTTATAGTTTAAGCTATATTTTCATGAAATCTTGTTCTAATAAATCATTTAGCGGACTTTGAGCAATAGAAGTTGGTAACTTTCTTAATGCAAAGTTTCTTATTTCTGTAATAAATTTATTTTCTATTTGAGCTACTTTTCCTGCTAATCTTGAAGTGTGAATTATATATTGAGTACGTTTTATACGACGCTTATTATATTGTTCAAAACAAAGGAATATATTCTCCGGATTATTAGATAATTCATCTATTAATACACATACATCTTCTATAGCCATACATGCTCCTTGACCCATATTTGGTGTAGTAGCATGAGCAGCATCTCCTATAATTAAAATGCGATTATATGTATAATTTGCTAAAGGAGGTAGATCCATGATAGGTGTGGTAATCAAGTCTTCTTGTTTGGTTTTCTGTAAAGTTGATCTGATTAATCCAGAATATTCAGAAAAATTTCTTCGAATAGAGGTTAAATCCCAATTGTATAATTCACTATTTAGCGAAGTATTCTTACAAGCATACCAATATATTTGATTATTTTTTAGCGGTGTTAGACCAAAACGACCTTGTGGTCCCCAAGTTTCTATGGATTTCTTAGAAATATAAGAATCATCTTCAATAACTCCTCTCCAACAAATATATCCTGCATAATTTGGCAATGATTTAGGAATTAATTTCTGACGAATAACAGAATTAATACCATCTGCTGCAATCACAAAATTTGCTGTTGCAGATGATTCATCATCAAAATGAAGAATAACTACTTCAAAATTTTGTTGAATATCAATTACTTTTTTACCTGTTACAACATTTTTTCGATTAATAGAATGATATAAGTAATGATGTAAATCTGCGCGATGTATAGCAAAATTATCCGTTTTATAATTTTCTTTTAATCGATTTGTATCAGCTTTTAGGATAGTTTTTTCTTTCCAATCTTGAATTTCAAAATCGTTTAGCATATGACCTAACGGAATAATTTCATTGTCATAACCTAATATTTCAAAAGCTTTCATTGCATTTGAAGCTAATCCAAAACCAGCACCTAAGCCTTTAATTTCTCCAGCTTTTTCATACAATGTATAGTTGATTCCCAATTTTTCAAAAGATTTTGCTAAGCATAATCCCGCAATACCAGCTCCAACGATTATAAAAGTATTATCTGTCATACGAAAATGTAAAAATGCCTTAATCTTTAAATTAAGGCATCTTTGTATTTATATTTTTATTAAAATTATCCTTCTGTATAATATTTAAAGAAATATGGAATAGTTTCAATTCCTTTAAAGAAATTAAATAAACCATAATGTTCATTTGGTGAATGAATCACATCAGAATTTAAACCAAATCCCATTAAAACTGATTTAGTACCTAATTCTTCTTCAAATAATGCAACAATAGGAATTGATCCACCAGCTCTCTCAGGTAAAGCTTCTTTCTCAAAAGTTTGAGCTAAGGCTTTTTTCGCTGCTTGGTAACCTTTATCGTCAGTTGGTAGGATATAAGGTTTACCACCATGATGTGGAGTAACTTTTACCACAACTGAAGAGGGTGCTAAAGTTGGAAAATAATTCATGAATTTTTCTGTAATATCTTCATGCTTTTGACCTGGTACTAAACGCATTGATATTTTGGCAAATGCTTGAGATGGAATCACAGTTTTGGCACCTTTACCAATATATCCTCCCCACATTCCGTTAACATCTAGTGTAGGACGAATTGAAGTTCTTTCAATAGTACTATAACCTTTTTCACCTTGTACATCAGAGATACCAATAGATTTTTTATAATCTTCTTCACTGAAAGGTATTTTAGCCATTTCATTTCTTTCTTCGTTAGATAATTCAATAACATTATCATAGAATCCAGGAATTGTGATTTTTCCTTCCTCATCAATTAATTTAGCAATCATACCAGCTAAAACATTTAAAGGATTAGGAACTGCACCACCATAAACACCAGAGTGCATATCACGATCAGCACCTTTTACTTCAACTTCTACATATGATAATCCACGCAATCCTACAGATATAGATGGTTGATCATTAGATATCATAGAAGTATCAGAAATTAAAATGATGTCATTTTTTAATTTCTCTTTATTATTTTTTACAAAATTCACTAAAGAAGGAGATCCAATTTCTTCTTCACCTTCAATCATAAATTTTACGTTACAAGGAAGTTCGTTTGTTTTATTAAGAGCTTCAAAAGCTTTAACATGCATAAACATTTGACCTTTATCATCTGCAGAACCTCGAGCAAAAATAGCTCCGTCTGGATGAATTTCAGTTTTTTTAATAACGGGTTCAAAAGGACCAGATTCCCATAATTCTAATGGATCAGCAGGTTGTACATCATAGTGTCCATATACTAAAACAGTAGGTTTTGAAGGGTCGATTATTTTATCACCATACACGACAGGAAATCCTTCAGTCTCACAAATTTCAACATTATCTGCTCCAGCTTCTACTAAATATTTAGCAATTAATTCAGCTGCATTATTTACATCTTGTGTATAAGCTGTATCAGCACTGATTGAAGGTATTTTAAGTAATTCGATTAATTCATCAAGAAATCGTTGTTTATTTTCTTGGATAAATTGTTGCGTATTGTTCATGTTTATTTTTTATGAATAATGAGATAAAGTTAAGGATAAAAATTTATTCAAACTCATTATTTTGTTTTTAATTCAGTCCAAAAAGACGTGTATCTTTGCAAAAAATTAAATATGATATTATACAATACAACATTTGTTGTGGAAGATAGTGTGCACGAAGATTGGCTTACTTGGTTTAAAGAAGAAAATATTCAAGATTACTTAAATACAAAATGTTTTTTAGGTGCTCGTTTTGGGAAAGTAACATCTCATGTGGAGCCTGGGATGAAAACATATTCTATTCAATTCTTTGTGAAAGATGAATTGACATTAGATCAATTTAAAAACAATTTCTTAGTTGAAATTCAACAAAAATTGATTCAGAAATTTGGTACTAGTGTTTTAGGATTTTCTAGTGAAATGGAACATTTAGGAGATTTTAGTTAAAAAATAAAAGCAGGATTTAAAAATCCTGCTTTTTTTATTAATAAATTATCGTCTGCCTGGTAAATAAATTTGAAATCCTACTGCGATTCCTAAACCATTTTGTGCTTCCGCATTGGCATGATTTGATTTTGAATAATTATATCCTCCTGTAAATTCCAGTGCTACAGTATTCGAAATAAAATGTGCATATCCTGCATTTACTCCGAAACCAAATGAAGTATCTGAAACACCTCCATTTTCTGCACCAGTAATACCAGCTTCTAATTGTCCGAAAAATCGTCCAGTAGAGCTTGCACCTTCTGGGAAGTAATATCTGGCAAAAGGCATTACTTTATAACTCCAAATATTGTCTCCATGTTTTACAGTTTGTAAACCCACTCCTGCAGATAAACCAATTGCAATACCATCTGAGATAAAATATCCAGCTTGAGGATTTAAATTAATGTTAAAATTTTCACCTTCAAATGAATATCCTAATGATCCAATAGATCCTCCTACTAACCAATTTCCTTGTTGTATTGGTCTAGATCCTACATCTGCAGAACTTTGTGGAGTAGTTAAGTCTTGAGCAAATAAAGTAGATGAAGTAAAAGCTAATGCTAGAACGAAAATAATCTTTTTCATAATTAATAGTTTTGGTTAACTTATAATTAACAAATACCATTCCATTCAAATTTCATTAATTAAATAATGTGCTCATTTGCAGCTTACTACTTATTATTTAAAAAAATAAGGTTTAGATAAAAATCTAAACCTTATAATATATTTATGTGATTTTTTTAAAATTCAAACGAACGAACAGCGTCTAAAGTTTTATTTATTTCAGTATCTTTAATTGCATCTGAAATAAACCAAGTTTCGTAACCAGACGGAGCAATATAAATTTCATTTGTTAATAAATGATGGAAGAATTTATTAAATATTTCGTGATTACATTTTGTTACATCTGTAAAGTTTGTAATTGAATTTTGTTCCGTAAAGAATACAGACATCATAGAACCTAATCGATTGATATGATTTGCAATACCTTTTTCTTTAAATATTTTAGAAATTTCCGTTGCTAAAATTTCCGTTGCATTATCAATACGTGAGAATATTTCACGATCATTATTAATTAAATTTAAAGTTGTTAGACCCGCACGCATTGCAATTGGATTACCTGATAAAGTACCAGCTTGATAAACTGGACCAAGAGGAGCAAGGTGATTCATGATTTCAGCGCGAGCAGCAAAAGCACCAACTGGAAATCCGCCTCCAATTACTTTTCCAAATGTAACGATATCAGCATTAATGTTTAATCTTTCTTGAGATCCACCCATTGCTTGGCGAAAACCAGTCATTACTTCATCAAAAATTAATAATGTTCCATTAGTATCACAAATATCTCGTAAACCTTGTAAAAAACCATCATTAGGTAAAATACATCCCATATTACCAGCGATAGGTTCTACTATTATTGCGGCAATTTCATCAGTATTCTGTGCAAATAATTCTTGAACCGCATCTAAGTTATTGTATTCAGCTAATAAAGTATCTTTTGCAGTGCCTTGTGTAACGCCTGGAGAATTTGGATTTCCAAATGTTGCAGCACCAGAACCTGCTTTTATTAGAAATGAATCCGAATGCCCATGGTAACAACCTTCAAATTTCACAATTTTATCACGTCCTGTATAACCTCTCGCCAAACGAATCGCTGACATACAAGCTTCTGTACCAGAATTTACCATACGTACCATATCTACGTTTGGAACAACTGAAGTAATTAATTGAGCAATTTCTGTTTCTAATTCTGTTGGCGTACCAAAAGAAAATCCTTTCTTCATTTGCTCAACCGTCGCATTTAAAACATCTGGATGTGTATGACCTAAGATCATTGGTCCCCATGAGTTGATGTAATCTACATAAGCACGTCCATCCTCATCATGAATATAGGCTCCTTCTGCTTTTTTAATAAAAATAGGAGTTCCTCCAACAGATTTAAAAGCTCGTACTGGTGAATTTACACCTCCTGGAATATATTTTTGGGCATCTTGGAATAATGCGCTACTTCTTTGATACAACATAATATTTTTATATATAAAATAGTGAGACAAATTTAATCAAACTAGCTCTAATAAAGAAAAATTATTCAATCAATTCTACTTTAAATCACAAGCTTTCGAAATATAGATGATAAGATATAGCATACATATAATTAGCTATTTTTTAAAAAATCCTAACTAATCTAATTCTATTTCAATTACAGATTTACGGTTTTTTAAATAGTGAGTCAAATTATTTAAAATTTTATTCTCATTTAAAATATGCTCATTTCCAATCAAAAATAATTGCTCTTTAGCGCGAGTTAAAGCTACATTCAGTTTACGGTCCACATTTCCTTCATCATTCATGTTTACTAAAGAATTAAGTTGTGCATGATGCGTTACTGCAAAACTATAGATAATAATATCACGTTGACTACCTTGGTAACGCTCTACTGTATCTACAGTAATTTGTTCAAAATCAGTAATACGAGCAAGCTCTAATTTGTGTTTAATTAATGCAATTTGATTTCTAAACGGCGCTATAATTCCGATAGATTTTTTGGGATTAAATGTCTTATTGTTAAAATTATAAATCTTAATAATTTCTTGTACTAATTTAACGACTAAATCTGCTTCTTGAATATTTGTTTTGGGTAAATATGGATTTTCTTCAACTTTCAAAAAAGCAAATCTGTGATTGGTTAATATGGTTTGAAATTTATTATTAGTTTCTGATGTTTTTAAATTTAAGTCAGCACGTTGTCTACTTAAACTTTCTTTTGCTTCGTCTTTTAGATGCGTTAAATCACAAGCCACATTTAGTTTACCATCATAAAAATATTGATTTGGGAAATCTGCAATTTCATAATGCATTCTTCCTTGATAAGTCAACTGATCATAAGAATTACTAAAATTATTGCGTTCACAAAACTCATATAAACGCTCAAATAATGAATTCTTTCGGTTAATTAAACCAATAGCTTCTAGTTTTTCAGAATTTGTTTTTGCTAATTCAGGCGACTGTAATACAATTGCTGGTAATTGTTTGTGATCACCAATCATTATAAATCGTTTGGCCTTAGGTAAAATTCCGATGATTTGAGGTTCTAAAATTTGAGAAGCTTCATCAATAATTATTGTATCAAAATGTTTTAATTTTAAGATATCAGATTTACTGGATATTGATGCAACAGTAGAAACAAAAATGCGTTGTTTATTTATAATATCTACAATGGTTTTACGACTAAATTTTTCATCTTTATCTTTTAATTCATTCGCTTTTTTATCGATAATAATATTCAACATATTGTGCTGATGTTCTGGCGCACATGTTAATTCATTTCCAATTCGTATAAATTTATGTTCAACATCATCGGCAATTGCTTCATTTATACTTTCACATAATTCATCTACTGCACGATTGGTATAAGCAAGCAACAAAATATTATTTGGTCGTCCGTCTTTATTAGGATGATAAAATATTTCTTTGACCAATTCATGGATAATAATTGAAGTTTTTCCGGTTCCTGGAGGTCCATTTAACAAGAAATAATCTTCACAAGAAAGTGCTTTTTTTAATATGCGGTTTTGCTCTTCCGATAAATGCTCTTTTTCGAAAATATATTCCATATTATTAATGGGTTGACGTTGATTCAGTAGAAGTTCTTTTGTAGCAGGATTACTTTTCATAAAAGCGTATAAACTTCTATACATCGCTATAAAAGAACTGTCCATAAAGTCGCGTTCTAATGCCCATTTTGAATCTTTTGGTAAACTGTCAAAAAAGTTTGTATTGGGTTGTTTGTGTCGAAATTGTAAAGTAATTAATTCTCGAGAAATATTTTTAATCGTACATTTAAAAATCTGGTTACTTAATACTGATTCATTAGTGTTATTTTTTGGATAAAGCACACAAATATCTCCTTCGCGTAATGAGATAAAATCGTTTAATGGATTTGTACGCTTCAGGATGATTTGCTTTTTTTCTTCATGAATGTAATTTTCAAGTATTTCTAAATCAAAAATGATTTCAAAATTTTTCGATTTTTCTTCAAATGAGTTTAACCATAAACTTGCCAAACCATTGTTTGAAGTTGATTGACCTAAACCTAATTGTGCCAAATACTGCTCTTTTGCAATAAATTTGGAAAACGAATAGAAATACTCTTTTTGTAACGGTGTACTTGTTTTTATTGGATATTGAAAAGCATCTAATTGTGCCTCTAAAATTTCGCGGTAACGTTGATTGGTCTTGCGCGTAATAAACTGCCCAGAATTAATATGATTAATTAAACTTTCTGTTTCTATTACTTCGCCGCTGCTCAAAATATGTTCTTGCACAATTATTTGGTTGCGCAGGTCTAAAATAGATTGTACACGTGCCAAGTTAGGTTTATCATAACGTAAATTACCTTCATATACTTTAGAATACATAATGTAACCATCCGTATGATTGCTAATTTCTTTGAACTCTAAATTGTATAAAACGCCAATAATTTGATAATACAAAAATAATTGGACTGCGTGATTTTCTTTAATTTTTTTACCATCATCTGGATAAGGTGCACTTCCAGATTTTAGTTCAATAATTTTGTTTTTTCCATCATCATTTAGATCTAAAATATCTAACCGACCTTGTATTCCGTATTGTTCGCACAGAAAAGAAGGCTCTAAAAGTGCACGATTTAAGGAAATGTCATATTCCTTAAATTCTTTGCTAATTACACCTTTTATTCGGTCAAAATGACCTTTCGCTTCCATGAAATATTCTTTAAATTTTTCAGGATTTTCTAAATCTTTACAAGCGGTAAATTCTAAGGGATTATTCTTAAAATCTTCAATGAAAATAGAATTAAAATCTACTTGTTCTATGCCTTCCGTTGTAAAATGATCCACAACTTGATTAGCAAAGTTTCCTAATCTAATGTGTTTAGAATTGGGTGTTTCTTCATATTTACTTTTAATATAATGTAAAGCAGTTGTGCCATAATCTTGAAAACATTCCGCAATAGAGGAGATGTTAATCAAGTAATCAGGTTCTAGAATAATAAAACGAGGATGATAAATTCCTTCGTCGTCCACAGTAACGTTGATTAAATTTAATTGGGCACCTAACCAAAAGTTTTTTGTGGATTTAAAACGTTCATTTACTCCATCTTCATCGATTTGTACAATAATATATTCGCCGGTTTCATTTTCATCATAATCGCAAATCAAACAATCCATTTTAAGTTCAATAATCTGGACACGCATTTTTTTGATTCGTTGGCGAAAAACCATTTTGTTTGAATGGAATTCTTTCGCAGGAAAAAAATACATTAGTTCTGCTGGAATCAACACTTCATAAATCGAAGAAATGAAGTTAGAAACGTACATTAAATGGGTGTAATATTCTTGTTGTTCAGGTTGATAAGATTCACGTTCAACCTTATAAGCAATTTTTCGAAAAGAATGAATTTTAGTTGAAACTTTGTACGTATTACATATGTATGAGAGCTTCGAAAATAGGTTAGAGAATTGTAAACTTTCGTTTTTAGTCAATTCAAAAGCGAGATTTTCAATAATTCTTCTAAGGTCTAAATATTTTGAAGTAATTGGTTTATTGGATTGTTGTATGGCTAAAACTTCTTCTAAGAAACGCGTTCCGTTGTGTGGATTCATGCAAGTACAAATTTGTGCAAAATTAAGCTTTAAATTATAAACTTATTCCCAAGTTTTCCAATCATTGCTTGTAAATTTCCATTCGGGTGTGCTGATTTTACCTGCTTTTATTTCGTACCAAGGTGAACCATTTTGATTCGAAGGATTGATTAAAATTTGCAATTCCTGTGCAGGCATATAACTCTGCGCTAATAATACTTTTTTAATTGTTCCATCAGTAATTAAATCAACAACCATTACTGCATGCCCGTAGGGATTCCCTTTCTGGATTAGTATATCACCGATTTTTACGTCTTGGTAATTAATCGTTTTTAATTGTGCCTTGAGAGAAGCTGTATTAGCAGAATTGAAAATATATTCTAAATATTTCCAATAATTTTTCGGTGAATAATCGCCTTTTGCATATGTTACAAAATCCCTTGGTTTACCATCCGAAACAAAATTAAATGCAATTTTATCATATCTTTTTTGTTGATACAAATAATCTGCTCTTAAACGCATTGCCGCATCAGCACATTGGTGTAAATCTTTTGTACCAATTGGTAAATCAATTACACTGTTGTAGACATTCGGTTTATCTTTTGATCTTCCATCAAAGTAAGTTACTTTTTCATTAATCCCTTTTAAAGGGAGATGCTGTAGAAAATATCCAAAGTCAGTTGATTTATATTTTTCGCGTTTGTATCCATCTTCAGGTAGAAAACGATCGATTATAGTCTTAGCATTGGGTTTTATATAGTTTTTTGAGGATGCTACTGTTTCGATATTTTTTTCATCTTTAATGGTCTTGAGATCTAGCTTTGTGTCAGGTTTGCAAGTAATTAGTAAAAAGGGTATTAAGGCAATTATTTTTTTAGGCATTGAATAATTTTTTTATAGATTTTACATTGAAATAATGAACTCCATTTGAAGCATTTTTAGCCCCTTCTTTTAATGCTTTAGCTAAATCTTTGACGTGAATGACTTGGTATTTTTTAAAGAGTCCTAAACCATTTATTCCACCAACTAGCGCTGTCATTACTTTTTCACCAAAACGCGTTGTATTTGGACGTATTAAACTTGCTGGTTGAAAGATCAATACTTTTTCAAAGTTAAATTGTTGGATAGCCACTTCTAATTCACCTTTCATACGAGTGTAAAAAATGGATGAAGTAGGAGAGGCACCAATTGCAGATAGCAAAACAAACGTTTTTACATTCATTTCCGAACATATTTCAGCGAATTGACATTGGTACTCAAAATCTACTTTCCATTGAGCTTCTTTTGATCCTGCATCTTTTAATGTTGTTCCCATCACTGAAAATGCTACATCAGCAGTCATTACCTCTTTATAATTTTGAAGTTGATTAAAATCGATCACAACTTCTTTTAATTTGGATTGAGGTTGAAAAGATGGACGACGAACCAAGGCAATAATTTCCTCAAATTGTGTATCGTTGATTAATTCGTTGACTAAATATTTCCCAGTTGCTCCTGTAGCGCCAATAATTATAGCTTTCATAGTTTAATTTCTTTGCTTAAGATATAAAAAAAGCTTCCAAATAGGAAGCTTAATATTTCTTTATTTTTCTAATAAATCCGGGCGACGTTCCTTGGTACGTTCTACTGCTTGGTCATGTAACCATTCTTCTATTTTAGGAAAGTTTCCAGAAAGTAAAACTTCGGGTACTTTATAACCTTTATAATCAGAAGGGCGAGTGTACACGGGTGGCGCTAACAAATTATCTTGAAAAGAATCTGA
The DNA here is from genome assembly GCF_015234135.1 of Faecalibacter rhinopitheci. Lineage (GTDB taxonomy): Bacteria > Bacteroidota > Bacteroidia > Flavobacteriales > Weeksellaceae > Empedobacter > Empedobacter rhinopitheci. The sequence continues at coordinate 153,509 of NZ_JADGIK010000001.1, read as the reverse complement.
AAGAGCAGAGGTTTCATCTCCAATAACTCCTGGTATAAGACGAATAATTGCATCAGCTAAAATAATAGCTCCAAATTCTCCACCAGAAAGTACATAATCACCAATTGAAACTTCTTTAGTTACGTGCATATCACGAATACGCTGATCAATTCCTTTGTAATGACCACAAATCATCATCAGATTTCCTCCTAATGATAATTCATTGGCCATATTTTGGTTCAATGTTTCTCCATCAGGCGTTAGATAGATAATTTCAGCATAATCATTTTCATTCTTTAATTTGGAAATCATTTTATCTAAAGGTTCACACATAATTACCATTCCAGATGTTCCTCCATAAGGATAATCATCTACATGACGGTATTTACCTTTTCCGTATTCTCTTAAATCATGAACATGAATTTCTACTAAACCTTTATCTTGCGCACGTTTCATAATAGAGGCAGAAAAAGGGCTTACTAACAATTCTGGTAAAACTGTAATAATATCTATTCGCATTGTGCAAAGATATTTTTTAATCTTTTGTTTAACAAATTAGGTTTTAATTTTACCATCATAAAAATGAATTTTAAATTTGTGTAGAATTTTATGGATTAAAATCCGATGGATAAAAAGAAAATAAATAAAACAAATGCAGCGCGAGTTTTAGAGTCTTTAAAGATTGATTTTGAACTAAGAACTTACGACGTAGAAGGTGAGCATCAAACAGCAGAGGAAGTGGCAGAAGCTATTGGCGTACGTCCTGATTTAATTTATAAAACATTGGTTTTGAAAGGGCAGAAAGATCCTTTTATTGTAGCTGTAATTCCATGCGATGCGCATTTAGATTTAAAAAAAATTGCAAAAGCTTCTGGAAATAAAAACTGTGAAATGTTACCAATGAAAGATTTATTGTCTACAACAGGTTATATTCGTGGAGGTTGTTCACCCATTGGAATGAAAAAGCTATTTCCTACATATATAGAAGAAATGGCAACATTAGAAGAAAAAATTATCATTAGTGCAGGCAAAAAGGGACTACAAATTGTAATTAATCCTCAAGATTTAATTAAAGTTATCGAGGGCGAATTTGTAGATTTAGTTTTATAAAAGTTATTTTTAAGTCACAAGTTAATTATAAATATCAAATCAAATTATAAATAATATTGATATTATTCATTTCAAACTGCTCTTGAAATTGAGTAACTTTGTGTAAAATCTAAGAATAAAAAAATGTTCATTCATAATAGACATAGAAGACTTCGTCAAAACGAATCTATTCGTAGTATGATTCGTGAAAATCATTTATCAACCAATGATTTTATTTACCCATTATTTATTGCAGAAGGAAAAGATGTAAAAGTTGAAATTCCTTCAATGCCAGGGATTTATCGTAATTCATTAGATAATGTAGTGAAAGAAGCAAAAGAAGCTTGGGATCTAGGTATTAAATCTGTGAATCTTTATTGTAAAGTTAGTGATAACTTGAAGGATAATACAGGTAAAGAAGCTTGGAATCCAAATGGTTTAATGCAAAATACCATCAAAGCCATCAAAGACGTTTGTCCTGAAATGATTATTATGCCAGACGTTGCATTAGATCCTTATTCTATTTATGGACATGATGGGATTATTGAAAATGGTCGTGTTGTAAATGATGCTACTGTAGATGCTTTGGTTCGTATGTCTTTATCACATGCCGAGGCTGGTGCAGATTTTCTTGCACCTTCTGATATGATGGATGGTCGTATAGGAGCGATGCGTGAGGCTTTAGAGGAAAATGGTTTTGATAACGTTGGAATCATGTCATATGCCGCAAAATATGCTTCATCTTTCTATGGACCTTTCAGAGAAGCGTTAGATAGTGCGCCAGTAGATAACCAAGACGTTCCTAAAGATAAGAAGACTTATCAAATGGATTTTCATAATGCTGAAGAAGCTTTGCGCGAGGCAATTGCTGATGTAGAAGAAGGAGCAGATATCTTAATGGTAAAACCAGGAATGGCTTATTTGGATATTGTAAAATTAATTAAAGATAATTTACAAGTTCCTGTATCTGTATATCAAGTTTCAGGAGAATATGCAATGATTAAAGCTGCTGCTGAAAAAGGTTGGATTGAGCATGATAAAATTATGCTAGAAACCTTAACTTGTATGAAACGTGCAGGTGCAGATTTAATTACAACTTATTTCGCGAAAGAAGCTGCTCGATTATTAAATGATCGTTAAGAATAAATAGTAATATATATAAAAGCCCAATCTTTAGATTGGGCTTTTATTATTTTAAATCAATTATTTAGTTTCTGATTTGGTTTTAGGACGAGGTGAAAATTGTTGATCAATATTTCCTAAAGGATTATTTCCGCCAGGCATTGGAGGGATTTCTTCCACTTCGTCAGTTACCTTAATTTCAGCATTTATATCCTTGGTTTTATTCTGATCATTTTCAAATATATCTTTCGTATCAGGATTTTTAAGTTTGTTTAGTAACTGTTTAGCTCGTTTAGCTTCATCAGTACCATCATAAGCCAAGACAACGATTTCCAATGCTTTTTCAAATTCTTCTTTAGATTCAGTTTTAGAAATTGCAAAAGCATTTAACAGGGCAAATTTTGCGATTATAATTTCTGTAGGATATTTTACAATAGCTTCGTTAACTTTAGACTTAACATCATTATATTTTTCCTCTTTATACAGTTGATACGTTTTCTCATAATCCAATAAAGCTTCTTTAGTTTCTCCAGTAATAAAATCCACTTCAGGATTTAAGATATAGCCAGCGTATAAAGTATTAGGATACTGAGTTAAAATAATGTTCTTATACTTATCTTCTAAAACTTGATCACGATTTTTATGAATTCTATATAGTTGGTAAATAGCTTGTATTTCAACATCTTTACTTTTAGGAGGAGACGCTACCAATTTCTCTAATGTTGATGCTGATAATTTTACATCATTAAAGTGATCAAAATATCCAGTACCTAAAGCCAATTGAGTTGTATCTCGTTCAACTTTAAGATCATTGATTACTTTAACAGCTTTAGGAATTTTTTCTAAATAGTATTCTAATTCAAAACGTCTTGGGTCACCAGAAACAAAAGAACCTTTTAACTCATTTTCTTTTTGTTCAATATTTCCTCCAATATTAGAAGCTGAGTTTCTCCAATTATCTTTTAACGTTGGATTATTCCAAACGCGTTGAAATTCTGCCGAACCATTATTTTTTAAATTCTGATTATAGAAATAAAATTTATTAGAATTAGAATTGTCAAAGCTAGAAGTAAAGCTAGCAGATTTGCTTCCTAATTGGAACTCTGCCATCTCTTTTTGTTCTAAAATAACTCTTTCTTCCTCTTCTTTCTTAATTTTGGCAATGTATTTTGTGAAAAGATCGTTTTGTTCTTCATTTGTCATTTTCGCAATACGAAGAATACTATCATTTTTCTCCACCAAGTAATGCATTTCCATTAACTTTTTCAAAATAGTATTTTTTTCATTAATTCTATCTTGATCGGATTTTTTAGTATATGTCGTAGTTGCAGAATCATAATATGTTGTTGCGTATAGATAATTTCCTTTCTGAAACTCTATATTCGCAAAGTTTTCATAGGCTTTTCCACGCACATATGGATCTGAAATTGGCTCTTTCAACGAAAGTTTAGAATATTCAATAGCTTCATCCAATTTTCCATCTCTTAATGCCATTTCTGCAATTGCATAATAGAACTCATTCTTTTTGGATGTGTAAATTCCTTTCTTACTTTGGTTTAAAAGATGAGTTTTATAATTCTCATAGGTATTAACTTTAGGGTCAAAATTTTGAGCAATCGCTAACTGAGATTTAACCTCCATATCAAAACCAGGTCTCAACTTATATACAGCTGTAAAAGCTTCACCAGCTTCTTCTTGCATTCCTAATTTTGAATAGACTTGTCCTAACGTGAATAATGTTCGTGCTTTCTGCTCTGAATTTGGACTATTTTTTACGGCTCTTTCAATAGGTTCTATCGCTTCCTCATACAATTCATTTTTAATAAGGAAATCAGCATAATTTGTAGCTACTAAATATTTCAACTCTTTATTTAGATCTTCATTATCGTATAATTTCAATAACTTTTCCTGTCCATCAAAATAATTCCCACCTTTGATATCTGCTAGGGTAGAGAAGAGTAGAGCTTCTTCATAATATTTTGATTTTGGGAAATTTTTTGTCACATACGTTAATGCGTCTAAAGCTTCAAAGTGTTTTTCTCTATAAAATCTTGCTTTTCCTATCAATAAATAAGCTCGTGCAATCATCAAGTTTTTTTCTTCGCCTTTTATCAACATGGAATGTTTCTCGATAACTTTATTTGCTTTTTCTTCTACAGCGAAATAACCAGACGGTCTAGGAGCAGGATTTGAATTGTTAGAATTCATATTTCCTGGAGTATTATTTAGTCTACCTCCGTCCATTTCTTCTGACGATTCTCCTTCTCCAAAATAGTTTTCACCTATAGGAAGTATTTCTCCATAATCTTCTATATATGCAGACTTTAATTCAACTTGTTTCTTTTCAAGTTCTTCTTCCGCATTAAATATACCATTAAACCAAGAAGTCATTTTATGATAATTCCTACTCTGAAAAGTGTCTTTTCTAGTAGAACATCCGACTAAAAGGCTTGCTGCAATGATACTAAGTGCGTATTTTTTCATGGTAATCTATATTGACAAATCTACAATAAAACGTTAGAATACAAAAAATCTTGTATTTACAAAAAGTTTTAGATATTTGTAAAATTAAAAATGGATGTGTATTGCCTTTATTTACTGCAAATACACGAATTTACAATTTCATTAAATTATTTCATTAAGTTATTGAAATTAATCAAATTGAATCGATAATGGATTAAAATTCATTTAAGATTTATTAATATATTTAAAGTTTATGAAGACTTTTTTAGCTCAAATATTTGCAAAATATATTGTTCAAAAAGATAAGAAATGGATAAATAATCCTGTTTCTACACAAGAAAAAATTTTATTGGACTTAATAGACCGAGCAAAAAACACAACTTTTGGAAAGGATCATCACTTTGATCAGATAAAATCTTATGAAGATTTTAAACGATTGGTACCGGTGCAAGATTATGAAGGTTTAAGAAAATATTTTGATCAAGTAGTAGAGGGAAAAGTTGATGTACTTTGGCCAGGAAAACCAATTTATTTAGCCAAAACTTCAGGAACAACTTCAGGAACAAAGTATATTCCTTTATCTAAAGAATCTATTCCATACCATATAAATTCTGCACGAAATGCTTTATTACATTATGTAAATGAAACTGGAAATGCTAATTTTCTAAAAGGTAAAATGATTTTCCTACAAGGAAGTCCTATTTTAGAAGAAAAAAAAGGTTTAAAGTTTGGTCGTCTTTCAGGAATTGTAGCACATTATGTTCCTAAGTATTTACAGACAAATAGAATGCCTTCTTGGGAAACGAATTGTATAGAAGAATGGGAAACAAAAGTAGATGAGGTGGTAAGGGAAACTATTCCGGAGAATATGACTTTGATTTCAGGTATTCCACCATGGTTAATCATGTACTTTGAACGATTATTAAAAGTTTCTGGGAAAGAGAATATTCAGAATTTATTTCCAGAATTACAATTAATGGTTACAGGTGGTGTAAACTATGAACCATATAGAGAAAAAGTAAATCAATTAATAGGTAGAAATATTGATTGTATACAAACATATCCTGCATCCGAAGGATTTATAGCTTATCAAGACACACAAAAAAAAGAAGATTTACTGTTACTATTAAACAATGGAATGTTTTATGAATTTATTCCAGTAGATGAATTCCATCAAGACGCTCCAACTCGAATCTCCATAAAAGATGTAGAAATAGGGAAGGATTATGTGTTGATTATGAATACAAATGCCGGTTTATGGGGATATAATATTGGAGATACAGTGAGGTTTACTTCAATAAATCCATATCGTATTGTCGTTTCAGGAAGAATAAAACATTTTACATCAGCATTTGGAGAACACGTCATTGCACATGAAGTGGAACATGCTTTACAAAAAACATTAGAAATTCATAAAGCTAGTGTGTCAGAATTTACTGTTGCTCCTCAAGTAAATCCTGTAGACGGATTACCTTACCACGAATGGTTTGTAGAATTTGAAAATTATCCTAATGATTTAGCTGAATTTGCTAAAGAATTGGATCTACAAATGCAAAAGCAGAATGTATATTACCAAGATCTGATTACAGGTAATATTTTAAGAAATTTGGTTTTGACCACAGTTAAAAAGGACGCTTTTCAGGAGTATATGAAATCTATAGGCAAATTGGGAGGACAGAATAAAGTTCCTCGTTTAGCGAATGATAGATCTATTGCTGATGAATTCTATGTATTGAATTTGACAGATAAACACAATTAAACAAAAAATGATTTACAAAACAGTAGAAAGTTCTTTAATAACTTTTTCACAATTGATGTTACCATCACACTCTAACTTTTCTGGTAAAATTCACGGAGGGTATCTTTTATCCTTGATGGACCAAATTGCATTTGCATGTGCATCTAAGTATTCTGGGAAATATTGTGTTACAGCCTCTGTAGATAGAGTAGATTTTCTTACTCCTGTAGAGGTTGGAGAATTAGTGACGCTAAATGCTTCGGTTAACTTTGTAGGAAATACCTCTATGGTAATAGGAATTAGAGTTGATAGCCAAAATGTACAAACTGGAGAAATAAAGCATTGTAATTCCTCTTATTTTACTATGATTTGTAAAGAAGAAAATGGGGATAAAACTGAAGCGCCAAAATTAATTTTAAGAACTCCGAACGAGATTAGACGTTTTTATAAAGCATTGCATCGCATAGAAGAACATAAAAAAGCTGCACAGCAAGTAAAAAATCCAATGGATTATCATTCTGAAGAATTAATCAATTACTTGTTAGATAATTATAATGTAAAAATACATTTAGAAAACTAATTAAAAAAAGCCCCAATGGACTATTGGGGCTTTTACTATTATTTAATTAAATGAATGTTATTTATAAAATTCTTGAGCAGTTTTACGAATAACTTCAATACATTCTAATAATTGTTCTTCAGTCATTACTAATGGCGGTGCAAAACGAATGATATTTCCATGAGTAGGTTTTGCTAATAATCCATTTTCCATCATTTTAACACAAAAGTTCCAAGCAGTTTCTGATTCTGGTGTATCATTAATCAAAATTGCGTTCAATAAACCTTTTCCTCTTACGGCTTTAAATAATGGGAACTCTTCAATTAATTTATTTATTTCAGCTCTGAAAATTTGACCTAATTTTTCAGCATTATCAGCTAATTTTTCATCCAACACAACTTGTAAAGCTTCACGAGCTACAGCGCAAGCTAATGGGTTTCCGCCATATGTAGAACCATGTTGCCCAGGATGTATTACATCCATTACATCGTTAGAAGTTAAAACTCCAGATACAGGATATGCTCCTCCAGATAAAGCTTTACCAAGGATTAGCATGTTGGGTTTTATATTCTCATGATCTATAGCTAACATTTTACCTGTACGAGCAATACCAGTTTGGATTTCATCAGCTATAAATAAAATGTTATTTTCTTGGCAAATGTCAAAACAAGCTTTTAAATATCCTTCCTCTGGTACATTTACACCTGCTTCACCCTGAATAGGTTCTACTAGAAATCCACAAATTTTATCTGCATTTTCTTCTACAACTTTTCTGAATTCTTCTACATTACTATATTCTACAGCTATAAAACCACTTGTATAAGGATCAAAATGTTTTCGCGCATCTTCGTCATTAGAAAAAGAAATAATGGTTGTTGTACGTCCATGGAAATTATCTTTACATACAACTATAATTCCTTCACCCGCAGGGATTCCTTTTTTTACATATCCCCACTTTCTAGCAATTTTTAATGCTGTTTCTACAGCTTCAGCACCAGTATTCATAGGTAATATTTTATCATAACCGAATAATTCTGTTACAAATTTTTCATAAATACCAAGTTCAGAATTGTAAAACGCACGTGAAGTTAAAGTTAATTTATCAGCCTGTTCTTTTAATTTATTAATAATTCTTGGATGAGAATGTCCTTGATTTACTGCAGAATATGCAGACAAGAAATCAAAATACTTTTTCCCATTTACGTCCCATACATATACACCTTCACCTTTTTCTAATACTACTTCTAAGGGATGGTAATTATGTGCACCATATTTTTCTTCTAAACCAATTAATTCCTGTGAAGAATAAGTTGTACTCATGTTTTTTGTTTTATTTGTTTGTAATTTTTATATAAAAAAACCAACTATTATGAAGTCGGTTTTATATCTAATCTTTTTTCATTTAGCTGTATATCTTTCCCAAAAAATCTTTTAGATACTTTGACGAAATTATCGGTATAATCAGATAAAAAGAAATCATAGGTAGGAATATTTTCATTAGATGCTAATTTACCTTCTCTACTAAGTAAATATATTAAATAATTTACCACAATTAATGGAGAATTTATAATATCTACTTTTCCTTCAAATATTTGTCTAATCTCTTTTTCAACTAAAGGATAATGGGTACAACCTAAAATGATGGAATCTATGCCTTCTAGTTTTTTATGGTTTAAATAAGTTTCTAAAACTGCTTTGGAAATTGCAGTATTAGCATATCCTTCCTCGATGACCGGTACCAATAAAGGTGTTGCCATTTCTACCACTTTAAGATGCTTATTAAGCTTTTTGATGGATTTTTTATATGCACCAGAATTTATAGTTGCTTTAGTTGCAATTACCCCAATACGATCCCTTAATTCAAAAGCTACTTTTTCTGCAACAGGCGAAATAACATCAATAACAACAATATCATCTCCTGCCGCTTCTTTGATTCCATCGATAGAATTTGCTGTGGCAGAATTACATGCCACTAGAATAGCTTTACAATTATGAGATTTCAAGAAATTAGTAATATCAACCGAAAAGCGCGTAATAGCTTCTTTTGATTTTTCGCCATAAGGCAAGTGTTGAGTATCACCAAAGTATATCATACTTTCATTTGGTAATAATCGTTTAATTTCTTTCGCAAAAGTTAATCCACCTACACCAGAGTCAAAAACACCAATTGGTCTGTTATCATTCATACTTGCAAATTTATAAAATTAATCCACGTAAAATAGCCTAGATGTTATACCATCAGCGAAAAATTTAGCTTTTTTAGTAAGAATTATCTTACTATCAATTTCTTCTACTAGATTTTCATGATGCAATTGTTCAACTTCTTTTCGGAAATGAGTATAAATTTTTGACCCAAATCGATCTTTAATACTATTTGTATCTATCCCAAAAATTGTTCGTAAGCCAATCATCATCATTTCATTGTATTGATCTTTTAGAGATAAATTCTCAATTTCTATAGGAAGAATTCCTTTTTTTAGTGCGTTAATGTATTTGGCATTATTGGCTATGTTCCAACCTCTTTGTACTCCAAAAAAAGAGTGGGCTGAAGGTCCAATACCTATGTAAGGGATACCTTTCCAATAATTGGAATTATGCTGGGAAAAATAACCTGGTTTTCCAAAATTAGAAATTTCATACTGTATAAAGCCATTAGCTTCTAAGAAAGATACCAAGTAATCAAATTGATCTGATTGATGTTGATCATCAATAGGATTTAATTCACCAGACTCAATTTTACGATTTAATATTGTTTTTTCTTCTACTGTTAAAGCATAGGAAGAAATATGATTAATGCCTAAGTCAACTGCTTTTTTAAGGTTCTGAGCCCACATAACATCTGTTGTTGTATTTGAGCCGTATATTAAGTCAATTGTTAAATTATTAAACCCGAAATCTTGAGCTAATTTTATGCAGTTTTCTGCTTCATGAGCATTGTGTGCACGATTCATTAAACGTAAATCTTCTTCAAAAAAAGATTGTACACCTATCGAAAATCGATTAATAGGAGTAGAGGCAAAATAGTTTAATTTTTCTTTCGTTAAATCGTCTGGATTCGCTTCTAATGTAACTTCTTTTAGTTGTGATAAATTATGATACTTATCTAGTTGATTAATAATTAAATCTAAATCTTTCGGTTCTAAAATAGAAGGCGTTCCTCCACCAAAATAAATGGTTTCGATTGGAGAAGAGATTTCATTCTTTCTTAGCTCTATTTCTTTAATAATTGCTTGTAACATCTCATTTTTCGAATTTAAATTAGTCGAAAAATGGAAATCACAGTAAGTGCACCTTTGTTTGCAATAAGGGATATGTAGGTATATACCAGCCACTCTTTATTTTTTTACAAATGTAGATTTTAAAGTTGTAATATTAGGGATACAGTAGGAAGGAAAATTATTAAAAAAAATAATAAAATTATTATTGAAAATAAATTTTTTGAGTTATCTTTCGCACTTCAAATATAATATTATGAATAAAGGAACTGTAAAATTCTTTAATGAAGAAAAAGGTTTTGGATTTATTAAAGAGTCAGGATCAGGAAAAGAGTATTTTGTACACGTTACAGGATTAGTTGATAAAATCACTGAAGACGATGAGGTGTCTTTCGATTTATCAGAAGGTCGTAAAGGTACAATTGCCGTAAATGTTAAAGTAATCTAATTATCACAACATATTTCTTGAATAGAAACCACTTCTTACCGAAGTGGTTTTTATTTTATTCATAAAATTCGACATCATGAAATATATCGTTGACAAAATTATTTAATATTGATAAATGTTCTTTAGCTATATTTTGTCCAATCTTTGCAGAAACATAGGTAGCTAGTGCTAATAAAATAGCAAATGGGATACACCAAATCCAATAACTAGAACCTGTAACATAGTATTCTGATACAGCATAAGATCCTAGTGTTATTATGAGCGCACCAGATAATCCGTAAAAAAACATAAACATTGTCCATATATTTGGTTTTGGGCCAATAATGCCTCTTACCACGATATTTTCTGGATTATCTTCATCTTCTTCCCATCTAATCTGCAATTGCGGAGCCCAATATTTATCTTTCTCTTTTCTAAGTCTTACCATTGCAAATTCTTTATTTGCATAGCCACCAATTGTATGAGATGAAATTTGAAGATGCTTTTGAATCAGGGTTATTAATTCTTCTTTAGATGCTTTTGTGTATACTTTAAATCGTGGTCTACTTCGAAGAGATTTTATACGAATTTTATTATCCATATTGTTTATGTTTAATTTAAATTTACAATAAATGATAGTAAATGCAAAAACAAGCATCAGATTTATATAGTAAAATTTATGAAATTGTGAAACAAGTCCCTGAAGGGAAAGTAACCTCATATGGAATAATAGCTAAACTAATTGGAACTGATTTTTCTGCTAGAGTGGTGGGGTACGCGATGAATAATGCGCATAATGAAAAAAATGTTCCTACACACCGTGTTGTAAATAGAAATGGATTATTAACGGGTAGGCATCATTTTTCAACACCGGAACTGATGCAAAGTTTATTAGAACAAGAAGGGATAGTAATCACAAATAACCAAGTTGTTAATTTTCAGGATCATCTTTGGAATCCATTACAAGATGAAGATTATTTGTAACGTTTTTAATCAACTTCTTACTAACTTTGGAAATTCAACTTACGTATTAATATGGAATATTTATTACAAGCAGAGAACTTAACGCGTAGATATAAAGATAAAGTTGCGCTTAACAACTTTAGTATCAATATACCAAAAGGTTCTATATATGGACTTTTAGGACCAAACGGTGCAGGAAAAACTACATTTATCCGAATTGTAAATCAAATTACAGCTCCAGATGAAGGTAGAATTCTAATAAATGGAGAGCCATTAACTAAAAATTCTATCGCTCAAGTAGGCTATATGCCAGAGGAGCGTGGATTATATAAAAACATGAAAGTCGGCGAACAAGCAATATATTTTGCTCGACTAAAAGGGATGTCTTCTGCCGAAGCACGACAAAAGACTAAATATTGGTTTGAGAAACTAGATATAATGTCTTGGTGGGATAAAAAATTGAGCGAGCTTTCTAAAGGAATGGGGCAAAAAGTACAATTTGTTGTAACTGTGATTCATGATCCGTGGTTACTAATTTTTGACGAGCCATTTTCTGGGTTTGATCCTGTTAATGCACAACTTATTGCAAATGAGATATTAGAACTTCGTGATAAAGGAACAACTATAATTTTTTCTACACACCGTATGGAATCTGTTGAAGAGATGTGCGATCATGTTGCTTTAATCAATCAATCGAAGAAAGTATTGGATGGTAAAATAGAAGATGTTCGTAATCAATTTAAATCAGGAGAATATAATATTGGAATACATGATATTTCAACTGATAATTTGAATTATTTAGGAAACAAATATCAAATAAAAGATGTTAAAGCATTAAATGAAATAACATCGTTTAATTTATTGATTGATAAAAATATACCTTCAAATAATTTACTAAAAGAATTAGTCGATATGGGACAAATAAGTCAGTTTAAGGAAATTATTCCATCTATGAATGATGTATTTTTACAAGCTGTTAAACAATCGAATTTAGATAATAATAAGTAATCAATCCATGAATAATATTTTTTTAATAGCTTCTAGAGAATTTTTTTCTCAAGTAAAAAATAAAGCTTTTTTGATAATGACTATTATCTCTCCTTTGTTAATTGTTGGAGCAGGAGGAGTTGTTTTTTGGTTAAGTATTACAAATAATTCAGACGTTAAAAACATTGCTGTAATTGATGAAAGTGCTCAGTTTGTAACATCTTTTAAGTCAGATGAAAAAATGATTTTTAATATTTATACTCCTGATGAAGCAAAGGCAATAAAAGATACATTAAATGGAAGCGAGTATATAAGTGCTTTATTAGAAATTCCATCTAACACTGATGGTAATTTTGAAAATATCGAGAAAAATTCAAAGTTATCTACAAACGGAAACCTAGGAATTATAGATCGAGAAAAAATCTCAAGAATGATGTCTGATAAGATTGAGTCTTATCGATTATCAACTTCAGGAATTAATCAAGAAGATTTAATAAAAACCAATTCTAAGGTAAGCCTAAATGTATTTAATGTAAAAGAAGGAAAAGAGGATAAAGGTATTGAGCTAAAAGTAGCGCTATCTGGAGCTTTAACATATATCATTTTTATGTTTATTATGATTTATGGAGTAAAAGTGATGCGTTCTGTAGTGGAAGAAAAGAATAACCGTGTGGTTGAAATCATTATTTCGTCTGTAAAACCTTTTGAACTAATGATGGGAAAAATTTTAGGAACTACGATGGTTGCTGTAACTCAATTTACAATTTGGATAGGTATGACTATTGGTTTATTAATGGCGTTTCCTGCTATTGCAGCTAGTAGAGTAGAAATGGCACAAGATGTAGTTAACCAACAAGAGTTAGTCGATGATAATCCTGAATTAATGCAAATGGTTGCAGAGACTTCAGAAGTTTTGTTATCCTTTAATTATCCTTTAATAATTTTTACTTTTATTATATATTTCGTATTAGGATATTTATTTTATTCATCAATTTTTGCAGCAATTGGATCTGCTGTAGATAATGATACGGATACTCAGCAATTTACGTATTTCCCTTTAATTCCGATGATGATTGGATTGTATGGGTCTTTTACCACCTTACAAAACCCTGATGGTCCTGTAGCATTTTGGTTGTCCATGATTCCATTTACATCTCCAATATCTATGATAACACGTATTCCTTTTGATATACCAATTTGGGAATTATGTTTATCAATCTTTATACTATTGATTAGTACGATTGGAATGATATTAATAGCCTCTAAAATATATAGAATCGGAATTTTAATCTACGGTAAAAAGCCAACCATTAAAGAAATGCTGAAATGGATTACATATAAAAATTAATATATTTAAAGATAAATTTCAAAAAAGAGCTAAGTATAACTTAGCTCTTTTTTTTTGTTTATAACTAAAATTAGATACGATTATAATGGTTTAATTATAAGTTTAAAAATACTTATTGTGTTAGATATTAAATAATTAATGTATGGTTTTTGATTCTGAAATATAAAAACCAAGCTATGACGAAGAAATTAAGGCCAAAACAAAAACAAAAAAGACCGGGATTTGAAGAAAATTTACAACCTAAATCCCTTACTGCTCCTATAGAATATTCAAAAGAAGGCAAATTAGTAGATAAAGTGGCAATAATAACTGGTGCAGATAGTGGAATTGGTAAAGCTGTTGCCTTACTTTTTGCAAAAGAAGGAGCTCATATTAGTTTCTGTTATTTATCCGAAACTATTGATGCGAAAGATACTAAGTCCAAGATATTAAATTTTGGTAGAAAATGTAAAATGCTAAAATTAGATGTATCCAAGGAAAAGAATTGTCAAAAATTAATAGATGAAACTATTAGTTATTTTGGTAAAATAGATATTGTCGTAAATAACGCTGGATTGCATTGGGAATCAAAATCTTTAGAAGACATAAGTACAAAACAATTGGACCAAACTTTTAAAAATAATTTCTATTCCTATTTTTGGATCACTAAATTTTCATTACCATTTTTAAAAAAAGGTGCTTCTATTATTAATACAACTTCTGTAACAGCTTATAGAGGAAGTGATCATCTTATAGATTATGCTGCATCCAAAGGTGCTATAATTGCATTTACAAGAAGTCTATCCAAGAATTTGGCAGAAAAACAAATTAGAGTAAATGGTGTCGCTCCTGGACCAATTTGGACTCCTCTAATTGCATCTACATTTGATGGTAAACATAATTCTGAGTTTGGTAGCGAACAGCCACTAAAGAGAGCGGGAATGCCATATGAGGTTGCGCCTAGTTATTTATTTTTAGCAAGTGAGGATAGTTCTTATATCTCAGGACAGATTTTGCATCCCAATGGAGGTGAAAGTGTAAATGGATAAATTATATAAACATGTCTTAATTAAATAATATAAATTATAATTTGTTGTTATTTTAAACTAAAACTGTTATGGTTTTGTTAATAATAAACATTTAATAATCAGAGGAATAAATGTTGATTAAGCTTTATTGAAACAGTATTGACTAGTTTATACCTAAAGTCTTATAAAAACTAAACTAAATGAGAAATCCAATTCTTTATAATGAATCATATAGTAAGCTTTCTGCAGAAGAAAATATATTATTAGATAAATCACTAGAATATATTAAATCATTTGTAGAAAATTCTCCCAAGATAAGTAATGTAAATTACGCAACTAGAGATGCACATGCGAAAACATATGCGTATATAGATTCAATTTTTAAGCCTTCTCAAGATCCTTTAGTACAATCAATCTTTACAAAGGATAAGTATAATGCTATAGTTAGAGTTTCTCATGCTCATATCAAAATAATATCTACAGATAAACAGCTTCCATTATATGGGAATTCATTTAAAATTATACTTGATAATCAAAAAGAGATTAATTTACCTTTAGTCAATTTCCCAGTTTTTGTTACAAATTCTGTGTCTAATTTTCTGAAAATATTTAATGAAGTTAATCAACTTTTTACAAATAGTTTGATTCAGAAACCTAATCATTTAGTTGAAATCATTTCTAATTTAATTCCTGTTGGTTTTGAAACTATGAATAAAGACTTTATAAAATCGATTAATCAATGGAGAAAAATGTATTCTTATTTTATTTTTTCAAGAAATTATCATTCTATTGGTGCATATAAAATAGGAAATTATATGATGAAAATAAAAGCTGTTCCACAACTTTTTCATCCTGAATTTGATGAAGGAAAAACAATTAATGAAACAATACAGAATTATCTAAAAAAATATTCACTTAAATTTAAGCTTTTTTATCAATTAAGTTATGACGAAGATGACCAACCGATTAATAATTTATTGAAAATATGGAAAAATTCTCCTGATATAGAATTTGGTACTTTTGAATTCAATAATGTAATAGCTGAAACTTTAGAAATGGAAAATTTGTCATTCAATCCTTTTGATAATATTGATGAATTATTGCCAGTGGGAAAAATCCAACAACTAAGACAAAAAATTTATGAGACTTCTATAAATGCTAGAAAAAATATAAATAACCAATCTAAATTTTAAATATAAAATTATGACGACAAGTAAAGTAAAGCCAAAAAAAGATGCTGCTAAATCTTTAGAAGATTTATTTGAAGATTGTTTAAAAGATGCATTATGGGCAGAAAATGCTGTAAAGGATGCCTTACCAAAAATGGTTAAAAATGCTACTTCTAAAAATTTAAAATCAGCATTAGAAGATCATTTAAAAGAGACAAAAGAGCATGTAAAAATTTTGAAAAGTGTTTTTAAATCTATCGATGTGAAAGCTGAAGAAGAAAAATGTGATGCAATGCAAGGAATTTTGGATGAGGGTGAAGATATCTTAGCCTCTACAGAACCAGGGCCTGTGCGTGATGCAGGGATTATAGCAGCTTGTCAAAAGGTAGAGCATTATGAGATTGCATCTTACGGTACAATGAGTTCTTATGCTAAAATTCTTGGTCATAAGGAAGCTAAAAAATTTATTGATGAAATCTTGAAACAAGAAAAAAATGCAGATAAGATTTTATCTGATTTAGCAAAATCCGAAATTAATATTGAAGCTGATAAAGAAGAAAAATAATATCTGTAATATTTCAATCTAAGTAAAGTCACTTTTCGGAGTGACTTTTTTATTTAAACGTATTTGATTAGAGCTTTATAAATAAATATTCCATTGATTAAATCCATACAAGTTTTAGAGGTTTAAAATTTCAAAAATTAATTTATTCGTTGTTTTAATTTTATTTTTCAAAGTAACTTTGGTGAAAATTACAACTTATGATTAATCCTAATTTTCGTTTACTTGTTATAAGTACAAGTACAATATATGGTAGTGGATATTTAGAATATATTCGTGAAGAAATCTTAGATTTTTTACAAACTGACGAATTGTTATTTATTCCTTTTGCACGACCTTCAGGAATTTCACATGATGAATATACATTAAACCTTAAAACAGCATTAGAACCATTTGATATAAGCGTTAGCGGGTTACACACATCTAAAGATCCCGTAGAAACAATTCGTAAAGCAAAAGCTATTTTTATTGGAGGAGGAAATACTTTTTTGCTTCTAAAAACATTGTATGAATTAGGATTAGTTGAGGTTATAAAAGAAGTTGTTGCAAAAGGTACTCCCTACATGGGAAGTAGTGCAGGAAGCAATCTGACAGGGTTAACAATTGGAACGACGAATGATATGCCAATCGTATATCCACCATGTTTTGAGGCTTTACAATTTTTGCCTTTTAATATTAATCCTCATTATTTAGATCCCGATTTATTATCCACTCATAAAGGGGAAACAAGAGAAACTCGCATTAATGAATTTCATAAATTTAATAATCAGGCTGTAATTGGTTTGCGAGAAGGAAGTTGGCTAAGAGTAGAAAATGGAAATATAGAGCTAAAAGGTAGCTTGAGTGCTCGAGTTTTTAGACCTGGTGTTTCTCCAAAAGAATTAGATTCAGGTATTCTTCCTGAAAGTATTTATCTGTAAAACTTATTAATAAATATTCAATAAAAAAGGTAGGCTACTGTCTACCTTTTTTATTGAAAGTATTAGTCTGAAACTTTAATTTTCAAACTGAAATGTGAATTTTTATTTCTTTGTTGCTATTTTTTCAGCTAATTGTACTGCTTTATAAGCATCAACAACTCCACCAGTTACAGAAACCTCTTTTAATTGATCATTTTTATTTACAGATTCCATAATAATCTGTTTAATGTCTTTTGCAGTCAATTTAGGATAATGAGACCATACTAATGCTGCTACACCAGCAACTACTGGTGAAGCCATAGAAGTACCTGAATTGGACTTATATTTTCCATCTCTAGTTGGGATTGCTGAATAAATTTCAGATCCTGGAGCGAAAACATCCACAGATTTTTTACCGTAATTAGAGAAACTAGATTTTAAAATATTACTGTCGCTAGTAGAAGATCCTACTGTAATTACATTATTTGAAACAGCGTCTCCTTTATCATTAAATACTGTAGGAAAGTGTAAATCTGTATCAATATTTAAATCATCATTTCCAGCTGCTTTTATTAATAAAACACCTTTATCAGCAGCATATTTAAATGCATTCCAAACTTCTTCTTTATCAGGAGAATAAGCTTTTCCGAAAGACATGTTTAAAATTTTAGCACCATTATCTACAGCATATCGAATTGCATTAACCACATCTTTATCTCTTTCATCTCCATTAGGAACTGTACGTACAGACATGATTTTTACATTTCCATCGCCCGCAATTCCGTCCATACCAATCCCGTTATTACGTTTTGCAGCTATTATCCCAGAAACATGTGTTCCGTGATTAGAATCAGGTCCATCAACATCACTATTACCATAATGTTTTTCTTTAATATTAGAATAGTCATCACCAACTATAGAACGTGTATCATAGTTAAGATTTAAATTATAATCTACTTGGTTTTGATAATGTTTTACAGCTTCACCAATTTCTCCTAAGATTTCAGTCCCGAATTCATTCATAGTTTTACCTTTCCAAGCCTCAGGAGGAACCATAGCAAAGATCATCATCCCTTGTTTTGTAATATCATCTTTGGGCTGAAATGATAACATGAATTCTTCAGTTAATTTTTGTTCTCCAATTTGATTAATCAGATTTTCGATTGGAGTTTTTAAACCATTATGAATATTCTGATATTGACCTAAATTTTGTTTGGCATCAGCTAATTCTGTTTCAAACTTATTCTTTATTTCAAGATATTCAGCGTATTCTTTCGCGAATTTTGATTTATTTGTTTCTGCGTTTTTATCAGTTTCAAATAACGATTTATATTTCTTAAATAATCGAGTTAATTCTAAAGTATCATGGTCAACATTTTTTCCATCTTTTCCTCCGATAAAATTCCAACCATGAATATCATCTATATATCCATTATTATCATTGTCTTTACCATCTTTTTTTTCCTTAGGATTTATCCACACATTATCTTTTAGATCTTCATGAGTAACCTCTACACCAGAATCTAATACACCAACGATAAATGGCGTTGCTTTTCTATTTTTCTGTTTTAAGAAATCAATTGCTTTTTGAGTATTCACACCATAAACACCAGATTCTTCTAGAGACATATGTTGCCAAGTTTTTAAATCAATATCTTGTCTAGGAGTTTGTGCGTATGTTACAGAAGTTAATAAAGCTGTTAATGCTAAACTGTATAATATTTTTTTCATTATTGAATGAAGTTTTGTTTTGTTATTTGTTGAATATTTAATGGAATTGATACCATTATAAAGTTAAATAATTTTATTTAACAAAAAAGGCTCCAAAATAAATAAGGAGCCTTAATAATATTGAAAAAAATGACTATTTTAATTTACGTTGTTTGTAAATTTCTTCTGCACGTTGCACAGCTTTGTAAGAATCAACAACTCCTCCCGCAACTGAAATATCTTTTAATTGTTCGTTTTTATTTACTGTTTCCATTAAAATTGTACGAATATCTTGTGCTGATAATTTTGGGTAATGAGACCAAACTAATGCAGCAACTCCGGCTACAGCAGGCGATGCCATAGATGTACCATTTAAGAAACGGTATTGATCAACACCAGGATAAGTAGCATATATTTCTGCTCCTGGACCAAAAACATCTACAGATTTAATTCCATAATTAGAAAAAGCAGCTTTTAATTTGTCTGCATTGCGTGTTGACGCTCCAATTGTTAATACAGCATTTGAAACTGTTGTACCGTCTGGTTTAAAATTTGTAGGATAGTGGATGTGCGTATCAATATCTTCATTGCTATTTCCAGCAGCTTTTACGATTAAAACACCTTTGTCCGCAGCATATTTAAATGCATTCCAAACAATTTCTTTATTAGGAGAATATGTTTTACCGAAAGACATGTTTAAGATTTTAGCACCATTATCTACAGCGTAGTAGATTGCATTTGCTACATCTTTATCTCTTTCATCTCCGTTAGGAACTGTACGAACAGACATAATTTTTACGTGGTTACCACCAGAAGTACCTTCGTTACCAATTTTGTTTCCACGAACTGCAGAAATAATACCAGCCACGTGTGTACCGTGAGAAGCTTCAGGTCCGTTAGAATCTGAATTACCGTAGAATTTTTCCTTTAAATCATTTGGATTATCTACATCTTTTCGGTTTACTAAATCTAGATTATAGTGAGAGGTAAGTGCATCTCCTTTAGCTTGTCGACGAGCCATTCCTAAGTAAGAGTTAGAAACTTCTTTCATTGTTTTACCAACCCATTGCTCTTCTTTCATTTCACCAAAAATCCATAAAGCTTCGATAACTTGAGAATCTGTTGGTTGATATTTTGAAATAATATCTTTCGTTAACTTAGTATCACCAAATTCTAAAACCATTTTATTGATTCCTGGTTCTATTGCATTTAAGCGAGCTTGAGCTATTTGTTGTGTATATTTTGCTTTTCCAATAGCACCTAAATATTCTTTTTTAATTTCTAAATATTCAGCATACTCAGATGGATTTTTTACGATAGCATCATGATTTTTTTGTTGATCGTACGTTTCAAATTTATCAGCTAAATTTTTATAAATACGTGTTAACTCAACAGTATCGTCATTATAATTAATTCCTTTTGCAGTACCTAAGAATGACCAACCATGTACATCATCAATATATCCATTTTTATCATCATCGATTCCGTTTCCTGGAATTTCCTTTGTATTAATCCACATGTTAGCTTTTAAATCTTCATGGAAATGTTCTACACCAGAATCTAAAACTCCAACAACAATTGGTTGAGATTTTCTTTTATTTTTCTTTAAAAAATCTAAAGCTTTTTCTGTATTAACTCCATATACACCAGTTTGTTCAAAATCTGAGTGATACCAAGTTTCTTTTGGAACTTCTGAAGTTTGAGCTTGTGCAAATCCAATTGAAAAGGCAAAGGATAATGCTAAAACTAATTTTTTCATTCTATGTTTATATTTATAATTTTTTTAAGTAAATGCCCGCACTTGGGCCTTCACTAAATAATAGGTCTAAAATACTTAAATCAGGTGTAAATCCGAATTTGTCATCAAATACTTGCGCATAGGGTGGAAATTCAATTTCGGATGATTTTTTTGCACTGAATATATTTCTAAAATCAAATTCAGGATCCAATTGGTTGTAAGTTTCCGTATGATTTACTTGTACATCGGATTTTATTTTGGCTAAAATAAAATCAATTGTTTTAAGATTTAAATCCAATAAAAAATTCTCCTTCTTATCATAGATAGCTTTAATTTCGTCCTCATAATATTCAAAATAAGGAGAACTTAGGTAGGCTGATGTTAATGATTTAAAATGTTCTTTTTGCCAATTATGGTCATAAGAAATTTTAAGATCTTTCATTTTTTTACTTCCATCATGAAAAATCGGAATCGCTAAGCGAAGTTTTCCATTCGCACCTAGAATATTGCATCTATTTCTATAAGTTTGTTTTTGAAAATTTTCACAAACGTCAATGTCTATAGAATCTGATTTTACAATTGCTGAAAAATATTCGATAGGACCGAAGTAGAAAGCTGGAAATGTATTCTTCATTTCAAATTAATATCTTAGTATTTATTTTTTTGTTTTTCTTGTCTTGCTTTCCAAATATCGTAACCAATCCATCCTATAAAAGCAATTAGGACAAATAATCCATATGATTTTTTATCTGGATTATCGTTGTTGATAGAAGTAAAGAATCGGTTCCAAATGAATTTCTTTGGTGCATCTTCAAACATTCCATTCATATTTGCCCACACTAATATAGGTCGACCAATGATATGATCTTCTGGTACGTAACCAAAGAAACGAGCATCTAATGATTGATTTCTGTTATCCCCAACCATAAAGAAATAATTCTGTTTTATTTCGTATTTATTCGTTTTTTGGTCATTAATAAACACATCAAATTTACCATTTGCAGAATCAATTTTTAATGTGTTATTTTCATATTTACGAATCACATTAATGTATTGCGCTAAGGTTTCTTTATTAATATCTACAACATCTCCTTTTTTAGGGATATACAATGGGCCATATTGGTCTTCATTCCATTGTTTATTTACTGGGAAAATTGTATAAGTACTATCAATTTGATTTCCGTAACGAATGCGTTCTGTTTTTTTACCTTTTGGTTGTAAATAAGGTTCTACACTTATAATATTACTATTACCTTTTAATGAAGTAACATGTGCATCTGTAAGCGCAGCAAAGTAGTAAACTATATTATTACCTTCTTGTTGAATTGAATAATCAGATTGTATTAATCCAAAATCTTCGTATAAAATTTTTGGGGATAATGCTACTTTAGAAACTACTTTATAATTATGTTGTACTAAAGCATCTTTTTTAGGTTGATATTTCGTCCCATTTACATATAAAATTCCATTTGAAATTTCTACAGTTTCTCCTGGCATACCAACTAAACGTTTTACGTATGCATCCTTACGATCAATAGCAGAATAGACAGAATCTGTTGGGTAATTGAAAACAACAATATCATTAGATTTTAAATCTCTAAAGCCAGGTAATCTCATATAAGGCAAACGAGCTTTATCTACGAAAGCATCTCTTTTGATAAATTCTGAAAATGGAATTCCTAAAGGTGTAATAGGTACACGTGCACCATAGCTAATTTTCTCTACAAATAATGCATCACCAATTTTTATTGTATTTTCCATTGACCCAGTTGGTACAATCATGGGTTGTATAAACCAATTGTGTACTAATGTTGCTAAAACTAATGCAAAAATTAATGAAGATACTAAAGTCGAAGATCTTTTTTCAGGTCCCATATATTTAGGATTGTCTGAATAATTGATGGCGAAAATATACAAACCTAAAGTCAGAACCATTATAACTTTGTCTTTCAGATCTATTTTACCATAAGTATCTGCAAGGTCAACGTATAAGATTAACCAAAAAATTGGGCCTACAATTGGTAAATAAAATAAAATTATCCACCATTTTGGACGGTCAATAATTTGTAATGCGTTCCATATGTTTAAGAAGGGGATAAATGCTGACCAAGATGGTTTTCCTGCATTTTGAAACAATTTCCATGTACCAGCTCCAAAAATAAGGTTGTATAGTACAAAACCAATAATCCAATAAATGATTAATGACATAAATAATTTTTATTTGTAGTTTGTTAATTAAGTTCTAATACATCATTCATAGTGTATATACCTTGTTTGTCCCATATCCATTCTGCGGCAATAACTGCACCTAATGCAAAACCTTCTCTGGAATGTGCTGTATGGGAAATTTCAATAGTATCCACGTTGCTTGTGTATTGTATAATATGTGTTCCAGGAACATTTTCTATTCGCTTAGCTTCAATCGGAATTATAGTATCACCTGTTTCATCTAATGACCAAGTATTTAAATTTGTATTGTCTAAAATTCCTTCCGCCAAAGTTATAGCCGTTCCAGATGGAGCATCTAATTTTTGAGTATGGTGAATTTCCTCGATATTTATTTTATAATCATTTAAATATTTATTCATCATACGCGCTAATTGTTTATTCAATTCAAAAAATAAATTAACACCTAAGCTAAAATTTGAAGCATATATATAAGCCGTTTTATTTGCAATAGTTAATTGATTTATTTCACCTTGTTTATTTAGCCAACCTGTTGTACCACAAATAGTTTTAACATTGTTTTCAAGTAAAACTTTAAGGTTGTCATATGCAAATTCTGGTTTAGAAAATTCTATGGCAACTTCCACACCTTTTAACTCTTCAACAGTTGGGGTATGAGATATTTTTAAAACTACTTCGTGCCCTCTTTTTAACAATATATTTTCAATGGCTTTACCCATTTTTCCATATCCAATTAATCCTACTTTCATAATTTGTGTTTTTTAAAATTTAAAATTTAAATTCATTCCTAGTACAGGTTGCAGAGAATTTTGATCTTGAATCACTGTTGGTTTAAAAGTAAAGTCAGGATCATTTTTGATGCTAAATAGATGTGAATCTACTGTAGCATCTACAATATTTAGTATATATGCTAAAATTGTTAAAGCAACAGTATAATCTCGGTTACGTTTATATTCATCTTGGTAAACTGCAAGTTGTTCTGCATTTAAAACTCCCGAATATTCGTGTGGTTTGCCCTCTAATTCTGCAATATATGCTCTTCTATATTTATTCTGTAAACCATTATAATATGAAGAAAATGCAATTCCTGTTCCCACTAATCCTAATGCAATAGGTGCCTTGATCCATTTTTTATTATACAATTGCCCTGCTCCTGGTAAAACGGCAGAATATAAGGATGCCCTAAGTGGACTTTTTTCCTTAATATTAAGTTTTTGAGGTGTAGTTGATACTGAGTCTACAACCGTTAAATCTTCTGTGATAATTTGCTGTGAAAACCCAAAATTTGTTAACAGTGCAAATGCTAAGATTACTAATTTAGTTTTCATTTAAAAAACTTCTTAATCGTTCAAATTCTTCATCAGAAGTAAAATCTATAATAATTTTACCTTTTCCATTTTTAGTACGCTGAATTTTAATACTAGTATTTAGACGTTTCTGAAAACTTTCTAATGCATTTGTATATTGTTCAGGTAATTCAACTTTTTCTTTGATTTTTACATCAACTTTCTCTCCAGCTTTTAACGCTTTTACAAATTTTTCAGTTTCTCTTACAGACAGATTTTCGCCTACAATTTTTTCATAAATTTCAAACTGCAAATCTGGATTTTCAATTGCCATTAATGCTCGTCCATGACCCATTGCAATCATTCCATCTCTAATACCGGTTTGTATAATTGGGTCTAACTTTAGTAATCTTAAGTAATTCGTAATTGATGAACGATCTTTACCAACACGTTTACTTAGATCTTCTTGCGTTAATTTTATTTCATCAATTAATTGTTGGTAGGATAGAGCTACCTCAATAGCATCTAAATCTTGGCGTTGAATATTTTCTACCAAAGCCATTTCCAACATTTCTTGATCATTTGCTAATCGAACGTATGCAGGAACGGTATTTTTTTTGGCTAAAATAGATGCACGATAACGACGTTCTCCAGAGATTAACTCGTAGCTACCATCAATTTTTTTTCGTACAGTTATAGGTTGTATAACACCTAACGATTGGATGGATAGAACTAATTCCTCTAAATTTCTTTTATCAAAATTAGTTCGTGGTTGCCAAGGATTGGCTGTAATTTTATCTAATTCAATTTCGATAATGCTCCCAACTAATTTTTTTGCACCATCATCTGATGCAGATTTTATAGATGGTTCATCTTTTAATAGGGCTGATAATCCTCTTCCGAGACGATTATTTTTAATTGGCTTTGCCATATTATACTGTGTCGTTGTTATTGATTAAAAATTCTCGAGCTAAATTCAAATAATTTTCTGCTCCTTTACTTCCTGCATCATATTGTATAATGGTTTCTCCGAAACTAGGCGCTTCAGACAAACGAACATTACGAGATATGATTGTTTTGAAAACCATTTGCGGGAAATGATTACTTACTTCATCAAGAACTTGATTGGATAAGCGTAGTCTAGAATCATACATAGTTAGAAGTAATCCTTCAATATCCAGATCTTTATTATGGTGTTGCTGTATTCCTTTAACGGTATTGAGTAATTTACCTAAACCTTCTAATGCAAAATATTCACATTGAATAGGTATAATTACAGAATCCGCAGATGTTAATGCATTTAAGGTAATTAACCCTAATGAAGGAGCACAGTCTATCACAATATAATCATAGTCATCTTTAATCTCAGCTAATGCTTTTTTCAGCATATACTCTCGATCTTCATAATCTACAATTTCAATTTCAGCTGCAACAAGATCTAAATGAGCAGGCATTAAATCTAAATTTGGAGATGCTGTTTGGAAAATAGCCTTACTTGCAGGAATCTGATTTTCTAACACTTCATAAGTACCACATTCAATAGTTTCTAAATCAAAGCCTAATCCTGATGTAGCATTTGCTTGTGGATCGGCATCAATTAATAAAACTTTTTTTTCTAAAACTCCTAATGAAGCTGCTAAGTTAACCGATGTAGTAGTTTTTCCTACGCCACCTTTTTGATTAGCTACTGCAATTATTTTACCCATAATTTACATTCAAAACGATTTCAAAAATACAATATTTCGCCTATCGAAACCTTAAGAAAAATAGAAATTTATAAAGAGATTTCAACAACGAAAGTTGTATCTTTAATTTAAGTATTGGTTATCAACCCTTAATTGGTAAGTGAAAGTAAATAAATTTTACGATTAATTTATCATTTATCCTTTTTTAAATTATATATATTTGCATCTATAAAAGTTTTTTAATTATTAATGGGTGTTGACCTTTTTTTCGAGGGAGCTAAGTTGGGGAAGAATCTTGGTTTTCTGGCTTTTCAAAAAAGCAACGGATTAAAAAAATTATCTTTCCAGTTATTACTACGACAGGTTTCATATGCTTTACGTGTTTAATGGTTAATTCTCAAGCTAATTGGTTTGTTGATTTCAACTGTTAGCGTATCTGTTTTATCACGTAATATTTAATTAAGATTTAAAAAAGCATAATGAAAACTAAATATATTGACCTAATTACCCAATCATTTGATTTCCCAAAAGAAGAATTTGAATTAGATGGTGAATTTCTAAAATTTAACGGTATCGACTTGATGAAGTTGGTTGAAGAGCATGGAACACCATTAAAGTTTACTTATCTACCGAAGATTTCTCAGAATATTCAAAAAGCAAAAGGTTGGTTTGAAAAAGCACGTCAAGAATTAAACTATGAAGGTACTTACAACTATTGTTATTGTACTAAAAGTTCTCACTTCAAACATATCGTAAAAGAAGCTTTAAAGAATGATATCCATATTGAGACATCTTCTGCATATGACATTAATATTGTAGAAAGCTTATTAGACGAAGGTTTAATGACACATGATCAATACGTTGTATGTAATGGATTTAAACGTGAGGAATATGTAGAGAATATTGCTCGTTTAGTAAATAACGGTCACCGTAAAACAATCACCGTAATTGATAATTATGAAGAAGTAGATTTATTTTCTGAAGCTATTGAAGGTGATTTTGAAATCGGTATTCGAATTGCCTCAGAAGAGGAACCTAAATTTGAATTTTATACTTCTCGATTAGGAATTGGATACAAAGATATTGTTCCTTTTTACCAAAATATGGTAAAGCCAAATGACCGCATTAAATTAAAGATGCTACATTTCTTTATCAATACGGGAATTAAAGATAATTCGTATTATTGGAATGAGTTAACAAAATGTTTACGCGTATATGTTAACTTAAAGAAAGTTTGTCCAGAATTAGATAGTTTAAATATTGGAGGTGGATTCCCTATTAAATCTTCTCTAACTTTTGAGTATGATTATGAATATATGGCAAAGGAAATCTTGTCACAAATTCAGTCAATTTGTGATGAGGAAGGAATTCCAGTTCCAAATATCTTTACAGAGTTTGGATCTTTTACAGTTGGAGAATCTGGAGGTGTAGTTTATAAAATCTTATACCAAAAGAAACAAAATGATCGTGAGTATTGGGATATGATTGATTCATCTTTCATGACAACATTACCAGATGCGTGGGCAATTTCTAAACGTTTTGTGATGTTGCCAGTAAACCGTTGGTATGATAAATATGAACGTGTTCTTTTAGGTGGATTAACTTGTGATTCAGATGATTATTACAATTCTGAACAACATACAAATGCCATCTATTTACCAAAATATGATTCGGCAAAACCTTTATACATTGGTTTCTTTAATACAGGAGCTTATCAAGATAATATTGGTGGTTTTGGTGGAGTACATCACTGTTTAATTCCTCAGCCTAAATATGTGTTGATTGATGAAAATTATGAAACAACTGTGTATTCAGATGAACAAGGTCATGAAGGAATATTAAACACATTAGGTTATACAATAAAAAAATAAATTATACATAAAATGAGCAAGGGTCCAATCAGTCAATTTATTGAGCATAATTACCGTCACTTTAATGCTGCGGCATTAGTAGATGCTGCTAAAGGTTATGAACAACATTTATTAGAAGGAGGAAAGATGTTAATCTCTTTAGGAGGTGCAATGTCTACTGCCGAATTAGGTGTTTCTTTAGCTGAAATGATTCGTCAAGATAAAGTTCATATTATTTCTTGTACGGGTGCAAACTTAGAAGAAGATGTAATGAACTTAGTTGCGCATTCTCACTACAAGCGTATCCCTAATTATAGAGATTTAACGCCTGAGCAAGAGCGTGAATTATTAGATCAACATTTTAACCGTGTTACTGATACTTGTATTCCTGAAGAGGAGGCATTCCGTCGTTTACAACAACATTTAGAGGATGTTTGGCATGCTGCAGAAGCTAAAGGGGAAAGATATTTACCACACGAATTTTTATACCAAGTTGTTAATTCAGGAGTATTAGAGCAATACTATGAAATTGACCCTAAAGATTCTTGGATTGTAGCTGCAGCGGAGAAAAATTTACCAATTGTTTGTCCAGGATGGGAAGATTCTACAACAGGGAATATTTTTACAGCGAATGTTATCAAAGGAAACTTAAATGTACATACTGTAAAATCTGGTATTGAGTACATGATTTATTTAACAGAATGGTACCGTGCAAATTCAGCAGGTAAAGGAGTTGGATTCTTCCAAATTGCAGGAGGTATCTCTGGAGATTTCCCAATCTGTGTAGTTCCAATGATGTATCAAGATTTAGAGTGGGAAGATGTACCTTTCTGGTCTTACTTCTGTCAAATTTCTGACTCTACGACTTCTTACGGTTCTTACTCAGGAGCAGTTCCAAATGAAAAAATCACTTGGGGTAAATTAGATATTGATACACCTAAATTTATGATCGAATCTGATGCAACTATCGTAGCGCCATTAGTATTTGCTTACATTTTAGGACAATAATAGAAAATTCTATTTAAAATATTTTAAAGCGGTTACATTAGTGGCCGCTTTTTTTATGATGTTTATAGGATTGTTAAAAGAATTTACTGAATCTAATTTATTTTTTCGGAACTTTAAGGATGTTTTATGAATACATTTTATTTGTATGAAAGAGAAGTTAAACGTTAATCAAATACCAGAACTTAAACAAGCAATACTTGATTTAACAACCAAAGAGAAAGATCAAATGTTGGTTCGATTAATCAATAAAGATCAAATCTTAATAGAACAACTTCATTTTAAGCTTTTAGAAGATGAATTTGATTTAATAAAGCGATTTGAGGATTTAAAAAATGAGATTAATGAGCAGCTTGATGCCAACCGACATCTAATTTCTGCTGCAAGTGTTTATTTGAGAGGTAAGTTATATCTCAGTTTAATAAGAAATTTATCCGGAAAAATTAATCATTTCGCAAAAGTAACTAAAAGCACTTCTTACGAATTGGAGCTTAGAACATTCTTATTGGTGAAATCATCAGAGTTTTTTAAAACCATCCAAAACGAGGATACAATTTTTGCTTTCAAAGCGCGTGTATATCAAGTTACAAAGTTGAAAACTATCCTAAAACTGTTGGAGAAACAACATGAAGATTTAAAATATGATTTTGTGTTAAACTATGTAGACGATTTAGAAATGTATGTGTTTAATTCTTTAAGAACTGAAATTAATTTGGCTAATTTAAATATAGAAGCTTTAAGAAATCATTAAGTCATTTTTTATTCATTATCTTTGGCACTTTAAAGAATAAAATGGCAGACATATTAAATTTAGGAGAAGAACATATCCGAATAAGTCAAAAAGTATACGGACAAATCGAGTATTCTATAAATAAAGGTAAAACTTGGAAGATGCGTTTTAAAGGCGATTATCAGGTTGGAGAATTTAAAGATATTATTGATTTAGGTCCAATTGTTTTAGCAATTGCTGAAAAGGGACTATTTTTTTCTCGAGATAATGGAACAAGTTGGGAAAGACGTTTTAAACCTACTGCTTTTACAGGTGAATTCATTAAATTTAGTTTTAATGGACAACAGTTATCTGCTGAAACTACGAAAGGTATTCGTTATTCTCCAGATGAAGGTAGAAGATGGGAGAAAAATCCACGATAGATAAAAAAGACACTTATAACATTATAAGTGTCTTTTTATTTAACATAAGTTTTAAAAAAAAATCAACAATACTTAGGGTTGTTTATAATATTTAAAGAATAGATTATGAAATGGTTAATTCATTTATTTCTACAGTTTTTTCATGAATGTTGGAAGCTCGACCTGATGGATCTTCATTTTCTTGCCATTTCGGAACCCATTTTTTTACAGTTTCTGCAGCGGCAACAGTTGGGAAATGGCTATGGAAAATTTTTCTCATATACATAGCTTCTTTCGTGGTTGGCGTATTAATAGGAAATAACGATTCGGCTTTGTTCATTTCTTCATCCGTAACTTGTTTCGCACAATATTCTACTAACTGATCTATCCATGAGTATCCAACACCATCAGAAAATTGTTCTTTTTGGCGCCATAATATATCATTAGGTAGCCAAGGATTTTCTAAATCATCGAACGCTTTACGAATAATATATTTTTCCATTTTTCCAGAATGTAGATCTGGTCTTTTGTATGTTGGATCTATTTTCATTGCAACATCTAAGAAATGACGATCCAAAAATGGTACTCTAGCTTCTAAAGCCCAAGCCATTGTGGATTTGTCCGCCCTTAAGCAATCTGCAGTACTTAATAATTGCACACGTCGAATAGTTTCTTTTTGAAATTCTACATCACTAGGTGCATTATGGAAGTATAAATATCCGCCAAAAATTTCATCAGAACCTTCTCCTGATAAAACAACCTTAATGCCTATCTCTGTAATATATTTTGACATAATGTACATAGGAGTGGAAGCTCTAATTGATGTGATATCATATGTTTCTAAATGCCAAATTAATTTATTGATAATTTTTAATCCTTCTTCAAATGTGAAATTAATTGTGTGATGTTCTGTTCCTATAAATTTAGCAACTTTTTTAGCGGCAATAACGTCAGGAGCATTTTCGTCTATTCCCACAGAAAAAGAATGGAGTTTTTTTCCTTGTTCTTTTAACATTCGTGCAGTAATTGATGAAATTAATGAACTGTCTAATCCACCTGAAAATAAAACACCTAAAGGTACATCGCTCATCAATCTTTTCCTTGTTGCTTCAATTAATGCATCTTTAAGCTTATCTAATTCTAATTTATCATTGCAAACGGTATAGTCTTCCCAATCAGGTTGATAATATTTTACAAATCCCGTTTCTACTGTAAAGTAATGACCTGGAGGAAAAGCTAATAAATCTTCAACCTGATCTTCAATTACTTTCATTTCTGAAGCAAAATAGTAAGCACCCGATTGATCTTTACCATAATATAATGGCTTTATGCCTATAGGATCACGCGCTACCATATATTTGTCTTCATCCATTATTATAAATCCAAAAACGCCATCTAACTTATTACAAATGTCATGACCAAATTTTTCATATAGTTTGACAATAACTTCGCTGTCACAATTTGTTCTGAATTCAACATCCTTAAGTTCATTTTGTTTCAATAGCATATGATTATATATTTCCCCATTATGAACTACGTATGCAGTTGATGAACCTTGAATAGGTTGTTTACCATTCTCTAAATCGATAATAGCTAAACGTTCATGAGTAATTATTCCTGTTCTAGAAGCATTGACTTGAAAATCTTGCATATCTGGACCACGATGTCTCATACGTTTACTTAATTGTTGTATTTTTTGTATATCTAATTCGCCTTTTTCGAATACTCCTAAAATCCCACACATAATGTTTTTATTTATTTTGTAAATCAAATATTGATAAAAAGTATTTAATATAAAGTAGAATAGCTATAATAGTTTATAATATAATTTTTATAAAGTATAATTGATTAATATATAAACTAACTGACATGTTTACATTCTATTTAGGTTTATTTTGTTAATTATTCGGTTGGCATAGATTATGCTTTAATGAGATAAAATAGGAATAATGAGTGATATGAATGTTAATTTCCAAAATCTAAATGATGGAGATAATTTAAATAAAGATGATTTTTATGTAAAATTTAAAGAGAGATTAGATGATGTTACATCTTTTCCTGCGGATTATACATTTAAATTTATTTATCCTACTAGCGAAGAAACAATGAATGCAATAAAAGGTATTTTTGTGAAAGCTAATCCTAAATATGACTATAAAGCTTCAAAAAATAGAAAATATACGTCTATTTCAGTACAAATTTATGCACTAGATTCAGATCAAGTTATTAAATTTTATAATGAAGTATCTAAAATTAATGGAGTAATTATGTTATAAAAAAATAAAAGAGTTCATAACTGAACTCTTTTATTTTTTTATATGCATTGGAAAAATGAATATAAAATTATTTTAATTTTTGATTGATTATACTTGTCTGTAAAATTAAGCTGACGTTATGTCATAGCTTATTTAATGACAAACATATCTATTTATTATATACAAGTATAAAAAGATATGTAATTACGATTTTGCATTATTTCTTCTTTTCTTCTTTAATCGGTTATTTCTTCTTAGAAGAATATGTTTTGGATCTTTTAATTTTTCTACTAATTCTGAAACATTTGTTTCTTGAGCTTTTTGAGACATAAATTTATTTTTTTTGGTTTATATACTTAAATTTACTCAATTCGAAATATATTTCCCTCAAAAGTTTGTTAAAGTTATTCTGGTAATTTTTACCAAGCATTATAAATTTGTAATAAAACAATACATGAATTCTTATAATTCTCGACAATTAACTTTCGGAAGTTATGGTCACACTTTACATCATTGTCAAGTAACATCTCCTGATAATAATTGGATAGTTTATGATACACGAAATGAAGATACTGCTATAGCTACTACAACTCGTATAGAAAGAGTTAATATAAATACCAAAGAAATACAGGTTTTGTATGAAGTGGATAATTCAACAATATATGGGCCAGGAGTTGGTGCAGTAACATATTCTCCTTCTGAAGAAAAGGTTATGTTTATTCATGGGATCGAAAATGCTTCTAAGGAAAAACCTTATAGTATGTCGCGAAGAACGGGTGTTAGTGTAAATACTAATACACCACATATGAAAGAATATATGGATGCACGTAATATTATAGCGCCATATACTAAAGGAGCACTTCGTGGAGGAACTCATTCACATTGTTGGCATCCAACACAAGAACTTATTAGTTTTACATACAATGATGAAATACTTGCTCAAAACAATATCAAAACAGAAAGAGTTGTAGGGATAATGTTTCCAAAAATGGTTGAGGTTCCAAATTGCAATACCAAGGATAATATTTCCGGTAAAATGTTTTCTGTTATAGTTTCTGAAATTGTAGAGAATGCAACACCAGGCACAAACGAAATTGAAAAAGCTTTTGACGAATGTTGGTTAGGAGATAAAAGACAATTAGTTTTTCAATGCTGGGTGAGAGATAAAGAAGGGAGAAGGAAAACTGAAATTTTCAGAGCAATTATTCCTTCCAATGAAGAATTATATATGTCTCAAGGATTATGTGGATCAGAATTCTCTTTGCCAACTGTACCAATTTCGATTAAAGTTAATAGGGTTACTTATACACCAAAAGGCGTATCAGAGTTGAGGCATTGGTTGAGATCTTCTCCTGATGGAAACAGAGTGTTTTTTCTAATGGAAGATGAAAAAGGAATTACTCAACTATTTTGTCATGATTTTTCAAAAAATATAATGAATCAAGTTACTTTTCTTGAATCGTCTATTCAATCTCCTTTTAATCTTTCACCGTGTGGAGATAAAGTGGTTTTCTTATCTAATAATTCTTTGATTGTATGTGATATATCTACGTTTTCTTATAATGTTTTAATATCTAATGATATGGACATATATGGTATTCCTAACTGGGATAAAACAGGAAATATAATAATATACAATAAGTACACGAAAGATGAAAAAGGAGGAAAGTATCTACAAATTTTCTCTGTAAATCTTAAATAAGTGCTTAAATAATGCACTAAAAACATTCATATAAATTATTGTCTATATTTAATAAACTAACAAAAATAGGTTTTTAAAGGTAGAAATCTGCTTCATATTATACTCATCTAAATAATAATCTACTTATTTATTATTAGTGTAAAAAAAACACTTACAAACAGTTGTTCGTGTAAAATATTTGTATAATTTTAACACATTATCACAAATATAATGAGGAGAACACTAATAAATCTTTCACTGATAACTGCGTTATTCAGTGGGCTAGAAGCGTATGCTCAAAATTTAACAACTGTACAAAATGATTCTATACTTGTTAATCAAATTGCATTAGAATCATTAAATAATCAAAAAGTAAAAGTTGATTTTTATGGATTTATCCGTAATGATGCTTTTGTAGATACGAGACAAAATATTGGAGCTGGTGAAAATGCTGTAATGCTTTATCCAAAGGATCGGCAATTAGATTTAGATGGTAATGATATTAATGCTGTCGGTAAATTTCATATGCTTTCTATTATATCTAGAGCTGGAGTTAATTTAAAAGGACCTGAAATCTTAGGAGCTAAAACTTCGGGGATTTTAGAAGGTGAATTTTTTGGTGCTACAGAAGGCGGTATTAATGAGTTTCGATTAAGACATGCTTATGTAATGTTAGATTGGGAGAAAACACAAGTTGGGTTTGGTCAATTTTGGCACCCATTTGTAGTGACTGAGGCATTACCAAATATGGTAAACTATGGAACAGGAGCTCCTGTATATGGACTTAACAGAAATCCTCAGATAAGAGTAACTCACAAAATTAGCGATAAATTCAAAGTAATTGCTGCTTTACATTCTCAGAGAGACTTTACACCTAATACAGAGCCTTATCGCAATAGTGTAACACCTGCAGCTCATTTACAATTTCAGTATAAATCAGATAAGTTCGTAGCTGGATTAGCAGGACAATATGAAAACTTAAAGCCAAAACTAGTTTCAGAAGGTTATAAATCTAATGAAAGAGTAGAAAGTTTCTCTGCTATGGCATATGCAAAACTTATCACTAAACCGCTTTCTATTACTGCATCAGCGTATCTTATGCAAGATGCTGCAACATTTGTAATGTTAGGTGGATATGTAGGATATCAAAAACCAGGAGAAGTTGAAACTTATAAACCAATAAATACACAAAGTGTATGGATGGACATTCAGCAAAACTCAAAAGGAAGGTGGTCTTTAGGTGCATTCACAGGAGTAGTTTATAACCGTGGTGTTAAAGATCCGGTAGAAGGTGCTTTTTCTACATCTTATGGAGTAACAACTAATTGGGGAGCTTTATCTGCTTCTCCGGATGGACGTACTGTAAACTATTTATACAAAGTAGTTCCTAGAATAGATTTTACTGCAAGTAAAGCTTTAAAGTTTCGTTTTGAAATGGAAAGAAGTTCTGCACGTTGGGCAGATGCAACAAACGATGCAACAGGTTTTGAAAATAAATTCTTAGCTACCAACTATCGCTTTCATTTAACATCATTATTCAATTTTTAATCACCACATTTTAATTACTAATAAAATTTAAGTTATGGAATCTGCAATTAATTCTACAACAGGAAAAAAGGAGAATAGCATTCTTCAGGTTATTATCGCGTCATCAGTCGGGACGTTGATCGAATGGTATGATATGTTCTTAGCTATTATATTAGCGGGAGTATTATCTACACAATTATTTCCTAACGATGGATCTTCTCACTTCTTAGAAACTTTAGCTGTGGTTGTATCATCATTTATGTTTAGACCTATCGGTTCTTTAATTTTTGGTAGTATAGGGGACCGTGTAGGAAGGAAGTATTCATTTCTTATTTCGTTAATCTTAATGGGATCTGCAACATTTTTAATTGGTTGTATTCCAACATTTGAAAGTGTAGGTTGGTTTGCTCCTGTATTATTATTAATATGTCGTATAATGCAAGGTTTAGCAATATCAGGTGAGTATGCAGGTGCTGTTATTTATGTAGCAGAACATGCTCCGGCACACAAAAGAGGTCACTATACAGGATTTATCCAAGCAACTGTACCGATTGGATTATTAATATGTTTATTAGTTGTATTTTTAACGCAATCTTTCTTAACAGAAGATCAATTCAATTCATTTGGGTGGAGAATTCCTTTCTTATTCAGTGGATTATTGGTAATAATGAGTTACTTTATCCGTAAAAAACTACACGAATCTCCAGTTTTTGAACAATTAAAGAAAGACGGAAAAACTTCTAAATCTCCAGTTAAAGAAGCTTTCACTACTCCTGGAAATATTAAAATTATGTTGAAAGCAATTTTCGGAGGAAATGCTGCTCAATCTACAATTATGCAAACTACATTATTTGTAACATTGTTTTTCTTACAGCGTGCAGTAATGTTGCCTTACGAAACAGTTTTAATTATTGTATTAATTTCAACTTTGTTTAGTTCAATTTTTTATCAGTATTTCGGATCGTTATCAGATCGTATAGGGCGTAAACCTATCATGTTAGGAGGGATGATTTGTTCTTTCTTTTTAATCCCAATTTCATTCTACTTATATATGACAATTGGTAACCCAGAAGGGTTAAAAGAAATTCACTCCATAGGTAATCCTGCAATATTAGGAATTGCAGCTGTTAGTTTAATCACTTCTATTGCTGGTGCTGCTACATATGGACCACTTGGTGCATTTATGTTAGAAATTTTCCCAACTAAAATTCGTTATACAAGTATGGGATTTGCACAAAATATGGGTAACGGATTTATTGGTGGAGGAACTACATTTGTTACTGAATTAATAAAGAGTACATTAATTGTTTCAGCAGCTATGTCTCCATATGTTGGGTTAACATATCCATTAATTTTAATATTTATAGCAATTTGTGTTAACTATTTTACAATTCCAGAAACATACAAAACAGATTTAACAGAGGATTAATATTATTGATATATCATTATTGTTAAAAAGGCTCATGTTAATGAGCCTTTTTTTAATATTTTAAAATATAGCTGTTTAAAATAAAATTTATTAATATCTTCAATTTTCAAACTGCAAACAACAAAATGAATAAAATTGAATTAACGATCCCTAGGTTAGGGGAAAGTGTTACTGAAGTTACATTATCAAAATGGAATGTGAAGGTTGGTGATGTTGTCGCACTTGATGAGACAATTGCTGAGGTATCCACTGATAAAGTAGATTCTGAAGTTCCTTCAACTCATTCCGGAATTATTAAAGAATTAAAATTTGAGGAAGGTGATATAATTCCTGTTGGTGAAGTGTTCGCTATTCTTGAATTTGCTGAGGATCCAAAGACTGAAACTTCTGCTGAAGATGTTTCTCTGCAATCATCAGAAATTATTCCAGAAGATAAAATCTCAAAACCTTCTAAATTTCTTTCGCCTTTGGTTAAGAAAATTATCAAAGAAGAAAATCTAGCTGTTGATGAAATCTTAAAAATTGACGGTTCTGGGCATAATGGCCGTATTTCTAAAAATGATGTTCTTAATTACATCAAAAATCCATCACAACAAAAGATAGAAGAAGTGAAAGTAGTTAGTACAAGTTCTTCTACGGGAAATAGCGAGATTATTGAGATGGATAAAATGCGTCAATTAATCTCGAAACACATGAAGAAAAGTAAACAAACTTCTCCTCATGTTACAGCGTATGTAGAGCCTGATGTTACAAATTTAGTGAAGTGGCGTGAGGCAAATAAAAAAGCCTTTGAAGCTAAGTATAATCAAAAGCTAACGTATACACCTATAATTGTAGATTGTGTAGTAAGAGCAATAAAAGATTTTCCTATGATAAATGTTTCTGTCGATGAAACGGAAACTAAGATTATAAAACATCATGATATTAATATTGGGATTGCAACAGCTTTACCAAATAACAATTTAATTGTACCTGTAATTAAATCTGCTAATACATTAAATCTAGAAGGTCTAGCTAAAGGTGTAAATTCTATTGTGGATAAAGCGCGAAATAATAAATTGTCTCCCGATGATATTTCTGGTGGTACATTTACAATTTCCAATGTCGGAACTTTTGGGAATTTAATGGGCACTCCTATTATTAATCAACCTGAAGTTGCTATACTTGCCACAGGTGTAATCAAAAAGAAACCAGCAGTTCTAGAATCTGAGTACGGAGATTTAGTTGTTGTTCGCCAATTTATGTATCTATCACTTTCTTTTGATCATCGTGTAATTGACGGTTCATTAGGTGGTGTTTTCTTAAAACGTATTTCTGATTATATGGAAAATTGGGATATCAATCAATCCATTTAATAATTACAAAATCACAATTCAATGGAAATTCAAAATAATCAAACCAATATAGATTTATTAAAAAAAGCTTTTCGTCTCTTAGTTACCGCTAAATCATTGGCTGAACTTTATGAAGATGAAAAAGCGACAACAGGAAAATATGTTCATGCTACTTCTCGTGGGCATGAAGCAATTCAAATTGCAACTGGTCTTCAGTTAACACCTCAAGATTATCTAAGTGCATATTATCGTGATGATGCTATGCTTTTAGCAATTGGAATTACCCCTTATGAGTTAATGCTTCAATTATTAGCTAAGCGAGATGATATTTTTTCTGGTGGGCGTACATATTATTCTCACCCAAGTCTTAATCATCCAAATTATCCTAAAATTCCTCATCAAAGTAGTGCAACAGGTATGCAAGCTATTCCTACAACTGGAGTTGCAATGGGAATTCAATATGCACAAAAGATGGGAATCATTAAGGATGAAAAACCAATTGCAGTTTGTTCGTTAGGTGATGCATGTTGTACAGAAGGTGAAGTTTCAGAGGCTTTACAAATGGCTGTTTTGAAAAGTTTACCAATTTTATATTTAGTTCAGGATAATGAATGGGATATCTCTGCTTCTGCTGATGAAATTCGTGCCCAAGATATGGCGCATTTTGCTAAAGGGTTTAAAGGATTAGAAGTCTTTTCTATTGATGGAACTAACTTCCTTGAATCTTATGAAACGATTGAAAAGGCAATTTCAATCATTCGTAAAGAAAATCGTCCTGTGTTAGTTCACGCAAAAGTTCCTTTATTGAATCACCATACTTCAGGTGTTCGTAAAGAATGGTACAGAGATGATTTAGTAGAAGCACAAGCACGCGACCCTTATGATCGTTTAAAAGAAGAATTGTATCAAAATGATTTTTCTGCAGATGAGGTAGAAAATATAGAATCTGAAATTCGTGAATTAGTTTATTCAGATTACCAAAAAGCTAAAGTTGCAGAGGATCCTCGCTCTGAAGATTTATATGATCATGTGTTTGCACCAACTCCAATTACAGAGGAGAAGGGAAATCGAGAGCCAATAGGTAAGCATAAAACAGTAATGGTGGATTCTGCTTTATTTGCAATTCGTGAAATCATGGATAAACATCCTGAATCTTTGTTGTATGGACAAGATGTTGGGATACGTTTAGGAGGAGTCTTTCGTGAAGCAGCTACATTAGCAAGTCAATTTGGACAACATCGTGTATTTAATACGCCTATACAAGAAGCATTTATTATTGGTTCTACTGTAGGTATGTCAGTAGTTGGTCTTAAGCCTATTGTTGAGGTTCAGTTTGCAGATTATATTTGGCCAGGACTTAATCAATTATTTACTGAAGTTGCGCGTTCTAATTATTTATCAAATGGAAAATGGCCAATATCAATGATACTTCGTGTACCAATTGGTGCTTACGGTAGTGGAGGACCTTATCATTCTAGTTCTGTGGAAAGTGTCTTAACTTCAATCAAAGGAATTAAAATTGCATATCCTTCTACAGGTGCAGATTTAAAGGGTCTAATGAAAGCTGCTTATTACGATCCGAATCCCGTAGTTATGTTAGAACATAAAGGATTATATTGGTCAAAAATGAAAGGTACAGAAGATGCTGCTACTATTGAGCCAGACGAAGATTATGTTCTTCCATTTGGTAAGGCACGTATTGTACAAGATGCACCAATTTCATCCAATAAAAATACGATTACTATTGTTACATATGGTATGGGAGTGTATTGGGCTAAGGAAGCTGCAAAAAATTTCGATAACCAAGTGGAGATAATTGATCTTAGAACTTTAGTTCCTCTCGATGAAAATGCTATTTTCGAATCGGTTAAGAAACATGGAAGATGCATTGTTTTAACAGAAGAACAAGTTTCAAATTCATTTGCACAAGCAATAGGTGGTCTAATTTCTGAAAATTGTTTTGAGTATTTAGATGCTCCTGTTCGAATTTTAGGTGCTAAAGATATGCCAGCAATACCTTTGAACAGTAATTTAGAGCAAGAAATGCTTCCAAATGCAAAAAAACTTCATGAATTAATTAATTCATTGCTAAGTTATTAAATCTGGATGTGGTGTTTGGTGTAAAAAAAAACACAATAATTTTACTAACAAATGTTAGTTTGTTTAATATTTTTTTCTATTTTTGGATTAACGTATTTCAAACACCACAATCAAGATATGATCTTTAATACTGATATGGAATTGATGCCAATTGATAAATTGCGTACAATTCAAAATGAAAGATTAGTAAACACGCTGCAACGTGCTTATAATAACATTCCTTTTTACAAGGACTTATATGATCAAGCTGGGGTTAATTTAAATGAAATTAAATCTATCAATGATTTACATAAATTACCTTTCACTAAGAAAAATCATTTACGTGATAATTATCCTTTTGGTATGCTTGCTGTACCACAGACAGAATTGTCGCGTGTACATTGTTCAAGCGGCACAACAGGGAAACCTACAGTTGTAGCTTACACGAAAAATGATATTGAGATTTTTTCAGAAGTAGTTGCACGCTCACTAGCTGCTGCTGGATGTACGCCTGGTATGAAATTGCAAAATGCATATGGTTACGGTCTTTTTACAGGAGGTATTGGAATCCATTATGGAGCTGAAAAATTAGGAATGACAGTTGTTCCAATTTCAGGAGGTGGTACCGAAAAGCAAATTATGTTATTAAAAGACTTCCAAGCAGAAGCTTTAACCGCTACACCATCATATGCCTTAACAATTGCTGAAGAACTAAAGAAAAGAGGAGAAGATATCCGCGACTTTAATTTAAAAATTGGAGTTTTAGGTGCTGAACCTTGGTCTGAAGCTTTACGTAAAGAAGTTGAAACTGGATTAAATTTATCTGCAGCCAATATCTATGGTTTAAGTGAAATCATTGGACCTGGAGTTTCAAATGAAGATTTTGAAGAAAAAGGTACAGGAAGTTATATTTGGGAAGATCACTTTTTCCCGGAAATTGTAGATAAAGTAACAGGTGAACCCTTACCATACGGTGAACCAGGTGTATTAGTTTTAACTTCTCTAACAAAAGAAGCTATGCCAATGATACGTTACTGGACAGGTGATATTACTACACTAACTTACGAACATTCTGAAAAAAGAACTCATATTAAAATGGGACCTATAATTGGTCGTGCAGATGATATGATGATTATTAGAGGTGTGAACTTCTTCCATACGCAGGTAGCTGATATTTTACCAGATTTCCCACAATTATCTCCAAATTACCAAGTGGTTTTATCTCGTCCAAAAAATATGGATGCTGTAGAAGTTGGAATTGAAATTAATCCGAATTATTTTAATCATTACGGTATTCCAATCAACGATTTAAATGGTGGAGCTCCAGATGAAGTAAAAAAATTAATTTCTAATGTTCAAAAGAAAATTAAAGATAATATCGGACTAGGAATGAGTGTTAAACTTTATCAAAACGGTGATTTACCAATGAGTGATGGTGGTAAATTAAATCGAATTATTGATAAAAGGGAAGCATAAATCGAATGGCGAAACAGAGTAGGAAAGAACTAATCATCAGAGAAGCTGCCATCATTTTTAAACAAAAAGGTTATTCCGCAACATCTATGCGAGAATTAGCTGAAAAGGTTGGAATTGAAGCTGCGAGTTTGTATAATCATATTCGTTCAAAAGATGAAATTCTAGAAGAGATTTGTTTCAGCGTTGCTCATGAGTATTTATCGTTCATCACAGAAATTGAAGAAGCAAATCAAAGTCATTCTGAGAAATTGGCACATTTAATTGAAACGCATGTTAAATTAATGATTGAACGTCCCAATGAAGTTTCTGTTGCAAATAACGATTGGAAGAATTTATCTGAACCAAAAAAGAAATTATATAAGGAAGTTCGTAAAGGGTATGAAAATCGTATTGCAAATATCTTAACGAAGGGAATGCAAACGGGAGAATTCAAACAAATCAATGTTTCTGTTGCTCTTTTCACCTTATTATCATCATTACGTTGGATAGAATTGTGGTATAAACCTAACCGAGAAATTTCTCCTGAGGAATTACAAGCCGATCTAACCACGTTCTTAGTAAATGGATTAAAAAAATAAGCTATGGCTATCAATTTTCATAAATTAACAGTAAAACAAGTTAAGCGCGAAACATCAGAATGTGTTTCAGTTGTGCTTGATGTACCTGCTGAATTACAAAACGATTTTAACTTTAAACAAGGGCAATACCTTACATTTAAAGATATCAAAAACGAAGAAGAGATTAGACGTTCTTACTCAATCTGTTCAAGTCCTTTAGATGGTGAATTGCGTGTTGCAGTTAAGAAAATTACAGATGGAATTTTCTCTACATACATTAAT
Organism: Faecalibacter rhinopitheci; assembly: GCF_015234135.1. Classification (GTDB taxonomy): domain Bacteria; phylum Bacteroidota; class Bacteroidia; order Flavobacteriales; family Weeksellaceae; genus Empedobacter; species Empedobacter rhinopitheci. The sequence continues at coordinate 110,770 of NZ_JADGIK010000001.1, read as the reverse complement.
AACGATTTAAAAGTTGGAGATACTTTAGATGTGATGATACCTCAAGGAAATTTCTATACAGAAATTAATCCTGAGAACACTAAATTATATGTTGGTATAGTAGCAGGATCAGGAATTACACCTGTATTATCAATCATTAAAACAGTCTTACAATCAGAACCGAATAGTCAATTTGTATTGATTTACGGGAATAAAAATAAAGGATCGATCATTTTTAAGGAAGAAATCGAAGCATTAAAAAATAAATATATGGAGCGCATCAGCGTTTACAATATTTTAAGTCGTGAAACGGCTGATGCTGAGATTTTAAGTGGTCGTATTACCAAAGAAAAAATTGAATACTTCTTACAAAATATTTTAGATCCTAAAGCAATTGGAGAAGTATTCTTATGCGGGCCTGAAGAAATGATTTTAGGAGGACGTGATGCATTAGTTGCTGCTGGAGTTGATGCGAAAAATGTTCACTTCGAATTATTTTATAGTGCTTCTGCCGAAGCTAAAAAAGCTGAACGTCAAAATACAATGGCTGTTTCTGATGATACTATGAGTAAAGTAACTGTAAAATTAGATGCGACTTCTTTACAAATGGATTTAGGATACAACGGAGTTACAATCTTAGATGCAGCTTTAGAAAACGGAGCCGATTTACCTTATGCTTGTAAAGGTGGTGTGTGTGCCACTTGTAAGTGTAAAGTATTGGAAGGTGAAGTGGAGATGGACATCAACTATTCATTAGAGCCAGACGAATTAGCTGCAGGATTTGTATTATCATGTCAAGCGCATCCACGTTCTGCGAATGTAGTAGTAGATTTTGATGCCAAATAATAACTCTTTAAAAAGTAAAAAAAATGAGTGCAAAAGAAATCGATTTACAAGCAATTTTTGATCAAAAGATTGATAACGAAGTTCGTATCGAACCAAAAGATTGGATGCCAGAAGCATACCGCAAAACATTAATTAGACAAATTTCACAACATGCTCATTCAGAGATTGTTGGTATGTTGCCAGAAGCAAACTGGATTACAAGAGCACCGTCGTTAAACAGAAAGAAAATTTTGTTAGCGAAAGTACAAGATGAAGCTGGTCACGGTTTATACTTATACTGTGCAGCAGAAACTTTAGGTGTTTCTCGTATTCAGACTTTAAATGACTTACACTCTGGGAAAGCTAAATATTCATCAATCTTCAATTACCCAACTTTAACGTGGGCAGATATTGGAATGATTGGATGGTTAGTAGATGGTGCAGCAATTTTAAACCAAGTGCCGTTATGTCGCGCTTCTTACGGACCTTATGCACGTGCAATGGTACGTGTTTGTAAAGAGGAATCATTCCACCAAAGACAAGGTTACGAATCTTTAGTTGTTTTATCAAAAGGTACGCCTGAACAAAAAGCGATGTTACAAGATGCAATGAACCGTTGGTGGTGGCCTACTTTAATGATGTTTGGACCTGCTGATGATGTATCATCAAATTCAGAATTATCAATGAGATGGAGAATTAAACGTTTCTCAAATGATGAATTACGTCAACGTTTTGTAGATATATCGGTTCCTCAAGCAGAATATTTAGGATTAACAATTCCAGATCCAGATTTAAAATGGAACGAGGAAAAAGGTCAATATGATTTCGGTGAAATTGATTGGGAAGAATTCTGGAACGTTGTCAAAGGAAACGGTAAATGTAACAAACAACGTTTAGATGCCCGTCGTACAGCACATGAAAATGGAGCGTGGGTAAGAGATGCAGCAACAGCTTACCACGAAAAAAGAAAACAAAGACAATTAGAACAAGAACAACGCAAAAACGCATAAAAAGATGGAAAATAGAGATTGGCCTTTATGGGAAGTATTCATTAGAAGTAAACAAGGTTTAGATCATAAACACGTTGGTAGCTTACATGCTGCAGACGAAATGATGGCTTTAGAAAATGCTCGTGATGTCTATACGCGTCGTTTAGAGGGTGTAAGTATTTGGGTTGTAGAATCTAAAAACATTCACGCTTCTAATCCAGATGAAGCGGAACAATTCTTTGATCCTGCAGAGGACAAAGTTTACCGTCACCCAACTTTTTATGATGTACCAGAAGAAATTAAAAACATGTAATTTATGACAGCAACAGCTTATCAAAACAATCAAAATTACATCGATTTTATCTTGCATTTAGCAGATACAAATCTGATTTTGGCACAACGTTTATGCGAATGGTGTGGTCACGGTCCAATTTTAGAGCAAGACATCGCAATGTCTAATATGGCTTTAGATTTATTAGGACAAACTTCTAACTATTACGATTATGCTGCTGAAATGATCGGAAACGGAGCTACGGAAGATACTTTAGCGATGTTACGTGAAGAACGCGAGTATAAAAACTTATTGTTAGTTGAATTGCCAAATGGTCACTTCGGAGATACCGTTGCACGTCAATTCTTTTACGATTCATACCACTATTTCTTATTAGAGCAATTCTTAAAAGTAAAAGATTTAAAATTACAATCTATTGCGGAGAAATCTTTTAAAGAGGTGAAGTATCATTTAAAATGGTCATCTGAATGGATGATTCGTTTAGGTGATGGGACGCAAGAATCGCACGATAAAATTCAACAAGCAGTAAATGATATTTTACCTTATGTAAATGAAGCATTTATTTTAGCACCTTACCAAAAAGCATTAGTAGCTGAAGGATTAATTGCTGATCCAAATGAATTTAAAGCGGCTTGGTTAGCTAAAGTGAACGAAGTTTTAGAAGAAGCTACAATCACAGCAGATGTTGAAAATGCATTTGCACAAAAAGGAGGAAAAGACGGAATCCATACGGAACATTTAGGATTTATCTTAACCGACTTACAATATTTACAAAGAACTTATCCTAACTCTCAATGGTAACAGAAAAAGAAATTTGGCAATATTTGGAGGAAGTTCCAGATCCTGAAATTCCAGTGATTAGCGTCTTGGATTTAGGTGTGGTTCGAAAAGTAGAAATCAAGGAGGACGAAGCTGTAAATGTTACAATTACGCCAACTTATTCTGGTTGTCCTGCAATGAGCGCTATTTCAATTTCGATTCGACTAAAATTAGTAGAAAAAGGATTAAAAAATATCAATGTCATCAATCAGTTGAGCCCTTCGTGGTCAACTGATTGGATGTCAGAAGAAGGAAAACAAAAAATGAAGGCGTATGGTATTGCGCCTCCAACTAAAAATCCTTCGAGCGATGCGCTCTTTTCAGACGAACAAAATATCGAATGTCCACAATGTGGTTCACACGATACGCGTCTAATCAGTCAATTCGGTTCGACTGCCTGCAAAGCGATGTATCAATGTAATGATTGTCACGAACCGTTTGATTATTTCAAATGTCATCACTAAAAATTATGGAAAATTCAACATCAATCCTATATACACAAGAAGGAGGAATTGCTACGATTACGTTGAATCGTCCTTCGGTCTTCAACAGTTTTAACCACGAAATGATTCATTCACTTCAACATCATTTAGATGTTGCAGCTCAAGATTCTTCTGTTCGTGCAGTCGTTTTAACGGCTACAGGAAAAGCATTTTGCGCTGGTCAAGATTTGGGTGAAGTGTTAGAAGAAAAAGACATCGACTTCAACAAAATTGTAACAGAAAATTATAATCCATTGGTTTTAAAAATCAGAAATATGGATAAACCAGTTGTTGCTGCTGTTAATGGTGTTGCTGCCGGAGCAGGTGCAAACTTAGCTTTAGCGTGTGATATCGTGGTAGCAAAAAAATCAGCTAATTTTATTCAAGCTTTTTCTAAAATTGGTTTAATTCCAGATTGTGGAGGAACGTATTTCTTACCTCGATTAATTGGAATGCAACGTGCATCAGCGATGATGTTATTAGCAGATAAAGTTCCTGCTTCGCAAGCCAAAGAAATTGGAATGATATACGACTATTTTTCGGATGAGACATTCGAAGAAGAAGTTTCAAAATTAGCTTCAAAATTAGCGAACTTACCAACGAAAGGTTTAGCGTATACCAAGAAGTTATTGAATCAAACTTTCCAAAATTCAATTGAAGAACAATTAACACAAGAGGGAATTTATCAAGACAAAGCAGGAAAAACTTCAGATTATCAAGAAGGAGTTGATGCATTCTTAGAAAAAAGAAATCCAGTTTTTAAAGGAGAATAAACGATGAAGAAAGTAGGAATTATTGGTGGTGGAGCCATGGGTTCTGGTATCGCGCAAGTATTTGCACAATCAGGTCATGCAGTCGTTTTATATGACACCAATCAAGACGCATTAGATCGTTCAAAACAAAATTTAGCAAAGACTTTTGAAAAGTTAGTAGCGAAGGAAAAATATACAGCAGAGAAAGCTCAAGAAATTCAAAATAACATCGAATATGCAGCAGATTTAAATGCATTTGCCTCTTGTGACTTAATCATCGAAGCAATTATCGAAAATTTAGAGATTAAAAAAACTGTTTTTAAAAACGTAGAAGACATCGTTTCTGAGAACTGTATTTTAGCCTCGAACACTTCCTCTTTATCCATTGCTTCTATAGCTTCTGCGTGTGCAAAACCAGAACGAGTGATCGGAATTCACTTTTTCAATCCAGCGCCATTAATGGCCTTGGTTGAAATTATTCCAGCTGTACAAACACGTGAAGGGTTAGCAGAAGAAATTAAAGCGTTAATTCAATCGGTAGGAAAGTTACCAGTGATTACGAAAGATACACCTGGTTTCATTGTCAACCGTGTGGCTCGTCCTTTTTACAGCGAAGCCATTCGTTTATTAGAAGAAGGTGTGGCTGATGCTGAAACCATCGATTATGCAATGACTTCTGTTGGTGGATTCCGTATGGGACCATTCGAATTAATGGATTTTATCGGTCACGATGTCAATTACCGTGTAACTGAATCGATTTTCGAATCATTCTTTTATGATCCACGTTTCAAACCATCGTTTTCTCAAAAACGTTTATTCGAAGCGGGCTTCTACGGACGTAAATCTGGACGTGGTTTCTACAATTATGCAGAAGGAGCAGAAAAAAAAGCACCATCTCAAGATCAAGCATTATTAGAAAAAATTTACAAACGTGTATTAGTGATGTTAATCAATGAAGCAGCCGATGCTTTATTCTTAAACATTGCAACGAAAGAGGATTTGGATACAGCCATGACAAAAGGAGTGAATTATCCAAAAGGCTTATTACAATGGGCGGATGAATATGGAATTGAAAATGTACAAAATGATTTAGATGAATTGTACAACTACTACCACGAAGACCGTTACCGTTTAAGCCCAATCATCCGAAATATGGTGAAAGCTAATCAAACATTTTACTAAAATTTATCACACTACAAAACCACAAAAAAATGGAATCTCAAAGATTATTAAAAGCAATGCTTGACCACGATAAATTTAGTGAATGGTTAGGATTAGAAGTGATCGAAGTTAGAGAAGGCTATGCTAAACTACAAGCTGTTGTTCGTCCAGAGATGATGAATGGCGTTGGAACAGTTCATGGAGGGGTAACCTTTGCCATGGCAGATTCAGCATTTGCTTTTTCTTGTAATATGTATAATAATATTTCAGTCGCTTTAGACGTTCATATTTCTTTTACAAAAGCAGGTCGTGAAGGCGATATCTTCACAATTGAGTCTCAAGAAGTCTCTTCGACAAAACGAACTGGAATTTATGATATTAAAGTAACGAATCAACACAATGAGTTAATTGCTTTATTTAAAGGAACTTGCTTTAGAACAGGTAAACCTTTGATTGAAGAATAAATTAAGTTTTAAGTTATACGTAACACGTTTTAAGTTTTAGAAACGTACTACGTAAAACATATCACGTAAAACGTAAACAAAATGAACCAAACATATATTATTGACGGAGTAAGAACTCCAATTGGTAAATTAAAAGGTGGATTATCAGCTGTACGCCCAGACGATATGGGAGCAATGGTAATCTCTGAATTATTAAAAAGAAATTCATCTATCGATCCAGCTGCATTTTACGATGTCATCTTTGGTAATGCAAATCAAGCTGGTGAAGATAATAGAAATATCGCACGTATGTCGGCTTTATTATCTGGATTACCTTACACGGTGCCAGGTGAAACCGTCAACCGTTTATGTGCTTCTGGATTATCAGCGGCAATTGCGGCATCAAGAGCTATTCAAGTTGGTGATGCTCAATTAATGATTTCTGGAGGTGCTGAGTCAATGACTCGCGCTCCTTTAGTGGTTTCAAAATCAGCTTCTCCATTTGGTGGTGATGCGCAGATTTATGATTCAACATTCGGGTGGCGTTTTATCAACCCTAAAATGAAAGAAATGTGGGGTGTTGATGGAATGGGAAATACAGCAGAAAACTTAGCAGAACGTGATAATATTTCACGTGAAGATCAAGATTTATTTGCAGTTTGGTCGCAACAAAAAACAGCTGCTGCTCAAGCAAATGGTCGTTTAGCCAAAGAGATTGTTCCAGTGGTTATTCCACAACGTAAAGGTGATGCCATTATTTTTGATACGGATGAATTCCCAAAGAACAATACAACAATGGAAATTTTATCAAAGTTACGTCCAGCGTTCAAAGCGGATGGTACTGTAACTGCGGGTAATGCTTCTGGTTTAAATGACGGTGCTGCAGCAAATATTTTAGCCTCAGAACAAGCGATAAAAGATTTTGGATTAACACCAATGGCACGTATCGTATCTTCTGGAGTTGCAGGAGTTGAACCTCGTATCATGGGAATTGGACCAGTTAATGCATCTAAAATTGCATTAGCAAAAGCAGGTTTAACAATGAATGATATTGATGTTATCGAATTAAACGAAGCTTTCGCTGCTCAATCTTTAGCATGTACACGTGCTTTTGGTTTAGCAGATAACGATCCTCGTATCAATCCAAATGGTGGAGCAATTGCTTTAGGGCATCCACTTGGAATGTCAGGGTCACGTATCCTTAATTCTGCGGCTTACGAATTACAAGCTACAGGAAAACGTTATGCATTAGTGACAATGTGTATTGGTTTAGGACAAGGTTACGCAGTAGTGATTGAAAGAGCTTAATTTAGAACTTAGTATTGAGAAATTAGGTCATGTTGAACTTGTTTCAACATCTCATTCAGTTTAATGTGATCCTGAAATGAATTCAGGATGACTTTCAGAATTTCTAATCTCTCAATACTAATCTCTCAAATCTAAATAATATGATTTACGAATTTAAAGGATATAAACCAGTTGTTCATCCAACAGCATTTATTCATCCACAAGCATTTGTTACGGGAAATGTGATTATTGGTAAAGATGTTTACATCGGACCAGGTTGTGCTTTACGTGGTGATTGGGGACAAATTATTATCGAAGATAATTGCAATGTGCAAGAAAATTGTACGATTCATATGTTTCCAGGAACAACGGTTCGTTTAAAAGAGAAAGCGCATATTGGTCATGGGGCGATTATCCATGGAGCTACAATTGGTCGTAATTGTATGGTCGGAATGAATGCTGTTGTAATGGATAATGTGATCATCGAGGACGAATGTATTGTAGGAGCTTTGGCTTTTGTAAAAGCAGATACGCATATTCCTACTCGAAGTGTTGTGGTTGGAAATCCTGCAAAAATCGTAAAACAAGTTTCAGATCAAATGATCGAATGGAAAGATCAAGGAACACAACAATACATGCAATTGCCAAGTGATTGTCATGAAAGTTTAAAACCTTGCGAACCATTAACAGAAGTTCCAGATTATTATTACGAGTCAATGGCAAGTAATTACAAAACTTGGAATGAAACGAAGTAAACGTATTACGTTGTAAGTTCTACGTATTAAGTAAAATTAGACTTATAACTAAAACTTTAAAAACACAAACAACATAAAAAATGGCGAATCAATTAGAAAATTATGCTTTAGGACAATGGACAAAAGGTTCGTCTGAAGGGCAAATGTTATATAATGCGATTACAGGTGACGAAATCGCAACAGCTTCATCAGCTGGATTAGATTTTGGTGCGATGATGGATTATGCGCGTACGGTTGGAGGACCAAAATTACGCAAAATGACTTTCCAAGAAAGAGGTTTAATGCTGAAGAAATTAGCCTTATACTTAATGGAAAGAAAAGAAGAATTCTACACAGTTTCTTGGGCAACTGGAGCAACACGTGCTGATTCTTGGGTTGATATCGAAGGTGGAATTGGAAACTTATTTGCAAATGCATCTTTACGTCGTCAATTCGGAGATCAACCATTTTATGTAGAAGGAGATACACATAATTTTTCTAAGAATGGGACATTTTTAGGAACACATATATTAACGCCAAAACGTGGTGTTGCAATCCATATCAATGCATTCAACTTTCCGGTTTGGGGAATGTTAGAAAAAATTGCAGTTAACTTTTTAGCGGGTGTTCCTGCAATTGTTAAGCCTGCTACAATTACATCTTTCTTAACTGAAACAGTTGTTCGTGCAATCATCGAATCGAATATTTTACCAGAAGGTGCTTTACAATTAATCACAGGTTCAGCAAACGGAATTTTAGAATATGTAGAGTCTGAAGATGTGGTAACTTTTACAGGTTCGGCATCAACAGGGCAAATGTTAAAATCACACCCAAGAATTACTTCAGAAGGTGTGCCATTCAACTTAGAAGCAGATTCATTAAATGCATGTGTATTAGGTGAAGATGTTCAAGCTGGTTCACCAGAATTTGATATTTTCATCAAAGAGGTAACTCGTGAGATGACAACTAAAGCTGGTCAGAAATGTACAGCTGTTCGTCGTGCGTTAGTTCCAACACATTTAGTAGAAGATGTTCAAATTGCTTTAGGACAACGTTTAGCAACAACTACAATCGGAGATCCAAATGTAGAAGGTGTGCGTATGGGAGCCTTAGCAGGTGCTGCGCAAGTAAAAGAAGTTCGTGAGAAAGTTGAAGAATTAGCAAAAACGCAAGAAATTGTTTTCGGAAACTTAGATAATTTCGAAGTAAAAGGAGCTGATAAAAACAAAGGTTCTTTCATTTCTCCAATTTTATTCTTAAACAACGATCCATTCAATAAAACAGATGTTCACAACATTGAGGCATTCGGACCAGTTTCTACAATTATTCCTTACAACGGAACAGCAGAAGCGGTTGAATTGGTTCGTATGGGTAAAGGTTCATTAGTTTGTTCGATTGTAACGGCTGATAACGATATTGCAACAGAATTTGTTTTAAATGCAGGTTCATTACACGGACGTATTGTGATTTTAGATGCAGAATGTATCAAAGAATCAACAGGTCATGGTTCGCCATTACCATTATTAGTACACGGTGGTCCAGGTCGTGCTGGAGGTGGTGAAGAAATGGGAGGAAAGCGTGGTGTAATGCACTATATGCAACGTACTGCCATCCAAGGTTCGCCAAATAAATTAACTGCAGTTACTCAACAATACCAATACGGAGCAGATTACATCGAAGAAGATAAACATCCATTCGCAAAACATTTCGAAGAAGTAAAAATCGGTGATACATTAATCACATCTAAACATACGATTCAACAATCTGATATCAATGCTTTCGCAGCTTTATCAGGAGATAATTTCTACGCTCACGTAGATGCAACTTCATTAGAAGGAACAATTTTCGAACGTAATGTGGCACACGGGTATTACTTATTATCGAAAGCAGCAGGATTATTCGTATTAGCGAAAAAAGGTCCAGTATTATTAAATTATGGATTAGATGAATGTCGTTTCGTGAAACCAGTTTATCCAGGATCTACAATCGGAGTTCGTTTTACGTGTAAAGAGAAAATCGATCAAGAGAAAAAAGACGAAAATGATATCGCAAAAGGTATTGTTCGTTGGTTAGTAGATATTTATGATGAAACTGGAGAAACAGTGGGTATTGCTACGATTTTAACAATGGTTAAAAAATTAAATCAAGATTAATATTTAATGAGAGAATGTGGTAATTTGTGAATTAGCCAATTTAATTTTGCGTATTACCACATTAACAAATTTTTAAATTAACATATGGAAGCTTACGTAAAGTCAGATATACAAAATGGAATTGGTACAATTGAATTTTACCACTACCAAAGTAATTCAATGCCAGGAAGTCAATTAAGAAACTTGGCTGCTGAAATTGAAAAGTTAGGAAATGATGAGACGGTAAAAGTTATCATTTTAAAAAGTGCTGGAGAGCGTACATTTTGTGCTGGAGCATCTTTTGACGAGTTAATCTCAATTAAAGATCGTGAAACAGGTTTAGATTTTTTCTCTGGATTTGCACACGTAATTAACGCGATTCGTAAAGCGTCTAAATTCGTTTTAGCACGTATCCAAGGAAAAGCTGTTGGAGGTGGAGTTGGAATTGCATCGGCAGCTGACTACACATTCGCAACACAACATGCAGCAGTTAAATTATCTGAATTAGCAGTTGGTATTGGACCATTCGTCGTTGGACCAGCTGTAGAGCGTAAAGTAGGAACTTCTGCTTTTACACACATGGCGATTAATGCAACTGAATTCCAAACAGCACAATGGGCGAAAGAAAAAGGATTATATGCTGAAGTTTTCCCTACAGTGGAAGAAATGGATGCATCAATCGAAACGTTAGCAACTAAATTAGCCGGATCAAATCCAGATGCCATGAAACACTTAAAACGTGTTTCTTGGGAAGGAACTGAAAATTGGGATGAATTATTAATAGAGCGTGCGAAAATTTCAGGTGAATTAGTTTTATCTGAATTTACAATCAACGCAATTAACAAATTCAAAGCCAAATAAAAATAAGTTTACACTTATTAATTGTATTATTTATTATGAGAAAAAACCACTTCGTACGAAGTGGTTTTTTTATTATAATATTCTATTTAAATTTTTATTATTGTATAAGTCTTTAAAAATTTCTTCGGTCAATTCATTTACTTTTGCTTGTACTTTATTCCCACTACTTATTCGATGCACACCCAACGATTTAATATGATCAAAATTATTTAAGATTGGCGTTACAAATACATTTAGTGCAATTTCTACAGTATCTAATAAAGTTTTAATCTCGTGATCATCTTCAATTAATGGAACAAAAATTCCGTCAGCACCAGCTGCTTCATAGATTTGTGCTCTATTAAGTGTTTCATTAAATGATTCAGGATGTTTAGTTGTGTAAGTATCTGTCCTAGCATTTATAAAAACATTTTTCTCCTTAGAATGAAGATATTTTTTAATTGATTTAATTTTATTTTCTAAAACATTTACATCTGCTAATTTTCTATCTTCACCATTGGTTATTCCATCTTCCAAATTTATTCCACATACACCAATGTCTACTAAACGTTCAACATAATGATTTAAAATATCTAAATTATCTGTATATCCAGCTTCGATATCTACGGAAATATGCAATGGAGTAGAGGCTTTAATTCTTTTACTGATAAAGAATATTTCATCAAAGCTCATGTTTTGTCCATCCTTATAACCCAACATATCCGCTACCGGATGACTTGAGACATTGATGACTTGATAACCTGCTTTTTCTGCTGCTTTACTGCTAATGACATCCCATACATTACCAATTAACAACGGGTTGTTATTATAATGTAAATTTTTAAATTCTTCGTAATAATTCATAGATATAGTTTTGATTATTAACTAGTACAAATATTGTGCTAAAATAATTCTATATATAATTAACATAGTCTATAGTAATAGTAGGGATAAGATAATTTATAAAGAAAATTACAAAGAAAGGGGAGATTCTTTACAGTTAAGAATAAAAAAAATCGAGTATTAATTACTCGATTTTTTTTGGTCAATATATTTTTTTATATGTTCTAATTGATCTGGTAAGAACCAATTAATAGTTTCGTCCTTTTTAAACCATGTCATTTGTCGCTTTGCAAAACGTCTTGTATTTTTTTTGATTTCCTCAATGGCAAAATCTATTGAAGAAGTTTCTTCAAAAAAATCAAATATTTCTCGGTAACCAACAGTTTGCAATGCATTTAATTCTTTATATGGTAACAAAGATTTTACTTCTTCAATTAAACCTTCATTTAACATAATATCAACGCGACGATTAATGCGATCATACATTTCTTCACGAGGTAATTCTAAACCAATTTTAATAATTTGAAATGGGCGTGGATTTAAATTTTGATTTCTAAATGAGGAAAACGGTTTACCTATACCACGAAAAATTTCTAATGAGCGAATAACACGTTGCTTATTATGAATATCAACTTCTTCGAAATAAATTGGATCAACTTCTTTCAATTCATTTTGTAACTTTTCAATTCCTGATTCTTCCAATTCTTGGTTTAATTGTTCACGAATTTGAGGATCAACATCAGGAAAAGAATCAAAACCAACTGTAATAGCTTTTTCATATAAACCTGAACCTCCAACCATTACACAAATATCATTTTTTTTAAAATAATCTTCTAAAAAAGCTAATCCATCACGTTCAAAATCACCAACCGAGTAGGTTTCGTGTATCGATTTATTTTGGATAAAATGATGTTTAACCTCAGCCAATTCATCATCAGATGGAACAGCAGTCCCAATTTTCATTTCCTTAAAAAATTGTCTACTATCACATGAGATTATTTCTGTATTATAATATTTAGCAATTTGTATTGCAAGATTGGTTTTTCCTATGGCAGTAGGTCCAACAATGCTTATTAAAATTTTATTTTTTGATGATATTTTTTCCATCTTATTTATCAAGCTTGGTATTTGTTGTGCAAGATACTTTGATATTTTTTGTTGTGAAAATTTGAAGTTATAATAATATATTACCAAAAAAAACTCGGTTATTACTAACCGAGTTTTAATATAAATTTTACTTTTTATTTAATAATTTTAGCATCTTCAACATTTGAATACATATCTTGAGCTGCTTCCCAATTTAAAAAATTAATGATTTCTTTATTAAAATATTTCATTCCAAACATTAAAATTCCAAAATCGTCAATTAAACCAAATGGACCAAATAAAGCTTCTGGAATAATATCAATAGGAGAAATAATATAAAGTACTGCAATTATTCCCATAAACATATTACCTAATTCTGGTTTGTACTGTTTTTTTCTGAAAGCAGTAATCAATCTTGAAAAAGCTTTTACTTTATCAAAGAAAGATTTATCTTGTTGTGCCTTCATCGCAGCAGCACCTGCTACTTTAAAAAACTTAGATTTGTTCATTTACAAATAAATTAATTGTTAATGTACTATGTATTACAAAGTATATACCAAATCCTTTTTGTGGTATAAAATGTCATGTTAAATAATAGTAAAAAGTTTTATAACCTCTTAATCTTCTGTGTTTTGAAATTCTTCTTCTACAAAATCATTTGCTTCATTTCTTCCAAATGCTGTTTCGTATGGTGATTCTAAAAATGGAATAATATCTTTATCATAGTGTGCAATTGTATTTACACTCATTACCTCTAAGTTTATTTCATTATCCAAATAATCTTCATCTTCATCACCAGAGAAGAAACGCCAACCAGTATCTTGTTTATTATCGGGTATTTCTCTGTACATATAACCTATCTGTTTTCCATCGACAGTAATACGATCTGTAACTAAAGCATAACCCATCGGTGGAATTATGCTCTTCTCAATCTCCTCTAAAGATTTTAAAAAATTTTTCTCTTTCATTTTTTGAAATTATTCATCTCTTTACAAACCTACGAAACCTCATCGATTAGACATCTGTTTTTGATTAAAAGTAAAAATAATTAATTTTAGAAATAGTTGATTTATTTTATAATTATTTAATCTATAGATATATATCCAATTTTAATGTTATGGCTCGAATTTTGAAAAATATTTAATAATATAAACTTTTACAAACCACTAAACTATTATTATGAAAAAATTAGAGAATAAAAGAATCGCAATTTTAACTGAAGATGGATTTGAAGAAGTAGAATTATCAAGTCCTAAGGAAGCGTTAGAAAATGAAGGAGCTAATGTTGATATTGTATCGCCACAACCTCATAAAGTAAGAGCAAAGCAAGGAGATGAATGGAGTACAGATTATACTGTAAATGTTAGTTTACAAAATGCTTCAGTGGATAATTATGATGCATTAGTAATTCCTGGTGGTGTAATAAATCCTGATAAATTAAGAGTTAACAAAGATGTATTAAAATTTATTAAATCTTTTTTTGAAAAAGGAAAAACTGTTGCCTCAATCTGTCATGGTCCACAAGTTTTGATAAATGCTGAAGTAGTAAAGGATATTAAGCTAACATCAGTTGAGGCGATAAAAATTGATTTGATAAATGCAGGAAGTAAATGGGAAGATTCAGAAGTTGTATATGATAAAGGTTTAATTACAAGTAGAACTCCAGATGATTTACCTGCGTTTAATGAAAAATTAATCGATGTAATTAGTTCCTAATTTAAAATCTTAATCTATGTTTCCACAATTCAAAGAATTTCTAGTCTCAAGCGCACATATATTAGCTTACATCGTTATGCTAGTAGGTGGTGTTATCTTTCTTATCTTCTGGTTAAGTAAAAGAAAAAAATAATTTATTAGACTATATTCGGTTACGCTAAAACTTTACCAACAACTAAAATCTGAAGTTTTTGTTAGTATTGTTTTTTCTGTGCATACAGTAAATTCGAGTCTAACTAAAACTTTATACTATATCTATTAAGTTTTTTGTTAATGAGTATAGTTTAATTCATAGAGATATAAAAAAGGGATACTTTGGTGTCCCTTTTTTATATCTTTGTAATTACCTTAAAAGCTTAACATGATTTCCAATTTGATTTTGGAATAATAAAATAAATATCAAGACATTATAAAAAGTATGGATTTACAGGATCAATTAAAAAACTTATTTCCGGATCATGTTATACAACCGGAAGAGGAAATTCAAGAAGAAGGTCATGAATTATGGATGCAGAAAGAACCTTTAATTTGTAAATTCGAAAAGCGTAAAGGAAAAGTGAATACAATTATTGAAGGATATACCGGAGCGGATGATGATTTTAAATTATTAGCTAAAGAAATTAAACAGTTTTTAGGTGTTGGAGGGAGTTTTAAAGACGAACAAATCATAATTCAAGGTGATTATCGAGATAAAATTATGGCCTATCTGAAAGACAAAGGTTTTAAAGTGAAACGTGTAGGCGGTTAATAAAATTATTTGAAAAGTAGTTTTATCTATCGTATATTGTTTGTTTATTTTTAATTACAAAATACCATGAGTAAAGCATCATCAGAGTTAATATTAAATGCAGACGGAAGTATTTACCATTGTAACATAAGACCAGAACATTTAGCAGATATTGTCATCACAGTTGGCGATCCTAATCGTGTTGAAAAAGTATCTCTTCATTTTGAAACAATTGAACATAAATCTTCTAAACGAGAAATCGTTACACATACTGGAACATATAAGGGGACACGTATGACTGTGATTTCTACTGGAATGGGTACAGATAATATCGACATTGTCTTTTCAGAATTAGATGCATTAGCAAATATTAATTTAGAAACAGGTGAGAATAACCCTGAATTTAGAAAATTATCTTTTGTTCGTTTAGGAACTTCAGGAGCATTACAGGCTGATATACCTGTTGATTCATTAGTAATTGGTTCACATGGTTTGGGCTTAGATGGATTATTACATTATTACCAAGGAAGTGAGGAGTTTATGATGGCAGAAGTAGAAGATGCATTCATCAAACATGTGAATTGGTCACCAAAAAAAGCACGTCCATATTTAGTAGAAGCCTCATCTACTTTAATGGAAAAATTAGCTTCAGATGAAACAAAACAAGGTATAACTGCAACTGCTTGTGGTTTTTACGGTCCACAAGGACGTTTTCTTCGTTTGGCACCCAATCCTATAGATATTAATGATTATTTAACTTCTTTTCAATACGAGGATTTAAGAATTACAAATTTTGAAATGGAAACTTCTGCAATTTATGGTTTAGCTAAAATGATGGGACATGAGGCATTGTCATTAAATGCAATAGTTGCCAACCGAATTTTAGGAGAATTTAGTACTGATTCTTATGCAACTGTAGACAAAATGATTGTTTATGCATTAGATAGATTAGCAAAATAGTTCAAGATAATTTAATACATAAAGCCGTTACAATAAATTTGTACCGGCTTTTTTTAGCTTATGAATAATATCAACCAACCAAAACTTTGGACGTCAAGTTTCATCTTTGCTTCCATAGCAAATCTTTTAACAGGAATTGCTTTTTATCAAGTAAGCGTTACATTACCATTTTATATTTTAGAGCATTTTAAAATTGATAAAGCGGAAATGACTTACATCTTATCTTCATACGTATTAGCCGCGTTGTTTATCCGTTTTTTTTCTGGCTACTTAGTAGATAATTTTTCTAGGAAAAAAGTTTATTTAATTTCCTTTATCTTATTTGTGTCATTATTTTTTGGATATACAATTATATCCAGTGTTGCATTTTTGTTTATATTAAGAATGATGCATGGATTGGCATGGGGAGTTATTACAACTTCTAGTAATACTTTAGCCATAGATTTATTACCTTCCAAAAGAAGGGGAGAAGGAATTGGCTATTATGGTTTAATGTCTACACTTGCTATGTCAATTGGACCAATTTGCGGAATGTATATTTATGACCATTACGATTTTAATTATATTTTTTATTCAGCATTGCTCTTTGGTGTAATAGGAATTCTTTGTGCATTTCTAATCAAAGATCCGCAGAAAAAAGTAGTAGACGAAAAGAAAAATAAAGAACCAATTTCTTTGGATAGATTTATTTTAATTCATGCAATACCTTTAGCAATTAATGTTTTAATTTTAGAAATTACTTATGGAGCTCTATACACTTTTGGGGTTATGTATGGAAAAGAACTAAATATTGAAGGTGCTAGTTATTTGTTTCTAAGTATTGCTGTTGGTATAGGAACATCACGAATATTTAGCGGTAAGTTGATTGATAAAGGATGGATTAATCAAGTTAATATTTTGGGTATAAGTTCTATCGGATTGGGGTATTTTTTAATTGCTTTTCCAATCTATGATTTGTTTTATTTTATCGGTGCATATTTTGTTGGTCTTGGTTTTGGAGTTTCTATTCCAGCTTTTCAAACTCAATTTATGAATATGACTTTTCCAGAAAAAAGGGGGTCAGCTAATTCTACATTTTTCATTGCAATAGATTTAGGAATTGGTATAGGAATGATCGCAGCAGGAAGTTTAGTCATAAAATTTGGATATGCAAATCTCTTTTTAATAGCTGGTTTTTTATGTTTAATAGCTTTAATTTATTACATATTCATCTCTAGATATACATATAATAAGCATAAGATAAATATTTAAAATTGGATTTAACATAATTATAATAATTTAAAAGAAATTATGCCTCTATTAACATTTTTAAACATCTTTTATCATTTATTCTTAGATTTAAAATACTTAAAATAACTTAAATAATTGATTATTAATTATATACAATTAGTTTATGATTCAATTAAAAATCACGTTTCTATCGTAAATAGAGGTAAAATCTATAAAATTATTACTATAGAATGAAGCCAAAAATCTAACATCCACTTTTATGGAAACAAATAAAATTGAATCTCTAATTAAAAATGGTAGTTGATTTATTAAAATCTATTTCTCGGAAGATTAGTAAAGCAATTGAAAATTATCTCAATCTTAAAAATTAAAGAAAAGTAAAAATTCATCTTATTTTTTTATTAAGTAGCTCAACTTTTGTAATTCATATTTAAATTTTAAAAGGCAGTAATTTATCAATAATCGAGTAATTGCACGTGATAGAACTAAATATTAGGGTTTTTATTTAACATAATATATTGAAAATAACCAAAAAAACTGCCTTTTTAAAGGCAGTTATTTAATATTTATAGATTTAATAACTCTTTTGCTTGATCTATTGCTGCATCTGTAATATCCGAACCGGATATCATTTGAGCAATCTCCTTAAGTCGTTGATCTTTAGATAGTTCTACAACATTTGTTTTTGTAGTATCATTTACAACTTCTTTGTAAACTTTTACTTGGTGATTACCTTTTGATGCAACTTGTGGTAAATGAGTAATTACCAATAATTGCATATTATCGGCCATAGATTGCATCACTTTTCCAGTATCGTTTGCTACTTTTCCAGAAATTCCAGTATCAATTTCATCTAATATTAAAGTTGGTAAAAAAGTGTGCGAAGCTAATAAATTTTTAATAGCTAACATTAATCTGGAACGTTCACCACCAGAAACTGATTTCTCAAAAATTCTTGGTTCCATCCCTTTGTTGGCGCTGAACAAAAATTGTACTTGATCTTTACCAGTAGGGGTAAACTCACTTACTTCATCTAACTGAATTATTAAATTAGAATTTTCCATTCCTAATTGAGCTAATGAAGCAAGAATATTTCTCTTGATCGTATCAATAGAATTTAATCGATTTTTTCGGATTTTTAAAGAAAGTTTTTCTAATTCATCTCCAAATCCATTAAGCTGTTTTGTCAATTGAATTATTAAGTCACTTAAATTATCAAATCCTGATGTTTGTGTTTCCAAAGTATCACGAACTTCAATTAACTCCTCAATTGTATTGGTATTATGTTTTCTCAATAAACGGTGAAGTAAATCGAAACGGTGATTAATTTCTAATAATTTTTCTGGATTTAATTCAGTAGAATCAATTCGATTTTGTAATTCACTTGTAATATCATCTAATTCGATTTTGGCTGATATCATTCGTTCATACAAATGTTCTATATCATTCGAGTAACTTGTAATTTTATTGATTTTATTACTCGCTTCATTAAGTTGAGAAACAATTCCCATTTCTGGATGATCTAAAAATTGATATGCTTCTCCTAATATTGCTAGAATTTCTTCAACATTAGAAAGTGCTTTTATTTCAGATTCCAAAAACTCTAATTCTTGTAAACGCAAATTAGCATTACTCAACTCTTCCCAAAGGTGTAATTTATAATCTAAATCCTGCGATTGATTTTCTAGTGAATTTTGAGCTTCCTTTATTTTCTTTTTTACTTCAATGTACGATTGGTAAACTTTTTTGTATTTTTTCAGTAAATCTTTATTTTCACCATAAATATCTAACATGCTTAATTGAAAATCATGTTCAAAAATTTTTGGTGTATTAAATTGAGAATGGATATCTATTAACTGTTCAGAAAGTAAATGTAGATCATTTATTTTTACTGGCGTATCATTTATAAAAGCACGCGATTTTCCTGAAGGCAATAATTCTCTACGAAGAATGGATTCATCTTCATAGTCTAAATCATATTCTTTAAAAAAATCTTGAAGATCTAAATCCTTTATATCAAAAACAGCTTCAATAATACATTTTTCATTACTATTCTTTAATGTTTTTAAATCAGCTCTTTCACCAAGTACTAATTTTAAAGCACCTAAAAGTATTGATTTTCCTGCACCTGTTTCTCCAGTGATGGTTGTCATACCAGGATGAAAATCAATTTCTAATTGATCAATGATTGCGAAATTATTGACACGTAGCGTTTTAAGCATTTCTATTTTTTCAAGTTAGACCAAAGACTTGTATTTTTCGGAGAAATAGAATTTAAAATTTCTTTAAGTTTTTCAGTGTTTACAGATGAAACCTGACCACCTCCAAAAACTTTACTAATCTCATCTTTTTTAGCATTAATGAAAATATCTAATGGATAGAATTGAGCATAAGTTCCTCTTGTATAGAATTCTAATTGTAACAATGCATTACCTAAAGCATTTTTACCTCTAAGCTCATTATCTGCCATTACATCCAATCCGTTTCGGTGATATTGGTAAGATAGGGTACGAAGGGTTTTGTTATCTGCTTTTAAAATATTGTTAACCAATGAAGTACGAGATTGTAATCCATCAGTTTCGCTCCAACCACCAAATCTAGAACCTTGACCGAAGTTTGAAATACGTTGTGCAATTTTAAAGTATTCTGTTCCTCCATCTTTTACGAAAGTATCAGCATCATAACCTAAAATTAGATATACATAATATGTGAAAACATCTGTTAAGTTTTTCCCACTAAATTTTCTTTCGTTAAAGATTAATTCTTCAAACTCTGTATACTCAAACGTAAAATTTGTATCATTTAAATTTAAGATTGGCGTATAATAAGTAGAGTTGAAAACTGGACGACGCGACTGTACTTGTAATGTTGCAGTGTATCGGTTGGATTCTTTCTTTGAAATTAAAATTAGAAAATTAGCTTCAATTCTTTCATGTGGTTTTAACCGATCTTCTGTCCATTTAGTTGAATTTATAAAATTTGTTAACGAACGTTGTAAAGTTTCATATACTTGTGTATTAGTAACTTGTACTTGCGAATAATCAACTTTTACATCAGCCATAATGCTCTGTGAAAAGGCTATTGCTGATACACATACAGAAAAGAATAAAGATGCTAATTTTCTCATTTTTATAGTTTGTTTATAATGACTTTTAAAATATCTATTGCCACCTCAGCTTTTGATTTAGCTTCAAAAGATTGCATTGATAGATTTTTGTCAATAATTGTAATTTTGTTGGTGTTTTTTTGAAATCCAGCTTCTTTATCTTGTAATGAATTTAAGACAATAAAATCTAGATTTTTCTTCGCCAATTTTTGTTTGGCGTATTCTTCTTCATTATTGGTTTCTAAAGCAAAACCGACTAATATTTGTTGGTTTTTAATTTCGCCTAAAGATTTAAGGATATCAGGATTCTTTACTAAGGTAATAGAAATATCCTCATCATTTTTTTTAATCTTTTGGTCAGCTACATCTTTTGGTCTATAATCCGCAACAGCAGCCGACATTACAACGACATCTGCTTTTGCAAAATTATCATGCATTGCTTGATACATATCTCGTGCAGAAACAACATTTACACGTTCTATAGGGTATCCAGCAACAGATTCATGACTAGGGCCAGAAACTAATGTAACTTTTGCACCTAATTTTGATGCTGCTTTAGCAATTTCAAATCCCATTTTCCCAGAAGAATAATTACCTATAAAACGTACAGGATCTATGTTTTCGTATGTAGGACCAGCAGAAACAACTATGTTTTTACCAAAAAGTGGTAATGTCTGTGAAATATGTTCTTCCATAAAAGTTATAATATTTTCAGGTTCAGCCATACGACCTTCTCCAACAAGACCACTTGCTAATTCTCCACTTTCCGCGGGAATTAAAATATTTCCATTAAGGACTAGTTTTTCTATGTTCTCTTTTGTAGAAGGATGTTGATACATGTCCAAATCCATTGCAGGAGCAAAGTATACCGGACATTTAGCAGATAAATAGGTTGCTAATACTAAATTATCACAAGTACCATCGGCCATATGTGATAATGTATTTGCTGTACAAGGAGCAACCACCATATAATCTGCCCAAAGAGCATATTCTACATGATTATTCCAATCACCTTTTTCTCCAAAAAATTCCCATTCTACAGGTTGTTTAGATAAAGTAGATAAAGTAAGTGGTGTAACAAAATTTTGAGCATCAGGTGTCATAATTACTTTGACCTCAGCTCCGTGTTTGATAAATCCTCTAACAAGAAAAGCGGCTTTATAGGCCGCTATTCCGGCAGAAACTGCCAATAAAATTTTTTTACTATGTAAAACAGACATTATTTATCCTCATTTGGATTTCTGTAATAAACATCGTTGTCTAACCATTCTTTAACAGCGATTGAAGTCGCTTTAGGAAGTCTTTCGTAAAATTTAGAAACTTCGATTTGCTCTCTATTTTCAAACACTTCTTCTAAAGAATCAGTATGAGCAGCAAATTCATCTAATTTCTGAATTAATTCAGATTTCATTTCTTGATTGATTTGTTCAGCTCTTTTCCCCATAATAGCAATCGACTCGTAAATGTTTCCAGTTTCTTGTTCGATTTTTCTACGGTTGTAAGTTTGTGTTGTCGTCGCAGCACCAATATCTTTGAAATTCATATCAAAAAATTTTTATATAATTAACTTATTTTATTTATTATTTGCAATAGCTTCTTTTCTAGCTTTCTCTACGATAGCTAATTGAGCTTTTGTTTTCTCTAAATCAGATTCAATATTTTTCAATAACTTTTCAGCTTCTACTTTATATGAAGTTTCTGGATAGTGTTTGATTAATTGACGATATTGTGTTCTAGATTCTTGTAAACGTAAATCTTTACTTTCTAATCTACTAAAATTAATCGCTAATTCTGTTTTAGATCTTAATGAATACATCATTGCTTCTTCACGAAACTTAGAATCTGGATATTCATCTACCATGTTATCAAAAGCAACTGCTGCTGCTTTATATTTCATCGTTTTGTAATAGACCTTTGCAATTTCAAAAGCTTTTAATTCTAATTTTTGACGTAATTCTGTGATATACTTATTAGCATCCGCAACATTTGGTGAATCTGGATAGGTATTGATAAAGTTTTGAAGCTCATCAATCGCCGTAAAAGTACTTGTTTGATCTAGATTATACTTTGGTGAATCCTGGTAATAAGAAAAAGCAGATTTATATAATGCTTCTTCTGCACGGCTATCCATTGGAAAACTTCCTGAGAAATTTTTGAATAGGTGACCAGATAACTTATAGTTTTCGTCTTTGAAGTTCGCGTCTGCCATATTGTAGGCAATATCAGCAGCTTGCTCAGTTCCCACAAAAGACGTAGAAATCTTCTCATATAATTCTAATGACTGAGTATATTTACCGTCATTAAATAGTTGAGTAGCTATAGTATAAATCTCGTCTTTATCCGTAGATTTCATTGCTTGGTTATACATCTTATTACAAGATGACAGTGAAACACCGATTAAAACTATTAAGGTTAGTTTTTTTAACATTGTGCAAATTTAATAAAAAGAAGTCTAATGTAAAAAATATTTACATTAGATTCCCTTATATCAATAAAAAGTTTTTAATTATTCTTGGGTACCAGATACATCAAGTGTTACGATATCACGATCAAATAAGTATAAACCACCTTTATCTTCACCAATCATTTCTAATTTATCTAACACATTGCGTGCCAATTTCTCTTCTTCAATCTGTTCAGATACAAACCATTGTAAGAAATTATGTGTAGGAAAATCTTTATTTTCGAAAGTTAAGAACACAATTTCGTTGATAGATTCTGATACAAAAATCTCATGTTTTAAGATTGCTGTAAATACTTCTTTTAAAGTAGTGAAATCTTGTTTAGGCTCTTCGATTTGGGGAACAAAAGCCTTTCCACCACGCTCATTCACGAATTTAATTAATTTCAACATATGTTGTCTTTCTTCGTCTGCATGAGAGTATAAGAAGTTAGCAGTTCCTTCTAACCCTTTTGTCTCTGCCCAAGAGGCCATTGCTAAATATAATTGAGATGAGTCTCCTTCTAATTTGATTTGCTTATTTAAAGCGTCTAATACGACTTGTGAAATCATAGTTTTACTATTTTAAAATTTAAAATTGGTTTAATAACTCAGTAATTTCAGCAGTTAATTTCTCAGTTGCTGGTACTAATGGTAAACGCGTATAAGGCTTACAGATTCCTTTTTGTGCCAAAACAGCTTTAATTCCCACTGGATTCCCTTCTGCGAAAATAGCATGGGTAATTTTAACTAATTTATAATGAGAATCGTATGCATTATCTACATCACGTTGAAGTCCCTTACGAATCATATCTGTGAAAATTGTTGGTAATCCTTGTCCCATTACTGAGATAACTCCTTTACCACCTGCTAATGTCATTGGTAGTGCATATTCATCGTCTCCTGATAAAACGATAAAATCTTCACGAGTATTTAAACGAATAATGTTTGTTGATTGTAAGAAATCTGGAGATGCCTCTTTAATTGCTACAATATTTTTAAACTCGTTTGCTAAACGTACAGTAGTTTCTGGTGCTATATTAGAACCGGTACGTCCCGGCACATTATACAAGATTATATTAGCATTTGTAGCAGAAGCTATTGCTTTATAATGTTGGTAGATACCTTCTTGTGATGGTTTATTATAATAAGGAGAAACAGTTAAAACAGCTGCATAATCAGACAAGTCAGTTTCTGCATATTCTTTAATTATTTCTGCAGTATTATTACCACCTATACCTAGAATCATTGGAACACGTCCATTGTTTACTTTCTTAATGGTAGCAACAACTTCTTTCTTTTCATCCTTTGTTAAAGTAGCTGATTCTGCAGTTGTACCTAATAATACTAAGTATTCAACTCCACCATCAATACTATAATTAACTAAATTTTCTAATCCATTGTAATCTACACTACCATCTTGATTGAAAGGTGTAACCAATGCAACACCTGTTCCGAATAATTCTTTCATTCTTTTATAATGTTATTTATTGTATATAAATATTAGGCTAAAGTTCGGGATTTAAAATTAAACTTTCAAACATTTCCCTTTATTTAGATTTTGTTTTAAAAAAAATTAAAATAAGGCGATAAATCAAAGAAATTGCCCCAAATTTGCAGCCATATTTACTAGTTTATCACTTTTCAAAAGTAATCAATAATGAAACTTTTCAAAAATAATATTCTTGCTATTTCTATGATATTGCTTACCTCATGCGGTACAACATATCATCAATTAGCACCAGAATATAAAGCAAATACTGCTATTAACGAAGAAATCAAATCTGATTCTACAATCGTTCAAATGATCGCTCCATACAAAACAGAAATGAAAAAGAAAATGGATCGTGTCTTAGCTTATTCTCCTATAGATTTACATAAAAATGGTAATAGTGCACCATTATGTAATTTGGTTGCTGATGTAACGTATGAGAGTATTAGCGAGTTATATCAAAAGGAAGGGAAAGGTAATATAGATATTGTTATTTTAAATTACGGTGGTTTAAGACGTACTTTTACAGCAGGGAATTTAACGGTAGGTAATATCTTTGAATTAGCTCCTTTTGATAATGAAATTTATGTGGTTACACTAAATGGAGAAACTGTAAAAGAAATGGTTGAATTTTATATGAATCAATCTGTTGCTCATCCAATTTCTGGTATTACAGCAACATCTATACATGATATTAAAATAGGAGGACAACCGTTAGACCTTACAAAGACATATAATGTTGTTACAAGTGATTATCTATACAACGGTGGGGACAATATGTTTTTCTTTAGTAAAGCTATTGCGAATGATATTGTAAATATCAAACAACGCGACTTATTGCTTGATTATTTCGAGAAAATAGATACTGTACAAGTTAATACTAATCCAAGAATTATAAAATAATGGAAAGAAGAGATTTTATTAAAAAGACATCTTTTGCAGCAGGTCTAACATTATTACCAACGCTTCCATTATTAGCTAGTGATAAAGACATCAGAAAGATTACAATTTTACATACCAATGATCAACATTCGCGTATAGAGCCTTTCGAGATCTCTACGAATCTTAAACAATCTAATAAAGGTGGATTTGCTCGTCGTGCAACTATGATTCATAAAATTCGTCAAGAAGAAAAAAATGTCCTTTTACTAGACGCTGGAGATGTATTTCAGGGTACACCATATTTTAACATGTTTGGTGGTGAACTTGAGTATAAACTAATGTCTAAAATGGGTTATGATGCTGGTACAATTGGTAATCACGAATATGATAATGGATTAGAAGGAATCAAAAAAGCCTTACCAAATGCTAATTTTGATATTTTATCTTCTAACTATGATTTTTCGAATACAATACTAGATGGCTTGATTAAACCGTATAAAATTATTTATAAAGACGGTATTAAGATTGGAATTTTTGCAGTTGGTGTAGAATTACATGGATTAGTAGATCCACGTATGTATAAAGAGACTAAATATCTTGATCCAGTTGAAATTGCAAATCAGTATGCAAATAAACTTCGTAAAGAAGAAAAATGTGATTTAGTCATCTGTTTATCTCACCTTGGTTATAGCTTTGAAGCTGAACCTAATAAAATGTGTGATGTAATCTTAGCTAAAAAAACCAAAGAAATTGATTTTATCATTGGAGGACATTCTCATACTTTATTACCAGAACCAGAAGTACATATTAATGCAGATCAAAAGCCTGTTTTAGTTAATCAAGTTGGTTGGGCAGGTTTATATCTAGGACGTGTAGACTTTAATTTTCATAAAGGAAAACTAAAAGGATATACAACATATAAAGCACATGAAATGGAAATTAATGAATATGTTTAATTTTCAAACGCTATAAATTATAAAGCCATTCTAATTATATAGGATGGCTTTTTTTATTTCATAGATTGTTAAGCGTAGAAAGGTTAAAATAAATTTAAACGGAAATATTACCTTTTATTAACGGAAATATTGTACCTTTATTACAAAGATGAGGTTATGGCAATATTAGAACTAAAACGTAATAAGAAACTAATTGATGATATACCTGAAATGGGTAATTTTACAGATATCTATTTTTATGTCAATCATTATGATATCGATCAAAGCTATATTCAATTTTTAGATGAACTTTCTGGACTTAAAGATGAAATTATTTCTAAATGGCTTAATATAACGACTCGTACTTATCGTACTTATAAAACAAAAGATGTTTCTCTAAAAGATAATACGAAAGAGCACATTGTACTTATATTGTCTTTATATAAACATGGACTAGATGTTTTTAATACGAAAGAGGAATTTGAACTTTGGTTAACAACGCCAAATTTCCTTCTAGATAGTAAAGCACCTATGGATTTTCTGGATACTGTTTCTGGACTAAAATTTATAGATAATCGTTTAACTGCAATTGAATTTGGTGAAAACGTTTAAAATATGTTTGTTTATAATATTCGAAAAGAAAAATATGCCAAAACACTACGTGCTTCTGGTGTAGGCAATCGTTGGAATAAAAATGACGAATTTATAATTTATACAGGAAGTTCTCGTTCGCTTTCTACATTAGAACTCGTTGTTCATCGTAGTGGTATTACAATAGATAATTCATATAAACTATTAGTTATAGAAATTGATTGTTCTACTGATGAGGTCTTAGAAGTTACGAATAAAGATTTACCAAAAAATTGGAGAACTGTTGAAGCTTATCCAAAACTACAAGAAATTGGCTCTAATTGGTATCAAAGCTATAAACACTTAATTCTAAAAGTGCCTTCCGCAGTTATACCAAAAGAATATAATTATTTAATACATACCAAGCATCCAGATTTTAATCAAAAAGTTAAAATCCATGAGATTGAAGATTATCAATGGGATAAACGACTTTTATAATATTAAATTAAATCATGACATAAAAAAGGCTAAACGTATAAAGTTTAGCCTTTTTTACAATTAAGTATTATATGTATTTAGATCTTACGGTAATTTAATAAAATACTATTTGTTACTACACTTATACTACTAAAGGCCATTGCAGCTCCAGCAATCATAGGATTTAATAAAAATCCATTATAGGTGTATAATATTCCTGCAGCGATTGGAATACCTATTATATTATAGATAAATGCCCAAAATAAATTAATACGTATAGTCTTTACAGTTTGTCTTGAGAGATGAATAGCTTGTAAAACTTTATTTAAATCTCCATTAATAATTGTAAGTTGAGCAACATCAATTGCAATATCAGATCCATTTCCCATTGCAATAGAAACGTCGGCCTTTGCTAATGCAGCTGCATCATTAATGCCATCGCCAACCATTGCTACAACTTTCCCATCTTTTTGTAATTGATTAACGAAATCTAATTTTTGTTGGGGTAAACAATTTCCGAAAACATGATTAATTCCTACTTTCTGAGCAACAGCTTCCGCAGCTTTTTGTTGATCTCCGGAAAGCATATAAACCTCAACACCTTTATTTTGTAATTCCTTAATAGCCATTGCTGAGGTCACTTTAACTTCGTCCGAAACACCAAAAATACCAATCAAATTTTTATCTTTAATAAAAACAGATATAGAATAATTCTGATTAATATAGTTTTCAATTATACTATTTTGATGAGGTTCGGTCAAAATATTTTCTTGGGTGATCCAATCCAATTTGCCAATTAAATATGTTGAACCAAGATGTATAGTTTTTAGACCAAAACCAATAATTTCTTTAATTTCTAGATTTGAAGTTGGAATAACTGCTGCTGGTATAGTATCTAAAATAGCTTTAGAAATTGGATGATTTGTATTTTGTTCTAATGTTTTAAGGATTTCATAATCTTCGTAATTACCAAACCATTCTGAAGCAACAACTTTAGGTTTTCCTTCTGTAATTGTTCCTGTTTTATCAAGAATAATAGCATCTATTTTATTGGCACGTTCCAAACTTTCAGCATCTTTTACTAAAATTCCATTTTTTGCGCCTTTACCCATTGCTACCATCAATGCAGTAGGCGTTGCCAAACCAAGTGCGCATGGACAAGCAATAACAAGTACTGTGATAGAAGTTAATATAGCAAGATTAATATTCTCCGATGGGTTAATAAAGAACCAAACAAAGAATGTAAGCAATGCAATCAGTAGAACAATTGGTACAAATATACTTGCAATTTTATCTACTAATTGTTGAACGGGTGCTTTCGAGGCCTGAGCGAGTTGTACAGAATTGATTATTTTTGCAAGAACCGTATCATCACCAACTTTATCAGCTTTATAATGAATAGATTGGTTTTGATTAATTGTTCCGGCAAAAACTCTTTTATTCATACCTTTATCTATTGGTAGTGGTTCACCTGTAAGAGAGCTTTCATCAAAACTAGATTGTCCTTTCACGATTATTCCATCAACTGCAATTTTTTCTCCTGCATTTGCAACTAAAATATCGTTTATTTCAACCAAATCAATAGATTTAGTCTTAAACTGATCGCCATCTATGTAAGAAACTTCCTTTGGTTGAAGTTCCATTAATTTTTTGATAGCTTCGGAGGTTTTGAATTTAGCCTTTTCTTCTAATAATTTTCCAATAAGAATAAATACAATAATAATCCCTGCTGCTTCAAAATATATTGGTGCATGATGATTCCCGTCTTGATGAAATGTATGTGGAAAAACATAGTTATAACAACTAAAAATATAAGCAATTCCTGTACTTAACGCTACAAGCGTATCCATATTTGCTGTTCTGTTCTTCAATTGTTGTAACGCATTCACAAAAAAACGTTGACCAAAAATAAATAGAATCATAGAACTTAGGATCCACATCGTAAAGTTTGCCCATTCCCAATCCATAAAGAACATTCCAATAACAAATAATGGTATCCCTAATAAAGTTGCTGCAATAGTATTGTTTTGTTGTAAATGTAAGCGTAGAGCAATCATTTCGTCATACGGCAATATATCATCATCTTCAGTTGGAATTACTAAGTCAAACCCAATAGTACTCAACTGTTCTTTTAATTTTTCTGCAGTAGTTTGTGTAGGGATATATTTTATAGTTCCGGACGTATTGGCATAATTTACATCTGCAGTAATTACACCTTCTTGACGACGAAGAAATGCTTGAGAGCTAGATGCGCACGAAGCACAAGTCATATTAAGGATCGGATAGGATTCAATCTCATAATCGTATGAAATGCGAAAATCGTCCATTGTTTGATAAACAAATTCTTTAATCTTGAATATTTTCTTTGCTGTAACTTCTAGTGTTTTAGTTTCAAGATTAATATTTGCATCGTCAATTAAATCATTTGTTTTGATTTGATTTATAAAAGTTTCATAATCTATTTTCGAATCATAATTAATGATCTCTATATGGAGTTGTGGCATGTTTTTATAATTATATATAAATCTTAATTATTTGAATGAATTTATTCCTTCTTTGTATGTAGAAATTGCTCGTTGACGAGCAAAATCATGTGAAACAATTGGTTCGATATAATTTGAAGGATCAAAATTAGGAATCCAACGTTTAATATATTCAAAATTAGGATCAAATTTTTGTTGTTGAAGTGTAGGGTTAAACACTCTAAAATAAGGTGTGGCATCACAACCTGAACTTGATGCCCATTGCCAATTTCCGACATTAGAAGCCATTTCATAATCATTTAGTTTTGCTGCAAAATAAGATTCGCCCCAACGCCAATCAATTAGTAAATGTTTGCATAAAAAACTCGCTACAATCATCCGTACACGATTGTGCATAAAACCAGTTTCATTAAGCTCTCGCATCCCAGCATCTACAATTGGATATCCAGTTTTTCCTTTACACCAAAGATCAAATTCTTGTTCATTATTTCGCCAATTAATGGCATCATATTTTTGTTTAAAAACTTGATAGGCAGATTTTGGGAAATGTGCTAGTATTTGTATAAAAAAATCTCGCCAAATTAGTTCATTTAACCAAGTTTCTGAATTTTCTTTTACTGCTGTGGCAACGCATGATCTGATAGAAATTATTCCAAATCGTAGAGCTATACTTAGTTTTGTTGTAGCATCTAAACCTGGAATATCTCTGACTTCAGAATAATTAGTTAAAGAATCGAGTGGGATAGAAGGTACTTTGAACAATAGAGAAGTAGATTCAAATCCTATTCGTTCAATCGAAGGAAAATCAAAATTGCATTTAATGAAATTATTAAAATTACATTTATAAGATCTATAATTCTCATTATTTAGTTTAGCTTTCCATTGTTTACTATAAGGTGTAAAAACGGTATATGGTGTTTGATCTTTCTTTAAAATTTCATCATATCTAAAAATCACATGATCCTTAAATTGAATAAGGTTAAAGTCATTTTTTATTGCTCTATCACGATTTATTCCATATTGTTCATAATCTTCATTGCAATATATAGATTGAATATCATATTGTTTTTTTAACTCATGAAATACTTTATATGGATCTCCTTGCTGAATTAATAATGAAGAATTAAATTTCTTTAAGTCTACATTCATATCCTCTAATGCTTGATGAATATAATCAACACGTCGATCTTTTTTATCATCTAAATCATTAAGAATATTTGAATCAAAAATAAAAAGCGGTAACGTTGGTAAATCTTGATTAAGCGCATGAAATAATCCAATATTATCTACTAATCTTAAATCTCGTCTAAACCAGAATATATTTATTTTATGCTTTTTTATCATCTTATAAATTTACGAAAAAAAGCGACTTTAAATTCTAAAGTCGCTTTTGTATAAATTAGTAATCTTCCAATTTTATTTTGGTAAAACTGGAGGTCTCATTTTATATTGATTTTGTTTTAAACTATTTAAAAAAGCTTCTAATGCGTCGACTTCTGATGTGTTTAAATCCAATTTTTTAACCAAAGAAGAAGTTTTAGGAAATAATGTATCATTTTTTTGTTTTTCATTAGGTTGAAAATGAAACATTCCTGCATTGTACATGTTTAAAACTCCACGAATAGTAGGGAAAAGTCCGTTATGCATATAAGGTGCATTTTGTGGCACTTCTCGTAATGAGGGGGTTTTAAACTCACCAACATTTTTAGCTAGTTTTGTAGTATTATAAAAGCCTAAATCTTCGTACTCACGTCCATAATATGTTAACCCAATATTATGAAATTTTGAATCAGAAAATAAAGCTGTATTATGACAATTAATACATCTTGCTTTTGTACGGAAAAGGTGTAAACCTTCTACTTCTTGATCTGTTAATTGTTTTGAATCTCCCGCTATAAATTTATCGAAACGAGTCTTAGGAGAAAGAATAGTACGTTCAAAAGTTGCAATTGCTTTTACAATACGCTCATTTGTTACATTATCATCTCCAAAAGCTTGTTTAAATAATTCTTTATACCCTTTGATTCCTGCAATTTTCTTTGTTGCAAAATCAATATGGAAATTCATTTCCTTAGGATCTTTAATTGGGAAAGTTGCTTGATCTTCTAAATCTTTTGCACGACCATCCCAAAACATTGCTTTAGAATAAGCTATATTCATTAATGATGGGCTATTTCTAGCGCCTAATTGGCGATCTTCTCCATAAGGAATACGACGACTATCACCCCAATTTTGTTCAGGATCATGACAGTTAGCACAAGAAATCTGATTTGATTTTGATAGACGAGGATCAAAAAATAGAACTTTTCCTAAATCTGATTTTTCTTTTGAATAGGGATTAGAAGCAGGAAATGGAACTTCGCCCAATGTGCCTATATCCTCAAATCCGTCAGCATATACAGCAGAATCTACCGTTGGAGTAGGCCATTTAGTTTGGTCGCCACTCGTATATAAAGTTCTTAATTGATCAATCGTGTAGCCTTGATCAATAACCTTATTAGGTTTTAAAGCTAATAAAGCAAAACAAACACCTAATGCAATGATAGGAATTGGTTTCTTCATTCTCTAATAATTAATAATTCAATTGAATTCCGAAATTGGCTTGATACGTTGTATTTGTATTAATCTCAACTACGTTATTTCTATTTTTATTTAATGCGAAGATACTTCTTAATTGAGTATAAATGACAACATTTTTATTGTTTTTAATGGGTAAAATGTAGCGTATATCAGCTCTCGTATCTAATTTATCAAGAGAATTATATGCAAAATCATTACGTATTACTTCGTTATAAAATATATTATCTGTTGTTCCATATATATTTATATAGTCTAACTCATTCTTTATGGCTGTATAGTAATTAAAACTAAGGCCGATATTAAATTTTGATTTGTTATTCGTTTCAATATCTTTATTTCCATAAATTCCTACATTTAAAGAATTTATTTTTTGATCTACATACGCCAACTGATCCATGTATCTATTTTGATTATATGATGCAATAGCCCCAAAATAGTACTTTACAAGTTGATCTTTTTGTTTAGAAAAATTAATATCAAAGGTCACATTTCGTTGGCGGTTCATATAATTGGTACCGATAGATATATTATCAAAATTTTTAGAGGTTGTTTTATAACCTGATAAATTAGCTCTTAAGACTTTATCATTAATACGGTGTCTTAATCTCAAATTCCCTTGATAAGAAATTGTTTGATATTGAAACCTTAAGTAACTATCTGACTTAAACTCTTCATTATAAATATTCTCTAAATCATGCTCATATGCATAATCTACTCCTAACACAGTATTTGCTGAAGTGTATTGATATCCAGCTCCTAAATGCTTAAATGTTTTACGAGAAAAATTACTTTTAGTAGAATAAGGCTTGTTTATAACGCGACCAAATCCACTCTGAAAACGTATATATGTATCAGGATTTGCGGGAGAGTCTAATTGGTCATTACTATAGTAGTAATTATAATCTTTATCTTTTTGCCCATAACCACCTAACACAAATATTTGGTGATTTTTCAAAGTATAACCTGCTGATATTTCACCGTACAATTTTCTATTAGATATTTCTGGTCTTGGATCTACTTGGCGCGCTAGTTTATTGGCATCTAAACTAGCTTTAATTGCAAGGTTAAAACCACCAAAACTCTTAATAGCTCCACCGCTAATATGATATTGTTGATTATTCCAATCTGAGGAACGAGGAACAAAGTAATAATGAGGATTAAGTACTTCAGCATCATCTGTTCGATCATCAGAAAGATTAAATGCTAAATCCTTTTCTAAGTATTTTTCTAATTTTATTGTCCCAAAAATTTTAATATCATTTTTGACATTAAATAACCCTTGACTTTTAAAACCATATCTATTCGTTTCAGCAGCAGTTTGCTTACGCGAAAATTCATTTTTTTTATGACTAAAATAAACTTCAGTTTGAGTAAAGTCATTCACATTTCTATTAGAAAATGAAATAGGTAAACGATTTAGTTGATCTATGTCTTGTATATGTAATGGATTTGAATCTATTATTATAGAATCGTTTTCCTGTGCATTAGCAATGGAAGCAAGGCTACCCATTATTAAAATTAAAACCTTATTCACATTTTTACGTGCAAATAAGGATATGTCATAAGAATTTAAATCTAATTTAGATCTCATCCGAGTGTTTTTTAGTTAGCGAAACCTTTTGGAGTTGCGATGATATTCACAAAATCTTCTGAAGAATTATTTGTATCCTTTAAAATTGTTCGACCATTTACTACTTTCTGAGTTTTACGAATTACAGCGTATGATGTAAATGCACCTGCAACAACGTAAGTTTGTCCTGAATCTTGAGACCCTTTTAGTTTTTTAGGCACTACATTATTTCCAAGATCTTTGGTGGTATCTACACCATCTATAATATACGATGATGGAATCTGAAGATATAAACTATTTGAACCTCCTTTTGGAGTTTTTACTTTATTGAAAGTCTCAAATTCTTCTGGAGTAGCTTTCATAATTATATATGCATCACGTCCTTGATTATCTAAAATCATATCTGCACCTGATACCCAATGCAGAATTTCTAAATCGGGAACATTTGGATTCTGAATATCATAACGGTATTGATTACCTGTAAAAGATGTTAAATTTGCTTCGAAATCAGCATTTGATAAATCTACAGTAAGTTCAGGATTTTTTATCGTTACAGTATTACCCGATTCGTCGGTGTAATTAGATTTATGATTAACTGCAGTAGCAGCAATTACGATACTTTGTCCTGGTTGTATTGGGTATTGAATTCCGTTTCCTGGTATTTTATATACATAATCTGCGTATACATAATCTGTATTTGCAGATTCTCCTTTGGTATTTCCTTCTGCTAAAGCCCAATTTAGTTGACCAGATGGTAAGTTATAAGGTTCTGTACCAACGGTATTATTGCCGTATAATTGAGCAAATATTAGTCCATCTGCATATATAACTTCATTCGAGTTATTATAAATTTCTACAAATTGATCGCGAAATGATGCTCCTAGAGTTGTATGAGAACCAGCATAGTAAATTTGTTTTATAACTAAACCACCAACTGTATTAGAGGCCAACAGTTCAACAGACAATGTTGTACCACTTGTTGTAATGGCAATATTTTCTGCCATCCCATTAAAAATTATATTTTCTTCTGATCCGGAGTCATATCCAAAATATTCTTCGAATTGAGTAGGAGATAAGCTTAACGTTACATTCACATTGTATTTACCTGGTAAAACTGTAGGAAAAATAACATTACCATTTGCATCTGTCTGAGAAATATATTCTATACCAGATTCTGCATTTTTGAAAACAACATTTGCATTATATGCTTTAGCATCTGTAGAAGCAAAGTCTCCACCAAATTTTACCTGAGTGGTAATACTAATAGGTGTAAGTGTCATTCCTACAAAATCGTCGTCATTACAAGATTGTAAAAAGAAACCTGCCATCAACGATGATAATATGATAATTTTTTTAATCATTGCTATGATTTTATGGTATTAAAATGAATATTCTAGTTTTCCTCCAAGACTAAATTGTGCAATTGGATAAATTTTTCGATCGTTTGTAGAATCTATGTAAGTAGGCTTTAAACCAAAAATATTTGTTGTGTAAACTGAAACCTTAAATCCATTTAAGAAATCTTTAGATAATCTAAAATGAATATTATGAATTGATTTTTGCAATTTTTCTGAACCAGTAATAGGACTATTAATTAAATTTCCATACAAATCTGTATTTCCTTGATCCTGAACTGGAATTTCATGATATAGAAATTCTTTATCTAGATATCCAATTGGGTTTCGAACTTGGTTACGGTCATGATTCATAATAAGAATATGTTCTGTTCTTAATGAAAGTAATAATCCTACCTTTTTTAAATGATAATTAAAATTAGAACCTAGTGTAAGTTGTTCAGTATTAGTTTTTAAACCATTGTATACACCATATTTTTCATTAGATGTAAGAACACTTGATATTTTGTACTCTTTAACCTGAGATTTATTTGCTGTTTGAATATAAGATGAATTGATTTGAATATCTAAATTTAAAGGTTTAATGCGCTTAAATGTCATAAAAGCTTCAATACCTTTATCTTCTGACGTCAATCCATTAACTAAATTATTTGAAAAGAAGTATTGGTCTTTATTACCTATCACATCATAAGTTGGAGTAGGACCAGCTGTATTTAATTCAATTAAAGCTATTTGCTTATAAAATGGATCTTGTAAAGAAGTAATTCCATCCGTCATCTTATTATAAAACCCAGTAATATTTAGATTTCCAAAACCAAAATTTAGATCTACACCAATTTCGGTGTTCATGGTCTTTATAGGTTTTAAATTTTGATTATCTCCTGGTAATTGATAGGTCTGAATCCAACCAACATATCCTGTATTAGGTACCGAATAAATTCCTTGTCCTAGTAAATAATCATAGTATCTCTCACCAGTATATAACTGGCTAAGAGAAGGCGTTTTACTAGTAAGACCTAACCCTCCACGCAGGCGAATAAACTTATTTAAAGCATAAGATGTATTTACACGTGGTTGAAACGAAGAATAACCCAATTGATTTTCATAACGTAAACCTAAGTCTAATTTATAAACAGCATCATTAGAGAAGTACTTTGTGATCTGGTCTTCAGCATAAGCTGCCAATTGTAATACAGTCTTAGAATTACGAAAATTATAATCTCTGTAACCTAATCCTCCAGAAGCACCACTTAGCGTTAAAATATTAGGTACATTATTTCCAGTAGAATATCTTCCTCGTCCAATATTAGAACTTGTTCTAGAGGAAATACCAACAGAGAGAGTATGAATCCATTCAGATTTTGTTGTAATTGATTTTATTCCCTCAGCATTAAAATAAGTAGAAATTGGAATTCCTTCTACATTCATATTATAAAAATATTGTGCAGGAATAATTATAGCATTATTAATACCAGTTTGTGTTGCATTTGTAACTGCTGATATACCTTGATTTCGCCATTCTTCTTTGAACGAAACAGTCTTTTCGTAGCTAAAATTTGCATCAATATTAAACGTATCAATCCAAGATTTATTTAAGTTCCATTTCAAATTATCTGAAAATCGAATAATCGTCTTGTCATTTTTTACTTTAGGATCAGAGAAATCATCGGGATTGCCTTTTACTTTATCCAAATTTTTAGAAAAATTTACTGTAAAAGTATTTGTAAGGTTAGAAGCCTTATTATTTGTTTTCCAAGCTATATTTCCTGAAAATCGATGGAATTTTGTTAAACTATTTCTAGGATCAGCGTTCGATTCAAGAAAATTGAAATTAGTATTCAAAAAATTCCGATCAGTTATTTTAAATCCTTTAGCCAAATTATACTCAGTCGTTGCATCTCGTAATGAAATTGAAGCTCTGTAAGGCGTCTCACCAGCTTTTGTAGTAACCAATATAAGCCCTGTAGACATATCTCCATATTTAGCTGGAGCAACACCTTGTATAACTTTTATTTCCTCAATGTTATTTGTTCCGATATCTCTAAGATCATATCCGTAATTACTATTTGCAAAAACGTTATCAGACCCATTACTAATATTATTGGCTACCGTACTCTGACTAAATGGGTCGGAAGTGTTGGGAGAGTAGCTTTGCATATTTTCGTTGTTAGACAACGGAATATCATTTAATACTACAGATGTTCCATAAGCTCTATTCGCAAAATAATCTTGGCGATCTTTAGATCCATTTGCTAATTTTGAAATATTAACGTTATTATCGGCTGTACGAAAAACTATATTTTTGAATTGATTGTTATTAAAATCTGGTGTAAATTGTCCTGGTAACTGCTCTAAAACCTCGTTTAATGAGAATGCTTGAACATTTTCAATCGCTTCTTTACCTAAAGTTATTTCGGAATAATCTTTTTTACGCTTTGGTGTGATTACAACTTCATCCAAGCGAAGACTTTGTTTATAAAGTATTACATCTATATTTTTATCTTCGGGAGAAAGAAATATTTCTTGAGTATCTTTACCTAATTGAGAAATGATGATATACGAATTATCATTAGAAATTTCAATGGAGTATTTACCATCAGTATTAGTATGTGTCCATTTTTTAGTAATTGGATCTTGTACCAAAACATTAGATAACGGATTCTTATTTTCGTCCAATACTTTACCAGAAATAGTTCTCTGAGCGTGTACAGATAGCAAGCATCCAACTAGCATTCCTAATGTTAATAATCCTTTTTTCATACGTTCTGAATTCGAATGCAAATTTATTTTAAATTATTCCAAATAACAATAGATGGAGGTTTTAATTTAAGTTCAAAATAGGAATATTGCATGATATTTATCTTAAATCATATAATATATAAAAGTCATGTGTATTATGTTAAATAGGAATAAATTAATCCTAAGAATGGGTTGTAGAACTAGAAAAGACGTTTATGATAATTACACCTATTATTATACATACAATTCCAATTATAGCAGGTAGGTCTAGATTTTCATTATATATAAAATATCCTACGAGTGATATTACTACAATTCCTACACCAGACCATATAGCATAAGAAATACCGATAGGTATACCTTTGAGTGCATTGCTTAATAAGAAGAAAGAAGATACCATTGCTATAACAAATATTGCTGTTGGAATTGGTTTAGTAAATTGCTCAGTCTTTTTTAAAAACGATGTCCCAATAGCTTCACAAATTATTGCAGCAGCTAAGAATAAATAATATTTCATATATACTTTTCAAGATGAAAACAAAAATAGATTAATAATATTATTATTCCTTTAAATAGGGTTATCTAAAAACACTATTTAACATAATATATATTATAATAATAAAAATAACTTTGTTATTTTATTATTAATAATCTTTATTATGTTAAATAAGAAGATTAAGAGGCCCTATTAATAGAAGCTTATGTGGAAATTATAATACAATGGTTGTAATAGTTTGAATTGGAAAATTATTTTAGAAAGTTTGTGTTCAAGAATATATTTAAGAATAAGATAATATGAATTAAATACAAATAATCACGATTGTAATACATTGTCTTTGGTTTATTATTTACAAGCTTTTAATTGATTACAATTTGAAACCCTTAGCTAATGATAAGTGCACTATCTTGTCTTAAGATTTGTATAAGATGGCTTTATTGAATCATATGATAAATTTTAACTTCACTTAGCTCTAGCATAAAAACAATAACCTCCTGGATAATTAGTTGCTGTAGATTGTAAAGTAAACTTTTAGTCTGCTTCTATATTTAAAAAAACAATATATTTATCATTGATAGTTATTTTCATAAGGCATTATAAAACTATTGCGGTTAGTTAAATAATTATGTAATTGCTTTGAATCAACAAATTCCAATTTTAAATCAATGGTGCTTATTTCGTTTCTATTTCCTTGATTTATTATACATAAATTGTGTTTATTAAGCCTATATATTTTAATAAGCTCATCTTCTGTTAGTTAATTGTAATATTCTAAGAACATGAATATTCGACCTTCTGTTGTGTTTTAATTATTTAAATTAGAATTCTATTTAACATAATATATATAGCAATTAAATAAAAAAACCTCCAATTACTTGAAGGTTTTAATTTATATTATATGAATCTTAAAATTACATTTTAGGCATTCCTCCTGGCATTCCAGGGAAACCACCAGCCGGCATATTTTTAGACATTTTTTCCATCATGGTTTTTCCTTGAGATGAGTTCATGAATTTCATCATTTTACCCATTTCAGAGAATTGTTTTAATAATTGATTCACTTCTTGTAAAGTTGTACCAGAACCAGACGCAATTCTTTTTTTACGTGAATTATCAATAATATTTGGATTCTGTCTTTCTTTTGGAGTCATAGAATGTATAATAGCTTCAACACCTTTAAAAGCATCATCGCTAATCTCAACATCTTTTAATGCTTTACCAGCTCCTGGGATCATTCCGATTAAATCTTTCATGTTACCCATACGTTTGATTTGTTGAATTTGTTTTAAGAAATCATCAAAATCAAAATTATTTTTTGCAATTTTCTTTTGAAGTCTTTTAGCTTCTTCTTCATCAAATTGTGCTTGTGCTTTTTCTACTAACGAAACAACATCCCCCATTCCTAAGATACGGTCTGCCATACGTTCCGGATAGAAAATATCTAAAGCTTCCATCTTTTCTCCTGTAGAAATAAACTTTATTGGCTTATCTACAACAGTACGAATTGTTAGAGCAGCTCCACCACGTGTATCACCATCTAACTTAGTTAATACAACTCCACTATAATTTAATACATCGTTAAACGCTTTGGCTGTATTTACAGCATCTTGACCTGTCATAGAGTCTACAACAAATAAAGTTTCTGTTGGATTAACAGTTTGATGTACTCGACGAATCTCGTCCATCATCTCTTGATCAATAGCTAAACGACCCGCTGTATCTATAATAACAACATTATTACCGTTTTGTTTTGCTTGAGCTAAAGCATTTTGTGCAATTTCAACTGGATTTTTATTTTCTAAATCAGCAAAGACATCAACTCCAATCTGCTCACCTAAAACTTGTAACTGATTAATAGCTGCAGGTCTGTATACATCCCCAGCTACTAATAATACTTTTTTGTTTTTATTTGTCTTAAGGAAATTAGCTAATTTACCTGAGAAAGTTGTTTTACCAGAACCTTGTAAACCAGCAATTAAAATGATTGAAGGATTAGCATCAATATTAATATCCTCTTGCTTACCTCCCATTAATTCAGTTAATTCGTCATGAACGATTTTAACCATTAATTGGCTAGGATTTAAAGATGTTAAAACAT
Source organism: Faecalibacter rhinopitheci (assembly GCF_015234135.1). GTDB lineage: Bacteria > Bacteroidota > Bacteroidia > Flavobacteriales > Weeksellaceae > Empedobacter > Empedobacter rhinopitheci. The sequence continues at coordinate 70,247 of NZ_JADGIK010000001.1, read as the reverse complement.
CTGATCCTAAGGCTTTTTTCTTAACTGTATCTGTAAAATCTTTAGCTACTTTATAACTAACATCGGCATCAACTAAGGCTCTTCTTACTTCCTTAATCGTTTCTGCAACGTTAATTTCTGTAATTTGTCCCTTACCTTTTAAGGTATGTAAAGCTTTGTCTAATTTATCTTGAAGACTTTGAAACATGTCTGTATTTTTTTTTAAGGTTTACAAAGATAATAAATTCTTTCTATTGATCTCTATTCTATAGTTGATTGAGGATAAAAAAAAATAAGTATATTTAATAAAATGTTAAATATTTAAAAATAGCTTATGAAGCAGTTTCTATCTTTTTTTACGGTAATTTTATTAAGTACTGTTTTATATTCTCAAATTTCCAATAAGCCTTCACACAAAAATAAACAAACCTTCTACTTCTTTACGATCTATTATGGTTTTAAAAATGATGTGTATGTAAGCGAGATATATTCTATTGATATTAATCGTGAGGAATTATTTAAAAATACCGAATTTAGATACGAAGAGATAAAACAATATCTTGTTAATAATAAGATTGTAAATGAGATACAATCCGGATATGAGAAAAATTATTTTCAATTAAATCAAGCAGAAAATGAACGTAAAGTAATTATGTCTCAACTCACAAATCATAATTATGATGTAAGATCATTTCAATATATACAAGAAAGTCAGCAATTATTATAGTACAGAAATATAATTTAAAAACAAAAAGCCGCTCTAATGAGCGGCTTTTATATTAGATTAAGAATTATAATTATTTAATTCTTCCTACCATTTCTTCTGGTTTAACCCATTCGTCAAATTCTTCAGCAGTTACATAACCTAATGCAATTGCAGTTTCTTTTAATGTAGAGTTATTTTTGTGAGCTGTTTGAGCAATTTCAGCAGCTTTATAATATCCAATTTTAGTATTTAAAGCAGTAACTAACATTAATGAGTTAGAAACTAATTCTTCAATACGAGCATAGTTTGGCTCAATACCTTGTGCACAGTGCTCATCAAAAGAAACACATGCATCTCCAATTAAACGAGCTGATTGTAAGAAATTAGCAGCCATTAATGGTTTGAAAACATTTAATTCGTAGTGACCTTGAGTACCACCAATTGTAATTGCAACATCGTTACCCATAACTTGTGCAGCAACCATTGTTAATGCTTCACATTGTGTTGGGTTTACTTTACCTGGCATGATAGAAGATCCTGGCTCGTTTTCTGGGATGTGGATTTCTCCAATACCTGAACGAGGTCCAGAAGCTAACATACGAATGTCATTTGCAATTTTATTTAAAGAAACTGCTAATTGTTTCAAAGCTCCATGAGTTTCTACAATAGCATCGTGAGCTGCTAAAGCTTCAAATTTATTTTCTGCAGTTACAAAAGGTAAACCTGTAAATTCAGCAATATATTTAGCAACAACTACATCATATCCTTCTGGTGTGTTTAAACCTGTACCTACAGCAGTTCCTCCTAACGCTAATTCAGATAAGTGAGCTAAAGTATTTTTTAAAGCTTTTAAACCATAGTTTAATTGTGCTGCATATCCAGAAATCTCTTGTCCTAACGTTAATGGTGTTGCATCCATTAAGTGTGTACGTCCAATTTTTACAACGTTTTTAAATTCTTCAGATTTTTTAACTAAAGTATCACGTAATTGTTCAACACCAGGAATCGTAACTTCTACAACAGCTTTGTAAGCAGCAATATGCATACCTGTTGGGTATGTATCGTTAGATGATTGAGATTTGTTAACATCATCATTTGCTTTTAAAACAGGCTCTCCTTCTCCAATTTTCCCTCCAGCTAATACTTGCGCGCGGTTAGCGATAACCTCGTTTACATTCATATTAGATTGAGTACCTGATCCTGTTTGCCAAATAACTAATGGAAATTCACCGTCTAATTTTCCAGCTAAGATTTCATCACAAACAGCTGCGATAGCATCTCTTTTTTCAACTGGTAAAACACCTAATTCAGCATTTGCATAAGCAGCAGCTTTCTTTAAGTATGCAAAACCTTCAATGATTTCTTCTGGCATTGAAGCTGAAGGACCAATTTTGAAGTTATTTCTTGAACGTTCTGTTTGAGCACCCCAGTATTTTTCTGCAGGAACTTTAACTTCCCCCATGGTGTCTTTCTCAATTCTATATTCCATTTTTTTGTATTTATTTCGTTAATTGAAATTTTGTCTTACAAATTTAAGCAATAGGATTGTTAAAGAAAAGTGATAATTATTAGTTTTAATACTAAAAATAATGTGTTACTTTTGTGAGATAAATTATATGTCATGGCACAATTCTTAGGATTTTTCGCGTGGTTATTTATGGAAATCGCAGGTTTCTGGTGTATTGCTTTTTTAGCAACTGTACCTTTTATCTGGATTCCAATGTGGTTAAACAATACTCGTAAAGAAAAAGCTGGTATTGTAACTGCTGAAGATCCACGTCAAATTTTACCAAATCAAGAAGGAATTTCAGTTTTATTTAAAAAATAATTCTTTCAAATTTTTCGAAAAAATAAAAAGGAATTCAGACGTGAATTCCTTTTTTATTTTATGATTATTTTACTTCAACATATTGTCTCAACATCAATTCTAATAATTCTTCCCAGCCCGCTTCAAAACTTGCTCTTGAAAAATTACTATCATCTTGTGGGAAACTTGCAATACCTTCATGGACTAACTCTAATTGCGTAGTCTGATCATCGTTTATTGGATTTATAATGAAAGTAACCTGAGAATCTCCTTCGTACATTGGATAAGTCCAAGAATATGTTAATTTATGATATAGAAATATTTCTTTTATTTCGCAATGATGTAAATATTTTCCTGCATAAAATTCAAATTCATTTCCTTGTACTAACTCAAATCCTTTTAAATCAAAATACCAATCTTTTAACGCTTCTGGATTTGTTATTGCGTTCCATAACTCTTTAATGCTGCATTTATACTCTTTCGTAATGGTTAATGGGTTTCCTAACATAGCCTTATTTTTTTTTGATTATTAAGTGTGTTGCAATTATAATTCCAAAAAAAATTATAAGTTAATAATGAATGCTCAAGTTTTAAGTACATTTGAATTCAGAAACAAATTTAACATGAGATTAAGTAAAACATTTATTGGCGTTTTAGGATTATTCGCAACCTTATCAGCATATGGACAAGCACCTATTGCAAAACCTAAACTAGTTGTAGGAATTGTAGTAGACCAAATGCGATGGGATTATTTATATCGTTATCAAGAGCGTTATTCTGAAGGTGGTTTTAAACGTTTATTAAATGAAGGATTTAGTAATGAAAATACATACATTCCATATCTACCTACTTATACAGCCATAGGACATAGTTCTATATATACAGGTTCTGTTCCTGCTATTCATGGAATTGCCGGGAATGACTTTATTATACAAGCGACAGGTCAGGATATGTATTGTACACAAGATGATGAGGTAAATGGAGTTGGAACAACTAGTAAAGCTGGAAAAATGTCTCCTAAAAATTTATTAACTTCTACCGTAACAGACCAATTACGTTTATCAACAAATTTTCGATCAAAAGTTTACGGTGTATCTTTAAAAGATCGTGGTGGAATATTACCTGCAGGGCATTTTGCAAATGCAGCTTTTTGGTTTGATGGGGAATCTGGTAATTGGATTACAAGCACATTTTATATGAATGAATTGCCAAAATGGCTACAAAAATTCAACGATAAAAAATTGACTGAAAAATATTTAGATAAATGGTCAACATTATATCCAATAGATACTTACATTCAAAGTGAAAAAGATGGAAATGCTTATCGTCAAAATTATAAGGGATTAGATAAAATGCAATTTCCGTATGATTTAAAGTCTCTTAAAAAAGAAAATGGTTTAGGACTTATTCGCTCAACACCATTTGGGAACACACTAACAAAAGATATTGCAATTGAGATTTTAGAACATGAAAAACTTGGTCAAAATGAAGCGGGAATTACAGATTTCTTAGCCATTAGTTTTTCTTCAACAGATTATGTTGGGCATCAATTTTCTCCAAATTCTATAGAAGCTGAAGATACCTACTTGCGTTTAGATAAAGATTTAGAAAGTTTATTAAATCATTTGGATAAAAATGTGGGCAAAGGTCAATATACAGTTTTCTTAACTGCTGATCATGGAGGAGCACATAATCCAAAGTATTTTCAAGATAAAAAGGGAAATGCGGGTTATTTCCCAACAAGTGATGTAAAGAAAGGACTTAATGCTAATTTAGAAAATAAATTTAAAATTAAAGATATAGTAAGATCCCTTTCTAATTATCAAGTTCACTTAAACTATCAAATTATTGAAAATAATGATTTAGATGAAGACGACGTAAAAGAGGAAATCGTAAAATATATGAGAAAGGTAGATGGTGTATCTTTTGCTGTTGATATGGACAAAATTGGAGAAGCATCTATACCTGCTCTAATCAAAGAACGTATGATTAATGGATATAACCGTAAACGTTCTGGTGCCGTTAATTATATCTTAGAACCACAATGGTATGGAGGAAAACCAAATACTGGTGGAACTACTCACGGAACTTGGGGGTCTTATGATGCACATATTCCTTTCGTATTAATGGGTTGGGGAATAAAACATGGGAAAAATTATAACCCTGTGGCAATGACAGATATTGCTCCTACTATTTCAGCTTTATTAAAAATTGAAGAACCAAATGGAAATATAGGTAAACCTGTAACGGAAGTTTTCAAATAACATCAAGTTTCACATTAAAATATAAGCGACCCGATGAGGTCGCTTTTTTTGCTTTATAATCAATAAAAATAATATCTAAATAAATTAAATTATACAAATTTTGATCTTGGTACGATTTTATGCCTTTACTTTTATAATGTTATTTAAAATGAAATAGTTATGAATATTATATCAAAAATTGGTTCTATTTTTTGTAGTTTACTTCTCTTTGCAAACTGTAATTCTACAACTCAACAATCATCGAATTCTCAACTTTATAATAAAACTGGTCAATCACTTTCTCTTGATAATAATGTTATATATTTCGCAGGAGGATGTTTTTGGGGGACTGAACATTTCTTTAAACAAATTAGAGGGGTTGAAAGTACGGAGGCAGGTTATGCGAATGGAAATATTGACAATCCTACTTACGAGCAAGTTACTACAGGAAAATCAGGCTATTCAGAAACTGTAAAAGTTACTTTTGATCCGGAAATTGTTACCGTAGATTTATTAATTGATTTGTATCTAAAAACTATTAATCCAACAACTCTTAATCAACAAGGGAATGATGTTGGCACTCAATATCGAACAGGAATTTATTTTACCAATGATTCTCAAAAGTTAATTATTGATCAGAAAATTAATCAATTAGCTAAAAAATTTCAAGATGAAATTGTTATTGAAGTTAAACCTATTCAAAAATTTTATCCTGCCGAAGGTTATCATCAAGATTATTTAGAAAAAAATCCAGGTGGATATTGTCATATTACACCAGATTTATTTGAAATAGCAAAGAATTCTAATCCTGTTAAAGATGGTGAATATATAAAAAAAGATCAAAAAACATTGAAGAATGAATTAACGCCTTTACAATATGAAGTGACACAAAATGGTTTAACAGAAAAACCATTTGATAATGAATATGATAAAGAATTCAGAGAAGGAATTTATGTAGATATTACAACTGGCGAACCTTTATTTGCCTCTACAGATAAATATGAAGCGGGATGCGGATGGCCATCTTTCTCAAAACCAATAAGTAAAAAAATATTAAAAGAGTTGGAAGATAATTCTCTAGGAATGGAAAGAACCGAAGTAAAAAGTAAAACTGGAGATGCGCATTTAGGACATGTTTTTAATGATGGTCCAAAATCGAAAGGTGGATTACGTTATTGTATAAATAGTGCTGCGTTAAAGTTTATTCCAAAAGAAGAAATGAAAGCGAAAGGCTATGAAAAATATCTAAATCTACTCGATAACAAAAAATAAAGTATTAAGCGACCTGATGAGGTTGCTTTTTTTTGAAATATAAATAATAATCGTTTACTTTTTTTAATATTTTTACATGAAACACAAAACACAATGAAATTTAAATCCCCTATAATTAGCAGTACAGAATTACTATCTATTTTAGATAATGAAAATTTGATCATATTAGATTGTACAATTGATAAAGTAGGAAAAAGTCTAAAAGATGAAACGCTAGAATTGATTCCTAATTCTCGTTTTTTTGATTTAGAAAATCGTTTTTCAGATCATAAATCTGCATTTCCACATACATTGGTTTCACCGCAATTTTTTACGCGAGAAGCACAATTATTGGGAATAAATAATGAAAGTATATTAGTATGTTATGATCGTTGGGGAGTTTATTCAAGTCCACGTGCTTGGTGGATGTTTAAAACAATGGGGTTTAATGATGTTTATGTTTTAAATGGTGGCTTAAATGCTTGGAAAGAAGAAAATAAGGCAACTAAATCTTTCTATGCTCCAGCAGAATATTTAGGAAATTTTGTAGCAAATTTAAATGAAAATTGGTTAGCCAATGTAAATGATGTATTGGATTCTTTAGAAAATAAGGATATCAAAGTGATAGATGCAAGATCTAACGAAAGATTTTACGGTTTAGTAGATGAACCACGAGCAGGTTTGCGTAAAGGACATATACCCAATGCACTTAATGTTCCATTTGAGGAAGTTTTAAAAAATTCACATTATAGATCTGACGAAGAATTAAAAAATATATTAGGTGAAAATTCCGAGAAAGAAGAATTAATTTTTACTTGTGGATCAGGAATTACGGCTTCTATTTTAGCTTTAGCCAATCATCAAATTCATCCAAGACAAATCTCAAAAGTTTATGATGGCTCTTGGGCTGAATGGGGAAAAGATGAAGAATTACCAATTGAATAAAATTAAAGATGTTGATTTTTAAAAACTATAATTCAGATAGTGAACAATTACATAAAAGTATTAATTATGTAACTCTAATTTCTATTTTGGTTGTTTTGGTCATTATTCTATTAATGCTTTATTTAGATTATAATTTGGATATATTTTACAGTATTCTGTTAATTATTCCACTAACAATCATAATGTATTATCGTTTAAATAAAACTCATCTTTTTGAATTACAAGACGATTATATCTTATCAAAAAATTATTTTCAAACTAATTGGAAAAAACATCTATTGATAAAGTTTGTTATGATGAGTATTATGAAAAGGATAATGAATACTTAAATTTATACATTGGAACATCATTTTTAAAAATTAATTCAGAAGATACAAGCCAAACGAATCTGATTAATACAATCAAGAATAATATTCAGCATAATTCATATTATCAGAAATCATGGACGTATTATTTGAAAAATTCTATCTTGGTATTTCCATTTTTAGTATTTCTCTCAATTAATATGAAGATTGTAAATATTAAGTCAAGTTTACATCAAGAAGCTATTACAAAATATGGATATGTTGATTTTGAAGGTAAAGTAAAAGATATAGAATTTTTAGGCAGAAATACTACAGCAAGAATTAAACTCTTCAATCATAATCCTTTTTCAATTGAAACTCATACAGATTCGATTAGACTTAAACAGATTAAAAAAGGTGATAGTATTCGAATATCTATATCTCCAATCGATTATGAAAAAAAGATTCTAAAAACAAAACCATTTCAATGGTTTGATAAATATCACGGATATTCGTACATACATATTTATAAAATTTCAAAATTATAATTTCAAAAACGAGTAGATTAACTTCTACTCGTTTTTTTTGAAGAAATTTTCATTAGGCATTGTCCCCTTTTCTTTTTAAACATCTTTAAAATTAATCTCATTCTATATTATTCCGATAGACTATATTATTAATATATAGTATAATATTTAAATAAAAGCTAACTCGTTGAAGATAGCTTTTTTAAATTATTTATTTAGATGACCGAAATCTAGCCTTACTGAAAAAATATTCGAATACAATCCCAATCCTTGATCACCAAAGTTAGTTAAAGCATAATCTATTGATATTCCACCATATTTAAATCCCACCCCAATATTTGGTTGAACACTTGTTTTATTATCGCCATTGAATTGCTCAATTTGTTGCATATTATTTAATCCTCCACGAATAAAAACCATATCATCGTAGCCTAACTCTACTCCTACCATTGGATTTATTGAGAAATTTCCTCCCGAAATCAAAGCATTTGTTTGTTGAAATTCCATTCCTAAATCTACTTCTCCAAGTAAACTCCAACGATCATTAAAGTTTATTTTTTTCCCAATACCTAACTGTAACTTTGGTAAAGTAAGCTCTGTACCTTCAGCCGGTAAATCATTCAATATAGTCTCGCCATCTTCGTTCGGAGCATTTACTATAATTGGTTTAAGCTCATTATAATTTATTTTCCAAGAATTGAATGTTGTCGTAATATCCCTTGCCATAGCTCCAAAATACCAACCTTGGTCTGTACGGTATTGTAAACCAAGATCTAGCCCAAAACCAATTCCCGTAGCAAATTTACCAATATGTCTATAAACAACTTTAGCGTTTGCTCCAACTTGTAAATCTTTATTCCCGAAAAAATTTCCTGCATATGACATGGTTAAAGCATAATCTGCGGAAGAAAACTTTGAAATTTTATCATAATTAATATTACCTTGATTGTCAATTAATTCTGTAGTATTAAGAATATCATCAACACCAAATCTCATTAATGAAAAGGCAACTGTAGAATTATTTTCACGCAGAGGAATTGCAACTGCCGCATAATCAAATTTGGCAATAGACTGAAAATATTCGGCATGCATTGCAGAAGCATCTACACCCCAATAAACTTCTGTAAGCCCCGCAGGATTCCAGTAACTTGCATTAGCATTACCAATATTTGCAACTACCGCATTTCCCATGGCGAAAGAACGTGCGTCTACACCTATATTCAAAAATTCATTGGAGTATTTTCGTGCTGTCTGAGCTTGGGCAGCAATACAAGTAAATACGCTTAAAAGGAAAATATATTTTTTCAAAAGGTTTTTATTATATTTTTAAAACTCAAAATTAAGTGAATTATTGCATTTTCTATCTGACGACTAGGTTTAAGTTTGTATTTTTGCCCAGAAAAATTAAAGTATGAAATTATTTACAATCCCTAATTATTTGACCTTATTGAATTTATGCTGTGGTGTATTATCATGTGTATTTATTGCTTCTAGCAATGGAAATGTGACTTCGCTAACTGTAACAATTGTAATGGTATTGATGATAATTTCTCTTGTAGCTGATTTTCTGGATGGTATGGTGGCTCGATTAATGAATATTGGAAGTCCTATTGGAAAAGAATTAGATTCTTTAGCAGATTGTATTTCATTTGGTATGGTACCAGGATTAATGCTTTTTGCTATGTTAAACAATTTGGCGTCAGAATTTTTATTTGAAACTGAAACCTTAAAAATTTCAGCTGTTTCTTTATTTGCTTTATTAGTACCCGCATTTTCTGCTTTACGTTTAGCAAAATTTAATTTAGATGAAGATCAGTCTACCTATTTTAAAGGTTTAGCTACTCCCTCAAATACGCTATTTATTTTCTCTCTATTTTCTATTTATTATACAAATGGTAAGATTATAGATTCGTCCGTAGATATGTATATTCTTATTGCCATTTCTATTCTATTTAGTATATTATTAATAATAGATTTACCTCTATTTGCATTTAAATTCAAAGGATTAGGATGGAAAGAAAATAATTATAAGTATATTTTTGTTTTAATAACAATCGTTTTATTGGGATTATTTCAAATTTCAGCAATTCCTTTTATTATATTACTTTACGTAATTATATCAATTATCTTCAGAAAAAAAATCACAAATGAACTTAACTAAAAATATATGTTTCTTTGATTTAGAAACAACAGGAACAAACATAGCTAAAGATCGTATTGTAGAAATATCGATTGTAAAAGCATTGAAAAATGGTGAAAAAGAAATTAAAACTTGGAAAGTAAATCCTGGTATTCCAATTCCGGCAGAAACTACAGCAATCCATGGAATTAGCGATGAGGATGTGAAAGATGCGCCATCGTTTAAGGAAATTGCACCACAAATCATGGAAATGATTAAAGATTCTGATTTAGCAGGATTTAACTCAAATCGTTTTGATATTCCACTATTAGCAGAAGAATTAATCCGTAATGACTTTGATTTTGATTTAACAAAACACCGTCCGATTGATGTACAAGTTATTTACCACAAGATGGAACCTCGTAACCTTTCTGCTGCATATAAATTTTATTGTGGTGAGGAATTAATAGATGCGCATTCTGCGGAAGCTGATACTTTAGCAACTTATGAAGTTTTTAAAGCGCAAGTGGAAAAATATGAAGAATTAGAAAATGATAATCAATTTTTGAGTGATTTTTCTAATCAACGTAAAACGGCAGATTTAGCTGGTTTTATTCATATAGATGCAGATGGAGCTGAAGTTATCAGTTTTGGTAAATATAAAGGTCAGAAAGTTGCTGAAGTTTTTGCAAAAGATCCCGGATATTACGCTTGGATTCAGAATGCAGATTTCCCATTATACACTAAAAAGGTATTTACTCGAATTAAATTAAAAACATCATTTTAACAATATGAAGATTATATGTGTTGGTCGTAATTATGTAGAACATGCAAAGGAATTGAACAACGATGTACCTGATTCGCCAATGTTTTTCATGAAACCGGATTCAGCAATTTTAAGAAAAAATTTCCCATTTGTAATTCCATCATTCACAAAAGAAGTTCATTTCGAAACTGAATTAGTGATTAAAATTGATCGCGTGGGCAAAATGATACAACCACAATTTGCAGATCGATATTTTTCTGAAATTGGATTGGGAATTGACTTTACAGCCCGTGACGTACAAACAGAATTAAAAGCAAAAAGCTTTCCTTGGGAAATAGCCAAAGCTTTTGATGGTTCAGCTTTCGTTTCAGATTTTTTTCCGAAAGAAAATTTTGATTTAACTAATCTTAATTTCAGCATGAACCAAAATGGAGAAAACGTACAAACTGCAAATACGAAGGAAATGATTTTTGATATCAATACCTTAATTGCGGAATGTTCTAAATATTTCACTTTAAAAAAAGGTGATTTAATTTATACAGGAACTCCGGCAGGTGTAAGCAAAATTAACTCTAAAGATACGTTAGAAGGCTACATCAATGAAGATAAAGTTTTTGAAGTAAAAGTATTATAAAGCTTAAGCGTTACGAATTGTAACGCTTTTTTTATATCTTTAAAAGAATATTTTTCATCCTTATATGCGTATACTTTTATTCTCTGTATCCTTATTTTTTTCATTGTATGCTAATGCTCAATTCAATATAGATTTAGAGCGAATTGATAGTTTAACAAAAGATTCAACAAATACAGAATTTTATTTTGAAAACTTAAAAGAAAAGTTTGAGAAAAAACCACAAGATTTATCACAACATCAGTTACAAGTGTTATATTATCAGCCGATAAACACGTTAGGAAGTTTTAAATATGATATAAGTACTACAGGAATATATGCTAAATTTAAAGAGCTAAATTTCAAAAAATTCATACAAGAAGCTGAAGCTAAATTAGAAGAAATGCCAGCTAATTTAACTATACTGTTTTTACTTTCTCTTGCGTATGGAGAAACAAAAGATGGAACTAAAAAAGCAAATAATTACTCGAAAAAATTTAAACTTGTTTTTGAAGCTATAAAAGAAAATAAAAGTTTAACAGATTTAGACAATTTAGTTGAATTAAACTGTGTTGTAGATGAATATATTATTTTACAAATTTTAGGATTAGATTCAAATTCATTAAATCGAACTTCTAAAATGAGTAAAGATTATATCATAGATACATTTGAAAAAAATGGTGAAAAAATTCACTTTAAAATTTTAAGAAATAATATTTTTTAATAGAAAAAGGAGCTTAATTAAGCTCCTTTTGTTTTATGATAATTGCTGAATAAAATTCGCATCTATCGCAAAGAAATCTTCACAAATCCAATTTGCTTTGGAAAGATCTTGTCGCTTTGTGTTTTGACTTATATACCCCATAACAGCAATATTAGCTCTTACAGCAGCTTCAATACCATTGGAAGAATCTTCAATCACTATACATTCCTCTTTTGTAGAATTGGCTAAAGTAGCAGCATGTAAAAAAATTGCAGGATCTGGTTTTGATTTTGGAAAATCTTCCCCAGAAACTTTCGCTTTAAAGTATTGATTGAGGTTAAAACGATTAAAGACCCGATCTATAGTAGATTTTGAAGCAGAAGAAGCTAAAACAAGCTCAAGACCGTTATGATGCAAATCTATAATTAATTGTTCTACACCAGGAATTAATTCTAAATCAGGTTTAGTATCAAAAGCCTCATTAAAAATAGCTCTTTTACGAAGTACAAGGTTATTAACCTCATCATTTAAATTAAACTTATCTTTAAGAATCTGATATACATTCTTTGTAGATTGACCCGTAAACGTAGAAAATAGCTCTGGAGTTACAGGAATGCCTAGTTCTTTATAATGTTCATGATATGCATAGTGATGTACAGGTTCTGTGTCTACAATAACACCATCCATATCAAAAATTACTGTTTTTATCATTTGTGTTGTTTGTACAAAAGTAATTATCTTGAACTGAATAAAAAATTCTAAAATAACAATCAAATTCACAACTGTGATTCTATGAAAGTAATTAATTTTAAGAATTAGAAATGATTTAAAATATTGTATAAGGAATAAAATGATAGAGATAAGAATATCTCAAATAACAAAGGCAACCTTATAGATTGCCTTATGTCTATTTTTTAAAATTTTGTAGCTGAGGATCATTAAGATCTGCATCTACTTTTTTATTGTATTTCTTTTGAATATAATCAGCTGCAAGACTAACGCCAATACCGCCAATAATTCCATAAATAGATCTTTTACCTAAAAATCGTGCAACAGTAATACCTGTCGTAGCTGCAGTAGCTAAAAGTCCAATTTTAGTTCCTTTTGTCTTAGAATTAGATCCTAATAAATTTAATAAATTACTCATAGTTTAATTGATTTACAATATACTACGCAAAGAATATTCCAAAGATGTTTCAGGCAAAAAAAAGCCCAGATAAACTGAGCTTTTATAATATTAATATTGAATTAAAATATAATCAATTTGTTTTTGAAGATTTAAAAACTCTAGAACTAATTTATCTTCTAGTTGATGCTCAAGTACATATTTATGTAATTTTTTAGCAATCTTAAGATTTAAATCTTTTTTAATGTCTTTAGACTTTTTATCTTTTTTAGATTTAGATTTTTTCTTCTTTTTCTTTTTCTTATCCTTCGCATCAGCTTTAACTTCTTTACGAATGATTTTCATTTGATCAATAACTTCTCTAAAAACTGGTAATTCAGAAATTTGTTCCGCTATAAGTTCATCTAAATCTGTTGTTCTCGCTAAAGTAATTAACTCTGCATGCGCATTATCCAAAATAATTGGATTAGGTACAAAGTCTAAACCTTTATTAAATTCTGCAGCAGCTATATCATCTATAACAATATAAGAATCTGCATCATCAATAGTAACGTCTTCATTCAACTCATATTCTTCAATAACTTCATCTCCATTTATTACAATGTAAGATTCGTCATCGTCTAAAGAAATTTCTTCTTTTTCTTCGAATTCTTGACCTTCTTCAATCTCAAAATCGTCGTCATCGTCATCTTCCCCTTCTCCAGGTTCTACAACTTGTAAAATTTCTCCATTTACACGTACAAACAAATAATCATTTTCATCTGTAAAGAAAGATTCTACATCAACAAATTCTACGGTAGAAATAACTTTGTCTTTTTCAACAAAAATAATTAAACGATCTAATGCTTCAGGAACCATTTCATTTGAAAAATTGTAGTCTAAATCATCAAAAAGGCGAACGAATAATTCAGCTAATGGTTTTAATTTTTTGTCCACTTCAATAGAAGCTATCTGCTCCTCAACTAATTGAAATAATTGAGAAGTGATATAATAATTGTGAATTGTGCTCATAGTATTAAATCATTGTTTACACTCAAATTTACGAATTGGATCCATATAAACAATAGCATTAAAAATATAAAAAACACATTAATTCATAATCAACGGATTAACTATATAAATAGCGGTAATTCCATCCATAATAATCCCACAATGCTCCACTATTTTCCACATAATAGTATATTATAAGCATTTTAATTTCTTTTGTAATCAAGAATATTTATCTTATTTTAGTTCAACTGATTAGCATGATATGGCACGAATTGATAAAGATGGATTAATAAGAGGTAAAATTGGAGACTTCGTTTACCGTAATTATAGAGGCAAACAAATCGTTCAAAGAGTCGCCGATGAATCAAAAACATCTGAAAAAGTAAAAAAGAATAATTCTGAATTTGGATACGCTAGTAGTAAGGAATCTATTATTCGTAATTTCTTTTTAGATCAGCTAAACTTAATAAATGATGGAAATTTACATAATAGACATCGTAAGGTTTTGTATGAATTATTAATCCATAATTATGCACAAGAACCTCATCAACGAAAATTATTAGATGGAAATCCTAAACAATATATTGGACTTAATTTTAACATAAATTCTAAATGGGAAGATTTTATGCCTTATTACATTCCAGTAAATGAAGAACAAAATAAGTTTATTATAACTATCCCTTTATTGTATGCAAAGTTGTTTCAACAAAAAGTAAAAAATTATGCGCTCGATCATCTGAAAATGACTTTATCATTATGTTCAATAGATCCTGACTTAGAACAGAACCCTAATGCAATTATATATAATCAACGAGAATTTGTAATATATAAAGATCAAAAAATAGAGGAAACTATTTGGGAGATTGCTGCCCTACCCTCTAACAGATTTTTATTAGTAATTGGTAAAATTGAATATTTTGAAATGAATTCTGTATTTGGTTTAAAAAGTTTAAATTCTAAAGAATTATGTCCAGCATGTGTAATTTATGCTACAAAATTTTAATAAACGAAATCATTATATATTATTCAATAAATTGATACATCAATTAAATAATATGTAATTCTACTCGGACAATAATTACGAATATGATATTTAAATACTAAAAAGTCTAAATTAAGGGATAAAAAGGAGTTCTAATACAGAAAAATCGGCTCACAAAATGGAAGAATTAGGCAAAATATAAATTACTAATAATTTTTAGTTAATTTAATTAAGATAAATGCAAACCTAATCGAGTAGATATTATCATATTCATAATACGAAAAAAGTCAAATCTAAATGATTTGACTTTTGTTTTAAGTATATTTTAAACGATTATAATTATAAAGTAACATTAAAAAAGAAGATATGAGCCAGAACCAGTATCCAAATAAGGGAAAGTCATAGTCACTAAATTCGATGATGTTTAGTTTAAAAATATAATCTAAACCAAATATTAGCATTTGTAAAAATGATAATATACTTGTGATAAAACTTAATTTAAAGCGATGAAATATCCATGAAAGGATAAGCGTAAAATTACCTAACCAACATATAAAATCGATTGGTAATTCAAAGGCCGTCATATATCCCATCAACAAATAAAAATAACCTAAATTTTCTGGATTATCTGCTGTATAATATTCTATAAAATGATCTCTGCCTAAACTAACAGGCAATAGTAGACTAATACTAAAAATTAGCAGACTTGCCCAAATAAAATATTTACTTTTCAACTTTGGCTTCTAATTTTTCAATTTGTTTTTCAAGCTTTAGTTTTTCTTTTCTTAATCGATTTTTAGGGCTAAACATGGCATAGGCAAACAAACCAATTCCAATTCCTACAATTGCTCCCAATTTTTGATTTTTATCTATAGCTTTAGAAATTGCAATACCAGCTGCAGCTCCCGTAGTGATAATTGAAACTGTATTTTCAAATTCTTTTGATTTAGTATCAATGGTATCTAATAAATTATTCATAGTATTTGTTTTTCTATTGTTCTTCAATTAATATTCCTAAATATAATCACTCTGAATTTATTTTAAAAATTGTGCTTATTAAATCTACGGATTATCTTTGCTTCTAAGTAAAACGACTATGGACATTCAAGAAAGAATATTAGCCTTACGCGAAGAATTAAATCAACATAATTATAATTATTACGTTTTAGATCAACCTTCAATATCAGATTTTGAATTTGATTTGAAATTACAAGAACTAAAAAAATTGGAAGATGAAAATCCAATATTTTTTGATGTAAATTCTCCTACTCAACGTGTTGGTGGAATGGTTACTAAAAATTTCCCTACAGTTTCGCATGAATTTAGAATGTATTCTTTAGATAATTCTTATTCTGTTGAAGACCTTAAAGAGTGGGAAAAACGTATTGAGAAAACTTTGGATGAGAAGGTTGAGTTTGTATGTGAACTGAAATATGATGGTGCTTCAATCTCTATTTATTATGAAAATGGAATTTTTAAACAAGCTATTACACGTGGAGATGGTTATCAAGGAGATGATATAACTAATAATATACGTACAATTCCATCAATTCCATTGCAATTAAAAGGTGATTTTCCAGAGAAATTCTATATGCGTGGAGAAATTACAATCCCTTTACAAACATTTAAATTAATCAATGAAGAAAGAGCTATCAATGGATTAGAACTTTACGCTAATCCAAGGAATACAGCCTCTGGTTCATTAAAATTACAAGATAATACTGAAGTTGCAAAACGCGGTTTACAATGTTTCCCGTATTATTTTATTGGCAACAATCTACCTTACCGTACACAATGGGAAATGTTAGAAGCTGCAAAACAAAATGGTTTTAAAGTTCCAAATACATCTAAACTATGTAATTCATTAGACGAAGTATTAGAATTTGTAAATTATTGGGATGTAGAACGTAAGAATTTACCTTACGAAACAGATGGAATTGTTATAAAAGTAAATTCTTTTACTCAACAAGACGAATTAGGATATACGGCAAAAGCGCCTCGTTGGGCAATGGCTTATAAATTTAAAGCAGAAGCAGCAGAAACTGAATTACTAAGTATTGATTATCAAGTAGGCCGTACCGGAGCTATCACACCAGTTGCTAATTTGGCACCAGTATCTTTAGCTGGAACTATTGTAAAGCGTGCGTCAGTACATAATGAAGATATCATTAAAAAATTAGATATTCGACTTGGTGACATGGTATATGTAGAAAAAGGAGGAGAAATAATCCCTAAGATTGTTGGAGTAAATACTGATGTTCGTCAACCAGATACGAAAGAGATAGAATTTATAAAAGAATGTCCTTCATGCGGAACTTCTTTGGTAAGAAAAGAAGGAGAAGTACAACACTATTGCCCAAATGATACAGGTTGTGAACCACAAATTATTGGAAAGTTAGAACACTTTATTTCTCGTAAAGCAATGGACATTGATAGTATTGGTGGAGAAACTGCCGCTCTTTTATACCAAGCAGGATTAGTAAATAACGTAGCCGATTTCTATACCTTACAAAAAGAAGATATTTTACCGTTGGATCGTATGGCTGAAAAATCTGCTCAAAACATCGTGAACTCTGTAGAAAAATCAAAAGAACGTCCGTTTGAAAAAGTACTTTATGCGATTGGAATACGACACGTTGGTGAAACAGTAGCGAAAAAATTAGTTAAACATTTCCAAACTATTGATCGTTTAATGGAGGCGACTATGGAAGAGTTAGTCTCTGTTGGAGATGTAGGGGAAAAAATTGCAATTTCTATTAAAGATTACTTCGGTAATGAAGAGAATTTAGCAATGATTACACGTTTACGAGAATACGGGTTACATTTCGAAATGGGTGAATCAGAAAAGCCTAAATCTGACGTCCTTGATGGAAAAACATTTCTATTTACAGGATCATTAACTAAGTTTACACGTACAGAAGCACAAAAAATGGTTGAAGCCAATGGCGGTAAAAATATTTCCGGAGTTTCTAAAAATTTAAATTATTTAATAGCAGGAGAAAAAGCAGGAAGTAAACTAAAAAAAGCAGAAGAAATCGGAACTATAATAATTTTAAGCGAAGATGACTTTTTAAATCTGATTGAAGAATAATGGGTGCCGGACTTGCAGTGATACTTTTAGGAATCATCATTTTAATATTGGTTCCGTTTATCTATTTTGGAATTAGAATGGCTGGTTATCCGAAACTAGCAATTGCAATTAGTATAACTATTTTTCTTATAATTTCTATTCCTTTATTGAAGTTAAGTTATCGTAGTCAAATGTATAGTAAGGAAGATGCTATGGTTGATTTTAATGAAGCACATTTACCTATAAAAGGCACATTGCGTATACTAGAGAATGATATCTCGGGTTTTAAATCGATTCATCAACAATCAACTTTTTTATTAGACTCAGCGGAAGTTAATCAATTCATCCATAGAATAGAGATACGTAAAGATTTTATCATTTCTCCTACTGTTCTAAATTTATATAATGAGTTAAAAAATGATAAAGTGAACAAAGTGATTCGTAGTTATAGACATAAGGATATGTATTTTATTGAAACCTATCAAAAGTTAGATGAATATACAATTCGAACATCCACTTTCACCTTAAAAAAGAATAACGATACGGTTCGTTTTAAAAAATTAGAAGAATAAAAAAGCGACCTTAATAGGTCGCTTTTTTATTTTAAACAACTAATAATAGGATTTATAAAGTTTTAATTCATATGAATTTGAAACTTTCGCGAAATTGATTTTTCAATCTTTCTCTGAATATGCTCATTCTTAAATTGAGTTGAATCAAAATCTTTTGATGTTAATGGATTAGATAAAAACATTTCTATTGTAGAATTCTTTCTATTGATTTATTTTATTTGTATCAAAAAAGATTGAATCGTTGTTTATCGTATAATTGCCTATTTCTCTTCTATTTCCAAAACAAAAAGATTTCTGTATATAAATTCCATTGGTTTTAAATGAAAATGATGATGAACAACTCGCTACACCTTCTTCATAAGCAAATAATACATTATCTCCATAGATCATTTTATCATCGATTATTCCCAAAGGTTTGTATACGGTTAAACCTAATAAGATACTACTTATCCATAAGGCAATTTTATGCGAACGTATCGGATTATTTATCCATTTATATATTCCAATAAGTATCATAACTAAAATAATAATGAAGAAAAAAATCTCAATGATGTAAAGTATAAAAGAAATTATACCGAGATTTAAAAAGTATTGAACTTGAATTACTAGAAATAATCCAACTGAGAAACCAAGGATTAATTTAAAGAATTTAGACATTCCGAATAATTTTAATAAAACCAAACAATAAACTTAAAATTCCTAAGCCAACACCAAGATATAATAATAACATACCGATAAAAATGCTTTGATTAAAAAATCTATGCGGAAAATATCCCGTCCACATCAATGCATTAATAATCCATCCTATAATCATTAATAGAAATAGATTTGTAAAAGGATATTTTATTCGCATATAAATTAAACGGTTTCATTACAATTCTATTGCATAAAAAAAAGCGACCTCATCGGGTCGCTTTTTTTTATATTATTTATAAATTCTATTTAGTTGTTTCGTGGTAACGGTTAGCTCTTTTAAATGTTCCTAAATCGTTAAAACGAACACCATTTGCTTTCATAACTTCATATGCTTTTTTACGTGCAATATGACGAACATAAAATGTTTCGTTTACAACAAAGTGATGAATAGCGTGTGTCCAACCAAAAAAGAAACAAAAAATTTGGAATGGATATGTCCACCAAACATTCAAAACTTGAGTCTGCTCTACAACATTTCCTTTTTCAACGTCTCCAAAATAATGAAGATTAGAAGTTATAAAATGTAATGAGAATTGACGTAATAAGTTTGGTAATAAAACGATATATATAATTGGATTACTCCATTGTATAATTGCTTTTAATGTTTCAGATAATACAATTCCTGTAGAAAACTTAGAATTTATAAAATCTAAGATAACATCGAACGAAAATAAATACAATACAATATGAGAAATAATAGTTAATGGAATTAATCCAAAAACTCCATATAGCTTAATCTTCTTAGCCGTTTCAAACTTTAGATTACCATTTTCAACTTCACGTTTTATATCTCTAAATAATCCTGTAACACGTAATAAGTTTCCTATAACTAAATCTGGAGTGAAAATTAAACGTTTTAAACTCCATTTTTCACCATTAGTAACTCCACGTTCCTCTACATCATGTAATGTACCTGAAAATCTATGGTGGTGAAAATGTAATGTTCTTCTAAACCATGGATTTAAAGTTAATGGGCGTAATATCCAAACCCATCCAAGCATGTAATTTTGAATAAATTTATTATTTTTAAAATACATAAAATGGATTAGATCATGTTCCAATTCATGTAAAATTCCAAATAAAAATGCATTAACTAAAATTAGTACCCACGCTGGGACAACTCCCGTATACCATAAATATCCCATCAGAAGACTAATGCAAACTGCTAAAGCAAAGATTGAAAAGCCAATGGCATTCTGATGTTTTAGAATTGGATACTTCATTTTCAAGTTTTTGTAAGACTCTGAAATACCTTTTCTAATATTACTCGTTTTCTGTTGATGCGTCACGATATAATTAATTCTAAATTTATCGCAAGTTAGCTAATAATCCGGAAGAAACCCAATAATGGACCTATCTTAACAAGATATTTACACTTACAATAATGTATGTCAAAAGTTATGCTAAGAACGAATAATAGATGTTATAATTTTATTCCCATTTTCTAGTAGTTTATGCACTGGACAAGCATTTGCAATTTTTTCAATGCGAGAGAATTCTTTATCATTTATAGATGTTGATACTTTTATAATTCTATTAAAAATTATAGGCGTAATTGTATTATCAAAATCGACAGCGACCTCAATAGTATTATAATTCCAACCTTTATGATTAAAATACATTTGTAATGTAATAATAGTACATGATGATAAAGCTCCAGCAATTAATTCCATAGGGGTCATAGCAGTATTTTGTCCTCCTTTTTCTAATGGTTCATCCACTGTTAGGGTTAAATCTCTTGCAGACAACAAAGTAATAAAATTAGAACTTGTTGATTTCCCTGTTATTTCTACACTCATTATTTGATATTATTTTTTAGTATAATCTGGTAAGGGTACATAATCACTATCTCCAGGTATCGTAGGAAACTTATGGTTTTTCCAATCTTCTTTAGCTTGTTCTAAACGGTCTTTAGAAGAACTAACAAAATTCCAATATATAAAACGTTCCTCAGGAAAAGCATCTCCCCCAAAAATATATATTGTAGAACCTGCTTTTATTTCAATTTCACACAGAGAAGCATCTTTAGCAATTAGTAGTTGTTTTTCTCCATATTCATTTCCACCATCTATCACTTTACCATCTAGAATATATAATGCTGATTCACCAAATAATCCATCCCCTAAATTTATTTTAGCATCTTCTTTGGCTTTAATTTCTATATAATATAAGGGAGAATGCACAGGAACTGGAGATTCTAAATCCTTGTATTTACCTGCAATTAATTTAAAATCAACACCATTTTCTGACCAAGTAGGTAGTTTATCAGCTTCTATATGATGAAAACTTGGCTCCATTTCTTCTAAATGCTTTGGTAATGCAATCCAGATTTGTAACCCATGTAACATTTTTTCCGTCTGGCGTAAATATTCTGGCGTTCGTTCAGAGTGTACAACTCCTTTACCACCATTCATCCAATTTACAGCGCCTGGAGTAATTTCTAAATCATTACCTAAACTATCTTTATGCTGGATAGAACCTTCGAAGAGATAAGTCAATGTAGATAAACCAATATGGGGATGTGGACCTACATCTAAATTTTGATAATCTTTTAAATGAGCTGGTCCCATGTGATCGATAAAAACAAATGGTCCTACTGCTCGTTTCTGACGAAATGGTAATAATCTACCAACTAGAAAATTCCCTAAGTCAGCTGCTCGTTCTTCTATTATTAATCCTACGTTTGACATATTAAATATATTTCTACTAAAATAATTCTTTATTTTAATACACTTATTGATTTAAGTTAATAAAAAAAGCTGACCAATTGGTCAGCTTATAAAATATTATTAATGATTAAATTTAGTAATCATAAGAATTTTGTGTTTCACCTCCAAAGTTCCAAGAAACTCCAAAGCGTAAAGTATTTTCTAACGCATTATTTGTTTTAGATGTTGGTATTAAATATGAAAAATCAATTCCAAATGAATTATATTTTAATCCAGCTCCTAATGTCATATGTTGACGATCACCTTTTAACTGGTTTTCGTGGAAATATCCAGCACGAATAAATAATGCTTCGTTGTATGAATATTCTGCACCTACAGCAAATGTAATTTCTTTTAATTCTTCTTTACCTCCTCCTGGTGCATCACCAAATGAACTAAAGATTCCATCAATTGGACCTTTATTTGGAATATATTTATATAAAATGTTTCCTTCTTCGTCCAATTCAAACTGAGGTGTCGGTACTAGTAATTTAGCAAATTCTGTAGATACTGCAACTTTATTATAATCATCAAATTTAAAATCATATCCTAAACCTAATCGTAAAGTTGTTGGTAAATATGATGAATTGTCATCTGAATTTGAATAATCTAACTTTGGTCCAATATTAGAAAGTTGAAAACCTCCTCTAAGTTTACCATCAAAACTATTCGTGCTCATTGTTTCAGATTGGTAAAAACCTGCTATATCTACTGCAAATGTGTTTGCTGGTTGTACTGTAGCGTCATTTAAACCATTGAAAAGATCTGAACGAATAAAACGACCTGTAACTGCCATCGAGTAGTTATCTGATAATCTCAAACCATAAGATAAATCGATCGAGAATTCATTTGGTTTAGCTAATCCATCTTGTTGAATTTGACCTGTAGCTGCATTTAAACTATTTAATTCGATTTCACCCATATTAAAATAGTAAATACTCGCAGCTAAAGTACTTCTTTCATCAGTTCCTAAGAATGTAAAATATGTAGCATTTAATAAGAAAACATCACTTGTTAAAGAACTCATATATGGAGTATAAGTAAATGCTACTCCTGAATAATCTTTACTGAAAGCATACTTAGCAGCATTCCAATATTGAGAAAAATTATCGGCTGATGTTGCAACCCCCTGATCTCCTAGAGATCCTGCTCTAGCATCTGGAGATATTCTTAAAAAAGGTGCACCTGTTAAAATCGGATTAGGTTCTTCTGTTGTTTGTGCAAAGGCTGCAACCGATAGTAACATTAATAAGCTACTGGTAATCTTTTTCATCCTCGTATAAATTGTATAGTTATTTTTTATTTTTTTGTATATATCACACTCAATACATGTAAATATACACTCTTTTGATATATAGCAATTTTATTATTTAATTTTACACCTCATCATGTATTTTGATTGGTAAACTAAATTCAGTAATTACTAATTTTTAACTTAAAATATGTATTTATAAATATTTCGTATTAACTCAATAGTAAGAAAACGCTATATGATATAAATTATTGTAAAATATTTTATTAAAATATTAAATCATGTTATTTAAGAATAACTAAACGTTCTATAGCTGTTGCAGTTCCTTTACATAACTCTGTATCTAAACCTTTTACATTTACTTTATACAAGTATGTACCTTTACCTATTTTATCGCCAAAATCATCTAATCCATCCCATTCTAGTGCATATTTTCCCGTACGATAACCTTCTCGAAATGGTTCTGCAGAAACGGTTTGGCGTATTGTTTTTACTAAACGTCCTGAAACTGTGAATACTTGCACCATAACATCTAATTCTGAATCACAATTATGTTCGAAATGGAAAAAAGTGTTATTTGTAAATGGATTCGGCCAATTCAAAAGTTTGTCAATTACCAATTTATTACTCCCATTTTCCATTACAACAAAATCTAGTGTTGCTGTATTAGAATTATTATTAATATCCCAAAATTTTAAATCTATCTTGTGTTGTCCTAATTCTAATTTTTTGAGTTGATAGATAACTTGACCTTTTTGATAATCCTCAAAATCTTTATTTATACATGGATTTGAATCACCTGATTCAAAATACTCATTCAATACATAGGAATCCTGCACTTGTCCGTCTAAGGTTGCAACAATATCATGGCCAATACTAGATCCTGTTGCATTAATTCCAGTATTATCTGTAAGACAAGCAACTAAATAAGGATCTCTATCTGTAATTCCACCATTGGCAAAGTTTAAATTATTCATGTATAACTTTCCTTGCGGAATTTCACTATCATTTAAACCATTTTCATTAATACCTCCAATTATTACCTTAGAATTCATTACAGCATCACTATGATCACTGTAAGCGTATAAAACAATTTTTCGTTCACCGACTTCAAAATTAATATCTTTAGGAACATAATATTTCATGATGAATTTACCTTCATTTACCTTAGAACTTCCTTTGTAGATAGTTTTAAATTCCTCTGTAAATGTATAAGGTTGGAATGTACTAAGACCTTTATTATTTCTTAATGGTTTTTGGATTGGTTTTTCATAAAGAATATTCTGCACAGTACCATTAAAACTACCATCTATCTGAGAGGATGGGTTTAAAACTTCACCTTCTATTTCTACAAAATCTAATGCTTTTATTTGATGAGATTTATAATCCACCTCATTTCCATTAACTTTAAATTTTACAATAGAGATGTCTTGTTTCGGTCTTGAAACTGCAACCATAGGATCACCCAATAAATTTACCCTTGCATGATCTGATGAATTTGGATTGTAAGATTGCTTGGCCTTTATCAATGCTTGGCCTGAAGTTAAGTTCTGATGATTATTTTCTCTAAATAATTCTTTTAGTAAATAGGAATTAAATTCTGAACCATAAATAGTACCAATCGGTCTATTTGTAGTTAACATAGATAATGCTCCTCCGTTAGGATTTTTTAACATCAATTCTCCTGCAGAATTGTATTGTGGTAAGTCCCAAACTGTAAAATCACATGTTATAGTTGCTACAATTGGAATACGCGAAAATGTATTTGTAAAATTATTTAGGTTAGATAGCTCCTCACCAGTAAGAATACGTTCTTGTGCCCATGACCTTGGTCCACCATGGCCATAATAAATCATGAAATTAGTTCCTAATTCTAAATTATTTAAAATGGATTGATTAATAATTGGATATCTTAATCCAGCAGAAGTTTGCTCAGGTTGATAAGCGTCTATATATAATTTATTAACTGCATAAAATTTGTTAATTGGAGTATTAAAAGTATCATCTATGTCTTTATCAAATTTAGGAGTGTTGATTTCAGATTTATCTGGATCATCAGATACCGCTACAATTTTTGTTCGCCAATCTCCGTAAGAATTTCCTTTATTTGGGATTTTTTGATAATAAGATATAATCTTATCAACTAAAGTCTTCGCTTCGGAAATATCGGATGCTGGTAAACGACCAATTGCAATATCAATCATTTTAGCGTTATAACTATATGAACCATTACCTGCTTCCGCTGCAAAATTTACATTATCCCCAATCATAGTGAAATAATCATCTGTAGTTGAAGAGGTTTCTAACGATTCTGAATTTAAATTATAAAATGAAGGAATGTAATTAATATTTCCTTGTACACGATTTTTAGGATCATAAGTAGTTGCTCCAAATAGAATTGCATATTCTAATGGATTCCCATTATCTTTTAGATATTTAAAGAAATCTCGGATAGCAATCGGATCTTGTGAACCAGATGAAAATTCGTTGTATACTTCTTCTGTTGTGACTACAGCTACTTTAATTCCATCATGTTCTTCACGAAAATTAGCTAATCTTATTGCTTGATCTTTAAACTTATTTGGTGTAATTATAGCTAAAGTAACATCATTAAATTTTCTGATATCTTGGTTTACAATACGACCAACATACTGTACATCAGTATATAAATCTTCCTCTTTAAAGGCTACAAATTCATTCCAAAAAACATCAGAATTAGATTGATATTTGTATACATTATCCGAAGGTTTAATTTGAAATGTCGATGAAATATCAGATACATTCCAAACTTTTATACCTGAATTATTTTGAATATTAAATCCAAAAATTTCTCCTGTATTTAAATCTTCTAAACTTCTGAAATCAAATTGACCACTTGTATATTGTAACTTTTCTTTATATTTTAATTCTATGAAATTAATAAAGGCTAACCCTCTTGGATTGGAAGCATTAGTATAATTTATTTCAACATTTATTTCATTTCCTTGCAATGGAAATTGTTGTTTTAATGTTCTATTGTTAAAATCAGATACATTAAAAATTATATTATCTAATGGATTACCATTTACATTTATTTTTGCTGAAGTATTTTCTGCATTTTTACCTACAACAGAATATCTTAAATATGCAGTTTGCCCAATATCAGCTTGTTTTGCGGTAAATTTCTTTGTAAAGTTATTACTCCCATTCAACATTTCACCAACCCATTGTCTTCCTACTTGGTTGATATTTAATGAATCTTTTTCATGAAACTGATATGCATCAAAATTGGTAAAAATACGTGTAGGAGTTCCTGTTAATTCATCTTCTACAATTCTTTTGCCCGCATCACCATCATAAGTGATATAGTAATAGGAATAGTCATCATATAAATTAAACCTAAGAAAAACGTCATCTAGAGAATTTTTCTGTTTTCTATACCACTGATGTGGACCTTTTGCATAAAATGAAATATAATCACCTTCATCAAAAGAATTATCAGTACTTCCTATAAATTCTATAGGAACCTCTTGTAAACCATCGTATCGATGATCTTCCATATTTTCAAATAGGCGACCACTTCCATTCCCATATACTTTTAACGTATTTAGATTATATCCTGAAGTCGGTATCCCGTTTTGAGTAAAGAATTTTTTATCTAGTTTAAAAACACCGGTTTTATCGACTTTAATTTTAAACCAATTTCCATCTTTTAATACACTTGTGGTATTACCAAAACTTCTATTCTGAAGGGTTTTAGGCGCTATGTTTTTATAAGTTGATATCTCAAAGGAATTTATCTTATGAATAACATTACCTTTTTTTAAATAAGGAAAAACAGAAACTAATGTTTTAGATTTATTGTTTTCAGTATAATTTTGAGAAATATATGTAATTTCATCTTTTATTAAATCATAAGCTTTAAATTGTATTAACTCTAAAGGAGATAATGCGGTAGTTTCTACATTAAAGATCTTCACATCTCTAACCGTTTCGTTAAAGATAACATTATAGTTTGGAGTATAATATTCATTTAAAGCATAATGCTCTGGATTATTAAAAAATGGAACCTTTATTATTTGCCCATTAGTTAATGCATAATCTTGGCTATTTTCCCAATTAATTTTGTATTTTTGAGAAAACAAATTGCTATAATTTAATAATGTTATTGCGAGAATTAGATATTTCTTCATTGTAAGAAAACGATTATTGAACAAATATATTTTTAGATTAATAAAATAAAAAATAAAATATTTCGTTTGACGTAAATAAAATGTATCTACCGGCATTGTTAAATTGCTGTTAAATGCTTTTATTTGCAATAAATATAATATTTGATAACCAGAAGTATTCTATGAAAATGAATAAAGGACGTATTTTTTCTTTAGTACTAGCAGCCGCTTCACTTACATTTGTAAGTTGTGCTACAGGTGGTGGAAAGAAAAAAGGTGGTGGAACTAAAAAATTCACAAGCCGTACAGGTTGGAACCCGAATGACAGTAAAGGATGGTTTTTTTCCGGGAAACAAAAACAAAATGTTAAAGGATGGCCAGGTATGGTCTACGTGGAAGGAGGATCTTTCACTATGGGGCTTACTAAGGACGACGTGATGCGCGATTGGAATAATTCACCTGTTCGCATGCAAGTTAAATCTTTCTTTATTGGTGAAACTGAAGTAACTAACTACGAATATCGTGAATACTTAACATGGTTAAAAGTAGTTTTTCCTCCAGAAGAAACATTATATAAAGATATTTATAATGGTGCATTACCTGATGAATCTATTTTTAATAATACACTTTCTCGTGATGATTTCTCTACAGAAAATTATATGTTTTCACCAGAATTCAGCTATTATCCTGTAGTTGGTGTAACTTGGTTACAAGCTGTTAACTATTGTGATTGGTTAACTGATCGTGCAAATGAAAAATCTTTAATGAATAAAGGTATTCTTGCAAAGGATTATTATTCTAATGAAGAATATAATTACGGTGAAAAAACTTTCAATACTGAACAATACAAAAAGAATGATTCTAATGTATCTGAAGCTATTGATTCAACCAAATTATTAAAGAGCTACCAAATAAAATCTACAAATACTCGTATACAGAATGCCAATAGAGCTACTCGCTCTGATGATGTTCAACCATTTCGCTTACCATCAGAAGCAGAATGGGAATATGCTGCATTAGGGTTAGCGGGTAATCGTGAATTTAACCAATATAAAGGCAAAGAAGTATCTCAAAATACTTTCCGTCAAGAAAAAGGAAAAAATAAAGGTCAATATTTAGATAATTTCAAACAAGGTCGTGGAGATTATTCTGGGATTGGAGGATTTGGAAATGATGGTTCTGCTATAACAAACGACGTAAAGAAATTCCCATCTAACGATTATGGAATTTATGGAATGCTTGGAAATGTAGCTGAATGGACGGCTGATATTTACCGCCCTATCATTGATGATGAAGCTAATGATTTTAATTATTTCCGCGGAAATGCTTATAAACAAAATATCGATAATGGTCAAGGTGGTTATGTAAAATATGATGACAGTAATATTGAATTTGATACATTAAACAATGGTCGTTTAGTTTACAAAGGTTTACCTGGATCATACAAAAAAGAAGTAACACAAGATTATAGAAATTATCGTGATGGAGATTCTAAATCTGCTTTAGAATTTACAAACAATGAGGATTTAAATACAAATGATATGTATAATTCTCCAATACGTACGTTTGTTGTAGATGATAAAGGTAAAGTGATTTTACAAAAAGATGCTACTACAAGAACAACAGAATTATCGGACGAAGTTCGTGTAATAAAAGGTGGTTCTTGGAGAGATCCAATATATTGGGTTGATGCTGGACAAAGAAGATACATGCATCAAGCAGATGCTACTTCTTGGGTAGGATTTCGTGTAGCGCAAGATTATAAAGGTTCAAAAGAATCTAAAAGATCAAGAAGATAATATTATCTATTTTTAATTATATTTAAAAAACTCGGTTCAATGAACCGAGTTTTTTTATAAATTTACTTCATGAATACATCAGCTATTTTTGAGTTATTTTTGAAGAATCCAAAGGTAACTACTGATACAAGAAACATAGAAAAAAATTCTATTTTCTTTGCATTAAAAGGTGCGAATTTCAACGGTAATTCATTTGCAAATCAAGCAATTGAGCAAGGTGCAAGTGCAGCTATTGTTGATGAAAAAAAATATGAGAATCAAAATAAAAATATTTTTTATGTAGATGATGCACTTTTTGCATTACAAGATTTAGCACGCGCTTACCGTAATTATTTAAAAATTCCTTTCATTGGTTTAACAGGTTCTAATGGTAAAACAACTACTAAAGAATTGATAGCTGCTACTCTAAAAGAAAAGTTTAAAGTACATTTTACTTATGGAAATTTAAATAATCATATTGGTGTACCGTTAACAATTTTATCAATTCCCGATGATACTGAAATTGCTGTTATTGAGATGGGTGCTAATCACCAAAAAGAGATTGAATTACTTTGCTCTATTGCTCAACCAAATTTTGGGTATATAACAAATTTTGGGAAAGCACATCTAGAAGGATTTGGTGGATACGAAGGTGTAATTAAAGGTAAATCAGAATTATATGATTATTTAAGAAATAATCATAGAACAGCTTTTATTAATTTACAAGATCCTATTCAAGTTGAGAAAACTGAAGATATTGATATTATCTCATTCGGAACTGAAAGTGGAAAATATATCATTGCTCCTGCTTCTTCAGATTCTGATTATATTGCTGTTGCTGTTGACGGAGTAAAAATCCAAACAAATTTAACAGGATCATATAACTTTAGTAATATTTCTTGTGCTATTGCAATTGGAAAACATTTTGGATTATCTATTGATGAAATAAAAAATGGCATAGAAAAATATACACCGACAAATAATCGTTCTCAAATCATTGAAAAAGAAGGATATAAGATTATAATGGATGCCTATAATGCAAACCCATCTAGTATGGAAGCTTCATTGAAAAACTTTTCTACTTTTAAAGGTACAAAAACTGTAATTCTTGGAGATATGTTTGAACTTGGCGAAACATCTGATTTAGAGCATAATAACATTGCTAGACTTGCTTTAGATTATGGTTTTGAGTACATTTATTTGTTAGGAAAACATTTTCAAAATACTGATATTCAATCTAATAATATAATAAAACTTGAAAATAAGGAAGAATTCACTAATTATGTTAAATCCAATTTTAAATATACAGACTCTATCCTTATAAAAGGGTCACACGGCATGCGTTTAGACCTATTATCTGATGTTTTATAAATATTAAAATTTAGAAATTTTAGATTTTGTAATTGATATTATCTTATATTTACTTTTATACAAATAAAGAATGATTGTTACTTTAGCATATTTAATTTTAAATACTATTTCTTTTTCAAATATTATAGATCAAACACCAAAGAAAGAGAAATCAATTGATTGGTCTGAGAAAAAATTGACTTTCAATGATTTTAAAGGTAAAACAAAAAGTTCAAAAGGAGTTCAAGGTGAATTAGCTACAAAAATCAGTTGGACTATTACAGAAGAAACTGGCCAACTTCCGATCTATAAAGTTTATAATAAAATGGATCCAAATCAATCATGGATGTCTGTAAAGCATGATGAACTTTTGAAAGAATATCAATTTATTTGGAATTTATCTGAACTGTATACAAGAAAAATAAGAAAGAATATCGAAGAGCTGAATCGTAGAAAAAGTAAGGACAAAGAAGCTTACCGAAAAGTAATTTCTAAACAGGTTGCTTATTTTCAGAAAGAAAGAAATCGATATTATGGTGTTTTACAAAATCAACCTGATATGTATAAAATGTTGGATAAGCAATATCAAGATTCTTTAAAACAATATAATAAATACAAATAAAATTATAAGTAAAAAAAAAACGTTCTCTATGAACGCTTTTTTTTATAAAATTAGTTAAACTATATTTTTGGTAAGAAAACTTCCGCCATCATACAACGAGCTGATCCTCCTCCTAGTTTTTCAATCATATCAATTTTAACAGGTAAAATCGGATTATATTTTTCAATAGCTTCAATTTGTTCAGATGTTAAAGAATCATAGGCAGTTTGTGACATGACAAGATAAGATTGTCCCATTCCCCCTACTTGCAACATATTTCCGGCAAACTTGTGTATTTGCTCCTCTGTTATCGCAATAATTTCTTTTCCGTAATCTTTTAAATTTTCGACTACATTTTTTCTTTCCTTTTTATCATCAATTGTATTAAGACAAATAATTGCGTATTTATCGGCAATACACATCATTACATTGGTATGATAAATTGGTAAACGCTCTCCATTAACTGTTTGGTTCGCAGTAAAAATTACAGGTGTATATTCTAATTCCTCGCAAAATTCGATAAACAAATCCTCATCTGTTCTCTGAGAAATTGCTGCGTATGCTAAATCATTAACACGGTCTAAAATAATACTTCCTGTACCTTCTAAAAAAATTTCATCTTCTTCGGCAGATGAAAAATCTAACACATCAATTATGTTAAATCCCTTTTCCTCTAAAAATTCTAAAACATCCTCTTCCCTACGTTCTAGCCTTCTATTTTCAGCATACATAGGATACATCACAACTGTACCATCTTCATGAAATGAAATCCAATTATTCGGAAAAATAGAATCTGGCGTATGTGGAGTTAAGGTATCTTTAATGGTTAAAACATTAATTCCTTTAGAACGTAATGTTGAAACCATTGTTCTAAATTCTTCTAGAGCTTCTTGCTGAATTTTTTCAGCTGCATCATCTACCTGATTCTGAAAATAATTATTTACTGCTGTTTGTGGATTGTAATTAAAATTTACAGGTTCCACCATCAAAATCGTATTTGTATATTGTTGTCTTCTCATTTTTATTCTCTAACTAAAGGCATTGTGGAACAACGAAGTAACCCTCCCATTTTAGAAATATTTCTATAATTGATTGGCTCTACTTTTATTCCCCAAACATTTTCTAAATGATTATTTAATCTCATAAAATTCTTTTCAGAAACAACAACTTCTGGCGAAATTGAAAATACATTTGGACTCATCCAATACATTTCTTCTTTTGTTACTTCAAAAATATTTTCTTCTCCAAAGATATTAACAATTGTTTGAAAATCCTTTTCAAATAGGAATCCATCACGATAAATTATTGCTTTATCATTTCCAACAGGCTGAAATGTGCAATCCAAATGTAAAATTCCTTCATATGGATTAGTATCATCTTTCTTTAAATCAAAATTCAGAACTTTTTTGTTGGGAAATTTTTCTTTTATGAATTCAACAAATTCAATGTTTGTTCTTCCTGTTTTAAAATTCTTGAAATCGGGTTGATTATATGTTCCAATAAAAATATAATCATTGTATAAAATAACGTCACCACCTTCTACAAAAATATTCTCTTGCAGATTTGTAATTTTATTTCCTTTGAATCTTTCTCTAATATTATCGTAAGCCTGTAATTCAGGTTCGCGATCAGGAATTATATTTGAAACGAAAAACTCATCTTCTATTACAAAACCTACATCTCTAGAAAAAACTTGATTACAATTTTCAATCAATTCTGGACGAAGAACTTCTACATCATATTTTTTTAAAACTTTTTCAAATTCTGCCATTTCACTTATCAAATCAACTTCATCCGGAAAATCATTATTCATAACCGTTTCATAAGATTTTGCGTCAAAAGTTTCTTCCAAAGTAGGAATAGCTCCATTAGATTCTGCTCTACCTAAAACGACTGATTTTAGTTTTGATGTCTCATTAATTACCTTTAATTTCATGGCTTTCTTTTGTTTAACGTTTTTCCAAAAAAAATCCCGCAGGTGCGAGATTTTTGAATTATTGTATAAA
This sequence comes from Faecalibacter rhinopitheci, assembly GCF_015234135.1. Classification (GTDB taxonomy): domain Bacteria; phylum Bacteroidota; class Bacteroidia; order Flavobacteriales; family Weeksellaceae; genus Empedobacter; species Empedobacter rhinopitheci. Next base: position 37,025 of record NZ_JADGIK010000001.1, on the reverse strand, counting down.
TATACATTTTATTTTTGAATTCCTAAAGCTTTAAGTCCATTGTCTGTTGCAATTTCTGCTAATTTTTCCACATCATAAAAATGACAAGATTCTAGCATTACGCGCAATTCAGTTAATAAATGACCGTCTGAAAAAGGTTTATAAATATCATTAATATTGTCAGTTCCAAATGCAACATTAATTCCTCTTGGAATCATTTCATCAACAGGAGTTATTGAATTATGTGAAGGAGCTAATCGCTCAGTACGATTATGATCAATCCAAGCTGTTGGACAAGAAATAATGTGCATATCGGCTTGTTTTATTAATTCATATAATTCATAACGATATTTTCTTGGATGAGCTGCAACTGAAATTGAATGAACTGCTGAGACTTTACCTTGCATTCCATGCTCTATCGTTTTGCGTGCTAATTGTTCCGTTTCAATCTCTTCGTCTGTATTGAATTGATCTACATGAACGTGAACTAATTTATTTTTAGCTTTTGCTGTAGTTAGTAATATATCTAAATGTTCATCTTCTTTACCAAAATCTTTAGCTGGTAATCCTCCGATGATATCAACAAAATCCGATGATAAATCAAACCATTTTCGCGCAGCAGGATCAATCACACCTTTTAAAACTTGGTTTGCAAATCGTATTTCTATATCTTTTCCATAGTTTTCTTTAAGGCGAGTTGCTGCTAAAATTGAGCGATCCTCAATAACCTCATCACAGTCTATAAAAGATCCAATAGCCTGAGCACCTTGCTCTAACATAAATGTAATTGCTTTTTCCATACGGAAATAGATATCATCTACAGACGATTTACGTTTCATATCATCTACTAAATGCCATTTTTCTTTTAGATAGGAATTTGATAAAGCAAATGTATCAGCTGTTAAAGAATAAGCGCGATCTAAATGAGAGTGACTATTAACCCAACCTCCTTTAGCTTTAATAAGTTCTAAAACTTCTTCAATTGGATTATAATTTTTTGCGTTCATTGTGTTTGTTTTGTTTGTTTTCGGAGTGTAAAATTAATAATGATTTGTTGTTTTTCTTAACTGAAATGATAGGATATTATCTAAAATATTTCTTTAACTTTGTGCCTTTATTACTAGTCCCAACGAAAAAAGTCCAACAAAACATGTTGAACTTTTTATTATTTATTAGGTTTAGATTCTAGTTTTTATACGTTCTCTTAACCGTTTGTATGCCTTCAATATTTTGAAGTTCTTTCATTACCTCCTCAAGTTGATGCTTATTTTTAACAGATACTGTTATTTTACCATCAAAAATCCCAGCTTCTTCAGAAAGATTTATACTATGCATATTCAATGAATTATTTTTTGATACAACAAGTGTTATATCACTTACCATACCTGAACGATCAATACCTTGTAATTCTATAAGTGCCTTAAATTCACGCTGTGAAGAATCAATCCATTTTGCTTTGATAATACGGTAGGCATAATTAGCTTGTAAAGAAATTGAATTAGGACAATCTACCTTATGTACTTTTATACCTTTAGAAACTGTAATAAATCCAAAAACCTTATCTCCAGGAATAGGATTACAACAAGATGCAATTTCATAATCCAAACGTTCTTCGTCGTTACCAAATACTAAACTATCAAGTTTTGTTTTATCTACGAGTGGCTGTTCAACCTTTGGTTTTGGAGTAGGAAAAGTAGATTTTCTAAAACGATTAAAAAGTCCTGTAAAACCGGAATTTCGGTCAGCATATTGTCTTAGATCCGCATTATCGATAACACCAGTTGCAACATTATAAAATACATCTAAACTGGATGTTAATTTAAAAAATTGTTGTAACTGATTAACTGTTTGTTCAGAAAAATCAACTTTTAAATGTCTTAATTTACGAATTAATACTTCTTTACCTTCTTCTGCTATTTTACGTTTATCTGAATTTAGAGAAGCTTTAATTTTACTTCTTGCTTTACTCGTAATAGCATATTCTAACCATTCCAGTTTTGGCTTTTGTTGTGATGAGGTGATGATTTCAACTAAATCACCTGATTGTAATTTATATGATAATGGATATAGTTTTCCATTTACTTTAGCACCCAAACAGTGATCTCCAACATTGGAGTGAATAGCATAGGCAAAATCTAAGGAACTTGCACCTTTAGGCAAAGAATGTAAATCTCCTTTTGGAGTAAAAACATAAATCTCTTTTGAATACAAATTGAATTTAAAATTATCCATAAATTCAATGGCATCCTTTGTATCTTCTTGCTCCAACATTTCACGAACCTGATGTATCCATTCATCAACTTTCGTGTCATCTTCACTTATATTTTCTTTATACTTATAATGCGCAGCAATACCCATTTCCGCAACCTCATCCATACGTTCTGAACGAATTTGAACTTCAATCCAACGAGCAAGAGGCCCCATAACTGTAACATGAAGCGACTCATAACCAGTAGATTTAGGTTGAGTAATCCAATCCCGCATTCGTTTTGGATTTGGAATATATAAATCCGTTACCATTGAATAAATTTTCCAAGCAAGGAATTTTTCATTCTTACGATCAGATCTGTAAATAATTCGAATAGCAAATAAATCAAATACTTCCTCAAAAGGTATTCCTTGCTTTACCATTTTACGGTAAATAGAATTGATGGATTTTGTCCTTCCTTTAATTTCGAACTCTAAACCTTCTTCATTTAATTTATCCTGAAGAGTGCTTACAAAATTATTAATGTAATTAACTCGTTCCTCTTTAGTTTCAGTTAATTTACGATCTATAGCATAATAATCATCTGGTTTAGTATAACGTAAACTTAAATCTTCTAATTCAGATTTAATGTTATACAATCCCATCCTATGAGCTAAAGGTGCATATATGAATATCGTCTCTGACGCAATCTTAAGCTGTTTATCCTCTCGCATACTTTCCAAGGTTCGCATATTATGCAAACGATCAGCTATTTTTATTAAAATAACACGAACATCCTCAGATAAAGTAAGTAATAGTTTTTTATAATTTTCAGATTGTATGGAAACATCTTGCTTATTAAGTATAGCTATTTTCGTTAAACCATCAATAATTTTAGCTATTTTTTTTCCAAATAATTTTTCTAAATCATCTAGTGTATACTCCGTATCTTCTACTACGTCATGCATTAATGCAGCTGCAATAGAAGTAGCACCCAAACCTATTTCATCAGCAACAATTTTTGCAACAGCAATTGGATGGTAAATATATGGTTCCCCAGTTTTACGGCGTTGATCTTTATGTGCTTCGACTGCTAAATCAAAAGCCTTACGAATTAATTTTTTGTCATCATCTGATAACGTTACATAAGTGTTTTTCAACATTTCTTTGTAACGTCTCGTAATCTCTATATTTTCACGCTCAAGTTGTTCTTGCGTTATTACCGTGGGAGTAGCCATATGAACGAATTTATATTCTGTTTAAGTATAATCGGTCAAGAATTTTCTTTCCTTAGTTTAAAGATACACATATTCAAAAAAATCAACAATCTAAATGCCGATTTTTTGAAGGATTCAGTAATTAAAAATCAATCTAAAAAATAACTATTTGGTTTAATGGTAATTATAATTTGAAATAAGATTGAAAGAAAAAAATGCACTATCCATTAAAAAGCCTAGCGCTTTTAAATTATTTTAAAAGCACTAAAATAGCTTCGTTTCCTTGCAATATTGCATGGTCTTTCGCAGTTTTACCTGTATTATCTTTGATAGATTCATCAATTCCTGCTGCAATTAATTTCTTTGTAATTTCAACTTGTCCAAAGGTTGCAGCGAAGATTAATGGAGATGCACCACTATAATTAACTTGATTAACATCCGCTTTGTTGGCTATTAAAATATCGACCATTTCTGGATAACCTCTAAATGCTGCACCCATTAAAGCATTATTTCCTGAAGAATCTTGGGCATTCGGATTTGCACCATTTTTTAAAAGTAATTGTACAGCTTCTTTGTTATTGCTGTAAACTGCTAATATTAAAGGTGTATAACCTCTCGTATTTGCTTGATTAATATCAACACCATCAGTGATTAATTTTTCAATTTGAGAAGTATTATTTGATCGAGCTGCATCGAATAAATCCTGTGCATTTGCTACATTAAAAGCTAATACTAAAGCACAAGTTAAAATTAATTTTTTCATTGTTTTGATATTTTTTTGAAAGTCATGGAGCCGAACTCAATCGACTCCAATCCATTAGAAATTATTTTGGTAAATATTGTTTAACATCTTCCATTGAAGTATTTGTCGCTTTCATTAAACGTGTACCATACTCCGTATTTGCTTGATAGAAGTGTGCAATCATTTTGTGAACGATAACTTTATTTTTCACTGAATTTAAAGCTCCAGATAAGTTTTTGATTAAGTTATCTTGGTCTTTTTTAGAGAATGATTTATATAAATCACCTGCTTGTACAAAGTTATTTTCTTTATCAATTACATGCTGTGTTGTAGTTGTACCAGCTGGAAAAACAGATTTAGAATATTTAAATTTCACATTCTCTTTCACTTCAGGCACATTAGTAGATGGTTGATAGTTCACATCTCCTTTTTGTTCACGAATAGACATATACCCATCTTGGTTATAAGTTTTCACTGAAGATTTTGCTTGGTTTACAGGGATTTGTTGATAGTTTCCAGTTAAACGGTGACGTTGAGTATCTGCATAAGAAAATAAACGACCTTGTAATAATTTATCTTCAGATGGTTCAATTCCAGGAACTAAGTTTGAAGGAGCAAAAGCAGCTTGTTCAACTTGTTGGAAATAATTTGTTGGATTTTCATTTAAAGTCATTGTTCCCACTTTAACTGATTTTGCAACTGATTCTGGCCAAATTTTAGTTACATCAACTGGATTGAAATCTAAAGCGTCAAAATCTTCTTTTTTCAACATTTGAACGTATAAATCCCATTTAGGGAAGTTTCCTTTTTCAATTTCGTTACGTAAATCTAAAGTAGCATGTTCTATAGCTGATGATTGAATTTTGTTTGCTTCTTCTTGCGTTAAATTTTTCACTTCTTGTTGAGGAACCCATTTGTATTTAACGTAAGTAACCTCACCATTTGCATTCACCCATTTATAAGCGTGTACACCATTACCTTCCATTTGACGGTAATTCGCAGGAATACCATAATCAGAAAATAACCAAGTTAACATATGTGTTGACTCTGGTAGATTTGAGAAGAAATCAAATACACGGTTTGCATCAGAAGCTCCATTTGTGATTGGAGATGGTTTGAATGCGTGAACCATATCAGGGAATTTGATGGCGTCACGAATGAAAAATACAGGTAAATTATTCCCTACAATATCATAGTTCCCTTGTTCTGTATAGAATTTAACAGCAAATCCACGTGGATCACGGTAAGTCTCTGGAGAACCTTGTTGGTGAGTTACAGTTGAAAAACGCACCATTAATGGTGTTTTTTTACCTGCTTGAGATAAGAAATCAGCTGAAGTTACATCAGAAAAATCGGCTGAAGCTACAAATTCACCAAATGCTCCAGCTCCGCGAGCATGAACTACGCGTTCAGGAATACGTTCTCTGTCAAAAGCAGCTAATTTTTCAATTAAATGAATATCCTCTAATAAAACCTGTCCATTGTTCCCAATCGTTTTAGAGTTTTGGTTATCTCCTACTGGAGTACCAGTATTAGTTGTCAATTGCTGAGCGAATCCTACTGTAGATAAGAATGCTAAACCTAATAATAAACTTCTTTTTATCATAATTATAGTTATATATTGTGTGTCATTTATTAAAACAGGACAAATGTACACGCCTTACAACTATAAGTCAAATCTATAATATCTATAACTTATAATAAAAATTTATAATAACTGAATCTAAATGCATTACATACAGATTTTTATAAATTATTAGAATAATTTATTTTTTAATCAATAAAACAAATAATATTAAACAGTTTTTAATAAAAAATAGCTAACAATTATCAAATTGTTAGCTATTAAATTAAATTTTTCATAACCTCTTTTTTATCTTGCTCTTTGGAAAATCTGAGTAGGTTTAGATGTTATACTGTTATTATTTTCTAATACCATCAAATTTTGATGATGATTAAAATACCATAATGAATTTCCTTCTATCTCTACTCCTTGTAAAGAATGAATGTTGTTAATGTTGTAGTAACGCATCATAAATTTAAATATTTGTTAATTAATTATTAAAATGTTAATTATTCATCTTAACTAAATATATCAATATCAAAACTATGTATTAATAGTACATTTAGTCACACAAATTCTAATAAATCATTAATTATGCCAAAATAAATTTATTAAACTTAAAATGTGATTTTTCAAGAAATTTGGCTCCAACCAACTTTTTCTTTAAGGTTTTCTATAAAGTAATTTTTCATATTTAAATGAACTGGTAATGACATCGTAGGATCGAGTTTTAAAATATGTTCTACACAAGTTCTTGCCGCTTTTAAAATTTTTTTATCTTTTGTTAAATCAGCAATTTTAAAATTCAAAACACCACTTTGCTGCGTGCCCATCATCTCACCAGGTCCGCGCAATTCTAAATCAATTTCAGCTAATTTAAATCCATCATTTGTTTCACACATGGATTCAATTCTACGCTTACTAATAGGATTTAGTTTACCGCCAACCATCAAAATACAATACGATTGTTCTGCTCCTCGACCTACCCTACCTCTTAATTGGTGTAATTGAGATAAGCCAAAACGTTCCGAATTTTCAATAATCATTACAGATGCATTTGGAACATTAACGCCAACTTCAATAACTGTAGTTGCTACTAAAATTTGAGTTTCACCACGTTTAAAACGTTGCATCTCAAATTCCTTATCAGCCGGCTTTTGTTTTCCGTGAACAATACCTACAGCATATTTGGGCAAAGGAAATTCACGCGAGATACTTTCAAAGCCGTCCATTAAATCTTTTAAATCGAGTTTTTCAGATTCTTCAATTAAAGGATATACGATATAAATCTGGCGTCCTTTTTCAATTTCGTTTCGCATAAATCCAAAAAGCTGTAACCTATTAGCATCAGTTTTAGAAATTGTTTTAATTGGTTTTCTTCCTAATGGCAACTCATCAATAACCGAAACATCTAAATCTCCATACATTGTCATAGACAACGTTCTCGGAATTGGTGTAGCAGTCATTACTAAAATATGTGGAGGAAGTTTTGCTTTACGCCAAAATTTAGCGCGTTGAGCAACCCCAAAGCGATGTTGTTCATCAATAATTGATAATCCTAAATTATGAAACTGAACAGTATCTTCCAGTAAAGCGTGTGTACCTATAATTATTTGTAGTTTTCCTGATAATAAATTTTCATGGATTGGTTCGCGTTTTTTCTTAGTCACAGATCCTGTTAGTAAAGCTACCTCAACATTCATATCACCTAGCATTTCTACAATACTATTGTAATGTTGTTGAGCAAGAATTTCTGTTGGAGCTATTAATGCTGCTTGAAATCCATTATCCAATGAAATTAGCATACTCAGCAAAGCAACCATAGTTTTCCCAGAACCAACATCACCTTGTAAAAGTCGATTCATTTGCGCTGGTTGTTTCAAGTCTAAACGGATTTCTTTAATGACACGTTTTTGGGCTCCTGTTAATTCAAACGGCATATGCTCATTATAGAACTTATTGAAGTAGTTGCCTATAACTGGGAAAGCATGCGATTGATTTTTTGCTTTGTTTTGGATTTTTTTAGAAAGCATACTTAAATTCAAGAAAAAGAATTCTTCAAACTTTAATCTATTTTCAGCTCGTTTTAAATCATCTAAGTTATTAGGAAAATGAATAGTTCGGTATGCTTCTTCGCGTGACATCATTTTGAAGTGCGAAACCAAATTTTGGGGAATGTTTTCCTCAATTTTAATATTTTCGTCAAAAATAGAAGAAACCATTTTTTGAATGACTCTATTTGAAATTCCTCGTTTCTGTAGTTTTTCTGTACTTGGATAAACAGGAAACAATCCCATAGGGAGTTTCTTAGCATCTTCGACTGTGTCTACTTCTGGATGTATGATGCTATAATTCCCATTAAATTCATTTAGTTTCCCATAAATTACTACTTCTTTGAAAAGATCATTTTGTAATTTATCTCGTTGCCATTTAGTTGCTTTAAACCAAACTAGTTCAAGAGTACCAGTTCCGTCCTGGAATTTTGCAACTAATCGACTCACTTTACCCATTTTAATTTCATTTACAGAAATTATTTGGCCTTTTAACTGAATTTCTGCCGCAGTAGATCGAATTTCCCGTATCGTATAATATTTAGAACGATCAATGTAACGAAATGGAAAGTGGTTCAATACATCTTCATATCTAAAAATACCTAATTCAGCCTGAAGCGTTTTCGCTCTTTCAGGCCCACAACCTTTTAAATATTCGATGGTTTTCTTTAGTGGATTACGATACATGAAATAGACTTTATATTGCGAATTTAATTAATTTTAGCGACAAACAATGTCATATCAGAAACAAACCTATTGCTTAAAAAAGAACTATATTTGTGAAAATATTTAGAAGGCATGACATTATTAGATTTTATCCAAAAAGGATATAGTTTTGAAGATTATCTTGAACGCATTGAAGATGAATTAGAAGAACAAATTGAATTAGACGATCCAAAAGAGTTGGTAAAATATTATGCAATAGGTTTACAGCGCACAAGAAGAATAAGAAAGACTTTTAAATATAATCAAGGTTTAGAGAAAAGAATAAAATCTATCAAAACAGATTTAAAGTTTTTAATTATTTCTGAAGGATGGTGTGGTGATGCTTCACAGATTGTTCCTGTAGTTGATATATTAGCTAACACTCTAAATATAGAATCTAAAATTGTTTTTAGAGATGAAAATTTAGATCTTATGGAAGAATATAATACAAACGGATCTTTATCTATACCAATTATTATTGGTGTAACGCCAGAGGGTGAAGAAGCATTTAGATTTGGTCCACGACCTTCACAAGCTATGATTTTTACAAATCGCTTTAAGCAAGATCCTGATAAATATTCAAAAGATGATTTCCATGAAGATTTACAACGTTATTATAATGAAAATAATGGTCAGGATATCATTCTTGAAATATTAGATTCTATCAATGAATATGCATTAAATATAAAAGAGCAAGAGGATTAATATCCTCTTTTTTTATATCTGTTAGTCTACATTTAGTTATTATAAATACTTAAAATCACTTAAAATAATATTTATATATATATTTGTATATGATACAACTACAGTAAATGACGAACAAATCTAAAATAAGATCTGATTGGGATTTTTGGCTAAAATTTCCAAATAATGTTGCTAAAGAAACAAGGCCACAAATCAATAAAAGTTACTATTTTATTTATAATTGTATTACAAATGAAATATTATATACAAGCGATAGTTTCAAAGAAATATTGGGTTATAGTAAGGAAGATTACACCTTTGTAGAAATTATTAATTTTCTTCATCCGGAGGATTATGATTATGTTATTGCCTGCGAAAAGAAAGGTATAGAATTCACACGCAAACTTACGGTGAGCGAGCTACAGCGCTTTATTACTACATATTCTTATCGTACCAAAACAACTTATGGGTACTATATACGCGTCCAACAAAGCTATCACGCATTAGAAGTTAATGACCAAGGAAGCATGACAAGAGCAATTGTATTTCATGAATTAATCGATTATCATCAACCTAGAGAAAAGGATGATTTTAAAATTTTTGATAAACTGACAAATAGATATGTACAGCTTGAAAATCGATTTAATTTAACAAAGCGTGAAAATGAAATTTTTGAATTAATTATGAAAGGATATACAAGTCTTCAAATTTCAGAAAAGCTTCATCTGAGCAAACTTACTGTTGATACACATAGAAAAAATATTTTAGCTAAAACTAATACAAAAAACTTTATGGTATTAGGCCTACAATCGAATTGATAAGATAATATTTGTTGAATCTAAATTTTGTTTTCATCTTTGTTCAGACAAAAGACAATGTAATTTTATAAATTTTATAAATGAAAAAAGATAAACAAATCATTTTGGCAGTAGTTGTCATCATTGGATTAATAGCTATTATGTTTACACCTATCGGAACAAAAATAAAAAACCTGTTAGAAGGTGAAGATCACTTGGTTGGTGTAAGAGATGATAAATTATCAGACAGTGATTTTGATATTGATTTAATAGGATATAATGGTGCTAAAGATACAAACTTATTAGATTTTAAAAATTCTGGGGAAGTTGTATTTATTAACTTCTGGGGAAGTTGGTGCCCACCTTGCGTACAAGAAATGCCTACCATACAAAGCTTATACACTTCTAAAGGAAAAAATGTAAAATTTGTACTTGTCACTATACAAGATAAACCAAAAACATTTACAGCTTTTTTAGAAAAAAATAATTATACTATGCCGGTCTATGAACCTAATAGTCCAATTTCTGTAAATATGCTACCACACGTTTTTCCGACAACTTATATTTTAAATAAGAAAGGCGAAATTGTTTTAAAAGAAACAAAAACAAGAGATTGGAATGATACAGAAATCAATCAATTATTAGATAAATTAATTGCTGAATAAATAAAAATGTCACTCTATAAAGAGTGACATTTTTATTTTATATTAACTTCTCTTTCAGAAACTGACCTGTAAAAGATTCTTTAATTTTTATAATATCTTCCGGTGTACCTTCTGCGACTAACTTACCTCCATGTTTTCCTCCTTCAGGACCTAAATCTATAATCCAATCTGCAACTTTTATGATATCCATATTATGCTCAATAACAAAAACAGAATGACCTAAATCTATCAAAGCTCGCAAAGCTTTTATTAATTTTTTGATATCATGAAAATGTAATCCTGTAGATGGTTCATCAAAAATAAATAACGTTTTGTCAGCTGTTTCTCCTTTAGTTAAGAAATAAGCTAATTTTACACGTTGTGCTTCACCTCCGGATAATGTACTAGAAGATTGTCCAAGTTTAACGTAACCTAATCCTACATCTTGTAAAGGTTTAAGTTTATCTACTATTTTTTTCTGAGCATGAGTATTGAAAAATTCAATTGCTTCATCTATTGTAAGATTTAAAACATCTGAAATAGAAAGATCTTGGTATTTTATTTCTAATACAGATTTCTTAAACCTATCACCATTACATTCTTCACAAACTAAATCTACATCAGCCATAAATTGCATTTCGATTGTAATGGTTCCTTCGCCTTTACAAGCGTCACATCGGCCGCCATCTACGTTAAACGAGAAGTGCTTTGCTTGAAATCCATTTAGTTTACTTGCTTTTTGTACCGCAAATAAATTACGGATATCATCATAAGCTTTTACATATGTTACAGGGTTGGAACGAGAAGATTTACCAATTGGATTTTGATCAATTAATTCAATCCCTTTTAATTGAGCTAAATCACCAATTAGTCCATCACTTTCCCCTATTCTATTCCCATAAATTTCAAAATGACGTTCTAAAGCTGGCGTTAGTATATCTTTCATTAATGTTGACTTCCCAGAACCTGATACACCTGTAATAACAGTTAACATATTAAGAGGAAATTTAACATCAATATTTTTCAAGTTATTTTCTCTCGCACCTATAATCTTAAGAAAATTTTTAGGCTTTATTCGTTTATTTGGAATTTCTATTTCAAGTTTTTGATTTAGATATTTACCCGTTAAAGTATCTGCTTTTAATAGCTCTTCATACGTACCTTGGAAAACAACTTCTCCTCCATTTGTACCTGCTTCTGGACCAATATCAATTATATAATCAGCAGCTTTCATGATATCTTCATCATGTTCTACTACAATTACTGTATTTCCTAGGTCACGTAAGCGATGTAAAATTGTTACAAAACGCTCTGTGTCTTTTGAGTGTAAACCAATAGATGGCTCATCTAAGATATACATAGATCCTACCAAACTACTTCCTAAAGAAGTTGCTAAATTAATACGTTGCGATTCACCACCTGATAAGGTGTTAGATGCTCTATTTAGAGATAAATAATCTAGCCCTACATCTAATAAAAATTGTAGGCGAGAACCTATTTCGTAAATTATTCGATTAGCAACTTGACGATCAAAATCAGAAAAAACAATAGACTGAAAAAATTCGTTTAATTCATTTAAAGGAAGATCAACTAATTCTGAGATAGCTTTGTCATTAATTTTGACATAATTAGTCTCTAATCGTAGTCTACGACCTTTACACGTAGGACAAATAGTTTTACCACGATAGCGCGATAACATAACACGATATTGAATTTTATATGTATTTTGCTCTACCATTTTGAAAAATCCATCTAGACCTTCCCAACTTGAGTTTCCTCTCCATAGAAAATCTTTTTGATCTTCGGATAATTCATAATAAGGTTTATGAATAGGAAAGTCAACTTTAGTAGCTGCTTTCAAAAAGAAGTTTTTCCATTCACTCATTTTATCGCCTTTCCACGCTGCAATAGCATCCTCATATATAGAAAGAGATTTATTTGGAATTACTAAATCTTCATCTATTCCTATAATCTTCCCGTAACCTTCGCAAGTAGGACAAGCACCATAAGGATTATTAAAGCTAAAAAAATGCGTATTTGGTTCATTAAAAATCATCCCATCTGCTTCAAACTTATTAGAGAAATTTTTAATTACTTTTTCATCTACATGGAGAAGTTTAATATTCCCTTTGCCTTCAAAAAAAGCCGTTTCAATAGAATCAGCTAACCTATGAAAAAAAGAATCTTCAGCTTCTTGTGGAATAGAAATACGATCAATAAGTAATGAAACTTTATTGTCAGGTTGTGGATCAAAGTTAAACGAAATTAAATCTTCTATTTTAACTTGATTTCCATCTATAGATAAACGAGTAAACCCTTGTTGTTGAAGTATACTAAGATGTTCTACAAATGTTCTTTCCTCTGGAATAATTAAATCAATTCCAAGTATAAATTTAGACTCTGCAGGATATGTTTTCATAAAGTCAATTACATCTGTTACCGAATCTTTCTGAACCAATTCCCCTGTAATTGGAGAATAAGTTTTACCAATACGAGCATATAATAACTTTAGATAATCATAAATTTCTGTAGAAGTACCAACAGTAGATCTAGGATTTGTAGAATTCACCTTCTGTTGTATTGCAATAGCTGGAGCTATTCCATGAATATAATCTACTTGAGGTTTATTTAACTTACCTAAAAATTGTCTTGCATAAGATGATAAACTTTCTACATATCGACGCTGACCTTCTGCATACAATGTATCAAAAGCTAATGTCGATTTACCAGAACCAGACATTCCAGTTATAACTATTAGCTTATTTTTAGGTATAGCAACATCAATATTTTTCAGATTATGAAGCTTGGCTCCTTTAATCAGAATATATTTTTTAGGATCTAATTTACTTATATCTTTTTCCATCGAAAAGCAAATTTAATGAATTCTCTTTTGTTTTGAGCCAAATAAAATCTTAATTCCTTAAGCGAAGTATTAGCACTATGTTTTTATTTTTTTACAAATTGAAAATCTAGTGTTTTATCGGGATAAATGTATCTTTGTCGCATGACGATAAAAGGAATAAAAAACAGTTTATATCAAGAGTTAAATACTTTATATAATGACGATGAAATTGAAGCAATCTTTAGATATTATATTGAAATAAGATTAAATATTTTAGATTCATTTTTATTTAATGATGATAAAATTGAATTTAAAACTCCTCATTTCGAAAAAGATTTATCGGAATTAAAATCTGGAAAACCAATACAACAAGTTGTTGGATATGCATTTTTTTATGATTATTTCTTTAAGGTTAACGAACATACTTTAATTCCACGTCCAGAAACGGAAGAATTAATCTATTTAATTACTGAAAAATACAAAAATAATCTACCTCTAAAAATAATTGATCTAGGAACAGGATCAGGTTGTATTCCTATTACCTTAAATAAATTATACCCTACAGCAAATGTACAGGCAATTGATATTTCTACCGAAGCATTAAAAATTGCAAAAGAAAATAATGAAAATTTAAAAACTGATGTAAAATTTATACATCAAGACTTATTAGAAGATTTTCAACTTGATTATAAATATGATTTAATCATCTCTAACCCTCCTTATATCCGAGATTTAGAGAAAAAAGAAATGCATATAAATGTGCTACAACACGAACCTCATTTAGCATTATTTGTTTCTAATGATGATCCTTTAGTTTTTTATAAAAAAGTGGCTCAATTTGGAAAGTTACATCTAAATAACGATGGTAAAATTTTTTGTGAAATTAACCAATATTTAGGGAAAGAAACGCAGGAAATGTTTCTTAGATATTATGAACATGCTATTTTACACAAAGATATATCTGGAAATGATCGGATTATAGAAATATATAATTAATGTGTTAAAATTTATACTATATTTCCTATAATTAGTAGGAATTACTTACATTTAAATTAAAATATAAACTACTTATCACAAAAAGTGGTTTAATTATTGTTTTTACTTTAAACCAATATATTATAAACTAAAAAAACTTTGATTATGAAAAAATTATTCGTAGCTGTTGCTGTAGCTGGTTTAGCATTTGCAACTTCTTGTAAAACTGAAACGAATAAAACTGTTGTTACAGACTCAGATAGCGATACAATTGCAGTAGTAGAAACAACAGAAGTTGACGGTGTTTATGTAGACGAAGCGGAAGCTAAGGCTAAGGTAGACCAAGCACAGAAGGATTTAGATGAAGCTATTGCAAAAGGTGATAAAGCCGCTGAAGAAACAGCGAGAAAAGCATTAGACAATGCTAACGTTGCATGGGAAAACACAAAAACAGCAGTAAAAGGTGCAGCTAATGATGTGAAAGAAGGGGTAAATGATGCAGCAAATAAAATTGATCAAAAAGCACAAAATGTGAAGGAAGATGTAAATGCTGCTGCTAAAGATGCTAAGGAAGACGTAAACCAAGCTGCGCAGGATGCTAAAGAAGGAGTTAACAAGGCTGCTGAGGATGCAAAACAGGGAATTAATAATACATTAGAAAAAGCTAAAATTAAATAATTAAGCTTTATAATTTTATAAAAGCCCTGAAATTAATATTTCAGGGCTTTTATTTTTAAATAAAACATACTGTGATCGAAATACGTAAAGCCAAAATAGAAGATGCCGCAATCATTTCTGAATTAATGCTTTTTGCAATGAGAGATATTGCATTCGAATTTATTGGAGAAAAAAATGAAGATAAGGCAAAATATTTTTTAAGAACTTTAATTGAAAAAGAAGCAAATCAATATAGTTATCAAAACTGTAGCGTTTTACTTTATGATAATGAAATCGCTGGGAGTTTCACAATATATGATGGTGCAAAATTAGATGAATTAAGAAAACCAGTCTTAGAAGTATTATCTACCGTATATAACCAAGATATACAACCAGAAAATGAAACTGAAGAAGGCGAAATTTATATTGACACTATTAGTATTTTCCCAGAATTTCGTGGTAAAGGTTTCGGAAATTATATTTTAGATTACTTAATTGAAGAAGTTGCAAATAAACAAGATAAAGTGTTAGGTTTATTAGTCGATTTTACAAATCCTAAAGCAAAAAAATTATATGAGTCGAAAGGATTTAAAGTTGTAGGAGAAAAAAGATTGATGAGTGAAAATCACGAACATATGCAATATAAAAAAGGAGTTTAAAAAACTCCTTTTTTATATTATTAGTTATTTCATCACTCCTATTTGTTTAAGAATTTTTTCTTCATATGGATCAATTTCAAATTGTTCAAATGGAACAAACTCATTATTATCATTTAAGTAACCTTGCTGATAATTTTGTCGAACAACAGGCTTTCCATCATAACTTTCTAAAACGGGTAATTCAGAAACTGCTTCTAAAATGATATTATTTTCGATAGAAACCAGGCCAAAATTCATTAAATAATTATCTTTTGACAAGAAATAAGGAAAATAAGCTAATATATCTGGACGTTCAATTTTTATTGTAGTAGCTTTCCCAAATGTTAAATATTGATGATCAACTGGAGTTAAATATTCATATTGAAAGTCAATTTTAAGATTATTTTCTTTATCAATTACACCCCATTTATCATTTTTAACAACACCCGCTATTCCAGCTCTAAAATCTGTACATCCATCGTAATCAAATGGAATTATTTCAGTATTTAATAAATCAATAAACCCCCATTTATTATCTTTTTTTACAGCGCATAAATTTTCAATAAAATCTGAAGTTAAATCATAAATAATTGGAATAATTATTTGATTTGACTTAGTTACAAATCCCCATTTATCATCTTTGGAAACACTATATGCATTTATGGTAGACATCACAATAGACTGATATTCGAATGGAATAATTACGTCACCTTCTCCATTAATAAGACCAAATAAATTATTCTTAGAAACTGGAGCTAAACCGTTTCGATCAAATACTGTAACACTTTCAAACTTTGTTGAATCATCATGTATCAATTGATCAAATTGATCAATTTCATTTATTTTTATTCTCATTTTGCTTATTTTCTATTACAAAATTATGAAAACTTTACAACTACCTATTTCATTCTCACTATAATTGGGTAAAAAAAACTGTATATTCTTAACTTAATAATTATTATAGTATCTAAAATTATGTTATTTTTGTACAAATACTTTAAATGAAAACCTATGAACAGCTTTAAAAAAATATTGTTATCCGCTTTACTTATTTCAGCCAGCTACTCTTATTCACAACATACGGTAGTAATTAAGGATGATTCATCTTCTTTTAATCAACAGTATGAGTTTCGAGGGAATTGGGGAATTAAAAGTGATGATATGAATAATTCTTATGTTATCAATGGTTCTCAAATAATGAATAATTCTACTTCTAGAAGTAATGATTTAGAGTTATCTGTTTTTTTTGTTCCTACACAAACAAAGTATTCTATAAATGAATTACCAAATAAATTATCGCGTGTTACTGCGTTAGGTCAAATTGATGGTAATAAAACTAGTTATAATAATTTAAGAATAGTTTTCAGTCAAAAAGATATTGAAAATTTAGCTCCAGGTTCATATAATACAGTTATAGTTTTAAGAGATAAACTTAAAGGTTCTGTTATAAATTATAAAATTTTAGATAACACACTTAGATATGTTGATAACAAATTTAGATTAGTTGATGAAACTAGCACAAATTATTTATTAAATGGCGAGAAAGCTGATAATACATTATCTAACATCTATTCTACTGTTAAAAGTTCTCTAAGCTTAGCATATGTTCCAAATCAGATTGTATTAACAGGTGACTGGAAATTAGAAGTTGATTTTGCAGCATTATCAGTTAAAATTGATGGAGTGAATAATAGTATTCAGAATCGTACAGCTGAAGATACTAAAAAATTAAAATTGATGGTTTATTTCTCAGAAACTGAACCAAGCAATTATGCAAACGTTGAAGGTTACGAATTATTAAATGTAGATATTAAACCTATCTCTAAATCTTCTGAGCTTAAAAATACATCTATAACTACTAATATTACTAAACCGTTACCAAGTGGGGAGTATTATCCAATTTTAGTTTTAACAGAAGCTGATGAGGATGGAAATTATAAAGTGAAATCAGCAATCATTTATAAAGATAAATACGTTCTGTAATCATATACATAATTATAAAAAAAGGTGAATTTAATAATTCACCTTTTTTTTATTTTATAAAATGATAATAATAAACCAATTCAATATATTTAGAATATGATATCGTGCCTTCTTGGTTATTTGCTTTCAGAAATTGATCATTAAAATTTGAAAATATTTCATTTGTTTTACCATCAAATTGTGTATAATAACTAAGTTCATATTCTCTATCTGTCTTTATACCCAAGGGTAGATTTTCCATTTCCTTTTTTACAAATTGGGAATCATATTTAGAGATTTCACTTAAAAGTGAAAAAATCAATTTATAATTTACTGCATACCTTACTTCCGCTAAATTTGATTTGCTACCTAAATAATATGCAATAAAATTTGCTTCACTCTCAGATGCAAATCCCATTTGGTGTGCCAATTCATGAAAAATTGTACTTGGGGTTTTCAATTGTGTATTGTGAAAATTAATATTACTTTCAATTGTAAACGGATTATAATACCCTAGTATTCCAGAATAATTAAGTAAGTTTGAGATATATGAATGTTTAACAACAGGTTGTTCTATTATAATATAATTATTAATCCATTTTTCTTGCTGTAGCAAATACTGATTTTTTTGGAAATCATTCAAATAATCTACCTCGCTAAAATTAAACTTAACATATTCTTTTTCGTTTAACTGAAGACTATTTCTATCAAGTATAGATTTACTTAACGTACTGCAATAAAGCAATTTAAGATTATCAACCTCAATTATATATTTAGGTTTATCAATTTTAAAATTATCTTTATAATATGTAATTCCCCATACAGATTTATACAAGAAAAGTATACATGATAATATTATAAATGAGGATTTTAGAAAATATGAAATTGTCCTTACCTTAATACATTTGTATATCCAAGATAAAAGAATTATTATTACACTTAGGTATAAAAATTCTCCAATAGGCCAAGAAATTTTAGCACTTAAATGATATATTACTTGGTTATAATTTGCCGTTATTACATTAAACCATACTGAATTTAATGTATCAAAATTATGTAAAAATGTCCACCATACTATTTGAACAAAAAATATAATACCCCAGCTACTCCATTTTTTTAGCATATTGAGAAGCTTTATAACTTATAAACATTAATTGAAAAGTATGGTAAATCATGATTGGCAATAATATAAATCCTATTTCTTTACCAAAAATAATTCCAGCCATTACAGAGCCATGTACTAGAGATTTCTTCGTACCACAAAATTGAAGTGTAATGAAATCTGATTTTTTATATTTCCAGAATGCATTATTTAAATATTGTATAAAGTAAAATACAAATATAAATAATGAAACTACACATACAATTGTAAGGAACAAATTAAAATATCCAACACTTGTTATCAAACCATTATGAAAAGTATGGCTAAAACTAACGTATACAATTAAAACGATAGTAAGCTTATCTATATTACTAAATACATTTTTATATTTTTCATAGAATTTACCTAAAAATGGTTTACACAAAGCGCCTAATACTACTGGAAGAATTACGCTTATAATTAAATCTAAAAAAATTTGAAAAGAATCTACATCACCATTTTGTCTAATAAAGAAGCTCATTAATAATGGCGTAATTACAATCCCTAATAACCCTGATAAGCTAGCATTAAATATTGCTGATGTAACGTTCCCATGTGCCATAGAAACCATAACAACTGAAGAAGAAACGGTGCTAGGTAGACAGCATAAATAGAAAATAGCTAAAAATAATAGATAGAAATTTTCATTAATCAAGGTAATCGGATAGAATAATAATCCTAATATAGGAAAAAGGCAGAATGTAATAGCTTGGATTCTTACATGTAATTTCCAGTTTTTTAAATCTCTAAAAACTTCATTCCATTTCAATTTTAATCCATAAAAAAAGAATACAGCCATAACCCCAATGTCAATAATATTTTGAAGATTATACTCTTTAAAACTAATATCGCTAAGTTCAGGTAAAAAATATGCTAGGATAAGTGAAATAAGTAGATAAAAAAGTAATGGATCTGGAAATATTTTTTTAAAGATGGTCATGCGTTTTTTTTAATAAATATATCATACTTAATAACAATTATCAAAAATACATTTTTCTAATTATCAATAACTTACATAAATTTTATATTTTTATATAAACAAAATCAGCTAATTATGAGAAAAATTCTATTGAATATAACTTTAACTTCTTTATGTAGTTTAGCTTTTGGACAAGTACCAAATGGATATTATGATAGCGCAACTGGGGATGGGTTTGAATTAAAGACACAACTCTATCATATTATAAAAAATCATACCACCAAAACTTATGCTAATCTTTGGGGATTATATACCGGAAATCCATCTGCCTTTAATGACAATTGGTATGATTCTACAGATACGAATAAAATCATGGATATATATAGTGAAAAACCACAAGGTCAAGATGCATATACCTTTATCCCAGGAACGAACCAATGTGGCGGATCTGGAGGAAACGAAGGAACATGTTATAACAGAGAGCATTTAATACCTCAAAGTGTTTTTAACCAAAATTCTCCAATGGTTTCCGACCCTTTTCATATATGGCCTACCGATTATCAAGTAAATAATAGGCGAGCTAATTATCCTTTTGGCGTTGTAAAAAATCCTACATGGACTTCAACTAATGGATCAAAATTAGGTCCTAACAACAACTCAGGATATTCAGAAGGATATTCAGGAGTAGTTTTCGAACCAATTGATGAGTTTAAAGGAGATATTGCAAGAGCATATTTTTATTTTGCAACAAGATATCAAGAGAATGGAATACAAAATTGGAATTATCCTATGTTTAATGGAACCAAAGATCTTGTATTTACAACTACATTTTTAAAAATCTTAATGAATTGGCACACTAATGATCCGGTATCTCCTAGAGAAATTGCACTTAACAATACCATTTACACCTTTCAGAATAATAGAAATCCATTTATTGATTATCCCGAATATGCTCAAAAAATTTGGGGATATAATTTAAGTAATAGTGATTTTGAACATCAAGAAAGAAATGAAATTAATGTGTATAAAAGTGGACCTAATACGATATCCGTTATATCTAATAATGATAATAAGATTATAGAAATACATATATTTAATATAAATGGCCAATTTATTAATAAGATAGCTAATGTAAAACTTAATAATAAGGTTGATATTTCATTAAATAATAAAGGGACATATATTTTTAAAATTATAGGTAAATCAATGGAAATCAACAAGAAAGTAGTGTTATAAGTATGAATAAGTAATTTAAATGATTAATACCTATATTTAGGTATTTTTCATCAATATTTAACATTTTTGTTATATTGTATTAAATATTTAATAATTTTGTAGTGTATAACCTAACTTACTTATTATTTATGAAAACATGCATTCAATGCGGTCAAACCCTTTTTGGAAGAAAGGACAAGAAATTCTGTAATGATTTTTGCCGTAACACGTACAACAATCAATTGAACAAAGAAAATGTTGAAGTTATAAGAATAACCAACAATAGATTAAAAAAGAACCACAAAATTCTTAAAAATTTATATGATACGGAAAAGTCTACTGTAACATATACTGAATTAGAATTGTTAGGTTTTGATTTAAATCTTATAACTAGTTACGAATTCAATGAAGGAGTAATTTCAAGAAAAGTATATGATTATCTTTTAGAACAAAAAGATGATAAATTACTTTCTCTTAAACAAATTTCATAAAAACAAAAAAGGTTCCAATTAAGGAACCTTTTTTTTAATCTTTATAGTTAAGCTTGTATTTATTTATACCATTTACAAGCCAATCATTATACTTTTTGATATCTAATTCTGCTTCTAATGGCGTAGAGTAACGTTTAAGATTCTTATCAACTAGAATGTAATAAGGTTGTGCATTAGCTTTAAAATGTTCCATTTCAAAGGCTGTCCATTTATTACCTACAGTTTTTAATTTACGTCCTAAAGCTTCTGAGAAAACTTTTTGATCTTCTGGTAATTCTTTTTGATCATCTACATAAAGAGAAACTAAAACAACTTTATTAGTCAAAATTTCTTTGATTTGATTATCGACCCAAACACGCTCCTCAACCTTACGACAGTTTGCACACGCATGACCCGTAAAGTCTAATAAAAGAGGTTTATTTGTTTTCTCTGCATAGATTACTGCTTGGTCAAAATCTTTAAAGGTTGGTATTCCATGCGGACCTGCAACCATATTTGGATCATCAAAACCAGTTGATACACTATTTCCTCCTACACCTTCATGAAATCCTCGTGGAGACTCTGAATAAGTCATTGGAGGCATTAATCCACTTAATAATTTTAAAGGAGCTCCCCACATTCCAGGCACAAGATACACAACAAAAGCAAATGTAAATAGTGCAAAAAATAATCTTGGCACTCCAATTACTGGTGTTGGTGCATCTAACTCTAATCTGAATTTACCTAGTAAATATAATGCTAGTAGTAAAAACACTGCAATCCAAATTGCTAAAAATATCTCACGTGGTAGCCAGTTCATTTGCCATACTAAATCTGCATTAGATAAGAATTTAAATGCAAATGCTAATTCTATAAACCCTAATGAAACTTTAATCGTATTCAGCCATCCTCCTGATTTTGGTAGAGAATTCAACCAACCAGGAAACATTGCAAATAATGTAAATGGTATTGCTAAAGCCATTGAAAAACCTAGCATACCAATAATTAAAGAAAAGAAATGCCCTTCCTGCGTAGCTTGTACTAATAAAGACCCAATAATTGGACCCGTACAAGAAAATGATACTAATGCTAATGTAAAAGCCATAAAGAAGATCCCTATTAAACCTCCTTTATCTGCTCCTTTATCTGCAGCGTTTATCCATTTACTTGGTAAAGTAAGTTCAAAAGCTCCGAAAAAAGATATAGCAAATATGATAAAAGTTACAAAGAATGCTAAATTAACCCAAGGATTGGTTGACATTTCATTTAGGAAGGAAGGTCCAAATAACACAGTTGCTAATAAACCTAATATAACATAAATAAATATGATTGAAAATCCATAGATTAAAGCTTTAAAAACTCCTTCACTTTTGGTTTTACTCTGCTTCGTAAACATGCTTACCGTTAAAGGAATCATCGGAAAGATACATGGCATTAGCAAGGCAGCTAAACCACCTAAAAATCCTAACGAAAATATTTTAAGTAATCCATTGTTTCCTTTTTCATTATCTGCTAAAAAATCTTCATCTACAACACTTCTAGTATTAGACACAGGTTTTATTGTATCATTTTTAATTGTATCAATAGTTGTAGATGTGATAACTGTAGTAGAATCTGGAATAACTTCTATAAGAATATTCTCTTTTTCTTCAGTAACTTCTGTACTATTTTTAAGTTCACTAACATTTACAGAAGGACTTAATTTAACTGTTCCTGATATTTCATCTGGTGGTAAACATCTTTCAGCATCACACATCTGGAATTCTATTGTGTAATCAACATTTACAGCATCTTTACCTTTTACATTCACTTTCTGAACAAAAGTCACATTCTTTTCAAAATATTTCTCATCTTGCTCAAAAACAGTGCTGTATTTATCTATTCGCTTCCCTTTTTCAATGAATTTACCAACTAATTGACCACCGTTACCCGTTTGAAAATTTGCTGAAGCTGGAATTCCAATACCACCATCAGGATGTTTAGAAGAATATAAATGCCAACCATTTTCAATTTTACCAATTATTTCTACCTCAAAATTGTTATTCCCCAAATCTTTCACTTGAGTGGTCCATTTTGCAGGGCTATATAATTGTGCTTGTACTAAAATTGGAAACAAAAAAAGTATCCAAAGTTTTTTTAACATACGATAATATTTAAATAATTCTTAATATTCTCTTTCATTTTAAAACGTTCATCTAATCGGTAATTTACTACCCAAATAATTTGATCTAAATTATCCACTAATAGCCATGCGTTTTCCTTTTCAATTTTTGATAATTTTAAATCTTTGAAAAATTTACTGATCATTTTTTTCTGACCTTGCATTCCCAACGGAAAAAAATAATCACCTACTTTGACTTTTCTAAATCTTAATGGAAACTTTATATTATCTGCATTGATGCATTCTGTTGCATTTTCTAGTTTAGAGTTTGAACGAATAAATTTCAAATTTAAGGATTTGATTTTAATCTCATCTTGCTTTATGATAATTTCGTCCGTTTCCTCTATTGACTTTTTACTTAAAATTAAAAAATCCCTATTTTTTATTAATCTATAATATTGAGAGGTCAACTCACTACTATTTTCAGAACACTTCAATTTATTGATTAAATCAACATCTTTAAAACCATATCTTTCAAATAGATAGTATTGCACAAAGTTCATATTATCTAATGAATTAAGCGTCTCAATTTCAATAGCAGATTGTTCTTCATCATAAATAATCCTTTTACGAATATTCTCCATTTGACCCTCAATAAAGCTTTGAGCATCATTGATAAATGATAACGTTTTATTAAAATTAGTTTCAAAATTTGGATGAATCTCATTAAGAAAAGGTGCAATATGATGACGTATTTTATTGCGAATATATTCATCGGTTTGGTTGGTATAATCTTCTCTCCAACTTAATCCTTCAGAATTTGCATAATGCAAAATATTTTCTTTTGTAGTAGATAATAAAGGTCTAAAAATATTTTCTGCTGAGATTTTCATTCCAACTAATCCTTTTAAGCCAGTTCCTCGAGATAAATTAATTATAAAAGTTTCTATATTATCATTCAAATGATGAGCAGTAACTAAAAAATCAAGTCTATTGGTCTGCATTATTTCTTCAAACCAATTGTATCTTAAAATTCTACAAGCCATTTCGGTAGAATAATTTCCTGTACTTTTAAAGTTTTCGACATCAAATTTTACTGAATGAAAAGGTATGGTATGTTTACCACAATATTCTCTTACAAATTGTTCATCACCTAATGAATCATCACCTCTTAATTGAAAATTACAGTGTGCAACTTGGAAATTGGTAGAAGTTTTACGGAACATATCTAGTAAAACCATACTATCCACACCTCCACTAACTGCCAATAGATATTTAAAATCTTTCTTATTATGATTCAGTAAGATAGTCCTAAAATCCATCTCAATGCTAGTATTCATCGTGCTTTTTTAAAATTTATAAATATATCTTTGCTGTTCAAAAATAAGAGATATAAATGAAGAAGATACTATTTATTGTAGGTTTTTCCGCTTTAACATTTTTAAATGCACAGATCCCTACCTATTACAAATCAGTCAATTTCAATAAAAAAGGAGAAGAATTAAAAAAAGATTTAGCAAAACTAATAACAACTACACATAAGAATAATTTAACTTATAAAGAATTATGGAAAGCATTAGCTATCACAGATGCTGATCCAAGAAACAAGGAAAATGTATTAATGATTTATGGATTTGATGATAATAGTAAAAATAAAGATGAACATAGATCAAGACATAAATCAAGTACAGGTGGTGAAAAAGGAAAATGGAGCCGAGAACATGTTTATGCTAAATCCATTGGAAAACCAAATTTGGGACAAGCTGGTCCCGGTGCAGATGCACATATGCTAAGACCAGCCGATGTAACAAGAAATACTAAGAGAAGTAATCTACCCTTTATAGATGGTGTGGGAAAAGCCTCTAAACGCGATAACAATGCTTGGTACCCTGGAAATGAATGGAAAGGTGACATAGCAAGAATAATTATGTACATGTATGTAAGATATGGAGATCGTACTTTACCTAATAAAATGGCTAGTAGTAAAAATACTTATCACAAGAATATGCCCGATATTTTCTTAAAATGGAACGCAGATGATCCAGTATCTAATTTGGAAAAACAACGGAACAATTATTTAGGGAATTTGGCGAATACATTTGGCCAAGGTAATAGAAATCCATTTATTGATAATCCTTATTTAGCTACCAAAATTTGGGGTGGTCCTAAAGCTAAAAACACGTGGAAAGAAGTTAAATAAAACATCTAAAAACGATTATACATAATACTAATATACAATGAATTATAAAAATATATTTTCAGTTATTTTATTAATAATAACTGGTAGCACTTTTGTTTCGGCACAAATAACAAATGCTGAATCTCATAATAAATATGTTCAAAAAGTTGAAGAAAAATATCCTCTTATATTTTCTGAAATTAATCCTAAACATCCAGACACTGCTTTTGAGATTGGATTAAAAACAGAAGGATTTTCTACTGACTTTATTGGTGTTAATGGAAAAAATCAATTTTATTTAATCTATGCCCAACATTTACAATCTATTAATAAATTAAATTTAAGCGAGAATTATCGGTCTAACTTTATTCAAACTTTTCAATCAATTAATAGAATTAACGGTTTAATAAATACAAATGTTGCTTATCATGAAGTAATGCAAACTATGCTTATAGCTTATGCAGAATATGCGCTTTATGAGATTAAGGATTTAGATCAATCAAAACTATCGACAATTGATGTAAACAAACAAAAAAAATTATTTATTAAGAGTATAGAACAAAAGGTAAAAACTAAAAATCAAGAGTTTAAACTTAATTCATTACCAAACTTCAATAGAAATCAAGAATTAATTAAAACTGAGATTAACAATCTTGATAAATTAATAAATGATGCTTTTGCGTTAAAAGCTGCACAGATATTTCATTACACTTATTTCTAATCATATAAAAAAAAAACCTGAATTATATAATTCAGGTTTTTTTTTATTTTAAACTTTCTAAAGATTTATTCTCCAAGATTTCTAAAGTTGAATCTCTTAATTCTGCCATTACTTGATTTAATCTACAAACACCTTCATTTGGGCAATCATCACATTTCTCATAATAGTTTTTACTTACACATGGCAATAAAGCGATTGGACCTTCTAAGACACGAATTAACGAAGCAAGTGAAATATCTTTTGCTTCACGTGCTAAATAATATCCTCCACCTTTACCCTGTTTTGAATTTACAAATCCAAGTTTTTTAAGATCTAATAAGATGGCCTCTAAGAATTTTTTTGGAATCATTTCCACTTCCGAAATTTGTCCAATTAAAACTGGCTTATTACTTTCTTGTCTTGCAAGATAAGCCATGGCTTTTAAACCGTATTTAGTCTTTTTTGATAGCAATTTAATCTCATTTAGTTGAACAAAAATACCTATACAAATTGTATAAAGCAAATCAAATTATCTTAGAACGGTTCTATAAATATTTCATCATTAGGTTAATTATTTTCTGTGTTCTAGAATTATATGGATAATTGATGAATTTTGTCGGTGAAACTAACTGATTTACATCAAGAACTGGTTTTGCATGAGAAAAATCTTCGAATCCAAATTTCCCTGTTGAACTTCCAATTCCAGAATTATTTACTCCTCCAAATGGTAAATTGGGATGCATAATATGTATTAATGTTTCATTAACCATCACTGCTCCTGAAGAGGTTTCATCAGAAATTTGTTGAATTAATGCTTTATTTTTAGAAAAAATATACAGCGCCAAAGGTTTTTCACGTTCGTTGATAAAGTTTATCGCTTCATTTATAGTTGTATAACTTATAATTGGAAATACTGGCCCAAATATTTCTTCATGTAAAATCTCAGAATTTGAATCAACATGAGTTAATAAAGTTGGTTTAATGTACAATTCTTTCTCGTCATAATCATTTCCATAAGGACACTTCGCTCCTTTTGCAATTGAATCCTGAATAAGATCTCTAATACGGTGAAAGTTTTTATTATTAATAATTCGTGCTAAATCAGGCGATTCTTTAGGATCTTGACCAAATGTTTTTTCAAGATATTTGATAGCACTTTTCACGAAATCATTTAATCTATTTTCTTGTATTAATATATAGTCTGGCGCAATACAAGTCTGTCCATTATTTACTAATTTTCCCCATATTGCCTTAGATACTATGGTTTCCAGAGGCATAGTATCATCTATAATTAAAGGAGATTTCCCTCCAAGTTCTAAGGTCACAGAACTTAAATGTTTGGCGCCCGCAGCCATAATTATTTTTCCAACTTTCGGAGAACCTGTGAAATGTATATGATCAAATTTTTTGTTAAGTAAATGAGTCGTTACATCAATTTCACCTTTTACAACCTCAACATGATTTGAAGAAAAAACTGAATTAATAATTTTCTTGACTACCTTATTTGTATTGGGTGAAAATTCAGAAGGTTTTACAATTGCTGTATTTCCAGCTGCTATACACGCTACTAAATGAACTAGAGCTAATTGAAAAGGGTAATTCCACGGAGAAATAATCAAACAATTCCCTTTTGCTTCATATTGTATTTTAGCATTTGATCCAAAGAAAACAATATTGTTAGAAACAGATTTAGTTTTTGCCCATTTCTTCAGATTTTTACGAAATAACCTAATTTCAGAAATAATGGGGAATATTTCTGTAGATTCTGCTTCAATTATACTCTTTCTAAAATCTAAGTGTAGTCCCTGAGTAATTTCTTGACGGTGTGCTAAAATTGATTCTTCTAATTTTTGTAGTAATATAATTCGTTCATTAACAGTTAGTTTTTTAATTATAAACTTATTTTCAACTTGAGAATCATATATTTGATCAATAATTTGGAATTCATTTCTTAACATTTGCTGTGATTTGGTTAAATATAATTAATTTTATTACGTTATCAAATACGAAACAAGCTAAAAAGAATGATATGCCTTTAAGTAATTTAAGATTAATTGATAAATTAAATCATATAAAACACTTATTTCTATTAGGTAAAAAAGACGAGAGTTTGGATGAGAAAGAAATTTCAATTATTACACAAATAGCTAAACATCATGGTTTAAATTATAAAGACATTAATTACATTGTGAATCATACAGATGAGATACCATTCAGTTTACCTGAAACTTTTACAGATCGTTTAGCGGCATTATATGATATGGTTTTATTAATGGTTTCAGACTTCAATATTCATGAAGATGAAATCGCATTTTGTAAAGAAATCGCTAAAAAATATGAATTTAATCCACAGGTTATTAATGAATTGATAGAAGATGTTTTAGGATTTATTATCCAAGGAAAAGAATGTGATGATGTAATGCAATATTTAGTAAAATATGCGCATCCAAAAGCTAATTTAAATTAACTTATTTTATCAACTGATAAATCGTTAATAGAGATACAACACTAGTAACACCACCAATTACATAATTGATATTTTTTAAGATAAATGAATTTTCTTCTGATTTTGATTTAAAGAATTTTAAATAAGATCCGAATATAATCATCGATCCAACCACCACTCCAAAAGCGAAAACAGAACTATTGGGTTGGTTAAATACGGAGATATTATACGACTTTAAAGTCGCACTTAGAAATACATAAAATGGAACTGGAAATACATTAATTGCAGATAATAAAAGCCCATACACAAATTTATTTTTTTGCTGATACTCTCCTACTTGAGATTCCTTTTTCTTCTTTTTCTTTTGATCTTGTTTCTTTGCAAAAAATAAAAAATAGACTGTAATTAAAACAAAAACAACTAGACCAACTTCACGAAAAATTTTGGTTACTTCTTCATTAAAATTAATGAATTTCGCCAAAAAAATAGCTATATATACTTGCAAAGCAATCGTTACAGCTGTTCCAGCCATAAACGTATAAGCACTTTTAGAACCTTCACTTTTTCCAATTTTCACAACTGTCATATTTAATAAACCCGGTATGGCTGATCCTATAATTGCTGTAAAAATTCCGATTAAAATAAGTTCTAAATATTGCATAATTTCTTTTAGATAGAAGACCGCAAAGGTAGAAAATACAAAATGCTTTATACTATTTAACAAATAAATTTTACTTCATAAATTCGAATTTTCTCACTTAAATAAATGATTATAAAAAAAGCCACTCCTTTTGGAGTGGCTAATCTATATTTAAGAATAAATTTCGTTACTTTTATAAAGCTGCTAATTGCTCTTCGATTTGAGTAATCTTCTCTAAAGCATCAGCTTCTTTCTTGCGTTCTGCATTAATTACCTGCTCTGGCGCACCAGCAACGAATCTCTCGTTAGATAATTTTTTACGCACTGAGTTTAAGAAACCTTGGTTGTATTCTAACTCTTTTTGTAATTTTTCGCGTTCTGCTTTAATATCGATATTATCAGACATTGGAATCATAAACTCTAACGTACCAACACGGAATCCAAAACCTTTTTCTGGCTTATCTCCTGTATTGAAGTTCGAAACGTTACCTAATTTAGAGAATACATCTACATAGATTTCATTCGCAGCTTGTGCATCTGCAAAAACTTCTAAAGCTTCTTTTGGAGACATTCCTTTTTCTGAACGTAGACCACGAATAGCAGTAGTCGCTTCTTTTGTATTTTCGAACGCTTTAATAATCGTTTCGTCGAAAGAAGTAACTTCAGGATATTTCGAAATAATTAAGGCCTCATCTTCTGTACGATCTGCGATTAAGTGCCAAATTTCCTCTGTTAAGAAAGGCATAAATGGATGTAACACTTTTAATACATTTTCTAAGAAACCAATTGTCGCATCAAATGTTTTACGATCGATTGGCTCACCAAATGATGGTTTAATTGCTTCTAAGTACCAAGAACAGAAATCGTCCCAAATTAATTTATAGATCGCCATTAACGAATCTGATAAACGGTATTGATCGTAGTTGTGCTCGATATCCGCTAATGCTTGTTGGAATTTATTCTCGAACCAGTTTACCGCTTTTGCTTGTGCCGAAGTTTGCTCTAATTCTTCGTTAATTTCAAAACCTTTGATTAAGCGGAAAGCATTCCAAATTTTATTCGCGAAATTACGTCCTTGTAAACATAAATCGATATCAAATGGCAAGTCGTTTCCTGCAGGCGCAGTTAATAACATCCCCATACGTGTTGCATCTGCTCCGTACTCGTTCATTAATTCGATTGGATCGGGCGAATTCCCTAAAGATTTCGACATTTTACGACCTTGTTTGTCACGAACGATACCTGTGAAATATACATTTTCAAAAGGTAATTCGTTGCGGTACTCGTATCCAGCCACAATCATACGTGCCACCCAGAAGAAAATAATATCTGGACCAGTTACTAAATCTTGAGTTGGATAGTAATAATTGATTTCTTCGTTTTCTGGTTCGTTGATTCCATTGAAAACTGAAATTGGCCATAACCAAGAAGAGAACCACGTATCTAACGCATCTTCATCTTGACGTAAATCTTCGATTGTTAATGCAGCATTTCCTGTTTTTTCTTGTGCTAATGGTAACGCTTCTTCTTTCGTTAATGCAACAACGAAATCTTCGTTTCCATCACCGTAGAAGAATGCAGGAATTTGGTGTCCCCACCATAATTGACGAGAAATGTTCCAATCCGTTACATTTTCCATCCAGTTACGGTACGTATTTTTAAATTTCGCTGGGTGAAATTTAATCGTATCGTTCATTACATTATCTAATGCAGGTTTAGCTAAATCTGTCATTTTTAAGAACCATTGGTTCGAGATTTTAGGCTCGATAACCGCTCCAGTTCTTTCAGAAGTCCCTACATTATTTTTATAATCTTCTACTTTTTCAAGTAAACCTTTTTCTTCTAATTCTTTCTCAACTTCTTTACGTGCTTTGAAACGATCCATTCCGGCATAATGCATTCCATAATCGTTTAATTTCGCATCATCCGTAAAGATATCGATGAACTCTAAGTTGTGTTTCTTTCCTAATTCGTAGTCATTTGTATCGTGAGCTGGCGTTACTTTTAAACATCCAGTACCGAATTCTAAATCCACATACTCATCTTGGATGATGTTTACCTCACGACCAACTAAAGGAACAATTACTTTTTGTCCTTTTAACCATTCGTAACGCTCATCGTTTGGATTGATACATACAGCAGTATCTCCAAAAATAGTTTCTGGACGAGTTGTTGCCACAACGATATATTTATCAGAACCTACGACTTGGTATTTTAAGTGGTATAATTTTCCGTTTTTCTCTTTGTAAACCACCTCTTCGTCAGAGATATTTGTTTTTGCTTCTGGATCCCAGTTCACCATACGGTAACCACGGTAAATTAATCCTTTGTTGTATAAATCGATAAACACACGTTGAACAGACTCAGATAAATCTGGATCCATCGTGAATTTTGTACGATCCCAATCACAAGAAGCTCCTAATTTCTTTAATTGATCTAAGATGATTCCACCGTGTTTGTGCGTCCAATCCCAAGCGTGATCTAAGAATTTTTCACGTCCGATGTCAAATTTAGAAACACCTTCTTCTTTTAATTTCGCAACGACTTTCGCCTCAGTTGCAATTGAAGCATGGTCAGTTCCAGGAACCCAACATGCGTTGAATCCACGCATACGCGCACGACGAATTAAAACGTCTTGAATCGTATTGTTTAACATGTGTCCCATATGTAAGACACCTGTGACGTTTGGTGGTGGAATTACAATTGTGTAAGCTTTTCTTTCGTCTGGTGTAGATTTAAAATATTTTTTCTCCATCCAGTACTGGTACCATTTTCCTTCAACCTCTGTCGGCGTATATTTCGATGCGATTTCCATTGTGTATTTATTCTTAAAAACAAATTTGGGCAAATTTAATCAATCTGCCCAATATAATTAGTTCTGAAATGTATTATTTATTCAATATTTCAATCAATTTAACGAGATCTTCTTGCTTCTTTAAATTTAATTTATTTGATTTTATAATTTCCTCTACATTTATACTTAGTATCTGATTTAATTTTTTTGTTGAACGAGGAATCGTATGAATTGTTCCATTTATCCCGATTAAAAATTCTTTGGTAATATTAATTTTCTTTTCTTCAGTAGACTTATAACCGTTAATGTTATCATTTGCAGACTCGGTTACTTCAAAAGATTTATACAAAGAATATTTAGGAGTACCATCAATTACTATTTCTAAGAATCTTTCTTGACTATTCCCTTTTGTATCAAAAAAATGTAAATATTGATAAACAGATTCATTGTGATTAAACTTTAATCTAATTGATGAATTTTTAACAAGGTTTAAAAGTTCGCCATTTTCAATAAATTCGAAGTTATCTGTAAATCCATTATATCTATATTCATTACCTTTCTCAAATCCTTCTACATATGCTTTTTTAAATTCTGTATTTAAGTAATATTTAGAGATTATAGGATCTGTTTCATTTGGCCTTAGATATAATGATCTACCCGTTTGCGCTGATAAGTCAGCAATTAAATCTTTATTATTAACTTGCGAAAAAGCACATATAGTTATAGTAAATAGTAAAGTAGAAAAGATGATTTTCATTTGGTAAAATTAATTTTTGGATAAATTTAAAAGTATTTATCATTAAAAGCAATAACAGAATAAGTAAAGTTTTTATATCAACTGAGAATAGGATTATTTCACACACAATATTTAATGGTATAAATATTGGACTTATAAAGAAATAATAAAAAATTTGTTTGATCAATTTCAATAAAATAACAACGAAATAAATATAATCAACATATCAATTTTTAAAATATAAAATGGAAATAAATGATATTTTTAATATATTAAAGTATTTTATCTAAAAATGTTTTTATAAATTTGATAGTATAATTTAGACTCAATTATGAAAAAAATAATGTTATTAGGTGCTTTTGCAATGGGAATGACTTCTTTGTTTGCACAAGAACTTAAATTAGAAACTGAATCAGTTGAATTTGGTGAATTAAAATTAAATGCTAACATTCAAAAAACTGTTAAGGTTACAAATGTTGGTACAGAACCATTAATCATTAAAACTGTAGTAGGATCTTGTGGATGTACAGTTCCAGAATTCCCAAAAACTCCTATTGCTCCTGGAGGATCTGCAGATATTTTATTAAATTATAGTGTAGGATCTGTAGCAGGTGCATTTAATAAATCGGTAACTATTACATCTAATGATGTAAAAGCTTCTCGAAAAATCTTTCGAATTAAAGGAACTGCTAAATAATTTTTTTTTTAAAAAAAAGTATAATAAAAAAGCAACATATTAGACATGCCCCAAAAAGTTAGACACTTTCTGGGGCATTTTTTTATGACAAAAAAAATAAAATATGACGCATCATTTAAATTAAAATGTATCGAATTAGTAATAAAATCACATCAATCCATATATTCAGTTGCACAAGAATTTGCTTTTTCAGATATTTTGCTCAATAAAAGGCATAACGATTATAAAGCTTATGGCTCATCTGGTTTAATTCAAAATTGTATTTATCACCTGTAATGGATCTTTACAATCAGGATATTATCAGTTACGAATTAATCGAAAGACCAATATTTGATCAAGTAATTCAAATGCTTAAAAAGGCTTTTAATACAACCCCAAAATACGAAAGATTTAATATTCCATTCTGATCAAGGATGGCAATACCAAATGAAACAATATCAAACACAATTAAAGAAAAAAGGAATCATTCAAAGCATATCTCGTAAAAAAAAATGCTTAGATAATGCGATTATCGAGAATTTCTTTGGAACATTAAAATCAGAAATGTTTTACTTACAATAATTTGATTCGATTGAAGAATTAAAAAGGGAAATAAAATAAAAGCAGGTTCCTAAGCTACTTTTTCTATTTTTAATACCTCATTTCTTTATAAGTAATCACAGCTTAAAAAGACTTAAACGAGGTTTAATGTTATCTTATTCTTATAGATGAATTATTTTAGCCATGTTGCCAACATGATCCACCACTTTTAACAGTTCTTCTGCATCTTCCTCCAGATTTAGTAGGATATCCACAAGTACCTGAAGAATATGAAGAAGAATTAGAAACAGATTTTTTCTTATTTTTTCTTTTAGGATTTTTATTTGACGTGAAAGAGTTTACTGCTATGTTACTATTTGATCTTTCTGATTTGACCTTTTTTGTATTTAATTTATTAATGTTATTATTAGTCGAATATTCCCAAGTATTATTATCATAAACAATTACTTTTTTTCCTTTTTTTAAATTGAAAGTATGTTTTGTAGATTTTAGTAAATCATTCTTTTTTATACTATCGAGAATCTCCTGTCTAATTTCATTTTTTAATAAATTTCTATCCTCAGTAGAATTTTTTTTTAAGCAAGAAATTAAAATTATAGGAATAATAATTAAAATTTTTTTCATAGTTGAAATTTTAAGGTAGATAGATTAGAGGTAAGATTCAAATATACTAACATAGAGTATAAAAAAAAATTATGTCATTAACTTAAGTACTTACTATTAGCTATTTAATTTTAATTAACAATAAGGTTTTCCGTAAGGAATCATGTAAAAGTATAATTAGTTTTAAAATATTTTTAATGAAAACTATTTCTATTTCTCACAAATAAATTTTAAAAATGACTAAACCTTATAAACCTCGAAATCCATATTCAAATAGTCCTTACTCTAGAAAACGAAGAAGAGAAGAAACTCAGCGTCAAATACAAGAATTAAAAGATAGTGGAAACTGGAATGAAAATGATAGTTTTGGAGGATGTTTAATCGTTGGAATTGTATTAATTATAATAATGGGATTTATATTAATAATTGGAGGGCCTGAAGGTCTTTTAAAATGGCTTTCTCATTAATTTTTTTTAGATAATAAATTAAGCAGGTTCATAAGCTGCTTTTTCTATTTTTAATACCTCATTCTTGTTATATTATCAACGTTTATAATACTTTTATGAGGCTATATATTTATTATTTTGTTGATTTTGTAGTTGTTCAATAGTTACCTACACTAATGGGTGTTGTATTTTTAATTCCATATGTAAAATTGGATAAGGTTTTCCTGTTGAATCCATTTCTGAACAACTTGATATTTCAAATCCATATTTTTCATAAAAACCAACTGCTTGTTCATTTTGTTCATTCACGTCAACTTTAATAAAATTCATTTTGGCAATTGAATAATTTAATAAAGCTTTACCAATTCCTTTGCCTCTAGATTCAGGATGCATAAATAACATTTCTAAATTTTGTTCTGCTACACCAAGAAAACCTACAATTTTATTATCTTGTGCTCTTGCACATTTTAATTCCACAGCGTCTAGATATGTATTGAGAATTAGAGGTTTAAAATACAAAATATCTTCTTCTTTCAAAAAATGATGAGTTGCTCGAACTGAAGCTTCCCAAACGTCAACTACTTCTTTGTATTCGTTTTTATTTACATCATCTATTTTATACTCCATCATTTTAATACAGTTTCAAGTTGCTAATGCAATGTTAGTATAAAAATAGTCAAAATTTTGATTTGTTGATTTGTTGGATAATTATTGGATTAAAAAAAGTGAATTTTCAAATTTTAGCCTTAACCCTCTATTTCGCCAATGCGATGTTATCTGTAGTTTTATTTTAATTTTTCTATTATTTCTAAGATACCATTATAGGTACCTTTGTAATAATCATCATTTTTAAAATAAGGAATAAATTGATTTTCTATAATTTGTTTAGTTTCAAAGTCACTCAAAATCTCTTCTATTCCGATCCCATTTTGAATTCATATTTTTCTAAAATTTTTGGAAATAGTAATTAAAATTCCATTTTTTTTTCAGGTTTTCCAATTCCCCACTCATTTGCAACTCGAAGTGATAAAGCATCAAAATTTTCTTCCGTAACTCTTAATGAATCTAACGTTATTATAGCAATTTCATTTGAAGTTTGTTTCTCAAATTTAGTTATCAAAGTATTTAGATTTTTTATTTCTTTTTTTGAGTAAAATTTTTCATAATCTGTTACCCAGCCATAATGGTTAATAGGTTTTAACCAATATAAATCTTGAAAAATTTTTAAAGAATCAATATTGCTATTTTCAATCTCTTGAGGATAGAGATTGATACTTAAAAATAATATTATAAAACTAAGAAGTTTCTTCACTATGCAATCATTTTAAAATTATGGATAACGAGAAGGAAATTGAACGAAGGTCAAGTTCGTCCGTTCAAGCAAATTGCTTGGCTAAAACTAAATTAGATTAAAGTTTTTAGAAAAGCAATTTTGCGAGCGGAAAAAGATGGGATGAAAGTTTACTTTCAGCCCGTTTTTTGCAAATACAATC
Organism: Faecalibacter rhinopitheci; assembly: GCF_015234135.1. Lineage (GTDB taxonomy): Bacteria > Bacteroidota > Bacteroidia > Flavobacteriales > Weeksellaceae > Empedobacter > Empedobacter rhinopitheci. The sequence continues at coordinate 260 of NZ_JADGIK010000001.1, read as the reverse complement.
CTATGTTTGTAATTGATTATATTTAAGATATATAGCAAATAAAAAAAGAAAGAACTAAATGAGCAGATTAAGATCGTAAATACTATTAAGCATAAAGCTTCACTAACATGATAATCCCTGCTCATTTCTTGCTAAAAACCGTACAGTTTATTTGAACAAAAAGTTCGTGCTAGGATAGTAGGTTTCATTGCAAGATTAGTTCTCTCCTATAAAAATTAAATATAGAACAAATGAATGAAAAAATCAACTATTGTGGGATA